>NZNS01000005.1 GCA_002694985.1 Parvibaculum sp. | reverse complement strand
CTGATCGCGCCGATCGCGATGGAAGAGAAGCTGCGCTTCGCCATCCGTGAAGGTGGCCGTACCGTCGGCGCCGGCGTCGTCTCGAAGGTGTTGAAGTAATCAAGTGTTCGGGGCGCGGAGCTTCTGCGCCCCGACTTTGAAAGCCGCGAAAGCGCAAGGCCGATAGGCTGAGGAACGAAAATGCAAAGGCAGAAAATTCGCATCCGGTTGAAAGGCTTCGATCACCGTGTGCTCGATGTTTCGACCCGCGAGATCGTGAACACGGCGAAGCGAACGGGTGCTCAGGTGCTCGGTCCGATCCCGCTTCCGACCCGGCTTGAGAAGTTTACCGTGCTGCGTGGCCCGCATGTCGACAAGAAGAGCCGCGAGCAGTTTGAAATTCGGACACACAAGCGTGTGCTCGACATCGTAGACCCCACTCCCCAGACGGTGGACGCGCTGATGAAGCTCGATCTCGCTGCGGGTGTGGATGTCGAGATCAAGCTCTAAGCCTGATCGTCGATCAAAACGAGGAATGGGACCCATGCGTTCCGGAGTGATTGTCAAAAAGGTCGGTATGACCCGTCTCTTCATGGAAGACGGTCGTCACGTACCTGTCACGGTGCTGAAGCTCGATAACTGTCAGGTTGTCAGTCAGCGCACGGATGAGAAGAACGGCTATACGGCGGTTCAGCTTGGCGCAGGCCGCGCCAAGGCGAAGAACGTGCCGAACGCCCAGCGTGGTCAGTTCGCGCGTGCGTCGGTGGAGCCGAAGCTTGAACTTGCCGAGTTCCGCGTAAGCGCGGACAACCTGCTTGATGTAGGTGTCGAGATAACGGCGGACCATTTCGTGGCTGGCCAGCATGTCGACGTCTCGGGCACATCGATCGGTAAGGGTTTTGCCGGTGTCATGAAGCGCCACAACTTCGGTGGTCTTCGCGCATCGCACGGCGTTTCGATCAGCCATCGAAGCCACGGCTCGACGGGTCAGAATCAGGATCCGGGCAAGGTCTTCAAAGGCAAGAAGATGGCCGGTCACATGGGTGCCTCGCGCGTCACCACACAGAACCTGGAAGTCGTCCGCACGGACGTCGAAAAGGGCCTGATCATGGTGAAGGGTGCGGTGCCGGGTTCCAAGGGCGGCTGGGTGCTCGTGCGCGACGCCGTGAAGACCGCACTGCCGGACAGCGTTCCGACGCCCGGCGCGTTCCGCCGCAATGGCGAAGCTGCTGCCGCTCCGGTCGAGGCTGCGCCCGCCGAGGGGCCTGCTGAAGAAGCCGAAGCTCCGAAGGAAGGTGCGTGATGAAGATCGACGTTCAAACGCTTGAAGCCAAGAAGGCCGGAACCGTCGATCTGACGGATGAAGTCTTCGCGCTTGAGCCGCGTCAGGACATCCTTCATCGGATGGTTGCCTGGCAGCTTGCGAAACGTCAGGCCGGTACGCACAAGACCAAGGGGCGCTCCGAGATTTCGCTTACGGGCAAAAAGTTCGTGAAGCAGAAGGGTTCCGGCGGCGCCCGTCACGGCGATCGCAAGGCGCCGCAGTTCCGCGGCGGCGGCAAGGCTTTCGGTCCGGTTGTTCGCAGCCATGCCTTCGATCTGCCGAAGAAGGTTCGCGCGCTCGCGCTGCGGCACGCTCTCTCGTCGAAGGCGAAGAGCGACAATCTGATCGTTCTCGACGAGGCGAAGTTCGCCGAGCCGAAGACGAAGGTTGCCAAGGAAGCCTTCGCGAAGCTGGGTCTTACTTCGGCACTGGTTATCGACGGCGCGGAGCTCGACCAGAATTTCGCTCTGGCGGCGCGTAATCTGCCGAAGGTGGATGTGCTGCCGGTGCAGGGCATCAACGTGTACGACATTCTGCGGCATGAGAAGCTTGTGCTTACCAAGGCCGCTCTTGAGAGCCTGGAGGCTCGCTTCAAATGAACGAGCGTTATTACGACATCATCGTGTCGCCCGTGATTACCGAAAAGGCGACCATGGCTTCGGAAGCGAACCAGGTCATCTTCAAGGTGGCGGCGGATGCAACGAAGCCGCAGGTCAAGGAAGCGATCGAGAAGCTCTTCGAAGTAAAGGTGAAGGCGGTCAATACGCTGAACCGGAAGGGCAAGACCAAGCGGTTTCGCGGTATCGCGGGGCGGCAAAGCGATTTCAAGAAGGCGATCGTGACCCTCGAAGAGGGCCATTCGATCGACGTGACGACTGGACTTTAAGTCCTGGACTTCAAGTGGGGCTTTCTGAAGCCTGCAAAGTGAGAAGCCTGGAACGATGGCACTGAAAAAGTACAAACCGACAAGTCCCGCACAGCGCGGCCTTGTGCTCGTCGACCGCTCGGGCCTTTACAAAGGCAAGCCGGTCAAGAGCCTGACCGAAGGACTGTCGAAGTCCGGCGGCCGAAACAATCATGGCCGTATCACGGTCCGGTTCCGGGGCGGCGGTCACAAGCGCAGCTATCGCATGATCGACTTCAAGCGCTCCAAGGCGGATATGTCCGCCACGGTCGAGCGTCTCGAATACGATCCGAACCGCACGGCATTCATCGCCCTCATCAAATATGAGGACGGCGAGCTGTCCTACATCCTGGCGCCGCAGCGTCTTGCCGCTGGCGACAAGGTTGTCTCGGGCGACCGTGTGGACGTGAAGCCTGGCAATGCGATGCCGCTTGCGAATATTCCGGTCGGTACGATCGTGCACAATGTCGAGATGAAGCCGGGTAAGGGCGGTCAGATCGCACGGTCCGCGGGTGCCTATGTGCAGCTCGTCGGTCGCGATCAAGGTTATGCGCTTCTTCGTCTCTCGTCCGGCGAGCAGCGCATGGTTCCGGGGAGCTGCATGGCGACAATCGGCGCCGTGTCGAACCCCGACCACTCGAATATTACCATCGCCAAGGCCGGCCGTAATCGCTGGCTCGGCAAACGTCCGCATGTTCGCGGCGTCGTGATGAACCCTGTCGACCATCCGCATGGTGGCGGTGAAGGCCGCACCTCGGGCGGCCGCCACCCGGTCACCCCGTGGGGCAAGCCGACCAAGGGCAAGAAAACACGCGCCAACAAGGCAACCGACAAGTACATCGTCCGTAGCCGTCACCAGAAGAAGAAGAAGGGTTAAGGGAGCTCGATATGGCACGTTCTCTCAAAAAGGGTCCCTTCGTGGACGGCTACCTTCTGAAGAAGGCGGATGCGTCGCGCTCGGCGGCCCGTAAAGAAGTCATCAAGACGTGGAGCCGTCGCTCCACGATCCTGCCGCAGTTCGTGGGCCTGACGTTCGGTGTCCACAATGGCAAGAAGCATGTTCCGGTGCTCGTGACCGAAGACATGGTGGGCCACAAGTTGGGCGAGTTCTCGCCGACGCGGACCTACTACGGTCACACCGCCGACAAGAAAGCGAAGAAGGGCTAAATCATGGGCAAAGCTGCTACAAAGCGTCGCCTGCCCGATAACGAGGCGCAGGCCGTCGGCCGGATGCTCCGGGTGAGCCCGCAGAAGCTCAACCTCGTCGCGCAGCTCATTCGCGGCAAGAAGGTCGATACGGCGATTGCCGATCTGACTTTCTCGCGCAAGCGGATCGCGGACGATGTGAAGAAGGTTCTTCAGAGCGCCATCGCGAATGCAGAGAACAACCACGACCTCGATGTCGACGAACTCGTCGTCGCAGAGGCCTATGTGGGCAAGAACCTGGTCATGAAGCGCTGGCATGCGCGGGCTCGCGGTCGCGTTGGCCGTATCCAGAAGCCCTTCAGCCAGATCACCATCGTTGTGCGGCAAGTCGAGGAGCAAGCCTGATGGGTCACAAGGTAAATCCGATCGGTCTGCGGCTCGGCATCAACCGCACTTGGGATTCGCGCTGGTTCGCGGGCCGTCATGAATACGGTCAGCTCCTTCACGAGGACATCAAGATCCGCGAACTGCTCTCCGAGCAGCTGAAGCAGGCGGGTGTTTCCAAGATCGTGATCGAACGTCCGCACAAGAAGTGCCGCGTTACGATCCACACGGCCCGCCCGGGCGTGGTTATCGGCAAGAAGGGTGCGGACATCGAAAAGCTGCGCCGCGATATCGGCAAGATCACCTCTTCGGAAGTTCATCTGAACATCGTCGAAGTGCGCAAGCCCGAAATCGACGCGACGCTTGTCGCCGAGAATATCGCGCAGCAGCTTGAGCGTCGTGTGGCATTCCGCCGGGCGATGAAGCGGGCAGTGCAGTCGGCCATGCGTCTGGGTGCTGGCGGTATCCGCATCAACTGCGCGGGCCGTCTCGGCGGTGCCGAAATCGCGCGCACGGAATGGTATCGGGAGGGCCGGGTGCCGCTGCACACGCTTCGCGCCGATATCGACTACGGCGTAGCCACGGCGAAGACCGCCTATGGCACTTGCGGCGTGAAGGTGTGGATCTACAAGGGCGAGATCCTCGAGCACGATCCGATGGCTTCCGAGCGCCGTGCGCTGGAAGGCGGCGGTGAAGGCGGCGGTGGCCGTCAGCGTCGCGAAGACCGCGGCTGAACGGCAGAGAATTGAGCGAAGAGAGTTTCGACAATGTTGCAACCGAAGCGCACTAAGTTCCGCAAGGCTCACAAGGGCCGTATCCATGGCAAGGCCAAGGGCGGAATGAATCTCGACTTTGGGGCTTTCGGCCTCAAGGCGCAGGAGCCGGCCCGTATTACGGCCCGGCAGATCGAGGCGGCGCGCCGCGCGATCACCCGTCACATGAAGCGTGCGGGGCGCGTGTGGATCCGGGTATTCCCGGATGTGCCGGTTTCCTCGAAGCCGACCGAAGTCCGCATGGGTAAGGGCAAGGGCGCACCGGAATACTGGGCGGCGCGCGTGAAGCCCGGCCGCATCATGTTCGAGATTGACGGCGTTCCGCATGCCATCGCCGAAGAGGCGCTGCGGCTTGGTGCGGCAAAGCTTCCGATCAAGACGCGTTTTGTTTCGCGTCCCGGCGAGCACGCCTGAGGATCAAGACCCGCCTTCTTCTGGCGGACGAATGAAAGGGTAAGGCCATGAAGGCCAACGAAGTACGAGACATGACGCCGGATCAGCTCCAGGACGAGCTGCTGAAGCTCAAGAAGACGCAGTTCAACCTGCGTTTTCAGGGCGCGAGCGGCCAACTCGAGAAGGTTCACCAGATGCGCCAGGTGCGTCGCGATATTGCGCGGGTCAAGACGATCCAGCGCCAGCGCACCGCCGAAGCGAACAAGGGCTGAGGACACTAAAATGCCGAAGAGAATCCTTCAGGGTGTCGTGGTCAGCGACAAGAACGAAAAGACGGTGGTCGTGAACGTCGAGCGCCGCTTCAAGGATCCGCTGCTCAAGAAGATTGTGCGCCGGTCGAAGAAGTATCACGCGCATGACGAGAACCGGAGCGCGAAGGTTGGCGATATCGTCAAGATTCGTGAGTGCGCACCGATCTCGAAGCTGAAGCAGTGGGAAGTTTTTACGGACGAGGCCTGATCCCTTTCGGATTAAGGAACCGGTTCGAGCAAGGCGGATGAAGTCATGATCCAGCAAGAGACCAACCTGGAGGTAGCCGATAACTCGGGTGCGCGTCGTGTGATGTGCATCAAGGTTCTCGGTGGCTCCAAGCGGAAGTACGCTTCCGTCGGCGACATTATTGTCGTCAGCATCAAGGAAGCGATCCCGCGCGGCAAGGTGAAGAAGGGCGACGTCATGAAGGCGGTCGTCGTTCGCACGGCGAAGGATATCCGCCGCGCCGATGGCAGTGTCATCCGCTTCGACCGCAACGCGGCGGTTCTGATCAACAATCAGGGCGAGCCGATCGGTACACGTATCTTCGGCCCGGTGACCCGCGAACTTCGCGCTAAGAACCACATGAAGATCGTATCGCTTGCGCCGGAGGTGCTGTGATGGCTGCGAAGATAAAAAAGGGCGACAAGGTCGTCGTTTTGGCCGGTAAGGACAAGGGCAAGAAGGGCGATGTGGTCGCTGTCTTCCCGAAAGAGAGCAAGGCGCTCGTTCAGGGCGTCAATATGGTGAAGCGGCACGAGAAGCCCTCGCAGACAGCGGCGGGCGGTATCTCCACCCGCGAAGCGAAGGTGCACCTGTCGAATCTCGCGATCCAGGATCCGAAGACCGGCAAGCCGACGCGAGTTGGATTCAAGACGCTGGACGATGGCCGCAAGGTTCGTGTTGCCAGGGCGTCGGGAGAGATGATCGATGGCTGAAGCTCAATACACGCCACGGATGAAGGAGCAGTACCTCGCGCAGGTACGGCCCGAGCTCACCGAGAAGTTCGGCTACAAAAACCTGCTTCAGGTACCGCGGCTCGACAAGATCGTGATCAACATGGGCGTTGGCGAGGCTGTTGCCGACTCCAAGAAGATCAAGAGTGCTTTCGAGGATCTGCAGGCGATTTCCGGTCAGAAGCCGGTTGTCACCAAGGCGAAGAGCTCGATTGCGACGTTCAAGCTGCGTGAAGGCATGCCGGTCGGTGTGAAGGTCACGTTGCGGCAGGACCGGATGTACGAGTTTCTCGACCGGCTGATCACGGTCGCACTGCCGCGCGTTCGAGATTTCCGCGGGCTCAATGCGAAGAGTTTCGACGGTCGCGGCAATTTTGCCATGGGTCTCAAGGAACACATCGTGTTCCCGGAAATCGACTACGACAAGGTCGACCAGGTCTGGGGCATGGACATCATCGTCTGCACGACGGCGAAGACGGACGACGAGGCGCGCGAGCTGCTTCGCCGGTTCAACTTCCCCTTCACGAAGTGATTTTTTCAGCGGTCCGCACGACGCGGACGCACGGAGGTTAAGATGGCTAAGAAGAGCGCCATTAATCGGGACCTGAAGCGACGGAAGCTGGTGGCGAAGTACGCCGAGAAGCGTGCCAAGCTCAAGGCTGCCACGAAGGACGAGTCGCTCTCGATGGAAGAGCGCTTTCAGGCGCAGCTGAAGCTCGCAGAGCTGCCGCGGAATTCGTCGAAGACCCGTATTCACAATCGCTGCGAGATTACCGGTCGTAGCAAGGCTTATTACCGCAAGCTGCGCATGTCGCGTATCGCCCTTCGGGACCTCGCGTCCAAAGGTCAGATTCCCGGCATGGTGAAGTCGAGCTGGTAGGAGAGACGCGAATGACGATGACCGATCCTCTTGGCGATATGCTCACGCGCATCCGCAATGCTCAGCTTCGCGGCAAAAGCAAGGTGGTGACGCCTGCCTCGAAGCTGCGTGGCTGGGTGCTGGACGTGCTCGCCGACGAAGGCTTCATCCGGGGATATTCGCGTGTCGAATACCCGGGCGGAAAGAGCGATTTCGAGATTGAATTGAAGTATAACGAAGGCACACCCGTCATTCAGATGATCGAGCGCGTGTCGACGCCGGGCCGCCGGGTTTATTCGTCCGTCAAGACGATGCCCACGGTTCACAATGGCCTCGGCATTTCGATCCTCTCGACGCCGAAGGGCATCATGTCCGATGCGGCGGCGAAGGAACAGAATGTGGGTGGCGAGGTGCTCTGTCGCGTCTTCTAAAGACGGGACGGCAACGAGATACTGACGACAGGAAACAGAGACCATGTCGCGAATTGGTAAGTACCCCATCGAAGTCCCTAAAGGGGTAACGGTGACGCTGAGCGGCCAGGATGTTGCCGTGAAGGGCCCGAAGGGCGAGCTCAAGCTTACGCTGGTTGACGATGTCACGGTGGAGCAGGGCGAAGCCGGACTGACGGTTGCCCCGCGTGAGGACACGCAGCGCGCTCGCGCGATGTGGGGCCTCAGCCGTACGCTGGTGAAGAACCTCGTGGACGGTGTTACGGAAGGTTTTTCGAAGACGCTTGAAATCAACGGCGTCGGCTATCGTGCGGCCATCCAGGGCAAGAACCTGCAGCTGAACCTTGGTTTCAGCCACGAAGTGCTCTATCCGATCCCGGAAGGCATTGATATCAAGTGCACGAAGCCGACCGAAGTCGTTGTCAGCGGCATCGACAAGCAGAAAGTCGGGCAGGTCGCCGCCGAAATTCGCGGCTATCGCGCTCCCGAGCCCTACAAGGGCAAGGGCGTGAAATACGCCGGCGAATATATCTTCCGCAAGGAAGGCAAGAAGAAGTGAGCGGATGCAGGTCATGAGCAACACGAAGTCACTCTCCAATCGCCGGGCGCAGCGCACACGCGCAAAGCTCGCCCGTGCGTCGACGGTTCGCCCGCGTCTGTCGGTCTTCCGGTCATCCAAGCACATCTATGCGCAGGTGATCGACGATTCACGCGGCGTCACCGTCGCGGCGGCCTCTTCGCTCGAAGAGCCGCTCAAGTCGAAGACCGGCGCCAACACGGAAGCCGCAGCACAGGTGGGCAAGCTCCTCGCCGAGCGTGCGAAGGAAGCAGGCATCACCGATGTCGTCTTCGATCGTGGCGGTTACATCTATCATGGGCGCATCAAAGCGCTCGCCGACGGCGCCCGCGAAGGCGGTCTCAACTTCTAAAGGATTTTTGCTGTGGCACGTAAAGACAACAGAGACCGGGAAGAGCGCGATAGCGAATTTGTGGACAAGCTGGTTCACATCAATCGCGTTGCCAAGGTCGTGAAGGGCGGTCGCCGCTTCGGCTTCGCTGCACTCGTGGTCGTGGGCGATCAGAAGGGGCGCGTCGGCTTCGGTCATGGCAAGGCACGTGAAGTGCCGGAAGCGATCCGCAAGGCGACGGAAGCCGCCAAGCGTGCGATGATCCGGGTGCCGCTGCGCGAAGGCCGCACGCTGCATCACGACGTCGACGGCCGCCACGGTGCGGGCCGCGTCGTGCTCCGCGCTGCGCCTCCTGGCACCGGCGTCATCGCCGGCGGTCCGATGCGCGCCGTGTTCGAGACGCTCGGCGTTCAGGACGTGGTTGCGAAGTCGCTTGGTTCGTCGAACCCCTACAACATGGTGCGCGCGACTTTCGACGCGCTTAAGAATGAGCAGAGCCCGCGCATGGTCGCGGCGCGCCGGGGCAAGAAAGTCAGCGAGATCGTTGGCCGCCGTTCGGACGCCGCTGCCGAGGCCGGCCTCGATTAAGGCGAGAGGAACGAGCGATGTCAGCGAAAAAGTCCGGCAGCAAGACGGTGACCGTGCAGCAGATCGCCAGCCCCCTGCGGCGTGAGCCGTCGCAGCGGCAGACGCTGGTCGGGCTTGGCCTGAACAAGATGCGCCGTACGCGCACCTTGGAGGACACGCCCGCCGTGCGCGGCATGATCAACAAGGTGGCTCACCTCGTCCGCGTCGTGGACGAGGCCTGAACCCCATTATCGACTGAGCATCAGGCTCGCGAGGCAAAGTTATGAAACTGAACGAAATCCGGGATAACGAAGGCGCACGCAAGTCGCGCATCCGCGTTGGACGCGGTATCGGCTCCGGCAAGGGCAAGACCGGTGGCCGTGGCGTCAAGGGTCAGAAGTCGCGTAGCGGCGTCGCGATCAAGGGGTATGAAGGCGGCCAGATGCCGATCCACATGCGCCTGCCGAAGCGTGGCTTCAAGAACCCGTTCCGTCTCGACTACAACACCGTGAACATCGGTCGCGTCCAGACGGCGATCGACGCGGGTAAGCTCGACAAGAGCGCGAAGGTCGATACGGCAGCCCTCATCGCGGCCGGCGTCATTCGCCGCGCGAAGGATGGTGTGCGTCTTCTCGGTCAGGGCGAACTCAAGACGAAGCTCGACTTCGTCGTCGCTGGGTGCTCTGCCGGCGCGAAGGAAGCTGTCGAAAAAGCCGGTGGTACCGTGACTGTGGTCGAGCCGAAGGCGAAGGCCGCGGCCGAGTAATCTTCGTCACGGGACTTATCCCCTGCGCGCTCAAGGTGAGATGAATGGCATCAGCGGCTGAACAGCTTGCGGCGAACCTCAACTTCTCTGCCTTTTCCAAGGCAACGGAGCTGAAGAATCGCATCTGGTTCACTCTGGGGGCGCTTCTCGTCTATCGCCTGGGTACCTATATCCCGCTGCCGGGGATCGACCCCGCGGCTCTCGCGCAGGTCTTCCAGCAGCAGCAGTCGGGCATTCTCGGCGTCTTCGACATGTTCGCGGGTGGCGCTGTCGGCCGCATGGCGATTTTCGCGCTTGCGATCATGCCTTACATCTCGGCTTCGATCATCATCCAGCTGATGACGAGCGTTTCGCCCCATCTTGCCCAGCTCAAGAAGGAAGGCGAGCAGGGCCGCAAGCAGATCAACCAGTATACGCGCTACGGTACGGTGGTTCTTGCGACGCTGCAGGCTTATGGCATTGCCGTCGGTCTTGAAGGGGCGGGCAATGTCGTCCTTGATCCGGGCATTTTCTTCCGCGCCACCACTGTCATCACGCTGGTTGGCGGCACCGTCTTCCTGATGTGGCTCGGCGAGCAGATCACGTCGCGCGGCGTCGGTAACGGTATTTCGCTGATCATCTTTTCGGGCATTGTCGCGGAGCTGCCGCGCGCGCTTGCCGGCACGCTCGAACTTGGTCGTCAGGGCGCTATCTCGACCGGCGTCATTCTCTTCCTTGGCGTCATGGTCATTGCGGTGATCATGGGGATCGTGTTCGTGGAGCGCGCCCAGCGCCGTCTTCTCGTGCAATATCCCAAGCGCCAGGTTGGTAACAAGCTCTATGGCGGGGACAGCTCGCATCTGCCGCTGAAGCTGAACACGGCTGGCGTCATTCCGCCGATCTTTGCCTCGTCGCTTCTGTTGCTGCCGATCACGATTGCGAATTTCACGTCGGGGCAGGGGCCGGACTGGCTCAACACCGTCACGGCGCTGCTCGGCCATGGTCAGCCGCTTTATATGGCGTTCTATGCTGCGGGCATCATTTTCTTTGCCTTCTTCTACACGGCCATCGTCTTCAATCCGCAGGACACGGCCGACAATCTGAAGAAGTATGGCGGCTTCATTCCGGGTATCCGTCCGGGCCAGAGGACTGCCGAACATATCGATTATGTGCTGACCCGGCTGACGGTCGTCGGCGCTCTCTATCTCACCATTGTTTGCCTGCTGCCGGAGATCCTCATCTCGCAATACAGCGTGCCCTTCTATTTCGGCGGCACTTCGCTCCTCATCGTGGTGAGCGTGACGATGGATACGGTGTCGCAGGTGCAGAGCCATCTGCTTGCGCACCAGTATGAAGGGCTGATCAAGAAATCGAAGCTACGCGGGGCCAAACGATGAAACTGATACTTCTCGGACCGCCCGGCGCAGGCAAGGGCACTCAGGCCAAGCGTCTGGAGGACAAATACGGCTTCATCCAGCTTTCGACGGGCGACATGTTGCGCGCCGCTGTCGCGGCTGGAACCGAAGTTGGCAAGGTCGCCGAAGGCATCATGGCGCGTGGTGAGCTCGTTCCGAACGAGGTGGTCGTGGGAATTATCTCCGATCGCATCGAGCAGCCGGATGTCGCCAAGGGCTACATCCTGGACGGCTTCCCCCGGAATGTCGCCCAGGCCGAGGCGCTGGACGAGATGCTGAAGGGCAAAGGAACGGAACTCGATGCCGTCGTCGAGCTCGCGGTTGATGACAGCATTCTTCTGAACCGCATCGAGACGCGCGCCTCCGAAACGGCTGGCGGTGCCCGGGCGGACGACAATGCGGAGGCGCTTGCGAAGCGCCTGACGGTCTATCACGAGCAGACGGCGCCCCTGATCGCCTATTACAAGGGCAAGGGCAAGCTCAAGACCGTGGACGGCATGAAGGATATGGATGAGGTAACCCGCCAGATCGAGGCGGCCCTCGGGCTTTAATAAGGAAAGGGGAGTTTGCTTAGCCGGTTGACTGGGAAGTAGTAAATTCTATAATCCCGGCCTTCGCGGCGGTGCTTTCATGGAATTGTCCGGTTATGGGGCGAAAATTGGCGGATTTCCGCGGTTTTCGGGTGGTCCCATCCGGGGTTTTCGTACAAGCGTCGTGTAAGCGATTCCCGAAGTTTAGGAGAGACACGTGGCTCGTATCGCTGGCGTCAATATCCCGACCAACAAGCGGGTGGTTATTGCACTGACCTATATCCATGGCATTGGCGACACCAAGGCCCGTGAAATCTGTGGTTCTGTCGGCGTTCCCGCCGAGCGCCGGGTCAATGAACTGACCGACGCCGAGGTTATCCAGATCCGCGAAACGATCGACCGCGACTATCTCGTCGAAGGTGATCTGCGCCGCGACGTCGCGATGAACATCAAGCGGCTGATGGATCTCGGCTGCTATCGCGGTCTGCGTCACCGCAAGGGCCTGCCGGTTCGCGGCCAGCGCACCCACACCAATGCGCGCACGCGCAAGGGCCCGGCGAAGGCGATCGCAGGCAAGAAGAAGTAACGCCCTTAGGACATTGAGAGCCGGGGCGCGGTTTCGCGTTTCCCGCCTGACACGAAGGTTGAATACGGATGGCGAAGGAAAAGACGCGCGTAAAGCGCAAGGAACGCAAGAACATCTCGTCGGGCGTTGCCCATGTGAGTTCCACGTTCAACAACACCATGATTACGATCACGGACGCGCAGGGCAATGCGATTTCGTGGTCGTCGGCGGGCATGATGGGTTTCAAGGGCAGCCGCAAGTCGACGCCCTTCGCCGCGCAGATGGCGGCGGAAGATGCAGGCAAGAAGGCCATGGAACACGGCATGCGCACCCTCGAAGTCGAGGTTTGCGGTCCGGGTTCGGGCCGTGAATCGGCGCTTCGCGCGCTGCAGTCGGTGGGGTTCACCGTCACGACCATTCGCGATGTGACGCCGATCCCGCACAATGGCTGCCGTCCGCCCAAGCGGCGCCGCGTCTAACGACCGGTATCCGGCTGACACCTCCGCGGAGGTGCGGCCACGTCCGGGCTCGCACGATTGAATGGTGGAGCGGACGTTAAAGAGATCAGGTGGCGGATGTCTCCCGCCCGGAGTGTCACAAGCACTCCGCAAACGACGGCACGAGGTTATCGACGTGATCCAGAAGAACTGGGAAGAGCTTATCAAACCGAACAAGCTCGAAATCAATCCGGGCCATGACGCGCAGCGTTTCGCGACGGTTATCGCCGAGCCGCTCGAGCGCGGTTTCGGCCTTACACTCGGCAACGCGCTGCGCCGTGTGCTGATGTCCTCGCTCCAGGGCGCGGCCGTGACCGCCGTCCAGATCGACGGCGTGCTGCATGAGTTCTCCTCCATCGCGGGCGTCCGCGAGGATGTGACGGACATCATCCTCAACATCAAGAACCTCGCGCTGCGTCTGCATGCCGAGGGCCCGAAGCGCATGTCGCTTTCGAAGAAGGGCCCGGGCGTGGTGACGGCGGGTGACATCTCCGCCGGTGGCGATATCGAGGTGCTGAACCCCGATCTCGTGATCTGCACCCTCGACGAGGGCGCCGATATCCGCATGGAATTCACCGTTGCGCTCGGCAAGGGCTATGTCGCCTCGGACCGCAACCGTCCGGAAGATGCGCCGATCGGCCTTATCCCGATCGACAGCCTCTACAGCCCGGTGAAGCGCGTTTCCTACAAGGTCGAAAACACCCGTGAGGGCCAGGTTCTCGACTATGACAAGCTCGCGCTGCAGATCGAGACGAACGGTGCCGTGACGCCGGAAGATGCGGTGGCCTATGCCGCGCGTATCCTGCAGGACCAGCTCCAGACCTTCGTGAACTTCGAAGAGCCCGAGCAGAAGCAGGTCGAGGAGAGCCGTCCGGAACTCGAGTTCAACGCGGCGCTGCTCAAGAAGGTCGACGAACTGGAGCTTTCCGTCCGTTCGGCCAACTGCCTCAAGAACGACAACATCGTCTATATCGGCGACCTCATCCAGAAGACGGAAAGCGAAATGCTCCGCACTCCGAACTTCGGGCGCAAGTCGCTGAACGAGATCAAGGAAGTCCTCGCCCAGATGGGTCTCCATCTCGGTATGGAAGTTCCGAACTGGCCGCCGGAGAACATCGAAGAACTGGCGAAGCGGTACGAAGATCAGTACTAATGCATTTCCCGGTCAGGCGGTGTTCGGCTGACCGGGAAAATGCGACGTCCAAAGTAAGTAACTTATTGCCGCGTCCTGACGACGCCGCAGCTAACGAGGAGAAGGGCCCATGCGCCACGCAAAGGCAGGCCGCAAGCTCAACCGGACCGCAAGTCACCGCAAGGCCATGTTCGCCAACATGGCGGTCGCGCTCATCAAGCATGAGCAGATCGTCACGACGCTGCCGAAGGCGAAGGAGCTTCGCCCCTATGTGGAGAAGCTCGTTACGCTGGGCAAGCGGGGCGACCTGCATGCGCGCCGTCAGGCCTATGCGGCGCTGCCGGACAAGGTCTGGGCCGCCAAGCTCTTCGACGTGCTTGGACCCCGCTACAAGGACCGTCAGGGCGGTTACACCCGCGTCCTGAAGGCCGGCTTCCGTCATGGCGACAATGCGCCGATGGCCGTGATCGAGTTTGTCGATCGCGACGAGAGCGCGAAGGGGCAGGACTCCGGTCCGGTCCAATCCGCCGAGGAGATGGAAGACGCCTGATCGGCGCGTCTTCTTCAGAGTTTCAAAGGGCGGTGCCTGCGCGGGTGCCGCCCTTTTTCTTTGTGCACTCTCTCGCGCATTCCCTCATGCACTCTGTGACGGGCCATGACGGAAACGTAACGTGGGTGCGCGCAATTGAGCCTTGTCAGGTTGCGCCTGCCACAGCAAAATTTGCCCGCGGCATGTGGTTGCTGGGGCTTTTTGAGGCCGATTGCCCGTCCTTATCCAAGGGCGCGCTCAATGGTGGTGGAAATGTTGTCGGGAACTTCCTGGACGGGCGCGTTCACAATGGCGCTCGCAGCCGTTCTGTTCGGTGCGGTGCTTGCCCTCTTTCCCTGGTCCGTGCGTGCGGAGACGCTAAGGCAGGTGCCGTCCAGCCAGGCGCAGGTCGAGCTTTCCTATGCGCCGGTGGTGAAGCGCGTCGCGCCTGCCGTCGTCAATGTCTATACGAAACGTGTGGTGAAGGAGAGCGCCCGCTCGCCCTTCTTCAACGATCCCTTCTTCCAGCAGTTCTTTGGCAATCGCTTCAGCTTTGGTGTCCCGCGCGAGCGGGTGCAGCAGTCGCTCGGGTCCGGCGTCATCGTCGATCCCTCCGGGCTCATCGTCACCAATTTCCATGTCATCAAGGGCGGTGAGCAGTTTACCGTCGCGCTTTCCGACCGGCGCGAGTTCGAGGCGGAGCTTGTCCTTGCCGATGAGCGCACGGATCTTGCCGTGCTTCGCATCGATGTCGGCAAGCAGAAGCTGCCCTATCTCACCTTTCGCAATTCCGATGCCGTCGAAGTCGGCGATATCGTGCTCGCCATCGGCAATCCCTTCGGCGTCGGGCAAACGGTGACGTCGGGTATCGTCTCGGCGCTTGCGCGCACGCATGTCGGCGCATCCGACTACCAGTTCTTCATCCAGACGGATGCAGCCATCAATCCGGGTAATTCCGGCGGCGCGCTCGTCACCATGGATGGCCGTCTTATCGGCATCAACAGCGCCATCTATTCGCAGACGGGCGGCAGCATCGGCATCGGCTTTGCCATCCCCTCCAACATGGTCGAGAGCGTTGTCGCCAGCGCGCGCGATGGTGGCCGCGTGAAGCGGCCCTGGTTCGGTGCCGCGCTTCACCCCGTCGATAACGAGCTTGCGCAGTCGCTCGGGCTCGACCGGCCAGGGGGCAGCCTCATTCGCGATATCTACAAGGGTGGCCCGGCGGCGAAGGCGGGCCTGAAGGTTGGCGACGTCATTCGTGCCGTGGACGGTTTCGAGGTCGAGGACCCACAGGCCGTTCGCTACCGTTTCGCGACCAAGGGGCTTGGCGGCAAGGCGCGAATTTCCTATCTGCGCGACGGCAGAGCGGGTGAGGCGGAAGTGGCGCTCGTGGCGCCACCGGAAGTTCCGCCTGCGGATGAAACGCAAATCAAGGGGCGCAATCCCTTCGCCGGGGCAACCGTCGCCAATCTCTCGCCCGCCATTGCCGACAAGCTCGGCCTCGATACAATGGGCGGGCAGGGCGTGGTCATTTCGCAGATCGAGCCCGGTTCGACCGCGGACCAGATACAGTTCCAGCGCGGTGATATCGTGATCGAGGTCGCAGGCGTGAAGATCGAGGAGGTGTCGGATCTCGTAAGGGTTACGAGAGCTCGCCGCCCTCAATGGACCTTCTCGGTGAAGCGCGGCGATCGCGTCTTCTCGGCGACGGTCGGAGGGTAGGGAAGAAGAAAGAAGGCGGTCTTACGACCCTTCCTCTTCCCCCATCTGCGACTGGAGATAGTTCTGAAGGCCGACCGTCTTCACGAGTTCGAGCTGCGTTTCGAGGAAGTCGATATGTTCTTCCTCATCCTCCAGGATGCGCTCGAAGATTTCGCGGCTGATATAGTCGCGCGCCTGCTCGCAATAGCCGATGGCCTCCTTGTAGAAGGCATGGCCCGCATATTCGAGTTTCAGGTCGCATTCCATGCATTCGACCGGCGTCTCGCCGATCAGCAGCTTGTCGAGGTCTTGCAGATTGGGCAGGCCCTCAAGGAAGAGGATGCGCTCGATCAGCTTGTCGGCATGTTTCATCTCGTCGATCGATTCATGATACTCGACCTCGCCGAGACGCTTCAGCCCCCAGTTCCTGAACATGCGCGCATGCAGGAAATACTGGTTGATGGCGGTCAGCTCCATCTTCAGGGCCTTGTTCAGATATTCGATGACCTTGGCGTCGCCGCGCATGTTTGACCTCGTTTTGCCGACTCGTTTGACAGAGAGTAGGCCGAAGGCGCGCGGCGTCAAACCCGCATTTCAGAAAAATGCAGTAAAAACAATCGGTTGCGAATGCTTTTGAGAGTATTTCTCGACTGATCCGGCGCGCGTCAGTCCGCGGCGGCGAGGGCGGAGGCAATGGCGGTTTCGTTCCGCACTTCCTCGATCATGCTTGCAAGGGTGGGGAGGCAGCGGCCGCATTGCGGCTTGCAGCCCATGGCGCGGTGGGCGGCAGCGGGCGTGTCGACATGCGGCGCGTTTGCAAGGACGTCCCGCACGGTCCGGCAATTCTTGGCATTGCACACGCAAACGATCATCTGATGCCTGTTTCCTGGCCCGGTTTTCGCCTGTTTCCCGCCATTCCCGACGGTAGAATGAAAATATGCCAGCTCTGCGAATAGTTTGCAATAGCGTTGTGAGTGACAATCGCTCGCATTTTGCCGCAGGGCGCGGCCACGCCCTGAAAACGGTCTTGCGGCTGCCTCAGCAAGCCGTCCAAAACATGATACACAGCGCTCATGAGCAGTCTTTTTGAAGCCGCCGGCATGGATGAGGGAGCCCCGCGCCCCCTGGCGGACCGGCTGCGCCCGAAGGCACTCGAAGAGGTCGTGGGGCAGGATCATCTGCTGGGCGAGAAAGGTCCGCTCGGGCGGATGCTCGCGGCGGGGCATCTTTCCTCCATCATTCTCTGGGGACCGCCCGGCACCGGCAAGACGACCATTGCGCGGCTTCTTGCGGATCGCGTCGGGCTTCACTTCGAGCCCATGTCGGCGATCTTTTCCGGCGTGGCGGATCTGAAGAAGATTTTCGAGGCGGCGCGCGGCCGCCGCGCCACGGGCAAGGGCACGCTGCTTTTCGTGGACGAGATCCACCGTTTCAACCGCACCCAGCAGGACAGTTTCCTGCCCGTCATGGAGGACGGCACGGTAACGCTTGTCGGCGCCACCACGGAGAACCCGTCCTTCGAGCTCAATGCGGCGCTGCTTTCGCGCGCGCAGGTGATGGTGCTGAACAGGCTGGACGATGCTGCGCTCGAAGAGCTGCTTTCGCGTGCGGAAGCCTTTTACGAAGAGCCGCTGCCGCTCGATGATGATGCGCGCGCCTCGCTCCGTGCGATGGCGGATGGCGATGGCCGCTTCGCGCTTAATCTTGCCGAGGAGGTTCATGCGCTCAAGCCCGCCGAGCCTTTCGACACGGGCGCGCTCGTTGCCGCCGTGCAGCGCCGCGCGCCGCTTTACGACAAGGGGCGGGAAGGGCACTACAACCTCATCAGCGCGCTTCACAAGTCGATCCGGGGGTCCGATTGCGATGCCGCGCTCTACTGGCTCGCGCGCATGCTTGTCGGCGGCGAAGACCCGCTCTATATCGCGCGGCGTCTGGTGCGCGCCGCCATCGAGGATATCGGCCTCGCGGACCCCGAAGCCGTGCATCAGGCGCTCGCGGCGAAAGAGGTGTTCGATTTTCTCGGGGCGCCGGAGGGCGAGCTTGCGCTGGCGCAGGCCACGATCTATCTCGCCACGGCGCCGAAATCGAATGCCTCCTATGCGGCTTTCGGCGCGGCGAAGCGGTCTGCGCGCGACACAGGCTCCGTTGCTCCGCCCGCACATATATTGAATGCGCCGACCAAGCTCATGAAAGAGCTTGGCTATGGCTCGGGCTATGAATACGACCATGACGCGCCGCAGGCCTTTTCCGGCCAGGACTATTTCCCGGAAGAGGTCGGACGCCAGAAATTCTACGTGCCGGTCGAACGCGGCTTCGAGCGTGAGATATCGAAGCGCCTTGCCTATTGGCACAAGCTGCGGGACGAGAGGGAGACATGAACAGCATTTTCGCGGTCGCCATTGGCGGTGCCATCGGTGCTGCAAGCCGTCATCTGTTCAATCAGCAAATGGCGCGGCTTTTGGGCATCAACTTTCCCTGGGGCACCTTCGGCGTCAACGTCATCGGTTCCTTCATCATGGGGCTTGCCGTCGGCTTCTTCGCGCTCAGATATGAGCCCTCGGCGGAGATGCGCAGCTTCGTCACCACCGGCATTCTCGGCGGGTTCACGACCTTCTCCGCCTTCTCGCTCGACGCGGCCAACATGATCGAGCGCGGACAGACGGGCCTTGCCGTGCTTTATATTGGCGGCTCGGTCGTGCTGGCTCTCGCCGGTCTCTTTCTCGGCCTCTGGATCGCAAGGGTAATGTTTCCCGCATGAGTGAAGTTTCGCAGATCGGCGTCACGGAAGAAGAAGACGGTGTCAGGCTCGACCGCTGGTTCAAGCGGCGTTACCCTATGCTCACGCATGGCCGCCTCGAAAAGCTCCTGCGCACGGGGCAGGTGCGTGTCGATGGCGCGCGCGTGAAGGCAAATGCGCGTCTTGGCGCGGGGCAGGTCGTTCGTATTCCCCCGCTCGGCGAGGAAACGGCAAAGCCCGCGCCCAAGCCCGAGCGTGCGGTCAGTGCCGCCGATGCGGAGGAAATCCGCGCCTGCGTCATCCATAAAGACAAGTCCGTCCTTGTGCTGAACAAGCCTGCCGGTCTCGCCGTGCAGGGCGGCACCAAGACCGAGCGCCATCTCGACGGTATGCTCGACGCGCTCACCTTCGAGGCGAAGGAGCGTCCGCGTCTTGTTCACCGTCTCGACCGCGACACCTCCGGGGTCCTCGTTCTGGCGCGCACCGCGAAGGCGGCGGCCGCGCTTGCAAAGGCCTTCAAGCAGAAGGATGCGCGCAAGATTTACTGGGCGCTTGTCGTCGGCGTTCCCATCCCGCGTCAGGGCACGATCAATCTCGCCCTTACCAAGCAGGGCGGGCCGCGCGCCGAGCGCGTCTTTGCGGCGAAGAAGGGCGAGGAGGGCGCGCGCGATGCCGCCACGCATTTCTCGACCGTCGCCACCGCCGCGCACAAACTCGCCTGGGTCGCCTTCATGCCGCTCACGGGCCGCACGCATCAGATCCGCGTTCACGCTTCGGCCATCGAGACGCCTATCGTGGGCGACGGCAAGTATGGCGGCGTCAATGCGCATCCGGGCGGCGAAATTCCGCGCAAGCTGCACCTGCACGCTCGCTCGCTTGATATCGCCCATCCCGATGGCGGGCGCCTGTTTCTCGAAGCCGAACTTCCGCCGCACATGAAGACGAGCTGGAAACTCCTCGGCTTCGACGAGCGCGATGCGAAAGATGCCTTTGCGGGGTTGGAAGAATGACCTCCCCCCTCCGCCTTGTCGTCTTCGATTGCGACGGTACGCTGATCGACAGCCAGCACATGATCGTCGCCGCGATGAACCATGCCTTCGACGCGCATGGGCTTGAAAACCTGCCGCGCGAAAAGGTGCTCTCCATTGTCGGTCTTTCGCTCGATGAGGCGATCGAGACGCTGGTTCCGCATGTCGATCTCGCGATCCGCCGCCGCGTCACCGAGAGCTACAAGGGTGCCTTCCATGAATTGCGCGCCCGCAAGGATCTCGCCGAGCCGCTTTTCCCCGGTGTGCGCGAGGCGCTGGACGCGCTCCATGCCCGCGACGACACGGTGCTGGGCATCGCCACCGGCAAGTCGCAGCGCGGTCTTCGCCACGCCCTTGAGCTTCACGGGTTGCGCGACTATTTCGTGACGCTGCAGACGGCGGATGATGCGCCCTCCAAGCCGCACCCCGAAATGCTGTTGCGCGCCATGCGCGAGGCCGGGGCAGAGGCGGCGAACACGATCCTTGTCGGCGACACGAGCTATGACATGGCGATGGCACGTGCGGCGGAGGCTCATGCCTTTGGCGTCGATTGGGGCTATCATGAACCCGCCGCGCTCGATGCGGCGGGTGCGCATCTCGTGATCTCGGATTTCGCGGCGCTCGCGCCCGCGGTCGAGGCTATATGGCCGGGCCGGGCCGGGAACGGGCCACTGGAGCCGCCGCCGGAGGGACATGACCCATGAGGAAATTTCTCGGTATCGTTCTTGTAGTCGTTCTGTTGTTCGCGGGTGCGCTTTATGCGCTGACCCTGATCGATCTTGGCCGTTTCGCCCCGCAGATCGAAGCCGCTGCCGGGCAAGCGACAGGCCGCGTACTGAAGATTGAAGGCCCACTGCATATCGGCTTCTCTCTCGTGCCGACGGTCGTCGCGGAGGATGTCAGTTTCTCCAATGCCGCCTGGGGCACGAAGCCGCAAATGCTCACGGCGGAAAAGCTCGAGTTCCAGGTTGCGCTACTGCCGCTCCTCTCGAGCAATCTCGATGTGCGCAGCGTCACCATCGAGGGCGCGGATATCTTCCTTGAAACGGATCGCAAGGGCCGGGGTAACTGGGTGTTCGGGGATGCCGCGCCGCAGCCGGAAACGGAAAGCGGTGCGGGTATGTCGCTCGCCAGCGTGCCGGAACTGAATGTTTCCGATTTCCATCTCGCCTATCGGGATGGCGAGACGGGGCAGGTGTCGGAAGCGGCCTTCGTGGAAGTGACGCTTGCGGCGAAGGGCAACGGCTTCCACGCCGTTATCGAGGGCGAGGTGAACGGTTCTCCCGTTTCCTTTGCCTCCGATGTCGAGGGCGATACGAAAAAGGCCGCGCTCAGGGATGCGACGCTCACCGTCGCGGGCACGAGCGTCGGTGGCGATCTCGCGCTCGACATGACGGGCAAGCCGCGTCTGACCGGCGCGCTCACAAGTGAGGCGTTCGACGTTACGCCTTTCCTGAAAGGAGGCGGTTCGGGTAAAGGCGGGCCGCTCTTCAGCAAGGAGCCTCTGCCGCTGGACGGGCTGACCGCGCTCGACGCCGACCTCTCATTTGCACTGGGCGAACTGCGCTATGGCAATGTGGTTCTTACCGAACTGAAGCTCCCGGTGAAGATCGATGGCGGCAAGCTCGCCGCGCCGCTTACCGCGAAGTATCGCGGCACGCCGGTAAAGCTCGCGCTCAATGCCAATGGGGCGAAGGGCAGCGTCTCGATCGATGCGGATGCCGCGAATTTCGATCTCGGCAAACTTCTCGCCGATCTCGATCTCACCACAATGCTGAATGCGCGGGCCGATTTCGGCGCGAAGCTGAACGGTCAGGGCAAGTCCCTGCATGCGATCGCCGCTTCGCTCGGTGGCCAGACCAATCTCGTTATCGGCAGGGGTACGATCAATTCGCGTGCCTTCGCCATCGTTTCGGACGATCTGGTGAAGGTGCTGATCCCGTCGGGTGAGAGCGGCGATACGGCGAAGCTCGTCTGCGCGATCAGCCGTTTCGATTTTACGCGCGGTGTTGGCAAGGCGTCCGCGCTTGCGCTCGAAACGGACAGTCTGATCACCACAGGTTCCGGTACGGTCGATCTCGGGAGCGAGCGAATAGACCTTCTTTTCAAGCCGAAGCCGAAAAAGGCCAGCCTTGTCAGTCTCGCTTTCCCCGTCCGCCTTTCCGGTCCGCTGGCCGCGCCAACCGCCGGCCTCGACCGGACGGGCGTCGTTACCGGCGTCGCCACCGCCGTCGGCGGCGCGGCGCTCACGGGTGGCATCGGCGCGCTATTGCCGCTGATGAGCGCAGGCTCGGACAGCATTGCCTCTGGCGGCGATTGTGGGGCGGCGGCCGCGGCGGCAAAGGATTCCTCCGGCATTGCGGGCACGGTCGGCGGCGCTGCGGAAGGTGCGGCCAGAAGCATCGGCGACACGCTTGAGAATATCGGTAAAGGCATATTCGGAAACTGATGAACAGCGACAACGACAATAACGAAGACGAATCCACCGCGGCGATTTTCGATCTCGCGCGCAACCGCTCGCTGGATGAGCAGGTCTCGCATCCGGGTCGCGAGAAGCGCAAGCTGCCGAAACGGTTCTACAAGAAAGCCGAGGCGGGCCCGCACGAAGAAGGTCATGCAATCCTGCTCGACGGGCGCGCGGTAAAGACCCCCTCGAAGCGTCCGCTTGCCGTGCCCGTCCTTGCGCTGGCGGAGGCCGTCGCAGCCGAATGGGAGGCGCAGAAAGACGAGATCGACCCGCGCTCCATGTGGCTCACCAAGCTCGCCAATACCGCGGTCGACCTTGTGGCCCCGCGCCGCGAGGCGGTGATCGATGAACTCGCCACCTATGCCGGCACGGATCTTCTGTGCTACCGCGCGGAACACCCCGACGTTCTCGTCGCGCGTCAGGCGGCGCTTTGGGATCCTCTCCTTGCCTGGGCGGCAGAGAAGGGCATCGCCTTCACCTCCACCAGCGGCATTGTCCATGTCGCGCAGCCCGAAGCCTCACTGGAGGCCTATCGCGAGGCGCTGCGCGCGCTGGACCCGTTCCGCCTCGCCGCCCTCCACAATGCGGTGACGCTGACAGGGTCCGCCATTCTCGGCCTTGCCGTCACATTGGGACGGATCGCGCCGGAGGAGGCCTTCGATATCGCCCATCTGGACGAGCATTGGCAGATGGAACTTTGCGGCCATGATGAGGAAGAGGCGGCGAGACTCGCCGTGCGGCGTTCCGAACTGCTTGAAACCGGCCGTTTCATCCGTCTTCTCGGCTGAGGCCGTTCTCGCCCCGCCGCCTGACGCAGCGTTGGCGGGCGCAGCGATAGCCTTTGAGGTCTACCCATGGTGATGGCGGCCAAGCCATTGGCAAAAACGAGATTTCGGTGCTATTCAGGTCGCTTCGCGGAGACCGCGACAGCGCCAGCGGGCCGCTTCAATCCAGCCCCGCATTCCGGCGTTCATACCAGTATTTCCCGGTCGCCCCCCCGAACTTCAGGGGAGGGTGGCTCGTCCGGTTATTGAGGGGGCGGCATGAAGGACATTCTTCGTCGGCTTGAAGAGCGGCGGCAGGAGGCGAAAGCCGGCGGCGGTCAGAGACGTATCGACGCGCAACACGCCAAGGGCAAGCTCACGGCGCGCGAGCGCATCGAGCTGCTGCTGGACGAGGGCTCCTTCGAGGAGTTCGACATGTTCGTCGAACATGACTGCCACGACTTCGGCATGGACGAGCAGAAGATTCCCGGCGACGGCGTCGTCACCGGCTGGGGCACGATCAATGGCCGTCCCGTCTTCGTCTTCGTGAAGGATTTCACGGTCTTCGGCGGCTCGCTCTCGCGCAGTCATGCCAGGAAGATGACGAAGGTGCAGGACATGGCGCTGAAGACCGGCGCGCCCATCATCGGCCTTTTCGATGCGGGCGGCGCGCGCATTCAGGAAGGCGTCGATGCGCTTGGCGGCTATGGCGAGGTCTTCACGCGCAACGTGATGGCCTCCGGCGTCATTCCGCAGATTTCCGTCATCATGGGCCCCTGCGCGGGCGGCGATGTTTACTCGCCCGCCATGACCGATTTCATCTTCATGGTCCGCGACACTTCCTACATGTTCGTGACCGGTCCCGATGTCGTGAAGACGGTGACGAACGAAACCGTCACCTCCGAAGAACTTGGCGGCGCTTCGATCCACACCACAAAATCCTCGGTTGCAGACGGCGCCTTCGACAATGACGTGATCGCGATGACGCAGATCCGCCGCCTTGTCGATTTCCTGCCGCTCTCCAACAAGGACGAAGTGCCCGAGCGTCCTTTCTTCGACGACCCGCAGCGCATCGAGGAATCGCTCGACACGCTGATCCCGGCCAATCCGAACATGCCCTACGACATGAAGGAGCTGATCCTGAAGGTCGTGGACGAGAGCGACTTCTTCGAAATCCAGGAGAGCTTCGCCAAGAACATCATCACCGGCTTTGCCCGCGTCGAGGGCCGCACCGTCGGCATCGTCGCGAACCAGCCGATGGTGCTCGCAGGCGTGCTCGACAGCGATGCCAGTCGCAAGGCCGCGCGTTTCGTGCGCTTCTGCGACTGCTTTTCCATCCCCATCGTCACCTTCGTGGACGTGCCGGGCTTTCTGCCGGGGACGGCGCAGGAATATGGCGGCCTCATCAAGCATGGTGCGAAGCTGCTCTTCGCCTATACGGAAGCGACCGTGCCGAAGGTCACCATCATCACGCGCAAGGCCTATGGCGGCGCCTATGACGTCATGGCCTCCAAGCATATTCGCGGCGACCTGAACTATGCCTGGCCAACCGCCGAAATCGCGGTGATGGGTGCCAAGGGTGCCGTTGAGATCATCCATCGGGCCGACATCAAGGACCCGGAAAAGATCGCGGCTCATACCAAGGCTTACGAAGACCGCTTCCTCAATCCCTTCGTCGCGGCCGAACGTGGCTATATAGACGAAGTCATCATGCCGCATTCCACGCGTGCCCGTATCTCGCGGGCCCTCGCGCTCCTTCGTCACAAGGAACTCGAGAACCCGTGGAAGAAGCACGACAACATTCCGCTCTGAGGCGCGCCCATGTTCAAGAAAATCCTGATCGCCAACCGGGGCGAAATCGCCTGCCGCGTCATGAAGACGGCGCAGAAAATGGGCATCAAGACGGTCGCCGTCTATTCGGATGCCGACAAGGATGCGCTGCATGTCGAGATGGCGGACGAAGCCATCCATATCGGTCCGCCTGCGGCAGCGGAATCCTATCTCGTCATCGACAAGATCATTGCCGCCTGCAAGGAAACGGGCGCAGAGGCCGTTCACCCCGGTTACGGTTTCCTGTCGGAGAACCCGAAATTCGCGCAGGCGCTCGCCGATAACGGCATCGCCTTCATCGGCCCGAATATCAAGGCCGTCGAGGTGATGGGCGACAAGATCGAGTCCAAGAAGTTCGCCAACGAGGCCAAGGTCAACACGGTGCCGGGCTATCTCGGCGAAATCGCGGATACCAGCGAAGCCATCAAGATTGCCAACGAGATCGGCTATCCGGTCATGATCAAGGCATCTGCCGGCGGTGGCGGCAAGGGCATGCGTATCGCATGGTCGGAAGAGGAAGTTGCGGACGGCTTCAACTCCTCGAAGTCGGAAGCCAAGTCCTCCTTTGGCGACGACCGCATCTTCATCGAGAAATTCGTCACGCAGCCGCGCCACATCGAAATCCAGGTGCTCGGCGACAAGCATGGCAACGTGATTTATGTGGCGGAGCGCGAATGCTCCGTCCAGCGCCGCAACCAGAAGGTCATCGAAGAGGCGCCGTCGCCCTTCATTGACGAGGCAACCCGCAAGGCGATGGGCGAGCAGTCTGTCGCGCTGGCGAAAGCCGTGAACTACGAAAGCGCGGGCACGGTCGAGTTCATCGTCGACAAGGACCGCAATTTCTATTTCCTCGAAATGAATACGCGCCTCCAGGTCGAGCATCCGGTGACAGAGCTGATCACCGGCATCGACCTCGTGGAGCAGATGATCCGCATCGCCTATGGCGAGAAGCTCGCGATCAAGCAGGAAGACGTGAAGATCAACGGCTGGGCGATGGAAAGCCGCGTCTATGCGGAAGATCCCTATCGCAACTTCCTGCCGTCGACGGGCCGCCTCGTGCGTTACCGGCCGCCGGAAGAGGGCACGCAGAACGGCCTGACCATCCGCAACGACACGGGCGTGTTCGAGGGCGGCGAGATCTCGATGTTCTACGACCCGATGATCGCCAAGCTCTGCACCCATGCGCCGGACCGGCTCGCGGCCATCGACCACATGGCTTATGCGCTGGACCAGTTCCACATCGAGGGCATCCAGCACAACATTCCCTTCGTGAACGCGATCATGGAGCATCCGCGCTTCCGTGAAGGCCGTCTCACCACCGGCTTCATCGCCGAGGAATACCCGGACGGGTTCCACGGTGTGCCGCTGTCGGACGACCGCGCCATGAAGCTCGCGGCCATTGCCGTTTTCATGAACGAGGTTCATGCCGCGCGGGCCGTGCAGATTTCCGGCCAGCTTGCAAACCGTCCGCGCACGCTTCCCGAGGAATGGGTTGTCGCCGTCGACGACTGGTCGCGCCGTGTTCGCGCCGAGGAGACGAGCGGGGGCCTTCGCGTCATCTTCCTCGACGATGCGGGTAATCGCACCGAGAGCCATCTCGTGCGCTCCCAGTGGCGTCCCGGTCAGGCCGTCTTCCGTGGCGAGATCGATGGCGATCCGATGGTCGTGGAAATCTGGCGGGCGAAGCAGGGCTACCGTCTGCGCTATCGCGGGGCGGCGGCTCATGCGGCCGTGCGCACCCTTACGGGACACAGGCTCAACCAGCTCATGCCGGAGAAGGTCGCGCCCGATACTTCCAAGATGCTGCTCTGCCCGATGCCGGGCCTCGTGAAGGTCATCCATGTGACCGAGGGCCAGGAAGTGAAGGCGGGCGAGGCGCTTGCCGTCGTCGAGGCGATGAAGATGGAAAACATCCTCCGCGCCGAGTTCGACTGCACGGTCGAGAAGATCAACGCCGAGCCGGGCGACAGCCTTGCCGTCGACGCCGTGATCATGGAGTTTGCTTAGGAAGTATTGCAGACGTCTCTTCCGACCCTCCCCTCGGGGAGGGGCAAACCGCTGAAAGCGGTTTGGGGCGGCAGATCAAGCGCCTGCCGAAGAAGGACTCCAACCCTGTCTCCCGCGCCTCTCCCGCGCTATAGTCACCCCCGGGGCAGAGACAGGAAGGAAACGATAATGCGCGGCGGCATCCGGGTTGCGATTTTCACTCTCATGACGCTCATCGGCGCAGGGTTCGCGCCCGCCCTTGTGCAGGCCGCGCCGGAGGGGCTTTCGGGCCGTGCCGTCGAGTGGCAGAACGGGGACGATGTCTTTGCTGCCGCCGAGGAACTGACCTTCGACCGCAAGGTGCAGGGTGGGCTTACCGCCGCCGGGCGCATCGTCATTCTGACAGACGATGCCGAGATCGAGGGCGATGCCTGGATCACGGCGCGCCGCGTTGCCGTCGAGGGTGAGATCGACGGCGACCTTTCGATCCGCGCGCAGGAAGCCCTCATCAATGGCGAGGTGAAGGGCGACGTCACCTTCTATGGCCTCGACCTCTCGCTTGGGCCGGATGCCGAGATCGACGGCGACGTCACCTATTACTCGCCCTCCGCCGCGCAGATCGACAAGGGCGCGGAAGTGAAGGGCGAGATCAACGGAGAGGATTTCGCGTCGGGGCGCGGCGTCGAACAGGCGCGGCCCGCGCCGTCCGCCCCCCCCGCACAGATGCGCGAGACATGGCGCCGCGAGCATATGCAGGAGCGCTGGGAAGATAATTCCGGTCTTTCCGCACCTGGCTATCACATGTCCGCTTCGGGCGCGGTCTTCTTCGGCGTTCTTGCCATTGCCTTCGCGCTTCTCGCTCCCGTCACCACGACGCGGATGCGCGAGGGGCTGGCGGATGAGTGGCCGCTCGCTATCGGGCTCGGCCTGCTCTGGCTCATCGGCCTGCCCATTCTCGTCTTCCTCGCCGCCATCACCATTGTCGGCCTGCCCATCGCCTTCCTGCTGCTGCTGCTCTGGCCGCTCGGCATGGTCTTCGGGCTCATTGCCACGCTTGCCGCTTTCGGGGATTTCATTTCAAGCCGCATCGGCGAGTTCGGCCGGGGAACACTTGGGCGCATCGTCGGCATCGTGCTGGCGACCGGGCTCGTCTGGATCGGCATCTCGATCCCGGTTCTCGGCGCGCTTGTCTGGCTCGCGGCGGTCGCGGGCGGTATCGGCCTTCTCTACATCGGCTTCCGCACGCAACCGCTCTAGGGTGGTCTTCGATCTTTCGGGAATTTATCCCCGTGGTCTTGTCCCCGGTTTTGTCCGGTTCGGGGGATGTGCGGCTACCCGGCGGAAATGTCTGTATCTTCCGTACGGGGAGGATAAGTCGTCCTTATGTGACGTTTTCATGACGTTCGTGTGACGGTCGTTGATGCAGCGTGTGCGGATGAACGCGCAAGTTCATGTCGCAAAGGCCGAATCCGGCTTGTCCCCGGATAATGTCAGTCTACGGATGATTTACGAGGTGCCGCCGCCGAAGACCCCGGCAAATGTCCGCTTCAGGGCGAGGTCGACATCCGCCATTGTCGCGGTGAGGCCGAGATCGGCGAGGCTGGTCACGCCGTGCTGGCTGATGCCGCAGGGGACGATGCCCGTAAAGTGATCGAGATCCGGGTCGACATTCAGGCTAACGCCATGAAACGTCACCCATTTCCGGATGCGAACACCGATGGCCGCGATCTTGTCTTCCGCCGTCATTCCCTTCTCGGGGCGGCGGACCCAGACGCCCACGCGGCCTTCGCGCAGTTCACCGGTCACGTTGAACTCGGCCAGCGTGGCGATCAGCCAGCGTTCCAGGTCTTCCACATAAGTCCGCACATCCGGTTTCCGGCGCTTCAGGTTCAGCATCACATAAGCCACGCGCTGGCCGGGGCCGTGATAGGTGTATTGCCCGCCACGGCCCGTCCGAAAGACGGGAAAGCGTGTCGGATCAATGAGATCGCGGGCATCGGCGCTCGTGCCCGCCGTGTAGAGCGGGGGGTGTTCGAGCAGCCAGACGAGTTCCGGCGCGGTTCCGTCTGCGATGGCGGCGGCCCTTTTTTCCATTTCGGCCACGGCTTCATCATAGGGCACGGGGGTATCGGAGATACGCCATTCCAGCGTCTCTGCGGCCTCTTCGGTCATCGTCAGCGGCTTAACCATGAAGTAACTCTAGCATGCGATTTTGACTGACGTATCAGTGCTTTGGGCAATTGGGGTCGCTCGTGAATTCCGTCAACAGCGTCTATGTCGAACTCTCCGTGGTGCTTGGCAAGACCTCGCTCCCGATTCATCAGCTCCTGAAAATGGGGCGTGGTGCGGTGATCGAGCTTGGCACCAAGCAGGATGAGGAAATCTGGATACTCGCCAATAACGTACCTATCGCGCGCGGTGAAATCGTCGTTCAAGGCGAGCGGGTAGCGGTTTCCATTACCTCTGTCCTTTCCACCTCGCAGGCCAGTGCAGCGCAAGGCTGAGTTCAAGGACATTGAAAATCTGTGGGAAAGGGCCCTTTTCGGGCCCTTTTTTGTATTTTGCATTTTTGTAATGTGAAACTAAATATTATACGAACAATAGTTGAATTATAGAGCATAGTTGCTATGTCTAATGGGAAATCAGACAGCACCGGGAGGTGCGCATGTTTCCGATTCTGCTCGATCTTGGTTCCCTCAAGGTGATTCTGGTCGGCGAGGGCGAGGCGGCTGGAAAGCGGCTGGCTGTTCTCGACGACGCGGGTGCGCCGGGGCTGGAGGTTTATTCGTCAGCGCCGTCCGAGGCTTTTTCGGCGCAGGCGGGCAAGCGGCTCAAGGGTGCCCGGCCGTCCGAAGAAGCGCTGAAATCCGCCGATATTGTCTTCCTGGCGGGGCTTGGCGATCAGGAAAGCGTTGCGCTGGCGGGCCAGGCCCGCGCTGCCGGGGCGCTGGTGAATACCGAGGACATGAAGCCGCTTTGCGATTTCCATGTGCCCTCGGTCGTCCGACGCGGGGATCTGGTGTTCACCGTTTCGACAGGCGGCAAATCGCCGGGGCTCGCGCGGCGTCTCCGGCGATATCTCGAAGGTCTTTTCGGACCCGAATGGGCGGGCAGGCTCGATGAACTCGGGCGCCAGCGCCGGACCTGGCGGTCGGAAGGGCATGAACTGGCGGAAATCGGCCAAAAAACCGATGCTTATATCGAAGAGAAAGGCTGGCTTTCATGACAGCTATCGATCTCAGAAAGCGGCCGGGCACAGCGGCCATGAGCGCGGATCGTGCGGCTGTCATGGATGCGGCAACCGTCGTGTCGCCCGCGTTGCAGCGTATTCGCGACAGAAATACGGGCCTTGGCGGCATCGAGCTCCTCGAATCCGTCATCAAGACCGAATTTCCGGGCAAGATTGCCGTGGTTTCGTCCTTCGGGGCGGAATCCGCTGTGCTGCTTCACATGGTGGCGCAGGTCGACCCCGCGACGCCCGTGATCTTCCTCAATACCGGCAAACTTTTTGGTGAGACGCTGCGTTATCGCGACCGTCTGCAAGACAGGCTCGGCCTGATGGATATTCGTTCTGTCGGGCCCCATCCGGGCGATCTTGCAGTGAAGGATCCGAATGGCGGGCTTTGGAATGCCGATCCGGATGCCTGCTGCTTCATCCGCAAGGTGCTACCGCTGGAGCGTGCGCTTGAGGGCTTTGACGCCTCGATTACGGGGCGCAAGCGCTTTCAGACGAGTGCGCGTTCTGCAATGGAGGCTATCGAGGAAGAGAAGGTCCGCGGCACCGGCGAGCCAGGCTCGGCCAGCGGCACACGTTTCAAGGTCAATCCGCTCGCGGAATGGGGACAGGAAGACCTGGAAGCCTATCTGGATCAGCACAAGCTGCCGCGCCATCCGCTCGTGAAGGATAACTACCTTTCCATCGGCTGCATGCCTTGCACGGAGCGGGTTCCTGAAGGCGGTTCCTATCGCGACGGGCGTTGGGTCGGCAAGGATAAGGACGAATGCGGCATCCATCTTCCCAGCAATATTGATGGTGATGGCATTTAAGCGCGCTTCCCTGCGATTTGCCGCTTGAGCAAGCGTCAGGGATTTGTTACATCCGCCCGGCTCACGAAAATGCGGTCGTGGCGGAATTGGTAGACGCGCAGCGTTGAGGTCGCTGTGGGGTAACTCCCGTGGAAGTTCGAGTCTTCTCGACCGCACCATCTGAGATTTGAGGCTTTTCAAAGGGCCTTTATCTATCCAGCCGAGTATCTGTTTTACGGTTTTATCCGGTCCTCGCCCGAACAGGTGCGTCGACAGCGGCGTGCCAGTTGCCGTTCTTTTCTCTGCATCGGTTTTTCGCGGTTTGCCGAGGTTTTTCATGCCGGACCGGCTAGTAGGCCGGGGGCAAATAGCGCACACTCCCCACAACTCGAACCTGCGATTCACAGGGAGCGCTGCTTGGCCGATCAGGCTCTCACAAATGCCCCGGAGGAGACGGCGGAGGAAGCCCTCTCGCCGAGCTTCGTGCGCTCGGTTGTCGATGCCGTAGACCGCGCAGATGCGCCGCAGGCCCGCGAGCTCGTGCTGCCGCTTCGTCCTGCCGATCTTGCCGAGCTTTTCGAACTCTTGCGTAACGATGAGCGCGAAGACCTCGTGCGCATGCTTGGCACGGACCTCAATCCCGAGGTTTTGAGCGAACTCGACGAGAGCATCCGCGACCACGTGATCGAGCTTCTCGATCCGAAGGACATCGCCGCAGCGCTCACTGAAATGGATTCGGACGACGCCGTTTATCTCCTCGAGGATATGGACGAGGCGGAGCAGCGGCTGATCCTCGAACAACTGCCCGCTACGGAGCGAGCAGCCCTCGAACAGTCGCTTGACTATCCCGAATATTCAGCCGGCCGCCTCATGCAGCGCGAGCTTGTTGCCGTGCCGCCGTATTGGGATGTCGGGCAAACCATCGACTATCTGCGCGAGGCGGATGATCTGCCGGACGAGTTCTACGAAATCTTCGTGGTCGATGCGGGGTACAAGCCTGCGGGTACGGTGCCTTTATCGCGCGTCATGCGCATGAAGAGGCCGGTCAAGATTTCCGAGATCATGGAAACCGAGCAAACGCTCATTCCGGTGACCATGGACCAGGAGGATGTCGCCCTTCAGTTCGGCAAATACGACCTCATCTCTGCCGCCGTGGTGGATGATGCGGGCCGTCTCGTTGGCGTCATCACGGTGGACGATATTGTCGAGGTTATCAGCGAGGAAGCGGCCGAGGATATCCGCCTACTTGCCGGTGTCGGCGAGGAAGCGATATCGGACTCTGTTTTTCAGACGACACGCAGCCGCTTTCCCTGGCTTTTCGTGAACCTGTTCACCGCTGTCATTGCGGCTGCGGTGATTGCGCTTTTCGATGCATCGATCGAGAAGATGGTGGCGCTTGCCGTACTCATGCCGATTGTCGCTTCCATGGGCGGCAATGCCGGTACGCAGACCATGACGGTCACAGTGAGAGCGCTTGCAACGCGCGATCTTGTCAATTTCAACGTCCGGCGCACGATCCTTCGCGAGTTCCTGGTGGGTATCGTCAACGGTCTTCTTTTTGCCGTTGTTCTCGGTTGTCTCGTGTTTCTTGTTTTCGGGGATATTGCGCTGGGCGGCGTTATCGCCGCATCCACCCTTATCAATCTCATAGCCGCCTGTCTGTCGGGCATTCTCATTCCGCTGGGGCTTGATAGGATCGGGGTGGATCCGGCAGTGTCTTCTGCCGTTTTCGTGACGACGATGACAGATGTGGTTGGTTTCTTCTCTTTTCTCGGGCTTGCAGCGCTGGTCCTGTTCTATTGAGCGCCGCAAGGCAGGCGGAGGTTTCATGTTCGATGCGTTGAGATGGCGGAGTATTCTTCCGCTCACCCTTTTGCTCGCAGCAGTTATGCCCGCCCTTGCTTCCGCATCTGGCTGGCGCGAAGGTGCTCCCATGTCCACAGGCCGCGCCTTTGCTGGCGGAGCCGTGCTGGGCGGCGATCTCTACGTAATCGGCGGTGACAGTACATCGGGACCACGGGCCGTTGCCGAGATTTACGACATACGCGGGGACATCTGGCGCGCTGCCCCCGCCTTACCCGTGGGCCTTCAGCAATTCGGCATGGCGGCGTCGGGTGGCAGACTTTACGTCTCTGGCGGCTATGAAGCGCCGGCGCCGCAGCGGCCGGACTTCATGTCGCCACAGGGAACGGGCGTGTTCGGAGATGCGACGGAGGGCGGAGATACTTCCCGTGCCTGGGTCTACGATCCGCGTGTGGGCACATGGTTGAGCATTGCCGATATGCCGGGCAAGCGGGCAGGGCATGGGTTTATTCCGGTTGGTGGCAAGATTTATGCGATCGGCGGACGTGGGAACAGTGCCACACGTGTGTGGGCTTACGATCCAGGCGGGGACAAATGGGAGATGACGGGTGACGCCATGCCTGCACCGCGGGTTGCTGCGGCCTATGTTGAGGTTGACGGGCTTATCTATGCCATTGGCGGGCTCTCGAACGGTGCGGCGACCTCACGCGTCGATGTCTTCGATCCATCGACGGGGCGTTGGCAAAGAGGGCCTTCCTTGCCAACGCCACGGTCCGGGCATGTGGCCGCGCTTCTTGATGGTAAGGTGCATGTGACAGGGGGAGAACAGCAGGTTCCGCCGCGCACCTATGGCGACCATTTCATTCTCGATCTTGCCAATGGACGGTGGGAAAAGGCCAAGCCTCTGCCCACGCCTCGTCATGGTGCGGTCGCTGCCGCTACCGATGGAAAGTTCGTGGTTGTAGGGGGCAGCCCAGGCGCGGGTGTGTTCACGGTTTTCACGGAATCCGATGTTGTTGATATATATTCCACGGAATGAGATCACAGACTCTGCTTCGTTGAGACTGTGACGGTTTGTATAGAGGCGTGGCAAAAAACGCCCGGCAATAGCAGGAAATGCTCATGCTTCCGAACGAATATCCGTCGCTGGACTTTGATCTTGGCGATACCGCCGACATGATCCGCGACACAGTACGCGCTTTCACGGCAGACAAGATCACACCGCGTGCGGCGGAGATTGACCGCTCGAACGAGTTTCCTCGCGATCTCTGGCCTCAGCTTGGTGAGCTAGGCCTCCTGGGCATAACGGTCGAGGAGGAGTTTGGTGGAGCGGGCCTCGGTTACCTGGAACATGTGGTGGCGACGGAGGAGATCAGCCGTGGTTCGGCCAGCGTAGGTCTTTCCTATGGCGCCCATTCCAATCTCTGCGTAAATCAGTTGCGGCGTTGGGGCACCGATACACAGAAACAGAAATATCTGCCGAAGCTCATATCCGGTGAGCATGTCGGCGCGCTTGCCATGTCAGAGCCTGGCGCGGGCTCGGATGTCGTTTCGATGCGCCTCAAAGCGGATAAACAAGGCGACCGTTATATTCTCAACGGCAACAAGATGTGGATCACCAACGGTCCCGATGCCGAAATATTGATTGTCTACGCGAAGACGGACGCAAGTGCGGGGCCGAGGGGCATTACGCCTTTCCTGATCGAGAAGGGTATGAAGGGTTTTCGCCCTGCCCAGAAACTCGACAAGCTCGGTATGCGTGGCTCCAACACGGCCGAACTTGTATTCGAGGATTGCGAAGTGCCTGAAGAAAATATTCTGGGCAAATTGAACGAAGGCGTGCGCGTGCTGATGTCCGGCCTCGACTATGAGCGCGCGGTGCTTGCCGCCGGCCCGCTCGGCATCATGCAGGCCTGCATGGATGCAGTCATACCCTACGTCCATGAGCGCAAACAGTTCGGTGAGCCTATCGGTACGTTCCAGCTCATGCAGGGCAAGCTTGCCGACATGTATTCAACGATGAATGCCTGCCGCGCCTATGTCTATGCAGTGGCGAAAGCCTGCGACCGAGGTCAAACGACGCGCAAGGACGCGGCTGGTGCGATCCTCTATGCGGCGGAGAAGGCAACATGGATGGCGCTTGAAGCTATCCAGACGCTGGGCGGCAATGGCTATATCAACGACTATTCGACGGGCCGCCTGCTCCGCGACGCCAAGCTTTACGAGATCGGGGCGGGGACAAGCGAGATCCGCCGCATGCTGATCGGCCGCGAACTCTTCAACGAGACTGCGTAGTCGTTCAGGGCTGCTTCATCAGCCTCAGCGTGCGGAAGATCGCCGGAGCGATCCACGTCGCATAGAGCCCCATGATGGTGACGGCGACGTAGCCCGTGATTGCTTCGGGCAGGCCGATGACGATGCCGCCACTCATGAGTCCCGCACGCAGGATGAAAAGGCCAACAATTCCGCCAACAGCCATGACGATGCGGAGCCACCAGGCCGGAAGGACAGGTTCTTCGGGCGCCGCCTTGCGATCGAGCGCGGCACCTGCGAACCAGCCGAAAAAAAGGAATAGCACGGATGCAATGCCTGTCGGATCTTCGCCCTGCGGCCAGATAACCCAAAGAAGGGGGATAGCCGCAAGAATGACGGCGAAGTCGATCCAGGCCGGAAGCTGTCGCCAACGCGCCACGACGTTTTCGTGAACCAGAACGGCGAAAACCGCTAGGCTGAGAAGGCCGAGGGCGATCCCCGCGAGCACATCCTCGACGTCATGTACGCCTAGATAGAGGCGGCTGAAGCAGACACCGGCGGCGATAAAAGCTGCCACCCCCCAGGCCCACCGGCGCTTCATCTCGTAAGCGAGCCAGAACCACATGGCGATAGCAACCTGTGCGTGGCCGGAGGGAAGGCCATAGGAATCTGCGACGCGGTCGCCGTCGAGCTGGAAGGCGGGGTCGGGGCGTGCGTCCTGCCAGAAGTCTTTAAGCCAGCCATTAAGGATAGCGGTGATGGCGATGAGGACGGTCAGTCTCGTAAATAGCTTGCGGTCCCAGAGCCAATAGCCGATGGGCAGGAAGATCAGGAAGAAGGGCGTGTAGCCGAGGAAGGTGAAGCCATTGAAGACTATCGTGGCCATGTCGCTACGAAAGGGGAGCACCCAGCTCATGTCGTGCAGGAAAGTTTCCACCCGTTTCCCCCCTTCTTTGGCCCCCTGTTTGGCGGCACGTGTTTCTAGGCTAGGTTTTCTGACGAATCCTGGCCGGTTGGTCTAACTCTAGCGTGGAAAAGAACTCATGGCACAAGGTAGCGAAAAGGATCCGGTGGTCATCGTCAGTGCGGCCCGTACCCCCATGGGAGGGTTTCAAGGTGCGCTTGCGGCGAAGACAGGCCCGGAACTCGGTGCGATAGCGGTCAAGGCGGCCGTCGAGCGGGCAGGACTGACACCGACCGCTGTGGACGAAGTGCTGATGGGGTGCGTTCTGTCTGCCGGTCTTGGTCAGGCGCCGGCACGGCAGGCGGCGCTTGGTGCGGGGCTCGATGAGGGCACCCCCTGTACGACAGTCAACAAGATGTGCGGTTCGGGTATGAAGGCCGCGATGATGGCGCATGACGCGATTGCCGGCGGCAATGCGGAGGTTGCCATTGCGGGTGGTTTGGAGAGCATGACGAACGCACCTTACCTGCTCCCCAAGGCCCGGGGCGGCATGCGTCTTGGGCATGGCGAGGTAAAGGACCACATGTTTCTCGATGGGCTTGAGGATGCCTATGAGGGCCGTCTGATGGGCTTCTACGCGGAGGAGACGGCCAAGCACTACCAATTCACGCGCGAGCAGCAAGATGCCTATGCGGTGGCTTCCTTGAGCCGCGCCAAGAGGGCGGTCGAGGACGGCACCTTCTCGCATGAAATTGTGCCGGTCGAAGTGGCGACACGGAAGGGTGCCGTCGAAGTCGTAAACGACGAACAGCCGATGAGCGCCGATCCTGCAAAGGTTCCGACGCTGAAACCGGCCTTCGCTGCGGGTGGCTCCGTGACGGCTGCCAATTCAAGTTCGATCTCGGACGGTGCGGCGGCGCTTGTCTTGATGCGCTTGTCGGAAGCGGAGCGGAGGGGGCTTACGCCGCTTGCCGCCATTCGCGGCCAGGCCATGCATGCGCAGGCGCCCGCCTGGTTTTCGACGGCGCCGGTTGGCGCGATTACCAAGCTTCTAGACAAGACAGGCTGGTCGAAAAACGAGGTGGATATCTGGGAGGTCAACGAGGCTTTTGCCGTGGTCGCGATGGCGGCGATACGTGATCTAGATCTCAGTCACGAGAACATGAACATTTATGGCGGTGCTTGCGCGCTTGGCCATCCGATTGGTGCGTCAGGCGCACGTATCCTCGTGACGCTTCTCAACGCCCTGAAGCAGACAGATACGAAGCGGGGCATAGCCTCGCTCTGCATCGGCGGCGGCGAGGCGACAGCGGTCGCCATCGAAAGACTGAACTAGGCGGGCTCTTTCGAGAGTGCCGCCTTCACATGTTCGGCGAGAGCAATGAGGCCGTTCAGCGGGCGGATGAGAACTTCGATGTGAGTCATCTGACCGTTGCCGTTTACGGTAAAACGGTCGATACCTTTCAGACGGATGTCGCCGATGCGGGCTTCGAATTCGAGGATAATCTCGTGCCCGTCCACCCATTCCTTGGTGTACGTGAAGTCCTCGAAACCCTGCATCACTGCCGTCAGGATCGCGATCACATAGTCCTTTGAAGCCTTGGGTTTGTAGAAAGCGGGTGAGGATATCTCCGCGCCATCGGCGATCAGTCCGTCCAGCAGCGCGGGGTCGTGCTTTTCTACATAGGCGTACCAGCTGTTCAGGAATTTTCGTGCGTCGGCGTCATGTATCGCGGACATCGGTTTCTCCACGGATTATTTCAGCACGCCCTGCAACACGAGACGGGTGTGAATATCGATCAGCGTCTTCCGGTCGACCCGACCTTTCGCATCGTACCATGTGCATATGCCGGTCAGCATGGCGAGGATTGCATAGGTGCTGACACGTATGTCCTCAATTTTGAACAGCCTTTGGGCACAGCCTTGTTCCAGAATTTCGTAGAGCCGTTCTTCATAGCTTTTGCGCAGCGCCACGATCTTTCTGTGGTTCTTCGGTTCGAGGCTGCGAAGCTCTGACGAGCCGATAAAGACCTCTCGCTTGCGTTCGATATGGTAGGTGAGGTGAAAGGCGATGAAAGCCTTGAGCCTTTCCAGCGGATCGTCGATTCCCTCGAGTTCTGCGTCGATGCTCGCAAGCAGCGTCACCATATGGTTGTGGATCAGGTCAAAGAGCAGATCCTGCTTTGTTTCGATGTGATTGTAGAGCGAGCCTGGCTGCAGGCCGACGCGGGCGGCAAGCTGGCGCAAGCTCATTGCCTCGAAGCCATGCTCGTGAACAAGGTCGAGGCCCGCCTCGCGAATGGCGGCAAGTGTTTTCTTTCCCGAGGAGCCTGCCGTTCTGCTCAATAGATGATCCTTCGTTCCTGGGCGTTCCCGGTCTTGCTTGCCCTTAAATACGAACGTATGATCGTTTTTATAAAAAATCCAGCCTGAGGAATGACGGTCGTGGCCATTTTGAAAACTAGCGTCAATACGCGCGATGCCCGCTTCAAGGAAAATGCGGAGGCGATGGCGGCGCTGACAGCCGCGCTTAACGCTGAGCGGACGCAGGCAGCGCTCGGTGGTGATGAGCGCTCACGCGAACGCCATGTGTCGCGCGGAAAAATGCTGCCACGGGACCGCGTTTATGGGCTTGTCGATCCGGGAACGCCTTTTCTGGAACTATCCCCGATGGCGGCGCACGGCATGTATGGTGAGGCGATCAATGCAGCCGGCATCATCACCGGTATCGGGCGGATCGCGGGGCAGGAATGCGTGATTGTCTGCAATGATGCGACTATCAAGGGCGGAACCTATTACCCTGTGACGGTGAAGAAGCACCTTCGTGCGCAGGAAGTCGCGCTCGAAAACAACCTTCCCTGCTTTTATCTCGTGGATTCCGGCGGCGCGAACTTGCCAAACCAGGCGGATATCTTCCCTGACCGGGAGCATTTTGGCCGCATCTTTTACAATCAGGCGCGCATGTCCGCGAAGGGTATTCCACAGGTTGCGGTCGTCATGGGCTCGTGTACGGCGGGCGGTGCTTATGTGCCTGCCATGTCCGATGAGACAGTCATCGTGCGCAAACAAGGTACGATCTTTCTTGGCGGGCCTCCGTTGGTGAAGGCGGCAACAGGTGAGATCGTAACGGCAGAAGATCTCGGTGGTGCCGACGTTCATTCCCGCAAGTCGGGTGTTACCGATCATTATGCGGTGGATGATGCCCATGCGCTCGCTATTGCGCGCCAGATCGCAGGTACGCTTAACAGAAAGAAATCTGTCGCCATTCCACTCGCTGAACCGAAGGCACCGCTTTACGACATGGCTGAACTCGACGGCATTGTCCCAGCCTCGTTGTCGGTTCAATACGATGTGCGGGAAGTGATTGCGCGGCTGGTGGACGACTCTGATTTCGACGAATTCAAGAAGCTTTACGGCACAACGCTTGTCTGCGGTTTTGCTCACATACACGGGATTCCCGTCGGCATAATTGCGAATAACGGTATTCTCTTTTCGGAGTCGGCGCTCAAGGGCGCTCATTTCATCGAACTCTGCTGTCAGCGAAAGGTACCGCTGCTCTTTCTTCAGAATATTGCGGGCTTCATGGTTGGCCGCGAATACGAAACCGGCGGTATCGCCAAGGATGGCGCCAAGCTGGTGACGGCGGTCGCTTCCGCAAATGTGCCGAAAATTACGCTCATCATTGGCGGTTCCTATGGTGCAGGAAATTACGGCATGTGCGGTCGTGCCTATTCACCGCGGTTCCTTTTTACCTGGCCCAATGCGCGCATTTCCGTGATGGGTGGCGAGCAGGCAGCGAGCGTACTCGCAACGGTTCACCGCGATGCGGATAAATGGACGCCGGAAGAAGCAGATGCCTTCAAGGCACCGATCCGGGCGAAATATGACGAAGAGGGGCATCCCTGGTTTGCAACGGCGCGGCTATGGGATGACGGGATCATCGCTCCTTCGGAGACGCGGCGCGTTCTGGCGCTCGCCTTCTCGGCAACCCTCAACGCAGAAATACCGGAGACGCCCTTCGGCGTCTTCCGGATGTGAGGAGAGGCACATGTTCAAATCTCTCCTGATCGCCAATCGTGGCGAAATCGCCGTCCGCATCATCCGCACCGCGCGTCGCATGGGCCTGAAGACCATTGCTGTCTATTCGGATGCCGATGCCAATGCCTACCACGTAGCGGAAGCCGACGAGGCCTACAGGATCGGGCCAGCTCCAGCGGCTGAAAGCTATCTCCGGGTTGAGGCTATTCTCGATGCCTGTGCGCGCTCCGGCGCAGAGGCCGTGCATCCGGGCTATGGTTTCCTCTCGGAGAACGCGAGTTTCGCGGAAGCCTGCGCGAAGGCGGGGCTCGTTTTCGTGGGGCCGCCCGCAGATGCGATACGTGCCATGGGGCTCAAGGATGCAGCCAAGGTGCTGATGGAAAAGGCAGGGGTGCCTGTCGTTCCCGGCTATCACGGTGACAACCAGGATGCGGATTTCCTGAGCGTGCAAGCGGAGAAAATCGGCTACCCGGTTCTCATCAAGGCTGTGGCAGGCGGGGGCGGCAAGGGTATGCGCCGTGTCGACGAGCCCGCCGACTTCGCGAAGGAATTAAAAAGCGCGCAACGCGAGGCGGGTTCGGCTTTCGGTGACGAGCGTGTGCTGGTCGAAAAATATGTCGCGCGTCCGCGTCATATCGAAATTCAGGTCTTTGCCGATAGTCATGGGCGGGCTGTGTCACTTCACGAGCGCGATTGCTCGTTGCAGCGTCGTCATCAGAAGGTGATCGAAGAAGCTCCTGCACCCGGAATGCCGCCCGAGATGCGGAAGACCATGGGCGAAGCGGCGGTCGCGGCTGCCAAGGCTATCGGTTATAGCGGCGCAGGTACGGTTGAGTTCATTGCCGATGCGAGCGAAGGCCTGAAGGCCGACAGTTTCTGGTTCATGGAAATGAATACGCGGCTTCAGGTGGAGCATCCGGTGACGGAAGCGATCACCGGGCTCGACCTCGTGGAATGGCAGCTCCGCGTTGCCAGTGGCGAACATCTGCCCATGACGCAGAGCGAGGTGCCGCTGAACGGACACGCTGTTGAGGTGCGCCTCTATGCAGAAGATCCGGCGAAGAATTTTTTTCCATCGACCGGCAGGATGCTGAGATTGCGCGCACCCTCCAACATGCCTCATGTCCGTACCGATATGGGGGTACGCGAGGGTGATGAAGTCAGCATGTTTTATGACCCGATGATCGGGAAGATCATCGCGCATGGCGAGACCCGGCTGATTGCGCTCCGTACACTTCGGGGATTTCTTTCGCGCATGGAAGTGGCGGGTCCGAAAACCAATCTCGCCTTTCTCGCGGCTGTCATGGGGCATGATGCCTTCATGGCCGGGGATATCGACACAGGCTTCATTGACCGCCATCTTGACGCACTTGTTCCCGGGAGATGTGTGGGGGCACGTGTTCTCGCCCTTGGCGTGGCAGGGCATCTTCTGCAGCGCAAAACCGATGCCGAGGTTGCTCAACAACGGCGAGACGAACCCCATTCACCCTGGGCCGCGAATGACAGCTGGGTTCTTGGCGGACACCGGAGCGAAGTGCTGAAGTTTACCGTTGCGGACGAGGAGGTTACGCTTACCGTTACGCCGGATGGCGATGGATGGCGTATTGCCGGAGCGTGCGCCGATGGCGAGGAAATCGTCGTCTCTGCTGTCATGGATGATGATCATGCGCTGACGGCGACGGTCGACGGGGTTCGTCTCACGGCTTCTTGCGTGCAAAAAGGGACAGGCTTTATCCTCCTCCATGAGGGTGCTGCGACCGAATTCGAGATCGTCGACCCGATGGACGTCGATGTGGCGTCGGATGCGGATACTGGAGCGCTCAAGGCACCGATGCCCGGCAAGATCATCCAGGTTCTGGCTGAGTCGGGCGCCAGAGTGAAGAAAGGTGCCGGGCTTGTCGTGATGGAAGCGATGAAGATGGAGCAGACGCTGGTCGCAGGAGTAGATTCCGTCGTCGCGGATGTTCGTGTTGCGGTCGGTGACCAGGTGGAGGCCGGCGCTGTGCTTGTTTCCTTCGAGGAGAAGGCGGAGTGACGGTTCACCTCGTCAAGCTCTGCGTCGGCGCCGAGGATGTTTCAGACCTGGCGACATGGCAGGCCGCGCGCCTTGCCGAGATGAAGAAGCTGAAGCAGCCTCAGGTTCTTGCTCACGTAACGCGCATGACACCCAAGCGAGCCGACGAACTCCTCGCAGGCGGCTCGCTCTACTGGGTGATGAAAGGCGTTATCCGGTGCCGTCAGAAACTTATAGCTATCGAGCCCTTCACGGATAGTGAGGGGGTTGGACGCTGCCGGCTCGTTCTCGACAAGGAGATAGTGGCAACGCGACGACAAGAGCGGCGGCCCTTTCAGGGCTGGCGCTATCTGGACCCGAAGGATGCTCCCCCCGATGTGAAAAGAGGCGAGGTCGAAGACGACATGCCAGAGGAAATGCGCCGGGAACTCGAAGAGCTGGGGCTTCTCTGACCCCACCTGAAAGATGAATCAACGCGACTGATTCAAGACGTATCTTTGAAACTCTTCAGACCGGCATATTGTCGATGAGGCGCGTTTTGCCGATCTTTGCGGCAACAAGAATACGTGCCGGAGCCGTCGGTCTGTCATTTGGAAAGGGGGCGAGCGAAGCTGCATCGCGAACCTCCAGATAATCGAGCTTTTCGAAGCCGAGCGCGAGGATACGCTTTCCACCTTTTGCGGTTGCTTCCGAAATCGGCGCGCCGTTTGCCACGCTTGCTGCCGTTTCGCGCAGGATCACATTGAGCTGGCCGGCCGCCTTTCGTTCTTCCGGTGAGAGGTAGACATTGCGCGATGACAGGGCGAGGCCATCCGGCTCGCGCACGATCGGACCGCCAAGAATTTTGGTCGGGATATCGAGATCCGCGACCATGCGGCGGATCACCATGAGTTGCTGCCAGTCCTTCTCGCCGAAGATTGCGATATCCGGCATGGCACGAAGAATGAGTTTCGCAACGACGGTGGCGACACCTGCAAAATGCGTGGGGCGGAATGTTCCCTCGAGTGGTTCGCTGACACCCGTGAGGGAAATCGTCGTCGAGAATCCTTCCGGGTACATGTCCTCGGCATTCGGTGCGAAGATCAGGTCCGCCTTGCCTTCAAGTTTGGCGGCGTCTGCTGCTTCGGTGCGAGGATAAGCAGAGAAGTCCTCGTTTGGCGCAAATTGCGTGGGATTGACGAAGATGGAGACGATGGTCCGGTCCGCATTCTTGCGCGCCAGATCGACAAGCGAGAGATGGCCTTCGTGCAATGCACCCATGGTCGGCACGAGGGCGACACTCAATCCCTCGGCGCGCCACGCGGCGACAGCCTCTCGGAGATCGGCAGCACTGCGGGCAACTGGAATTTCATAGCTCTTGGTGTCGAGCGGCATGGTCGTATCCTCCGGTAAGCCGCGCGGAAGATAGCGGCGCAAAGGGCAGACATCAATTGCGCTCGATTTCGTGCAGAAGAGACCTATATCTTCATCATGAAAGAGATTTTGCCCCTCATTTTTGCTGTCTTGATTGCGACCCCCGCGTTCGCGCGTGGCCCTACGTCATCCGAACTGCCACAACTCCAGACCATCCCCAATCCGGTGGCAAAGCCGGAGCCACGCAAGAGCTTCATCCCCGGCCATAAAAGCGAATATGGCGGATGGGTAAGACCTCAAATGCGCGACGGCGCACCTCTTCCGCCCGTCGCGCCATCACAGGAGTCGAAGGGCTATATCCCCGGTCACTATGACAGGGACGGCAACTGGGTGCCGGGGCAGCCTCGCTGAGGATCAGGTGAGACGCCCCTCAATGGCATTGGCGTAGAGTGCTTCATACGCGGCAACGCTCATGGGCAGCGGATTGCCGCCATTCGAGGGATCTTCAAGTGCCATGGGGGCCGCTTCGGGAATGATATCGGTATCGACCCCTATTTCCTTCAGCGTATGCGGAATGCCAACTTCCTCGCGCAAAGCCAGCACCCAGTCCACAAAGCCGGAAAAACTCTGGTTCTTTAGGTCGAGATAGCGCGCCGCAGCCGTCAGCTTGTCTTCAATGGCCGCTTTGTTATGGACGAGCACATAGGGCATGACGACGGCATTGGTGAGGCCGTGATGTGTACCACGCAGTGATGAGCATGGATGGCTCATTGCGTGCATAGAGCCGAGCCCCTTCTGGAATGCGGTCGCCCCCATGGAGGAGGCAGCCATCATGAAGGCTCGTGCCTCGATGTTGCTGCCACGTTTTGTTGCCACGGGTAGCCAATCCTTGACGAGCCGCATGCCTTCCAGCGCAACACCCTGCGCAAGCGGGTGCCAGAAAGGCGAGCACCAGGCTTCCAGATTGTGAGAAAGCGCATCCATGCCGGTTGCAGCCGTTATGTGAGGCGGCAGCCCGGTTGTTAGTTCCGGGTCGCAGATCACCTCTACCGGCATCATCTTCGGGTGGAAGATGATCTTCTTGGTGTGATCGCTTTCATCCGTGATGACGGCGGCGCGTCCAACTTCGGAGCCCGTCCCCGCCGTGGTCGGGATCGCGATCACTGGCGCGATGCCTTCAGGGTCTGCGCGTGTCCACCAGTCTTCCCGGTCTTCATAGTCCCATAGGGGGCGGGTCTGACCGGACATGAAGGCGATAGCTTTGCCTGCGTCCATGGCGCTGCCACCGCCGAGAACGATGACGCCATCATGCTTGCCATTGAGGAAGGCCTTGATGCCTGCTTCGATGTCCGAGCCCACAGGGTTCGAATGAATATCGGTGAAGAGAGCGGGGGGGATACCGTTCTTTTCGAGCAGGGCAAGCGTTTCGGCGATCATCGGCAGCGGTTTCAAGCCCGGATCGGTCACGAGCAAGGGGCGGTTTATGCCCGCTACCGAACAGGCTTCTGCCAATTCTGCAATACGTCCCGGACCGAAGCGCATCTTGGTCGGGAAGTTCCAGTTGCCACTCAGGCTTGGATAGGCGTCCATCATTTGGTTCTGGTTCTCAGGTGAAAGCTCTTCGGCCGGGTCACATATTCGTAGCCGACGCGCGAAAGGGTTGCGCCACGCCCGCTATCCTTCACGCCGGTCCAGGCAAGGGCAGGGTCGAGATAGTCGCAGCGATTGAGGAAGAAGGTGCCGGTGTCGACTTGCTCCCCGATTTTTTCCCCCGCGTCCTCGTCTTCCGTCCAGACGGATGCCGTGAGCCCGTAGGGGCTGTCGTTCATCAGTTTGATCGCCTCCTCATCTGAGCGGACTTTCATGATGCCGATGACGGGGCCGAAGCTTTCCTCTCGCATCACATCCATCTGGTGGTTCACGTCGACCAGCACCTCGGGGCCGAGATAGGGGGTACCAGGCTGCGACGCGGGAAAATGTGACTCCCCCACCAACGCCCGCGCACCGGTTCGTTTGGCTTGTTCTATCTGGCCGCGGACGAAGGTGGCTGCCGAGGTGCGCACCATGGGACCGATGGTCGTTTCCGGGTCGAGGGGATTTCCAAGCTTGTACTTTTTCGTGAGGTCCACGAAACCCTCGACGAAGTCGTCATAGACGTCTGCGTGGATGTAAAGACGTTCCTTGCCACAGCAGGACTGGCCGGAATTGAAGTAAGCGCCATCCACCAGATTTTCGACGGCGAAGGACAAGTTCGCGTCGGCACGCACATAGGCGGGGTCCTTGCCGCCGAGCTCAAGTCCGATACCAACAAATCTGTCCGAGGCGGCCTTCACGACGGCATGGCCACCGCTGACCGAGCCGGTGAACATGATCAGATCGGTGCGCGGATCCGCAATCGTGCGCTCTGTTGTGTCATGGCTCATATGTGCGACCTGGAAAAGGCCATCCGGGGCGCCCGCCTTTGCGAAGGCTGCGGCAAAACGTTCGGCACAAAGGGGCGTCTGGCCCGAATGCTTCAGGATTACCGCGTTGCCGGCCATGATGGCGGGCACAACAGAGTTCACGGCAATGAGATAAGGGAAGTTCCACGCGGCGACCACGAGAACCGTTCCAACCGGTTCGCGGCGTACCCAGCGGCAGAAGCCTTCCTTGGGGCCCGCGTCGATGTCCGCCAGGGCATCTCCTGCGATCGCGATCATGTAGCGCGCGCGCTCTTCGAAGCCCTTGAGTTCACCCGCTCCAAAAGCAACGGGACGTCCCATCTGCCACGCAAGTTCGGGAATGATCTCGTTCTTCATCGCGAGGAAAGCTTCGACGAAACGCAGACAGAGCGCAGCGCGCTCTGCCACCGGCACATACTTCCAGGCGGCTTGTGCTGCCTTCGCAACCGACAAGGCGCCGTCGATTTCAGCCCATGTTGCGAGGGGGCGTTCGGCGTAAACGCTTCCGTCGACCGGGGATATGACCTTCAGTGTCTCGCTCATCCGCGCTCAAAGCCTCTCAATAATTCCCAGTCCGTGACGCGTCGCTCATACTCCATCTGCTCCCAACGGCCCGCATGAAGATAATGTTCGACAACATCTTCGCCGAGTGCGGCGCGGAGCGTATCCGACTTTTCCAGTGCCGTAAGTGCGTCGCGAAGGCTTTTGGGAAGGGAAGGGATGCCTGCGCCGCCATAGGCATCACCGGTAAACTCGGGTTGGAGGGTGAGTTTTTGTTCGACCCCCTGCAGGCCTGCGGCGAGCAGTGCGGCATAGGCCAGATAGGGGTTGAGATCGGCGCCGCCGATCCGGCACTCGATCCGTAGGCTTTTGCCCTGACCGCACATGCGGAAACCGGCAGTGCGATTGTCATTGGACCAGACGATGTTGGTCGGCGCGAAGGAACCGTCCACGAAACGCTTGTAGGAATTGACCTGGGGGGCAAGGAAATAGGTGAGCTCATGTGCGTGGCGGAGCTGTCCGGCGAGGAAATTCTGGCAAAGCGCCGACATTCCATGGGGCTCGGAGCCTTCTTCAAAGAAGCGGGCTGTTTTCGCCTTTTCGTCCCAGAGCGACATGTGGATATGACAGGACGAACCGGCGAGTTCGTAGTTCCACTTGGCCATGAAGGTCACGGCCTTGCCATGCAGCCAGGCGATTTCCTTGATGCCGTTTTTCAGCAGCGTGTGCCGGTCGGCCATCTCGAGCGCCTCGGCATAGCGCACATTGATTTCCTCCTGCCCCGGCCCCCATTCGCCTTTGGAGTTTTCGACGGGAATGCCGGCGCCTTCGAGGCCCGTGCGGATAGCCCGCATGATGCCTTCTTCCTTCGTTGTGGCGAAGACGTGGTAGTCCTCAATGTACCAATTGGGGGTTTTGAGATTTTGATAGCGCTTCTCGTGTGCGCTCTCGAAGGTTTCATCGAAAAGATAGAATTCAAGCTCTGACGCCGTGAAGGCTTTCATCTTCATGGCGGCAATACGTTTCAATTGCTTTTTCAGTATCGATCGGGGGGCGTGCGGTACGTCTTCGCCATTATGATCGACCGTGTCGCAGATCACGATGGCTGTGCCCGGCAGCCAGGGAACGCGCCTCAGTGTCGCCATGTCCGGTTTCAGGGCGAAGTCGCCATAGCCCTGCGCCCAGCTTGCCGCCTTGTAGCCAGGGACAGGCTCCATATCCGTATCGACAGTGAGGAGGTAGTTGCAGGCATGCGTTTCGTGGACGCCTGTGTCGAGAAAGAAAGGCGCGGCCATTCGCTTTCCAATCAAACGCCCTTGCATATCCGGCATTGCCATGACGACGGTGTCGATTTCACCGGAGGAAACAAGGTCGGAAAGCTGGTCGAGAGTGAGCATGCCATTCATTCGGAAAGTCCCGGAGGTTGCAGCCAAGGAGATGAAGGGCAGCGGTGTTTCTCGCGCTACCGTCAGCCAATAGATCAAGTGTAGCCACAGAGGCGGGGGAGGCCGCAAGAGCCGGCTGAATGGATCGTGAGATATCCCCGGGGCGGGAATGTTGACGCTTTCCCTGCGAGCACCCAAACTCCGCACGATTCGGCAGAGATGCCGGAGATTTTGGGAACGGGCGGGTTGAATGACAAGCGAGTTGCAGGCAGGCAGGCCTGCTCATGTAATCGTACTTGGTAATGAAAAAGGCGGTTCGGGCAAGACGACGACCGCCATGCATATCATTGCCCATCTGCTGCATGCGGGCTATCGCGTCGGCTCAATTGATCTTGACGGGCGGCAGCGGTCTTTGACCCGCTATGTGGAAAACCGGCGCGTTTGGGCTGAAGCGGCAAACGTCAATCTGGTCATGCCGGACCATGTGGTGATTACCCGTTCGACGTTGGACACCGTCATTGAGGCGAATGCCGCCGAGATGAGGGAACTTGACGAAACGATAGCTCGCCTGTCTTTGGCGAATGATTATCTGGTGATCGACTGCCCCGGCAGCGACAATAATCTTTCGCGTCTGGGGCACGCGCGTGCCGACACACTTATCACACCGATGAACGACAGCTTCGTGGATTTCGATTTGCTGGGGCGTGTCGATCCGCAGACCTACAAGGTCAAAGGACCCAGCGTTTATAGCGAGATGGTATGGGAGTGCCGCAAACGGCGCGCTGTTTCCGATGGGGGTGAGATTGACTGGATTGTCGTTCGCAACCGCCTCTCCCATCTGGATGCCAAGAACAAGCGCCGCGTCGAATCCGTTCTTGCCGCGCTGGCCCAGCGGATTGGTTTTCGTTCCGGTCCCGGCTTCGGCGAGCGGGTCATCTTCCGTGAGATGTTCCCCTCCGGGCTTACGCTTCTCGACCTGAGAGAGGAAGGCGTCGAGACGCAGATGTCGATGTCTCATGTAGCCGCCCGCGCAGAAGTGCGGGCTCTTGTCGATACCCTCAATTTGCCCGGGCGATCTGTAGAAAGTGTCTAAAGCCGCTTAGCCCCGACGCTTTTCGTTGTTTTCGGCTGCCTGCGGCAGGGACCAGTTCGCTGGCGGGATCGCAATACACTGGATGGCTTCGCGGGCGAGGCGTCCGCAGGCATTCCGGGCGGCAGCTTCTCCATCGAAGCCTCCAAAGCGAGACCGATAAAGCGTACGTTTGTCTGCCGTCTTTACTGGAACGGTGACAGGAACAGCTTTGCCCAGTTCGGACGGTGCGGCGCGCATGGCCTTGCGGATGCTGTCGACCGCGTCCGATTGCTCGGCATAGGCACCGATCTGGATAACCCAGGTGCCATCAGGGATCAGAGGATCGCCGTTGCGCCATGATTGAGCCGCCTGCGGCTCGCGGCGCGTTGGGTCGTTCGCGGAGGTGCGAAGAAGGGGGCTGGCAGCGGCATCCGGATTGATGGCGGCATTTGCCGGAGCTACCAGGAAGTTACCGATTTCGCGCCCGGCCTTGCGTACCGGACCTTCGGCGGTACGCAGAGCTGCGACTGCATAGGCCGTAACACTGTCGACGGGTGCCGCCGCGCTTGCAGCGGGCGTATCAGCCGATTGAGGGGTGGCCGCGGGCAGGGCTGCCATTTCGACGGACTTCGGCTTCTTGGCACTCAGGCCGTCGTTCGTATGGTTTTCTTCATCCGCGTCGCGCTCATCCTGAAGCGTAGAGGCGAGCTGGAGGAGGCTGGAGCGGTCTTCGTCAGCCACAAGACCCACCGGTCGGAGAATTGGCGTCGGTGGGGGAAGTGTGGCGGCCATCAACGTATTGCCATCCTTTGCGGCAACGGCGCGCGGGAATGCCTTGTCGAGAATCTCGATCATATGAGCGTCACGAAGTTTCGCTTTCTTGCCCCCCATGACCACACCGATCAGGAACTTGTTGTCTCTCTCGACTGTCGCTGTGAGGTTGAAACCCGAAGCATTGGTGTATCCGGTCTTGAGGCCGGTCGTGCCTTTATATTCCCCGAGCAGACGGTTGTGATTGCGGATGCGGGATTTGCCCCAGACGAAATATTTCGTGCTGAAATAATGATAATACTCGGGAAAATCTTCACGTATACGCTTAGCCAGCGTTGCTTGATCCCGTGCTGTTGTCTTCTGAGCGCTATTTGGCAGGCCGGACGCGTTCTTGTACGTAGTGCGAGACATGCCAAGCGCATGCGCCTTCTTCGTCATCATGACGGCAAATTTGTCTTCAGTGCCGGCCAGGAAGGCGCCCATGGATGAAGCAACGTCGTTTGCCGAACGGGTAACGAGCGCAAGTATTGCGTCTTCGACGCTAATCGTCTGACCAGGCCGCAAGCCCAGCTTCGAGGGGGGCATGCTCGCGCCCCTAGGTGTCATGGTAATCCGCGACCTAAGCGTAAATTTCTTGGCTTCCAGCCCTTCAAAAAGAAGGTAGAGAGTCATTATCTTGGTCAGCGATGCTGGATACCGGTAATCGTCAGCATTTCGAGAATAGAGGACTTTTCCCGAATAGGCATCCATCACAAACGCCGCCGTAGGGGGTGTTGCAGCGTGGACCGGAAGCGCCAAAACCCAAACAAAAGTGACCATGATACCCGCCGTAACGAGGCGAATGGCCTTGCCAGTCAGGTTTGTGGAATTGCGCGCATTACTCGTGAGCGCAGGCCCCTGCATGTCGCCTAACCCCTGTTGCCGACACGTTCTGCCCAAACGTGCCCCCAAAATTATCCCAAAACTGTAGCGGCAGAACCACAGCTTGCGAAGTCTCTTCATGCGAAAAATCGCAAAAATCGTAAGTATCTTACGCGCTTACGGGTGAATATGAGGATAGGAAGTGTGTGTTACCAATTTATTAACAGGGTTAATATTTTGTTAATCAGCTTGATGAAGCGATCCTCAGGGTCACTTCAGCTGTCAGCTTTTGTCTGACAGCTTTCGAGCCGGAATTAGGAGTTCGGGACGTGGAAGACGGAGGAGAACGATGTGCGACCGGTTTCGCTTCGGAGAGCGCTGCACAAGTCATCGCCGGGCCGTAACGAATCCGTCTACGATTGGGATGACCTTTGATTTTTGTTGTGATCGACTATCTATCAAAGAGTTGGAAGATTTCAGGATTACTGCTGCCGGGCGAGACCGTGGAGCAGACAAGACATCGGCAGGAATGGGGTATGTCTGACGACAGGCGGCGCAGTGATGAAGACGGCGGCTCTGGCACCGGCGTCATCACGAAGACGAAGCCAAAAACCAAGAAACCCTCGCTCTACAAAGTGTTGCTGCTGAACGATGATTATACTCCGATGGAGTTCGTGGTTCATGTGCTGGAACACTTTTTCAACAAGGGGCGAGAAGAGGCAACTGTGATCATGCTCCATGTTCACCAGAACGGTGTAGGGGTGTGTGGTTTGTATACGTATGAGGTGGCGGAGACGAAAGTGACACAGGTGATGGATTTCGCGCGCCAGCACCAACATCCGCTGCAATGTACGATGGAAAGAGAATAGTAGCGCGTTCGTTCAGGCTGTACCCAAGTTCAGCAGAAGGGAAGGTTCGGAGTGCCGACGTTTTCACGTAATCTGGAGGAGGGGCTTCATCGTGCGCTGGCGCTTGCCAACGAGCGTAATCACGAATATGCGACTCTGGAACATCTCCTGCTTTCCCTGATGGATGACAGCGACGCAGCCGCCGTGATGCGTGCTTGCAATGTCGATACGGATTTGTTGCGCCAGCAGCTAATCAGCTACATCGACAATGAACTTTCGAGCCTGGTTGTCGAGAATGGAGAAGATTCCAAGCCGACCGCCGGCTTCCAGCGCGTTATCCAGCGCGCGGTTATTCATGTTCAGTCGTCCGGCCGCGAAGAGGTGACGGGTGCGAATGTACTCGTTGCCATGTTCGCCGAGCGCGAGAGCCATGCCGCTTATTTCCTGCAAGAGCAGGATATGACGCGCTATGACGCCGTGAACTACATCAGCCACGGCATTGCGAAGCGCAGCGACATGAGCGAAACGCGTCCAGTACGCGGCGCGCAAGAGGAAGCCGAAGCGGGCGAGCGTAGCCGGAGCAAAGAGCGCGCGACGGAGGCGCTCGATAATTACTGCGTCAATCTGAATGAAAGGGCGAAACAGGGGAAAATCGACCCTCTGATCGGCAGGACGCGGGAAGTCGAGCGAACAATCCAGATTCTTTGCCGCCGCTCCAAGAACAACCCGCTTTTCGTCGGCGATCCCGGCGTGGGCAAGACCGCTATTGCCGAGGGGCTTGCGCGACGGATCGTCAAGGGCGAGGTGCCGGAAGTCCTCAAGGATGCGACGATATTCTCGCTCGATATGGGCACGTTGCTCGCAGGCACCCGCTATCGCGGCGATTTTGAAGAACGCATCAAGGCAGTCATCAAGGAGATCGAGGCCTATCCGGGCGCGATCATGTTCATCGACGAAATCCACACGGTGATCGGGGCCGGTGCGACGAGTGGCGGTGCGATGGATGCCTCGAATCTGTTGAAGCCTGCGCTGGCAAGCGGTTCGGTGCGCTGCATCGGTTCAACGACCTACAAGGAATATCGGCAACACTTCGAAAAAGACCGGGCGCTTGTCCGCCGTTTCCAGAAAATCGATGTGGTTGAGCCCTCGGTTCCAGACTCCATCAAGATACTGAAGGGGCTCAAGCCCTATTTCGAGGAGTTCCACAAGGTTCGCTATACCAATGAAGCGGTGAAGGCAGCCGTCGAGCTTTCTTCCAAGTATATGCATGACCGGAAACTCCCCGATAAGGCGATCGATGTGATTGATGAAGCCGGGGCTTCGCAGATGCTTCTTGCCGAATCCCGGCGGAAAAAGACCATCGGTGTGGCCGAAATTGAGGCCGTAATCGCCACCATGGCTCGTATTCCACCAAAATCGGTTTCGAAGAGCGATACGGAAAAGCTCAAGGATCTCGACACGGAACTCAAACGAGTGGTGTTTGGCCAGGATGCGGCGATCGACGCGCTAGCCGCTTCGATCAAACTGGCGCGGGCAGGCTTGCGCGAGGCTGAAAAGCCCATCGGTTCCTATCTTTTCTCTGGTCCTACGGGCGTCGGAAAGACCGAGGTCGCCCGGCAGCTTGCCTCCGTTCTTGGCGTCGAGATGCTTCGCTTCGATATGTCCGAATACATGGAGCGGCATACTGTGTCTCGCTTGATCGGCGCTCCACCCGGATATGTGGGTTTCGACCAAGGCGGTCTTTTGACGGATGGCGTCGACCAGCATCCGCATTGCGTATTGTTGCTCGATGAAATCGAAAAGGCCCATCCGGACCTCTTCAACATTCTGTTGCAGGTCATGGATCACGGAAAGCTGACCGATCACAACGGCAAGAAGATTGATTTCCGCAACGTGGTTCTCATCATGACCACCAATGCGGGGGCGGCGGATATGGCCAAGCCGACGATCGGCTTTTCGCAGAAGAAGCGGACCGGGGATGACGAAGATGCCATCAAACGGCTCTTTACGCCGGAATTCCGCAATCGCCTCGATGCGGTTATCCCCTTCGGACATCTGCCGGAAGAGGTTATCGCGCAGGTTGTCGAGAAGTTTGTGCTTCAGCTTGAGGCGCAGCTCGCCGACCGCCATGTCACGATCGAACTCACGCCTGAGGCAAACAAGTGGCTCGCCGAGCGCGGTTATGACGAGCAGATGGGTGCCCGGCCCTTGGCACGGGTCATTCAGGAAAACATCAAGAAGCCGCTGGCGGACGAAGTTCTCTTCGGCAAACTGGTCAAGGGTGGTCATGTTCGTGTCGAAGTAACGGATGACGCACTCTCCTTCGATATAGACCCCGCCCAACCGCGAAGCCCGAGCGGCCCAAAGAGGCCAAAGACCAAGAAGCCGCGCGACGGTTCGGGCGGTTCCGGTGGCGGGACGGTGCCCCAAGTGCCACTTCTGGTGGAGTGAGTTATCTTCGCATTTGCGGGAAAATGAGACAGAGAACGGTCGGAATGGCTACATTCTGGACCGTTCTTTTTGTGCGTAACTAAAAAATCATCAGGGAGATAAAGGATGATCGGATATGTGATGGTCGGGACGAATGATCTTGATCGTGCAGTGGCATTTTACGACGATTTGCTTGCGGAGATTGGCGCCAAGCGTGCCATGTCGGATCCTGACCGGTTTGTAGGGTGGAGCAATGGCGGACCCATGCTCGCCGTTACAAAGCCTCACGACGGTAACAAGGCAACATTCGGTAATGGAACCATGGTCGCCTTGGCTGTCGGATCGCGAGAAAATGTGGACAAGGTGCATGCAAAGGCACTGAGCCTTGGCGGCAAGGACGAAGGTGCGCCGGGTCTGCGTGGGGATACGTTCTATGGCGGTTATTTCCGCGATCTCGATGGCAACAAGTTCGTCGCCTTCCATTTTGGCTGATCGAGCAAGAGCAAGACGATAAAAAGGCCGCCGTGGTTTTCTGCGGCGGCCTTTGTTATTTCGATCTATAGATTTTGGCGGCCAAGCGTCTGACGCACGATGCCGTGTATGCCGTGTATGCCGTGTATGCCGTGTATGCCGTGTATGCCGTGTATGCCGTGTATGCAGTGAAAGGGGGAAGGCGCGGATATCGCCTCCTGCGTATATTCCTCACCATCGGAACAAGCAGACGCCGCAAACAGAATGGCGGCGTAAAACGCAGTGCGTTTTACGAATTTTATGTTATCCGCCCCTGTGCAGCTTTGTTGCACCCTCTCCCCGGACGCACAAAGCCATTCATTATTTCTACTCGATCAGAGCCCTTATTTTTTCGGCCTGGCTTTCAAGTTCCTTGAAGTCCGCCATCCCCCGGGCGTGAAGCTTCAGGTCGATCCCGTTCCTTCTCGGAATGATGTGGGTGTGAATATGAAAGACGGTCTGTCCAGCTTCTGCGCCGTTCAACTGCGCAACAAGGATGCCCGGAACGTTGAATGCCTTCTTCACGGCCGGGGCGATGCGTTGAACGGTTTTCGCCATGGCGCCTGCATATTCAGGATCGAGATCGAAGAGATTCTCGGCCGGAAATTTCGGGATGACGAGCGTGTGGCCTTCTGCCTGCGGCATGACATCCATGAAGGAAAGAGTCATGTCGTCTTCATAGACCTTGAAGCATGGCGCGTCGCCGCGCAGGATTTTTGCGAAGATGTTGTTTGGATCATAGGCCACGGTCAGAAATCATCCTCCTGATATTCGTCTTTGCTCGTATCGTGCCGGAAGGGCGCGTATTCGCCAAGTATCGCAATATCGCGATCGACATATTGGCGTTCGCGGGAAAGATATTCGCCGACCGCCTCGCGAAACGAAGTGTTCGCGATCCAGTGTGCGCTATAGGTCCGGGAGGGAACATAGCCCCGCGCAAGTTTATGCTCGCCTTGCGCTCCCGCCTCTACGCGTTCGAGGCCTCGGCTGATTGCAAATTCAATGGCCTGGTAGTAGCAGCATTCAAAGTGAAGGAACGGGTGATGCTCGATAGCTCCCCAGTTTCGTCCATACAAGGCATCACCGCCGATGAAGTTCAGTGCGCCTGCGATCAGTTTGCCATCGCGCCGTGCCATCACAAGAAGCGTCTCATCGGCCATGCGTTCATTTATCAGGCTGAAAAAATCCCGCGTGAGGTATGGCGATCCCCATTTCCGTGCACCTGTATCCATGTAGAAGGTGAAGAAGGCGTCCCAGTGATCTTCCGTGAGATCATTGCCTGTCACGCACTCCACAGTGATGCCGTTTTCTGTGGCGCGCTCACGTTCCTTGCGGATCATCTTGCGTTTGCGGGAGGACAGATCGGCGAGGAAGTCGTCAAATGTCCTGTAGCCTCGGTTGTGCCAGTGGAATTGCTGGTCGGTCCGCTGAAGCAGGCCGTGGGCACCTGCGCGCTTCCATTGCCGTTCGGGGAGGAAGGTGATGTGCAGCGAGGAGACGCCATGTCTTCGGGCGATCTCGATGGCGCCTTCCAGCAATGTATCTTCCACGGCTTCGCGAATGGGGGTGTTCGGAACGAGCAAGCGCGGACCGGTTGCTGGCGTGAAGGGGACCGAACACTGAAGTTTTGGATAGTAGTTTCCCCCGGCGTTCTCCAGGGCATTGGCCCAGCCGTGGTCGAAGACATATTCACCCCGGCTATGGTTCTTGAGGTACATCGGCATGCAGCCGGCGAGCTTGCCTGCCTCATCCTCCAGAAGGATGTGCTGAGCGAGCCACCCTGTGTGCCGTGTGGCTGACCCGCTCTCCTCCAGCGCGCTCAGAAATCCGTGCGAGACAAAGGGATTCGCCGGTTCACCCAGCGGATTGGCGCAAGCGTCCCAGCTTTCGCTGTCCACGCTGGCAAGGCTGTCCACGACACGGATGATGGCTGCTTCGCTGTCTCCCATGACCCGATCCTAATAAACAGGTGCAGCTCATGCGATCTCGAAAATGGCTTCGATCTCCACCGTCATCTGGAAGGGGAGCGACGCGGCGGAAACGGCGGAGCGGGCATGCCGCCCGGCTTCTCCGAAAACTTCCACCAGCAGGTCGGAACCGCCATTGATGACGGAAGGTTGCTGGTCGAAGTCCGGGGTGGAGTTCACGAAGCCGAGCAGTTTCACACAGCGCGTGACCCGGTCCAGGTCTCCGCCGCATGCGGCCTTCAGCTGGGCGAGGACATTGATCATGGTGAGGCGAGCGGCGGCTTTTCCCGACTCGGCGTCCTGCTCCTTGCCGACCTTTCCCTGATATTCGAAACCTTTGGGGCCGACGGGGCCCTGACCCGAAATGAAAACCAGATTGCCTGTAAGGACATAAGGCACGTAGGTGCCGGCCGGTTGCGAGGGAGCAGGCAATTCGATGCCGATTTCCTTCAGGCGGGCTTCGATCTTTCCGGTCATGTCGCTTTAACTCCCTTTGCCGCGGTTGCCGCACTATGTTGGCGCGTTATACCTAACGCCTAAGAGGGCACGGTGAAAGAGCGGGAAGGCAGAGCATGAGCGAGCGGCGTATGCCAGCGGATGATGGACTGTTCATGCCGGCTGAATGGGAGCCGCATGAGCGCTGCTGGATGCAATGGCCGAGCCGGGCAGAAGTGTGGGGTGATCGCTTGCCACAGACTTATGCCGCCTATGCGCAGGTTGCGCGAGCCATTGCCGCTTTCGAGCCGGTGAGCATGGTCTGCCGGCCGGAAGACGAGGCGCAGGTTCGGCTCGCCTGCGGACGCGGCATCGAAACGGTGCCGCTCCCTATCGACGATAGCTGGTGCAGGGACTCCGGCCCTGTTTTTCTTGTTGATGGCAAGGGACATGCTGCCGGATCGCAATGGCGTTTCAATGCATGGGGAAACGCCTATCATGGTTATGAAAACGACGCCGCAGTGGCCGGACTTATCCTCGACCGGCTCGGTATGCGCAAATATTCGAACAACATGGTGCTGGAAGGTGGTGCGATTTCCGTGGATGGCTACGGTACGCTTCTAACGACCGAGGAATGTTTGCTGAACGACAACCGCAACCCTGAAATGACAAGGCAACAGATCGAGGAGGCGCTTGCGCTGACGCTCGGCGTCGCGCGGATTATCTGGCTGGACCGCGGACTGGAAGACGACGAGACGAGCGGACATGTCGATATGATCGCGTCTTTTGCGGGCGAAGGCCGTGTTCTCCTGCACATGCCGGAGGACAGGCGTGATCCGAATTATGCCCGGATGCAGGATAACAAACGGCGCCTCGAAACGGCGAAGGATGCGCGAGGGAGAACGCTGGAGGTGATCGAGATCCCTCAACCGCAACGCCAGTTCAGAAGGGACGACGGAAGGCGGCTCTGCACGTCCTACGTGAATTCATACATCGCCAATGGGGCGGTGATCATGCCGATCTATGACGACCCGAACGACGATGTTGCGGCGGGTGTCATGGCGGAGGCCTTTCCGGGACGAAAAATTGAGACGGTGCCGGCGCTGGAAATCGCAATTGGCGGGGGCTCGATCCATTGCATTACGCAACAGCAACCCAAGGGCGAGCCGTTCGTCTGAGCGATCGGCCGCGGCTCGTTATCCCAGCGTGGTGAGGCGAGCGGCCCGGCTGCCGTTTTTCTTGTCGGCATACATGGCGCGGTCCGCACGCTCGATCAGGTTTTCGAGCTGCGTTTCGCCATTGTAGCTTGCGAGGCCGAGGCTTGCGCGCACGGAGATGCGGCGAGACTTGCAGGTGATCTTGAGCTTGCCGATCTCCCTCAGCATTTCGCGAGCCCTTTCACGGGCCGGACGATGATCGGCGCGCACAAAAAGGATCGCGAATTCGTCGCCGCCGAGACGTGCCGCATAGTCCGTTGCGCGAATGCTTTTGCTGAGGAAAGCACCAACCTGGCGCAGCACTTCGTCGCCAGCGCTGTGGCCGTGGCAGTCGTTGACGGTCTTGAAGTCATCGAGGTCGATATAGGCGAGAAGGCCCGTTTCCTCATAGCGCGCGGCGCTCAGGAGATTGCGACGAAGCACTTCATCGAAACCGCGTCTGTTGAGCAGCCCCGTGAGTTCGTCGGTCTGCGCAAGCGCCTCAAGCTGCCGGATGCGTTCGTTGAGTGCAACGATGCGGCTTTCGGTTTCGTTTGCAAAGGCGATTGCCTGTGCGACGAGGTGGCGATTGGCTTGCGTGCGGCTTCCGAGTCCAAGACTGCGGCGAAAACGCTCCGTCTGCGGATCGGACGGCATGATGCCGTCCATAATGCTCGCAGCGGGCTCATTGCCGCCTTCAAATGTTCTCTTCGAATACCCCATATCCCCGTCACGGCTTACCGTGGCCCCTCTGTTTGGAGTGTGAGTGGAGCTGAAGATGCAAATGCGCTGCCAGAAGAGAAAGTGAGTAAAATCAATTACCTAGCAGGCGGGGCGGTGGGAGGGACCGGCAAAGTTTGCCTCTTAAGGGTAACGATTTCCCAACACGCCTAGGTGGATACGAGGTCGCGGGGCGTATCTCCCCGGAAGAACGCTTCAAGGTTTTCCAGAGCGCGAAACCCCATGGCGTTGCGTGTTTCGAGCGTGGCGCTGCCGAGATGAGGGAGGAGGAAGGCATTGGAAAGATTGAGATATCCGGGATGAAAGTTCGGCTCGTTGTTGAAGACGTCGAGCCCGGCGGCCCCGAGGCGCCCGGAAGCGAGAGCTTCGATCAAGGCATCATCATCGACGATGTCGCCACGCGCGGTGTTCACGATGATGGCCCCCTCGGGCAGGTGAGCAATGGTCTCGCGGTTGATCAGACCGCGTGTCTGCGGTGTCGAGGCACAATGGATGGACAGGATGTCTGAAACGCTGAAAAGTGAAGCAATATCAGCATGATAGCGCGCACCTTCCTCCAGCTCGGGCGAGAGGCGCTGGCGGCTGTGATAGTGGATCTCCATACCGAACGCACGTGCGCGGGAAGCTGTGGCGCGGCCGATACGGCCCAGGCCGAGAATCCCCAGCCGCTTGCCGGAAAGCTCCGTCCCCAGCATTCCCGTGGGCGCCCAGTTTTTCCAGCGGCCTTCACGAAGAGTGGCGATGGATGAGGTCGCGTTGCGAGCCGCGCCGAGCATGAGAAGGAGTGCAATCTCGGCCGTGGCATCGGTCAGGACGTCCGGCGTGTTGGTGACGGCAATGCCGCGCGCGGTGGCGGCGGCGACGTCAATGTGATCGTAACCTACTGAGAAGGTTGAAATAATTTTGACGCTCGCGGGGAGGGCGGCGATCAGCTCCGCGTCGATCCTGTCCGTCACGGTGACGAGAAGGCCGTCCTTTCCCTTTGCATCCGCAATGATGGTCTCGCGCGTGGGCAGGGTGTCGTCTTCATTGAGAGAGGCATCGAAATGCGCGCAAGCGCGGGCCTCTACATCGGACGGTAATTTTCGTGTGACGAGAATGCGAGGGCGGGTCATGCAAAGCCTTCCGATGAACTGGTTATCCGGTTTACCCGATGGTGTAGGCTCGCAAAAGAGCTGAAATAGACGGTGCGGGAGCGGAAACGAAGTGAAGCGGTTCGAGCGTTTAGTGTCTGTAATTATTGCCTTTTTTGTCGTGGAGACCGGGGTGGCGGCAGCTTCGCCGTCCTTGCAGATGCATCGCGCCGTCTATGACCTGTCGCTCGGACACATGCAGCCGGTGAGCGACGTGACGGGCATTGAGGGACGCATGGTCGTCGAGTGGCGAGGGGGGCCGGCTTGCGGTGGCTATACCTCGTTGCAGCGCGTGGTGACGAAAGTTTCCGTTGCAGATCAAGGGTTTGTGAGCAACGACGTTCGCCTGAGCTATTGGGAAGCGGCGGATGGGAGCGAGTTTCGTTTCACCCGGACCGAGTATACGAATGGCGAGCTGACCGATAGCGAGGAAGGCACGGCAACGCGCGAAAAGTCCGGCGATATCAAGCTCTTACGCGAAGGCGACGAGCCCATGGCGATGCCCCGCGAGACGCTTTTTCCCATGGAATACAACCTCGGGCTGATCGAAAAAGCGCAAGCAGGGCACAAGGTTTTCAGCCATCCGCTGTTCGACGGGACGGAAAAGGGCGAGAATCCGACCACCGCTTTCATTGGAAAAACCGTTCCAGTTCAAGGGCTTGACGCGAAGGTGGACGGAAAGGGCGCGGCACTTGCCGAGATGGAGCCCTGGCCCGTGCGGATCAGCTATTTCGATCCGGCGGATGGCGAGGGCGTGCCAAGCTTCGAGATGGGATATCTCTTATTTCCCAACGGGATATCGGCCATGTTGTCGCTTGATTATCTCGATGTCGAGGTGAAGGGAGCGCTCAGCGAAGTCACCTATTTCGATCCGGACAAGTGCTGAACGGGGCGGCAACCGTCACAATTCGAGGTGGCGGTTTTCCGCCGTTTTTCGAACGTCGTTTTCGACCGTCATCGAAACGTCATAATAACGTCACAAATGACGCTCTTATCCCCGGGTTCGTCCGTAGACGGATTTATACCCGCTTTGTCATTCTTTCATGCCTCGTCCCTTGACGATGGACTTGTCCCCGAATTTCGCGCGGAGACGATCCATCGCCCGTTCGGCCTCCGCGCGGCGCGTCGCGGCGGGATCGAGCATGTCGGGCGGGTCGGCGAGGTCACCATCGGCGAGACCTGAAATCCCCACCCCCAGAAGGCGAAAACTTGTCCCCGTGGCTTCGCGGGCAAGCATGGGCGAGGCGACACGGTAGATCACTTCGGCAAGCTGCGTGGGGTCGGGCAGGGTCTGGTTGCGCGTACGGATCTTGAAGTCGGCGGTCTTGAGTTTCAGCACCACGGTCGAGCCGGAGAGTCCCGCCGCCTTGGCGCGGGTGGCGACCTTGTCGCAGAGGGGCCAGAGAATGCGGTCGAGCTCGGCCCTGTCTGCGATGTCGCGCATAAAGGTTGTTTCGGCGGAAATGCTTTTCGTCTCATGGACGGGTTCGACATGGCGGCTGTCCAGACCACGCGACAGACGGTAGAGGCGGCTTCCCATGGAGCCGAAGCGCGCCATGAGATCGTGTTCTTCCATCTTCTGAAGCTGGGAAATGCGGGTGATGCCCTCGCGAGCGAGCTTTGCCTCCAGCGCCTTGCCGACGCCCCAGATCATCGAGACGGGTTTCGAGGCGAGAAAGGAGAGGGTCTCCTCGCGGCCGATAACGGCGAAGCCGCGCGGCTTGTCGAGGTCGGAGGCCATCTTGGCGAGAAACTTGTTGTGGGAAAGGCCGACGGAAACGGTGATGCCGATCTCGTCTTCGATGCGCTTTGCGAGGCGCGCCATGCTGACGGCGGCGCTGGCGTGATGGAGGCGTTCGGTGCCGGAGAGATCGAGGAAGGCCTCGTCGATGGAGACAGGCTCGACGAGGGGCGTGAGGTCGCGCATGAGAGCGCGGACATCGCGGGCGACGCGCGCATATTTGTTCATGTCGGGTTTCAGGACGGTGGCTTCCGGGCAGGCGGCGAGCGCCTTGAACATGGGCATGGCGGAGCGCACACCTCTGATGCGCGCGATGTAGCAGCAGGTGGAGACGACACCGCGCGTGCCGCCGCCGATGATGAGCGGCTTGTCGCGAAGCTCCGGGTTGTCGCGCTTCTCGACCGCCGCATAGAAAGCATCGCAATCCATATGCGCGATGGTGAGAGAGTTGATCTCCGGGTGGAAGAGGAGACGCGGGCGGCGGCATACAGGGCAACGCTCCGCGCCTTCGGGCACGGGAGAGAAGCAGTCGCGGCAAAAGCCTGTGGTTGCGTCGGTCATGAGGGCGTTATAGGGGCGGCCGGGATGATGTTTCGCCGGGAGTTTACCAGCAAAGCGGATTGTCATCGCCGAATATCCGGGACGATAGCTCGGGGACAAGGGCTGTAGAGAAATAGGGCTATAATCGACTATTCCGATGGGGCTTTTCCGCCAGCAGGGCGTTGTGACCCTAGCTGACCCCCCGACCGAGGCCCACTCATGAAGCTCTTCGAATGCCAGCATTGCGGGCACACGCTATATTTCGAGAATACCGAATGCGAACGCTGCGGGATGCGTCTCGGGTTTCTACCCGACGAGATGCAGCTGAGCGCACTGTCGCCCGACCGCGAGATTTTCCGTCCGATGGCCGATCCGCAGCGGGAAGTGCGCTACTGCGCCAATGCGGCTCACGATGCCTGCAACTGGATGGTGCCGGCGGATGCGGGCAATCCTTATTGCGTGGCTTGCCGCCTGAACCGGACGGTGCCCGACCTTGGTCATGGGGCGAGCGTTCTTCTGTGGCGGCGGATCGAGACGGCCAAGCATCGCCTCGTCTACGGGCTGTTGCGGCTGGGCCTGCCGGTCATCAGCAAGTTCGACGACCGCGCGAGGGGCATCGCCTTCGACTTTCTCTCCGGGCCCGCCGCGCCGGGAACGGCGGATGAGCCCGTTACCATCGGCCATCGCAGCGGCCTCATCACGATCGATGTGGCGGAGGCAGATGACGCCGTGCGCGAGCGCAACCGCCGCGACATGGGTGAACCCTACCGGACGCTGCTCGGTCATTTTCGCCACGAGATCGGGCATTACTACTGGGACCGGCTTGTCTGCGATACGGTATGGCACAGGTCATTCCGCGAGATGTTCGGCGACGAAAGGCGCGACTACAGCGAGGCGCTTTCAGCCTATTACGCCAATGGCGCAACGGCGGGCTGGCAGGAAACCCATGTCAGCGCCTATGCGACGGCTCATGCCTGGGAAGACTTCGCGGAGACCTGGGCGCATTACCTGCACATCGTTGCCACGCTGGAAACAGCGGGTGCCTTCGGGCTGACGATTTGCCCGCAAGTAAGCGAAGGCGAGGAGACGGATTTTCGTGCCTGCGATCCTCATGATTTCGATCAGCTTATGGCGGCGTGGATACCGCTCACCGTTGCCATCAACAATCTCAGCCAGAGCATGGGGCAGGACGATCTCTATCCCTTTGTGCTGTCGCCGATGGTGATGGGAAAACTTCGCTTCGTACACGGATTGATCCGGGGAGCGAGGGAAGCGGGCGGGAATATGGGCGCGCAGTAAAGGCTCAGCCTGCCTCGGGCCAGAGCCAGGCCGCGCCGCGTACACCGCTTGCGTCTCCGTGGGCGTGGCGCAGGAGCGGCGTCGAGACGCTGTCGGAAAAGACGTAAGCGCCCCAGCGGGAGGGCACTTCATCGTAGAGAGCGGCGATGTTCGACATGCCGCCGCCGAGCACGATGGCATGGGGATCGAGAATATTGATGACATGTGCCAGCGCTCGGGCGAGGCGGTCCGCATAGCGCCGGAGCGCGAGGCGGGCGGGACGGTTACCGCCTTCTGCCGCCGCGACGATGGCCTCCGGCGAAAGGGCCTCGCGCGTGTCGAGCATATAATCCGCAGCGAAGCCCGGACCCGAAAGCCAGGTTTCGATGCAGCCCTTCTTGCCGCAATAGCATTCCGGGCCCGGCATCTCGTCAGGAGGACGAAGGGGAGCGAATTATGCCCCCATTCGCCGGCAATGGCGTTGGGCCCGGTGAGGAGCGCGCCGTTGACGGTGATGCCGCCGCCGACGCCCGTGCCGAGGATGACGCCGAAGACGGAGGCTGCGCCCGCCGCCGCGCCATCGGTTGCTTCGGAGAGGGCGAAACAATCGGCATCGTTTGCGAGGCGGACCTCGCGCCCGAGTGCGGCTTCGAGATCTTTTCCGAAGGGATGGCCGATGAGCCAGGTGCTGTTCGCGTTTTTCACGAGGCCGGTGGCGGGCGAGATTGCGCCCGGCATACCGATGCCGACAGTACCTTGCTCTCCGGTTTCGGCTTCGAGGGCGGCAACGAGATCGCGAATGGCGGCGATGGTGGCGGCATAGTCGCCGCGCGGAGAGGCCACGCGCTTGCGCGCGCGCTCATTGCCGCCTTTGTCGAGGGCGATGGCTTCAATCTTTGTGCCGCCGAGGTCTATGCCGATGCGCATTCCGACTATCCTTTTTTCGTGCGGAGAATATCAGGTTTGAAGGGAGGAAGGTTTTCCGCGCAGAGGCGCAGAGACGCAGAAGGGATGCTTTCCCTTGCCTCAAACAAGAATGTCATGCCCGGGCTTGCCCCGGGCATCCAGGGCAAACCAATTAAGCGGTTGCGGGCAAGTTCTTGCGAAAAGAGACGCCGCCTATCGGCGGCTTCTGGATTGCCGGGTCAAGCCCTGCAATGACGTGTTTTTTATATATGTGACTTGCTGCCCCTGGATTGCTTCGCTTCGCCTGCCATGAGGGTAGAAAGGATCAGAAGCCGTCCGCGCTCAATGTGTCCTCAATGAACTTTTGCGCTTCGGCCCAGTCCGTCGTGTGGAGGTGGCTGTCCGTGGCGGGGCCGAGCAGTTTTGCAAGGCGGGGATCGGCGATGAAGTGGATCAGGTGTGCGGGCGCGTGAGCCTTCGCCACCGATGAGAGATTGTGCGGAATGTCGTCGAGGAAGACGACCGGGGCTTCCACGATATCGGCCAGGCGGCGGACGGCGCCGCCCTTCAGCCCCTTGTTGGCGATGACGGGATAGGGAATGCCCTGTGCGGCAAGCGACGCCTCGCGGCGGGGCTTCGCTTCAATCGGCACGTTGGTGAGGATGACAATCTGCGCGCGCTCCGAGAGGGCGGCGAGTGCATCGACCGCGCCGGGCACGACATCGAGATCATGTGCGGAGGCGGCGAAGAAGGCGTCAAGGAGCGCCGGCATTTCGGTGGGCGGCACGGGCTCGTCCGTGCCCTTGCGCTTGATGTTGCCGCTAAGGGCGAAGCTGCGCAGGTCGATCCAGAGGTCTTGCGTATCGAGGTAACGCTCGAGCCCGACCATGAATTGCAGCAGCACCTCGTCGGCATCGGAAACGATGAGCGGGCGGCCGCGCGTGAGCGTCAGCGCGTCGATCTGGGGGATGGTGGCGGCATCGACGGCGAGGGGATCGCGCATCGCGGCATCGCCGGTGCGCATGTCGGGCCGGGGGCCGGAGACTTCGCTTGCCGTGGCGCCGGGATCGTCTTTCTGGTCCGGGCGCGTTTCCGGACGGTGAACCGGCTTCCCCTGAAAACGCTCCTGATCGCTCATGTCCATTCCACCTGTTCGCCGCCGGGGAGGGCCACCCGCGCGCGGCCGGGAAGGCGGGGGTCCAGTTCTTCCGATTCGCAGAAAGCGAGAAGGCGGGCTTCATCGGAGAGCAGAAAATCGAGAATCGCGCCGAGAAATTCCGCTTCGCCCGCACGCGAACGCAATTCATCGACCGAAAGGCCGGAAAGGGCAAGGAAATCGCCCAGAAGGTCTTCATCGGCGGCGATGTGGCCAAGGGCGCGGATGGCCAGCAATTCGGCCTCGTCTCTCGTCATGGCAGGATTTTCCCGGGCTTTGGGCCAGAAGAAGGCAGCGTGAACACGCAAAGTTAATCATAGCGGGTTTTAAATGAAAAACCCCCGGAAAGCGGCGGCTTCGAGCCCCGGGGATTAAAGACTTAGTTAAGGATATTCGGGTCATATGACCCATAGAAGCAGAGTCGCCGTTCCCAGCCGGGAACAGGCAAATCGGGCAGCAGGCCGCCCGGCACAGGTGGAGTTCTGGAGCTATGGACGCAATGTCTAAGAAGGTCCTGATCGTCGAAGACAACGAGCTCAACATGAAGCTCTTCCACGATCTTCTGGATGCGCATGGTTACGAAACGCTGCAGACCCGAGACGGGATCGAGGCGCTTGAAATCGCGCGCACGAACCGCCCGGACCTGATCCTCATGGACATCCAGTTGCCGGAAGTTTCCGGGCTCGAAGTCACGAAGTGGATCAAGGAGGACGATAATCTGCGCGCCATTCCCGTTGTCGCCGTGACCGCCTTCGCGATGAAGGGCGACGAGGAGAAGATCCGCGAGGGCGGCTGCGAGGCCTATATCTCCAAGCCGATTTCGGTGACGCAGTTCCTCGAAACGGTTCAGCGTTTCCTCCGTTAAGCGCCTCCAGGCAAACACGAGGCACCAGTGACCGCTCGCGTACTCATTGTCGATGACGTTCCTGCCAACCTGAAGCTGCTCGACGCAAAGCTGACAGCCGAGTATTTCGACGTGTTCAAGGCGAGCTCGGGGCAGGAAGCGCTGGATGCCGCGAAGGAGCAGCTGCCGGACATTATTCTGCTCGACGTGATGATGCCGGGCATGGACGGGTTCGAGGTCTGCCGCCGCCTGAAGGCGATGCCGGAGACGGAACATATTCCCGTCGTCATGGTGACCGCGCTCGACCAGCCGAAGGACCGTGTGCAGGGCCTTGAGGCGGGCGCCGACGATTTTCTCACCAAGCCGCTCAACGATCTCGCGCTGTTTGCGCGCGTGCGCAGCCTTGTGCGCCTGAAGATGGTGACGGACGAGCTTCGCATGCGCGAGGCGACGGGGCAGCGCATCGGCGCACTTTCGGCCACTGGCGACAGCTTTCTGATGTCGGAGCCGGGCCGGATCGCCGTTATCGACGACAGGCCGACCTCGCTGAAGCGCATCACGGAGACGCTGGCCAGCGAGCACAATGTCACCGTTGCCGAAAGCCAGGAAGAACTCATACAGCTTGCCTCGACAGGCGATTTCGATCTGCACATCATCAGCCTGACGCTTCAGGAATATGACGGGCTGCGGCTTTGTTCGCAGCTCCGCTCGCTGGAGGCGACACGGCAGACGCCGATCCTCGCCATCGTGGAAGAGGGCGACACGCCGCGGCTTGTGCGCGCGCTCGACATGGGCGTGAACGATTATCTCGTGCGACCGGTGGAGCGGAACGAACTCGTGGCGCGGGCGCGCAGCCAGCTTCGCCGCAAACGCTATCAGGATTATCTGCGCGACAAGTTCCAGCAGGGGCTGGAGCTTGCGATCACGGACGGGCTGACAGGGCTCTATAACCGCCGCTACATGGAAGGCCATCTTGCGACGCTGGTCGACGAGGCGGCGAATACGGGCAAGTCGGTTGCGCTGCTGATCTTCGATATCGATTACTTCAAGTTGGTCAACGACACCTATGGTCATGGGGCAGGCGACATGGTGCTCAAGGAATTCGCGAAGCGGATTTCGAGCAATGTGCGCAATGTCGATCTGACCTGCCGGCTCGGCGGCGAGGAATTCGTGGTCGTGATGCCCGACACGGATGTCGACTATGCCGTGTCGGTGGCCGAACGGCTCCGGCAGAACGTGGCGATGAAGCCCTTTACGCTCGACGAAGAGGGCCGGACGATCGATGTGACGGTCAGCATCGGCATTGCCGTGACCCAGGGACCGGCGGACGATGCGGGGAAGCTCCTCGAACGCGCCGACCAGGGGCTCTATCGTGCCAAGCGGGACGGGCGAAACCGCGTGGTCGCCGAGGCGGCGTAAGTCCTCGTTTTTACTTCAGACAAGACATACAGAATTCGAAAAGTCTTTTTCGAGACTTCGTGCGCGCCTGCATTTGTTAACCTTAAAAATTCACGGTTAACGAAGTTGAAAGCGCGAAGAGGTCCGTCAAGACACGCTCTGTGCTTTATTGGCACAGTATGGCGTGCTAGTTTCAACGACAATTATCGTTTCGCTGCCAGCGTCTTTCCCGCTCTTGCTGGGGGGTGAGTCGGGAAGTTCCGGGCAGCGATATGTGTCCTCGTGGGGCGCTCAGGTCCGCCGCATCTCCTGGGTCCGCGAGGCACGGCCGGCCGGGCGTGGTTCATGGAGTGGCCTCCTCTGATAAGCCGCGATCTCCCGGTCGGCCACCTTCAAACGGAAAGAGCCGGTTCCTTTTGGAACCGGCTCTTTTTCGTTTCGGAAGCGGGCGCGGGCCCACCACCAAATCACTTGATCTTGGTTTCCTTGAACTCGACATGCTTGCGAGCGACAGGATCGTATTTCTTGATGACCATCTTTTCGGTCATGGTGCGGCTGTTCTTCTTCGTGACGTAGAAGTAGCCGGTGCCCGCTGTGCTTTCGAGCTTGATCTTGATTGAAGCTGGCTTCGCCATCTCGCGAAATCCTTGCGTTGCGCGGGCGGCGTGCCCGCGAGGCCATAGTTGCGCAATCCAGCCCGAAGCCGGGAATATGCGGAATTGCGCGCAGGCTACTCAGGCGGCGGCGGAAGTCAAGCGGAAGCCCGGATTACCCGGCAAAACAAAGGAAAATACCGGGTTTCTCAAGGTGCCGGGGGAACGCGCGGGACGCTAAAATAGCGCCAGCCCGCGACGGCGACATAGAGCGCGCACAGGCCCGCCATGACGACGATCAGGCCATGCGGATCCCACAGGTCCATGCCGATACCGGCCAGGGGCGGGCCGATGAGTGCGCCGGTCGAATACATCAGCACAAAGGCGGCGTTGGCCGAGGCGAGATCCGCACCCTTGAAGCGCTGGCCGAGAAGCGTCAGCCCGACGGTGTAGAGGCCGACGACGACGCCACCGAAAATGAAGAGCGTGGGTGCAAAGAGCCAGAGGTTGTAGGCGACCAGCGGGATCGCCGAAGCGCCGATAATACCGACAAGGGCGCAGACCAGCAGAACCAGACGGCGGTCGGTGCGGTCGGCCCAGATGCCGATCGGGATCTGGCAGAGGATGTTGCCCGCCGCGAAGATGGACAGCACGAAGGCGGCGGACTGCTCGGTCATGCCGGTACGAACGCCATAAACGGGCAGCAGGTTGAAGATGTTGGTTTCAGTGGCGCCGTAGACGAGACCCGCAAGCGTGGCGGCGGGGGCCACGACGAGGAAGCTCAGAAAGCTCTTGCTCGGGCGTTCGGTGACGCGGGGCGCGAGGCCACGCCCGAAAAGGACGAGTGGCACGCCTGCGACGAGAATCAATGCACCGATGGTGGCGAAGGGCAGCAGACCCTGTGTGCCGACAAGGAAGAGCAGAACAGGGCCGGACGCGAAACCGCAGGAAAGTACCGTGCCGTAGATGCCGATGAGGCGGCCGCGATTTTTCTCGTCGGCCAGCGTGTTCACCCAGAATTCACTGACGACGAAAAGGCCGGTGAGCGCGAGGCCGTTGGCGAAGCGGATCGGAAACCAGATCCAGACATTGGGGAAAAGATAGTAGGCCGGCATCGCGATGGCCGACAGGAGAATGCAGGCGAGAAGGAAGGGGATCGCGGGAATGCGACGAAGAAGTGCCGGGATGAAGGGCGTCAGCAGAAAGGTGGCAAGCGCCGGCATCGCCGTGTTGAGGCCGATGATCGAGGCAGGGACGCCCTGACGCTCCATCAGCAAGGCGAGGAGCGGGATGGAGACACCCAGCCCCATGCCGACGACCGAGATGCAGGCGATGACAGCGATGAGGCTGCGCCTGCGCTCGGCGGCTGTGAGAGGCGCGTCATCGTGCATGGTGGGTTGTTTCCCGTTTATTGCCCTGTGGCGATAGCGCGTTTCGGCCGGTTTGGGTAGGGCGGGCCAGGCCCGAGCAATGATGTCCTCCGGGCTTGTCGCCGGGATGAGACTTTTATTTTCGGGACTTTACATCGAAACCCGTCATCGCGATGCCGCTGCAGACGGCGGTGGCGGTCCAGGGCGGCTCGCTGCGAGTTTGCAGCCCCTGGATTGCTTCGCCGTTTGCTCCTCGTAATGACGAGGATGGATAATTCTATGTCCGCACGACAGGCTTGTTGTTGCGATAGGAGTAGAGCGGGACTCGGGAGCGGATCTCGCCCTTGTGGCGGCGGGAGATTTCATGGAGCACGAATTCCGTCACGTCGATGACGGGAAGTTTCAATGCTTGCGAAATCGGATACCAGTCGAGGTCCTCAAGTTCGCCGCTGCCTTTTACCTCGCCCGATGCGACTTCGGCACTGGCGGCGAAGAAGCGCGCATGAAAGCGGATCGGGCTCGAAGCCGGCGTGATGGCGCGCGCAACGAAATCCAGCACATCGAGACGCGGGGCGATGCCACGCTCACGGAACGGTTCCCAGCCTTCGCCAGCGACGACGCCGACATCGCCGGGCGCGGCGACGATGAGGCCCGTCTCCTCGAATGTTTCGCGGATGGCGGCGGCGGCAAGTGCCTGTGCTTTCGCGCGCGACGCGGCGGCGTTTTCCATCATGCGCGCGGTCTGGTGGCCGAAGCCCGTTGCCGTGCGCACGCTCATATCGCCAGCATCGAGCTTGCCGCCGGGAAAGACAAAAGCATCCGGCACGAACTTCATGCGCGAGTGACGCCGCCCCATGAGGATGCGCGGTTCATCTTCCTGCGTGTCGATGAGAACAAGGCTGGCGGCGTCGCGCGGACGGATGGTGCGCTTGATGGTTTCGTGAGAGGTCATGACGTCAATCCGCAATGGCGTCGCGGATCGCGTTGCCATTTCTGAAGTGGACAAAGGGGACGGCGCGGCGGCGCTGCGCGGCGGTGGAGAGCGCGAGACGTTCGCCGATCTCGTCCAGCACGACGCGGGTGATGTTTGGCAGGTCGAGCCCGCGCGCATCGTCCAGCGTCAGCCAGTGAAGGCCCTGCAATTCGCCCGAGCCCGTGACCTTGGCGGGATCGCCCTGAATGGCTTCGGCATCGGCGATGAAGAAGCGCGTATCGAAGCGGCGCGTGCGATAGGGCGGGGTGATGGCGCGGGCAACGAAATCGAGCGAGCCGAGCGCGGGCGCGACACCTTGCGCGAAGTATTCGTTCCAGTCGGGATGCTTGCTCTTCTGGAGCGCGGTGATCGGCTTACCGAGAATGAGGCCGGTTTCCTCGAAGGTTTCGCGGATGGCGGCCATGGCGAGCGCACGAGCGCGAAGCTCGGAGGGCTTGCCGCGCATGCGCACAAGAAGGCGGCGGGCGACGGGTTCGCGAAGCTCCTGCGCGGGCTTCACGCGGCTGTCTGCGCGGTCGACCCGGCCACCGGGAAAGACAAACTTGTTCGGCATGAATTTATGATCCGCGTGACGCTGGCCCATGAGAACCTGCGGCTGCGCGGCATCGCGGCGGACAATGATGAGGGTCGATGCATCGCGCGGACGTACGGCCTTGCCTTGCGTGGCTTCGCGATATTCCTGCTCACGCGATTTCTTCGGGTCGAAGATCGCCCGTTGTTCCTCCGCCATGATCTGCGTCCCTGTTTCTGCAATAGCGTGTTGGGGACAGGATGCCCGCTCACACGATACAAAGTCCAGCGGCAGGGAGAAGGTACAGATGACGCAACGTCAGTCTTCGTGTGAGTTGCCGTCGAAGCCGTGCATCCTGAGCGCCCATTGCCAGCCGACGACTGCACCCTTGATGCGGGGCAGGAACCAGAGCGAGAGCAGCAGCGTGAGGGCCGGCCAGATTGTGGCATGAACCCAGAGCGGCGGAAGATATTCGACTTCGAGCCAGAGCATCATCGGGACAATGATGTGGCCCACAACCATGATCGTGAAATAGGGGGGAGCATCATCCGCCTGATGGTGGTGCAGATCCTCGCCGCAATCCGGGCAATTGTCCGCGATTTTCAGGAATTTGCGGAACATGTTGCCGCGACCGCAAGCCGGACAATGACCGCCGAAACCACGCAATATGGAGGTGAGCGCCGGACGGTGGGCAGGCTCGGTGGCTTCGTAGATGCGGGTGTCGGTCATATCCATCTGGTACTCACGGCGGCAATAGCGGGATGCCCTACCAAAATGGTAGGAAAACGCGATTAAGAATATGTGGCAGGTTGCCGCGCGTCAGGGTGCGCAAACTGGCCGGAAGTACCCTAGCGCCGCTTGCCACGTGGGGTTTTTCGAGATGATTTTCCATATTTTCCTCGTGCCGGTCCGCCACGGCCGGAGGGCGCGCGGGAGCGGCTGCCAGCTCCCTTCCCTGCATTTGGGGGCGCCTCGCCGCCGCCTTCGAGAAGCTCGAAGCGCAAGCCGCCGGTGACGGGGACGGCTTCTGCAAGACGGACGCGGACAATATCGCCCAGACGATAGGCGTGACGTGTGCGCTCGCCGACAAGGGCGTGAATGATCTCGTCGTGATGGAAGAAGTCGCGACCGAGTGTCGAGACGGGGATGAAGCCATCGGCGCCGGTATCGTCGAGCTTCACGAAGAGTCCGAAGCGTGTGACGCCAGAGATGCGGCCCGTGAACTCCGCGCCGATGCGCGCTTCGAGGAAGGCGGCAATGAAACGGTCCTTCGAGTCGCGTTCGGCAACCATCGAGCGGCGTTCGGTGGCAGAGATATGTTCGGCGATCTCGGCGAGCTCGGCGAGTTCGTTGTCTGTCTGGCCGTCTTTTCCGAGACCAAGACCGGCGATCAGCGCGCGATGGACGGTGAGGTCTGCATAGCGGCGAATGGGCGAGGTGAAGTGTGCATAGCGGCGCAGGTTGAGACCGAAATGGCCGATATTGTCCGGCGAGTAAATGGCTTGCGCCTGAGAGCGGAGCACAACGTCCGACACCATGCGGTCATGTTCGGTGCCGTCGACTTCCTTCAGGATGCGATTGAAATTCGCAGGGCGGATATTCTCGCCCTTGGTGAAGCTGAGATTCAGCGTGGCAAGAAACTCGGCGAATGCAACGAGCTTTTCGCGCGAGGGCGCATCGTGGATACGGTAGATGACCTTGCGGTGCTGCGCCTCGGCCGTTTCGGCGGCGCAGACATTCGCCTGGATCATGAACTCCTCGATGAGCTTCATCGACTCGAACTTGTCGCCGATGCGCACGCCCGAGATGCGGCCATCGGGGCCGATGTCGATCTTGTATTCGGGGAGGTCGAGGTCGAGCGGTGCGCGGGCCTCGCGGGCCTTCAAGATGATGCGGTAGGCGGCCCATAGGGGCTTCAGTACGGGATCGAGCAGGGGGCCCGCGGCATCGTCCGGGCGGCCGTCGATCGCCTCCTGCACCTGTTTGTAGCTGAGGCTGGCGGCAGAGCGCATGAGACCGCGAATGAACTCATGGCTGCGCTTGTTGCCGTTCTTGTCGAAGACCATACGCACGGCGAAGCAGGCACGGTCCTTGTCCTCGACCAGCGAACAGAGATCGTTCGAGATGCGCTCGGGCAGCATCGGCACGACGCGGTCCGGGAAATAGGTGGAGTTGCCGCGCTTGCGGGCTTCGCGGTCCATCTGCGAGCCGGGCTTCACATAGGCTGCGACATCGGCGATTGCGACAATGGCGATGACGCCGCCTTCGTTTTTCGGATCATCGTCAGGTGCGGCCCAGACGGCATCGTCATGGTCGCGTGCATCCGCTGGATCGATGGTGATGAGGGGAATGTCGCGCAGGTCCGTGCGGCCCTTGAGGCCGTGATGCTTTGCGGCTTCGGCTTCCGCGATCACCTCGGCGGGAAATTCATCCGGGATGCCATGCGTGTGGATGGCGATGAGGCTGATCGAGCGCGGGTCTTCGCTGTCGCCGAAGATTTCGCGGATGCGGGCGCGGGAGAGGCCATAGCGCTTGCCGGGGATGGTTTCGCCGAGGACGAGGTTGCCATCTTCCGCGCCGTTTACATCATCGGGCGCGATCTCGTATTCGTTGCGGGCCTTCTTTTCGACGGGAACGAGGCGTCCGCCCTTTCCTTTAGGGTTCTTGCGGTAGAGGCCGAGGATGCGTTCCGCGCCCTTGCCGACGCGGCGGATGACGCGGGCCTCGTAGGGATAGGCTTCATCCTCATCTTCCACCTTTTCGAGGCGGGCGAGAACACGGTCGCCGACACCGGCGGGCGGCTCGTCATAGTCGCGCTTCCGGCGCGAGGTGTCCGGCGCGATGACGATGAGAGGCGGTTGCTCTTCGCCCGGCCATGAGACGGGACGCGCAATCAGCTCGCCATCGGTGTCGGTATGGGTGATCTCAACGACGGTGACAGGCGGGAGTTCATCGGTGCGGCGGAGGTTTTTTGCCTCGTCGCGCGCGATGATGCCTTCCTCCGTCATGGCCTTCAGCAATTGCTTCAGGGGGATGCGGTCGTCGCCCTTCACATTAAAGGCGCGGCCAATTTCGCGCTTCGATGTCTTGCCGGGATTGTCGGCGAGGAAGGCGAGGATTTCCTCGCGCGAGGGCACACCGCCGCCGGTTTTTCTTTTGCCGGCTGCGGGTTTTTTCGGTGCCCCCCGTCCGGGCTTGCGTTCGGCCAAGATCAATCCGCCATTTCAGTGGCTGTGCCGGTTTTTTTGGCCGTCTTTGCCGCGGGCTTTTTTGCGGCGGGTTTTTTGGTCGCGGCCTTCTTTGCGGCGGGCTTTTTTGCGGGGGCCTTTTTCGCGGGCGCCTTCTTCTTTTTTGCGGCGGGTTTTTTCGCGGCGGGCTTCTTTTCTGCCGCCTTCTTGGCGGGCGCCTTCTTGCCCTTGCCTGTTTTGGCCTCTTTCTCGGCCACGAGGGCAAGTGCCTCTTCAAGGGTCACGTCTTCGGGTACGGCCGATTTCGGCAGCGTGGCGTTGGTGCGGCCATGTTTGATGTAGGGGCCGTACTTGCCTTCGCGAACCTGCACGGGCTTGCCGCTGTCTGGATGTTCGCCCAGCTCCTTCAGGATCTTGCCTGCGCGTTCTTCGGCACGGGCAATCTTTTCGGCGAGCACGGTGACGGCGCGATTGAGACCGATGTCGAAGAGTTCTTCCGGGTCTTTCAGATTTGCATAGGTGCCGTCATGCAGGATGAAGGGACCGAAGCGGCCAAGGCCTGCCGTGATCTTCTTGCCGGTTTCGGGATGGATGCCGACTTCGCGCGGGAGCGTAAGCAGGCGCAGCGCCATATCGAGATCGACATCGGCCGCCGAGGTCTTGGCGGGGAGGCCGCTGCGCTTGGGCTTTTCATCTTCGGCGAGCGGCGCGCGCTCGACGTAAGGTCCGAAGCGGCCGCGCTTGAGCGAAACTTCGGCGCCTGTTTCCGGGTCGGTGCCCAGCACACGGTCGCCCTGTGCCTCTTCGCCTTCGGCGCCGACGGTGAGCTGGCGCGTGAACTTGCAATCGGGATAGTTCGAGCAGCCGACGAAAGCGCCGAAGCGGCCAACCTTCAGCGACAGGCGGCCATCCTCGCAGGAGGGACATTTGCGCGGGTCGGAACCGTCGCCCTTGTCGGGGAAGACATGGGGGCCCAGCACATCGTTCAGCCGGTCGAGAACTTCCGTGATGCGGAGTTCCGTCGCCTCGGCAACCGCGCCGGTGAAATCCTTCCAGAATTCGCGCAGCAGATCCTTCCAGTCGAGTTCGCCCGCGGAGACCTTGTCGAGCTTTTCCTCCAGTGCCGCGGTGAAGTCGTATTCGACGTAGCGCGGGAAGAAATTTTCGAGGAAGGCGGTGACGAGGCGTCCCTTGTCCTGCGGCACGAGGCGCTTCTGGTCCATGCGGACATAGTCGCGGTCGCGGAGCGTCTGCAATGTGGAGGCATAGGTGGAGGGACGGCCGATGCCGAGTTCTTCCATGCGCTTGACGATGCTCGCTTCGGTGAAGCGGGGCGGGGGCTCGGTGAAATGCTGTTCGGGGCGGACCTTTTCAAGGCCGAGCTTGTCGCCGGCCGCGACCTTGGGCAGGCGGTTGCCTTCGTCCGCATCGTCCGGCTCGTCGCGGCCTTCCTGATAGAGGCGCAGGAAACCGTCGAAGACGATGACGGAGCCGGTGGCGCGCAGGTTGATCGGCGCGTCGTTCGCTTCGATCTCGATGGTGGTGCGCTCAAGCTGCACGCTTTCCATCTGGCTGGCGATGGTGCGGTTCCAGACCAGTTCGTAGAGGCGGCGCTGGTCGTCGTCGAGATATGAGGCGACGGATTTCGGCAGGCGGCTCAGATCGGTCGGGCGGATTGCTTCATGCGCTTCCTGCGCGTTCTTCGCCTTGGTGTTGTAGACGCGCGGATTGTCGGGGAGATAGGCCTCGCCGAATTCATTGTTGATAACGGTGCGGGCCTGGGCGATCGCTTCGGGCGCGATCTGCACGCCGTCGGTTCGCATATAGGTGATGAGGCCGGTCGTCTCGCCGTCGATCTCGACGCCTTCATAGAGGCGCTGCGCAACCTGCATGGTGCGGCTGGCGGAGAAGCCGAGCTTGCGCGAGGCTTCCTGCTGGATGGTCGAGGTGGTGAAGGGCGGGTTCGGATTGCGCCGCGCGGGCTTGCTCTCGACCGACTTCACCGTGTAGCGCGAGGCCTTGATGCGGGCTTCGACCTCGTCGGCGGTCTTCTGGTCCGGTATGTCGAATTTTTCGAGCTTCTTGCCGTCGAGGGCGACGAGACGCGCGGCGAAGGGCGCATTGGCCGCCGTCTTCATGTCGGTCTCCACGGTCCAGTATTCCTGGCTGCGGAAGGCCTCGATTTCGAGTTCGCGTTCGCAAATGAGGCGGAGCGCCACGGACTGCACGCGGCCTGCCGAGCGCGAGCCCGGAAGCTTGCGCCAGAGAACGGGCGAAAGGGTGAAGCCCACGAGGTAGTCGAGGGCGCGGCGCGCCAGATAGGCGTCGATCAGCTCCTTGTCGAGCCCGCGCGGATGCTCCATCGCCTCGGTGACGGATTTCTTGGTGATGGCGTTGAAGACGACGCGCTGGACCTCGACGTCCTTCAGCACCTTCTTCTTGTTCAGGACTTCGAGCACGTGCCAGGAAATCGCCTCGCCTTCGCGATCCGGGTCAGTTGCGAGGATCAGACGATCCGCGCCCTTAACGGCGGCAGCGATTTCGTTCAGGCGCTTCTGGGATTTGGCATCCACGTCCCAGGCCATGGCGAAATCTTCGTCCGGCTGGACTGAGCCATCTTTCGAGGGCAGGTCGCGGACATGGCCGTAGGAGGCGAGAACCTTGTAGTCCTTGCCCAGATATTTGTTGATCGTTTTCGCCTTGGCAGGCGACTCAACAATGACAACGTCCATTGGACCGCTTTTTCTCTCTTAATAAATATGTCGCGACGGATCGCATCAGCACGCAGGCTCCAGGGAGCCCGGGCGCGCTTTACACCAGTTATCCGTGAAAAGCCAAGAGCACCGCCGCATCCGGTTCAAGCCTGAACCAGCGGCTGAAAATGGTGAAAAGGGCGATGACTGTCAAATGCCGCGGATTCTCAGGGAAGTCCGGGGGAAAATCGGGGCTTTGAAAATATTCGTCAGTCTGGACCTAATTGGACCCGATCCAGGAGTTTTATTTCCCCTTGAAATATATACCATAGGTCTAGTTCCTTATGCGTGACCGGTCGCGCGGGATAAAGCCTCACCGCCCCCCGGCGAGGGGCAAGCAAAGGATGGCTGGCGATGCGGAAGTCCATGCTTAGTGCCGAAACTGTGCCCGAATCCAAGGACAGCCAGAGCCTTGAGCCAAGGCACAGACACGCCTCGAACCTGCCCGACAATCTGGCAGATGCGGATGACGAAGCTGTTGCAGCCTATCTGCTCGATCTGATGATTGCGTCGCGGCGAATGGCCGACAAGCGCGGTTTCCGGTTCCTGGCCTATCTGATCGGTGTGGCGGCGGAAGAATCGCGGCTGCTGATGCTGGGCCGTTCGGCGGTGAAGCGGCCGGGCGACACAAGCACACCGATAAGGTCCACGCTCAAGCCGGCAGAAGACTGACCCTGTCGCCGGGATCGCGGTGGATGCGGCCGGCGAGTTCGAGTTCCAGCACAACGGCACGCACCTGCTGAACCGGCGCGCCGGACTGGCGGATGATTTCGTCCATCGGCGTGGGCGTGGGGCCGAGTGCGGCGAGGACGCGCTTTCGCGTATCCATATCGGTATCGGGCGCATCGCCGGAACGCGGGGCGAAGGAGGGTGGCTCTGGCTCGCGGAAAAGATGGCCAAGCGGTTCGGCGAGCGCGGCGATCACATCGCTCGCATTCTCGACCAGCGGGGCGCCGTCCTTGATGAGCTTGTTCGAGCCTTGCGCGCGCGGGTCGAGCGGGGAACCGGGCACGGCAAAGACATCGCGGCCCTGTTCCAGCGCGAAACGCGCGGTGATGAGCGAGCCTGAACGCAGCGCAGCCTCGACCACGACCACACCCAGGGAGAGGCCGGAGATGAGGCGGTTGCGGCGCGGGAAGTGACGCGCTTGCGGACTGGTGCCCGGCGGCATTTCTGTGACGAGGGCGCCGCGTGCCGCGATCTCCGTCTGAAGCTCCCTGTTTTCTTCCGGGTAGACGATATCGATGCCGCCCGCGAGAACGGCGATGGTACCGCCTGCAAGCGAAGCACGGTGCGCCGCCGTATCGATACCGCGCGCGAGGCCCGAAACGACGATGAAACCTTCATGGGTTAAGGCTTCGGCCATGTCGCCCGCGATGCGGCGGCCCGCAGCGGAGGCATTTCGCGAGCCGACGATGGCGATGGATTTCTGTGCGGTGAGAGCCACATCGCCTTTCAGCGAGATGACGGGCGGCGGCGGATCGAGAGCTGCGAGGCGGGCGGGGAAAGCTTCGTCGCCGAGAACGAGAAGTTGGCCACCGAGTTTTTCCGTACGCGCGATTTCCGCTTCCGCCTCGCCTTCACGAGCAATGCGGATAGCGCGTTTTGCACCACCGCGCGCGGCGAGATCGGGCAGGGCATCGAGCGCGGCGACGGCATTGCCGAAATGATCGAGCAAGTCGCGGAAGGTGACGGGGCCGATATTTTCGCTGCGGGCGAGGCGGAGGCGCGCAACACGCTCCGCGGCGGAGAGCGCCGCTCCCACGCGGGTCAGCCCCCGGTCTTGTCTTCGGCCTTTTTCTGGCCGATGCGCGATTCCTCACCGGCGAGAAGGCGGCGGATGTTGTCGCGATGCGCGATGTAGATGAGGGCGACGAGTATGACGCTGAGGCCAATGAGATCCCACTGGTTGAGCCAGGCGAGATAGACAGGCGTCAGCAACGCCGCGACGAGCGCGGAAAGCGACGAGTAGCGCGAGGTGAGGGCAACGATGATCCATGTCGCGCAAAAGAGAAGGCCGACCGGCCAATACAGCGCGAGCAGGATTCCGATGAAGGTGGAGACACCCTTGCCGCCCTTGAAACCGAGCCAGACGGGATAGAGGTGGCCGACGAATGCGCCAAGTGCGGCGACACCGAGCATCCATGTGAGATTGACGCTATCCGGTGATGCCTGCATGGCGAGAAGGCCGGCAATGTAGACAGCGAGAGCACCCTTGCCGGCATCGCCGATGAGCGTTCCGACCGCTACCCAGCGATTGCCCGTGCGCAGCGCGTTTGTCGCGCCGATATTGCCCGAGCCGATCGAGCGGATGTCGCCAAGGCCCGCGAGGCGTGTGAGCAAAAGGCCAAAAGGAATGGAGCCGAGCAGGTAGCCAAGTGCCAGCGCGACCAGCAGCAGCGGTGTGGCGGCGATGAAATCTATTTCGGCTGGCATTGTTCTGGTGTCCTCCCCTTGCCCCTCCCCAAACGGTCTTCGACCGTTTGACCCTCCCACATTCCGGGTTTGCTCGTTTGCCAAGGCAAACAAGCGGAGAGGGTGAGAAAAATTCTCTCCGCAGATTATCGGCTTGTGTCTTCTCCGTGAACATAGACCATGCGGCCGCCGACCATGGTGCGGAGCGCGCGCCCCTGAAAGAGACGGTCCTCGAAGGGCGTGTTCTTCGAGATCGATTTGAGCCTGGCCGGTTCGAGCTTCCAGGGCATCTCCGTATCGATGAGGACGAGATCGGCGGGAAGGCCCGTGGCCAGCCGCCCCCGGCCCAGACCGAGAAGATCGGAGGGGATGGAGGTGAGCGCCGCAAGGAAGCGGCCAAGCGGCAAGTCGCCATTATGCACGAGGGCGAGACCGGCGGGCAGCAGCGTTTCCAGACCGATGGCGCCGAAATTTGCTTCGGCGAAGGGGCGGCGCTTCACTTCCGGGTCCTGAGGATCGTGGCTGGAGACGACCACATCGATGGTGCCGTCGGCGAGGCCCGCGACGAGGGCGAGACGATCCTGCTCCGTGCGGAGCGGTGGCGAGAGCTTGAAGAAGGTGCGGTAGGACTGCACGTCGTTTTCATTGAGTTGCAGATGCGCCGCAGAGACGCCGCAGGTGACGCCGAGGCCGCGCGTCTTGGCACGGCGGATGATCTCGACAGAAGCTCCGCAGGAAACCTGCGCGACGTGATAGCGCCCGCCGGTGAGTTCGAGCAGGCGAAGGTCGCGCTCGATCATGATGGTTTCCGCGACGGCGGGCGTTCCCGACAAGCCGAGGCGGCTTGCAAGTTCACTTTCGTTCATGACGCCGGTGGCGAGCGTGGGCTCTTCGGCATGTTGGACGACCAGAGCGCCGAGATGCGCGGCATAGGAAAGCGCGCGGCGCATGACCTGTGCATTGGCGACGGCCTTGATGCCATCGGTGAAGCCGACGGCGCCTGCATCGAGCAGGAGGCCGAGCTCCGTCATCTGCTCGCCATGGAGGCCCTTGGTGAGAGCGGCCATGGTGTGCACGTTGACGACGGCGGTATCGCGGGCGCGGCGTTCGATGAAATCGACCAGGGCCACATCGTCGATCACCGGATCGGTGTTCGGCATGACGATCATGGTGGTGACGCCGCCTGCGGCGGCCGCCTTGCTGGCGAGCGCAAGGGTCTCGCGATGTTCGGCGCCCGGCTCGCCGGTGAAGACGCGGCAATCAATGAGGCCGGGCGCGAGGACGCGGCCACGGCAATCGACGGTTTCCGCGCCGTCCGGCAGGCCATCGTTGAAGAGCTGCGGGCCGAGATCGGCGATCACGCCATTCTCGACGAGGAGACCGCCCATTTCGTCGTAACCCGATGCCGGATCGATCAGGCGTGCATTGATGAAGGCGGTGCGGCTCATGAGCAGCCTCCCGTGCGAGCAAGCTCGTTCGGCAAGTTGCGTGCGAGTGCGTCGAGCACGGCCATGCGCACCGCGACGCCCATTTCCACCTGCTCGCGGATGAGGCTGCGGTCTATGTCGTCGGCGACGGCGCTGTCGATCTCGACGCCGCGGTTCATCGGGCCGGGATGCATCACGAGCGCATCGGGCTTGGCATGAGCAAGCTTCGAATAGTCGAGGCCGTAAAAATGGAAATATTCGCGCTGGCTCGGCACGTAGGAACCGGCCATGCGCTCAAGCTGGAGACGAAGCATCATCACGATGTCGACGCCTTCGAGGCCCTTCTTCATGTCGTGGAAGACCTCGACGCCGAGACGCTCCACGCCGGTGGGCATCAAGGTCGGCGGGCCGACGACGCGGACGCGCGCGCCCATCGCGTTCAAGAGCAGGATGTTCGAACGGGCGACGCGGCTATGGGCGATGTCGCCGCAGATGGCGACGAGGAGCCCTTCGAGGCGGCCCTTGCGGCGGCGGATCGTGAGCGCATCGAGCAGGGCCTGTGTCGGATGCTCATGCGCGCCGTCGCCCGCATTGATGACGGAGCAGGAGACTTTCTGCGAGAGAAGCTCGACGGCGCCGGAATTCTGGTGACGAATGATGATGAGGTCGGGGTGCATCGCGTTCAGCGTCACCGCCGTGTCGACCAGTGTCTCGCCCTTCTTCACGGAGGAGGAGGAGACGGACATGTTCATCACATCCGCGCCGAGGCGCTTGCCCGCCAGCTCGAAGGAGCTTTGCGTGCGCGTGGAGGCCTCGAAGAAGAGATTGATCTGTGTGCGCCCGCGAAGAACGGAGCCTTTTTTGTCGACCTGGCGGTTCTGCTCGACATAGGTGTCGGCGAGATCGAGAAGGCTGGTGATATCGGACGGGGAAAGGCCCTCGATCCCGAGCAGGTGCCGGTGTGGGAAAACGGGCGAAAGCTGTTTGTCAGCGCTGGTCATTAAAGCCGCATTGTATAGGGCCGATTCAAGGGAGCGGCAAGGCGGAATTGGCCGGTGGCGGCGGCAGTGTTAACCTCTTGGCCAAGTACCCCCGAAAAGAGGTTCCCGTCATGGCCGCAGCCGATATGAACGCAGAAGCCGAAACGCCTGCCGATTTCGCGACGCATGAGGTGTTCAACCAGCCGCCGCCACTTGAGAATGTGAACCTGTTCACAGGCGACAAGGCGCTGATGGAGACCGTGGAGCGGGAGGGCGCCGGGGATGCGCGCGCATCGCTCACCGAATTCGGGAAGGTCACGGGGAGCGCGGAGGTGCTGGACCTCGGGCGGCAGGCGAATGCCTATCTGCCGGTGCTGAAGAGTTTCGACCGCTTCGGGCACCGCGAAGATCGGGTGGAGTTTCATCCCTCCTATCACGCGCTGATGACGCTTTCGGTGAAACAGGGGCTGCATGGCTCGCCCTGGGACTATTTGAAAGGGGGACTGGACGCGAAACCGAAGTCCGGCGCTGTCGTGGCGCGGCTTGCGGGCACCTACATGATGACGCAGGCGGAAGCGGGACATGGCTGCCCGATCACCATGACGAATGCGGCGGTGCCGACGTTGATGTTTCAGCCGTCGCTGGCGAAGGAATGGGTGCCGCGCATTCTGTCGCGCGAATATGACCCGCGTTTCATTCCGGCGGACCAGAAGACGGGCGTGACGCTCGGCATGGGCATGACGGAGAAGCAGGGCGGCACCGATGTGCGCGCAAACACGACGGTGGCGCATCCCGCAGGCAAGGGCGGGCCGGGCGAGGAATATCGCATCACCGGGCACAAGTGGTTTTTCTCCGCGCCGATGTGCGACGCGTTTCTCGTGCTCGCGCAGGTGCCCTCCGCGAACGAAAAGGGGGGCGGCATCTCGTGCTTCCTGATGCCGCGCTTCCGGCCGGACGGGAGCGTCAACGCGATCCGTATTCAGCGTTTGAAGGAGAAGGTCGGCAACAAGTCGAATGCCTCTTCCGAAGTCGAGTTTCAGGCTGCATCGGGCTGGCTGATCGGCGAGGAAGGACGCGGCGTTCGCAACATCATCGAGATGGCGACCTATACGCGGCTCGACTGCGCGGTGGCGACGGCGGGGATGATGCGGCAGGCGGTGTCACAGGCCGTGCATCATTGTTCCTATCGCACGGTGTTTCAGAAGAAGCTGATCGACCAGCCGCTGATGGCGAATGTGCTGGCGGATCTCGCGCTCGAAACGGAAGCGGCGACGGCATTGTCGTTCCGTGTGGCGCGGAGTTTCGACCGGGCGCATGAGGACGAAGCGGAGGCGGCCTTCCGGCGTATCATGACGCCGGTGGCGAAATACTGGGTCTGCAAGCGCGCGCCGAACCTTGCCTATGAGGCGATGGAATGCCTTGGCGGCAATGGCTATGTGGAGGAAGGGATTGCCGGGCGCATCTATCGTGAGATGCCGGTGAATGCGATCTGGGAAGGTTCGGGCAATGTCATGTGCCTCGACGTGTTGCGCGCGCTGGGACGCGAACCGCATGCGCTTGAGGTTGTGTTTGCGGAATTGGAGAAGGCGAAGGGCGCGAGTGCTGCTTATGACGGCGCGCTCGAGGCGCTGAAGGATGCGTTCACGGATATGGGCTCGCTCGAAGCGCGCTCGCGGCAGGTGGTGGAGCAGATGGCGAAAGTGACGGCGGGTTCGTTGCTGTTGCAGCATGCGCCGAGCGCGGTGTCGGATGCTTATTGTGCGACGAGACTCGGGCGCGACTGGGGCGATGTATATGGCACGCTGCCAGTGGAGGCGGATGTGAGGGCGATCATCGAGCGGGCGCGGGTGGCGTAGTCAGCGTTTGCGTCTGCTCAGGTCTTTCAGAAAAGGTATGCCGAACTGGATGACGATGCAGGCCAGCGCTGCGAGGAACATGACGGCAATGGCGGCGAACGCCATCAATGTCGCGAGTTCGTGATAGCTCACGTCAAAATAATCGACTGCGAATGCCGTGGTGCAAATCGCGAGCGCGAAGAGCAATATCGTGCGCGCGATTTTAAGCGCCATCATGCTCTTCTCACCCCAACAGCCATAGCATTAGCGGCATGGTGATGGCGGCGAGGATGGTGGAGCCGGTGATGAGGCTTGCCATCAGCGTTGCGTCGCCGCCGAGCTGGCGGGCGAGGATGTAGGACGAGGTTGCACCGGGCACCGCGCCGCAGAGCAGGACCACGAGGCGCGGCAGGCCAGTTACGTCAAAGGCGAGGCACCAGCCCATCATCAGAAGCGGCATGGCGATGAGGCGGAGGGTGCTTGTCAGCGCCACGATCCAGCCGGTTTCGAGCGCATGGGCGGGCTTGAGGCCCGCGCCGATGGCGATGAGGCCGATGGTCAGCGCAGCAGCGCCGAGAATGTCGAATGTGGGCGCGAGTGGGCCGGGAAGGCCGATGCCGGTGATGTTGAGCAGAATGCCGAGCGCGCAGGCAAGGATGAGCGGGTTCTTCGACAGGAGACGCAGCACGGTGCCCATGCCGGCTGGCGTGTCGCCCGCATAGCGCGTGAGGATCAGCACCGAGAGGATGTTGACCGCGGGCACGAGGACGGCGAAAGCGACGGCAGCGAGCGTTACGCCTTCGGGGCCGAAGAGCGAGCCGATGGCGGCGAGCGCGACGAAGCCGTTCCAGCGCGCGGCACCCTGAAAGACGGACGAGAATTGCGGGCCCGATAGCGGCAGCACCGCCTTCAGCAGCATCAGGATTGCGACCATCGAGAAGAGGCCTGCGCCGAGCGCGGAAGCCATGGGCCAGATGTCGTAATCGGCGAGGTTTGCGGTTGCGAGGGTGTGGAGGAGCAGCGCGGGGAAGAAGATGTAATAGGTGAGGCGGTCGAGCGGCACCCAGAGCCCTTCGCCCGGAAAATCCATGCGTTTGATGACGAAGCCGAGCGCGATGACGAGGAAGACCGGGACGAGGGAGTTCAGGATGGGGAGCATTGAGGTTTCTTTTTCTTGTGGTGCTCAGAGCCGGCGCAGGCGGTCGAGCGCGCCTTGCAGGATGTAGGAAGCGGCCATCTTGTCCACGAGTTCGGCGCGGCGCGCGCGGCTCGCATCGGCGTCCAGCAGCGTGCGCGTGACGGCCATTGTCGACATGCGCTCATCCCAGAAGACGACGGGAAGATCGGTCAGCTTTTCGAGGTTGCGGACGAAGGCGCGGGTGGACTGGCAGCGCGGCCCCTCGGTGCCGTCCATATTGAGAGGCAGGCCGAAGACGAGGGCGGCGACATCGTGCTGTTTCGCCAGGGCGATGATGCGCCCGGCATCCGCGGTGAACTTGGTGCGCTTGATGGTTTCGAGTGGGCTCGCGATGCTTCGTGAGACATCCGAGAGCGCAAGACCGATGGTTTTGGTACCCAGATCGGCGCCCATCAGCCGGTCATGGCGCCCGAGCCCTTCTTCAAGTTCCTCAAGAGGTTTCACATTGGCGCTCAAGTGCTTGTTACCTTTACGGAAATTATGGCGTGGCAGAGATTAGAAGGGGCGAGAGGGCAAGGCAATCTGAAGGCACATATATATAGTGATGCGCCGTTGCAGCGTGGGGCTCCTGCTTGTTATGTTCCGTCGCGATTCAACGAGCAAGGGGCGCGTGCAGCCGGGGCTCTGTCCCGAGGCGGAAACGCCCCCTTCCCGAACACCAATAGAGGCGGACCCATGTCGGTCGATCAGAAAACGGTCCGGCACATTGCCCGGCTTGCGCGGATTGCCGTGCGGGACGATGAGCTGGAGGCACTGGCCAAGGAACTCAACGGCATTCTCGACTGGGTGGAACAGCTCGGCGAGGTGGACGTCACGGATGTGGAACCGATGACGAGCGCGGTGGCTGTTGCCATGAAGATGCGCGACGACGTCGTGACGGTGGAGAACCTGCAAAAGGAAGTGACGCGGAACGCGCCCGGCGCGGAAGACGGCTTCTTCGTGGTGCCGAAGGGGGTGGAGTAAACGATGAGCGATCTGACAAAGCTGACGCTGGCCGCCGCCCGCGACGCACTGAAGAAGAAAGAGATCACCTCCACGGAGCTGACCGGGGCCTATCTCAAGGAGATGGAAGCGGCGGCGCCGCTCAATGCCTATGTGACGCCGACTGCGGAAAAGGCGCTGGAGATGGCGAAGGCCTCCGACGAGAAGCTCGCCAGGGGCGAGGGGGGCGCGCTCGAAGGGGTGCCGCTTGGCATCAAGGATCTGTTCTGCACGAAGGATGTGCTGACGACGGCGTGCAGCCACATTCTCGACGGCTTCGAGCCGCCTTACGAGTCGACCGTGACCGCGAATCTCTGGCGCGATGGCGCAGTGATGCTCGGCAAGCTCAATAATGACGAATTCGCGATGGGCTCGTCCAACGAGACGAGCTTCTATGGCCCGGTGGTGAACCCGTGGCGGCGCAAGGGATCGGACACGAAGCTCGTGCCGGGCGGATCGTCGGGCGGTTCGTCGGCAGCGGTCGCGGCGCGCCTCTGCGCAGCAGCGACGGCGACGGATACGGGCGGTTCCATCCGCCAGCCTGCCGCCTTCACGGGCACTGTGGGCCTCAAGCCGACATATGGGCGCTGCTCGCGCTGGGGCATCGTGGCTTTTGCCTCGTCGCTCGATCAGGCAGGGCCTATCACGCGGGATGTGCGCGATGCGGCGATCATGCTGGGCTCGATGGCCGGACATGACGAGAAGGACACGACGAGCGTCGACCGGCCGGTGCCGGATTACGAGGCGGGGCTTTCGCGAGGCATCAAGGGGCTCAATGTCGGCATTCCGAAGGAATACCGCGTCGAGGGTATGCCGAAGGAGATCGACGAGCTCTGGACGCGCGGCATCGAGTGGCTGAAGGCCGCAGGCGCCAATGTGAAAGAGGTGAGCCTGCCGCACACGAAATATGCGCTGCCGACCTATTACATCGTTGCGCCGGCGGAATGCTCGTCCAACCTCGCTCGCTATGATGGCGTGCGCTACGGATTGCGCGTCGATGGCAAGGACATCACGAGCATGTATGAGAACACCCGCGCCGAAGGTTTCGGCGCGGAAGTGAAGCGCCGCGTCCTGATGGGCACCTATGTGCTGTCGGCAGGCTATTACGACGCCTATTACCTGAAGGCGCAGAAGGTGCGGACGCTGATCGCGCGCGATTTTCAGGAAGCCTTCTCGGAGGTCGATGTGCTGCTGACGCCGACGGCGCCGTCGGCCGCGTTCGGTATCGGCGAGAAGAGCGACGATCCCTTGTCGATGTATCTGAACGACGTTTTCACGGTGACGGTGAACCTTGCGGGACTTCCGGGCATTTCGGTGCCGGCCGGGCTTTCGGCGGAAGGGCTGCCGCTCGGGTTGCAGCTTATCGGGCGGACCTTTGACGAGGAAACGCTGCTGCGCGCCGCGTTTGCCATCGAAGAGGCGGCGGGTTTCACGGCGGAAGCCGAAGCATGGTGGAGGGCGTGACCATGGCCGAGACAATGGTGAGCGATTTCGAACGCACGATGAAGGTGCGCGAACCGCGCAAGGAAGACCTGATTCAGGGACAGACGGGCGATTGGGAGATCATTCTCGGCCTTGAGGTGCACGCGCAGGTTTCCTCGAAAGCCAAGCTTTTTTCCGGCGCTTCGACCAAATTCGGTGCGGAACAGAACAGCCAGGTGAGCTTCGTCGACGCGGCGATGCCGGGAATGCTGCCGGTCATCAACCGGTTCTGCGTGGAGCAGGCGGTGCGCACGGGGCTCGGTCTCAAGGCGCAGATCAATCTGCGTTCGGTTTTCGACCGCAAGAACTACTTTTATCCCGATCTGCCGCAGGGCTACCAGATATCGCAGTTCAAGCACCCGATCGTGGGTGAGGGCGAAGTTATTCTCGATATGCCGGACGGGCGGACGGTCAATGTCGGTATCGAGCGGCTTCATCTCGAACAGGATGCGGGCAAGAGCCTGCATGACCAGCATCCGGCGATGAGTTTCGTCGATCTCAATCGTTCGGGCGTTGCATTGATGGAGATTGTTTCGAAGCCGGACATGCGCTCGGCGGAAGAGGCGCGCGCTTACGTTACGAAGCTGCGCACGATCCTGCGTTATCTCGGCACCTGCGACGGAAACATGGAAGAGGGTTCTCTGCGCGCGGATGTTAACGTTTCGGTGCGGAAAGTCGGCGCGCCCCTTGGCACACGCTGCGAAATCAAGAATGTGAACTCAATCCGCTTCATCGGTCAGGCGATCGAACATGAAGCACGCAGGCAGATCGAAATCCTCGAAGACGGTGGCACGATCGACCAGGAAACCCGGCTTTTTGATCCGAAGACTGGTGAAACGCGTTCCATGCGTTCCAAGGAAGAGGCGCATGACTACCGCTACTTCCCCGATCCCGACCTTCTGCCGCTCGAATTCACGCAAGACTGGGTGAACGAGATTGCCGCGTCGTTGCCGGAACTGCCGGACGACAAGAAGGCGCGTCTCATCTCCGAATACGGGCTTTCACCCTATGACGCGACCGTTCTGGTCGGTGAAGGCGCGCGTGCGGACTACTTCGAGGAGGTAGCGAAGGGACGCGATGCGAAGCTCGCAGCGAATTGGGTGACGGGCGAATTGTTCGGCGCACTGAACCGCGAAGGGCACTCGATAGAGGAGACTCCAGTGTCCTCGAAACAGCTTGGAGAACTCATCGATCTGATCTCCAACGGTACGATCTCGGGACGAATCGCGAAGCAGGTTTTTGATTCGATGTACAAAACGGGTCGTGACCCGGCCAAAATTGTCGAAGAGGAAGGCCTGCAGCAGGTAACGGATTCCGGGGCTATCGAAGCGGCGATCGACGCCGTCATCGCAGCCAACCCCGATAAAGTCGAGCAAACGAAAGTCAAGCCTCAACTTGCGGGCTGGTTTGTCGGCCAAGTCATGAAATCCACGTCTGGCAAGGCAAATCCGAGTGTCGTCAACGAAATTCTCGCGAAGAAACTCGGTCTATCATCCGACGACTGACGAAAATTTCCGACTCCTGAATGAACCGTTTGGTAACCACTTTCCCCGGAGAGTGGCGCGAACACGCGTGCACAAATCTGTTGCATTGTGTTGCCGAGCGCTTTTTACGCGCTCATATTGTTGTGGCGCGCCTGAGGGGTACGAGGGCGCTAGCAGTGTGTGCGTTGCGAGTACATGGATTGTCGCCAAACGAAACGGCACATCAGGAGCTAGAGAAACATGGCTACCACCACCAAGACCAAAGCTAAGCCGAAGGCCGCTGCGGCCAAAAAACCTGCAGCCAAGAAAAAGCCGGCTGCGAAGAAAAAGCCGGCCGCAAAGAAGAAGCCGGCTGCGAAGACGACCGCAGCGAAGAAGGCCCCCGCGAAGCGGAAGCCTGTAGCGAAGAAGCCTGCGGCGAAGAAGACGACAGCGAAGAAGCCTGCAGCGAAGAAGACGACGGCGAAGAAGCCTGCCGTCAAGAAAGCTGTCGCGAAGAAGGCACCTGCGAAGCGCAAGCCCGCAGCGAAGAAGCCTGCCGTCCGCAAGACAGCGGCGAAGAAGGCACCTGCGAAGCGCAAGCCCGCAGCCAAGAAGACGACGGCCCGGAAGCCCGCCGCCCGCAAGACGACGGCACGCAAACCCGTCGCTCGCAAAACCACCGCGCGCAAGACCACCGCTCGGAAGACGACTGCCCGCAAGACCACGGCCCGGAAGACGACCGCCCGCAAGACTGCGGTTCGGAAAGCGCCGGTCCGCAAGGCTGCGGTTCGCAAGCCTGCCGCCAAGAAGGCACCTGCGAAGCGGAAGCCTGCTGCGAAGCGTAAGCCCGCAGCGCGCAAGAAGGCGGCTTAAGCTACCGATATGAGCGATACGCGCCGGACAAAACCCGCCAAGGCGGCGGCGAAACGCTCCTCAGCAAGGCGAAGTCCCGCTTCCGGGCGGGGCAACGCCAAGCCGATCGAACTCTATTACTGGCCAACGCCAAACGGCTGGAAGATTTCGATCATGCTTGAGGAGTGCGGCCTGCCTTACGAGTTGAAGCCGGTGAATATCGGTGTTGGAGATCAGTTCAAGCGATCCTTTTTGAAGATCGCGCCGAACAACAGGATGCCAGCCATCGTGGATCCGAAGGGTCCGGGGGGGAAACCGATTTCGATATTCGAGTCGGGGGCTATCCTTCAATATCTCGGCCGCAAAACGGGGAAGTTCTATCCCGCAAGCGAGCGTTCGAGAATTGAGGTCGACCAATGGCTGTTCTGGCAGATGGCTGGGCTTGGCCCCATGGCGGGCCAAGCCCATCACTTCCGCCAGTACGCTCAGAACAAGATCCCCTATGCGATCAAGCGGTATACCGACGAGGTGAACCGGCTCTATGGCGTGATGAACAAGCGCCTGAAGGACCGCGACTATCTCGCCGGCCGTTACTCGATCGCCGACATGGCCTGCTGGGGCTGGATCGTACCCTATAAGAACCAGGGTCAGCGGCTTGACGATTTCCCATTCCTGAAAGACTGGTTCGAGCGGGTCGAGGCCCGTCCGGCCGTCCAGAGGGGATTTGCTCTCGGTCGCGAATTGCGCCGGGGCACCATCGGGGACAAATCCAAAGAGGCCGAACAGGCACGCAAAGTGCTGTTCGGACAACGCGCACAAAAGCAGGGGCGGGGCTGAACAGCTCATCCTCTTATGTTAAGCTCACAGCGTCTCCGGGAAACTGGAGGCGCTGTTTGCCTTTGGCGCTTTGTTTGCGCCGAACCGGAGAGCGATCCCTATGCGCCCAGTTCACGCCTTCTTTCTCGCCACGGCCGCTGTGACAATTTTCGTCTTGCCTGCTCAGGCCGAGATGGTGACGGCAACGGGCAGCCTGATCAAGAAGGATACTTACGGAACCGAAGAAGCCTGGGGGCGGACACTGAAGCTGCCGGAAGGCGGGAAAGTCGTGCGCGTAATGGACGGGACTTACGGATTCTCGATCCTCAATGCGAAGGGTGACGCGATTGCGGATTTCCTGCTGCCGCAGGATGCGGTCGGTCTCGAACTTGCGCCTGGCGAATACAAGCTCTCGCCTTATGTCTGCGCGCAGCATCGCCATCATCACGTTGAAGTGACCGTCGAGTACTGACGAAACCACAACGCCGCGGCCAGGCGGGCTCGACCTCGCTATCTTTCATTCCCATATGCGCTCGACCGGAAAGACGCGGAGTGCGGGGAGGAACCTTGTATTTCGCATATGCGAAAGGCGGAATGCGGTGATCGATCTCTACACATGGACAACACCAAACGGACGCAAAGTCTCCATCATGCTTGAGGAGGCCGGCCTTCCTTACGAAGTTCACGCCATCAATATCGGCAAGGGCGAACAATTCGCACCGGCGTTCCTGAAGATCAGTCCCAACAATCGCATTCCCGCAATGGTTGACCGCGATGCGGATAGCGGACCCGTGGCGGTTTTCGAGTCCGGTGCGATCCTTATCTATCTCGCGGAAAAAACAGGCAAGTTCCTTGCGCCGAAGGGTGAGCAGCGCGCAAAGACGCTGGAATGGCTGATGTGGCAGATGGGCGGTGTGGGGCCGATGCTCGGGCAGGCGAACCATTTCATCAATACGGCGCCGGAAAAAATCCCTTACGCCATGGACCGCTATATCGGCGAAGCGGCACGGCTCATCAAGGTGCTGGACAAGCGGCTCGGTGAAGCGAACTACATGGCTGGCGATTATTCCATCGCCGATATGGCCACCTATCCCTGGATCAGCATCGCCTTCGATCTGATCAGGCAGGCCAAGCCCGATGTGGTGGGCGAGGGCGCGAATGTGAAGCGCTGGCTCGATACCGTGGGCGCGCGCCCGGCGGTTCAGCGGGGTATGGCTGTCCCCGAAGTGTGACCTGAGAGACATCAAAAGCAGATTTCATCATGCTCGCTCACCTATATCGGCATGGTGAGCGGGCCGTTAACCATTTTTTTAGTGCAGCAATGGAGAGTTGAAACCAGGGACGGAGAGGGGCTCCGTTCACGGAACAACGGGCTTGAAGCCTCGAATTCGAGGAGACAGCACATGGCTCGCATGCAACTCGAGCAAGTCGAGAAGAGCGAGCTTGCCGCGGAAGGCGGCAAGTGCGACGCGCTTTATAATCTCGGGCTGATGTATTCGACAGGTCATGGTGTGGAGGTCGATCTCGTGACCGCACACAAATGGTTCAACCTTGCTGCGATGAAGGGCAGCAACGAGGCGCGGATGTGCCGGTCGGAACTCGCGGCGGAAATGAGCGCGGCGGAGATTGCCGAGGCGCAGCGCCAGGCGCGCGAATGGCTGACACACCAGTAAGCCATTGTTTTAAATTGTAAATTCCATGTTTTCGGGGCCTCGGCCTTGGGGCGTGGATGCACCATCGCGGGATGCGCAAAGACGGTGACATGCCGTCGCGCTCCGCTTATCTTCCGGCCACCGGGAAGCCTCTCGCATGCCGCCTTATTGTCGGCGGCTTTGCTGCTTCCACAATTTTCGCATTCCCCCAGGAGTGGCCATGACCGATGCTTCGCCGCAAGCCGACAAGAATCCCGTCGAAGACCTGATCGATCTGCTCGACCTTGAGCGGATCGAGATGAATCTCTTTCGGGGGCACAGCCCCGATGTGAGCTGGCAGCGCGTGTTCGGCGGACAGGTGATCGGGCAGGCGCTTGTTGCGGCCTACAGAACGGTGGAAAACAGGGTCTGCCATTCGTTGCACGCCTATTTCATCCGGCCCGGCGACCCGAAGATCCCTATTGTCTATGAGGTGGACCGCTCACGGGATGGCAAGAGCTTTAGCACGCGCCGGGTCGTCGCGATCCAGCACGGCAAGCAGATATTCAATCTGGCCGCCTCGTTCCAGGTGGAGGAGGAGGGGTTTGAGCATCAGGCCACGATGCCTGATGTGCCGCAGCCTGAAGACCTGCCGAAAGAGAGTGAATTGCGCAAGGCGATCGAGGACAAGCTGCCTGAAGCGATCGGTGTTCATTTCGCGCGTCCGCGCCCCATCGAAATCCGCCCGGTCAATCCGCAGGACTATATCGATCCAGCGCCGGTCGAGCCGGTGCAACATGTCTGGTTCCGGGCGTGCAAGGGCGTGGGCGATGATATTCCGCTTAGCCAGTGCGTTCTCGCCTATGCGTCCGACATGACGCTGCTCGACACCAGCGTTCGTCCGCATGGCGTGAGCTGGGTGAGCGGCAAGCTGCAATCGGCGAGCCTCGACCATGCCATGTGGTTCCACGGACCGTTCCAGACGGACGACTGGCTTCTCTACACGCAAGACAGCCCCAGTGCTTCCGGCGCGCGCGGTTTCAACCGGGGCAGCATCTACACGAGGGATGGAAAGCTCGTCGCGTCGGTGGCGCAGGAAGGGCTGATCCGCTACCGGGGCGGCGAAAAAGCCTGAAGGCCGGGAGAGAAGCTGAAGTCCCCCGGCAGATCAAAGACAATTGGCCTTGATGCGGCCGATAATCTTGGGCATACACGGGGAGTTGGAGAGGTGGCCGAGTGGCTGAAGGCGGCGGTTTGCTAAACCGTTGTACAGTGTAAAGCTGTACCGTGGGTTCGAATCCCATCCTCTCCGCCATTTTTTCTGAACAAGTTATTGATTTTATTGAATGATTTACTCGCTTTCCAAACTTGTTTATCAAATTGATTATCAAGTAGGCTCAGCCTTCGCCGTTCCCCAGTGTGGCTTGGTCATTTCCTTTTGTTGCGATGTTTGCCGGTGCTAGCTTCGCAGGTGAAGCACTTACAAGGGGCAGGGGGCAAACGATATGGCAACGCTACTTGGCGCAATTAGCGTCATCGCATTTCTTTGCGGCATCGCGGCGCTGATACGGCCAATCCCGAAGTTAAAGGTGCCAACGCGGTCCAGGGCCCTGTTGGTCATAGCGGCCAGCCTTGGCATCGCGTTGCTTGCAGAGGCCTTCGGCGAAGTGGCCTCGGATGGCGATAAGAGAGCCACAATAACGGAGGATGTTCCATCATCCGCGTCGCCAGTAGTGGCGAACCAGTCCGACCAACTTCCAACATTTGCCAATGAAATTGATCTGAGCAAATACCTGTCCCGCTGCGATGGCGCAACCGAGGCTATTTTCATCCGCGAATGCCTTGGAAAGAAAGTAGTCTGGGAGATGTTTTTTGTGGCTGGTATGGAAGACCCTCAAGTCATCATGGGTATCCCCGGTGATTACGGTGTCCAATCATTAGTTTCATTCTCTAGCCCTCCTGAATGGGATGACCACGGACCACGCGCATGGACAGGGCGTCGTATGATCATCGCTGCTCGGATTGCTATACCTCCGCACATTGTTGATCCGGCAAATGCCGCGACTCGATGGATCGTGCTGGAAGATGCACACGTTGTTGCAGACAAAACAGACTCGAGCGAGGCTCAGCCAACCGAAGAAATCAATGTGCAGCCAGTAGAGAAAGACACTGAAGTAGCAAGCCCGAATGCGGAAACCGAACGGAAAGCACGTCTGGCTTCAAAGACCAAGCGAATGGCAGAGAGCATCGCCGCAACCCTGCGAGAGCACTATAAGATCGAACCCGAACCCTTGATTCCAGATATGGCTCTCTGTCGAGATGATGGGTACTGCGACTTCATGGCCGGGGATTTTCAGCTACAAGTCTACGGGGCCGGTATTGCCGAGGTGTTGACCTCAACCCAATTTCCCCACCGCGATTACCGAAAAATGTGCGTTGCCGTTTTCAGCGCCATATCTGGCTCCAATATCGATTTGTCCGCCGAACTGATTGAGGGTGCTTTCGTCAAGGCTAGTCAATCCGGGCCGATTCAATCGAAAGTGGCCAACACGCAAATTGAAATCGAACCCAGTTGGGACGGTTTGCTGGCCTGTTCATTTTTCAAATACGGAAACTAATACGTCCTAGAGATACCAGTATGGCTATTGTGTCACTCTATTGAGCGGGGGCGGGAGCGGCATTTCGATGGCTCTAATTTCGCTTTAGCTCTTCCGCATAAATCCGCGCCGCTTCCTCCGGGCTCATGTCGGATGTAATTGTTCGCGACACGCCAGCGCCCGGTGTTTCGTCCTTCACTCGATTGACGTAAAAGCCCGCTGCTTGGCCTCTTGATCGCTCCGCAGCGACCGCCGGTCCATATTGTCCATCTCTTGCTGCTGCATCGCGTATCACTGCGAGTGCATCCAAATGAGCCTCAAGCGTCATTTGGGCCTCTGCGACGGCTGGCGCGCGAAGTTCCTGCAAACGGGCCGCGATCTTGCCGTTGTCCAACAAGTCCTTTGTCTTGCGATGTATCGTCTCGGCTTTCATTCCGCTGGCCTCATATGATTGTCTGTAGGCGTCGCTTGCATTCCCGCATTTCAGATAGGCGATGCAAAACGCTTCCTGCTTGGCTGTAAGTGTCATGATTTCAGTTTCCGGTGAATAATTTTACGAAGACATTCGCATCTCGCAGCTAACCGATTGCTAGTGGGTCGCGCATTACAGGCCGGACCGTTGCTACACTTGCTACAATCGCTACCCGGGGCGGGGCTTCGGCCAGATTTGTAGCGTGTGTAGCAGATGTAGCAGGCGGTTGCCCCGCGATTTCAGCAAGCTTGGCGGTGCGCATCAAACCACACCGCCCCTCTCCCGAACCAAGCGCCAGACTTCCTTGCGTGCCGCCCCACGCACCACAGTTCCAGCTTCCAGCGGCGTCAGCCACCCGTGCTTTTCAAGAATGCCCAGCGCTGCCCGAGCCTTCGGGGTTTCGCGCAACTGGTTAGGCCCAAGCTGCACCACATCGCGCGCCATCACATTTTCGTACTGCCAGCTTTCCAGCAGCCACCGCCGTAAAGCTTCGGCCCGGTCGATTTCAGCGGACACGGTTGCAGCGCTTGCCAGTCGCGAAGCCTCCGAAAGATAGAATTGCGCCAGTTCGATTGCGTCGGCCATACCATCCGCTTCCACTTTCTGGGCATCAAGGTCGTGCCATAGCGTAAGCACGCCTGCGATACGCGCCGCCTGCTCCGCCGCTTTTGAAGCCGTACCCGTGATATGGGCAAATGTGCCACCTGGGGCCTGTGCCGCTTCGATAGTGTCGGAAAAATCTACTAGCAGCGCGCGGGCTTCGTGGGTCAGTTGCAGTGTCCGGGGTTGCAGTTCCCGGGTTTCCGGGTCCATTGGAAGCGGCGTGTCGAGAATTTCGCGCATCCGCGTCGCGAAGATTTCCAGCTCCGTATCATCGCGACGGGCGTTCGCTTGCATTCGGGTGCCGATTGCGCTGGGCGGTTCGCATATCAGAAAGCGAGGCAGGAAGCCCGTATCCGCCGCCAGCGGGTCAGCCATAAAGCCGCGCGCCACCGTCGGTTGCACCATCAAATGCACCGCAAGCCGCCGCCCGAATAACGTCGCGTGCCCATCGCCCGCGCGTGTGCGCCTTATTGGATTGCCTTGCCAAAGGTCATTGAAGGCGGCGAGCGTCTTTTGCCGGTTTTCGGAATTCATCGCGTGCCCGCCCAGAAATTGCCCCCCTTCATCCGAGAAAAGCCCAAGGCTGGGTTGCCCGAAAGCAAACAGCTTTGTCAGCCCTTCAAATGTCGGTTCGGTCACGGTTCGATCAGCGGAAGGCGGGGCTTCGGGTTCCGGCCCGAGTTCCTCAAGATCGGCTCGCGCGGCAATGCGCTTTTCGCCATTGCCTCTTTTTGCTTGAGCGAGGATGCGGTCGCGTTCCCCCTTCCAAATCGCGTGGCTGTTGGTCCATGCCAGCGTTGTTTCGCGCCGGGCTTTGGCCTGTTCGCGTTCATGCGCGCGCAGCCCGTCCATAAAAGGGGCATCGCAGGCAGATTTTCGTTCGCCGGAGCGGGCCACCGTCAAGGCATAAAGCGAAATCGGGCGTGCGCCGCCCAGCGTTTCAACATCTGCAAAGCCCTGCACCGCCAAAGATGCCACCGCCAGCGCAGATTGCGCCGGGATCGCCACTGGGGCTTGCGTCATGCCTTGCACCGCTTCCACAGCCGCGCGCAGCGGCCCGAGCGCATGCACCGGATAGGGCTCGCCGGTGGGGATCTCCCGCACCAGCGGTTGCGGCCCTTCGTGGCCCACAACCTGCACAAGCTCCGCCGCAACATCATGACCGGCGCAAGCCATGTCGTTAAAGTCTGTCGGCACATCCGGGAAAACAATGTCACATCGCGCCATATCCGCAGCTGCGGTGGCCTTTGCGCGTCCGGGGTTGCCCTCAGTGTTTACGTCATCATCGCCAGCGACAATGAGCCGTGCTTGCGGGTGCGCCGCCTTAGCTGCCTGCGTCACGTCTATGAGGTTTCCGGCATTGAACGCGACATAGACCGTTGCGCCTGTCGCCTCTGCGATGGTCGCGCCCGTGGCGAAGCCCTCGCATACATACACGGTGTTACTGCCGTTGGGTTCGTTAGCACCCGGAATAATATAGTAGCAGCCGCGCGTTTTGCCGCCGGTCATAAACCGCTTTTTGTCGGTCCAGATATATTGCAGGCTGACAATCCCGCTGGCATCGCATACCGGAACAACGAGTGCATCGCCCTTGATCCGCGCGCCGTGCGGCTTTATCCGCTTCGCGTCTAGATATGAGTGCGCCGTTGCGGGTTGCAGCGTTTCCCATTCCGCGCGCGCCATTATCGCGGTTTCGGCGTGTAGTTTGGCCTGCGCTTCTTCGCGTAGCCGCTTGGCTTCCTCTATGTGGCCGGACAGGGCGGTGCGCTCTTCATGCGACATGCTTTCAGCGCGCTTGCTAACCCACGTCTCGCGCTCGCCCGTGCGCCAGTCGCCATAGACGCCAACGCCGATATTGCCGCCGGGGTTGAACGTGTCGGGGAACTCGTAATAGACCGCCCAGCCCGCATCGCCTTGCGGCTTGTCGCCGGGTGCCGGGAACCGGCTGATATCTGTACGGCTCAAGAATGTCGGTGGGAGATAGCCGCACTCGCGCAGATGATCCACGAATGCCGCGCGTGGATCGGTCATTGATACGTATGCGGATTTTTGCGGTGGCTTGGCCTTAAAGCCGCCGGGAAAGGCTGTTGCGAGGGATACCATTATGCGGTCTCCCTTCGGCTTTCTATCCACTCCGCAATTTCTGCGGAATGCCATCCTACGGCACGCGGGCCAAGTTTCACCGGCTTTGGAAACTGTTCATCTGAAATGAGCGAATATATCGTTGAGCGACTGAGTCCCGTCACTCGACGAACTTCGGGTAGTCGGAAAATGACTCGCATCGATATCTCCATAGTAAATGTTGGTCGTCATGGATGTCATACCGATGATTTTGAAAGTCAGCTTAGTTCATTTTTTTCAGAATTTGACGCACGCGCGATGACGTTAGGTTGAATTTACTTGCTATGTCCTCAGCTGCGATGCCTTGCGAACTAAGCCTTAGTATCCGTTCGTCTCTACTCCGGTTTGCGTCTCCCCGGACGGTGGCGGACTTCTTTCCCCCCGCTTTTGTCCGCTGCCTGTAACTTTCGCCCATTCTCAACGCCCTCATTGCGGTTGGAAGTGCATCGTCATCGTCAGGGTTGCTATTTGTTATTACAGAGTTGCGAGAGACTTCCATCGCGATTGCGAATTTGATTGATGCCCCTACAATTTCGTCAACGTGACTGCGCGAAAATCCGGCGGATGTAACTTTCTGAATTGTGTGGTTGAGCTCACTCAGAGCATTTTTGACACGCTCGCTTCGAAGAAGTTTGGATGCAACTTCTTCTCCTTTTGGATTGACTGCACTTTTCTTGCTATCTGGCAATTCTGATAACCTTTCCCGGCGCATGTATTCTGCTTGAACAATACCTAGACCATTCATCCATAAGACGGCGGCGCTTTTCGAGAAGATCGCCGCGCCGGTAAGCGGCTTCCACCTTGTTGCTCACAACATGCGCCAGCGCCATTTCGCTCACTTCGGAGGCGAAGGCGGTTTGTTCCGATGCCCAGTCGCGAAAGGACGAACGGAACCCATGCACGGTTATGACTTCGCCGTCTTTATTTGTGTAGCCCTTGCCGCCTGCGGCCAGACTGGCCTTGTGCATCCGGCGGATGAGCGCGGTCATTGCCATATCCGAAAGGCCCTTGCGGGGTTTTGTGCTTGGGAAAATGAAGTCGCTTTCCCTTGTTTCGGCAAGCTCTTTCAATATGGCAACCGCTCTATCTGAGAGTGGCACGGTGTGCGGGCGTCCGGCCTTCATGTTCTCAGCCGGAACGGTCCATAGTTTCGCCTCCAAGTCGATTTCGCTCCACTTCGCCAAGCGGACGGGCTTTGAGCGGCTGGCCGTCAGGATTGCGAATTCCAAAGCGCGGGCGCTCGCTCCCTGTTGCGTCCGCAAGTCCGCCATAAAGGCCGCGACTTCGCCATAGGGGATGGCGGGGAAGTGCTTTTCGGTGGCGAGCTTGGCGCGGCGCGGAAGGGAATGGGCCAGATTGCCTTTCCAGCGGGCCGGATTGTCGCCTTCCCGGTATTTGTTAGCCGTGGCCCAATCGAGAACGCTTTCAATGCGCCCCCGGACACGCGAGGCCGTCTCTCGCTTGGTTTCCCAAATCGGCTTAATGACCCGGAGAACGTGACCGGGCTCGATGCCTCGCACGTCGCGATTGCCCAGCACCGGCTTTGCATAGACCCTGAGAGTGCTTTCCCATTGGTCCGCGTGCTTTTCGTTCCGCCATGCCGATTTATGGGTTTCGATGTACGCCTCGGCTGCGTCCCAGAATGTGATTGTATCGGCCTGTGCAGCCTTGCGAGCGCGCTTGTGCTCAATGGGGTCCGTCCCCGCCAAAAGCAGCTTACGGGCCTCAAGGGCCGCTTGGCGCGCCTCTGCCAGCGACACCGTGTCTACCGGCCCTAACCCCATGCCACGGGCCTTGCCATTGCTCATGTAGCGGAAAACCCATGAGCGCGCGCCTTGGCGGTTTATCTGCAAATAGAGATTATTGCCGTCGCCATAGAGGCCGGGGGCCGTTTTGCTTGCGACCGTTCGGGCCGTCAGTCTGTTTGCCTTGCGTACCATGAGATTTCCCTGCCCAGATTCAATTTATCAAATTGATTATCAAATATGAGCCGGATTTTGGCAATCCATATTGGACGATTTCGGACGCTAATCGGCATAAACGACTGTAAAATAAGGACTTATCGAGCCTTCTAAAACCGCGCCGGATGTAAGTTCTAAAGACATCCTCTCCGCCATTTTCCCCGATTTTTCGAGAATGAACCTGGAAGCCTGCGGGCCCGCCCGCGCTTAGCGCAAGTGGCGAAGCACCTTTTCGGACTCCATCGAGAAGAAGCTGCCCGCGACCGGGTCTTGCTCTGCGGTGGCACAGGGCTAGGTTATCCATATCGGCGTGACAGCCTGATATGGAGTTTCCGTTGTCGGAAAATTTCTTCGCGCAAGTTTTTGAAGTCGTTGACTGGATGCCTGATTGGGCGATGACACTGGCGCTGCTTGTGGCGGCAGCTGCGGTGGCCGTGCCGATCCACAGCATTGCCATCAGGCTGCTGATGAGGGCGTTTTCCGGCCGCGCCATCTATGTTCAGACCCTTCTTCGCCGGACGCGGAGCCTGACAAGGACGATCATACTCTTCATCGCCTTTACCCTGGTGTTACAGGCGGCGCCGCTCAGCGAGGGCGCACTCTCGACATGGAGTTCCGTCCTGGGCGCTTTGCTTTGCGCCATTATTGGCTGGACCGCCATCTCCACCGTGCACATCGTGAGTGACGTTTATCTGGCGCGTTTCCGCCTCGATCTGGCGGACAACCTGCAGGCGAGAAAGTATGTGACGCAGATCCGCATCCTGCGGCGCGTGGCAAATACGCTGATCGTGCTGCTGGCATTGGGCGCTGGATTGATGACGTTCGAGTCGGTCCGGCAATATGGCGTCAGCATCTTTGCGTCGGCGGGTGCGGCCGGTCTCATACTTGGGCTGGCAGCGCGGCCGGTGCTGGAGAACCTTATTGCAGGTATCCAGATTGCGATAACACAGCCGATCCGCATCGACGATGCGGTGGTTGTGGAAGGCGAGTGGGGCTGGATCGAGGAAATCACCGGCACCTACGTTGTCATCCGCATATGGGACTGGCGACGGCTTATCGTGCCGCTTTCCTATTTCATTCAAAATCCCTTCACCAACTGGACACGCGAGAGCGCGTCGATCATCGGCACGGTGTTTCTTCACGCGGACTACACATTGCCGGTGGAGGAACTGCGCGAGTGTCTCGGCAAACTCGTGAAGGACGATCCGTTATGGGACGGCAAAGTGGCGGTCATACAAGTAACGGATGCGAATGATCGTACGATAGAAATACGTGCGTTGGTCAGCGCGCGTACATCGCCCGATGCGTGGGATTTACGCTGCAATATCCGGGAAAGGCTTGTTGCCTGGATTCGCGACAACCATCCCGATTGCCTGCCGCAAGTGCGCAGCGCGTCGATCAAAGGCGAACGCGCTCCGATATCTGCCGAAATTGACGATATTCCTGCAAAAGACGCAGATGACAGCAGTTGAAGGCAGATGCGGAGTAAATCCGCCCTGAATGTGTGAAATCAGCCGAAAAGCGTGACTTCCAGTGAAGTTTGAGTTGCACGGTTGCTAGTGGAGGCGGGCTTTGTTAGCTTGCCTGCGCTGAGAGGGCATTCACATAGGTCGTACCACACGCGTGCGGCGCTGTCCCCAGTCGTATCCCGCAGCGTTGCTGCCTTGCCGCTTTTCTGCCGGCGTTTAGGGATGCGGCCCGTTTTCGTGCATCTGCGCGGCTTACCTTTTGCGGGCTCAGAAAACCGATCTCATAGGTTGCCGGCCGTTTTATGGCTGGTGCCGTTTATGCTTTTGGCGGCTGAGGAATCGCGCGTGCGGTCGCCGTCATATCCCGAAGGAACGTCATCATGGAACAGACCAAGAAAAAGCAACAGGAATTCGGTGAAGATCCGCTTGCCGTGCGCGAAACCGATCACTATCAGCACGAATACACCGAATCCTTTGTTGAAAAATGGGACGACCTGATCGATTGGGAGAGCCGCGCGAAAAGTGAAGGGGAGTTCTTCATCGACATCCTCAGGAAGCGCGGGAAGCACAAGATTCTCGATGTCGCAACGGGAACGGGATTCAATTCCGTGCAGCTTCTAAAGGCAGGCTTCGATGTGACGAGCGTCGACGGCGCTGCGGAAATGCTCTCGAAAGCTTTCGGAAATGCGCGTGATCATGGCTTTGTCATGCAGACGGTTCATGCGGACTGGCGCTGGCTCAACAAGGATGTTCACGGAAAATACGACGCGATTATCTGCCTCGGTAACTCGTTCACGCATCTTTTCGAAGAAAAGGATCGTCGTCGTGCGCTTGCCGAGTTCTATGCGGCGCTGAAGCATGACGGCATCCTTATCCTTGATCAGCGCAACTATGACGCCATCCTCGACCGCGGCTTCAGCACGAAGCACAAATATTATTACTGCGGAGACCAGGTGACGGCCGAGCCGGAACATGTCGACGATTCTCTGGCGCGCTTCCGTTACACGTTCCCGGACGACAGCGTCTATCACCTGAACATGTTCCCGCTGCGCAAGGCCTATACGCGCCGCCTCATGCACGAAATCGGCTTCCAGAAGGTCGTCACCTACGGTGATTTCGAAGAAGACTACAAAGACGAAGATGCCGACTTCTTCATTCACGTTGCGGAGAAAACCTATAATGACGAGTAAATCGAACGCTGTCGCTCAGGCAGAAGCCTATTACGACAGTCCGGACGCGGACTCGTTCTACTTCACCATCTGGGGTGGTGAAGACATCCATATCGGGATGTACAAGGACGATAATGAGCCGATCGTCCCTGCGAGCCATCGTAACGACGAGACGCTGGCATCGATGCTCGACGGTATTGATGCGAACACCGTCGTTCTTGACATCGGCGCGGGATATGGCGGCGCCGCGCGGCATCTCGCCAAGACCTATGGCTGCAAGGTCATCTGCGTAAACATCAGCGAGAAGCAGAACACTCTCAATCGCGAGCTGAACAAGAAGGCCGGCCTTGAGGACAAGATCGAAGTTCTTTACGGCGATTTTGAAGCCATCCCGGCCGAGGACAACACCGTTGACGTTGTGTGGTCGCAGGATGCGATCCTGCACAGCGGCAATCGTCCGCGTGTGCTCGACGAAGTGAAGCGTGTGCTGAAGCCCGGTGGCCAGTTCATCTTCACCGATCCGATGCAGTCGGATGATTGCCCGGAAGGTGTGCTTCAGCCGATCCTCGATCGTATCCATCTCGAAACGCTGGGCAGCTTCGGCTTCTACGACAGGGAACTGACGGCACGCGGTTTCGAGAAGGTGGACGTCAAGGAGATGACGCACCAGCTTCGCCGTCACTATTGGCGCGTTGGCGAGGAACTCAAGGCGAATTATGAGCGGCTGACCAAGGGCTCGAGCACGACCTATCTCGACAACATGATCAAGGGGCTCGGCCACTGGGTCGATGGCGCGGACAAGGGCTATCTCGCCTGGGGCGTCATGCATTACCGCTTGGCAAAGTAAGCCGGGAGACCTAGATTTCCCGTTGCCGGAGCTTTTTCCGGCACTCAAGGATCGAATGATGACGCAGTCGGCTCACATGCAGGGCAACTGGTGGACCACCCGGAGGGTGGCCCCGTAACGTCGTCTGTTTGCGATCGTACCGGACAAGGCCGCCCCCTCTGGAGGCGGCCTTTTCGTTTGAGATATTCATCGGAAAGCGCTTCCAGGTGCGGCCGGGCCGGCAGCCAAGGAGAAGCGAGATGAAAGCCTGTGTCAGCGAATCCCCGAGGGAGTTCGAGCTCGACGGTGTCGTGCCCTGGGGTAGGCGGCTGTGGGAGTATCGTGCATTTTTCGGACTTGGCGATCTTGCGTCCTGCGTCCCGGTGCTGGATGCAGGGGGCGGCCCTTCCTCCTTTGCCGCAGAGGCGGCTGCCGCCGGGCGTCCCGTTATTGCCGCCGATCCGGTTTATGCGCTTGAGCCGGAGGATATAAGCCAGCGCTTCGAGGAAACCGCGAACGCCATGCGAGCGGGAATGCGGCGAGCGTCCTATCGCTTCAACTGGAGCCAGTACGGTTCGGAAGCTGCCGTTCACAGGATTCGGCGGGAGGCGCTGGATCTTTTTTTGGCGGACTTTGAAGCGGGGAAAGCGGACGGGCGTTATGTGCCGGCGTCGCTGCCATTTCTTCCATTCAATGACGGCTCTTTCCGTCTCGCGCTTGTCTCGCATCTATTGTTTCTCTACGGAGACGATCTTGATTTCGGCTTTCACCTCGCGGCGCTCCGCGAGTTGCTGCGTGTCGCAGAAGAAGTGCGGGTTTTCCCGCTTGTCAATCTGGAGGGGTTGCCTTCGAGCCATCTGCCGGGTGTCATGAATGAGCTGCGGCGGGGTGGTGCCGAAGTCGATATCGTTCCCGTGCCATTTGAATTCCAGAAGGGGGCGACGCGAATGCTCCGTGTACGCTGTTCCTAGAGTTTTTCGGTGGCGAGGAACTCGTCAACGGCAGCAAGTACTTCTGGCTCGTCTAGGAACGGCGCATGGCCCCTGTCCTTTGCGACCACGCTCTTCATGGCGGGGTTGGCTTCGGTCATGCGGGCCACAATGTCCGCGGTCAGGATATCGGAGTTTTCCCCGCGTATGGCGAGAAGCGGCATCTGGGAGAGGGACTTGAACTGAGGCCAGAGGGTGGGGATTTTGCCTTTCGATGCTTCAAGTTCCTTGCGCATGGCTGTGCCGATTTTTGGATCGTAGTCCATCTTCGGCGCGGCATGTTCTTCCGCGAAGGTGCGGTGCGCGAATGCGCGCCAGGCTTCGGCAGACAGGTTCGGGAATTCACGCTCGTTCATCATGCGAAGCTTCACGGCGGCTTCGTCCCATGTCTTCGGTATTTCCGTGACGCCGACATAGCTAGCGATGCGTGCAATGCCTTTTGGCTCCACTTCGGGGCCGATGTCATTCAGTATTGCGGCCTTGATGACGTTTGGTCGGAAGGCGGCAAGCGCCATGATGATCAGACCGCCGCGCGATGTGCCGGCAAAGACGGCCTGGCCGACGCCGGCAGCACCCATCAGGTCGAGCGTGTCCATCATTTCATGAGCCGGCGTGTAGTCCGACCAGTTGTCGCAATAACCGGACCGGCCGCGGCCTCGCAGATCCGGGCAGATGACGCGGCGGCTGGCCGAGAGATGTTCGGCAAGCGGTTCGAAGTCTTTCGAGTTTCGCGTCAGACCGGGAAGGCAGATGACCGGCGTACCGGGGGCCGTACGCTCGCCATAGTCTCGTGCGTAGAGCTTCAGTCCGTCCTGACTTGTGTAGAAAAGGTCGCGATGAGAGGGCGGCATGGAGGGCTCCGCGAATATGGGGAGAGATCATGGTGGAGAGGGACAGCCCCCGCAAGCCTTCACGAATCGCGGGCGGCGATCCGCTCCAGTTGGCCCCGGATTTAGTTGTCTCCGGCTTCGACGACAGGCGCCATCGCGCCTTCCGCGGGGGTCGCTATCGGCACTGGTGCATTCGATGCGGGCGAGGCGAGGGAAGGTGGCGCAAGCGGGACGTTCGATGGGCTCGGCGAGGGCGCGGGCGTCGTGATCGGCGTCGCGCCACGGTAGCGAACAAGGTCGGCTTCTATGCGCACGGGTTCCGTCTGTCCGCTCAGGCGTCCGCGATAGACTTCGAGATTTTCCATCACGCGCTGCACGTAATTGCGTGTTTCGGAAAAGGGGATGCTCTCGATCCAGTCGATCGGATCGACGGCCGTCGAGCGGGGATCGCCATACTGGGTTACCCATTGGCGGACGCGCGATGCGCCGGCGTTATAGGCGGCGATGCTCATGATGTAGGAGCCGGAAAATTCATTTTCCACGAGATCGCCGAGATGGGCAGCGCCAAGCGTTGCGTTATAGACGGGATCGGTGAGCCTTGCGGATGAGTAGGGCAGGCCGACCTGGCCCGCGACCATACGCGCCGTGCGCGGCATAAGCTGCATCAAACCGCGCGCACCTGCCGGGCTGAGGGCTTGGGGGTCGAATTCGCTCTCCTGGCGCGACAGACCATAGACCAGAGCCGTTTCGACGGGCGGCCCGCGATGCGTCCATTTCGGCATGGCCTCCGTCGGATAGGCATAGTCGGTGAGCACTATGTTGCGGCGCGCGGCGGCCTTTGCGATGCGCAGAGAGAGCTTGCGGTCACCGAAGGAGAGCGCGAGATCGGAAAGGACGGCGATCTCGGCGGGATCGTCGATGATGTCCGCAAGATGCAGCATGAAGGTCCAGCGGGTTTTCTCCCGGTCGAGATCCTGCAGGATGCGTGCGGCATGGACGAGCTCGCGGCTGTCGAAGCGTTTTTTCACGTCGCCGGTTCGGGTGGGCGTTCCCGGCAGACGGAGCTTGCCGTCGCTGCCGCTGGATGCGAGGGCGGCTGTTGCGAGCTGCCCATAGAAAGTTGTCGGATAGGTGGCGGCCTGCCGATAATAAGTGGCAGCACTTTCCTTGTCGCCCGATGCGGAGGCTGCGCGTCCTGACCAGTATTCCGCGCGCGATTTGCTGATCGGCGTCGAGACGCCGCTGCTGAGCTTGCGGAAGTGCGCCAGAGCCGCTTCCGGGCGGTTCAGATATTGAAGGCCGATCCAGCCTGCCATGAATTCGGCTTCCGCAAAATCGACACCTTCGGTGAGGCCGTTGCCGGCGGCGATCTTGTAGGCCTGCTCATAGAGGCCTTCGGACATGGCCTTGCGGGCGAGAATCTTGCGCTCCACCCACCAGCTATCGGGCCGCACCATTTTGTGCGGCTCGGTAGGGGCCGTGAGAAGGAGCGGCAGGGCGGTGTGCGCATTGCCGCGACGGCGCTCATATCGCACCTGATCGTACAGCAGTCCGGCATCTGTCCGCAGAGATGCAGGCACTTGCGACAGGGCGGAGGGCGCCTTGCTCGATCCGGTGATGAACTGGATACGTGCGTCGGTAAGGGCACGTTCGGCCTGCCCAACCAGCGCAGCAGTGGTGCGGGCGTCGCCGGTGCGCCGTTCCCAGAGAAGGCGGGCAAGGCGCGCTTGCTGTGCTTCGGTGTTCAGATAGCGGCCATAAGCGGCCAGGATTTCCTTTTGCCGGGAAGTGCTGAAGTCGTTCTCGATCCATGCGCGACGGATCCATTCGGCACCTTCGTCCTGACGGCCAGCCTCCAGGAGCGTCTTGCCATAGCGGATACGGCCTTCGCCTGTCCTGGGCGGATGCTCGACAAACCAGGCGATGATGTCGTCGCCCGACATCGGATAGGCGAGGAGGGCTTTTTCTGCCCGAATTTCGAGGATGTAGAGCCGCGGCCAGTCGGGATTCTGCTCCATGAAGGTGACGATTTCGGCAAAGGTCGCTGTACTGGAGTCGGAGAGAAGCCGTGTCCAGACGATGAGCTTTGCAGCCGTCGGGTCGCTTATCTGGGAGCGGAAACGGTTTGCCGAAACCCAGTTGCCGCGGTCGACCTCATTGAAGGCGGCGCGGGCGGCCATCATGTCCGCTGCGCTCAGACCGGAGAAGGTTCCCGCTGTGGCGGTCGGGGCCTGGGGAGCCGCGAGGAGGGGCTCCGATGCGCTTGCCGCCTGGAGTTGGGTGCCCCCGGGACGAGGCAGCGGCAGCGCGGCGGAAGCCGCTGCGGAAACTGCGCAAGCGAAAAAGACCGCAGCCACCATGGCAGCCGCGAGGCGAGGAAGTCTGAAGCTGGAATCAGTCCGCAAGGCGCAAACCCGATACAAAGTTTCCGAACCGCTCTCGGGCCAGCCCGGCGGGGGGCCTTGGGTTCGTCAATAGCGCGGTAAATCTGGCGTGAAACGCTGCAACGCTCAGATAATCCACCATTGAGTCTACTCATGTGCTAACACGCGCCGCAATAGGCCATATGCGCCGGAACCGGCGGTTTCTTGCCGGGTTTGCCGCTTATGGTTATCTTGCGCGCCTTCGGGAGCACCCCATCCGCGCAAATCGGGGAAACGGAGCCTAAAGCCATGTTCAAGGGATCGTTCGTCGCACTCATTACACCGTTCAAGGACGGCAAGGTGGATGAGGCTGCGTTCGTCAAACTGGTGGAATGGCAGATCGAGCAGGGCACGCACGGCCTTGTTCCCTGCGGGACGACGGGTGAATCGCCCACACTTTCCCATGACGAGCATAAGCGCGTTGTGGAACTCTGCATCGAAACGGCGCGGGGCCGCGTGCCCGTGATCGCCGGGGCGGGGTCCAACAACACTGTGGAGGCGATCGAGCTGACGGCCTTTGCCAAGGAGGCGGGCGCGGATGCCGTGCTCAGCGTGACCGGCTATTACAACAAGCCCTCGCAGGAAGGCATCTACCAGCACTTCAAGGCGGTGAACGACGCGGTCGATATTCCGATCATCCTCTACAATATCCCCGGGCGAACCATCGTGGATATTTCGCTTGAAACCATGACGCGGCTCTTTGCGTTGAAGAATATCGTGGGCGTGAAGGATGCGACGGCGAACCTTGCGCGAGTGAGCCAGCAACGCCAAATGATGGGTGCAGAATTTTGTCAGCTTTCGGGCGAGGATGCGACCGCGCTCGGGTTCAATGCGCATGGCGGCGTGGGCTGCATTTCCGTCACGGCGAATATTGCGCCGGCGCTTTGTGCGGAATTCCAGAAAGCGACGCTTGCGGGGGACTTCGCAAAGGCGCTTGAAATTCAGGACCGGCTGATGCCGCTTCACACGGCGCTGTTCCTCGACCCGAACCCGGCGCCTGCCAAGTATGCGGCCCATCTGCTGGGGTTCTGCGAGAATGAGCTGCGGCTGCCGCTGGTGCCGGCCAGTTCGGGAACCGAGGAAAAAGTGCGCAGCGCCATGCAGCATGCTGGCCTGCTTAATTGACGCGCCAGAGATCGGTGGCGAGCTAGAAATCGGAGAGCAATGTCCTCCAAGAGTGGTGGCGCCAAACGGAAGGCCGTGGATGGCCAGAAGATCATTGCGGATAACCGCAAGGCGCGCTTCAACTACAGCATAGGCGAGACTTTCGAAGCCGGCATCGAGCTCAAGGGCAGCGAGGTGAAGTCTTTGCGCGTGGGGCAAGGCAGTCTCAACGAGGCTTATGCCCAGGCGACGCGCGACGGCGAGATCATGCTCGTGAACGCCTATATCCCCGTCTATCTGCAGGCCAATCAGTTCAATCACGAGACGCGGCGGCCCCGCAAACTCCTCCTGCACAGGCGCGAGATCGACAAGCTGATCGCGGCCGTTCAGCGGCAGGGCATGACCATTGTGCCGTTGCGGATGTATTTTAACGATCAGGGCCTCGTTAAGGTCGAGATCGGGCTCGCGCAGGGCAAGAAGCTCGCCGACAAGCGCGAGACGCTGAAGGAACGGAGCTGGGAGCGCGACAAGGCACGACTGCTCAGGGAAAAAGGCTGAGGAGAGCCATGAGCGAGGACGGAAGCGGCGAAGGCCTGATCGGACGGATCAAGGAAAAGCTGATCCGCACCAAGCAGAAGACGGCGGCGGAAGGCCGGCATCTTACCGGCGCGCTGGACGAGGCCCATGCGCGCCGCCTGCCGCCCGGACAGAACCTCGTCAAGAAATGGCCGGTGCTCGACCTCGGCATCCAACCCGATATTCCGAAGCAGGAATGGTCGCTTGAGGTCACGGGGCTTGTTGCCAATCCTGCCAGCTGGAATTTCGAGGATTTTCTCAAGCTGCCGCAGTCGCAATTCACGAGCGACATTCACTGCGTCACGACCTGGAGCCTTTACGACAATCGCTGGGATGGCGTGGCGGCGCGGACAATCCTTGAACTCGTGCAGCCGCGTCCCGAAGCGCGTCATGTGATCTTTCATGCCCATGACGGCTACACTACCAATATCCGGCGGGAGGTCTTCGAGGAGCCGGACGTCATCATTGCGCATAGCTGGGAGGGCAAGCCGCTGACCCGCGAGCATGGCGGGCCTGTACGCGCCGTAGTGCCGAAGTGGTATTTCTGGAAGAGTGCGAAGTGGCTTCGGACGATCGAGTTCAGCGATGTCGACAAGCCTGGCTTCTGGGAACAGAACGGCTATCACAACGAAGCTGATCCGTGGAAGGAAGAGCGCTACAGCTAGGGTTCTTCAATCGCCGATATGTGCGCGTACGGCACGAAAGACATCGTGGAACATTTCCGGTGTGAGGCGGCGCGTATTCGTGTTGTAGCGCGAGCAGTGATAACTGTCGAAGAGACGAAGGCCCGAGCCCAGATCATGCTGCGCGCCGTGACCGAAGGCGGCGGTGCTTTTCTTCATCCCCTGCGCGGAGAGAACCGCATCATGCGCGATGCGGCCAAGCGCGAGGATAACTTCCAGGTTCGGTAGCGCAGCAATGCGCGCCTTGAAAAACCCGAGGCAGGTCTTCGCTTCGGCGGGCGTTGGCTTGTTCTGTGGCGGCACGCAGCGCACGGCGTTGGTGATCATCGTATCGATGAGTTCGAGCCCGTCATCGGGACGCGCATCATAGGTGCCACGGGCAAAGCCAAATTCGAGAAGTGTTCCGTAAAGCAGGTCGCCCGCGAAATCGCCCGTGAAGGGGCGGCCCGTGCGGTTCGCTCCCTGAACGCCCGGCGCCAGACCGACAATCAGCAGGCGCGCCTTCTCGGTGCCGAAAGACGGGACGGGTGCATTGAACCAGTCGGGATGGGCGGCCTGGTTCGCCTCGCGATAGGCGACAAGCCGGGGACAAAGCGGGCAGTCGAGCGGTGCTTCGGCTTCGAAAGAGGTGAGAGAGGCGCGATCAGGCACGTGTTGGCTGCCCGAGGTCGTCATCCTCGTCTTCGTCCTCGTCGTCATAATAGCCGTCGCCGTCATTGCGGACGGGCGAGGCGGCGGGGCGGTCCGAATGGCTGCGGCCGACGATGTCGCGGAGCGTTTCAAGGTCGATAAACTGATCGGCCTGGCGGCGGAGTTCGTCCGCAATCATGGGGGGCTGGCTGCGCATGGTCGAGACGACCGTCACGCGTTTGCCGCGCCGCTGGACCGCGTCCACGAGGCGGCGGAAATCTCCATCGCCGGAGAACAGAACCAGATGGTCGAGCTTGTCGGCGATTTCGAGCGCGTCGATGGCGAGCTCGATATCCATATTTCCCTTGATGCGGCGGCGGCCATTTGCATCGGTGAATTCCTTCGCAGGCTTGGTAACGACGGCATAGCCGTTGTAGTCGAGCCAGTCGATAAGGGGGCGCAGCGGCGAATATTCCTGATCCTCAAGGAGGGCGGTGTAGTAAAAGGCGCGGACAAGCGTACCCTTTTCGCGAAAATGGCTGAGGAGACGCCTGTAGTCGATATCGAAGCCGAGACCGCGGGCAGCCGAATAAAGATTTGCACCGTCAATGAATAGAGCGACACGCTCGTGCGGATAAAAGATCATTCATGAACTCCCGGGCCCAAGGGCCCTTACAACAACAAATACCGGCAAAAAATACGGGTTCAGGTCCGGTGAGCTGAAACGGTAAAAGAGGAATATGACCGAAGATCATGATTCCGCAAGTTAAGGGGCCCCCCAGGTTGTGCATTCGGGAAACCATGCGAGACCGTCATGTCTGACCGGATTCTGGTGGCTCTCGGCGGCAACCAACCGAGCGTAGAGGGACCGCCCGCGGCGACATTGCGCGCCGCGCTGGCGATGATGCCGGGCTTCGGTGTCAAAGTTGTGTCGGTCGCGCCGTTTTACCAGACACCGGCGCTGGCAGGTTACATACAGCCGGATTACGTGAATTCTGTGGCTTTGATCGAGGCCGCCGATCCGCCCCAGGTACTGCTCGACAAGCTGCACCGGATAGAGGCCTTGTTCGGGCGTGTTCGGCGGGAGCGTTGGGCACCGCGACCGCTCGATCTAGATCTTCTCGATTTTCGGGGTGAAGTGGTGCCTGCGGAAGGACCCCGAGGCGTCGATGCCGGGGCCGGCCCCCTGCCGCTTGCGCTTCCCCATCCCGGAATTGCGGCACGAGCCTTTGTTCTCATCCCGCTTCGCGATGTGGCGCCCGACTGGCGTCATCCGGTAACGGGGAAGAGCGTCGGGGAACTGATTGACGCGCTGCCCGAAGCCGAAGTGCGGGCGATCCGGCCCCATAAAGGCTGAAATCGTCGCAGTTTGGGCCGTAAGAGCCTGTTCTGGCTTGCTTTATGTGGCCTCAACCCCTACATACAGGCCAAATCACTATCCTGCATACCGGAGTTTCAAATGGCCCGCGTGACCGTTGAAGATTGCGTCGACAAGGTGCCCAACCGATTTGAGCTGGTTCTGCTCTCGGCGCACCGCGCGCGTGCCATGTCGGCTGGCGCGGAACTGACCGTTGACCGCGACAACGACAAGAACCCTGTCGTGGCGCTCCGCGAGATAGCGGAAAAGACGATTACGCCGGAAGATCTCCGCGAAGACCTTATCGGCAGCTTGCAGAGCCGCGTCGAAACGGAAGAGCCGGAAATCGAGAACATGCAGCTTCTCATGTCCGGTGAGGCGGCTGCCGAGGTTCAGGATACATTCGGTTCCGCAGAAGACAGCGGTGAACGAATGAGCGAGGAAGATCTTCTTCGTGCGATCCAGACCCAGATCGACTCACCGCAGCAGAAATCGGCAGATGCGGACGAAATGGACGGGGAAGACTGAGCCAGGGCGAGCAAGGCCGATTAGACGGCCTCAGGCCCAGACGTCATTCGGTTTAAGCGCCGCCCGGCCGCAAGGTGAGGGGCGGCGTTTTTCGTTTGAGCGAGGCGTTTCCCGTGAGACACGTTAGGAAGTTTGCAAGAGAGGACGACGGAGAATTTCAGGCATGTTGCGTCAGTATGAGCTCGTCGACCGCGTGCTCGGCTACGATCCGAAAGCGGACGAGGCCCTGATCAACCGTGCCTATGTCTATGCCATGAAGCAGCATGGCAGCCAGAAGCGCGCCAGCGGCGATCCCTATTTTTCCCATCCCATCGAAGTGGCCGGCATTCTGACCGACCTCAAGCTCGATACCGCGACCATCGTGACAGCGCTGCTGCACGATACGATCGAGGATACGGGCTCGACGATGGACGAACTGACGAAGCTTTTTGGCTCACAGGTCGCAGGGCTGGTCGATGGGGTGACCAAGCTCACCCGGATCGAGCTCACCTCGGAACGTTCCAAGCAAGCGGAGAACTTCCGCAAGTTCCTGCTCGCGATGTCGAACGATATCCGCGTATTGCTCGTGAAGCTTGCCGACCGACTTCACAATATGCGGACGCTGCATTTCATTTCATCGGCGGAAAAGCGTCAGCGCATCGCGCTTGAGACGATGGAAATCTATGCGCCGCTGGCTGGCCGCATGGGGATCCAGGAAATCCGCGAAGAGCTGGAAGATCTTGCCTTCAAGGAGCTCAATCCCGAAGCGCGCGAAGCCCTGATAAAGCGGCTCAACGAGTTCCGCGAGGCAAGTGGCGACTCGGTCAAGAAAATCGCGAAAGAAATCCAGGCGAAGCTCGAAGAAACCGGACTTTCCTGCGAAGTGCTGGGCCGTGAGAAGCGTCCCTATTCGATGTGGCGCAAGATGGAGCGGCGCGCCATTTCGCTTGAACAGCTTTCCGATATTTTCGGCTTCCGCGTGATCGTGGACGATGTGCCGGATTGCTATACTGCCGTTGGCGTTCTTCATACCAACTGGCGAATGGTGCCGGGCCGTTTCAAGGATTACATCTCGACGCCGAAGGCGAACGGTTATCGCTCGATCCACACGACGATGATCGGACCGGAGAAGAAGCGCGCCGAAGTGCAGGTTCGCACACGGAAGATGCACGAAATTGCCGAGTACGGTATTGCCGCACACTGGATCTACAAGGAAGGTCCGGGCGCGGATGCGTCGGGCGAATTTGCTGCCACGTTCCACTGGCTGCGCCAGCTGATCGAGATGCTGGAACACGGAGCCTCGCCGGAAGAGTTCCTGGAGCACACGAAGCTCCAGATGTATTCCGATCAGGTTTTCTGTTTTTCGCCGAAGGGGCTTCTGATCACGCTGCCGCGCGGTGCGACGCCTATCGATTTTGCCTATGCAGTGCATACCGATATTGGCGACACCTGCGTCGGCTGCAAGATCAACGGACGCCACATGCCGCTGCGCACGAAGCTCGAAAATGGCGATGAGGTCGAGATCATTCGCTCACAAGCCCAAAGGCCTTCTCCCGCCTGGGAAGCCTTCGTGGCGACAGGCAAGGCACGTTCTGCGATCCGCCGCTCGATCCGCGCGACGAAGCAGGCAGAGTTCAGCCGTCTCGGACGGCAGATTCTGAAAGGGGCATTCGAGGCGGCGGGCAAGGACGGAAGCGACACGATCCTGGAACGCGCATTGGGTCCGCTTCGCAAGTCCGACCTCGACGAGCTGATGGCAGCCGTGGGTGATGGAACGCTGAGCGCGCATCAGGTGTTGCAGACGGTTTACCCCGCAGAGCAGCCGAAAAACGGGCGCAAGAGGCCGGTCAGGGGCAACGGCAAGGATGGTAACGACAGTGCGGTGCGTGTAACGGGCCGCGCGGCGGGGCTGGTCATCAGCTTTGCGCCCGAGATGTTCCCGCTGCCGGGGGAGCGCATTGTGGGCATCATGATGCCGGGCGAGGGAATCACGATCTATCCGATCGATGCGCCCGCGCTCGAAGAGTTCGACGGCGAGACGATGCGCTGGATCGACGCAACCTGGGATATCGACCCCGAGCATCCGCAGACCTTTCCGGCGCGTCTCCGTGTGACTGCGAAAAACGAGGTGGGCTCCCTCGGACATATCGCCACGTTGATTGCCGACTATGGCAGCAACATCTCAAATCTTTCGCTCGCGCAGCGCGACATGGATTTCTACGACATCCAGATCGACCTCGATGTGAGAGACCTGAAACATCTGACGCGCATCATGTCTGCACTGAACGGACTTTCCTGCGTCAACACAGTCATCCGTCCGCGACGTTAGAGGGCGGCTCGTTTCCATATTTGAAGCCGGTGAAGAAAAGACATGGATCAAGAAAAGGTTTTGAAAGAGTTCGAGAAAGCGGGGGCTCTCCTTCGCGGGCACTTCATTCTTTCCTCCGGGCTTCACAGCCCGGTTTTTCTACAGAAGGCCCGCGTCTTCATGAACCCGGCGCGGACGTCGAAATTATGCAAGGCGCTCGCGAAAAAAATTGCGGAAGAGGTCGATGGGCCTGTCGATGCCATTGTTTCGCCCGCAGTCGGGGGCATTATTCCCGGTTATGAAACGGCGAGGCATATGAAAGTGCCTGCCATGTATGTGGAACGGGAGAACGGCGAATTCGTGCTCCGGCGCGGTTTTGAACTCAAGAAGGGCATGCGCGTTGTGATGGTCGAGGACATCGTGACGACGGGACTTTCGTCGCGCGAATGCATTGCATCGATCCGCAATACGGGCGCCAGAGTGGTGGCGGCAGCCTGCCTGATTGACCGTTCGGGCGGGAAGGCGAAGGTGGGCGTGAAGCTGATCTCGCTGGCCAAGATCGCCATTCCTGCCTATCCGGCGGACAAGCTGCCGAAAGAACTCGCCGCCATGCCGGCCGTGAAGCCGGGAAGCCGTCATCTGGCCTGAAGGAGCGTTAATCGTTGTTTCGCCGCCGCGTAGAGCTGCATCCGATTCAGAAACTGAGGGAGATCTTCTGGCCCCGTTCGGGCTGGAAGCGTACCCTTCAGTACGGGTGGCGGCGTGTCTGGCGGCTTTCAGGTACGCCGCATGCGATAGCGCTTGGCGTTGCGGCGGGCGCCTTTTCGTCCTGCACCCCCTTGTTCGGCTTCCATATACTGCTTGCGATGCTGATCGCCTGGGTATTGCGCGGAAACCTGATTGCGAGCGCCATCGGTACCTTTATCGGCAATCCGCTGACATTTCCCGCGATCTGGTTCGTTGTCTACGAGACAGGCCGCTACATGCTGGGGACGCCGGTGGCGGCAAATCCCGATGTCGCCGAAACGCTGCAACGCGCTCATGCCTTCGACATGGTTCTGCCGCTTCTGCTGCCGCTCACGGTCGGTGCAATCCCGGTCGGGGTCGTTCTCGGATGCGTTTCATATGTTCTGGCGCGGAGTGGGGTCGAGGCCTATCAGGCGCAAAGACGCAAGCTGCTTGCGGAGCGCGTCCTCTCGCGCAGCAGCACGACCGAGCAAGCCGGGCCGGAGCAGGCGGGCAAGCCGGGAACGGTCGAAACAAGGCGAGGAGACATGATATGAGCGGGAATGAGCCTGGATATCTGCGGCTCGGCGTCAATATCGATCATGTGGCGACGATCCGTAACGCGCGTGGCGGCGAACACCCGGATCCGGTGCGGGCGGCAAAACTTTCCGCCGCGGCGGGCGCGGAGGGCATAACAGCGCATCTGCGCGAGGACCGGCGGCATATCCGCGATGGCGATATTGCGCGGCTCAAGGACGAGGTGGGGCTGCCGCTCAACCTCGAAATGGCGGCGACGCCGGAAATGCTGAGCATTGCGCTTCGGCACCAGCCCCATGCCTGCTGCATCGTGCCCGAACGGCGCGAGGAAGTGACAACCGAAGGCGGGCTCGACGCGGCGGGGCTTCACAATCATCTCAAGCCGATCGTGGACCGGCTCCGCGAGGCGGATATCCGCGTTTCGCTCTTCATCAATGCCGACAGGCGGCAGCTCGAAGCGGCTGTATCGCTGGGCGCGCCCGTGGTGGAGCTGCATACGGGCGCCTATTGCGAAGCTGCCTTTGCGCGCGAAAACGCGAAGCGGGATGCAGAGTTGGCGCGGCTTGCCAAGGCGGCGCGCGATGGCGTGGCTCTCGGTCTGGAGGTCCATGCGGGCCACGGCCTGACCTTCGATACAGTCGCCCCCGTTGCCGCGATGCCTGAACTGGCCGAACTCAATATCGGGCACTTCCTGATCGGAGAAGCGATCTTCATCGGCCTTGAGGCGAGCATCCGGAAGATGCGTGCTGCGATGGATGAGGCCCGTGGTGGTGCGCGGGCCACGAAAACGAAAGACCAGGCATGATCATCGGTATCGGCAACGACCTCATCGACATCAGGCGGGTCGAGAAAACCCTGGAGCGTTTTGGCGACCGCTTCGTCGAGCGCATTTTCACGGATGTCGAGAGGCGGAAGTCAGAGGCGCGGCGGATGCGGGCAGCCTCCTATGCAAAGCGTTTCGCAGCCAAGGAGGCCTGTTCCAAGGCGCTCGGGACGGGCTTCCGGCGTGGTGTTTTCTGGCGGGATATGGGGGTCGTGAACCTTCGCGGCGGGCAACCGACCATGGCGCTGACGGGCGGTGCGCTGATCCGGCTCACCGAGATCACGCCCGAAGGCATGGAGCCTGTCATCCACCTCACGATTACCGATGATCACCCGCTGGCGCAGGCCTTTGTGATCATTTCGGCCGTTCCGAGTGGCTGATCGGCAGGGGAGACGGCGCGACGGATTGTGGTAAGGTCCGCCGTTTTTCGGGGGAAGCCGAGGGCGGTGAGCAGGAGTTGGAAGATGGCGATGAGTGAAAACGCAAAAAAGCTGCGGGGCAGCTCCTGGGCTGAAAATGCCCGGACGATTGCCTATGCGCTGCTGATTGCGCTGTTCATCCGGGCCTTCTTCTTCCAGCCCTTCTACATCCCGTCCAGCTCGATGGAATCCACGCTGCTGATCGGCGACTACCTCTTCGTTGCGAAGTATAGCTATGGCTATTCAAAGCACTCGCTGCCGTTCTCGCCGCCGCTCTTCAGCGGCCGCATTGCTGGCGACGATCCCGAGCGCGGCGATATCGTGGTGTTCAAGCAGCCGACCGACAATCACACCGATTTCATCAAGCGTGTCATAGGTTTACCAGGCGACACCGTGCAGATGAAGGCGGGTGTGCTCTACCTGAACGACAAGGCCGTGCCGCGCGTGCGCGTCGATGATTTCATCTATCGCGACCCGGCTGGCAATCTGCGCCGCATCCCGCAATATCGCGAAACGCTGCCGAACGGTGTCTCCTACATCACACTCGACATGATGAGAGACAGCGTATGGGACAATACGGGCGTCTATGTCGTGCCGCAGGGCCACTATTTCATGATGGGTGACAATCGCGACAACTCCAGCGACAGCCGCGTGCCCGACGTGGTTGGCTATGTGCCCTTCGAGAATCTTGTGGGGAAGGCCGAGATCATCTTCTTCTCCGCGAATGGAAGCGCATCGTTCTGGGAAGTCTGGAAATGGCCATGGGCCATCCGCTGGGACCGGATCGGCAAATGGGTAGAATGAGCGCCAAACTCGAAAAGAGATTGGGCCATAAATTCAATGAGTTGGGCCTTCTTTCTCAGGCTTTGACACACCCAAGCGCGGAGGGCGCGAACTACCAGCGCTTTGAATTTCTCGGCGACCGGGTACTGGGGCTCGTGATCGCGGACTGGCTGATGCGCGATTTTGCGGAGGCCGACGAAGGCGAATTGGCCATCAGATTCAATGCGTTGGTACGCAAGGAAGCCTGCGCGGAGGTGGCCGGACGGCTCGATCTCGGCACCCATATCGTCATGGGGGCAGGAGAAGAAAAGGCCGGGGGAAGGCAGAAAACCGCCATTCTCGGTGACGTATGCGAGGCGGTGATCGCGGCACTCTACCTCGATGGAGGCATCGAGCCGGCGCGCCGGATGATCGAGAAGGAATGGGCTTACCTCCTTGAAAAATCAGGGAAAGTCCGGCAAGACGCAAAGACGGCCTTGCAGGAATGGGCGCAGGCGCGGGGGCACCCGCTGCCAAACTACAAACTGATCGCCCGGACGGGCCCGGACCATGCCCCGGAATTTACCGTCGAGGTCCGGGTGGGGAGCGCCAAGCCATTGCAGGCGCGTGGAAATTCGAAACGGCAGGCCGAGCAGACAGCCGCACAGGCGATGCTTGAAGAGCTTGGCGCCTGGCCGGAACGGGGATAAGCCACCCCTCACTGTCATTGAAATGTCATTGAAACGTCACATGAACCACGAGTCAGAAACGAACACGGAAAAAGCGGGGACAAGCCGCTGCGGCTTTGTCGCCATCATCGGTGCGCCCAATGCGGGAAAATCCACGCTGCTGAACCAGCTCGTCGGATCGAAGGTGGCAATCGTCACGCACAAGGTGCAGACGACGCGCGCGCGCATCCGCGGCATTGCGATGGAAGGCGACACGCAGATCGTTTTCGTGGATACCCCCGGTATCTTCAAGCCGAAGCGTCGGCTCGACAAGGCGATGGTGGAAGCGGCCTGGGGCGGCGCGGGGGACGCGGACCTCGTGCTGCTGATGGTCGATGCCGAGCGTGAGCGGGCCGAAGACCTGGAGCGCATCCTCGAAGGGCTGAAGGCGCAGGATCGCAAAGCAGTCCTTGTGCTGAACAAGGTGGATGTGGCGAACCACGAGAAGCTGCTGAAACTCGCGCAGCGGCTCGACGCGACGGGGCTTTTCACCCGGACCTTCATGATTTCGGCGATGTCGGGCGACGGCGTTGACGACCTCAGGCGCTATATCGCGGGCGAAATGCCGAAGGGACCGTGGCATTATCCCGAAGACCAGGCGGCGGATGTGCCTCTGCGCTCGCTCGCGGCGGAGGTGACGCGCGAAAAGCTCTTCCTGCGGCTCCATGACGAGCTTCCCTATTCGCTGACCGTGGAAACGGAAAGCTGGGAGACGAAGAAGGACGGCTCGATCCGCATTCAACAGGTGATCTTCGTCGAGCGGGACAGCCAGAAGAAGATTGCGCTGGGCAAGGGCGGGCAAACGATCAAGACGGTCGGCCAGCTCGCGCGCGAAGAATTGCAGGAGATGCTGGAAACGAAGGTGCATCTATTCCTGTTCGTGAAGGTGCGCGAGAACTGGTCCGACGACCGCGAACGCTACCGCGAGATGGGTCTCGACTTCCCGGACAAGTAGAAAAGGCGCGCGGCTTCAGATCGACTTCTGGTTGACGCGGCGCGACAGCTCTTCCGCGCTTTCCTTGCGCTCGCTGTAACGGTCCACCAGATAGTCCGAGCGGTCGCGCAGGAGCAGTGTGAACTTCATGAGTTCCTCCATCACGTCGACAATGCGCTCGTAGAGCGCGGACGGCTTCATGCGGCCCTCCTCGTCGAACTCCAGAAAGGCTTTCGGCACCGAGGACTGGTTCGGGATCGTGAACAGCCGCATCCAGCGGCCAAGAACACGAAGCTGGTTGACGGCGTTGAAGGATTGCGAGCCGCCGCTGACCTGCATGACGGCGAGCGTCTTGCCCTGGGTCGGACGAACAGCGCCTATGGAGAGCGGAATCCAGTCGATCATGGTTTTCATGATGCCCGTCATGGCGCCATGACGCTCGGGCGAGCACCACACCATGCCTTCCGACCAGGTGACGAGATCGCGCAATTCGCGAACCTTCGGGTGGTCTTCATCCGCGTCCTCGGCCAGCGGCAGGCCGGAGGGATTGAAGATGCGCGTTTCGGCGCCAAGGCGGCGCAGGATGCGCGCGGCTTCCTCCGTTGCAAAGCGGCTGTAAGAGCGCTCGCGCACGGAACCGTAGAGCAGGAGAATGCGCGGCTTGTGCGTTGCGCGCGGGGCGGCGAAAAGGCGTTCCTCATCAATCGGGTTCAAGAGGGCTTCGTCGATATTGGGCAAAGTGTCGACAGGTTCAGACAAGGCGCTTTCCTTCCTTGTCGATGATCACTTCACCGTCTTCCTTGACGAAAGGACCAATAGCCGGGTTTTCGAGCAGGTCGAGGACGGCTTCCGAGGGGCGGCAAAGGCGCGTTCCCTTCGGCGTGACCACGACCGGCCGATTGATGAGGATGGGGTGCTTCAACATGAATCCGATGAGATCGCCGTCGCTCCATTTCGGGTCATCGAGGCCAAGTTCTTCATAGGGCGTGCCCTTGCGGCGAAGCAGGTCGCGCGGCGAAATTCCCATGTCCCGGATCAACTGACGCAGCGTTTCTTCATCCGGCGGTGTTTCGAGATATTCGATGATTTCCGGTTTCGCGCCGCTCTGCCGGATCATGGCAAGTGTATTGCGCGACGTGCCGCAGGCGGGGTTGTGATAGATGGTAATGGACAAGGTTTTCTCCAGTCAGGCGGCGCGGCGGCGCGGCTTTTCGAGGGCGGCGAGGGCAGCATCGACGATACGGACGATGGCGGGCGGAATGTCGGGATTGCGGCGGTAGCGCACCCATTGCGCATCGCGACGATCCGTAACCAGCCCTGCGGCCTTGAGCACGCTCATGTGGCGGGACATACGCGACTGGGTTGCGTCGAGGGCGGACATGAGGTCGCAGACGCAATGCTCACCGCCGCGCCAGACGATCTGCATGGCGCGGAGCCGGGTGGGCTCGGCAAGGGCAGCGAGGATTTGCGGGACATCGGACATTCAGCTTATGTTCCTTTGCGCTTATGCGTTAATCCGCATTTAACGGGCAGGGCTGGTGAAGTCAAGATCTTCAGGGATGAAGTGCGCCGATACGGGCAGCGGGCTAGAATGTTCGTGGCATGAGAGAGGCCGTCCTGAAAGGAAATCGGATATGACGAGGGAGGGGATGGCGGCGAAGTTCAAGCCGCTGCTTGAAAAGGAGATCGGGGAGTTGCGCGCGCTCTCGGAGACGGGGGCGGCGTCGCGCGCGCCGGTGACGCTCGATCAGCAGAGCGTCGGCCGGCTTTCGCGGATGGATGCGATGCAGGCGCAGGCCATGGCGCAGGCAACCGAGCGGCGGCGGCACTTGCGGATACAGCAAGTGGAGGCCGCGCTGAAACGGATTGCGGAAGGCGAATATGGCTATTGCCTGAGTTGCGGCGAAGAGATCGAGGAGAGGCGGCTTCAGACGGATGCGGCGGCGCCGCTCTGCATCGGCTGTTCGCGGGGGGAAAGTTGATCCAACGGTATAGAGCAAGCGGAGATGCCGGAATGAACGGCGGTCTTTGATGGATTGGCGTGACGAAGGGATTGTGCTGTCGGCACGCGCGCATGGCGAGACGGGCGCGATCCTCGAACTATTCACGCGCGAGCAGGGGCGGCATCTTGGCCTTGTGCATGGCGGCGCGGGGCGGCGGATGCGCAGCGTGCTCCAGCCGGGCAACAAGGTTGCGGCGCATTGGCGCGCGCGGCTTTCCGAACATCTCGGCACTTATCAGGTGGAACTCGTGCGCCCGCTTGCCGGCCTGCTGATGGATGATCCGCTGGCGCTGCTCGGCCTGAGCGCGGCGAGCGCCGTTTGCGGCATCGTGCCGGAGCGGGAAGGGCATCCGGCTCTTTTCGACGGCTATGAGGTGCTGCTCGAAACCATGCAGGACGAGGATGTGTGGCCGGCGGTCTTCGTGCGCTGGGAGCTGGGGCTGCTACAGGAACTCGGCTTCGGGCTCGATCTCACGAAATGCGCGGCGACGGGGGTGCGCGAAGACCTGGCCTATGTCTCGCCGAAAAGCGGAGGCGCGGTGTGCCGCGAGGCGGGCGAACCCTACAAGGACCGGCTGTTCCGGCTGCCGCCCTTTCTCGTCGGCGCGCAGGCGGGCATGGCAACGAATGAGGATGTGGCGGAGGGCCTGCGGCTTACGGGGCATTTCCTGGAGCGGCATCTCTTTGCGGCCCATGACCGGCACCTGCCGGATGCGCGGATCAGGCTGATGGAGAAGATGGCGGCGAGAGCGAAGTGAGAGACGAATCGCTGGTATATTGAGAAACAGTCTCTCGGCTCCCCCGGGGTCGTCATTGCGAGGAGGCCGCAGGCCGACGAAGCAATCCAGGGGCTGTTGGCTCCGGCGCTTGCGGCCCCTGGATTGCGTCAGCCCTTTGGGCCTCGCAATGACGGTTGAGGGGTGGGATGAAAAGGCCAGCGGTCTACATCGTCGCCAGCGGGCGCAACGGGACAATCTATACCGGCGTGACGTCACATCTGGAGCGGCGGATATATGAGCACCGTGAAGGCGCGTTGCCGGGGTTTTCGAAGCGGCATGGCTGCAAGATGCTGGTCTGGTACGAGATGCACGACGAAATGGAATATGCGATCGCTCGCGAGAAACAGATCAAGGCGGGATCGCGGCGGCGGAAGCTGGAATTGATAGAAGCGATGAATCCCCAGTGGCGGGATTTGCACGATGACCTGATTTGAGAGTGTCATTGCAGAGAAGTCGAATGACCGGAGCGAGTCCGCAGGTTGTGGCCCTGGATTGCTTCGTCGCTGCGCTCCTCGCAATGACGATGGACAGGATTGAGAGTAGAGAAAGATGACCAAGGCCGTTACGCCGCCCGAGCCCGAACACGAGATCAATCTGCGCGAGGCGCTGGAAGAGCGATATCTCGCCTATGCGCTCTCGACCATCATGCACCGCGCGCTGCCAGACGTGCGCGACGGGCTGAAGCCGGTGCATCGGCGCGTGCTGTTCGCGATGCGGCAGTTGAAGCTCGAACCGGGACAGGGCTTCAAGAAATCCGCGCGCGTGGTCGGCGACGTGATCGGCCGCTATCACCCGCATGGCGACCAGTCGGTCTATGACGCGCTGGTGCGCCTCGCGCAGGATTTTTCCGTGCGCTATCCGCTGGTCGACGGGCAGGGCAATTTCGGCAATGTGGACGGCGATAATGCGGCGGCCATGCGCTACACGGAAGCGCGGCTGACGGCGGTTGCGGCGCTACTGCTGGACGGGCTCGACGAAGATACGGTCGATTTCCGCGAGACCTATGACGGCGAGGACCGGGAGCCCATCGTGTTGCCGGGGGCCTTTCCGCAGTTGCTTGCGAATGGCGCATCGGGCATCGCGGTCGGCATGGCGACGAGCATTCCGCCGCATAATGCGGCCGAGCTTTGCGACGCGGCGCTGCATCTCATCAAATATCCGAATGCGCGGACGGAGAAGCTCGTCAGCTTCGTGCAGGGACCGGACTTCCCGACGGGCGGCATTATCGTTGAGCCGCGGGCCTCGATTATCGACGCCTATGAGACGGGACGCGGCGGCTTCCGCGTGCGCGCAAAATGGGAAAAGGAAGAACTGCCGCGCGGGCTCTGGCAGATCGTCATCACGGAAATTCCCTACCAGGTGCAGAAGTCCAAGCTGGTGGAGAAGATTGCAGAACTCCTGCAGGCGCGAAAGCTGCCGCTGCTTGACGATGTGCGCGACGAGAGTGCGGAGGAGATCCGCCTCGTGCTGGTGCCCAAGGCGAAGACGGTCGACCCGGCGCATCTGATGGAATCCATGTTCCGGGCAACGGAACTTGAAAGCCGTTTTCCGCTGAACCTCAATGTGCTTTCCGCCGGACAGGTGCCGGGCGTGATGTCGCTGCGCGAGGTGCTCCGCTCCTGGCTCGAACATCGCAAGGAAGTGCTGGTGCGGCGCTCGCGCTTCCGCCTCGACAAGATCGAGAAGCGGCTGGAAGTTCTGGAAGGCTATTTGAAGGCCTATCTCAATCTCGACGAAGTGATCCGTATCATTCGTGAGGAAGACGAGCCGAAGCCCGTGCTGATGAAGCGCTTCAAGCTGACGGACAATCAGGCCGAAGCCATTCTCAACATGCGTTTGCGGAGCTTGCGCAAGCTTGAAGAAATGGAAATCCGCGGCGAACACAAGAAGCTCACCGCGGAACAGAAGGAGCTGAAGGCGCTTGTGCGCTCGGACAACAAGCTCTGGGAGCGCGTGTCCGAGGAGATCAAGCAGGTCAAGGCGACCTTCGGTCCGAAGACGAAGCTCGGCGCGCGGCGGACACATTTCTCGGATGCGCCGACGATCGAATATGTGCCCGTGGAGGCGATGATCGAGAAGGAGCCGGTGACGGTCGTCTGCTCGAAGAAGGGCTGGATCCGCACCATGAAGGGGCATGTGGCTCCTGGCACGGAGATCAAGTTCAAGGAAGGCGACGGCCTGCGCTTCATGCTTCATGCGGAGACGACGGACAAGGTGCTGCTGTTTGCGACGGATGGACGCTTCTACACGCTCGATGTCAGCAAGCTGCCGGGCGGGCGCGGACATGGCGAGCCGGTGCGCCTGATGATCGATCTCGACGAGAGCCGCGAGATCGTGGAGCTCTTCGTGCATCAGCCGGGGCGGAAGCTCATCGTTGCGTCGCATGAGGGCAATGGCTTCATCGTGCCGGAGGACGATGTCGTGGCGATGCGGCGCGCGGGCAAACAGGTGCTGAATGTGACGGGTACGGACGAAGCTGTGGCCTGCGAAGTGGTGCAGGGCGACCATGTGGCCGTGATCGGCGAGAACCGGAAGCTGCTGATCTTCCCGCTCAAGGAAGTGAACGAGATGACGCGCGGCAAGGGTGTGCGCCTGCAACGCTACAAGGATGGCGGGCTTGGCGACATCAAGACCTTCACGCTGAAACAGGGGCTCATCGCCTATGACCGCTCGGGCCGGGCGCGGACATTCGAAGGGCTTAAGGAATGGGTCGGCCAGCGCGCGCAGGCGGGGCGGTTGCCACCCAAGGGTTTCCCCGTAGGACACAGCTTTGGTGGCGGGTTCGGGGCAGGGTGAATGAGTAGCGCCACCCCGCAAACTGCACGTTAATACGGCATCATGGTCACGATCCGCATTCTTTCAGGACTAGCTGTGCGGTCCGATTCGCCGTAATTTTCCTTCGCAAAACCATTTTCAGCCTAGGGGGAATGCTATGCGAAAGCTTCTTTCTGTTTCAGTGGTGCTTGGAGCGCTTTTTACCGCAGGTCAGGCCTCGGCCGATGCGACCTACGGTCCGGAACCGAGCTACGACTGGGGTGGTATCTATGGCGGTATCACGGCGGGGTACGGCGCCACTGAACAAGACTGGCGCGCCAATGGCGTCAAGCACGACACGGATGGTGCGATGCTGGGCGGCACGCTCGGCGTCAACATGGATACGGGTAACTGGGTGTTCGGCATCGAGGCTGATTATGCCTGGGTGGATGCCGATGACTCGTCGACGACCGGCCTTTGCGCCGCGCCCACCACCTGTACGTCGGAGATGAAAGCCTTCGGCACCTTCAGGGCGCGCCTTGGCTATGATTTCGGCTCAGTCGAGCGAGGGATGCTCCTTTACGGTACGGCGGGTGGCGCGGCAGTCAACGTGGACTACGCCGTTGCGACGATCGGCAGCGACAGCGAACTTAATCTCGGCTGGGTTGCCGGTGCGGGTCTGGAGATGGCGCTTGGCGAGAAGCTCAGCGCGAAGCTCGAATATCTGCACTATGACACGCAGGGCAACGCCTTTGTCGGTATAGGGTTTTCGCCGGAGTCGGTCGGCGATGCGGCACGGCTCGGACTGAACTACCGCTTCTGAGCGCGGATAAATTCGACGGCAAGGCCCGGATGTTTCATCCGGGCCTTTTTCGTTCAGTCGATGGTGATCGGTTCGCGGAGCTCGTGATCCCAATAGCGAAGGAAGAGAATGTAGTCGCCGGGCATCACGCGGGTGGGATCGAGCGTGAGGGTGAACTCGCCGGAGATCGAGGTCTTCGCGTCGAGGTTGCCTTTCATCGGCACATCGAGGCAGGGCTCGTCATTGCGCTGCGACTGGACGAGGTTGTGATCTTCGTCCGCCACAAACCAGCGGAAAATATCGCATTGCGAGGGGAGCGAGAGCGGCATCGCCTCGTCCGTGTTGTTCGCGAGCGTGACAGCGACATTGAGCGTCAGTGGTCCGTTTTCGGTCCAGGTTGTCGGCTGGGTGATGCGGGCGGTGAGCTCCACCGGTTCGTTCAGATCGACGCGTCCCGTGCCGACAAAAAAGAGAATGACGCCGGTCATCGCGAGGGCGACGAGGGAGAGGCGGATCAGATTGCTGCGTGCTCTGGCGGCGGCGCTGTCGGGATTTTCGATGTTCATAGGAAACCACTACCGCCGAAGAAGACGCGGGGCAACCATGTCGCGAGGGCGGGGAAGCTTGCGATGGCGGCGAGTGCGAGAAGCTGGAGCAGCACGAAGGGGATGGCGCCCCTGTAGATCTGCATGGTGGTGACGCTTTCAGGGGCGACGCCGCGCAGATAGAAGAGGGCAAAGCCGAAGGGCGGCGTGAGGAAAGAGGTCTGGAGATTGATGGCCATCATGACGCCGAGCCAGACCGGGTTCACATCCATCATCAGCAGAATGGGTGCGACGATCGGCACGACGACGAAGATGATCTCGATGAAATCGAGAAAGAAGCCGAGCACGAACATGATCAGCATGACGGTGAGGACCGCGCCGAAGGTGCCGCCGGGCATGGAGGTGAGGAATTCATGCACCGTTTCATCGCCGCCGAGGCCGCGGAAGACGAGGCTGAACAGTGCGGCGCCGATGAGAATCACGAAGACCATCGAGGTGATGCGTGCGGTCGATTGGGAGACTTCGGCCAGGACGCCATTCTGCCAGAGGCGGTAGACAGAGGCGGCGAGGCCGGCAAAGACACCGGCGCAGAGAAGGTAGGCGAACCAGATGCCCGCCATGTCGGTGCCGGAGATTTCGCTGCGGGCGGTGCGCAGATCCATGACGGAGGTGAGGGCGAGAAGCGCGATGAGGCAGAGGGCGGCAAGATGCACGGCGCGCTTCATGCCGCCAGCGCGTTCGCCCGCGAGGAGGATCGCGCCGACGGCGCCGAGCGCGGCGGCCTCGGTGGGCGTTGCGATGCCGCCGAGGATCGAGCCCATGACGGCGACGATGAGGGCGATGGGCGGCACGAGGGCGCGCAGCGTCGAGCGGTAAAGCTCGGCGGTGGAGATGGTCTCGTCGACCGGCATGGCGGGCGAGGATTTCGGATCGAGGGCGGCGCGGAAGACCTGATAGAGGATGTAGAAAACGACCAGCATGAGACCCGGCAGGAGCGCGCCCGCGAAGAGATCGCCGACGGAAAGGGTTTCGGGCGAGAAGATGCCCTGTTCGAGCTGCGCCTTCTGGTAGGAGTTGGCGAGCGTGTCGCCGAGCAGCACGAGAACGATGGAGGGCGGGATGATCTGGCCGAGCGTGCCGGCCGCCGCGATGGAGCCCGCCGCAAGCGAGGGATCGTAGCCGCGCCGCAGCATGGTGGGGAGCGCGAGCAGGCCCATCGTCACGACCGTTGCGCCGACAATGCCAGTGGAGGCGGCGAGCAGCGCGCCGACGATCGATACGGAAAAGCCGAGGCCGCCGCGCAGGCGTCCGAAAAGGCGGCCCATGTTTTCAAGCAGTTCCTCGGCGACCTTTGAGCGCTCCAGCATGGTGCCCATGAAGACGAAGAGCGGCACGGCGATGAGCACGTCGTTCGTCATGTTGCCATAGATGCGCTGAGGGAGCGCGGCCATGAAGCCGAAATCGAAGACGCCGAAGGCCATACCGATGAGGCCGAAGGCAAGCGCAATGCCTGCCAGCGTGAAAGCGACGGGGAAGCCCGTGAGCAGCACCGCACAGGCGGCAACGAACATCAGGACATCAAGGGATTCGCGGAGGTCCATTGGGGCGGGCGCGCTTTCAGAGGATGGGCGAGGCTTCTTGCGTGGGCTGTTCGGCCCCGGAAAGAATGCGCAGCGCGTGAATGATGGTGGAAAGGCCCTGAAGGGCGAGGAGGACGGCGAAGATGAGGATCACGCTTTTCAGGAGATAGACGCCCTGAATGCCGCTTGTCTCGCGGCTGCCTTCTCGGACCGCCCAGGAGGCTTCGACATAGGGGAAGGAGACGTAGAAGATGAGGAAGCAGACCGGCCAGAGCAGAAAGAGTGTGCCGAGAAGATCGACCCATCCTTTCGTTGCGGGCGGCATGGCGCGGTAGAAAACATCGACGCGGACATGGGCGTTGTGGAGCAGCGTGTAGCCCGCAACGACCATGAACAAGAGGCCGTGCATATAGACGATCGATTCCTGCGCCCAGATGGAGCCGATGCCGAAAACATAACGCTGGAGCACGACGACGAACTGGACGAGCACCATTGCAAGCGCGAGCCAGGAAAAGACGCGGCCTGTGCGTTCGTTCAAGGCGTCGATGAGGCGGGCGATGCGGGTGAGTGTGGTCATCATGGTCAGCCGCGGCGAGCCTGCACGAAGCCTTCGTCGCCGATGCGCGTCCACTCGCTTGTCGTGTCGAGGAAGGAGCGGAAGCTCTTATAGACCTTGCCGGTGACGGCATCTTCCTTCGCGGCGTCCTCGAGCACTTCCTGCGAGGTTTTCTTCAGCGCGGCGATGACATCGTCCGGGAAGCGGCGGACCTGAACGCCATGTTTTTCGACGAGGGTTTTCAGGGCAGCGCCGTTATGAGCGTTGTATTCGGCGAGCGTGTAGTCGTTTTCCGCGGCGCAGGCGGCACGAACCACGGCCTGCTGTTGCGGGGTGAAGGACTCCCAGACTTGCAGATTGAAGCCTGCAGCCAGCGACGAGCCCGGCTCGTGGAAACCCGGCCAGTAGTAATATTTCGCGAGGCGGTAGAAGCCGAAGGCCATGTCATTCCACGGTCCGACCCATTCGGCGGCATCGATGGTGCCGTTCTGAAGGGCGGGGAAAATATCCGGTCCTGCAAGCGTGAGGGAGGCGGCACCGAGACGGCGCATGACCTCACCGCCGAGGCCGGGCATGCGGATCGACAGGCCTTTCAGATCCTCAAGCGAATTGATTTCCTTGCGGTACCAGCCGGGGAGCTGGACGCCTGTATTGGCGGCCATGAAGGGTTTGATGTTGAAGCCGCTGGAAAGATCGTCCCAGAGTTCCTGTCCGCCGCCATGATAGATCCAGGCGTTGATTTCGGCGGCCGTCATGCCGAAGGGCACAGCGGTGAAGAAGTTGAAGGCCTTGGACTTGCCCTGCCAGTAATACTCCGCGCCATGATAGATGTCGGCGGCACCGGAAGAGACGGTATCGAAACATTCGAGGGCGGGGACGAACTCGTTAGCGGCGAAGACCTTGATCTCGATCTGGCCGTCCGTCATCTCGCCGATGCGCTTGGCGAGACGTTCGGCGGAGACGCCCAGGCCCGGATAGTTCTTCGGCCAGGTGGTGACCATCTTGAGCTGGCGCTTTCCTTGCGCGATAGCGGGCGCGGGCATGGCGGCAGCGGCAATGCCGGCAAGACCGGCGCCAGCCAAAAACGAGCGGCGTTTCATTGAAGACTCCCCGATATGCTTCCCCGGAGCGTGCCTCTGCGGGCTGCCCCATCCCCGATTGAAGGGGTACAATTCGCGGCCAGTATAGGCAGGCGCGCGCGAGGCGCAACGGCGGGAGAAAGGCCCGGATCAGGCCCCGAATCAGGAGGGGGGCGGCAGGCGGCGCCAGCCCCCATGCGTGAGGGCTTCAAGGGGCTGGAAACGGGTCTTGTAGGTCATCTTGCGGGAGCCATCGACCCAATAGCCCAGATAGACATAAGGCAGACCGAGACGCCTTGCGCGTTCGATATGATCCAGAACCATGAAGGTGCCGAGGCTACGGGCTTCGTCATAGGGCTCGTAGAAGCTGTAGACCATCGAAAGGCCGTCTTCGAGCGTGTCGGTCAGCGCGGCGGCGATGAGAGGGCCTGTCTCGCCCGGTTCGGCGGCGGGCTGGCGATATTCAATGATGCCTGTCTGGATCGTCGTGTCCTCGACCATCGCCACATAGTCATGCTCCGTCATGTCGGCCATGCCGCCATCGGCGTGACGCGCATCAAGATAGCGGCGCAGCAACCCGTATTGCTCGCCCGTGGCGACAGCCGCGCGCGAATGACCCCGGAGATCTTCATTGCGAGCGACAATGCGGCGGAAGGTGCGACCGGGGCGGAACTCGTTCACCAGCACACGCACCGAGACGCATGCCTGACAGTCCTCGCAGGCGGGGCGATAGGCGATGTTCTGACTGCGACGGAAGCCTGCCTGGGTGAGCGTGTTGTTGAGGGAGACGGGTTCATCGCCGAGGAGGTGGGTAAACACCTTCTTCTCGTAGCGACCCTCCAGATAGGGGCAAGGCTGCGGCGAGGTAATGTAGAACTGCGGAAACCTTATGCGGGACTGGTCCGTCACTGTCTTCTCGCGCTGGTTTTTCGTTGTGCCCTCAGAGCCCATAATACCAGGGCGCAAAGAAAGAATATGACAACCAGAGCAAAATGACGAGGGGGGTGCCCGCGCGCACGAAATCCCGGAATTCATAATGGCCGGGGCCCATGACCAGCAGGTTTGTCTGATAGCCCATCGGCGTCGCGAAGGAGCAGTTGGCGGCGAAGATGACCGCATAGACGAAGATCATGGGGTCGACACCGAGCTGTGTCGCGGTGCTGATGGCGATGGGGGTGAAGAGAACGGCGGTCGCATTGTTGGTCAGCACATTGGTGGTGACGGCGATGGCGAAGAAGAAGGCCGACAGGATGACCGGCACGCCATAGCCGGCGAACATGACGACGGAAGCATTGGCGATGGCATGGGCACCGCCCGTGACCTCCAGCGCGGTGGCGACGCCGAGCATGGCACCGACCATGAGGAAGATGCGGCGGTCGATCGCGCGGGCGGCCTGGCGGACATTGAGGACGCCAAAGGCGATGATGGCGAGGGCGCCGCCGATGGACGCGATCTCGATGGGGAGGATGCCGGTGAGGACACTGGCGACCATGACGCCGAAGATGGCGAGCGCACGATGAGCGAGTTTCGGATCGGGGAGTTCGGTCGCAGACCATTCGAGGAGCAACACGTCGCGATTGTGGCGCAAATCCTGAATCTTCGAGGCATTGCCGAGAACGAGAAGAACGTCGCCCGCTTCGAGACGAATGTCGTTCAGCAGAGTGCGGATCATGCGGCTGCGGCGCTGTACGCCAAGGACGATGCAGCCGGTCTGGTGACGGAAAGCGATCTGCTCGATGGTCTGGCCGATCATGCGCGAGCCCGGCGCGACCACGGTTTCGGCAAGGACGAGCTCTCCGCCGGGTTTTGCCGGGCCGCCATGCGTGTCGGCGCCTTCGGCAAAACGCTCTTCCAGCATGCCTTCAAAGATACGGGAGCCGGACTTCAGCGCCTCGGTGAGTGTCTGGCGTGTGGCGGCGACGATAACGACATCGCCGGCGCTGAGCGTGACGTCTTCGAAGGGGGGCAGGATCGGGTGCTCGCCGCGCTGGATCATGCGCACCGTCATGTCGCGAAGCGGTGGAAACAGGCCGGCGGTGGAGCTCACGCCGAGAAGCGGGTGGCCGGGGGTGATTTCAAGCTGGGCAATATATTGCTTGCCGCCGCCTGAGGCGTTTCCCTGAAGCTCGATGGTGGGGCCGCCGCGATCCGGCAGGAGATACGGCACGGCGAGCGTCGAATAGAGAAAGCCGATGGCTGCGAGAAACAGAGCGGGCACGACAAAATCAAAAATGCCGATAGGCGGCAGATGCGAGGTGAGAACAACGCCCGCGGCAAGAAGGTTTGTCGAGGAGCCGATCAGCGTCGTCATGCCGCCGAGGATCGAGACATAGCTCAACGTCATCATGACCTTCGGCGCGCGCTGGCCGAAGCGCCCGGCCAGCGTTGCCAGCACCGGAATGAACATGACGGCGACGGGCGTGTTGTTCAGGAAGGCGCTGATGGCGGCGACGAGCAGGAAAGTGAAAAAGATGGTTAGGCCCGGCCGGGTCGAGCCGAGATCGGCGACATAGCGCGCCGGACCATCGAGCGCTCCCGTCTGGAACAGGCCATGCCCTATGACAAGGAGGGCGAGGACGGCGATGAGCGCAGGATTGGCAAAACCCGCGAGCAGCGCGGTCGGCCCCAGCAGGTTGCGCCCGTCATCGCCGGGCACGGGGAAGAAATAGAAGAAGACCAGAAGCGCGCTGAGGATCGCGAGGGCGGAAACCTCAAGCGTGATCCGTTCCATACTGAACAGGACGACGGCGGCCAGAATAAAGCCGTAGGTCACCCACATCTGCCAGACGAAGTCTATCTCCATGCGCGCATCTCTTTAGTCGGCACAAAACCGTTACTGGCTGTCATGCCTCGAATGGAACTTCCAGTGTCTAGCGAAGGTGGACCCGGTTCAGAACAAGCTGCTACGGACGAAAACAGTACCGCAAAGATAGTCGTGGAGACAGCGGCGGCGCTTGTTGAAGAAGGGCACGAGAAGCACAAAAAACGTACAGACGGTGACTGTCACATAGAAGAGAACCGTCTGGAGGGCGGCCTGAAGATAGCCGGGGCGGTGGCCGTTCCATGCGCGCAGCTCAATCCCCTGCCAGCGCATGCCGGGCGTGGCTGAATGGCGACCGCCAATGGTCAGCGTGAAATAGGCAAGCGCGACGAGGGGCGAAAGGAGCGCGCCCGGCCAGAGCAGCCCGAATGTGAGGACGCCGAGAACGCCGAAAAGGGCGGACGCCAGAACGATCAGGACGCAGACAACGAAAAAATCGGCGATGAAGGCCAGGGAGCGGGCCATGATAATGCCGTCAAAGGCACAGGCGGGCCAGTCGAAGCTTTCCGAAGCGGAAAGGCCCGGAGGCGCTACGTTATTGCTTTCGCTCATCTTTTTCCTGTCGCTCAGAAAACGGCCCTACTCACATAAGGGCAGAAAAAGCGGAAAGCAAGCGCGGCAGGGAAGCTGACGTCAGGGGCTGAAACCGGGCGGCGTAACCGGGGCTTCGCGCAGAAGGACCACGGAAAGGCGCCGGTTCGAGGCCATATAGGGGTCCTCGGGGAAAAGAGGCTCGGAATCCGCCTTGCCCACGACCTGATAGATGCGGTCATTGGCCAGTCCGGCATTTTCGAAAATGCGGCGGGTCGCATTGGCGCGGTCCGAGGTGAGTTCCCAATTGGAATAGCCGGGGCGGCCGGTCACCGGGTTTGCGTCCGTATGGCCGGAAATGCTGATGCGGTTGGGCAGGCGCACGAGAATCTTCGCGACCTTCTCGATCAGGAGGCGGGTACGCTCATAGGGTTCGACGTTGCCCGGGGGGAACATGGAGCGGCCGTCCTGATCGACGATCTGGATGCGCAGGCCTTCCGGCGTTTCGTCGATGATGACGTTTTTCGAGAGTTCGGCGAGGTCCGGGTTGTCGCGCATCGACTGGCGGATGCTTTCGGCGGCGCTCTGGAAATTGCGGTGGTCGCGCGACGACATCTGCTTCATCAGCTCGTTCATCTCGGTGGTGCGCTCGGCTTCCTTTTTCGCGGTCTCGGGGCTTTTCGGCTGGGCCGGCGTCGAGATCGTCATGACAACCTGGGGCTTGGTGCCGGGCATGCGCGCTCCGGTTTCGTCGAAGGCGGTGCCGCCCATGATGCCGCCCGCGCCGCTGGTGGAGCGGCTGACATTGGAGGGGGCGAAGTAGTCGGCGAGACCCTGTTTCTGTTCCGGCGTCGTCATGCTGATGAGCCACATCAGCAGGAAGAAGGCCATCATGGCGGTCACGAAGTCGGCATAGGCGATCTTCCACGCGCCGCCGTGATGGCCGTGGACGACCTTCTTGACCTTCTTGATGATGATGGGCTGTTCGTTCGATGCCATTTGCGGCTACACGCTTTTCAAAATGCCGGGATCAGCCAGCGGGTTGCAGCGCGGCGGTCGACTGTTCCACTTCGATGAAGGTGGGACGGACATCCGACATCAGCGCCTTGCGGGCGAATTCGATGGAGACAGCAGGCGCATAACCGGCCATGTGGGCGAGGAGGCCGGCCTTCATCGACAGGTAATATTTGGATTCGGCTTCGTAGATGTTGCGGAGCGACTGCGCCATCGGCGCGAAGAAGCCATAGGCCACGAATACACCGAGGAAGGTGCCGACAAGAGCACCGCCGATGAGATGGCCAAGCACTTCCGGCGGCTGGTCGATGGAGCCCATCGTCTTGATAACGCCGAGCACGGCGGCGACGATGCCGAGAGCGGGCGTGCCATCGGCCAGTGCCTGTACAGCGCCGACGATACGTTCGCGTTCCTGATGATGCGTTTCGAGTTCCTCGTCCATCAGCGCTTCGAGTTCATGCGCATTTTCAGTGCCCAGCGTAATCATGCGCAGGTAGTCGCACATGAATTCCACGGCGTGGTGGTCGCCGGAAAATTTTGGGAACTGGGAGAAGATGGTGCTGTCGGACGGGTTCTCGACATGAGCTTCGAGGGCGAGGTTGCCTTTGCTCTTGGCGAGCTTGAAAAGGGTATATTGGAGGCCGAGGAGTTCGAGATAGGCCGTCTTGTCGTAGCGGGGGCCGCGAAAAAGCGTGCCGAAGAGGCTGCCGATGCTTTTCAGGACCGCAGGCGGATTGGCGATAACGAAGGCGCCCATTGCGGCACCGAGAATAATGACCCCCTCGAAAGGTTGCCAAAGAACCTCCAGATGAGCCCCCATAGCGGCATAGCCGCCAAACACACTCACCAGAACCAACAGGATGCCAACGATCAGCCGCATATGCCCAAGCGCTTTCTTGCAGGTTATCCGCGGCTGCCGACAATCAGCGAGCCCGCCCCATTTCTTGCTGCATTGTTGCGGGTGGCGTCTTAACAGCCGGTTTAACCAAGACGTTTTGCGTGAAAGACAGCGGCTTTGCGCGGGATGGTGTTGCGCGATGGCTTGTGGGTGGCTTACACCCGAAAGCTGAATAAAATTAAGAGTTTGTTGACCCGGCGGAATGCCGCAGGCGCGATTTCGCCAAAACAGGGCGAATGCAAGGAGTTCAGCATCAGATGACGGCCGAAACGATGGTGAAAGAAGGCGGCGCGCATGACGTGCGGAAGTTCCGCAATGCGCTTGGCTGCTTCACGACGGGCGTTGCCGTGGTGACGACGCGCGAAACGGGCAAAGACCCGATCGGGATCACGGTCAATTCCTTTTCCTCCGTCTCGCTCGACCCGCCGCTGGTACTGTGGTGTCTCGACAAGAAATCCGACACGCTGGATGTCTTCGTGAAGGCGACGCATTTCACGGTGAACGTGCTTCGCGAGGAGCATACGGAAATGTCGTCGCGTCTGGCGATGAAGGGGGATCACTGCCTGGAAGGCATCGAAGTCCTTGAGGGCAGCAGCGGCATCCCCACGCTCAAGGAAGCACTGGCGCATTTTGAATGCGAGATCGACGCACGGCACGACGCAGGCGACCATGTGATCATGATCGGGCGGGTGGTGAAATTCGATTATACCGATGACGGACGGCCGCTGCTCTATCACCGGGGCGGCTACAACTATCTGCCGCCTGTCGGCTAGTCCGCTTTCGAGCCGGCTTTTTCAGCCGCCTTTTCGGAAGCGTCGAGTTTGATGAGATTATCGCGCATCCGTTCCATTGCTTTCAGCATGGTGAGGTAATCCTCGCGGTCGATGCCGTCGATCGCGGCGGCATGGATGCGCTGATAGTGATCCTGGCCGATATGCTTGTTCGCATGCAGCAGCGGCGTCAGATAGATGCACTTCGCGCGCCCGTCTGTGGGATGGTTGCGGCGCTCCACCAGCCCCATCTGCTCCAGTTCGCTGACGTAGATGCCGACGGAAACCTTGTGGATCAGAAGCGCGTTGGCGAGTTCGGTCTGGGTCTGTCCGTCGCGCTCCAGAAGTTCGACGACGATTCGTGTCTGGTTGCGGGTGAGGCCGGTGCGGCGGTCATAGACCGTCGCAAGCATGGTGCCGACATCCGTGATCGCGCGGAGGAAATATTCCGGCGAGAAAACATCGGGTGCGTCGGTGTCCGGTTTTACCGCTTTTGCGGCATTTTTCTTCACGATCGTCTCCCTCAGTCCCGCTGCGTCATGAAAAAGGGCGCAGAGTGACAGTATAAAGACGGAACCGCTGCGCAATTTGGCCAACGACAAAAATGCTGTGCTGTTTTTGTCGAAGCGCTTGATTTTCCCGTGCGGCGATGATTTCGTAAACAAAATTTACTAAAAGCTCCGCCGGTCGTCACCCGTTAATACCGGGGAGGAGGCTTCCGGGCAAACGGACAGTAAATATGGGTTAGGGGTTGGGGATGCGTCCCCGGGAGGAGCAAATATATGCCTGAAGAAGCGACAAGTGTGGATGCCGCCAATGGTGCGGTTGAGGGAGTCTCTGCTGCCGCCGATGGCGCGTCCAACGCCACGACGGGCGGCGCGGCCGACATCATCGCTCAGGGAGGAAGCGGCGACGTCTGGTATTCAATCGGTTCGCTGATCGACAAGGGCGGTCCCATTGTCGCGATTCTGCTGGTGCTTTCCGTGATTTCGGCAGCGGTCATCCTGCTCAAAATCGTCCAGTTCTGGACGTCGGGGCTTTCCCGGCGCGGCTTTGTCGACCCGGCCGTCGACAAGATCGAGCGGGGCGATCTGGGTGGTTCGCTTGAAATCCTGAAAAAGCACAAGACGCCGCTTGCGCGCGCGATGGCGGCAGGCGTTCGCGCGAAGATGCGCGGCGATCTGCGCGACGAGGACGTGGCGGCGGAAATCCAGCGCGTGGGCACGATGGAGCTCGGTTCGTTGCAACGCTATCTGCGCTGGCTCGAAGTGATCGGCAATATCTCGCCGCTCCTCGGCCTGCTCGGCACGGTTATCGGCATGATCAACGCTTTCCAGAGCCTTGAGGCGGCGGGCACACAGGTCGATCCGGCACTGCTTTCGGGCGGCATCTGGGTGGCGCTGCTGACGACTGCCGTTGGCCTTATCGTGGCGCTGCCTGCGATCACCGCGCTCAACCTTTTCGAAGGCAAGGTCGACCAGGTGCGGCTCTCGATGCGGGATGGCACATCGCGCGTGATCGCGGCGCTGCATGCTAGGCCGGGGTCTTCCCAGTCCCGGGCGGCACAATAACGGGCTGAGGAGTTCGCGCATGTTCGAAGCTCCACCCCGGAAGCGGGGGATGGCCAGCCTGACGCCGCTAATTGATGTGGTGTTCCTGCTGCTCATTTTCTTCATGCTGACGACATCGTTTTTGCAGACGCAATCGCTGTCGGTGGTCACGCCCGCACCCAGCGTGGAGGACTTGCCGAAGGATGCGCGCGTGGTGGAAATCTGGCTGAACGGCGACGGCAGCATCGCCATCGACGGAACGCCGATTGAACGCAAGGCATTGCCCGAAGGACTGAAGACGGCCATCGGAGAGCGCAACGACATTACCGTCACCATTCTCGCCGAGAAGGGGTCGCGCACACAGGCACTCGTCGCCGCAGTGGAAGCCGCACGACAGTCGGGCGCGAAGAATGTCGGTACGGCACGCGTGGAGAAGATCGCAAAATGATCGATTTCGACGAAGAGCCGCCGCGCAGGCAATTCGAGACGCTGGTGCCGCTGATCAATGTGGTGTTCCTGCTGCTCATCTTCTTCCTGCTCGCGGGCACGATGCAGCCATCCGAGAACATTGCGGTGGCGCTGCCGGAAGGGGTTCTGAACGACCGCGAGAAGGATGTGCCGACGACACTGATTGTGGAAGCGGACGGGTTCATCTGGCTCGGCGACAGGGTGATGGATGCGAAGCTCTCGGGCGTGATGATGGAAAAGCACCTGAAGGATACCAATACGAAGCGCGTCGCGATCAAGGCGGATGCGAATGCACCGGCGGACGCCGTGCTTGAGCTGATGGAGGGATTGCGCGAGGCGGGTGTCGAGCAGGTGACAATCATGACGGAGCGGGGCTCATGAGCGTTGCAACCGCCAGCCCGGACGAGATGGAGCCGCGCGATTTCCGGCTGCGCGGTTTCCTGATTGCGTCCGTCACGCTGCACGGGCTGTTGTTCCTATCGTTCCTGCTCACATTTGGCGGCATTTTCGGCGGGCCGGGACCGGGGGGCGGCGAGTCCGTCACGTTTCAGCTTGCGGCGGGATCGGCGAACGAGCGCTATGCGGCACCGCCCAAGCCCATTGAGGAGCCGAAGCCGGAAGTGAAACCGGAACCGCCCAAGCCTGAGCCCAAGAAGGAAACCGTAGTTCGCAAATCGGCGAAACCGATGCCACCGCCGGAGGAAATTCCCGAACCGACGCCAAAGCCCGTCGAGCAGGCGGCAAGCGCTGGCGGCGGCACGGAAGGCGGCATCGCAGGAGGGGCGGGCGGCGACGCGGAGGAGACGATCCTCAACAAGAAGGGCGACTCGCTGAGCGCCGGACAGATCCGCACACAAATGACTGGCAAGACATTCGTGCTGGAAATGGGCCGCATCGATGTGCAGGGTAGCAGCCGTTATGTCGAGACGACGATAGACCTGCATCCCGACGGAACGACGGATGTTGTCCTCAAGCATTATTTCTTCCAGACCTATCATCGCGGCACGTCTTCGACACGCAGCGAATCCGGTGACGGGAAATGGTGGATTGAAGGAAACCGCTGGTGCCACGCCGCTAAAATCATCCAGTACGGCACGACGGACTGCTACGACATGACCCGCGAGGGCGATATCGTGCGGCTTTATTATGCGAAATGCACATGGCAGTCGTCGCAGCTCTGCCGGACCGGACATATCGCCGGGGAAGGGCGTATCCAGTAAGGTTTTTGCAATCGGGTGAATGCGCCTCCGCGTGCCGCGCGGGGGCTTTTTTGCGCTTGAGGGGACTGGCCTGTTAGACAGGCGGTCGAGAACAAAGCGAAGCGAGGAGGCTGCTGGTGAGCAAGGTCGCATTTATCGGGCTGGGCGTGATGGGATATCCGATGGCCGGGCATCTCAAAAAAGCGGGGCACGAGGTCATCGTCTATAATCGCACCGGTACGAAGGCTGAAGCCTGGGTGAAAGAGCATGGCGGCGCCGCGGCGGCGACACCGAAGGCCGCGGCGGCGGGAGCAGAAATTGTTTTTGCCTGTGTCGGCAATGATGACGACCTGCGCGAGGTGACAACCGGACCTGACGGCGCATTCAAGGGCATGGGCAAAGGGACTATCTTTGTCGATCACACGACGGCATCGGCTGCGGTCGCGCGCGAACTCTACGGCGAAGCGAAGGGGAGCGGGATTGCCTTCATCGATGCGCCGGTTTCGGGCGGCCAGGCGGGCGCGGAAAATGGTGTGCTGACGGTGATGGCGGGCGGAGACGAAGATGCCTTCGCGGCGGTGAAGCCTGTCATCGGCGCCTTTGCGCGGATGGCGAAGCTCATTGGCCCTTCGGGCGCAGGGCAGTTGACCAAGATGGTGAACCAGATTTGCATCGCCGGGCTGGTGGAAGGACTGGCGGAAGGGCTCCATTTTGCCAAACAGGCGGGGCTCGACGCCGAGGCTGTGATAGAAACGATTTCCAAGGGTGCGGCGCAGAGCTGGCAGATGGAAAATCGTTACAAGACGATGATTGAGGGCAAGTTCGATTTCGGCTTTGCCGTGGACTGGATGCGGAAAGATCTTTCCATCTGTCTCGACGAGGCCAGACGGAACGGCTCACATCTGCCAGTGACGGCGCTGGTCGATCAGTTTTATTCGGAGGTGCAGGCGATGGGCGGCAAACGGTGGGATACCTCAAGCCTGATTGCCAGATTGGACAAAGCATGAGTTCTCCATTTCATCCGCCCAGTTTTCCCTCGGTTGCGGAGGTCATTCGCCGGCTCGAACCGTCCTATCCGGTTTTCTGTGTCTTTCCCGATATTTTGCGGGAGAGGGCGCGGACCTTTGTCGAGGGATTTCCCGGCACGGTGCTCTATGCGACGAAGTGCAATCCGCATCCTTATGTGTTGAGGGCGCTGCATGAGAGCGGGATCGACCATTTCGATACGGCGTCGATCTCCGAGATTGCGAAGGTGACGGAGCAGTTTCCCGACGCGCATTGCTATTTCAATCACCCGGTGAAGGGGCGCGGCGCTCTCGAAGCGGCGGCGGATGTCTACGGCATCACCGATTATGTGGTCGACCATCCAGATGAGCTGGACAAGCTTGTCTCGATTGCGGGCACGGACATTACGGTGGAAGTGCGAATTGCCACGCCGAAAGGAAAAGCGGTCTACGATCTCTCGGCGAAATTCGGTGCGTCGCCGGACGATGCCGTGGCGCTGCTGAAAAAGGCGAAGGACTATGGCTGCCGGACGGCGATCGCCTTTCATGTCGGCAGTCAATGTCTCGACCCGGAGGCCTTTCGCGTTGCCATGGGGATGGCGAAGAAGGTTGCGGACGAGGCGGGCGTCCCGCTTGAATATCTCGATGTGGGGGGCGGCTTTCCTGCGAGCTACAAACAGGATGTCGCGCCGCTTCAAACTTATTTCGATGTGATTGCCGATGCGAAGCAGAAGCTCGGGATTGACGTGCCGCTCTACGGCGAGCCGGGACGGGCGCTTGTCGCGGAAGGATGCTCGGTGCTGACGCAGGTGCATCTGCGCAAGGGTGACGACCTCTATATCAATGACGGCATCTATGGATGTCTTTCCGAAATCCGCGATGGCGACCTCGATCCGCCGGTGCGTGCGGTGCGCAAGGACGGGCCGGTAGATGGAGCACTCAGGCCGTTCCGTCTGTTCGGGCCGACTTGCGACAGCCTCGATGTGCTGAAGCTGCCTTTCTATCTTCCGGAAAATATCCGTGAAGGGGACTGGATCGAGTTCGGGCTGATGGGAGCCTATTCGATCGGGATGCAGACCGGCTTCAACGGTTTTGTGACCGACACGATCGTGCGCGTCGACGGGATGCACGAAGAGTTCACTGCTTGAGATTTCTTCTTCCATAAACTGTTGCCGGTTTCTTTCGGAGCTCGGTTTCTTTCGCGCGCACATCCTTCCAATCGTTTCTGGGGCAGAACGATTTGCTCCGTTCACGGAGCGTTCTCATATTAAGGTTGATGTATATGTTAACGATGATAACATGTAAATTATCGAGACAAAGCGGGAACACGTGAAGGACTGCGGATCATGCGTGCGCGAATGCGGGGACAGAAAACGAGCTACCATCACGGCGACCTGAAGCAGGGGCTGATGGAGGCGGCGGCAACGCTGATCGATATTCGCGGGCGGCATGCGCTGACCATGCGGGAGGCAGCGCGGCGCGCGGGGGTTTCCGAAGCCGCGCCCTACCGGCATTTTTCAAATCTCGACGAGCTTCTGGGGGCGGTGGCGCTGGAGGGGTTTGAGATGCTGATCGACGATGTCGAAGCTGTATCGAGCGCGCGGGCGATCAGGGAAGCCTATCTCGCCTTCGCGGCGGATTATCCCGGCCGCTACGAGCTGATGTTTGGCAAGCTCGGCGACAGGAAGGCGGCAACCCGCCGGAAGCATCTTGCGGCGGATCTTGGAGAGCTTGCGGAAAAAGCGGGCGGGCTCGCCGCGCTTCACGGCGAGGCATCGCTTCGGCTTGCGGGGCTGGACGTCTGACCGGCCGGTCTTTCAGGCGTTTTTCAGAAGCTTTGCGACTTCGAGCGCGAAATAGGTGAGTACGCCGTCGGCGCCCGCGCGCTTGAAGGCCGTGAGGCTTTCGAGAATGACGCGGTCGCGGTCGAACCAGCCGCGCTCAATGGCGCCAGCGATCATCGAGTATTCGCCGGAGACCTGATAGGCGAAAGTCGGCATGCCGAATTCGCCTTTCACGCGGGTGACGATATCGAGATAGGGCAGGCCGGGCTTGACCATGACCATGTCCGCACCTTCGGCGATGTCGAGTGCGACTTCACGCATGGCCTCGTCGCCATTCGCCGGGTCCATCTGGTAGGTGCGCTTGTCGCCCTTCAGCGCGCCGCTCGAACCGATGGCGTCGCGGAAGGGACCATAGAAGGCGGAGGCGTATTTCGCGGCATAGGACATGATCTGCGTGTCGGAGTGTCCGGCGGATTCGAGGCCCGTGCGGATTGCGCCGATGCGGCCATCCATCATGTCGGAGGGGGCAATGATATCGCAGCCTGCCTCGACCTGGACGAGTGCCTGCTTCACCAGCGCCTCGACCGTCTCGTCGTTGAGGATCACGTCGCCGGACATGAGGCCGTCATGGCCGTGACTCGTATAGGGATCGAGCGCAACGTCGCAGAGGACGCCGATATCCGGCACGGCCTGTTTGATGGCGCGGGTGGCACGGCAAACGAGATTGTCCGGGTCGTGGGCCAGGCTTCCCTGCGGGTCGCGGTTTTCGGCCGAGGTGTAGGGAAAGAGGGCGATGACGGGGATGCCATAGCTTGCGGCTTCCTGAGCGGCGGCGACGGCTTCATCCACACTGAGACGCTCGACGCCAGGCATGGTGGGCACGGCTTCGCGCTTTCCCTCACCCTCGATCAGAAAGAGCGGCCAGAGCAGGTCGTTCACCGAGAGGGCGTTTTCCGAAACGAGGCGGCGGGACCAGTCGCTTTTGCGGTTGCGGCGCATGCGCGTGGCCGGGAAGGCGGGGGCAGTGTGCTTTTCCATCATGCAGAACTCATAACGCCAAAGGGGACTTGCGCGCAATCCGGGGCAAAAGCGGGTGGCCGGCGCGCATTGCCGCAGCGTTAGCCGTTATGCAGCGCGATGCTTCAGGGGCGTTTCGTTGACAGGGTCTTGGGGGGCCAGTATCACCGCTGAAAAGGCCTGGTATCAAGGCGCGCATGGGAGGCGAAGAAATGCGGTTCGAGCTTACGGAAGAACAGCAGGCGTTTCAGGACGTTGCGCGGAACTTTGCAATGGCTGAACTCGCGCCTCATGCGGCGGAATGGGACCGGGATGCCTTCTTCCCCGTGGACAAGCTGCGCAAGGCGGCAGAACTCGGCTTTGCGGGTATTTATGTGCGCGAGGATGTGGGCGGGTCGGCGCTGAGCCGGATCGACGCGGCACTGATCTTCGAGGCGCTGTCGGAAGGCTGCACATCGACGGCGGCGTTTCTCTCGATCCACAATATGGCGTCCTGGATGATCGATCGCTACGGGACGGAAGAGCAGCGGCAGAAATGGCTGCCGAAGCTGACGCGGATGGAGCTGATCGCCAGCTATTGCCTGACGGAGCCTTCGAGCGGATCGGATGCGGCATCGCTGAAGACGAAGGCGGTGAAGGATGGCGACCACTACGTACTGAACGGCAGCAAGGCGTTCATCTCGGGCGCGGGCACATCCGACATATATGTCTGCATGGTGCGCACGGGCGAGGCGGGAGCGAAGGGCGTTTCCTGCCTCGTGATCGAGAAGGGGACGCCGGGGCTTTCCTTCGGTGCGCCTGAACGGAAGATGGGCTGGAACAGCCAGCCGACGGCGCAGGTCATTTTCGAGGATGCCCGTGTGCCGGTTGAAAACCTGATCGGCGCGGAGGGCGAGGGCTTCAAGATCGCGATGTCCGGTCTCGATGGCGGCCGCATCAATATCGGCGCGTGCTCGCTCGGGACGGCGGAAGCGGCGCTGAAGCACGCCAAGGCCTATCTCGGGGAGCGCGAACAATTCGGCCGCAAGCTCGCCGATTTTCAGGCTTTGCAATTCAAGCTCGCCGACATGGCGACCGAACTCGAAGCGGCGCGGCTGATGATCTACAACGCGGCGACGAAGGTGGATGCGAAGGCGCCCGACGCGACGATGAAGGCGGCGATGGCGAAACGCTTTGCGACGGATGCGGGCTTTCGCGTCATCAACGAGGCGCTGCAAATCCATGGTGGTTATGGATACCTCAAGGATTTTCCGCTGGAGCGGCACTTGCGCGATGCGCGTGTACACCAGATCCTCGAGGGAACGAACGAGATCATGCGCATGATCATTGCGCGTGAATTGCTGAAAGAGTGAGTGCGGGAGTGCGATGAGCGAGGAAGCTGAAGTTCTGTTCGAGAGGCGCGGCTCGGCGGGCGTGATTACGCTGAACCGTCCCAGGACGTTGAACGCGCTGACGCTCAGCATGGTGCGGCTCATTCATCCGCAACTGCAGGAATGGGCAGCGGACGAGCGCGTCCAATGCGTCATGATTGAAGGCGCAGGAGAGAAGGCGTTCTGTGCGGGTGGCGATATTCGTGTGCTGCATGACTGGGGGCGCGCGGGCGACCCTTTGGCTCTTACCTTCTGGCGCGAGGAGTATCGGCTCAACACTTTCATCAAACGCTACCCCAAGCCCTTCATCGCGCTGATGGATGGCATCAATATGGGCGGCGGTGTCGGTTTATCCGCACACGGATCGCATCGCATCGCAAGCGAGCGGCTGACCTTTGCCATGCCGGAAACGGGGATCGGCCTGTTTCCAGATGTAGGGGGCACCTATTTCCTGCCGAGGGCACCTGGGGAGACGGGGCTCTATCTGGCGCTGACAGGCGCGCGGCTCAAGGCAGCCGATGCGATCTATGCAGGGATTGCGGATGCCTATGTGCCATCGGGACGGCTGGAGACGCTGAAAGACCGGATTGCGGGTGGTGCGCCGCTTACCGAAGCGCTGAAGGAAGTGGCGGAAGAAGAGGGCCCTGCGCCGCTTGCCTCGATGCAGGAGGATATCTCCCGGCATTTCTCGAAGGGGTCGGTGGCCGAGATCATCACCTCGCTTCGTGCCGATGGCGGCGAATGGGCGGTGAAGACGGCGGAAACCATCGAGGCCAAATCGCCGACTTCCACGCTGGTTGCCTTCCGGCAGGTACGCGAAGGGGCGAAGCTCGAATTCGAGGAATGCATGAAGCTCGAATTTCGTCTTATCAACAGCTTCATCAAGGGACATGATTTCTACGAGGGTGTGCGCGCCGTGGTGATCGACAAGGATCAGGCGCCGAAGTGGAAGCCCGCAACGCTGGCCGACATGACGGCCAGCGACGTGGACAGTTATTTTGCGCCGCTCGGCGATAATGAATTGACGTTTGACTGAGCGGATGGCGAGGGAGGAAAGCATGGCGGCGATCGGATTTATCGGGCTTGGCAATATGGGCGGGCCGATGGCGCGCAACCTCGTGAAGGCAGGGCACAAGCTCAAGGTGTTCGATCTTGCGGCGGGGGCCGTTTCGGCGCTTGTCGAGGCGGGCGCGGAAAAGGCGGAAAGCGCGTGCGACGCCGCCCGTGACGTCGAATTCGTCGTGACCATGCTGCCGGCGGGCGAACATGTGCGCGCGGTCTATATGGGCGAGGACGGGCTGATCTCATCGGCGCGCAAAGGCACCGTCTTCATCGACAGCTCGACCATCGATATTCCTTCGGCGCGCGAGACCATCGCGGCGGCGGAGCAGGCGGGCATGACGATGATCGACGCACCAGTTTCGGGCGGTGTCGGCGGTGCGGAAGCGGGTACGCTCACCTTCATGGTCGGCGGGACGGAGGAGGCCTTCGCGAAGGCAAAGCCCATTCTCGAAAAGATGGGCAAAAACATTTTCCATGCGGGAGCGGCGGGGAACGGGCAGGTCGCCAAGGTCTGCAACAACATGATCCTCGGCATCACGATGATCGGCGTATCGGAAGCCTTCGTCCTCGGCGAGAAGCTCGGGCTTGATGCGCAGACGCTGTTCGATATCTCGTCGACGGCATCCGGCCAGTGCTGGTCGATGACATCCTATTGTCCGGCGCCGGGGCCGGTACCCGCATCGCCAGCGAACCGGAATTACCAGCCGGGCTTTTCGGCGGCGATGATGCTGAAGGATCTCCGCCTCGCGCAAGACGCATCCAAAACGGCACGCACCCCCATTCCGCTCGGGGCGCAGGCGGCGCAGCTTTATGCGCTGATGGAGGCCGCGGGTGAGGAGGGGCTTGATTTCTCGGGCATCATCAAGCTCATCCGCGGTGAAATATAGCCTTAATCATAATGGGTTCGCTTCGGCATTCGTGCTGGATCGCTTAAGGCCTCGTTAGGGGGCTCACGCATATTGTATCGCGGTGCGGCACAGAAAGTGCCGTCATTGAGTTTTTGCGTGAGGTTTTGGGGGCACCCAATGGGTATGACCAATCTTAAGAGCGAACCGGTCGTTGCGGATCAGAAGGATCCCAACCGCAAGATCGCTTATCTTGAAACGCTGACCTATGTGGAACGTCTCCACAGGCGGCTGCTCGACGTGATCAAGGACGAGCTCGATCGCATCCGCTGTTCAGAGATCAACAGCGTGCAGGCGCTTCTTCTTTTCAACATCGGCGATTCCGAAATGACTGCCGGCGAGCTTCGGACGCGCGGCCACTATCTCGGCTCGAACGTGTCCTATAATCTGAAAAAGCTTGTCGAGGCCGGTTATATCCATCATCAGCGTTCACGCTCGGACCGCCGTTCGGTTCGCGTCAGACTGACGGAGAAGGGCCGCTCGATCTGTGCGGCGATCGACGAGGTTTACAACAAGCATTGCGCGATGCTGAACGAGGTTGGCGACATTTCGAGCGAGGAGCTGCGGCAGGCGAATGCCACGCTCTACAAGCTCGAACGCTTCTGGACCGACCAGATCCGCTTCCGCCTCTAGGCGCCGTTACCTCACGCGAGGGCCAGGCCTGCGTCTTCAAGGGCGCGGGCTTTTGGTGTTTTCCGATCTCTCCTTTATTCCGGCCTTTCCGGACGGGGGAGGGGGCGGCAGCACGGTAGTTGCATTTCCATTGCGAAGACGGGAAGTTCGGCCTTTTCCGGGCCAGAATCCTCAAATCCTGACCCTGAATGCGACATGTTTCATGACAATCTGCATGAATAGCGTTGGTGAGATGCACCCGGTGTCCCGAAATGGTAAACTGGAAATCTGTGTTCGTGTCGGAGAGACTTCCGGCGGATTGCTGCGGGGCTATGTGAAAAAGGCGTTTTTCAATTCTGTCGGGCGAGGTTTCGCCGTATTTGCCTTGTTATTGGTTCTGTCGTTTGCGTCGCCCTGGGCGGGGCCTGCGCTCGCCCAGGGGGCAACCTCCTATGGTGCGCAGCAAACGAACTGGGTCGATCCATGGGCGACGAATACGGCCCCCGAAGCAAATACGGTTCCCGACAGTTTCGAGGAGACGGCGCCGTTACAACGGACACTGACGCCAACCCTCAGCGAACAATCCATCGCCGCGATGACGGCTGCAATCGAACGATACCGGAATATTGCCGCATCGGGCGGATGGCCACGTGTGTCCGCAGGCGAGAGGCTTGAACTCGGTGTGCGCGATGCGCGCGTGGCGCAGGTGCGGGAGCGACTTGTTGCGACGGGCGATATGATCGCCACGCCCGGCGATGCCTATGTTTATGACGATGTCGTGGTGGAAGGTGTGAAGCGCTACCAGACCCGCAACGGGCTTGAGCCTGACGGCATTGTGGGACGGCGGACGGTTGCGGCGATGGGGGTTAGTGTTCACACGCGCATCCGTCAGCTCGAAATCAATATCCGCCGTCTTTCCGCACTGATGCCGAAGATCGAGAGGCGCTATGTCTTCGTGAATATAGCGGGGCAGGAAGTCGAGGCGGTGAACAACGGCACGGTCGAGTTCAACGAGCGGGTGATTGTTGGCAGGCAGACGCGGCAGACGCCGGAAATCACCAGTCAGGTAACGTCGATCACCTTCAATCCATACTGGTATGTGCCCAAATCCATCGCGATGGCGGACATGCTGTCGAAAATTCGCGCCAATCCGGGTTATCTCAAGCGCCAGGGCATTCGCGTGATGCAGGGCTGGGGCGACAATATCCGCGAACTCGACCCGGCGAAAATCGACTGGTCCAATCCGCGTGTGAACGAGGCCTATTATCTCCGGCAAGATCCCGGGCCGGGGAACTCGCTTGGCTCGCTCAAGATCAATTTTCCGAACAACGACGCAATCTTCCTGCACGACACACCCACCAAGACGTTGTTTGGGCGGCAGGAGCGAAACTTCAGCTCGGGCTGTGTGCGGGTTCGGAATGTGCGCGGTCTCGTCACATGGCTTGTGGCCGGTGACGACGCCAGCTGGGATGAGCAGCGCGTGGAAGGAATGGTCAAGGCCGGGCACTACCAAAACGTGTCACTGGGCAAGCCGGTACCGATCTATCTCGTCTATCTCACGGCATGGGCCACGCCGGACGGGATCGTGAATTTCCGGGACGACGTGTACGATCGTGACGGTGGCGTGAATACGAGCGCGCTTAACGACTGATAATCAGAGCGGCAGGCGAAACATGCGTCCGGCGAAATTCCCCTATCTCGAATTTGACGGACTGCTGGCCTTTGCCCATCGCGGCGGGGCGGGCGCATGGCCGGAAAACACGATGCCCGCCTTTCAGGGCGCGGTCGATCTCGGCTACCGCTATATCGAGACCGACGTGCATGCGACACGCGATGGCGTTCTGCTCGCCTTCCATGACGACAAACTCGATCGCGTGACCGACATGCAAGGCGTAATCGCGGAGATGGACTATGCCGAGGTTCGCAAGGCACGGATCGCGGGAACGGAGCCCATTCCGCTGATGGCAGAGGTTCTGTCTGCCTGGCCGGATCTCAGGATCAATATCGATCCGAAGCGCGACAATGCGGCGAGGCCGCTTGTCCAGCTTCTGAAGGATGCGAAAGCGGTCGAGCGTGTGTGTATCAATTCATTCTCGGGACGGCGGACGGCTGGTATCCGCGATGCACTGGGACCGAATCTCTGCACCGGCATGGGGCCACTCTCGACGGCACGGCTGCGCTTTTCGAGCTGGGCGGGGCCAATGGGGTTTGTCTTCGGCGGATTTGCGGAAGGCTGCGCCCAGATTCCCGTGAATAAGTATGGAATTCCGCTTGTCGACCGGAAGCTGGTGAACCGGGCACATGAACTTGGGCTGCAGGTGCATGTCTGGACAATCGACGATCCCGACGAAATGCGGCGGCTGATCGATGTCGGCGTGGACGGATTGATGACGGACGAGCCCGCCTTGATGAAAACGGTTCTCATCGAGCGAGGCCTCTGGCCCTCGTGAGCTGCCTTGAGTCTCGCGCCACGCCTCCAACCCTATGTCTTTATGCGACAATTCGCTTGTGACCTTGCTGCTGTCCGGGGGTATTGTGTGATAAATAATATTGGTATCCCCACTGGAGCCGGGGAAGGACAGGAAACGTCATGGATTATGAGCGCAAATTTTCAGAGGCGCTGAGCGCGGTGAAGGACGAGGGACGGTACCGCGTCTTCGCCGATATCGTGCGCCATCGCGGCTCATTCCCGCGCGCGACGTTCCACACCCCGCAAGGCACCAAAAACATCGTGGTCTGGTGCTCGAACGACTATCTCGGCATGGGGCAGCACCCTGCCGTCATCGAGGCGATGCATCAGGCGATCGATGAAGTGGGAGCCGGCTCCGGCGGTACGCGCAACATTTCCGGCACAACGCATTATCACGTCGAACTGGAGCATGAGATTGCCGACCTTCACCAGAAGGAATCGGCGCTGCTCTTTACCTCAGGCTATGCTGCAAACGACGCGACGCTTTCGACGCTGGCGCGCATTCTTGGCGATTGCGTGATCATCTCGGACGAGATGAACCATGCATCCATGATCGAAGGCATCAAGCGCGGTGGCGGCCCGAAGAGGCTATGGCGGCACAACGACCTTGCGCATCTCGAAGAGCTGCTGAGCGCGCTCGAGCCGGAGCAGCCGAAGATCGTCGCATTCGAGTCCGTCTATTCGATGGATGGCGATATTGCGCCGATTGGCGAGATTTGCGACCTCGCGCGCAAATATGGCGCGCTGACCTATCTCGACGAAGTTCATGCGGTGGGTCTTTACGGTCCGCGCGGCGGCGGCATCGCGGAGCGCGATGGTGTGCTCGACAAGGTCGACATCATCGAAGGGACCCTTGCCAAGGGCTTTGGCGTGATGGGGGGCTATATCGCGGCCTCGTCCGATATCGTCGATGTTGTGCGCTCCTATGCACCAGGCTTCATCTTCTCGACCTCGCTTGCACCGGTTCTCGTTGCGGGGGTTCTCGCGGCCGTGCGTCATCTCAAGGCGAGCAATACCGAACGCGAGGCGCATCAGGAACGCGCGCAGACGCTACGCCAGATGATGGCCGATACAGGGCTGCCGGTGATGTGGTGTGAGAGCCATATCGTGCCGGTGATGGTGGGCGATCCGGTTATCTGCAAGCAGGTGAGCGACGACCTGCTGAAGGATTTCAACATCTATGTCCAGCCAATCAATTATCCCACCGTGCCGCGAGGGACGGAGCGGCTGCGTTTCACGCCATGCCCGGTTCATACAGACGAGATGATGCGCGAACTGGTGTCGGCGCTCGACCAGGTGTGGACGCGTCACAAGATTCGGCGTGCCGCCTGACCGGGACGCCGATAGCCCTTCGCATGAAGGGCAAGGCGCGGACGGCGAAAGCCGTGAAGTGATTTTCGAATACATACCGATCGGAAGCAGCGTCAAGGTGACGGCTGTCGACGTATCGACGGGGCTGGAAGTATCCGTGGTTGGACCTTCCATCGCGGCGCGGAGCGAGCTTGAACGCGTGGCTCTCCGAAAGTTACGCTACATGCTGGACAAGCAAAAAGACGCCGGCCGCGGACCGGAGGGAGACGAGCCGGATCCGTCGGGGGGCGGTATCGTCGTCTAGTTTTATTTCTTCCGACGAGATTTCGCAGGTTGTGCTGTGCCGACACGGCCAAGGCCGATCTGCTTGGCGAGTTTCGAACGCTGCGCGGCATAGTTCGGAGCGACCATCGGGTAATCGTGGGGCAGGTTCCAGCGCGCCCTGTACTCCTCAGGCGTGAAACCGTATTGCGAGCGCAGATAGCGCTTCAACATCTTCAGTTTCTTGCCGTCTTCAAGGCAGATGATGTAGTCCGACGTTACCGATTTCTTGATCGGAACTGCGGGTGTCAGGTCGGTCTCATGCGCCGGCGCTGCGTGATCGAGATTGGCAAGCGTGGTGTGGACAGTCCGGATCATCCCGGGAAGATCATTGGCGGACATGGCGTTGTTGCTTACATAGGCTGCCACAATTTCAGTCGCCAGCCGTAGAATTTCAGTCGTGTCCGCGGGTGTGGAAGTTTTTGTCTCGTTCATTACGACGATTTGCCTTGCCGGGGGTGATTCCGCCGCCTTCGCGGATACAAAAGCGCCTTTTTCTCGTGCGGTATAGCGGTTTTAATCAAGGATATCAAGATTATCACCTTGGTTCTGACGTGTCTTGACCTGAAGAAAACAAGGTTAATCAGTGGTCTACAATATCCGTTAATGAAGATGCAGCTTAGAGTTGCAAGTAAATTTATCATTTCTATTCTCGAATAAACTATACTCACACAAGAGTGCTTGATTGACGCAAAATGTGTAGCCGCTATTTCTCAACGGAGACCGGGAGAAGAGGTAGATCCGGCGAAAGGCATTTCTGCAAATATTTGTGGCTAATTGGCGATGCCTGACGAGATGTGGTATCACGCGCGGATCGAAACCGGGCGGTCGTGCATCACGGCCATGGCGCATGCATCAGTCTTGCGACTTGCCGGTTCGCGGCCCCGGAAGCTTTCGAACCGAAACGAAAAGGTAGATTTATGTCTTTGAGCGATGCCGCTACCGGGCGAGGCACCTTCGCCGGCTTCTTCACGGACGGGCTTGCGGAGAGCGACCCCGATGTTCTGGATGCCATTGAGCGCGAACTTGACCGGCAGCAGACCCAGATCGAACTGATTGCGTCCGAGAATATCGTCTCCCGCGCCGTGCTTGAGGCGCAAGGGTCGATCATGACCAACAAGTACGCCGAAGGCTATCCCGGCAAACGCTATTATGGTGGCTGCGAATTCGTCGATATTGCGGAAAACCTGGCGATCGAACGGGCAAAGAAACTTTTCGACTGCGCCTATGTGAACGTGCAGCCAAATTCCGGTTCGCAGGCTAATCAGGGCGTGATGATGGCCTTGCTGAAGCCCGGCGACACCATCATGGGCATGAGCCTCGCCGCAGGCGGACATCTGACCCACGGGGCCGCGCCCAATCAGTCCGGTAAATGGTTCAATGCGATTCAGTATGGCGTACGCCAGCAAGACCATCTGATCGATATGGACGAGGTGGCGAGTCTTGCCAAGACGCACGAACCGAAGATGATCATTGCGGGCGGCTCCGCCTATCCGCGCGTGATCGATTTCAAGGCCTTCCGCGAGATTGCCGATAGCGTTGGCGCGCTGCTGATGGTGGATATGGCGCATTTCGCAGGCCTCGTCGCCGGCGGTGCGCATCCCAGCCCGCTTCCTTATGCGGACATCGTGACGACCACCACGCACAAGACACTGCGCGGACCTCGCGGCGGCATGATCCTCTCGAATAACGAGGATATCGGAAAGAAGATCAATTCGGCGATCTTCCCCGGCATCCAGGGCGGCCCGTTGATGCATGTCATTGCGGGCAAAGCCGTCGCCTTTGGCGAAGCGCTGCGCCCCGACTTCAAATCCTATGCGAAGTCTGTTGTGGACAATGCGCGCGCGCTTGCCTCGACGCTTGCAGATGGTGGACTTGCCATCGTCTCGGGCGGTACCGACACGCATCTGATGCTGGTTGATCTGCGTCCAAAAAGCCTGACCGGCAAAGTGGCGGAAGCTGCGCTCGAACGCGCAAACATCACGTGCAACAAGAACGGTATTCCCTTTGACCCTGAAAAGCCGATGGTTACCTCCGGCGTGCGTCTCGGCACACCGGCAGGCACGACGCGCGGCTTTGGCGTTGCGGAGTTCGCCGAGATCGGCAAGCTCATCACGGAAGTGCTGGACGGGCTTGCCAAGAACGGCGATGAAAAGAATGTCGATGTGGAAGCAGCCGTGCGCGATCGCGTGGTCGAGCTGTGTACGCGCTTTCCGATTTACGGCGGGCCGAAATAATACATCCTGCGGCGGAACCGATTATATAGCGAGGGGGCTGACAGCGCATGCGTTGTCCATATTGCGGTAACGAAGATACGCAGGTGAAGGACTCGCGTCCCACCGAAGACAATACGGCCATTCGCAGGCGGCGCTTCTGTACCGCCTGCGGGGGCCGGTTCACCACCTTTGAGCGAGTGCAGCTCCGCGAGCTGACGATCATCAAGACGAACGGACGCAGGGTGCCCTTCGACCGGGATAAACTCATGCGTTCCGTGCAAGTCGCCATGCGCAAACGCCCGGTTGAGCAGGAACGTGTTGAGCGTATGGTGAGCGGCATTGTGCGGCGGCTCGAAAGCATGGGTGAGAGTGAGATTCCCTCATCCATGATTGGCAAACTGGTCATGGAAGGCCTGAGTTCCCTCGACGCTGTCGCCTATGTGCGCTTTGCCTCGGTCTACCGTAATTTCCGCGAGGCAAAGGATTTCGAGGAGTTTCTGGGCGAACTCAGCGGACCGTTTGACGGTTCAATGCGTGAGGAAGACGACGACCGCTGATCCTTCGGGCCGCAAGCTGCGCGGATCCTCAAGGACCGCGGGCTAGCCCGCCGGCAGGGATAAAAATGGTTCGGCCCCACGATATCGGTTTCATGAAAATAGCGCTGACCCTCGCTGAGCGAGGGTTGGGATGCGTTGCGCCCAATCCTGCGGTCGGCTGTGTGATCGTGCGGGAGGATGAGGCCTGCCCGCGGATCGTGGGGCGTGGCTGGACACAGCCAGGCGGACGACCACATGCCGAGACGGAGGCCCTCCGCCATGCCGGAGCGCTTGCGAAAGGGGCGACGGCCTATGTGAGCCTGGAGCCCTGCTCGCATCAGGGGAAAACGGGCCCCTGCGCCGGTGCACTAATCGAGGCGGGGATTGCGCGCGTCGTTGGCACCATTGCCGACCCCAACCCCGAAGTCGCGGGGCGAGGCTTTGCAATGCTGCAAGCGAAGGGTGTTGAAGTGACGGAAAATGTCTGCGCCGCGGACGCCTATTATCTTAATGAGGGCTTCTTTCTCACCATGTCCGAGCGGCGGCCGATGGTGACGCTTAAGATCGCGAGTTCGCTTGATGGACGAACTGCAACGCATGAGGGACATAGCCAGTGGATCACTGGCGAAGCGGCGCGCCGCCGCGGGCACCTGCTGCGGGCAACACATGATGCGATCATGGTCGGCAGCGCGACTGCCATCGTGGACGATCCGGAACTCACCTGCCGTTTGCCAGGACTTGAGGCGCGTTCGCCCATTCGTATCGTGGCGGATGGACGGTTGCGTCTGCCGCTTACCTCGCGACTCGTGCGCGACGCCAAGAAGACACCGGTCTGGATATTGACGCTGCCGGGTGGCGATGCACATCGCCGCGAAGCCTTCGAGGAATGCGGCGTGACGCTGATCGATGTCGAGCCGGGCGAGGGCGGCGTGATGAACATGCGCGCGGCGATGGAAGCGGTTGCGGCGCGTGGCGTGACGCGGGTACTGGTCGAGGGAGGCGCGCGGATCGCGGCCTCGCTGATCCGGGAACTTCTTGTCGACCGTATCGAATGGTTCCAGGCGCCGAAGGTGATTGGCGGAGATGGTTATCCTGCGGTGGCAGCACTTGGCATCAAGAAGGCCGGGGATGCGCCGGCTTTCGTGCTGCGCGGAACCGCCGTCACCGACGGTGACACGATTGCCAGTTTCGTGCGCGGGAGCTGAACGATGTTCACCGGGATCATTACCGATATCGGGCGCATTCGTGCCATTGAGAAGAAGGGCGATACGCGCTTCACCATCGAGACGGCTTACGATCCGCAGACCATCGACCTTGGCGCTTCGATTGCCTGTGCGGGCTGCTGTCTGACGGTCGTGGACAAGGGAAGCGATTCCAGGGGCAACTGGTTTGCCGTCGATGTGTCGCAGGAATCTCTCGATTGCACGATCCTCGGCACCTGGAGCGAGGGGACGAGGATCAATCTGGAGCGCGCGCTCAAGGCCGGCGATGAACTCGGGGGCCATATCGTAAGCGGACATGTGGATGGCATTGGACGGATTGTCGACATCAAGCCGGAAGGTGACTCGCTGCGCTTCACCTTCGAGGTGCCAGACGATCTCGCCCGCTTCATCGCGCCCAAGGGTTCGGTGACGCTGAACGGTACATCATTGACAGTCAACGAAGTGGAAGATCCGAGACCTGGCGGCAATGCGGGAGCTACGCGCTTTGGCGTCAATATTATCCCCCACACTCAGCAGGTCACGACCTGGGGGCTGGCGAAGACGGGCGATCCCGTTAATCTTGAAATCGATATGCTGGCCCGTTATGTCGCGCGGCTGGCTCAGAAGGATTGAGATCCGTGTACAAGGAATACCTCTCCCCAATTGAGGACGTCATCGAAGACGCGCGCAATGGCAAGATGTTTATTCTTGTCGATGCGGAAGAGCGTGAGAATGAGGGCGACCTCGTCATTCCGGCCCAGATGTGCACGCCGGAAGCCGTGAACTTTATGGCGAAGTATGGCCGAGGACTGATCTGTCTTTCGCTGACGGGTGAGCGCTCGAAGCAGCTTGATCTTCAGTTCATGTCATCCACCAACCAGTCGCGTCACCAGACGGCCTTCACGGTTTCTATCGAAGCGCGAGAAGGTATTTCGACCGGTATCTCTGCGCATGATCGCGCGCACACGGTTTCCGTCGCCATCGACCCGACAAAGGGCGCGACGGATATTGTATCGCCAGGGCATGTCTTCCCGCTTGTCGCGCGCGACGGCGGTGTTCTCGTTCGGGCCGGTCATACGGAAGCGGCGGTGGATATTGCACGGCTTGCGGGACTTTACCCCGCCGGTGTTATCTGCGAGATCATGAATGATGACGGCACAATGGCGCGCCTGCCCGATCTTGTGCAGTTCGCTCAGCTCCACGGCCTCAAGATCGCGACCATCGCGGACCTCATTGCCTATCGGCGCCGTTACGACAACTTTATTCACCGGGCCATCGAAACCGAACTCGACAGCGCCTATGGCGGCGAGTTCAAGATGATGGTCTATCTGAATACGGTCGAATATGCCGAGCATATTGCGCTTGTGAAAGGTGACATCTCGGGTCCTGATCCCGTTCTCGTGCGTGTGCACGCGATCAATGTCTTTGACGATATTCTGGGAGCGGCGGGACCGCGCTCGGACATTCTGAAGGAGTCGATGAAGATCATCGCCGAAGAGGGGCGCGGCGTGATCGTACTTATTCGCGACACCACAGCGACGGTCGTTTCCGACATGCTTCTTCGCAAGGGCGAGAGTGGTGAGCAGGGGATGCCGCGACGGCTTCGCGAATATGGTGTCGGCGCGCAGATTTTGCTGGACCTTGGTATCCATGACATGATTTTGCTCTCCGACACGGACCGGAGCATCGTCGGTCTTGAAGGCTATGGGCTCAAGGTGGCCGGGCAGCGCTCGCTCACGCCGGGTTCCAAGACTCGCGTAAAGGAGACGACATCGTGACAGTCGACGCGCATATCCTGATCGTCGAGGCGCGCTTCTACGAGGAGCTTGCGGACGAGCTTGCGCGGGGCGCCATTGCGGCGCTGGAGGCGCGTGGTGCGACGTGGCAGCGTGTGCAGGTGCCGGGCGTCCTCGAAATTCCCACGGCGGTAAAATATGCGCTCGATGCGATGGGTCATGGCGGATTTACGAAGAAGATTGATGGTTTTGTGACGCTTGGCTGTGTAATTCGCGGTGAGACGACTCACTACGACATCGTGTCGAATGAATCCGCCCGGGCGTTGATGGATATCTCAGTTGGTCGTTCTCTCGCGCTGGGCAACGGCATCCAGACCGTTGAAAATGAGGCCCAGGCTTGGGCACGTGCTAAAGTGAGTGAAAAGAACAAGGGCGGCGGGGCAGCGGATGCCTGCCTTGACATGATTGCCCTTAAACGCAGTTTCGGCGCCTGACGCCGTTCGAGGTTGATCCAAGAAGATGGCAGTTCCCGCAGAGCCCGCTTCCGGCGGCAACCTCAATCCAAAGGCTCGTTCGGCCGCGCGGCTCGGTGCCGTACAGGCGCTTTATCAGATGGACGTGGCGGCCACACCGCTTGACGATGTCGTCGATGAGTTCATTGAGCATCGCCTTGGCAGGGATATTGAAGGCGTCAAGGTTGGGGAGGCTGATGCGGCGCATTTCGAAGATGTTGTGCGTGGCGTCGTGCGCGAACAGCGCGAGCTTGACCGGCAGGTTGATGGCGCCCTTGCCAAGGGTTGGTCGCTTGCGAGGATCGATTCCACGCTTCGAGCCATCCTCCGATGCGGGACCTACGAGTTGCGCCGGTGCAAGGATGTTCCGCTCAAGGTGGTCATCAACGAATATGTCGATATTGCACATGCCTTTTTCGAGGGAGACGAGTCTGGCGTTGTGAATGCGGTTCTTGACAGGCTCGGACGCAACATCAGAAGCGCGCAAGGAGCGGAACATGGCTCCGGTGGAAAAGGCTAAGGGTGCGCTCCCCGGTGAATTCACGCTGATCGAAGAGATATTCGCGCCTCTTGCATCCGATGCACCGGAGGCCTTTGCGCTGAAGGACGATGCTGCTCTCTATCGTGCGAGCGAAGGATACGAGACCGTTCTGACGGTCGACGCGATTGTTGCCGGTGTGCATTTTCTGCCCGACGATCCGCCGGAAAGTGTCGCGCGGAAGCTTCTGCGGGTAAATCTTTCGGATATCGCCGCAAAAGGCGCAACGCCAAAAGGTTATCTTCTTGTCACAGCATGGACAGACGACACCTGTTTCGACTGGATCAAACGCTTTGCCGCCGGTCTTGCGGAAGATCAGGAACGCTACGGCATTTCGCTATGGGGGGGTGATACCGTCCGGACGAGCGGCCCGCTGACGCTTTCGCTCACCGCCATTGGAGAGTTACCTCAAGGAACCATGCTTTTGCGAGGCGGTGCTCATCCGGGAGACGATATCTATGTCTCGGGCACACTGGGTGACGCAGCGCTCGGCCTGGAAGTGTTGAGGACGAGGCTTGGCGAGCTGAGTCGGGAAGATGCGGTGCATCTCGTCCGGCGTTACAGGGAGCCCGAACCACGTTGTTCGCTCGGGCCGCGGCTGAGAGGAGTGGCCAGTGCTTCGCTTGACGTCTCGGATGGGGTCGTTGCCGATCTCGGACATTTGTGCGGGCAATCCGGCACGGGCGCGCGAATCGAAATGGACCGGCTGCCCCTTTCGGATGCAGCGCGGAGGGCTGTGGAGGGGCAACCGGAACTTTTGCAGCTGATCGTCGGGGGAGGAGATGACTATGAAATCCTCTTTGCCGCTCCGCCCGAAAGGGCCCGGCAGGTGGCCGCTGCCGCTGCGGAAGCCTCCGTCAGCGTAACTCGAATCGGTGAAGTCAGAGAGTCTGGCGAAGGGGTGAGGCTTGTGGATCGCGCAGGGCAGCCAATTCCGCTCAAGCAATTGGGATATCGTCACTTTTAACCCCTGGGCAAGCTCCGGGTAAGCCCTCGCTAAGCTTCGGGGTGTTTCCGTCTGCCGGTTGCTTTCCTAATGCGTATTTGGCATCTTTCCGCGCGATTTCTGCATTCGGCAGGGGGGAGGACTTCCGGCGTCAATGCTGGAGGGAAGAGTGGTAGTTCCCGCCGGTCATCCTTCGAAGGAACCTAAGGAAAAAAACAATGAGCACTGCTTTGTGGGCTATTATCGGCTGCGGCGTGCTTGCTGTCCTCTACGGTATCTGGGCTGTGCGCTCGGTGCTGAAGCTGGACGCGGGCAATGCACGTATGCAGGAGATCGCGGCAGCGATCCAAGAAGGCGCAAGCGCGTATCTTGCGCGTCAATACACGACCATCGCCATCGTCGGCGCGGTGATTTTCGCTGTGGTCTGGTATCTTCTCACGTTGAAGGTTGCCGTCGGCTTCCTCGTCGGCGCGGCGCTCTCAGGCGCTGCAGGCTATATCGGCATGCTGGTCTCGGTGCGCGCCAATGTACGCACCACGCAGGCATCGAGCACGAGCCTTGCGGCCGGTCTCAACGTGGCATTCAAGTCGGGTGCCGTCACGGGCATGCTGGTTGCTGGCCTCGCGCTTCTCTCCGTTGCCGTGTACTACTCGGTGCTTACGGTTCATCTCGGCTACGCGCCGGGCTCGCGTGAAGTCATCGATGCGCTTGTCGCGCTTGGCTTCGGTGCTTCGCTGATCTCGATCTTCGCACGTCTAGGCGGCGGCATCTTCACGAAGGGCGCCGATGTGGGCGGCGATCTCGTGGGCAAGGTCGAAGCAGGGATTCCCGAAGACGATCCCCGCAACCCGGCGACCATTGCAGACAATGTCGGCGACAATGTCGGCGACTGCGCGGGCATGGCGGCGGACCTGTTCGAAACCTATGCCGTGACCGTGGTTGCGACGATGGTTCTTGCCTCGATCTTCTTCGCAGGCGAAGGAGCCGGCGCGATGATGACTTATCCGCTGGCCATTGGCGGTGCGTGCATCGTCACGTCGATCATCGGCACGTTCTTCGTGCGTCTCGGCAAGAGCAACAACATCATGGGCGCACTCTACAAGGGCTTCATTGCCTCGGCGGTGCTCTCGCTCGTTGCGCTCTATTTTGTCACCGACTGGGTGATCGGGCTTGATGCGACCTTCACGATCGGCGAGCTGAGCTTCACCGGCATGACGCTCTACTATTGCGGTATTGTCGGCCTTGCCATTACCGGCCTCATTATCTGGATCACCGAATATTATACGGGCGTAAATTTCCGCCCGGTGAAGTCGATTGCCGCCTCGTCGGCGACCGGCCACGGCACGAACGTGATTCAGGGTCTGGCGATTTCGATGGAAGCGACGGCGCTGCCGGCTCTTACCATCGTGGTCGGTATTCTCGTCACCTACAGCCTTGCCGGTCTCTTCGGTATCGCCATTGCCGTGACGACGATGCTCGCGCTTGCGGGTATGGTGGTCGCGCTCGACGCGTTCGGTCCGGTGACTGACAATGCGGGCGGCATTGCTGAAATGGCTGACTTGCCCGAAGACGTCCGCAAGACGACGGACGCTCTCGATGCCGTCGGCAACACGACGAAGGCCGTTACCAAGGGCTATGCGATCGGTTCGGCGGGCCTCGGCGCGTTGGTGCTTTTCGCGGCCTATACGGAAGACCTGAAGTACTTTGCGGCCAACTCCGAGACCTATGGCTACTTCGCGGGTGTCAGCCCGGACTTCTCGCTCTCCAACCCCTTTGTGGTGATCGGGCTCTTCCTTGGTGGCTTGCTGCCTTATCTCTTCGGTTCGATGGGCATGACGGCTGTCGGCCGTGCCGCGGGTTCCGTGGTTGAGGAAGTGCGTCGTCAGTTCAAGGCCGATCCGGGCATCATGGCGGGCACATCCAAGCCCAACTATGCGCGTGCGGTCGACATGCTGACCAAGGCGGCGATCAAGGAAATGATCATCCCGTCGCTTCTGCCGGTGCTTTCGCCAATCGTCCTCTACTTCGCCGTGGATGCGATTGCCGGAAAATCGGCAGCCTTCTCCGCGGTTGGTGCGATGCTGCTCGGCGTCATCATCACGGGCCTCTTCGTGGCCCTGTCGATGACGTCCGGTGGCGGCGCATGGGACAATGCGAAGAAGTACATCGAAGACGGCAACTTCGGCGGTAAGGGTTCGGAGGCTCACAAGGCTGCTGTGACCGGAGACACCGTCGGCGATCCCTACAAGGATACTGCCGGTCCCGCCGTCAATCCGATGATCAAGATCACGAACATCGTGGCGCTTCTGCTTCTTGCGGTGCTCGCGCACTCGTAAGGACGAAGACCCGAAATGAAGAGCCCCCGCGGAGCGATCCGCGGGGCTTTTTTGTTGTCGGCTGCGACGGCACGTCCATTTGACCTTGTGGGTCTTTGACGAAAGACTGATTCCGGATCGCAACAAGGAGGCATTGCGTGCTGGAGGTGTCCGTTTTCTATGAAGTGGCGATGCTCCTGATGCTTGCATCGGTGATCGGCCTTATCGGTTTGCGGCTGCATCAGCCCATGATCGTCAGCTTCATCGTTGTCGGGATGCTTGCCGGACCAGCCGGCTTCGACATCGTCCGATCCACCGGCCATCTGGAACTTCTGTCCGAGCTGGGTGTCGCCCTGCTGCTGTTCCTCGTAGGGCTCAAACTCGATCTCAACCTGGTCAGGACGCTGGGCGCGGTGGCACTGAATACAGGCCTCGGACAGATCGCCTTCACGTCGATCGCCGGCCTCTTGATATGCCTCGGTCTCGGTATGCCGCTTCTGACGAGCATCTATGTTGCGGTTGCGCTGACTTTCTCCAGTACAATCATCATCGTCAAGCTGCTCTCGGACAAACGGGAGCTGGATGCTTTACACGGCAGGATCGCGCTGGGCTTTCTGATCGTGCAAGACCTTGCCGTGGTTCTCGCAATGGCGGTGATGTCGGCGTTGACCGCCGACGCGGCGAGTGGCGGTGGAATCGGCGGCGCGTTGCTGGGACTTGCGGCTGGCGCTGTGCCGCTCCTTCTCCTCTGGCTGATCGTCTCGTGGGTGGCGAGCCCGCTCCTCCAGAGCATTGCGAAGGCGCCAGAGCTGCTGATCGTCTTTGCCCTTGGCCTTGCGACGGCCTTTGCCGCGCTTGGCGACTATATGGGGTTCAGCAAGGAGCTTGGTGGTCTCATAGCAGGGGTCGCACTTGCGACCACGCCTTACCGCGAAGCCATCGCTTCACGCCTGGCTAGCCTTCGCGATTTTCTTCTTGTCTTCTTTTTCATCTCGCTCGGAGCGCATCTGGATTTGCGAGTGGTCGGAGCGGCGGTGGGCGATGCGCTGCTGCTTTCGTTTTTCGTGTTGATCGGAAATCCCCTGATCGTCATGACAATCATGGGGGCCATGGGGTACCGGAAGCGGACGGGATTTCTTGCCGGACTGACGGTGGCGCAGATCAGCGAGTTTTCTCTCATCTTCATCGCGATGGGGTTGGCGCTCGGGCATGTCGATGAGGAAGCCGTCGGACTGGTTACCCTTGTCGGCGTCATCACGATCGGCCTATCGACTTACATGATCCTCTATTCGCAGCAGCTTTATGCATGGGTTGAACGTTTCCTCGGCGTATTCGAGCGCCGGGTTGCGCATCGCGAGGAGAAATACCTCGAAGGCAATGTGGGCGAACGTTATGATGTTCTTCTTGTGGGGCTCGGCCGATATGGGCGGGCGCTTTATTCCCGCTTTTCCGATGCAGGGTTCAAGATACTGGGGGTCGATTTCGATCCCGATGTCATAAGGCAATGGAAGGGGAGCGGCGCGACCGTGGTTTATGGCGACCTCCTGGATCCGGATATGTGCGAAACCCTCCCCGTCGACGGCACTAAATACGTCGTTATCGCTGTTCCTCCGCATGAAATCGGCCTGACGCATGAGGATCCCCGGATAACACTTGTGGAGGCGTTACGGCGGCGCGGCTATAGCGGGCAGATCGCTGCGATTGGCCGAAGCGAGAGCGACATTGCGGTGCTTCGCGAGAAGGGCGTGGATATCGCTCTTAGTCCGTTTGCGGACGCCGCGGAACGCGCAATGGAACGGCTTTTTGCAAGCCCCGCTTCCGCCGGATAAGGGGTGACAATGGCATCTGGAGACAAACATGTCTGCTAACGAAGAAAGCCAGGTTTTGTCGGGGATAAAGAGTATCCTTATAGCAACGGACCTGTCCGGCCGTTCAGACAAGGCGCTTGCGCGAGGTCTGCTGCTTGCCGCGGCCTATGGAGCGAGCGTCAGGGTCGTGCATGTCGTCGACGACGATCAGCCGAAATCGCTCGTTGAAGACGAGGCCGCGCGCGCCGCAGATCTTATCGAGGCGACGGTGAAGCCGATGGTGGATCGCCTGAAGATCGCGACCCCCGAGATCGAGATATGGCGGGGGCTTGCCGCTGTTGCGATTGCGAAGCTTGCCGCTGAAACCAAACCCGATCTTCTGGTCATGGGCGCGCACCGGCGGCAGCTCTTGCGCGACGTTTTCGTGGGGACGACGGTGGAACGCGTCATCCGAACCTGCGAGAGGCCCGTCTTGATGGTCAATCTCGATGCGGATGTTCCCTATCGGAAAGCTCTCGCCGCGGTCGACCTGTCGCAACATTCAATCGATGCATTGAAATTTGCGTCCCGTGTGGAGTTTCTGGGCTGCGAAAAGCTGGCGATTGTTCACGCCTTCATACCGCTCGCAGACGGGCTTATGCGCTATGCCGATGTAGAGAAGAGCAAGATCGATGAATATGTGGAATCAATAGCGGATGATGCGCATAAAGCCCTGGTGCATATGTTGAGCGAAGAAGGGCTGGCGAAGCTGGACCCGGAGGTGATCGTCGAGGAAGGCGATCCAGTGGGCGTCATAAAATCGGCTGTCGAGCGCCTCAATCCCTCGCTCGTCGTTCTGGGAACGCGAGGGCAGACGGGGCTCAAGCGGATGCTTATCGGTAGTGTCGCCAACGCGGTGCTTCGCGACCTGGAATGCGATCTGCTGGCTTTCGCCAAGCGCGCGGAGGAAGACTGAGAAATCCTCCTCCGATAGCGCTCGTTAGCGCCGGTTGGTTGGATCACCTGTACCGACCGAGGGAATTCCAGCGCCCTGACTGTTGAAGCGTCCGAGATTACCGAAGAGCTGGCCGAGGATGGTAAGTTCCTTGCCGCGAGTCGGGGTCTTCCGATCGACGAAATTCACGATCTGACCGTCTTCGAGACCGTAATAAGCCACTTGCTGGACAACATCGGTTTTGTCGAAGTAGACAGCGGCGACTGAGCGCTCGACTTCTTCAGGTGCATAAAAGGCGACAGTTTCGAACTTGCTCGAAATATAGTACCAAGCCTCACCATCGACGGTAGAAACGGTCGACGGGGATCCCATGACGGTCCTGACCTGTTCCTTCGAAGAACCGGTTTGCAGCTTGTCCAGATCCGCAGGATCGAAGATATAACCGCGCTCCTCGACCAGAGGCGAGCAGGCCGACATCGTGACGGTACCCATTGCCAGACAGATAGCTGTCAAGGTGAGACGGGCAGGGCGGCGCGGTCGGGACAATGTCATTGTAGAGGCCTCCTGGAGCCTGAAAGGTCTGTCGTTGACCTACCCTTGTCGCGGGGTAAATTCAATCGGCATGTACAATATGGGCCAGAACCTACCACCTGAGGCTGGAGTGAAGCCATGATATGGAAAAGGATTTTTGGCCGTTCCCGTAAAGACGATACACCATATGCACTTTACGGGGCGCTGGTGGATCAGGCCCGGAACCCGATTTTCTACACCGATATGGGCGTTCCGGATACAGCGGAAGGCCGATTCGAGATGGTTGCGCTGCATGTCCATCTGGCGCTGCGCCGATTGCGGGCGGGTGGCGAGGCAGGCAAGGAACTTGGCCAGAAGATATTCGACCTGATGTTCGACGATATGGACCAGACATTGCGCGAAATGGGCGTTGGCGATCTCTCGGTGGGCAAGAAGATCAAGGCTCTTGCGTCATCCTTCTATGGGCGGATGCAGGCCTATGATGAAGGGCTTGCCGATCTGGATGGCGGAAAACTGGAGGCTGCCCTCCGGCGGAACGTGATACCCGATTCCGCAGCGGCGGACGCAAATGCAGCGGCCCTTGCGGGATATGTTCGGGAAACCGATGACGAGCTTTCCGCCCAGCCCATTGAAGAAATGATTGCGGGGCGGGTGATATTTACGCTTCCCAGGCCGCTCGCCACTGCAGGTGCTTCCTGATGGGGCCAAGACCGCACCAGAATTTCAGGCTGTTTGTCTCGGCGAGCGATGTACCGCCAAGCGGCAAGGATGTTCCTTTCGAGGCTGACAAAGCGGTGCTGAAAGAGCTTGCTGATCGCTTCGGCATTGTCGAGGTCGTGGCGCTGTCGGGCTCCGCGAAGGTACGGCCTTACAAGAAAGCCGGCCTGACAGTGGAGGCGAGTTTCAAAGCGGAAGTGGTGCAAAGCTGTGTCGTTACCCTGGAGCCGGTACACGAGATAATCGAGGAACGTTTCACCCAGCGATATTTGCCCGAGCACATGATCGTGCCGGATGTACCGGAAGAATCGACCGAGCGTGAGATTGAAATAGATATCGAGGCCGAGGATGCGCCCGAACCGATGACGGGTAACGGCGTGGAGGTTGGTGAGGCCGTGGCGGAAAGGCTCGCGCTTGCACTCGATCCTTATCCCCGCAAGCCGGGTGCCGCTTTCGAGCGGTCCGCGGAGGAGGAGGCGGGTGACGCTCAGGAAAGCAAGCCAAATCCCTTTGCCGCGCTGGAAAAACTGAAGAAAAATTCTTGAGTTGGCGCGATTTGGTGTCGCTTCCGGCTATTGTCTGAGACTCGCAAGACTGTATCTTCGGGGCGCGCGCGGACCAGGTTTGCGATGGGCGCCGGATCAACGATGGGGGTAGCCGGGTGACGCAAGGATTGACGATAGCTCTGGACGGGATGGGCGGCGACCACGGACCGGAGACGGTTATTGGTGGCGCCGAAGTCGCGTCGGTTCGTCGGCCCGATGTGCGTTTCCTGATTTTCGGAGACGAAGCCCAGATCCGGCCACTGCTTGAGAAACATCCCCGGGTCGCGCAGGCGAGCGAAATTATTCATACCGATGTCGCCATTTCGATGGATGACAAGCCGAGCCAGGCGCTGCGCCGCGGCCGCAAGACGAGCAGCATGTGGATGGCGATCGACGCGGTGAAGGCAGGCCGCGCCCAAGCTGCCGTCTCCGCGGGTAATACCGGTGCGCTGATGGCGATGGCGAAGGTAATCCTGAAAACGATCCCGAATGTGGAACGGCCCGCGCTTGCTGCGCTGTGGCCAACGGCGCGTGGCGAGAGCGTGGCGCTAGATCTCGGTGCGACAGTTGGAGCGGATGCTTACCAGCTCGTTCAGTTCGCGGCGATGGGCGAAGCCTTCGCACGGGTGATCTTCAATATAGAGCAGCCGACCGTTGGCCTTCTCAATATCGGCGAGGAGGAGGTCAAGGGAACTGAAGAGGTGAAGGCAGCCGCGCAGATGCTGCGCGAAACGAAATTGCCGATCCGCTTCCAGGGTTTCATCGAAGGCGACGATATCTCCAAGGGCACCGTCGATGTCGTTGTGACCGATGGCTATACAGGCAATATTGCGCTGAAGACAGCCGAAGGAACCGCCCGGCTGATAGTGACTTTCTTGCGCGGCGCGATGCAGAGCTCACTGATGTCGAAGATCGGCTATCTCTTTGCGCGCGGTGCCTTTAAAGCGTTGGCTACGAAAATCGATCCGCGCGCGTCGAATGGCGCGGTCTTTCTGGGGCTGAACGGTCTTGTCGTGAAAAGCCATGGCGGCACGGATGCCATTGGTTTTGCCGCTGCTATCGACGTAGCGGCCGACGTCGCATCGGCGGACCTTGTGGCCAAGATCTCTGCCGATGTCGATCGTCTGACGGGAATCGAGAATGCCCGTCGCACACAGAACAATGAAATAGAAGAATCCGAGGCAGCCCTGTCGTGAGTGTTATCAGAACCGTCGTTACCGGCGTCGGCAGTTATCTGCCGTCGCGTGTCGTCACGAATGAAGATATTTCGAAGATCGTCGATACGACCGATGAGTGGATTGTGGAGCGTACCGGCATCCACAGCCGCCACATCGCCGCGGAGGACGAACTGACGTCGCATCTGGCGCTCGCTGCCGCACGCAACGCCATTGCGGATGCGGGGATCGACGTCCAGGAGATCGACACCATCATTCTGGCGACGACCACGCCGGATAATACGTTTCCCGCGACCGCAACCGCAGTGCAGGCGGAGCTTGGCCTCCATCACGGGGCGGCCTTCGATGTTCAGGCCGTTTGCTCGGGTTTCGTCTATGCCATGACGATTGCCGATACCTTCATCAAGACCGGCCAGTCCAAGACAGCGCTGGTGATCGGGGCCGAGACGTTCTCGCGGCTACTCGACTGGACCGACCGGACCACCTGCGTGTTGTTCGGAGATGGCGCGGGCGCGGCCATTGTGACCGGAGAGCAGGGGGCGGGGACAAATGCCGACCGTGGCATCCTCACGGCCCACCTTCATTCGGACGGACGCTACAAGGAAAAGCTCTATGTCGACGGAGGGCCTTCCTCCACCCAGTCGACTGGCCATGTGCGCATGGAGGGCCGCGAGGTCTTCCGTCATGCGGTCGTCAATATCGCGGAGGCGATCAAGGAATCGCTGGAGGCGACAGGGCTAACGGCAGAGGACATCGACTGGTTCGTCCCGCATCAGGCGAACAAGCGCATTCTGGACGGCACAGCAAAACGGATCGGGCTGCCGCCGGAAAAGGTGGTGATGACGGTCGGCGAGCAAGGCAATACGTCGGCGGCTTCCGTTCCGCTCGCGCTGGATACGGCGGTGAAGGATGGACGAATCAAGCGCGGCGACCTCGTATTGCTGGAGGCGATGGGCGGTGGCTTCACCTGGGGATCGCTTCTTTTCAGATTCTAGGTGAAACACTGTCCGGGAAATTGCGGCGAACTGCCTGAAATTACGAGATATCCTGAATCTGCCGTATCAGGGAAAACTGCCATCCCTTTGATATTGACGGGTTTCCGGGTGAGCAATAGGCTTCACAACGAAACTTCAGAGGTAGAGGCCATGGGGGATACAGTTACGCGCGCTCATCTGAGCGAGGCGGTCTATCAGGAAGTCGGTCTGTCGCGAAACGAGTCCGCGGAACTCGTCGAACTCGTGCTGGCCGAGATTGCCGACAGTCTTGCCAAGGGCGACACTGTGAAGCTTTCGTCGTTCGGTTCGTTCTCGGTTCGCAAGAAGGGCGGCCGGATGGGGCGCAATCCGAAAACAGGTGAGGAAGTGCCGATCAAGCCGCGGCGAGTGCTTGTTTTCCGTCCGAGCCATGTGCTCAAGGAACGCATCAACAGCGCACTCAGTGGACAGTCGGCAGCCGCCGAATAAACTCTCGAGGACGCGCCCTTGAGCAAATCCGAGTTCACATATCGGATTGAGGAAGACCAGCAGGGGCCTCATTTGTCTGTGCAAAAGTCACCCGACGCCTTTCGGACCATCAGCGAGGTCGCGAGCGAACTCGACGTGCCGCAACACGTGCTGCGGTTCTGGGAGAGCAAGTTCAATCAGATCCGGCCGCTTAAGCGGGGCGGCGGGCGACGCTATTACCGACCCGAAGATGTGGACCTGCTGAGGGGCGTGCGGACGCTGCTCTATAATGACGGCTACACGATCAAGGGCGTCCAGAAAGTCTTTCGCGAACAAGGCATCAAGTTCGTGGCGGAGACGGGACGCGGCACCGTCGACACATCTCTTGCGGAACTGGCGCGCGAGGCGGTGGAGCGCGGGGAGCAAGAAGAGCGCGAGCCCCCCGCAAAGCCCGTGAGCGCGAGCGGGCGCAAACGCCTGGAGGTGCTGCTCGAAGACCTCATATCGCTCAAGGACGAGATTGATGAGGCCTTGTGGGAGAGCGAAGACGAGGAAAGCTGAGCTAACCTCGAAAATCCGAAAATTCCTTCAAAAATGCGGGTTTGGGCCGTTGCCGGGATGCAAGGCGGCGTCTATATTCCGCGCCTCTGGAAGGGGATTCTCCTTCCGGCGACACCGGTTAGTCGGAGCGTAGCGCAGCCCGGTAGCGCACTTGTCTGGGGGACAAGGGGTCGTCGGTTCGAATCCGGCCGCTCCGACCATTTCCGCCCCGAAAGGGGCAAGATACCCGCGAGCCTCAAGGAGCCAGCTTCATGATTGGCCAGATTCTTCCGATCGTCCTCTTCCTCATCGTGATCTTCGCGCTGAACAAGCTCGTGACCGGCCGCTTCGGCTGAAACGGGGATAAAGACGGCATTGTGACGGGTGACTGTCACACGAACGTCATCAAAACGTCATGAATGGAAATCGGGTGCGGCTCGCGCCCGTTTTTACGCCTCGTCGGGACGGACCATCCAGACGATGAGGTATTTGGCGGGAAATGCCCAAATTACACCAGCGGTGATGTAATAGAGGAACTGGACCAGGCCGTGCTCCGGCAAATGTCCGCTCACCGCAATCGTCATGATCAGAAATGAATAGAGCGTCAGGCCGATCAGCAGGATGATCGTGCCGATGAGTTTGCGGGTGCGGATACCGAGGCGCATGGGGCCGTCTCCGGGCTCTTCGTTGTTGCTTTGGGTTCGAGGTTGCCTTCCATACGGCATCCGCGAGAATTGCGCAAAGCGGGGAAGGCGGCGCATGGGTCATGAGGCATGGGGCGCATGCGCGGCGACCTGTCGCGGCGGTGTGCGACTAGGTTTCGGCAATGGGGCGGGGTAAGAGTTTTCCATGAGCGTTCTTCCACAGATCAACGCGGTCGAGAGGGCCGATGCGAACCGCCGCGCCATAGCGTGGTGGCTCTTCGGCGTTGCCGCGCTCGTCTTCATCATGGTGGTGGTGGGCGGCCTGACACGGCTCACCGAGAGCGGGCTGTCGATTACCGAATGGAAGCCCGTGACAGGTGCGCTGCCGCCCATGAGCGAGCAACACTGGCAGGAAGAGTTCGAGCTCTATCGCCAGATCCCGCAATACCAGCTCGTCAACAAGGGCATGTCGCTCGACGAGTTCAAGACGATCTACTGGTGGGAGTGGAGCCATCGGTTACTCGGACGGCTGATCGGCTTCGCCTTTCTCGTGCCGTTTCTCTGGTTCGCGCTGGCGGGCCGCATCGAGCGCGCGATGGTGCCGCGGCTGGTCTTCCTTTTCGTGCTGGGCGGCATGCAGGGCGTGCTCGGCTGGTGGATGGTGAAGAGCGGGCTCGTGGACCGGACGGAGGTAAGCCAGTACCGGCTTGCCGCACATCTCGGCCTTGCGACGCTGATCTATGGCGCGCTGATCTGGACGGCGCTCGACATGCTGCATGGACGGGGCTCTCGGTTCCTGAGCGGGTTGTCGAAAGCGGCGCTGGCGCTTCTCGTGCTTGTCTTTGTGCAGACGATCCTCGGCGCCTTCGTGGCGGGGATCAGGGCCGGGCTTATCTACAATACCTGGCCGCTGATGGCGGGTGCGCTGGTTCCCGACGGGCTCCTTGCGATGAAACCCGTCTGGCACAATTTCTTCGAGAGCCATCTGACCGTGCAGTTCCAGCACCGGGTGATGGCCTATCTGCTGCTCGCGCTGACGGCGTGGCATGCCTGGCGCGCGCGCAAGACGGAAGCGGCGGTGACGGCGAACCTGCTCTTTGCAGCGGTTGTTGCGCAGGCCGCCCTCGGTATATGGACGTTACTCTGGGTGGTGCCGATCCCGCTTGGCGCGGCGCATCAGGGCGGGGCGATGATCGTGTTCGGGATTGCGGTCTGGCACGCGCACAGGCTGGCGAAGTAGGGGGCTCAGGGCGTTCGAGGCTAAAAAAGGTCCACCGGACCTTTTCGCTCGCTTGCGCGAACCGCGTCTCACTCCACAGGGGGAGGGTGGTCCAGATGACCGAGCCCGTGCCCGCGGCTCTGGATTGCTTCGCTTTGCTCGCAATGACGGATTGGGGTGAGGGATTGACGGGGGGGCGCACGTAAGTGTCGTGCGAAGAGGGACGCCGCCCGATGGCGACTTCTGGACCCCCGGGGCGAGCCCGGGGGTGACAGAATGTTTGAAAACCGCCCTTACGCCTTCAGGGCCTGGTCGAGGTCGGCGATGATGTCGTCAGCATCCTCGATGCCAACGGAGAGGCGGACAACATCGGGGCCCGCGCCAGCAGCCTTTTTCTGTTCATCCGTCAACTGACGATGTGTCGTCGAGGCCGGGTGGATGATGAGGCTGCGCGTATCGCCGAGATTGGCGAGATGGCTGAGCAGTTGGACCTTGCTCACGATCTTCACGCCCGCGTCATAACCGTCCTTGAGGCTGAAGGTGAGGAGGGCACCCCCGCCCTTGGGCGAATATTTCTTCATCAGCGCATGGGACGGGTCGTCTTCGAGGCCGGAATAGGACACCGATGAGACCTTGGGGTGGCTCTTCAGGAATTTCGCCACCTTGAGTGCGTTGTCGCAGTGCTTCTGCATGCGCAGCGGCAGCGTTTCGATGCCGGTCAGGATCATGAAGGCGTTGAAGGGCGAGATGGCCGGACCGAGATCACGCAGGCCGAGCACACGGCAGGCGATGGCGAAGGCGATGGGGCCGAAGGTCTCGTGAATCTTGAGGCCGTTATAGGAGGGGCAGGGCTCGGAGAGCGTCGGGTACTTGCCGTCCTTCGACCAGTCGAACTTGCCGCTATCGACGATGATGCCGCCCATGGAATTGCCGTGGCCGCCGAGGAATTTCGTTGCCGAATGGACGACGATATCCGCGCCGTGGCTGAACGGCTGGCAGAGATAGGGCGAGGCAAGCGTGTTGTCGACGATGAGGGGAATGCCCGCCTCATGCGCGATTTTCGCGATGCCCGCAATGTCGGTGACGATGCCGCCGGGGTTTACGAGGCTTTCGATGAAGATGGCTTTGGTCTTCGGGCCGATGGCGGCCTTGACCGCGGCGAGGTCCGTCACATCCGCCCAGTCGACTTCCCAGCCGAACTTCTTGAAGGCGTGACCGAACTGGTTGATCGAGCCGCCATAGAGCTGTCTGGCGGCGACGAAATGATCGCCCGGTTCCAGCATGGTGTGGAAGACGATCATCTGGGCGGCATGGCCCGAGGCGACGGCGAGCGCGGCCGTGCCGCCTTCGAGCGCGGCGACACGCTCTTCCAGTACGGCGGTCGTCGGATTGGTGATACGGGTGTAGATGTTGCCGAAAGCCTGAAGGCCGAAAAGCGAGGCAGCATGATCGACATCATCGAAGACGAAAGAGGTCGTCTGATAGATGGGTGTGGTGCGCGCGCCGGTGGTGGGGTCGGGCTGCGCGCCTGCATGGATGGCGAGGGTGTCGAATTTACGGTCGGTCATGATTGCCTCTCTGGTTTTCTTTCTCGTCACCCCGGCGGAGGCCGGGGTCCATGTGCCTGTCGGCGGATCAGGATTTCAAATTGTGCTGTTCGTCGGATGTCTCGACGCCCTTGGTTCCCGGCTTTCGCCGGGATGACACTGAATGTGTGGGGCCGGCAGAGTTCGAAAAGAGTCTCCTACATCCCGAGCCTCGGCATTTCGATTTTCGGACAGCGGTTCATGACGACGCGCAGACCCGCCGCGCGGGCGCGCCCGGCGGCTTCCTCGTTCACGACACCGAGCTGCATCCAGACATATTTTGCTCCTGCCTCGACGGCTTCGTCGGCGACGGGGCCTGCGGCTTCGGAATTTCGGAAAACATCGACCATATCGATCTTCTCCGGGATGTCGCGAAGTGACGCATAAACCTTTTCGCCGTTCAGATCCTTGCCCGCCAGACCCGGATTGACCGGGATGACGCGGTAGCCTTTCGACTGGAGGAAAAGCATGACCTCGTGACTGTCGCGCGCGGGGTTTGCGCTCGCGCCGACAAGAGCGATCGTCTTCGTGTTCTTCAGGATGTGTTCGACGTCGCCTGCTTCTGCTTCACTCATCTGTCTTCCCATTTCGGTTGGCGCTTTTCGATGAAGGCGCCGATGCCTTCTTCCGCGTCGCGGGCGAGCATGTTCTTCACCATGACTTCGCTTGCGTAGTCGTAAGCCGCAGCGAGCGGCTTTTCGAGCTGTTCGTAGAATGCCTGTTTGCCGATGGAGACGGTAAGGGCGGATTTCGACGAAATGATGCCTGCGAAATGCGAGACGGCGGCGTCGAGTTCCTCTTGCGGCACGACGCGGTTCACCAGGCCCATTTCGTGCGCGCGGGCAGCCGGGATCATCTCGCCGGTCAGCAGCATTTCCATCGCGTGCTTGCGCGTGACATTGCGCGAGAGGGCGACCATCGGCGTCGAGCAGAAGAGGCCGATATTGACGCCGGGCGTGGCGAATTTTGCTTCTTCCGCCGCGACCGCGAGATCGCAGCTCGCGACGAGCTGGCAGCCTGCCGCCGTGGCGATGCCGTGCACGCGGGCAATGACGGGCTTGGGGCAATTGACGATGGCCTGCATGAGCGTGCTGCAAAGCTGCATCGTCTTCTGGAAGAAAGCGCGGCCGCGATCTTCGCTCGCGCGGGCGGCGGTGAGTTCCTTCAGGTCGTGGCCGGCGCAGAAGCCGGGACCGGCGCCTGCGAGGATGACGGCGCGGATGGAGGCGTCCTGGCTGATGGACTCGAGTTCGGCGGTGAGGGCACGCATCAGTTCTTCGGAGAGGCTGTTCCTCTGCTTCGGGCGGTTCATGGTGAGCGTTGCGACGCCATTTGCGTTCTTGCGGATCAGAACGGGCTCGGCGGGCTCTTTCGCTGTCTGGCTCATGATGCTTTCCCTTCGGCTTCTTTTCAGGGAGCATAGCGGGGGGACGAGGGAGAGTCAGGTGGATTGCCGGGGCAAGTCCGGCAATGACATTGCTGTCTTATTTTCTCAGCCGGTAAAGCACGTGGCGTTTGAGCGGGTGGCCATCCGGCAGGTTCGGGTGATCGAAATCGTCCGCTTCGTCATGCGTCATGCCGAGGCGTTGCATGACGGCTTGCGAGCGAAGGTTTGTGGTCGTGGTGAAGGAGACGATTTCGGAGAGCCCCAATGCGCCAAAGCCATGTGCCAGAGCGGCGCGGGCGGCTTCTGTCGCGTAGCCCTTGCCCCAATGGGCGGGCGCGAGACGCCAGCCGATTTCGACGGCTTGCGCGGGCGGGGCGGGCACGAAGGGGGCATGGAAGATGACGGGACGGATGCCGGTGAAGCCGATAAAGGGCGCGGCGCCGGGCAGCTCCAGAGCCCAGAAGCCGAAGCCCATGATGTCCAGATCGGATTTCAGGATCGAGGCGACATTGTCGGAGGCGGCCCGGTCGAGCGTTGCGGGAAAATGCTCCATCACCTGCGGGTCAGCCGACATGGCGGCGAAGGGCGCAAAGTCGGCGTCCTTCCAGGGCCGCAGGATCAGCCGTTCAGTGCGCAGTGTCGTCATGATGCCACCCTCCGCCTGTAAAAGCGTATTTTTACCGTGTGCCGCGGTTTTTGTCGTGGTGCGGGGGGGGTGAGGTAAAAGCGGCAAAACGAAAAACGGGGAGGGGCCAGTGGCCGAATTGAAGCCAGTCATGAGCGTGGAGGAGCTGGAAACCTTCATGGAGCGCGAGTTCCCTCAGATGCGGATGGGGGCCGATACGACCCGGATCGACGCCGTGGGGCCCGGATTTGCGCGGCTGAGGCTCGGCTTTTCGGAAAAGAACCTGCGCCCCGGCGGCACGATTTCAGGCCCGGCCATGATGGCGCTGGCGGATTATGCGATGTATGCGGCGGTGCTGGCGCATATCGGGCCGGTGGCGCTGGCAGTCACCACGAGCCTGCATATCGACTTCATGCGGCGGCCGGAACAGGCCGATATTCTGGCGGAAGCACGGCTGATGAAGCTCGGCCGGGTGCTGGCGGTGGGAGCGGTCGAGCTCAGCCAGGAGGGCATGAGCGGGCCGGTCGCCCATGCGAGCTGCACCTATTCGATACCGCCAAGGACTTAAGTGAGGTAACTGGATACCCCATTCGTAAAAGCCTGCGAATAAAGCGTTTTTTGCGCGGGGTGCCGGTTCAATGTTGTTGACAGGGAGGGCCTGAGTCCCTAGAAGCAGCGCCGAACCGGACGGCTCTCCTTCAAGGGAGGGGCTGTCCTATCCAGATTTGCAGACGCCCAGGATTTTTCGCAATGAAGACCTATTCCGCGAAAGCCTCCGAAATCGAAAAGAAGTGGATCGTGATCGACGCCGAAGGCGTCGTCGTGGGCCGCCTTGCGTCGCATGTCGCGAATATTCTTCGCGGCAAGCACAAGGTCACCTACACGCCCCACATGGATTGCGGAGACCATGTCATCATCGTGAACGCGGGCAAAGTCGCGCTCACCGGCAAGAAGTATGACGACAAGCGCTACTACCGCCACACGGGCCACCCCGGCGGCATCAAGGAAACGAGCCCGAAGCGCATTCTCGAAGGCCGTTTCCCGGAGCGCGTTCTCGAGCTCGCCGTGAAGCGGATGATCCCGCGCGGCCCGCTTGGCCGCCAGCAGCTGTCGCATCTCCACATCTATGCGGGTGCCGAGCATCCGCATGAGGCGCAGCAGCCCGTGAAGCTCGACTTCGCTGCCAAGAACCGCAAGAACGTCAGGATCGCATAATCATGTCCGAAACAACCACGCTCGAAGGCCTGAAGGACGCGATGGAAGGCACCGAGGCCGCTGCTCCGGTCTCGACACCGGATGCGAACGCCGTGCCCGCCGTTCAGAAGCTCGACAAGTTCGGTCGCGCCTATGCGACCGGCAAGCGCAAGAACGCGGTTGCCCGCGTCTGGATCAAGCCGGGCTCCGGCCGCATCAAGATCAATGGCCGCGACCTTGAAGTCTATTTTGCGCGGCCTGTTCTGCGCATGATCCTCAATCAGCCGCTCGTCGTTGCGGCGCGCGAGAACCAGTACGACATCACCGCGACGGTGACGGGCGGCGGTCTCTCGGGTCAGGCGGGCGCGATCCGTCATGGCCTGTCGCGCGCACTGACCTATTACGAGCCGGAACTGCGCGGCGTGCTCAAGAAGGAAGGCTTCCTCACGCGCGACAGCCGTGTGGTCGAACGCAAGAAGTACGGCAAGGCGAAGGCCCGCCGCAGCTTCCAGTTCTCGAAGCGCTGATCCCTTTCACGGGTTCTCGAAGAAGGCGCTTCGTTTTGCACGAAGCGCCTTTTTTGTTTTTGGAGAATGGTCATGGTGACAAAAGTTTTCATCGACGGCGAAGCGGGGACGACGGGATTGCAGATCCGGGCGCGGCTCAATGGCCGCGACGATCTCGATTTCATTTCGCTGGGCGAGGCGAAGCGCAAGGATGCGGGCGCGCGAAAGGAAGCGCTGAACGAGGCCGACATCGTGATCCTGTGCCTGCCGGACGATGCCGCAAAAGAAGCCGTGTCGCTGATCGAGAATGCGCGCACGCGGGTGATCGACGCCTCGACGGCGCATCGCGTCGCCGATGGCTGGGTCTACGGTTTTCCGGAGATGTCGTCCGCACAGCGGCAGGTGATCTCGGGCGCGAGCCGCGTCACCAATCCGGGCTGCTATCCGACGGGGGCGATTGCGCTGGTGAAGCCGCTGGTCGATGCCGGGCTTGTGCCCGAGGGCTGGCCGCTGACGGTGAACGCGGTGTCGGGCTATTCGGGCGGCGGCAAACAGATGATTGCCGAGTTCGAGGATACCGATGCGCCGGGGCACACGAAGGAAGCCTACCGGGCCTATGCGCTGTCGCTCGCGCACAAGCATGTGCCGGAAATGCAGAAGAATATGGGGCTCCAGAACCCGCCGCTCTTCACGCCGAATGTCGGGCGCTATGCGCAGGGCATGATTGTGGAGGTGCCGTTGCAGCTCTGGGCGCTGCCGGGCGAGCCGGAGGTGGTTGCGCTACATGAAACGCTGGCCGAAGCCTATGACGGACAACGCTTCGTCTCGGTTGCGCCGGAAGACGAGATCGCGGCGACGACGAAGCTCGACCCGGAGCAGCTCAACGGCACGAATGAGCTGAAGCTTTTCGTTTTCGGCAATCCGAAGACGAAACAGGCGCGGCTGATGGCGCTGCTCGACAATCTCGGCAAGGGCGCGTCGGGGCAGGCGGTGCAGTGCCTCAATATCATGATCGGCGCGGATGAGGCGCTGGGCGTGAATCTGTAGGGGGCAAACCTTCAATAATATAACGCCGGCGGCGACGATCGCCGCCGCGATCCAGCCCATCATCATGAGGCGGTCGGCGCCGGTTTTGACGAGGGCGTTCCAGCTTGCGTGGAGCAGGACGGAGGCGAGGACGGCGAGGGTGACGGTCAGGGACAAGGTGGGCGGGCTCCGGCAGGGCCGCGGGATGGCGGCGGAGGGAAGCTAGCCGGTTGGGGCGAGTCTGCCGAGTGGGGATTTTGGCGAAGGGGTTTGCGCGGGACGGGCGCAGGTGCTTCTTCGCTGCCACCCTCCCCTTGAGGGAGGGTGGGACGATGTGGCGAAGACGCAGAGAGGATTTTGGCGAAGGGATTGCGGGAAGATGAACCTGCAACGTGTTCAATGTCTCCGTCTCCGTGCTTTAGCTTTCTTGCAGGCAATGTTGGAGAAAGACCATCGTTATATTCAGAACGAGAAGAGCCGCTTTTCGGTCCGCATACTCCGCTTTTGGATGGGGATCTCCCTTGGCTTGTCGCTCAGCCATCAACGCGCTTTGAATATCTCGCAATATTTTCTGAGAGAACACGTCGTGGGGTATCAAGCCCTGCGAACTCGCGGTCGCTAGAAGTGGGCTGATGTCCCCTTTTCCTGTTTTTCCATGAACAAGGACTTGCAGAAAAGCTTGGATAGCGGTGACAGCATGAGTGATGCAATTGCTGTAGCTATCTGGGGTGCCCCTCTGAAAATCTTCAAAAGCGTCAGCTAATTCGCGACTTACTTCCTTCCACTTTGCATCGGCTAGCACCTGAAGTGCTGGTTCATATATTTGTGTAGTAATTTTTCTCTCTTGCCGCGGTAGAATGGAAGTTGGGGTTAGGACGATATTCAGCCCAAATTGTTCTGAAAGATCGTTGATGCAGCGACAGAAGCGCTGAATTGTTTCCTTGTCGCTGTCCTTGGTTAGCACCTCTGCGTAGAACGAAATTAGTTCATAAAAGACATCGCTAGATTCTAGACTCATAATCAGAAAAGCATCGTTTTCCGCAACTGTAGTGCAACAGGAGGAGACGCGTTGCCCGTAGCGGTCGCCCTTGTGGGGTCCGCCGTGGGTAAGAAGATTCGGGCAAAGGTTCCTTGTTTTGTAAGCTTGATTGAGATTCTGCAGAGCCAAGTAGGTTCGATGGTCAGACTTTAGCCATCGCGAGTTGTGCAGGTGTTTGATGAAGATCAGCTTCTCATCACTGTTGAAAGCATCCCAGTCTCGTAGCCCTAAGTCCGGTCGCAATATTCTCTTTGCATCTGGATTGATGTCCGACCACTTGGTAAAGGCCATCGTCAGTCTTCCGATTTCACCAGCACGTATGACCCCGGCGCGTCTTCGAGCACCTTGAGTTTGCCGCTGCCGGGTTTGCGGGCGGGGACGAGGTCGCCGGATTTTTCAGACAGCCATTGTTCCCAGTCGGGCCACCAGGAGCCCTTGTGGTCGGATGCGCCCTTGAACCATTCGTCGGGCGTATCGGGCAGCTCGTCATTCGTCCAGTGGTTGTATTTGCCGCTGGAGGGCGGATTGATGACGCCCGCGATATGGCCCGAGCCCGCACAGATGAAGCGGACGGGACCGCCGAAGAGCCTGGTTGCTTTGTATACGGAGTTATAGGGCGAGATGTGATCCTCGCGGCTCGACTGGAGGTAGACGGGGATCTTCACCTTGTCGAGATGCAGCTCCTCGCCGCCGAGAACCATGCGCCCTTCGGCGAGTTTGTTTTCGAGATAGCATTCGCGCAGATAGAAGACATGCATGGCGGAGGGCAGGCGCGTTGCATCCGCGTTCCAGTAGAGGATGTCGAAGGGCATCGGCTCGCGGCCGAGCAGGTAATTGTTGACGACGTAGTTCCAGATCAGGTCGTTCGAGCGCAGCATGTTGAAGGTCGAGGTCATCGTCGAGCCCTTCAGATAGCCGCCCTCTTCGTGCATCTGCTGTTCGATTTCGGAAATCTGTTCCTCGTCGATGAAGACCTTGAGTTCACCGGCCTCGGTGAAATCGACCTGCGTGACGAGGAAGGTCGCCGATTTGATGCGGGTGTCGCCGCGCTGCGCCATATGGGCGAGCGAACAGGCGAGCAGTGTACCGCCGATGCAATAACCGACGGCGTTCACTTCCTTTTCGCCGGTCGCCTTTTCCACCGCGTCGAGCGCCGCATAGACGCCCTCATACATGTAGTCCTCGAAGGTCTTGAGCGCGAGGCGCGCATCCGGGTTCACCCAGCTTGCGATGAAGACCGTATAGCCCTTGTCGAGGCACCACTTGATCAGTGATTTTTCGGGGGAGAGATCGAGGATGTAATATTTGTTGATCCAGGGAGGGAAGATGACGAGCGGGCGCTTGTAGACCTGCTCCGTCGTCGGCTCGTACTGGATGAGCTGCATCAGGTCGTTCTGGTAGATGACCTTGCCGGGTGTGGTCGCGATGTTCTCGCCGAGCGTGAAGGCGGACATATCCGTCTGCTGTATCTGGATATGGCCATGGCCGCGCTCGATGTCTTCGAGCAGATGTTCCATACCGGCGACAAGGTTCTCGCCATTGGTGGCGAGGGTGGTGCGCAGGATTTCAGGATTGGTGAAAAGGAAGTTCGAGGGCGAGATGGCATTCGCCATCTGACGGACATAGAAGTCGGCCTTTTCGCGCGTGTGCTGGTCGATATCTTCGGCGTTGCGCACGCGCTCCGTCAGCCACTTGCTGGTGAGCAGATAGGACTGTTTCATCAGATCGAAGACGATATTTTCGTGCCAGTCGGGATCGCGAAAACGCTTGTCGCTCCGGCTCGGGCTGGCGACGGGTTTTACATCTTCGCCAAGGAGGCGTCGCGTGATGTTGGATGCGAGGTCGAGATAGCCTTCGAAGAGGGCGGTCTGCGCCTCGATGACCTTGGCGGGATTGCGCATGTAGCTCGCGGCAACATCCATCAGCGTCTTGCCGACGCGCTGGAGGTCGTGGATGGCGTGGCTCGCATCGCCGGTCGAATCGCCGGTCTGCATCAACTGGCGCGCGGCCTTCTGGCCGAGGTTCGCCGCATGCAGGAGATTGACCGCGAGACGGCCGAGATCCGGCATGACAAAATCATGACTATCGGCTGCCGCGGCGGGCTTTGCTGTTTCCGATTTTTGGGGCGCGGACGTTTCCGGTGCAGGCGCCGGGACGGGGCGGGCGGCGGCCTTCTTCCGGGATTTTGCGGGTTTCGATGAAGCGGCGGAAGCCTTGGCGGCAGCGGATTTTTTCCCGCGTGGTTTTGACTTTGCGGATGTCTCCTTCGCGGGCACGGCTTCCTTTTCGCCGGTCGTGTCCTTGAGGTCCATAACGCGCTTCCCTGTGGGCTTCTATCGTGAATTTCGGGCTTTTTCCGCCGCCCTGCGGAAATGCCCGTTTGCAGATGGTTTCACCTGAGAAGCGTATACTATACGCTGGAACATGTCCGCCCGATGACGCGGATATGGGTCAGGAAACAGGCGCAAACAAGCGCAGCAGCAGGAGTGCGAAGATGCCGGAGATGGCGATTGGCCGTAATGTGAACAGGGTTGCCGCAGCGGCCCGCGGATGCGGATTTGCGGCGGTGCTGATCATGGCCGGGATCGCGGGCGGCTGCTCCATGCTGTCGGACGACGTGAAGCCGGATGCAGCCTATGGCGGCACGCCCGACGCGCCGCCCGCGGATGCGGCCTTCCCGGACCTGCGCGACGTGCCCGAACAGCAGCCTGCCGCGACCCCGCTAGACGAGCGCAAGGACATTGCCAAGGGCCTCGCCGCCGACCGGCAGAATGCCTTGCATAGCGACCAGGTGCTGCGCGGCGGCACGGAGCCGCCCGCACCTGCGCCCGTTGTGGCCCAGCCGACGCCCGTGCCCGCGCTTGAAGATGTGCCCGAGGAGGCAATGGACAAGCAGTCGCTCTATGACGCCGCACCGACCATTCCCCTGCCGGGCGAGCGGGGCGGACATGGCGACTATTCCAAGGTGCTGCCGCAGAAGGAAGTCCAGACGGCCGCCAGGGAGCCGGATGAAGAGCCGGACGTCATGAGCGAAGACGGGGCTGCGGCCGCCGAGCCCGCCGAGGATACCGGCCCCGAAGTGACGGCCGCGCCGACCAAGCGTGTGACCGTGAAGCCGGTGATCGGCCAGCCCTGAAAAGGAGAGGCCGTGAGGCCTTGAAAGGGCCGTTTTCGCATGGCCTGTCTCTCTGTGGAGCCATCTTGCCGGTTCCGGCACCGCTGAAAGGCCCCGAGCCGCTGTTTTGTTGCGCTTCCGGGCGTCGAACAGCCCGCTTTTGTTCAAAGGAGGCTTCGCGTGGGAGCGCTCTGGCGGTATAAGACGCCGTGAACCGCCGCGGGCTCGAATCGGGCGCCGGGGATGGTGTCCCGCGTCTCCAGGATTTGGTCATGAGCGAAGAGTTTCACCGCATAAAGCGCCTGCCGCCTTACGTTTTCGAGAGCGTCAACAAGCTCAAGGCGAAGGCGCGCGCCGAGGGCAAGGACATCATCGATTTCGGGATGGGTAATCCCGACATGCCGACGCCGCCGCATATCGTGGAGAAGCTTGTCGAGGCCGTTCGCGACCCGAAGACGCATCGCTACTCCGCCTCGCGCGGCATTCCGGGGCTTCGCCGCGCACAGGCCGGCTATTACGAGCGGCGTTTCGGCGTGAAGCTCGACCCCGAAACGGAAGTGATTGCGACACTCGGCTCCAAGGAGGGGCTGGCGAACCTGGCCCAGGCGATTACCGCGCCGGGCGACGTGATCCTCTGTCCGAACCCGAGCTATCCAATCCATGCCTTCGGTTTCATCATTTCGGGCGCGGTGATCCGCTCCGTTCCCTTCGAGAGCGAGATGGGCTTTTTCGACATGCTGGAGCGCGGTATCCGCCACAGCGTGCCGAAGCCGACGGCCATCGTGGTGAGCTATCCCTCGAACCCGACGGCGCAGGTGGCGGATCTCGACTTCTACCGCGAGCTGATCGCCTTCGCGGCGAAGAACGATCTTTATGTGATTTCGGACCTCGCCTATTCGGAAATCTATTTCGACGGCAATCCGCCGCCCTCGATCCTCCAGGTGCCGGGCGCGAAGGAGCGGACCGTCGAGTTCACCTCGCTGTCCAAGACCTATTCGATGCCGGGCTGGCGCATGGGCTTTGCGGTGGGCAATGAACGGCTGATCAATGCGCTGGGGCGCGTGAAGTCCTATCTCGATTACGGCGCCTTCACGCCGATCCAGGTGGCGGCGACGGCGGCGCTGAACGGGCCGCAGGAATGCGTCGCGGAAATTCGCGAAACGTACAAGCATCGCCGCGATGTGCTGGTGGACAGCATGGCCCGCGCAGGCTGGGACATTCCGAGCCCGCCCGCCAGCATGTTCGCGTGGTCGCCGATCCCGGAGAAGTTCCGGCATCTCGGCTCGATGGGATTTGCGACGCTGCTGCTCGAACAAGCGGATGTCGCGGTGGCGCCGGGCATCGGCTTTGGCGAATATGGCGACGGACATGTGCGTATCGGTCTCGTGGAGAACGAGCAGCGCATCCGGCAGGCAGCGCGCAATGTGAAGCGCATGATGCAGAACGCCGACCAGATCGTCGCCGAATATGAAGACCGGCTCGGGATTGCATCGAGCGTGGTTCCCCATCCGAACGCAAAGCAGACAAGCGGGGCCGGGCGGACGTGAGTAATTCCCTACGGATCGGTATTGCCGGCCTCGGCACGGTTGGGGCGGGCGTGGTCAAGATTTTGGCCGAGCGCAGCACACATCTCACGGCGGCCTGCGGGCGGCCGCTCGAACTCGTTGCAGTGTCGGCGCGCGACAAGACGAGGGATCGCGGCATCGATCTTTCCGGTGTGCGCTGGGAAGACGACCCGATGGCGCTGGCGAGCGCAGGTGACATCGACCTCGTCGTGGAGCTGATCGGGGGTTCGGAAGGGATCGCGCGCGAGCTCGTCGAGGCGTCGCTGAAGGCGGGCAAGCATGTGGCGACCGCGAACAAGGCGCTGGTCGCGCATCACGGCACGGCGCTGGCGCAGGCGGCGGAAAGCAAGGGCGTCGCGCTCAACTACGAGGCGGCGGTGGCGGGCGGTATCCCGATCGTGAAGGCGATGCGCGAGGCGCTGGCGGGCAACGAAATCCGCAGCATTCACGGCATCCTCAACGGCACCTGCAACTACATCCTGACCGAGATGGAGACGACGGGGCGCGACTTCGCCGATGTGCTGAAGGACGCGCAGGATCTCGGCTATGCGGAAGCCGATCCGACTTTCGACGTGGGCGGCATCGACGCGGCGCACAAGCTCGCGATCCTGGCGAGCCTTGCCTTCGGCACGGAGGTCGATTTCGACAATGTGCATATCGAGGGCATCGAGAAGATCAGCGCGACGGATATCGCCTTCGCGAAGGATTTCGGTTTCAAGGTGAAGCTGCTCGCCATTGCGGAAAAGAGCGATGATGGCATCGTGCAGCGTGTGCATCCCGCGCTCGTGCCCGAAGGGACGCCGCTGGCGGCTGTATCCGGCGTCTACAACGCGGTGGCCGTCGATGGCGACCGGGTGGGGCATCTCGTGCTCGAAGGACGCGGTGCGGGCGAGGGGCCGACGGCATCGGCCGTTCTCTCCGACATCGTGGATATTGCGCGCGGGCTCATCGTGGCGCCATTCATCGTGCCGGCAACGAAGCTGAAGGCACCGGCAAGGCCGCTGATGGAAGCGCACAAGAGCTCATTCTATCTGCGGTTGCGCGCTGTGGACCGCGCGGGCAGCATGGCCGCGATCACACGGGCGCTGGCCGAAGCCTCGATTTCCATCGAACGCATTGTGCAGCGCGGCGGCAAGGGCGACGACAGCGGCCGGCTGCCGGTCGTCTTCGTCACGCATGAGACGGACGAGAGCACCATGGCGCGCGCACGGACATTGCTTGCGCAGCATGAAGACGTGGCGGGAACGCCGCTGATGATCAGAATTGAGGATGGCGAGCTCCGCTGAGCCGCCTACATATGGCGCCCGGCGGAACGGGCAGAGGAACGGGGACTGAGATGGTTGAGAAAAAAGCTGGCCTGAACCGTATGCTTGCGCTGGAGATGGGGCGCGTGACGGAACGTGCGGCTGTCTGCTCGGCCCTGTGGGTGGGACGCGGCGACGAGAAGTCTGCCGACCAGGCAGCGGTCGATGCCATGCGCAAGGAACTCAACGTACTCGATATCGACGGCACGGTGGTGATCGGCGAAGGTGAGCGCGACGAGGCGCCGATGCTCTATATCGGTGAGAAGGTCGGCACGGGCAAGGGCCCGAAGGTCGATATCGCGCTCGATCCACTGGAAGGCACGACGCTGACGGCGAAAGCGATGCCGAATGCCATGGCCGTGCTCGCGGCGGCGGAAGGCGGCACGCTGCTCAATGCGCCCGATACCTATATGGACAAGATCGCGATCGGCGGCGGTTTCCCCGAAGGGCTGATCGATCTCGACGCGACACCGGCCGAAAACATCAAGGCGCTCGCCAAGGCGAAGAAGACCGATGTTTCCGAGATCACGGTGTGCATTCTCGACCGGCCGCGCCATGCCGAACTCATCCGCGCGGTGCGCGAGGTGGGGGCGCGCGTGACGCTCATCACCGATGGCGACATTGCCGGCGTGATTGCAACGACGGACCCCGAGACGGGTGTCGACCTCTATATGGGTGTCGGCGGTGCGCCGGAAGGCGTGCTCGCGGCGGCTGCGCTTCGCTGCATCGGCGGCCAGATGCAGGGCCGTCTGGTGACGTCGAGCGAAGAACAGAAGGCGCGCGCGGCGAAAATGGGCGTGAAGGACTTCAACAAGAAGTACGACCATACGGAAATGGCTTCCGGCGACGTGATCTTCGCAGCAACGGGCGTGACCGATGGCTGGCTGCTGGACGGCATTCATCACCGCGATGGCGGCGTGACAACGCACACCATCGTCATGCGCTCGGCAACAGGCACCGTGCGGCGCCTGAAGTCGTTCCACGCCTATCTCGACAAGTTCCAGTAAAGCCCGTCATCCGCCGGGCCGGTCCCTCGCGCGGGGGTGAGCTTGTTTCATGAACGATCCCCCGGGGCTTGAGCGATCCAGCTTCGTTTCGGGCGCAGCGACACCATGACTGGAGCCTGGCGCGATGAAAGGCGGCAACTTTTCCTCGGTAGAACGTATCTTTCCGAAGAACCTGAAGTTCCTCTCAAAGCAGTCCAACCGGCTGACGAAAGGGCGCCTCTGGCTTCAGGTTCTCATCGGCATGGTGCTGGGGATCGCAACGGGATTGCTGCTCAATCCCGATACGGGCTTCGTGTCCCGGTCGACGGCGAATACGCTCGGGGAATGGCTGGCATTGCCGGGCAACCTTTTTCTCGCCTTCATCCAGATGATTGTCGTGCCGCTGATCCTGGCGTCCATCGTCCGGGGCATCGCGGCGGCTACCGATGTCCGTCAGCTCAAGAGTACGGGCGTCGGGCTCGCTTTCTACTTTATCGGTTCGACCATTGCGGCGGCTGTTCTCGGCGTGGCTATCGGCCTCGTGCTCAAACCAGGTGAATATGTGGACCGGGCCGCCGCACCGCAGGTGGAACTGACGGGTCAGGTTGCCGAACTTGCCGAAAAGGGCGAGGCGGAAGCGGCAAAGACATTCAGCCTGGTGAGCATCCCGAACGAAATCACGGAGATTTTGCCAACCAATCCGCTGGGTTCGATCGTGCGCGGCGACATGTTGCAGATCGTCATCTTTGCGATCGTGCTGGGAGTGGGGCTGCTCAGCGTTCCGCCTGAATCCTCGAAACCTCTTTTCGAGTTGCTGGGGTCGGTACAGCAAATATGCATGGCCATCGTGGCGACGGTGATGACCTTCGCACCGGTGGCCGTGTTCGGGTTGCTGGCGCAGGTCATGATCAAGACGGGGCCCGGTATTCTGGCGGGGCTTGGCGCCTATGCGGCGGTTGTTGTTTTCGGCATGGCCGTATTGCTGGCTTTCTATCTCGCCATCGCGGCGGTGCTGGGCGGACGCAACCCGCTTTTCATGCTGCGTTCGATCCGCGAACCATTCCTGCTCGGTTTTTCTACCAACAGCTCGGCGGCAACCATGCCCGTCACGGTGAAGACGGCCGAGGATGTGTTGAAGGTCCGGCCGTCCCTGGCGCAATTCATCGTTCCACTGGGAGCGACGATGAACATGGGCGGCACGGCGCTCTATCAAGCGCTTGCCACGATTTTCATGGCGCAGTTCTATCAGATCGACTTGCCGATCGGTGTTCTGCTGGCGCTTGTTGCAACGACCGTCGGCGCCTCCATCGGCACACCCGCCGTGCCGGGTGTCGGCATTGTCGTTCTGGCGTCGGTCCTTTCCAGTGTGGGGGTGCCCTTGACCGGTCTGGCATTGATCGTCGGGCTGGACCGTATTCTTGAGCGGTTCAGGGCAAGTCTCAATATAACCGGCGACCTTGTGGCTTGTGTGGTGATGGATCGCTTTGTTCCGGCGGCAGTCTCGCGGGAAAGCGAGGTCCGCAGCGCAGAGGAGCGCGAACATATACAGGAAGCCTGCAATGAGGACGTGGTCATCAGCCCCTGAACATGGGCTTGCGATTGTTCGTTCGACCTTTCGTGATCTGAGGGGCTATCCTCTTTCCATGTCCATTTCGCACAAGAACCCGGCCCGCACCGATGAGTACTGATGCCATCTCCAGAGGTTTTCTCGGTGTCGAGCGCTCTGTGAGCGGGCGTTCATGGGCGAGCCGCCTTGGCGATGAGCGTCTGGCACTTGCGATTGCGCAGCGTGAGGGGCTTCCTGAAATCATTGCGCGGGTGCTTGCGGGACGCGGTGTTGCGCCGGAAGATTGCGCGGCCTATCTCGCCCCTTCGCTGCGCTCGCTGATGCCTGACCCCTACGAAGTCACGGATATGGAGAAGGCGGCCACGCGCGTGGCGCAAGCCATCATGGCGGGCGAGAAGATTGCAGTTTTCGGCGATTATGACGTGGACGGAGCAACATCGAGTGCGCTGCTCTATCGCTTTTTCAAGGCGACGGGGAGCGAATTGCGGATCTATATTCCCGATCGCATTCGCGAAGGCTACGGCCCGAATGCGCCCGCGCTGAAACGGCTGAAGGATGAGGGGACCGATCTCGTCATCACTGTCGATTGCGGGACGATGGCGCACAAGGCGCTGGGGCTGGCTGCAGATTACGGGCTCCCCTCCATCGTCGTCGATCATCATCAGGCGGAACCATCGTTGCCGCCCGCCTTTGCGCTGGTCAATCCGAACCGGATGGACGACGCCAGCGGCCTCGGACAGCTTGCCGCTGTGGGAGTGACTTTCCTTTTCGTGGTGGCGCTCAACCGGGCGCTGCGCGAAGCGGGGTGGTATGCCGACCGGGAAGAGCCCGACCTCATGCAATGGCTCGACCTCGTGGCGCTGGGCACGGTTTGCGACGTGGTGCCGCTGACGGGGCTCAACCGGGCATTCGTCGCGCAGGGTTTGCGCGTGATGCAGCGCAGGCAGAACAAGGGGCTTGCGGCGCTTGCCGATGTCGCGCGAATGAACGGAACGCCATCGCCCTATCATTGCGGTTTTCTGCTCGGGCCCCGTGTGAATGCGGGCGGGCGCGTCGGCCGGGCCGATCTCGGCGCGAGGCTGCTGACGACCGAGAACGAACTTGAAGCGAATGCCATCGCCGAAGAGCTCAATGTGATGAATGCCGAGCGTCAGGCCATCGAGGCGCAGGTGCTGGAAGAGGCGATCCATCAGGTCGATGAGAGGCTTTCCTCCCGGCGCGCGAACACGGTGCCGCCGATCATTGTTGCGGCGGGCAAGGGCTGGCACCCCGGTGTCATCGGCATCGTAGCGAGCCGCCTCAAGGATCGTTACGAACGGCCGAGCCTCGTCATCGCTATCGACGAGAAGGGGGAGGGGAAAGGTTCAGGCCGCTCGCTGTCCGGCGTGGATCTCGGGCGCGCGGTTACGGCGGCGCTGGAAGCGGGACTGCTCGTCAATGGCGGCGGACACGCGATGGCGGCGGGGCTGACGCTGCGCGAAAACAAACTTGAAGAACTGGAAGCCTTTCTTGCCAAGCGGCTTCAGGACGATGTGGCGGTTGCCTCCGAGGCGCGGGCCCTGAAACTCGATGGCGCGATTGCCGCTCGGGGGGCAACGCGCGAGCTTTATGAGCTGCTGCAACAGGCGGGGCCCTATGGCGCGGGCAATGCCGAACCGCGCTTTGCGGTGCCGTCGGTGCGCGTCGTGAGGGCCGATATTGTAGGCAAGGCACATGTGCGGGTGATCCTTGCCGGAGAAGATGGCGGCCGGCTGAAGGGCATTGCCTTCCGGGCTGCGGAATCGCCGCTGGGCGCGCTGCTGATGGACAAGGGGGCAGGGCTTCTGCACATCGCAGGGCGGCTCAGCGCCGATGAATGGCAGGGGCGGCGGGATGTTCAATTTACTATCGAGGACGCCGTTCCGACGCGGGATGCAACGCCATAGCTCTCAGCGAAGAGCCCTTGCGACTTGATGCAGCGCTTCTTTCAGGGTGGGCTTCCGGGCACGCAACTGGTTCGCCTTGGCTGCGACGGTCGCGAGTGTGACAGGGTTTGCCTTGCGCAATCCGGCAACCAGATATGAGTCGCTGAAAAATTCGTACCACATTCGTTGTTAGGGGAGCCGCTTTTGCGCGGACATTCCCGGCGCCGCGTTGCCGGGAGGTTCAACCCCGTCGGCACCGATGAGGCGTTCGTATCTCAGCTTGTCCGGAATAACTCGGAGAAGGTGCCGCGCTCATCGGCGTGAAGCGTCAGCGGAGTGGTCATTAGGCCATTCGGCAAATGACGGGCAATAGCAGGGCCGTTTGAAACGGGCCGGCCGGAACTGTCTCTATCCATGGAATCGATTTACTTGGGTCGGTGTGGCAAGGCTAAGCATTTTCTGCGGGAGAGGGAAAAACCCGCAGATTTCTTGCGGAACGGGGCTGAAATTGGGGTTGCAAGAGTCGCCGCCGCCGCTTATAAGGCGCGCTCATGGCGGGTGTTCCCGTCCGGCCTTTTCAAGGTACGTGCGCCCTTCGTCTATCGGTTAGGACGCCAGATTTTCATTCTGGAAAGAGGGGTTCGACTCCCCTAGGGCGTACCACATTTTTTCGGCAGGTTTGACACTCTCGCGCGGCGAGGTTTGACAATACGGCGTTCACACGCCGTTCTTGCCGACCCCTTTCCAGTTTTACACTCGCGGCCTTGGCGAGACCCTCCACGTTCACGAGCAAGAGCATGTCGTATCCCGGCAGGGCCTTGATCGCGCAGGTCGTAATTCTCAACATGACCTCACGATAGTACGCCCTACCAGTGTCCCGTGTTCGGCATGGAAGCCCAGGGCTCTCTGGCGGGCAGGGGCGTGCCGGCTTGCAGTAATTCGATGGAAATATTGTCGGGCGAGCGGACGAAGGCCATGCGCCCGTCGCGGGGCGGGCGATTGATGGTAACGCCCGCCTTCATCAGGCGGTCGCAGGTCTCGTAGATATCATCTACCTGATAGGCGAGGTGGCCGAAATTACGGCCTTCGCCAAGTTCTTCCGGGTCCCAGTTCCATGTGAGTTCGATCTGTGCGTCCTTCTGGCCGGGGGCGGCGAGAAAGACGAGGCTGAAGCGACCTTCCTCGATGTCGAAGCGGCCAAGGTTTTCGAGGCCGAGCTTGTTGCAATAGAAGTCCAGCGACTTGTCGAGGTCGCTGACGCGCACCATGGTGTGCAGATATTTCATTTGTTGTCCTTGATGTGTACGGCAATTGCCGCATGATTCCCCATGACGGGGGCGAGGTCAAAGAAACGGGATGGCCATGTCGAACGAATTGAAGCGGGCAATCGAGGAAGCTTATCGCGTGGTGGTTTTTACCGGGGCGGGGATCAGCACGGAATCCGGGATTCCCGACTTCCGCAGTCCGGGCGGCTTGTGGACCAAGATGGCACCTATCGACTTTCAGGACTATCTCGCCTCCGCCGAAACGCGCGCGGAAGCCTGGCGGCGGAAGTTCGAGATCGACAAGACCATCGAGAAGGCCGAGCCGAACAAGGGGCATATGGCGATTGCCAAGCTCGTGGACGAGGGCAAGGTCAGCCACGTCATCACACAGAATATCGATAATCTGCATCAGAATTCGGGCGTGCCGGACGAGAAGATCATCGAACTGCATGGCAACGGCACCTATGCGAAATGCCTCGATTGCGCCGCGCGCTATGAACTGGACTGGGTGCGCGCGCAGTATGAAGCATCGCAGGCCGCGCCGGATTGTTCGTCCTGCGGCGGTATCGTGAAATCGGCGACGGTTTCGTTCGGGCAGGCCATGCCGGAAGAGGAAATGAACCGCGCGCATGAGGCGACGCTGGGATGCGATCTCTTCATCGCCATCGGCTCATCATTGCAGGTTTATCCGGCGGCGGGCTTTCCCATTCTCGCGAAGCGGAACGGGGCGCAGCTCGTCATTCTCAATCGCGAGCCGACAGAACTCGACCAGATTGCCGATCTCGTGATTCATGACGAGATCGGTGGCACGCTCGCGCCCATCGCGATGTTGAATTAGCGGACGGTGGCCCAGCCGCCCGCGACAGGGATCAACTGTCCGGTGATGAAATCGGAACCCGGACCGGCGAGGAAGGCGACGATGGCGGCGGCTTCCTCAGGCTTGCCGAGATGGCGAAGCGGGATGTTGCCGAGTATCTTGTCGCGCGACTTCGGATCGTCGAGGAGCGAGGCCGGGAAATAATCCGGACTTTCGATGAAATTGAAGCCGAGCGCGTTTACCTGAATGTTGTGGGAGGCGAGTTCCTTTGCCAGCGTGAGCGCAAGCGAATTGGCGGCACCCCGCGCGGCGGCATAGATGCTGTAGTTCGGGATACCGTTCAGCGGCGCGGCGGAAGAAAGGAAGACGGGACAGCGCCGAACAACTGGCTCTCGGCCTTTGGCGGGGCGGCGTGATCGTGAAACATCCGAAAGCAGTATGACAAGCCGGGCAAACGGCGCGGGCGTCATTACTTCTTTTCGGCGTTCGCCTGATTTTTGAGCGTCAGATACATGAGCGCGAGATAGACGACCGGAACAATTCCCAGGACGATGAATTCGATGAACCCGCCCGGATGCCCGCATTCCATGCAGGAGAAACGATAAGCGAAATAGATCACGACGGCTGCGATGATCAGCAGCCCAATCCACCATGCCAGAAGCGGATTGCGTGCGGATTTTTCAGGCATTGCTCGTTCCTTCGCTATTATGGACGCCCCATTGATGGTCGAAATGGAAACTTCCATGAAAGCCTATACCATCGCTTCATTATTCTGAAAGGCGTTTCCGCGCTTCGAGTTCAGCCTGCGTGTCGATATCGGTGAGCGTGGCATCATCCGGCATCGGGACTTCGCAGACGGCGTCTCCGTTTTCGCCGATCAGGTGCCTCGCGCCGGTATCGCCCTTCACCTCCATCATGGCGTCGAACCATTCGCGACCCCAGAGGACGGGATTACCTCGCTTTCCCGCAACTGTTGGTACACAGATGGTACGGCCTTCTTTCGGGTCAAAGGCGGCGATCAGCTTGTCCAGATGGCTTGCGCGGATATCCGGCATGTCGCCGAGGCAGACAAGCACACCGTCGATATCGTCCGGGAGAGCCGAGAGCCCCGTGCGGAGGGAGGTCGAGAGGCCGTCCGCATAATCCGGGTTGTGAACGAAGGTGATTTCCGGCTCCGAGAGCGCGGCGCGGACTTCCTCTTCCGCATTGCCGGTGACGACAACGACGGGTTCGGCGCTACTTTCGAGCGCGGCTTCCACGACATGCGCGATCATTGGTTTGCCACCGAGAGGCATCAGGAGCTTGCTCGGGAGAGATGCGTCGCCAGTCTTCATTCGTGTGGAGCGGCCTGCGGCGAGGACAAGGGTAGCGATACGCGCGCGGGCGCGAGGCGCGGCGATACCTTCGCGGGGCTGGGGCCGTGTCGGGATTTCCTTCAGCAGGCCGCCGAGGCCCATTCCCATGATGTCTTGCGGTGTGACTTCGAGACCCGCCACCAAGCGTGCCAGCACCCAATCGAAGCCGTTGAGCTTCGGTGAGCGGGCGCAACCGGGTAGACCGATGACGGGCGTCTTCCCATGCCGGGCGAGAAGGAGGAGGTTGCCGGGGTCGACCGGCATGCCGAAATGCAGCACATCGCCGCCTGCGAGCACGATACCCGCCGGGACGACATCGCGCCGGTCGACGGTGGCGGAGGCACCGAAGATGAGGATGGGCGAAAGGCCTTCCTTCGCGAGTGCCTGCACGGCGCCGGCAACTCCCCGGGCCGTATGCGGCGTGCGGATTTCCCGGGCGATGCCGCTGTTCATTGAGGCAAGGCGTGCATCGAGGATGGCGCGGCTTTTTTCTAGGACGCTCGTCTTTGTATTGGGGAGATGGGTTGCGACAAGGCCGACGCGGCGCGGCTCGAAACGGTGAAGCGTGAGCGGGGCGGGGCCGTCTCGCGCAATCGCCAGCGCCTTGTCGAGATCGGCGCGGGGGACCGCGAAGGGGATCACCTTCACCGTGGCGAGCATCTGGCGCTCGGCGACGGTTTCGTGCGGGGCGACGGTTGCGACGGTGATTGCCTCGCCAATACGGTTTATGGCGTCTATGCGCGCCGGGTCGATGCCGATCACGCCTGCCGCCTCGGCATGGAGATTGGCGCGGCCTGTGAAGGGCGCGGAGGCGCGCACGGAAAAACCGGCAAGGGCGGCTGCGAGGGCGGCGGCTGCCTCGTCTTCGGGGACGTCGGTTTCTTCGAGGCGAGCGGCGACGACATGGCTGATGCCGGCATCCTTCAGGGCGGCTATGTCCGCCCGGTTCAGGACGCGGCCCTTCTTGAAGGTTTCGCCGCCTATCTTTTGCGAGTGGGCGAGGATCGCGCCTTCCGCCTCGTCAGGGGCCATGTCACCGAAGATCATTTGCGGAGCGTCTCCGTTATCTGGGCCATGATCGAGATGGCGATTTCGGCCGGGCTTTTCGCGCCGATAGAAAGGCCGACCGGCCCATTGATACGGGCGATTTCGTCTTCGCCGAAGCCTGCCTGCGCGAGCCGGGCGATGCGGGCGGCATGGGTCTTCTTCGAGCCCAGCGCGCCGACATAGAAAGCCGGGCTGCGCAGCGCCGCATGGAGGGCGGGATCGTCGAGCTTCGGATCGTGGGTGAGGGTGACGATGGCGGTGCGGGCATCAGGGGCGAGGGCGGCCATGGCCTCGTCAGGCCAGCCGGTGACAAGGTGCGTGTCGGGGAAACGCTCTTCGGAGGCGAAGGAGGTGCGTGGATCGACCACCGTCACGTCATAGCCGGCGAGGCTCGCGATCCGGGCCAGCGGTTGCGCGATATGGACGGCACCAACAAGGATGAGGCGGAGGGGCGGATTGAACGGATTGAGGAACCATTCGCCATCGGGGCCTTCCACAATGCGTCCGCGGTCGCTTGCGAGAACCTGAGAAACAGCTTCAATTAACCATTTTTCTTCTTGTTTATCAGTTGGATAAACAAGCTTCTGCATCCCGTCCGTTAACCTTGTTGCAAGGACCGTGGCGCGCTTTTCGGCACGGTCGCGGACGAGCTGCTGAAGGATGTGGGCGTCCATCTCAGGCTTTCACCGGCTCGACCATGACGCGGATGCGTCCGCCACATGCGAGCCCGACCTCCCAGGCCATTGCGTCGGAGACGCCATATTCGAGAATTTCCGGCTTGCCGGATTCCAGTGTTTCGAGCGCGCGGGTGACGACATCTCCCTCGATGCAGCCGCCGGAGACGGAGCCGATGAAGGTGGCATCGTCGCGGATTGCGAGCTGGCTGCCGACCGGGCGCGGGGCTGAGCCCCAGGTTTCGATGACGGTCGCGAGGGCGACCTTGCGGCCTTCGGCCTGCCAGCGGGCGGCTTCTTCCAGCACATTGTCGTGGTTCAGAGCTTCGCTCATGCAGCCTCCCTTCTTTCGGGCTTCCTGCCAATATGGGCATCGGACAGGGCATCGACCAGAGCTGCGAGCGAGGCGATGTTATGGACCGGGCGGAACTCGTCCACATGAGGGAGCAGCGCCTTGACGCCCAGGGCCCTGGGCTCGAAGCGCTCATAGCGCAGCAGCGGGTTCAGCCAGATGAGGCGGCGGGCCTGACGATGGAGGCGGGCAATCTCCGCTCCGACGCCTTCGCCTGCATCGCGGTCCAACCCGTCGGTCACGAGGAGGACGGTCGCGCCCTGGCCGAGCACCCGGCGGGCCCAGTCCACATTGAAGCGGTGGAGCGTCTCGCCGATACGGGTGCCGCCATCCCAGTCCTCGACGCGGGTGGCGACGCGGGCAAGCGCCTCGTCCACATCGCGATGCTTCAGCTCGCGCGTGATGTTGGTCAGGCGCGTGCCGAAGAGGAAGACGTGAACGCGGTCGCGGTCGTTCGTGAGAGCGTGCAGGAAGTGCAGAAAGACGCGGGCATAGGCGGACATGGAGCCCGAAATATCGCAAAGGACGACGAGGGGCGGGCGGCGGCGGCGATAGTCGCGGCGTTTCAGCGGGATGAGGCCACCGGAGCGGAGCGTGGCGCGCAGAGTCGAACGCATGTCGACAAGCTGGCCGCGAGCGGCGGGCCTTGTGCGCCTTGTGCGGTGTTCGTCCAGCGTCAGGCGGAGGCGGGAGATGGCAGCTTTCGCCTCGGCCAGTTCCGCGACCGACATTTTCTCGAAGTCCTTCGTGCGAAGAAGCTCGTCCTTCGAGAAGGTTTCGCTGCGATCCACCTCGATATCGGGTTCATCCTCCGTGGCAGGGCTTCCTTCGCCGAAGAGCGCTTCCGCGAGACGGCGGCTCTGCTCTTCCTCGCTGGCATTGGGCGGCGTTTTCACATCCGGCAGCATGAGCGACATCATCTTGTCGAGGAGCTTCGGATTGCGCCAGAAGACGTGGAATGCCTGCCGGAAGATCTCCTGTTCCTCGTGACGCTTCACCAGCGTGGAGTGGAGCGTCCAGTAGAAATCCTCGCGCGTGCCTATGCCGGCCGCCTCGACTGCCTCCACGGCATCGAGAACCTGCCGGGGGCCGACGCGCAGACCGGCACGGCGCAGGACGCGGGCGAAATGCAGGATGTTTTCGGATAGACGTCCGGGCGCGATTTCCATGTCATTCCGCCGCCGTGGCCATCCGGATTTCCTCCAGAATGCGGGCGGCCTCGCTTCCGGCGACGCGGGCGATGTCGTCCTGATATTTCAGGAGAGCGCCCAGCGTGTCGTTCACCGACTGCTTGTCGAGGGAGATGGCGTCGAGCGCGGTCAGGGCTTCCGCCCAGTCGATCGTTTCGGCGATGCCGGGATTTTTGTAGAGGTCGAGGGTGCGGAGCTTCTGCACGAAGGCGACAATATCGCGGGAAAGCTTTTCCGGTGTGCCGGGTGCCTTGAGCTTCAGGATCGCGAGTTCGCGCGCGGCATCCGGGTAGTCGACCCAGTGATAGAGGCAGCGGCGTTTCAGCGCGTCGTGGATTTCGCGCGTGCGGTTCGAGGTCACGATGACGATGGGCGGGTGCTCGGCCTTGATGGTGCCGATTTCGGGTACACTGACCTGGAAGTCCGAAAGGACTTCGAGAAGGTAGGCCTCGAAAGGCTCGTCCGTGCGGTCCAGTTCGTCGATCAGCAGGACGGGCGGACCTTCGACAGCAGGCTCCAGCGCCTGAAGGATCGGGCGGCGGATGAGAAAACGCTCGGAAAAGACATCCTTGCCGAGTTCGGTGCGGTCCTCGACACCTTGCGCTTCGGCAAGGCGGATCTCGATCATCTGCGCCTGATAGTTCCACTCATAGACGGCGGCGCCGGTATCCAGGCCTTCATAGCATTGCAGGCGAATAAGGCGGCGGCCAAGCGCCTGCGAGAGGACTTTCGCGATTTCCGTTTTGCCGACGCCTGCCTCGCCTTCGAGCAGGAGCGGACGCCCCATCTTCAATGCAAGGAAGATGACGGTCGCAAGGGAACGGTCGGCGACATAATCGCCGCGCGCGAGAAGCTCGACGGTTTCGTCGATATTGGAAGGCAACGTCATGAACTCAACCTAGAACGGGAACGGGCCCTCGCCAAGTCAGCCTGCCGCCGCGACTGCCCGCTTCGCCATGACGGTGATGAGGTGGGCGCGATATTCGGCGGTGCCGTGGAGGTCGGCGTTGAGCCCCTTGGCGGGCAGCTTGATGCCGGCGACGGCATCGGGCGACCAGCTTTTCGCCAACGCCTCTTCCATTTCGCTCACGCGGAAAACGCCGTTCTGACCGGCGCCCGTGACGGCGACGCGCACACCCCAGGGGCCTTTCGAAACAAAGACGCCGACCATTGCGTAACGCGAAGCCGGGTTGCGGAACTTCATATAGGCCGCCTTTTCGGGATGCGGAAAGGTGACTTCCTTGATGATCTCGCCATCCTGAAGCGCCGTCTCGAACATGCCCTTGAAGAACTCATCCGCCTCGATGAGACGCTTCGTCGTGTGGATCTTGGCGTCGAGACCAAGGCAGGCGGCTGGATAGTCCGCTGCCGGATCGTTATTGGCGATGGAGCCGCCCAGCGTTCCCATGTGGCGGACGGCGGGGTCGCCGATCCCGCCCGCGAGCACGGCAAGGGCGGGGTTGTGCTTCTGCACGTCCGCAGACTGCGCCACGGTCGCATGACGCGTGCCGGCACCGATCATGATGGCATCGCCTTCGGCGCGGATGAAATCGAGTTCCTTGATGCCGCCGATGTCGATCACGTCGCTCGGCATGGCGAGGCGTTGCTTCAGCGTGGGGATCAACGTCTGGCCGCCCGCAAGTATTTTCGGATCGTCCGCCTTGCCGAGAAGGGCTTCGGCATCCGCCAGTGTTTTCGGGCGCTCATAATGGAACTGATACATGGGGCGTTTCCTTTGGCTGGCTTTATTCGGCGGCGGCGCGCGGCGCGGCGGATTGCAGGGCGGACCAGACGCGCGCAGGCGTCGCGGGCATTTCGATGTCACGGATGCCGAGCGCATCGGTGATGGCGTTGATGACAGCGGGCGGGGAGGCGATGGCGCCTGCCTCGCCGCAACCTTTCATGCCGAGCGGGTTGGAGGGGCTTTCGGTTTTCGTGAAGCCGAGCGTGAAGCTCGGCAGGTCGTCTGCGCGGGGCATGCAATAGTCCATGTAGGAGCCGGTGACGAGCTGGCCGGACTCCGCATCGTAGACGCCGTGTTCAAGCAGCGCCTGACCGATACCCTGCGCGATGCCGCCATGAACCTGACCTTCGACGATCAGCGGGTTGATGACGGTACCGAAATCGTCGACAGCGACAAATTTTGCGATCTTCGTGATGCCGGTATCGGGATCGATCTCGACCTCGCAGATATGGCAACCGGCGGGGAATGTGAAATTCGTCGGATCGTAGAAGGCACCTTCCTTCAGACCGGGTTCGATCTCGCCGGAGGGAAACCCATGCGCCGTGTAGGCGGCGAGGGAAAGCTCCGCCCAGGCAAGTGACTTGTCGGTGCCCCGCACTGTGAAGGTGCCATTCTCGAAGGCGATGTCCTCGACAGCCGCTTCCATCAGATGGGCCGCGATCTTCTTTGCCTTGGTTTCGATCTTGTCGAGCGCCTTCACGATGGCGCTCATGCCGACGGCGCCGGAGCGCGAGCCATAAGTGCCCATGCCGAACTGCACCTTGTCGGTGTCGCCGTGAACGATCTCGACCTGCTCCATCGGGATGCCGAGACGCGAGGCGACGAGCTGCGCGAAAGTCGTTTCATGGCCCTGACCGTGACTGTGGGAGCCGGTCATGACCTCGACATTGCCGGTGGGGTTCACGCGAACCTCCGCGCTCTCCCAGAGACCGACACCGGCGCCCAGCGAGCCGACGGCGGCGGAAGGGGCGAGACCGCAGGCCTCGATATAGGAGGACATGCCTATCCCACGCAGCTTGCCGCGGCTGGCGGCCTCCGATTTGCGGGCCGGGAAGCCGGCATAGTCGATGGCTTTCATGGCGGCGTCGAGCGAGGCTTCATAGTCGCCCGCGTCATAGTTCATGATGACGGGGGTCTGATGCGGGAATGTGCGGATGTAGTTGCGGCGGCGAAGTTCGGCCGGGTCCATGCCGATTTCGCGTGCTGCCGTTTCGACCATGCGTTCGACGAGATAGGTCGCTTCCGGCCGGCCTGCACCACGATAGGCATCCACGGGCGCTGTATGCGTATAGACGCCATCGACCTCGACGTGGATTGCGGGAAGGTCATATTGGCCGGAAAGCAGTGTGCCGTAGAGATAGGTCGGTACGGCGGCCGAGAAGGTCGAGAGATAGGCGCCGAGATTGGCGATGGTCTTCACCCGCAGCCCAAGAAACTTGCCGTCCTTGTCGAGTGCCAGTTCGGCATGGCTCAGATGATCGCGGCCATGCGCATCTGACAGGAAGGCTTCCGAGCGGTCGCCGGTCCATTTGATCGGACGGCCTACTTTTGCTGCGGCCCAGACGCAGGCGGTTTCTTCCGCATAGATGAAAATCTTGGAGCCAAAGCCGCCGCCTACATCAGGCGCGATGACGCGGAGCTTGTGTTCGGGCGCAACGCCGACAAAAGCGGAGAGGACCAGCCGCGCCACATGGGGGTTCTGGCTGGTGGTGTGCAGCGTGTAAATGCCGGAGCCCTTGTCGAATTCGCCAATGGCGGCGCGGGGTTCCATTGCATTCGGGATGAGACGATTGTTCGTGAGGTCGAGCTTCACGACACGATCGGCCCTGGCAAAGGCCGCTTCCGTTTCGGCCTTGTTGCCGAGTTCCCATTCGAAGCAGGTGTTGCGCGGAGCTTCGGGGTGGACCTGCGCGGCCGTTTCATCCTGACAGGTCGCGAGTGAGATGGTCGCGGGTAGCGCCTCGTAGTCGACGTCGATCAACTCGGCGGCGGCGCGCGCATCGGCAAGTGTTTCGGCGACCACCATGGCGACGTGGTCGCCGACATAGCGGACGGTATCGAGGGCGAGGATCGGATGCGGGCCGACCTTCATCGGCGTGCCGTCCTTTGAGGTGACGGTCCAGCCACAGATGAGGCCGCCCAGTTCGTCATCGGCCACATGCTTGCCGGTGAAGACGGCGACGACGCCCGGCGCCGCTTCGGCGGCAGATGTGTCTATCGACTTGATGCGGGCATGAGCGTGGGGCGAGCGAAGGAAACAAGTCCAGGTCTGGTGCGGGCGGCTGATGTCGTCGGTGTAGTGGCCGTTGCCCGTGATGAAACGAAAATCTTCCTTGCGGCGAACCGGCTGACCGATGCCTTCTCCCGAAGCTTTGTCCGACATCTGGATTTCTCCTCCCGAGAAAATTCCTCCGCTCTTTCCGTCAGCGCATCTCCTGCGATGCGGCGAGGATGGCCTTCACGATGTTGTGGTAGCCGGTGCAGCGGCAGATATTGCCGTCGAGTTCCTCGCGGACCGTTTCCTCGTCGAGATCCGGCTTGCGGCGGATCATATCGACTGCCGTCATGATCATGCCCGGCGTACAGAAGCCGCATTGCAACCCGTGATGCTCACGGAAGGCCGCCTGCACGGGATGAAGCTCGCCATTTTTTGCGAGACCTTCGATGGTCAGGACTTCCGCACCTTCGGCTTGAGCGGCAAGCATGGTGCAAGACTTCACCGCGCGGCCATCGACATGAACGACGCAGGCGCCGCACTGGCTCGTGTCGCAGCCGACATGCGTACCGGTGAGACCAAGCTCATCGCGGATGAACTGGACAAGCAGCGTTCGCGCCTCGACGTCGGCGCTAGCGGGCTTGCCGTTGACCGTCATGGAAACAACGGACATGCGACTTACCTCCCTTGAGTAGCTGAGCCTCTGGCGGAGTTATGTTTCCGCGACGTTTCGACGAGTCTCCGCTCTCGATCCTTTGCCGTCAAGCGCGGGCCCGTGAAGCAGGCTTCAAAAGCCGATGAACCAGAGGAGCAAGATGAGAGCAATTATCACCAAAGGGCCCCAAACCCAGGGCGAAAGGCTCATGCCTGCTTCCTCGTCGGGCATCATCGGGACACCCGTGGGCGAGATTGCGTCGTAGTCCGGCGACTTGCCGGGAATGCCGTGCTCCATCTCGTTGATAAGCTCCGGCGTTTCCGATGCGGCAGGTTCGACACGGCTGCCGCCAGCGAGCTGCGAGAAGTTGTCGAAAAACTCCTGCGACATGCGCGACGCCGTGGAGTCGATGAAGCGCTGACCAATCTGGGCGAGCTTGCCACCCACTTGCGCATTCACTGTGTAGGCGAGGAGCGTACCGCCATCCGCCTCGGTAAGCGTAACCTTGGCCGAGCCCTTGGCGAACCCCGCCGCACCGCCATTGCCTTCACCGGAAATCGTGTAGCCATTCGGCGGGTCGATGTCGGTGAGTTTCACCTTGCCCTTGAAGCGGGCGCTGACGGGGCCGACCTTTGCCTTCGCCACGGCTTCGAATTCATCGTCAGCTGTCTTGGTGACGGATTCAGCGCCGGGGATCGATTTCTGCAGGACTTCGGGATCGTTGAGGGCCGCCCAGACTTCTTCACGCGGGGCCGGAATTTTGTATTCGCCTGACATTTCCATGGGGCGTCTCCTTTGAATCTGGTTTCCGGCGCTCGGGTTCGATTTGGTTCAGGATATCATATGTAAGCCAGAACCAGCGTCATACCCAGCAGTACCGCCATCCAAAGCACCATCGAGCCTGTCGGCCAGGTTCGGGCGAGCGGACCCTGCGGTCCATGCGCGCGATAGATGGTGGCGATGAACCGGTCAACACGGGTGGTCGTGACGCGAGAGGCGAAACGCCAGGTGCCGGTGATGACATGACGAAGGCCGGCGACCATGGCAGGGAGCATACGACGGTATATCCAGTCGGAGTCCAGGTTCGTCGAACGCAGTTCCGGTGGATAAACGCGCGTCTTCATCAGCACGGTGAAGGCGAGCGCGGAGAAGAACAGAAGCTGGAGTTGCGTGACGACGTGGCTCGTGGTGTAGGGCTCGTAACCGACATCGTAGGGCAGGAGCTCGTATAGCGGAGCGGGATAAACGCCGATACCGATGCAGAGTGCGGCAGTGACTCCCATGGCGATGAGCATATGGCGCGGTGCTTCCTTGGGCCGCTTGCCACTGTCATGCGCGAAGAAGGCGAAATAGGGGATCTTGATGCCCGAATGATGGAAGACGCCAGCCGAAGCAAAGAGAAGAATCAGCCAGACGATGAAATGGCCTTCGTCCGCGCTGGCGCTGAGGATGAGCGATTTGGAAATGAAGCCTGAAAAGAGCGGGAAGGCCGAGATGGACGCCGCACCGACCACGCAGAAGGCCATTGTCCAGGGCATGGTCTTGTAAAGCCCGCCCAGTTCCGAGCCCTTGGCCGTGCCGGTGCGGAAGAGAACCGCCCCCACGCTCATGAAGAGGAGTGCCTTGTAAAGAATGTGGCAAAAGGCATGCGCCGCCGTGCCGTTCAGCGCCAGCGGGGTGCCAATGCCCACACCGACAACCATGAAACCCAACTGGTTATTGAGGCTGTAGGCGAGTACACGGCGCAGATCGTTCTCGATCACGGCATAGAAGATCGGGAACAATGTCATCACGGCGCCGATATAGATGAGAATTTCCGTGCCGGGGAAGCCGCGCGCGAGGGCATAGACGGCGAGTTTCGTCGTGAAGGCCGAAAGGATGACCGTGCCGGTGACGGTGGCGGCGGGATAGGCATCCTGCAACCAGTTATGCAGAAGCGGAAAGGCGCATTTTATGCCGAAGGCGATGAAAATCATCCATGTCGCGAGGCTTCCCAGTTCCATCTGCGAGAAGGCGACTGTGCCGGTTTCGCGGTACAACAGAACGACGCCCGCCATGAGGATCACGCCGGAACCGATTTGCACGATCAGATAACGCATGCCGGTGGCATAGGCGCCTTCGGTGCGCCGCGCCCATATAAGGAAGACGGAGGCGATGGCGGTGCCTTCCCAGAAAACAAAGAGCGTTATGAGGTCGGCGGCGAAGACCGCTCCGATTGCCGAGCCGGCATAGAGAAGGCCTGCGACCTGCTGGATGGTGTCGCGTACATGCCATGCATAAATTGCGGCGAGGCAGGCAGCGATCGAGAAGATCAGGCCGAAAATGCGCGAGAGATCGTCTATCCGCATGAGCCCGATATGCAGACCCATGAGATTAAACGAGCTGAAGGTGCCAGACTGAAGTGTCCAGAAGACGGCCACGCCCGCAAAGGGAACGAGGACGGGGACCAGTTGCCTGAATATGCCCTTGGGAACGAAAGGCAGCAGGATTGCCGCAAGGATATAGACGGTGGCGGGGGTGAGAAGCTCAGGCATCGATATTCTCCCGCCCGAGATCTGCTTCCGGATGCTCTTCCGATTCCACGGTATAGGGCGCGTAGTAATCTTCGTCCCGTTTCAGCAGGACGCGCAGTCCCTTGGCGGCGATTACGAGTGCCGCGCACATGATGAAGCCGTAAAAGCCATAGAATCCGGGAACTTGTTCAATCTCGAAGTGGCTATGCTTGTGATAGAAAAAATCCGCGAGGGTCAGGCCTGCACAGAGGATCACGAGCGCCCAGACGAGGCGGTTTACCTTCGAGGGGTCGCTTGTCCAGAGAAGGTGACGGCTTAGCCAGGGGAAACGCGCCGGGTCTTCTGCGCGAGGGGAATGCGAACCAGTCATGGCGCGGCCTCCGGCAAGATCGGGATACTGAGCAGATATTCATAAAGACCGCCGACGGCGAAAAAGAGCACAATGCAGCCGATGGCCGTCAGGCAGATCGGAACGAGGCAGAAGAGGGGAGCCTCCTCGATGCCGTCGGAAGGTGAGGCGGCCGCCCCGAGCGAATGGGCTACCTGTTTTTTGGGCGGCGCGAAGAAAGCGCGACCGGGGATCGCCAGCAAATAGGCGACGTTCAGGAGCGAGCTCAGCATCAGCACGACGATCATGACGACTTGTCCGGCATTGGCCGCGGCAAGGAGAAGATACCACTTGCTCCAGGCGCCCCCGAAAGGTGGAAGGCCGATGATGCTGAGTGATGCAATCGTGAAGCAGATGAAAGTGACGGGCATTTTCGGACCCAAGCCGTCGAGCTCGCTTACCTTCGTCTTGTGCGCGGCGACGTAAATCGCGCCCGCGCACATGAAGAGCGTGATCTTGCCCATGGCGTGCATGGCGATATGCATCGAACCGCCAATGACGCCCATCTGGTTCGCAAGAGCGACGCCCAACGTGATGTAGGAAAGCTGACTCACCGTGGAGTAGGCGAGGCGGGCTTTGAGATCATCTTTCGTCAGGGCGATGATCGAGGCGATAAGGATGGAAGCGCCTGCCACCCAGACGAGCCATTCGGAGGCGCCGGTCTTGCTGAGAAAGCCAACGCCAAAGATGTAGGTGCCCACCTTCAGCATGGTGAAAACGCCGGCTTTCACGACGGCGACGGCATGCAGCAAAGCGCTGACCGGCGTCGGCGCGACCATTGCGGCGGGAAGCCAGCGATGGAACGGCATGAGCGCGGCCTTGCCGATGCCGAAGGCGAAGAGCGCCAGCAGGAACGGCACATAGGCGGGGTCTATGTTGCCTTCGAGAATACCCCCGGCGCGAAACTCCATTGTTCCGGCGAGGTTCCATGTCCAGATGACCGCGACCAGCAGAAACAGGATCGAGGTCGTCATCAGGATGCCGAGATAGACGCGGGCACCAGCGCGCGCCTCAGGCGTCTCCTTGTGAGCGACGAGGGGATAGGTCGAGATTGTCAGTACTTCGTAGAAGATGAAGAGCGTGAAGAGGTTGCCGGAGAAGGCAATTGCCAGCGCTGAAGCGATGGCCAGCGCAAAGCAGATGTAGAAGCGCGTCTGCTTCTTTTCCTGCGCCCCGCGCATATAGCCGATGGAATAGATTGCGGTGACGATCCACAAACCCGACGCAACCGTGGCGAACAGCATGCCGAGCGGTTCAATCGAGAAATTGATGGTGAGGCCCGGCATGACCTCCACGAGCGTCACGGAGGGGCGCGCCCCGGCCATCACGGATTCGAGAAGCCGCAGAACGACTGCGAAGGTACAGATGGATGCAACGATGCTGATGCCGTCGCGGATATTCGGGCGGCTGCCCGACATCGCGATCAGGAACATCGTGACGGTCGGAATGGAAAGAGCGAGAAGGAGTGCGTTCGCGTCGGTCATGGCACCTTACTCCTCCCAGAGCATTTGCGAGGAGCCGATCAGCACGTCGGCAGCGCGGCTTGCGGCGGTGGTGGTAAGCGTCGCACTCACGCCGAACCAGATGGACAGGCCGACGAGTATCCATGCGGGAATGAGCATGGAGAGCGGCGCTTCCCTCCGCGTGACACCTTCAGGGGCGGGCTTGAGATAGGCCGCCTCGACCACGCGCCAGACATAGACGATGGCAAGGAGGGAGGAGGCCATGATGAGCAAGGCCACCGGCCACCAGCCGAGCTCGAGCGCGGCCTGCACGAGATACCATTTGCTGATGAAGCCGACCGTGAGCGGCAGGCCGATGAGGCTCATGCCCCCCGCGACGAAAGCGGCTGTCGTCCAGGGCATGTCGCGGCCGATGCCGCGCAAGCTCGATATGGAACTCGTGCCGGCGGAGAGGATGAAGCAGCCTGCGACCATGAACAGGGCACCCTTGGTCACAGCGTGATTGAACAGATGAACGATGGTGGCCATGAGGCCTGTATGTGTCAGGAAGGCGAGACCGAGCAGCATGTAGCCGATCTGGGCGATGCTCGAATAGGCCAGCATCCGCTTGAGGTCATCCTGGAAGATTGCGACGAGAGAGGCCGCGAACATGGCGACGAGAGCGACCGGAAGCAGCACGTTCTTGAGCGTCTCGGCCTGGAACTCGTAGTCGAAACCGAAGACGGTGAACATGAAGCGCAGGAGCACATAGACGGCGACCTTGGTCGCCGTCGCGGCGACAAAGGCCGTAACGGCAGTGGGCGCAAATGTGTAGGCGTTGGGCAACCACAGATGCAGAGGGAACATGGCCAGCTTCAGGCCGACGCCGATGAAGATAAAGACGAATCCCATACGCAACGTGCGGCTGTCGCCATGTTCAATGATGCGGGTGGCGAGGTCCGCCATATTGAGCGTGCCCGTGATCATGTAGATCATGCCGATGCCGATCACGAAAAAGGTGGCACCGACGGTGCCCATGATCAGGTAGTTGTAGGCGGCGGTGAGTGCGCGCTTGTTACGCCATGAACCGGAAGCGACCAGGGCGTAGGTCGAGAGCGACGAGATCTCCAGAAACACGAAAACATTGAAGGCATCGCCCGTGATCGCGACGCCGAGGAGGCCCGTCAGGCACAGCAGAAACGCCGTGTAGAAAAAGGGTTGCCGCTCCGCCGGAATTTCCGCTGCAACACTGCGGTGCGCATAGGGCAAGACGAGTGCGGCCATGCCCGACACAATCATCAGCACAAAGGCATTCAGAACGTCGATGCGGTACTCAATTCCCAAGGGGGGAGCCCAGCCGCCCATTTCATAGGAAATGACCTGGCCGCCATAGGTCGCGATGAAAAGCGATATGGAGATGGCGAAGGCCAGGAAGGCGACAAGCGTTGCGAATGCCCAGGCCCTGCTGCCTTTGCCGAGCATCGCACAGATTGGTGCGGCCACGAGCGGCAGCACCACCTGCAACGCCGGCAGGTTGGCTTCGATCAAACCAGGCATTAGTGGCGACCTCCGTCGTGTGCCTGGGTGCCGAAGTCCATTTCGTGCTCCAATTTCAGAATGTCGTCTTCTTCGACGGTGCCATAGGTTTCGCGGATGCGGACAACGAGCGCGAGTGCAAGTGCAGTCGTTGCGATTCCGACAACAATGGCCGTCAGGATGAGGACGTGGGGAAGCGGATTTGAATAGACGGTATCAGGGTCGTCGAGGAGGATCGGTGCCGTACCTCCAATGACCTTGCCCATGGAAATGTAAAGCATGAAGACGGACGTCTGAAACAGGTTCAGGCCGACGATCTTTTTGATGAGGTTGCCGCGGCTGACGGTCACATAAAGGCCCGTCATCATCAGTATGACGAACATCCAGTAGTTGTAGTGACCGAGCACGAAATCGAGGTCGAGAACAATGTCACTCATTACCAGTCCTCATCCTTGAGCGGCGGGTTATGGCACGCGAATGCGATGAAGATGGAAATCATGACTGAGGCAACGGCTACGCCGACGCCGAATTCGACAATGATGATGCCCCATTCCTGCGCATGAACCGGATGGTGGGCGAGAGCGTTGTAGCCGAGGAAGTTTTCCCCGAGAGCCATCGTGACGACGCCCGTGCCTGCATAGATGAGGACGCCGATCCCGGCACTGGCATGAAGCAGCCTCGGCGGAACGACGCGCGCCATTTCATCCACTCCATAGACGAGCGCATAGAGAATGAATGCGACTGCAAAGACGACGCCGGCCTGGAAGCCGCCGCCCGGGCCGTAGTCCCCGTGCCACTGCACATAGAGCGCGTAGACAAGGATCGGTGGAATGAGAAGCTTCGATACGACACGAAGGATGGCATGATGTTCCATGGTGCTTACTCCTTGCCGTCGTCTTTGCCGGGGCGCCGGATAGCCGCGCCGAGAAGCAGTAATACGGCGATAGCCGCTGTGAATACCACGGCCGTTTCTCCGAGCGTGTCATATCCGCGATAGCTGGCGAGTACTGCCGTCACGATGTTCGGGACGCCGGTATCGATCGGGGTCCGCTGGATATAATCGGGTGCGAGATAGGTCTGGACAGGTGTGTCCATTCCCCCGAAAGGCGGCATGTCGAGCGTGCCGTAGATGAGGGCGGCACCCGTGACAAGGCAGACGAGCAAGGGCAGGAACGCCGAGTGAGTGGACTTTTTTTCCTCTCGCACGGTGAGCGCGAGCGTGCCCAGCATGAGTACGGTCGATATGCCGGCGCCCACCGCTGCTTCGGTGAAGGCAACATCGACGGCGTCGAGCGTGACGAAGAGGCTTGCCGACAAGAGGCTGAAAACACCCGCGAGCATCACCACGGCAAACAGGTTCCGCAGGCGCATGATTGCAAAGGCAGTCACGACCAGAAAGGTGAAAAGGAGGATGTCGATGATGGCAATGCCGATTAGATCAGCACTCATGATTCGCCCGTCCTTTTTGCGGATTCGCCAATCACCCGATCCGCTTCGTTCTTGCGCAGGCGCACGGGGCGAATGCCCGCGGTGAAGGCTGCGTTGGCTACCGCATGCGTCGATGTGGGGCTCGTGATGAAGAGGAACAGGCTGATCAGTACGAGCTTGAGGGTCGCCTGTGTAAGGCCGGCCTGAAACATCATGCCGATAAGGATGAGCTCGGCACCGACGGTATCCATGATTCCGGCGGCGTGAAGACGAGACCAGACATCCGGCAGGCGGATCATTCCGAACGCGCCGATAAGCAGGAAAGCGCCGCCCGTGGCGAAGGCTATGACGCTGGCTATATCGAGCAGGAGGTCGATGGTGAAAGCGTCCATCAGGCTTCCTCTTGACGGATGCTGGCGCGGCCAAGCGCGCGATAACGGAAGAATTTCAGAATGGCGATGGTGCTGACAAAGTTGATGAGCGCGTAGAGCATTGCGATATCCAGAAAATCCGGCCGGCCGGTGACGAAGCCCAACAGGCTTAGCAACAGCACCGTCAATGTGCCGAAACTGTTGACCGCGAGGACGCGGTCATAAAGCGTCGGCCCCGCAAAAAGACGGATCAGGACAAGCAGGATGGCGACGAAGATCGCCGCGACGGCAGCAAGAAACATGTACATTTAGCGGTCCTCGACGGCGGTGACGCGCCTGTCCATTTCGGCAAACCCTTCAGGTGCGGCAAAATCATCGGTTAGAGCGTGGACGAGGAAGTGTCCGTTTCCGCTCTCCGCGGTCACCGTTCCGGGCGTGAGGGTGATGGAATTGGCAAAAATCACATGCCCCATTTCCGTCTTCTGCGTACAGGGAACGGCGACAAGCTGCTGGCTGATCGGCATCTCGCGCGCGAGGATCACCCTGGATACGGCAATGGAGGATTTGAATACCTCACGGCCGAGCCACCCCCAGTAGAGAAGAAGGGAAGGGCGCAGTTGCAGCGGCACCGCTTCATCGTCGAGAAGCTTCATGCGCGAGGCGAGGTAGACAGTGAAAAGGCAGGAAAGAACGCCGAGCGACAGCAGGAACGGCTTGAAATAGCCGGACAAAGCCAGCCAGAGGGCGAACAATGCAACCAGTAACCCGACGGCCTTTTTCATGATCTCCCTGCGGATATGTGGCACGAACGGCCATAGAAATTCGCCGGTTGCCCGACCGCTGTGCCGGTACCGAACGATTGTACGGTGGACGAAGCCTCCAGTGCCCGATGCGCCGGAAACCCGATTTGACGATTCCAATATGCAATGCGGCCGCGGGCAGAGCAAGAAAGACCGGATTATTCCTGCGCACTTTCAATGCTCTGGCAACGCTGTTATAGTTATCATAATAAAGGGGAGTCCTTGGGGGAGGAACCACGGACCATTTAGGAATTCCGGTACGGCTAATATTGAGGCCATACCTGTATAGACTGTCCGGAAGTTGATCGTGGTGGGGATGGAAGAGCGTTTGGAAAGTGCGGCGGACTCCGTGGACGTGTCTTTCGAAGTCACGGGCGTCGTCAAATGGTTCGATGCGGTCAAAGGGTATGGTTTTATCATTCCCGATGACGGACGGGACGATGTGCTCGTCCATTTGTCTTGCCTGAAACAGGCGGGACATGAAGGGCTTGAGGAAGGTGCTACCGTTACTTGCGAAGCGGTGCGCCGGCCCAAGGGTAATCAAGCTATCAAGCTTCTCGAAGTCGATGCCACGACTGCGGTCGGCGTGTCAGCTCCGGGCGCGGCAACGCGTGCTGCCGGGCAGGTCGTGCCAATCGGTGACTTCGAGGTCGTGACGGTGAAATGGTTTAACCGTGCGCGTGGGTATGGCTTTGTGACCCGCGGCGAAGGCACTCCGGATATTTTTGTCCATATGGAGACGCTGCGCCGATTCGGCGTGCACGACCTCATTCCCGGCCAGCAGATAAGCGTACGCTTCGGCGAAGGCCCCAAGGGTCTGATGGTCGCCGAGATGCAGCAGGACGCAACGTCGGGCAACTGACCCGTTTCATCTCCGTGCACGCCCATGATATAGGACGGTGATCCGCCGGCAGGTGGTGCGTATCCCCACACCCGAATATGGCCGATGAGCGAAACAGAAGATGACAAAGCGCCGGACGGTTTCGTCCTTTCGACAGGCCGCGGTCCATATACAAGTCACAACGGGCCCTTTTACCATAAGGTGACGCCGGAGGGTTTCGTTCATGGCGTCCGCGTGAAAAAGCGTCATTGCAACTCGCGTGGCATCACCCATGGCGGCATGCTGATGGCTTTCGCGGACGGGCTTCTGGGGGCGGCGGTTTGGCGCGAAACGCAGACGATTGCGCTCACGGTTCGTATGAATTCGGATTTTTTGTCCTCGGCCCGGCCCGGCGAATGGCTTGAAGGCACAGCGCGGGTCACGCGGGCAACGAGGTCCATAGCGTTCTGTGAAGCGGACCTCTATGTCGGTAATCGGGCAGTCCTCAAGGCGAGCGGCGTTTTCAAGTTAATGCCGAGGCACAAGACGAAGGATTGAGTGTTTGCCCTAACGGGTGTATTTGCTCGGCAATGTCGGGGCGTAGCGCAGCCTGGTAGCGCATCTGGTTTGGGACCAGAGGGTCGGGAGTTCGAATCTCTCCGCCCCGACCATTGAATTTCATTCATATCCGTAAAACGAAACAGGGGATCCCAACGGGATCGCCTACGGATGCGCGCTCATATCGAACCGCTTCAGGCGGCTTCGGGCATGGTAATGCAGAACTCTGCCGGGGCGAGCCACCAGGCCCGGGCGGCCAGCCGCTCGACGGCTGCTGCCGGCCAGACGGGGACCTCCTGGCGCTGGACCGGGCCGGTGAGGTCGAGGATGCATTCGATGTCGAGCGTATTGAAGCCCTGGAGGGCAAGCAGAGATGTGACGGTAGCGCGGTCGAGATAGCGGGAGGAAACATTCATCTGGAACTCCTTCAACGCAGAAGGACTGCGGCAATCCTGATTTTGTGAGTCGCCTTGGCTGGGGCGATGAGCTTGTTATCGCTTGCAAATTCGTCGCTTTTGGGGCGATAAGAACAAGGTTTCGCGACGGTTCCCGCTCCAGGGACCAGGAGTTTCGAGGTATCCGAATTGGCACGCGCTCGCATCTATAAACCCGCCAAGACCGCCATGCAGTCCGGCCGGGCAAAGACCCGGAAATGGGTGCTCGACTTTGAGCCAGGCAGCGCGCGCAAGATAGAGCCGCTGATGGGGTGGACAAGTTCGGGTGATACCAATGCACAGGTAACGCTTCGCTTCGACACGAAAGAAGAAGCTATTGCCTATGCGAAGAAGCACGGTATCGAATACCAGGTTTTCGAGCCGAAAACCCAGCGCCGTTCGATCAAGGCTTATGCCGACAATTTCAAGTTTGGCCGCCATAGCCTCTGGACGCATTGAGACCGCTTGCCGGTCCCGTAGCTCAACCGGATAGAGCATCGGCCTTCTAAGCCGAGGGTTGCAGGTTCGAGTCCTGCCGGGATCGCCAGTGCGGCCTTCATCTCTCCACGTCGAGTGCGCGCAACGCCGAGATTTTCAGGGATTGGCGCAGCTTGCCGTAGCCCTTCCAGGGGGAAGCGCGTCGCCTGGAGAATGCCGTTTTCACCGTCATCTCATTTGCCGCTTTTGCCTTTGCAAGCTCTGCCCAGGATAACGGCCATGCGATTGGGGCACCTGCGCGCGCGCGAGGCGAGTAGGGCGCGATCGCGGTCGAGGTGCGATCATTTCGCAGATAGTCGATGAAGATGCGGCCCTTGCGTGCGGCCTTGCTCATCTTCGCCACATAGCGCTCCGGTTCCTGTTCCGCCATGCGCGAGGCAACTGCCGCGGCGAAGGCTTTCACCGTTGGCCATTCATGGCGGCGGACAAGCGGTGCAATCACGTGGATGCCCTTGCCGCCGGTGAGCATCGGGAAGCTCTGGAGACCAAGTGCATCAAGAACATCGCGGGTCTCGCCCGCGGCCTTCTTTACCTCGTCAAACGAGACTGACGGGTCAGGGTCCAGATCGAAGACAAGCCGGTCGGGCCGTTCGATATCGTCCACGCGCGAGCCCCAGATATGGAATTCGAGTACGCCCATCTGCGCTGCCGAAACAAGGCCTTTCACGTCCGTGATGTAGAGATACTTCTCGCGTTCCTTCGAGCCCTGCACTTCAAATTCCTGAAACCCGTCGCCGAGACCCGCGCCGGCGTGGCGCTGAAAGAAGCATTTCTTCTGCCGTCCCTCCGGGCAACGGACAAGGCTGACGAGTCGGTCCTCGATTTCCGGCATCATCATTTCGGCTGCCTTTTCAAGATAGCGGGCGAGCTCGATCTTGGTGATGCCCTGTTCGGGAAAAAGGACGCGGTCAGGATGCGAGATAGGGACGCCGGCAACCACGGGAGAGTTCTGTTTGTCGACGGGCATATTCTCGATCTCCTCGACGGGGGTGGCTTTCTCGCGGGTCACGGCTGCGGCTTCTTTATCCTCACGCAGGCCAAGATAGCGGGCGTGGCGGACCAGGCCATCTTTCGTGAACCCGGCAAAGCCGATCTGCACGACAAGCTCGGGCCTCAGCCAATGTGCCTTGCGCGCTATGGAGGCGGGAATCTCGCCTTTAACCGGAGCGGTTTTGCGCCCGAGTTTTTTGAACATGGCCGAAAGGCGATCCAGTTCGTCGTTGGAAAAGCCGGTGCCCACGCGACCCGCATAGCGCAGGCCTTTTTTATCCCGGACTGCCAGCAGGAGTGAAGAAAATGGACGGCTTCGCGTCGATGGCGACCATCCGACGATAATGAATTCCTGTTCGTGTCCGCACTTGATCTTGAGCCAGGACTTGTCACGGCCTGAACGGTAGGGATGTTCGGCCCGCTTCGCGATAATGCCTTCGAAGCATTTCCTGCCACTGTCTCATTGAGGCAAAACGCGGCAGGGAGGGCGTGGTTCCGGCGTCGGCCACGGCGAAAGGGCCGCAAACCGGGCGATTGTCGCGTTACCGCCTTATTTCTCCTTATCGTCTTGCCCATATCTCGCCATATCTCGGGCGCCGGAACCTGACCAAGCTGTAACTTGAGAATGATGACGGGCTTCCGGATCATCGAGGCCATGAAGGTGCTTTTGAGGGCGCGAAGACACCCGGACGCACGGAGGAAGAAGATGATGCATCGGAACAGAAACGCGGTTGCCGTCCGCGGCCAGAACAGCCAGGCGCGAGTAATCGGCCTTGCCTTGTTCGTCGTCTTGGCGGGACTGGTTTTTTCGATGAGCATCGGGGCCGCCGGAGCCAACGTCCTTTCCGATCCTAGCAAACCGGACCCGTCCATCGAAGGCGCGCCCAACGAAGCATCCGGGCAGGATCTCTACAAGCGCGGCTACTATCCCGAGGCGCTTGCCGAATGGGAGCGTGCGGTCGAGGAAAACCAGGACAGAGGCGCTGCCTTCCAGCTTGCGGAAGCCTATTTCGACGCTGTGGTTGTCGAGCGCGATATTGAAAAAGCCATAAAGTACTACATGATGGGCGCCGAATGGGGAGATGCCCGTGCGCAGGAAGATCTGGGCACGCTGTTCGACAAGGGCTGGGGCGTGGAGAAGGATCTCTCCAAGGCGGCGAAATGGTACGAAGCCGCAGCGAAGCAGGGCCGCCCGAGCGCGCAATACAACATTGCCACCATGTATGAAGACGGCGTGGGCGTCCAAGCGGACAAGGTGAAAGCCTATATGTACTACCAGCTCTCGATTGAGGGCGGCTTTCCCAAGTTTGCAACGGAGGCTCTGGAAAAGCTTTCCACCGAAATGGAACCGGCGGAGATCAAGGAAGCGACCAGGATGGTCCGCGCCTTCAAGCCGATGACCGCTGAGGAAAGCGCCGCCGCAACAAACGTGACGGTGAAGGCTTCCGCCAATGAAGATGCCAGCACGGAATAAGTCTTGGCATAGGTGCGAACCGCAAAGCCCTGGCCTTGTGCCGGGGCTTTTGTTTTTCCGCGCCGCGCCTGCTTGCTTTCGCTATCATTCTTTTGAGAGATAAGTGGAGGCGGCATGACGGATGTTTGGTCGAACTGGTCAGGATGGGTGAAGGCATGGCCACGAGCGCTGGCGGCCCCCATGACGGAGGAAGAAGTTGCCGAGGCCGTGAAAAACGGTTTGGCGCCGGTGCGCGCCGCTGGCCGTGGCCACTCATTCACGCCTCTGGTGGAATCCGACGGCACGATCATGACCCTCTGGGGGTTGAGCGGCGTCGTTGATCATGACGAGGCCCGGCAAACGGCGCGCATCAAGGCGGGTACGACGATCCGCGATCTCGGGCCAGAGCTCTTTAAGCGTGGTCTTGCACTCATCAATCAGGGCGATATCGACCGGCAGGCGCTTGCGGGTGCCGTCGGCACGGGTACGCATGGCACGGGGGGAGCGCTCGGCTCGGTATCCGCCGCTGTCGATGGCTTCAGGCTGGCGGTTGCGAACGGAGAAATCCTTACCTGCAATCGCAGTGAAAACCCGGATGTCTTCGATGCCGGGCGCGTAAGCTTCGGCAGTCTCGGTATCATGACCGAGATCACCATGAAGTGTCGTCCGGTCTATGCGCTGGAAGAGACGGGCGGACGCATGCCCATCGACGAGGTTCTCTCCCGCGCGGCGGAACTTCGCGACAGCGAACGGCATTTCGAGTTTTTCTGGTTTCCTTTCGCGGATCAGGCGCTGGTGAAATTCCTGAAGGAAACCGATCGGGAAGCGCGGCCGCGCCGCCGCCGCCCGGACGGCGAAATCGCCGCGAGTGACAAGACCATGATGCGCGCCTGCGAGGTTTCACGGCACTTGCCTTTCTTGCGTGGGCCTTTGCAGAAGTTGCTCACCTCCGCGAGCGGCTCGCGCTATTTGGGCGGTGGCGAAGGAGAGGAGAAGGCGAAAGTGTGCTGGTCGCACGATGCCTTCCCGAGCGACCGCAATGTACGCTTCAATGAAATGGAATATGCGGTGCCTGCCGAGAAGGGGCCGGACTGCATTCGCGAAGTCGGTGATTATATGCGCAAGTGCGGGATCAATTTTCTTTTCCCGCTCGAGTTTCGCTATGTCGCGGCGGATGATGCCTGGCTTAGCCCCTTTTACGATCGCGACAGTGTCACGATTTCAGTGCATCAGTATCACAAGCAGCCATACAAGGAGCTGTTTGCAGGTGTTGAAGCCATTTTCCGGCGCTATGAGGGGCGGCCGCATTGGGGCAAGCTGCACACGCTGGGCGCGGCGGACTTCGAAACGCTTTATCCGAAGTGGAACGAGTTTCAGGATGTGCGGCGGCGGCTTGATCCGACGGGCAAGTTCCTCAACGCGCATCTGAAACAGATTTTTGGTGAGGCCTAATCTGTTTCGACGATAGCGACAACCTGGCCTTCCGAAACCGCGTCTTCCTCGGCTACGAGAATTTCGACAATGCGGCAATCGGCAGGGGCGGAGACAGGGATTTCCATTTTCATGGATTCGAGGACGAGGATTGGATCCTCTTCCTCCACATGATCGCCCGGTTTCGTTTCGATCTTCCAGACCTTGCCGGTGATCTCGCTCTTCACTTCCCTGGTGGGCACGCTCGTCTCCCTGTTGTCTTTACCGATCCAGATCGGTCATGCGGTTCTCGCTTGCGCTTCCGGCGATGGCGACTGTCTTTATCAAGCCCCATACAGGCATGCCGGTTTCAAGGTTGAGCAGGCGCGCCGCGCGGCCTGTCACAAGGGCGTGAAGGAGCGTCTCTCCTTCGCGCGTCCTGATGCTTACATCGACCTGCCCCTTACCTGCTTCTTCCAGCGCCTCGATGTTTCCTTCTATCACGTTTTGTACACTCAGGCCGTGGGGGACGGCCGTCGCAATGGTGACGTCACGTGCGCGCAAGCGCAGCCGGACGGATGCACCGGCGGGTTGTGGCAGGCGTTGCACGAAAAGGTTGAAACCATTTCCGGCAAGTTCGGTCAGATTTTCCGCGTCGTCATGGCTTTCGACACGGGCATTGAGGATGGTGCCAAGGCCGTCGTCGCCGCTTTCACCGAGGATAAGGTTCTGCACATCGACGCGGTTCAGGACTTCTGCCATGTCGCCTTTGGCCGTAACGCGCCCGCCGTCGAAAACGACGACGCGGTCGGCAAGGCGGACGACTTCTTCCATGTTGTGGCTGACGAAGATGATCGGCAGATGGAGCTTTTCATGCAGCGCTTCAAGAAAGGGCATGACCTCGCGGCGTCTTGCAATGTCGAGATTGGCGAGAGGTTCGTCCATGAGGAGCAGACGCGGCGCGGAGAGCAGGGCGCGCCCGATGGCGACACGCTGCGCTTCACCGCCCGATAGTCCGTGTGGGCGGCGGTCCAGCAAGTGCCGGAGGCCGAGCAGGCCGATTACTTCCTCGCGCGGGATCGGCGTATCGGGACCTCGGCGCGCAAGGCCATAGTCGAGATTGTCTGCAACGGTGACGTGCGGGAAGAGGCGTGCCTCCTGAAAGACATAGCCGATGTGACGCTTCTCGGGCCCGACAAAGATATTGCGGCCAGTGTCGGTAAAGATATCGCTTCCGAGCGTGATGCGGGCGCTTTCGGGACGGCTTAGCCCTGCAATCGCCTGCAGCGTCATGGTCTTGCCTGCGCCCGAACGGCCGATAATGCCGGTGACGCCGGGCGGGGCGTTGAAGGCGACGTCGAGGGTGAAGTTCTCAATCTGCCGTTTGATCTCGACCGAGAGCGTTGTGTTCATGTTGTGCGCTCCGTTCCGGCACCGAATATGCGTCGGCGCATGCGAGCGGCGAATATTTCGGAAGCGGCAAGTGCCCCTATGGCGAGGGCGACGGAGAGCACGAGCAGGCGGAGTGCGCGTATCTCGCCGCCGGGCGATTGCAGCGCGCTATAGAGCGCGATCGGCAGCGTTTGGGTTTCGCCGGGAATATTCGCAACGAATGTTATGGTGGCGCCGAATTCGCCAAGCCCCCGCGCAAAGGCGAGCAGCAGGCCGGTCAGCAGTCCCGGCATGATGAGTGGCAATGTTACACTTCGAAAAACGTCCCATTGCGTTGCGCCGAGGGTGCGGGCCGCCTGTTCGAGTTTCCGGTCCACCGCATCGAAGGAGAGCCGTAGCGCCCGCACGAGGAGCGGAAAGCCCATGATAGCGGCCGCAAGCGCCGCGCCCTTCCAGTTGAAGGCAATCGTCAGCCCCAGTGTTTCCTGCATCCATTCGCCAAGAAGGCCACGGCTGCCGAAGGTGAGCAGCAGCAGATAGCCGGTGACTACGGGCGGCATGACGAGCGGCAGATGCACAATGAGGTCGAGGGCAAATTTGCCGGGGAAATCTTTCCGCGATAGCAGCCATGCGACGAGCAGCCCGAAGGGCAGGCTGAGCAATGCTCCGGCGAACCCGATCTTGAGCGAGAGCCAGAGGGCTTGCGCCTCTGCGGGGGTGAGCAGTATGTCGCTCATCTGTCAGTTGACCGGAGTGTCGAGCGGCGTGAAGCCATATTCAGCAAAGACACGCGCACCGGCCGGACCCTTGAGATAGGCAAGAAAGTCGCGCGCGGTCTTGTTTGCGCGCCCGGTGATAAGGGAAACGGGATAGCGGACCGGATCATGGGTCTCATCAGGCAGCGCGGCGGCGATTTCGACATCGGGAGAGATTCGCGCATCCGTGCGGTAGACGATACCGGCGCGCGCTTCACCCCGTGCGACCCAGACAAGTGCAGCGCGCACGTCTTCGGCTGCGACGATGCTTGCCGCAACGCCGTCCCAAAGGCCCATTTGGGTGAGTGCCTGCTTCGCATAGATGCCGGCGGGAACACCATCAGGATTGGCGAGGGCCAGCCGCCCTCCAGCGAGCGCAGCAGCAAGGTCCGCATCTTCATCGAGGCTGAATTCGAGCTTCTGTCCTTTCTGCACGACAAGCACGAGTTCATTGGCCAGAAGATCGCTGCGCGTGTCGGGCAGCACAAGGTTCTTCTTCTCCAGCTCGTCCATCCAGCTTTCATTCGCAGAGAGGAAGATGGAGGCCGGAGCGCCCGCCTCAATCTGTTTGGCGAGTGTGGACGAGCCTGCGAAAACAGCCGTCACGTTGCATCCTGTTTCCGCCTCGAAAGCTTGCGCGATGCCGGTCACGGCGTCGGTCGTACTGGCCGCCGCGAAGATGGAAACGGGCTCGCAAGCAATCGCCTTTCCGGCACCGAGGGCCGCAAGGAATGCGAGGCAACAAAGCGTCACGCGCATCTTGTTTCTCCGTCAGCTTTCCGCCGCGCGCAGCCGCTCGAAACCTGCTTCGAGATCCGCAATGAGGTCGCCAATGTCTTCAAGACCCGCATGGAAGCGGAGGACCTGGCCTTGCGCATTCCAGCCCGTCGCAGTTCGCATTTTCCCGGGATATTGCGGAATGACGAGGCTTTCGAAGCCGCCCCAGGAATAGCCCATGCCGAAGAGTTCGAGCCCGTCGAGGAAAGCCGCCAGCGCCTTTTCGGAACAGGGTTTCAACTCAATGGAGAAGAGCCCGCAGGCGCCGGTGAAGTCGCGCTTCCAGAGAGCATGACCGGGATCGCCGGGGAGTGCCGGGTGAAGAACGCGCGCAACTTCCGGGCGATTCTTGAGCCACTCGGCCAGTGCGATGCCCGTTTTCATATGGCGTTCGAGGCGCGTGGAAAGCGTGCGTATACCGCGAAGCACAAGATAGACATCGTCGGGCGCGGCGCACTGGCCAATGGCGCCGTGTGTGTCCAGCATTTTCGTCCACGCCGCTTCATTCGTCGTGATCGAACCCATCATCACATCCGAATGGCCGCAAAGATATTTCGTCACCGCCTGGATCGAGACGTCGACGCCATGTTCGAAAGGCTTGAAATAAAGCGGCGATGCCCATGTGTTATCGAGCATGACGGTGATGTTGTTGCGGTGCGCCACCTCGGCAATGGCCGGAATGTCCTGAACCTCGAAGGTCACGGAGCCAGGCGATTCCGTGAAGATCACCTTTGTCTCGGGGCGAACGAGCTTCTCGATGCCGTCACCGATCAGCGGATCGTAATATTCCACGCTGACGCCGTAACGGGTCAGTACGTTGTCGCAAAAATGGCGTGAGGGCTGGTAGACGCTATCGACCATCAGCAGATGGTCGCCGGCCTTGAGAAAGGCGAGGAGGGCGGTCGTCACTGCCGACAGGCCGGAGGAGGTGAGCGCTGTCTTGTAGCCGCCCTCGAGTTCGGCGATGGCCTCCTGCAACGCGAATGTGGTGGGTGTGCCCCGGCGGCCATAGGTCACCGGCTGGGTGCGGTTCTTCACGGCTTCAAGCGTCGGGTAAAGAACAGTGGAGGCGTGGTAAACCGGCGGATTGACGATACCGAAGTTCGCCTCCGGGTCGCGGCCAGTCGTTACGATCAGCGTATCCTGTTTTTTCTTCGTCATTTCGCTCCGCCGATGCCGATATCCCGATCTGATCCCGGCATTTAAGGGGAAAACAGGGTACGAAGCAAAATCCCGCGAACTTCGCCCCGGGGGTTTGCGCTGCCGGGCGCGGCGGGTAGTCTGGGGGAATCATAATCCTGTCTGCGAGCGTCTTCGCAACCATCCCCAAAGGGAGACGAATGAAGAACCCTCTGGTCGCCCTGATCGTCGGAATCCTGATCGGTGCCGGCGGTCTCTATTTTTTCCTTCCCTATGACCCCCTGTTGCTGATCGACCAAAATGCACAGGTTGCCTCCACGCAGAGTGGCGAGGGCGAGGACCGCGCGTCAGCGGGCGACACGCTTCAGCGGGTACGTAATCGCGGGTTTCTGCAATGCGGCGTCAGCCAGGGGCTGCCGGGCTTTTCCAGCCCGGACGAACAGGGCAACTGGTCCGGCATCGATGTGGATTTCTGCCGGGCGCTGGCCGCGGCCATTTTTCATGATCCGACGAAAGTCCGTTTCCGGCCTTTGTCCGCGAAGGACCGGTTTACCGCGCTGCAATCGGGCGAGATCGACATCCTCTCCCGCAACACGACCTGGACCATGTCGCGCGACACGCAGCTTGGCTTCGATTTCATCGGCGTCACCTATTATGACGGCCAGTCCTTCATCGTGCGCAAGGATTCGGGAATCGACACGGCAAAAGACCTTGCTGGCGCTACGATCTGCACCGAGACAGGCACGACGACCGAGCTCAATCTGGCCGACTTCTTTCGTAGTCGCGGGCTGAGCTACAAGGTTCTTTCCTTCGAAAAGAACGACGAGGCTGTCGTTGCCTACGACCGGGGCCGTTGCGATGCCTATACGACCGACGCCTCCGGTCTTTATGCGCAGCGTCTCAAGCTCACCGACCCGGACGCCAACAAGGTTCTGGACGATGTCATTTCCAAGGAGCCGCTTGGCCCGGCGGTGCGGCAGGGCGATCCGCAGTGGGAGGATATCGGACGCTGGACGCTCAATGCGTTGCTCAATGCAGAGGAACTCGGCGTGACCTCGGCCAATATCGACGAGATGCTTGAGAGCGACAATCCGCGCGTGAAGCGTCTCCTGGGCCGCGAGGGGGCCTATGGCGAGGCCGTAGGGCTTGCGCCGGACTGGGTGGTTCATGCGATCCGGGCCACCGGAAATTATGGCGAGATGTTCGAGCGCAATGTCGGTACGGAAACGCCGCTCGGCATAAAACGCGGTCTGAACGCTCTCTGGACGGATGGTGGCGTACAATATGCGCCACCGGTCCGCTAAGGGGCATGAGCATGGGGCAGGGGCACAGCAAGGGAGCGCGCTCGCGCAGCGCGACACCGCTCGGATGGAACAATCCGCGCGTTCGCTCCTTCGTCTATCAGGCGTCGGTCCTCATCGCCGTCATTTCCGTTGTCTGGTTCTTTGCCGCGACGGCGCAGGAAAATCTCGAACGGCTGAACATCTCATCCGGCTTCGGCTTTCTCGACAACACGGCCGGCTTCGGCATCATCCAGACTCTCATTCCCTATAGCGAGCAATCCAGTTACGGCCGCGCCTTTCTCGTCGGCCTGCTGAATACGCTGGTTGTCGCCGTTATCGGTATCGTGCTGGCGACGCTGCTCGGCTTCCTGATCGGTGTTCTGCGGCTCTCGAACAATTGGCTGATCGCGAAACTTGCCGCCGCCTATGTCGAGATCATGCGCAATATTCCGCTGCTGCTGCATCTTTTCTTCTGGTATTTCGCGGTGCTTCGTCCCTTGCCGGGGCCTGCCGACAGTCTCAATCCGCTGCCCGGCGTACTCATCAACAATCGCGGGCTGATCCTTCCCGCCCCGATTTTCGATGCTGGCATTATCGCCTTTCTGGCGGCATTTGCCGTTGCGCTCATCGGCGGTATCTTTCTCGTCCGCTGGTCAAGGAAGCGGCAGCGCGACACCGGCCAGTTGTTCCCTGCCTGGCGGGTTTTCGCCGCACTCGTCGTTGTTCTTCCCGGGGTCACATGGCTTGTCGCGGGGGCGCCCTTTCATCTCGATTTCGCGGTCGAGGGTGCTTTCGACTACACGGGCGGTATGCGGCTTTTGCCGGAGTTCGTCGCTCTCGTTCTCGGTCTTACGCTCTACACGGCGGCTTTCATCGGCGAGATCGTTCGCGCGGGCATCCAGTCCGTCGGCAGAGGGCAGCGCGAGGCGGCGGCTTCTCTCGGCCTCAAGGAAAGTACGACGCTTCGTCTCGTCGTCATTCCCCAGGCGCTCCGTCTCATCATTCCGCCGCTGACGAGCCAGATACTGAACCTCACCAAGAACTCTTCGCTCGCGGTCGCCATTGCCTATCCCGATCTCGTTGCCGTTTTTTCCGGCACGGTCCTCAACCAGACAGGCCAGGCGATTGAAGTCATCGCGATCACGATGGCGGTCTATCTCACGCTGAGCCTTCTCACCTCGCTTGCGATGAACTGGTACAATGCGCGCGTAGCGCTGCAGGAGCGTTGAACGATGGCGATGGAAGATGTGACAGGCCGTCCGCCGCCCAAAAGCCAGATGCGCATGTCGCCGGTCGTCTGGGCGCGGCGCAATCTGTTTTCGAGTGTGGGCCACACCATCCTTACTTTGGCTTGCCTTTATCTGCTGTGGCTCGCCATTCCGCCCTTTCTCGACTTCACGATTTTCAGCGCTGTCTGGTCGGGGACGACCCGGGAAGCTTGCCTCGGTGACGGCAAGGGTGCTTGCTGGCCTTTCGTCTGGGCGAATATCGGGCAGTTCATCTATGGCCGCTATCCGCAGGACGAGCTCTGGCGCGTAAACATTGTCTTCGCGCTCGGCATTCTTGCCATCGTGCCGGCGCTTATTCCCTCGGCGCCTGCCAAGCGTTTCAACCTGATCTTTCTGCTTGTCATCTATCCGCTGATCGCACTTGTGCTGCTTGCGGGGGACCGGCCGGGGCTCCGTCCCGTTCCGACGAGCGAGTGGGGCGGGCTGCTCGTCACGCTGGTCGTGGCGCTCACGGGCATCGTCGTGTCGCTGCCTCTCGGTATCGTCCTTGCGCTGGGGCGGCGTTCGTCCATGCCGGCCATAAGGATGCTCTGCATCCTCTTCATCGAGTTCTGGCGCGGCGTGCCGCTCATCACCGTACTTTTCATGGCAAGCGTCATGCTGCCGCTCTTCCTGCCGGAGGGGATGAGTCCGGACAATCTCCTGCGTTGCCTCGTTGGTGTCGCGCTCTTCTCCTCGGCCTATATGGCGGAAGTGGTTCGCGGCGGCTTGCAGGCGATCCCGGCCGGGCAATATGAAGCGGCGCGCGCGCTCGGTCTCACCTATTGGCAGGCGATGGGGCAGGTGGTTCTACCGCAGGCGCTGCGCCATGTCATTCCGGGCATCGTCAACACCTTCATCGGGCTCTTCAAGGATACAACACTGGTGCTGATCGTCGGCATCTTCGACCTTCTGGGGCAGGTCCGCGCGCAACTCAGCGATCCGTCATGGACGGTGCCGCAGGGTGCGCTCACCGGCTACATCTTCGCGGCGCTCGTCTTCTGGGTCTTCTGCTTCGGGATGTCGCAATATTCGAATTTCATGGAACGCAAGCTCAACGCGGCGCGCGAGCGCTAGGAGATAACGATGTCCGAGGGAACCGCAGCGTCGGTAAAAACGCCGAAACTCAAAGTCTCCGACAAGGTGATGATCGAGATGACCGGCGTGAACAAATGGTTTGGCGATTTTCACGTTCTGAAAGATATCGATCTGACGGTGAATGAAGGCGAACGCATCGTCATTGCGGGGCCGTCCGGTTCGGGCAAATCTACGCTCATTCGCTGCATCAACCGGCTGGAGCCGCATGACGAAGGCCGCATCGTCATTGACGGGATCGAGCTTACCGAAGATCTGAAACGCATCGACGAGGTGCGGCGCGAAGTCGGCATGGTGTTTCAGCAGTTCAACCTGTTTCCGCATATGACGGTGCTGGAGAACTGCACACTGGCGCCGCTCTGGGTGCGCAAGATGCCGGAGCGCGAAGCGCGTGATCTCGCCATGAGTTTTCTAGAGCGTGTGCGTATTCCCGAGCAGGCGGGGAAATATCCCGGTCAGCTATCCGGCGGCCAGCAGCAGCGCGTGGCCATTGCCCGCGCGCTCTGCATGAGCCCGAAGATCATGCTCTTCGACGAGCCGACTTCCGCGCTCGACCCGGAAATGATCAAGGAAGTGCTCGACGTCATGGTGGAGCTTGCGCAGGAAGGCATGACCATGCTCTGCGTCACGCATGAAATGGGCTTTGCGCGGGAAGTCGCAAACCGTGTCGTCTTCATGGATGCAGGCGAGATTATCGAGGAAGCGCCCCCCGAAGAATTCTTCAACACGCCGAAACACGCGCGGACGAAAGAGTTCCTCGCGCAAATTCTCGGGCATTGAGTTCGACGCTCAGTCGATCTCTTCCAGAACCGCTTCTTCCTGCGCGTAGGGCGTGAAGCCCATGCGCTGATAAAGCGGCAGGGCGCGCGGATGATCGAGGGTGCAAGTCTGGACGATGAGGCGCTTCGTCTCGCGCGACCAGGCCATGCTGATTGCCTCGCGCAGCAGGAAACTGCCAAGCCCGGAGCCAATCTGTTCGGGCATCAATCCGAGGAATGAGAGCTCGGCGCGCGGCAACGCGCGAAAGTCGAGTTCGAAATAGCCGGCCGGTACGCCGTTTACGTAAAGCACGTAGATCTCGACTTCCGGGTGCTGGATGATCTGTGCGAGGGCGGCGTCCGACAGCCGCTTGCGGTTCACCCAGACGTAATCGCGGCCAACAGCATCATAGAGATAGCGATAGAAATGAACCGGCGGGTTTTCCGCGCGCATCAGGGCGTATTTGCCGGGCGGGTGCGGAACAAGGGGCAGGCGCGGCGGTGCCGTCATTTCGAGATGGGTGACGGTTGTCTTGTGTTTTTTTCCCATCTCTCGCGCCCGTTTCCAGTTCAGCTTTCGACGGGCATCTCCGGCGTCGCGCCCCATTCAGCCCATGAGCCATCATAGACGGGAACCTGTGGCTTGCCGAGTACGGCAAGACCAAGTGCGAGAATGGAGGCGGTGACGCCCGAGCCGCATGTCGTGATGACGGGACGGTTGAGATCAACGCCCGCTTCCTCGAAGAGCCTCTTCAGCTCTTCGGGATTTTTCATCGTGCCGTCCTCGGTGATGAGCTTGCTTGCGGGCAAGTTCAGGCTGCCGGGAATGTGGCCGCCGCGCAGGTCCGGGCGAGGTTCGGGCTCTTTCGCATGGAAGCGTTCGGCACTCCGGGCATCCAGCACCTGTTCGGCGCATGTCTCGATATTCTGGAGGATCGCCTTGCGGTCGCGGATGAGGCCGGTGTTGCGTCGTGCGGTGAAATGGCGCGCGGAGTTGCGCGGACGCATGTCGTCCAGCGGGCGTTCCTCCGCCTTCCACTTCTTCAATCCGCCATCGAGCACGGTCACATCGTCATGCCCCATGACGCGGAACATCCACCAGACGCGGGCGGCGCTGAAAAGCCCGGCACCGTCATAGACGACCACGCGGTTGCCGTCGCCAAGTCCCATGCCGCGCACACGCGACGAGAATTTCTCCGGGCTCGGCAGCATGTGAGGATAGGGGCTGTCGAGATCGCAAATCTCGTCGATATCGAAGAAGACAGCATCCGGAATGTGCTCGCGCTCATATTCCTCGCGGGCGTTTCGCTGCATCTGCGGCAGGTACCATGAGGCGTCCACCACGCGCACATCGGGCGCATCCAGATGCGTTGCCAGCCATTCGGTTGTCACAAGCGGAGAGGTGGCCTCGTACATGTCTCTCGTCCCTCGTTCCGCCTAGAGCCAATCCGGCGCAGGCAGGTTCTTCTCCTTGAGGAAAGCCGGGTTGAACAGCTTGCTCTGGTAGCGTGTGCCGTAATCGCAGAGCACGGTGACAATTGTATGACCGGGGCCCATTTCCTTCGCGAGGCGAATTGCCCCTGCGACATTGATGCCGCTCGATCCGCCGAGGCAGAGACCTTCTTCCTTGAGCAATCCAAAGATGATCGGCAGAGCTTCCTCGTCGGGAATCTGGAAGGCCTGGTCGATCGGCGCATCCTCAAGGTTCGCCGTGATGCGGCCTTGTCCGATACCTTCGGTAATCGAGGTGCCCTCGGATTTCAGTTCGCCATTCTTGTAATAGTTGTAGAGCGCGGCGCCCATCGGATCGGCAATGCCGATCTGCACATCCTTGCTTTTCGCCTTCAGTGCCATGCCCGTGCCGGCCAGCGTGCCGCCCGTGCCGACGGCGCAGATGAAGCCGTCCACCTTGCCGTCGGTCTGCTTCCAGATTTCAGGCCCGGTCGTCTCGATATGCGCCTGCCGGTTTGCGACATTGTCGAACTGGTTTGCCCAGATGGCGCCGTTCGGTTCCTTCGCCGCAAGTTCCTCGGCAAGGCGGCCGGAATATTTCACGTAGTTGTTCGGGTCTTTGTAGGGCACTGCCGGAACTTCGATCAGCTCAGCGCCGCAGAGCCGCAGCATGTCCTTCTTCTCCTGGCTTTGCGTCTCCGGGATCACGATTACCGAGCGGAAGCCGAGCGCATTGCCGACAAGGGCGAGCCCGATGCCCGTATTGCCAGCCGTACCTTCCACGATGACGCCGCCGGGCTTCAGTGCGCCACGCTTCACCGCGTCCTCGATGATGTAGAGGGCGGCGCGGTCTTTCACCGACTGGCCGGGGTTCAGGAATTCGGCCTTGCCGAGAATCTCGCAGCCGGTTTCTTCCGATGCGCGCTTCAGGCGCAGCATGGGCGTGTTGCCGATCGAGTCGACGAGACCGTTCTTGATGTCCATGGAGCTGGCTTCGTTATCTGTTTTTATGCTGGTTGTACTGGAACATACGGAGGGGGTGCTCTTGGTTCAAGGCGTTAGGCGAATGACCGCTATTCATTTGAACTGTGACTTGTTCAGCATAAGCCATTGAATAAGAAGGATTGTTTTGGTGTCCCGGATGCGGCCATCCTGTGTTGCCGCATAGGCTTGCGCCAGCGGTACCGCCACCGCGCGGATATCTTCATGCTCTTCGGCAAGGCCGTGAATGCCGCCTATGCCCTCCAGAGCGGCCAGTCCAACGAAGAGATAAGCCCGTTCGCCATAGCCGCCCGGCGAGGACCAGACGGTCGAGACCGGGTGGACGGCGCGCAGTTCGCAGCCCGCTTCTTCCACCGCCTCGCGCCGGGCGACTTCCTCGGGCGTTTCGTTCTTGTCGCGCATCCCGGCCACGACCTCGAAGAGCCAGGTTGCTTCGCCCCAGGCAAGGCCGCAGGCGCGGAATTGCTCGATCAGCACCACGGCGTCGAGGTCGGGATCGTAGGGAAGAACATTCACAGCTTCGCCGATGGTATAGACGTCGCGCGTGACGGGATCGGACCATTCGCCATCGAAGCGGCGATGCCGAAAGGTGAAACGCTCGAGCTTTCCCCAGCCCTGGCCGATGGTATCGCGCGATTGAAGATCGACATCGGCAAGGCTGCGCGGCGTCGGGACGAGACGGGATTCCATGAAATGCTCCGCTTGGGATGAGAGGCGGAGCATATCAGCCGTGCCACGACGCCGCTATTGGCGGGCGAGCGTCACCTGCGTCACGTCGATGTTTCCGGCGCGGAAGCCTGCCTCGCAATAGGAGAGGTAATATTCCCACATGCGGCGGAAGCGTTCGTCGAAGCCCTGCGTGCGGATCTCCGGCCAGGCTGTGCGGAAGCGTTCGCGCCACTGGCGCAACGTCTCGGCATAGTCGAGACCGAATTCCAGATTGCCGGCCCAGGTGAGGCCCGCTTGCGCAACCTGCTGGCGGAGCACGCTCGGCGAGGGCAGCATGCCGCCCGGAAAAATATAGCGCTGGATGAAGTCCGCGCGCTTGCGATAGGCATCGAAAGCCCGGTCTTCGATGGTGATGATCTGGAGCCCGGCCTTGCCGCCCGGCTTCAGGCAGTCCCGCACCTTCCGGAAATAGGTCGGCCAGTATTCCTCGCCCACGGCCTCGAACATCTCGATGGAAGCCACACGATCGAACGTTTCGTCCACGTCGCGATAATCCTGGTAGCGGATGTCGACCTTGTGGGTGAGCTGCTTCTTCTCCATGCGCTCGCGCGCGAAGGCAAGTTGTTCCTTGCTGATGGTGATGCCGGTTACGCGGCAGCCAATCTCGCTTGCCGCATATTCCGCGAAGCCGCCCCAGCCGCTGCCGATTTCGAGCAGGTGGTGTTCGGGCCCGAGGCCGATCCGTTCAGCCAGTGAACGGTACTTGTTGGTTTGCGCCTCGGAGAGCTCCTGACCCGGATGGGAAAAGCGGGCGGCGGAATAGGTCATGGTCGGGTCGAGCCAGCGTGTATAGAAGCTGTTGCCGAGATCGTAGTGGTATTCGATGTTGCGTTTGGAACCGTTCTTCGAGTTCCGCCGCATCAGGTGGCCGAGGCGCGAGAACAAACGTGCGACGGGCATGCCGTTCAGTTTGTCCTGAAGTGCTTCCTTGTTACGCAGGAAGAACTGCAAGAAAGCGGTGACGTTCGGACTGTCCCACATGCCGTCGAGAAAGGCTTCGGCCGCACCGAGATCGCCGCCGGAAAAGAAGCGCCGGGTCAGGCGGAAATCGCGGATCACGAGTTCGGCGTCTTCGCCCGGTTCAGTGCCCCGGAAAAGAAGCCGCCGCCCGTCGGGCAGGGTAACGGTCATGGAGCCGTGGCGGATTTTCGCCAGCGCGCGGAAGACGATTCGCGCGAGTTGCGGAATACCGCCGATGGAAGACACGTTCTCCGGGGTAACGGCGAACGTTTCGGTTCGACTGGCCACTGCCTGCTGTTGCATGCGGTTCCACTCCATCCATTGTCCAGGAAGAGTATAAGCAGGAATGGCCCCTCGCTCACTCACTCTTTGCCGGATATTTCTACGCAATGGCGGGGCGGATGGTTTACGTCCGGAGAGCTAGAAGGACGGAACAGCGCTATTTTCGGTCTGATTTCGTCTCTTCTTTGTGCAACTGCTTCACATAATCATCCATCTGGTCGAGCCTTGTCTCCCAGAGCTGCCTTTGCCGGTGCATCCAGTCTTCGGCGGCGGTGAGTTTTGTTACATCCAGCGTGCAGGTCCGCACACGACCGGTCTTTTTGGTCGTTATGAGGCCGGCGCGTTCGAGAATGCGCAGATGCGACATGAATGTCGGCAAGGCGAGGGTGAAGCGCCGCGCGAGCTCGCTGACGCTTTGAGGCCCCTGCGTCAGAATCTCGATGACGGAACGCCTCGTCGGATCGGCAAGTGCGATGAAGGTATGGTCGAATGCGGTCTGGCTTGTGGTCATGTCTCTCACCGGCAAGTTCGCTGCGAACTATATACTTAGTATTAGCGCTAACAATTGTCCCGTTAGGGACAGCCTGCTGCCGGAAAACGACCCTGAAATGAAAAAGCCGCGGCGCGTCCGGGTGATCTCCCATGACGCGCCGCGGCGAAACTGGCTCCCCGGGCCGGATTCGAACCAGCGACCGATCGGTTAACAGCCGATTGCTCTACCACTGAGCTACCGAGGAATATGCGGTCGCGGCCTTTGCAGGCGCTACCGATTGAGCCTGCATATAGCAAAGACATTTGGCCCGTGCCAGTCCAAATGTCTTGCTATCGCCACCTTTTGGTCCTATCTGCCGAAACAAGTTCGGCGTATCGAGCCGCCGATTTTCGCGGAGAATGTCATTTCATGGCTGCGGTACGCTTCGGCGACAAGCGAATGCGGATTCCAGGTCCGCCAATCCTGCGAATTGTCGTTGGTATCCTTCTCATTTTCGGCGGCACGGTCGGCTTTCTGCCAGTTGTCGGTTTCTGGATGCTGCCGCTCGGCGTACTCGTCCTGTCCGTTGATCTGCATCCGGTCCGGCGCTGGCGGCGGCGTTTCGAGGTTTGGTGGGGCCGCAGGCAGCGGCGCAAGCAGGACAGCTAGACTCAATCGATCCCGAGCGAGCGGAGAGGTTTTGCCAGCGCGAAAGGCAGGCCGCTCAGCAGTACCTCCAGCATTCGCCGGTCCTGAAAATCTCCATTGAGCGAAAGCCGCGGCAGGCTCGTCATCCGCTTTGCGTGGCGGGGCTGGATGAGGCCCTTGCGGGTCGTCGTTGCCGAGCGGAAGCCGAGCGCCTCGGCGAGTGCAAAATCGCGTTCATCGGCCGAGCCCGGGTCGCCATAGGGATAGGAGAAGTGCTGCGGGCGGTAACCGAGCTCCGCTTCCATCCGCGCGACCCCGCGTTCGATGTCGCTGCGGGCCTCGCTGGAGGACAACCTCTTTTGCGCGAAATGGTTGGCCGTATGCGCCTCGATGCTGGCGAGCGGGTGGGCGGCGAGGGTGCGCACATCATCCCAGCTCATCGCGAGTTCGCGTGTAAGCGTGGCCATGTCGATGCCATGCATCATCGCCTGCTTGCGCACTTCCGTTCGCATTTCATGTTCGGGCAATTTGCGCAGCGCCCAATATATCCTGTTCCAGGCGGCGTTCTTTTCATTGACGTCGCGCGTGAACATCGAAATTTCGTTGCCCGGAAGCGCGATGCGCATGGCGTTTGCCGCTGCAATCGCGCGCTCAAGCGCCACCCACCAGATTTCCGCGTGCCCGTCCGGCAGTCCCGTCGTCAGATAGACGGTGAAGGGAACGTCATGGCGCTCGAAAACGGGGAGGGCGTCGGTCAGATTGTCCTTGTAACCATCGTCAAGCGTGAAGACCGCGAAGCGCTCGCCATGCTCGCCTTTTTCGAGACGTGTCACGGCTTCATCAAGCGACATGCAGGTGTAGCCGAGTTCGCGCACCGTCCCGATGGTCTCTTCGAGGAAAGAGGGCGTGATTTCGAGGATGCGGTTTGGTGCGAATGCCGCACCATCGTCTTCGCGCACCCGGTGCAACATGAAGATGACGCCGATCCCCGCCAGCGATTTTGGCGCGAGCCGGTGTGCGCCGCTTGCATGGAGGGCGAGTAGCGTCCGGCCCATCAGCGACGGGCTGGCGTCTCGGGATATGCGGGCGGTTTCGTTCATTGCCTGGCATTTTCGGCGAAAAAGGTTAATGCGGTACGACTAGCACAGGCTTTGCAACCTTCTGTCCGAGGCAGGACGGCGCGTCCAGATTCGGGAAACGGACGAACGCGGCGCCCTGTAGGGAAACAGATACAAGGCGAGGCCGCCCATGACGCCGCTTACGAACACGTTCGAAGACCAGAGTCAGTTTCAGACTGAATTCAAGGCCGAAAATACCAGGAAAACTGCCCTTTTTGGTGTTCCGGCGGGTCGGCCTGAAGTGCTCATTTCCGTCCATGACGAGATCGAGCCGCTCAAGGCTGTATGGCAGGCGCTCGAAAACTCCGGCGATGGTACGCCGTTCCAGACTTACGCATGGGTTTCGGCATGGCAGCGTCATATCGGGACGAAGCAGGGCGTGAAGCCTGCCATTGTCGTCGGATGGGACAATGAAGGCGGCGCGCTGTTCATTCTTCCGCTCGGCATCGAAAACGGCGTGATCTGCCACAAGCTTTCCTGGCTCGGCGGCGACCTCAGCGACTACAATGGGCCGCTGCTTTCCCGCGATTTCCCGCGCTATGTCTCACCCGCGCAGTTCCCGGCGCTCTGGAACGAGATCCGCGACACGCTCCCCACCCATCACATCGTCACGCTTAGCCGCATGCCGCAGCGTATCGGCGAGCAGGCCAACCCGATGATGACGCTTGGCGGTCTGCGCCAGAATGCGTCTTCCGCTCACATGACGATGCTGAAGGACGACTGGGCCACCTATTATGGTGAGAAGCGCTCTTCCGGCAGCAAGAAGCGCGACAAGCAGAAGCGCCGCAAGACCGAGGAACTCGGCGCGGTTTCGCTTGTCACGCCGGAAAGCGCGGAGGAGAAGCTCCGTTCGCTCGACATCCTCATGGAGCAGAAGGCCATCACCTTCGCGCGCATGGGCGTGCCCAATCTTTTCGACAAGCCGGGCTATCGCGATTTCTATCGCGACATCTCGACCAGCGAAGAAGCTGAAGGGTTGATCGAGGTCAATCATCTTGCGGTCGGCGACACGGTCGCGGCGGCGGCCTGGGGTCTCAATTATGGCGGTCGCTACCACTATGTGCTCGCGAGCTACGATGAGAAGGCGGAAGCCTCCCGCTTCGGCCCCGGCATGATCCTGCTCATGGAGCTCATGGGACGCGCCACAGAAACCGGCAAGACAGCCTTTGATTTCACAATCGGCGATGAAGGCTACAAGGACCAGTGGTGCGAAGTCGAAATCCAGCTCTTTGATCTTGTCGAGCCGAACAATCTTGTCGGCTGGCTCGGCCTGGGGCCACGTATCGCTTATCTCGAAGCTAAACGATTCATCAAGCAGACCCCGATACTTTGGCAGGGGTTCACCCGGCTGCGCGCGGCGACAGGCGTTTTCACCGCGGCATTGACCGCTCGGGCTTGAGGGCTACAGCAATGAATCCGGACCGGCTCCCGCCGCGCCTCAGGCGCATCGGGCATATGATCGCCGACAAGCTTGACGATGCGCACCTTGCGGGCGTGGTCCGGGGGGCGGCCTTCGTCATGGGTATTCGTATTGCCGGTGCGGCCATCGCGCTGATCAGTCAGGTGCTGCTCGCGCGCTGGATGGGCGCTTTCGAATACGGCATCTTTGCTTATGTCTGGGTCTGGGTCGTGGTGCTTGGCATCGTCGTGCCGCTGGGCTTCGGCACGTCCGTGCTTCGCTTCATTCCCGAATATAGGGCGAAGGAAAAGTGGCGCCGTCTTGCCGGCGTCCTCAAGGCGTCTTTCGGCATCGTCGCCGCGCTCGGTGTGGCGGCGGCGGCAGTCGGACTTCTTCTTCTTTGGGCGCTCAGCGGTTACATCCAGGATTATTATCTCTGGCCACTCGCCATTGCGCTGCTTTGCGTGCCCGGTTTTGCGCTGATGGACTGGCAGGAGGGCGCGGCTCGCGCCTTCGGCTGGGTCAATCTCGCCTATGTCCCGAATTATATCGTTCGTCCGCTTGCTATTGTGATCATAACGGGCGGCATCATCTTCTTTACGGGCAGCGCCACGGGCTTTCACGTGACGCTCGCCGCACTCGTTGCCACCTTTGTCACCATGCTTGGGCAGCGCTTCGCGCTGTCGCGCCGCGTCACGCGAGCGGTACCGGGTGCAAAACCCGTCTATCATGTGAAGCACTGGGTCGCGATCTCCGCGCCGCTGGTGCTGGTCGAGGGGCTTTTCCTCCTTCTCACCAATACGGATATCGTGCTGCTCGGCTATTTCGTTGCGCCTGACGAAGTCGGCATCTACTTCGCGGCTACGCGCATCGCGAATCTCATGGCCTTTATCCAGTTCTCGGTCGCAGCGCTTGCCGTACCGAAATTCGCGGAGCTGCACAGCGCGGGCAAGCGCGAAGAACTGGAGGCTTTCGTTCAGGGTTCGACCCAGTGGATCTTCTGGCCGACTGTAGCAGCCGGTGTCGTTCTTCTTCTCGGCGGTAATTTCGCGCTGGGCCTCTTTGGTGCGAATTTCGATGCGGGCTACCCTGTGCTCTGCGTTCTGATGCTGGGTTTCCTTGCGCGCGCCGCGACCGGGTCCACCGAATATCTCCTCAACATGACGGGCAACCAGAACGCTGTCGGCTGGACCTATGGCGTCGCCGCGGTTGCGAATATCGCACTCAATTTCCTGCTGGTTCCGTCCTTCGGGCTCATGGGCGCAGCGATCGCGACCGCCATCTCCATCGTCACCTCGACGCTATGGCTCGCGGTCATCGTCCGCCGCCGCCTTGGTATCACTGTCTTTGTTCTTGCCGGGCCCATCCGGCGCAAGCTTACCGCCACGAGGGTTGCATGACCGGCATTGGCCAATATCCGCTCGGGCAGGGGCTCATGAAGAAGCGCCCGCGCATCGAAAATGAACTTACGGTTGAAGTGCTGAGCCATGCCGCACGTTATCTGCATGGACGGCCGCCAAGTGCCGATGTCGTCATCCTCGAAAGCGCGGATGCGATCATGCCGTTCCGCTCGGACATTGACACGCTCGCTGCTTCAGCGACCGACAGGAATGTGCAGTTTGAAAGCGTGACGCTCGTATCCGCGATGGAGCATCTTCAGAAAAAAGATGAAGCTCGCGTGGCGCTTCTCTGGAGCGAGGCCGATGGTGCGGGCAACCGTCTTCTGATCGGCTTGATGCCTTACCGTGTCTCGCGGGGGCTCTATGGCTCGCCCTTTCCGGTCTGGCATATCTGGCAACATATCCACAGCTATATCGGTACACCGCTACTGCGCGGCGGTTACGAGCAGCAGGCGGTTCGCCGGTTCCTCGCCCTTGCGGAAATGCAGGGCGCGGCACTTGTCGAGTTTCCGCTCTTTGAAGCGGAGGGCGCCTTCGACAAGGCGCTGCGCGAAGTGATGGCATCGGATGATATCAGGTTCCGTGAAACGGACCGCCACCAACGCGCCTTTCTTCGCTCCGAACTCGATGGCGAGGCCTATCTCGCGGCGAATATCCGCAAGAAGAAGCGCAAGGAATTCAACCGGCTCTGGAACCGGCTGGCGGAAATGGGGACGCTCGATTTCACGACCCATGACGGCGGCGAGAATCTTGACGAGTGGGTTGCCCGCTTCCTCGCGCTCGAAGCGCAGGGCTGGAAAGGCAGGCGCGGGACGGCAATGAAGGCGCGTGCGAATGAGCGCGCCTATTTCGAAGAGATATGCCGCGGTGCGCATCGCGCCGGTACCCTGCATTGCACGGAACTCACGCTGGATGGAAAGCCGCTCGCGATGCTTGCGAGCTTCCGCTCGGGACGCGGCGTTTTCACCTTCAAGATCGCCTTCGACGAAAGCTATTCACGTTATTCGCCCGGCACGCTTTTGATGCTGAAAGCCATCGGCGCTTTCCTCGGCGACGAGAAGACCGACTGGGTCGATTCCTGCGCCGTGCCCGGTCATCCGATGATCGACCACATCTGGGCGGAACGCCGTACCATGAGCAGCATGCTCGTCACCACGGACCATGCTTTCAGCACGCCGCTTGCTGGCTGGATTGCCCTCGGCCAGCGCGCCGAAGCTGCTGCGCGCGCCAAGCTCCGCCTTCTCTACGACCGTCTGCAAGGAGATGGAAATGAACAAGCTGATTGAAATCGAAACGGGGTGCGTCACGGAACAGATGCCGCGCTCGACATTTCGAGTGTCGCACCGGCTCGACAATCATCCATTGTTCAGGCTTGAGCGGCTTGCGCGCCTCGCGGCATCGCTGCCCGCCGATCAGGTGGAGTTCAACGGTCCGGTCTTGCCCAATCAGGATCCCTCGCTCACACCCTCCAACGGAATGACGCCGGAAGAAACCGTTCGCCGTATCGAAGAGGCGAAATCCTGGATGGTCATCAAGAACGTCGAGGCAGACCCGGAATACAAGGAACTTCTCGATGTCTGTCTCGATCAGGTGGCTGAGCAAACCGGCGGGCTCATGGGCGCCGCGATGATGCGCCAAGCTTTTATTTTCGTCACTTCCCCCAGCAATGTCACACCGTTCCACATGGACCCGGAGCTGAACTTCCTGCTTCAGATACGCGGAGAGAAGCGCATGTCGCTCTTCGATCCGAGCGACCGGAGCGTCGTGAGCGCCGAGGGTATGGAACTCTTTCCCGGCAAGCATCGCAATCTTCCCTATACTGACGCGTTCGAGGCGAAGGCCACGCAACAGCATATCAAACCGGGAGAAGGCATCTTCGTGCCGCTCTTCGCGCCGCATTGGGTGCAGAACGGCAACGAGGTTTCCGTTTCCTTCTCGATCACCTGGCACACCGAGGCTTCGCAGCGCCTGGTGAAGCTCTCTTATATGAATGCAGGTTTGCGCAGGCTTGGCTTTCCGCAGGCAGATGCGGGCGAACATCCCTTGTGGGACCGGGCGAAGGTCGCGGCCTATGACGTGCTGCGTCCGGCCTACGACACGGTGAGGCGTCTCGTGGGCGACCGGCGAAAGGCCATTGCTATTTTCTTTGGACGGAAGACGCAGGTGGTGGCGGGCTGATCAGGCCCGATGCGCCGCAACTCGTTGCTGGGCGGGGTATGCGGGATATTCCCGCAGCGCCTCGTCGCCATAGCGGCGGTAGCGGCGCAGGTTCACCCGCGTCAGCAGGATGCCCACGCGGCGGCTGCTCGCCGCCGAGAGAAGCTTCAGCGCGCGGGCAACGACGCGGCGGCCCGTCGAGGACCATTTCACCACGAGTATCGTTACGTCCGCGGCTTTTGCGAGCACTTGCGCGTCTGCGGCCGAAAGGGTCGCGGGCGAATCGATGATCACATAATCATAGGTCTGCTGAAGCGCGCTGAGCACCCAGTGCATCTGCGATGAGGCAAGGGCGCCGGTCGGATTGGCGATGGGTGTGCCCGCCTGCATGACGTGGGCGGGGCTCATGGAATCCTTGCGGATAACGTGCTGAAAGGCTGCGCGGCTCATCAGCAGATCGGCAAGGCCGGGACGGCGCGAGACATTCAATGCTTTGTGAACGGAGGCGTCACGCATGTCTGCGTCGACAATGATCGTGCGATATCCGCCGAGCGCAAAGACGCGGGCGAGGCTGGCAGCCGTCTCCGTCTTGCCTTCGCCTTCAAGAGCGGAGGTAACAAGCACGGTGCGGGCGCGCCGCTCACCGACACGGGCAAGCAGAACATGTCCCTGAAGGGCGCGGATGGCTTCAGCATAAGGCCCCGAGGGATTGTGGATAATGCCGTCGGCGGGCGCGGGGGTGCCGCGCTTCGTTTCCGTTTCCGGCACGAGGCCGAGAAAGGGCATTCCCGTTGTGCGTTCGGCTTGCTCGCCGGTGCGGAAACCGCGCGCGAAGACCTCGATCAGGAAAGTGACGAGGAAAGCGAAAACGATGCCCGCGACTGTGGCGAAGGTGAGCGCGGACGACATGCGCGGGAAGGTTGCCTCGACGGGCTGCTGGGCGCGCGAGACGATGCGTGCATTCGCTGCCTGTGCGTCGGCTTCCGCGCGCGCCTTTGCCTGCTGGTAGCGCAACAGGAAGGATTCGAGCAAGGCACGGTTTGAGTCCGCGTCGCGCTGGAGTGCCCGCAGTTTCACCTCGTCCTGGTTCAGTTCGCCCATACGGCGCTGTAGCTGGTTCAGGCTTGCGCGGAGCGAGTTCACGCGCGCATTGGCCACGCGCGCCTCATTCTCCAGCGCCTCGATGATCTTCAAAACCTCTTTTTCGATCTGGCGTTCGAGGTCGGCGAGGTTTGCCTGTTCTTCCTGAAGTCGCGGATGCGTCGGCAGCATCGTCTCCGACATCTGCGCAATCTGGGCGCGGAGTGCCACCTCCTGCTGGCGCAGGTTCTGGATCAGCGGCGATTGCAGCACTTCGGCGGCGGAGTTCACCGCATTGCCGGATGCAAGAAGTTCGCGCGCATTGCTGAGTTTGGCCTGCGCGGCGGCACGGTCGGCCTCGGCGGTGGAAAGCTGGCTGTTAAGCTGCGTGAGCTGTTGCTGGGGCAGGGTGGAACCGTCGGTCAGGAAGAGCCCGGAGCGCGTTCGGAAGGTTTCCACAGCGGCTTCGGATTTCTGCACCTTGTCGCGCAGTTCCTCGATCTGTTCGGCGAGCCATTTCGTGGCTTCGCTGGTCACGCCCGTGCGCTGCTCGATCTGCTGCTCGATATAAAGTTCGGCAAGCCGGTTGGGAACGATGGCCGCCATGCGCGGGTCGACGGAGGTAAAGACAATGGCGATGACGCGGGAATTTGTCTTCTGATAGACCTCCAGCCGCGAAAGGACGACGTCGGTGATTTCCTCGATATCGGTTACAGGGTGGCGCGCGCGCATACCGAAGGCAACAGCGATGCGCCTGAGGAAGCCCGGCGAGCGAAGCGCCGGATTGAATTCGGGATTGGAGGCAAGGCCGAGATCGGTGATGAGGCGCGCAATCAACGGGCGCGAGGTCAGCACCTGGATTTCGGTCTGAAGGGTCTGCACATCGGGCAGCAGCGGCGAACTCTCATTGTCGAAAGTCGAAATTTCGCCCGCGCGCGGCGCAAGCATCACGCGGGTTTCGACGGTGTATGTCGGTGTTGCCGTGAACAGCCAGAACGCGGCGACGACCATGAAGGCCAGAAATGCGCCGAGGATGATTTCCTTGCGGGCCCATACGCCGCGCAGCACTTCCCACGGCGAAATATCGCCCGCCGCGCTCTCATTTGGCGCGTTGCGACGGCGGTCGCCGAAAGTGACTACGGAGTTCGGATGGGTATCTGTCATGCGTTCCGCTCTGGAAGTACTTGCCCGCTTGTCCGGACGAGAAGCCGGGCAGGCAGGGACACTGCGTCCAGTGCCGCTTGGCAGTAGAGGGCGTTTAGGTAACGGAAGCCTTAACGCGCCCTCCCAAAATGGCGGGGAGCGCCGGTTTTCATCCCGTTAACACGCCCAGGCATACCGGCAATTTCGAAAAAATTAACCTTCCGCCCCCTAGTCTCCAGAAGCACGAAACCTTTCCAGAGAGTCTGTCCATGAAGCTTCGTCTCGCCCTTTTCCTGATGGCGATTTTCGCCGCAGTCTCCGGCTGCGCGGAGCGGGGGGTCATTGCCGAACGTCCAGTCTCCACTGAAAACGATACCTATCGCCTCGATACAGGCGACAAGCTGCGCATCGTCGTCTTCGGTCAGGCCGAACTCAGCGGCGATTTCACCGTAGACAGTTCCGGTGCCGTCTCCATGCCGCTGATGCCCCCCATTCAGGCGCGCGGTCTCACCACCGACGAGTTCGAGGATGTCGTCGCTGCCCAGCTCGGCACGACCTTGCTGCGCAATCCCAATGTCAGTGTGCAGGTCACGGAGTTCCGACCATTCTTCATTCTCGGTGAGGTGCAGCGCGCCGGTCAGTATCCTTACGTGAACGGCATGACGGTTCAGAGCGCGGTCGCGGTCGCGGGTGGCTTCACCTACCGCGCAGATGAGGATCGGGTGAAGATCACGCGCAATCGCGGCGATCACATCGTCGAGCTTGGCGTCGACAGCACGGCGCCCGTCCTGCCGGGCGATACGATCCTCGTGCGGGAGCGCTATTTCTGATGACCGCTGCTGCGCATAACGGCCAGAACGGTCAAAAAGACGCGCGCAAGAGGGTGCGCAAGGCCGTTCATGTCATGCGCCTGCCGATGGGTGGTCTCTTTCGTCATGTACGCGATCTCGTCGCCGGGCAGCAGGAAGCGGGTATCGCGGTTGGCGTGATCTGCGCCGAGCCGCCGGACGAGCGGGCTGCGGCGGCGCTTGCGAAACTCGCGCCCCAATGCGGCCTCGGCCTCCATGTCGTTTCCATGTCGCGGCTTCCCGGTCTTGGCGACATCGTGAATATCCGCGAAGTATCGCGCCTGCTGCGTTGGCTGGAGCCCGATATTGTCCATGGCCATGGCGCCAAGGGCGGCATGCTTGCGCGTCTTGCAGGCGGTGCGCCGGAGGCGCTGCGCGTCTACACACCGCATGGCGGATCGCTGCATTATGGTGCGGCAAGCCTTGAGGGCTTGGTCTATCTGGGCGCCGAGCGGCTGATGCGTCAGCGTAGCGACGGTCTCATCTTTGAATCCGAGTTCAGCCGTAATGCCTACCGCGCCAAGGTCGGCAAGCCTGCTGCGCCGACCGTCGTCATCCATAACGGTCTCTCTGTGCCGGAGTTCGAGCCGGTAATCCCGGCAGACGATCTTGCCGACTTTCTTTTCATCGGTGAACTTCGCATGCTGAAGGGTGTGTCGACGCTCATCCAGGCGGCCTCCTCCCTTTCGCGGCCTGTCCGCATCCGCATCGTCGGCGCCGGTCCGGACCGAGCCGAATTCGAGAAGATGGCGGCACAAGCAGGCGGCGAAGCGGCGATCGAATTCATGGGAGCGCTGCCCGCGCGCGAGGCTTTCGCTCTTGCCCGCGTGGTGGTGATGCCGTCCTGGCACGAATCGCTGCCTTACGTGGCGCTTGAAGCTGCGGCGGCGGGAATGCCCCTCATTGCAACGAAGGTTGGCGGTGTACCGGAGATTTTCGGATCTCTCAGTTCCCGCCTCGTGCCGCCGGAGGATGTGGCTGCGCTTGCCGGCGCGCTGGCGCGTGCCATTGACGATCCTGCAGCTCTCGAAGCCGATGCCATTGCGCTTCGAGAGCGCGTTCGCGAATTCTTTTCCGTTGCCCGCATGGTCGAGGGCGTGGACGGCTTTTATGCACGGCTCCTCGATATGCGTGAGACCGGAGAGGCGACGGCGCGCATGGGCGGGGTGGAGACGCCCGCGCGCCGAGGCTTCACTGGCGCGGAGCGTTGAGCCATGGATGGCTGGCAGATTGATATCGGCGACCGACGAAAGGGGGCTCCGGGCCGTCCGCTCGCGGTGCTTCTCGCCGAATGTCTTGTCGTGCTTGTCATCCTCACGAGTTTCTATGTCCGCTCGGACCGGACACAGGATAATCCGTCGCCCTATGACCTGATGATGGCGGGCACGATAGCTCTTCTTTTTCTTCTCGGGCTTCGTTTCCCGCGCCGTCTCGGCACGCCTGCGGCGTTTTGGGGGCTCATCGTCGCAGGCTATGGAATTGCCGCGATGGATGCGCTCTACATGGATCTTGTGCAGCCTGCGCTGATGACGACGGTCTATCTCGTCGGCAGCTTTCTCTTTTTTGCGTCATGGGTCTATGCGGATCCGATGCGGCGGCTCCTGCAAATCTTCTGGGCCTATACGGCGGCGGCGACGATTGCGGCGGCGCTCGGCATTATCGGGTATTTCGCCTTGCTGCCGGGAGCGGAAATCTTCACCGAATATGATCGCGCTCGGGGCACCTTCAACGATCCGAATGTCTTCGGTCCCTTTCTGGTCGCGCCGATCCTCTTTCTCGCCTGGAAGCTCAGTACCGCGCAGTCGGTCCGCGCTCTCTGGATGGTCCTGCCGCTCGGCGTGCTGATGCTTGCGCTCCTGCTCAGCTTCTCGCGCGGCGCCTGGGGCAATCTTCTCTTTGCGGGCCTCGTCTTTTTTGGTCTGACGCTTTCGACCTCGAAATCCTATCTCCAGACGATGCGTCTCATCTGCTTCGGTGCGCTTGCGGTTGTGGTGATGGTGGGTGTGGTCGGCTTTGCGCTGTCGAGCCCCAAGGTGGCGGACCTCTTTGCCCAGCGCGCTTCGCTGACTCAGAGCTACGACACGGACCCCGATCATGGACGCTTCCAGAGCCAGTCGCGGGCGCTGGCGATGGCGCTGGAAAAACCGCTTGGCCTCGGTCCGGCGCAATGGGCGATGATCAACAAGCTCGATACCCATAACGTCTATCTGCACATCCTTGTTGGCGGCGGCTTTCTGGCGGGGCTGGCCTTTCTCGCGTTCGTGATCCTCTCTCTGGTGAGGGGCTGGCGCGCCATCGGCCGCGACAGTCCGGAGCAGGGGATACTCATCGTCATCTACGCGGCGGTCCTCGGCCATGTCGGCGAAGCCGTCATTATCGATATCGATAACTGGCGCCATTTCTATCTTTTGATGGGGGCGCTCTGGGGCGTGATGCTCGCTGTCGAGGATCGCAGCGGCGGGCGGCGGCACATCCTGCGGATGCCGTCGCGGGCAGCGCCGGATATTGCCCCTGGCGCCTCCGGCTTCCAGACATAAGCCAGACACAAGAATACGGGCCCGCCGGGGCGGGATTCTTGCTCGTTCATCGATATGAGGTGATTGGAGGCCACGCCCGGAATCGAACCGGGGTATACGGATTTGCAGTCCGCTGCGTCACCACTCCGCCACGTGGCCAATCTTCCCTGAGCATCCGGCTGAGCGGCCGGCATGATATTGAGGCGAATCTCCGATCGTCCGGGGGTTCGTTGCCGCAATCTCGGGGCGGGCGGGGTATAGCAATTCCCCGGCCCGGGTACAACGACCAATACGACATTGGGCTTTCCTTACTCTTAATGCCGGGGCATTCCAGCCCGCGACATTCCGCGAATTGAGTTTGAACGCCGGGACCAGTATAAACGCGGGCAAATCGCCTTACATGAGGGCCGTCTTGGGCCCAAGCCTCTGGAAGAGATCATGACCGACTTTGCCGCAGCCCGTCACAACATGGTCGAGAGCCAGGTCCGTGTGAATTCCGTTACGGATGAGCGCGTCATCGATGCCCTGGCCGCGGTCCCGCGCGAGCGTTTCGTACCGACCGCCCGGCAGGGCATTGCCTATATGGACGAAGACGTGAAGATCGCGGACGGGACGCCGCCGCGCTTTCTCATGGAGCCGCGTGTCTTTGCGAAGCTCGTTCAGCTTGCCGAAATCGGTGCCGACGATCTCGTCCTCGATGTCGGTTGCGGTTCGGGCTACTCCACTGCCGTACTGTCGCGCGTCGCGGGCACGGTCGTCGCACTTGAATGCGACGAGGCGCTTGCTGCGCAGGCCGGTGCCACGCTTTCCGATCTCAGTGTCGACAATGCAGTCGTCGTGACGGGGGCTTTGCCGGAAGGTTATGCGAAGCAGGCACCCTATGATGTCATCTTCATCAACGGCATGGTCAGTTCGGTCCCGGAATCATTGCAGAAGCAACTTCGCGAGGATGGCCGTCTCGTCTGTGTGCTGGGAGATGGCGTTTCGGGCCGGGCACGGCTTTATGTCCGCTCGGGCGACTCATTCAGTGGGCGCGATGCATTCGATGCAAATGTTCGCTTTCTTCCGGGCTTCGAGCCGGTCGAAAGCTTTGTTTTCTGACTTTTGCTGGCAGATTGCACCTATTCACGGAAAATACTTCTCGATCTGGGAATAGCAATTCTCCTTTCCTACATTTAGCCTGCCGGTCTTGAGGTTCACCTGCGGATGCGTTGAGGGACGAAGCCGCCTCTTTCGCGGAGAAGTAAGAAGAATGAAACGATCCAGTATCACGTCCCTGACACGTATCCTGTCCCTCGCCCTTGGTACTACCGCGCTGACTGGCCTTCTGGCCCTCACGCCCGCTAGTGCCGAAAGTCTTACCGACGCGCTCACCGCCGCCTATGCGACCAACCCGACGCTGGCCGCACAGCGCGCCCAGTTGCGCGCTACCGACGAAAGTGTGCCGCAGGCACTGTCGGGCTGGCGTCCGACCGTGCAGGCGCAGGGCACCTACGGTGCAACGCATTCGGAAACGACCCTCAACAGCGGTATCAAGTCCGAAGGCGACATCGAGCCCTATACGGGGTCCGTGACGCTCAGCCAGAACGTCTTTGCGGGCGGGCGTACGGTCAACGCGACCGATCAGGCGGAATACGCCGTGCTGGCGGGCCGAGAAATACTGAAGAGCGTGGAGCAGGACATACTCTTCAATGCCGTTCAGGCCTATATGAACGTCATTCGCGACCAGAGCACCGTCGAACTCAATCGCAACAATGTCGAAGTGCTCCAGCGTCAGCTGGAAGCCACCACGGACCGGTTCCGCGTCGGCGAACTCACCCGCACGGACACCGCGCAGGCCGAGGCCCGTCTCTCCTTGTCGAAATCGAACCTGACAGCGGCCGAAGCGCAGCTCACCGCGAGCCGCGCCTTCTATGAGCGCGTCGTCGGCCAGATGCCCGGCACGCTCGAAAAACCGCCTGCCGTTACCTCTCTTCCTGAAAGCGAAGAAGCCGCGCGCGCCCTTGCCGAGCGGAACAATCCCAGGCTCCAGGCCGCGCGCTATGCCGAACGGGCAAACAGCGAGGCGATCTCGGTCGCGAAGGGTGTGCTGCTTCCCAGCATCGATATTCAGGCGCAGTACCAGTATGGGCGTGATCCCTCGCTCACCGTTCGCGATGTCGAGGAAAGCTCGCTCGTCGGGGTGCTCACCATTCCGCTCTATCAGGGCGGTATCGAATATTCGCAGGTCCGCGAGGCGAAGGAGCTTCACAATCAGAGCCGCCTCGAGGTCGCAGCCGCCATGCGCGAGGTGGACGAAGCCGTCCGCAACGCATGGGACACGCTGCGTTCGTCGCGCGCGAAAATCATTTCCACCAAGGAAGGCGTGAACGCCAGCGAGATCGCGCTTGAAGGTGTGCGTCAGGAATCGGAAGTGGGTGCGCGCACCACGCTCGATGTGCTGAACGCCGAACAGGAAACGCTCAATGCCCGCGTTGCGCTGGTCAGTGCCGAGCGAGACCTTGCAGTCGCCGAATACGGACTTCTCGCCGCCATGGGCCTTCTGACAGCTGAGGCTCTCAATCTTCCGGTGCAGTATTACGATCCGACCCGGAATTATGAGGAAGTTCGCAACAAGTGGATCGGCTTCGGCACCGCCGGAGACGAATAAGCGGCGTCAGGCTCAGCCTCCGGTTCAACCGGTTAAAGAGAAATGAAGGGGAAGTTGGCAAATTCGTTCAACTTCTCATAAGGTTCTCTTGCTATTTGTCTAATCTGGACAAGGCGAAACACGTGTGAGCAGGGCGTAGGAATGAGCAATCAAGGCCAGGCACAAGAACCGACGATGGAGGAGATTCTAGCCTCCATCAGGCGGATTATTTCGGAGGATAGCGGCCCTGAAGACGAGGCGCCGTCTGCATCCGCCGAGGCTGCTCCGCCTCCGCCCGCGGACCCCGTGCCCGCGCCGGAACCCGTGCCCGAGCCTGCCGCCGTCGAGCCCGCCGTTTCCGAACCTGCTGCCGGGGAAGAAGACGATATTCTCGAACTGACGGAAGCGCTGCCGGATGAGGCCGCACCGGAAGAGCCCGTCTACGAGGCGCCGGCTGCGGAGCCTGTGCAGGCGGCCCCGGCTTATACACCGGAGCCCGAACTGGCCGCCGACGACATTCAGTTCGCCGAGCCCGAGCCGGAACCCGAGCCCATTCAGGAGCCGGTGCCGGTGCCGGAACCTGAACCCGTTCAGGAGCCGGAACCCGAGCCCGCGCCCCGGCTCGAAGCTGAAGCCGAACCGGAATCCGCGCCTGAGCCGGAGCCCGAAGTGGCGCCGTCCCTTGCCGCAGGCATTGCGCCGCAGCCCGATCCCGTGATCGAGGCTGGCGACCCCGATGTTGAGGAGCCCGTCATGAGTGCCGATCAGTCCCCGCTTCTGTCGAGCGACGCCGAAACCGCGACTTCAGCAGCCTTCGGCGCCCTTGCGAACTCGCTTGCCGATTCTTCCGGCGGTCGTACGCTTGAGGAGATCGTGGCCGATATGCTGCGTCCCATGCTCAAGGACTGGCTTGACGAGAACCTGCCTGCGCTGGTCGAACGGCTCGTTGCGGAAGAAATCGAGCGGGTAGCGCGGCGCAAACGCTGACGCTGCCGCTATCGCGGGGCCATATCGGCCCGATCAGTTCCGAATGCTTGATAGGGTGGCGCTGCCTGTGTAACACAGGCCCGCGCCGCCCTTTTTTGCGCCCTTTTTCACGGATGTGACCTCCAATGCTCGACAAGACCTTCAACCCGCAGGAAGCCGAAGCCAGGCTCTATGAACTCTGGGAGAAAAGCGGTGCTTTCCGTGCTGGAGCGGGCGGCCGGGTAGAAGCGGGCGCGAAGCCCTACAGCATCGTCATTCCGCCGCCCAACGTCACCGGCAGCCTGCATATGGGCCATGCACTCAACAATACGCTTCAGGACGTGCTGATCCGTTTCGAGCGCATGCGGGGCAAGGATGTGCTCTGGCAGCCGGGTCTCGACCATGCGGGTATCGCGACGCAGATGATCGTCGAGCGCCAGCTCGAAGCCGAAGGCAATATGGGCCGCCGCGAGATGGGCCGCGAAGCCTTCATCGAGCGCATCTGGAAGTGGAAAGGTGAAAGCGGGGGCACCATCATCGGCCAGCTTCGCCGCCTTGGTGCATCCTGCGACTGGAGCCGCGAACGTTTCACGCTGGATGACGGCCTGTCCAAAGCCGTGCTCAAGGTTTTCGTGGAACTTTACCGCGAAGGCCTGATTTATCGCGACAAGCGCCTTGTCAATTGGGACCCGAAGCTCCAGACCGCCGTTTCCGATCTCGAAGTCGAGAATATCGAGGTAAAGGGCCATTTCTGGCACTTCCGCTATCCGCTCGCTGATGGCGTCACCTATGAGTGGCCGCTTTTCGACGAGGACGGCAATCCAGCGGGCAGCGAGACGCGCGACTATATTGTCGTCGCCACCACGCGCCCCGAGACGATGCTCGGGGATACCGGCGTCGCCGTGAACCCGGAAGACGAGCGCTACAAGCCGCTTATCGGTAAATTCGTCGAACTGCCGATTGTTGGTCGGCGTATTCCCATCGTCGCGGACGAACATGCGGACCCCGAACAGGGATCGGGTGCGGTGAAGATCACGCCCGCGCATGACTTCAATGACTTCGAGGTCGGCAAGCGCCAGAACCTGGAGCAGATCAACATTCTCAATCCCGACGGTACGCTCAACAATGATGTGCCCGAAGCCTATCGGGGCATGGATCGCTTCAAGGCGCGGGAAAAAGTCGTCGCGGATATCGAGGCGCTCGGACTTCTCGAACGTATCGAGGACAAGCTGGTCATGGTTCCCCATGACGAGAAGTCGAAACAGGTCGTGATCGAGCCCTATCTTACCGACCAGTGGTATGTCGACGCCGCGACGCTTGCGAAGCCCGCCATTGAAGCGGTGGAGCGTGGCGAGACTGTCTTCGTCCCGAAGAACTGGGAAAAGACCTATTTCGAATGGATGCGCAACATCCAGCCCTGGTGCATCTCGCGCCAGCTCTGGTGGGGCCATCGCATTCCGGCCTGGTATGGGCCCGATGGTGAAGTCTTCGTTGGCTATTCGGATGAAGAGGCCGCCGAACTCGCGCAGAAGCATTATGGCAAGGCGGTCGAACTGATCCGCGATGAGGACGTTCTCGACACCTGGTTCTCGTCGGGCCTCTGGCCGTTCTCGACGCTGGGCTGGCCGGACGAGACGCCGGAACTGAAGCGCTACTACCAGACCGATGTTCTCGTCACCGCCTTTGACATCATCTTCTTCTGGGTCGCCCGTATGATGATGATGGGCCTGCATTTCATGGAAGAAGTGCCGTTCCACACCGTCTATATCCACGCCCTTGTCCGCGACGAGAAGGGCCAGAAGATGTCGAAGACGAAGGGGAACGTGATCGATCCCCTGAAGATCATCGACGAATATGGTGCGGACGCGCTGCGCTTCACGCTTGTCGCGATGGCGGCGCAAGGCCGCGACATCAAGCTGGCGACATCCCGCGTAGAGGGCTACCGCAATTTCGGCACCAAGCTCTGGAACGCCGCGCGCTTCTGCGAAATGAACGAATGCGTGCGCGTCGAGGGGTTCGATCCCACGAAGGTGAAAGAGACGGTCAACAAATGGATCGCGGGCGAGGCCGAGCGCACCTCAACCGAAATCACCGAAGCCATTGAGGCCTATCGTTTCAACGATGCGGCGAATGCCGCCTATCGTTTCGTCTGGAATGTTTTCTGCGACTGGTATCTCGAATTCATCAAGCCGCTGCTGATGGGCGAGAATGAGGAAGCGAAAGCCGAAACGCGCGCAACCGCCGCTTGGGCGCTCGACCGCATTCTGCTCATGCTCCATCCCTTCATGCCCTTCATCACCGAGGAGCTTTGGGAGCGCACGGCCGAAAAAGGTCCGGCACGCGAGAGCATGCTCGTCACCGCGAATTGGCCGACGCGCATCGGTCTTGGCGATGCCGCAGCCGATGCCGAGATGGATTGGGTCATCCGCTTCATCTCGGAAGTGCGTTCGGTCCGCGCGGAAATGAATGTGCCTGCCGGTGCGAAGGTTGCGCTTCTCATCAAGGATGCGAGCGCGGAAAGTCTCAACCGTCTTGAGCGTCACCGTAGCCTGATCGACCGTCTTGCGCGTCTGTCGAGCGTGGAGGTCGCGACGGAGGCGCCGCATGGTGCAATTCAGATCGTGCTCGACGAGGCGACGCTCATCCTGCCGCTTGCCAATCTTATCGACGTCGATGCCGAAACCGCGCGTCTGCGCAAGGAACTCGGCAAGCTCGAAGGCGAGGTGAAGAAGATCGACGCGAAGCTTGGCAATGCGAAGTTCCTCGCCGGGGCGCCCGAGCATGTTGTCGAAGAGCAACGCGAGCGGAAAGCCGGCGCCGAAGCGGCGATCGCCAAGTTCACCGATGCGCTGAAGCGGCTCGAAGGAGCAGCCTAGGCCTCCTCATCTCAACAGCGCGGCCCAGATCATGAGCGCAACCGCGATGCCGCCAGCCGCGGCCAGCAGGGGTATGCCGAGAAGATAGAGCAGGAAGAAATAGACGAAGGTGCCTGCAAAGAGCCCGGCGCCGATCCAGAGGACGGTGATCCCGAGCCAGAGCAGGAGGGGAAGCAGGATAATCAGCGCGATTGCCACAATGATCAGGGTGGTTGGATCTGCGATGGTTTTCTCCTTTGATCAGGCGTTGCTCCTCTGTTTCATCAAGAACGTCGGTTCTCGCTGAAACGTTCCTGTTATCCGATCACATCGCCGTGATGAAAAAAGGCGGCCCGCCAGGGCCGCCTTTTTGCTCCGTAAAGCCTGGCGCGTTCAGTTATCGAACACGATCACAGAGCGGGCGAGTTCGCCGCGCTTCAACTCGTCGAAGGCTTCGTTCACGTCTTCGAGCTTGACGCGCCGCGAGATCATCTCGTCGAGCTTCAACTTGCCGGACATGTAGAAGTCAACGAAGCGTGGCATGTCGATCGGGAAGCGGTTCGAGCCCATCGTCGAGCCCTGGATGCGCTTCTCGGCGAGGAAATCGGGGCCGTGCAGCTCGATATTGACGCCGACCGGGATCATGCCGATCACGTTTGCCGTGCCGCCGCGGCCGAGCATGCGGAAGGCCTGTTCCGTCGTCGCCTTCAGGCCGATGGCCTCGAAGGAATGGTGGACGCCTTGCCCGTTCGTGAGTTCCATCACCTGCTGCACAGGGTCGCCATCCTTCGGGTTCACGACGTCCGTCGCACCGAATTCCTTGGCGAGGTTCAGCTTCGAGCCCTGCATGTCGATGGCGATGATGCGGCCCGCGCCCGCAATCGCCGCGCCGTTGATGCAGGCAAGGCCCACACCGCCCGCACCTATAACGGCGACCGTCTCGCCCGGCCGCACCTTGGATGTGTGGATCACTGCGCCCACGCCCGTCGTCACCGAACAGCCGATCAGCGCTGCCCGGTCAAGCGGCATGTCCTTGCGGATCGCCACGCAGGCATGTTCGTGGATCAGCATTTGCTCTGCGAAAGAGGACAGGTTGAGGAACTGGTTCATGCTGCCGGGTGCGGTGCCGAGGCGCGGTTCGTCCTCTGCTCCGCGCTTCGTCTCGGGGCTCACGCAGAGTGACAGATGTCCCGTCAGGCAATGCTCGCAATGGCCGCAGAAAGCCGAGAGGCAGGTGATGACGTGGTCGCCCGGCTTTACCGTGCGCACTTCCGAGCCTACCTGTTCCACCACGCCCGCACTTTCATGGCCGAGCACGGCAGGCAGAGGGTAGGGGTAGGAGCCTTCGAGGAAGTGAAGGTCCGAATGGCAGACGCCGGCTGCCACAGTGCGGATCAGCACCTCGCGCGGGCCCGGCTTGTTGATCTGAACATTTTCAATGGTGAGCGGTTTGCCCACCTCGCGCAAAACGGCGGCTTTCATGGCTGCTATATCTCCCTGTTTTCCTGTTTTTATTGATTCTGGGTTTTCGGTTGGGAGGGTGATGTTCTCCCGCAACTGCCGCCGGGTCAACTCACTCCGTCGTCTCGCGGCATAAAGTCCGAGTGGCGGAGTGGGGCTTTATCGGGCGTATCCCAGCGCCTACTATCCGGCCAGCAATAAGGGAGAGCTCACATGGACAAGAAAACATTCGACAAATCGAAGCTGCCAAGCCGCCATGTGAGCGTGGGGCCGGAGCGTGCCCCGCATCGCTCCTATTATTATGCGATGGGCCTCTCCGAAGAAGAGATCGCGCAGCCCTTTGTCGGCGTCGCGACCTGCTGGAACGAGGCCGCGCCCTGCAACATCGCGCTTATGCGGCAGGCTCAATCCGTGAAACGCGGCGTTGCGCAGACCGGCGGCACCCCGCGCGAGTTCTGCACCATCACGGTGACGGACGGTATCGCGATGGGGCACCAGGGCATGAAATCGTCGCTGGCGAGTCGCGACCTCATTGCGGATTCCGTCGAGCTCACCATGCGCGGTCATTGCTATGATGCGTTGGTCGGCCTTGCCGGTTGCGACAAGTCGCTTCCCGGCATGATGATGTCGATGGTCCGTCTCAACGTCCCTTCCGTCTTCATGTATGGCGGGTCGATCCTGCCGGGCCACTTCAAGGGCAAGGACGTCACCGTGCAGGATGTCTTCGAGGCGGTAGGTCAGCACTCGGCGGGCAACATGGCCGATGAGGAGCTGCACGATCTCGAATGCGTTGCCTGTCCTTCCGCCGGTGCCTGCGGCGGCCAGTATACGGCCAACACGATGGCTTGCGTCTCGGAAGCGATGGGGCTTGCGCTGCCGGGGTCTGCCGGTGCGCCCGCGCCTTATGAGAGCCGCGACGAATATGCGGAAGCCTCCGGCCGCGCTGTCATGCAGCTTCTCGCAAACAACATCCGTCCGCGCGATATCGTCACGCGCAAGGCGCTCGAAAACGCGGCGGTGATCGTTGCCGCGACTGGCGGTTCCACCAATGGCGGGCTCCATCTACCGGCCATCGCGCATGAGGTGGGCATAGATTTCGATCTCATGGAAGTCGCGGAGATTTTCAAGAAGACGCCCTATATCGCGGACCTGAAGCCCGGCGGCAATTATGTCGCGAAGGATCTCTTCGAGATTGGCGGTGTTTCGCTCATCCTCAAGGCGCTGCTCGACGGCGGTTTTCTGCATGGCGATTGCCTCACCGTCACGGGCCAGTCGCTTGCCGACAACCTGAAAGACGTGAAGTTCGACACCGAGCAGAAGATCGTCCGTCCCGTGACGAACCCGCTCTCGCCGACGGGCGGTGTCGTCGGCCTTCAGGGCTCGCTCGCGCCGGACGGAGCCATCGTCAAGGTTGCAGGCATGGCGCCGGAGAAGCTGAAATTCCGAGGGCCTGCGCGCTGCTTTGATAGCGAGGAGGAAGCCTTCGCCGCCGTCGAGGACCGCAACTACAAGGAAGGCGAGGTTCTCGTCATCCGCTATGAGGGACCGAAGGGCGGCCCCGGCATGCGCGAAATGCTCTCCACCACTGCCGCGCTATATGGGCAGGGCATGGGCGACAAGGTGGCGCTTATCACCGATGGCCGCTTCTCGGGCGCCACGCGCGGCTTCTGCATCGGCCATGTCGGCCCGGAGGCTGCCGTCGGCGGACCCATCGCGCTTGTCGAGGATGGCGACATCATCGAGATCGACGCCGCGAGCGGCACCATCGAACTTGAGGTGGACGAAGCCACGCTCGAAAAGCGCCGCGCGTCATGGCGCCCGCGCGAGACCATGTATGCCTCGGGCGCGCTCTGGAAATATGCCCAGCTCGTCGGTCCAGCCCGGAACGGTGCGATCACGCATCCCGGCGCGAAGGCTGAAAAGCATGTCTATGCCGATATTTGAGGCCACAGCTTCACCATATTTCGGCATTTAATATGCGTTTCGGGGCTCTTCTGGCAGAATGGCTCCCGACCTCATTCAAGGCCCGTTCAGGAGAACCCATGACCGTCCGCAAGAGCCTCGCCGTCCTCGCCGCCGTCTTCGGCCTCAATCTGGCCGTTACCGGGGCCGTCTTCGCGGAGCCTTCCCATGAGGCGCAAGCCGCCTATGAGCGCGGCGTCGCCGCGCAGCAGGCGGGCGACATGGAGAGTGCGGTCACCGAGTGGAAGGAGGCAGCGGAAGGCGGTCACACGGGGGCTGCGTGGATTCTCGCCAATCTTTACGACAAGGGCGTTGGCGGTGTGCAGCAGTCCGACGCCAAGGCCTATGAGTTCCTGCTCCGCGCTGCGCGTGGCGGCCAGCCCGCCGCCGCGGTCCGTCTCGGCGAGGTCTATCTCCAGGGCAATGAGAATATCGGCCTGAAGCAGAATTACGAACAGGCGCTGAAGAGCTTCGAGGCTGCCTCGCTCGCCCAGCGCGGCGATGCGCAATATTACGTCTCGATCATGCACCGCAATGGCTGGGGCACGCCGGTCGACCGCACGGAGAGCCTGCGCTGGCTTCTCCTTTCCGCGAACAAGCGCTACGCGCCTGCCTTCGCCGAGCTTGGCCGTGTTCACATGGAAGGCGACGGTGTCGTCAAGAGCCGCATCGACGGCTGGGGTTATCTGTTGCTCGCCAACCGTTTCGGCGATGCCGGGCAGCGCGCCGCCGCCGATGAACTCATGGAGAAGTACGAAGGCTGGATGAAGCCCGGCGAAAAGGAGAAGGCGCAGGAAATGGCCAATACCTGGATCGCCTCCCACGGCGGGGCGTGAGGTCTCAGCCGAACACCATCTTCTCCTCGCCGAACCAGAGCGGGACTTCGCGAAATCGATGAACTTCGCTTCGTCCTCCAGAAGCTGCCGCTTGGCTTCCGCGCCCTCGGGCGTTGTTGTCGCGCTCGCGAGGTCGTCCATGCTCTCCCACCAGAGCTGCGCCACCGCGAGTTTGGCCTGACCCAACATAAAGGTGTCATCCTGGCACTCGTTGCCGGGCCCCAATCCAAGTCTCGTGCAAGAAAAGAGGCGAATGGGTCCCGGGAACAAATCCCGGCATGACACTTGAGTTTTTGGACGCCCCCTGCATCATTTCCGAGACTGCTTTGCCTTCATGCCGAAGACCGAAGTATGCGAGAGAACGGACAGAGAAAATCATGCGCATCGCCGTTGGCGGCTTCCAGCACGAGACCAACACCTTCGCGCCCACCAAGGCGGATTATGCTGCCTTCGAGCAGGCGGATTCATGGCCTTCGCTTCAGAGGGGTGAGGGGCTTCTCTCCGCCTTCAAGGGTATGAACGTGCCTGTCGCCGGTTTCATCGATGCGGCGTCTTCGGGGAATACCCTGCTGCCGCTCGTCTGGTGTTCGGCAACGCCTTCCGCCCATGTCACGGAAGATGCCTTCGAGCGCGTCATGGCGATGATGCTTGAAGAGCTGCGGAACGCAGGAAGTATCGATGCCGTCTATCTCGATCTGCACGGCGCGATGGTCACGGAGCATTTCGATGACGGCGAGGGCGAGATCCTTGCCCGCGTGCGTGCGCTCATTGGCCCGGACATTCCGCTTGTCGCCTCGCTCGACCTTCACGCCAATGTCACGGAGCGGATGGTGGCGCAGGCCGATGCGCTCATCGCCTATCGCACCTATCCGCATGTCGACATGGCGGAGACTGGCGCGCGCGCCGCGGCGCATCTCACTCATCTCGTGAAGTCGGGCACATGTCAGGCAAAGGCCATGCGCCGCCTTGACTATCTCATTCCGCTTACCGCGCAATGCACGTTGATCGAGCCGGCCGCGCATCTCTATGGCTTTGTCGCCGAAGCGGAGGGCCGTGACACAGGCAATGGACGTGTCAGCAGCGTTTCCTTCACCACGGGCTTCCCGCCCGTCGACATTCCCGAATGCGGGCCTGTGGTCATTGCCTATGGCGATACGGAGGCAGCGGCGGTGGAAGCCGCCGAGCGCATCGCCGCTGCGGGACGCGAAGCCGAGCCCGATTTTCGCGAAAAGCTCTGGTCCGCGCGCGATGCCGTCGCTCATGCGATCAAGCATTCATCGCCCGGCAAGGGTCCCATCGTCCTTGCCGACACGCAGGACAATCCCGGCGCGGGCGGCAATGGCGACACGATCGGCATTCTCGCGGAGCTGATCGCGCAGGACGCGCAGAATGCGTGTCTGGCCGTTCTCTTCGATCCCGAAAGCGCCGCTCGTGCAGCAGAGGCGGGCGAGGGCACGACCGTCTCTCTCTCGCTCGGCGCGAAGACCGGCGGCGCGCCCGGGGAGCGTCCACTCGAAGGCGCGTTCGAGGTGATGCGTGTTACCAATGGCGAGTTCCTTGCCTCCGGCCCCTTTTATGGCGGGGCGCGCATGTCGCTCGGCACAACCGTCCGTCTGCGGAGGGGTGGCGTTCAGGTCGTTGTTGCCTCCCGCAAGGGGCAGTGCGCCGACAAGGAGATGATCCGCCATACCGGACTCGACCCGCAGGGCCTCGCCATTCTCGCGGTCAAAAGCTCGGTTCATTTCCGCGCCGATTTCGGGCCAATGTCGAGCGAGGTGCTTGTCGTCGAAAGCCCGGGTCCGAATACGGCGGACCTTGCGAAACTTTCCTTCACACGGCTTCGCAAGGGGCTTCGCGTCACGCCGATGGGCGAGGGCTTCGGCGAATAGGCGCCGTCGTCTGAAACGGGGATAATATTTCTCTGATTTTTTCTGATTTTTACCGGGGGATATCCGCCGCGTTTGCAACGGTTTCGTGACATTTCGATGACGGTGGACCGTGTTTATCCGCAGGGGCGGGGATAACTTGCCTCAGTCGAAGTCGAGTTCAGCCCAGATCGGAACATGGTCCGAAGGCTTCTCGCGACCCCTGACATTGCGGTCGATATCGCTTGCTTTCAGCCGGTCAGCCGCCTGCGGCGAGAGCAGGATATGGTCGATCCTGATACCGTTGTCCTTGGCCCAGGCGCCTGCCTGATAGTCCCAGAACGTATAGCGATGCGCTTCGCTGTGACAGGCGCGGAAGGCATCGGTGAGACCGAGGTTGATCAGTTCACGGAACTTTGCGCGTGTTTCGGGACGAAACAACGCATCGTTCGCCCATGCCTTTGGGTCATATACATCGTCCGCTGTCGGGATCACATTGTAGTCGCCGAGTAGCGCCAGCGGTTCTTCGTAGGAAAGGAGCTTTCCTGCGTGGTCGATCAGGCGGTCCATCCAGCGCAGCTTGTATTCGAACTTGTCGGTGTCCACCGGATTACCGTTGGGCAGATAGATCGAGGCCACGCGCAGGGTGCTCTTGCCTGCCGGTATAACGGCTTCGATGTAGCGTGCGTGGTCGTCGCTGTCATTGCCGGGGAGACCGCGCGTGATGTCGTCCAGCGGAAATTTCGAGAGAATGGCGACACCGTTATAGGTCTTCTGCCCATGCGTCGCGACATTGTAGCCGAGGTCTTCAATCTCGCTGCGTGGAAAGGCTTCGTCGACGCATTTCAGTTCCTGCAGGCAAACCACATCCGGCGTGGCTTCCTTCAGCCAGTCGGTGAGATTGCCAAGCCGTGCCTTGACCGAATTGACGTTGAAACTCGCGATCTTCATGACGCCCCCTCAGCTATTTACGGCTGCTTGCGGTTGCGGTCTCCAGTCGGAATTCATCAGCCTACACCTCTACACAAACAGAATCGCCAAAAGAGCGTGAGGATACGCTTTGAAGCCGATAGGTAAAATCGCAATTGTTCCTGAAGGGATGCAATTCAGCGCCGGGCCGTCTTCTCAAATGGAGAAAGATGTGCCACAGCCGCATGAGGCGGTCGCGTTCGGGTTGTTGATCTTGAAGGCGGAGCCGATGAGGTCGTCCACGTAATCGATCTCGGAGCCTGCGAGGTATTCGACGGAAACCGAGTCGATCAGCACCTTCACGCCGTTCTTTTCGAGCACGAGATCGTCATCGGTCTTCGTGTCGTCCAGCGTAAAGCCATATTGAAAACCGGAGCAGCCGCCTCCCTGCACGGAGACACGCAGCACCGTACCCTCATCCTCGCCCTCGAGAATTTTGCCAATCTGCTTGGCCGCACGATCCGTCAGAGAGACCGGTACGTTCGTGGTAGCAGGATCGATTATTGCGCTGTCCGTCATGTCTGTCCTTGGGGCCTTCGCTCTAATCCAAGCTTTCAGCTTTCAACCATACTAGAATTGCCTTAGCAGATATGTAAGAGCCTGTGTGTCGGATTTCAAACCGGACGCGGGCTAACACCATAAGGAATCGAGGGTTTTCGTGCCGATCGCCAATCCTGCCGCCACAGCCCCCTATGCCACAAGGGCCGAGGAGAGCCGTGGACGCCTCTTTAAGGAGAATGAGAGCGCCACGCGAACCGCTTTCCAGCGCGACAGGGACAGGATCATCCATTCCGGCGCCTTTCGCCGCCTCAAATACAAGACGCAGGTCTTCGTTTATCACGAGGGCGACAATTACAGGACGAGGCTCTCTCACTCGCTGGAAGTCTCGCAGATCGCGCGTTCCATTGCCCGTGTGCTTGGCCTTGACGAGGATCTCGCGGAGGCCCTGGCGCTTGCCCATGACCTCGGCCACACGCCGTTCGGACATGCAGGCGAGACGGCGCTCGATGCCTGCATGACGGAGTTTGGCGGCTTCGACCACAATGCGCAGACGCTTCGCATCGTGACCAAGCTCGAACATCGCTATGCGCGTTTCGACGGCCTCAATCTCACTTGGGAAACGCTCGAAGGTCTGGTGAAACATAATGGGCCTCTGATTGGTCCCGGCCGCAGCATCCAAGACCTGCCGCGGGCCATCGTCGAGTATGCTGAGACTCAGGATCTTGAACTTGGCAGCTTCGCAGGACCGGAAGCCCAGGTCGCCGCGTTGGCCGACGACATTGCCTATAACAACCATGACATCGACGATGGTTTGCGCGCCGGGCTTTTTTCGATTGACGACTTGATGGCCCTGCCGCTTGTCGGCGATGTCTTCAACCGCGTGATGGATCGCTATCCGGGCCTTGAAGAGCCACGCGTGACACATGAGGCGGTGCGTGAACTCATTGGTACCATGATCTCCGACCTTCTGTCTGAAACGAAGCGGCGGCTCGAAGCGGCGAAGCCTGCCTCCGCCGCCGAGATCAGGGCACTTGACCGGCCCGTTGCCGCTTTCACGCCGGAGATGACGGAAAATAACGCGGCGCTCAAATCCTTCCTCTTCCAGCGCATGTATCGCCACTACCGCGTCAACCGGTCGATGGGCAAGGCTCAGCGCATCGTTCGTGACCTCTTCGCACTGCTTCACCAGGCGCCGGACCAGCTTCCTCCGGAGTGGCAAAAAGGCTGCGACGGACCGGGTGGCTTCAAGACCGCCCGCCGGGTTTGCGATTTCATTGCCGGCATGACCGACAAGTTCGCCATCGAGGAGCATCAGCGCCTTTTCGACCTCCACGATCCCCGTGCCTGAGAGGGCTGGAAACGCGGGGGGACGGCAGCTAGAGTGCGCGCCGCCGGGAACGGGTTCCCGGTCAAGGACATAAGTGACGGCGGCAATGAATATTTTCCGGTATTTCGAGGAACGTGTAGAGGCGGCTTTGGGCGCGCTTGTAGAGGAGGGGGGGCTGCCGCCCGGCCTGGATACGGCGCGCGTCGCTGTCGAGCCCCCACGTGATCCGTCTCATGGCGACCTTTCCACCAATGCCGCGATGGTGCTGGCCAAGCCCGCGGGCGCGAAGCCCCGCGATCTGGCAGAGAAGCTTGCCGCGCGCCTGTCGACGGAAGAGGCGGTGACGGAAGTCTCCGTCGCAGGGCCCGGCTTCATTAATTTGCGCCTCGATCCGGCATTCTGGGTTGCGCGCTTGCCGGAAATGTTGCGCGCCGGTGCTTCTTATGGCGCTGGCGATCTGGGCAAGGGCGAAGCCGTCAACGTCGAATATGTGTCCGCTAATCCGACAGGGCCGATGCATGTCGGTCATGTGCGCGGTGCGGTTTTTGGCGATGCACTGGCAAATCTTCTGGAAAAAGTCGGCTACCGTGTTTGCCGCGAATATTACATCAACGATGCGGGTGGCCAGATCGAGGTTCTCGCGCGAAGCGCGTTGCTGCGTTATCGCGAAGCGCTGGGAGAGAACATCGGAGCGATTCCGGAAGGGCTTTATCCGGGCGACTATCTCAAGCCGGTCGGGGAGGCGCTCGCGGCGGCACATGGCAAGAGCCTGCTTGAGATGGAAGAGGGTGAAGCACTCAAGATCGCGCGTGAGACAGCCGTCGAAGCGATGATGGAGCTTATTCGCGGTGATCTCGCGGTGCTCGGTATCGTGCATGAGGTGTTCTACTCCGAGCTGTCGCTCCACCGGTCGGGAGCCGTCGAAAAGACGTTGAAAATGCTCGAAGACAAGGGGCTCATCTATATCGGTACGCTGGAGCCGCCCAAGGGCGAAGTGCCTGACGATTGGGAAGCGCGGCCGCAGACGCTTTTCCGCTCGACGGAGTTCGGCGACGATGTAGACCGGGCGTTGAAGAAATCCGATGGCAGCTGGACTTATTTCGCACCGGACATCGCCTACCATCTTGACAAGTTCGAGCGCGGCTACCGCACCTTGATCGATGTCTGGGGGGCGGATCACTCGGGCTATATCAAGCGGATGAAGGCCGCGATTGCGGGCGTGACCGGCGGGGAAGCCGAGTTCGACGTGAAGGTCTGTCAGCTTGTTCGCCTCTTCCGCAACGGCGAGCCTGTGCGCATGTCGAAGCGCGCAGGCGACTTCGTCACGCTGCGCGATGTCGTGGATGAAGTCGGCAAGGATGTCGTGCGTTTCATGATGCTTACGCGCAAGAACGATGCGCCGCTCGATTTCGACTTCGCCAAGGTGATGGAGCAGTCGCGCGATAACCCTGTCTTCTATGTCCAATATGCTCATGCCCGCATTCATTCGGTGCTGCGCAAAGCGGCGGCCGAGGGAGACTACGACCTCTCCGACGCGGCGCTTGCCAATGCGCCGCTCGAGCGGCTCACGGATGATGCGGAGCTGGCGCTTGTCCGGCTGATGGCTGGTTTTCCGCGGCAGGTCGAACTTGCGGCCCTTGCCCATGAGCCGCATCGCATCGCCTTCTATCTCTACGACCTTGCTTCCGCCTTCCATGCCCTGTGGAACAAGGGCAAGGACGAACCCGCGCTCCGGTTCATCCTGCCCGAAGACAAGGATGCTACGCTGGCGAGACTTGCGTTGATTCGTGCAGCGGCTCACGTCATAGCCGCCGGTTTGGGGATTCTGGGGGTCGAACCGATCGAGGAGATGCGCTGATGTCCAACAGGGATGGCGGCTGGGACGAAGAACCGGAATACGACATCGATCCCGATATCGAAGACTACGAACAATATGAGGATGAAGACGGCGCGCCGGGCGGCAAGCGTCGGAGCCTGATGCTCTTCAGCGTCATCGCGCTGATAGCTGTGTTCGCAGGCGTGGTCTTTCTTGCCTATCGTCAGGGTACGCAGCAGGGTCCAAACGATGCGCCGCCGATCCTTCGTGCAGATGGTGAGCCGACGAAAGAGCTTCCCGAAAATCCTGGCGGCAAGAAGTTTCCGCATCAGGATGCCGGTGTCTACAATCGCATCACGGGCGATGATGAAAGCGAACCCAGCAAGGGCGAACAATTGCTGCCTCCTGCGGAGGAGCCTCTCGCAATAGACAATTCCGCGATCCCTGCGCGGCAGGATCAGCAGGCGCTTGACCGTATGGCGGAGTCGCTCGAAACCAGCGGTATCGAAAGCCGTCCGCTCGGCGATGCGCCTTCTGGGTCACCTTCCGGCGCACCCGTGCAGCAGGCTGTTCCTGTCGAGGAGGAGCCCGTCACCAAAGCATCGGAGCCGGTCGAGCAGCCATCCTCTCCGGCTTCTTCTTCTTCTTCTTCTTCTGGCTCTTCTTCGGGCGGCTATGTCGTTCAGCTCGCCGCCTTCCGCGATGAGCCGTCGGCGCGCGATGCCTTCAAGAATCTGCAGGCGAAATATCCCGACCTGCTGGGTTCGCGGGCAATCGATATTCAGCGTGCTGATCTCGCCGAGAAGGGCATCTATTACCGTCTACGCGCCGGTTATATGGACAAGGCCACGGCGGACAGGCTTTGTGCTGACCTTGGTGCGCAGGGGCAGGGCTGTCTGGTGAGGCCGAAGTGAGCCTCACGTCGGCGATCTACGGATGCGCCGGCACCGAACTCAGTGATGCCGAGAAACGCTTCTTTCGTGAGGCGCGGCCTTGGGGCTTCATCCTGTTCGCGCGAAACATTATCGACCCCGATCAGCTTCTTCATCTTACGTCTTCGTTGCGCGAAGCTGCGGGCCATGACGCGCCGATCCTGATCGATCAGGAAGGCGGCAGGGTACAGCGACTGCGTCCGCCTCATTGGCGCGCGTGGCCAGCCGGGCGGCGCTATGGAGAAATTTATGAACAGGATTCCGAGAGAGGCCTTCACGCGGCGCGTCTCGGCGCCCGGCTGATCGCGGCCGAGCTTCGCAGCGTTGGTGTCACCGTCGATTGCCTGCCGGTGCTGGATGTTCCGGTGCGGGGCGCGCATGACGTCATTGGCGACCGTGCCTATGGAAATGAGCCCGGTCTCATTGCTGCGCTTGGTCTCGCCGTGGCAGAAGGGCTCATGTCAGGCGGCGTTTTGCCAGTCGTCAAGCACATGCCGGGGCATGGTCGTGCCCGTTGCGATAGTCACGAGAATTTGCCTGTGGTCGACGCATCTCTCGAAGAACTCGAAGGCCGCGATTTTGCGCCTTTTCATGCGTTGAGGGCGCTGCCGCTCGCAATGACGGCTCATGTCGTCTACACCGCACTTGACCCTGATTATCCGGCAACGACCTCCGCGACCGTCATCGGCGAGACGATCCGGGGCCGTATCGGCTTCGAGGGGCTGCTTATGTCTGACGACCTCTCCATGAAGGCTCTCAAGGGCGATTTCGAGGCGCGAACGCGGGCTTCTCTCGCGGCAGGCTGCGACCTCGTTCTCCACTGCAATGGAGATATGGCCGAGATGGAGGCGGTGGCCGTTGAAGCGAGGCCCCTTGAGGGAGAAAGCCTCAAGAGGTCGGAGGCGGCGCTTGGCCGCGTCGTGCTGCCCTCCGAAGCGGCCGATATTGATTCGTTATGGGCCGAATTCAGCGAAATTACCGCTTTGGCCTGAGAAGATCGCTGGGGATAAGCCGAGAAACGGGGTACCCGCGCCGGGGGGTGAAGGGTATAAAGGCCATTCGTCTTTAGTCACCGGGCAGGATCGGCTAGAGCACGCGGGGAATTCAACAATCTGGACCGGATGCAGCAGGCAGTCATGACCGAGGCGCCTTCTCAAAGCGACGCAGATGGCGGCGCGCAGCCTGATGAAGCTGCGGGCGCGGGCACGGCTGCGTCCTTCGAGGAAGGTCCGCCTCGCGACGCGATAGAGGCTAACGAAAATACACTGATCGTCGATCTGGATGGCTTCGAGGGGCCGCTCGATGTTTTGCTGACGCTTGCGCGGAACCAGAAGGTCGACCTCACGAAGATTTCGATCCTGAAGCTCGCCGAGCAGTATCTCGACTTCATCACGCAAGCAAAGCGGATGGAACTCGATCTCGCGGCCGACTATCTCGTGATGGCGTCCTGGCTGGCATTTCTCAAGTCCAAGCTGTTGTTGCCGCCGCCCGAAGAGGAGGAAGGTCCCTCCGGTGCCGAACTGGCCGCGCGGCTCGCCTTCCAGTTGCAGCGGCTTGAAGCCATGCGCAAGGCCGCGCAGGAAATCTTCAACCGGCAGTGCCGCATGGGAATGCACGTTTTTCAGCGTGGCGCGCCGGAAGGCATCCGCCTTATCAAAACGAGCGAATATCAGGGAACGCTCTTCGATCTGCTGAAGGCTTATTCGGACCAGCGTCTCAAGGGCCATGACACGAAGTGGGAACCTAAGCGCCTGCCGATCATGGCCATTGAGGCGGCACGCCGCAGGCTGGAAAGCATGATGGGCATGATGTTTGACTGGGGGCAGATTGACAGCTATCTGCCGCTTGAAGAGATGAGCCCGGCGCTCCGCCGTTCCGCGGTTGCGAGCACGTTCAGCGCGGCGCTTGTTTTGGCAAAGGACGGGCTCATGGAAATCCGGCAGTCGGGCGCCTTCGGTCCGGTTTTCGTCCGGCGGCGCGAGCAGACCCCCGATCAACCGCCGGCCGGCCCGGCCGACACGTCGGAGAACCACGAAGAATGACCGATGAGACGACCCTGAGCGAAGCCGAAAGCGATACCGACATGTCAGCCGACGAGCAGGAACCAGACAAGGACGGAGAAGAGGGTACGGAAGCCGAGGCGCCGCAAGAAGAGGCTGCGCCGGAAAACGATGCTCCGGAGAACGTCGTCAAGTTTCCTGGCGACGCAACGGAACACGCGCAACTCATGCGCATGGCGGAGGCGCTGCTGTTCGCGGCGGCCGAACCGCTCGATATAGACAGCATCGCTGCGCGCCTGCCGGATGGTGCCGACGTTGGCGCCGTCATCGAAGATCTTCAGAAAGCCTATGAAAGCCGAGGTGTAAACCTCGTCCGCATCGCAAATAAATGGATGTTCCGAACGGCAGACGATCTCTCCTTCCTGATGGAGCGTGAGGCTGTCGAACAGAAGCGGCTCTCGCGTGCGGCAATGGAGACGCTTGCGATCATTGCCTATCACCAGCCGGTCACCCGAGCCGAGATCGAGGAAATACGAGGCGTTTCCGTTTCGAAGGGCACACTCGACGTGCTGATGGAAACGGGCTGGGTGCGTCTTCGCGGACGAAAGCGGACGCCGGGCCGTCCTGTGACCTACGGTACGACCGAGGATTTCCTCGTCCATTTCGGGCTGGAGAATGTAGGCGACCTGCCAGGCCTCGACGAACTCAAGGCCGCCGGGCTTCTGGATGGACGGCTACCGCCGGGCTTCGATATTCCGAACCCGTCGGATACGGGCGGCGAAGGGGATGGCGAGTTTGAAGATGCCGCCGAACCGGAATACGGCGCTGAGCTGGACGACCATCTGGAGCAGGAAAAGAGCGACGACGACTAAAGCATCGCTTCATCCAGATTCCAGGGTTTAGGCGTAATATCCTTTGAACTCAGAGGGTTGCCAGCCTTGGTTGATCGCATACCTTGACCGCGTGCCGGGCCTTTAGATGAGGGTTTGATATCGCAATTTTGGCACAGAACGCCCATATTGGTTTCAGGTAGTGCTTTATTTCGAGCAAGGCTGGGGCTCATTCCTGGCTGTTGGAGACAGAAATGCCGGGTTGGACACAAATCCTGATCGTCCTCGTCCTCATCGTGCTGCTGTTTGGCAGGGGCAAGATTTCGGACATGATGGGTGACGTTGCGAAAGGTATCCGCAGCTTCAAGAAGGGGCTTGCCGACGAAGACGAGGTTCAGTCGGCGCAGCCGGAACCCAAGACGATCGACGCGACAGCTTCTCATGAAGAGAACGCGGAGAAGAATAAAGCCTCCCACGGCTAACAGCTTCGGGCGGGCTTTCGTCCCGGAACCTCTACGGAGGCGAGGGACCGAGGCGTTTCAGGACCGCATATGTTCGATATCGGATGGTCAGAACTCATGGCCCTTGTGGTCATTGCCATCATCTTCGTCGGTCCCAAGGACCTGCCGAGGATGATGCGCACGGCTGGCCAGTATGTCGCCAAGGTCAGGGCCATGGCGCGTGAGTTTCAGAATTCCTTTGAAGACCTTGCCAGGGAAGCCGAGCTGGATGAGCTCCGCAAGGAGGTGTCCGACCTTCGCGGCAAGGTCACCGAGCCGATGCGTTCGCTTCAGCGCGAGATGGACAAAACTGTGAAGATCGGTGGTGGCGGTGCGGGAGCGGCTGCGTCCGCTGCGACCGAGGCCGGGGAGGAGCGGGGCGAACCTCTTGATACGGGCGATGTTTCCGAGGGGATTGCGGAAGCGATCCGGGAGGCGGAAGCCGTCGAAGCCTATGAGACGAGCGAGCCGGTACCTGCCGGGGGCATTGTCGAGACGAAGCGGACCCAGACAAAGCAGGAAGGTGAATGAGCACCTCTTCCGCCGAACCCAATCCCGACGATGAAATTGAGGCCTCAAGGGCACCGTTGCTGGATCATCTGATCGAGCTGCGCGCGCGGCTGATCAAGGTTCTGCTGGCTTTTGCTGTCGGCTTTGGCATCTGTTTCTTTTTCGCCAAGTACATCTTCAACCTGCTAGTCGAGCCTTATAACCGGATCGTTGCCGCCGATGGAGGCGCGCATCTTATCTACACGGCGCCGCAGGAGTTTTTCCTGACCCAGCTCAAGCTGTCGATGTTCGGGGCGATTTTCATCGCCTTTCCGATCATTGCGGCGCAGATCTACATGTTCGTCGCGCCCGGCCTCTACAAACATGAGCGCGGGGCCTTCATTCCCTATCTGATCGCGACGCCCATTCTGTTCCTTTCCGGGGCGGCGCTCGTCTATTTCGTGGCCCTGCCGATTACGCTCAACTTCTTCATGAACATGCAGCAGTCGGGCGGTGACGGCCAGGCCGTCATCGAATTGCTGCCTCGTGTCAGTGAATATCTGAATCTCGTTACAGCTTTCATCCTGGCTTTCGGCATCTGTTTTCAGTTGCCGGTGATACTGACGCTCCTTGCACGGGCGGGAATCGTGAACTCCGCTCAGCTCAAGAAAGGGCGGCGTTTTGCCATCGTCATCATCTTCGCTATCGCCGCCTTCCTGACGCCGCCGGATTTCTTCAGCCAGGTTGCCCTCGGGGTGCCGACGCTGCTCCTCTATGAGCTGTCGATTTTCGCCGTCGCATGGGCGGAAAAGAAGGCTGCTGCCGAAGAGACGGATGAGGGCGGAGATCCATAGGAATCCGGGGAGGGATAATCCCGCGCGGGCCTTGTCTGGACGCTTCGGGCCCTTCCGCGTATACAGAGCGCGCGACAAGCGGGTAGGCGGATCGCGGCCGATTCGGCCGTGTTTCATGCTCCTGCATTCGGGAAAATCTCATCACCTTCGGGGTGTCATGTTCGACATCAAAGCCATTCGCGACGACGCTCAGGCATTCGATGCAGGTCTCGCGAAGCGCGGGCTCGATCCTCAATCCGCGCGTCTCATCGAGATCGACGAGCGACGGCGCAAGATCATTACCTCGCTCCAGGAAATGCAGCAGAGCCGCAACGACGCCTCGAAGCTGATCGGGCAGGCGAAGGCCAAGAAGGATGAGGAACTCGCCCGGAAGCTGATGGACGAGGTTGCCTCGCTGAAAAGCAAAATTCAGGCGAGCGAGGAAGAGGAGCGGGCGGTCAACGCCGAGCTTCACGCCGCTCTCGCTTCGATCCCCAATATTCCGCTGGACGAAGTGCCTGTCGGTCCCGACGAGAGCGCCAATGTGGTTCATCACGTGCATGGCGCCGCACCGCAGATGAATTTCGAGCCGAAGGAGCATTTCGACCTCGGCGAGGCGCTCGGCCTAATGGATTTCGAGACGGCGGCCAAGCTCTCGGGAGCGCGCTTCTCGGTGCTCAAGGGCCCGCTCGCGCGGCTCGAACGCGCCATCGGCAATTTCATGGTCGACCTGCACACGAGCGAGTTCGGCTACACCGAAGTCATGCCGCCCTTGATGGTGCGCGACGAGGCCATGTTTGGCACGGCGCAGCTTCCGAAGTTCGAGGATGATCAGTTTGCGACCTTCAAGGGGCTTTCCCGGGACGACCAGGAGAAATACTGGCTAATTCCGACCGCTGAAGTTCCCCTGACCAATCTTGTGCGCGAGACCATTCTTTCCGAGGAGGAGCTCCCCAAGCGCTTCACCGCCTATACCGCCTGTTTCCGGGCGGAGGCAGGGGCGGCGGGCCGCGATACGCGTGGCCTTATCCGCCAGCATCAGTTCTCCAAGGTCGAACTCGTCTCGATCACGACACCCGAAGCCTCCCTTGCCGAGCATGAGCGCATGGTCGCCTGCGCCGAGGAAGTGCTGAAGCGGCTCGATCTCCACTATCGGGTGATGACGCTTTCGACCGGGGATATGGGCTTTGCCTCGCGCAAGACCTATGACATCGAAGTCTGGCTGCCGGGGCAGAATGCTTATCGCGAGATTTCGTCCTGCTCCGTCTGCGGTGATTTTCAGGCGCGGCGCATGAATGCGCGTTTCCGTCCCAAGGGCGAGAAGAACACGCGGTTTGTCCACACGTTGAACGGCTCGGGTCTCGCGGTCGGGCGCACGCTCGTTGCGGTGATGGAAAACTATCAGCAGGAAGACGGCAGCATCGCCGTGCCGGATGCGCTCAAGCCCTATATGGGCGGGCTGGAGGTCATTGCATCTCATGGCTAAGGGCAAGAGCGGCATAGGCGGGCTTCGTATCCTCGTCACGAATGATGACGGCATTCATGCGCCAGGCCTCAAGGTTCTGGAAAAAATTGCCCGGAAGCTCAGCAACGATGTCTGGGTGGTAGCGCCAGAGGAGGAACAAAGCGGTTCCGCGCACTCGCTTTCGCTCGCTAATCCGCTGCGTGTGCGCAAGATGAATGCGAAGCGTTACGCCGTGCGCGGCACCCCCTCCGACTGCGTGCTCATGGCGGTGCGCCATATCATGAAGGATAACGAGCCCGACTTCGTGCTCTCCGGCGTCAATCGTGGACAGAACATTGCCGATGACGTCACCTATTCGGGGACCATTGCCGCAGCGATGGAAGGCACCCAGCTCGGCATACCCTCCGTCGCGCTCAGTCAGGCATTCGGCTTTTCCGGCCAGTCCAAGGTGAAGTGGGCGACGGCAGAGCACTTCGCGCCCGATATCCTCAAAAAGCTCATTGCAGCCGGCTGGCCTGAAGAGGTCCTGATCAATATCAATTTCCCGGATGTCGTTCCCGGCTCTGTTGTCGGCATCGAGGTCACGCGGCAGGGCAAGCGCGATCAGTCGCTGGTCCGAGTCGAGGAACGTATCGACGCCCGCAACACCCCCTATTATTGGCTCGGTTTCGAGCGCATCCTCAGCAATCCGCCGCAAGGAACCGATCTTCGCGCGATCTATGAGGGCCGTATTACCGTTACGCCGCTGCACATGGACCTTACGCATCAGCGGACCGCGAAGAGGCTCAATGAGGCTCTCGGGTCGCTGGCCGGTCCCGTGAAGCGACGCAAGTTCTGACCGTAGCGCCCGTGAGCGAAGAACCGTCCATGGACGAAGTCGAGCACGAAAAGATCGAACTCATCATGGGGCTCCGGCGCCAGGGTATTCGCGACAATCGCGTACTCTCGGCTCTTGAGCGCGTACCCCGCGAGAAATTTATCTCCGGCAGCTTTCGCAAGCAGGCCTATGAGGACCATGCGCTACCCATCGAATGCGGACAGACGATCAGCCAGCCCTATATTGTCGCCTATATGACGGAGCAGCTTCGTGTCGGCGAGCGCATGAAGGTGCTGGAGGTCGGCACGGGGTCGGGCTATCAGGCCGCGGTCCTCGCGCGGCTTTGCAGACGGGTCTACACCATCGAGCGTTACCGGACGCTTCTCAATGACGCGCTCAAGCGCTTCGACGATCTGCGTATTCACAACATCACGGCGAAGGTCGGCGATGGCGGCAAGGGCTGGCCGGAGCAGGCGCCTTTTGACCGAATCATCGTCACCGCAGCGGCCCCCGCCGTGCCCCAGAGCCTCGTGGACCAGTTGAAAGAGGGGGGCTTAATGATTGTTCCCGTTGCCATTTCTGGCAATCGGGGCGAGCAGAAGCTTGTACGCATCGAGCGGACGGGGGATGGTGTGAAACGCGAAGACCTTTTGTCAGTGCGTTTTGTGCCGCTTGTAGAAGGCGTGGCGAAGGAGTCCTGAGCGAAGGTTCCGGGACGGAGACAGCGAGGCCATATGGGGCGGCGCGATCAGATGCGGAGAGGGAGAAGGCTGGCTGTTGCGCTGGCTCTTCTCGGCTTTCTTGCGGCATGCGGGGGCGGCGAACGCCCTTGGTGGGACGAACAGCAGGGCACCCGCAGCCAGCAGCCTCGGGGTATGCCCATGTCGCGTCCGATCGATACGGTGGCTCCCGGCGGCACCTATGTCGTTCGACGAGGCAACACGGTCTACAGTATTGCCCGGGCGCATGATGTGCCGCTTCGCGCCGTCATCGATGCTAACGGGCTTCGCGCGCCCTATGATATCGAGGTTGGTCAGCGGCTGAAAATTCCGGCCGGCCGCTTTCATGTCGTACAGCGCGGCGAGACGGCCTACAGCATTTCGCGCATGTACAGCGTCGACGTGACCTCACTCACGAGCCTCAATCGCATTCCGCCGCCTTACACGATCAAGGTCGGCCAGAAGCTACAGGTGCCGTCGCGCGAGCCGGTGCGCACGGCTTCTGCGCCAAGCATTCCCGTGCCCTCACAGACCGGTGGCCCAGTGCCGCTTGCACGTCCTGCCACATCCGCCGCTGCACCTGTGCGCACCGCGTCCAATACGGCTGCCCGGAAAGCCCCCCTGCCGTCTCCGCCTGCTGCGGCCGGCAGCCTGATGTGGCCGGTCGAAGGCAAGATTCTTTCGACCTATGGGCCGAAGGCAAACGGGCTCCACAATGACGGTATCAATATCGCGGCCGATATGGGGGCTCCCGTTCGCGCAGCGCAGAGCGGCGTGGTTGCCTATTCGGGCAACGAGCTCAAGGGCTATGGCAACCTGCTTCTTGTCCGGCACGAAAATGGCTGGATGACGGCTTATGCGCATAACAGCAAGCTGCTGGTGCAGCGTGGCGATACCGTCGCTCGCGGACAGACGATAGCGCTGGCCGGCAATTCCGGCAGTGTGGTGACGCCGCAGGTCCATTTCGAAGTCCGGCAGGGCGCGAAGGCGATCGACCCGAAGACGGTGATCGGACGCTAGCTGAGGTTCTGGCCGAGGCGGCCGGCGAGATCCTGGATGAACTGCCAGGCAACGCGGCCGGAGCGTGAGCCGCGGGTTGCCGACCATTCGATGGCTTCGGCCTTCAATGTTTCAGGCTCGATCTTCAGCCCGTAATGCGCGGCATAGCCAGACACCATGTCGAGATAGTCGTCCTGGCTGCAATTGTGGAAGCCGAGCCAGAGCCCGAAGCGGTCGGACAGCGAGACCTTTTCCTCGACCGCCTCGGAGGGATTGATCGCAGTTGAGCGCTCGTTCTCCATCATGTCACGCGGCATCAGGTGGCGGCGATTCGAGGTCGCATAGAAAATCACGTTCTTCGGGCGTCCCTCGATGCCTCCTTCGAGTACGGCTTTCAGCGACTTGTAGCTGGTGTCGTCATGGTCGAAGGAAAGATCGTCGCAGAAAATGATGGCGCGCCGGTCCTGAGAGCGCAGTTGCGTCATCAGGCGGGGCAGGCTCTCAATGTCCTCGCGGTGGATTTCGATGAGGATGAGGCTTCCCGGCATTTCCGCGTTCACGGTGGCATGAGCGGCCTTGACCATGGAGCTTTTGCCCATGCCGCGTGCGCCCCAGAGAAGTGCATTATTGGCGGGCAGTCCCTTTGCGAAGCGACGGGTATTATCGAGCAGGATATCGCGGAGTCGGTCGATTCCCTTGATCAGGGAGAGATCCACGCGGGCGACCTCCGGCACGGGGTCGAGACGCCCCTCTTCCGCGTTCCAGACGAAGGCGTCTGCTGCCTCGAGCGAGGCATCGGAGGGCCGCGGCGGGGCCAGCCTTTCGAGGGCTTCGGCGATGCGGGTCAGGAGATTTGCCGTTTCGGAAGAGCTGGTCATGTGCAGTGCTCGCAAGAGAGGTCGCAGGTGGAGGCGGGGCGTCCGCTGCCTCCTGAAATCCCTGTATATCCCAAAACTTAGCTGCATCCATGCAAGGCGTTCGAGCTTGTTTGCAAATGCCCGGCTGGCCGGTATAGTCCGGCGCAATTCAGTCTGAGGCGGCCTCTTTAGACAAGCGGTTCCGCCGTGAAAACGGCCATAACAGGAGACTTCAATGGGTGGAGCCGGCGGCGCTTCGGATTTCATGATCCAGCTTTTTCCGTTCATCGCGCTTTTTGCGATCATGTACTTCCTCGTGCTGCGCCCCCAGCAGCGCCGCGTGAAGGAACATCGTGAGATGGTCGCCAATGTTCGCCGTGGCGACGTGGTGGTGACGGCGGGCGGACTCGTCGGCAAGGTCACCAAGGTGGATGAAGGTGAGATCACGGTCGAAATCGCCGAGAATGTTCGCGTCCGCGTCGTCAAGGGGACGCTCAGCGAGGTGCGCTCCAAGTCCGAGCCGGTCCCCGCGAATACCAACACCCCGTCCTAAGCCGCAAGCTCTCAGCCGCCCGGGAGGGGGCAATTCGCCATGCTGCATTTCGACCGCTGGAAGATCGTTCTTATCTACATTCTCTGCATTGCAGGGCTGGTCTACACGGCGCCGAACTTCGTGCCGAAGTCGCAGTTGGAGGATATTCCCGGCTGGCTTCCCAACCAGCAGATCAATCTCGGTCTCGATCTGAGAGGCGGTTCCTACCTGCTGCTCGGCCTTGAAACCGATGCGCTGGTTCGCGAGCGCCTGCAGGATCTGGTGGGTGAGGTGCGCAGCACGCTGCGTGACGAAGGCATTCCTTATACAGGGCTTGGTATTCATGGCGGCAATGTCGTTGTGAACATCACCAATGCGGGCGACGCTGAAAAGGCGGAGGAGGCTATCGAAGCGCTTTCCTCCATTGTCAGCGGCAACCAGTTTTCCACGCTGCCGGAGCGCGATCTCCTGATCGAGGCCGAGGGACAGACGATTTCCATTTCGCTCAGCGATGCGGCGAAACGTGCCCGGGTTCAGTCCGCTGTGCAGCAGTCGATCGAGATCGTCCGCCGCCGTATCGACGAACTCGGTACGACCGAACCGGTCATCCAGCAGCAGGGCCTCGACAGAATCCTGGTGCAGGTGCCGGGCCTCGACGATCCGGCCCAGTTGAAGGCACTGCTCGGCAAGACGGCGAAGATGAACTTCCGTCTCGTGAGCAATGCGATGTCCGGCCAGCAGGCACTTGCGACGCGCACCGTCCCTGCCGGAACCGAGCTGCTTTACACGGTCGACGAGCCCAAGGCGCCGGTTCTCGTTGAGCGGCGTATCATGGTTGGCGGCGACCGCCTCACCGATGCGCAACCCGGCTTCGACCAACGCACGGGAGAGCCCGTCGTCAATTTCAAGTTCGATACAACCGGCGCGCGCCAGTTCGGCGAAGTCACTCGCGACAATGTGGGACGGCCTTTTGCCATCGTGCTCGACAATGAAGTCATCAGCGCCCCGGTGATCCGCGAGCCGATCATGGGCGGGCAGGGCCAGATCAGCGGCGGCTTCTCCGTTCAGGAAGCGAACAACCTCGCGATCCTGCTTCGCTCGGGCGCGCTTCCCGTGGCGATCAGTGTGCTCGAAGAGCGGACAGTCGGTCCCGGCCTTGGCGCGGATTCGATCCGTGCGGGCGAAATTGCGGCTATCATCGGCGCCGTGGGCGTCCTTCTCTTCATGATTGCCAGTTACGGGCTCTTTGGTGTCCTGGCGAATATCGCGCTCATTTTGAACATTGCGATGGTCTTTGCCGTTCTTTCGGTGCTTCAGGCAACGCTTACGCTGCCCGGCATCGCGGGCATTGTCCTGACCATCGGCATGGCGGTCGATGCGAACGTGTTGATCTATGAGCGAATAAGAGAAGAAGTGGCGGCCGGAAAGGGACCGATCCCCGCGATCGAGTCAGGCTACAACCGAGCGCTTTCCTCCATTCTCGACGCGAATATCACCACGCTCATCTCGGCGGCGATCCTGTTTCAGATGGGGTCCGGGCCCGTGCGCGGCTTCGCGGTGACGCTCGGTATCGGTATCGTTACGTCGGTCTTCACGGCCTTCACCGTTAACCGCTACATGGTTTCTGTATGGCTGCGCCGCCGCCGTCCGAAAACCCTCGTTCTGTGATCGCCGGGAGAACATGACATCATGAGACATCTGAAGCTCATTCCCGACGATACGAATATCCCCTTCACCCGTTGGCGCTATGTTGCGGTCGGGCTTTCGCTTGCCGTGATGATCGCCGCCGTCGTTCTGCTTTTCGCGCGCGGGTTGAATTTCGGTATCGACTTCGAGGGTGGCATCCTGATCGAGATCGCGACCGAGGGGCCGGCTGATATCGGAAATATTCGTGACGAGCTCGGCGGGCTTGGGCTGGGCGACGTGCAGATTCAGCAGTTCGGGCAGCCGGACGATGTTCTGATCCGTGTGCAGTCGCCCCAAGGCGACGACGCGGAGAAGGCCTCGCAAGCCGTTGTTCAGCAGATCAAGAGTGCGCTTGGCGATGGCGTCGAATATCGCCGCGTCGAAGTGGTCGGTCCGCAGGTCAGCGGAGAGCTCGTTCAGGATGGCGTCCTTGCCATCCTCGTTTCCGTTGCATTGATGCTCATCTATATCTGGTTTCGCTTCGAGTGGCAGTTCAGCCTTGGCTCGGTGATCGCGCTTGTGCATGACGTAATGGCGACGCTCGCGCTCTTCTGCCTGCTGGACATGGAGTTCAATCTTCAGTCGATCGCTGCGCTGCTCACCATTGTCGGCTACTCGATGAACGATACCGTGATCGTGTTCGACCGGGTTCGTGAGAACCTGCGCAAATACAAGAAAATGCCGCTGACGGAATTGATCGACCTCTCGATCAATCAGACATTGTCGCGCACGGTTATGACGTCCGGTACGACCTTGCTTGCGCTGTTCGCACTTTTCATCTTCGGGGGCGAGGTCATCCGCGGCTTCACCTTCGCAATGATCTTCGGCATCTTCATCGGCACCTATTCCTCGATCTTCATCGCAGCCCCGGTGCTTCTCGCCGCCGGTGTCACGCGTGATGCAACGACCGGCGGGCTTGGCGGAGTTTCCAAGGAGAAGGTGCCTGGCAAGGCCTGAGCGGTATGGGCACGAAACCGCGTTTCAAGGGACAGCCGCCCGTCGATGCCTATGGCAATGGCGGCTTCCGTCTCGGTGACCAGCGTTTCGAAGGCTCGGTCATTGTAACACCGCTCGGCCTTTATCCCTGGTCGCCGAAGTCCGTCGAACAGATTACTCCCGTTTCGCTTGCTCCGATTATCGAGGCTGCCGGACATTTCGACTTCGTTATCATCGGCCTGGGCGAGCAAACGGTCCGTCTGCCCGCCGATGCGCAGCGGCGGCTTGAGTCGCAGGCGATCTTTCCCGATGCGATGGCGACCGGCCCTGCCTGCCGGACCTACAACATGATGCTTTCCGAAAATCGGCGAGTTGCTGCGGCATTCATTGCCGTAGTCTGAGTAGGGTTTTCGCGGGCTTGGCTTTCTTCCCAGAAAATCCTAGCTTTTGCGCAGCTGGCGACATTGAGTCGCATGATGATGAGGCATGCTTCCCGCGGCTTTGGGCGCGCGTCTTGGCATCCCTGCTGGCCGCTTCCGCGGCGATTGGCATTCAGAGGGGAGGACTCCATGGCATCAATTCTGACATCCTTGCGAAACACGGTAATTGCCGGTTTTGTACTCGCAGCGGTTCTGCTGCTGATGTATCTCAACTTCAACGACTGGGGCGGTATCGATCACAATTTCGGCGCCTTCATCTTTCGCTGGCTGCATGTCATCAGCGGCGTGATGTGGATCGGCCTGCTCTGGTACTTCAACTTCGTGCAGATTCCGAACATGGCGAACATTCCCGACGAGCAGAAGCCGGCCATCGGCAAGGTCATCGCACCTGCCGCTCTGTGGTGGTTCCGCTGGGGTGCCATGGCAACCATTGTCACCGGCCTCATCCTTGCGATGATGAACGGCTATCTCGTCGATGCAGTGACGCTCGGTGCGAGCGAAGGTTTTGCTGTTCCGAAGAACATTGCCATCGGTATCGGCATGTGGCTCGGTACGATCATGTGGTTCAACGTCTGGTTCGTCATCTGGCCGAACCAGAAGATCGCGCTGGGGCTGATCGACGCTCCGGCCGAGCAGAAGCCGGGTGCAGCGCGCACTGCCATGCTCTTCTCGCGGACCAACACGCTGCTGTCGATCCCCATGCTTTTTGCCATGGTGTCGGCGCAGAATATCTACTGATCTCCCTGCCGGGTGATTTCTGCGGGGCCGCCTTGAAGGCGGCCCCGTTTGTTTTAGGTAAGGCTTCATGGTGAAGGACGGCCCGGAAGGTGGAGTGAGCGAGAGCATGCGCATATGCCTCGACGAGTTGCGCGCGCATGATCACGATCGTTTTTTGACGCTTCTGTTTACGCCCGCCGCACAGCGTCCCGCCTTGACTGCTCTCTACGCCTTCAACCTCGAAATTGCCCGCGTCGCCGAAACGGTCACAGAGCCGATGATGGGGCACATCCGGCTGCAATGGTGGCGGGAGACTTTGGAAGGCCTTCCGAAGGGGGAGACGCGCGGTCATACCGCCGCCGTCGCGCTCCATGAAGCGAACGCCTTTCCAGTCGACACATTATCGGCGCTCGCGGACGCGCGTGAGCGGGATCTCTCGGAAGATGTTTTCGAGAATATGGAACAGCTCGAAGCCTATGCGGAGGCAACTTCATCGGCATTGATGCAGCTTGCCGCGCAAGCACTCGATTCCAAAAAGGCGGATGGCGCAAGAGAGGCGATCCGACATGCCGGTATTGCCTATGCGCTCGCAGGTCTCCTTCGCGCGCTTCCGCTTCACGCCTCGCAGGGACGGCTCATGCTTCCCGCTGACATTCTGCGTGCGCGAAATATCGATCCGCATGATGTGCTGGCGGGGAAGATGAACGAGGAACTGCGAGCCGCAATTTCGGATGTCGCTGAATATGCCCGGGCCCATCTTGCCTCGGCGCGTGGTGCGACATATGACGGGGCCATCCTTCCGGCGCTGCTTCCCGCCTCGCTTTGCGATCGTTATCTGGACATCATGACCGCGCCGGATTTCAACCCGTTTGTCATGCCGGTCGAGGTGCCTGCCTTCCGGCGGCAGTTGCGGCTCATGGGCCGGAACATTGTGAAGCGGATTTGACTATTCGGCCGCTTCGGCACGTGGCTGAAGCCAAGCCGCAAGATCATTGAGCGCGCGGGACGTATAAGCGCGCTTGCGGGCAGGGCCTTTCGCCTTACCGCGCGGGCGTTTTCCGTTTTCGTCGCGCGGCACTTCCGGTTCCGGGAACAGGCCGAAATTCACATTCATTGGCTGGAAGGTCGCGGCGTTCGCATCGCCCGTGATATGGGCGAGCAACGCTCCGAGCGCGGTGGTGCGTGGCGGCGGTGTTACGCTGCGGCCCTGCCGTTCGGCGGCAGCGAAGCGGCCTGCGAGCAGGCCCATGGCGCCGCTTTCGACATAGCCTTCAACCCCGGTGATCTGCCCCGCGAAGCGCAGGCGCGGTTCCTTTTTCAGGCGCATGATGCTGTCGAGAAGGTTCGGGCTGTTGATGAAGGTATTGCGATGCAGGCCGCCAAGCCGTGCGAATTCCGCATTCTCAAGTCCGGGAATAGTGCGGAAGATGCGCTTCTGCTCGCCATGTTTCAGTTTCGTCTGGAAGCCGACCATGTTGTAGAGCGTGCCGAGCGCATTGTCCTGGCGGAGTTGCACGATGGCATAGGCCTTCACATCGGGGTTGTGCGGATTGGTGAGACCGACGGGTTTCATCGGGCCGAAGCGCAGCGTCTCGGCGCCGCGTTCCGCCATGACCTCGATAGGCAGACAGCCGTCAAAATAGGGTGTCGACTTCTCCCACTCCTTGAACTCGGTCTTGTCGCCGCTCAGCAGGGCTTCGACGAAGGCTTCGTATTGCTCGCGGGTCATCGGGCAGTTGATGTAGTCCTTGCCTGCACCCGCAGGTCCGGTTGCGCCCGTGCTTTCCTTGTCGTAACGCGACTGGAACCAGCAAACCGACATGTCGATGCTGTCGCGATGGATGATCGGCGCAATGGCATCGAAGAAGGCGAGTTCGTCCGCGCCAGTGATTTCGCTGATCGCCTTGCCCAGCGCATCTGAGGTGAGGGGGCCGGTTGCGACGATTACATTGTCCCAGCCGGCAGGGGGCAGTCCGGCGATCTCGCCGCGCTCCACCGTCACCAGGGGATGTGCGGTGAGCTTTTCCGTTACATAGGCCGAGAAGATGTCACGGTCGACGGCGAGCGCGCCGCCAGCCGGTACACGCGCGACTTCCGCCGCCTCCATCATGATCGAGCCCGCGCGCCGCATCTCCTCATGGAGAAGGCCGACGGCGTTCAGCTCATGATCGTCCGAGCGGAAAGAATTGGAGCAGACGAGTTCGGCGAAGCCGTCCGTATGGTGGGCGTCCGTTTTCACCACCGGCCGCATCTCGTGCAGCACGACGGGGACGCCCGCTTGCGCGAGCTGCCATGTCGCCTCTGAGCCGGCCATGCCGGCGCCGATCACGTGTACAGGTTGTATGTCCTTCGTCATGCCCGAGGAGATATCACTCCGCACGGGTTAATTCCAGACGGCTGGCTTTCGCGCCGCCCAAGGCAGTTCCTTTTCAAGCTGCGCCGCCAGCCGGAATAGCGTCGCCTCGTCGGCATAACGCCCGGTGAACATCATGCCGATGGGCAGCCCGCTTTCGGACTGCCAGAGCGGCAGCGAGAGCGAGGGCTGGCCGGTAAAATTAAAGGGCGGGGTAAAGGGGAAGACCTGCCCCTGCCGCTTGTTCAGTTCGCGCGGCTCCTGATCCGGTCCGAGAAAGCCGATTTCCGGCGGCAGCTTGCCCATGACCGGCGAAAGATAGACGTCCACCTCCTCGAAAATCGCGAGTATCTGCCGGTTCATCAGGCGCAGCTGCTGCCAGCCCCACATGGCCTGCGCACCGGTGAGGTTATTGCCGTTCCTGAAACCCGCCCAGGTCAGCGGCTCGAGTTCATGTTCTTCCGGCTCGCGGCCCATCACCTCGATCCGGCGCATCATGCCTGCCGCGAAGTTCGAGCCGGAGACCGCGCCTTGCGCCCGGTAGAGCGTGCGATAATCGACGCCCAGCCCGCGGGGAATGACCTCGTGGCCGAGCTTGCCGAGGAGCTCCGCCGTCTTTTCCAGTGCCGACTGGATTTCCGGGTCGATGGGTTTGCCGGCCGGTGTTTCGCTGGACCAGGCGATCTTCAGTTTGCCGGAGCTCTTCGTGATCTCTTCCATATAGGGCCGCTCTTTCGGCGGCGGCGCATAGGGCGATGCTGGTTCCGGGTAGCCCGTCGCATCGAGCATGGCCGCGCTGTCGCGCACGGTCCGGCTCACCACATGATCGACGCTGAAGCCGATGGCGCGGTCGAAGTCTCCGGGGCCTTGCGGGTTTCGGTCGCGCGTAATCTTCATGCCGACAAGACCGCAGCAGGCGGCCGGAATGCGGATCGAGCCGAGCCCGTCCGACGCATGCGCCAGCGGCAGAATGCCTGCGCCAACCGCCGAGGCCGCGCCGCCGGACGAGCCGCCCGAAATGTGGTTCGGGTTCCACGGGTTGCGGCAGGGGCCGAGCAGGCGCGATTCTGTCGTGCCCGTGATGCCGTACTCGGGCGTGTTGGTCTTGCCGAAGAGCACGGTGCCTGCCTCGCGGAAGCGGCTGACCAGCCGACTGTCATGATCGTCCACGACGTTTGAAACGAATTTGCTGCCGCTCGTGCGCGGCCAGCCTTTCACTTCGGTGCCAAGATCCTTGATGAGGAAGGGCACTCCCTTGAAAGGGCCGTCCGGGAGCTTGCCTTTCGCCGCCTCGCGCGCCTCGTCATAGGCGGTGTGTACGATGGCGTTCAGCGTTCCGTTGTGGCGCTCGGTACGTTCGATAGCGGCGTCCATCAGTTCAAGCGGTGTCACGTCGCCTTTCTTCACGAGTTCGGCCAGGCCGAGTCCGTCGTAATCCGCATATTCGGCAAAGCTCATCTCGTTCCTCCCGGTTTGTTTTTCAATTCCAGACATGTGGATGGCGATCCTTCCAGGGCATCGCTTCTTCCAGTTGGGCTGCAAGCCGGAAGAGCGTCGCCTCGTCGCCAAAGCGCGCGGAGAACATCATGCCGACCGGCAGCCCGCTCTCCGACATGCAGAGCGGCAGCGACAGGGCCGGTTGCCCGGTAATATTCTGGATTGGCGTAAAGGGCACGTAGTCGACGGTGGGCGCGAAGGCGATAATCGGGTCCGGCTCGTTCACATTGATCAGCCCGAGCGGGATGGGTGGTGCGGCCAGCGTCGGTGTCAGCCACACATCATAAGTCTGCATGAAGCTGGCAATGCGGCGTGTCAGGGCCTGCGCTTCCTTCACCAGCATGAGATATTGCGCGGCGCTCACCGTTTTGCCGACTTCCCAGAGCCCGCGCGTCAGCGGTTCAAGTTCATCGTCCTTCGGGCCTCTTCCGCGCCGCGCCGCTTCGCCCTCGATTTCGGAGGCGAGCCATGCGGCCCAGAGCGGCAGGAAGATGTTGCCCGGTTCGTCGGCGTTCAGCGGCGGCGCCGCTTCCACGACCTCATGCCCGAGATCGGCAAGTTGTTTTGCCACCGCTTCCACGCCTTGCACGCAATCGGCGTGAAGAGACGCGCCTGCGGGGTTTTTCTTCGAGAAGGCGATGCGAAGCTTGCCGGGCTTCTTTTTCAGTTCATCGAGGAATCTGCCGTTCACGGGCGGCGCGACATAGGGGTCGCCCGGCTCGTTACCGTGAATACAGTCGAGCATGGCTGCGCTGTCGCGCACTGTTCGTGTCACCACATGCTCGTGACAAAACCCGCTCAGCACGTCGCCATAATCTGGTCCGAGCGAGGTGCGCGCGCGTGTCGGCTTCAACCCGACAAGGCCGCAGGACGATGCGGGAATGCGGATCGAGCCGCCGCTGTCATTCGCATGCGCCATCGGCACAATACCGGCTGCGACCGCCGCCGCCGATCCACCCGACGAGCCGCCCGTCGAATGGTCGAGGTTCCAGGGATTGCGCGCGGGTCCGTAAAGCGTGGACTCGGTCGTCGGCAGCAGCGTGAATTCCGGTACATTCGTCTTGCCGAGAATGGTGATGCCTGCCGCCTTGAAGCGTTTGGCAAGAACAGCGTCTTCTTTCGCGGGCGTTTCGGCGCGAAAGCGCGAGGCGAGGCGGGTTGGATAACCGGCGATATCGCCGAAAGCATCTTTCAGCAGAAACGGCACACCCTTGAAGGGGCCATCTGCCGGGGCTTTCGCCATCTCGCGGCCGAGATCGTAGAGTTTCAGGATGACGGCGTTGAGAGCCGGATTGTGCTTCTCGATCCGTGCAATAGCCTCTTCCGCGAGCTCGCCGGGCGAGACGTCACCTTTCTTTACGAGTTCGGCAAGGCCCAATCCGTCATGGGATGCGTAATCCGAAAAACTCATGCCTTGCTCCTCGCCCCATTCTTGCTGGCGTGAAGCTTAGCGGGTGATACCCGTCCGTCAAACCGGCGGGATCAGCTTTCCTTGTGTTTGAGTTTCCAGGGGTAGGGAGCATCGCCCTCGAAGGCCGGACCCTCCAGCGCGGGTTCCTCGCCACCGGCCCAGCGCTTCACCGTGAAGCGCGTCTTGCACTTTACGGGCGACCCTTCGGGGCCGGCGTCGCTCAGCACATCGCCCACATTCACTTGCACGACTTCGGCTTGTGTTTCGTCGAGCGTGACCAGCGTGTAGCCGTGCGCATCGGCGTCGATATAGTCGAGGCCGGGGCTTGCGCGTTCGTTGCGCACGAGGTCGAACAGATAGTCGGAACGCGAATAATTGGCGAGGATTCCTGCGCGCAACCCGTTCACCAGCGTATTGTTCCAGTTGGGCTCGCTGCCATTTTCGTCTTCGAGCGTTACAGCGCGATGAAAGAAGCCGCTGCCGCGCGTTCTTCTGTCCGCCATGGAATACATGGAGGAGGAACTGACCGCCGCGGTCATGAATTCGACCGCCGCATCGCGCTGCGTTTCTGCGTCGGGGTCGACTGGCAGACGGCCGGCAGCGAAGGCGTGATAGTCGCCGGAAAGCGAAATCACATTGCCGATTTTTTCATCCATCAAGAAGGTGAGAAGTTCCTTGAGTTCGCCCGGATAACCCTGCCATGTGTCGGTGCCTGCATAGCCGTCTTCGAGGCCGGCAAAGGGAAGGCGGGAAAAATCGAGCCGGATTTGAAGCGCCGGACAGCTATTCGCCCAGATACGCCATTCCGCTTTCGACGCTTTCATCACCTGCTTGAACCACGTCTTTTGCGGGCCACCCATATGTGTGCCGGGCGGGGCCTCGGCGCGCGGATTTGCGATTTCGCGTCCGCCATAGGAAATCGTGGCGGGTGGCTTTCCGTCATTTGCGGTGCGTCCGGCATCGAGCAATTGCACCACGCGTACGGGCGGCAGCGGCGCGCCTTCCAGCAGCGTATCGATCTTCTTGTCGACCACGGGCGGGCTTCGATAACTGCGCAAATCCGTCAGCACGAGGTCGAGCATCGAGCCCCAGCGCAGTGCGCGGTAGATGGTCAGGCTCGACAGCGCCTTTGCATTGTCGCCCTCGAAGATGAAGCCGTCATCATGCGATGCCATCGGCGAGTCTTCGACGCGCATATCGCGGAAGTCGTGGGCGGGCGACGCGATGCCATTGAAACTCGGTCCTTTCGACAGGATCGCGGGAATGAATTCGAACCAGGCACGGTTCGCCGCGAGCTTCCGTTTTTGTGCAGGCTCGCCGTCGTCGAAATAGCTGGCATAGCTTTGCCACGCATCATTCGTGAATTCATGGTCGTCCCATGTATGCACGAAGGGAAAGCGGGCGCGCGCCGCCTGCAGATCGGGGTCGGTCAGATATGTCTTGTAGAGATGCCGGTAGTCGGCAAGCGTTACTGCTGACTGTCCGCCCTTGCGCCACCAGTCACGCGTTCCGTCCGGTTCCCAGGGAGCAGTGCCATCCGGCAGCGGTCCGACGATGCGCGCGATGGGCCGCCCTTCCGGTACGTCGCCCGTGCGTTCGTAGATGAAATCGCCCAGATGGAGCACGAAGTCGATCTGCTCTTCGGCAGGTGCAGCGATGTCGTCGTTCGTCAGCCGCCGCAGCGCGCCGTAATAGCCGCTTTCATAGTTCTGGCAGGACAAGCTGGCGAAACGCACCTTGCGCTTGGTGCCGGGGAGCGGTGCCGTGCGTGTGCGGCCGGGGTAGGGCGACCGGTCGCTCCCGGCATAGAAGCGGTAATAATAGATCGTGTCGGGCGAAAGACCCTGAACGAAAACGCGCACTGTGTGGTCGGAGCGTGTACTTGCACGCACCGCCTGTTCGACCACGACACGCTCGAAGCTCATATCCGTGGCAACCTGCAGATAAAGATCGACATCGCCATTCGGCAATACCGCGGCGGCGTCGAGAGCTTCCACGCGCGTCCAGAGCATGACGGCGTCCGGTTGCGGATCGGCGGAGGCGAGGCCTTGCGGAAAATGGAAGGCGCCGGGTGCAGCGCGTGCAGTGCCGAGTGCCGGCAGGAAAGGTGTTGCAGCGGCGGTCGCCACGAAGCAGCCCGCCGTCGCGCCAAACAGCTTCAGAAAATCACGACGGCTGAACGATCCCCCCGGCATCGGCTCAGTTTCCCCTGTTTACGGCCTCGGAATTACGAGTCGTTATAGAGGCTTTGGGCCGGGCCGGAAACGTTTGAGGCGGCTCAGCCTGCCTTTTTCCGTTTGGCAGCGGCGGGTTTCTTCCTTGCGGCCGATTTTGCCGCTTTCCCGGCCGATGTTTTCGCCGAAGCCTTGGGGGCGGCTTTTGTCGCTTGTGTTTGGCTCTTCGTGGCTGGGGCGCTGACGGGCCGTCTCTTGAAGAGCGTCTTCAGATAACGCCCGGTATAGGAGCGCGGTTCGTCCGCCACTTCCTCTGGCGTACCGAAGGCCACGATCTCGCCACCGCCATCGCCCCCCTCCGGCCCGAGATCGAGGATCCAGTCTGCGGTCTTGATGACTTCGAGATTATGCTCGATCACCACCACCGTGTTGCCGGTGTCAACCAGTTCATGCAGCACCTCAAGCAGCTTTGCCACATCGTGGAAATGCAGTCCCGTTGTCGGCTCGTCCAGAATGTAGATCGTGCGCCCCGTCGCGCGCTTCGACAATTCCTTGGCAAGTTTCACGCGCTGCGCTTCGCCGCCCGAAAGCGTGGTCGCCTGCTGGCCGACCTTGATGTAGCCAAGGCCGACGCGCTGCAACACTTCCATCTTGTCGCGCACGGCGGGAACGGCCTTGAAAAAAGACGCCGCCTCGTCGACCGTCATTTCCAGTACGTCCGCGATGGACTTGTCCTTGAATTTCACTTCCAGCGTTTCGCGGTTGTAGCGATGCCCGTGGCAGGCATCGCACTCCACATAAACATCCGGCAGGAAGTGCATTTCGATCTTGATGACGCCATCGCCCTGACAGACCTCGCAGCGTCCGCCCTTCACATTGAACGAGAAGCGTCCCGGCTTGTAGCCCCGCGCGCGGCTTTCCGGCAGTTCGGCGAACCAGTCGCGAATGAAGGTGAAGGCGCCGGTATAGGTGGCCGGGTTCGAGCGCGGTGTCCGACCGATGGGCGACTGGTCGATATCGATGATCTTGTCGAGATGTTCGAGGCCGAAAATCTCGTCGAATGTGCCGGGATGCTCGCGCGCATTGTTGAGCCGGCGCGCAACGGCTTTGTAAATCGTCTCGATAAGGAGCGTCGACTTGCCGCCGCCCGATACGCCGCTCACGCAGGTAAAGGTGCCGAGCGGAATTTCCGCCGTCACGTTTTTGAGGTTGTTCTCTCTCGCGCCGGTGATCTTGATCCATTTGCCGTTGCCTGTTCGCCGTTCTGCGGGGACGGGCACTTGCAGGAAGCCTGTCAGATATTGCCCGGTCAGGCTGTCGGGTGCGGCCATGATGTCTTCGGGCGTACCTTCCGCCACCACCTTGCCGCCATGGATGCCGGCGCCCGGTCCCATGTCGACGACATGGTCGGCGGTGCGGATCGCATCCTCGTCATGTTCGACCACGATCACCGTATTGCCGAGGTCGCGCAGCCGCTTCAGCGTTTCGAGCAGCCGGTCATTGTCGCGCTGGTGCAGGCCGATAGACGGCTCGTCCAGCACATAGAGAACGCCGGTGAGGCCGGAGCCGATCTGTGAGGCGAGACGGATGCGCTGGCTTTCGCCGCCCGACAGCGTGCCGGAGTTGCGCGACAGCGTCAGATAGTCGAGACCGACATTGTTGAGGAAGTGCAGCCGCTCGCGGATTTCCTTCAGCACGCGGCCCGCGATTTCATTCTGCTTCGAGGTCAGGTGCTGGTTGAGATCGCGGAACCAGGTATCGGCTTCGCGGATCGACATCTGCGAGACCTGGCCGATATGAAGCGTTGCGATCTTGACTGCCAGCGCTTCGGGTTTCAGGCGATAGCCGCCGCAATCCTCGCAATTGGTGATGCCCTGATAGCGTTCGATTTCCTCGCGCGCCCAGGCGCTGTCCGTTTCGCGCCAGCGCCGTTCAAGGTTGGGGATCACGCCCTCGAATGGCTTTTTTGTCTTGTAGGAGCGCATGCCGTCGTCATAGGCGAAGGTCACGACCTCCTCGCCCGAGCCGTACAGGATCACATTCTGCGCTTCTTCCGGCAGTTGCGACCACGGCGCGGTCATCGAGAATTTGAACTGCTTCGCCAGCGCCTGCAGCGTCTGCGTGTAATAGGGCGAGGTCGAGCGCGACCAGGGCGCGATCGCACCCTTTTTCAGCGACAGTCCGGGGTCAGGTACGACAAGCTCCGGGTCCATGTAGAACTGGGTGCCGAGCCCGTCGCAAGCCGGACATGCGCCGAACGGATTGTTGAACGAGAAAAGCCGCGGCTCGATCTCGTCGATGGTGAAGCCAGAGACGGGACAAGCAAAGCGCGATGAGAAGATGATGCGTTCCGCATCCCCGTCCTTCTTGCCGTCTTTCGGGGCATCGGCCATCTCGACAACCGCGATCCCGTCCGCCAGTTCGAGCGCGATCTCGAAGCTGTCCGCCAGCCGGTTGCCGAGATCGCCGCGCACGACGATACGGTCCACGACGACGTCGATATCGTGTTTCAGTTTCTTGTTCAGCGCCGGCACATCCGCGATCTCGTAAAAGGTGCCGTCCACCTTCACGCGCTGAAAGCCCTTCTTCTGAAGCTCCGCGAATTCCTTGCGGTACTCGCCCTTGCGCCCGCGCACGATGGGTGCCAGCAGGAAAAGCCGTGTGCCTTCCGGCAGTGCCATCACGCGGTCGACCATCTGGGTTACGGTCTGGCTTTCGATGGGCAGGCCGGTCGCGGGCGAATAGGGCACGCCGATGCGTGCCCAGAGGAGGCGCATGTAGTCGTAGATTTCCGTGACCGTGCCGACCGTCGAGCGCGGATTGCGCGAGGTTGTTTTCTGTTCGATGGAAATGGCAGGCGAGAGACCGTCGATCTGGTCGACATCCGGCTTCTGCATCATCTCCAGAAACTGCCGCGCATAGGCCGAGAGGCTTTCGACATAGCGCCGCTGGCCTTCCGCATAGATCGTGTCGAAGGCGAGCGACGACTTGCCGGAGCCCGACAGTCCGGTAATTACGATCAGCTCGTCGCGCGGAAGCTCCACGTTCACATTGCGCAGATTGTGTTCGCGCGCGCCGATCACGCGGATGAAGCGGTTCTGCGTGTCGCCGGATTTGCCGGGCGCGGCTTTCTTGGAGATGCTCATATGGCCGGAACTCTCGGGGGGCGTCGCCGTCCGCGACGGGCGCGGGCAGCGTTACTCATGGGGCTTTGATGCAAGGGCTGTGATGGATGCTAGGTCTCGGGCTTCATGTATGTAGGGCGTCGGGGGCAGCTTCAAGGGTCATAAGGTGAGGCGCGACAAGAATCATGCTGGCCGTGAAGCATCTTGCGCTAAAATCCGCCTTGTGAGAACATAGTGAGAACACTTAACGCGCGGCTGTGGAGAACTTAACCCTTTCAGTGGGCAGGGGGCTCGGTTAGGTTCCGGCATTCCACGGCGGCAGACAGAGCGAGGGCGAGCATATGGCAGGCAGCGTCAACAAGGTAATCCTGATCGGCAATCTGGGCGCCGACCCGGAGATCCGCCGTACCCAGGATGGGCGCCCGATCGCCAATCTACGCATCGCGACCTCGGATAGCTGGCGCGACAAGAACACCGGCGAGCGCCGCGAAAAGACCGAGTGGCATCGCGTCGTGGTCTTCAATGAAGGCCTCTGCAAGGTCATCGAGCAATATGTGAAGAAGGGCTCGAAGGTCTATATCGAGGGGTCGCTCCAGACCCGCAAATGGACCGACCAGTCCGGTGTCGAGAAATACTCCACAGAAATCGTCCTCCAGGGGTTCAATTCAACGCTGACCATGCTGGATAGCCGCAGCGGTGGCGGTTCCTCGGGTGGCGGTGGCGATTACGGCGGCGACTTTGGCGGCGGTTCGTCGGGTGGCGGCGGTGGCGGCCGTGGTAATTTCTCGCAAGACCTCGACGACGAAATTCCCTTCTAGTTTTCGGGGGCGTTTCCCGCCCCGAATCGTCATATTCGGATCGGATGCGTCGAAGGCGGCTTCGATCATTCAAGCGGGTACGCCTGCGTGATCGACGGCGCATCGCCGCGCTGTGCGAGGGCGAGGTGGTGGCGGATTAGGCCTGTCTTTCATATTCCCGCTTCAAGTATCATGACGGCGCCGCCGCATCCCTCTTTCGGGTGGAATGAGCGGGCACTTTGGCAAGTGCCGTTGGGGCAATCTTCGAGCCCAAAATTCTTCTTTTATTTCAGTGGCTTATCGTCCCTGTTCCGGCGTGTTTGAAGTTGCCGTGAAGAGGCGGGAATGCTAATCTTTCAGGCAATAAACGAGAGGGATTCGGCGTCTGCCGGGTGACCTCTTTTTCGTTCCTTCAGGGCGGTGTGCGTCTGGCTCGAAAGGCCGCGGCAGCAGCCCCCCGTAACGCCAGAAAAAAATTGTCTGACACGCAGGACAGCGACATTCCGGGTGATGAGCCGGGCCCGGGCGACGATACCGGCATGGGCGAGAGCCTGAACGGTTCGGGCGGTACGCCGCCCGGCGGTACAGGCGGTTCTTCCGCTGGCGGTCCGCCGCCGGAGCGCGACGTCGCGCCCATTTCCATCGAAGAGGAGATGCGCAGCTCCTATCTCGATTACGCGATGAGCGTGATCGTCAGCCGCGCGCTGCCCGATGCGCGGGACGGCTTGAAGCCCGTCCATCGCCGCATCCTCTTCTCGATGAACGAGAACGGCTACGACTGGAACAAGCCCTATCGCAAGTCGGCCCGCGTGGTCGGCGATGTCATCGGTAAGTATCACCCGCATGGCGACCAGTCGATTTACGACGCATTGGTGCGCATGGCGCAGGACTTCTCCATGCGCCTGCCGCTGCTCGACGGACAGGGCAATTTTGGTTCGGTCGATGGCGATCCACCCGCCGCGATGCGTTACACCGAAGTGCGCATGGCCAAGTCCGCGCATTCGCTGCTGAAGGACATCGACAAGAACACGATCGACTTCAAGGACAATTACGACGGCACGGAAAGCGAGCCTGTCGTTCTCCCGGCCGAACTGCCCAATCTTCTGGTCAATGGCGCCAACGGCATCGCCGTCGGCATGGCGACCAATATCCCGCCGCATAACCTCGGCGAGGTGATCGACGCCTGTATAGCGCTCATCAACAAACCGGATATCTCGATTGACGAGCTGATCGAATATGTGCCGGCGCCTGACTTCCCGACCGGCGGCATCATGCTCGGCCGCCAGGGCGCGCGCTCGGCCTATCACACGGGCAAGGGCTCGGTCGTGGTGCGTGGCCGTGTCGAGATCGAGGAAGTACGCAAGGATCGTCAGGCTCTCGTCATCACCGAAATTCCCTATCAGGTGAACAAGGCCTCGATGGTCGAGAAAATTGCCGATCTCGTGCGCGAAAAGCGCATCGAGGGGATTGGCGATCTGCGCGATGAGTCCGACCGTAACGGCATGCGCGTCGTGGTCGAGCTTCGCCGCGATGCCGTGCCCGATGTCGTGCTGAATCAGCTCTATCGCTTCTCGCCACTCCAGCAGAGTTTCGGTTGCAACATGCTTGCGCTCGATCACGGGCGGCCGGAGCTGATGAACCTCAAGCAGTTCCTCGAAATCTTCGTCCGCTTCCGCGAGGAAGTGATTTCGCGGCGCACGAAGTTCGAGTTGAACAAGGCGCGCGACCGCGCCCATGTGTTGGTCGGTCTCGCGATTGCCGTTGCCAATATCGACGAAGTCATCAAGCTCATTCGCACCGCGCCGGACCCGGCGACGGCGCGCGAAAGCCTGATGGCACGGGACTGGCCTGCGCGCGATATCGCGCCGCTCATCGCGCTGATCGACGATCCGCGTCATGGTCTTTCCGAGGACGGCACGATCCGCATGTCCGAAGAGCAGGCGAGGGCGATCCTCGAACTGCGCCTTCAGCGCCTCACTGCGCTTGGCCGCGACGAAATCGGCGATGAGCTGAAGGGGCTTGGCGAAAAGATCGAAGACTATCTGGACATCCTGCGGTCGCGCGAACGTGTGCTGGATATCATGCGCGATGAGCTGACCTCGGTCCGAAACGAGTTTGCGACGCCGCGCCGCACGGAACTGGCCGACTCCGAAACCGATTTCGAAGATGAAGACCTGATTCAGCGCGAGGACATGGTCGTCACGGTCAGCCACCAGGGCTATATCAAGCGCGTGCCGCTCTCGACCTATCGCGCGCAGCGCCGCGGCGGCAAAGGCCGCTCCGGCATGACCACCAAGGACGAGGATTTCGTCACCCGTCTCTTCGTGGCGAACACGCATACGCCGATGCTCTTCTTCTCGTCCATCGGCATGGTCTACAAGCTCAAGGTCTGGCGCCTGCCGCAATCGACGCCCCAGGCGCGCGGCAAGGCGATGATCAATATTCTGCCGCTCCAGCAGGGCGAATACATCACTACCGTCATGCCTTTGCCGGAGGACGAGGAAAGCTGGGACAGCCTCCACGTCATGTTCGCGACGAAGAGCGGCAATGTCCGGCGCAACAAGCTGTCCGATTTCGTGCAGATCAATCGTGGCGGCAAGATCGCCATGAAGTTTGACGGCGCCCATGAAGGCGACAGCATCATCGGCGTCCAGATATGCACCGAGGATGACGACGTACTCCTGACCACGGCGGATGGGCGCTGCGTGCGTTTCCCCGTCACGGAAGTGCGTGTCTTCTCCGGCCGCTCGTCGACTGGTGTTCGCGGTATTCGTCTCGGCGAGGGCGATACGCTGATCGGCATGAGTATCATGCGCCATGTCGATGTAACGCCTGCGGAGGCGCGCGCCTATCTGAAGCAGGCCGCGGCCATGCGCAGGGCCGCTTCGGGCGAGGCTGAGGAGGCGGATGCCGTCGAGGCCGATGACGATACCGAAGATGCGGGCGACGAGCTTACTCTATCGCCCGAGCGCTACGCAGAGCTTGGCGCGAAGGAGCAAATGGTCCTCACCGTCAGCGAGAAAGGCTTCGGCAAGAGATCCTCGTCCTATGATTACCGGACGTCGGGACGTGGCGGCAAAGGCATCATCGCGATGGCCGTCACCAAGCGGAACGGCAAGCTGGTCGCCTCCTTCCCCGTGGAAGTGCAGGACCAGATCATGCTGGTGACCGATGCGGGCCAGCTTATTCGTTGCCCGGTGGACGATGTTCGCGCCGCTGGCCGCGCGACGCAAGGCGTTACCATCTTCCGCACGGCGGCCGATGAGCGCGTTGTCTCGGTCGAGCGTGTCGAGGAGACAGGCGAGAACGGTTCGGAAGAAGAATAGGAGAGAGCATGTCGCGCGTCGGTCTTTATCCCGGTACTTTTGATCCGATGACGAACGGGCATCTCGATGTCATTCGCAGGGCCTTGAAGCTCGTCGATCACCTTGTGGTCGCTATCGGTGTCAATGCCACCAAGCAGCCGCTTATTTCGCTTGAAGAACGCTTCGCACTTATCGAGGCGGCGGCGGGGCCGGTCGCGAAAGAGATCGGATCGAAGATTTCGACAGCCTCCTTCTCCGGCCTTGTCGTCAATGCGGCCGACGAACATGGCGCGAATGTCATCATTCGCGGATTGCGCGGCGCTGTCGACTTCGAATACGAAACCCAGATGGTTGGCATGAACCGCGTCATGAACCCGCATGTCGAGACAGTCTTTCTTGCCGCCTCGCCGGAGACGCAGTTCATTTCCTCGACGCTGGTCCGTCAGATCGCGTCCATGGGCGGCGATATCACGCCCTTCGTCCCGCCGCTGGTGAAGACGAAAGTGCTCGCGGCCGTGGCCGCGAAGAAAAAATGAGAGGCTTGGGGCCTTATCGACAGGAGTATTTCATGCGTGGACTGATGGCGGCTTTCGTCGCTCTTTTCGCCCTTGCCGGGTTTTCTGGCAAGGCGCTTGCGCTCGACCCGGGAAACACGATCTATCTCGATCTCAAGGACGGCCGCGTCGTCATCGAGCTTCTGCCCGAGATTGCGCCGGCTCATGCCGAGCGCATCAAGAAGCTGGCGCGTGAAGGCTTTTACGACGGCATCATCTTCCACCGCGTGATCCCCGGCTTCATGGCGCAGACCGGCGACCCCACGGGTACGGGCATGGGCGGTTCCTTCGAGCCGGACCTGAAGGCCGAGTTCACGGACAAGGAAAGCTTCACGCGCGGCGCCGTCGGCATGGCGCGCTCGCAGAGCCCCGATAGTGCGAACAGCCAGTTCTTCATCTGCACGGACGATGCGAGCTTCCTCGATGAGAACTACACGCTGTTCGGCCGCGTGGTCGAGGGCATGGATTATGTCGACAACATCGCCCAGGGCGAGCCGCCTGCCAATCCCGACAAGATCGTGAAGATGCAGGTCGCGGCGGACGCGAATTAAACGAACAGGACCGGAAATTACATGACCGATATCAAGGATCCCGAAAACACGCTCATTCTCGAAATTCCCCACGGGGAAGTCGTGATCGAGATGCGTCCGGACCTCGCGCCGAAGCATGTCGCGCGGATCAAGGAACTGGCCCGCGAAGGCTTTTATGACGGTGTAGCCTTCCATCGCGTCATTGACGGCTTCATGGCGCAGGGCGGCGATCCGACGGGGACGGGTGCAGGCGGCTCCGGCAAGAAGCTCCCGGCCGAGTTCTCCGCCGAGCCGCATGTGCGCGGCGTCTGCTCTATGGCCCGCACGCAAGACCCGAACAGCGCCGACAGCCAGTTCTTCATCGTCTTCGGCGATGCGAGCTTCCTCGACCGTCAGTATACGGTCTGGGGCAAGGTGATCTCCGGCATGGAAGCCGTGGACAAGATCAAGCGCGGCGAGCCCGTGCACGACCCCGACCGCATCGTGAAGGCGCGCGTCGCAGCCGACGCGGCCTGATATTCAACCTCGTCATTGCGGGGAGCGTAGCGACGAAGAAATCCAGGGCAGCAGGTTCAGCGCTTGCTGCCCCGGGATTGCTTCGCATCGTTCGCAATGACTTGTTGTTGGACAGAACCCATGCGCGTTTCCGATTTCGATTTCGAGTTGCCGGAGGAGCTGATTGCACTGCGCCCCGCGCGGCCGCGCGATGCGGCGCGTCTGCTTGTCATCGGCCCGGCGGAAAACGCACTCGAAGACAGAACCGTCAGCGATCTGCCGTCCTTCCTGCGCGCGGGCGATCTTCTCGTCTTCAACGACACGAAGGTTATTCCCGCGCGGCTCTTCGGCACGCGGACAAGGGGTGAGGCATCGGCAAGGATCGAGGTCATGCTTCATCGCCGCGTCAGCGCGGATGAATGGCGCGCCTTCCTGCGCCCCGCGAAGAAGCTCAATACCGGCGAGGAAATTGCCTTTCCCGGCGGCTTTTCGGCGACGGTCGAGGAAAAGGCGGAAGGCGGCGAGGCTGGGCTTCGTTTCTCGCTTTCCGGTCCGGCGCTTGATGCGGCCATCGCGTCCGCGGGCGAGATGCCGTTGCCGCCCTATATTGCCCGCAAGCGCGCGCCTGACGACGAAGATCTCGCTGACTACCAGACACTCCATGCCGCAGAGCCGGGCGCCGTTGCGGCACCCACGGCGGGCCTCCATTTCACGCCGGCGCTCATGGCCGCGCTCGATGCACGTGGCGTTTCCACCGTCCGCCTTACGCTTCATGTCGGTGCGGGCACCTTCCTTCCCGTCACGGCGGAAGATACGGATGCCCACAAGATGCATGCAGAGTGGGGCGAGATTTCCGGGGCGGAAGCCGCCACCATCAACGAAGCGCGCGCCAGGGGCGGTCGCATCGTCGCCGTCGGCACCACGTCGCTGCGCCTTCTTGAAAGCGCCGCCGACGCGAAAGGTGTGGTACATCCCTTCGCCAAGGAAACTGACATCTTCATCACGCCGGGCTATCGCTTTCGCGCCACGGATATTCTGATGACCAATTTCCATCTGCCGCGCTCGACGCTGTTCATGCTCGTTTCCGCGCTCCGTTCGACGGACGAGATGAAGCGCGCCTATGCCCATGCGGTCGCGTCGAAATACCGTTTCTATTCCTATGGCGATGCCACCTTGATTTACAGGGGCTTGATTTACGGGAGTGCCGAGTGAGCGCCTTCACCTATACGCTCCATGCAACGGATGGCCGCGCGCGCACCGGCGTCATCGCGACGCCGCGTGGCGAGATCCGCACCCCCGCCTTCATGCCGGTCGGCACGGCGGCGACCGTCAAGGCCATGTATCCCGAGCAGGTGCGCTCGACGGGCGCGGATATCGTGCTCGGCAACACCTATCATCTGATGCTTCGTCCCGGTGCGGAGGAGGTGGCGGCGCTGGGCGGTCTTCACAAGTTCATGAACTGGCCGCATCCGATCCTTACCGATAGCGGCGGCTTCCAGGTCATGTCGCTCTCCAAGCTCCGCAAGATGACGGAGGAGGGCGTTACCTTCCAGTCGCATATCGACGGCTCGCGTCACATGCTCTCGCCGGAGCGCAGCATTGAAATTCAGTGCCTGCTCGGCTCCGACATTCAGATGCAGCTCGACGAGTGCACGCCTTTCCCGGCCACGGAGGCGGAAGCCAAAAGCTCGATGGAGCTGTCGCTTCGCTGGGCGCGCCGCTCGAAGGATGCCTTCGAGGCGCAGCCAAACCGCAAGGAAGGCATGGCGCTGTTCGGCATCGTGCAGGGCAGCACATATGAGCCGCTGCGCCATGCGTCGGCCGCCGGGCTTCGGGAGATCGGCTTTGACGGCTATTCCATCGGCGGCCTCGCGGTCGGTGAGGGGCAGGCGGAAATGCTCCGCGTTCTCGATTTCACGACGCCGGTCCTGCCGGAGGACCGGCCCCGCTACCTCATGGGCGTCGGCACGCCGGACGATCTCGTGGAATCGGTGGCGCTTGGCGTCGACATGTTCGACTGCGTGATGCCGACGCGGAATGGCCGCCACGGCCTGGCCTTCACGCGCCGGGGCAAGGTGAACCTCAAGAATGCGCGCCACGCGGCAGACCCGCGCCCGCTCGACGAGGAAAGCTTGTGCCCGGCCGCGCGCGACTATTCGCGTGCCTATCTCCACCATCTCGTGAAATCGGGGGAGATGCTGGGCTCCATGCTGGTGAGCTGGATCAACATTCACTATTACCAGACGCTCATGGCCGAGATGCGCGCGGCCATTGCCGAGGGCCGTTTCGAGGCATTCCGGGCGGATTTCAAGCGCGATCAGGCGGCGGGCGATATCGCCCCGCGTTAAAGCGGGCGCAGCCCAATCCCGGTGTTGACCGCATGGGAAGCGCCGCTTAAGTTCCGCCCAGCTTTTCGAGAGGCGAGCCTGCTTCGCTTCACCGGCCCAGCCGACCGAAAGCAAATCGATACGGTGAGAGCCGGTAGCTCAGCTGGTAGAGCATTCGACTTTTAATCGAATGGTCGTGGGTTCGAGTCCCACCCGGCTCACCATTTCCCCTGCATCTTTGAGTTGCCGCTCAGGCGGTCGAGGTCTTGTCCGTGCTCCAACCTCGTGCGGACGCGAAATCGTTTTTTCGATCAGCCCCCGCGTATCGTCAGCGATGTCTTCGCGCCAGAAAACCTTGTATTGACGTTTGTTGCAGAGGCATTCGGGCACCTGTTCTCCTTGCCACCGTCCGCAACGGCTCATCCATTGCCGCTTGCGGATGCGAAGTATCATGAATTTTCAGCTTCAACACGCGGAAGGGCTTGCGGTTCCCTTCGCCTCGATAGAGCATTCCCTGCCGCAATTCATGAGCGTGGCCGAAAGGCACCGCACCGAGGGAGAGACAATGACGATTTCGCTCTACGACATCAGCGTCCCGAACTATCTGCAGGGCCTTGCCGGCGTTTCCGGATTCCTCAAAAAAGGTGCGGCCTTCTGCGAGGAAAAGGGTATCGACCCTAACGAGATCGTGTGCGCTCGTGTCATCGACGACATGCTGCCCATGAGCTTCCAGATTGCCTCTGTTGCGCATCATTCCGCGGGCACCATTGAGGGCATTCAGCAGGGTGAATTTGTACCGCCGAAAGACCCGGGCACCTGGAGCTATACAGACCTGCAAAAGGTCGTTGAGGAGGCACGAGAGAAGCTGACGCAGGTGAAGCCGGAAACGGTCAATGCCTGTCTGGGCAAGGACATGATCTTCAGCCTCGGCAAGCACAAGCTTCCCTTCACCGCCGAAAACTTCGTGCTTTCCTTCTCGCTGCCGAATTTCTATTTCCACGCCACCACGGCCTACGACATTCTTCGCGGCCGGGGCGTTCCGCTTGGCAAGGTGGATTTCCTCGGTCAGATGCGCATGAAGATGTGATTGAATGTCCGCACTGAAGTACGGGCGCAACGTTTTCACGCCGCGCCCGCTTTCATCTATCGCGGGGGTTCGACGGCCAGCACCTTCAGCGAGCGCATGTCGCCATAGCGTGTACTCCACGAAATCGTGTTGCCCGCTTTCATGCCGAGCAGTGCAACGCCCACCGGCGAAGCCAGCGACACGAACCCGTGTTCGGCCACCGCGCTTGCGGGATAGGCAAGTGTCAGCCGTTCCGCGCGTCCGTTCGTTCCGAGGATGAACTCGACCGTAGCACCGACGGTCACGACGTCACCCGGCATCCGCGCAAGCGACATCAGCTTTGCGCGGTCGAGCTCTCGTTCAAGGAAGTGACCGACCTCCGGAATGGCATGGGCGAGCCGTTCCGCGACCGTGGAAAGCTCCTCGAACTGCTCCTCCGCCACGATGATGGGCGGGAGGGTGGTAGCGGTAACTACCGCCTGTTCTATCGCTGCCATTACGCTGCCTCCGGTCCGTTGTCGTCAGGTCCATCCGGCATCCGGGTGCGGGCACCCGCTTCCGGCTGGTGTTCGATCGAGGCAATCGCAATGCGAAGTTTGCCGCCATCGAAGGTTTCGGTTTCCACCATTTCGCCGGGCTTGCGTCCGAGAAGGGACAGGCCCACGGGCGTCAGGACGCTCACATATTGGCCATTCGGCACGTGCTGGCGGCCAAGCGTCAGGAGCCGCCGCTCGAGGCGGTCGCCATCCACGCGGTAGCGCACGGTTGTGCCCAGCGTGATGACGTCTTCGGGAATTTCGGCGGAAGGAACAACCCTGGCTTCGGTCAGCAGCGCCGCGATGCGAGACCGCATCGGGCTCAGCATGTCGAGCTCCTCGAAGGCGGCTACCTCCAGCCGGCCATAATCGTGAAGGCCCAGCAGGGGCCGATTGCCGCCGCCGGGCGCCGTGGCCGGAGCCGGGGCAGGGTGAAGGGAACGCAGGCGCGTGGCGCCGTTGTCGCGCATGGACATTGCGAAATCCTCTTTGCGGCCAGGCCTTGGGCCTGCCGTCAGATTTTCAGGGAATGGAGTGAGGTTTTACCCCGGACTTCGCGCGCAAGGGAGCGCGTCGGCCCGGGGTCAATATCCCGCGAGCAACGTACCCGGCGTCAGGAAGTGGCGTGCAATCGAGCTTCGCATGAAGGAGAGCTTAGCCTCTGGCCATCTTTTGTCAAAAGCGCGCAAAACTGCGGTCTTCAGGCCGAATTCCATTTCGGCATTGTCGTCGAATGGCGACACACCGGAGCGAATTTTTTCTCTCACCATTCAATGAAGGACAAAATGATGCACAATTGTTAACGCTGAGAAGCTAGCCTTCCTTGCGAAATGTCGGAACGGCAGGACACCGGATGACACGACACAAAGAGGAAATAGGCCAGACCCTTCGCGATGCCCGTCAGGCTGCGGGGCTGACCCTCAAGGACATAGCCGACAAGATCCGCGTCAGGCCGATCTATCTTCAGGCGATTGAGACGGGGCAGTTCGAGCTACTGCCCGCGTTGCCGCAGACCGTTGGCTTCACGCGGGCCTATGCGAAATACCTTGATGTAGATGTCGACCAGCCGCTCTCGCGCCTCGGTAAAGAAGTGCATGAGACGATCGAGCGGGCTGATTATTCCGAACCGGAAATTCCCTGGACGATGGTGCCGGGAAAGCGCATTGCCTGGGTCGGCAGCGGTATCGTTCTGGGGCTGCTTTTCGCCGTTTCTCTGGTGATTGATGTCGATACGGCGACCGGCGAGGTTTCTGTTGCCTCAATGGATGCGCGGCAGACAGCGCAGACGGTGCCCGTGCGAGGCAACGAAATTCTTCCGACCACGGATATGAGAAGCGCGGAGCCTCAACTTGCGGACATGACTTCCCGTGCGGGCGGCGATATCGCTTCCCGCAGTCCCGCGGATGAGACCGCTACCGTCCAGCAGGCCTCTTTCGTTCCGGCGGCTGGCGTGGCAGGCGGGGGCGCGCCGCGCGAGGGCGGAGCATCGGAGATGCCCGGTAGATCATCCGTATCGGGAGTATCTGGTATGACCGCTCCTGTGGAGACGGTATCGGTTTCGGCGCCTGCAAACGCCGTTTCCGAGGCGGAAGAAAACGGGGACAAGATTTTTCCCTTTGCCGATCCGCATTTCGCGACCAGTAGCGTCTATATCCGTGCGAAGCCCGATAATGGGGGACAAGCTGTCGGCGTCCTCAATTCATGCGAGCACGTCGCACTTCTCGGTCATGACCGCACGGATTACTGGCGCGAGGTGAAGCGCGAGGACGGGACGGTGGGTTGGGTCTTCCGCGACTATGTCAGCGGCGAGCAGCCTGCGAACTGTTCCTGATTTTTGACGGCTGCCGCCGGACGGTCACTTGTCCTCGCTTCGGGGACAAGTCCGTCTTCTTTGACGTTTTTATGACATTACGGTGACAGTGAAATCCGGGTGCGGAACGATGGCGGGTTTCCGCCACTTCCGAATTGTGCCGGTTACTCCGTTACGTCGACAAAGCGGTCCGTGTCAGGGTCGTAGATCGACAGCAGGCCCGTGCCGATGCCGTAGAACCAGCCATGAAGCCGGAGTTCGCCCCGATTTTCGCGTTCCGCGATGAAGGGGAAGGTGCGCAGGCGGTCGAGCGATGCGATCACGGCACGCTGCTCCATCAGCCTGAGTGCCGCGTGCCGCTCCAGATGGCCATGTTTTTCAGTGACTTGCTCGGCGATGTCTCCGGCGAGCGAGATCCAGTTGGGGATAAAGTCGCCGGGCGGCGGGTTGCCTTTCGCGCCCTCGTAAAGCGCCTCGATGCCACCGCAGCCGGCATGACCCATCACGATTACATCCTTGATTTCCAGGGATTTTACGCCGAATTCCAGGGCTGCACTGGTGCCGTGGTAGTGGCTGTCGGGTTCATAGGGCGGCACCAGATTAGCCACGTTGCGCACCACGAAAAGCTCGCCGGGGTCGGACTGGAACACCATGGCGGGGTCGGTGCGGCTGTCGCAACAGGCAATGACGAGGGCCTTGGGCTGCTGCCGCTTTGCCGCAAGCGCCTGATATCGCTCCTCATTCTGACGATATTGGCCCTGGCGGAAGGCGCGGTATCCGGCGATGAGGCTGTCGATGGCGTTATCCATATGCGTTCATCCCCGTCGATCTGTCGGTGCGCTACTGATGGGTTACATACACAACCTCCGCCTTCGGCGAAAGCGGCTCTTTGTGAGGTGTGGAGGCGCTTTTCCGGAGCTTCCTTGCTTAAATCCTCATCACGTGCCTCAAATTTAGCCGTGGTTATCCTGCGTCTCTTTCCCTTTTCGCTGGTACTTCAATGCACTGGAAAAGGCCCGGAATCTGCATAGATTCTGCGAAGGACGCGCGAGTGGCTGCGCTGGATGAATTGGATGGGGGACGATATGCCGGTTGCTGAACTCCTTGGGAATATGTCCCTGGAGACACTGATTTCCATTGGCGGGTTTGTTTTTCTGGTTGTGGTTCTCACGGCGCTGCAAGTCAGCAGCCGCAGGAATCAGCGGGAAATGGAGCAAGCCCGGATAGAGCGGGACATGAGAGAGCGGATCGATGCGTTGATGATAAAGCTTGAAGGGACGAGCAGAGCTGTCTCCTCCGGTCGCATCCGGCCCATCCAGCGTGCTGCGGACAAATATGTACCTGCGGCGCGCGGCGGCAGGCTTTCCGGAGGGGCAATTGGGGGCTCACGCCGCTAGATTTTTGCTTTATTTAGTGTGCGGGCGTCGTCATTTGCACTTAGTTCAGACTTGCATTGATCGGCGCGGGAGATTAAATCACAACCCGTGACGGGGTTAGTTCTTTAATTCCGATTTTTTCATGTGGTTTGTGACGGAAACGATATGCGTTTCCGGGCAGGAAGGCAGTCATGGATCGTCTCGATCAGCTCGAAAGCCAGAGCATTTTCATCTTCCGCGAAGCCTTTAACAGGATCGAGAACATCGCGATGCTCTGGTCGTTGGGCAAGGACTCCAACGTGATGATCTGGCTGGCGCGCAAGGCTTTTTTCGGGCACGTGCCTTTCCCGGTGATGCATGTCGATACGGAAAAGAAGTTTCCCGAAATGTACGAATTCCGCGATCGCTATGCAGCGGAGTGGAATCTGAACTTCATTCGCGAACTCTGCCCTCCCATCGAGGAAATTGACGATACGCTGCCGCCGGCTGCACGTTCCGCCGCGCGCAAAACCGCCGGTCTTAAAAAGGCGATCGAGAAGCACAAGTTCAATGCGCTATTCGCGGGCATCCGGCGTGACGAAGAGGCGACCCGCGCCAAGGAGCGCGTTTTCAGCCCGCGCGGCGCGACCGGCCAATGGGACTTCAAGGATCAGCCGCCAGAGTTCTGGGACCAGTTCAAGACTGACTTCCCGCCGGGAACGCATATCCGGGTACATCCTTTGCTGCACTGGACCGAGATCGACATCTGGCTCTACACGCTGCGTGAGCAGATACCGACTATCCCGCTTTACTTTGCGCAGGACGGCAAGCGTTACCGTTCGCTCGGCGACAAGGACATTACCTCCCCGGTTGCGAGCACAGCCACATCCATTGAGGAAATCATCGAGGAACTGCGGACGACCAGAATCTCCGAGCGTTCCGGACGCGCCATGGATCACGAGTCGGAAGATGCTTTCGAACGTCTCCGTGCCGACGGCTATCTGTAAGGGAGTTCCGCAAATGCCTGAAGCATCTGAAGCCAAGGTAAGGCTTGCCGCCGTAAACCAGAATCCCGCCTCTGCGCGTGATTTGCTACGCATCGTCATCGTCGGCCATGTCGATCATGGCAAATCCACGCTTGTCGGCCGTATGTTCCACGACACGGGCTCGCTGCCGGATGGCAAATACGAGTCCATCAAAGCCATGTGCGAGCGTCGCGGTGTGCCTTTCGAATGGGCCTTTCTCATGGACGCGCTTCAGGCAGAGCGCGATCAGGGCATCACCATCGACACCAGCCAGATCTGGTTCAAGACCGATGCGCGCGATTACACGATCATCGATGCGCCGGGGCACAAGGAATTTCTGAAGAACATGATCACGGGCGCGGCGCAGTCCGATGCGGCGCTCCTCATCATTGATGCTGCCGAAGGTGTGCGCGAGCAATCGCGCCGTCATGGCTATCTGCTGCATCTTCTCGGTATTCGACAGGTTGCGGTGGCGGTCAACAAAATGGACCTGATCGATTACGAGAAGGATCAATTTGATCTGATCGAGCAGGAATATCGCGACTACCTTACGTCTATCGGCGTAACGCCGACCTTCGTCATCCCTGTTTCGGCGCGTCAGGGCGATTTCATCGTCAACGAGTCCGACAAGATGCCCTGGTACAAGGGGCCGACGATCGTCAAGGCACTCGACAGCTTCATGCCGAACGCTTCACCCATCGATCGTCCGCTGCGTTTCCCGGTGCAGGACATCTACAAGTTTGACCACCGTCGCATCATTGCAGGCCGTATCGAAGAGGGCCGTTTTTCGGTCGGTGACGAGATCGTTTTCTCGCCGTCGAACAAGAAGGCCAAGGTCAAATCGATCGAGTACTGGTCGACTATTCCCGGCCATCAGGCGCCAACGGAAGCCGTGGCGGGACAGTGCGTCGGCATCACGCTTGACGAGCAGATTTTCGTCGAGCGCGGCGAGTTGATCAGTCACGTTGAAAATCCGCCTATCGAGACGGATGTGTTCCGTGCCCGGATTTTCTGGCTTGGTCATGAGCCCATGACCAAGGGCAAAAGCTACCGTATCAAGCTGGGTACGCTTGAGGCGCCGGTTACCGTTCAATCGATTGAAAGCATCATCGACACGAGCGACCTTTCGAATACGTCGTCCAACGCGGTCGAACGCAATCAGGTTGCCGAGGTCGTGTTGCGGGCGCGCCGGATGCTGGCGCTCGACGAATTCAACGAAGCACCGAAAACCGGCCGTTTTGTTCTCATCGACAAATATGACATTGCCGGTGGCGGCATCATCTCGATGGAGGGCTACGCCGACCAGCGCGAGCTCATCACCTCCCGCTCGACCAATATTACACGCGTTGAGCACGGCGTGACTACCGAGCAGCGTACTTTCCGAAATGGTCACAAGGGGGGCGTCCTCTGGTTCACGGGTCTCTCCGGCGCTGGCAAGTCGACCGTCGCTGTGGCGCTTGAACAGAAGCTCTTTGAGAAGGGATATAATGTCTATGTGCTGGACGGGGATAACGTTCGCCACGGACTCAATGCGAATCTGAGCTTTTCGCCGGAAGATCGTGCTGAAAATATTCGCCGCGTCGGCGAAGTGGCTGCGCTTTTCGCGCGCGCCGGCGTCATTGTCATCACGTCGTTCATCTCGCCTTATCGTTCGGACCGAGACCGTGCGCGTGAAGCGTCGGGCAAGGACTTCCACGAGATTTATGTGAATGCCGATGTGGCGACTTGCGAGGCGCGCGATCCGAAGGGGCTCTACAAGAAGGCCAGAGCAGGTGAAATCAAGGATTTCACAGGTATTTCTGCCCCCTATGAAGCGCCTGAAGCACCTGAAATGGTAATCGACACCTCATCGATGCCGGTAGATGAATCCGTCGCGATGCTCGTCAACTATGTGGAGACGAAATTCAAGGTATAAGCTCGCCTGTACGTCCATTCAGGCAAGGTGAGTCATGAGCATTCTGGTAACCGGCGGCGCGGGCTATATAGGCAGCCATGCCGTCATCGACCTTCTCGGCGCGGGCGAGGAGGTCGTCATTCTCGACAACCTGTCGACGGGTTTCGACTGGGCGGTTCAGGATGCTGCGACGCTTCATGTCGGAGATATCGCCGACACGGATTTGCTCGACGGCATATTGCGAGATCATGCCGTCGAGGCCGTTATCCACTTTGCGGGCTCTATCGTCGTCCCGGAATCCGTCAGCGATCCGCTGAAATATTACCTGAACAACACGGCCAAATCGCGTACGCTCATTGAGCGGTGCGTGGCGAACGGTGTCCGGCATTTCATCTTTTCCTCGACCGCGGCTGTCTACGGAATGCTCGACATTTCTCCTGCGACCGAAGATGCCGCGCTGAAACCAATGTCGCCATACGGGCGCTCCAAGCTCATGACCGAATGGATGCTGCAGGACGTGGCCGCCGCTCACGACATGACCTATGCGGCGCTGCGCTACTTCAACGTGGCCGGTGCAGACCCGAAAGGCCGCGTTGGACAATCGACAGCGAACGCAACACATCTCATCAAGGTTGCGTGTCAGACAGCGCTCGGTCAAAGGTCTCATATCGAGGTTTTCGGTGATGATTATCCGACGCCGGACGGCACCTGCATCCGCGATTACATCCATGTGAGCGATCTTGCCGCTGCCCATACGGCCGCGCTCCACTATCTTCGCAAGGGCGGAGACAGCCTTGTCGCCAATTGCGGCTATGGCCATGGCTTTTCTGTTCGCGATGTTCTGGGTGCGGTCGAGAGAGCGGCGGGCCATTCCTTTGAGGTCAGGCAGGCGCCTCGCCGCCCGGGCGATCCGGCATCCATCGTGTCGGACCCGAGCCTGATCAAGAGGACGTTGGGCTGGCAGCCGGCCCATGACGAGCTGGACAAAATCGTTGCCCATGCGCTGGCTTGGGAGAAACGGCTCGGCGAGCGCAATCGCTGATATTTTCCTTAACCTCTTCCTGAATGAATCAGGGCAACATAGCGAAACATAAATTTATTTCCGGCGATCATGTCGGCGATGCACATTCCCGCGTGAAAATCATGCAATACGGAGACTGAACGAGGCCATGACGTCGAACGCCCTCAGCACCGTCATTCTGGCGGCGGGCAAAGGTACCCGCATGAAATCACGCCTCCCGAAGGTGCTGCACGAAATTGCGGGCCGTCCGATGCTCGGGCATGTGCTCGCGAATACGCGCTTCGAGCGCGATACGCGGACGGTTCTGGTGGTCGGTCCGGATATGGACCGGGTTTCCGATTATGCCCGCAGCGTACGACCGGATATCGCCGTTGTTGTTCAGCAGAAGCAGCTTGGTACGGGCGATGCCGCCCGGACTGCCTTGCCGGAGCTTCATGATTCCGACGGCGTTGTTCTGGTTGTCTTCGGCGATACGCCGCTTGTGCGTGCTGAAACGCTCGAAAATATGGCCGATGCCTGCCGTAAAAGTGGAAGCATCGTTATCCTCGGTTTCGAAGCTGCCGATCCGACGGGCTACGGTCGTGTGTTGCTCGAGGGCGATCAAGTACAGCGGATCGTCGAGCACAAGGATGCGAGTGAGGGAGAGCGCCGGACTACCCTTTGCTTCGGCGGCCCCATGGCGGTCCCTGCCGGGCATTTCGGCAAACTTCTCGAAGGGCTGGGCAATGACAACGCGCAGGGCGAGTATTACCTGACCGATCTCGTCGCACTTGGCCGGGACGCGGGGCTAGACTGCATCTGCGTTACCTGCCCGGAAGCGGATATACAGGGCGTAAACAGCCGCGCCGATCTGGCATCTGCCGAGGCATCGCTGCAGCGGCGTATGCGGGCCGAGGCCATGGCCAAGGGTGTGACCTTCCTCGATCCTGAGACAGTCTATCTGAGTTTCGACACGAAACTCGGCAGGGATGTGACGGTCGGACAGAATGTGGTTTTTGGTCCTGGTTGCGATATCGCGGATGGCGTGACGATCAAGGCATTCTCGCATCTTGAAGGTGCGGCGGTTGCGGAAGACGCGGATATCGGCCCGTTTGCGCGCATTCGGCCGGGTACTGAGATCGGGCGGAAAGCCAAGATCGGCAATTTCGTGGAGACCAAGAAGGCAAAGATCGAGGACGGGGCGAAGGTCAACCATCTCTCCTATATCGGCGATGCAAGGGTTGGAGCGGGAGCAAATATCGGTGCCGGCACGATCACCTGCAACTATGATGGCTACAATAAGTTCTTCACCGATATTGGAGCGGGTGCCTTTGTCGGGTCTAACTCGTCGCTTGTTGCGCCGGTCAAGATTGGCGATGGCGCCTATCTCGGCTCCGGCAGCGTCGTGACGAAGGATGTCAGTGCCGACGCGCTCGCGGTTGCGCGTGGGCGGCAAATGGAAAAGCCCGGCTGGGCGGCAGCATTCCGTGCAAAGAACGAAAGCATCAAGAAAGCATCCTCGGGCGACTGATCATGTGCGGTATTGTTGGAATCATCGGAACGGAGCCCGTTGCTCCGGTTATCCTTGAGGCGCTCAAGCGTCTTGAATATCGCGGCTATGACAGCGCGGGCATCGCTACGCTTTCCCATGGTAAAATCGAGCGCAAGCGTGCTGAAGGTAAACTTTTCAATCTGGAAAAGGCCCTCGAAGCTTCTCCGCTCGAGGGCACCATCGGCATTGGTCACACCCGCTGGGCTACACATGGCGCGCCGACGGAGCGCAACGCACATCCTCATGCGACGGATCGCGTGGCTATCGTTCACAATGGCATTATCGAGAACTTCCGGGAACTGCGGGAACGGCTTGCAGGTGACGGTGCTGTCTTCGTGACGGAGACGGATAGCGAAGTCATCGCGCATCTCGTGACGCATTATCTCGATGCAGGGTCATCACCTCGCGAGGCGGCGGCGAAAGCGATTGCCGAACTTGAGGGCGCTTTCGCCCTCGGGATCATCTTCCGTGATGAAGAAGATCTCATGATCGGCGCCCGGCGTGGCAGCCCGCTTGCCGTCGGCTACGGCGTCGATGCGATGTATCTCGGTTCCGACGCCTTCGCTCTCGCGCCGATGACGAACCGCGTCACCTTCCTCGAAGAGGGGGACAGGGTCGAGATCACGCGTAACAGCGCGACCATACGCGACGCGGACGGCCATGACGTCAAGCGGGCCGTCAAGATCACGGATGTTTCGGCAGCGCTTGTCGACAAGGGCAATCACCGACACTTCATGGCGAAGGAAATCTTCGAGCAACCAGAGGTGATCGCTCATACATTGTCGGAATATATCGATCCGCTGAACGACAAGTTGCGGGATATTGCGTTGCCGGTGGATCTTGCCTCGGTGCCGCGCGTCACCATCATCGCTTGCGGAACCGCTTACTATGCAGGGCTTGTCGCCAAATACTGGTTCGAAAAATATGCCCGGGTGTCTGTCGAGGTCGATATCGCCTCGGAGTTTCGCTACCGCGAAGCTGCACTTCCTGACGGCGGACTTGCCATCTTCATTTCGCAGTCCGGCGAAACGGCGGATACGCTTGCCGCACTCCAGTATTGCAAAGAGCAGGGCCAGAAAATTCTCTCGGTCGTGAACGTAACTGAGTCCTCGATTGCGCGCGCTTCCGATGTGATCATGCCGACTTTCGCCGGACCGGAAATCGGTGTCGCTTCGACCAAGGCGTTCACCTGCCAGCTCACAACTCTTGCCATTCTTGCTGTGCGGACGGGACTTGTGCGCGGTACTGTTGCAACAGCGGACGAGAGCCGTCTTGTGCGCACCTTGCTAGAGGTGCCCCGGCACATCGCGGAGGCGCTTGGAAGCGACGAGCATATTCAGACGTTGAGCGCCGATCTCGCCAAAGCGCGGGATGTGCTCTATCTCGGCCGCGGGCATAACTATCCTATCGCTCTCGAAGGCGCGCTGAAGCTCAAGGAAATTTCTTATATCCACGCGGAAGGCTATGCCGCAGGAGAACTCAAGCACGGGCCCATCGCCCTTATCGACGAAGAAGTTCCGGTCGTCGTGATCTCGCCCGTAGATAGTCTGTTCGAGAAGACCATTTCGAACATGCAGGAAGTGATCGCCAGAGGCGGGCATGTCGTTCTCATCGCCGACAGGGAAGGTATAAAGCGGGCGAGCGAGGGGCTCTGGGCAACAATCGAGGTGCCTGCCGTCGATCCGCTTATCGCCCCTATCGTCAATGCAATTCCGGTGCAGCTTCTCGCCTATCACACGGCTGTCTCAAAGGGCACTGATGTCGACCAGCCGCGCAACCTAGCTAAATCGGTGACGGTTGAATAAGCGCGATTCGCGATTTTGCCCAGCATCACGCTTGGGCCGTTATGATGTAATCTATTGATTTAATTTAACAAATCCCCTTTCAGCGCGGGCGCTTGTCAGCCCATGATAGATTTAGATGTGTTTTATCGCTGTCGCCTTTCGAGGAGGGCCGGTTGATGCGGCGTCTAATCGGAGCAAAAGGCTTGGGGGCCATGGCGCGGAGATGCGTGGTGGCTGCGATGCTTGTTGCGACCTTTGCCATTGCTCTTCACGCTGCATCGGCTCCGGTTCGCGCGGACAGCGCGGCGGTTGATGCGCAAGCGCTGATGGCAACTGGTGTCGATTACATCGACCGGGGGCTTTACGATCAGGCTGCGATGCAATTTTCCACTGCTCTCGATAGTGGCGGCCTGACAGATGAGGGGCGCGCGATTGCCCATCATCATCGTGGCGTCGCGTTCCAGAAGATCGGGCAGCAGAGCGCGGCAATTGAGGACTATACAGCGGCCATAAGCAGCGGCGTTCTGCCGGAGAAGGTGTTGCCGAAGGCATATTACAATCGCGGTATAGCACTCGCGAATACAGGGAAGCTGAGGGAGGCCGAGCGCGATTATCTCGAAGCTGTGCGTCTCAATCCGGCATATGCGGCTGCTTATCACAACCTCGCCAATCTTGAGCGGCGGCGCGGCGACTATGAGGGCGCTATCAACCACTACACGGCCGCTATTGACAACATGACAGGCCGGGACCGCAAACTGCCGCTGTTCGGGCGGGCGCTTTCTTTGGAACAGGAAGGCAAGCTCGATCTGGCGGCTAATGATTTGACGCTCGCGCTTGAACTCGATCCCGAGTTCGAGCTTGCGGAAATCAAACTCGATGCCATTTCTCCCCAGCTTGCCGCTGCGGATAAATCGGAACCTGAAACCGTTGCTTCTCCTCGCGTTGTTCCCGCCACCTTGTCGCCGTTTCAGACTGCTGCTTCCGGACAGGAGCGGGGACAGGTCATTCGCGTCGCCAGCATTGGCGGTTGGCGTACAACCGCAACGCGCTTTACCAGCGAAGAAACCAAACGGGACGTTGGGGCGGAGGAGGGCAAGGTGCCATCGGACGAACTGGTAACCGGCTCGCTGCGTCCCGCTGAGACATCGCCGGGAAAAAGACCTCTCCCACTCGCCGAAATTGCGCCTGCTAGCGCTACAGGAGAAAAGGCACGTTATCGCGTCCAGCTCGGCGCGTTTCGTGATGAGGCGTTGGCAAGGCAGGCATGGAATGAATTGCCAACCGATGCGAAGCCCGTTCTCGGTCCCACCGCGCCGGCAATTCAGCGCGCGGATCTGGGAGTCAAAGGTGTATTCTACCGCTTGCAAGCTGGCGCATTTGCTGAAATCGCGGACGCCAGATCGGTCTGCAAGCAACTTGAGCGACGCCAGATCGCCTGCTTTGTCGTCGAGGGCTGAATCTGACGCAGCGGCAGATTGAGCATTTTTCACCCCGCTTTGTGGTGGTTGTCGAGACCTTCCGAACGTCTGTAAACTCTCGAGAACAATAACAGACGGTTCGGAAAGGGAGACGAATGGCCCAGCAAATGGTGGGGTTGACCGCTTTCGGCGGTTATATCCCGCGCCTCAGGCTTCAGCGGAAATCCATCACCCAGGCAAATGCCTGGGTTGCGCCAAACTTCCTCGGAAAGGGGAAGGGTGAACGGTCGATGGCAAATTGGGACGAGGACTCAGTCACGATGGCGGTTGAGGCCGCCCGTGATCTGCTCGGGCCCGATGACGACCGGAGCCATGTGGACGCGCTCTATTTCGGCTCCACGACAATGCCCTTCAAGGACCGTTTGAATAGCGGCATCATTGCGGCGGCCCTTACGCTCGAAGAGAGCGTCCGGGCGGTCGATGTCGCATCCACGCAACGGGCCGGCACCTCGGCGCTCATGCAGGCACTTTCGGCGGCCAAGGCGGGGGAGGCCAAGAATGCGCTTGTCCTCGCATCCGATCACCGCAAAACAAAGGCCGTGACGGCGCAGGAGCTTGATTTCGGCGACGGCGCTGCCGCCGTGGCCGTCGGCACCGATAATATCATTGCCGCCTATCTCGGGGGTGCGAGCCTGACGATAGATTTTGTCGACCACTTCCGGGGTGACACAGAAGAGTTCGACTACAACTGGGAAGAGCGCTGGATTCGCGATGAAGGGTTCGCGAAGATCGTTCCCAAGGCCATCGAGGCAGCACTTGAGAAATCCGGTGCAAGTGCCGGTGATATCAAGCATTTCATTCTTCCGTGTAGCTTCGGCACGAAGTTTACCCAGCAGCTGGCCAAGCGGTCGGGCATCGATCCCGAGGCGGTTCGAGATACGCTTGCGGCCAATTGCGGCGAAACCGGAGCGGCGCATTCTCTCGTCATGCTGGTCCATACGCTGCAGACCGAGGCAAAGCCCGGTGACAAGCTGATGGTGCTCCATTTTGGTGGCGGCTGTGATGCGCTGGTTTTCGAGGTGACGGACAAGCTTTCGAGCCAGGCAAGCAAGCGTGGCATCGTCGGCTCCCTTGCAGAGCGGACCGAAGAGACGAACTACATGAAGTTCCTCACCTTCAACGGTTTGATCGAGTGGGAACGCGGCATGCGCGCCGAGCAGGACAAGAAAACCGCGCTCACCACGCTCTACCGCAACGAAGACATGCTGATGGGGCTTGTGGGGGGACGTTGCACCGAGACAGGTGTCGTCCAGTTCCCGCGCTCACGTATCTCGGTCAATCCGAACAAGCACACGGTTGACACGCAGGAGCCGTACAAGTTTGCCGAGAAGAAGGCCAAGATCCTCTCCTGGTCGGCGGACTTCCTGTCCTTCAGCATGAATCCGCCCAACCACTATGGCATGGTGGTGTTTGAAGAAGGCGGGCGGATCATGATGGATTTCACCGACGTCGAGGCTGGAACGGTCGAATCCGGCATGGAAGTGAAGCTCGTATTCCGGATCAAGGAGTTCGATGAAAAGCGCGGTTTCCGCCGCTATTTCTGGAAGGCGGTTCCGGTTGTTTCGAGCTCGGCAAAATCACAAACGGGCCAGGCGGCCGAATAAGGAGGAACGAACATGGCAGCAGGTATCAAGGACAAGGTCGCGATCCTCGGCATGGGTTGCTCTAAGTTCGGCGAACGCTGGGACGCCGGCCCTGAAGAACTCATGGTGGAAGCCTATCTCGAGGCCATGCAGGATGCGGGCATCGAGCCGACGCAACTGGATGCCGCATGGTTTTCCACCCATATCGACGATATCGGAACAGGCAAGGGAGGTACCCCGCTTTCGCTTGCTCTTCGTCTTCCCAATATTGCCGTGACGCGTGTTGAAAACTTCTGCGCTTCGGGCTCGGAAGCGCTTCGGGGCGCGGTTTACGCGGTGGCCTCGGGAGCGGCGGACATCGCTCTTGCGGTTGGTGTCGAGAAGCTCAAGGACACAGGCTATGGCGGTCTTCCGGTCGGAAATATGGGAACGCTCAATCCGCAGTGGTCGCCCTCGGGTTCCGCTCCGGGCAATTTCGCCCAGCTTGCTTCCGCCTATCGCGCGAAGCATGGCGTGAACAAGGATGACCTCAAGCGCGCCATTGCGCATGTGTCGGTCAAGAGCCACGCGAACGGCGCCAAGAACCCGAAGGCTCATCTGCGCAATGAGGTGACCGAGGCTCAGGTCATGGGGGCACCGATGATTGCCGAGCCTCTCGGTCTGTTCGATTGCTGCGGTGTGTCGGACGGTGCGGCGGCCGCCATTGTCACTACGCCGGAAATTGCCAAGGCAATGGGCAAGAAGGACATCGTGACCGTGAAAGCCATGCAGCTTTCGGTGTCGAACGGGCTTGAAAGCCAGCACAACAGCTGGGATGGGAGCTATTTCCATACCGCCCGCATTGCCGCCAAAAAGGCCTACAAGGAAGCGGGTATCGATAATCCGCGCGAGCAGGTCAGCATGATGGAAGTGCATGACTGTTTCTCGATCACCGAACTCGTGACCATGGAAGACCTCTTCATCTCACCTGAGGGTGGCGCGGTCAAAGACGTCATGGACGGCTTCTATGATGCGGATGGCAAGGTTCCATGTCAGATCGATGGTGGCCTGAAGTGCTTCGGTCATCCCATTGGCGCTTCCGGTCTTCGGATGGCCTATGAGATGTATCTCCAGCTTCAGGGCCGGGCAGGCGAGCGCCAACTCGCAAACCCGAAGATTGGCATGACTCACAATCTCGGCGGCGCTCCATCGCAGAATATCTGCTCGGTCACCATCGTGGGTGCACACGGGGTCTGAGGACACGAAAAATCATGAAGAAGGCCGGGACGGAATCCCGGCCTTTTTTATGCCTTTGTTCTTCCTAACATCGCTTTCCCGAAGCCGGGTGGCCCGCCCGATTCCGTCTGTTCTTTCCCTGTCAGGGGCCGGAGCCCGTCTCACCAATTGTTGTTTAATTCACCCGTATTCCTTTTTGGCTTTCTGCCGCTTACCGCTCTGTTGTGTTTTGCTATCCGGGCGAAGTTCGGCCGTGAGGCAAGTCTCGGATTTCTTGTTCTTGCCTCCCTGTTCTTCTATGGCTGGTGGAACCCCGTTTATCTGCCGCTGCTGATAGGCCTTGCGGTCTTCAACTTCCTGATGGCCAGGGCAATCCTCACGGAACGCCAGAAGCCGGGGGGAGGTTGGGCGACGCCCTTGACGACGTTCGGTGTTACAGTCGATCTCGCATCGCTCGGCTACTTCAAATACACCGACTTCCTGATCGGAACCTCAAATATCGTTCTCGATACAGACTTCCCCCTGCAACACATCATTCTGCCGCTTGCGATTTCCTTCTTCACCTTCCAGAAGATCGCCTATCTAGTGGATGCGAGGCGTGGAGACGTCGAGCCGCATTCGTTCCTTGAGTACTGTTTTTTTGTGATGTTTTTCCCGCAGCTCATTGCGGGACCGATCGTCCATCACAAAGAGATATTTTCGCAAACAAAGCTCAAGCGCGGTTTTGCCTTCGATCGCATGAACCTGATGATTGGCCTTACGATCTTCTTCGTCGGGCTCTTCAAGAAGGTTGTGCTGGCGGACAACGTCGCGCTCGTTGCAACGCCGGTCTTCGCGCACGCGGCCAATGGTGGGGATATCGGCTTCGTACAGGCCTGGGAAGGAATGCTCGCTTATACCTTCCAGCTGTATTTCGACTTCTCCGGTTATTCGGACATGGCGATTGGTGCAGCGCGTATCTTCGGCATCAAGCTGCCGCTCAATTTTCATTCGCCGTATCAAGCGCTGAATATCAGCGACTTCTGGCGGCGTTGGCACATGACCCTTTCGCGATTCCTGCGCGACTATCTTTACATATCATTGGGGGGAAACCGGCACGGCAAGATCCGGCGCTATCTCAACCTCTTCATCACCATGGCGCTGGGCGGTCTTTGGCACGGACCTGCGTGGACTTTCATGCTTTGGGGGGCGGCGCATGGTCTCATGCTGGTCGTCAATCATGGCTGGAGCGCGCTGCCCATCCGGCGGATAAACACCTGGTGGTCCAAAGGCGTTGCCCGCACGCTTACTTTCTTGTGCGTGGCTCTTGCCTGGGTTCTGTTCCGTGCTGCCGATCTCGATGCTGCGATGACGATCTATCATGGACTTGTCGCGGTACCCGATTTCGGGAACCCGGCGCGCTTTGCAGAGGATATCGGCTGGCTTGTTTTCTGGATGGGTATTGTCTGGTTCTGGCCGAACACGCAGCAATGGCTTGCGATGGTGCGGCCGGCCTTCAACTATAAATGGGCTGACCGGCGCAGGGATCCGCTTTTGCTGCCAGTGGATCATACGCGGTTTCAGCGGCTGTTTCTCTGGCGCCCAAGCATGCCGGTCGCCATCGCCGTTGGCCTGGCAACCGCCGCGGCATTCCTCAGCCTCCAGCGGGTCAGCGAATTTCTCTATTTTCAGTTCTGACCATTTTCCAGGTCCAGCCAATGACGATGAGCAAATACGCACCTGCCTATCTCGCGATGTTGACCGCCACGGTCGTGGCGTGTGCGCTCGCCGTTTTTGCGTTCAATGCTGTGGTCGATCCGCTCTGGTATTTCGGCGGAAACAAGGCTGGAACGGTGAATTACGCTTTCAACGAGCGGCTCAGCAAGATGAACCTCTTCCTTTCCCGCCAAGGTCAATATGACTGCGTGATTTTTGGTGACAGCCGTACGACCCTGTTGCCGGAAGACAAGATCAAAGACCACACATGCTTCAACTTTGCCTTCTCTGCAGGTAAGGCCGCTGAGGCGATTGCCTATGCCTATTATCTGCGGAACCACGGTTTCGATCCCCATCTTGTCATCGTCGGTGTGCCGGCAACGGCCTTTCGCGAACGTATAGGCGGGACGGATATCCCCGACTTCATTCGTGAGGACGATGCTCCGAAACTGCCCTATATCGCCTATCTCTCTTTCGACGTGGTTTCCATGTCGTGGCAGACATTATTCGGGCGGTCACCGCTTGATCGCATTTATGATCGTGAGTTCCTTTGTCATGTCGCCTCCGGAGCGCCTGCTTACAAGCCGGTAAAACCCATTCGCGATCTTTTCGCGAGTCGTTTCACCAGAACCCAACGTGTGACGCTTTATGACGAGATGCGGGAAGTTTTCCCCGATGCGGAATTTGTGGGATACGCGCCGCCCATTTCGGCCTGGGCGATCAAAGCATATGATGAGAAGGGATGGCTCGACGAATATGTTGCAGCGATCCACCTCGCTTCCGGGAAATTCGATCGCTTTCTGGATTACAGCGTTCCATCAGCCATGACTGTCGATACAGGCAATACTTATGACGGTACGCACTATTCGGAAGCGGCGAATGCGACCATCGCGCGGCACCTTCTGGAGGGCGGGACAGCCGGAGCACTTGACCTCAAGAAAGTCGATGCCGTTGAAATGCGCCGCATTTATTCGGAGCGGTTGAAACAGTATGACGCTGAGTTGAAAGCCGGTTTGGAACGTTAGCTCGAGATCGCAGAGCGCATTCCGTCGATTTTGGCGCGACGATCACAAAGATCTGGTCTGCAGTATCCCCGTGGAGAGAGACGGGAAAAACACCACGATGCACCGTGATGAAGTCCTTTGTCTTGATCGGAAGGTTCGTCGTGGAGAAAACCGGCTCTAGCGTGTTCGCTACGTGTGTGAATTCTTTCCGCCGAATTTCCGCGCCTTCCTGTGTGAGGTTTTCCCCGAGCATCTTGCCGGTATAGTCAACGCCGAAGAGTTCCGTGCAACCCGTCCCGGCGAGACGATAACGGAACTCAGTTTTTTTGCGGTCTCGCAACATCTCGAGTACGAGCATCCAGGGAAGAGCGCCTGTAATTTCGGCAGGATTGATCTGGCTGCGTCGTGGCAGACGATCAGCGGCCAAAGCGGCCCAGTGGCTGTGAAAGGCATTCACAGGGTGCCGCTCAGGAACACCTTCTATGTCGATCTCGTGGTACGGCACTGGCGGTTTCCCGATACGAAACTGAACTCCGGAGCAGGCCCGGCATTCAGATTGTGCGGTGCAGTGCTTACTAAAACGTGTCCTTGCCGCTAAAAAACAACTATTTTCATCGGCTTAGGGAAGAGCTGTCCGCTGGCAGTGCGGGGAAGCCTTCAGTCTTTCCCGCTTTCCTCCAAAGCCCGGCGATAGCCTGAATAATTTGGCTGATCGATTGCGAGCTTGGTGAGTGTGGTTTGCCAGAGATGTTCTTCGAGGGCGGGTGTGTGGAGACCAACTTCGCCAGCTTCGATCCTTCGGCATAGTTCCCGGTTGAGTTCGTCCAGCGAACCGTCCATTCCGAGTAAGGCCTTGAGACGAGCAGCCTCGCCAGCGTTCGCCGCTGGTCCTACTTCGAGCTCGCGCTTCACAATATCGAGCGCGTTGGCCGCCACGCGCGCATGGAAGGCCGTGTGTCCCTGCAACTGGGGCGTGGCGTGGTTTCGGATAAATTCAGTCACGGCCTCGATAAGTTCGACGGCAGAAGGTTGATCCTGCATTGGTTTACTCCCTGCCTGTTAGAGGCGCGAGAAGGCGCATCAGGTCAACTTCCGTTTCGGAAGAGCGGCGTCCGATAGTTGCGCGTTCAACGGAACGATCTCCCTGGAGGAAAGCTGAGGCCATGCCCATGCACATCACTCCCCACTTGAGCGTCCCAAGAACTTCCCAAAACTTGACGTGTGCGGGATCGACCTTGCCGCCGCCCGCTGCTTCATATCCTGCAAAAAGATCTTCACGTGTCCCGAAACCGCCTACCGGCATATCGATATTGCCAAAGCGCCAGGGATTGATGCATATCCAGGAGAGATCGGCCATCGGGTCGCCAACATGAGCGATTTCCCAATCGAGTACGGCGCGAAGGCCATCCGGTCCAATCATCAGATTACCATTCCGGAAATCCCCATGGACGAGCGTAAGTTCCATTTCGCCAGGTGGGGCGTTGTCCTTCAGCCAGCGGAAGGCTAGCTCGAAAACAGGGTGTGGATAATCGAGTTCCTTGTAGGTCTTGAAATACTGTTCAACCTCATCACGACCGCTCGCAATTCGTAGCGGTGGCAGTTTCGACTTCTCGACCGTGTGGAGTTTTGCCAGCACCTCACCGCATTGACGAGCCAGCTTCGGGCGAGCATTGGCAAATTCCTCGTCTCGAAGAATTTTCCGTGCCAGCGTTTCGCCTGGTATTCTGTCCATGATGAAGCCCTGGCCGATACCATCTGCCTCTGTCAATACGTAGCGAACAGGGGGCACGGGTACGCCTACTTCTTCAGCAAGACTGATGAGTTTCGCCTCAGTCTCCAGCGTAACAGCCGTCCCGGAACGTCCAGTGTCGCGGAAACCGCCCGGCGCCCGGCGCAGGATAAGCGGTATCATCCCCGCTTCGGTTGTTGCATCGAAGGACCAGATTTCCTGACTGGCCCCCCCGGAGAGCCGCCGTAAATCTGCAATTCCCGTTGCACCCGGAATATGTCTTTTTACCGCGTCGGTAAGCAGCCCGCTGATCGAATTGGTCTCGGCAGCCATGTCAGTTCCCCGCACCGACCGGTTGGCCGTCCACGATCTGATCTAGATACTCGGAAAGACCATACCCGGTCATGCCGTTGCAGCGGTATTCCGTCATTCCCTCAACTTCATAGATCGCACCGCTTTCCGTCTCCACATGCGCTCGAAGCGTAGTCTGATACCAGTTTTTGTCCCAGTCACTGTCGATGGTGCAGGATTTGATGAGGTCGTATTTGCCGTCCTTCAGGACCATGCCGCCCTGATGTTGATGACCTTCGTCATTTGTGACGATGGAAATCATCATGCCGAAATCACGACCGAAATTCATGGGCAATCACCGATACCAATGGATAGCCTGCCAGTAACGCGGTCCCCAACTCTTGTCGCGAAGGCCGAAGCCTTTCATTTCAAAATTATCTTAAAGCGCCCCTTGGCGGCCATGTGCTGTTCGTAATGCGCCTTCGCGAAGGACTTTTCGGGGTCGAAGTGGAGCGGTGAGCCGTCTTCCTTCACCGTCTCGCCACCAAACATCGGTGAGACGCCTCGTCTTCCGGTAAAAGCCGAACCTTCGTTCCGGGTTGTAGCGTGGCCGTGCCAATTCATCCCTGAATGTTGTTTTGGCGGGCCTCTTGAATGCTCTTGGGCAATGTCTGTCCGGCCATGATGAAACGCATGCGCCTGACAGGGAAGCCTCACGATGCTAAGAAGGAACAGGGCGGGCTGGAGGCCAGCGCGCCCCGGCGTCAAGACGGCGCCCGGTGGAACCCAGAGAGGATGCGGCGGGCCGAATGAGCGAGCAGGACAGCGAAAATCCCGCAACCGGGGGCGAACCCCAATTGATTCTGCCGGGCAAACACACCGGCTTCATGACGCGGATCAGGAACTATTTTTTGACGGGTCTGGTCGTCGCCGCTCCCATCGGCCTGACGATCTGGCTCGTGCGCTGGTTTATCGATCTCATCGATACCTGGTTCACGCCGCTTATCCCCCGGCAGTATCAGCCGGACAATTATCTGCCATTCGACATTCCCGGACTTGGGCTTCTCATCGCCTTTGTCCTGCTGACGCTGCTCGGCGCGCTGACGGCCAATTTTTTCGGCCGTGCGGTGTTGAATTTTGGCGAACGTCTCGTTGCCCGCATGCCGGTCGTTCGAAGCATTTATGGTGCGCTGAAGCAGATATTCGAGACCGTCGTGTCTCAGTCGGCGGCGTCGTTTCGGGAGGTGGGCCTCATCGAATATCCCCGGAAGGGGCTTTACTGCATCGTCTTCGTTACGACGCAGACCAAGGGGGAAATCGTCGACAAGGCAGGCTCCGAACTTGTCAGTGTCTTTCTACCGACGACACCAAACCCGACTTCCGGTTTTCTGCTCTTTGTGCCGAAGGAAGATCTGAAAATCCTCGACATGTCGATCGAGGAGGGCGCCAAGCTCATTATTTCGGCAGGTCTTGTGGAACCACCGCGCAGGACACCGCAGGAAATTGTCGAAGCTGTGCATATCTCCAATCCCGGATCAGCCTGACCGAAGATAGCGGATCGCTTCATCGCGCTCGAATAGATAGAGCAGGATGCGCAAGGCACCTCCGCGCTCACTTTCCAACTCCGGATCGCGGTCGATAATCATGCGCGCGTCGTCATGTGCTGCAGCGAGGAGTTCTTTCTGTTCTTCAATGTCGGCTATACGAAATGCCGGAAGTCCACTCTGACGTGTGCCGAGCAGTTCGCCCGCACCGCGGAGGCGGAGATCTTCTTCGGCGATTCTGAAGCCATCTTCGGTTTCCCGCATGATCTTGATGCGCGCGGCCGCTGTTTCGCCCAACGGTGCTTGATAGAGGAGAAGACAACTCGACTTGTCCCCGCCTCGGCCAACGCGCCCACGAAGCTGATGTAGTTGTGCAAGGCCAAAGCGCTCCGCATGTTCGATAACCATCACTGTCGCGGCGGGGACGTTGACGCCTACTTCGATGACTGTCGTGGCAACGAGGATCCTGATTTCTCCTTTCTGGAAGCGCGCCATCACGGCGTCCTTGTCCGCTGCTTTCATGCGTCCGTGGACAAGCCCCACCGCCGCACCGAAGATGGAGCGGAGATGTTCGTAGCGTTGCTCGGCTGCAGCCGCATCGACTTCATCCGATTCCTCGACAAGCGGGCATACCCAATAGACCTGGGCGTCTTTTGCTAGAGCGCGCTCGAGGCTTGCAACCACTTCTTCCAGCCGATCGAGGGGCAAGGCGCGCGTGTCCACAGGCTTACGCCCTGGCGGCTTTTCATCAAGTTTCGATATGTCCATGTCGCCATAGGCGGTCAACGTGAGCGTGCGGGGAATAGGCGTTGCCGTCATTACCAGCACATCCGTTCCCGGACCGCCCTTTGAGGTCAACATCAGCCGCTGGTGGACGCCAAAGCGATGCTGTTCGTCGACCACAGCAAGTGCCAATGCATGGAAGACGACATCCTCCTGAAAGAGAGCATGGGTGCCGACAATGATTTTTGTCTCACCGCTCGATATGGTGGCCAGGATTTCTTCTCGGCGTCTGCCTTTTTCCCGGCCGGTCAACAATTCAATAGTGACACCGGCCGTTTCGCAGAGCGGTGCGAGTGTTGCGAAGTGTTGCCGTGCAAGGATCTCGGTTGGCGCCATCATGGCTGCCTGGAACCCCGCTTCGACGGCATTCAGCATGGCGAACAATGCGACCACCGTCTTGCCGCTGCCGACATCTCCCTGCAGGAGCCGGAGCATGCGATGCGGGCTTTTCATGTCGTCATCTATTTCGGCAAGCGAGCGTACTTGTGCACCGGTGAGGGCGAAGGGAAGGGCGTCCCCAATCTTTACACGGAGCTTGCCTGTCCCGACGACCGGGCGTCCCGGCAGTTTTTTCATGCGCAGCCGCACAAGCCCAAGGGCGAGTTGGTTGGCCAGCAGCTCGTCATAGGCGAGCCTTGCTCGCGCTGAAGCCGAAGGCTCTACGGCTTCTGCACTTTGTGGTTGATGGGCGCTGGTGAGCGAGGAGCTCCAGGATGTCCAGCCTTGCGCCTTGAGCCAAGGGCCATTCTGCCATTCCGGGAGGTCGGGAATGAGCGGCAAGGCACCTTTCATGGCCTTCTGGATCGACTTCAGCGGGAGACCAGCCGTCAGAGGGTATATGGGCTCCAGCAGTGGCAGATCCTGCAGTCCGTCTATGGGCACAATATGGTCAGGGTGGGTCATCTGCGGTCCGCCCTGATAAAATTCAACTCGGCCGGAAAGAATACGCCGTTCGCCTTCCGGCATGGTCTTTGCGATGTAGTCGGGCCGCGGGTTGAAGAAGACGATCTGCATCTCCCCCGTCTCGTCGAAAACATGGACCCGGTAGGGGAGCCGTTTTGTGCGCGGGGGAATATGCAGGCCCACCGTCGCCTCGATGGTGGCAATCTCTCCGTCGCGGACTTCTGCGATTTTTGGACGGTTGCGTCGGTCGATCAGCCCTGAGGGAAGGTGCCAGAGCAGGTCGATGATTTTGGGACCGGCAAGCTTCTCCACAAGCTTTTCAAGGCGCGGCCCTATGCCCGGCAGCGAACGCACCGGGGCAAACAGGGGAAAGAGGATTTCAGGCCGCATCGCCACGCCGATCACCTAGAGGAATCATGAGGCCATTCTAATGACATGTGGGCGCTCAGGGTCTATATCCCGATCATGCGCAAAGGAGAGAGAAATGGCTGGAATTAGCCCGATTGACCGGGGTGCGCGCCTCAGGCGGCTCCGGTTCCGCGCCTGGCACCGGGGCATCAAGGAGATGGACCTGATATTGGGCCATTTTGCGGATGAGGCGCTGGAAACCCTTTCGGAGGCTGAGGTCGACCAATTCGAGAGTTTGATCGAGGTTGAGGATACGACGCTTTACAACTGGGTCACCGGGCGCGAAAACGTGCCCTCTCAACACGATACGGCGCTTCTCGCCCGTATTCGAACATTTCAACACATGAAGGGGCCGCTCTGGCAGAGATAGCCGGGCGCAACTCGTTTGAAGAAGCTTGCGGAAATCGTATCGGCGCCGGGCCGTCTTGCGTTAGGCGAGGTGCCGGAGGGGTTTGATGCGCTTGTGCTTGCCGATATGGCTCGGCATGTCCATGCGGATTCGGGCTCTGCTGTTGTTCACGTTGCGCGGGATGACGCCCGCATGGCCGCCCTTGCCGAAGCGGTTTCGTTTTTCGCGCCGGATGTTGAGATCGAGACAATTCCTGCCTGGGACTGTCTGCCTTATGACCGCGTCTCCCCACATGCCGATGTAAGCGCCCGGCGCATGGCAGCGCTGTCACGTCTTGCCATGCGGGCTGAAGGTCAGGCTGAGAAGCCGCTGATTGTTGTGGCCACGGTCAATGCCATGCTGCAGCGGGTTCCTGCGCGCGAGATGGTGAAAACGTCTGCATGGTCCGCGCGGGTCGGTAACAGAATCGACCTCGACAACCTCACGGCCTATCTTGCTGCCAATGGCTACAACCGCACGGGAACGGTACGCGAACCGGGGGAGTTCGCCGTTCGCGGGGGCATTGTCGATATTTATCCTTCCGGCTTTGAAATGCCGGTCCGGCTCGACATGTTCGGCGACACGCTGGACGCAATCCGGACATTCGATGCGGCAACGCAACGAACTGTCGGGCAGCTCACAGGGCTTGAGCTTGTGCCGGCAAGCGAATTCCATCTAGATCAAGAATCTATCCGCAGATTTCGCGCGGCTTATGTCTCGCAGCTCGGTGCGGTGACCGATGGCGATCCGCTTTATGAGGCAGTAAGCGAAGGGCGCAAGCATGCGGGGATGGAGCATTGGCTGCCGCTCTTTCACGAAAAGCTCGAAACAATCTTCGACTATGTACCCGGTGGGATTTTTGCTCTCGACGCGCAGGCCGAGGAAGCACGAGAAGCTCGCATCGAATTGATCCGGGACTATTACGATGCACGGGCCGAGGCGCGCAAGACGGCGCGCGACGCGAAGCTTGCAGCCGATGCGCCGAGCTACAAACCTCTGCCGCCCGATGCTCTCTACCTTACGAATGAGGAGTGGGGAGCGCTGACGGGTACTAGGACTGTTCGAGCGTTCACGCCATTCAGCCTGCCGGAAGGCGCGGGGATAAACCTTGGCGGAAAGCACGGCCGCAGTTTCGCTCCCGAACGTTCTCAAGAAGGTGTCAACATCTTCGAGGTGCTTGGCGGCCATATTGCGGGCTTGCGCCGTGCGAACAAGCGCATCGTTCTGGCAAGCTGGAGTGAAGGGTCGCGCGATCGTCTTCAGCATGTTCTCGCGGACCATAGTATCGGAAATGTTCTCATTGCTGATAGCTGGGACGAAGTTAACGATGTTAACAAAAATACAGTTTCGCTAATTGTTCTCGGTCTGGAGGCCGGGTTCGAGACCGACGAACTTGCCGTCATCAGCGAACAGGATGTTCTTGGCGATCGGCTGATCCGTCAGCGCAGGAAGAAGCGAGCTGAAAACTTCCTGACGGAGGCCGCAAGTCTCAGCCCGGGCGATCTCGTCGTGCATGTCGATCATGGCATCGGACGCTTTGAAAGATTGCAGTCGATCGATGTCATGGGGGCACCGCATGATTGCCTGCTGCTCGTCTACCAGGGCAATGACAAGCTTTACCTGCCGGTTGAGAACATCGAACTTCTTTCGCGTTATGGTGCCGATGAAAGCGATGCGCAGCTCGACAGACTTGGTGGTACGGGCTGGCAGGCGCGCAAGGCTCGCCTGAAGGAACGCATCCGGGAGATGGCTGGCGAACTCATCCGCATCGCCGCGGCCCGTGAGTTGAAGACTGCGCCAAAAATGGAGCCGCAGCCTGGTTCCTATGACGAGTTCTGCGCCCGGTTCCCCTTTACCGAGACGGATGATCAGCTGCAGGCCATCGAATCCGTGCTGGAAGACCTCGCACGCGGTCGACCGATGGACAGGCTTGTCTGTGGCGATGTCGGCTTCGGAAAAACGGAAGTTGCCTTGCGCACGGCGTTTGTGGCGGCGATGGCCGGCTATCAGGTTGCAGTGATTGTGCCGACGACACTTCTTGCGCGGCAGCATTTCAAGACCTTCTCGGAGCGTTTCAATGGCCTTCCTGTCAAGGTCAGGCAATTGTCGCGTCTGGTCAGTTCCAAGGATATGGCAGAGACGCGGGAAGGTCTTGCGAGTGGCGATATCGACATCGTGATCGGTACGCATGCGCTGCTGGGTAAACAGATCAAGTTCCGCAATCTCGGTCTCGTGATCGTCGATGAAGAGCAACATTTCGGTGTCGTTCACAAGGAACAGCTGAAAAAATTCCGCGCGGAAGTGCACGTGTTGACGCTAACTGCAACGCCCATTCCGCGCACGCTGCAGCTTGCACTCTCGGGGGTGCGCGAGCTTTCGCTCATTGCGACGCCGCCGGTCGACCGGCTTGCGGTGCGAACCTATGTTTCGCCTTTCGATTCTGTGGTTATCCGTGAAGCGCTTCTTCGCGAACACTATCGCGGCGGACAGAGCTTCTATGTGGTGCCCCGTGTTGCCGACCTTGCCGATGCGGAGGAATTCCTTCGCCTGCATGTGCCGGAGGTAAAATTCATTTCCGCGCATGGACAGATGCCGGCGGGCGAGATCGAAGACAAGATGAACGCCTTTTATGACGGCAAGTTCGACGTTCTCGTTTCCACGACCATTGTTGAATCCGGGCTCGATATTCCGACCGCGAATACGCTTGTCGTTCACCGCGCGGACATGTTCGGCCTTTCTCAGCTCTATCAATTGCGGGGTCGGGTAGGGCGTTCCAAAGCTCGCGCCTACGCTTATCTTACGGTGCCTCAGCACCGCACGTTGACGCCGGGAGCAGAGCGTCGTCTCCGCGTCTTGCAATCGCTCGACTCGCTCGGCGCAGGCTTCTCGCTTGCCAGCCACGACCTTGATATTCGCGGGGCGGGCAATCTTCTCGGCGATGAGCAATCGGGGCATATCCGTGAGGTGGGCTACGAGCTGTATCAGGAGATGCTTGAAGAAGCCGTTGCTTCGATGCGTGGCACGGGGGACGAGGAAGACGGCCAATGGTCACCGCAGATCAATGTCGGAACGCCGGTCCTCATCCCTGAAAATTACGTGCCCGATCTCGACGCTCGCATGTCGCTATATCGCCGCCTGTCGGATGTTGAAACCCGGCCCGAGATTGATGGTTTTGCGGCCGAGCTCATCGACCGCTTTGGCAAACTGCCCCAGGAAGTCGAGTTCCTGCTCAAGATCGTCGAGATCAAGGGGCTCTGCCGAACGGCAAATGTCGAGAAGATCGAGGCAGGTCCGAAGGGCATCGTTCTCACGCTGCGAGAAAACACATTCCCCAACCCGGGCGCGCTCGTTGAACTCATCAACGACGAACGGGGCAATGCGAAGTTGCGCCCTGATCACAAGCTCGTCTTCAAGCGCAATTGGGAAACGCCGGAAGAACGGCTTGCCGGTACACATCGCCTGATGACCACGCTCGCGAAAATTGCGGTGCAAGATAAAGCGGCGTGACCCGTCAGTTAGCTGGCTTCGGGCGCCACAAGCCCCAGATGATCATCGCGACGCCAATCACCATCGCGATGGAAATCGTGATCAGCAGGAAGGTAATAATGCCTTCCTGTACGCTGTTGCCTGTCAGGCCCTTTGCCGCGATCGGCATCATCGAAGCGCCCGCGCCCCAGAAGCCACCAAGCAGCACACCGAGCCAGTTGGCGAATGCGGCATAGACAACCATCCAGAAAGCGACGGCGGAAGCGACGCGCGATAGAGAAAGGTGATGCCAGAAAAGTCCGAGCACCGCGAGGAAGGTACCGTTCATCAGGCCTTCGAGATGGGCGGAAATACCCATTCGGGGATTGACGAAAGTACCAGAGACAAAGCCGGTCAACAGGCCAAGCATGAATAAAATCATGCCGAGCAAAATCAGCCGCCGACCGGGCTCTGAAAGATTGGACAAATCAGTTCCCCCAAAGTAACCGCTAGTTTGCGGCATGCTCTTCGGCTTCTTTCGCCAGCAGCTTGTTGAACATCTTTACAAGTGTTTCAGGCTCCTGTGCCCCGACCATTACCCATTGCGAATTCACCACAAAACTCGGAACACCTTGAATACCCATCTGGCGGGCAAGCGCATCTTCCTGGCTGATCAGTTCCTTGTCCGCGTCCTTCATCAGGAGATCGGCAACGATGTCGGTGTCCATTCCGGCTTCGGCCGCAGCTTCGATCAAAACGTCATGAGAGCCGATGTCCTCGCCATCCTCGAAGTAACGGCGGAAGAGAATATCCACCATTTCGTTCTGGCATCCTGCCGTGCCGGCCCAGCGGATCAGGCGATGGCTGTCGAGCGTGTTCGGCGAGCGTTCGATCTTGTCAAAACGGAAATCGATGCCAACAGCTTCGCCGAACTCGCGAATTGTATTGCCGACTGACTTGGCGCGTTCCGAACCAAACTTTTTTTCCATGTAGGTTTTGCGATCGACCCCTCCCTCGGGGATCGAGGCGTCGAGCTGAAAAGGCCGCCAAACAAGCGTGATACCTTCTCCACCGTGCATAGCAAGAGCCTGATCCAGGCGCTTCTTGCCGATGTAGCACCAAGGGCAAACCGTGTCGGAAACGACGTCGAGTTGCATTGCGGTTCTCCTTCCCAAATATCGTTTCTGTAATTCTGGGGTGCCTGACCGCGCCAGGCAAGCCGGACATCCGCTTGACGGTGAGAGCTCTGCTTCTAGGATGCCGCAGTCAAAAAAATATGCGTAGATTCAGCAGGATAGGAATGGTGGATTTCAGATGGCCGACGCAACGGAAATCGAAATGCCGAGCTATGACCTTTCGGGCAAGGTCGCGCTTGTTACCGGAGCTACTAGCGGACTGGGCCGCCGTTTTTCTCTGATTCTCGCAAAAGCCGGGGCTAGTGTCGCCATTACGGGGCGGCGGGTAGAGCGCCTCGAAGCGCTAAAAAAGGAAATCGAGGCTCTGGGAGGCAGGTCCGCTGCCATTGCACTTGACGTCACCGATACGCAGAGCATTTCGGACTGTGTTGCCGAAGCCGAGCGCGCACTCGGCCCCCTCGATATTCTCGTCAACAATGCAGGCATGAACGTACAAGCACTACCGGCGGATGTTACGCCGGACGGATTCGACACGATGTTCGATACCAATGTGCGCGGCGCCTTCTTCATGGCGCAGGCGGCGGGCCGGTCGATGATTGCCCGGGGGCAGGGGGGACGGATAATCAACATCGCGTCTATTGGTGCTCATACCGTACTGCCGGGCCTCACCATTTACTGCATGACCAAGGCCGCTGTCGCGATGATGACGAAATCGCTTGGCAAGGAATGGGCTCGTCACCAGATCAACGTGAACGCGATGTGTCCTGGGTTCATAGAAACGGAACTCAACTCCGAGTGGTTTCAGTCCGAAGGCGGACAAAGACAGATCAAGACCTGGCCGCGCCGGCGTCTCGGTGTTGAGGAGGATCTGGACGGAACGCTGCTCCTCCTTGCTTCGGATCATGGCCGTTTTATCACCGGGTCTCTTTTCACTGTCGATGACGGGCAGTCGCTCTGACGCTTTGCCGCAGGCATCCCTAATCTCTTGTTAAATAAAATTACTCATAATTTTCCGATATAGGGCGTCCTTTGCAGTCATGAGGAGCCGTCATGGGAAAACTGTTAGGCGGATTCATTCTCGGGTTTTTGTCATGTGTCTGGACCTATGGCCTGGATCCGGGAGAGGCTGTCTTCGGTTTCAGCCGCAAGCTCGCCATTGCCCATGAGCAAATCGAACAGGAATATCGTGTAGACGCGCGTCACGGCCACAAGGGTCAATATGGCGCTCGCCCCGTTCCACACACATCGGTTAACCCGCACCCCGATGACGGGGTTGCCAATTCCCTTGGCTACTGGCTAAGTCGTAGCGGCGGGCCGTCTGTCATGTAGGCCTCGCAAGGGGAAGCATGATTGGTGAACTGACTATGGGCGGGTTGGGGGTAGGCACATGGGTCATGCTGACCTTGCCTGCCTGCGCCATTCTTCTCTCAGCTGTTTCCTGGATCAGGGCCTCGCGATGAGCGCGGTAACGGGAAGTATTATTGCCGTTTACCTCGTTACCATGCTCGGTCTCGGTGCGATCGCCTACCGCTACACTTCCAATCTCAAGGACTACATTCTCGGTGGCCGGCAACTAGGCGGTGCGGTTGCTGCGCTTTCCGCCGGTGCCTCCGATATGAGCGGCTGGCTGATGCTGGGGCTGCCCGGTGCAATCTACCTTTCCGGCCTGAACCAGATATGGATCGCTGTCGGCCTCGTTGCCGGTGCGCTGACTAACTGGCGCTTCGTTGCGCGCCGCCTTCGCCGCTATACAGAGATTGCTGGCGATGCGCTTACCATGCCCGATTACTTCGAGAACCGTTTTGCCGATACGAGCCGTATACTGCGTATCACCAGCGCCCTCGTGATTTTGCTCTTTTTTACAATCTACACCTCCGCCGGTCTCGTCTCCGGAGCCATCCTCTTCGAACAGGTCTTCTCGCTCGATTACCATTGGGCGCTCATCATCGGCGCAGCAAGTATTCTCTTCTACACAGCTATAGGTGGCTTTCTCGGCGTCTGCTGGACCGACACGGTACAGGGAGTCATGATGTTGCTCGCACTGCTCATCGTGCCCGCCATCGCCATCTCGTCGATGGGCGGTTGGGACGCCACCCTTGCCGTCACGGCGCCGGTTGCGCTACCGGGCACCTTCAATGCCTTCCACGACACGTCAGTTGCCGGGGCGCTCTCTCTCATGGCCTGGGGGCTGGGCTATTTCGGTCAGCCACATATTCTGGCGCGCTTCATGGCCATTCGCGATCCACGCGATATGCCCGAAGCGCAGATGATCGGGATCACATGGATGGTGCTTGCCCTTTATGGCGCTGTAGCGACCGGTATTGCGGGCATTGGCTATTTCGCCAACGCGCCCCTCGACAATCCTGAGACCGTCTTCCTTGCGCTATCGCAAGCGCTTTTCAGCCCCTGGCTCGCGAGTGTTCTGTTAGCGGCCGTACTTGCCGCGATCATGAGCACCGTCTCATCGCAGCTTCTCGTGTCATCGAGCGTCATTGCGGAAGACTTCTGGAAGCGTCTATTGCGTCCCAAGGCAGAAGCGAAAGAGCTATTGACGGTCGGACGGTTTTCGGTCGTCCTGATTTCACTCGTGGCCTTCGTTCTTGCGCTCGACCGGGACAGCACCGTCCTCTCGCTCGTGGCCTATGCCTGGGCCGGCTTTGGTGCAGCCTTCGGGCCGGTAGTTATCTTCTCTCTCTTCTGGTCCCGAATGACTCGCAACGGCGCGCTCGCCGGCATGCTCACCGGTGCCGTCACTGTTATTGTCTGGAAGCAACTCTCTGGCGGACTTTTCGAAGTGTATGAAATATTGCCGGGATTCATCCTAGCGAGTGCGGCGATTATGCTTGTCAGCCTGCTGGGCAGGACGCCGGACGAAGCCATCATCGAGACGCATCGACGCGTTGAAAAGGCCTGATCGACCGTCTCGATATGGCACAAGTCATTGAATTTGCTTGTTTTTTACCTTTTTCGGTCGCAGGCTGTTGTTTGTGATTCGGTGCAGCTTCAGGGGGCGAGGAGGCCCCGGGCGATCATGTCCAACTTTCTGGTCGGCGCGGTTTCCGGCTTTTTCATCTGTGTCTGGGCACTCGATGCGAACCCTGTCTCCGCGACGGTGGCGCTGATTGATCGCGTTCGTCAGGTGGAGGTGAGTTTTGCGGCCGAGGCGACGCCGGACACGAAGGCTGCTTCGCTGCAAGGAAACATCGATACGTCGTATGACGAGCGCTGAACTAACTTGAAGAAAGCGCGCGGCGCATCACTTTCCCGTTCGCCGTGCGCGGCAGGCTTTCCACGAAAATGACTTCGCGCGGGCATTTGTAAGCCGCGAGCTTTTCTTCTGCCCATTTCATGATGGATGCCGCATCGGGTTCACTCGCTTCGGTCGGTACGACGAAAGCCGCGATGATGCTCACATCACTCCGAACGCGAATTTCCGTTACAGCCACTTCCTGAATGTCGGGATGTACTGCGAGGGCGGCTTCCACTTCCTGCGGTGAGACCCGGTATCCCATTGCATTCATCAGATCGTCGGCACGGCCGTGGTACCACATGTATCCATCGGCATCGAAGCTGGCGAGATCGCCGCCGATAAACCATTCGCCCCGATAGACCTCGGCTTCCTCATCGGGCCTCCGCCAATAGCCGAGCATCAAGCCGGGATCGGAGCGATGTACGGCGAGCAAGCCTGTCTCCCCCGCACGGAGAGGTTCTTCGCCTCCCTCCACGGGCAGGACGGCTACACATCGGCCAGGTTGTGGCTTTCCGGGACTGCCTTCCCGGATTTCCATACCCGGGCCGGTTGAAATATAGGTCGAGCATTCGCTCATCCCGAGTGCTTCATAAAGCTCCTTGCCCGTTGCCTCGCGCCAATGTGCGAGAAGCGCAGGCGAAAGGGCTTCGCCCGCTGTCAGCCCATGGCGCAGCGCGGAAAGATCGTGTGCGGCGAGATCGCAATATTTGAGTATCTGGCGATAGAGTGTCGGCACAGCGGCAAAGAGCGTGGCTCCCGTCTTCTCCATCAGCTTCGGCCAGACCTGGACATCCTTGTCGCCATTGTAGAGGACGGTCGTTGCTCCATTTGCCCAAGGATCGGTGAGCCCTACACCCAATGTGTAGGTCCAGTTGAATGCACCGGCATGCAGCATGACATCGCTTTCTTCCATGCCATACCAGCCGCGATACATGGGCCTGCGTCCCCAGGCGCTGCGATGTGCATGGAGAACGCCCTTGGGCCGACCGCTTGTGCCGGAGGTGTAGACGAGGAAGGCCGGATCGTTGGCCGATGTCGTGGCGTAGCCATCGAGTGGCTCGTGTTGTCTGAGTCTCGACACCATATCGGCGTCGAATGTGCGTATGTGACTTGTGGCCATGCTCATGCCAGGAGCCAGCGCGACAGCACTTGAAGCCGAGTCCGACAGCAAGAAATCGGCTTCGGCCGGTGTAAGTTGCGAGGATGAGGGCAGGGGGACGATTCCCGCCGCCAAGGCTCCGAAGAACATCAAGGCGTAATCTGATGTATTCGGCATACGGATCATTATCCGTTCGCCGGGGCGGAATCCCTCAGCGAGCAATCCGGCTGCGACGCGGCGCACTGCTTCGTCCAGCTCGCCGTAGGTCCAGCATTCAGCCTGCGCCAGCGGCGCCTCGGCATCTGCGACCACGATCAATGCGGTTTTATCCGGCATGGAGGCGGCTCCGCGCGCCAGACAATAGCGAGCGATGTTAAAACTTTCAGGGCACTTTTCGCCGGAATATCCCCGGACGATGGAGGGAGCTGGTATGGCCATGTCCGGCTTTTTACGGGGCGTCTCTTTCGGGCGCAAGCGGGACGCTGCGTCAGATCATGTCGGAACCCAACTGCGTTTACGCGCCTGCCGCCAGCCTGTACAAATCTGTCAACGAACAGCAACGCCATACAATGGCTGACTTAACGGGAGCGAAGAGATGGGAAGCGGACCCCTTAGCGGTATCAAGGTCATCGAATTTGCGGGCATCGGTCCGGGGCCCTTTTGCGCCATGCTGCTTTCGGACATGGGCGCTGACATCATCCGGATCGACCGCAAGGGAGGGCGTGGCGGCTCCAAATACGACATTGGCTCACGTGGCCGGAGGTCGGTGGCGCTCGACCTCAAGAAGCCGGAATCGGTCGAAGCCTGTCTCAAACTCATCGAAAAGGCCGATATTCTTCAGGAAGGCTTTCGCCCCGGCGTTATGGAGCGGCTCGGCCTTGGACCGGATGTCTGCTTAAAGCGCAATCCGAAGCTTGTATATGGACGCATGACCGGCTGGGGGCAGACAGGCCCCCTCGCCAGCGCTGCGGGCCACGACATCAACTACATCTCGCTTACCGGCGCTCTTCACTCGATCGGGCGCCCGGGTGAAAAGCCCGTTCCGCCACTGAACCTCGTCGGCGATTTCGGTGGTGGGGCGCTCTACCTCGCCATGGGCATGCTCGCTGCTCTCGTTGAAGCGCAGCGTAGTGGTCAGGGACAGGTCGTCGATGCTGCAATGACGGATGGCGCGACCTCGCTCATGGCCATGTTCTATGGTTTCACGGCATCCGGCATGTGGCAGGAGCCGCATGGCACGAATATGCTCGATGGCGGTGCGCATTTCTACGACACCTACGAAACAAAGGATGGTCAGTGGATCTCCATCGGCTCCATTGAGCCGCAGTTCTACGCACTCCTTCGCGAGAAGGCTGGCCTTACCGACAGCTATTGGGATGCGCAGATGGACCGCGACAAGTGGCCCGAAATGAAGAAGAAAATCGAGGAGGTCTTCAAGACGAAGACGCGCGACGAGTGGTGCGAAATCATGGAAGGTACGGATATCTGTTTCGCGCCGGTGCTCTCCATCAAGGAGGCAATCAACCATCCGCATAACAAGGCGCGAGAGACCATCGTCGAGATCGATGGCGTCGCACAGCCAAATGTCGCGCCGCGCTTCTCGCGCACTGTCTCGAAAATCCAGGGCCCCGCACCCGAAGTTGGCCAGCATACGGAGAGTGCGCTCAAGGATTGGGGCTTCTCGGATGGTGATGTTGAAGGGCTGAAGAAGGCTGAAGCGATTTGATCGTACTTTCCGGTACGACCATTTCGGGCCTGAGATCAGAGCAGCGGGGGGCGATACGAAAGTCGTCCCCCTGACACCGCTCGGGCAGGAGCAAGTGAAAGCTGCCGGACAGGCGCTCAGCCATGTCCCGCTGGATCAGGCCATTTGTTCCGGCGTTCCACATACGCGACAAACGGCCGAAATGTTCTTGCCGCGCAAGAGGGCAAGGCACCCGCTCTGGATATGGTGGATGAGCTTGTCGAGATTCACGGGGGATCTTTCGGTCAGGCAATAGAGCCGAGCCGAACTTGCAGCGCGAGTGGCCCATCATTTCGATATGGTGGGTAATGCAGGGCCACCATGCTCAATGGCGGTGAGGTTTTTGCGAAGCGCTCCAGCGCGCGGTTCGGCCCCTTGAACAGCTCCAGCCTGCGTCTACGCCTCTGGCTTTTACCGGGTACTACTCGACCCACCATGTGCTGCTGCGATATCCGTAGAGAGAGATCTTCTCCGGTGTTTTGACCTTTTGCCAGAGCGCGACCCACTGGTCCGGTTGATGAAAAAGCGGAATCATGTATGCGCCGGACATGAGAACGCGGTCCATCGCACGCACAGCCGCGGTGAAATCCTCGCGTGTGCGGGCTTCAAGCATGGCCGCAATCATCGCATCCACAGCGGGATCCTTGACCCCCATATAGTTGCGTGTCCCCGGAACATCCGCTGCTTCCGATCCCCAATAGAAGCTCTGTTCGTTGCCCGGTGAAAGTGATGAGAACCAGCTATTGAAGATGGTGTCGTATTGGTAGGTATTGCGCCGCTCCTGGTATTGGCTCGGGTCGACATTGCGCACGATGGCCTCAACGCCGATGCGTTTCACCATGCGGGAATAGGTAAGGGCGAGGCGCTCTTCTGCCGGTGTGGCGACCAGGATTTCAAATTTGAGGGAGCGCCCCGTTTTTTTGTCGGTCATTACCCCGTGGCGGATTTCATATCCCCCTTCGCGCAGAAGTGCGACGGCGTGGGCTCGATTTTCACGGTCCTGCCCCGAAGGGTCACCCTTGGGGGCCTGCCAGCCATGCGCCATGATATCGGGCGTCACGGCGCCGGGAAAGGGTGCCAGTAGCTCACGCTCTCGCGAGCTCGCCGGACGGCCGTGCGAACCGAGCTCGGAATTATCGAAAAAGCTCTGTGTTCGAACATAAGTGCCGTAGTAGAGGTTCTTGTTCACCCAGGCGAAGTTGAAAACGAGGATCAACGCCTCGCGCACACGCCGGTCGGCGAAGATCGGCTTGCGTGTATTGAAGACGAGCGCATACATGCCCGAAGGCATCCCGCTTTTGAACGTTGCCTTGCGGACCCTTCCATCCCGCAAGGCAGGAAAATCGTATCCTGTGGTCCAGCGGCCAGGATCATCCTCCGGCCGGGCGTGATAGATCCCGCTTTTGAAAGCCTCGAAAGAAGCATTGGCGTCCCGGAAATATTCGTAGGTCAGCCGGTCGATATTGTGCTGCCCGACATTTACAGGAAGCGATGCCCCCCAATAATCGGGGTTCCGCCGATAAGTAATGCTCGATCCTGGTTCGACTTTCTCGACTACATAGGGGCCACTGCCGACAGGTGTTTCAAATCCCGCCGCGCTGAAGTCGCGCTTCTCATAAACATGCTTCGGGATGATCGGCATCAACCCCAGGATGAGCGGGATTTCGCGATCTCCCCCAGCCTCAAAAGAGAGGCGTATCTTGCGAGGGCCCAGCGCCTCGATCTTCGAAACTTTGGAATAGTAAGTCTTGTAATTGGGCCGTCCTTTATCCCTCAATGTTTCGAGGGAATAGATCACATCGTCGACCGTCACCGGCATACCGTCGGAAAATCGCGCTGATGGATTGAGCGTGAAGGTGATGGAGCTTCTGTCGTCGGGCAGCTCGACCTTTTCCGCCAGCAACCCGTAAAGCGTGAATGGCTCGTCATAGCCGCGTGCCAGCAAACTCTCGAAGACATGCTCGCGCAACCCGATAGCTGCGGTCCCGCGCACGATAAATGGGTTCAAGCTGTCGAAAGACCCCGTCGCTCCGAAGACGATGGAACCGCCTTTCGGCGCGTTCGGGTTCACATAGCTGAAATGCTTGAAATCAGGCGGATAGAGAGGATCGCCATGCATGGCAATCGCATGATCGGCGGCGTCTGCGGCGGAAATGCTGAAGTAGGCCAGGAGGGCCAACCCGATGACCCTCAAGGCCAGCCCAAGCACCTTCTCGCGAACCTGGCGGAAGAGGAAATTCATCCGAATTTTTGCCTCATGGATTTCGACCGATGTGGTTAAGACACGCAGAATTAAGCGGATCCGCCGATTCTTCAAAGTTTCCCTGTGCCTTCTTTATGCCGAAATGCGAGGGTAGCGCTCAATATCGGTCGTCGTTGCTGCCCTGTTCGGGGCCGTAAGGACAGAGACCGCTAGGAACGCTCTGATCCTGAAAGGATTTCAATATGCTACTTCGACGCTTGCTTTCCGGCGTCGCCGCTGCGGGGTTCGTTGCGGCCGCAGGGATGGCTCCGGCCAGTGCTCAGACCGCAGGGACGAACCCGGAGTCCGCCGACAAAATCGAGAACTTTGGTACCTGGAGTACCCGGTGTGAAAAAAATGAGACGGGTGCCAAACAGTGCCATGCCTTTGTCGATGTGCGGATCGGGGAAAAGAAAGAGCGCATCGCCTATCTCGGAATCGGGTACAGCCCGAAAGACGTGAATGAAGACGGTACTCAGGATCTCTTCATGTTTGCGATCACACCACTTGGTACATTTCTGCCCGCCGGCATCGGCTGGAGCGTTGATAATAAAGAAAAGTTCAGCCAGCAGTTCATGTATTGCCTGCCGGGCGGCTGCCAGACCGAAGTCCTTTTGACGAAGGAACGCCTGGACGCGATCAAAAATGGCGGCGAAATGAAAGTCACTTTCCGTATTGTAGGGAAGGGCGATGTCAATGTACCTGTGAAGCTGGACGGTGTGTCCAAGGCGATTGCCGCCGTGCCTGCACCGAAGCCCTGAGCTTCAGTCCGTCCTTGAAGGTGAGAACACACTCCGGAGCCATCCGAGAGTTGTGTTCTCCCGCAGGAGGTAACGCATCAGGTTATCCATATCGCGGTCGAGCTTTTCCGGATTCTGGAAGAGCTCGGAGCGCCGTCTGAATTTCCGCGTTCTGTCGAGTTCGCGCATGACGCGCGCAGGGTTTCCGGCGGCAATGCAATTTGCCGGGATATCCTGCGTGACGACGGAACCCGCACCGATGATGCTGTTCTCGCCAATCGTTACACCTTTGCCGACAATCACCCGCACACCAAGCCAGACATTCTCTCCAATTGTGACGGGGCTGTGCTTATTGAGTTCCGCCGTGCGGTCGTAGGTGTCGTGCCAGTCCGAATCCGAGATGTAGCAATTGCTGGCGATCATCGTGTCGCTACCGATCACGATTTCTTCGGATGCAACAATATGGGTGCCGGGGCTGATGAGAACGCAGTCACCGATGGAAATACGGCCCTCGCGTTCCGCCGAACGCCATGTTGCCAGCCGCACGAGACTGCCGTGCGAAGCATGAAGGTGGAGATGGGCGCCTGCCGTAATTCCCGCGCCCCATATCTTGACGTTGCGTGGGCTTGAGACATCGATACCCGGCCCCAACGCATCGAACGCAGGCGCGATAAAACGGGTCACATAGAACCTGTTCCAACCATCCACGATCCTTCGGATCAGATAGGTTCGCCTGTCTCGCCGCAATGTTCTGCCCCTCTACCGCCATGTGCTTTTAAAGCGCCTCGCGGGTGCATCTCCTAGCATGGTTCGGGAGAGAAATCAGTGCGCGGATTTACTGCGGACAGCATAAATGCCGTCCTTCAGCGGACCGAAAAGTTCCTGCACCTGCGGATGGCGGACGGGCTCGCCCGATTCGTCTGGCAGGAGATTCTGCTCGGAAACATAAGCGACATACTCAGTGTCCGAGTTTTCGGCAAGGAGATGATAATAGGGCTGATCCTTGCCCGGACGGACCTCCTCGGGAATAGATTGCCACCATTCCTCCGTATTATTGAAGGTAGGGTCAACATCGAAAATGACACCACGAAAAGGATAGAACCTGTGGCGGACCACCTGTCCGATCCTGAACTTTGCTTCCCGGTTAACCTGCATTTCCGGCTTTCGCTTTTCGAAACATCCGTAACTCTAACAGTTTGATGCTGCTGGATAAAACCCTATGTAGGACAGAGAGTTGCATGCTGCCATTGCCATCAGTGGGTAAATACTCAATATGGCATCTATCTGAATATTCCCATTCAAGGAGAAGTTGATGAGCCGTTCGGTGGCCCCTCTGTTCGAGCCTTTTACACTCAACGGGCTTGAGTTGCCCAATCGTGTCGTCATGGCGCCCATGACGCGTTCGCACTCCCCGGAAGGTATTCCAGGACCCGACGTGGCCGCCTATTACCGGCGCCGCGCCGAGGGAGAATGCGGCCTCATCATTACCGAGGGCACCACGGTGAACACTCCCGTCGCGACCAGCGACCCGAACGTACCCCAATTCTGGGGCGAGCAGGCCCTCAAAGGCTGGAAACACGTTGTGGATGAAGTCCATGATGCGGGCGGCAAGATCATGCCGCAGCTCTGGCACACCGGCATGACGCGCGATCCCGCGAAATCGACCAATCCGGAGCTGCCGAGCCAAGGTCCGTCCGGTCTTGCGGTGCCGGGCAAGAAGCGTTCGGAACCGATGACGAAGGAAGAGATCAAGCAGACCATTGAGGCCTTCGGTCAGGCTGCAGCCGATGCACGCGAAATCGGCTTCGATGGCGTCGAGGTTCATGGGGCACACGGCTATCTCGTCGACCAGTTCTTCTGGGCGGGCACCAATGAGCGCGAAGATGAATATGGCGGTGATCTCGTCGGCCGTACGCGCTTTGCCGTCGAGATCATCGAGTCGATCCGACGCCATGCCGGCAAAGACTATCCGCTCATTCTTCGCTTCTCGCAGTGGAAGCAGCAAGACTACTCGGCGAAGCTTGCGCAGACGCCGGAAGAGCTTGGTGCCTTCCTGAAGCCGCTCTCCGAAGCCGGCGTGGATGCCTTCCATTGCTCGCAGCGCCGTTTTTGGGAGCCCGAGTTCGAAGGTTCGGACCTCAACCTCGCAGGCTGGACGAAGAAGCTGACAGGTAAGCCAAGCATCACGGTTGGCAGTGTTAGCCTGTCGGGCGAATTTATCGCCTCGTTTGGCGGTGAAAGTTCCGAAGCAACGGGCATCGATGAGTTGCTGGACCGATTGGAGAAGGGTGAGTTCGATCTTGTCGGTGTTGGCCGTGCTCTGCTGGTCGACCCCGCCTGGACGCAGAAGGTCCACACGGGAGCATTCGACAAGCTCATGTCCTTCCGTGCAGAGGCACTGGCAACACTCTCCTAAAAGAACTCAGAAACCGTAGGCCTTGGCGAGGTCGGGATCCTTCTCAGCGACCTTCTTCGCCAGGTCTACGATCACCTTGGCCTGCTTCCAGGTGGCGTCGTCCTGCATCTTGCCGTCAATCATGGCAACACCGGTTCCATCCGGCATGGCATCAAGGATTTTCTTCGCGAAGATAACTTCGTCGGCATCCGGGCTGAAGACACGCTTTGCAACAGCCACCTGGTTCGGGTGCAGCGACCATGCCCCCACGCATCCCATCAGGAACGCATTGCGGAACTGCTGTTCGCAGGCATCAAGATCCTTGATGTCTCCGAAGGGGCCGTAGAAGGCACTGATCCCGTTAGCAACGCAAGCATCCACCATCTTCGCGAACGTGTAATGCCACAAATCCTGTTGAGCGGCGATGCGCGGGCCGCCGTCCTCCTTGGGGTCTTCAAGCACACGGTAGAAAGGATGGCCGCCGCCGACGCGCGTCGTTTTCATCTTGCGCGACGCCGCGAGGTCGGCGGGTCCAAGGCTCATGCCATGCATGCGCGGGCTCGCGCAGGCAATCTCCTCAACGTTTTTTACGCCCTGAGCCGTTTCCAGGATGGCATGAATGAGGAGCGGCTTCTTGATCCCGTGCTTCGCTTCGAGCTGTGCGAGAAGCTGATCGAGATAGTGAATGTCCCACGCGCCTTCCACCTTAGGCAGCATGATGACGTCGAGTTTTTCCCCAATCTCGGCGACCAGCTCCATCACATCGTCCAGCATCCATGGGCTGTTCAGCGGATTGATCCGCACCCAGAATCCCGTTGATCCGAAATCATGCGTCTTGCCGACCTCGATAACGCCTCTACGTGCAGCTTCCTTCGCGTCCGCAGGAATTGCGTCTTCAAGATTGCCGAGCAACACATCGACCTGCGGGATCATGTCGCCGACGCGCGAGCGGACCTTTTCATTGTGACCGGGGAAGAAATGGATCATCCGTTCGAGCTTCACCGGAAGCTCCCGGTAAGGCTCCGGAGCACCGATCGCGAGCGGTTTGTAAAAGTTCGATGGCAGTTTCATGGCAATCCGTCGGGGTAAGTGGGGATGCGGTTTCAGTCTAACGGTGGTGATAGCTGAAATCCATGAAGCATTTCAGCAATCCGCGACGTTGTCCTGCATGTGAAGAATCGCTTTCACAGGACCGGCCGCATAGAGGCACGCAAACCCCAGCATCGATGAAACGGTGATAGCGAGATAGGCGGTTTGATATCCCCCTGTCGATACATAAAGTAGACCAAGCAGAGCCGGGCCAGCGGCGTTCGCACAGGTCGTAATCATCTGAGCTACCGAGAGAATCCTGGCATACGCCTTCAAGCCGAATGCTTCCGCGAAGATCAATGGCTGCATCATCTGCATATTTCCGACCGTCGCACCGAACATCGAGGAGACGATAAAAAGAGCGACCATTCCTTCGGCGAACGCAAACGCAAAGAAGGAGATCCCTTGCAGCACATAGATTGCGTAGAGGTAGTGTTTTGACGAGATGCGCGAAAGAAAAGCCCCACCAATAAGGCGTCCGGCGATGCTTGATGCAGCCATGATCGATACAGCAAGAGCGGCGATATGATCGTCACCAGTGCGTGTCGCGACAAGACGGAATTGATGTGCGAGCGATCCGACCTGCGCCATCATGGAAAAAACAAAGGCGGCAGTGCAGAGAATGAAGAAGCGGCTCCGTATTGCATCATAGAAAGCGACGCCGTCCGGTGGCATGAGGCTTCCATCTGCTTTGCGTTGTGGCGTGTCGCCATCGGGAGAAAGCCCGATCGCTTCAGGACTTTTACGAAGCATGATGAGCGAAATGGGGACGACACCGAGGATAAGGACAAGCCCGAGCCAATAAGCGGCTTCGCCCAGTCCGTATCTTTCAATGAGTGTTGCCGACAGGGGAGTGAAGACGATACCGCCGAGCGATAGCCCCGTCGAAGCATAGGCAATCGCCTTGGAGCGCTGGCGCGTAAACCACCGAGCGACAATCGTCATACCCGGAATGACGGCAACCGCTGCATTCCCGATGCCGAAGAGGAAGTAGAAACAATATAGTTGCCACATTTCGGCGACGTGACCGGCGCTTGCCAGAACGGTCGCAGATATAAAAGCCCCACTAGTCACTATCCAGCGCGGGTCATAGCGGTCGAGTAGCCAGCCGACGACCAGACCAGAAAATCCCGATGAGATAAAAAAGAAAGCAGTCGCGTTGGATGTGGCGGAGACGGAGAAACCACCTTCAGCCACGAAGGCTTTCAGGAAGATCGAGAGGTTGTAGAAGATGAGACCGCACGACACGGTATGAATCACGAAAACCGTGCCGACGATGTACCAGCCGTAAAAGATCGGGCCGCGTGTCTGCGCACGCGGACTTTCTGGCGCTTGGCCAGGTTCCATTTTTCAGGCTCCGAACGATGAATATTTGTTGTGACCTAAATAGCGTTTTCGGTCACCAGGCCCAAGCAGAATCTAGCCATCTTCAACGAGTGCCTTCATTTCCGCGTCCATTGTTTTCCGGAAGCTATCTCGTTCGGTCACGCGATAGCCGCCTTTTGCATAAGCGAGCGCGTTTTCGTGGTAAAAGCGGGCATTCAGGGCATTTGCAATGCTGTTATTGCGCCTCTTGATCGCTTTGGACGACGACAATCGAATTTTCCGGGATCACCGTCCCTCCTGTCAGGATGGAGTGACCGGCTATAATGGAATTTCGGTCGACTTTAACCCCATCCATCAAGGTCGCGGTGATGCTGGATGAAGGCAGGGTTGTCGAGCACGACGCCAGAACCGAAGTTACGTATGGCTTTCACTTTCGATAAGGGCACGGGCAGGACCGGCCGCAACTGCGAGAAGAAATGCCAAGCCTGATGCCGCCGCCATAACGAGAAAAGCGACATCGTATCCGTCCAGCCATTCGTAAAAGAAGCCAAGAGCGGCCGGGCCGGTCGCCACGCCGAGTGTCATTAAGAGCTGATTGAAGGAATAGATGCGGCCATAGGCTTTGAGACCGAACGCCTCGGCAATCAGCAGAGGCTGCATCATCAGCAGATTCCCGACCGTTACACCAAAGATAACAGTGGTTGCCAGAAGCGCAGGCGTTCCTTCCGCGGAGGCATACAGCGTCAGAGCCACGCCTTGCACCAGCATGAGACCGAAGACGAAAAGTCGGGACGAGATATAGACAAGTCCCCATCCGCCAACCAGTCGCCCGACGATGCTTGCCATTGCCATTGTCGCGACAGCCAGCGCCGCCGTATCGTTGCTGCCGCTTCGCACTGCCACGAGACGAAACAGATGAGCAATGACGCCGACCTGAGCCATCATTGCAAAAATGAATGCGCCTGCGGTGAAGACGAAGAAGCGGCTGCGGATCGCCATCTCGAAGTCGATTCCATCCGCTGGAAGCGGTGCGCCGCTCTTATCGCGCATGATTGGATCGCCGTCTGGCCCCAATCCCATCGCATGAGGAGAGGAGCGAATAAAGAACCATGAAACAGGGATCACACCGAGCAGAAACATGACCGCGAGCCACGGACTTGCTCCACTAAGTCCCATATGTTCGATCATGTTGGCGGCCAGCGGTGTAAGCAAGATGCCGCCGAGCGACAGCCCCGTCGATGCGACGGAGAGTGCGATAGAGCGTTTGCGCACGAACCAGCGCGCCACAAGCGTCGTGCCGGGAATGAGTGCTGCGCCCGCATATCCCGCACCGAAAAGAACATAGAAGGCGTAGAGCTGCCATAACTCAGTTACATAGCCTGCTCCGAAGGTCGCAATCGCGCTCAGCATGGCGCCGATTGTAATGACCCAACGCGGGTCGTATTTCTCGATCAAGGAGGCAACGCCCAGCCCGGTAATTCCGGATGAAATGAAGAAACAAGCGGTCGCGCCTGAAGTCGCAGAGACGGAAAAACCACGCTCGGCGATGAATGCCTTCAGATAGACGGAAAGATTGTAGAAACCTAGGCCCGCAGTGACCGTCATGACTACGAGGACAGCGCCGACGACGAACCAGCCATAAAAAATTCCAGTGCCGGGTGCACCTTGTCCCGCCGCTTGGCTGCGTGCGTTCATCTCGTCTCCTTTTCCCGGTCTGCTGCCGGATTGCGTCTAGATAAACACGGAACAGCCGTGAGCCAAGATGAAAGGGCGTAAAAGTGGCGCCACCATGCGCATTCGGATAATCATGAGATATGCCGGCAATTGAGAAGTCCGGAACACAGGGAGACGAATATGAAATTGTATAATTCGGTTGGGCCAAACCCCCGCGTTGTGAAAATGTTCATGCAGGAAAAAGGCATCGAGTTGCCTTTGGTCGATGTCGATATCATGCAAGCAGAGAACCGGAAGGAGCCTTATCTCGCCAAGAATCCGGCAGGTCAGCTCCCTGCGCTTGAGCTGGATGACGGAAGCTGTCTCGCTGAAATTACAGCCATCTGCGAATATCTCGACGAAAAATTTCCAGGCGGATCGTTGATCGGAACGACGCCGGAAGAGCGGGCCGAGACGCGCATGTGGACGCGCCGGGTTGACCTGAATATTTGCGAGCCCCTGGCCAACGGTTTCCGTTTCTCGGAAGGGCTTCCTTTGTTCAAGGATCGGATGCGCTGCCTCCCGGACGCCGCAGATGGCCTCAAGGCTATTGCGCAAGACAACCTTTCCTGGCTTGACAAGATGATGGCGGGTAAGGAGTACCTCGCTGGCAAACGAATGACGCTGGCGGATATTCTGCTGTTTGGGTTTCTCGATTTTGGCGCGGCTGTGGGACAGCCACTCAATCCCGAACTGAAGAATGTCGGAGCCTGGTTCGAGCGTATGAATGCGCGCCCCTCCGCCGCCGCTTCTGCATAACGCTCACACAAGGCCGGGCCCGCCTTAATGCAATGCAAGCTGGTCCGGCCTTGTTCCTCCTGCTGGCGGGTTCAACCCAATCTGACAATTTCGCAAAAGAGATTACTCGTTGGGGGCTGACGCGGAAGGATGCATCATGAAAACTGTTGTCCGATTCTGTCTGGCTCTCGGTCTTGCCATTGATCGGCCCGACACTTGTGAATTCGGGTGAAGCTCGTGCCCTAGGGGTGCCGAATGTATCGCCTCCGAAAAGAGTGGGAATCCGCAAGCGACCGCTTCCTGGTGGGGAAGGCGTTCAACAGAAGAAAAGAAATATGTCAGCGAGCTTCCGTATACTGAGCGCTATATCTCGATGAGTTGCATTTTCCTATGGGATACTAATCTTCGCGGATGCACCAATAAGGGAGTCTTCTTGAAGTCTTCCGTACCGCCTTTTCCTGCTTCATCCTGGTAGTCAAAAGGAAGCGACATGAAATGCCTGGTGCAGTTCTGTATGTTATTCGGATTGGGGCTCTGTTTTGCGGGCGTGTTCTCCGGGGATGCCACTGCGCAGAGCGCGAATGGCATTCCCGATTGCATCAATAGCGACACGAATGGAACGCGCCTCGCCGACGGGAGTGCATGGTGGAATCGACGCACACCGGAGCAACAGAAATATATTCGCGAGCTCCCCTGCAAGGAACGCTATATTCCCATGGTGTGCGTCTTTCTGTGGGATCCTGACCTTCGCGGTTGCACCAACAAGGGCGTCGCAGAGTATCGGGCGGACAAAGCGTGTAGCGCAGAAGGTTACGAGCTCCTTTCGGCGGAACATGCCGAGTGCAAGGAGCGTTTCAAGAAAACCTTTGTGCCGCCGTTTCCCAATCCGACTTCATGAACTCCAGGAAATCAGATTCCCGGGAACACCGGCAAGATGGAAGGGCAATGAACGAAGTAGTAGATAATCCAGCGCTGGATCCCGACTGGGAATCTCCCGCTGCTCTTACACTCGGCAAGAGAGTTATTGAGAAAGATGCCGGGCGTGGCTACATCCGCGCCTCCTTTGAAGCAGATGATTCCTTTCTGAATAGAGATGGTCGTATCTTTGGCGGCTTCCTGTCCGCTATGCTGGACGGTCTGTGCGGGCATGCAGTGCGTCTCACGCATGATGAGCCCGGTACGCCGCAAGTTACACTTGAACTCAAAACGAGTTTCGTTGGCCGCGCCGACAAAGGAACGTTGACAGGCGAGGGGTGGGTCCGTCATCGAGGCAGATCGATTGCTTTCGTCGAGGGCGAGCTTCGCAACGAAAATGGCGATCTGGTCGCGAAAGCTAGTGCAACGTTCAAGATTGGTCGCTAGAAGACTTCCTCTCTTGGCAATTCCTGGTTGAGAAGCGATTTCTCACGATATAACCAAGAAGCTGGATGGGTGGCCGAGTGGTTTAAGGCACCGGTCTTGAAAACCGGCGTGGGTTCACGCTCACCGTGGGTTCGAATCCCACCCCATCCGCCACTACGTCATCGCCGTCATTTATGCGGCCTGCCATTCGTGCGGGAGCGCCATTCTTCTTTTGGCATGATCTACGGTGAGCGAAGAGTGAGGGGAATGCAGGCGGCCCCACGAGCGATTTTTACAGATTCAAATGTCAAAGGCGCCTCCTCTTCATCCGTCACATGAAGTCGGTGTGCTTTTTGGCGCCAGAGAAGAGCCTCTGGCCTGAATCCATATGGTTAACGTGAAATCCCTTTTGCAAGTCCCTACAGGGCTTGCCAAAATGAGACAAAAGACGGCGAGAATGCCGCGAACGTTGTTATGGGGGGAGTTTCGTTGTGCCGGTTGATTTAACGTCGCCGTGGATTCCGCTGGGCATCATCATGCTGCTCGGCATTTTTATGGTTTTTCAGTTCATCCAGGAACGTAAGGTTTCACGAGCTCTGACGCTTGCGGAAGCTGCCGCTCCCGCTCCACAGTCTGCACCAGAACAGGTCGCGTCGGCATCCGTTCCGGCAGAAGCGGAAGTGTCGCCTTCGGTTCCTGCGCCCGAAGCGCAGAGGGTTACGCCGCCACCGGAAACGCCTGATGAAAAGAAGATAAAGCTCCGTTGGCGGACGGCCTGGATATGGCTACCTTTCTTTGTCGGTTTTTTCGGGCAGGCCTATCTCAGCTTCATCAAGCCAATGCTTGATAGCGCTGGATAGGTTTCACGCGAGATCTATCCGGGGCAGGGGCTCGCCGGATGCCAACCCCAAAATCCCATCTATGATTGTTTGGGGGGCAGAAATGCCTCCATGGCGGAGTAGCATGTCCGCCTTGCCGATCATTTCGTTCCGATCAAGCGGTGCTTCGGGATCGCCCTTGGCGTTTGTTCTCTCAGCTTCGGTTTCATCACCGTCAGCCATCCTCACTCTTACGTGGCCACCCCAGGAACGCGGGTAAGCCGAAGCCCACGGATCAGCTACTTCAACCTTTACCCGTAACGCAAGGTCAGCGCAGCGTTCCCTCGCTTCCGGTCCAAAGGCTTCGAAGTTTACTTCGGGAAAAAGAAGCGCGGCCGCAACTGTGTGCTGTAGCGAGAATTTAGCCTCGTAGTCGGTTGCAGCACGCGGCCGGTTGCAAACGTCGAGGGCCGCGCGATATGTCGCAACTTCCACTTCGCGGATATTCGCCGGGTCTTTTCCGTCAGCGACTAAGCGGGTACGCAACTCCTCCGCCGCGTCGATAGCCGGATGTGTATGGCGGCACGAAGGCCAGGGCTTGATTGATGTCCGGGTAAGCTGCCAGGGTGCGTCGGGCTCATGGATCACTGCCTCCGGATCGGCGTCGGGGCAGGCGGCACGGAAGAATCCTTTTTCACCCTCAAGAATCTTGGGTGGGCCGGTGAATCCGTATGCAGCAAGTTCCGCTGATCTGATGCCTGCTTCGGCCGCGTGGCCAGCGTGCAGATGCTTTGTCATCGCGCCTGTCTCCAGAAACTCCCAGAGGCCTGAAGACTGGCTACCTGCGTTGCCAAGCGCGTGAACCGCTTGAGTGTCGTCCAGATCAAGCAGCGAGGCGGCCGCCATCGCAGAGCCAAAGGGGCCACAGGTCGCAGTATTGTGCCAGATACGGTAGTGTTCCGGGCCTACGGCCATGCCGACGCGCGTTGCCGCCTCGAATCCCTGAAGGATGGCTATCAGGACTTGCCGCCCGCCTGTATTCCGGTTTTTTGCCAAGGACCAGACGGCGGGAATGACGACACAACCGGGGTGAACGACAGATTCCCTGTGCAGGTCATCTGTTTCCAGAATGTGGCAGAGAGCGGCCATGAGGAAGGCCTCCCGCCCCGGATCTGGGGCGGCATTGGAGGAACTTCTCCACCAATCGAACAAGACCTTACCCGGTCCTGAGTTCCGACCGGCAAGGCTGTTTGCGACAGCGTCCAGCGTGAAGAGAGCGGCAGCGTCGAGATCGCTCTGCGTCACGGTTTTTGCCCGAATGAGCGCAACCAGAGTTTCGGTGAGGGACGGAGTGGAGAGGGAATGGGGGGCGTTCACGACGGTCCAATTCAAGAAGCAAACGGATTGTTCAAGCATACATGATGGGATCAATTCGGCAGCGCCGCAAATGGTGCTTTCCGAACCGCTCCTTGCCGCTGCGGCTTTGGCTGATTATAAGGTTTTCATTGTGTTCGCGGGGTGATTCGCTGCAGAGCGGCGCAGCCAAAGTCCTCGAACGGGGTTTTCCTATGCCTATTCGATCTACAGAAACGGTTCGCCGCGGCTCAGCGATGCCGCGCGCCCTGATTTTTGCCATCCTCATTCCGCTCGCGCTGGCACTTGCCGCTTGCGGCACAACGCAGCCCAAAAGCTCCACGCCGATCAAGCAGGGCGGCGGAATCTACAAGGTCGGCACCCCCTATCAGATCAACGGCATTTGGTACTACCCGGCTGAAAACGAGAAATACGACTCGACGGGCATCGCCTCGTGGTACGGACCGCAGTTCCACGGCAAGCTGACGGCCAATGGCGAAGTGTTCGACGAGAACCAGCTGAGCGCAGCGCATCCAACATTGCCCATGCCGGTTCTGGCGCGCGTCACCAATCTTGAAAACGGGAAATCGCTTATCGTTCGTGTGAACGATCGCGGACCGTTCGTGGCAGGCCGCGAAATCGACATGTCGAAGAAGGCGGCCGAGCTCCTCGGCTTCATGCAGAAGGGGACCGCCAAGGTTCGTGTTCAGTATGTTGGGCGCGCCCCGCTCGAAGGCGGCATTGGAAACGGACAGGGTGTTGCCGAAACCTTTGTCGCGCCGCCCGTCGTAACGCCCAAAGAAGAACGGAAGGTAACCGGAGTCGCTCCGGTGACGGCAGTTACCGCCGTTTCAACAACGGCTTTGCCGGCACCTCCGGGTGTGAGCAGTGCGCCGCAGGCGACAATGCAGCCCATTCCCGATAAGCCAGTCACGCGCAGTTCCGAAGCTGTCGACCTGGTTCCGGTCACAGGCCAGGGCAATATCTATGTTCAGGCCGGGGCATTTCAGAATCTGCAGAATGCGGAAGCGGTGAAACAGGAACTCACGGGAGTCGGACGCGTGGAGATACAGACCACGATGGTCGATGGCCTGCCTTACTACAGGGTACGTGTCGGTCCGTTGACCGATGTGCCCGCTGCAGATAGCTCACTGCAAAATGTTATCGCCCATGGCCATAAAGGTGCCCGAATTGTCGTCGACTGAGGCATGAGCCTGCGTAATCGACGAAATCCAGAAGTGAGATCAATGAAGCATCTAGCTCGTTTTGCCGTTTTCCTTGTTGCTCTGTGTGGCGTCTTCACCGTCGCTCCGCGTGAGGCTGAAGCTTTCGACACACAAGCCGAATACGCCGTTCTTATGGATTACGAATCCGGGACGGTTCTCTGGGGCAAAAAACCTGACGAGCAAATGCATCCGGCAAGCATGAGCAAGCTCATGACGCTGGAGATGCTGTTTCATGCGCTGGAAAATGGCAGCGTGACGATGGATGATGAGTTCAAGGTAAGTGAGCATGCATGGCGCACCGGCGGCGCCGCATCGGGCTCATCGACCATGTTCGCAGAACTCAACTCGACTATTCCGGTTCACGCTGTTCTGCGCGGCATCATCGTCCAGTCAGGCAACGATGCATGTATTGCGACAGCGGAAGCGCTTTCCGGTTCGGAAGCCGCTTTTGCCGAAGCGATGACGGAGCGCGGCAAGGAACTCGGGCTTCAAAACTCCCAGTTTGCAAATTCGACAGGCTGGCCCAATCCGGACCATCTGATGACGTCGCGTGATCTGGCAATGCTCGCGCGTCACCTCATTGCCGACTATCCGCAATACTATCCGATCTTCAAGGAAACGGATTTCACCTGGAACGGCGTCAAGCAGGGCAATCGCAATCCCGCGCTCTATCTCGATCCGTCAGTCGACGGGCTAAAGACGGGACACACCGAGGTGTCGGGCTATGGCCTTGTCGCGTCAGCCGAGCGAAAGGGACAGCGGCTCATTCTCGTGCTCAACGGTTTGCCAAGTGAAAAGGCGAGAGCGGATGAAAGTGTGCGCCTGCTCGACTGGGGTTTCCGTTCCTTCAAGCATTACGAGCTTTTCGCTGCCGGTGCGCCGGTAGAGAATGCGCCGGTCTGGCAGGGTACTTATGACGAGGTGCCGCTCGTCAGCAAGAGCGATGTCGATTTGATCATGACGCCCGAGCAGCGCAAGGGCATGAAAGTGACGGTGGTGTACGATACGCCGGTCCTGGCACCGGTCGACGCGGGCCAGCGGATCGGAACGCTGCGTGTTGAGGCGCCCGAAATGCCGGTTCGCGAGTTTCCGCTGGTGGCAGGCGGCACTGTTGAACGGCAAGGCATCTTCGGCCGCGCCCTGGGTTCGCTGAAACATATGATCTTGGGCAGTTGAGCCGGTGACGCGCGAGCGTTTCATCACACTCGAAGGCGGCGAGGGCGCAGGTAAGTCCACGCAAGCGCGCAGACTCGCGGACAAGCTTGAAGAGAAGGGGCACAGTGTCGTCGTCACCCGGGAACCGGGCGGATCGCCGGGCGCGGAAATAATCCGTAAGCTGATCGTTTCCGGCGATGAAGGGCGGTGGACACCAAAAGCCGAGGCTTTGCTAGTCTTTGCCGCACGCGAGGATCATCTCATGCGGACGATACGTCCAGCACTCGATCGCGGCGCGTGGGTGATCTGCGACAGGTTCATCGATTCCACACGCGCCTACCAAGGGGCCGCCCAAGGACTCGACCTCCAAGTCATTGATACGCTTGGTAAAATGGTGATCGGTGCGGACATGCCGGGGCTGACGCTGATGCTTGATCTGCCCGTGGAGACAGGACTGGCAAGGGCCGGAAAGCGTGCAGGCGAAGGGGCCTTGGAGGACCGCTATGAGAAGATGGAAATTCAGTTCCATCAGACACTTAGACAGGCTTTTCTCGATATTGCCGCGGCGGAGCCCAAGCGTTGCGCGGTCATCGATGCGGCGAAAAATGAGGATGAGGTGGCGGCCTCAATATGGGCCGAGGTGGGGACAAGACTGGCCATTTGAGGCCCGACTGTTACCGAAACGTCATGAAAACGTCATAAAGCCCCAAGTTATCCATGGTTAAAGCTGTTTGCCGATCTACCCGGCTTCGACTATAGAAGTCCGGGCAAATTCTCCCAGACAGAAAAACACCCGGCAGTCGCGTCGGCCACAGGAACAAGGATCTTCGATGAAACGACGATACCAGACCCCATTTGGCGCGTCGCTTTTTCTCGTTGCCGGCCTCGTTTTTTCCTTTTTTCTTATCCCCGCTTTTCCGGCCCTTGCATCCGCAGGACAGGATCTGGTCGTCGCACGAGGCATCGTGCCGATGATGCGACCCGAACAGAGGCCCGCTGCCTATCCGAACCGGCCGCTCCATTTCGCCGACCCGCTCGACGTGACGAAGGCACGGATGTCGTCCGGTTTTGGATGGCGCACACATCCCGTGCTGAAGGACAGGCGCTTCCACAAGGGTGTCGATTATGCGGCGCCGAAGGGCACACCTGTCTATGCGACCGAAGACGGCATTATCGGCAAGGCCGAGTGGCGCGGCAATTACGGCAAGCTCGTTACCGTCCGCCATTCCGAGAATGTCGAAACCTATTATGCGCATCTCTCGGGCTTCGCGCCCGGCATTCGCCCCGGCACGGGCGTCCGCAAGGGCGAGGTTATCGGTTATGTGGGACGGACGGGCCTTGCGACCGGCAACCATCTCTACTACGAGGTTGCCGTCAATGATGAACGCATCAATCCGTTGGCTGATGATCTCAATGCGCAGGTCAACGTGCTCGCCGGCGCTGTCCGCCGCCCCGGCGACAAGCAACTCGCGCAGGGACAGAACGAAGGCCTGAGTGCCGCGCGCTAGACACTGCCGGTCTTCTCAAGATTCAAGAAAAGCAATCGCCGGTCAGGCGTTCGCGCAGGCATGTGCGAGAAAGCGGCGTGCTGCCGAACCCTCCGGCATGTCCCGACGGAAAAGGAATTTCGTTTCCTTTACGAGCTCGGCATCTTCCAGCGGCAGGGCGACAAGTGTGCCCGCTGCCACCTCATCCGTCACCGACGCGGCCATGACCAGCGATATGCCGAGCCCGGCGCGAACGGCGCGCTTGACGGCTTCCGTATTGCCGAAGCCGTCAATGGTGGTTAGTTGCGAGACTAGCGCACCGAGCTGCCGGCGGAGGAGTGTCCCGGTTCCGGTGCCGCGCTCACCGCCAAGCATCCTCTCTCCAACCAGTTCACAGGCACTTACGCTTTCTCGCGAGGCCCAGGGATGGGAGGGGGCGACGATGAGCACGAGTCTTTCACGCACCCAGTCATGGGCTTCGAAATCCGGTGAAGGCTGCCAGCACTCGACAAGGGCGAGGTCGGCGGCACCCTGGCTCAAGCGCTCAAAGACGGAAGGATTGTCACCGATCCAGAGATCGACTTCAGCGCCTTCCCGGCTGCGGAAACGCGAGAGCGGCGCCTGAAGAAGATAGGTGCCGATATTGCTGGATGCGGCAAGACGCAAGGGACCGCCTGCCACAACCGCATAGGCGCGTTCCGCCGTCGATACGAGCGCCTTTGCCAGCGGCAGAAAGGCCGCGCCCTCCGGTGTCGGCTGCACGGAACCGCGCCTGCGCACGATGAGCGCGGCACCAAGTTCCGCTTCGAGCTGGCCAACATGATCGAGAATGGTGGAGGGCGCGATGCCGACGATGCGGGAGGCGGCCCGAAAACCACCCGCATCGATCACGGCCAGAAATGTTCGAGCGTGCTGGAGGTTAAGCATCTTCGATAACTTCCCGGGGAACAGGCGCATTGACCGCGTGGGCCGGGGGACGCCCAGCGATCGCATCGACGATGCTTCGGGCAGCGGAAAGCTCAATGTCGCGGCGGACATGAGTAACGGCGGAACCGATATGCGGCGTGAGAACGGTGCGCGCCTTGTCTGCGAGAAGGCGCGGATCAATATCTTTCGGACGATCATCGCGCGCCCAGTCTTCGCATTCGAAAACATCGGCGGCGTAACCGGCGATATGGCCCGTCGAAAGCGCGTCGGCAATGGCGGCCTCATCGACCAGTGACCCGCGCGCGGGGTTCACGATGCGCACACCCGGCTTCATGCGTGCAATCGCGGAGCGGTCGATAATGTGCTGCGTTTCCGAGGTCAGGGGCAAGGCAAGGACGAGCCAGTCTGCTTCCGCCATGACACGATCCGTCTCCGCGAACTGGATGTGCGGGAAAGCCGCGTCCGAGCGGCATTCGGCGTCGGCGGCAAGAACCCGGCAACGAAAGGGATGAAGCCGTTCGGCAATAGCCTGACCGACCAGACCAAATCCCAGAATGCCCACGGTTGCCCCATCGAGTCCCGCGCCATAAAGCGCGGGACGCCAACCCGAAAATCCGTCACCTCTGATCGCGGTATCGCCGGTCAGAATATTGCGGCCCAGTGAAAGGATCAGACCGATGGCGAGTTCCGCGGTGGGAACAGTCAAAAGATCGGGGACGATGGTGACGGTAACGCCTGCACGCGCGCAGGCATCGACGTCGATATTGTCGTATCCCTTGAGCGCCGCGCCGATGATGCGAAGCTCGGGACAGGCGGCAATAAAATCTTCGCCAATACTGTCGGTCATGAATGCCATGAGACCGAAGGCGTCCCGGCAATGCTCCAGAAGCTTGCCTGCGGACCAGGGTTCATCCGTCTCGTTGACGACAAGCCGCGCATGAGCTTCGAGAAGTGCCCGCGTCTCGGGAAAGACACGGCTGGTCACGACAATCTTTTTCTTCTCCATTCGTTTCTTCTCTTCTTCTTGTTATTTCAGCGCCTTGCGCAAGCGCGCGCCGAGTGCGTCGACAACGACGACACAGGCGAGGATCGAGAGCAGGATCGCAGAGACCTGGTCATAGGCAATGAGGCGCAAGGCGGCCATGAGCTCGAAACCGATACCGCCCGCGCCGACGATGCCGAGGACGGCCGAGGCGCGGAAGTGATACTCCCAGCGATAAAGCGTGATGTCGGCGAGCTGCGGAAAGACCTGCGGCAACACAGAATGCGTAATGACCTGCAGGGGCGTTGCGCCCGCCGCGCGGGCGGCCTCCAGCGGTTTCGGATCAACATGCTCGATCGCTTCCGCATAGAACTTGCCGACCATACCGACGGAATGAAGGGCAAGGGCGAGAACGCCCGGCAATGCACCGAAGCCGACAGCGGCGACAAAGATGACACCGAGAATGATCTCGGGGACCGAGCGCAGGAAGGCGAGGAGCGTGCGCGTAACCTGGCAGAGAAGGCCATTCGGCGAGATGTTGGGCGCGGCGAGGATCGCGAGCGGAAGGGAAATGATGACGGCAAGGACCGTGCCCGCAATCGACATGGCCAGCGTGTCGAGAAGCGGCCTCAGCCAATGCTGCCAACGCCCGAAGTCGGGCGGCACCATTTCGGTGGCAAGCTGACCAAGGGCGGGAAGGCCGTCGGCGAAGCGGCGACCGTCGAAAAAGCCCGTAATCCAGAGGGCGGCGATACAGACAAGGAGGATCGTGGCGGCGAGCGCCGCGCGGCGAAAGCCACCGCGGCGCTCTTCGGCCAGAATCGTCGCATAGGTTTGCGACTGGCTCATCTCAGTTCATCTTTGCGAGTTCGAGGTTGAGCATCTGCGCGGTGTCGCGAAGCACGTCATACGCAGCGTCATTTGTTTCAGCAAAGCCTTCGACGCGGAAAGACTGGAGGATTTCCGGGTCTTTGATATGGAGAAAGGCGTTGCGGATTTTTTCCTTCAACTCAGGTGCGAGATAGCCCTGCATGGTCAGCGGGTAGTTGGGGATAGGATCGCTGAGGCCGATCTGGAGAAGTTTGCTGTCGTCGATCGTGCCGCGCTCGACCAATGTGCGGTAGATCTGTTCGGACAGGGCGCCTGCGGGGATCTGCCCGTTCTGGACGGCGCGTGCCACGCCATCATGCGTACCGAGATGCACGACCTTGTAGTCGGTACCGCCCACAAGACCATTTTTCACAAGATGCGCGCGGGGCGCGAGATGGCTGGAGGTGGAAGCCTGATCGCCAAAGCCGAAAGCCTTTCCCTTGACGTCGGAGAGGGATTTCACCGGCCCATCCGCCGTCGCGATCAGAATCGAGTTGTAGGTGGGTTTGCCCTTCTCGACACCGACGGCGAAGGCCTCGATTTCGGGCGCCTTCGATTTTGCCAGCACATAGGAGAAGCCGCCGAAATATCCGATCTCGATGCGGCCGAAGCGCATCGCCTCGATCATCGAGGAATAGTCGGTCGTGACCACGATCTCGATTTTCTTGCCGAGGGTATCGGCGAGGTAGTCCTTCAGCGGCTGGGCGTTCTGGATGAGCGTGGCGGCGTTCTCGTCGGGCAGTAGTGCGACGCGGAGCGTGTCGGGGTCCGCATCCTTTGCCTGTGCGGCAAAGGGCGAGAAGAGGGCTGACGCCGCGAGAGCGGAAGCGAGCAAGGTTCTGCGAGTGAGGGAAAAGAGCATCGAATTGTCCTCAGGCTATTTTGGCCATCTTCAGGCGGGCAGGGGTCTGCTCGGGCTGAATGGGGCCGGGTTGGGCGGAGGGGGTGGAAGCAGTGCCGTAGATCGTGTCGAGCATGACGTCATCGAGTGCGCAGGCCTGGCCATCGAAAACGATGCGGCCTCCGGCCAGTCCGTAGATGGCATCGCCGTAGCGGCGCGCGAGGTCGACCTGATGGAGGCTGACGATGGCGGTGATGCCGTCTTCGCGGCAGATGCGATGGAGAAGGGCGAGCACCTTGTCCGCCGTGGCGGGGTCGAGCGAGGCCACCGGCTCATCGGCCAGGATGATGTGCGGTTGCTGCGCGAGGGCACGGGCGATGCCGACGCGCTGCTGCTGACCGCCCGAAAGCTGATCCGCCCGCTGGAGCGCGCGGTCGGCAAGGCCGACCCTGTCCAGCGCCTCAAGGCCGATGATGCGGTCCGCGCGGGGCAGCGGCAGGAGCGAACGGAAGGTGTTGTGAAAAGAGAGGCGGCCCATCAGCACGTTCTGAAGGGCCGTGAGACGGCCGATCAGATGATGCTGCTGGAAGATCATGCCGGTGCGCTGACGGTGCGCGCGCAAGGCGGCGGAACCGGACAGGATGTTGCCCATCTCCGAGCGCACCGAACCCGAGGAGGGGCGGACAAGACCGTTCAGGCAGCGAAGCAAGGTGGACTTGCCCGCGCCGGAAGGACCGAGCAGAACAACGAACTGGCCTTTGCCGAAGCCCGCGCTCGCCTTTTCCAGCGCGGTGACCCGATTGGCATAGCGCACGGTTACATTGTCGAGATCGAGCATCGAAGCCCCCAGAAGATGAACGGTAAAACCGAACGAAAAGCGGTTTTGATCGGTAAAGCCGGTCTATCAGGGGCGGATGACGCGGAAACGACAGCTTCGCGTAAGTTTTGAGACAGTTGCGGGGAAGGCCCGGCGAAGGCGAAATCCGCCCCCGGGAGCCACGGCTCAGGCCCCCATGACGGCCTGCACGGCTCGTGCTACCAAAGGGCATGAGCGAGACAGAGATTCCCCAGAGCGACCGGCTTGGCGACTACCCGCATCCGCGCGAGGTGGCAGGCTTCCAGGGGCAGGCGGATGCCGAGCGCGCGCTGTTCGACGCCTTCATGAGCGGGCGGATGCAGCACGCCTGGCTGCTGACGGGGCCCAAGGGAATCGGCAAGGCGACGCTCGCCTATCGGATGGCGCGCTTCGTTCTCCATTACGGAACGCCGGAGGCGGCGCGCGCGGCGGGTGCCAGCGACCTCTCCGTGCCGCTCGACAGCACCGCCTTCAACCAGATCGCGGCGGGAAGCCATCCGAACCTCATTACCGTTCGCCGCCCCTGGGACGAGAAGACGAAGAAGCTCAAGACGGTGATCACCGTGGACGAGGTGCGCCGCATTGCACATTTCTTCGGGCTGACGGCGAGCGAGCGGGGCGCATGGCGCGTGGTGGTGATCGACAGCGCGGACGAGATGAATGCGAATGCGGCCAATGCCCTTCTGAAAGCACTTGAAGAACCGCCGCCGAACGGGCTGTTTCTGGTGCTTTCCCATCAGCCGGGGCGGCTGCTGCCGACAATACGGTCGCGTTGCCGGACGCTGCGCATGACGCCGCTGGGGACGGAAGATATCGCGGCGATGATTGCGGATGCCGAACGCGAAGCTGAAGCGCGCGCGAGCAACAGCCGCAAGAAGGTCACGGCGACGCCGGAGGCAGAGCGGATGCAGCTTGCCTATCTTTCCGAGGGGAGCCTGGGGCGCGCGCTCTCGATTGCGGGAAGCGGGGGGCTCGCGCTCTACCGGGAACTGGCATCGCTGCTGGCGCAACTGCCGCGGCCGGACATTGCCGCGCTCCACGCCTTCGCCGACAAGGCGGGCAAGCGCGGCGCGGACGACACCTATGAGACAATGATCGAACTTCTCACACACTGGCTGCAAAGGCTTGTCAGGGCAGGGGCGGGGCTCGATCCCGGCCCCGACATCGTGGAGGGCGAAGGGGCGGCAATGCGGCGGCTCGCAGCCGGGGGCAGCCTTGATCGATGGGTCGAGGTATGGGAGAAGATCAGCCAAATAACCGCTCGCGGCGAAGCGCTCAACACGGACCGCAAGCTCGTGATTTTGAACGTCTTTTCCATGCTGGAAGCGGTTGCAAACGAACGCACCGGCGCGTGAAGCCGGTGTTCTTTTTTCTGAATCGGATACTGGAATGCCGGGCCAAAAAGCCTTCTATGTGACGACCCCGATCTATTACGTGAACGACGTGCCGCATATTGGCCACGCCTACACGACGCTTGCCTGCGATGTGCTGGCGCGCTTCAAGCGGCTCGACGGCTATGACGTGATGTTCCTGACGGGAACGGACGAACACGGCCAGAAGGTGGAGAAGGCGGCGGCTGCCGCCGGTGTCACGCCGCAGACCTTTACCGACCGCGTGTCGCAGAACTTCCGCGACCTCTGCGAGCACATGAACTATTCCAACAACCAGTTCATCCGCACGACCGAGCCGCGCCATGCGCAAGCCTGCCAGGATATCTGGAAGAAGCTCGAGGAGAGCGGAAACATCTATCTCGGTTCCTATTCGGGCTGGTACGCCGTGCGCGACGAAGCCTTTTACAACGAAGACGAACTGACCCCCGGCCCGAACGGGAAGAAGATCGCGCCGACGGGCGCCGAAGTCGAATGGGTGGAGGAACCGTCCTATTTCTTCAAGTTGTCGGCCTGGGCCGAGCCGCTGCTGGAATTCTACGAGAGCCATCCCGATTTCATCGCGCCGCAAGCACGGCGCAACGAGGTGGTGAGCTTCGTGAAGGGCGGGCTGCACGACCTCTCGATCAGCCGGACGACCTTCGACTGGGGTATTCCGGTGCCCGGCGACGAAAAGCACGTCATGTATGTGTGGCTCGATGCGCTGACCAACTACATAACGGCAGTGGGTTATCCCGATACGGACGCCGAGGCCTACAAGCGCTATTGGCCGGCCGACCTGCACATGATCGGCAAGGACATTCTGCGGTTCCACGCCGTTTACTGGCCAGCCTTCCTGCTGGCAGCGGGCCTGGAACCGCCCAAGCGCATCTTCGCGCATGGCTGGTGGACGGTCGAAGGGCAGAAGATGTCGAAATCGCTCGGCAATGTGGTCGCGCCCGATCACCTGGTCTCGACCTACGGGCTCGACGCCTCGCGCTATTTCCTGCTGCGCGAAGTGCCGTTCGGGAATGATGGCGACTTCTCACACAAGGCGATCGTGCATCGGACGAATGGCGACCTGGCGAACGATCTCGGCAATCTGGCGCAGCGCTCGCTCTCCATGATTGCGAAGAATTGCGGCGGGGCCGTGCCGGAGCATGGCGAGTTCACCGAGGCCGACAAGGCGCTGCTCGGCGCGGCGCACGGGCTGCTTGAGCGGGTGCGGGCGGAATTCGACGCGCAGTTGTTCCACAAGGGGCTGGAGGCAATCTGGTCGGTTTGCGGCGACGCCAACCGCTATATCGACGAGCAGGCGCCCTGGGGGCTGAAGAAGACGGACCCGGCGCGCATGGCGACCGTGCTCTATGTGCTGGCCGAGACGATCCGGCATATTGCGATCCTCGTGCAGCCGGTGGTGCCGGCGTCGGCGGCGAAGATGCTCGACCAGCTGGCGCTGGAGGAAGACGCGCGCGGCTTCGAGACGCTGGGCCCGGACCATGCGCTGAAGCCAGGCACGCCGCTGCCTAAGCCGCAGGGCGTGTTCCCGCGCTTCATGGAGCCGGAGGCCGCCACGTCATGACACTGCCGGTGCTCGTCGACAGCCATTGTCATCTCGACTTTCCCGATTTCGGGCCGGAGGTCGACGATGTGGTGGCGCGCGCGCATGCGGCGGGCGTCGGCCTGATGGTGACGATCTCGACCAAGGTGAGCGAGTTCGACAAGGTGAAGGCGGTGGCGGAGCGTTTCAGCCATGTGTTCTGCACAGTCGGCATCCACCCGCATGAGGCGGAGAGCGAGCCGGAAATCGACACGGCGAAGCTGGTGGAACTGGCGCAGCACCCGAAGGTCGTCGGGATCGGCGAGACGGGGCTCGACTATTACTATGAGCATGCTCCGCGCGAGGCGCAGCAGCGCAACTTCCGGGCGCATATCGCAGCGGCGCGCGAAACCGGCCTGCCGCTGATCGTGCATACGCGTGACGCGGATGAGGACATGGCGCGAATACTGGATGAGGAAATGGGGAAGGGGGCCTTTCCGGGGCTCCTGCATTGCTTTAGCTCAAGCTCGCAACTTGCTGAAAAGGCTCTGGAACTCGGCCTTTACATTTCGCTGTCAGGCATCGTGACCTTCAAGAATGCGGTGGAGCTGCGCGAGACGGCGGCGAAAGTGCCGATGGAGCGGCTGCTGGTGGAGACGGACGCGCCTTATCTCGCGCCGGTGCCGAAGCGCGGCAAGCGCAACGAACCGAGCTTCGTCGTCCATACGGCAGCCAAGGTCGCCGAAATCAAGGGTGTGCCGGCCGAAGAGCTGGCCGAGACGACGACGGCAAATTTCCTCCGGCTCTTCAGCCGGGTTCCGCCGGAGGCAGTGCTCCGGGCATGAAACTGCGCGCAACGATACTCGGCTGTGGCTCGTCCGGCGGCGTGCCCCGGCCCGGCATTGGCGGCCCGTTCTGGGGAGCCTGCGACCCGCAGGAACCGAAGAACAGGCGGCGGCGCTGCTCGCTGCTGATCGAGCAATGGGACAAGAACCCGGAGGAAAAGACCGTGGTTCTGGTCGATACCTCACCCGACATGCGCGACCAGCTGATCGACGCGAAGATCGGCTGGGTCGATGCGGTGCTGTTCACCCATGACCATGCAGACCAGTGCCACGGGATCGACGACCTGCGCATGCTTGCGATCAACAAGCGTCAGCGCGTGGACTGCTGGATGGACGCTGCCACGCACGACACGCTGCTAACGCGCTTCGGCTACTGCTTCCGGGAGAAGCCCGGCTCGGGATATCCGGCGATCCTGAACGATCACCTGATCGAAAAGCCGGGGCAGGTGATCCGCGTCGAGGGGCCGGGCGGCACCATCGAGGCCACGGCCTTCGACCAAGATCACGGCAATATCCGCTCTCTGGGTTTCCGCTTCGGGCCTGTTGCCTATTCGGCGGATGCAGTTGGCATTCCAGATGAGAGTTTTGCGCTACTCGACGGAATTGATTGCTGGATCGTCGATGCGCTGCGCTATACGCCGCATCCGACACATGCCCATGTGGAGAAGGCGTTGGAGTGGCTGAAGCGGGCGAGGGTGCGTGACGGCGTACTGACCAACATGCATGTCGATCTCGACTATCAAAAGCTGGCAGCTGAACTGCCGGAGGGCGCGCGGCCTGGATTCGACGGGATGCAGATCGAATTCAACGTCTGAATTTTGCATCGTAACTTCACAATAAAAACGGCGCGGAAGCCGTAACTTCCGCGCCGCGCTTAAAGCATCACTCGAAAGCTGGCTTACTCGGCCGGCGCTTCGTTGATAACGGTACCGGCGTCCTCATCGAAGAGGATGGTCACGCTGTCGCCTTCGGGGTTCGTGCCGGTGTAGTAGGCTTCACCTCCCATGGCCGCATCACCCTGAGCGTCAATCGGCTCCACATCGTCGTAGCCGAGGCTCTCAAGCTGGGCCACCGGATCGGTGCTGGCGTCCATCTCCATTGCACCTTCCGTCTGCACGTCACGGGCGGGCGCTCCGTCAATGGTGCCTTCCATCTGGACATTGCCCGCAGGGGCCGTATCGAGATTGCCTTCCGCAAGGGCGGGACCGGCCATCAGAGCAAAGCCGGCAGCACCGGCGAGAAGCGCATTCTTGAAGTTGGTCATTACAATTCCTCCTGTCTGCAATCCGCGCGCCTTTCAGTGAAGCGCGCCTTGCCTAATCAACAACGCAGAAGCCAACAGGTTCACCCGGTCACGAAATGACCTCGCACATGGCAAGAACAAGGCATAAAGCCTGCAAATTGCAGACATGAAAAAGGACGCGCCGGGGAGGGCGCGCCCTGAGTTTCCATAGGCCGCATTACTGCTTGGAAGGCGTGTCGACCTTGCGCAGGTTTGTTTCACGCACGACCTCGCCCGTCGTCTTGTCCATCACGATCTCGACTGGCTGGCCCATATCATCGGCGGCATGGAAGGCCATCTCGTGATCCTTTGTCACGCCGGCAACCTGCTCGACATTCGAGTAGCCCTTGTTTTCGAGCCAGGCGACGGGATCGGCGATATCGGCACGCTGGCCGATGATCGTGGACGTCGTAACGGTCGTCGTCGTGACGGCGCCCGTGACCGGGTCGTAATGAGTGCCCGCAGGCGCAGTCTCGGTCACTACGGTACTCTGTGCCATCGCGCCGAGCGGAGTGAAGAGCAGCGCAGCGCCAGCGGCGCCAATGACAAGCTTGTTTGCATTCTTCATCATCTCTGATCCTCCATTATCGTTCATGATCATCGTTCGTGGACTTATGACAACAACGCCCCGGGCCGGGTTTTGTTCAAAAGAAAGACAGCTCGAAGCAAAAGAAAGGCGTGGAACACAATATGTTCCACGCCAGACTTCATCTGATTTCTCAGCTTATTCGATCTTTGGAAAGACGATTACATCTTGTCTTCGTCAACTGGCTGCTCGCTGACCACGGTGCCAGTGCGCTGGTCGACAACAAGCTTCACGTCATGGCCTTCGGCGTTGGTGGCGTTGAACGAGAGCTCGCCGCTGGCCTCGGTTTCGGCTTCAACCGGCTCGATGTCCGTGTAGCCCATTTCCGTCAGCCTGGACGCCGGATCGATATCGGCGGCGTTCAGACTTCGACTCCCCAGCGCCCATTGCCCGATAGAACAAACAAGTCGGCTTTCCGTTCAGAAGTTCTCCGAATTACCCGATATGTGGTGAGAACGGACAAAAAAGATGAATCCGGTTTGCGACCGGCTTGCGTGATGTGTCCGCCATCACCCAACCGCAGGTGCAGGTCTCCGCGGTGTTTTCTTCGGGCATATTTGGACGAGCACTGGTTTGTGCGAAAGTCCGAGCCGTTGTTTTGTTTGGAACAGAAAAGAACGGACCTGATGCCGTAAGTCTCTCTGGCTGTATTTGATGTCTATACTTTCTCCATAATATATATTATCGGCGAAACTTACGTGGAAATTTCCAGGATGCCCTGCCGGTGTAAGGCCTCAGACCTGTTTACTTCAGCCTAAGCCACCCAACTCGCAGACAGCGCCTCGGCCTGACGCAGCACGGTTTGCACAGCAGCGTCCTGCATGTCCGGCGGATAGCCGTGCTTGCGGAGTATCCGCTTCACCAGAACCCGCATGCGGGCCCGCGCGCTTTCACGGCGCGACCAGTCCACCGTCACATTGCCCTGAAGGCTCACCAGCAACTCGTGGGCAATCAGCTTGAGGGCATCATTTCCCATAGCCTCGACGGCGCTCTCGTTCTCCGCGAGAGCGTCATAGAAGGCAATTTCGTCCTGGGTGAGCCCCTCCTCCGCGCCGCGCTGCCTCGCAGCCCGGACGTCCTTTGCCAGCTCGATCAGCTCCTGCATAACTTCGACGGTGCTGATGGCGTTGGTGTGATAGCGAGCAATTGCGGCCTCCAGACGCTCCGAAAAGCGTTTGGTCTCGACGACATTCGTTTTGCTGCGAGAGCGGATCTCGTCATTGAGGAGCTTGCGCAGGGCTTCGAGTGCGAGGTTCTTCCTTTGAAGCTGCTGATGAAGCTGCTGAACTGCTGATCCGGCTGAGTCCGACCGTGTGTTTCAGGAACTGAAGGCTGCCTATGCCGCTCATGTCCGTAAAATCCGCAAACGCCTTAAGCTGACGCAAGAAGAGGCTGGGCGGCTCATCGGCGGCGGACGACGCGCATTCCAGAAGTATGAGAATGGAGTCATGCCCCCGAGTGATGCAGCCGTGGGTCTTATCGAAATCCTCTGCAGACATCCAGAGGAGGTTGAGTTCCTCAAGTCGATCAGGTCGGCTGCGTAACGCACTACCGATTGACCAGATTTAAATCCACAACCTTCTGTTCACGTAACGACTATCCTATCGAACTAGGTCCTGGAACAGAGAACTGCTTGGCGCTTCCGAGAGTCGGCCTCTTGGTTGGCGGAAAATATATATTCTGATCAACCAAACAGTTGGCGAGCTGCTAGGTGAAAACTTTACAAAACGATCTGCCTACCCGTCTCACGTAGCGCCCGAAAACCGCGTTGAGCAGTGAGTGGCCCTCGATGCGCCGAGCCCATTGCCGGCCGTCATGTTGCCGTTGTCGTCATAGGTGTAGGTGGTGTTCACCGTCCCCGTGCCGCTCGGCACGATCGCGGCCACCGCATGCGGCCTCACCGAGGTCGAGCCCGAGGCGTTGTAGCTGTAGGTCCCGACATCGGACTTGAAGGTGATGCGGCAACTTCCAGTCCGGCTTCCTCGCAGCAGGGTTCTCCGCGATCGCATCGCCCTATATCGACGTCGTCGCCAACGATAATATCGCGGTCGGAGCAGTCGCCGGCGCGGTAGTGGGCGGTACCGCCTCCGTCCTCGGCGGCGGAAAGTTCGCAAACGGTGCCGTCACAGGCGCGTTTAGCTATGTGGCCGGAAGGACCATCGGCAAAGAGAATCGTACTCAAAAGCCCGGCTCGGACTCCGATATTCTGAGAAGCGAATTAAAGGTTGCGTCCTCTATAGAACTACGCGGCCTTCGGTCAGTTAGAGTCCTTGAATCTGAACGTGGATGGATAGTTCACGTTTCCGATGAAGACTATTATCATGTACTTAAAGAACCAGACTATGAACTTCGCTAGGCGTTACGTCTACAAGCTGCAAACCCCCGACCCAGCCCCCAATGCACGCAAGTTACCTATCTTGTCTCAAATCTTCGCCACAATGCGGGCACTGTTGGGGCGGTAAGCCCCAGTAGGTAAAAGGTTCACCGAAAAATACGACCGTTCGCTTTAAAATGGGGTGACGGCAGCTTGGACATTTCAAGAACGATCGCTGACAGATTCCAAGGACGAAAAGGGCCACCAAAGCAAGGAAGAGAAATGCCTCGTGAATCGCTAAAGCAGCCACCAACAGGCCGAAAATGTTGATGACACCAACGCTGAGAAACAAGATTGATTTCTTTCTGATGCTCATCTCAATCCTCTAGTCGTGCCATCCGGAAGCAATAGATGCTCCGAAAGTGTGCTCGTAGGCTCCCGAGTAACCATAAAGATATCTGCTTGGTCCGACGCCAACAGTAAATCCTAGAAATTCAGCTGTGTCGGGGGCGTGCATTATCGTAACGCTGACTGGGCCGGCAGTATAATTTTGGTTGAACGTATCGCCATACAAGTTTGGCCAGATCACCCTTCACGTAGCCAATAAATACGTCAGCGGAAATATTGACACCAGTGGTTACTCCGATCGCATAAAATACGCCGAAGTCAGATACCTCATCCCCGAATCCGAGGTTGAATGCCTTGCCGCCGCTAGCTTCTGCCCCTGTACCTGCTGCTGTAGTTGCTCCGGCTCCCCATAAAACACTACCCGCTAGCTTAGTCTCGGTACCATCAAGTGGCTTAGCGGCATATTTTCCCTTTCGCCAGGAGTCGGCGAGATGTTTGCCCAATCCATTTTTTTCGGTGAAGTTGTCATTCGCGGACGGCAACACTCTTCCGAGTGCATAGCTGAATGCACCTGTTACGGCACCGTTGGCGAACTTTCCGCCGCCGAGGACGGAGCCGGCACCGCCGGCAACCGCGGAGGCGGCTGTGCCGGCAACTGTCTGCGCCGTGCCTTGACCGGCCGCTTTGGCGAACTTG
>NZNS01000004.1 GCA_002694985.1 Parvibaculum sp. | reverse complement strand
GCCTCCGACACTTCCAGCCCGCCATACTTCGACTTCCAGTTGTAGATCGTCGCGTCCGACACACCATGTCGCCGGGCCAAATCAGCAGTCTTCGCTCCCCAGCCTGGCGAGGTAATGCCCGTAGGTCGAGCTTCCGAGCGCCCGCGCGGCGGCGCGCAAATCCTCGGCGGTGATATAACCGGCTTCATACGCGATTTCTTCGGGGCTCGCGACCTTCACCCCCTGTCTGTGCTCGATCGTCCTGATGAATTCGCCCGCTTCCATGAGCGAATCATGCGTGCCCGTATCGAGCCAGACATAGCCGCGCCCGAGCTTTTCGACGCGCAGCCGCCCCTTTGCGAGATAGGCGCGATTGACGTCGGTGATTTCGAGTTCGCCGCGCGCCGAAGGGCGGATGCTCCTGGCGATCTCGACAACATCGTTATCGTAGAAATAAAGGCCCGTTACTGCCCAGTTAGAGCGCGGCACCTTCGGCTTCTCCTCGATCGACAGCACACGCGCCTCACCGTCGAATTCGACGACGCCATAGCGTTCCGGATCGCCGACATGATAGGCGAAGACGGTTGCGCCCTCGCGTTTCGTCGCGCGGCGCATCTTTTCCGGCATGCCGTCGCCGTAGAAGAGATTGTCGCCGAGGACGAGCGCGCAGGACGACCCCCCAATGAACTTCTCACCGATCAGGAACGCCTGCGCGAGTCCCTCCGGGCTCGGCTGCTCGGCATAGGAAAGATCGATGCCCCATTGCGAACCGTCGCCGAGCAGGCGTTGGAACAACGGCAAATCGAGGGGCGTCGAAATGATGAGAATGTCCCGGATGCCGGCAAGCATGAGCGTGCTCAGCGGATAGTAGATCATCGGCTTGTCGTAGACCGGCAGAAGCTGCTTGCTGATCGCCAGCGTCACCGGATAGAGGCGCGTCCCCGAGCCGCCCGCGAGAATGATGCCCTTCATGATGCGCCTTCCATATCTGCGTTTTGCAAAAGCTCATCGAGGCATTGCCCTAAACTGATTTTCCAATCCGGGAGCACTATCCCATATGCGTCCTTGATCTTCCTGCAATTGAGTCTCGAATTCATGGGGCGTTGGGCCGGGGTCGGATAGTTGCCCGTGGGTATTGCGATCACGTTCGGGGACTTCATGCCAGAAGCCACCAACTGTGCAAATATTTCGCGCGCAAATCCACACCAGGTCGTCTCGCCACTTCCTGCGAGGTGGAAAGTACCATATGCCCCGTCGCCACTAAGCAAACGCGCGGAAATCACGCCGATGGCGTCAGCGATGTCCGTGGCGAATGTAGGCGCGCCGCGCTGATCATCGACCACCTTCAATTCGTCTCGATTTTCCGCGAGCCGCAGCATTGTCTTGACAAAATTGCTACCGGTCGAGCTACAGACCCAACTTGTCCGCAGGATCACGTGCTCCCTCAGCAGTCCACGAATGGCCTCCTCGCCTTCCGCCTTCGATGCGCCATAGACATTAAGCGGGGCGGTCGGATCATCTTCGACGTAAGGCGCATTCTTGGTGCCATCAAAGACATAATCTGTCGAAATATGAATGAGCGGAATTTTCGCTTCCGCACAAAGTCTTGCAAGAATAGCGGCTCCGTCACTGTTGACCGCAAAGGCAACATCGCGCTCGCTCTCTGCCTTATCCACGGCTGTGTATGCCGCCGCATTGACAACGAGTCTTGGGTTATGTGCAGCGAAAGCGCGCTCAACTGCACCAGGGTCCGTCAGGTCGAACTCATCTCGTCCAAGCGCCACATGCGGAACACCGTCGAAGCCCCTCGCATCAAGAGCCTGCGCCACCTGCCCATGGCGACCAACGATAAGAATTGGCCGCTTGTCCGCCCGCCGTCCGAGTGGCTTGACGCGCACCTTGCCGTCAGCCAGAAGGCCCAGCCTTTCGCCGCCATAGATGCCCGATCGTAGTGGACGCCACCAATTCTCGTTTGCAAGATACCATTCGATCGTCTTACGAAGTCCGGTTTCGAAATTTTCCTGCGCACGCCAGCCAAGTTCGTCTTCAAGTTTTGTTGCATCGATTGCATAACGTTGATCGTGTCCCGGTCGGTCGGCGACGAAGGCAATGAGGTCCCGACGCCGGACGACAGTTGCCGCGGGTATTTTTTCGTCAAGATAATCGCAGATTGCTTCGACGACTTCGAGATTTGTGCGCTCGTTCCGTCCACCGATATTATATTTCTCACCAGGGACACCTCGCCTCAGAACGAGTTCAAGGGCACGCGCATGGTCGTCGACATAGAGCCAGTCCCGGACATTGTTACCTTTGCCGTAAACGGGCAACGGCTTTTCCTCCAGCGCGTTAAGTATCACAAGAGGTATAAGCTTCTCAGGAAAGTGATAAGGCCCGTAATTATTCGAGCAATTTGTTATCAAAACGGGAAGTCCGTAGGTGTGATGCCAAGCATTCACAAGGTGATCTGCTGATGCCTTGCTCGCAGCATAAGGCGAATTGGGGCTATATGCCGTTGTCTCTGAGAACAACCCTTCCGCGCCAAGACTGCCATAGACCTCATCGGTCGAAACATGAAGAAAACGAAACTCTCTCTTTCGCGATTCCGGCAATCCTTCCCAGTATCGCCTTGTCGCCTCAAGCAGCGTGTAGGTGCCGACGATATTGGTTTGAATGAAGTCAGCCGAACCTGTGATCGAACGATCAACATGCGATTCTGCGGCAAGATGCATCACCGCATCGGGTTTGAAATTTCCAAATATCTCATCAAGCAGGCAACTGTCGCAGATATCTCCCTCGACAAATCGATAACGCGAACTCTCCGCCACCAACGCAAGCGAATTTAAATTGGCCGCATAGGTCAACTTGTCCAGATTAGTAACTTCGACGTCTGTCTGCTCGATTAAATATCGACATACCGACGAACCGATAAATCCTGCCCCCCCTGTAACCAGCACTTTCATTTCGCCCCCCCGGCTCGCCCCCCGGCACCATGCAAAAATTATACGCTACGTATAAAGAGAGCTTCCTATCTCCCCTATTTAGCTCCCAGACTTTTCAACATCGCCGTATTTGAAATATTGCGGCAAGTCGGCAAGCAAAGGATGAATGCGGTCTTTTTCGGACAGAACAGGTGTAATGCCGTCCAATCTCCAATCAATCCCCAATGCTGGATCATTCCACAAAAGCCCGCCATCATGCTCGGCCGAGTAGAAGTTTGATACCTTGTAAACAACTTCGGTGTCGTCCTCTAGCGTGACCAACCCATGCGCAAACCCGATCGGAACAAGAATTTGGAGGTTGTTTTCGGCGCTAAGAACAGTGCTCGCATGCTTGCCGAAAGTTGGTGATCCATGTCGGATGTCGACAACCACATCGAGAATTCGTCCCCGAGTTACACGGACGAGTTTGTCCTGAGCAAAGGGGTGAGTTTGAAAATGTAATCCCCGTAGTGTGCCGCGAGCCACAGACAACGAATGGTTGTCTTGTACAAACACCGCCGCAATTCCGGCTTCAGAAAACGCACGCAAACTATAAGTTTCGGAAAAAAATCCGCGAGCGTCGTCGTGTCGCGGCGTTTCGATCAGTTTTACTTCTGGCAGAACCGGCAATGATTTTACGACAAGCTTGTTGCTCAAAGAATCGATATCCCAATTACAAAAAGTTAAGTCGCTCAATATGTACACATCAATATGTGCACAATTGCAGGTTCCTCCTAGCCCCCCCGAAGAAACCTTCCATTGCATCCACCCTGACCAGAAGGGCTAGGCATTGAGTGTGACACAGAGGTGTGCTACACAGCCGCGAAATGCAAGTTAAGCCTTTGTTATCGCTAATTTTTTCGACAGTCGAGCGGGTCCTGGTCCCCCAGCCACTTCCCTGTATGACAGCAGCGACACCCCCGTCTTTACCGCACGGCTCAGGCTGCTACACTCCACTCAACTGAAAAATATAGGGAATCCGGTCGATAGCGCGGCCCGCTTATGGCGGTTGTCCTGCGCTTCCCGGGACTGAATAAAGTGCACCATGAAGGTGACGACGGTATGAACGGTCCTGGCGGGGCCCATGCCGCTATTGAAGGCCTGCCACAGGCCCCCTCCGCCGCGAACCATAGCACTGCTTCCCAAAAGGAAGCGGATGACGAAAGGACACGCGGTTCCCCCGAAAAGAGCACGGTTCAGGACAGGCCGGGGAAGCCGCGCCGGCGCGGCCGGCGGGGAAGAGGCCGTCGCAAGGAAGAAGCGCGTAAGGACGCTGCCGCGCTCGATAAATCGGTCGAGCAGCCTCGACCCAAACCGGCATCCAGAAACTCCCGACGTCCGGCCAGAGGCCGCGGCGCCCAGGACCACCTCTATGCGGCGCTCGATCTCGGCACGAATAACTGCCGTCTTTTGATTGCCCGCCGCTCTCCGGAGGGGTTCAAGGTTGTCGATGCCTACTCCCGTATCGTCCGTTTGGGGGAGGGCCTGGCCCACACGGGCGCTCTGGGCGATGCTGCAATGGATCGCGCAATCGATGCTCTGCGCATCTGCGCCGAGAAGATGACACGCAGGGGCGTCGCCCGGTCCCGGACGATAGCGACGGCAGCCTGCCGCACGGCGGAAAACGGCTCGGACTTCATCGAACGGGTGAAGCGAGAGACCAGTCTTTCGCTCGAAATCGTCTCGACGGAAGACGAGGCGCGCCTTGCTGTTGCCGGGTGTTCGCCTCTCCTCGACAGGAACTGCACTTCCGCGCTCGTTTTCGACATTGGCGGCGGATCGACCGAACTCATCTGGGTTCGTATGGATGGCCGTGCCGACGGACGCCCCGCCATCGCGGATTGGATTTCGCTGCCCTGCGGTGTCGTCACTCTTGCCGAGCGCCACGGTGGCGTGGAGGTGCCGGAAGACGTATATGCACGCATGGTGGGGGAGGTAAGCAGTCAGCTTACCCCCTTTCTGGAGCGCATGATGCCGGATGTGAGCAGTACACCTGCGGATTTTCATCTGCTCGGCACTTCCGGGACGGTGACAACCATTGCGGGCGTCCATCTCGGTCTCGCTCGCTATGACCGCACACGGGTAGACGGCATCTGGATATCGCCGGAGGAGGTGCGGAACGTCACGCAGTCTCTTCTCGATATGGATTATGAAAGTCGTGCAGCTCATCCTTGCGTCGGACAGGAGCGTGCGGATCTTGTGTTGGCGGGCTGCGCCATTTTCGAGGCAATCGCCCGAGCCTGGCCGGCTGATCGTCTGCGGGTCGCGGATCGCGGTCTTCGCGAGGGTATCCTGCTCTCGCTGATGGAAGCGGATGCCAACAAGAGAAAGCGACGTCGCAGAAAGCGCCGAAGAAAGCCAAGACCCGCAGGTAATCCGGCAGCTAACAATGGAACGGTGTGACGATGGCTGGTGAGAAGAAGGGCAAGGACGGTGGGACGGGAGATGGCGGCGCCCGCGCGCTGAAAGTGCGCGTGAAGACAGCGCGTAGACGCTCGAACTCGTCCACCCGCTGGCTGCAACGCCAGTTGAACGACCCCTATGTTCATGCCGCGAAGCGCGATGGATATCGCTCCCGCGCCGCCTACAAGCTGGCCGAGATCGACGACAAGTACCACCTGCTCAAACCGGGGGCGCGCGTGGTCGATCTGGGTTGCGCGCCCGGCGGCTGGTGTCAGGTGGCGGTCGCGCGTGTGAAGGCGCTCGGGAAGGACGGAAACAAGGGCGAGGGCAGGGTGATCGGTCTCGATTATCTCGAGACCGAGTCGGTGCCCGGCGCCACCATTCTCCAGCTTGATTTTCTGGATGAAGGGGCCGACGACGCCGTGAAGGCGCACCTCGCGGGCGAAGCCGACCTCGTGCTCTCCGATATGGCGGCCCCCACCACAGGCCACAAGCAGACGGACCATCTGCGCATCATGCATTTGTGTGAGATCGCCGCGCATTTTGCCGTTGAGGTTCTCGCGCCCGGAGGAGCCTTTCTTGCCAAGGTGTTGCAGGGCGGGACGGAGAGCGAGCTTTTGACGCTCCTCAAGCAGCACTTCAAGACGGTCCGCCATGTGAAACCAAAGGCAAGCCGAGCCGATTCGGCGGAGATGTATGTGTTGGCTCAAGGCTTTAAGGGGCGTTCCGAAAGCAGTACCGAAGACGCTACGTGAATATTTCGCAGCTGCGGCATACGACTATTTGCATTCCCGCATATAGGTGTTAAAAGCCAGCGCCAACACACGATAAGGTGCCCGGCCAGTAGCGGCCCAGGAGGTTGGCAGTATGATCCGTGAAGCATTGACGTTCGACGACGTTCTCCTGCTGCCTGCAGCATCCACGGTTCTGCCTACTCAAGCTGATACGCGTACACGCCTTACCCGAACGATCGATCTCGGCATCCCCATCGTTTCCGCCGCCATGGATACCGTCACTGAGGCACGTCTCGCCATCGCGATGGCGCAGGCCGGCGGCATCGGCGTCCTGCATCGCAATATGACGCCCGAGCAGCAGGCCGAGCAGGTCCGGCAGGTGAAGAAATTCGAGAGCGGCATGGTGGTGAACCCCGTCACCATCGAGCCGGATGCGACCCTTGCCGATGCCTTCGCCCTTATGGAACGGCATGGCATCACCGGCATTCCCGTCGTCGAGCCGTCCGGCCGCCTTGCTGGCATCCTCACCAATCGCGATGTTCGCTTCGCCAGTAACCCGGCCGAGCCTGTCCGTAACCTGATGACGAAAGAAGGTCTCATCACGGTCGCCGATGGTGTCAGCCAGGAAGAGGCAAAACGCCTCCTTCACAAGAACCGGATCGAAAAACTCCTCGTAGTGGACGATGCCTATCGCTGCATCGGCCTGATCACGGTGAAAGACATCGAGAAGGCGCAGCTTCATCCGAATGCCGCAAAAGACGAGCAGGGCCGCCTCCGCGTGGCCGCTGCGACCACGGTCGGAGACGATGGTTATGGCCGTTCCGAGGCGCTGATTGCCGCGGGCGCCGATGTCATCATCGTCGATACGGCGCATGGTCACTCGGCTCGCGTCGCCGAGGCGGTGACGCGCATCAAGAAGCTCTCCAACAAGACGCAGGTGATTGCGGGTAACGTCGCGACCGCGAGCGGCGCCATGTCGCTCATCGATGCAGGCGCGGACGCAGTCAAGGTCGGCATCGGACCGGGCTCCATCTGCACCACACGCATCGTGGCGGGCGTCGGCGTGCCGCAGCTCACCGCCATCATGGATGTCGTCGAGGCGGCCCGGAAGACCGACACGCCGGTCATCGCCGATGGCGGTATCAAGTTCTCCGGCGACCTCGCCAAGGCGATTGCGGCGGGCGCGGATTGCGCCATGCTTGGCTCGCTTTTTGCGGGCACCGAAGAAAGCCCCGGCGAGGTGTTTCTTTTCCAGGGCCGTTCCTACAAGGCCTATCGCGGCATGGGGTCGGTGGGCGCGATGGCCGTCGGTTCCGCCGATCGCTACTTCCAGCAGGATGTGAAGGACTCGCTGAAGCTCGTGCCGGAAGGTATCGAAGGCCAGGTGCCATACAAGGGGCCTGTGGGCGCCGTGATCCATCAGCTTGTGGGCGGTCTTCGGGCGGCCATGGGATATACCGGCAACGCGACCGTGAAGGACTTCCAGAAGAACGCCGAGTTCGTGCGCATTTCTTCGGCGAGCCTGCGTGAAAGTCATGTTCACGACGTTACGATCACGCGCGAAGCCCCCAACTACCCCGGCGGTGCGAGCTGAGCGCCCGTCCGGTCGCGGGTGACGTGAAATGACACCCGGCGCACGTCTGCAATCTGCCATCGAGATCCTCAACGACATTTTCCAGAGCGGCCGCCCGGCGGATCGCATCGTGGAGAACTGGGGCCGGTCGAACCGCTATGCGGGCTCGAAGGATCGCGCCGCCATTTCCGAACTCGTCTACACCGTGCTTCGCCGCAAGGCGGAGCTTTCCGCGGCCACGGGACGTGAGGATGCTCGTCTTCTGGCTTTTGCCGCACAGGCACTGGTGAAAGGCGAGGACATATCTTTGCTTGCGGATGGTGGCCGCCACGCGCCGGAGCCGCTGAGCGAAGAGGAGACGGCAGTATTGGCCGCCGCCGCGCTTCCCGGCCCCGAGGCTGCCCCCTGGGTGCGGCTCAACTACCCTGAATGGCTCCATAGCGAACTGGAGGCAGCCTTCGGCAATGCATTGGAGCGGGAGATGTCGGCGCTTCTCGATCGCGCGCCGACAGACCTTCGCATCAACACGCTGAAGACGAAGAGGGAGCGCGCTCTCAAGTCGCTGGAGGAGGCTGGCCTCACAGCCGAGCCTTGTCCGTGGTCGCCCTGGGGGCTCCGGCTCACATCGCGCGGCAATCTGCCGGCACTTGCGGTTTATCGCGAAGGCGCTGTCGAAATTCAGGATGAGGGCTCGCAGCTTGCCTGCTTGCTGACGGGCGTTAAGCCCGGCGAACAGGTGGTGGATCTCTGCGCGGGCGGGGGTGGCAAATCGCTCGCACTCGCCGCCATGATGGGAAATCGCGGACAGATTTATGCCTGCGACACGGACGGTCGGCGTCTGGCGCCGCTTGAGCCGCGCGCTCAGCGTGCAGGCATCCGCAACCTTCAGACGAGTGTGCTCGGGCCCTGGCATGCAGGCCAGCCGGACCCGGATCTTGCAGGGCTTGCCGCTCGCGCGGATTGTGTCCTTGTCGATGCGCCTTGCAGCGGCACCGGTGCATGGCGCCGCAGCCCCGATGCGCGTTGGCGTCTGTCCCCCGACATGCTGGCAGGCTATCGGGCAGCACAGGAAGAAGTGCTTGCCCGTGCCGCGGCTCTGGTCAGGCCCGGCGGGCGAATCGTCTATGTCACCTGTTCGCTTCTGCCCTCGGAGAATGAGCGCCAGGTGGATACCTTTCTCGCCGCTCATACCGGTTTCACCGCCTTGTCCTGGGCGGCTTTCTGGCCGGAAGGGGTGGCGCCGCCGCCTGCGCCGGCCGGAAATGCGCTTCGCCTGAGCCCGGCCTCGACCGGTACGGACGGCTTTTTTGCAGCCATTCTTCGCAAGGAAGAGGACAAATGACGCAGTGCGGCATTGGGCTTGACGGGTCGGTGCAAGGATGGTCTATCGAAGATCTTTCCCCCCACGGGCCTGGATCGATGGCGGCCGTATTTTTCCGAAAAATCTCGCGTTTCGCGCTGTTGATCTGCTGGCTTCTGTCGATGACGGCACTGCTGCCGCTCAATGACGCTCTGGCGGTCGATGCCAGGTCGCAAAGCGCTTCCGTGATCCTCACGGAAAAGGGTGTCGCGGCCGCACAGACCGGTGACCTCGACGCCGCGCGGCGTCTCCTGGAAGAGGCGATTGTCTCGAACCCCGCAAATGCCCGTGCCTATGCCGAGCTCGCGGCCGTGCAGAACGCCAAGGGTAATCGCAAACTCGCCCGAAAATATTATCTGATCGCGCTTGCCATCGACCCCGTTTTCCCTGCTGCTCTGGCCGGGCTTGCCCGCCTGAACATCATGGCGGGAGACGAAGACGCCGCGAAGCTGTTGCTCGACAAGCTTCGCCTTTCCTGCCCGGCCTGCACCGAAACTCACGAAATCGAACGCGCGCTCAATGCCGGTTCATCTCCCTCGCCCGAAGTGAAACCAAATCCGTAGACGGAACATGACTGAAGACCGCATTCTCATCATCGATTTCGGCAGCCAGGTAACGCAGCTCATCGCGCGGCGTGTTCGCGAAAGCGGCGTCTATTGCGAGATCGTTCCCTTCAACAAGGTCGAGGAGATGTGGGAAGGGTTCGAGCCTAAGGGCATCATTCTCTCCGGCAGCCCCGCCAGCGTTAGCCGGGAGGATTCCCCGCGCGCGCCGCAATTCGTCTTCGAGGCAGGGCTTCCCGTTCTCGGTATCTGCTACGGCCAGCAAACCATGACATTGCAGCTCGGCGGCCAGGTCGAAGGCCATGACGAGCGTGAATTCGGGCGGGCTTCCATCGAGGTGATAGAAGACACACCACTGCTCGAAGGGATCGCGCAGAAGGGTGAGACGGAACCTGTCTGGATGAGCCACGGAGATCGCGTGGTGTCCATCGCGCCGGGCTTCAAGGTCGTGGCGCAGAGCCGCGGTGCGCCTTTCGCTGTCATCGCGGATGAGGAACGTCGCTTCTATGGTGTGCAGTTCCACCCGGAGGTGGTGCACACGCCGCGTGGCCGCGACATGCTGTGGAACTTCACGCATCGCATCTGCGGCTGCAAGGGCGACTGGACCATGGCCGCCTTCCGTGAAACGGAAATCGCCAAGGTCCGCGAACAGGTGGGCTCGGGCAGGGTGATCTGCGGTCTTTCGGGCGGCGTGGATTCATCCGTTGTCGCCGTGCTGTTGCATGAGGCCATCGGCGACCAGCTTCAATGCGTCTTCGTCGATACCGGGATGATGCGCGCAGGCGAGGCCGAACAGGTCGTCTCGCTCTTCCGCGATCACTACAACATTCCCCTTGTCTCGGTCGACGCGAGCGACCTTTTTCTCGGCAAGCTCGATGGCGTCACCGACCCCGAGCAGAAGCGCAAGATCATCGGCGCAACCTTCATCGACGTCTTCGAGGCGGAGGCGAAAAAAGTCGGCGGTGCGGATTTCCTCGCTCAAGGTACGCTCTATCCCGATGTGATCGAAAGCGTCTCCTTCGCGGGCGGCCCGTCAGTCACGATCAAGAGCCATCACAATGTCGGCGGTCTGCCCGAGCGCATGAACATGAAGCTCGTCGAGCCGCTGCGCGAACTCTTCAAGGATGAAGTGCGCGAGCTGGGCCGCGAGCTCGGTCTGCCGGAGCAGTTTGTCGGCCGTCACCCGTTCCCCGGACCGGGCCTCGCGATCCGTATACCAGGCGAGATCACGCGCGACAGGCTCGAAATCCTTCGCAAGGCCGATACGATCTACCTGGAAGAAATCCGTGCCGCCGGTCTCTACGACCAGATATGGCAGGCATTCGCCGTGCTGCTTCCCGTTCGCACCGTCGGCGTCATGGGCGATGAGCGCACGTATGATTTCGTCTGTGCGCTCCGTGCCGTGACATCGTTGGACGGCATGACGGCGGATTACTACCCGTTCTCGCATGAGTTCCTCGGCCAGGTTTCGACGCGCATCATCAACGAGGTGCGCGGCATCAATCGCGTCGTCTATGACGTGACATCCAAGCCGCCCGGCACGATCGAGTGGGAATGAGGGAGAATTCTTCCATGACAGCCAATAAGCGCATTGTCCTTTCCAGTGACCACGCCGCTATCGGACTCCGTCACGCCATCTCCGCTCACATCGCGGGGCAGGGCTGGGATGTGGTCGATATCGGCCCTGCCACGCCGGAAAGCACTCATTATCCAGAGCATGGCGAAGCGGCGGCGCGGCGTGTCGCTTCCGGGGATTGCCGCTTTGGCATCATCCTTTGCGGCACCGGCCAGGGCATCATGATGGCGGCGAACAAGGTCAAGGGCATACGTTGCGGCGTCTGCGCCGACCCATTCTCGGCCCGGATGATCCGCCAGCACAATGACGCCAACATGCTCTCGCTCGGCGCGCGCGTGGTGGGCGAGGGACTGGCGCTCGATATCGTCGATGCATTCCTCGCCGCCAATTTCGAGGGTGGCCGGCATGCGACGCGCGTGAACATGATTACCGCGCTGGAGAACTAGCGTCGTCTGCGTGCGTTGATCCGTTCTGCGTCATGGGAGACGGGACGGACTGAAATGAAAACGGCAGGGGATGACCCTGCCGTTTTTGTTTGTGGAATGCGTTGGGCTCCACTGCGTTCAGTGCAGGCCCGCCGCCTTGTCGATGGCGTCCTTGTCGCGCACGGCGCCCTTCGCCGCGCTGGTCGCGAAGGCGGCATAGGTCTTGAGCGCGGTGGAGACAGCGCGCTTGCGGGGCTTCTCCGGCCGCCAGCCCTTTTTATCCTGCTCGGCGCGGCGCTCCGCCAGTTCCTCGTCGCTCACCTTGAGATGAATGCCGCGTCCCGGCACGTCGATCTCGATCATGTCGCCTTCCTGCACAAGGCCGATGGTGCCACCTTCCGCGGCTTCGGGCGAAACATGGCCGATGGAAAGGCCGGAGGTGCCGCCCGAGAAACGGCCATCCGTGATGAGCGCGCATTTCGCACCGAGGCCCTTCGACTTGAGATAGGAGGTCGGGTAGAGCATTTCCTGCATACCCGGTCCGCCGCGCGGTCCCTCATAACGAATGACGACCACATCGCCGGCTTTCACCCGATTGGTCAGGATCGCGCTCACCGCGTCGTCCTGGCTCTCGAAAATACGCGCCGGGCCGGTAAACTTCAGGATGCTGTCATCGACGCCTGCGGTTTTCACCACGCAGCCATCCAGCGCGAGATTGCCGTAGAGAACGGCCAGCCCGCCATCCTTCGAGAAGGCGTGATCGGCTTCGCGAATGACCCCGCCTTCACGGTCGAGGTCAAGGCTCTCCCATTGGCGGTTCTGGCTGAAGGCTGTCTGTGTCGGCACGCCGCCCGGCGCGGCAAGGAAGAGCGCCTTTGCCGCATCGCTCGCCGTATTGCGCTTGATGTCCCATTCGTCGAGCGCATCGCCAAGCGTGGCCGCATGGACAGTCGGCAGTCCCGTATGCAGCAATCCGGCCCGGTCGAGCTCGCCAAGGATCGACATGATGCCGCCCGCGCGATGCACATCTTCCATATGCACGTCCGCCTTGGAGGGCGCGACCTTGCAGAGCACGGGCACACGGCGCGACAGCCGGTCGATATCGGCCATGGTGAAGTCGATTTCGCCTTCATGCGCGGCGGCGAGAATGTGGAGCACCGTATTGGTCGAGCCGCCCATCGCGATGTCGAGCGACATCGCATTCTCGAAGGCTTCCTTCGTGGCGATGGAGCGCGGCAGAACCGATTTGTCGTCCTCTTCATAGCACCGCTTCGCAAGACCAACGATCCGGCGGCCCGCCTCGAGGAAAAGGGCTTCACGTGCGGCATGGGTCGCCAGCGTCGAGCCATTGCCGGGCAGGCTGAGGCCGAGAGCTTCGGTCAGGCAGTTCATCGAGTTCGCGGTGAACATGCCCGAGCACGAGCCGCAGGTCGGGCAGGCCGAGCGTTCGATCGTCTGCACTTCCGCGTCGCTATAGTCCTCGTCCGCCGCCGCCACCATGGCGTCGACGAGATCGAGCGCCTTGGTCTCGTCGCGGAGCACCACCTTGCCCGCTTCCATCGGTCCGCCCGAAACGAAGATCGCCGGGATGTTCAGGCGCATCGCTGCATTCAGCATGCCGGGCGTGATCTTGTCGCAATTGGAGATGCAGACCATCGCATCCGCGCAATGCGCATTGACCATGTATTCGACGCTGTCGGCGATGATTTCGCGCGAGGGCAGGGAATAGAGCATGCCGTCATGCCCCATCGCGATGCCGTCATCGACGGCAATGGTGTTGAATTCCTTGGCAACGCCGCCCGCCGCTTCGATCTCGCGCGCAACGAGCTGACCGAGATCCTTCAGATGCACATGCCCCGGCACGAACTGGGTAAAGGAGTTCACCACCGCGATGATCGGCTTGCCGAAATCGCCGTCTTTCATGCCGGTGGCCCGCCACAGGCCGCGTGCGCCCGCCATATTGCGGCCATGGGTCGTCGTGCGCGAGCGATAGCTGCTCATGATGATCTCGTCCTTTGGTCGTCGTGATCCGCTGATCGGGAACGGGGAGAATAGTGAGTTGCACCCGGCGCGTCGAATGCCCGTCCGTTAGATGGGTGATAGGCAAGCCGGAATGAAGGGATTAGAGACAAAATGCCCGTTCCGTCAATAGCTTGGCCTGCAACGCCGCAGAACAGGGGTGTATCCCGCGAGCTGAGCCCTATGCCGCGCGGACGAGGATTTCCCCGATCTGCACGGCGTTGAGCGCCGCGCCCTTCAGAAGCTGGTCGCCCGCGACGAACATCGCGATCGACCGGCCCGAAGGGTCGGAAATGTCCTGCCGGATACGGCCGACGAGAATATCGTCCTGGCCGGAAGCATCCTTCGGCATCGGAAAATAATTCTCGGCGAGATCGTCGACGATCTTTACGCCCGGTGCCCCGGAGAGAATTTCGCGCACCTGCGTTGGGGTAATCGGCTTTTCGCACTCGAAGTCGAGGGCTTCGGAATGCGCGCGCAAGACGGGCACCCGCACGCAGGTTGCCGTCACGCGAATGTCCGGGTCGGCGAAGATCTTCTTCGTTTCCTTCACCATCTTCAGCTCTTCCTCGTTATAGCCCGTCTCCGGGTCGATGTCCGAGTTGTGGCTGAACACATTGAAGGGATAGGGGTGCGGAATGATCTTCTGCTCGAAGGGCTCGCCATCGAGAAAGGCGCGTGTCGCCTGTTCCAGCTCTTCCATCGCCGCCGCGCCTGCGCCCGACGCCGCCTGATAGGTCGCCGCGACAAGCCGCTTCACCGGGTTCACCTTGTGGATCGGCCAGATCGGCGTGATCGCGATGATGGTCGAGCAGTTCGGATTGGCGATGATGCCCTTGTGTGCGAAGGCGGCTTCCGGGTTGATCTCCGGGATGACCAGCGGCACATCCGGGTCCATGCGATAGGCCGACGAATTGTCGATCATCACCGCGCCGGCGTCGGTCACCGCCTTGGCAAACTTCCTGGAGATGCTGCCGCCTGCCGAGAAAAAGGCGATGTCCACGCCCTTGAAGCTCTCTTCCGTCAGTTCCTCGACGCGAATATCCTGGCCCCGGAATTTCATGGTCTTGCCGGCCGAGCGCGCGCTGGCGAGCAGCTTCAGCTCCTTCACCGGGAAATTGCGTTCCTCCAGGCAGCGGATCATCTCGACGCCCACGGCGCCGGTCGCGCCTGCTATGGCGATGACGGGATTGGCATTCATGTCGGGTACTCCGGATCGAGCCACAGACGGTTGGCGGGCTCGTTTATTACGCCGTGCCTATAACAGCGCCGCCCAGCTCCGGCAAGAGGCGGCTCAGTCCTGCCGGAAGCCTGCGCCGATCTCCGAAATGCGCTCGAAAAAATGAAGGCCCACTCACGGCGATTGCGACAGGCCGGACCATCGATTCAGACTTTGTGCATGTCATCACCCTGAAAGACGGCAAATCGCTTCGCTTCCGCGATTTAATGAACACGGCCGTCGCTGTCGCCGCTTTCTCGTAAGGGCGGGAAGGGGTAGTCTCCCGGTCGGATATTGACCGGGAGATGAGATGCTGAAGAAAACGGGATTTGCCCTTGTTCTAGCTGGCTTGCTGGCAGCGCCGTTACCGGCGGTTGCGGACGCGATTGGCGACAACAACATCTGCTACGAGAAATTCGCCACGGCCGACTACAAGGGGGCGATCCGCTATTGCACCAGCGCCATCGATTCCGGCGAACTCTCCGACCCGGATCTGATCGCCGCCCTCATCAATCGCGGTGTCGCCTACAAGACGACGGAGCAATATGAACTCGCGATCGGCGACTACACACGCGCCCTCCGCCTCGCGCCCAAGGATGCGCTCCTCTATCAGAACCGCGCCAACGCGTTGCGCGCGATGGGCGACTACGACGCTGCATTGAATGACATCCAGAAGTCGATTGACCTCGATCCGAAAAGCGCGGGCGCGTGGTATGTGCGCGGCGCCATTGCCGAAGATCGTGGCGATCCGGGCGGTGCCCGCAAATATTACATGACGGCCTTGAGCCTCGAGCCTGAGAACGAGGTCTACCGCGGAAAGATCCTGGGAAACGGCTCGCAATGACAGCACGTCTCGACGTTGTAAAGGCAATCGGCGAAGCCTATCGCGGCGCCTGGGAACATCTTGGCGAGATGGTGCGTCTCATCTGGCTTCCGGGATTGCTCTATCTCGTGCTTTCCATCGCCAGCGTCTTCGTCGATATCGAGGAGCAGCGTGTGGCCGCTGTTCTGATCAATCTGGCCTCGCTCTTTCTCTGGCCCGTCATCGCCGTTGCCTGGCATCGCTTCATCCTTCTCGGCGATGCACCCTCCGGCCATTTTCACATCGCCTTTGGCCGCCGCGAGGCGCGCTATCTCGTTGTTTCCGTCTTTCTGACGCTGCTTTTTGTGCCGGGCTTTGTGCTCGGTGCGGCGCCCGCCTTCATGCCGGCCAACATGACCGCTTCGCTCGTGAGCTTCCTCGGCGTCATTCTCGTCATGGTGGGGATCTATTTCATGGTCCGGCTGACCCTTCTTCTGCCTGCGGTCTCCGTGGGCGATCCGATAAATCCGCGTCTCGTACTGGAGCGCACGAGGGGAAATTTCTGGCGTCTCGTTCTCATCTTTGCCGCCGTCGTCTTGCCCATGCTGCTGATCGCCCTGCTTGTCGGCACGCTGCTCGAAGGCAGCTTCGCCATGCGTCTTGTCGCGGTCAGCATATTGAGCCTCGTGCTCATCTTCTTTGCTCTCGTGAACATCGCCCTCCTTTCCATTGCCTATCGCGAGCTGATCGGCCCGGCCGGAACGCAGGCCCCCGATAATGGCGACTACTGAGTGGCTTCGCGTTTGCCTTCACCGTCTCTCCCGCTAAGCTGAAAATACTGTTCCGGGGGAGCGTTGCCGGTTTTTTTTAGGGGGGAATGCCATGAGAAAGCTGCCGGTTTTTCGCTCCGTGAGCGAGGTCTTCTCGGGCGTCACGAGGCACTATTTTGAACTGATCGGCGTTGCCGCCTTTCCGCTTCTCGCCATGCTTGTGGTGACGGTGGTCGGCGGTGCCGTGCTCTGGCAGTCCGGTCTCGCAGATTGGTATATGGAGATGCTCAGGCAGCCGGTGGGCAGCACTGCGCAAACGGCTCCGCCGGTAAGTGGCGGTTCGGGACTTCTTATCGTCCTTCTCGCCATCGTGGTGATGCTCCTCTTCGCGGCCTGCGCCGTTCGCTGGCATCGCTTTGTCCTCCTTGGCGAGCGGCCGGGGGCGGGTGGTGCCCCTCTCGTTACCTGGCGCGGCGAGGACGGCCGTTATGTCATCACCATTCTCAAACTCTCATTGGTTATGATCTTCGCCATGATCCCGGTCGTGGCCGGTAGCGTCATTGCTGATTATCTGACGAACGGAGGCGGGGGCTCTGGTCCGGGCGCATTGGGAGGGCTCCTGTTTATCGGTGTTTTCTTTCTTCTGATGCTGCTTTTCGTGCGGATCTCGATTGCCCTGCCGGATGCGGCCCTTGGCGGTCGCGGCTCCGTGCGTGTGACTTTCGAGCGGACAGAGGGCAATAGCTGGCGGCTGCTGGGCTACAATATCCTGGTGCAGCTTGCCCTCATGGTCGTGAGCCTGATCTATGGCCTGCTGGCGACGCTCATTCTTGGAAGCGTGTTCGCAGACAGCACGAACGGTGCTGCAATGCTGACTTCAGCCCTGCTCAATATCCCGATCTATCTCTATTCATCGATGATCGGCGTCACCATGCTTTCCGTCGCCTATCGCGAGATTGTCGGTCTGCCGGACGGGGAGGGCCCGACGGGTGCGGAGCCCGCCTCCGCACTTTGATTGCGCTTTTTTCCCGATTTAGGTAGGGTCCGCCCATAGGGATCAGAAAAGGTGCCCGGAGGCATCCAAGGGTTTGTCTCGTATGCCCTTTCGCAGCGGCATCCGGCCGTCGTCGCAATCTCCCGCGCGAACACCCATCTATGGAGGGAACTTCGCGCGCCACCTGAAAAGGGATGATCCGAATGTCCGTTCACTCGAAAATCAAGCGCATCACCGTTCCGGAAATCCGCGCCCGCAAGGGCGGCGAGCCTATCGTCTCGCTGACCGCCTATCACGCGCATACCGCCCGCTACGTTGACCCCTATGTGGATTTCCTGCTCGTGGGCGACAGCCTCGGCATGGTCATGTACGGCATGGAGACGACGCTGGGCGTCACCCTCGACATGATGATCGCGCATGGCTCCGCCGTTGTGCGCGGTACCGAGCGCGCCCTCGTCGTGGTCGATATGTCCTTCGGTTCCTATGAAGAAAGCCCCGAGATTGCCTTCCGCAATGCCGTCCGCGTCATGAAGGAAACGGGCTGCGCTGCCGTGAAAATGGAAGGCGGCGCGCGCCTCGCCCCCACCATCCGCTATCTGGTTGACCGGGGCATCCCCGTCATGGCCCATATCGGCCTGACCCCGCAAAGCGTGCAGGTCATGGGCGGTTTCAAGGCGCAGGGCCGCGAAACCGACGAATGGGCCTCCATCGAGGCCGATGCGCAGGCTGTTTCGGAAGCCGGTGCCTTCGCCGTCGTGGTGGAGGGCGTGGCCGAGCCTCTGGCGGCCAAGATCACCGCCCAGATCGACATTCCGACCATCGGAATCGGCGCCTCGCCTGAATGTGACGGCCAGATTCTGGTACTTGAGGACATGCTGGGCCTCTCGCCCAAGCCGCCGAAATTCGTCCGGGAGTTCGCCACACTGGGCGCTCAGATCGCCGGCGCGGCGGAAGCCTATGCCCGCGCCGTGCGCGATCGCAGCTTTCCGGCGGCTGAACACACCTACAGCATGAAAAAGCAAAACAGCTAAAACAATTGATATCTTTGCCGCGAGGCCTTCGGGCCTCGCAACGCTGTTTGCCAATAGGCCCCGACCGGGCTATTTTGCGCCGCCTGCAGGGGGCAGGCGCCGGGCGCCTTGCCTGTGCCCATAGCTTTCTCCGCGGAGTATTCTTGTGACCGATCTCTTTCGCGAAGTCGAAGAAGACCTTCGCCGCGAGCAGTTCAGCAAACTTTGGGAAAAATACGGAACCTGGGTCATCGGCCTTGCCGTTGCGGTCGTGCTCATCACGTCCGCATTCGTCGGCTGGCGCGCCTGGGACCATTCGAACCGGGTTGCGGATTCGGCGGCCTATAATGCCGTCGTGAAGGAAACCGCCAATGCCGCCCCCGCCGAGGCCGCCGAAGCCTTTGCGAGGCTTGCCGCTGAAACGGATGGCGGTTACGAGACGCTGGCCCTGCTGCGCGAGGCCGATGCCCGTCTTGCGGCAGACGAGGCGGATGCCGCCCGCACGATTTACGAGCAAGTCTCGAATGATGGCGGTGTGCCCTCGATCATCCGTGGCCTTGCCGCGATCAAGGCCGGTCTCCTCGTTGTCGATACCGCAAGCCATGACGACATGAAGGCGCGCATGGCGCCCTATATCTCCGCCGATTCTCCCTGGCAGGGTTATGCGCTGGAGCTTGTGGCCCTCTCGGCCATGAAGGCGGGCGAGTGGCAGATGGCTGACACCAGCGTCAAGCAGATCATCGCCAATCCGGCGACGCCGCCCGGCTTGCGCGACCGCGCGCATGTCATGCAGGCGCTGATTGCGCCCAATCTGCCGCGCACGACGGAACCCGCCGCTGCGGAAGAAGCGCAATCCGATACCCTCCGGGATGCATCCGAAGACGACATTCCTGAAAACGCTCAAGAGAACACGCCGGAAGCCCCGGCGGCCCCGGCAGAGACGGAGTAATGGCGATGACGGCGGAATTCATGTCGGTTGCGGCGCGCAAAAGCGGAACCCTCCTGCGCGTGGCGATGGTCGCCCTCGCATTCGGTACACTTGCAGGTTGCGATAGCGTGACGGGGATGTTCACATCCGAAGACAAGACGGTGCTGCCCGGTAAGCGTCTCTCGGTCATGGAGCTAGGCTCGACCCTTGAGGTCGACCCCGCCATCGCCGATGAACTCGTCATCCTGCCCCAGCCTTATGTGAATCCGGACTGGCCGCAGCCCGGCGGTTCCCCGGACAACGCGAATTATCATCTTGCGGCTCCCGGCCCGCTGGATCGCCTCTGGTCGGTGGATGCCGGTGCAGGCTCGGACCGCGTCGCCCAGCTCACCGCTTCGCCCGTCATTGCGGATGGCAAGATATTTGTGCTCGATGCCGAGTCGACGGTCCGTGCCTTCGATCGGAAGACCGGCAAGCGGCTATGGGAAACCGACCTAGTGCCTGAAGGTGAAGATGCCGATGAAGGCCGGGGCGGCGGTGTCGCCTTCGACAATGGCAAGATTTTCGTCGTGACCGGCTTCGGCACCGGCCACGGGCTTGACGCGGCCAGTGGTGCTATCGTCTGGACGCAGACCCTTGGTGAGCCTTTTCGTGCTGCGCCCACTGCCAATGGCGGCCGCGTTTTTGCTGTCACGGCGGACAACCAGACCATCGCCTTCGCGCAGGAAACGGGCGAAGTGCTCTGGCGCCATCGCGGTATCGTCGAAAGCGCGGGCATCCTCAGCTCGCCGAGCCCCGCCGTTGCGGGCTCCGTTGTCATCTCTCCCTATTCCTCGGGCGAACTCGTGGCGCTGCGCGTCGCGAACGGCACCCCGGTCTGGAGCGACTCGCTCAACCGCACCGGTAGGCTCACCTCGCTCAGCGAGCTGAATGACATTGCAGGTCGTCCCGTCATCGACCGTGACCGCGTTTTCGCGATCAGCCATTCCGGCCGCATGGTCTCCATCGATCTGCGCACCGGCGAGCGCGCCTGGACGCGTGATATCGGCGGCGTGCAGACGCCTTGGGTCGCGGGCGACTATCTCTACCTCATCACCAATTCGGAAGAACTCGTCGCGATTTCGCGCCGCGATGGCCGCATCCGCTGGATTACGCCCATGCCGCGCTGGGAAGACCCTGAAGACAGGGAAGACCCCATCGTCTGGTCCGGGCCTGTGCTTGTGAGCGATCGTCTCATCCTTGTTTCGTCCACCGGCGATGCGACCTCCGTCTCGCCCTATACCGGCGAAATTCTCGGTCGCATCGATCTGCCGGACGATGTGCTGATTGCGCCGGTTGTCGCCGACGAAACGCTCTATATTCTGACGGACTCAGCCTCGCTCATCGCGTTGAAGTAAGGGCGGCTTTCGCGACCCGCGAAGAGCATGAGCTCTCGTAAAACGGCATCAGAAGGGCCGCATAAAGTGTCATTCAAGGTCGCCATTGTTGGACGGCCCAATGTCGGCAAGTCCACCCTGTTCAACAGGCTCGTGGGCCGCAAGCTCGCATTGGTCGACGATACGCCGGGCGTCACGCGCGACCGGCGTGAAGGCGATGCGCAGCTTGGCGATCTCTTTTTCACCGTCATCGACACGGCTGGCCTCGAAGAAGCGAGCGGCGACAGCCTTGAGGCGCGCATGCGTCGCCAGACAGAGCTTGCCGTCGCCGAAGCGGATGTCTGCCTCTTCCTCATCGATGCGCGTGCGGGCGTGACCCCGCTCGACAGCCGCTTTTCCCAGATCCTCCGCAAGTCGCCGACGCCGGTCATCCTCGCCGCCAACAAGTGCGAGGGCGGGGCGGGCCAGTCGGGCCGTATGGAGGCTTACGAGCTGGGCCTCGGCGCGCCGCTGCCGCTTTCCGCCGAACATGGCGAAGGCCTTTCCGACCTCTACGACGCCCTGGCCGAATTTGCGAAAGGGTTGGAGGAGAGCGAGGCCGAACAGGCGCTCGACGATGCGCTGGCCGCGGAAGCCGAAGTCGCCGAAGGCTTCGATCCCGACGCCCCCTATGAACCGGACCTCGAAGCGCCGCTCCGCATTGCCTTTGTCGGCCGCCCGAATGTCGGCAAGTCGACCCTCGTGAACCAGCTTCTCGGCGAAGACCGGATGCTGACCGGCCCCGAGGCGGGCATCACGCGCGACAGCATCGGCATCGAGTGGGAGTGGCGCGGCCGCCGCGTGAAGCTCTGGGACACAGCCGGTATGCGCCGCCGCGCCCGGGTGACCGCGAAGCTCGAAAAGCTTTCCGTCGCCGATACGCTTCGCGCCGTCCGCTTTGCCGAAGTTGCCGTCGTCCTCCTCGATGCAACGCAGGCATTCGAACGTCAGGATTTGCACATCGCCGATCTCGTCGAACAGGAAGGCCGCGGCCTCATCATCGCCGTCAATAAATGGGACCGGGTCGAGGAGCCGCAGGAAGTGCTGCGTATGCTCAAGGAAGAGCTGGAGCGCCTTCTGCCGCAGATCCGCGGTGTACCCATCGTCACCTTCTCGGCCTTGACGGGCAGGGGCGTGGACAAGCTCATGCCCGCCATCGAGCGTGTCCATACCTTGTGGAATGCGCGTGTGCCGACGGCGCGTCTCAACCGCTGGCTGACGGAGGCCGTGTCCCGCCACCAGCCGCCCGCCGCGAAGGGCCGCCCGGTAAATCTCAAATACATGTCGCAGGTGAAGTCCCGGCCGCCGACTTTCGCCGTCTTCTCCAGCCGTGCCGACGATGTGCCGACCTCCTACCGCCGCTATCTCGTGAACGCGCTGCGCGAAACCTTCGATCTGCCCGGCGTGCCTATCCGGCTTTTCATGCGCAAGGGCAAGAACCCCTATGCCGGAAAGAAGAAGCGGAACAACTGACGCCTCTCAGTCTTCGGTGAGAATTTTCTCGACGGCCGACGTCATCTGCTTCCCCTCGGAGAACGAAAAGACGGGAAGGAAGCTCCCTCGAAAACTAGGCCTTCATCTTGGCATATTCGATGATCTCGCCGTGCTTCGTGCAGGAGGGCAGGGCGAGTTCGATGAACAGCGGAACGAGGTCGGCCGGCTTCGTCAGCGTCGTGGGATCTTCGCCCGGCATGGCCTTCTTGCGCATCGCGGTGCGCGTCGGGCCGGGACTGATCGAGTTCACGCGGATCGGCGATTTCTCGACTTCCGCCGCCCAGGTCTTCATCATCGCGTCGAGCGCCGCCTTGGTGATCGAGTAACCGCCCCAATAGGGCTTGCACTTGTGCGCCGCGCCGGAGGTCACGAAGATCGCACGTCCTGCGTCGGAGCGCTTCAGCAGCGGCTCGAAGGAGCGGATCATCCGCCAGTTCGCGGTCACATTGACAGCGAGTGTCTTGTCCCAGTCCTTCGGCTCCATGTGGGAGAGCGGCGTCAATGTGCCGAGCATGCCTGCATTGCCGACGAACACGTCGAGCTTGCCCCAGCGTTCGAAGATGTTCGCGCCGAGCCGGTCGATGGCCGGCAGGTCCGTCAGGTCGAAGGGCACCAGCGTTGCCTTGCCGCCGACCTTGCGGATTTCGTCGTCCACTTCCTCAAGTGCGCCAACGGTGCGCGCAACGAGGATTACATGCGCACCTTCCGCCGCCATGCCAAGCGCCACCGCGCGCCCGATGCCGCGCGATGCGCCGGTGATGACCGCTAGGCGATCCTGCAAACGTCCGCTCATTCAAGGGTTCCCGTCAGGCGATTTCGGCGAGAAGCGATAGCTGACTTGTCCGCTTTTCGCCGTCGCGGTCGACCAGCGGCGTCGGATAGTCGCCGGTGAAACAATGATCCGTGAGCTGCGGGTTCTGATCGTCGCGATGGTTGAAGCCCATCGCGCGATAGAGCCCGTCCACGGAGATGAAGGCAAGGCTGTCCACGCCGATATAGGCGCGCATACCTTCGAGATCGTAGTTGGAGGCAAGAAGCTGCTCGCGCTCCGGCGTGTCGATGCCATAGAAGTCGGAATGTGTGATCGGCGGGCTCGCCACGCGCAGATGCACTTCCTTCGCGCCCGCCTCATACATCATCTTCACGATCTTGATCGAGGTTGTGCCGCGCACCACGCTGTCATCGACGAGGATGATCCGCTTGCCTTCCACGATGGCGCGGTTCGCATTGTGTTTGAGCTTCACCCCAAGCTGGCGGATATGCTGCGTCGGTTCGATGAAGGTCCGCCCCACATAATGATTGCGGATAATGCCGAGCTCGAAGGGCACGCCGCTTTCCGCCGCATAGCCGATGGCGGCGGGCACACCCGAATCCGGCACCGGGATCACCACATCGGCCTCCACGCCGGATTCCTGCGCGAGTTCCTGGCCGAGCCGCTTGCGGACATTGTAGACGCTCTTGCCGCCCACGATGCTGTCCGGCCGCGCGAAATAGATATATTCGAACACGCAAGGCCGCACCGGCTGCTCGGGGAAGGGGCGAATGGACTCGATCTTGATCTCGCCATCCTCGCGTGTGCAGAGAACGATTTCGCCGGGCTCCACCTCGCGCACGAAGGTCGCGCCGATGATGTCGAGCGCCACTGTCTCCGAGGCGAAGATCGGCGCTCCCTGAAGTTCGCCCAGCACCAGCGGGCGAATGCCCAGCGGGTCGCGCGCGCCAATGAGTTTCTTGTTGGTCAGCGCCACCAGCGCATAGGCGCCCTGGATTTGGGCAAGCGCATCCACGAAGCGCTCCATCACGCGCGGCTTCCGGCTCCGCGCGACGAGCTGCAAGATGGTTTCCGTGTCGGAGGTCGACTGGAAGATCGCGCCATCGCGCACAAGGTCGTTGCGCAGCGTGATCGCGTTGGTGAGATTGCCATTATGCGCAACCGCGAAGCCGCCGCCCCAGAGGTCGGCAAACAGCGGCTGCACGTTGCGCAGGATCGTTTCGCCCGTCGTCGAGTAGCGCACATGGCCGATGGCCATTTCGCCCTGCAACCTGTCGATCATCTTGGCGGACGAGAAGTGGTCGCCGACAAGGCCGAGCCGGCGTTCCGAATGGAAGTGCTCGCCATCATAGGCGACGATGCCCGCCGCCTCCTGTCCGCGATGCTGGAGCGCATGAAGGCCAAGCGCGGTCAGCGCTGCCGCATCGGGATGCCCGAACACGCCGAAGACGCCGCATTCATCGCGCAGCTTGTCGTCGTGCATTTCATCGTCGGTCAGGGAAAAACATTCGTCCGCCGCTTTTCGCGCCGTTTCGGGCGCGGAGAGATCGAGCTGCATCTGGTCGGACATCGCTGGGACTCCAGAAAAAGCGGACATCTACTCCCCGGTCGTGTTCTCGAACAGGCGGTCGAGCCCCCTGCGTTCGGACGGGTTATACCCCGGCGCCTTCTCCGTGTCAGCGCCGGAATCGGGGACGGTCTGGCGCGGCGCTGCCGGGGCGGGCGCGGCGTCTTGACGCGGCGTCGGGGCGCTCTGCCGGGGAGCCGGGCTGACCGGCTCTCTCGTCTGCTGCTTCGTGGTGCCATTGCCGGGTTCCGGCGCCAGCGAAAAGAGCAGGGCGGCCGTGTTCTCGATGGTGGGCCGGGTCTTTGCGTTGCGGATCCAGTCCGGCTGGTCGTCGGGGTCGGGCACCAGCCAGGCGAAGAAGAGATAGGCGATGGTCACGATCAGCAGGCCGCGCGCCAGTCCGAAAATGAAGCCGAGCGTCCGGTCCAGAAGCTCCGCGCGTTCATGCAGGTCCATCAGCCCGCCGGTCCAGCGCGAGGTCAGGGCCGCGCAGACCGCATAGGCAACGACGAAGATGCCGACGGCGGCAATCACGGCCGCAAGCCAAGGCGGCGATATCACATCGCCTAATACCGGCGTTAGATAGGGAAAGAGCCACAGCGCTGCAAGGGCGCCAACCACCCATGCGATGATCGACAGCACTTCACTGGTAAAACCGCGCAACAGCGCCAGCACGCTGGAAACCAGCAACACGCCAATGACGATGAGGTCGAAAAGCGTCAAAACTCTCTCCTGGAAACCCAATCCAATTCTATCACATATCCCCGTCGCGGCGTCTCTTCGAGCCCTTTTGCTCTTCCGTCGCCAGGCAGGCGATAAGACCCGCGAGATCCGAAATTTCCGTGAATTTCAGCCCCGCCCCGCTGCGGCTTTTGCCTGCACCGCCGGGCAGGATTGCCCGCGTAAAGCCGAGCTTTTCCGCCTCTTTCAGCCTCGCATCCATCTGGCTCACGGGCCGCACCGCGCCTGACAGGCTGATTTCGCCAAAGATCACGCAGTCGCTGGGAAGCGGCGTTCCGGTGATCGAGGAAATCAGCGCCGCCGCCACGGAAAGGTCTGCGGCTGGCTCGTTGATTCGCAGCCCGCCCGCCACATTGAGGTAAACGTCCTGGCCAGCAAGCGAGAGGCCGCATCGCGCTTCGAGCACCGCCAGCACCATCGAGAGCCGTCCGCTGTCCCAGCCGACAACCGCGCGCCGCGGTGTGCCGAGCGTGCTTTGCGCCGTCAGCGCCTGTATTTCGACGAGTACGGGCCGCGTTCCCTCGATCCCGGCGAAAACCGCCGAGCCGCTCGTGCCCCCGTCGCGTTCGCCGAGGAAGAGCGCGGAAGGGTTCGGCACTTCGGCCAGTCCCAGCTCGCCCATCTCGAACACGCCGATCTCGTTCGCGGGCCCGAAGCGGTTTTTCACCGCGCGCAGGATGCGGAACTGGTGTCCGCGCTCGCCCTCGAAATAGATCACGGCGTCGACCATATGCTCGACCACGCGCGGCCCCGCGATCTGGCCTTCCTTGGTCACATGGCCGACCAGAATGACCGCCGTATTGCTCTTCTTGGCAAAGCGCACCAGCTCCTGCGCCGAAGCCCGCACCTGGGAAACGGTGCCGGGGGCGCTGTCCAGATTGTCCGCCCACATGGTCTGGATGGAATCGATGACGACAGCGTCCGGTGCTTGTCGGCCTTCCAGCGTCCCGATGATGTCCTTGAGATTCGTCTCCGCGCCGAGCTGTACCGGCGCTTCGGCGAGGCCGAGCCTGCGTGCGCGCATCCGCACCTGCGCAATCGCTTCTTCGCCCGAGATGTAGACGACCGAATGGCCCTTGTTCGCGAGCGCCGCCATCGCCTGCAAGAGCAGCGTCGATTTGCCGATGCCGGGGTCGCCACCAACGAGCAGGGCGGAGCCGGGCACGAGCCCGCCGCCCGTCACCCGGTCGAACTCGCCGACGCCGGTCACATAACGCGGCGGCTCCGCACTTTCGCCGCTCATTTCCACGAGTTCGATTTTGCGGCCCTTGCCCTGCAGCGTCTTCGCGGCTGGCCCCGCGCCCACGCCGCCGGCCGCACCCGCTTCCTCGACGATGGTGTTCCACTCGCCGCAAGCTTCGCAACGCCCCGCCCAGCGCGATGTCACCGCGCCGCAGGACTGGCAGACGAAGGTGCGGGATTGGCGGGCCATGGTGTCGTGTTTGCCTTTCAAAAAAAATACGTCATTGCGAGGAGGCGAAGCCGACGAAGCAATCCAGGGGCGGCAAACGCTGAGCCTGTGGCTCCTGGATTGCTTCGCTCCCTTGCGGTCGCTCGCAATGACGGTCGTGGAGTGAACCCCTTACGGCTTCAGCACTTCCATCTGGATCGGCCCGTCGGCGCGCCCGTTGATGAACTGCTCGACATAATCATTGCCGCTATTGTCCACTTCCGCGCGCGAGCCCGACCAGATGATCTTGCCCTTGTAGATCATGGCAACCTTGTCCGCGATCTTGCGTACGCTCGCCATGTCATGCGTGATCGAAAGCGTCGTCGCGCCGAGATCTTTCACGCTGTCGACGATCAGGTCGTTGATGACATCCGCCATGATCGGGTCGAGCCCCGTCGTCGGTTCGTCGAAGAAGATGATCTCCGGGTCCGCCGCGATGGCGCGCGCGAGGCCGACGCGCTTCTGCATGCCGCCTGAAAGCTCCGCCGGGTAGAGTTCGCCCACTTCCGGGGCGAGGCCCACCTTGGCCAGCTTCTCCATGGCGATGTCCTTCGCCTGTTTCCGCTTCATCTTGCGGCCCTGAATAAGGCCGAAGGCGACATTCTCCCAGACGGGCAGGCTGTCGAACAATGCGGCGCCCTGAAACAGCATGCCGAACTTGCGCAGAACCTTTTCGCGCTCGCTCGTATCCATCATCAGCACGTCCTTGCCGTCGACGAAAATCTCGCCGCTGTCGGGCCGGATGATGCCGAGCACACATTTGATCATCACCGACTTGCCGGTACCCGAGCCGCCGATCACGACGAGGGACTCGCCCTTCGGTACGGTCAGGTTGATCCCGTCCAGCACGACTTTCTTGCCGAAGCGCTTGTGGACGTTCCTGAGTTCGATTTTTGCTTCGCTCATGGCCCGCCTCAATTCGCAAACAGCAGCGACGTCATGACGTAGTTCGCCGCAAGGATCAGGATGGAGGCCGTTACCACGGCGTTTGTCGTCGCGCGGCCCACGCCCTGTGCGCCACCCTTCGAGTTGAAGCCGTGAAAGCAGCCCATCGTCGCAATGATGAAGCCGAACACCGCAGCCTTGATGAGGCCCGACATCACGTCGTCATACTTCAGGAAGTCCGCCGTATTCTTGATGTAGACGCCCGCATTGAAGTCGAGCGAGCCCGTGCTCACCACAAAGCCGCCCATGATGCCGATGATGTCGGCGACGAACACGAGCAGCGGCAGCGTGATGACGGCGGCAACCACGCGCGGCACCACGAGATATTTATGCGGGTTTGTCGAAAGCGTCGTCAGCGCGTCGATCTGTTCGGTGACGCGCATGGTGCCGAGTTCGGCGGCGATGGCAGCCGAGACGCGGCCTGCCACCATCAGCCCGCCGAGAACGGGCCCGAGTTCGCGTGTGATGCCGAGCGCGACGATGGTCGCGACGATCGACTCCGAATTGAGCGAGTTGCCGCCATAATAGATTTGCAGCGCCAGCGCGCCGCCCGTGAAGAAGGCCGTCAGCGCCACCACCGGCAGCGAGAAATAGCCGATGCGGAGCATCTGCTGCGCCACCAGCCGCCAGAAGAAGGGCGGCCGGAAGACATGGCTCACCGAAAGCCAGATGAAGCGCGTCAGCGCGCCGATTTCGGCGAGTGTGCTGAGCACCACCCGCCCGATGATCGCGAAGACGTTCACGCCTGCCCCCTGCCTTCCTTGTCTCTCTTGTCGTTCGATCCGGGAATGTATCGCCGCATGTAGCGTCTGCCCAGTGCTGTCAGAATTTCATAGCCGAGCGTTCCCGCCCGAAACCCCACATCGTCCACGGTGATGTGCGGGCCGATCAGTTCCGCCATGTCGCCGCGCGTCACCGCGCCATCGGGAAGCCCGCTCACATCCACCGCCACCATATCCATCGATATCCGGCCCGCGATGGGGCAGGCCGCGCCTCCGATATGTACCACGCCGCCCGATTCGGGCCTCGCTCCGGACGATAGCGCCCTGAAATAGCCGTCTGCATAGCCCGCGCCCAGGATCGCCACGCGCCGGGGCGCTCCGCCAGTGTTCCATGTCGCGCCATAGCCGACTGTCTCGCCGGGAGCAACCTCGCGCAGCGCGATCACCCGCGCCTCCGCGCGAACCGCCGGGTGGAAGGGGTTGGCGCGCCCCGTGAACGGATTGCCGCCATAAAGGCTGACGCCCGGTCGGACAAGCCCGAAATGATAGTCTGGCCCGAGCCATACGCCACCCGAGTTTGCGAGGCTCGCGACCGCACCCGGAAAGCGGGGCTGGAGCCGTTCCCATATCTCGCGGAAGCGCGAAAGCTGCTGCGCATTCTGCGGATGGCCCGCATCGTCCGCGCAGGCGAGATGGCTCATCACCAGCGAAATCTCCAGTCCCGCCGTCAGCGTCTCGTCCTGCGCCAGCATCGCCGCATCGGCGGCGCTCATGCCCAGCCGGTTCATGCCCGTGTCGAAATGGAGGGCGGCGGGGAGCACCCCGCTCACCTCGGGCCCGGCGTCGCGCCATTCGGCGAGTTCCGCCAGCGAGGCCAATACGGGCCGCAGCCGTGCTTTTGCGTAAAGCGCCGCCGTGCCGGGAAAGAGCCCGTTCAGCACATAGATGATTGGAGCGGGGCTGATTGTATCCGGCAGTATTTCCCTGAGCGCTGCGCCTTCATTGGCGTCCGCCACGAAGAAGGTTCGGCAGCCCTCGGCGGCCAGCCGTCTGGCCACCGGGCCAAGCCCCAGCCCATAGGCGTCCGCCTTCACAACCGCCGAGACCTCGGCCCCCGGCGCCTGCTTCTTCAGCATGGCGTAGTTCGCCGCCACAGCATCGAGATCGACGGTCAGGATCGCGCCCGCCGCGGTCTCCTGTACCGCTTCGCCTATATCGCGTGTCTTCATGGGGTGTGACGTATCGGGCAGGGCGCCTGGCCCTCCGGGCCGCTTGTCATTTGGATACTGCGGATCATAGCGGATCGCGGCTGAAGGGAAAGTTGCTGAAAAACTGGAGGGTTAATGAGGCAAAAATGCGTGTTGCGTCCTGCGCGGCGTGTCGTTCCGGTGTGTGTAAAAAACATATATTTTACTTTGAGCGCCAAATGAAGACACTCGCGAATACCGTACAGAACTTGTGTGACGCAGGTCGAATTTAGCAACTGAAATGCGTTTTACGAGCAGAACATTCTTAATGTTATCCGCCGACACTCGGAGCGCCTTTGGAGGGCGCTTTGATGTTTCGGGTTTGGGAGGGGTTTTCGCGGCCGGTGAAGCTGGCCGCCCTGTTCGTCTTGGGACTGGTGGTTTGCGCCACCGTCGCGGAGCCCGCCGCAGCGCGCGCAAAACAGGGCATCGACGCCATGGCCACAGAGAGTCTTCCCGAGAAAGGTTCTCTGCCCCTCGACGCCGGCTGGCGCGTCTATCGCGGCGAACTTGTGACACCGGCGCATTTCGCGGCCGGTTGCGATATCGGCATTGCGGGGGTGGCGCCGGAGAAAGTCTCGCTTCCCGATGTCTGGGGCCCGGCACTCACCACGGATGTCTCCACCGGACACGGTGTTGCCACTTACTGTCTCGACCTGTTTCTTCCCTATACGTCTCAGTTCCTCGCCCTGTCGATGGGCACCACACGCTCCATCTACTCGATTTATGCGGTCTCGAAAGGGCGCTACGGCGAACTCAAGCTGCAACTTCTCCATCGCAACGGTAATCCCGCTGACGCGGAGCATGTCGTCGCCATCAATCCGACCGCGCCGGTCATTGCGCTGCCCGATGGTCTCCGCGATTTCCGCCTCGTTATTCAGCTTGCCAATTATGTCCACAAGCAGGGCGGTATTATCGGTGTGCCGTCCGTCGGCTTCCTGCAGAAGATGGATTCCATGCAGCGCCGGGCGAGTGCGCTTCCCACGGCGCTGGGCCTGGTGCTTCTTGTCGCCGCCCTTGTTGCTCTCGCCATCGGCCGCTCCACCGGCAATTCCCGTGGCCATTTCATCTTCGCCGCGCTTTGCGCCGCTTCTGCACTCCGGGTCTTCCTCGTCAGCAATCTCATCTGGGATTACCTGCCCGCCTTCCCCGAAGCGCGCAAATACGATTTCGAATATCTCTCTCTCTTCCTGATTGCGCCCGCCTATTACGCCTTCATCTGCTGTCTCTTCCGCGAGGGCAGGGTGATCTGGATCGACAGGTTCATCTATGCCATTTCCGCCGCTTTCTGCCTCTTTGCGGTTTTTGGCGCCCCCTTCTTCGCGCCGGGCACGATCACGCTGCTGCGCGAGCCGTTTCAGCTTCTCTGGGGTGTCATCGTCGTCGCGGTTGGTGGCATGATCCTGCGCGCCCTGCTGATGAAAAAGGAAGCCCGCAAGGACGCGTTCATCGTTCTCCTCGCGGCGATGGTCTATTTCGTCTACGAAATCTTCTCGAGCATGAAGGTCATCGACGTGTCGATGGAATTATCGAACCTGCTCGTTATCTTCGTCATGGCGCTTCACGCCCGGGCCTTCGTTCTCAAGTTCCATCGCGTGGAAAGCGAGCGCGATGCGCTGCACGGCAATCTCGTCGAGGCCAATGCGGTTCTGGAAGCGCGCGCTACCGATCTCAGCCATGCGTTGATGCAGGCCGAAGAGGCATCGCGCGCCAAGTCCGAATTTCTCGCCACCATGAGCCATGAATTGCGCACGCCGCTCAATGCCATCATCGGCTTCTCCGAAACCATGAAGCTGGAAATGTTCGGTCCGCTCGGCCACGCCAACTACGTGGATTATGCGCACCATATCAACGGCTCCGGCTCCCATCTCCTCGATCTCGTCAGCGATATTCTCGATATCTCCCGCGTCGAATCCGGCACCGATACGCTGGTGGAGGAGAAGGTCTGCGTCTGCACGGTTGTGCGTCAGGTGTTCGATACGACGAAACAGAAAGCAGACAGCGCGGGTCTTTCCTGCCGTCTCGACGCGCCCTCCGGCCTGCCGCCTGTTCTCGCCGACGAGCGCAAACTCCGCCAGATCGTCACCAATCTCGTCGGCAACGCGATCAAGTTCAACGTCGAGGGCGGCGCCATCATCGTCAGCCTCGATGCAACGCCCGAGGGCTACATCATCGCCGTTGCCGACACCGGCATCGGGATCGCCAGCCACGACCTCCCCAAGGCGCTCGCCCGCTTCGGCCAGGTCGAAGACCAGTTCGTCCGCAAATATGAAGGGCTCGGCCTCGGCCTCTCCATCGTGCAAGCCCTCGCAGATCAGCATGGCGGCTACTTCACCATCGACAGCGAACCCGGCCGCGGCACCACCGTCACCGTCACGCTGCCGCCCGAGCGCTGCCTCTCCGGTGGCCTGGCGCAAACCGCCTGACGCCGAACCGGTCTTTTCTCACGGTCACCTCTGGCTGCTGCCCGCAATACGTCTCTCCGGACCCGCTCCCCAATCTCGTCATCGCGAGCTCCGCTCCGCGAGGCGCGGCGATCCATCGACCACAATCCAAAAACAAAATTGTCATCCCGGCGCAGGCCGGGGTGATACTGAGGGGGGAGGGGAATCAGAAAAGCAAAACTCTTCCCCCAAAAACGTCATGGCCCACTCCAATATGGGCCATCCCCGTTATTTTACTTTAGTCTCCTTTACAGACTGGTCGAAAATATGGGGCTTCCACTTCAGGAAGCAAAAGAAAGTACAATGAATAAGCAGGGGGCGAATGGAAACGAACAACTATCAGCGTCTTGGAGCAACTAGCAACGCCCATGTGGGCAGTGAGTTCGAGGCGGCAGCTCAAATATTTTTTGAAACTGTCGGTCTAAGGTTGACGCGTGATTTCGTTGCTCCAGTTGGCTTCAAAGTCAAAAAGGCCAAGAAGTTCGACTTGGGGAGTTCTTCACCGCCGATATTGGTCGAGTGTAAATCCTACACTTGGACGATTTCAGGAAAATCACCAAGTGCGAAGATAAGAAGCTTGAATGAAGCCATGCTTCTTTTTAGCGTGTCTCCACCCGAATATCGAAAAATTCTCTTTGTACTGAAAAATTTGCATCCGCGCACGGGCCTAAGCTTGGCGAAGCACTACATAAAAAATCAGGGACATTTGATCGGGCCTAGAGTGGAGATATGGGAGTTTGATTTAGAAGAAAAACGCGGAGAGCGCATTTTTTGATCTGCTTAAACTAAACGAAGGCTCTATTTGACCTTCCTGCGGATGCAGGACACACCCTATGAGTTCTCAGGTGCCTCGTTGCTTATGGGTCTCGGTCACAAAGTCAATAAAAGCGACCGCAGCACCAACAGCCAGCCGAGCATGCCTCGGCTCAAGTCCGCGGTGCTTGCCGTCTCGACCGAGACCAGAGCCATAGAGACTGCGAAGTTCTGCCAAATATTGTATGAGCGCTGACAGGTTTCGCAGTATCAATCTGATTGTCTCTGCGCCTCTTGCGCTTTCCGATATCCCTTCTGGAACGAGCTCAACTCCTTAGCCAAAAGCTTTGTAAGTTTAGGCAAATCGGCGTTACGGGAGACTTCAATAGCTCTCTTTGCAAGAATAGACTTACAGCACGTCTCGACTGGTTCTTTTGCCGTTCCAGTTGTCGTGTCCGGTTTTTTCAAATTTGACCGCCGCGGAGCGGAGTATCTCAGCTGCCTCTGTCATGTCCTCGGCGCGCAGCATCTCCGCCGCAGTGGCGAGATAGTTGTCAGGATTTGCGGCAATGCTTTTCACAGGCGTTTCAATGCGTTTGGCTCATCAACCTACTCAAAATCATCCGTATGCACCTGATCGAGGTCGGAGAACCTTGTCACATCCGCCTGGAACTGCAGCTTGACCGTGCCCGTGGGGCCGTGGCGCTGCTTGCCGATGATGCATTCGGCGAGCCCGTGCACGCGCTCCATTTCCTCCTGCCACTGAAGATGTTCGGGCGTTCCTTCCGTCGGCTCGCGCCGCGAGACGTAATATTCCTCGCGAAACACGAACATGACCACGTCGGCGTCCTGTTCGATGGAGCCCGACTCGCGCAAATCCGATAGCTGCGGCCGCTTGTCCTCGCGGTTTTCCACCTGTCGCGAAAGCTGCGACAGCGCCAGAATGGGCACGTTCAATTCCTTCGCCAGCGCCTTGAGCCCGGTCGTGATCTGCGTCACTTCCTGCACGCGGTTGTCGCCGAACTTGCCGGAGCCCGCGAGCAATTGCAGATAGTCGATCACCAGAAGCCCGAGGCCGCGCTGGCGCTTCAGCCGCCGCGCGCGCGCCGCCAGCGTACCGATGGTGAGGCCGCCCGTATCGTCGATATAGAGCGGGATGCTTTGCAGGTCGCGCGCCGCGTCGACCAGGCGATGAAACTCGTCCTCGTGAATATTGCCGCGCCGGATCTTTTCAGACGGCACGCCCGATTGCTCCGCAAGCAGACGGGTGGCGAGCTGTTCGGCCGACATTTCGAGCGAGAAGAAGCCGACAATGGCGCCGTCCTTCGCCGTCACGCTGCCATCGGCGTGGTGCTCGGCCTTGTAGGCTTTCGCCGCCGAAAACGCGATGTTCGTCGCCAGCGCCGTCTTGCCCATGGAGGGACGGCCCGCAAGGATGATGAGGTCGGAGGGCTGCAAGCCGCCCAGCCTGTGGTCGAGGTCGCGAAGCCCGCTCGAAATGCCGGAAAGGCCGCCGTCGCGTTTATAGGCTTCGGCCGCCATGTCGATGGCGACATTCAGCGACTCATGGAAGCTCTGGAAACCGCCCTCATATTTGCCCTGTTCGGCAAGCTGGTAGAGCGCCTGTTCCGCATCGAGGATCTGCGCGCTCGGCGTGTCGTCCACCGGCGCGTCGAAGGCGCGGTTGTGAATATCCGTACCCACCGTGATGAGCTGGCGGCGGATCGCGAGATCGTAGATCGTGCGCCCGTATTCTTCCGCATTGATGATGGTCGTCGCCGCGCCCGCCAGCCGCGCGAGATATTGCGGGCCGCCGATTTCGGCCAGTGCCGCATCGCGCTCGAAGAAGTTCTTCAGCGTGACCGGGGAGGCGAGGTGGCCTTGCGTGATGAGCTTGGAGGCCGCTTCGTAAATTCGTCCGTGTACGGCATCGAAGAAATGCGACGGCTCCAGAAAGCTCGCAACCCGGTCATAGGACTCGTTGTTGACGAGTATGGCGCCGAGCAGCGCCTGCTCCGCATCAATGTTATGCGGGGGCACTCTGTATTCGGCGGGTGAGCCCTCGTCATGCGAATGAGCGTCGGGCATCTGGGAATAGGCGGCGGTGGTGTTGTCCATGGGCACAAGTTCTAAACGAAGCTGCGGATAATTCTCCGCCCGATGCGAACAATTTTCCGGTCGTCCCCAGCTTTCTTCTCCAGACCCTGTGGGTAAGGGGGAAGAATTCCCGGAAGTCTTTGATTTTGCAAAGACTTTTCCCGGGAGAGGCTGTGGATGGTTTCTATTTTAGTGTGAGTCGCGCCCGCTACGTCATGGCATGGGAACTTGTCCCGCAAACCGGGGACAAAGCGTCCCGGAAAAGTGAGCGCAAAAGGGGACGAGCGCACGTGTCTTGTCCCCGCCTTTTCCTTGTGTGACGGTTTTATGACGTTTCGATGACGGTCTGCCCGGTTTGTCCCCGGGGCAGGGGACAAGTCAGTCGCCGGCCATCAGGCGTTGCTGTTGCGGTTTACCCGCGCCGTTCAGCCGGCGTTCTTCCTCCAGCATGTAGTCACGGGTTATCGGCAGGGCCTCGATCTGTTTGGCGATCTGCATCTGGAAAACGACCATCCCCTCGTTTCTAAAGGATGTTTCGGACCCGGCGAGGTAGAACTCCCACATCCGGCAGAAGCGTTCATCATAGATGCGCGCCGCCGTTTCGCGCCTTTCCAGGAAGCGCCGCCGCCATTCACGCAGCGTTTCGGCGTAATGAAGCCGGAGGATTTCGATGTCGGTCATGAAGAGGCCGGAGCGTTCCACCACATTGGCCATCTCGCTCAGCGCCGGGATATAGCCTCCAGGGAAAATATACTTTGCAATCCATGGGTTAGTGGCGCCCGGCGGGTCCAGCCGGCCGATCGTATGGATCAGCGCCACGCCGTCATGCGTGAGTAACTTCATCACGCCGTCGAAATATTCCCGGTAGTGACCGACCCCCACATGCTCGAACATGCCGACCGAGACGATGCGGTCGAAGTTCTCCTTGATGAGGCGGTAATCCTGCAGGCGGAACTCGACCTGGTCTGAAAGCCCGCGCTCTTCCGCGCGGCGCTGCGCCACTTTCAGCTGTTCGTGCGAGAGTGTGATGCCTACGACTTCCGCGCCAGTTTCCTCCGCCAGCGTCAGCGCCATGCCGCCCCAGCCGCAGCCGATATCGAGGACGCGCATGCCCGGCTTGATGTCGAGTTTCGCTACTATATGGCGCTTTTTTGCGGTTTGCGCCTCTTCCAGCGTCATGTCCGGGCGCTGGAAATAAGCGCAGGAATATTGCTTGTCGCGGTCGAGGAAGAGGTCGTAGATGCCGCCATCGAGGTCGTAGTGATGCGCGACATTCTTCTCCGCCTTGCCTACGGGATTGTGCTGGTCGATGCGCCGTTTCATGCGGCGCAGCGCGCCATAGATTTCGAAGGCAGGCCCTGCAAAATCGCGTCCCACGTTCGACGTCAGCAGGTCGAGCAATTCATAGATCGTCGCCGGCTTGTCGATGGTGAGCCGCCCGTCCATGAAGGCTTCGCCGAGCTTGAGGTAGGGATTGAATGCGATCTCGGTCGAGACCGTTTTGTCATGGAAGCGAACCACGACGGGCTCTCCCGAGCCGTCGCCGAATTCTCTCCGTTTGCCGTCTGCTTCGATCGTCGTCAGCGAGCCGCGTTTGACGATCTTCCTGAGAAGCGCACTGAAAAGCATCGAACCCTCCCGTACCGAGGATTGAATTTCAGATGCCCCATCCGGTCCCGTCGCGCATTGGGGGGATGTGGCGTGGACAAGCTCTCTGGAATCTATCTGAAGTTAATCCGCAAGCCGTTGCAAGGGGAACGCTGACCACTCCGTAGAAGTTCCCAAATAAAAAAGGGGCGCCACACAGGCGCCCCTTCGAATTTCCGTTGTGCAGGAAAGGCTTAGGCCTTGTCGGCCTCTTCCTCGCCTTTGCTGTCGCCTTCGACTTCGGAGAGTTCTTCTTCCCCGTCCTCAGGCACCAGCTCCTCGGACTCGAAGAATTCGGCAGCTTGCTCGACGTCCTCGTCTTCGTCGTCGCGACGACGCGTCAGGTCTTCACCCTCCGCTTGGCGCTGCGCTTCTTCCTCGGTCCGTGCCACGTTGATCGAGATCGTGGCGGAAACCTCGGGGTGAAGCACGATGCGGACATCGTGAAGACCGATCATCTTGATCGGTTTGTCGAGGATGACCTGATTGCGGGCGGTCGAGAAACCGCCATTTGTCATGGCCTCCGCGATGTCGCGTGTGCTGACCGAACCGTAAAGAATGCCGGTCTCGCCTGCCTGGCGAAGCACGATGAAAGCCTGACCGTTCACCTTGGCGTGAACCTGTTCGGCTTCCTTCTTGAGTTCCAGGTTGCGGGCTTCGAGCTGTGTGCGCTGGGCTTCGAACTGCTCGATATTCGCCTTCGTGGCGCGAAGCGCCTTCTTGCGAGGCAGCAGGAAGTTGCGCGCGAAGCCGTTTTTCACTTTGACGACATCGCCCATTTGGCCGAGCTTTTCGACCCGTTCCAGAAGTACGACTTGCATCGCTTTTTCTCCTTTCGGGCCTTAGCTGATCACATAGGGAAGAAGCGAGAGAAAGCGCGCGCGCTTGATGGCACGGGCGAGCTCACGCTGCTTCTTGGCCGAAACGGCCGTGATGCGCGAAGGAACGATCTTGCCGCGCTCGGAAACATAGCGCTGCAGAAGTTTCACATCCTTGTAGTCGATCTTCGGGGCGTTGGCGCCGGAGAACGGGCAGGTCTTGCGGCGGCGGAAGAAAGGCCGGCGCGCGGGCTGCGGTGTGGTGCTCATTGTGCGTTGCCTCCATCCGAGTTTTCCTCACGGTCGCGGCGCGGGCCACGGTCCCGGTCGCCGCCAAAGCGGCTGCCGCGATCACCACGGTCTCCACGGTCGCCGAAGCGGCTGCCACGATCTCCGCGATCGCCGCGGCTCTGCATCATGGCCGAGGGCTCGCCCTCATGCTCTTCGACCCGGATCGTGAGGAAGCGGATGACATCGTCGTTGATGCCCATCTGGCGTTCCATCTCTGCGACCGCGGCGTGCGGTGCATCGATATTCATCAGCGTGTAGTGACCCTTGCGGTTCTTCTTCACCTTGAACGCAAGGTTGCGAAGACCCCAATATTCGGTCTTGCTGACGCTGCCGCCCCGTTCCTTGAGGATATTCGAGTACTGCTCGGTGAGCGCCTCGACTTGCTGCTGCGACACGTCTTGCCGCGCAATGAAAACATGCTCGTATAGAGCCATTGAGCCTTCCTTTTTTAACCAGCCCCGGCGCAAAGCCCCCTTTGAGCCCTCAAAAGGCTCGAAAGGACCACCAAAGAAGCGGAGACACCGGAACCCGGACTTTCGTCCCGCTGCACCCTTGCGGATACAGTGTTCCGTTCAGCCTCCAACCAAGGCCTTCAGAAGCGCCGGAATATACGTAAAAGTCGAGGCGAAGCAAGGGGTATCTGGCGTATCGGGCGGCTTGACTCGATGTCTGCACAGGGTATCACTTGGCGCTGCTGGGGAACCGAGTCCCCGAACAGGAAAAAAGCCCGGAAATCTGCCCCGAAAAGGGGTGGGCGGGATATAGGGAGCGACAATGACGAGGGCTTTCATCTTCCCCGGCCAGGGATCGCAGTCGGTCGGCATGGGCCGTGAACTCGCCGACGCCTTTGCTTCCGCCCGGGAAGTTTTTGGCGAGATCGACGATGCTCTTGGCCAGAATCTGTCGAAGCTCATGTGGGAAGGTCCGCAGGAGGATCTGACCCTTACCGAGAACGCGCAGCCTGCGATCATGGCGGTAAGCCTTGCGGTTATTCGCACCTTGGAAAAGGAGGGCAGCTTCAGCCTCGCCGACAAGGCGGCTTTCGTCGCCGGTCATTCGCTCGGTGAATATTCTGCACTTGCTGCGGCGGGCGCCTTCAGCGTTGCGGACACGGCTCGCCTCCTTAAACGACGCGGGCAGGCAATGCAGCGCGCCGTACCGGTGGGCGAGGGGGCAATGGCGGCGCTGCTTGGTCTTGAATTCGATCAGGCGGCGGAAGTGGCCAACGAGGCGGCACAGGGCGATGTCTGCACGGCTGCAAACGACAATGGCGGTGGGCAGGTCGTCGTTTCCGGAACAAGGGCCGCCGTCGAACGTGCGATCGAAATCGCGAAGACAAAAGGGGCGAAGCGCAGCATGCTCCTGCCCGTAAGCGCGCCATTTCATTGCCCGCTGATGCAGCCCGCTGCCGACGAAATGACAGAGGCGCTCGGTGCGGTCGACCTGAGAGCGCCTTCGATTCCGCTGGTCGCCAATGTCACGGCCTCGAAAGTGGCTGACCCTGCGACCATCCGCGACCTCCTCGTCAAGCAGGTGACAGGTATGGTTCGCTGGCGCGAAAGCGTGCTTTACATGGAGTCACAGGGTGTCGGATCCTATGTAGAAGTCGGTGCCGGCAAGGCACTGTCCGGCATGGTGAAGCGCATTGCGACGGAACCCGAAATTCTCGCCGTCGGCACACCTGCCGATGTCGAGGCCTTTCTCAAGACCATCTGAACGATAGGAGCCGGCATGTTCGATCTCACAGGCAAGGGCGCGCTGGTCACCGGCGCGTCGGGCGGCATCGGGTCCGACATTGCGCGGGCTTTGCACGGTCAGGGCGCGACGGTTGTGCTGTCGGGTACGCGCAAGGAAGCGCTCGACGCGCTGGCTTCCGAACTCGGTGAACGCACCCATGTGCTGCCATGCAATCTTTCCGACGCAGAGGCTGTCGATGCCCTGCCAAAGCAGGCCGAAGAGGCCCTCGGCAGTCTCGATATCCTCGTCAACAATGCGGGCCTCACGCGCGACAACATCTTCATGCGAATGAAGGATGAAGAGTGGGAAGAGGTTATCCGGGTGAACCTCACCGCCGCCTTCCGTCTTTCGCGAGGTGTCATGCGCGGTATGATGAAGCGCCGCTGGGGCCGCATCATTGGTATCACCTCTGTCGTCGGCGTGACGGGCAATCCGGGGCAGGCAAACTACGCAGCCTCCAAGGCCGGCATGATCGGCATGACGAAGTCGATCGCCCAGGAAGTTGCGAGCCGCAACATCACCGCGAATTGTATCGCGCCCGGTTTCATCCGCAGCGCCATGACGGACGCGCTGAACGAGGAGCAGCAGTCTCGTATCATGTCGACCATTCCGGCCGGGCGACTCGGCGAGGCAAGGGAAATTGCCGCCGCTGCGGTCTATCTGGCGAGCGATGAAGCGGCCTATGTCACGGGGCAGACCCTGCACGTGAATGGTGGAATGGCGATGATCTGACGATTGTTTTTCTGCAAGGTGCTGAAAATAAACGAAGAATCACATATGTAGAGAGTTGCGTCGCCCGCGCGCGTTTGCTGGTACAGGGCAAAAAAGTGTGTTACCTAAGCCCTCGATTTGGCTTGCGGTTCTGCCTTGAAATGGGCCAGAAGAGGGGCAACCTTTCCGCCGAATTCGATCACATCCAGTCCTCGATGCCTTACAGCGAGCAGCGGGATGTGCGAGGCCGGTTAAAACCAAAAGATCTGAGGACTTGAAATGAGTGATATCGCTGAACGCTTGAAGAAGATCGTGGTCGAGCACCTGGGCGTCGACGCGGACAAGGTCACCGAGAACGCGAGCTTCATCGACGACCTGGGCGCCGACAGTCTCGACAATGTCGAACTGGTCATGGCGTTCGAAGAAGAATTCGGCGTGGAAATCCCGGACGATGCCGCCGAGAAGATCCTGACCGTCAAGGACGCTATCGAGTTCGTCAAAGCGAACGCCAAGTCCTGATTCCGGTTTGATTGGCAGGGCCGGTGGCGCAAAGCTCCCGGCCCTCCGCCCTATTTGCAGTTTGCTTCCGGTGATTGACCGGGATTAGGAGTTTTCATCGGTATGAGGCGTGTGGTCGTAACAGGTCTGGGTATGGTTTCTCCGCTTGGTTGCGGGGTTGAGACCACCTGGAAGCGCATTCTCAATGGTGAATCGGGGGCCCGGAAGATCGAGAAGTTCGACGTCTCGGATCTTCCCTGCAAGATCGCCATGCCGGTGCCGCGCGAAGGCGAAGGCGCCTTCAATCCCGATGACTGGATGGACCCCAAGGAATCGAAGCGCGTCGACGATTTTATCGTTTATGCAATGTCCGCCGCCACTCAGGCGCTGACCGACGCTGGCTGGAAGCCCAAGACCGAAGAAGAACAGTGCCGCACGGGTACGATGATCGGCTCGGGAATCGGCGGACTTGAAGGCATTGCCGAAACAGCGCTCACCTTGCAGGAAAAGGGGCCTCGCCGGGTGAGCCCTTTCTTCATCACCGGCCGGCTTATCAATCTCACTTCGGGCTATGTCTCGATCGAACATGGCCTCAAGGGGCCGAACCACTCGGTCGTGACCGCCTGTTCTACGGGCGCCCATGCCATCGGCGATGCCGCGCGGCTGATCGCGCTGGACGACGCTGACGTGATGGTGGCGGGGGGCGCTGAATCCGCCATTTGCCGCATCGGAATCGCAGGCTTTGCGGCCTGCCGCGCCCTCTCCACCGGGTATAACGACACGCCCGAAAAGGCTTCCCGTCCCTATGACAGGGACCGCGACGGCTTTGTGATGGGCGAGGGAGCGGGTGTTGTCGTTCTTGAGGAATATGAACACGCCAAGGCGCGTGGGGCGAAGATTTACGGAGAGATTGCCGGTTATGGTCTCTCGGGCGACGCCTATCATGTGACGGCTCCGCCTGAGGACGGAAATGGCGGCTTCCGCTCCATGCAGGCTGCGCTGAAGCGCGCCGGGATCACGGCGTCGGACCTCGACTATGTGAATGCGCATGGCACATCCACAATGGCGGATACAATCGAACTTGGCGCCGTCACCCGTCTTCTCGGCAACGCGATCGAGAAAGTCTCCATGTCTTCGACCAAGTCCTCTATCGGTCATCTGCTTGGTGCAGCAGGGGCTGTCGAGGCGATCTTCTGCCTTCTGGCCATGCGGGACAGCATTTTGCCGCCCACGATCAATCTCGATAATCCTGCGGCCGAAACGCTGATTGATCTGGTTCCGAACGAGGCGCGCAAGAAGGAAGTCAACTACGCCCTGAGCAACTCCTTCGGCTTCGGTGGTACAAATGCGTCGCTGGTCATGAAAAAGGTCGATGGTTGACGGAAGGTGGCGATACTCCTGCTGCGCCTGAAGAAGAAGGCGAGGCAACTCCAACCGAAAACCTGGCCGGGCCTGCATCACGAAAGCCTCGCCGCCGCTGGCTGCGCTTCATCCTGATAGCGGCATTCTGTCTGCCCCTGTTGGGGCTCGCTCTGGCAGGCACAGTCTTCCTCTACGGAAAATATCGCTTCGAGGCCGCGGGGCCTCATGCGGAATCCCGTGTGGTCATGCTCGACCCGGGCCTTGGCGTCCGCGCCATCGCAAACCGCCTCGAGAAGGCGGGCGTGATTTCCGATACCGTGATCTTCCTCGCCGGCGTCCGATTCAATCGCGCTGAGGGTGATCTCAAGGCTGGGGAGTACGAAATTCCCGCCCGGGCCAGCATGGCCTCGATCATGCGCATCCTGCGCGAGGGGCGCTCTATTCTTCACCGGATTACCATTCCCGAAGGGCTCACCAGCGAGCAGATCATGTTGCTGGTGGAAGCCAATCCGGTTCTTGTCGGCGAGATGCCGCCCACGCCTCGGGAAGGTTCTCTTCTGCCGGAAACCTACAGCTTCACTCGTGGCGCGACCCGCAAGGAAATCGTCTCCGATATGCAGGAGGCAGCAACCGCCTTGATGGATGAAATCTGGGAAAGCCGCGCGAAGAATCTGCCTTTCAAGACGCGCGAGGAAGCCATCATCCTTGCTTCCATCGTCGAGAAGGAAACAGGCATCGCTTCCGAACGCCCCCGGGTCGCCGCGGTTTTTGTGAACCGCCTCAAGGTGCCTATGCGGCTCCAGTCCGACCCGACGATCATCTATGGCCTAGTCGGCGGCAAGGGCACGCTTGGGCGGCCCATCCGCCGCAGTGAGCTCGACAAGCATACGCCCTACAATACCTATCTCGTGGACGGGTTGCCGCCCACGCCGATCTGCAATCCCGGCAGGGCCTCCCTCGAGGCGGTGCTGAACCCGCCGGAAACAGACGAGCTTTACTTCGTCGCAGACGGGACGGGTGGCCATGCCTTTTCCCGCACACTCCGGGAACACCAGCAGCGCGTCCGTGAATGGCGGCAGATCGAGCGCCAAAAGGACAAATAAGCGAGCCGGACGGGTCTCAGATGGGTGAGAGAAAAGCCGGTTTGTGGCTGTTATAGTCCCCACCATATCAAAGTGATTCCGGGAAAACGCGATGCCGCTCAATAGCATGACAGGTTTTGCTCGCGTCGAGGGCGCCCATGGCGCCGTGCGCTGGCATTGGGAGCTGCGAAGCGTCAACGGCAAGGGGCTCGATGCCCGGCTGCGTCTGCCGGCCGGTCTTGACGGCATCGAGGCCAAACTGCGCACAGAACTCGCGCGGCATCTGAAGCGCGGCAATTGCCAGATCAATCTCGTACTCGAACGCACAGGCGAAGCGGCGCCCCTCCGTGTCAATCGCGCGGCGCTTCAGGTTGTGCTGGAAGCAATTGAAGACCTCCAGAAAAACATCGAGGTCATGCCCCCGCGGCCGGAAGCTATCCTCGCTCTCAAGGGCGTGCTGGAGAATGCCGAAGACGTGGCGGCGGACGAGGACGCGAAGTCGGCGCTGGAAGCCGCGCTGACGGCTTCATTCGCCGAGGGGGCAAAAGCTCTGGCGGAGGCGCGTGCTCAGGAAGGTGCGAAGCTCGAAGCGGTGCTGACCGGCCACATCGATGAAATCGAGCGTCTGACGCGCGCGGCGGCGGATTGCCCGGCGGCGGCACCTGCCGCCCTGCAATCGCGACTCAAGGAGCAATTGCAGGAATTGCTGGGAGATGCGACGGCGATTGCGGAAGATCGTGTGGCGCAGGAAGCGGCGCTGCTTGCAACCCGCGCGGACATTCGCGAGGAAATCGATCGGTTGAAGGCCCATGTCGAGCAGGCGCGCGAATTGCTCGACAGCAAGGAAGCCGTGGGGCGGCGTCTCGACTTTCTCACGCAGGAGTTCAATCGCGAGGCGAACACGCTTTGCTCCAAAGCCGCTGATGTCAGCCTCACACGGATCGGTCTCGATCTGAAGGCGGTAATCGATCAGTTCCGTGAACAGATTCAGAATGTGGAGTAACACCGTCAGATGACCGGGATTGATATTCATCGGCGTGGTCTGATGCTTGTCCTGTCCTCGCCGTCAGGTGCGGGCAAGACGACGCTGTCGCGCCGATTGCTGGAAAGCGATGCCGAGATCGAAATGTCAGTCTCCGCGACAACGCGCAAACCCCGCCCCGGCGAACAGGAGGGCAGGGATTACTTTTTTCTGAGCACGGAAGACTTTGGCATCATGCGTAATCGAGGCGAGTTCCTCGAACATGCGAAGGTTTTCGGGAATTACTACGGGACGCCCAGAGCGCCCGTGGAAGATGCGCTTTCTCGTGGGCGGGACGTTCTCTTCGACATCGACTGGCAGGGTACGCAGCAGCTCGATGAGACGGCGCCGGAAGATATCGTGAAGGTCTTCATCCTGCCGCCATCGGTGCACGATCTTGAAAAACGGCTGAAAGCACGCGCGCAGGATCCCGCCGAGGTCGTTGCAGAGCGTATGGCCAAAGCCTCCGACGAAATCAGCCATTATCAGGAATATGAATACATCATCATCAACGAAGATATGGACAGGGCTTTTGCCGAGCTGCAGGCAATTCTGAAGGCGGAGCGTCTTCGTCGCCGCCGGCTGACGGGGCTTTCCAACTTCGTGAAACAATTGCGCGAGGCGCTTTAGGGCGGGGATAACATGACCAAGGTAGTGATACTGGCCGGGGGGCTCGGTACGCGCATATCGGAGGAAAGCCAGCTTCGGCCAAAACCGATGATCGAAATCGGCGGGCGTCCGATCCTCTGGCATATCATGAAGATTTATACCCATTTCGGGTTCAACGATTTCGTGATCTGCCTCGGCTATCGCGGATATATGATCAAGGAATACTTCGCCAACTATGTGCTTCATTCGTCGGACGTGACGGTTGATGTGGCGAACCACCAGATCACCTATCATCAGAAAGCAAGCGAGCCCTGGCGCGTCACACTGGTCGATACCGGCCAGGACACGCTGACCGGCGGTCGCATCAAGAGGGTGCGTGACTATCTGGACTCGGATGAAACATTCTTCATGACCTATGGAGATGGCGTCGCGAATGTGGATATCGCATCGCTTCTCGCCTTTCACAAATCGCACGGCAAGGAAGCGACCCTCACCAGTGTTATCCCGCCGGGACGTTATGGCGCACTGGAACTCGAGGGAGACCGGGTTCGGCGCTTCATCGAAAAGCCTCCCGGGGATAACGCCTGGATCAATGGTGGCTTTTTCGCGCTCGAACCTTCAGTGCTGGATCGCATCGACGGTGACAAGACACCTTTTGAAGCCGAGCCCCTCATGGGGCTTGCTGCCGATGGCGGGCTCATGAGCTTCAAACATGCCGGCTTCTGGCAGCCAATGGATACTCTTCGCGAGAAGAATTATCTGGAGGAGCTCTGGTCGACAGGCAAGGCTCCCTGGAAGGTGTGGAGGGACTAGTTGAAGATCGACGGTCTCGACAAGTCGTTCTGGAGCGGCAAGCGCATCCTGCTGACAGGGCACAGCGGCTTCAAGGGCGCGTGGGCATCGCTCTGGCTCGCGTCGATGGGGGCTGACGTCACCGGCTTTTCGCTCAAACCCGATACCGATCCGAACCTCTTTGAGCTCGCAAATATTGCGGGTTCGGTCCGTTCTCGTTTCGGTGACTTGCGAGACATTGATGCGGTGCGCAATGTGGTGCAGGAAGCGGCGCCGCAAATCGTGCTCCACATGGCCGCCCAGCCGCTGGTCCGCCGTTCCTACATTGATCCGGTCGGTACCTTCGGGGCCAATGTGATGGGAACCGTCCATCTTCTCGAGGCGCTGCGCCATGCAGACGCGCTTGAAGCCGTTCTCGTCGTCACGACTGACAAGGTCTACGAAAATACGGAGCAAGGTGTCTCCTTTCGTGAGGAAGACCCGCTTGGTGGCCATGACCCCTATGCGGCTTCCAAGGCTGCAGCCGAGATTGTCACTTCGTCTTATGCCCGATCCTTCTTCGAAGAGAAGGGCGTGCGCGTGGCGACGGCGCGCGGAGGCAATGTGATCGGTGGCGGGGATTTTTCAGAAGACCGGCTTGTGCCGGACATTTGGCGCGCATTGATGGCAGGACAACCGCTGGTACTGCGCAATCCCGCTGCGGCGCGGCCCTGGCAGCATGTGCTCGACTGCCTTTGCGGCTATTTCACCTATGCTCGCGCCCTGACGGAAGGGGTGGAACTTCCGGCAGCTCTCAACTTCGGACCGCCGCATGATGCCGCCCCTCTGACGGTGGCAGAGCTTGCGAATGCCGTTCAGTCGGCGCTCGGCGCGGACTGTGTTTGGGAACCTGCAAACGATACCGGCCCGCGCGAGATGATGACGCTTGAGATCGACAGCCGAAAAGCGCGCTCCGTTCTGGGCTGGAAGGACCAGCTTGCGGGAACGCCTTGCGTCTCCTGGCTTGCAGACTGGTATCGTGCGCTCAATGCGAAAGGCGATATGCGCGCGCGCACGCTCGATCAGATTGCCGCCTATGAAAAACTCTATCGTGGCGAAACTTCATGAGCGCCCGTTTTGACATCGAACGAACGCCGCTTGAGGGCGTCGTTGTGCTGAAGCGGAAGCGCATGGGCGATGAGCGTGGCTGGCTGGAACGGATCTTCTGTGCGGATGAATTACGTCAGGCCGGCTGGTCCTGGCCTGTTGTTCAGATGAACCGCACATATACCGCAAAAACCGGAACGGTGCGTGGCATGCACTTCCAGAACGCGCCGCATGAAGAGGCGAAGCTCGTCACTTGTCTTGCCGGCGAGGTCTTTGATGTCGCAGTCGACATGCGGCCTGCATCGCCAACTTATCTCCATTGGCATGGTGAGCGGCTCTCGAACGAGAATGCGACAAGCCTTCTCATTCCGCCGGGTTTTGCGCATGGTTTTCAGACGCTGACGGACAATGTTGAAATGCTATACCTCCATTCGGCTCCCTTCGCGCCGGGGGCCGAGGGTGGTGTAAGGGCAGACGATCCGGCGCTCGGCATTGAATGGCCGCTCAGGATTGGCGAACGTTCGGAGCGCGACAGAAATCACCCGCTTCTGGGCGGTGGGAAGGAATGAGGTAGTTTCGTGAAATGCCGGCATTGCGGTACGCCGCTTGAACAGACTTTTGTCGATCTCGGCGCCTCGCCGCCTTCCAACGCCTATCTGACGAGGGAAGCACTCGCCGGACCCGAGGTCTGGTACCCGCTACGCGTGCTCGTGTGTACGAATTGCTGGCTTGTCCAGACGGAAGATCATGCTGGTCGTGAAGAGCTTTTCGCGAGCGATTACGCCTATTTCAGTTCGACTTCGTCGGGCTGGCTCGCGCATTCGAAGGCCTATGTCGATGAAATGACGACGCGATTTTCTCTCGATCATGACAGCATGGTCGTGGAAGTCGCGGCGAATGATGGATATCTTCTCCAATATGTGAAGGCGGGCGGCATTCCCTGCTATGGCATCGAGCCGACGGCGAGCACCGCTGCGGCAGCGCGGGAAAAGGGCATTGATATCGTCGAGCGATTTTTCGGTGTCGAGCTTGCCACGGAACTGGCGGGAGCGGGGCGTCAGGCGGATCTGACTGCCGCAAACAATGTTCTTGCGCATGTGCCGGATATCAATGACTTCGTGTCGGGATTCGCGCGTCTTCTGAAACCGGAAGGCGTCTCGACCTTCGAGTTTCCACATCTCCTTAATCTTGTCCGCCAGAACCAGTTCGATACTATCTACCACGAGCATTATTCGTATTTGTCGCTCGCTGCCGTCGCACGCATTTTTGCGGTGAACGGCCTTTCCGTTTTCGACGTAGAGGAATTGCCGACCCATGGAGGAAGCCTGCGGGTATTTGCGCAGCGCAGCGATACGGGTAAACGCGAACGCACGGACCGTCTTGCCAAAATGGAAAAGACCGAGGCGGAGGCGGGGATAGAGAGCTCCGCATTTTACGAAGGATTTCAGGCGAAGGCCGAAAAAGTGAAGGACGACTTCGTCGCCTTCCTCATTGATGCGAAACGGAAAGGCCTCAAGGTTGGCGCTTACGGAGCGGCGGCCAAGGGCAACACGCTGATGAACTTTGCCGGTATACGGCCCGATCTTATCCCCTATGTCGTGGACAGAGCGGCGGCAAAGCTGGGGAAATATATGCCAGGCAGCCGTATCCCTATCGTCGATGAGGCACATCTCGAAGCGAACCGCCCGGACCTAATCGTTATCCTGCCCTGGAACATACGTGACGAAGTCATGCGGCAACTCGACCATGCTCGCAGTTGGGGAGCCCGTTTCGTGACCGCTGTGCCAGAGCTTGTGGTTACACCAACCTGACGGACATGGTGCGGGAATGACAACGATCACGATCGGCGTACCTGTCTACAATGGCGAAGCAACGCTTGAACGGAGTCTGGAATCCCTTAGGACACAGACCTATCGCGACATTGAAGTTATAATTTCCGACAACGCCTCGACTGACCGCAGTGCTGATATCGCACAAGGCTTTGCCGACAGAGACCCAAGATTCCGCGTTGTTCGCCGGGAGACCAATGTCGGTCCTGTCCCGAATTTCTTTTCCTTGCTCGAAATGGCGCAAACCGAACTATTCATGTGGCGTGCCGACGACGATTGGTCCAATGCCCAGTACGTCGAGGAGCTCAAGGCGAAGTTTGACGAGGACGCGCGGATTAGGCTTGCAGGCCCTGAAACCCTAATTGTTCGGCGGGACGGTTCGATTGCCGGCGTCAATAGTTTCATCTTGCCTTGCCAGAAACTTCGTGTGCGCCGGGTCGGACACATGCTCATGCATCTCAGCGCGAGTAGCATTTACGGGCTCTGGCACAAGCCGACTTTGATGGAAATCCTGTCTCGTACACGTGCCAACTACCCATACATTTGGGCGTGGGATCATATGGCGATGGTGCCGGTTATCCTCTCTGAAAGCGTCACCGGCAACAACGCGGCGAAGCTCTATGTCGGCCAGCCTGAGGCGGCAAGGTATTCGGCGAGGGAGCCCGCAAGTGTCATGTGGGAAATGCGTCGCTCTTTCCGCAAATCCTGCTTCGCCGAACTTCGGCGGCTTGATTGGCCACTGTGGGAGAAGTTACTTCTCACACCTAATCTTTTGCGTTATGCAAATCTGCGTGTTTACCGTTTCTGGAAGACGGTGAGACGGCACATCAGACAGTTTTTCGAGATTACTGATCGAAAGCCGCCCACTCAAGTTGGATGAACCTGCCGGCGAGGCTAGATCGAATAGATGAGACATGATCGAGATTCATCCTGAGGCGCGGGTTTCTCATCTGGCGGACATCGAAGATTCGGTGCGCGGATCGAAAATCGTCGTGGGGCGCCGCTCGGTGATAGACTCCTTCGTCAAGGTGAAGCCTGCCGGAGGATCGGGCGACCTCATAATAGGAGCGGACACAGTCATCAATTCGGGTTGTGTCTTCTACACAGGAAACGGCGTCTGTATCGGTGACAATGTGGCAATTGCTGCAAACTGCACATTTGCGCCCACCAATCATGAGTTCCGTGATCGCAGCAAACTCATTCGCTCTCAGGGATTCCGCCCGACCAAGGGCGGTATTGTAATCGAGGATGATGTCTGGATCGGTGCGAATTGCGTATTTCTCGACGGCGCCATGCTGCGCAAGGGGTGTGTGATTGCCGCAGGCTCGGTCGTTCGTGGAGAAGTTGAAGGCTACTCGATACAAGGCGGCAATCCATTGAAGCTTCTCGGATGGCGCGAATGAAAACAACCGTGCTCGGCGGACACGGCTTTATCGGCAGCGCTCTCGTGACCGGCCTGCGCGAGGACGGAATGGAATGCTGGGCCCCCGCGCGCGATGACGATGCAATCTTTGAACGAGACTTGGGGATCCTCTTTTACTGCGTCGGCATAACTGCGGATTTCAGAAGCCGCCCTCTGGACACGGTTGAGGCACATGTTTCCCTTCTGCAGCGGGTGATGAGCCGAGCACGATTTGACCGGTTGATCTATCTGTCCAGCACGAGGGTCTATAAGAGGACGATGATCGCAGAAGAGGATGGAAAAGTTGCGGTTCTGCCCTCTGATCCAGATGATCTCTACGACCTGTCGAAACTCATGGGGGAGAGTCTCGTCCTGTCCGCCGGGAAAAAGTGTTCCGTGGTGAGGCTATCCAACGTAGTGGGTCCCGGCATGGGAGACACGAATTTCCTTGGGGCCGTTGTCGCGGAAGCCAGGAAGGACGGAAAAGTTTTGATACGGAGCAGCTCACGCTCGGCGAAGGATTACATCTGGATCGATGACGTTGTGGCGGGGCTGCGTGCCGTTGCTGAACATGGCCGGAATACGATATACAATCTGGCAAGCGGCGCGAACTGCACAAATGCACAAATTGCTGCGATCCTCACAGACGCCGGAATAGAGGTGAAAGTGAGCGAGGAGACCCCCGTGGTAACCTTTCCACGAATTCCCATCGCGAAGCTGGCGCGAGAAACCGGCTTCAGGCCTCATTCTGTTCTGCCACTCCTTTCGAAGTGGATCCATGCTGAAATTCGAAACTAGTTGGGAAATACTAGCGGCCCGCTGTGTGGGTGCACAGCTTGATCTTGAAGGTTGATGTCGACAAATGAATCCAGTTGAAGAATTCAATCGCGAAAAGGCGGAGCGCATTTCCGGATACGGCTCCGATGAGACATTCCGGAAGGCATCTCTCGATTGGCTCGAGATGTCAATGGCGAAGAAGTATGTCTACAATTTTGCCTGGATGGACCGACCCATTATCCAGTATCCGCAGGACATGGTGGCAATTCAGGAGCTGATCTGGCAGGTCAGACCGGACGTAATTGTGGAAACCGGAATTGCACACGGCGGTTCGCTGATCCTGAGCGCGTCGATCCTCGCACTCCTGGACTATTCCGACGCAGCAGAGCGCGGAGAGGTTGTCGATCCGCGTAAGAGGAGGCGCCGGGTTATTGGTGTGGATATCGACATCCGCGAACACAACCGCGCTGCAATCGAGGCGCACCCGATGGCGTACGGCATCAGCATGGTTCAGGGGTCGAGCATCGATCCGGCTACAGTTCGACAGGTTTACGATCAGATTACCGAGGGGGAACGTGTTCTCGTTTGCCTCGATTCCAACCATACCCACGAGCATGTGTTAAGGGAACTCGAAGCTTACGCGCCGCTGACGAGCGTCGGAAGTTATTGTATTGTCTTCGATACGTTTGTTGAAGATACGCAAGGCGACCTTTTCCCTGATCGACCGTGGGGTAAGGGAAACAATCCAAAGACATCCGTTAGGGAGTATCTGAGCAATGTCGGGAAGGAAGGTCGTCTGGCGCGGGACGGAAGCCGGATGAACTTCGAAGTCGATCGTGAGATTGAGAAAAAATTGATGGTGACCGTCGCTCCCGAAGGCTTCTTGCGGCGCGTTTCCTGATACGGGCTCCATAGCTGAGGTCGAACGCGGAAGGCAGAGAAGCAGTGTGTCGTGAAAATTCGAGGTAATTCGCTCGTGCCGTGTGGTTGATTGTCTGCCAGGAGCGATTCAATCGACTCCGATGCGTGAGAAGTCGATGCGTGGATATGCGCTGCAATATTGTCTAATCAGCGCTTTATTTTCATCGGAAAGCATGCGGCCCCGCCCCGGGCGGCCGACGTTCATGCGATCGGCTGAAGAGTTTCGGTTTTCCAAAGCCATCTCGATCTCTTCGTCGCGAATATTTTTTCGCCCAGCATGGTGCAAAATCCTCTTGATTGCGTCCTTGCTGTCAGTCGTCACCTCTTGATAGTTGATCCAGAGTACGGAAGGACAATCGTGCCAGGAAACATAGAAATTTATGTACCAAGGTATGGCCAACTGGACGATGAAAGTTTCGAGCTCCGCGTCGGGAAGATTGACGTGATCCTGACTGGCAAAGACCATCGAATTGTCTGCTGACTCCCTACGCAGATGGTCGCGCAAGCTAACGACGCAGTCATGCAAGTCGCGGACGAGAACGACGGGGGCGATCGAGAAGCGGTCGATTACGTCTTTGGTTTTCTCGTTGTACCGGACGTGATGCTGACACACATAGTTGTGGCGGCTCTTGCGTAGGGCCAATCTCGGGTCAATATCCTGTTCCGTTCGTCCGTAGTGAGTGACGAGAGACGTTGATCCACCCCCATTGAACGGGTCCACCTTGAAGTATGGTTTTGACCATGAAGGAGGACCACAATGGCAAACAAGCGACACAAGCCCGACGAGATCG
>NZNS01000003.1 GCA_002694985.1 Parvibaculum sp. | reverse complement strand
GCCGTGAAGAAGAGTCGTCATCAACCAGGTAATCCGCTGAGCTGATGGTTGGTTCCGTCATCATGATATGAGCCAATCAACCAAAAAATCCGGATACCCGAAAAAAGAAGACTGAACGGTTCGCCGTTCCGAATGAAAGAAAGGCCCGGATGATCGTCCGGGCCTTTTTTGTGTCTTGTTGGATTGCGGCACAAAAGCGGGGGCGGGCTTGATGTGGCGTTGATGAAAAAATTTACGCTGAAGAACAAAAACTTGTTGCGTGAAGTCGGTGGTACCTATATCCCCGCGCATCACAAGACGCACACGCACGTGCCGCTGGCCCTTAGCAGGTTTATGCAACGACGGAAGCGTCCTTTTTGGATCACGCCGGCCAACAGAAAAAAAGCCGGGTCTGAAAAAGGGTGTTTACGATGTTCGCTCCGGAGCAGGGCCGCCGTGCCCGTTCGCGCATTTCCATGAAGTCCGCCGCCCCCACGGTTCCGACTGCCAAGTCGGCTTCCGCTGGCAGGTCGGTTACGCCGTTGAAGTCGCCGCTTCGCCGCAAGCCGCGCTTGCGCCTTGTGCCGCAGGCGGCCGAGCTTCCGCAGGAGCGTGGCGGCTTGCCGCCCAAGATCGCGCGCTATCTCGCGACGGCCGACATTCCCTCGCCTTGTCTCGTGGTTGACGTCGACATCGTCGCCCACAACTTCGAGGAACTCGCGCGCTCGTTGCCGCAGGCCCGCATCTTCTATGCCGTCAAGGCAAACCCGGCCGACGAGATTGTCTCACGTCTGGCCCGCCTCGGCTCGTCCTTCGACACGGCAAGCATGGGCGAGATCGACCTCTGCCTGAGCCATGGTGTTCCGGCCGACCGCCTCTCCTTCGGCAATACGATCAAGAAGGAGCGCGACATAGCGGCGGCCTTCGCCAAGGGTGTGCGCATGTACGCCTTTGACAGCGCCGCCGAACTCGAAAAGATCGCGCGCGTTGCGCCCGGCTCGAAGGTTTATTGCCGTGTGCTCATGGAGTGCGAAGGTGCCGAATGGCCGCTCTCGCGCAAGTTCGGTTGCGAACCCGAGATGGCGGTGGACCTGCTTGTCCGTGCCAATGAACTCGGCCTCGATGCCTATGGCTTGTCCTTTCATGTTGGCTCGCAGCAGACGGACCTCACGCAATATGACAAGGCGCTCGGGCTCTCCTTGTCGCTCTTCCGCGACCTCGGCGCGCGTGGCGTGAACCTGCGCATGGTCAATATGGGCGGCGGCTTTCCTTCGCGCTACCGCACCGACGTGCCCTCTATTGCGGCCTATGGCGAAGCGATCCGCGAAGCTCTCACGCGCCACTTCGGCGAATGTCAGCCCGAAGTGATCGTGGAGCCGGGCCGTGGCATTGTCGGGGATGCCGGTGTCATCCAGGCTGAAGTCGTACTCGTTTCCGAAAAGGGTGGCGACGATGCGCGACGATGGGTCTATCTCGATGCGGGCAAGTTTCACGGCCTTGCCGAAACGATGGATGAGGCGATCCGCTACCGCCTCCTGACGTCTCGTGATGCCGCCGTAAAAAGCAAGAACGACACATCGCCTGTCGTCCTTGCCGGTCCGACCTGCGATAGCGCCGACATTCTCTACGAGAAGACGGATTATCGCCTGCCGGTCGAACTGCAGGCGGGAGACAAGGTCTGGATTCTTGCCACGGGTGCCTACACGACGACCTATTCGGCCGTCGCGTTCAATGGCTTCCCGCCGCTCGCGAGCGTCTGTATCTGAGGCTACCCGCTTAAAGCACACTCACACGGGCAGAACGACGGAGAGAGCCGGGAAGGGCTGCGTGTACGAAAACGCGCCGCGTTGGGTGGAGCCAGCGCGTTTTCTCGTCCGTGAGCTTGTTTCGGGCGCTCTGGCGGGCGCAATGGGCATGATTGGCCCGGGCGACACGGTAGCGGTGCCGGTATTTATAAAGGTCAGGCAGGCTGTCTGACGCTGCGACAAAAGACCCGGCGCGGGGTGGGGGCGAAATCTGCCATTCCAGTCCCTATATTTCTTGCGCTAGTGTTCTGAACCATCCATTTACCGAATCGGCCTAAATACATCTGATGTCCAGTTTCATGCGTTTGCATGGGAATGCGACGCTTGTGCCCTTTGCCGGGTGACGGCGCTTCCTGTTAAACAGGCGCATAAATCGGCCGATGCTCAGGAGAGACAATGAAAGACCCCGTCGAAACCTACATGAACCTCGTGCCGATGGTGGTCGAGCAGACCAACCGTGGCGAGCGCGCCTACGATATTTTCTCGCGTCTGCTGAAGGAGCACATCATCTTCGTCGCGGGGCCCGTCGAGGACAGCATGGCGATGCTGGTGACAGCACAGCTTCTCTTTCTCGAGGCGGAAAACCCGAAGAAGGAAATCTCGATGTACATCAACTCGCCGGGCGGCGTGGTGACATCGGGACTGGCAATTTACGACACCATGCAGCATATCCGTCCGCCCGTTTCGACGGTTTGCATGGGGCAGGCGGCCTCGATGGGCTCGCTTCTTCTGGCTGCGGGCGAAAAGGGCATGCGCCATGCGCTCCCGAATGCGCGTATCATGGTCCACCAGCCTTCCGGCGGCTTTCAGGGCCAGGCGACGGATATCGAAATTCACGCGCGCGAGACGATTGCGATTCGCGAACGCCTGAACAATATCTATGTGAAACACACCGGCCAGAGCCTGAAGGATGTGGAAGACGCGCTTGAGCGCGACAACTTCATGAGCCCTGAACGCGCGAAGGAATTCGGCATTATCGATCATGTTGGTGTCGAGCGTTCGGCTTCTGCAGGCGATGCCGCCGCAAAGGGCTGATTTAGTGCCACTTTGCAGCTATTCGGCTCGGCTGCCCCGATAATAGGCGTCATGTGCCTAAGAGGCGGGCTGGCAAGGTTATGAAAAGGACATTTTCCGTCGTTTTCCGTCGTCGTGGAGGGGTAATGAAATGTTGATCCCTCGCCGAATAACATGCTCGTATGGAGTTAAGGCGACTTGCCGAGTCATCCGTTTGGGCCTTTCGGGCGTATGAAAACAGGTGCCTTGATCGGTCGCCGCAAGGCAGGCACGTTTGGTGCAAGGGCTGGATGCGTCAGTTAAGGCCTGCACGTTACTAAGGAGTTTTTATGAGCAAGGTGAGCGGCGGCGACTCCAAGAACACGCTCTACTGTTCTTTCTGCGGCAAGAGCCAGCATGAAGTCAGGAAGCTGATCGCGGGACCGACCGTCTTTATCTGCGACGAATGCGTCGAACTCTGCATGGATATCATTCGCGAGGAGAACAAGTCTTCGCTGGTGAAGTCGCGTGACGGGGTTCCCTCGCCGCAGGAAATCTGCGGGGTGCTGGACGACTACGTGATTGGTCAGCAGCACGCCAAGCGTGTGCTCTCGGTTGCGGTCCACAACCATTACAAACGTCTCAACCACGCCGCCAAGAACAACGACGTCGAACTTGCGAAGTCGAACATTCTGCTGATCGGTCCGACCGGTTGCGGCAAGACGCTGCTTGCGCAGACGCTTGCCCGCATCCTCGACGTGCCTTTCACCATGGCGGATGCGACCACGCTCACCGAAGCCGGTTATGTTGGCGAGGACGTGGAAAACATCATCCTGAAGCTGCTTCAGTCCGCCGACTACAATGTCGAGCGCGCGCAGCGCGGCATCGTCTATATCGACGAGGTCGACAAGATCAGCCGCAAGTCGGACAACCCGTCGATTACGCGTGACGTATCGGGCGAAGGTGTCCAGCAGGCACTGCTGAAAATCATGGAAGGCACGGTTGCCAGCGTTCCGCCGCAAGGTGGCCGCAAGCACCCGCAGCAGGAGTTCCTCCAGGTCGATACGACGAACATCCTGTTCATCTGTGGTGGTGCCTTTGCGGGGCTCGAAAAGATTATCGGGCAGCGCGGCAAGGGGGCCGGCATGGGCTTCAGCGCCCAGGTCCAGACGACCGAGGATCGCAAGACCGGTGAGCTTCTCATGGATCTCGAACCGGAAGATCTTCTGAAATTCGGCCTTATTCCGGAATTTGTCGGTCGTATGCCGGTTTTGGCGACGCTTGAAGATCTCGACGAGGAGGCGCTTGTCACCATCCTCACGCAGCCCAAGAACGCGCTGGTAAAGCAGTATGAGCGCCTGTTCGAGATGGAGAATGTGAAGCTTACCTTCTCCGATGAAGCGTTGCGCTCGATCTCGCGCAAGGCAATCGAGCGCAAGACAGGTGCCCGTGGCCTTCGTTCGATCCTTGAATCGATCCTGCTCGATACGATGTTCGATCTGCCAACGCTCGAAGGCGTCGAGGAAGTCGTCATCAGTGCTGAAGTGGTCGAGGGCAAGGCACGGCCGCTTTACATCTACGCCGAGCGTCAGGATGACATCGGTACGGGTGCTTGACATCGAAACCCCCCTGAAAACGGGTTTCTTCGAAATTTGACGATGGCCTTGAAAGCATGCGCTTTCGGGGCCATTTTCATCTTAACCAGTAGGCTCGCCCAAGCCACGAGCCGGGTTCCGCAAGGTAGCCCGGCAGCCTTCTCGTCCAACGCCGTTCCGAAAGAGGCGCGGTATACCCGAATCCCGCTATTCTGGTGGACGATCGGCAGAGCATTCATTCAGAATCGGATGTTAGGCTGAGGTTTTCGCTGCGGGCGGCAGATTTTAGTAAGGCAGGTTTCGACCATGACTGACAACGAACAGAGCAATAAGCCTCCAGCCGGTGGCGAAGGCACGGAAGAGACGCTCGTCCTTCCCGTCCTGCCTTTGCGTGACATCGTGGTTTTTCCGCACATGATTGTGCCGCTCTTTGTCGGCCGCGAAAAATCCGTGCGGGCGCTCGAAAACGTGATGCAGGACGACAAGCAGATTTTGCTCGTCGCGCAAAAGAACGCAGCGGATGATAATCCGTCTGCAGATGAAATTTACGAGGTCGGCACGGTTGGTACCGTCCTCCAGCTTCTGAAGCTGCCCGACAACACCGTAAAGGTGCTGGTGGAAGGTGTGCGCCGTGCGCGCGTGAAGAAATTCACGCCGAATGACGAATTCTTTGAAGCCGAGGTCGATCTCGTCGCCGAAACCGACGATGACGGCGAACAGCTTGAAGGACTGTCGCGTTCCGTGGTTTCGCAGTTCGAAGGCTATGTGAAGCTCAACAAGAAGGTGCCGCCGGAAGTGTTGGGCTCAATCGGCCAGATCGAAGATGCCGCGAAGCTCGCCGACACCATTGCAAGCCATATCAATATCAAGATCCCCGAGAAGCAGGAGCTTCTCGAAATGCCGTCGGTTACCGAACGGCTGGAACGGGTCTACTCGCTGATGGAAGGCGAGATCAGCGTTCTTCAGGTGGAGAAGCGTATCCGCTCGCGCGTGAAGCGCCAGATGGAGAAGACGCAGCGCGAGTACTACCTGAACGAGCAGCTCAAGGCCATTCAGAAGGAGCTTGGCGACGGCGACGAGGGCAAGGACGAGATGCGCGAGCTCGAAGAGCGCATCCAGAAGACCAAGCTTTCGAAGGAAGCGAATGAAAAGGCCATCGCCGAGCTGAAGAAGCTCAAGCAGATGAGCCCCATGTCCGCCGAAGCGACCGTCGTGCGCAACTATCTCGACTGGCTGCTCTCCGTGCCGTGGAAAAAGAAAAGCCGCGTGAAGAAAGACATTCTCGCCGCGCAGGAAATTCTCGACAAGGAGCATTACGGCCTCGACAAGGTCAAGGAACGCATCCTCGAATATCTCGCGGTGCAGAGCCGGTCCAACAAGCTCAAGGGCCCGATCCTTTGCCTCGTCGGTCCGCCGGGCGTCGGCAAGACCTCGCTCGGCAAGTCGATCGCGCGTGCGACCGGTCGCGACTTCGTTCGCATGTCGCTTGGCGGTGTGCGTGACGAAGCCGAGATCCGCGGTCATCGCCGCACCTATATCGGCTCGATGCCCGGCAAGGTCATCCAGTCGATGAAGAAGGTGAAGCACACGAACCCGCTCTTCCTGCTCGACGAGATCGACAAGATGGGGGCGGACTTCCGTGGCGATCCCTCTTCGGCACTTCTCGAGGTGCTGGACCCGGAGCAGAACAACGCTTTCGCCGACCACTATCTGGAGGTCGACTATGACCTCTCCGACGTCATGTTCGTGACCACGGCGAATACGCTCAACATCCCCGAGCCGCTGATGGACCGGATGGAGATCATCCGCATCGCCGGCTACACCGAGGATGAGAAGGTCGAGATTGCGCGCCGCCATCTGATCCAGAAGGCGCTCGAATCTCACGGTCTGAAGAAGGGTGAGTGGTCCATCGACGACGAGGCGCTGCGTCAGCTGATCCGCGTTTACACGCGCGAGGCCGGTGTTCGTAACCTTGAGCGCGAATTGAACAATCTTGCCCGTAAGGCGGTGAAGGAAATCCTCACCACGCCGGGCAAGAAATCGATCGCGCTCACCATCGAGAACATCGAAGACTATGCCGGTGTCCCGAAATATCGCTACGGCGAGGCCGAGGGCGAGGATCAGGTCGGCATCGTGACGGGTCTTGCCTGGACGGAAGTCGGCGGCGAATTGCTGACTATCGAAGGCGTCATGATGCCCGGCAAGGGCCGCATGACGGTCACGGGCAATCTGCGCGATGTTATGAAGGAGTCGATTTCGGCAGCGAATTCCTACGTCCGCTCCCGTGCGACCCGCTTCGGCATCGAGCCGCCGCTCTTCGACCGCAGGGACATTCACGTCCATGTGCCCGAAGGGGCGACCCCCAAGGATGGCCCTTCGGCCGGCACCGCCATGACGGTTGCCATCGTCTCGGTGATGACGGGCATTCCCGTCCGCAAAGACGTGGCGATGACGGGCGAGATGACGCTGCGTGGCCGGGTTCTGCCCATTGGCGGCCTGAAGGAAAAGCTCCTCGCGGCGCTGCGTGGCGGCATCAAGAAGGTGCTGATCCCGCAGGATAATGCCAAGGATCTGGCCGATATTCCGGACAACGTGAAGAACGCTCTGGAGATCGTGCCGGTGAATACCATCGACGAAGTGCTCAAGAATGCGCTGACGCGCATGCCGGAGCCGATCGAATGGGACGAGGAAGCCTGGCTCGCCGAGCAGGCGGGCAAGCGCGCCTCCGGTGATACGCCTGAGCAGGTTATGGCCCACTAAGAGTCTGAAATACGTCCATAAAGACGAATGTGACGAAAACGGGAGCCGGCGGGCTCCCGTTTTTTGTTAACGAAAACATGGATTTTCCGCAGAAATCCTGCGATTTTACTTTGACCCCCTTCTTCACCGACGGGTAGACTCTCGAGTCTCAGGGGAATCCTCAGATTCCCGCCATCGCATGTGGAGGGGCCTCACGTGAATAAGAACGATCTGATTGCAGAAGTGGCGGAACGGAGTGGTCTGTCCAAAGCCGACACCACGAAAGCCGTCGACTATGTATTCGACATCATCACGGACTCGTTGAAAAAGGGCGAAGAGGTCCGGCTCGTCGGTTTCGGCACCTTCAATGTGTCGAACCGCGCGGCCACCGAGGGCCGCAACCCGCGTACCGGCGAAACCATCCAGATCCCTGCGTCGAAGCAGCCGAAATTCAAGGCCGGCAAGGGGCTCAAGGATGCCGTGAACAGCTGATCCTTCGATAAGTTGATTTTCAAAGGGCCGGCCGCCCGGTGAGGGCGCGCCGGTCTTTTGTTTTTAGAGCGTTGTTTCCGCCGGCCCGTTGCTCTGCTCGTTGCGGGGCTCTTCGGCGTTCTCCTCCGCAGGGATTTCGTCCTCCGACGCACGCGGGTCGAGTTCGCTCGGCAGAGGCTGCACTTGGGGAAAAGGCACGGCAACGAAGTCGGCCCGTTGCTCTCCCGTGAGGGCGGGTGTGAATGCGATCCGGTAGAGTGTGAACCCGGCAAAACCGATATGGACCGCTGCCGTCGCCACGAAGATCGACGCCATGCCGAAGGTCGACACGCCGATGGAGGCAGCCGTCGGGCCAATAATCGAACCCACCGAGAAGACGATGAGCATACCACCCGATATGGCAACGAAGCTTTCGCTCTGTCCGTGGTCGTTCATATGGGCAACGACCACAGAATAAAGCGTGAGCCCGAAAACCCCGAACAGGAAACCGGCTGCCATGACGGCAAGCATGTTGCCGCTCATGCCGGCAGCTGCCAGCGCCGCTTCCCCGAGTGCTGCGCCGAGGCTGAGAACGACGATCACGCGGCGCCGGTCCATACGGTCCGAAATACGCCCGATTGGCCACTGGGCGATGGCGCCGCCGATGATGGCCGCAGCCATGAAGATCGAGATGCCGGCTGTATCGAGCCCGCTCTCGCTTGCATAGAGCGGGGCGAGCGTCCAGAAGGGCGCATTGGCAAGCCCCACCACGAACGAACCAGCAAGGCCCACGGGAGACAGTGCGTAGAGCGCCCATATGTCGATCCGGGTGCTCTGGATAGGCATGGGTTGCACAGAGGTCGTCATAGCGACGGGCACGAGCGCAAGCGAAGTGAGAATCGAGACAATGGCGAAGAGAACGAAGGCAGTCGGATCGGCTGCGTTGAGCAGCAACTGGCCAACGGTGAGCGCCGAAAGGTTCACCATCAGATAGGCCGAGAAGAGCCGTCCGCGTGTCTCGTTCGTCGATTGCTCGTTGAGCCAGCTTTCAATGACCATGTAGAGCCCGGCGAAGCAGAACCCCGTCAGCACTCGCATGAGCGACCAGACGATGGGGTCTGCCGATAGCGCATGGATCAGCGGCGCGGCGGAGGCGAGACCGCAAAAGGTGGCGAAGCTTCTGATGTGCCCGGCCCGACGCACGACATGCGGCGTGGCGAGGCAGCCAATGAGAAATCCGGCGAAGTAGACACTGCCGATGATGCCGATAGTTGTCGTCGCGAAGCCATCGAGACCGGCGCGAATCGGTATGAGGGTGCCGAGCATTCCGTTGCCGACGAGCAGAATCGCTGTCGCCAGCAGCAGCGAAAAGACGGGCGCAATTGTAAGGGGCAAAGCGGAGGTCCGTCTGTCGTGGCTGTGAACGGCTGCGTTCAAGGTCGTGGTTTTGGGGCGGGATTGCAATGGTCCGGTCGGGCCATCTGCTGCTTGCGATTGCAATCGGCTGGGGCATCCGATAGGAGTTTCGCGCACATACACAAGGCTTTGTGTGCAGGGCTTTGTGTGCGGGCGGTTAGCTCAGTTGGTAGAGCATCTCGTTTACACCGAGAGGGTCGGCGGTTCGAGCCCGTCACCGCCCACCAGTCCTTGTCTGCCCGGCAGGACGTGATCCGGCTCGTTGCCGAAATCGAACAAATGCAGGAACCGCGGAAACCTGCCTTGACAGGGCGGAGGCCTTGGCTTACGAGACGCCCACCTCTCGGGCGGCTTCGCCGTCGGCAAGGGGGTGTAGCTCAGTTGGTTAGAGCGCCGGCCTGTCACGCCGGAGGCCGCGGGTTCGAGTCCCGTCACTCCCGCCATTTTCTCCAGAACGCCGGCTTCGATGCCCCTTGCGACTCCGCTTCGCTGCACTTTGCATGCATCGCACAAAACGCAGCATGTATTGTTCGGAACGGTTCGCAAAGGCCGGAAAATCAACAGCTTTTGCCTTGGCGACGCGGGCGCTGGCCTTTGATTTTGCAGATGCGAGGTTTATAGTGCGCGTCGAATTGGGAGGCCGCTTGCGGGTGTTTTTTTAACCCGCCTCGCATCCAGGATGCGAAGGGGAGGCAGTCCCGGCCGGAGTTTTCTCCGGTACCTTGTGAGGACAATTCGATGGAAGACCTGCTGCTTGAGTACCTGCCCATTTTGATCTTCATGGGCCTGTCTCTCATTGTGGGTCTTGCTCTCCTGATTGCGCCTTTCGTCGTTGCGCCGAGCAAACCCGATCCGGAAAAGCTCGCCGCTTACGAATGCGGCTTCGATGCCTTCGAGGACGCGCGCATGAAGTTCGACGTGAAGTATTATCTCGTCGCGATTCTTTTCATCATCTTCGACCTTGAGGTCGCCTTCCTGTTTCCCTGGGCCGTGGCACTGGGCGACATCGGTGTCTTCGGTTTCTGGTCGATGATCGTCTTCCTTGGTGTGCTGACGATCGGTTTTACTTATGAGTGGCGGAAGGGTGCTCTGGAATGGGAGTGACGAACCCCGACAAGGTGATTTCCAACACGCCCGGCGTGGTCGATCCGGAAGTCTCCATACCTGCGTGGCAGGATGATGCCTTCTTCCGTCAGGCGTCCGATGCGCTTGCCGACAAGGGCTTCGTGCTGACGACCGTCGATGATCTCATCAACTGGTCGCGCACCGGCTCGCTCATGTGGATGACCTTCGGTCTCGCCTGTTGCGCCGTCGAGATGATGCAGACCTCGATGCCGCGCTACGACGCAGAGCGTTTTGGTGTTGCGCCTCGTGCCAGCCCGCGCCAGTCCGACGTGATGATCGTTGCGGGTACGCTGACGAACAAGATGGCGCCGGCGCTTCGCAAGGTTTATGACCAGATGCCAGAACCGCGCTACGTGATCTCGATGGGGTCATGTGCGAATGGCGGTGGCTACTACCACTATTCTTATTCCGTGGTGCGCGGCTGCGACCGGATCGTTCCGGTCGATGTCTATGTGCCCGGATGCCCCCCCACAGCCGAGGCACTCCTCTACGGCATCCTCGCGCTTCAGAAGAAAATCCGCCGGACGGGAACGCTCGACCGCTGATTTCGACGACAGGGATGGGCGGTTTCCTCAGGGTTCCGCACGCCCCAAACGAACTTCGAGACCGTATCTATGGACGAAAGTCTTGCAGAACTAGGCGAACACATTCTCGGCTCGCTCGAGGATTCCGTGCTCGAATTTCGCGTTGCCTTCGGTGAATTGACGATCCTGGCTCAGGCTCAGTCAATTGCGCGGGTGTTGAAATTCCTGCGCGACGATCCTGCTTGCCGTTTTTCTACGCTGCTCGACATCACGGGCGTCGACTACCCGGAGCGCTCGCAGCGTTTCGATGTGGTCTACCACCTGCTGTCGATGTATCAGAACCAGCGCATCCGTGTGACGGTCCGCACCGATGAGGAAACCTCGGTGCCGAGCGTCGTCTCGGTTTTCCCTGCTGCGAACTGGTACGAGCGCGAGACCTTCGACATGTATGGCGTTTTCTTCTCCGATCACCCGGACCTGCGCCGCATCCTCACCGATTATGGTTTCAACGGTTATCCGCTCCGCAAGGATTTCCCGCTGACGGGATATGTAGAAGTGCGCTACGACGATGACGAAAAGCGAGTCGTCTACGAACCGGTGAAACTGGTGCAGGAATTCCGCAGCTTCGATTTCATGAGCCCCTGGGAAGGAGCGGAATATCTGCTCCCGGGCGATGAGAAGGCGGAGGGTTGAGGAAATGGCCGAACAGGAACTCCGCAACTACCATCTGAATTTCGGTCCACAGCACCCTGCCGCGCATGGTGTGCTGCGCCTCGTGCTCGAGCTCGATGGCGAAGTCGTCGAGCGTGTAGACCCGCATATCGGTCTTCTCCATCGTGGCACCGAGAAGCTGATCGAACACAAGACCTATCTTCAGGCGACGCCTTACTTCGACCGCCTCGACTATGTGGCGCCGATGAATCAGGAGCACGCCTTCGTGCTGGCCGCCGAGCGGCTGCTGGGTCTCGAGGTGCCGCGCCGTGGCCAGTTCATCCGCGTTCTCTATTCCGAGATCGGCCGTATCCTCGCCCACATGCTGAACGTCACGACGCAGGCGATGGACGTCGGTGCGCTGACGCCGCCGCTCTGGGGTTTCGAGGAGCGCGAAAAGCTCATGATCTTTTATGAGCGTGCGTCCGGTGCCCGCATGCATGCGAATTACTTCCGCGTCGGCGGTGTGCATCGCGATCTGCCGCCGAAGCTTCTCGAAGATATCTACAATTTCTGCGACCCCTGCGCTCAGGTGCTGGACGACCTCGAAGGTCTTCTCACCAACAACCGCATCTTCAAGCAGCGCAATGTCGATATTGGCGTTGTCACCCAGCAGGAAGCGCTCGAATGGGGCTTCTCCGGTGTCATGGTGCGCGGGTCCGGCATGGCTTGGGATCTGCGCCGCTCGCAACCTTATGAGGTTTACTCGGAGCTCGATTTCGACATCCCGGTCGGCAAGAACGGCGACTGTTACGACCGCTACCTGATCCGCATGGAAGAGATGCGCCAGTCGCTGCGTATCATGAAGCAGTGCATCGAGATGATGCCCGGCGGTCCCGTGCGTTCCGAGGATGGCAAGATCGTGCCGCCGTCGCGCGCCGAGATGAAGCGTTCGATGGAAGCGCTCATCCATCACTTCAAGCTCTATACCGAAGGTTATCACGTCCCCGAGGGCGAGGTTTATGCGGCCGTCGAAGCGCCCAAGGGCGAGTTCGGCGTCTTCCTTGTCTCCGATGGCGGCAACAAGCCCTACAAATGTAAGATCCGCGCGCCGGGATATGCCCATCTTCAGGCGATGGACCATCTCTGCAAGGGGCACATGCTGGCGGACGTTGCCGCCATTCTCGGTTCCATCGATATCGTGTTCGGAGAGGTGGACCGATGAGTGTCAGGCGTCTCGATCCCAATCAGCCCGATAGTTTCGCCTTCACGGCGGAGAACGTCGAATGGGCAAAGAAGCAGATTGCGAAATACCCCGAAGGCAAGCAGGCCTCGGCCGTCATTCCGCTGCTTTGGCGCGCGCAGGAACAGCATGATGGCTGGCTGCCCGAGCCCGCGATCCGCTATGTCGCGGAGATGCTGGGCATGGACTATATCCGTGTGCTCGAAGTCGCGACCTTCTACACCATGTTCAATCTGTCGCCCGTCGGCGAGCACTTCGTGCAGCTTTGCGGCACGACGCCGTGCTGGCTGCGCGGTGCCGACGATCTCAAGGAAGTCTGCCGCAAGCATATCGGCCCGGAGGGCAAGGTGAGCGCGGATGGCAAGTTTTCCTGGATGGAAGTCGAATGTCTCGGCGCTTGCGTCAACGCGCCGATGGTGCAGATCAATGCAGATTTCTTTGAAGATCTGGACGCCTCATCCTTCGAGCGCGTCCTGAACGATCTGCGTGAGGGCAGGGAAGTGAAACCCGGTCCTCAGAGCGAGCGTCATGCATCCGAACCGGAAGGCGGGCTGACAAGCCTCACCACGGTTGGTGATCCGCAGACGGGCGGGGGGGACTGATGCTGGAAGACAAGGACCGCATTTTCACCAATATCTACGGGTTGCAGGATTGGCGTCTCGAAGCCGCAAAAAAGCGCGGCGACTGGGACGGTACGGCCGCAATCATCGCCAAGGGACGTGACTGGATTCTCGAGGAGATGAAGAAGTCGGGACTGCGCGGCCGTGGCGGCGCCGGCTTCCCGACCGGCCTCAAATGGTCCTTCATGCCCAAGGAATCCGATGGCCGCCCGCACTACCTCGTCGTGAACGCTGACGAGTCCGAGCCTGGCACCTGCAAGGATCGCGACATCATGCGTCACGATCCGCAGAAGCTGATCGAGGGCTGCCTCATCGCGTCCTTCGCGATGGGTGCACACGCCTGCTACATCTATGTGCGCGGCGAATTCATTCGCGAACGCGAGCAGCTTCAGGCCGCCGTCGACGAAGCCTATGAAGCGGGGCTTCTCGGGGCGAACGCGGCGGGCTCGGGCTGGGACTTCGACCTCTACGTCCATCACGGCGCCGGCGCTTACATCTGCGGCGAGGAAACGGCCCTTCTCGAAAGCCTCGAAGGCAAGAAGGGCATGCCGCGCCTCAAGCCGCCTTTCCCGGCCAATGTCGGTCTTTATGGTGCGCCGACCACGGTGAACAATGTCGAGTCGATCGCGGTGGCACCGACCATCCTGCGCCGTGGCGCGGACTGGTTCGCCAGTCTCGGCCGTCCGAACAATACCGGCACCAAGCTCTTCTGCATTTCGGGTCATGTGAACAAGCCCTGCAATGTCGAAGAGGAAATGGGCATCCCGCTGAAGGAGCTTCTCGAGAAGCATGCGGGCGGTGTGCGCGGCGGCTGGGACAATCTTCTCGCGGTGATCCCGGGCGGCTCGTCCGTGCCGCTTCTGCCGAAATCGATCTGCGACGACGTGCTGATGGATTTTGACTCGCTGAAGGCCGTGCAGTCCGGCCTCGGCACGGCGGCTGTCATCGTCATGGACAAGTCGACCGACGTCATCAAGGCGATCGCGCGCCTCTCCGCCTTCTACAAGCATGAGAGTTGCGGTCAGTGCACCCCCTGCCGCGAAGGCACGGGCTGGATGTGGCGCGTCATGGAGCGTCTTGTTGCGGGCGAAGCGGAGGTCGAGGAAATCGACATGCTGCTCGACGTGACGAAGCGCGTCGAAGGACACACGATCTGCGCCCTCGGCGATGCGGCGGCCTGGCCGGTTCAGGGTCTCATCCGCCATTTCCGGGGAACGATCGAAGAGCGCATCGCGGCGAAACGCGGCGGCGCGGCAAGGGCGGCGGAGTAGACCATGCCAAAACTTACAGTCGATGGCATTGAAGTAGAGGTCGAGGCGGGCGCAACGCTGTTGCAGGCCTGCGAGGAAGCGGGCGCCGAAATCCCGCGCTTCTGCTATCACGAGCGTCTGTCCATCGCGGGCAATTGCCGCATGTGTCTCGTTGAGGTCGAGAAATCGCCGAAGCCCGTGGCTTCCTGTGCGATGCCGGCTGGCGATGGCATGGTCGTTTCCACCAAGAGCGAGCAGGTAAAGCGCGCCCGCGAAGGCGTGATGGAGTTCCTGCTCATCAATCATCCGCTCGATTGCCCGATCTGCGATCAGGGCGGCGAATGCGACCTGCAGGATCAGTCGATGGCCTATGGCGTCGACGGTTCGCGCTTCCATGAGAACAAGCGCGCGGTCGAGGAAAAATACATGGGCCCCCTCGTGAAGACCGTGATGACGCGCTGCATCCATTGCACGCGCTGCATCCGCTTCTCGCAGGAAGTGGCGGGCGTTCCCGAACTCGGCGCCATCGGCCGCGGCGAGGATATGGAGATCACTACCTATCTCGAACATGCGCTCACCTCGGAGCTTTCCGCCAACGTGGTCGATCTGTGCCCGGTCGGCGCGCTCACTTTCCGCCCCTTCGCCTATACGGCGCGTCCCTGGGAACTGAAGAAGACCGAGTCCATCGACGTGATGGATGCCGTCGGTTCCAACATTCGCGTCGATGCGCGCGGGCCCGAAGTCATGCGTATTCTTCCGCGCCTCAATGACGACGTGAACGAAGAGTGGATTTCAGACAAGACCCGCTTCGTCTGGGATGGTCTGAAGATGCAGCGCCTCGATACGCCTTTCGTGCGCATCAATGGCCGCCTTCAGCCTGCGACTTGGGAAGAAGCTTTCGCCGCTATCGCCGCGCGTCTGAAGGATGTGGACGGCAGCCGCATCGCCGCCATCGCGGGCGATCTTGCTTGCGCCGAATCCATGAAGGCGCTGAAAGACCTCTACACCTCGCTCGGTTGCACCAGCATCGATTGCCGCCAGGATGGTGCGAAGCTCGATGCGTCGAACCGCGGTGCCTATCTCTTCAACACAACCATCGCCGGCATCGAAGAGGCGGATGCGATCCTGCTCGTCGGCACAGACCCGCGCAAGGAAGCAGCCATCATCAATGCGCGCATCCTGAAGCGCGCGCGCCAGAAGGATGTCGAGGGAGGTCTGAAAGTCGGTGTCATCGGCCCGCGTAACGATCTCACCTATGACTACGACTATATCGGCGCCGGTCCGCAATCGCTGAAAGACCTCGGCTCCTTCGGCGATGTGCTGAAGAATGCCGCGCGTCCCATGATCGTGATCGGGCAGGGCGCACTCACGCGCAAGGATGGCGCGGCTGTTCTCGCCGAGGCGCTGGCGCTCGCGAAATCTGTCGGCGCCATCACGGACGAATGGAACGGCTTCAACGTCCTGCACACGGCAGCCGCTCGCGTTGCCGGTCTGGATCTCGGCCTCGTGCCGGGTGAGGGCGGGCGCGATGTCGAGGGCATTCTCGAAGGCGCCTCCAGCGGCGAAATCGAAGTTGTCCATCTTCTGGGTGCGGACGAAATCGACATGAACAGGCTGGGCAAGGCTTTCGTCATCTATCAGGGTACGCATGGCGACGCGGGTGCGCATCGCGCCGATGTCATCCTGCCGGGTGCCGCCTACACCGAAAAGAACGCGACCTGGGTCAATACGGAAGGCCGCGTCCAGCTCGGCCGCCGTGCCGTCTTCCCGCCGGGTTCGGCCCGCGAAGACTGGGCGATCCTGCGTGCGCTGTCCGGTGTACTCGGCAAGACCCTGCCTTACGATGATCTCGACGCCATCCGCGCAGCGATGGAAGCGGACGCACCGCACTTCGCGATGAGTGATGTCATCGCGCCCGTGACGGAGATGCCGTCGCTCCCGCAGGGTGAACTTGATGCCGCGCCTTTCGAAACGCCGGTGCGGGACTTCTTCATGACAAATCCGGTTGCGCGCGCAAGCGCCGTCATGGCCGAGTGTTCGGCTGGCCGGGCCGCCGCCGCGCGCATTCAGGCGGCGGAGTGACGGGGGTAGAGGAGCAATGACAGATATTCTCGTCGCATATGGTATTCCGCTGGCGATCATCGTTGCGCAGTCGCTCGCGCTGATCGTCGCGATCCTGCTCGTCACGGCATATGTCCTGCTTGCCGACCGCAAGATCTGGGCAGCGGTGCAGCTTCGCCGCGGGCCGAACGTTGTCGGCGCCTTCGGCCTTTTGCAGTCCTTTGCGGACCTGCTGAAATTCATCTTCAAGGAAGTGATTGTCCCAGCGGGGGCAAACAAGGGGATCTTCCTCATTGCGCCGCTGGTGACTGTGACGCTCGCGCTGTCCGGCTGGGCGGTTATCCCGCTCGACGCGAAGCTCGTGATTTCCGACATCAATGTCGGTGTCCTCTATATCTTCGCCATTTCCTCGCTCGGCGTATACGGCGTCATCATGGCGGGCTGGGCATCAAACTCGAAATATCCGTTCCTCTCGGCGCTGCGCGCCGCGGCCCAGATGGTCTCCTACGAAGTTTCCATCGGTTTCGTCATCGTCTGCGTGCTCATGACGGCGGGGACGCTCAACCTCTCTGAGATCGTCGAAGCGCAGAAGACCGTCTGGTACTTCATCCCACATCTGCCGATGTTCGCGATCTTCTTCATCTCGGCGCTGGCGGAAACCAACCGTCCGCCCTTCGATCTCGTGGAGGCGGAGTCTGAACTCGTTGCCGGCTTCATGGTGGAGTATTCCTCCTCCACCTACATGATGTTCATGCTGGGCGAGTACGTCTCGATCCTGCTCATGTGCGCCATGACGACGATCCTCTTCCTCGGTGGCTGGCTGCCGCCCTTCGACATCGCGCCCTTCACCTGGGTTCCCGGCATCGTCTGGTTCCTGCTGAAGGTATTTGCGGTCTTCTTCATGTTCGCGATGGTCAAGGCATTCGTGCCGCGCTACCGCTATGACCAGCTGATGCGTCTCGGCTGGAAGGTCTTCCTGCCGTTCTCGCTCTTCTGGGTTGTGCTGACGGCGGGTGTCCTCGTCGGCTTCGATCTTGTGTAAGGGGCAGGGGACAATGAACGCAATCAAGGGAAAGGACTGAGATTATGGCCTGGCTGGATCAGTCGGTGCGGTCTCTCTTCCTCGCCGAATTCGTTTCGAGCTTCTTCCTCGCCATGCGGTATTTCTTCAAGCCGAAGGCGACGTTGAACTATCCCTTCGAGAAGGGGCCGCTCTCTCCGCGTTTTCGCGGCGAGCATGCGCTTCGCCGTTATCCGAATGGCGAAGAGCGTTGCATCGCCTGCAAACTCTGCGAGGCGGTCTGCCCGGCGCTTGCCATCACCATCGAGGCGGGCCCGCGCCGCAATGACGGTACGCGCCGCACCACGCGCTACGACATCGACATGACGAAGTGCATCTATTGCGGCCTCTGTCAGGAGGCTTGCCCGGTGGATGCCATCGTCGAAGGACCGAATTTCGAATTCGCGACCGAAACGCGCGAAGAACTGATGTACGACAAGAACCGGCTGCTTTCGAATGGCGATCGCTGGGAACGTGAGATCGCGACGAATATCGCGCTCGACGCTCCCTATCGCTGAACGCACCACCTGGAAGACGATCGAGGGACAAGGGGTCCAGATGATTGCCACGGCCATAGCGTTTTATCTTTTCGCAGCGATTACCGTCGCTGCGGGCTTCATGGTGATCGCAGCGCGCAATCCCGTGCACTCCGTGTTGTTCCTCATCCTCGCCTTCTTCAATGCGGCGGCGCTCTTCGTATTGATGGGCGCGGAGTTTCTCGCGCTCATCCTCGTCATCGTCTATGTCGGCGCGGTTGCGGTTCTCTTCCTCTTCGTCGTGATGATGCTCGATATCGACTTCTCGGAGCTGCGCGAAGGCTTCCTGCAATATCTTCCCGTGGGCGCGCTGGTTGGCATCATCCTGCTGATCGAGTTGCTGCTGGTGCTGGGTGCCTGGGTCATTGCGCCGGAAGCGGCAAGCATTGCGGCCTCGCCCACGCCCGCCATAACCGACATCGACAATACGCGCGCGCTCGGCCATATCGTCTACACGCAATATGTCTATCCCTTCCAGGCGGCGGGCCTCATTCTTCTCGTCGCCATGATCGGCGCCATTGTGCTTACGCTGCGCCACAAGCCGAACGTCAAGCGGCAGGTGATTGCGGACCAGGTGGCACGTACGCGCGAACAGGCTGTTGAAATGAAGAAAGTCGAGCCCGGGCAGGGGCTCTAGGGCGTTTCGGGCTGGCATCGGCCGGCCACCGGAAAACGCCAACCGGAGAAAGACCAATTGGGTGTGCGCGGCCCCCGCCGCGTGACCCGTCGAATGTAAGGGGACTGGCTCCCGAGCCGACGTGAGGGAGCAGGAGAAAATGATGGCAATCGGCCTCGCACACTATCTCACCGTGGCGGCGATCCTGTTCACGCTGGGTATCTTCGGCATCTTCCTCAACCGGAAGAATGTGATCGTCATTCTCATGTCGATCGAACTGATGCTCCTTGCGGTGAATATCAATCTGGTTGCCTTCTCGACCCATATGGGTGATCTCGCCGGACAGGTCTTTGCGCTTTTCGTGCTGACGGTCGCGGCGGGCGAGGCGGCGATCGGCCTTGCCATTCTGGTTATCTACTTCCGCAACCGCGGCTCAATCGCGGTTGAGGACATCAACATGATGAAGGGGTAAGGGGGCATGTACTCTGCAATCGTCTTCCTGCCTCTGATCGGCTTTCTGGTCGCGGGCGTCTTCGGCCGATGGATCGGACCGCGCGGCGCCCAGATCGTCACCTCCGTTCTTCTCGTTGCCGCCGCGCTGCTTTCCGTTGTCGCGCTGATCTCGGTCGGCCTTCAGGGCGAGACTGCGCGTGTTCAGGTTCTCACCTGGATCGACTCCGGCAGCTTCGAGGCCGACTGGCGCCTGCGCATCGACACGCTCACCGCCGTCATGCTCGTTGTCGTGACTTCCGTCTCTGCGCTCGTGCACATCTATTCGATTGGCTATATGAGCCACGATCCGCACCAGCCGCGCTTCTTCGCCTACCTCTCGCTCTTCACCTTCGCCATGCTCGCGCTGGTGACGGCGGATAATTTCGTCCAGCTCTTCTTCGGCTGGGAAGGCGTGGGGCTCGCCTCCTATCTGCTGATCGGTTTCTGGTACAAGAAGCCGAGCGCGAACGCGGCGGCCATCAAGGCATTCGTGGTGAACCGCGTCGGCGACTTCGGCCTCATTCTCGGCATTGCCACGCTCTTCCTCACCATCGGTTCGGTCGATTTCGATACCGTCTTCGCCGCCATTCCCGAAATCGCGGACAAGAGCTTCAATTTCGTCGGCTATGACGTGCCGGTCGTGACGACCGCCTGTCTGCTGCTCTTCATGGGCGCAATGGGCAAGTCGGCGCAGTTCCTCCTGCACACCTGGCTGCCGGATGCGATGGAAGGCCCGACGCCGGTCTCCGCCCTCATTCACGCCGCGACGATGGTCACCGCAGGTGTCTTCCTCGTCGCGCGTATGTCGCCGGTCTTCGAGTTCTCGGAATTCGCGCTCACCGTCGTCACCGTCGTCGGTGCCACCACGGCCTTTTTCGCCGCCACCGTCGGCCTCGTCCAGAACGACATCAAGCGCGTCATTGCCTATTCGACTTGTTCGCAGCTCGGCTACATGTTTGTCGCGCTCGGCGTCGGCGCCTATGAAGTGGCGATGTTCCACCTCTTCACCCATGCCTTCTTCAAGGCGCTTCTGTTCCTCGGCTCCGGTTCCGTCATTCACGCCATGAGCGACGAGCAGGACATGCGCAGGATGGGCGGCCTCTACAAGCTCATCCCCGTCACATGGGTGATGATGGTCATCGGTACGCTCGCGCTCACCGGCTTCCCGTTCACGGCGGGCTACTATTCCAAGGATGCGATCATCGAAGCGGCCTATGCGGCGCATAACCCCGCCCATATGTACGCCTTCGCCATGACGGTCATCGCCGCCCTGTTCACCTCCTTCTATTCCTGGCGTCTCATCTTCATGACGTTCCACGGGACAAGCCGCGCCTCCAATGAGACGCTGAGCCATGTGCATGAATCGCCGCTCGTCATGCTCATGCCGCTGGTCATCCTCGCGGTGGGCGCCATTGGCGCGGGCATGGTTTTCGCGCCGCTCTTCATCGGTCATGCCTATGAGGAGTTCTGGCTGGAGGCGATCTATCGCGGTGCCGAAAATCACATCATGCACGAGTTCCACAACGTGCCGGAATGGGTGCCTTACCTGCCGACGCTGATGATGATTGCCGGCTTCGCCGTCGCCTGGCTTTTCTATATCGCCCGGCCGGACATGCCCCGGCAGCTCGCGAAGACGCATGAACCGCTCTACAAGTTCCTGCTCAACAAGTGGTACTTCGACGAGATCTATGACTTCATCTTCGTCCGCCCGGCCTTCGCAATCGGTCGGATCTTCTGGAAACAGGGTGATGGACGCATCATCGACGGGATCGGGCCGGATGGTATTTCCGCCCGCGTCCTCGATATCACGCGGGGCGTCGTGCGTCTGCAAAGCGGTTATCTCTATCACTACGCCTTCGCGATGCTGCTCGGCGTGGCAGGTCTGGTGACCTGGTTCATGGTCGGGGGAGCGCACTGATGACCGACGGCAACATTCTCTCGCTCATCACTTTTCTGCCGCTGGTCGGCGCGCTCATCATTCTGGTGACGCGCGGCGACGAGGCGTCGGTTGCCCGCAACGCGCGCTATGTCGCGCTCTGGACAACCTCGATCACCTTCTTCGTCTCGCTCTACATCTGGTGGAAATTCGATCCCTCGACGTCGGACTTCCAGTTCGTGCAGGAGACGGAGTGGCTCGGCGGCGCCATCAACTACCACATGGGCGTCGACGGTATTTCGATGCTCTTCGTCATCCTCACCACCTTCCTGATGCCGGCCTGCATCCTCGCAAGCTGGACCTCCATCGAGAAGCGGGTGAAGGAATACATGATCGCCTTCCTCGTGCTCGAAACGCTGATGATCGGCGTCTTCTGCGCACTGGACCTCGTGCTCTTCTACCTCTTCTTCGAGGGCGGCCTGATCCCGATGTTCCTCATCATCGGCGTCTGGGGCGGCGCGCGGCGCATCTATGCGAGCTTCAAGTTCTTCCTCTACACCTTCGCCGGTTCCGTGCTCATGCTTCTCGCCATCATGGCGATGTACTGGGAAGCAGGCACGACCAGCATTCCCGTGCTTCTCGCGCATGACTTCCCCGCGGAGATGCAGTTCTGGCTCTGGCTCGCCTTCTTTGCCTCCTTCGCGGTGAAGATGCCGATGTGGCCGGTCCACACCTGGCTGCCGGATGCGCATGTGGAAGCGCCGACGGCGGGCTCCGTCGTCCTTGCCGGTGTCATGCTGAAAATGGGCGGCTACGGCTTCCTGCGCTTCTCGCTTCCCATGTTCCCGGTTGCCTCGGCCGACCTCGCCTGGCTTGTCTTCGCCCTGAGCGTCATTGCGATTGTCTATGCTTCGCTTGTCGCCCTTGTGCAGGAGGACATGAAGAAGCTGATCGCCTATTCCTCGGTGGCGCATATGGGCTTCGTCACCATGGGTATCTTCGCGGCCACGCATCAGGGCGTGCAGGGCGGCATCTTCCAGATGCTCTCTCATGGCTGGGTCTCGGGCGCGCTCTTCCTCTGCGTCGGCGTCGTCTATGACCGCATGCACACGCGCGAGATCGCGGCCTATGGCGGCCTCGTGAACCGCATGCCGCTCTATGCTGTCGCTTTCCTCATCTTCACCATGGCGAATGTCGGTCTGCCCGGCACCAGCGGCTTCATCGGTGAATTCCTCACCATCATCGGCACCTTCAAGGTGAACACCCTGGTTGCGGCCATCGCCGCCACGGGCGTCATTCTCGCCGCGGGCTACGCGCTCTATCTCTATCGCCGTATCGTCTTCGGCGAAATCGAGAAGGACACGCTGAAATCGATCATGGACCTGAACCGTCGCGAGGTGCTCACCCTCGCGCCGCTTCTGGCCGCGACGATCTTCTTCGGCGTCTATCCCGCCCCGATCCTGCACGTGACCGAAGTCTCGGTGGATAACCTCGTCGCGAACTACCATGCCGCTCTGGAGGCACACCGCGTCGCGGGCGACACGGGGCTCTTCGCCCGGGCCGCAAGCCTCTTCACGGGTAACTAGAACATGGAACAAGCATTGACCAACGTCCCGGACTTCCTGCCCGCCTTGCCGGAAATCCTCATGGCGGCAGGCGCCATGGCGCTTCTCATGTGGGGCGTCTTCCGCCAGTGCGATGCCCGCGAAACCGGCATCGGCGCCATCGGCCTTTTTGTGCTTGTCGGCGCGCTGCTTTTGATCGAGCCGAATGAGGCGGTTCAGACCTTCGGCGGTATGTTCGTCGTGGACAGCTTCACCAAATTCATGAAGCTCCTGATCCTCATCGCCGCCGCCGCCGCCATCATCATGTCCTTCGGCTTCATCCGACACGAGAAGATGAACCGCTTCGAGTTCCCCGTGCTCATCGTCCTCGCGACGCTCGGCATGTTCATGATGGTCTCGGCCAACGGTCTCATCGCGCTTTATATGGGCCTTGAGCTGCAAAGCCTCGCGCTGTACGTCATTGCCGCGTTCCACCGCGAAAACGCGCGCTCGACGGAAGCAGGCCTCAAATATTTCGTTCTCGGCGCGCTTGCCTCCGGCATGCTGCTCTATGGTGCATCGCTCGTTTACGGCTTCACCGGCAGCGTCCAGTTCACGGCCATCTCCGGTGTCCTCACCGCCGAGGGCCCGAATATTGGCGTGATCTTCGGTATCGTTTTCATATTGGCAGGCCTCGCCTTCAAGATTTCGGCAGTTCCCTTCCACATGTGGACGCCGGACGTTTATGAAGGCGCGCCCACGCCCGTCACCGCCTTTTTCGGTGGTGCGCCGAAGGTGGCCGCAATGGCGCTCATCTTGCGTGTTCTCTTTGGCGCCTTTCCCGCGCTCGAAGACCAGTGGCAGCAGATCATCGTCTTCGTCTCCATCGCCTCGATGGTGCTCGGCGCCTTTGCCGCCATCGCCCAGACCAATATCAAGCGCCTCATGGCCTATAGCTCGATCTCGCATATGGGCTTCGCACTGGTCGGTCTCGCCGCCGGAACACCGGAAGGCGTGCGCGGCGTGCTCATCTATCTCGTCATCTACGTGGTGATGAATGTCGGTGTCTTCTGCTGCATCCTCGCCATGCGCCGCAAGGAAGGTTATGTCGAGTCGATCTCGGATCTCTCCGGCCTCTCCACGAACCAGCCGATGCTCGCCTTCCTTTTCGCCATGCTCATGTTCTCGCTGGCCGGCGTGCCGCCGCTCGCCGGGTTCTTCGGCAAGTTCTACGTCTTCATGGCTGCCATAGAGGCCGGGCTCTATCCGCTGGCGGTGATCGGTGTGCTGTCGAGCGTCATCGGCGCCTTCTACTATCTGCGCATCGTCAAGATCATGTATTTCGACGAGGCGGCAGAGCCCTTTGTGCAGCCCTTGCCGGGCGAACTCGCCGCCGTTCTCGGCGTCTGCTCGGTCTTCACGCTGCTCTTCTTCGTCTATCCCGCCCCGCTCATTCTTGGTGCGCAGACGGCCGTCGGCGCCCTCCTTCCCTGACGCGGAAATGACCGCCGACATCCGCCGCTTCGAGGAGATAGACAGCACCAACGAAGAGGCGCGCCGTCTCGGCGATCAATCCGCCGAGGGCCCCGTCTGGATTGTCGCTGCCCGGCAGACGGCAGGCCGCGGCCGCCGGGGCAGGGCATGGGAGAGCCCCTCCGGCAATTTCATGGGGACGCTCTATCTCACGCCGCGTTGCGGCCCGCGCGAGGCGGGGGAGCTCTCCTTCGTCGCCGCGCTCGCCGTGCATGAGGCGGTCGCCTCGTTGCTGTCGCCGAGCCTCCGTCCCGAGCTCCGCCTCAAATGGCCGAACGATTTGCTCCATGATCGCGCCAAGCTCGCGGGCATCCTCCTCGAAAGCTCGGGCGTTGCGGGCGCACAAGTCGCCTGGGTCGCCATCGGTATAGGCGTGAACCTCGCCACCCATCCCGAAGGCCTCGAATACAAGGCCACCTCGCTTGCCGCCATGGGTATGAGCGGCGTGACACCGGACGACGCGCTCACCGCGCTCGACAAGGCCTTCGAGCATTGGCTCGGCGTCTGGCGCGCTCAGCAAGGCTTTGCCGCCATCCGCGAGGCATGGCTGAAGCGTGCGGAGGGTATGGGCGGGCCAATCGTCGTCCGCCTTTCTTCCGGTGTGCTGGAGGGAATCTTCGAGGGCCTGGCGCCTGATGGTGCGCTTCAGCTTCGTCTGGCCGATGGAACTCTGCAGCTCGTCTCTGCGGGCGATGTGTTCTTCGGGCCTCGCCTCCGCGTCGAATGAAAATGTGTAACCGGCACAAATGTGCAATAATTGCAAAATATGAGTATCTCTGAGTCCCCCAGCGCCGCCGCGCCGCGTGCCGTAACACCGCACGACGAACTCGTCTTCCTGCCGCTTGGCGGGTCGGGCGAGATCGGCATGAACCTGAACCTCTATGGCTACGGTCCGGAGGATGACCGCTGCTGGATCATCGTCGATCTCGGCGTCACCTTCGGCGATGAGCGTACGCCCGGCATCGACCTCATCATGCCGGACCCCGCCTTCATCGAAGAGCGCCGCGACGAGCTTCTCGGCATCGTCCTCACCCATGCTCATGAAGATCACATCGGTGCCGTCGCGCATATCTGGCCGCGCCTGCGCTGCCCTGTCTATGCGACGCCTTTCACGGCGGCGCTGGTTCGCGGCAAGCTCATCGAGGCGGGCCTCGAAGACGAAGTGCCCATGCACATCATTCCGATGGGCCATCGCTTCGATCTCGGCCCCTTCGACATCGAACTCGTCACGCTCACCCATTCGATCCTTGAGCCGAACGCGCTTGCGATCCGCACCCCGCTTGGACTCGTCCTCCACACCGGCGACTGGAAAATCGACCCCGATCCTGTCGTTGGCGGCGATATAGACGAAGCGCGCCTGCGCGCCATCGGCGACGAAGGCGTCCGCGCCATTGTCTGCGACAGCACCAATGTCTTTTCGCCCGGCACTTCCGGCTCCGAAGCCGATGTCGCGGCAAGCCTCACCGAGTTGTTGAAAAGCTGCGAGGGCAGGGTGGCCGTCACCACCTTCGCGTCCAATGTCGCCCGCCTCGAAAGCATCATCCGCGCGGGCGATGCCTGCGGCCGCCATCCCGTTCTTGTCGGACGCGCGATGCACCGCGTCGTTTCCGCCGCGCGCGAGGCGGGCTACCTCACGGACTTGCCGCGCATCGTCAGCGAGAACGATGCTGGGTTCCTTCCGCGTGACAAGGTGCTCTTCGTCTGCACGGGCAGCCAGGGCGAGCCTCGCGCCGCACTCTCGCGCATCGCCGAGGACAACCATCCCCAGATCGTGCTCGACAAGGGCGATACGGTCGTCTTCTCGTCCCGCGTCATTCCGGGCAACGAAACCTCGATCTTCGACCTGCAAAACCTCCTCGCCGAGCGCGGTATCCGCGTCATCACCGAGAAGGATCATTTCGTCCATGTCTCGGGTCATCCGTGCCGGGATGAACTTGCTGCCATGTATCAGTGGATCAGGCCGGAAGTCTCGATCCCCGTTCATGGCGAGGCCCGCCACCTTGCGGAACATGCCGCCTTCGCGCGCGAGCTTCAGGTGCCCGAGCAAGTGGTGGTGAAAAACGGTCTCATGGTGCGCATCGCGCCGGGCATCGCCGAAGTCGTGGACGAGGCGCCTTCTGGCCGCATCTATCTCGATGGCGAGGTGCTGACCGATTCAGACGAGGGCGCCGTCGCGGAGCGTCGCCGCCTCTCCTTCGCCGGGTCCGTTTTCGTCAGCGTTGTTCTCGATGGCAAGGGCGAGGTTCTGGGCGATCCGCAAGTCCGTCTTATGGGGCTTCCGGAAGAGGATTCCCACGGCATTCCCTTCGAGGATCGCGCGCTTGATGCCGTGGACGATGCACTGGACCGGCTGCCTATGAAGCGCCGCAAGAACGATGATGACGTAGCGGAATTCCTGCGCCGCGCCGTGCGCGGGGCGCTGCGCCGCGAATGGGGCAAGAAGGCTCAGGTGGCGGTCGTCGTGACCCGCATCTGACCTTCCTTGCTCGCCTTCCAAAACCGGCCTAAACATGGACGCAGGAAGATACTGAAAATGCTCCAATTTACGGGATAGATCATGCTCGGACCGCTCAATCACGTTGCCATCGCCGTTCCGGACATCAAGGCGGCTGCCGAAACCTACCGCCAGAAGTTCAATGCGAAGGTTTCTGAAGCCGTGCCGCAGCCGGATCATGGCGTGACCACCGTCTTCGTCGATCTGGGTAACACCAAGATCGAGCTGCTTGAGCCGCTTGGCGAGAATTCGCCCATTGCGGGCTTCCTCGCCAAAAATCCGAAGGGGGGCATTCATCACATCTGCATCGAGGTCGAGGATATCGACGCCGCCTGCGAAAAGATGAACGACGAGGGCGTCACCATCACCGGCACGGGCAAGCCGAAGATTGGCGCCCATGGCAAGCCCGTCGTCTTCCTGCACCCCAAAGATCTGAACGGCACGCTCGTCGAACTCGAACAGGCCTGAGGCTCCGTTCCATGGACCCCATCGCCGGTATTGCAATCTACTTCATTCTCTGGTGGGTCACGCTCTTTGCCGTGTTGCCTTGGGGCGTCCGTTCCCAGCACGAGGCGGATAATGTGACCCCCGGCACGGAGCGCGGCGCGCCGCTCGCCCCCGCGCTCTGGAAAAAGGCGCTCGTCACTACGTTCATTGCGGGTGTGCTTTGGCTCTTCGTCGCCTGGCTCTATCTCTACCAGCCGATTTCCTTCGACGACATTCCCTTCATGCCGGACCTCAGCGCCGAATACTGAGCGCGAAAGCAGCCCGCACTCTCCCACAAGGGGGAGGGGCAAGCAGGGAAGAAACGCGAGGCGAGTCATTTGCCGGCAGAGGCTCTGCCGCCCCGCGCAGCGGAAAAAAGCCCAAAAAAAAGCAAGGTCAGCTTTCGCTGCCTTGCTGCTTTAGTGTTCCCTCGTGTCGCGCCTCCGCGACCCTTTGCGGATCGTCGAAGTCAGCGTTCTCTCCCTAAACTTGGGTGCGCTTGAGCGCTTTTCCCTTTTATGCGTGGGACTATAGCCACCCTGCGGCGAGGTGTCACGCCTCTTTTTGGCGTGGATGAAATTTTTGCAGCATTATGGGGCCGGGCGAGCAACTTCCGGCCGCTGCCATGTCCCGGGATGGCATTTCATTGCGGGTCTGTGCCGTATGAGGGTAGGGCGCCCCGCTAAAAAGCCCGGCCGGTTTTGGATCCCGGCATGGCGAGCGGGTTGCCTGAACACGGATCGCGGGAGAACGTCGCAGGGTATGAATAATCTTTGTGCGAATGAAATGCCGTTCCATACTGCCAGGGTGCGATCCCGCAACAATTCCTTAAAGCCGATGCGGGCATGATGAAAACATGATGAAACGTCTTTGCATTCTTCTGGCCGCTGCCTTTCCCGTTTTCGCCCATGCGGCGGAACTTGCGGGTGGTGACGCCCCGCGCATCGTGGAAATTTCCGAAAAGGACTGCCGCAACATCGTGCCCTATCTTCCCGGCGGGGCGGACTATGTGCCGGGTGTTGCGGCCGATGGCAGCGCGGTTGCGCCCGCCGATGTCGATGGCGGTTACCGCTATGGCCAATGGCCGGTCTATGAATTCTTCGTGACGGTTTTTCCCGCTGGAGCGGCGACGCCCCCTTTCGGTACGACGACCGAGATCGCCGTTGCCCTTGTCCGTGTCGACACGAAAACCGGGCGGATCACCATTGATGGCGAGGATGTGACGGGGACGGACCACGCCCTCGCCGAGGCCTGTGCAGGATTGCATCACAAGCCCGTGAAATAGGCGTGTGCCGCCCTGAAAGGCGCCCGCTTTCGTTGACAGTCATGCATGCCGCCCGCACCTTTGGGACGGGTTAGGGCAAGGGTAGTTTGATGATATTCCGCTGGCGCAAGGCCGCGTTCCTGTTTTTGTGCGTTTCGATTGCCGCCATCGGTATCGGGTCAACCGCCTATGCGCAGGATGCCCGCTGGCGCATCACCAAGGAGCGTTGGAGCGAGGCCGACGAAAAGGCGTGGCAGGATTTCGTGGCGGCCCTTGGCGCTGCCGATTGCTGGACCTTCGACGAGTGCATCAAGAGCCCGGCCAACCCCTATCGTCACACCGATCCGAAGACGCGTTTCTATGTCGATTGCGCGGATATGCCTTATGTGCTGCGCGCCTATTTCGCCTGGAAGAACGGTCTGCCTTTCGCGTGGCAATCCGCGATGCGATCGGCGGACGGTCCGGGCGGGGATATCCGCTATTCTGCCTACGGCAATGAAGTCGCCGCCCGTGACAGCGTTCCGCGCACCGCGAACGGTGTCAACGCGCTGTCTGTTCTTCACGGGTTGGTGAATGTCGTTTCGACGGCCATGTTCCGCCGTCACTCGATGGATGACGATGCGGTTCTTTTCACCGACACCTATTCGCCGCGTCTCGATCGCGAAGCCATCGTGCCAGGCACCATCGCCTATGACGTGAACGGTCACGCCTCACTTGTCTGGCGCGTCGAGTCCGGTGGGCGCATCCTCATCTTCTCCTCGCATCCCGATCACTCGCTGAGCCGTACCCATCTTGGCAGGGAATTTTTGCGCACCGGCCCGGAGCTTGGCTCGATCTTCCAGAAGTTCCGGCCCATCGAAGTTGTCGGCGCCACGCGCGCATCGAACGGCGCGCTTGTCGGCGGCGAGATTGTCGGTGTGCCGAATGCGCAGATCGCCGACTATTCGCTGGAGCAATATCAGGGCAACCCGCCTGGTGATCCGCGCCGCTCGCACTCTGCCTCATGGATGTGGAATGGCGAGAATCTCGATTTCTACACCTATCTCCGTTCGCGCCTTTCCGTCGGCGAACTCGAATACAAGCCGGTCGAGGAAATGCGCATGATGATGCAGTCGCTCTGTTTCGATTTGCGCTCGCGCAAGCAGGCCGTCGAGATTGCGCTCCGGCGTGGCATCCAGAACATGGACCCGCCATCCCGCCTGCCGGACAACATCTACGGTACGCATGGCGTCTGGGAGCTTTACTCGACACCCTCGCGCGATGCCCGCCTCAAGACCGGCTTCAAGGAGATGTACGATCTCGTCGTCGAATTCGTGAAGATGGACATGGTGGATGCGCCCCGTCTCGATTATGACGGCAACGACCTGCCCGGCGATCTTCTCGCCGCCTATCACGAGGAAAACGCCGCCTGCGATGTCTCCTATGTGAACTCCGCCGGGCGCACCGTCGAGCTCTCCATCGACACCATTATCGACCGCCTCTACGATCTCTCATTCGATCCCTATCAATGTATCGAACGCCGCTGGGGGGCGAGCGGGGCGGAGTTGGCCACCTGCCGGGACGGGGCCGAAAAGACCCGCTGGTACGAGGCCCAGCGCTACCTCCGCAACCAGATCGACCGCACCTATGATGTCGATATGGGCTACACCATCGAGAGCCTGGAAAGGGGCCCCTGGGGCATCCGCACGGGCCGGGGCGTGGAGGAGGGCCCGGAGGTCGATATCCGCGCATATCTCGAAGGCCGCGCCGCGCGGCGCACCGCGAGCGGCGAGATTGCGAATCCGCCCGCGACCCCCTAAAACGGACCCAGTTTTTGAAGCTCCGGCAGGCCCCTGAAAGGCCTGCCCCGTGCCGTCCGTATAGCCGGGCAGCCGCTCTCAGGGTCACCATGCGCCTTTCCAGATATTTCCTGCCTACTCTCCGCGAGAACCCCGCCGAAGCGCAGATCGTGTCGCACCGGCTCATGCTGCGTGCGGGCCTCGTCCGCCAGACCGCCGCCGGCATCTATGCCTGGCTGCCGATGGGCCTCGCCGTCCTGCGCAACATCGAGAAGATCGTCCGCGAGGAGCAGGCGAGGGCGGGTGCCATCGAACTCCTCATGCCGACCCTCCAGTCGGCGGACCTCTGGCGCCAGTCCGGCCGCTACGATGCCTATGGCCCCGAAATGCTCCGCATCAAGGACCGCCACGACCGCGACATGCTCTACGGCCCCACCAACGAGGAGATGATCACCGAGATCTTCAAGGGCGCCGTGAAGTCCTATCGCGACCTCCCGCGCAATCTCTTCCATATCCAGTGGAAATTCCGCGACGAGATCCGCCCGCGCTTCGGCGTTATGCGCGGCCGCGAATTCCTGATGAAGGACGGCTATTCCTTCGATCTCGATGTCGAAAGCGCGCGCCGTGCCTATCGCAAGATGTTCGTCGCCTATCTGCGCACCTTCGACCGGCTGGGCCTGCGCGCCATTCCGATGGCCGCCGACACCGGCCCCATCGGCGGCGACATGAGCCATGAATTCATCATTCTCGCCGAGACGGGCGAGAGCGCCGTCTTCTGCCACCGCGATCTCGTGGACATGGCCGTCCCCGGCGACGACATCGACTATGAAGCGGACCTCACCTCCATCATCGCCGCGCGCACGGACCTCTACGCCGCGACTGACGAGAAACACGACCCCGCCGCTTTCGAGGCCGCGGTGCCCGAGGACAAGCGTCTCTCCGCGCGCGGCATCGAGGTCGGCCACATCTTCTTCTTCGGCACCAAATATTCGCAAAGCATGGGCTGCGTCGTCTCCGGCCCGGATGGCAAGGAAGTGCCGCTCCAGATGGGCTCCTACGGCATCGGCGTCTCGCGCCTCGTCGGCGCCATCATCGAGGCAAGCCATGACGATAATGGTATCGTCTGGCCGGATGCGGTCGCGCCCTTCAAGGTCGGCCTTGTCAACCTGAAGAGCGGCGACGCCGAAACCGATGCCGCTTGCGACGCGCTTTACGCGAAGCTCGAAGCGGCGGGCGTCACCGTTCTTTATGACGACACGGACGAGCGCGCGGGCGCGAAGTTCTCGACCATGGATCTGATCGGTCTGCCCTGGCAGCTCGTCGTCGGGCCGCGCGGCCTCAAATCCGGCACGGTCGAATTGAAGCGCCGCGCCACCGGCGAAAAGGAAGAACTCTCGCCCGAAGCCGCCCTCGCGAAGATCGTGGGCTGAGCAAGCCAGGCCGCCGGATGGCGGCGCCGGCGTTTGAGGATAAAAAATGACCGACGCTGCATATTCCGAAAAGAAGGCCGCGCCCGAAAAGAAGACAGGCCGCGCCCGCGCCTTCGGTGCCTTTGAATGGCTCCTCGCGATGCGCTATCTGCGCTCGCGCCGCCGCGAGGGCATCGTCTCCGTCATCGCGGGCATTTCCTTCGCGGGCATCATGCTCGGCGTCGCCACCCTCATCATCGTCATGTCGGTGATGAACGGTTTCCGCACCGAGCTTCTCTCGCGCATTCTCGGCCTCAATGGCCACATGTTCGTGCAGGGCATCGGCTCCAACATCATGGATTACGACACCGTGGCGGATCGTGTACGTGCGGTGCCGGGTGTCACCAGCGTCATTCCGCTGGTTGACGGTCAGGTCATGGTGCAGAGCGCGCGCAACGCCTCGGGCGCGCTGGTCCGTGGTATGCGCGAGAAAGACCTTCAGAGCCTCGGCATCGTCTCGGAAAACGTCACCGTCGGTTCGCTCGCCGGGCTGGACGAGGGCGGCGTTGCCGTCGGCTCGCGCCTTGCCGCCAATCTCGGCCTCACCGTCGGCGACAACATCACGCTCCTGTCACCCAAGGGGGCGATCACGCCTTTCGGCACCGCGCCCAAGGTCGGGGCTTTCCCGATCCGGGCGATCTTCGAAATCGGCATGTCGGAATATGATTCAAGCTTCGTCTTCATGTCGCTGGATGAAGCGCGCGCCTTCTTCCGCACCTATGAAGGTGTGAGCGCGCTCGAAATCCGCATCGAAAATCCCGACAACGTGAACGACGCGGTAAAGCCCATCGCGATGGCCGCCGGTCCCTGCTGCACCGTCGTCACATGGCAGCAGAGGAATGAGAGTTTCTTCTCGGCGCTTCAGGTAGAGCGCAACGTCATGTTCCTCATCCTGACGCTCATCCTCATCGTCGCCTCTCTCAACATCATCTCCGGCCTCATCATGCTGGTGAAGGACAAGGGCAGGGACATTGCCGTCCTGCGTACGATGGGGGCGACGCGCGGCGCGGTCATGCGCGTCTTCTTCCTTTCCGGTGCCTCCATCGGCGTCGCCGGTACATTGGCGGGTTTCGCGCTCGGTCTGGTCTTCTGCCTGAATATCGAGACGCTGCGCCAGTGGCTCTCCGATCTGTCGGGTACGGAGCTTTTCTCGCCGGAAGTCTACTTCCTCAGCCACATGCCGGCGGAGGTCGATGCGGGCGAGGTCACAGCCGTCGTTCTCATGGCGCTCTTCCTCTCCTTCGCGGCCACGCTTTATCCCGCCTGGCGCGCAGCCTCGCTCGATCCGGTGGAGGCGCTGCGCTATGAGTGAGGCCATGCAGTCCGCCCCCGTCCTTTCCCTTCGCGGCATCACGCGCACCTTCATGCAGGGCGATGCCGAACTGCGCATCTTCGCGGGCGCGAACCTCGATGTGTTCGAGGGGCAGATCGTTGCGCTGGTCGGCCCGTCCGGTTCCGGCAAGTCCTCGCTGCTCCACATTGCGGGCCTGCTCGAAGCGCCGAATGAAGGCGAGGTCTGGGTCGGCGGCGTCGAGGCTGTCGGCCTGTCGGATACGCGGCGTACCGCCGTCCGCCGTGCCGATCTCGGCTTCGTCTATCAGTTCCACAACCTGCTGCCCGAATTTACCGCGGTCGAAAACGTGATCCTGCCGCAGATGATCGCGGGCGTCGGCAGGCGCGAGGCGCGCAGCTTCGCGATGGACCTGCTTGACCGCATGGGGCTGGCGCCGCGTGCGGAGCATCGCCCGGCGGAGCTGTCCGGCGGCGAGCAGCAGCGTGTGGCCATCGCGCGCGCCCTGGCGAACCGTCCCCATGTCCTGCTTGCGGATGAACCCACCGGCAATCTCGATCCGAAGACCTCGCGCATGGTCTTCACCGAGCTTTTGAAGATCTGCCGCTCGGAAGGCGTCGCCGCTCTCATCGCGACCCATAATCTCGATCTCGCGAGCCATATGGACCGCGTCGTCCTCCTGCACGAGGGCAAGCTCCATGAAGGCACGGACATCGCCGCCGAATATCAGAGCCTTTAGGCATAGCGTCGTTTCCCGCGCTCTTTCTCCGTACCACCGTCCCCCTGTGGGCGGGGCTGAAAATCCGTCAGGATTTTCAGGGGAGGGCTAGGGCTTGAGCTTCCACTAGCTGGAAGGTCTATCCTCCTGCTCAAACAGGAGGTTTCCATGACCCGCATCACCCGCCGCTCTTTCGTCCTCGCCTCGTTTGCCGCCACGGCGCTGGTCGCCTCCGGCTTGTCGGCTCATGCCGCGTCCGAGACCCTTGAGGTCTACAAGACCCCTTGGTGCGGCTGCTGCACAGCCTGGGTCGATCATATGCAGGGCGCGGGCTTCGCCGTCCGCGTCACCGAGATGGAAGACCTTGAGCCTTTCAAGGCTCGCCACGGCGTCACCGCCGATCTCGCCTCCTGCCACACGGCCCTCATCGGCGGCTATGTCATTGAGGGCCATGTACCCGCCGCGGATGTCGCCCGCCTTCTGAAGGAGAGGCCCGAGGCCACGGGCCTTGCCGTGCCGGGAATGCCGGTCGGCTCGCCCGGCATGGAAATAAACGGTGAGGCGGACCCTTATGAGGTCGTCCTCTTTGGCCCCGTCACCCGCGAAACCTTTGCCCCCTACTGAGGCGATCTCCCGCCTCTCCATCTGGAGAACCCTCTGGATTTTCAGATGAGGGAGGAAGACGGCACCTCTCTGTGCCAGTCGGTTCTTTTGCAGCGAATTTGCCTATCTGAAAACTTGTCCCCAGCCCGCTTGACAAAAGGGAACAAAAGAGAAACATTAGCTATAGGAACATTTAGTGAACAAAGGGAGAGGCAAATGCGCGGGCTGATGAAAACGGTAAGCAATTCGGGCGATGGCTGGTTGCAGGACGTGGCGGCGCTTCTCTCCGTCGGTGCCTTCATCTATGTCGCGGCCACATGGGTCACTATCGCCGAAGCCCTTGTCGGCTGACGGCGCTTGGGGGCGATTGAAAGTTCTCCACAAGTTTGATGGCCCGGAAGGGCCGCGGGGCGGCCTCTGCGGATGACTCCGTGGCTCTGCCGCCCGACAATGGGTCATGGCCGACTCGATGCCCCAGTTCATTCATCTCCGTCTCCATTCCGCCTACTCGCTGCTTGAGGGCGCGATCCGCATCAAGGATCTGCCCAAGCTCTGCAAGGCGGAGGGCATGCCGGCGCTTGCCCTGACAGACAAGGCAAACCTCTTCGGGGCGCTCGAGTTTTCGGAAGTCATGGCGGGGGCGGGCATCCAGCCCATTACCGGCTGCACCATCCCCGTCCGCCTCGATGCCCCGGAGGAGCCCTCGCGTGGTCCTGCGCGCCGTGAGCCCTCGGGGTCGCTCGTCTTTCTGGTGAAGGACGAGCAAGGCTACGAAAACCTCATGAAGCTCTCCAGCAAGGCTTTCCTGGAGCCGGAGGCGGGCGAACCGGCTCAGGTGCCGCTGGAGCGCGTGGAGGAATATGGCGCGGGCCTCATCTGCCTCACCGGCGGGCCGGACGGCATCGTCAATCGCCTTCTCGTACAGGGCCAGAAGGATGCGGCGGAAGCGCTCCTTCTGAAGCTCAAGGAGATATTCGGCGACCGCCTCTATGTCGAGCTTCAGCGCCATGACACGGAGGATGAACGCACCGCCGAAGGCCCGCTCATCGAGTTCGCCTACAAGCATGGCCTGCCGCTCGTCGCGACCAACGAGCCCTTCTTCACGAAGGAAGACGAATATGAGGCGCATGACGCGCTCATCTGCATCGCGGATGGCGCCTATGTCGTGCAGGGCGACCGCCGCCGCCTCACGCCGCAGCACCGCTTCAAATCCCAGGCCGAAATGCTCGATCTCTTCTCGGACCTGCCGGAAGCGACGGAGAACACGATCGAGATTGCGCGCCGTTGTGCCTATCGTCCGCGCACCCGCAAGCCCATCCTGCCGAAATTCGCCGCCGGCACCTCCGAGGCGGACGAGCTTCGCCGACAGGCCCATGAAGGTCTGACCGCGCGCCTTGCCGAACAAGAGGGCGTGGCCCCGGAGGAAGAATATCGTCAGCGCCTCGACTTCGAGCTCGACGTCATCATCAAGATGGATTTCCCGGGCTACTTCCTCATCGTTGCGGACTTCATCAAATGGGCGAAGGCGCAGGATATTCCGGTAGGGCCGGGCCGTGGCTCGGGTGCGGGCTCGGTCGTCGCCTGGTCGCTCACCATCACCGACCTCGATCCGCTCCGCTTCGGCCTTCTGTTCGAGCGCTTCCTGAACCCCGAGCGCGTGTCGATGCCTGACTTCGATATCGACTTCTGTCAGGACCGCCGCGACGAGGTGATCCGCTATGTGCAGAACCGCTACGGCTATGAGCAGGTCGCGCAGATCATCACCTTCGGCAAGTTGCAGGCGCGCGCCGTGCTGCGCGATGTCGGCCGTGTACTCCAGATGCCTTACGGACAGGTTGACCGTCTCTGCAAGATGGTGCCGAACAATCCCGCCAACCCCGTCACCTTGCGTCAGGCCATCGACGGCGAGCCGCGCTTGCAGGAAGAGCAGCGCAATGACGAGACGGTGGCGAAACTTCTCGAAATCGGCGGCCGCCTCGAAGGGCTCTATCGCCATGCCTCGACCCATGCCGCGGGCGTCGTCATCGGCGACCGCCCGCTCGACGAGCTGGTGCCGCTCTATCGCGATCCGCGCTCCGACATGCCCGTCACCCAGTTCAACATGAAATGGGTCGAGCCTGCCGGTCTCGTGAAGTTCGACTTTCTGGGCCTGAAGACGCTCACCGTTCTAGACCGCGCGGTGAAGCTCATCGCCCGGCGCAATGTTGAGATCGACCTGCTGCATTTGCCGCTTCAGGACGAAAAGACCTTCGAGATGCTGGGGCGCGGCGAAACTGTCGGCGTCTTCCAGCTTGAAAGTTCGGGCATGCGCGATGTGCTGCGCAAGCTGGAGGCGGACCGCTTCGAGGACATCATCGCTCTCGTCGCCCTCTACCGTCCGGGCCCGATGGATAACATTCCCTCCTATATCCGCCGCAAGCACGGGCAGGAGGCGCCCGACTATCTTCACCCGCTGCTCGAACCCGTCCTGAAGGAGACGCATGGCGTCATCATCTATCAGGAACAGGTGATGCAGATCGCGCAGATCCTGTCGGGATACTCGCTCGGCGAAGCCGACCTTCTGCGCCGTGCGATGGGCAAGAAGATCAAGGCCGAAATGGAAGCGCAGAAAGAGCGCTTCGTCACCGGCGCCGTCGCCAAGGGCATCGACAAGACCCATGCCGCCAACATCTTCGAACTGGTCGACAAGTTCGCAGGTTATGGCTTCAACAAGTCGCACGCCGCCGCCTATGCGCTCGTCGCCTACCAGACGGCATGGCTGAAGGCCAACCACCCGGTCGAGTTCCTGGCCGCCTCCATGAGCCTCGATCTCGGCAATACCGACAAGCTCGGTATCTTCAAGCAGGAAGCCGAGCGCCTCGGCATCAAGGTGTCGCCGCCTTGCGTCAATCGCTCCGAGGCGCTTTTCGGCGTCGACAATGGCGAGATCCTCTATGCGCTCTCCGCCATCAAGAATGTCGGCCGTCAGGCAATGGAGCATCTGGTTGAAGAACGCCGTGCAAATGGCCCGTTCCGCGATCTTTTCGACTTCGCGAGTCGTATCAGTCCGCGCCTCGTCAACAAGCGCACCTTTGAAAATCTGGCACGGGCAGGGGCCTTCGATGCTCTGAACCCGAACCGGGCGCAGGTGCTGGCCTCCGCCGATCTTCTGCTCGGCACCGCCAATGCCGCCGCGCAGGAGCGCGAGAGCCAGCAGGACAGCCTCTTCGGCGGTGACAGCGGCGTCATGGCCGCGCAGCCTGCGCTACCCAATGTCGACCCCTGGTATCCGATGCAGCGCCTGACGGAGGAGTTCAACGCTGTCGGCTTCTATCTTTCGGGGCATCCGCTGGACGATTACCGCACGGACCTTCAGCGCGCGGGCGTCGTCACCTATGCCGAGCTTCTTGCGCGCGGCAACAAGGCGGAGCTGATTGCGGGAACCGTCACCGCGCGTCAGGAGCGCAAATCGAAGAAGGGCAATCCCTTCGCGTTCCTTGGCCTTTCCGACCCCACGGGTCAGTTCGAGCTCGTGGTCTTTTCCGAGGTACTGAACAGCGCCCGCCAGCTCATGGAGCCGGGCAATGCGGTCGTTGTCGGCGTCGAGATCGAGCGCAACGGCGACGAGGTGAAACTCCGCGCCCAGTCCGTCCGCAGCGTCGACGATGTGGTCAAGAATACCGGCGCGGGCCTCAAGGTCTTCGTGGAGGAGGAGAACAGTCTCGAAGCGGTGAAATCTCGTCTCTCCGAGAAGGGCAAGGGGCTCGTCTCACTTGTCCTCATGTGCAAGGGGGGCAGGGAGGTCGAGCTCCTTCTCAAGGATCGCTACAAGGTCACGCCGCAGATCCGTGGCGCCATCAAATCGGTCCCGGGCGTGGTCGAGGTTCGCGATATTTGACGGTTTGATGACGTTACGATGACAGTCGGGCCGCTTTCGAGCCGCTTTGTCCCCGGTTCGGTATCTAACAGCCTGTTTTGCTTGCGTTATTGCGTTTTTGAGCCTATAGAGGCGCCATTCCACACGCGGGGTTCGGCTTTCCCATCTTCCTTTCCATAGGAAAAACATAGGGTTAGTCGGTCCGGTGCGACATCTGTCGTTCACTCCCCGCGGAGGTTCAACCGGAAAAAGGAGCAAAGTGCGATGGCACTTCCCGAATTCTCTATGCGTCAGCTGCTGGAAGCAGGCGTCCACTTCGGTCACCAGACTCACCGCTGGAATCCGAAGATGGAGCCGTTCCTCTTCGGCGAGCGAAACAACATTCATATCATAGACTTGGCGCAGACTGTTCCGCTTCTGCATCAAGCTCTCGTCACCGTCCGCGACGTCGTCGCAGGTGGTGGTCGTGTGCTTTTCGTGGGCACCAAGCGCCAGGCTTCCGAGCCCGTCGCCGCAGCTGCTCGCCAGTGCGCGCAGTACTACATCAACCACCGCTGGCTCGGTGGCATGCTGACCAACTGGAAGACGATTTCGAACTCGATCCGTCGCCTCCGTCAGCTCGATGAAATGCTCGCCGGTGAAGCTAAGGGCTTGACTAAGAAGGAAATTCTGAACCTGACCCGCGAGCGCGACAAGCTTGAGCGCGCCATCGGCGGTATCAAGGACATGGGCGGTCTTCCCGATCTCATCTTCGTGATCGACACCAACAAGGAAGAGATCGCGATCCAGGAAGCCCGCAAGCTCGGCATTCCGGTCGTCGCCATTCTCGACTCCAACTCGAATCCGGATGGCATTGCCTATCCGATTCCGGGTAACGACGATGCGGCTCGCGCCATAAGCCTTTATTGCGACTTGGTTTCTCGCGCTGTGATCGACGGCATTTCGCAGAGCCAGATCGGCTCCGGCGTCGACGTCGGCGCTGCGGCCGAACCCCTCCCGGAAGAAGTTCCGGCAGCGGCGGAAGCCCAGTAATACGCCTTTTCGGATCGGGCCCGGCTCCGGCCGGGCCCTTACAGGCCTTCAAGTCCCTGGCATCGCGTGCCGGGGCGACAGACAATCGAGGACACAATGGCTGACATCACCGCGAGCATGGTGAAGGAACTGCGCGACAAGACCGGCGCAGGCATGATGGACTGCAAGTCCGCGCTCAATGAATCCGGCGGCGACATGGAAGCGGCGGTCGACTGGCTTCGCACCAAGGGTCTCGCCAAGGCTGCCAAAAAGGCGGGTCGCGTAGCGGCTGAAGGCCTTATCGGCGTTGTTGCGAATGGGACTGCCGGCGCGGTTGTGGAAGTGAATTCCGAAACCGACTTCGTCGCCCGCAACGAACAGTTCCAGAAGATGGTAAGCGACATCGCGGCTATTGCCCTGGCGAATAATGGCGATTTCGACAAGCTTCTGGCCGCGGAATTCCCGGGCACCTCGAAGTCCGTGCAGGACCATGTGACAGAAATGGTCGGCACCATCGGCGAGAACATGAACGTCCGCCGTGCTGGCTATATCTCGGTTTCCGAAGGCGTCGTCTCCGCCTATGTGCATAACCAGGTCGCGCCGGGTCTTGGCAAGATCGGTGTGCTTGTCGGCCTCGAGTCGAACGGCGACAAGGCGAAGCTTGCCGAGCTGGGCCGTCAGATCGCTATGCACATTGCCGCGACCAACCCCCTTGCCACTCGCAAGGAGGATCTGGATCCGTCCGTGGTCGATCGCGAGCGCAATGTCCTCATCGCCGAGGCGAAGGAATCCGGCCGCCCGGACAACATCATCGAGAAGATGGTCGAAGGCCGTATCCGCAAGTTCTATGAGGAGGTCGTCCTCCTGTCGCAGACCTTTGTGGTCGACCCCGACAATACCGTCGAGAAGGCCGTGAAGGCTGCGGAAGCCGATATCGGCGCCCCGGTCAATGTGGTCGGCTTTGTCCGCTTCGCGCTGGGCGAAGGCATCGAGAAGGAAGAGGCGGACTTCGCGGCTGAAGTGGCGGCTGCGCGCGGTTAACGCGGTTTCCTCTGTTGATTTGACGCCCCCTTCGCCAGATGGTGTCGGGGGCGTTATTGTCTCTATGACACGCTGGGATTCGCCCCGGCTCGATCACCATGACTGGCCTGTTGCCACGGAACGAATGCCATGCCGCAAAAACCGCTCTATGCCCGCGTTCTTTTGAAGGTTTCGGGTGAAGCCCTGATGGGGGCCGGCCAGTACGGGATCGATATCGACACGGTCGACCGCATCGCGCGCGACATAAAACAGGCCATGGATGCGGGTGCGCAGGTTTGCCTTGTGATCGGCGGCGGGAATATCTTTCGTGGTCTCTCCGGCGCGGCAAAGGGGATGGAGCGGGCCAGCGCCGACTATATGGGCATGCTTGCAACCGTGATGAATGCGCTTGCCATGCAGACAGCGCTCGAGGCGATCGGGGTGCCGACCCGTGTACAGTCGGCGATCCCGATGATGACGGTTTGCGAGCCCTATATTCGCCGCCGTGCGGTCCGCCATATGGAAAAGGGGCGCGTGGTGATTTTTGCAGCGGGCACGGGCAACCCCTTCTTCACGACGGATACCGCCGCTGCGCTTCGCGCCGTTGAAATGAGCTGCGACGCCCTGCTCAAGGGAACGCAGGTCGACGGCGTCTACTCCGCCGATCCGCACAAGGTTGCGGATGCCGAGCGGTATGAAAAGCTCACTTACATGGACGTGTTGTCACGCGACCTCAAGGTGATGGATGCGTCGGCTATCGCCCTGGCTCGCGAGAATGGCATTCCGATCATCGTTTATTCGATCGACGAGCCCGGTGGCTTCGCCGATGTTCTGACTGGTGCCGGACGATGCACGGTCATATCGGACGACGCTTGAGGCAATAAGGAAAAGAAGGACGGAAAATGGCAGACGACAGTTTCGACATCGACGATACCGAACGCCGGATGCGTGGAGCGCTGCAATCGCTGAAACAGGAATTCGCAGGCCTGCGCACAGGGCGCGCCTCGGCAAGCCTGCTCGATCCCATTGTCGTGGAAGCCTATGGTCAGACTATGCCGCTCAATCAGGTAGGTACCGTCGGTGTGCCTGAGCCGCGCATGCTGACAGTTCAGGTCTGGGACAAGGGCATGGTTTCTGCCGTTGAGAAAGCCATTCGAAACTCTGGCCTCGGTCTCAACCCGAATGTCGATGGGACGCTGTTGCGTTTGCCGATCCCGGAGCTCAATCAGGAGCGCCGCGTGGAGCTGACAAAGATTGCATCCAAATATACCGAACAGGCCCGGATCGCCGTACGCAACGTTCGCCGGGATGCCATGGATGAGTTGAAACGCCTCGAAAAAGACTCACACATGAGCCAGGACGATCACAAGGCATGGGCCGAGAAGGTGCAGAAGTTGACCGACAAGATCATCGGTGAGATCGATGCGGCGCTCGCGCATAAGGAAGCGGAAATCATGCAGGTGTAAGCTCGGCGGATCGCCGCACTGGCTCACTGCATTTCAGGAAAGTTACGAAAGACGATGACCCTCTCTTCCGGCCAGACAATGAGCGATGCTGCGCCGGGACAGCCCCCTCGGCATGTCGCCATTATCATGGACGGCAATGGACGCTGGGCGGCGAAGCGGCATCTGCCGCGAGCGGCAGGCCATCGTCAGGGCGTCGAGGCGGTACGGGTCATCGTTCGGGCTGCGGGCGAATTGGGTATCGAGTACCTGACACTTTACGGCTTCAGCTCTGAAAACTGGAAGCGCCCTGCCGAAGAGGTGAACGACCTCATGGGATTGCTCCGCCTCTATATCCGGCGAGACCTGGCGGAGCTTCATCAGAATGGCGTGCGTATTCGCATTATCGGGGATCGGGCGCATCTCGAGTCCGATATCATCGCGCTCATCGAAGAAGCTGAAGCGCTGACCCGGAACAACACGAAACTTCAGCTTGTCATTGCGTTCAACTATGGCGGGCATAACGAGATCACCTCGGCCGTTCGAAAGATCGCATATGAGGTGAAAGAGGGGCGGATGGATCCCGATGAGATCTGCCCCCAGACCGTTGCCCGCTTTTTGGACACTGCCGGTGTGCCCGACCCGGATCTCATCATCAGGACGAGTGGTGAGAAGCGGTTGTCCAATTTCCTGATCTGGCAAAGCGCCTATTCCGAACTCGTCTTTTCCGACGCACTTTGGCCCGATTTCACGCCGGAGCGCCTGCGCGAAGCGGTAGCCGAATATGACCGGCGCGAACGCCGCTTCGGCGGCCGGTCCGACACCGGAGAGTGAGGAGATATGGCGGAGTTGCGAGATAGCGATACGAGTGCCAGCCCTGCGGCTAAGGCGGGGGATCTCGGCGTTCGTGTTGTCTCCGCGCTTGTACTCGCGCCGGTAGCTCTTGCCGCCGTTTGGTTTGGAGGCTGGATTTTCACGCTGCTTCTGGTCGTTGCGGCGGTCCTGATGTCGGTGGAAGCGGCACGGTTGCTATTCGGCACGGCGAGCCCTCTTGCCGCCGTTCCTCTCGCCGTAACGGCTCTTCTCGCCATCGTTCTCGCAGCAATGGGTTTGCCCGCCGCCGCAGTCGCATTGGCCGCCGCAGGTATGGCTTTTTCGCTGGCAGCCCGAAGTTGGAAGGCGGAGCCTTTGTGGCCCGCGCTCATTGCCTATCCTTATGTGGTTTTACCCCTCGTTGCATTGATCTGGCTGCGTGGCGACGAAACTTATGGTCTCGTAGCCATTTTCTGGCTGTTGACCATGGTTTGGGCCGTGGACATCTGTGCCTATTTTGCCGGTCGGTTCATCGGCGGGCCAAAGCTGGCGCCCCGTATATCGCCGAAAAAAACATGGGCAGGGCTCATCGGTGGCATGGTCGGCGCAGTCTTTGTGTCTGTTGGCTTTTCGCTTTGGCTGGGCATGGGGATGCCTGTGCTTCTCGCCATTGTGGCTCTGGGGCTGACAATCCTCGAACAGGCCGGGGATTTCGCTGAATCGGCCATGAAACGGAGGGCTGGCGTGAAGGATTCCGGAACGCTGATTCCGGGGCATGGCGGTATACTCGATCGCGTCGACGGGTTGATCGCGGTGGTGATGGGGGCGGCGCTTCTCGGCCTGATCCACAATGCCGCTCATCCAGCGGCTGGAGTGCTGATTTGGCCCTGACCCTGGAAGTGCGCAAAGACGATACCGGCACTGCCGTTCCTTCGGATGGCGTGAAAACGGTGACGGTACTCGGCTCCACCGGGTCGATTGGTTGTTCGACGCTGGACCTCATCGCGCGCGATCGTGATCGCTTCGATCTTGTCGCCCTGACGGCCCATCGTAATGTCCAGAGCCTGATCGAGCAGGCAATGCGGCTCAGGCCCCGTCTGGCCGTTATCGCCGATGAGAGCCACTATGCAGTTTTGAAGGCTGGGCTGGCGGGCAGCGACATAGAAGTGGCTGCGGGCGCGGAGGCGGTAGTTGATGCGGCCCGGCGTCCGGCGGACTGGGTAATGGCCGGCATCGTTGGTGCGGCCGGCTTGGCGCCGACCTTGGCCGCAGTGCGTCGCGGCGCATGCGTGGCGCTTGCCAACAAAGAGTGCCTCGTCTCTGCTGGCCCGCTTTTTCTCGCCGAAGTCGAGAAGGCCGGGGCGACGCTGCTTCCCGTCGACTCTGAACACAATGCCATTTTTCAGGTCCTGGAGCAGAACCGTTTGGGGACCGTCGACAAGATCATTCTGACCGCTTCCGGGGGCCCGTTCCGCACCTGGACCCTGGAGGAAATGGCAAGCGCAACACCCGCGCAGGCGGTGGCTCATCCGCGTTGGGAAATGGGGGCAAAGATATCCGTCGATTCCGCTACGTTGATGAACAAGGGCCTGGAACTCATTGAGGCTCACTACCTGTTTCCCGTCGGCGAACCGCGGCTGGATGTCATTATTCACCCGGAATCGATCATCCACAGCATGGTTGCGTACGTAGACGGCTCGGTCCTTGCGCAGCTTGGCTCTCCCGACATGCGCACCCCGATTTCCTATGCGTTGGCATGGCCGGAAAGAATGAAGACACCGGCCGAGCGTCTGGACCTCGCGCAAATTGCGCAGTTAACCTTCCAAAATCCTGATATTGAACGATTTCCGGCTCTTGGACTCGCTCGTGAGGCACTTTGTGCGGGCGCGGCCGCGCCGACGGTCTTGAATGCGGCTAACGAGGTGGCTGTTGCCGCCTTTCTTGCGGGAAAGATAGGTTTTCTGGATGTTGCGGCGGCTTCGCAGGCAGTTCTGGAAAACGCGGAAGGGGCAAGCCACCTTCCGGCAGACCTCGAGGCTGTCTATGAAATCGACCGAATTGCGCGGATTCGCGCAGAGGAGTGGGTGCAAAATCGGTCGCGGTGACGTAGGCTGTGGACCGTCTGTGCTCGGGCAGTTGGGGTTCTGTTGGAGCGCGTTGGCGACGGGGAAGGGTGTCGAAGCTTAGGCAGCGGCGGTGCCTTTATATGTGTGGGATAACAGCTTGAACGTGATGGACTTGCTTGCGGATATCGGTGGTTTCGGAGAATCGCTCTGGGGCTATCTCATTCCCTTTCTGTTTGTGTTGACGGTCGTGGTCTTCTTTCACGAGCTCGGTCACTTCACAGTGGCGCGATGGTGCGGTGTGAAAGTCGATGTCTTCTCGATCGGCTTCGGGCGGGAAATTTTCGGCTGGAATGACAAGCATGGCACACGCTGGAAGGTGAGCTGGATACCTCTCGGCGGGTACGTGAAATTTGCGGGTGACGAAAACGCAGCTAGCGTGCCGGACAAGCAGCGCCTTGCGGACATTCCCCAAGATGAACGGGCGGGTCTTTTTCATTTCAAATCCTTGCCCCAGCGGGCTGCCGTTGTGGCGGCAGGGCCGATTGCGAACTTCATTCTTGCAATCGTCATCTTTGCCGGAATTTTCACTTTCGTTGGCCGGACGATTGCGACTCCTGTGGTCGATGAGGTCAAGCCGGGCAGTGCAGCTGCCGAAGCGGGTTTCGTTTCAGGCGACCGGATTGCGGCGATCGACGGATCACCGATATCGAGCTTCGAGGAAATGCAGCGCGTCGTTTCGACGAGCGGCGGGGAAGAGCTTGTCTTTGAAGTGGTGCGTGGTGACGAGCTTGTTACGCTTTATGCGACACCTCAGGTGCAGGAGATAACCGATCGCTTTGGCAATGTTCACCGCATTCCAATGCTCGGCATCGTGCGGAAGATCGACAGCGAGAATGTCGAAATTGTACGCAGCAATCCGGTTGCGGCTGTGTGGCTGGGAGCCAAAGAAACCTGGTTTGTCACTGAGCGCACCCTGAGTTACATCGGCGGCATTTTTACAGGCACCGAAGACGCCGACCAGCTTGGCGGTCCGCTTCGTATTGCACAGGTCTCCGGTCAGGTGGCGACCATCGGTTTCACCGCCCTTGTCGGTATGGTTGCGATGCTTTCAGTCAGCATCGGCCTTTTGAACCTCTTCCCTGTGCCCATGCTTGATGGTGGCCATTTGCTGTATTATGCGGTGGAAGCCATTCGCGGGAAGCCTTTGGGCGAACAGGCGCAGGAATACGGTTTCAGAATTGGTCTAGCGCTGGTCATGATGTTGATGGTTTTCGCCACCTGGAACGACCTGGTTCACCTTCAGGTCTTTTCGTTCCTGAGTGGTTTGTTCAGTTAATCGTCGGCTGCGAGAAGTTTCGCATCGGCATGGAATAGTTCGCGCGTTTGATAATGGTGTCGCGCGGCGTGAGAGATTAGGGGACGGAATGGGGCAGCAAGCCGCTTGGTTGACCGTTGTGGCGCGTGTCTGTGATTTCTCACGGGCGCTCACTCTCGCTTGGGCTCTTGTGGTGGCATCTTTGGTTGGTGCCGGTTATGCATCACAAGCCGTGGCGCAAGATCAGATTGTCGTGACGGAAGTTGTCGTGAAAGGCAATCAGCGCATCGAGGCTGAAACAGTCCGCTCCTATACGCTGATCAAGCCGGGGAGTTTCTATAGCCCCGAGCTCGCGGACCAGTCGCTGAAACAGCTTTTCGGCACGGGACTTTTTGCCGACATATCCATGCATCTCGAAGGGACGAAGCTCGTCGTTTCGGTGGTTGAAAATCCGATCATTAATCGTGTGGCTTTCGAAGGAAACAGCGCGATCAAGGAAGAGGATTTGCAGAACGAAGTGCAGCTGCAGCCTCGCGTTATCTACACCCGAGCGAAGGTCCAGTCCGACGTCAGCAGGATGGTCGAGCTTTATCGCCGGGGTGGCCGTTTCTCTGCGACGATCGAACCGAAAGTGATTCAGCTGCCGCAGAACCGCGTGGATCTTGTTTACGAGATCAGCGAGGGACCGAAAACGAAGATCGCGTCTATCAATTTCATCGGGAATAAGGAATTCAGTGATGGCACGCTGCGCGAGGTTATTTCCACGGGCGAGTCCGCATGGTGGAAATTCCTGTCTTCTTCGGACAGCTACGATCCTGATCGGCTGACTTATGACCGTGAACTTCTGCGCCGCTACTATCTGCAGCGAGGATACGCGGACTTTCGCGTTGTATCTGCTGTTGCCGATCTCAGCCGCGATGACTCAGCGTTCCACATCACCTTTACGGTCGATGAGGGAGAGGTCTATCAGTTCGGAGATATCAAGGTTGTCACCGAGCTCGACAAACTCAACCAGGAAGAACTTGAAGCGCTGTTGTTGCCCAAAAAAGGCGACACTTACAACGCAGGGCTGATCGACGAGACGATCGACGAACTGACCTACGCCGCAGGTTCGCAGGGCTACGCATTTGCTGAAGTGCGTCCACGTGTCAAGCGCCGCAAGGATGAGCGCGTGATCGATCTGACTTTCCAGATCACGGAAGGTCCGAGAGTATATGTTGAGCGGATTAACATTACCGGCAATTCGCGAACGCTGGACAAAGTTATTCGTCGGCAGATGCGGATGTCTGAAGGTGACGCATTCAATAATGTGTTGCTCGATAAATCCGAGAAGAACATTCGTGCTCTCCAGTATTTCTCCAAGGTCGACGTCACGCAGAGCCCCGGCTCGGCGCCTGACAAGACAATCATTGGCGTTGACGTTCAGGAGCAGTCAACCGGCTCGCTGTCGCTCAGTGCCGGCTTCTCGACACTCGACAATGCGGTGGCAGGCATTCAGTTGTCTGAACGCAATTTCCTCGGGCGTGGCCTGCAACTCAGTACTTCACTTTCGCTTTCGAAGCGACGTCAGCTGATTGAATTTCACTATACCGATCGATATTTCCTGGATCGCGATCTTGTGGGCGGTATCGATATCTTCGGCAGCGAAACGGATTATCAGGATGAGTCTTCGTTCAATTCCCGGTCGCAGGGTTTCGGTTTGCGTTTTGGCTTCCCGCTCTCGGAGAAAAGCCGACTGCTGACCCGCTATCAGTTCAGGTTCGATGAGATTTTTGACGTCCGATATATCTCGTGTGGCGACCCCGCTTACGTACCGGGTGATTATTGCGTTTCTCCGATTATCAAAGATGCCGAAGGAACCGAGTATCGTTCAATCGTCGGGTATGACTATTACTACGACAATCGAAACGATCCGGTTGAGCCAACCGGGGGCTGGGATTTCCTGTTCACCCAGAATTTCGCCGGCCTTGGCGGCACGGTGCGGTATATCTCCAACGAGATTCTCGCGCGGTATTACTTTCCGTTGTCTGATGATTTCCTCACAAGCTGGCGTGTCGATGGTGGGTATGTTCATGGAATTGGAGATGACGTACCGCTGAACGACCATTTCTTCAAGGGCGGCAATACGATTCGCGGCTTCGCAAGAGGCGGTATCGGTCCGCGCGATCTGACGTCGACGAACAGCGATGCGGTCGGCGCCACGGCATATATCTTCGGCACAGCGGAACTGTCCTTTCCAAACGGTCTTCCGGATGCTTTGGGTATAAAGACATCGGTCTTTGCCGATGGCGGTTATATCGGCCTTTCGGACTACGATAATACGCTCTATCCCGGCATCGTCGACGATTTCGCGCCGCGCGCGTCGGTCGGTCTGAGCCTCTACTGGCAGTCGCCCTTTGGCCCCATTCGCCTGGACTTCGCGCAGGTGCTGCTGGATGAGCCTTATGACGAGAAGGAAGCCTTCCGGTTTAGCGCCGGCACATCGTTCTAATCGCCGTTCGGGGGATGGCGATTCAAACAAAAGATCAGAGGGACGTTCGGAAATGAAGTTTATGTTGAGTGTCAAGCGTGTTGCCGTAGTGTTGGGCCTTACGCTCGCTGCTTACCTGCCGTTGATGGCAGCACCCGCCATGGCCGTCGGCCCTGCCGTCGTCCTCATCGTCGACACGGAAGCTGTCTTTACGCAGTCGAAAGTCGGACAGAACATTCGTGTTCAGTTTGAGGACCAGGCCAGAAAACTTCGTGCCGAGGGCAAGAAGACGGATGACGCCCTTAAGGCAGATGCGAAGAAGCTCACCGAAGAGCGTGCCTTGCTCTCGCAAGACGATCTGAAACGAAGGGTGCAGGATCTGCAGAAGCGTGAAGCCGAATTCCAGCAGTCGATGCAGCAGAAGAGCCAGGCGCTTCAGCTAGGTCTGCAGCGGGCGAATGCAAAAGTAGAAGCAGTTCTGCGGCCGATCTTTGCCGAGGTGCTTAAGGAAAAGGATGGCACTATCCTTTTCGACCAGTCTGTAGTACTTGCGGGCGGTGCGGACCTCGATATTTCGGCGGAAGTTCTAAAACGGCTGAATGAGCGCATGACCACTATCGAGGTCAAGCCGGTGACGCCTGCGGAACTGCAGGCAGCGCAGAAGGCCGCCCAGTAAATCACCCCCGGACGGCGAGTGTGCATATCGCCGCCGAGATGCGATGGTCATGACTGACAAACGCTTTTTTGCAGCAAGAGAAGCCATGTCGCTCGGCGAAATCGCTCGGCGCATAGGGGCCATCCTTGCCGACGGCGTGGACGAAGAACGCACCCTCGACGGTGTCGCACCGCTCGACGCAGCTGGACCTCGCGACCTCAGCTTTCTGGATAATCCGAAATATGCGAGCGTCTTTGAAACGACGCGGGCGGGGGCGTGTATCGTCCATCCGCGCTTTGCAGAGAGAGCGCCTCGGGGGTTGGCTCTTTTGCTGTCTGAACAGCCCTACCGCGCCTATGCTGTCGCTGCACAACTTTTCTATCCAGAAGAAGTGGTCGGCAGCGATACCTACGGCGAAAAAGGAATTGTGCATTCCGGTGCTACTGTACATCCGACAGCAAGACTTGGAGATGAGGTCACGGTCGAGCCGGGTGCGGTGATTGGTGCGGGCGTTGAGGTCGGCAGCGGAACGGTGATTTGCGCGAATGCTTCACTCTCCAAGGGGTGCACGATCGGCAAGAACTGCTTTATCGGCCCTAATACGACGATAAGTCATGCACATATCGGCGACCGGGTGATGCTGCACCCGGGTGTTCGGATCGGACAGGATGGGTTCGGTTTTGCAATGGGATTGCCGCGGCATGAAAAGGTGCCGCAGCTCGGGCGAGTCATCATTCAGGACGATGTCGAGATTGGCGCAAACTCGACCATTGATCGCGGGGCTGGGCCCGATACGGTGATCGGGGAAGGAACCAAGATTGATAATCTGGTCCAGATCGGCCACAACGTCGAGATTGGCCGGGGGTGCATAGTGGTTTCCCTGACCGGCATTTCAGGTAGCGCTAAACTGGGTGACTTCGTCGTGTTAGCGGCCCAAGTAGGGGTGACTGGTCATCTGACAATCAATACCGGTGCGCAGATCGCCGCGAGAAGCGCGGTACTTCATGATGTGCCGGCGGGGCAACAGTATGGTGGTGTTCCGGCCAAGCCCATTGCGGAATGGCGGCGCGAGGTGGTCGAACTACGTAAACTGGGGCGCCGGAAAAAAAAGACCGAAAGCTCGGACGAATGAACGATGGATCAAGCAGTCTTGGAAGGAAGATGGAATGAGCGAGGCTGAGGTATCGGAAACACTCGGCACTGCCGATATTGGCAGGGTTCTGGAACTGCTTCCCCATCGCTATCCCATGTTAATGATTGATCGGATCATCGACATGAAGGGTGACGAGTCAGCAACCGGCATCAAGAATGTGACCAATAATGAGCCCTTTTTTCAGGGCCACTTTCCGGGGCACCCGGTTATGCCAGGCGTCCTTATTGTAGAGGCGATGGCGCAGACGGCAGGTGCTCTTGTTATCAATCATCTCGGTACGTCGGGAAGCAATCAACTCGTCTACTTCATGACGGTAGATCGTGCTCGATTCCGTAAGCCAGTGGTTCCGGGTGATGTGCTTCATGTGCACGTCACCAAGCTCCAGAGCAGGGGGGCTGTCTGGAAATATCACGGTGAGGCGAGGGTCGACGGGAAGGTCGTTGCGGAATGCGATCTCGGCGCGATGATTGCCGGTGCCGCCGAAAAATGACAGGGGTTCATCCGACAGCGATTGTCGATCCAAAGGCGCAGCTGGCACCTAGCGTAAAAGTCGGTCCTTTTTGTGTCGTGGGGCCTCATGTCGTCATTCATGAGGATGTGGTTCTGCATTCACATGTCGTTGTGGAAGGTCGGACCAGCATTGGTGCGCGAACACAAATTTACCCGTTCGCTTCCATTGGGCATCAGCCTCAAGACCTGAAGTACAAGGATGAACCGAGCACGCTGGAGATTGGCACGGACAATCTCGTCCGCGAGCATGTAACAATGAATCCCGGCACTGAAGGTGGCGGTATGGTGACGCGCGTAGGCAACCATTGCGCGTTCCTCGCAGCATCGCACGTTGGCCACGACTCGATTATTGGCGATCATGTCGTTTTTTCGAACAACGTCATGTTGGCTGGACACTGCAAGATAGACGATTACGTGATCTTTGGTGGTGGTGCCGCGTTGCATCAGTTTGGTCGTGTTGGCAAACACGCATTCATTGGCGGCATGAGTGCTGTTGAGAATGATGTCATTCCTTATGGACTGGTTGTCGGCAACCGTGCGTATCTTATGGGGCTGAATCTGGTGGGATTGAAACGCAGAGGCTTTTCGCGCGAACAGATGCTGTCCATGCGTGAGGCATACAACCTTATATTTTCGAGCGAAGGTACATTGCGCGAACGTGTTGCGATGGCAGCAGAAAAATTCGCCGATAAACAGGAAGTTATGGAGATCGTTGACTTCATTCGTGCAGAAGCGGACCGGGCGATCTGCATGCCGCGGCCCGACCGTGCGGCTTGACCGCAGGTCGATGAGTGGCACCTCAAATTTCCGTAAACTTGGAATAGCCGCAGGCAGCGGCCCATTGCCTGTCGCGATAGCGAAGACGGCAACAGACCAGGGCCGTGAAGTCTTCATTGTGGGAATTGAAGGTGCGGCCAGTAAGGATATCGAAGCCTTCCCTCATGCGTGGGTGCGTATAGGGGCGCTAGGTGAATTTCTACGCTTGCTGAAGCATGAAGGTTGTGAAGATGTCGTTCTGATAGGCCCTATCAAACGCCCAGATCTGAGCAAGCTCGGGCTCGACATGACTGCCATGAAGATTTTGCCGAGGTTGGCTGGCTGGATGAAGGAAGGCGATGACGGCCTTCTGCGCGGGCTGTCCCAGTTCCTTGAAAAGGACCATGGGTTCAGGATCGTCGGCGCACATGAGATTGCAGCAAGCTTGCTCGCTCCCGAAGGTATACTGACATCGGTTTCACCTTCACTGCAGGATGAAAGCGATATCGACATCGCTGCGCGCGCCGCGCTGGCAATCGGGGCCCTCGATATAGGGCAAGGCGCTATCGCATGCCGGGGAATTGTTTTGGCGCTCGAGGCGGTGGAGGGAACGGATGCCATGCTGGCGCGTGTTGCCGGTCTGCCGGAGAACATTCGCGGCAGCGAAACAAAACGCCAGGGAGTTTTGGTCAAGCTATCGAAGCCGGGGCAGGAGCGCCGCGTGGATATGCCCACCATAGGTGTTGAAACCGTGGAGCGAGCTGCTATCGCTGGGCTCGCAGGTATTGCCGTTGAGGCGGGGGGCACCTTGGTTGCGGATATCGAGGCGGTATCGCGCGTCGCTAATGCGAAGGGGCTTTTCGTAATTGGGCTCTCGCGTAAACGCTTTGAGCAAACAAACACTTGAGCGACACAGCAAAACAAACCCGCCACGTCATGCTTGTCGCCGGTGAGACATCGGGCGATACGCTCGGCAGCGAACTGATGGCGGCAATGAAGGAAATTTCTCCCTGGCCCTTGACGTTTTCAGGTGTCGGCGGCGAGACAATGGAAAAGCAAGGGCTAGCCTCGATCTTCCCCATGACGGACATCGCCGTGATGGGGCCACGGGAAATCATTCCCCGCCTGCCGCTTATTTTTCGTCGGATCAGAGAAACCGTTCGCCATGCGGTCACTGCCGAGCCGGATATAGTGGTCGTCATCGACAGTCCGGAATTCACCCACATGGTTGCGAAACGGATTGCACGGCGCGCGCCGCATATTCCGATCGTGGACTATGTATTGCCGAGTGTCTGGGCTTGGCGGCAGGGGCGCGCCAGAACGATGAAGAAATATATTCGTCGTGTGCTGGCGCTGCTGCCATTCGAGCCGGCTTTTTTGCGGTCGGTTGGCGTGGACTGCGTTTATGTTGGACATCCTGCAATATACCGCGTTCCGGAAGCTGGATCTGGCGAGCAGTTCCGCGAGGTACATGGAATTGGGGCTGATCAGCCCCTTCTGCTTGTGCTTCCGGGTAGCCGCGTGAACGAGGTGAAGCATCTTCTTGAGGTTTTCGGAGACGTGGTAAAGATGCTGGCCGAGGAGATGCCCGATCTGCGCATTGTCTTGCCGACCGTTCCTCACTTGCGCGGAATTGTCGAAAAAACCGTTCGTTCATGGCCTATGGATGTGTTGCTCGTGAGCGACGAGCAACAAAAGCGGGCTGCCTTCGACGCGGCAACAGCGGCGCTTGCCGCGTCCGGCACTGTCGCCTTGGAACTCGGTCTTGCCCGGGTACCAATGGTGGTTGCATATCGTGCAGAGGCGCTCGTCGGTTGGTTTGCGCTCAACGTGCTAAAGATTCCCTCGGTGGTTCTTGTAAATCTCATTCTAGACCGCCCATCAGTCCGGGAATATCTGCACAACCGATGCACCCCGGAAAAAATACTTGAGGGGCTGAGACCACTCATGACGAATACGCCGGAACGTGCCCGCGCGTTGGCTGATTTCGACGAACTGCGCGCCCGCATGGGAATCGGTGGCCTAGCACCGAGCCAGAGAGCAGCAAAAGCAGTGCTCGAACTTCTTTAAAAAGTAAAAAAGGGCGCCCCGACAGGAGCGCCCTTGATATTCGATGGTGTAAATTTATTTGCGCTTGTCGATGTCTACGTAGTCTCGTTTCGGGGCGCCCGTGTAGAGCTGGCGCGGCCGACCGATACGCTGACCCGGGTCTTCGATCATCTCGTTCCACTGGGCGACCCAGCCGACAGTACGAGCAAGAGCGAAGAGAACAGTAAACATGGTGGTTGGGAAGCCCATCGCCTTCAGCGTGATGCCCGAATAGAAGTCGATATTCGGATAGAGCTTTTTCTCGACAAAATATTCATCGTTGAGCGCGATCTTCTCAAGCTCAAGCGCCACGTCGAGTAGCGGATCGTCCTTGATGCCCAGGACTTTCAGCACCTCGTGACAGGTCTGCTGCATCACACGCGCGCGAGGATCGTAATTCTTGTAGACGCGGTGGCCAAAACCCATCAGGCGGAAGGGGTCGTTCTTGTCCTTGGCACGCTTGATGAATTCCGGAATACGATCGACTGTCCCGATTTCCTGCAGCATGTTAAGGGCCGCTTCGTTCGCGCCACCATGCGCCGGACCCCAGAGACAGGCTATGCCAGCCGCGATGCAAGCGAACGGGTTTGCACCCGATGAACCGGCGAGGCGCACCGTGGAGGTTGAGGCATTTTGCTCATGGTCAGCATGGAGAATAAAAATGCGGTCCATCGCGCGGGCAAGTATCGGGTCGACTTTGTATTCCTCAGCAGGAACCGAAAAGCACATGTGCAGGAAGTTCTCGGCATAACCGAGACTGTTCTTCGGATAGACCACCGGCTGCCCAACTGAGTATTTGTAGGCCATTGCGGCAATCGTCGGAATCTTTGCAATCAGGCGACGGCTTGCGATCATCCGCTGGAGCGGATCGTTGATGTCCGTCGAGTCATGATAGAAAGCAGACAGCGCGCCAACCATGCCGCACATGATGGCCATTGGATGAGCATCGCGGCGGAAACCACGCAGAAAAAACTGCATCTGTTCATGCACCATCGTGTGCATGGTGATGGCGCGTTCGAACTCGCGATACTGCTCGGAAGTCGGCAATTCACCATTCAGTAGAAGATAGCAGCTCTCGATGAAGTTGCCGTTTTCGGCGAGCTGGTCGATCGGATAGCCACGATAGAGGAGTGTGCCTTCTTCACCATCGATATAGGTGATGTCGGACTCGCAGCTAGCCGTCGAAGTGAAGCCTGGATCGTAGGTAAACACGCCGCTTTTGCCATAAAGCGCGGAGATGTCGACTACGTCCGGACCGAGAGAGCCGCTATAGACTGGCAATTCGTAGCTGTTGCCGTTCACCGAGAGGGTCGCGTTCGACTTCGCGCCGGCTTTGGTTCCATATTCAGTCATGCCTGCCTACCTGTCCTGTTTGGCCGGTCAGCCGCTCGAAAGCAACAAAGCCGGGTCCATTCGTTAAACATCATTCTGTTTTGCAGCGGCACGGGCGCGAGGCCTGTCATGCAGCCTGATCCTTGATTCTTCCAAGCGACTCTTCGCGGCCGAGAGTCACGAGCACATCGAAAATGGGTGGTGAAACAGTACTTCCCGTAACTGCTGCCCGGAGCGGCTGCGCCACCTTGCCAAGCTTCAGATTTTCATCCTCAGCAAATGCACGAACGGTCGCTTCGACCTCTTCTAGAGACCACTCGTTCAGGGCCTCAAGGCGAAGGGCCAGACGAGAGAGGAGAACACGGGACGCATCGGTCAGAAGCCGATCGGCCTTTTCGTCGCAAACGAGAGGCCGGCGGGCAAGAAGGAAAGCGGCGCCGCGACCAAGTTCGACGAGGGTCTTCGCGCGTTCCTTCAGGGTCGGCATCAACGTGAGCAGCTTTGAACGGAAAGTCTCGTCCGCTTCCCAGCCTTCAAGTCGTGTCATCAGGGAAATCGTGTCATCGACGAGGCGTTCGTCATCGGCTTCACGGATGTAGTGTCCGTTCAGGCTTTCGAGTTTCGAAAAATCAAAACGAGCGGGCGACCGACCGATATTGTCGAGGTTGAACCATTCGATGGCCTGTGCGGTCGAGAATATCTCATCGTCGCCATGACTCCAGCCGAGGCGCACCAGATAGTTGCGCATCGCTTCCGGCAGATACCCCATGTCGCGATAAGCCTCGGCCCCGAGCGCGCCGTGCCGCTTGGAGAGCTTGGCACCGTCAGGTCCATGGATCAGGGGCACATGGGCGAACTCTGGAATGTCCCAGCCGAGTGCGGCATAGATCTGGCTCTGGCGCCCTGCATTGGTCAGATGGTCGTCACCCCGCACGACATGGGTGATGCCCATATCGTGGTCGTCTACGACAACTGAGAGATTATAGGTCGGTGTACCATCGCTGCGCAGGATGATCAGATCGTCGAACTGTTCATTCGGAAAGTGAACCTCGTTCATGACGTGATCTCGAACGATCGTTTCCCCTTCATTCGGGGACCGGAAGCGCACGACCGGCTTCACATCGGCAGGGGCTTCGGCAGGATCGCGGTCGCGCCACCGGCCATCGTAGCGAACCGGACGGCCCTCGGCGCGCGCTTTCTCCCGCATTTCCTCAAGCTCGGCCTGGCTGGCGTAACAATGATAGGCATGACCTTCGCGTAGCAGCTGCTCAACGACCTCCACATGGCGCGCAACCCGGGAAGCCTGATAGACCGGCTCCTCGTCCCATTCGAGGCCCAGCCATTTGAGGCCTTCGAAAATAGCCGCAATGGCGCTCTCGGTTGAGCGCTCGCGATCGGTATCCTCGATACGCAGCAAGAAGCGGCCGCCGTGATGCCGGGCAAACAGCCAGTTGAACAGCGCCGTCCGGGCCCCGCCGATATGGAGATAGCCCGTCGGTGACGGCGCGAAACGGGTTATGACTGTCTTGTGTTCCGTCATGATCTCCTGCGATTCGGCGCCGCAGCCGCGCGGGTAGGCAATTCGAATAAATGTTGGCAAGCTTTGACCCGGATTATGGCAATGATGCTTTGTGGGTCAGCTGCGGGGCAGGGATTTCTAGCACATTGCGGCAACGCAGCGTAAGCCCGAAATGCAAAGGGCCGTACGCTCGAAAAGCCGTTTGATGTGATGGGGTTAGGCGAAGTCCTCATGAGATGGAGGAGCTTCGGAAATCTGGCTTGGGGGCCTTTGTGGCGATTGCGGCGGATGGACGGCGGCAGGCAGCGCTAGGGAAGCTCACAGAACGCATACGCGAAGCTGGGGCAGGCTGTAGTGTCTGGCTGGGTAATGCCTATGTTGCTGATAGTGACCGGCTTTTTTTATGGATACCGGTCTTCCTTGGCATCGGGGTCGCACTCTATTTCGGCCTTCCTTTCGAGCCGCCTCTTTGGCTGGCACTTGCGCCCGTGGTGCCGACGGCCTGGGCACTCTGGCGGACCCGGCACAGCTCAATATTTGCACCCCTCTCGGCAGCTATTCTCTGCGTCGTCATAGGTTTTGCGGCAACGACGTTTCGAAGTCATGTCGTTGCGGCCCCCGTTCTCGAGCGCCCAATGGCAGGCAATCTCTCAGCGAAGGTCTTGTCCGTCGAGACAACCGAAACCGGTGCCTTGTCGGCCATCCTTGCTCCTTCCGCATTCGGGCGTTTGTTGCCCGCGGATCTGCCGGCCCGGGTGAAAGTGAATATCAGGCAGCGCGACGCAACTCTGAGACCCGGCGCGGAAGTAAACCTGAGGACTCGCCTCATGCCTCCGCCGGAGCCTGTGTTGCCCTATGGTTTCGATTTCGCGAGGCAGTCCTGGTTCTCCTCACTCGGTGCCGTTGGGTTCGCTTACACGGCACCGAAGGAAACGGCGGCTCCCGCCGGCCTAGGGGAGAGCTTGATCATTCTCCGCATGAGGATCGGCGAGCGTATCCGTTCCAGAATCGGCGGTACCGGTGGTGCGGTCGCTGCCGCCCTCATTACGGGAGAGCGGGCGAGCATCCCCGACAGTATTTCGACTGATTTGCGGGCGGCGGGTATCTACCATGTGCTCTCGATTTCAGGGCTGCATATGGTGCTCTTCGCAGGATCGCTCTTCTGGGTGGTTCGGGCGTGCCTCGTCCTTGTTCCGGGGCTGGCACTCCGCTATCCGATCAAGAAATGGGCCGCAACCATCGCCATTTTGGGTGCAACCTTTTACCTGGTGATCTCGGGAGCAGCGGTAGCAACACAGCGTGCCTGGATCATGATCTGTCTCATGTTTCTCGCCGTGCTGCTGGACAGACCCGCACTCAGTATACGGAATGTGATGCTTGCAGCTACCGTCATCCTGCTATGGCGTCCGGAAAGTCTTATTGGTGCAAGCTTCCAGATGTCCTTTTCTGCGGTCATCGCGCTGATTGCCTTTTACGAAAGCGAGCCGGTTTGCCGGTGGACGTCGAGGCCGCGCGGGGCGGGCATCGAGGCGCTCATATCGCGAGCCTTTGCCTACATACTCGGCATTGCGCTGACGAGCATCGTTGCCGGCACTGCAACCGGCGTTATTGCCGCCTTTCATTTCAACCGGATCGCGATTTACGGACTCGCCGGCAATATGGCCGCCATGCCGCTCGTCGGTATCGTGGTGATGCCGATGGCGCTTGTTTCGCTTTTACTTATGCCGTTGGGATTGGACGGCCCGGCGCTGTGGGCGATGGGGAAGGGCGTCGATGGCATGCTCGCGATCGCTCATGAGGTTGCTGCTTGGAACGGCGCAGATCGTATGGTTTCCGCGGCACCGCTCTTGGCACTGGTGGTCACGGTATTGGGGGCCTTGTGGCTCACCCTCTGGCGCGCAAATTGGCGCTATGCGGGAATCTTGCCGATTGTTGTTGGATTGGGGCTTTGGGGGAGTGGGCCGAGGCCGGATATTCTGGTGGACCGCGATGCGGCGCTCTTCGCGCTTCGTGGCGCTGACGGACACCTCGTCCTCACGGCGTCCCGTCCGTCATATACGGCCGGTCAATGGTTGCGTTACGAGGGGGACGAAAGAACGGCGCGGGACGCTGCTCGATCCGAATTCATGCAATGCGATGGGCGAGGATGCGCCTATCGTGAGCCGGGGCGCCCATCTATTGCCTTCCCCGAAACTCTTGGGGCCGTTGTCGAGGATTGCGAGCGAAGCGAGATTGTTATCGCGGCAGTTTCCGTTCCCCGCCAAACAAGAAAGGAATGCGCTGCGCGGCTGTTGCTCGATTATTTCTTTTTCTGGCGGAATGGTGCGACGGCGATCAATCTGGACGAAGACGGCCAATTGCATATAGTCACTGCGAGACAGATGCGCGGCGCGAGGCCTTGGGTCCAGAGGCGTCCGAAGAATCAATAACGCCGAAGAAGCCCCACAAGTTTTCCCTGCACCCTGACGCGATCCGGACCGAAAATTCGGGTCTCATAGGCGGGGTTCGCAGCTTCGAGCGCAATCGAGTCGCCCTTTTTGCGGAGCCGTTTCAGTGTCGCTTCATATCCATCGACGAGCGCAACTACGATCTCACCGCTGGCCGCGGTGTCGCAACGCTGTATGAGCACCGTGTCGCCATCAAGGATACCGGCTTCGATCATCGAGTCGCCCTTGACCTCGAGCGCATAATGTTCGCCAGAGCCGAGCAGGCTGAGCGGCACATTGACCTGATGACTTTCTTCCTGCAGCGCCTCAATGGGGGTGCCTGCTGCGATGCGGCCCATGACGGAGAGCGTCATGCTGTCGCTGGGTTCGCGCGCAGGCGCGAGATCGCGGCTTGCGGGCTTCATCTGTGCGCCACCTTCGATAACGCTCGGTGAAAACCCTTTTCCGCCGCGAGCTACGGCAAGGCTTGGCGAAGCAGATTCGGGCAGCTTGAGAATTTCGAGGGCGCGGGCGCGGTGTGGCAGGCGGCGGATGAATCCGCGCTCTTCAAGCGCTGTAATGAGCCGGTGGATGCCGGATTTTGAGCGGAGGTCCAGAGCCTCCTTCATCTCGTCAAAGCTGGGAGAAACGCCGCCTTCCTTGATCCGCTCATGGATAAACATCAGCAGTTCGTGTTGCTTGCGCGTCAGCATTGGCCCTTGCCCCTCCGTTCGTTTCGGGGCCGCTGGCCCTCGGAACAAAACAAAAACGTTCGCGTTCGTTCTAGTTTAGTTCTCCTGCATGTGTCAAGCGCATTTGTGGATAAGTCATGTCCTGAGGGGCAAAACCGAAACGATGGTGCCAGCCTTGGCTGCCTCTGCGCCAGGTGCGCGAACGATCAGGCAACCTGCATCGGCGAGGGTGGAAAGCATGGAGCTGTCCTGCACCTCGAAGGGCGTGGCAACGGGCAGTTCGTCATGAACATGGTCGAGTCCGGCGCGAACATAATCTTCGCGAGAGTTGTTGGCGGGCATGTCCCGTCCCAGCCGCGCAATGCTGGTGTGAAGGGCGCTGTCGCCACCCTGCATGCGCTGAATGGCAGGCTTCAGGAAAAGCGTCGCGCAGACGAGGGCGGAAACCGGATTGCCGGGCAGGCCGAGCATCGGTTTGCCGTCGAGCGAGCCGTACATGAGCGGCTTGCCGGGACGCATTGCGATCTTCCAGAAATCGATATCGAGACCGAGCGGGCTCAACGCTTCCTGCACGAGATCGTGATCGCCAACGGAGGCACCACCAAGCGTGATGAGCATGTCGGCCGCGCCTGCGCGCTCTGCAGCATCACGAATGGCGCCGACTTGATCTGGTGCAATGCCGAGGTCGAGTGGAATGCCCCCTGCTTCAATGATGAGCGCGGCCAGCCCGTCATTATTCGCGGAAATGATCTGGTTCGCTCCCGGCTCCGTTCCTGGCGGCACAAGTTCGTCGCCGGTCGAAAAGAAGGCGATGACGGGGCGCTTGTGAACATTCAGCGTTGGGAGGTTCATTGCGGCGGCGAAGGCGATGTCGGCGGGTGAAAGCCTGCGGCCCACGGACATGCCTGCATCGCCGGTACGAAAATCGAGACCGCATGGCCGAACATGCCGCCCGGCCTTCACGGCCTCCTTGATGGTGACGGTATTGCCATCGCGTTCTGTATCTTCCTGAATGACGATCGCATCGGCACCACGCGGCAGTGCTGCGCCGGTGAAGATACGAACCGCCTCACCCTTGCCAAGATGTTCGGAATAAGCGCTGCCGGCGGGTGCTTCGCCGACGACCTTGAGCTGGACGGGAACGGAAGCCACATCTGCGGCGCGGACGGCATAGCCATCCATTGCCGAAAGATCGGCGGGCGGCTGAGTGCGCCGTGCAATGGCTTCTTCAGCAAGCACACGCCCAAGCGCATCTGCAAGTGAAACGGACTCAACGGGCGTTGTATGCAGCGACGCCAGAATACGTGCGCGCGCCTCCTCGACGGGAAGGAGAGGTTGCTTTGCCATCTTCATTCAGCCTCGTAGTCGCCCGACTTGCCTCCCGATTTTCGGGTCAGCCTGATGTCGCCAATCTTCATCCCGCGGTCGACAGCCTTTGCCATGTCGTAAAGCGTAAGACAGGTGACGCTGACGGCCGTGAGCGCTTCCATTTCAACGCCGGTCTGCCCGGAAACCTTCACCGTGGCCTCGACTTCAACGGAATTGCTCTTCTTGTCAGGGTGAAGTTCAACCTCAACTCTGGATATGGCGAGAGGATGGCAAAGCGGAACGAGGTCGGATGTTTTCTTTGCCGCCATGATGCCCGCGAGCCTTGCGACCTCAAGGGCGTTTCCTTTCTTCAGGCCGTCATCAAGAATAAGCTTGAGCGTTGTGGCCTTCATCGTGATGCGGCCCTTCGCGGTCGCACTGCGCGAGGTGACGGGCTTCTCCGACACGTCCACCATGCGGGCCGCGCCCTTGTCGTCGAGATGCGTCAGTTTCTTTTCAGCCAATTGATAAAGCCTTCCGTGGGACTGCTGTTTCGTCCGTCAGTTTGCTGCCGAGTGAATGGCTTTGAGGCTCGCGAAGAGTGTTGCCGCGTCGTCGAGCGGGAGGCAGCTCGGACCATCGCAAAGCGCCTTGTCGGGTTCCGGATGGAACTCGAGGAAGACGCCATTTGCGCCTGCGGCCACGGCCGCTTTTGCGATCACGGGAACGCCGGAGCGGCGCCCGCCGGTGGATGCGCCTTGCGTGCGCGGATCGGCGCCGGGAAGTTGAACCGCATGGGTCGCATCGATAGTCACAGGCGTGCCAAGCTTCTTCATCTCATCGAAGGCGAGCATGTCGACAACAAGGTTATTGTAGCCAAAGGAGTTGCCGCGCTCGCAAAGGATCGTGATGTTTTCGCCGCAGGCCTCCTTGATTTTCGAGACGATGTTGCGGCAATCCCAGGGTGCAAGGAACTGACCTTTCTTCACATGAAGAAGGCCTCCCGCTTTATGCGTCGCGCGCGCTGCGGCCACGACGAGATCCGTCTGACGGCAGAGGAAAGCCGGTATCTGTACGAGGTCGGCGACATCGGCGATTGCCTCGGCTTGGTCGACTTCATGGATGTCTGTGCAGATCGGAACATTGAAGCGCTGCTTCACTTCGGCGAGCATCGACAGACCGTCTTTCAGACCCGGTCCGCGATAGCTTTTGATCGAGGAGCGGTTCGCCTTGTCGAAACTCGCCTTGAAGACGAAGGGAAGCGAAAGGCCGTCCAGCACCGACTTCAGATGCTCCGCGGTTGCGATGGTGAGATCGATGTCCTCAAGTACATTGAGGCCGGCAATGCAGAGAAGCGGCTCACCATCGCCGATTGCCATGTTCCATTTGGGGAGCTTGAGGACGGTCATGATCTAACGTCACTTTCCTTGAGTTTGCGGCCGTACAGGCAGTCTGGATATTACATGTCTTTGCGCATGAAACAGCGGCGCTCGAGCGGCAGCCCTATGTCTCCCTCGTGATAATGGGCGAGAAGCAGGGCGGGCGTCCACTCATGGCGTTCGAGCTCCCGGAAGCCGCAGGAACGGTAAAAGGGGCCGTTCCACGGGATATCACGAAAGGTCGAAAGCGTAACGGCCTCAAATCCGTCATCCGCAGTATGTGCGCAGACAGCATCGACAAGCCTGCGGCCGAGACCGTTTCGTCCATGTAGGGGGTGTACGGATAATTCAAAAATATGCATCGCCCGGTCGAGCGGGGCCGAAAGAATGAAGCCGGCAGGGGTGTCGTCTGCGGTCGCGACGAAGACGGCACCGGCACGCGCGGCGGCTTCTATGAACTCGAGATCGGTGGGCTCGTGGCTGGCGATCTCGGGCATCCCGGCATCGGCAAAAAGAGCGCCGGCAGCGTTCTCGATTTCGGCGAAAAGGGCAAAATCCTGTGGCCTTGAGGTGCGGATATCATAGGTCATTTTGGGCTTCCTGACGCTCGACTGTCATCGAAACGTCATCAAAACGTAACATTTCGGGGTTTTATCCCCGGTGGCGGGGATAAGGGTGGGGCGGACAGCGTCTTTCGTGAAAATCCAATCCCCGGTTTCCGACGTCAGCCCGGTCATGCGCCTGCGTTCAGGCGGAACCCGCCAGCAACATGCGTGTTGCCGCCTCCACATTTTCCTTCCTCATCAGGCTCTCTCCGACCAGAAATGTCCGCACACCAACCTTTGAAAGGCGAGCAAGGTCGTCATGCGTGAAGATCCCGCTCTCGCCCACGATGAGGCGGTCGTCGGGAACCAGCGGCGCGAGCCGCTCTGTCGTGGCGAGAGTCGTCTCGAAGGTCTTGAGGTTGCGGTTGTTGATGCCGAGAAGCGGGCTTTTGAGAGCGAGGGCGCGGGTCAGCTCTTCTTCGTCATGTACCTCGACCAGCACATCCATCTTCCAGCCGAACGCTGCGTCTTCGAGTTCCTTCGCCTGTGCGTCCGAGACGGCCGCCATGATGATGAGAATGGCATCCGCTCCCATCGCGCGTGCTTCCGCCACCTGATAGGTGTCGTACATGAAGTCCTTGCGGATGACGGGAAGCGCGGTTGCGGCGCGAGCGGCGGCAAGATAATCCGGCGCACCCTGGAATGAAGGCCCATCCGTCAAAACGGAAAGACACGCGGCGCCGCCTGCTTCATAGGCCCGCGCGAGGGCCGGCGGATCGAAATCCGCGCGGATGAGCCCTTTGGAGGGGCTGGCTTTCTTGATCTCCGCAATAAGGGCATAAGTGCCTGCATCGGCGCGCTTCCGAAGGGCGGAAGCAAAGCCGCGAACGGGCGATGCGGAATGCGCCGCCTCTTCCACGGAAGCAAGCGGATGCGCACGCTTTGCCTCGGCAATCTCGTCGAGCTTGTAGGCGCCGATCTTTTCTAGAATGTCAGCCATCGGACTTTCCATTCGAGGCGGCAACGAGTTTCGCAAGCGTTTCCCTTGCAGCCCCGCTATCGACGATCCTGGCTGCTGTATCGACACCTTCCTTCAGGCTCGATGCCTTGCCGGAGATGATCAGCGCGGCGGCGGTGTTGAGCAGCACGATATCGCGGTATGCGCCGGGTTCGCCATCGAAGAGGCGGCGGATGGCCGCTGCGTTCTCGGCAGGGTCGCCACCTTTCAATTCATCGATGGAAGCGCGGCGCAGACCGGCATCTTCCGGCGTCACCTCGAAGACGCGAATTTTGCCGTCCTTCAATTCGGCGACGGCGGTCGGGCCGGTGGTCGTGATCTCGTCCATGCCATCCGAACCGTGAACGACCCACGCACTTGTCGAGCCCAGATTGCGCAGCACCTCGGCGAAGGGCTCAACCCAGGAATCGGCGAAGACACCGAGCAGCTGACGCTTCACGAGAGCGGGATTGGAAAGCGGACCGAGCATGTTGAAGACGGTCTTGATGCCGAGATCGCCACGCACCGGCGCAACATGCTTCATGGCAGCGTGATGTGTTTGTGCGAACATGAAGCCGATACCGGCCTTCTCGATGCACTTTGCGATAGTGGCGGGATCGATGTCGAAATTGACTCCGAGTTCCTGCAAGGCATCTGCCGTGCCCGATAGCGAGGAGGCCTTGCGGTTACCGTGTTTTGCGACCGGAATTCCTGCCGCCGCAACGACGATGGCAGTGGCGGTCGAGATGTTCCAGGTGCCGATGCCGTCGCCGCCCGTGCCCACGACATCGATGGCATCCGAAGGCGCGATGACGCGGAGCGCGCGCTCGCGCATGACGGTGGCGCCGGCAGTGATTTCCTCGACAGTCTCACCGCGCACGCGAAGCCCCATCAGGAAGGCTGCAATCTGCGCAGGCGTCGCCTCGCCGGACATGACGGTCTCGAAGGCGGCGCGTGCGGTGGTGGCATCGAGCGGCTGGCCCTCGGCGAGCCGCGCGATGATGGTCTTGAAGTCGGTCATTGCCCCCGTTCGTCCCCTCAGGCCAGTTCGCGCGTGTTCATGCCCGCAAGCTGCAGGAAATTGCGCAGGATGTCATGCCCATGTTCGGAAGCGATGCTTTCCGGATGAAACTGAACCCCGTGGATCGGCAACTCCTTGTGCTGCGCGCCCATGATGATGCCGTCATTGGTCCAGGCTGTGATTTCGAGGCAGTCCGGCAGGCTTTCGCGCTCGACGATGAGCGAGTGGTAGCGCGTCGCCTCGATCGGGCTCGGCAGATACTGGAAGAGACCCTTGCCGCCATGATGGATGGCGCTCATCTTGCCGTGCATCAGCGAGGGTGCCCGCACTACCTTGCCGCCGAATGACTGCCCGATGGCCTGATGGCCAAGACAGACGCCGAGAAGGGGGATGTGATGGGCGGCGGCGGCCTTTATGAGATCGAGGCAGATACCCGCCTTGTCCGGGTCGCAGGGGCCCGGCGAAAGGACGATAGCCCGGGGCCGCTCGGCCAGCGCCTCATTGACCGAAATCTTGTCGTTCCGGTGAACGTGCGCCTCCGCTCCCAGCTCGCCCAGAAAATGGACGAGGTTGTAGGTGAAGCTGTCGTAATTATCGATGAGCAGCAGCATGACCGGAACCCTGAAGAACGCCAGCCGGTGAGGCCGCCGTGTGGTTTCATATATAGGCGTGCCGCCCATGCCGGGGCAAGGCTCGGCGGAACGCTCTTTCCCTGCCGGTTCAGCGGGATTGCAGCGGGAGACAAAATAGAGGCGGCGGGGGCAGGAAATCGTTCAAGGTCAACATCTTATGGATAATGATTGGGGTGATGAAACCTGCACTTGCAAACGTGAACGGTGCGGGCGAGACGGGAGCCTCCATCGGTGCGGGCTTCTCGTTCACTTTCTGACGCCTATTGGCGTTTGCCCGCCTGCGAGGCATATCGGACAGCTTCTTCGGCGGCGCGAAAAAGCGCTTTGGCCTTGTTGATGCTTTCCTGATGCTCGCCCTGCGGGCTTGAATCCGCGACCACGCCGCCGCCCGCCTGCACATACATCTTGCCGTCTTTCACGATGGCCGTGCGCAACACGATGCAGGTATCCATCTCGCCAGCCGCAGAGAAATAGCCGACGCAACCGGCATAGGGACCGCGCTTTTCAAGTTCGAGCTCGTCGATGATCTCCATCGCGCGGACCTTGGGTGCGCCTGAAACCGTGCCCGCCGGAAAGCCCGCAACAAGGGCGGATATTGCGTCATGGGAAGGATCGAGCTCGCCCTCGACATTCGAGACAATGTGAATGAGATGCGAGGTGAACTGAAGCGCGAAACGCTCGGTTGCCTCGACTGACCCGATCTTCGAGACGCGGCCGACATCGTTGCGCCCGAGATCGAGCAGCATCAGATGCTCCGCGCGTTCTTTGGGATCGGCGAGCAGTTCCTCGGCAATCGCCTCGTCTTCCGCCTTGTTTTGTCCACGATGACGCGTGCCGGCGATGGGGCGGATGGTGACACGATTGTTCCGTACACGAACGAGAATTTCCGGGCTCGATCCGACAATGGAAAAATTGTCGAAGTTCAGAAAATAGAGGAACGGCGAGGGGTTGATCCGCCGGAGCGCGCGGTAGAGCGAGAAGGGCGGCAACTCGAAAGGTGTCTCGAAACGCTGCGAGAGGACGACCTGAAATATGTCGCCCGCGGCAATATATTCCTTCGCGCGTTCGACCATGCCGTAATAGGTGTCGCGCGGCGTATTGGAGCGCGGCTCTTCAAGCGCGGCGATGTTTGCTTCGCGGTGCCCATGCGGCAGGGCGCGGTCGAAATCCGCAATCACATCCGACAGGCGTTCGCTGGCACGCGCATAGGCCGCGCGGGCGCTGACGCCGGGCTCGGGACGCACGGGCGTGACGAGCGTTACCTCGTCCTTCACGGAATCGAAGACGGCAATGATGGTAGGCCGGAGAAAGATGCCGTCGGGCAGGCCGAGCGCATCCGGGTTCTGGTCCGGCAGGTGCTCCATGAGGCGCACCGTGTCATAGCTCATATAGCCGAAGACACCGGCTGCCATAGGCGGCAGTTCTTCCGGCAGCTCGATGCGGCTTTCCTCGATGAAGGCACGGAGGCTTTTCAGCGCACCACCGGCACAGGGCTCGAAAGCGCCATCGTCGAAACGCGCCTTGCGATTGATCTCCGCCGCATCGCCCATCGTGCGCCAGATGGCGTCCGGCTTGAGGCCGATGATCGAATAACGATTGCGGTTGTCGCTGCCCTCGACGGATTCGAGAAGAAAGCTGTTCGGCTTGCCTTCCGCGATCTTGAGCATGGCAGAGACAGGCGTGTCGAGGTCGGCAACGAGACGCGTATAGACGACCTGCGCCGTGTCGGCGTTGTAGGCGGCCTCGAAGGAATCGAACTCCGGCAGGATCATTGCGTGGTGCTCGCTCCGGTGATCTGGGCAACAAGACCAGCATTCACTTCGACGCCGAGCTCCTTTTGATAGCCCGTCACGACAACCTGAAGCATGTCGGCCTCGATCGAATCGCGGACATTCTTTTCAATCTCCGCATATTTCTCCGAATCCTTCTTGAGGTCGGGCACGCGAATTTCCTTTACCTGCATCAGAAGCAGGCTTTCGCCGACCCCGACCGGACCGGAGGTGAAGCCGCCTTCCGGCGTCGCAAAGAGGCTGGCGACGGCGGTACGCGAGAAGGTGTCGTTTTGCGCATTGCGGCCTATGCCGGGCATGGTGAGAACGCTGCGGTCATATTCGTCCGCGATCTTCTCGAAGCTTTCACCCGCATTACCCCGCTCCACGAGCTCGCTGGCCAGCGCCTGAAGCTCGGCGGCGCGCTTCCTCTCCTTCCAGAGCGAGAGGACGCGCTCGCGCACCTCGTCGAGCGGTTGCACCTCGGCGGGCGTGATCGCATCGACCTGGAGCCAGTAATAACCCTGGCCAGCGGTCGCAAGCGGCGGGATCTGTTCGCCGACGCCATTGCTATAGGCGGTTTCGAGCAGGCCTGGCAGCTCTTCCGGCAATTCGACCGGATCGCCCTTGCGTGTCTTGCCATCTGCGGTGACGCCGTCGATCTCGCGCAGGGTCAGGCCGTAGCGCGCTGCAATATCGGCCAGCGACTCGCCGCCCGCGCGGGCATCCTCGATGTTGTTCTGGATGTCGTAGATCTGCTCTTGCGCCAGTTCGAGCTCGATCGTGCGGCGCAGATCGTCCTTCACACTTTCATAGGTGCTGGGCTTGGCGGGCGAGATATCGCCGACATGGAAAATGGACCAGCCGAGCGGACCACTGACAGGCTCGCTCCAGGCGCCGCTTTCGGCGGAGAAGGCGGCCTCGGCGAGGGCGGGCGAAAGCAGCTCCGCGCGGGAAATCATGCCGAGTTCCACGTCTTTCATTGTGAGGTCGAGTTCCGCGACGATCTCTTCCGTGGGGGTGCCGCCGCGCAGCTTTTCGAGCGCTTCGTTCGCGGCCTCCTCGGAAGCGAATGTGACCTGCTTGATCTCGCGGCGCTCGGGCACATCGTACTCGCCGCGTCGCTGTTCATAGGCTGCGCGCAGATCTTCGTCTGAAATGGTCATGGTCTGCGTGATGTCTTCGGGCTCCAGCACCATGAAGCTGATGTCGCGGGTCTCCGGCAGGGTAAAGGCGGAGGCGCCGGCTTCATGAAAGGCCTGAAGCGTCTCTTCGTCCGGGTCTTCGATCTCGCCCGCAAGCGAGGGCGGCAGGATGATGTAACCGGCGGTGCGTGTCTCTTCCTGATAGCGCGCGACAACATCGACAATCGACTCCGGCGCCGCGACGCCTGCGGAAATGGCATCGATAAGCTGCTCACGCACCATGCCCTTGCGACGCTGCTCGATGAACCGCTCCTCGCTGATGCCGTTGGCGCGAAGCGTCTGGCGGAAAAGCTCGCGGTCGAAGCGGCCGAAGGCGCCCTGAAGGCTCTGGTCGGTCATGATGTCGAGCCCGACAGCGTCGTCCCCGACGGCCAGCCCCATATCCTTCGCAGCACCATCAAGCGCAGCGATGCTGATGAGGCGGGACAGCGCCGAGCGGTCGAGGCCGAAGGCGCGGGCCTGTTCCGGCGTGAGCTGCGTACCGATGCGCTGGCCGGCGCGATCCATCTCGATGCGAAATTCACGGTCATAGGTGGTCGTGTCGATTTCCTCGTCTCCGACCGTGGCGACGGTGTCGCCCGCAAAGCCCGTGAAGATGTCGGCGATCCCCCAGACCGCGAAGGCGATCACCAGCACGCCGATGATGACCTTCCCGAGAATACCTGAGGCAGCGCTGCGCAGTGAATCGAGCATGGGACGTCTTTCTTCATGGATTGCGTTGCAGGGCGCCCGGCATGCCGCTCGCCCCCCTCCCGCGAGAGGGCGGCATGATAGGTGCGCGCCCTTGCCCCCGCAAGCGGATCGCAGTGGCTTTCGGCTTGATTTTCCTTGGAAAAAGCCAGTCTCGGGGCCCGGAACCGGAACGCCCGCCCTCAGGGAATGACTTGCCCGCCCTCAGGGGGGTGACTTGAAAGACGGGCGGGACGCCCAGCCGGACATAGGCGTCGATCCTGACCCATCGGTGCGCCCTTGTTGGCGGAGGCGGGGGGTTCTGCTAAACGGACCAGTTAAAGCAGATCATGAGCGGAGCGAGAAGAAGATGGCGGCACGCGTAAAGGCGCTGGTAGCGGGCAACTGGAAGATGAACGGGGTGAGGGCCTCGAAGAAGGAAGTGACCGCGCTGGCGCGGAAACTGGCCGGAAAGACGAAGCCTGCCTGCGACGTGCTGATCTGCCCGCCGGCAACCCTCGTCACCACGCTGAAAGAAGTGGCCAAGGGCAGGAAGATTGCGATTGGCGGCCAGGACTGCCACGCCAAGCAGAGCGGCGCGCATACGGGCGACATCTCGGCGGAGATGCTGAAAGATGCGGGCGCGGCTTATGTGATTGTGGGTCACTCCGAACGCCGCGCCGATCACGGCGAGACGGACAAGATCGTGCGCGCCAAGGCGGAAGCCGCGTACCGCGCGGGCCTCGTCGCCATCATCTGTGTTGGCGAGACAGAAGACGAACGCGACGCAGGCCAGACACTGAAAGTGATCCGTACACAGCTCAAGGGCTCGCTGCCCGATGGCGCAACTGCAAAGACGACCGTCGTCGCCTATGAACCCGTCTGGGCGATCGGCACCGGACGCACACCGACATCGGACGATGTAGCGAAGGTCCATGCTGCGATCCGCAAGGCGCTCGAAAAACGCTTCGGTGCGGAAGGCACGAAGATGCGCATTCTCTATGGCGGCTCGGTCAAGCCCTCCAACGCCAGCGAGCTGATGGCGGTGCCGAATGTGAACGGCGCGCTGGTCGGCGGCGCGAGCCTGAAGGCGGACGACTTCTGGGGTATCATCTCTGCCTATGCCTGACGCCTTTGCCATGCTTGCAAGGGGTCTGTCTGGTTACGACAGGGGTATGCCTGGTGCCGAATGAAGCGGACGAGACCAGGAATACGGTCGCAGCATTCCGTACTCGCGACAGCCACGAGTTTTTCGACTACTGGCGAAGCCTTCCCAGAGCGGATGGACTTGTGCCGGATCGCAGGCGCTTCGACCCGCTTGCGCTTGTCAGCGTGGATCGCACTGCGCCGGAATGCACCGCATATCGGCGCTGGCGTTCCTTGCGACTGAGCTTTCTCTCTCCCGGCCCGTTTCCCGGCTGTTTCTGCGCTATTCCCGACCGTGGGGGCCCGGTTTCCAGGGGACGCTGAGAAGAAAAAGGACCGAACTCGGCCAAATCCGAGGATCGTTGCCTATTCGCCTTGTAAAATGGCAGTTTACCGTCTATATGAAGTCTATCGAATTTTACCGGTTCGGCTGCTCTCCACGCTCGCGATCGAGCGCCGGACCTGTCTCTCCCGATCCCTAAAATTTTGATCCTTCGGTTTGCATTAAGCACTGGAGGTAATACTAACGTTATAAGGAATGCCATACATGGCGAACGGAACAGTTAAGTGGTTCAACTCCCAGAAGGGCTTCGGCTTCATTCAGCCGGAAAGCGGCGGCAAGGACGTTTTCGTCCACATCTCCGCAGTTGAACGCGCTGGCATGCGCGGTCTCGACGAAGGTCAGGCGATTGCCTACGACCTCGAGACCGATCAGCGCAGCGGCAAGGTTTCGGCAGCGAATCTTCGCTCGGCCTAAACCAACTGCTTAAGGGGCGCTTCGGCGCCCCTTTTCTATTTTCGGGGACGAATATGGCGCGCAAGAAGCCCATGGACGGCGAGTTCATCGCATTCAATATCGTCTATGAGGATGGTTCGCTGAGTTCCAACCGCAAGGTGCCGACATCGGCACTGGATGGCCTTGCCGACACATCAAATGCAAAGGCCGTGATCGAAGCGCAGGACCGGGACATCGCCGAGAAGTCCGGCCGTCCGCGCGGGCGCGTAAAAACCATCGAACGCGTCAAACGAAAGTGAGACATGGCCTTCAAACCGAACTACCGGCACGAACGCGCCGAACGTGATCGCGCGAAGGCTGCCAAAGCGCAGCAGAAGCTGAAGGAACGCGAAGACAAAGCCGCGATCCGAAAAGAAGCCCAGACCGAAGAGGGCGCCGGGGCGGACGAGACCCCAGAGGACTGAGCCATGGAAAAACACAGATACGAAGTCGGCGAGACCGTCGAATTCACGGCAGGCGGCTCCTATCCGCCGGCGGCGCGCGGCCGCTACACCGTGCTGAAACAGCTTCCCTCCGAAGGGCAGGGCTATCAGTACCGGGTGAAGAACCTCGCCGACGGCCATGAGCGGATGGTGCGGGAAGGCCAGCTTTCCCCCGAAGAACAGCAGCCGGCGGCGCAAGCCAGCTAATTCTCCAGGCAAGTTGCGGCCGGGGGCCGAAGAAAGCGCCAAGGGGCTGGAAACCGGACGCTTCATGCGCTACAACGCGCCGCGACTGGCCCGGCCGCCCTTTGAGGCAGCCGAGGCTTAATTTTCGTTCAAATTCCGGATTCGGGCGGCCCGAGGTCTCATGGCGACCATCATTCTGATCATTCACCTGATGCTCGCGGTGGCGCTTGTCGCGACCGTCCTGCTCCAGCGTTCCGAAGGCGGCGCGCTTGGCATTGGCGGCGGCGGCGACGGCTTCATGAGCGGCCGCGGCGCGGGCAACGCGCTGACGCGGGCGACGGCGGTCCTTGCCGCGCTTTTCATGACCACCAGCCTTGTGCTCGGCATCATCGCCGCGCGCGGCGGTTCGGTCGATAGCGTGTTCGACGGTGTTGTGCCCCCGTCCCAGACGGAAGATGCGGGCGACGTTGCTGTTCCCGCCCCGATCGGCTCGGACTTCCCGGCACCGGATGTACCGCCGGCCGAAGCCCCCGCCGGCAGCAATGCCGACGAGAGCCCTGCGACCGCTCCCGAGCCTGCCGAACCCAACGTCCCGCGCGCTCAATAACGAGACTTTCCGGCGGGACCGGCCTGACAGGTCGTTTTCTGCCGGTTCGACTATTTTTGTCCGGAGCTGCAATTGCTGCTTCGAATCATTCTGCTTGGTGTAATCTAGGGGCCCATGACGCGGTATATTTTCATCACCGGCGGCGTGGTTTCCTCCCTCGGTAAAGGTCTGGCCTCGGCGGCGCTCGGCGCGCTCCTGCAGGCGCGTGGCTATTCCGTGCGGCTTCGGAAGCTCGACCCGTATCTCAATGTGGACCCGGGGACCATGTCCCCGATCCAGCATGGCGAAGTCTATGTGACGGATGACGGGGCCGAGACCGACCTCGACCTCGGGCACTATGAGCGCTTCACGGGCGTACCCGCGAGCCGCGCCGACAACATCACGACCGGCCGCATCTACCAGGAGATCATCGCGCGGGAACGCCGCGGCGATTATCTGGGCGGCACGGTGCAGGTAATTCCGCATGTGACGGATTCCATCAAGGAGTTCGTGCTGTCGGGCAATCAGGGTGTCGACTTCGTGCTTTGCGAGATCGGCGGCACGGTGGGCGACATCGAGGGCCTGCCGTTCTTCGAGGCCATCCGCCAACTCGGCAACGAGCTTGAGCGGGGCCAGACCTGCTACATTCACCTGACGCTGATGCCCTTCATCCCCTCCGCGGGCGAGATGAAGACGAAGCCGACGCAACACTCCGTGAAGGAGCTGCGTTCCATCGGCATTCAGCCCGATGTGCTGATGTGCCGTTGCGACCGGCCGATCCCGAAGGACGAACGGCGCAAGATCGCGCTCTTCTGCAATGTGCGTGAAAGCGCCGTGATCCAGGCGATGGATGTCGACACGATCTACGACGTTCCGAACGCCTATCATCTCGAAGGGCTGGACGACGAAGTGCTCTCTGTCTTTGGCATCAAGGACGCAGAGACACCGAACCTCGCGAGCTGGCAGAGCATCACACATAATATCCGCGAGCCGGAAGGCGATGTGACCATCGCGATCGTCGGCAAGTACACCGGCCTCAAGGACGCCTATAAATCGCTGATGGAGGCGCTGGTTCACGGTGGCATTGCGAACAAGGTCCGCGTGAATCTGAAATGGGTCGAATCCGAAATCTTCGATACGGAAGACACGGCTTATTACCTCGAAGACGTGAACGGCATTCTGGTGCCGGGCGGCTTCGGTGAACGCGGCAGCCAGGGCAAGATCCGCGCAGCCGAATTCGCACGCACGCGCAACGTGCCCTATTTCGGTATCTGCTTCGGCATGCAGATGGCGGTGATCGAGGCGCTTCGGAACATAGGTGGCCTTACAGGCGCGAGCTCGACAGAGTTCGGACCGACAGATGAGCCCGTTGTCGGCTTGATGACGGAATGGATGCGCGAGAATGAACTCGTGAAGCGCGCCGCCAATGGCGATCTCGGCGGCACGATGCGCCTCGGCGCTTATGATGCGGTGCTGAAGGAAGGGAGCCGGGTTGCGGAGATCTACGGTTCGACAACCATCTCGGAACGGCACCGGCATCGCTACGAAGTCAACATGACCTATCGCGACCGGATCGAGGCTGCGGGGCTTGTCATGTCCGGCGTGTCGCCCGATGGATTGCTGCCGGAAATCGTCGAAATCCCGACGCATCCCTGGTTCATCGGTGTGCAGTATCACCCCGAACTGAAGTCGAAGCCGTTTGAGCCGCACCCCCTGTTCCGCTCCTTCGTGGAAGCGACTGTGGAGCAAAGCCGGCTCGTCTGACAGGACAGGACAGGGCAGGCGGTTTATGCCGTCTGCTTCTCGCCCTTTATCTCGTCTCTGATGCTTTTGAGAAGATCGGCGCTGCCGAGCGTGGAGATGGCCGTTTCCGTGTGACCCAGCGCATATTCGGGTGGCACACTTTCCGGGCCTTCGCCAGGGGCGAGAGGCGGGGTGTAGTAACCGAGCGCATAACCGCCCATCGAGTAGCCGATCTCTTCGTCCTTGGCCTCATAGTCGTCGGGCCAGTCAAGGCTGCCGGGGCAGACCTGTGTGGCGCCGTTTTCCTTCGTGAAGTCGCTGATCGCCCAGATCGTGTTGAACTGCGGTTCGACGTCTTTCAGATGGGTGCCCCATGCTCAGCGGTCGCGGTGAAGCGCTTGCTTCGTTTTCAGTTCCAGCGTTGCCAATCGGGAATGCGCAGCCTGAGTCCATCGAGAGGTTTTGACATGACAAGCTGGCAACACAGTCTGCTTTCCGGCTTTGCGTCGGGCGCGAAGTCGAGGATGTCTTCTTCCATCCCGGACGCAACACCGACGCGCTCCAGCCATTCCGGTTCCACATAAACATGGCATGTGGAACAGGCGCAATTGCCACGGCAATTTGCAGAAATACCTTCGATGTCGTTCGATATCGCGACATCCATGACGTTCGTACCCGGATGAACGCTGAGCAGCGTCTCGGTACCGTCGGGAAGTATAAAAATCAATTGAAACATGGTCAGACTTACATTTATCCGTACTGAAAACCGGCTGGCCGATAAGGGCTGGCGTTGTCCCGCACCAGCACCGAGACGCCAATTCTCACGCCGGCGCACACAAAACAGGGGTGGCTGCGAATAATACGCTCAGGGGATGATGTGCCGCTGCTTTGGTGCCTGTCATTTGATCGCCCTTCCCGGAAGGTCGACGTGATACCTTAAAGAAGTATATCATATATATGTTAAGGGGCAGGTAAAATTTTTGCCCGGGGGCTCTAACGCGGAGCATGGTTATGAAAATTCAAGTGAAGAGAATATATGAGAAGAAGGCGCCGGGAGACGGCGCGCGGGTTCTGGTCGATCGCGTTTGGCCCCGTGGAATAACCAAGGAAGCGGCAGCGCTTACATCGTGGCAAAAAGAGGTTGCGCCCAGCGCGGCTCTGCGTAAGTGGTTTCGGCATGATCCGGCGCGGTGGGAAGAGTTCAAGAAAAAATACCGCCGCGAACTCGATAACAATGCAGAGCAAGTAGCGTGTTTGAAAAAGGTACTGGGAAAGGGGCGCGCGACGCTTCTTTATGGCGCCCGGGACGAGGTTCACAATCACGCGGTCGTTCTCGCCGATTACCTGAAAGAGAACGGCGGATAGACGGGTTAAAGGGTTAAGCGTCGTCGTCAGACACTCGCCTGGGACCGCTTGCACACGTGTGCGACAAGAGGAAACGTGGACGTCTATCGCTTCATCGTTTAGATGCAGCGCAAGAATTAGTGACTATTCGGCCCACGCGCGATTCTGACGGAATACCTATCGACGGTCGCGACAGCGTTGACAATGAGATAAAATGACTGCAATCGACGAAAAGATCGAACCCATCTTCGCAGAAGTGCTGCGCCGGAATGCCGGCGAAGTGGAATTCCATCAGGCCGTGATGGAAGTTCTCGGCAGCATTGGCCGCGTTGTAGCCAAACACCCCCATTATGCGAACAGCGCGCTGATTGAACGGATCTGTGAGCCGGAGCGGCAGATCATTTTTCGCGTTCCGTGGATGGACGACAAAGGGCAGCACCACATTGCCCGCGGGTTCCGGGTTCAATTCAATTCGGCGCTGGGGCCTCACAAAGGGGGTATTCGATTCCACCCATCGGTCAATCTCGGCATCATCAAGTTTCTGGGTTTCGAGCAGACCTTTAAGAATGCGCTCACAGGGCTGCCGATTGGCGGCGGAAAGGGCGGCTCGGATTTCAATCCCCGCGATCGCTCCGATGGCGAAATCATGCGCTTCTGCCAGTCCTTCATGACGGAACTCCAGAGGCATGTCGGCGAGTACACGGACGTGCCTGCGGGTGATATCGGCGTGGGCGCCCGCGAGGTCGGATATATGTTCGGGCAGTACAAGCGCATTACCAATCGCTACGAAGCGGGGGTTCTTACGGGGAAGGGATTGATCTACGGCGGATCCCGGGCACGCAAGGAGGCTACCGGCTATGGAGCGGCTACCTTCGTCCAGTGCATGCTCCGTACGAGGAACACAGACTTCGAGGACAAGAAGGTTGTCGTTTCCGGTTCGGGAAATGTGGCGATCTACACAATGGAAAAGATTCTCAGCCTGGGCGGTAAGGTCGTCGCATGTTCCGACTCCAACGGATTTATTGTCGATGAAGGCGGGATCGACCTCGATCTCGTCAAGGAGATAAAGGAACACCGGCGCGAGCGCATTTCCGAATATGCCAAAATCAAGAAGGGTACGTCGCGCTATGTTGATGGCGGGACCATTTGGGATGTTCCTTGCGATGTCGCCATGCCTTCGGCCACCCAGAACGAGCTGACAGGAAAAGATGCGAGAACCCTGATCCGTAATGGTGTTGTGGCGGTCGGCGAGGGTGCGAATATGCCGTGTACGCCCGATGCGATCTCCGCATTCAGGGAAGCGGGCATATTGTTCGGCCCGGCAAAGGCCGCCAACGCCGGCGGGGTTGCCACCTCTGCGCTCGAAATGCAGCAGAATGCGTCCCGGGATAGCTGGACGTTTGAACAGACGGAGAAACGCTTGAGCGAGATCATGGTTGGCATTCACGACCTCTGCGCGCAGACGGCAGACGAATATGGCTCGCCGGGAGACTATGTGCTGGGGGCGAATATCGCCGGTTTTGTACGGGTGGCCGAGGCAATGGAAGCGCTCGGGGTGATCTGAGAAAATACGGCTGGTCTCGCTTTCAGGTGAGGCCAGGCGTCAGCTCCGGGAAAACAGAAGCATCGGGCTGTAGATGACCAGGAAACCGGCGAACGCAGCGATCCATGCGGCGGCGGAAAGCGCATAAAGCGTGAGTGCCGCTTCGGGGAAAACGAGCTCCGTCAGCCGGAAGATAACCGCCGCAACAGCACACAGATATATGAACTGCGTTGCCGGGGGAGCGGTCAGGGGGTGTCCCGAATGCCCCCTGGTTGCGCGCGTCATGATCGCCAGCGTCATTACGCCCATCGCCCCGGTTGTCCATGCATGCAGGGCAACCGAAGGCGAGATGACGGCTGGATAAATCAGGGACAGCCCAACCAGTATGAATCCTAGAGGTACGAATGCGTATCCGGCATGAAGAATGAAAACGAGAGGTTCACGCAAAGTTCGCCATCCCGACCAGCGCCCCAGACGCACCGTATGAAGAGCGCCGGCGACGAGCAGAAAAAGGCAGGCGAGGGGCGCGGCCGGAAGAGATGTCCACAATGCGAGCGCGATAACACCGGCGGCGAGCGCCGCATAGTCAAACCGGTCCATTTGCGCAGGCAGGTGGTGGCTTCCCTTCCTCACGAGCCAGTTTTTGGTGAAGTTTGGAATGACACGCCCGCCGATCAACATGATCAGCAGAACAATGAGAGAGATGGAGCCGCGCGTGGCAAACGGGACTTGCCCGTAAACAGCCATTTCCGTGTGGAACAGGATATTGGCGAGAGCCAATATGGAGATAATAATACCGATCCGTATATTGCCCTTGTTTTCGGCTGCCCGAACCTCGCGCAATATCAGCAGGGCAAGGGCTGGAAGAAAAAGGGCGTCGATAAACGCTGCCGCTGCGTAGCCGATCACCCCCGACAACAAAAAGGCGCATCTTCCCGCGACCCAGAGAACCAGAAGGGCAAGGAGCGAAACGCCCCGCAGGGGAGGACGCCCGGCCCAGTTCGGAACAGCGGTGAGCAGAAAGCCCGCTATGATCGCCCCGACATAGCCAAACAGGAACTCATGAACATGCCAGGACACCAGGGGGAGACCTGGGGCGAGATCAAGATTCCCTGTTATCATTCCAATCCAGAGTACCATCGCCGCGACCGCCCATACGGCACCGCCGAAAAAGAACGGCCGGAAACCATAGCTGAGGAACGTCCATGTTTCTGTTCGTGTCGCGTCTAGCCTCATCTGAACCCTCACGCCCTGGTCTGAGTGGAAGCTGTATTGTTCCGTTCGCGGCTAATAGATATATATAAAATATATCATAAGATTTTTTGCCTGGAAGCTATGATGCCGTTTGTCGCAGGGCCTGGTCCGAGGCTTTTCAACACGGTTCAAGAATGCCGGGTTATTCCGGAAGTCCATGAAGTGGGTGACTTATGCGTTTGACGACACTTTCCGACTACGCCTTGCGCGTTCTCATGTATGCAGCCGCCGAGAATGAGCGGCTGGTTACAATCGACGAGACGGCGAAGGTGTATGACATCTCGAAAGCGCATTTGATGAAGGTGGTCAATATTCTGACCAAGGCCGGTTATCTGAAGAGTGTGCGGGGCCGTTTCGGAGGATTCATGCTTGCCATGTCCCCCGAGGAAATAAATCTTGGCGCTGTGGTTCGAACAACAGAGCCGGACTTTGCGTTGGTGGAATGTTTTGCGACCGGCAATCAATGCGTCCTGACCAGGAAGTGTGAGTTGGCGAGCGTTCTCAACGAAGCGCTGGTCTCGTTTGTCACAACTCTGGACAGGTACACGCTGGCTGACATCATTCTTCAGAAGAAAAATTTCCGCCGGGTTCCGCCTCCGAAAGACGAGACCCGTGGTCCCGATCTAGGGCAAAAAAATGCTCGCGCCTCATCGAGGTGAATGCGTCGAAGGCGGTCAATGGAATGAGAGAGGCCGCCACAATCCTCCCCGATAGCAGCGGCCTCATCCTCTTCCCTCGTGACACTCGAGGGTTAGAGCCGGACTATTCCCGCGTCTCCAGATCGACCATGCGCAAATACGGCTTGAGCGTCCTGTAGCCCTGCGGGAACTGACGCGAGGCCTCCTCGTCGGAGAGCTTCGGAGAAATGACGACATGCTGCCCGGGCTCCCAGTTGACTGGTGTTGCGATGCTCCGGGTATCCGTCAGCTGGAGGCTGTCGATCGCGCGCAGTATCTCGGCAAAATTCCGGCCAGTGCTTGGCGGATAGGTGAGAATGAGCCGGACTTTGCGCGAGGGATCGATCACGAAGACGGAGCGCACCGTAACCGTCGGATCGCTCTCGGGATGGATCATGTCGTAAAGCTTCGACACACGCCCATCCGGATCTGCGATCATCGGAAAATCCAGCGCGTGGCCCTGCGTTTCAGCGATGTCTTCTTCCCACTTGTGATGCGCCTCGACCGGGTCGACCGACAATCCGATCGGCTTCACGTTACGCTTGTCCCATTCGGGACGAAGCCGCGCTACTTCGCCAAGCTCCGTTGTGCAGACGGGCGTGAAGTTCTTCGGATGGCTGAACAGCACCGCCCAGCTTGAGCCGAGCCAATCGTGAAAGCGGATCTGCCCCTGGGTGCTGTCTTGTTCAAAGTCGGGGGCAATTTGTCCGAGCTGGATGGTCATGGGAGCTCCTTATGTGCGAGAAGCGGAAAGTGGCGTATCTACAGAGCGCAAACAAACGAATGTTATTGTAGTTTGTAAGCATTATTCTTTATGGGTTTGGGCTACGCCTCTTGGGGCGAAAAGCGCAACCACAAGAAAGGCGACGGGTAAGGCCAAGAAGGTGGCGAGGGTTGCGTCCGACGCGGCGATTGCGCCCGTTGCGACAAACACCCGCACGAGCGCACGAACGGAAATCATTGAGACAGCGGAAGCCGCGATCCAGTAGACGATGAAGCGCCACGGACGCTGTTGTCTGTTGGCGGGTTGTGAACTGTCGTCTGCCATCGGATAGGGATCCGCTTCGCTTGAATGCCGATCAACTATCCACTTGCGAAAGAGGCACAAGCAAATGAATATAATTATCGATTGAAATGAAAGTTGTTGCTGAATGGATATCGACGTCGCGCGCACATTCCTGGAAGTCGTGAAGACGGGCAGCTTTGTCGGCGCCGCTGCCAACCTGAATCTGACACAGACGGCAGTAAGCGCCCGCATACGTGTTCTGGAGGACCGGCTCGATCGTCCGGTATTCGTGCGGAACAAGGCGGGGGCGAAACTGACCCCTGCCGGCGAGCAGTTCCTTCGTTTTGCCACCACGCTTGTTCAGGTGTGGGACCGGGCCCGTCACGCGGTCGCCCTGCCGCCGGGCCGGGACACCGTGGTTACGGTAGGTGTCGAACTCAGCTTGTGGAGCCCGCTGCTTCGTCACTGGCTTTTGTGGATGCGCAGGGAGTGTCCTGAGATTGCCGTCAGTACACAGATCGATACATCCGAACGTCTGATGGAACAGGTCCAGGACGGTTCGCTCGACGTTGCCGTCATCTACGCCGCGCAAAGCAGGCCAGGCGTAATCGCGGAGCTTCTGTTTGAAGAAAAACTCGTTTTCGTAAGAACCACGCCGGTCAACAAGCCGCTCCTGCCCGAAGACCATGTACAGATCGATTGGGGCGAAGAATTTTCTGCGAGCTACCAGGCTGCGTTCCCGGACCAGCCAAATCCCGTTGTGTCGATAAGCTACGGACCGTTGGCACTCGAATATATTCTGGCGACAGGTGGAAGTGGCTATTTCCGCAAAGGGTTTATCCGTTCTTACCTGGAGGAGGGGAGGCTCGCGCTCGTGCCGAACAGCCCGGAATTTTCATATTCCGCCTATGTTGTGCACTCGACCAAGGCCGATCCGGGCGTGATGGCGCGCATTCGCAGCGGTTTGCGCGCGGCAGCGGAGATTGCGGTATGACGACGGAACCTTCTTCCCCTGCCTGTTATGCGGCCGAGGCGGACGACACTTATATGGGGTTTGCGTCGGTTGAAGAAATTCTCACGGTTCTGAACGAGTTGCTGGAGGCAGAGCGCGCTGGTGCACGCGTTGCGCTTGCAAGTGCGAGAGGGCTGACAAACGAAGACGAAATCAAGTTGCTGCGGGGCGTTCGTGACGATGAGATCCGTTGGTGTGCCATGCTTTTCCGGCACATCCGCAAGAATGGCGGTTTACCTTCGCTGAAATGCGGTGCTTTTTTCGAGAAAGCCATGGCGATCAGCGACCTGCGTGAGCGGCTGCAATTCCTGAATCGCGGACAGTCCTGGGTCGTGCGGAAGTTGCGGGAACTTATGCCCCGGGTTCGGAGCGATGAACTGCACCGGGATTTGAAAGACATGCTCCAGAGCCATGAAGCGAACATCGGCTTGACGGATACTTTCCTGAAGAACATGCCGGACCCCGGCAGCGATACATATTCGAGCGGCTGAGCCCGGTCTGAGTTCATGCCGATATCCGATTAATATAAAAAATATTGTTTAGAAACAAAAACAATATGCGTTTGTCTTGTGAAGGCAAACCACGCACATCTGCGCCCAGCGAAACGTGCTTCACGAAAACAGTGCCGAGGTTGCCCGATTGATCGGGCAGAGGTGCGGGAGGGGGAAGCCAACTGCTGAGGTAGATGCGCCATGACCCGATCCGAACCGCCGGGGAAAATGTTGACCCCGGAACAATCGCGTCTCGTCCAGGAACTACTGCAGACTATTGGACCGGAAGAAGCCCGCTGGTTGAGCGGATATTTTGCAGGGTTTGAGGCGGGGCTTTCCCCCTCGAAACAGACCGCCGCGACACCCTCCACGACGGTAACGGCGCGAAAACTCTCCATCCTCTATGGAACGGAAACCGGCAATGCTGCCGAGCTTGCCAAGGCTCTTTCTGAGTCCCTGCAGGCGAAGGGGCTTACGGCCATACCGATTGACATGGCGGACTACAAGCCCCGGCAGCTTGCTCAGGAACAGGATGTGCTGATTGTGGTTAGCACATATGGAGAGGGGGATCCGCCACAACCGGCAGTAGGTTTTTTCGAGTTTCTGGAAAGCCGCAAGGCACCGAAACTCGGCGATGTCCGCTTTGCAGTGCTGGCTCTCGGTGACTCGACCTACGAATTCTACTGCCAGGCAGGAAAACGGATCGATACGCGCTTTGAGGAACTTGGAGCGACGAGACTCGAACCTCGTACCGATTGCGATGTCGACTATGAAGAACCCGCAGCTGCCTGGACAAGGAAGATTGTCGATTTGCTGACGGCAGAAGCGAGTGCCGTGTCCGTTTCTACCGCACAGCCTGAAACACCCCTTCCTCTCCCAGGCTCCGATTACGGCAAGAAAAATCCGTTTCCTGCCAGGGTGCTCGAAAACATTCCCATCGTTGGCCGAGGCTCGACGAAGGAAACACGGCATATCGAATTTTCTCTGGAAGGGGCCGGGCTCAGCTACGAGCCGGGAGATGCACTCGGCCTCGTTGCCTCGAACGATCCGGCCGTTGTTGACGCACTGCTTCTGGCGTTGTCGCTTGCGCCAGATGAGGCGTTTGAGTTCAAGGGTACAAACATGACCCTTGGCGAAGCTTTGATGCATCGCTTCGAGATTACCACAGCGACACCCCGGTTCCTCGATTACTGGTCCATGCTGAGTGAATCTGCCGAGTTGAAATCGCTTCAGAATGAAGATCGCGCCGGAGAGCGGTCAGATTTCCTCCGTACTCACCATATTATTGATATCATACGCCGGTTTCCGGTATCTGGCGTCATGCCGCAAGGTTTCATAAGTGCCTTGCGTCCGCTGCAACCGCGCCTCTATTCGTTGGCGTCGAGTCTGGCAGCCGTACCGGAAGAAGCCCATCTGACGGTGGCCCCCGTTCGCTATGAATTGCACGGCGAGGCACGGGAGGGAGTTGCGTCCAGCCTGCTTGCGGATCGCATCGCCGTCGACGACGTTTTGCCGGTCTATATCCAGAGCAATGCACATTTCCGGCTGCCCGCAGATGACGTGCCTGCAATCATGATCGGCGCTGGCACGGGCGTCGCGCCGTATCGTGCCTTCCTTCAGGAGCGGGAAGCTCGCGGCGCCACGGGCCGGAACTGGTTGTTCTTCGGCGAGCGAAACTTCCGCACCGACTTCCTCTACCAGACTGAATGGCAAGGCTGGCTGAAGGATGGTGCACTCACGCGCATGGATGTCGCCTTTTCCCGCGATCAAGAAGAAAAAACTTACGTACAGCATCGGCTGAAGGAGCGGTCGCGCGAGGTTTTCGGCTGGCTGGAGGAGGGCGCTCATGTCTACGTATGCGGCGATGCAGCCAATCTTGCACCGGACGTGCATCGGATGCTGATCGATATTGTCGCCGCCGAAGGAGGCACTGGACGCGACGCTGCGGAGGACTATGTCCGCAATTTGCAATCAACTCACCGCTACCAGCGCGATGTCTACTGAGGAAAAATCATGACCACGAGTTCCCTCGACCGCAGCCGCGATCTCTCTCAGCCTCTCGAACGCCTGAGTGCCGACGAGCGCATGAAGGCTGCAAGCGACTATTTGCGGGGTACGATTTCCGATGGACTGTTGGACCGGATAACGGGTGCCGTTCCCTCTGCGGACGACGTGAAGCTGATGAAGTTTCACGGAATCTATCAGCAGGATGATCGCGATCTGCGGGATGAGCGCCGTCGGCAAAAGCTGGAGCCAGCCTATCAGTTCATGATCCGTGTCCGGCTGCCAGGCGGCGTCTGCACGCCCGAGCAATGGCTCAAACTGGATGAGCTCGCGCGTGCGCATGGCGGCGAAACGCTGAGACTGACGACACGCCAGACCTTTCAGTTTCACTGGGTTCTGAAAGGCAGCCTGCGTCCCATCATCCGCGGCTTGCATGAGACATTGCTGGACACGGTTGCAGCATGTGGAGACGATAGTCGCGGTGTGATGTGCACGGTTGACCCGCAAGGGTCGCGCTTTCATGCCGAAGTAGCGGAAATGGCAAAGCGGGTAAGCGACCACGTTATTCCCAAGACGCGCGCTTATCATGAAATCTGGTACGGCGACGAACGCGTGGCTTCTTCCGGCCCGGAGGAGCCATTCTATGGGCCGACCTATATGCCGCGAAAGTTCAAGATCGGTTTTGCGCTTCCCCCCTCCAACGACATCGATGTTTATGCCCAGGATCTCGGATTGATTGCCATTGGCGGTCCGGAGGGTCTCGACGGCTTCAACGTGGTCATCGGTGGTGGCATGGGCCGAACAGACCAGGCACCCCAGACATATCCGCGCCTCGCGAGCCTGATCGGCTTTGTACCGGTCGAGCGTCTGATCGCCTGCGTGGACGCCGTGATGGCGGTTCAGCGTGACTATGGCGATCGGAAGGAACGTCTGCACGCCCGTTTCAAGTATACGATCGATGACAAGGGGCTCGACTGGATCAAGGCCGAAATCGAGAAGAATATGGGAGCCTCTTTCGAGGAAGCGCGCCCCTTTGAATTCACATCCAATGGAGACAGCTTCGGCTGGAACACAACCCCGGACGGCCGCCATCACCGAACGATTTTCGTGCAGAGCGGCCGCTTGACCCTTCCGTTGCTCAACGCCATGAAGGAGCTCGCAAGCGTCCACAAGGGGACATTTCGTCTGACACCAAACCAGAACCTGATTGTCGCGGGAGTTGAGGAAGAGGAGAAGGCGTCGATTGACTCAATTCTCCACGCTCATGGTCTGTCGGAAGAGGGCGTCTCGACGCTCCGAAAGAATGCGATTGCCTGTGTTGCGCTGCCAACCTGCGGCCTTGCAATGGCGGAAAGCGAACGTTACCTGCCCGACCTTCTGACGAAGATCGAAGAGATCGTTGCACGCCATGGTTTGGGAGATGAGGCAATTACCATAAGAACGAGCGGTTGCCCGAACGGTTGCTCGCGGCCTTATATTGCCGAGATTGCTCTGACGGGCCGCGCGCCGGGAAAGTACAACCTCTATCTCGGTGGTGGTTTTCACGGTCAGCGTCTGAACCGGATGATCCGGGAGAATGTAGGGGAGCCTGCCATTCTGGAGGTGCTGGACGATGCGCTCGGCCGTTTTGCGCGCGAACGTGAGCCGGGGGAACGTTTTGGTGATTTCTGCATCCGTGCAGAAATCGTTCGTGAAGTGACCGAGGGACGTTTCTTTAATGACTGAAGATGAAAGTGGTGATCCGAAACCGGAGACGATTGCCGCGTCCTTTGGTGTTGCAAGTGATCTTTCTCACGCAGCCGTAGTGCCACCGCTCTATCTCTCCAGCACCTACGCCTTTGACGGCTACGACAAGCCCGGGGCTTATGACTACGGACGCGCTGGAAATCCGACCCGCGACATGCTCGGGCAGGCTCTGGCCGCTCTTGAAGGAGGCGCGGGCGCCGTCGTCACATCGAGTGGTATGGCAGCTGTGGATCTTCTGCTCGCTCGCCTTCGTCCAGGCGAACTGGTTCTGGCGCCCCACGATTGTTATGGCGGCACCATGCGCCTGCTGAAGGCCCGTGCCGGCCTCGATCAATTTCGAATACGTTTCATCGACCAGGGCGATCTGCGGGAAGTCGAGCGCGCTCTGGAGGAACGACCGGTTCTGATGATCGTGGAAACGCCCAGTAATCCCATGATGCGGGTTTCAGACATTGCCGCCCTTGTGCTGCGTGCGCATGACGTGGAGACGAAAGTTGCAGTCGACAACACATTCTTGTCACCCGTCTGCCAGCGGCCGCTTGAGTTTGGTGCAGATTTCGTCATTCATTCGACTACGAAATATCTGAATGGCCACTCCGACATAGTCGGTGGTGCGGTTGTCGCCGCTGATCCCGAGCAGGCTGAAGAACTGGCGCATTGGTCGAATGTAGCGGGAAGTTGTGGTGCGCCCTTCGATGCCTGGCTGACACTGCGAGGTCTGAGGACACTCTACCCGCGGATGCGTCAGCAACAGGCGACCGCCATGTCCATCGCGCGCTATCTGGCGGATCATCCCACCATTTCAAAGGTCTATTATCCAGGCCTGGAAAGCCACCATACGCACGCCATTGCGCTTCGTCAGCAAAAGGGCTTCGGCGCAATGCTGAGTTTCGAGCTCAAGGGGAGTGCGGAAAAGGTCCGGCGTTTCATTCAATCCGTGAAGTTCTTCACGCTTGCTGAATCTCTTGGCGGTGTCGAAAGCCTCGTATCGCATCCGGCAACTATGACCCACGCCGATATGGGGGCGGAAGCTCGCGCGGAGGCGGGCATAACAGACAATCTCCTGAGATTATCGGTTGGTCTGGAAGCCGAGAGCGATCTGCTCGCCGGGTTGGAACGCGGTCTGTCTGCTTGTTGATTCACGAAGAAGCGGTATTCGCCCGGAGAAAAACTCTCCGGGCGACAGGGCGCTTGCTATGCCATAGCGGCAAGGGGCATGACCATCCAATATCGTCAGCATCGCTCGACGAGATATGATCTGTCTCAAGACTAACATTGCTCGATTGCGGGCAGTAATCCGTTGATGGCAGGGAACGAAAAAGGTTTCCACCTCTCGTGTCTTTAACCGTTCAGGGTTTCCAGAACCTCACGGCGGGCATCCTTATCTTTGTAGGCTCCCCTGAAGGACCTGGTTACGAGTAATCCGTCGTGTTTACGCACACCACGGGAACTCATGCATGCGTGCTCGGCTTCGATCACCACCGCGACGCCGCGGGGCTTGAGAACCTTGTCTATGGTTATCGCAATCTCCGCTGTCAGACGCTCCTGGATCTGGAGACGCCGCGCATATGCATCGACCAGACGAGCGAGTTTCGATATTCCGACAACACGGTCCCTGGGCAGGTAAGCAACATGTGCAACGCCGCGGATAGGGGCCATGTGATGTTCACAGGTGGACTCGAACGGGATGTTTCTCAGCAAAATCATCTCGTCATAATCGGCTACTTCGCCAAATGTACGCTCAAGGATAGCGGCAGGTACTTGCGTATAGCCGGAAAACCATTCCTCGTAGGCACGGACGACCCGCGCTGGAGTGTCGGAAAGCCCTTCGCGTGCCGGGTTGTCGCCAGCCCAGTTGATTAATGTCCGAACGGCGGCTTCGGCCTCCTCGCGGCTGACGCGGGCGGGTGCCGCGCGGCAATCCTGCGTGCCAGATGAACCATCAAGAACAGGGGCTTCGTCCGATAGCAGGGGGCGCAAGGGCATGGTTTTTCTCGCTATTTGGAAATGGGGATGCCTATTTGATGAAGAAACTCCGGCAAGGTTCCCGAATTGTCTCTTTCAGCCAAAAAAGCGGGAGAGCGGGAACCTGCGCGGCTCTTTTTCATCTAATCTGTATTTGGGAGGGTCATGTCGTGTCGATTGCTCGAACGGATGCTTTGCCGGTCTATACCGATATGACGGAGGCGGAGCTTGTTGATCATGCGCGCCTGGGCGAACGCGGTGCTTTTGGCGCGATCATGCAGCGCTGTAATCAGCCGTTGTTTCGAGTGGCACGCGCAATCACATCGGATGACTCAGAGGCTGAAGATGTCGTGCAGGAAAGCTATCTCCGGGCGTTCGCCGCGCTCGCAAAATTCCGTGGTGACTCCACTCTCCTGACGTGGCTGACGAGAATTACGATTAACGAGGCTCGGGGCCGGTTGAGAGGGCGCAAGACGACAGTAGCTCTGGCGGAGGTTGAAGTTGCCCAGAAAAATGGTTCGCTGGTCATTCCATTTCGGGGAGAACATGTGATGGAGAACCCCGAGGCCGAGTTTGCTCGCACACAGATAAGAGCTCTTATAGAAAATGCGGTTGACGAACTACCCGAGCCGTTTCGTCTCGTTTTTGTTTTGCGGGATATTCAGGGCTATTCCGTGGACGAAGCCGCGTCGTCGCTGGGAATCAAGCCCGAGACAGTAAAAACACGTCTTCACCGGGCCCGTCGCCAGTTACGGACTCAGCTTAACGAGGTGTTTGATTCCACCGTGAACGACGCCTTCCCCTTCCTCGGGCAGCGTTGCGAGAGGATCAATCAAAAGGTTCTTGCGATGCTCTCGAAGAATGACATCTGCCGGGGAATCTGATTTTCAGCTGATACTGTTCAGCTCCGGACTGCGGCTGTCCTGTTGGTCGTGAATTGAAAACAAGACCGCAGAAAAACCAGGAGAGCTTCCAGTCAGTTCAGAAGCATTCGAGCGACAGCGAAAAGGGTGATCGTGAGCACGGTCAGGCTGGGAATGATAACAGCGGCTCCAAATAAAAAGGCCACCGCGGCAACCGGGTCGATTTTCAACTTTGTGATCTCTGGCATGGACGTATTCCCATCTAACGGTAATCTTGGTGTTGCCAGCCTCTTGGCGCAAGGTTTTCTCCGTGCGCGCTACCGGTGTTCGTGATCGTCTTTCCCCTCCGGGGATATGTGATTGACCTTGTCCAAGAGCGGATAATCTTCTTGTTGATGGAGAAGGACGCGTTCCGCTGCTCCCTCCAGATCATCATATTGATCGTTTCCGATCGACCACAGAAAGGCGCACAACCCTCCGAGCCCCATTATGAGCGCTATCGGCACGAGCCACATCAATACGTTCATTGCGCAGGCTTCTCATATCGAGGTTTCGCGGCAGCCTTGGCGGGCCGGTTCTCTAACGCGCATGTGCATGGCGGCGTAACGCCGATCCGGCACTCCATCCGCCATTTCATTCCTCCGGTCGGTAAACCACCCGATAGGCATGCCACGTGGCGTGTCCGAGTAGAGGAAAGATAACGATCAGTCCAAGGAGCCCGGTCATAACGCTCGCTCCGAAGAGAGCAACGACGATCAGTCCCCAAACCACCAACGGTATGAAGTTGTTCCAGACAAGCGCCATGCTTGTTCCCATGGCCGTCATCGCGTCCGTGCGCCGATCAAGCAGCATCGGAATCGAAAAGACGCTGATCGCGAAGGCAAAGGAAGCGAAGAGACCGCCGACGAGCGTACCGACGAAGAGCATCGCCCATCCGATTGGTTGTGTAAGGAGCAATTCAATTATGTGGTCTAGCCCCGGAAAAGGCTTCACGCCAAAGAAAAGGGCATAGAGAAGAACGGCAGCGCGCATCCACAAAAGCATGAGCAGGCAGAGCATCACACCGGCAAAATAGACCTGCGCGCCGGCACGCGGCTTCGAGCGGATCATACGGCCCAGCGTTATGCTTTTTCCTTCTTCGAGCGCCCGGCTCTTTTCATAAAGTCCAATGGCGAGAACAGGGGCCACGATCATGAACCCCGCCAGAGCGGGAAAGAGAATGTAGTCCAGGCCGAAATAAGCCAGTAGCCAGACAAGGACCACGGAGACAAGAAAGACTCCCAGACCGTAAGCAAGACTCTGCGCAGGCCGGGCAGACAGATCGCGCCATCCCGCGCGCAGCCATTGCAGGCTTGCAAAGACGGGCAGGTGCCTCTGTAGCCGCTCGTTTCTCGTTTCGGCGATGCTGGAGGTCTGGCTCAGCAGCCCATAGGAACCGTCGGCTTCGTTCATCGGTCGTATCTCCTCAGCAAGCGGACTTGGCAGCTCTGAACGTCCCCTCATTGCCCGCTTCCTTCAGGTGCGGAACACAGTCGGGCCGGGACTCATATGCGACGTAAACCAGATGGGTATTGGCGGCGACGAAGAGCAGCAGCGCCACTGGAATGAGAACCCAGACGAATAGCAGCGTACTACGACGAGTCTTTTCACGGCGGCCTGTCATTCCTCATCCGTTCCCAGAGAGTGGACGTAGAGAGCGAGTATCTTGATGTTGCCCTCGGTCAACCGTTCGTCCCATGTCGGCATATGCCCCTGTCTGCCGCCATGAACGGAGTTCACAATCGTCTGCAAGTCGCCACCATAGATCCAGTATGGGTCTGTCAGATTAGGCGCACCGAGGTCTCGGTTTCCGCGCGCATTCTCACCGTGGCAGACCGCGCAGTTTGCAATGAAGACTTCCTTCCCGGCCTCGATCCTGCCGATGTTCTCTGGCGTTGAATAATCTTCATGGCTGAGCGAATAGACGTAAGCGGAAGCACTTCTCACTTCTTCGCGGTTGAGTATTCCATCGGCGCCGAAAGAGGGCATTTGCGCAAATCGGCTCTCGGGGTGCGCGGAATTGATCCCGACGCGCATGGTCTCGGCAATGGTTTCAACGTCTCCGCCCCAGAGCCAGTCGTCATCCGTCAGGTCGGGATAATTGGCGCGGCCTTTACCATCGATGCCGTGGCACGCGGCACAATTGTCTCCGAACAACTGATGGCCGCTGCTTTTCACAATCGACATGAGTTCCGGGTCGGCCTGAATCTGCTCGAAACTCAAGGTCTCGATCGAGTCCATCCAGGACGAACGTTGAGCTGCCGAACTGACAAGCTGCTCTTCAACCGTCTTGTGTTGATTGACGTCGAGAAGCCCCTTTGTGTAGGTGTCCCCAAGCGGCCAGCTCGGCATCAGGAACCACCACAGCACCGCAAAAATATGTGTGACGATCAGAAAGATCAGCACACCTTTGGGCACGGGGGTGTCCAGTTCCTTTATGCCGTTCCATTCGTGCCCGGTCGTCCTGCGGCCGCTGACCGGATCGCGCTCTTCTACTGCCATGGCTTGTCTTCCGGATCGAGAATACTTTTCTTGGCCTTGTTGAAACGTTTCTTGTTGGAGGGCCAGAACGTGTAGGCGAGAACGCAGATTGCGAACGCCAACAGATAGAACAGTCCCCAGCTCTTCGAAAAGAAGACCAGAGTATCGTGGTCAATGTCCATCACGCGCGCTCCTTCATTCGACTGGCTCGGGCGGCTTCTGGGGAGCGGCGGTATCTTCATATGCGGCGTCTGTCAGCCGTCCGAGCACTTGAAGATAAGCGACCAGAGCATCCATCTCGGTCAGGCGTGTGGCAACACCATCGAAGGCGCGAATCTGGGTTTCCTCGCCGTAGCGCTCCGCGACACCGGACGCGGCGTCGCTATCGGGCGTCGCCTGTCCGTAGGCATCTTCTGCGGCGTTCTCGATCATGTCTTCGGTATAGGGAACGCCGACCGCACGCTGGGTTGCGAGGTGCAGGGCAAGGTCCTCGATCTTCAGATCGTTCCGGGCCAGCCAGCGATAGGCCGGCATATTCGATTCCGGAACGACATCGCGAGGGTTGGTCAGATGGGCGACATGCCAGATATCTGAGTACTTGTCGCCAATCCGGGCAAGATCCGGGCCTGTTCTCTTTGACCCCCAGAGCATCGGATGATCGTAGCGCGACTCCACGGCGAGCGAGTAGGGGCCATAGCGCTCGACCTCATCACGCAGTGTACGGATCATCTGGCTGTGACACGCATAACAGCCTTCGCGGATATAGATGTTACGGCCGGCCAGCTCCAGCGGTGTGTAGAGCCGCATGTCGGGCGCCTCTTCGACAGTCTCGTCGATGGTGAAAAGCGGCGCGATCTCCACGATGCCGCCAATACTCGCAACGACGATGATAGCGAGAACGAAGCCGATCGTGGAACGTTCGAGTTTGCGGTGAAAGAGTTCAGGCATTGCTTCATTCCCCCGCAACAGCGACAGCGCTGGAATCGGGAATGTCCGAACCGCGATCGGCGGCTAACGGCACCGCGCGGACAGTCATCCAGATGTTGTAGGAACCGATGATAGCGCCGACGAAGAAGAGAAGTCCCCCGAGAGTCCGCGCAATATAATAGGGATACATTGCGACAAGAGAGTCGATGAATGAGTAGGCGAGCGTGCCTTCTTCCGTATACGTCCGCCACATCAGACCCTGAATGACGCCGGAGTTCCACATCGCGAAGATGTAGACAAGGGTTCCCGCCAGTGCGAGCCAGAAGTGGACCTCGACAAGCGCCGGAGAATACATGCGCTCGCGCTTCCAGAGGCTGGGCACCAGCGTATAGAAGGAGCCGAACGTGATCAGCGCGACCCATCCGAGCGCACCGGCGTGGACGTGACCGACGGTCCAGTCTGTGTAATGCGACAGCGAGTTGACCGGCCGGATCGCCATGAACGACCCCTCGAAAGTGGACAACCCGTAGAACACGGCCGCCACCATCATGAAACGAAGTGTCGCGTCGTCACGTACCCGGTGCCAGGCCCCGTTGAGGGTCAGCAATGCGTTGCCCGCCGATGCCCATGAAGGAACAAGAAGCATCACCGAAAATGTCATCCCCAACGTCTGCACCCAGTGCGGCAGGGCGGTGTAGTGGAGATGATGTGAGCCGGCCCACATGTAGAAGAAGGTGATACCCCAGAAGCTGAGAATAGAAAGCCTGTAGGAAAAGATCGGCCGCTGCGCCCTGACAGGAAGGTAATAGTAGAGCATGCCTAGAAAGCCAGCCGTCAGGAAGAAGGCGACAGCATTGTGCCCGTACCACCACTGCACCATTGCATCCTGGACGCCGGACCAGACGGGGTAGCTCTTGGCGTGGCCGAGAGAAACCGGAACGGCAATGTTGTTGACGATATGCAGGATGGCCACAACGAGAATGAAAGCCAGGAAATACCAGTTCGCGACATAGATGTGCGGTTCTTTTCGTCGGGCGATGGTCCTGACGTAGAGGATGAAATAGGTCACCCAGACGATGACGAGCCATATATCGGCGTACCATTCCGCTTCGGCATATTCCTTCGACTGGGTCACTCCCACCAGATATCCGGTCACGGAGAGCAGGCAGAAGAGATTGAAGCCGATAAGGACGAACCAGGCCGAGAACTGGTCTGGCATGCGCGCCCGCGACGTACGTTGCATCACGTGGAAAGAGGTTGCGATGAGCGCGTTACCGCCAAACCCGAAGATGATGCCCGTGGTGTGAACCGGGCGGAGCCGTCCGAAACTTGCCCATGCCTGATCGAACGTCAGATTGGGCCAGGCAAGGAGGGAAGCCACCCACACGCCAATGAACAAGGCGAACACCGCCCATGCCATGGACAGCGCGATTCCGGCCTTGATCGGAGCGTCGTAGTAGCTCGCCAATCTTTCATCGGTAGGCTCGGGTTCGTAATAGCCGTTGATGACTGCAAATGCACATAGAAGCCCGAATGCCAAAATCAGGAAGCCATGAATTTCCAGCACATCGTGCCGGCCAAGGGCGGCAAATGCGAGCCCGCAGATGGCTACGAGAACGGAGACGCCGATTGCCGCCTGCCGCTCGCTACGTGTCAGTGTTGAAACCATGGGACATCGAGTTCTTGTAGTTGTTTCAAGGAAGAGCGGGTAGATGCTGCGCATATGCAATCTGATGACGCGCCAAATAAGATACATATCCAATACATCTTATTGGGCGCGCATCCAATGAGCTTGTTTGTCGCAGTGACCAAAGGGAGGGTCCGGTTTGAGCCGGGCTGTTTGGGGGGGGTCTCCAGCACTGTTCTGACTCCCTCCTGCATTTCCTCGTGTGAGGCTTCCAAGCGCTCACGTTGAGGACATCATGACGTGAATCCGGCCCGAAATCCGACCCGCTCGAAATCAGTATGCGGGATGGTAACGGCAATAGTTCGCGTCATTCAATACAGCTTGTCAAACCAGAGGGCGTCGAAAGTGCCGCAGCGGTATATGACAATTCTTCCGAAAGCAGCCAGCAGACCGCAAACGTCTCAGTCCGTAAATTTTGGACGGCGTTTTTCCAGATTGGCCATGATGGCTTCTTTCTGGTGGGCGCCACCGATAAGTTTGTCCTGCTCGACCGATTCCGCCATGAGGATCGAAGCGGCGTCGCTGTCCGGCACGGCGTTCAATATGCGCTTTGCGGCGCGGATGGCGGATGGACTCTTGTCGGCAATCTCGCGCGCGGTCGCAAGTGCATCGGCATAGGGATCGTCGCAAAGCCGGGTTGCAAAGCCGTAGGCAAGCGCGTCGTCGGCCTCGAAGATGCGGCCGGTATAGGTGAGATCGCGGATGATGTCCTCGCGAGCGAGGCTGCGCATCAAGCTCATGCCGGCCATGTCCGGTACGAGGCCCCATTTGATTTCCATAACAGAAAAGCGTGTGCCGGGCGCGACGAAGCGCATATCGGCGCCGAGCGCCACCTGAAATCCGCCGCCAAAGGCAACGCCATGCACGGCGGCGATCACCGGCACGGGCACATCGCGCCAGACGAGCGCGGTATATTGCGCGCGGTTAGAGATGCCATGTGTGCGCTGTTCGAGACGGCCAGTGACTTCCGACTTGTTCGCCTCGCGTTCGCCATTCGCCATGCGGTCGAAATTGCCCATGTCGAGGCCTGCGCAAAAGGCGCGGCCTTCGCCGGAGATAACGACAGCGCGCACGGATTTGTCGGCTTTCAGCTTCTCGCCGGTTTCGAGCAGCGCCATGAACATTGCATCGTCGAGCGCATTCATCTTGTCGGTGCGTACAAGCCGGACATCGGCCACGCCATCGGTGATGGTGGTCCTGATACGCTCTTCCATGTCTCTACTCTCCCGGCTTTTTGATGTCTCGTTGGCACAAGTCTTAGCGAGCCGGCGAATGAAAACAAGACCGCCGCGAGATGTGGCGCGTGACGTTGCGGAACAAAAGGACGCGCAAAGCACCCAGCGCAGATCGGGGGGCAGAATGATCGTGTGCGCTATGGCAAAAAACGATGAACAGGACTGCAGCACATATGGAGATAGGGAAAAGCGAGTCGTGAAAGGCTGCGTCCAGTTCACGTTTGGCTTGATCCGCTCCCGGATTGTCCATCATCCGGGTTTTCTGCGGCACGTCGGGTCACTCCATATGCGCGGAAAACTCATGCTGTCCGCGTTCAGCCCACCCCACGGCACCCTAGAATTCGGGCGTAAAACTTAATTGAGAAACCGGGGAGAGGGCGTTCAGCCGCGTCCGCGATAGGGTGCAACACCCTGGTCCGGAACCCATACGCCTGCGGGCAGCTTTCCCTTTTGCCAGAAGACATCGATCGGAATGCCGCCACGCGGATACCAGTATCCGCCAACCCTGATCCATTTCGGGGCGAGGAGAGTGGCGAGACGCTTGCCGATGGCCACGGTGCAATCTTCGTGAAAGGCACCGTGATTGCGGAAGGACTGCATGTAGAGTTTCAACGATTTGGATTCGACCAGCCATTTGCCGGGCACATAATCGATGACGAGATGGGCGAAGTCAGGTTGCCCCGTAACCGGGCAAATGGAGGTGAATTCGGGCACGGTGAAGCGTGCGACATAATTCGTGTCGGCATGCGGATTGGATACGCGCTCAAGATTAGCCTTTTCGGGAGAGGCGGGAACAGGCGTTGCCGTTCCGAGCAGAGTGACGCCTTTTGCCGCGGATTTTTTCGGTGTCTTCGCCATCTCGTATTTCCTACTCAGCTTCGGGGCCGTCATAGACACAGCCTTCCCGGCAAGATGCCCGATGAATCTCGACCCGCGCGATTTCGGGAAGAGGGGCTGCCAGTTCATGCCATATCCAGACTGCAATATGTTCCAGCGTCGGCAGCTCCAGACCCTCGATTTCATTGAGAAGATGATGATCGAGTTTTTCGCGCACAGCCATGACTTCGCGTTCGAGGTCCTCGAAATGACGAACGAGGCCCGTCGATGCGTCGGGTTTGCCTGAAAGCCAGACGACCACGCGGAACGAATGTCCATGCATCCGCCGGTTGGGATGACCTTCCTCCGCATAAGGAAGGAAGTGCGCCGCATCGAAAAAGAACTCTTTGTAGATTCGCATCAGGGAATACCGATCAACTTGTGCGTCTGGAGGCTGAGCCGCCATTTCGGATGGGCGAGGCAATAAGTCGTCGCCGCGCGTGTGTTCTCCTCCGATTCTGGGCCATCCATCGGCTGCAGAAAGAAATGCCGGAAGTCGAGCCCCTCGAAGCGTTCCGGTTTTGCCTTTGCCTGCGGATAGACGAGTTTCAGCTCGTCACCATGAAGCTGCTTCAGTTCCGCGTCGGCTTTGGGGCTGACGCAGATCCAGTCGATGCCGTCCGGCGCCGCGAGTGTACCGTTGGTTTCGACCGCGATTTCGAACCCTTTATCATGAAGAGCGGAGATGAGCGCCGCGTCCAGTTGCAGCAGGGGCTCGCCGCCGGTGCAAACAACGAAACGGTCATGCGCCACGCCGCTCGCCCATGCGGCTTCGACAGCACCTGCAAGAGCATCCGCATTGGCGAACTTTCCACCGCCTTCGCCGTCCGTGCCAACGAAATCCGTATCGCAAAAGGTGCAGACGGCGTTGGCTCGATCCTGTTCCCGGCCGGTCCAGAGGTTGCAGCCCGCGAAGCGGCAGAAGACCGCCGGGCGCCCGGCATTCGCGCCTTCTCCCTGTAGTGTATAGAAAAGTTCCTTCACCGAATACATGGGCTCACGCCTCGCCCGAGACATAGGCGGCATAACCCTTTGCGCGCAATTCGCAGGCCGGGCAGACGCCACATCCATAGCCCCAGTCATGGCGCATCGAACGGTCGCCGCGATAGCAGCTATGGCTGTCCTCGATAATGAGATCGACCAGCGCCTTGCCGCCGAGTTCTTTGGCCAGCTTCCATGTGGCCGCCTTGTCGATCCGCATAAGCGGTGTTTCGAGCCTGAAAGGCTTGTCCATGCCGAGCGTGATGGCCCGTTCCAGTGCCTTGATGGTGTCAGAACGGCAGTCCGGATAACCGGAATAATCGGTTTCGCACATTCCGCCGATGAGGGCGGTAGCTCCCCGCCGATAGCCGAGGGCCGCGGCATAGGTAAAGAAGAGGAGGTTGCGTCCGGGCACGAAAGTCGTCGGCAAGCCGTTTTCGTCCATCTCGATTTCGACATCGCAGGTGAGCGCCGTGTCGCTGATCCGTCCAAGCTCCGGCAGCGAGAGCATGTGATCCGGCCCGAGTTTTGCCTCCCAGTCGGGGAAAAGCGTCGTCAGACGCTTGAGCAGCGTTTCGCGGCACTTGAGTTCCACCGCATGGGTCTGCCCATAGTCGAAGCCGATGGTCTCGACTTCCTCATAGCGCGCAAGCGCCCAGGCGAGGCAGACCGTCGAGTCCTGCCCACCGGAGAAAAGCACGAGTGCTCTGGTTTTGGCCGTTTCTGTCATCGTCTGGATGCTCCGTCGAGGGTGTTGAACAGGAGCGACCGCGCGCCGTCAAGCAGGCAAGCAAAAGCCCCGGAAAGCGCTGACTTTCCGGGGCCTTGTTGTCTTGCGCCGAGACAGTATCAGAACCAGTAGGAAACGCATCGACATGATGAAGTCGCGATCTAAGGTGAGGATGTCGAAGCCGACACCGAAGGTGTTGGTGTAGCTCAGGCTGCCCCGCCAGGTGCTCTGGTAATCGGCATCAATGCCGATGGACGGAGGAAGAAACAGTAATTCTCCCATGTGTCCTGAACGTCGATGGTGGCCTTCACCGCCTTGTTGAGGAAGATCCACTGATCGTAGTTCAGGTTGCCGTTATCCGAGTCGATGCCCGTCATCCGGCCGTCGCTGGTCGCGCCGCCGCCATTGAGAGGGTTATACTTTGTGCAGCCTCGATCACTCGCGCGAAGCGGGACACCCGTCGTGATCGTGGTGTCGACGCTGAGGCTCATATCGCCGAACTGGCAGGAATCGGCAACTTGTCTTGGAACGTTACAGGTATCAAGTGCCTGATCTGTTGAGGGGGAGGAAGCGGATTGAATACGAAGGAACTGTTGCTCAGTGTCCTCATGGGGGGCCCTGCGACGGGTTATGACATCAAGAAAACGATGGAGAACGAGGTCTCGACGCTGCTCGACGTCAGCCTTTCGAATCTCTACCCGGCTTTGAATGAGTTGGCCGCGGAGGGGCTGGTGACCTACCGCAAGGTGGAGCAGGACAGCCGGCCAACCAAAAAAATCTACGAATTGACTGAGGCGGGCCGAAATACCTGCCTCAAGGGGCTCATGTCCGGGGACGCACGCCACAGGCTGCGCTCTGAATTCATTTTCATTTTGAGTTTCGCTCCTTTCCTGCCGCGCTGGCGGGTGAAGGAGCTGCTCGACCATCGGCTCGCGGAAACCAACGAAACCCTGCGAGATCTCGACCGGCGGCAGGCAGAGGAAACTCTTCAGGAAGGCCAGAAATTCTGCACCGGCTTCGGTCGGGCCATGATGGAAGCCCAGCGCGATTATATTCTCAAACACGGCGCGGAACTGCTGAGCAGCTGTCCCGAGGATGTATCACTGGCGATGGCGTCGCACGGCTGACAAACCGGCAGCCGGAATTGGCCGGAAAAAAGAACGCCCGGGCTGGCACGGCCCGGGCGCTCAAGTTGACGCGGTACTGCGGACCGCGTCAGAAGGTCAGTTCGAGACCGACCTTTACGAACCGGCCGAAGCCGACCTGCTGCTCGATCGGGTTGAGAACCTGGACGGCGAGGGTCGCGTCCGTGCCGATCGGGAAGCCGGACGTCTCCGCCGGGAAGTAGCGCTGGTCGAGGAGGTTGTAACCAGCGGCTTTGAGCTTGACGCCGGGCATGAACTCCCACGAGGCAAGAAAGTCGAAGGTGACGTAGCCGGGCGGCGCAAAGTCGGTCGCGGGATCTTCGACGCGCGTCGTCGCCTTCTGGAGCGTTGTCACGAATTCGATGTCGAGGCCGTGTGCCGGTTCGACATAGTTGAACCCAAGCACGACATTGAGCGGCAAGGCTCCATTGAAGTTCGTTTCCGCCGCGCCAGCCGTGGCCTGTTGCGTGCCCCACATATGCGAAGCGGCAAAATTGGTGCGCCAGTGCGGGGTGAGCTGCCACGCCCCCGAAGCTTCCACGCCTTCGACATTCACGCTTGCCAGATTGTCGTAGGTCAGGTCCGTTGCCGAGCCTGGAACGGAAACGAAGTTCTGGATGAAATCCGTGTAGTCGGCCTGGAAATAATTGACCGAGAAGAAACCGCGAGAAAATTCGCCGCGCAGGCCTACTTCATAGCTTTTGACCGATTCCGGCTTGAGGTTCGGATTAGGCACAAGCGCAAAGAACGGAAGACTGTTCAGCGACTGATAAAGCTGCTGGGCGGTCGGCATCTTGAAGCCTTCCGAATAGCCGGCATAGACCGAGTAGGGGCCCCAGAGATCCAGGATGCCGCCAAACTTCAGCTGCAGATCGGATTCTTCCATCTGCCGCGGCTCCGCGCCGGGAACGATCTGATAGTTCGCGTCCGGGTGCGGCGTGATCTTGTAATAGGAGTTGCGCAAGCCCGGGATGAGCGTCAGCCGGTCTCCAAAGAGCCCGATCTCGTCCTGGAGATAGACGTCTGCGCGTGTCGTGTCGGCATTGGCGAAGTTGAAACCGCCCGCGACCGCAACCGTCGACGTATTGGCCGTGAGATTGTTGGTGATATCGACGCGCTCATATTTCGTTTCTACATAATCGCCGTCGAAACCGTAGGTGAGCCGATTGCTGACGCCGCCGATAGCGAAGCTCGATCCAAACTGAATATCCGCTTCATAAAAATCTTCGGAATATTTCAGGCTATCGATCCGCTGCTCGATATCGCCGGACGGCAGAAGCGTGCGGCGACGGTCGCCTTTGCGGTCGATGCTTTGCGGCGAGTAGGTGATCCGCCAATCGAGCGTGTCGAGCCATGCGGCGCCGACATCCCATTTCTGGTCAAGCGAGACGCGCCAGCGTTCCACCTCCTGTGTACGGCGATACCCCGTTTGCACATAGGTTGCCGTCGTTTCGTTCGCGGCGTTCTGGTCTACATCCGTATCTCGTGTGTAGTACTCGCCGGTAAGCCGAAACTGGTTTCCTGCCGATGGCGACCACACGAATTTCGTAAGCACGTTGTTCGATGCAATGTCCTGCTCATCGAGTTCATTGCAAGGTGTGGCGAGCGGGTCGCGAGGACAGGTCGGGTTACCGGGCGTTGCTTCATTGCGCGCGGTCGTGAGTTCCGGCTCGTTTGTATCGCGCCGCGTAACGGTGAGAAGGGCTTCGACGGCGTTCGGTGCATCGCTGAGACGGAAGGCGCCGGTTACGGACTCGACATATGAGTTGTCGAGCGAGCTGTAGGAAGCGGTGGCCGCACCTGCAACCATGTCGTCTGCATCTCTGAAGTAGTCGGACGGGTCTTTCGTGACGAAATTGACGACGCCGCCGAGACCATCCGAACCCCACAGAACGGAGGAGGGGCCTCGCACCACTTCGACAGCTTTCATGTTGCTTGTGTCGACAATGTCGCGGGTGTTGTCGGTGATGCCCTCGATAGTGCGCGAACCATCCACAAGAACCTGCGTGCGGTTACCTCCAACGCCGCGGACCTGGATACCGCCCGCGCTGTCGAAGGGATCGGCCGCGCTGACCTGGCGGGAAACGGCGGTGCCGGGTTCATAACGAAAAAGCTCCTTCACCGTATTGTCCATGCGCTGGTCAAGCTGCTCGGACGTGATGCGTGACACATTCGCTGGTGTGTCGAAGAGCGAGCGTTCGTTTCGCGCGGCGGTAACGGTGATGGGAGAAAAAACAAAGCTGCTGGTATCGGCGTCTTTTTTGGCTTTCTCCGCTTCTGCCTTTTCCGCTTCGTCTTTTTCCGCCGCCGTATCGGCTCCGGCGGGCAGGTCCTGGGCCATGGCGGCGCTGCAAAGCGCGGCAAAGGTGAGTGTGATGGCTGCACTGGCAAGAAAGCCGGACGTGAGTCGTGTGCTTGTGCTGGATGACATGGAACGCCCCCCGGGTTCGGTCGTGTAACAGGACGCCGCTCAAGCTGAAGCTCAAGCGGCCGGGATTGCGGTTCGGCGTGCCATTCGAACGTGGGTGCAACTCATATTGCAAGTAAGAGGCATTCGCAATAATAAATGAGAACCAATCTCAATAATTCATGGCATGTTGCGCCGCGCACCGGCGGACGGGATAAAACGAGAGAAGGGGCGAGCAGGAATGAGGCGGCTCGGGAAACAGGCGTGGATGAAGTCGACGAAGCGGCTCGTGGCATCTTTTTGCTTCGCGTTCTGCGTCTTGGCGGCAAGCAGCGGTGCCGATGCAGCGGAAGGGCTCTACCACGTCGAAGCCTCGAAGGCGCCGGCCTATCCCTCTGTCGCAATCGGACGCAAACCGCTTTACGGGGAAAACTTTCAACATTTCCCCTGGGCCAATCCGGCGGCGCCGAAAGGGTGCCGCATGACGGAGTCGGTGCGCGGCTCCTTCGACAGCCTCAATACCTGGATCGTGAAGGGACGTTCGCCGACACCGATCCATGGGGCTCTTTATGACGGGTTGCTGGTCGCGTCACCCGACGAGGACATGGTTTCCTACGGACTGATCGCGAATCGTATCGAGGTTTTCGACGATGGCCGCCGTGTGCGCTTTCACATTGATCCGCGTGCTGTCTTTCACGATGGCGTACCTGTGAAGGCATCCGATGTGGTCTTTACCGCAAAGACTTTCGAGAAGGACGCGCGGCCCTTTTATCAGTTGATGCTCAAGCAGATCGAGGTGAAGGCGCTCGACGAGCGCACAGTCGAGATCCGGCTTCCCGAAGGGATGGAGCCGACGGCAATTCTCGAATTCGGCGAGATGCCTGTCATCCCGGAACACTATTGGCGCGACCGCGACTTCGGCGCGACGACGCTCGATCCCTTCCTCGGCAACGGTCCTTACCGTTTCGGCAGCATAGATGCGGGGCGGCGGCTCATCCTCGAACGAGTGAAGGACTATTGGGCAAGGGATCTTCCGGTAAACAAGGGGCTGTTCAATTTCGACGAGCTCTCCTTTGAATATTTCTTCGATGAGACAGGGGCGTTTCAGGCCTTTCTTGCAGGTGACATCGACAAGTTCGTGGATATGAGCGCCCAGCGCTGGGAAACCATGTACGACACGCCTGCGGTGCGCGACGGCCGCATAAAGCGGTTTACAGTCGAAGCCTGGTGGCCTCTCGGCATGAACGGTTTTTTCTTCAACCTGCGCGAGGAACGCTTCGCCGATATTCGTGTCCGCAAGGCGCTTTCGCTGCTCTTCGATTTCGAATGGCCGAACGAGAATGTGTTTCACGGCGCCTATCGCCGCACGTACAGCTATTTCCAGAATTCGGAATTCGCGGCGGACGAACCGCCGACGGAGGAAGAAAAGGCGCTGATGGAACCGTGGCGCGACTTGCTGCCAGATGAGGCATTCCGGCAATCCTGGGCACCGCCCGTGACGGATGGCAGCGGCCGCGACCGCGATAATTTCCGCAAGGCACTCGACCTGTTTGCCGAGGCAGGGTGGCATTATCGGGATGGCAAGTTGAGAAACGATGCCGGCGATGTGTTTCGCTTTCGCATCCTCACCAACAGCCAGTCGCAGGAGGCGGTGCTGAGCCCCTTCTTCAACAATGCGAACCGTGCCGGTATCGATGCGGGGCTGGAAGTGATCGACAACGCCGCTTATGAGGCGCGGCTGAAGGCGCGCCGTTTTGATATTGCCTATCGCTTCTATATTCCGCCGGTCATTCCCGGTGAAGAACAGCTTCGCATGTGGGGGAGTGCCGGGAGTGGCGCAGAGGAGGGCAACCTGATCGGTCTTGAAAATCCGATGATCGACAGCTTTGCCCAAAAGCTCGCGGAGGCTCGCACCCTGGAAGACAAACGGCTTTACGCGAAGGTGCTCGATCGGGCTCTCCAATGGGGAAATTACGTGATTCCCTCCTTCCACGACCCCTATGCGATGGGCCGGATCGCATATTGGGACCGCTTTGTCATGCCGGACAGCCGCCCGAAAAACGGCATTGGCGATCAGAGCTGGTGGTGCAAGGCGGCAGAGCAGGATAAGGCGGCGAAGAACCCTGAAAATGGCCGTCCCTGATAGGAAAATGAACGATTAGCCCCTTTCGTCCCGGACCTCACTCCGCTATGAAAACCGCGACCGGGCCTGACGGGCCCGGCCTGCCGAAACAATCGTAACAAGAGACGGAACGACATGGCCGCCATCATCGACATTATCGGGCGCGAAATTCTGGATAGCCGGGGTAACCCGACAGTCGAGGTGGATGTGCTGCTGGAGGATGGAGCGCTCGGCCGCGCGGGTGTGCCCTCGGGTGCCTCGACCGGCGCGCATGAAGCCGTGGAGCTCCGCGACGGCGGCCCGCGTTACATGGGCAAGGGCGTGCTGAACGCGGTGAGCGCGGTCAATGGCGAGATATTTGATGCCATCGGCGGCATGGACGCATCCGAGCAGATACAGATCGACCGTACTCTCATTGAACTCGACGGCACGGACAACAAGGCTCGGCTTGGCGCGAACGCAATCCTCGGCGTGTCCCTCGCCGTGGCGAAGGCGCAGGCCGCCTCGCTTGGCCTGCCGCTCTTCCGCTATGTGGGTGGCCCTGCCGCGCGCGTGCTGCCCGTGCCGATGATGAACATCGTGAATGGCGGCGAACACGCCGACAATCCGATCGACATCCAGGAATTCATGATCATGCCCGTGGCTGCAAGCTCCATCGCGGACGCGGTGCGCATGGGGTCGGAAGTCTTTCACACGCTCAAGGGCGAGTTGAAGGCCGCCGGCCACAACACCAATGTAGGCGATGAAGGCGGCTTCGCACCAAACCTCGCTTCGACGGAAGAAGCGATCGGCTTCATCATGAAGGCGATTGAGAAGGCGGGCTACAAGCCGGGCGACGACATGTATCTTGCGCTCGACGCCGCTTCGACGGAGTTCTTCAAGGACGGCGTTTACGACCTCAAGGGCGAGGGCAAGAAGCTCGATGCCGGCGGCATGGTCGATTACTGGGCAGACCTTGTCGGCAAGTACCCGATCATTTCCATCGAAGACGGGATGGCCGAGGATGACTGGGAGGGCTGGAAGGCGCTGACGGACCGCATCGGCGGCAAGGTTCAGCTCGTCGGCGACGATCTCTTCGTCACCAACAAGCGCCGCCTCGCGGATGGCATCGCAAAGGGCGTCGCGAATTCCATCCTCGTGAAGGTGAACCAGATCGGCTCGCTCACGGAGACCCTCGAATCCGTCGAGATGGCGCACAAGGCGAGCTACACGGCCGTCATGTCGCATCGTTCCGGCGAAACGGAAGACGCGACGATTGCCGATCTCGCGGTTGCGACCAATTGCGGTCAGATCAAGACCGGCTCGCTTGCGCGCTCCGACCGGCTGGCAAAGTACAACCAGCTCATCCGTATCGAAGAAGCGCTGGGGACGACGGCGGAATATGCGGGCAGAGGCATTCTGAAGGCCTGAGTCACACCAGACTCCGATTTTCATGAATCCTGCTTGACCGTTGGAATCACTATGTGATTCCCTCTTGCTCATGGACAGCTACACGGTGATTCGCACATCCGAACCTCTTCGCCTCCGGCAGGCGTTGATCCCGTTCGTCTGCATCGTCGTGCTTGGCTATTTCGCTTATCACGCTGTCTATGGGCGCCACGGTTTTATTTCCTGGCTCGACATCCAGAACCGTATCGACACGTTGCAGCACCAGCTCGATGAGGTGCAGGCCAAGCGCGAGCAACTCGACCGCCAGGTTGCTCTGTTGCGGCCCGAGAGCCTCGATCCCGACCTTCTCGATGAGCGGGCCCGCGCGGCTCTCGGCTATGGCGGGCCGAACGAGGTTGTGATCTTCCTGGAGCCGCAGCCCGGCAGGATGCAGCCTCCGCGCTAACAGGCGGCTATTCCCCGGCGGAACTTAACTGAAATCAAGTTAATTCCGGTTTTTGTCATTGAAACCAAATATTTATGAGCCACTTCTAAAGTGTGGCGCGGGTGTCTATTTGTGCCACTATCGTGGTGCTAATCTTCAATTTCTGACGTCGAGGCCCCCTGAATGACGTCCAAATCATCTTCCGGCAAAGCGGCAAAATCCGCTCCCAAGCAGGCCCAAGAGAAACAGCCGAGAAAATCCGAAAGCGGCCCCGCGCCGCTTTCGAAGGATGAAGAGCTGCAGGCCTATCGCGACATGCTGCTGATCCGCCGCTTCGAGGAGAAGGCGGGGCAGATGTATGGCATGGGTCTCATCGGCGGCTTCTGTCACCTCTATATCGGACAGGAGGCCGTCGTCGTCGGCATGCAAGGCGCGATAAAGGAGGGCGATCAGGTCATCACCGGCTATCGCGACCACGGCCACATGCTTGCGACCGGCATGGACCCGAAAGGCGTCATGGCGGAACTGACCGGCCGTGAAGATGGCTATTCGAAAGGCAAGGGCGGTTCGATGCATATGTTCAGCGTCGACAAAGCCTTCTATGGCGGCCACGGCATTGTCGGCGCGCAGGTGCCGCTCGGGACGGGCCTGGCCTTCGCGAACAAGTATCGCGGAAACGATCATATCTGCCTTACCTATTTCGGAGACGGCGCCGCGAACCAGGGCCAGGTCTACGAGAGCTTCAACATGGCCGAACTCTGGCAGTTGCCGGTCGTCTATGTGATCGAGAACAACCAGTACGCTATGGGGACGAGCGTTGCGCGCGCGAGTGCGCAGACGAACCTCGCCAAACGCGGCGTGAGCTTCAATATTCCCGGTGAACAGGTGGACGGCATGGATGTGCGTGCCGTGCGCGAGGCGGGCAGGCGCGCCGCCGAGTGGTGCCGTGCGGGCAAGGGCCCCTATATCCTTGAAATGATGACTTATCGCTATCGTGGGCACTCGATGTCCGATCCGGCGAAATACCGCGCGAAGGAAGAAGTGAACAAGATGCGCGCCGAGCACGACCCTATCGAGCAGGTAAGGCTGCGGCTCATCAAAGCGAAAGCCCTATCGGAAGACGACCTGAAGAAGATCGACAAGGAGATCAAGGCGATCGTCAATGAGGCCGCCGAGTTCGCACAGGCCAGCGAGGAACCGGATGCTTCCGAGCTATGGACCGATGTTCTTGCAGACGTGGAGGCGTGACGCTTATGTCGATTGAAGTGCTCATGCCCGCTCTGTCGCCCACCATGGAAGAGGGTACGCTCGCCAAGTGGCACGTGAAGGTTGGCGACACGATCCGCGCCGGAGATGTCATTGCCGAGATTGAAACCGACAAGGCCACGATGGAGGTCGAAGCAGCGGACGAAGGCACCGTCGCTAAACTTCTGGTCGACGAAGGCACAGAAAATGTGAAGGTGAATGATGTCATCGCGCTGCTTGCGGGCGATGATGAGGATGTCGCCGACGTGAAGTCGGAAGAACCCGAAAAGACAAAGCCGAAGAAGACAGCACCGAAGACGGACAAGGGCCAGGGTGAGAAAACAAGCCGTGAAAGCGGCGAAAAGGCGAAGAAGGAGAATGAAGCCCCCAAAGTCGAGGTGAAGAGCGACCCGGACATTCCCGAAGACACTGAATATACCTCGCAGACGGTGCGCGAGGCGTTGCGGGATGCGATGGCCGAAGAGATGCGCCGCGACGATCGCGTCTTCGTGATGGGCGAGGAAGTCGCGCAATATGAGGGCGCCTACAAGGTGACCCAGGGTCTGCTTGCCGAGTTCGGCGACAAGCGCGTGGTCGATACGCCGATCACGGAACATGGTTTTGCCGGCCTCGGCATCGGCGCGGCAATGGCCGGGCTCCGCCCCATCGTCGAATTCATGACTTTCAATTTCGCCATGCAGGCGATGGACCAGATCATCAACTCTGCCGCTAAGACGCGCTACATGTCGGGCGGGCAGATGTCATGCCCGATTGTCTTTCGCGGGCCCAACGGCCCGGCGGCGCGTGTCGGCGCGCAGCACAGCCAGGACTATGCGTCATGGTATGCGCATATTCCGGGTCTGATCGTGATCGCCCCCTATTCGGCATCTGACGCCAAGGGGCTTTTGAAGGCTGCTATCCGCGATCCGAACCCTGTCGTCTTCCTCGAAAATGAAGTGCTCTACGGCAAGAGCTTCGATGTGCCGAAACTCGACGATCATGTACTTCCCATCGGCAAGGCTCGTGTAATGAAGGAAGGCGCGGACGTGACCCTCGTTTCGCACAGCCATGGCATCACCTACTGCCTTGAAGCGATGGCGAAGCTCGAAGAAGAAGGGCTCGATGTCGAACTGATCGACCTGCGTACCATTCGCCCGCTCGATATGGACACGGTGATCGCATCGGTGAAAAAGACGAACCGGCTCGTTACTGTCGAGGAGACATGGCCCGTCTGCGGCATCGGTGCGGAAATTGCCGCCGAGGTTCAGGCAAAGGCCTTCGACTATCTCGACGCGCCGATCCTTCGCGTCGCGCAGAAGAACGTGCCGATGCCCTATGCGGCAAATCTTGAAAAGCTCGCGCTGCCAAGCGCCGAAGAAGTGGTGGAGGCGGTGAAAGCCGTCTGCTACCGCTGAGGAGGCGCAGATGCCAACACCAATCCTGATGCCCGCGCTTTCGCCGACCATGGAGGAAGGCACGCTCGCCAAGTGGCATGTGAAGAAGGGTGATACGGTAAGCGCAGGCGATGTCATCGCCGAAATCGAGACAGACAAGGCGACCATGGAAGTGGAAGCCGTGGACGAGGGCACCATCGGCAAGATTCTTGTCGGTGAAGGCACGGAAGGTGTGGCCGTCAACAAACCCATCGCGGTGCTGCTTGAAGAAGGCGAGGGCGAGGACGCGCTCGAAGGCTACGATGCCTCGAATGATGCGCCTGTGACGCCGTCGAAAGATGCTGAAGCGGAGGCTGAAAAACCGGCTGAGAAAAAGTCCGAACCGAAGCCCGTAAAAACCGAGACGAAAAAGTCTGCGACGGACACAGGCGGCAAAGCGCCTCCCGCGCCGGAGAACGCGAAGGGTGCGCGCGTATTTGCCTCGCCGCTCGCGCGCCGCATCGCGAGCCAGCAGGGCATCGACCTGACGGCAGTTTCAGGTTCCGGTCCGCATGGCCGCATCGTCAAGGCCGATCTGGAAGGCGCGGCCAGGTCCGCCCCGAAGAAAGCAGCAGGTGCGTCCGGTTCGTCGCAGGGACCGATGCCATCCATCGACCCGCGCGCCTTTTACGAGAAAGGCACATATGAGGAAGTGCCGCTCGACGGCATGCGCAAGACCATTGCGCGCCGCCTCACGCAGTCAATGCAGGAAATCCCGCATTTTTACCTGACGATCGATTGCGAGCTTGATGAACTTCTCACCGCACGGAAAAAGCTGAACGAGGAAGCGGGCGAGGGCGTGAAGCTCTCGGTCAACGATTTCCTCATTCGTGCCGCCGCCCTTGCACTGACAAAGGTGCCGGATGCAAATGTAAGCTTCGCGGGCAATGCGCTCCTGAAGCACAAGTCGGCGGATATCGGCATTGCAGTCGCGCTCGACGGCGGTCTCATAACACCAATCATTCGCGGCGCGGAAAAGAAAGGCCTCGCCGAAATTTCGGAGGAGGCGAAATCGCTCGCCGCTCGTGCCCGCGACAAGAAGCTCAAGCCTGCCGAGTACGAAGGCGGCAGCTTTTCGATTTCCAATCTCGGCATGTTCGGCATCAAGCATTTCACCGGCGTCATCAATCCGCCCCAGGCCGCGATCCTCGCCGTCGGCAAGGGCGAGGAGCGGCCTGTTGTGAAGAACGGCAAACTCGAAATCGCCAATGTGATGACCGTCACCATGTCCTGCGACCACCGCGCCATTGATGGCGCGCTCGGTGCGCGTTTCCTCGAAGCTTTCAAGTCTTTCGTGGAATATCCCGCAAGGATGCTCCTCTGATGGCGGACAAATACGATCTCGTTGTTATCGGGTCCGGTCCCGGCGGTTATGTTGCCGCGATCCGTGCATCGCAGCTCGGTCTCAAGACTGCCATTGTGGAACGGGATGCGCTGGGCGGCATCTGCCTTAACTGGGGATGCATTCCGACCAAGGCGTTGCTTCGCTCGGCGGAAGTTTACGAAACGCTGCACCGCCTCGATGAGTTCGGGCTCAAGGCTGAAAAGATCGGCTACGACGCGGAAGCTGTGGTGACGCGCAGCCGCAATGTCGCCGGGCAGCTCTCGAATGGCGTCAAGTTTCTCATGAAGAAGAACAAGATCGATGTCATCGAAGGCAGCGGCAAGCTGGCCGGAGACGGCAAGGTCGCGGTGGAGGCGAAGGACGGGAAGACAAGCGAAATCACAACGAAGAATATCATCCTTGCCACTGGTGCGCGTGCGCGTGTGATCGAAGGTCTGGAGCCCGATGGCGAGATCATCTGGACCTATCGCCAGGCGATGGTGCCGAAGTCGATTCCAAAATCGCTGATCGTTGTCGGCTCCGGCGCCATAGGCATTGAGTTCGCGAGCTTCTATCGCGCGTTCGGTGCGGAAGTGACCGTGGTCGAGGTGCAGGACCGTATCCTGCCGGTCGAAGACGAGGAGATTTCGAAGGAAGCCGCAAAGGCCTTCAAGAAGCGCGGCATTCGTCTGCTGACGGGCGCCAAAATCGGCAAGACCGAGAAGACCGGCAAGGGCGCGACCATGCGCGTGAGCGTCGGCGGTAAGGACGAAACCCTCGAAGCCGAGAAGATCATTTCTGCCGTCGGCATTGTAGGCAATGTCGAGAATATCGGGCTTGAGAAGGCGGGCGTGAAGGTCGAGAAGACCCACGTCGTCGTCAACGAATGGATGGAGACGGGTGTAAAAGGCATTTACGCCATTGGCGATCTGGCCGGCCCGCCCTGGCTTGCGCACAAGGCGAGCCATGAAGGCATTCTAGCGGCTGAGCGGATTGCCGGTGAGAAAAACATTCACCCCATAAATACGCGTCTCATACCGGGTTGCACCTACTCGACGCCGCAAATCGCAAGCGTCGGCCTCACAGAGGCAAAGGCGAAAGAGGCAGGCTACGAGGTCAAGGTTGGCCGTTTCCCATTTCGGGCGAATGGCAAGGCCATTGCACTGGGTGAGACGGAAGGTTTCGTGAAGACCGTTTTTGACGCAAAGACCGGCGAGCTTCTCGGCGCGCATATGATCGGCGCCGAGGTTACAGAACTCATTCAGGGCTACGGCGTGGCCATGACGCTGGAAACCACGGAAGCCGAGCTGATGCAGGCCGTGTTCCCGCATCCCACTCTCTCCGAGATGATGGGGGAGGCGGTACTCGACGCATATGGACGGGTTCTACATACCTGATTCCCCCCCCCGCCGAACTTTGAGACACGCTGGGCGCTTTTTCCCGTAGCGCCTGAATACGGGCTCGAACCCGCCCCTTTCGAGACTTTAGTTTTCGCCTTTGCGGAACGAAAATGGAGACTTGAAGGTTTTGGCTGGTATGTATGACATGAAAGAGTTTTAGTCACAGGCACCGATCAAGCTATCCCGGCGTCGCAACTTCCCGGCCATCATGTTCGAAATTTTCCTGCAGCCTGAAAACTGGGCGAGTCTCGCAACGCTGACGATCCTCGAGATCGTTCTCGGTGTCGACAATCTCATCTTCCTTTCGATCCTTGCTTCCCGTTTGCCGGTGCATCAGCAAAAGCTCGGCCGCCGCCTCGGGCTCGGAGCCGCGGTCGTCACGCGGCTTGCCCTTCTCGCATCGGCTGCATGGATCGTTACGCTGACAAGTCCGGTTCTGGACTTCGGCGATTACGAGATCTCCTGGCGCGACCTCTTGCTGCTCGCCGGTGGTCTTTTCCTCATGGCGAAGGCGACGGTGGAAATCCACCACGCAGTTGAGGGGGAGGAGAACAGCAAAAACGGCAAGGAGGCCGTCGCAGCCGGCCTCATGAGCGTCGTGCTGCAAATTGCCATCATCGATATTGTTTTCTCTTTCGATACGGTGATGACCGCTGTCGGCATGTCCGATCATTTTCCGATCATGGCTACCGCCGTCATCGCTGCCGTCATCGTCATGATTTTTGCTGCCGAGCCGGTAAGCGGCTTTGTGGAGCAGCATCCCACGGTGAAGATGCTTGCCCTCAGTTTCCTGATCCTGATTGGCATTGCGCTTGTCGCTGATGGATTGCACTTCCACATCCCCAAGGCTTACCTCTACTTTGCGGTTGCCTTCTCGATGGGCGTGGAAATGCTGAACCTCTGGGCGAGGAAAAGACGAACGGCGCGGGCAAACGGCGGCGCCTGACGTCCAAACGGGAGGGGGAAGCTTTGGAAGCCAGTCCCGGAAAGCCAGTTTGTGCGGCCCGGGTTCAACTGATATTTGAGGAATGAGCCGTAAGCTGCCCCTGGAGCCGCAAGAACAAGCTGGATTTGCTTGAATCGTGCCGAGCGGCTATCCATGTCCTGTCGGCAAACGGTACCGAGTTTCATGGTTACGATCGTAGATACGCTGCAGCCGGGCGCGGTTAAGCCCCGGCACCCCGAAAAGGCAAAGCGCCCGGACACACCCGTTCTGCGCAAACCCGAATGGATCCGCGTCAAGGCGCCGGGTTCTGCGGTTTATGCGGAGACGAAGCAGATCGTTCGCGAGAACAATCTCGTGACCGTCTGCGAGGAAGCGGGCTGCCCGAATATCGGCGAATGCTGGACGAAGAAGCACGCGACCATGATGATCATGGGCGACACCTGTACGCGGGCCTGTTCGTTCTGCAACGTGAAGACGGGACTTCCTGCACCGCTCGATGCGGACGAACCGGAGAATGTTGCGAATGCCGTTGCCAAGCTTGGCCTCCGCCATGTCGTGATTACGTCGGTGGACCGCGACGATCTCGCGGATGGCGGCGCGCAGCATTTCGTCGAAGTGATCGAGGCGATCCGCCGCCGCTCGCCCGGAACGACCATCGAAATCCTGACGCCGGACTTCCTGCGCAAGGAAGGCGCGCTGGAAAAGGTCGTGGCCGCCCGACCGGATGTCTTCAATCACAATCTCGAAACCGTGCCCCGGCTCTATCTGAGCATTCGCCCCGGCGCGCGCTATTTCCATTCGCTGCGCCTGCTCCAGCGTGTGAAGGAGCTTGACCCGACGATCTTCACCAAGTCGGGTATCATGGTTGGCCTCGGCGAAGAGCGCGAGGAAGTGCTCCAGGTCATGGACGATATGCGCTCGGCTTCCATCGACTTCCTGACCATCGGCCAATATCTGCAGCCGACGCGTAAGCACGCAGCCATTGCTCGCTTCGTGACACCGGAAGAGTTCAAGTCCTATGAGCGCATCGCGCGCACCAAGGGCTTTCTCCTTGTCTCGTCGAGCCCGCTGACACGCTCTTCTTATCACGCAGATGAGGACTTCGCGCGCCTCCGCGATGCGCGCAACGCGGCTGTCGCAAGGGGCTGAAACAGCCATGCCGGCGCATGAGAAAACCCGCGACGTCCCTTATTCGGCGGAAGATATGTTTGCACTTGTGGCCGCTATCGACCGTTATCCTGAATTCCTGCCCTGGTGCACCGGTGCGCGTATCCGCCGCCGCGAAATCGAGAGCGGCAAGGAAGTTCTGCTGGCCGACCTCATCGTGTCCTACAAGGTTTTCCGTGAGCAGTTCACCAGCCGCGTGACGCTCGACAAGGAATCTCGTCTTATCGATGTCGGCTATGTGCAGGGCCCGTTCAGCTATTTGCACAACAAATGGCAATTCGAACCGCTGCCGGATGGCGGCTGCCGCATCCATTTCTTCATCGATTTCGAATTCAGAAGCGCCACGCTGCAAAAGATGATCGGCGCGGTGTTCTCCAAGGCATTCGCGAAGATGATGCAGGCTTTCATCGATCGCGCGGACGAGCTCTATGGCGGCAAGCGGGCCGAGCCGTCTTTTGAAACTGGCAGCCCCGTCCCTTCTTCCAAATAGCCTAGATCATCCGCCGCACGAGATTGAGTGCCGTCTCGATCGCCTTCATGCGGACTTCTTCACGCCCTATGTCGCCGAAAAGTTGCATCTCGTGGATGATGCTGCGTCCCTGCCGCGCCGCGCCGAAGTGAACGAGGCCGACCGGCTTCATCGGTGTGCCGCCGCCGGGGCCGGCAATCCCCGTCACGGAAACGGAGATGTGTCCGCGTGAATGCTTCAATGCACCCTCTGCCATCGCGCGCGCAACGGGCTCCGACACCGCGCCAAAATCGGCAATGAGATCACCCGGCACATCGAGCATGTCGCGCTTCGCTTCATTCGAGTAAACGACGAAGCCGCGCTCCACGATATCCGACGATCCAGCAATCTCCGTGAGCAAGCCGGCAATAAGCCCGCCCGTGCAGCTTTCGGCGGTTACGATCTTGAGGTTCGCTTCGCGCGCGTCTGCAAGCGTGAGTTCGGCAAGATGGATGAGGCGGCGGGGGAAGATGCTCATGTCAGAACCATCCAGATAAGGTCGAGCAGAAGGAAGGAGAAGATTGCAAAAAGCGCCGCAATCATGTCGTCGATCATTACACCGAAGCCGCCCTTGAAACGCCGTTCGATCGCGCTGATCGGCCAGGGTTTGAGAATGTCGAAAAAGCGGAAGAGGAAGAATGCCGAGACCCAGCCGACAGGCGTCATCGGCAATGCAGCGAGAACGAGCAGCACCGCCGAGACCTCATCGATCACGACTTCCGGCGCGTCGTCTTTCTCTGCCGCCCGGCAGAAATATCCCGCCGCCCAGATGCCGCCTGCGAAGGTGAGGAACGAGCAGGCAAGCAGCGCCCATGCGCCTCCCGCCCAGCCGATTGCAAGCGCAAAAGGAAATGTGAAGAGAGTACCCCACGTTCCCGGCGCCGGACGGATGAGGCCACTGCCGAACCAGGTCGCGATAAATGCCGCCGGGTGGCGGAAGGGAAGCGAAGGGGGGAGTGCGGTCAAACGGCTCATGCGGTCACCGCAAGACGAGTGTCGCAAGCGCCTGCGCGGCGATGCCTTCGCCACGTCCCGTGAAGCCGAGACCTTCGGTCGTCGTGGCCTTGACGCTCACACGCGCCAGTTCGAGCGCGAGAATGTCTGCAATGCGCTGTCGCATCGCGGAGACATGCGGGCCGATTTTCGGCCGTTCGCAAATGAGCGTGAGATCGACATTGGATATTGCGGCGCCTTGCTCTTTTGCAAGTTTCGCAGCGTGGGCCAGGAAAATATCTGATGACGCACCTTTCCATTTCGGATCGCTCGGCGGGAAATGCTGGCCTATGTCGCCCGCGCCAATTGCGCCGAGGATAGCATCCGTAACCGCGTGAAGGCCCGCATCGGCGTCCGAATGACCGACGAGACCAAACTCATGTGGGACTTTAACGCCGCAAAGCCATACATGATCCCCCGGCCCGAAACGATGCACATCGAAGCCCGTGCCCGTTCTCGTATCTCCCCCTCGCATCAGTATCCGCTCCGCACGCTTCAGATCCTCCGCGCTCGTGATCTTGATATTGTCTTCGTCGCCCTCGACCATCGCCACTTCGATGCCCGCGGCGCAAGCCACCGCCACATCGTCCGTATAATCCTTGCCGGATGCCCGGCGATGCGCGTCGAGGATCGCGCTGAAACGGAAAGCCTGCGGCGTCTGCGCGCGCCAGAGCCCGCTCCGGTCTACCGTTTCGCCCGCGCAGCCTTTTCCCGTGGTCCGGCGGATCGTGTCTGTCAGCGCAATGGCCGCGAGCGCGCCGACATGGTCTGCAAGCGTCGCGATACAGTCGGTGATCAGGCGGGCCGGCACCAGCGGCCGTGCACCATCATGGATGAGGACGTACTCGGGAGCCATGCCCGCCAATGCTTCCAGCCCGGCCTTCACGGATGCCTGCCGTGTTGCTCCGCCGGGGCAGGGCGACATGAGCTTTGGAAGGCCCGCCGCCGCGTCCTCATAGGCGTCACGGTCATCTTCGTGGATAACAGCCAGAACGCTTGAAATGCCGGGGTGAGTGGCGAAGGCGGTGAGTGTCCGGCGCAGCACAGGCTCGCCGGCAAGCTGGCGATACTGTTTTGGCGCGCCCGGGCCTGCGCGACTGCCACGGCCAGCAGCCACAATCAGCGCGGTAACTCTTGGGTTTTCTCGCATATCTGCTCGTTTCGTACCCTGTATGGCTCCAGGCAAGCAATTTGCCTTGCCGAAACTTTAGGCACCCGCTAAATTGGACAAAATTTATGCAGTTTCATTGAGTGCCCAAAGTTTGACCATCTCTATCGGCCCATACACACTTCAAAATCCTGTTCTTCTGGCGCCTATGGCCGGGATAACGGATCTGCCGTTTCGCCGGGTTACCCAAAGCCTTGGTGCTGGCCTTGTTGTATCGGAAATGGTGGCGAGCGACGAGCTTGTCCGTGCCCGGCCGGATGTCGTCCGCCGGGCGGCGGGGGCGGGTGAATTCGAGCCGCTCTCCATCCAGCTGGCTGGCCGTGAGGCGCACTGGATGGCGGAAGGAGCGCGGGTAGCTGAGGCGGCGGGCGCGAATATCATCGATATCAACATGGGCTGCCCGGCAAAGCAGGTCACGTCCGGCCTCTCGGGTTCGGCCCTCATGCGCGATCTCGACCATGCCGAAAGCCTGATCCACGCAACCGTCGGCGCGACCGGTGTGCCGGTAACGCTGAAAATGCGCACGGGCTGGGACGAGACGAAACGCAATGCGCCCGAGCTTGCCCAGCGGGCGGAAGCCGCAGGTGTAAAGATGGTTACGGTGCATGGACGCACCCGCTGCCAGTTCTACAAGGGCAGGGCGGACTGGGACTTCATCGCCGAAGTAAAAAAAGCGGTGTCCATTCCCGTCATCGCGAATGGCGATGTGATGAGCGAGGAAGATGCGAAATCGATCCTCGAAGCCTCCGGCGCGGACGGCGTGATGATCGGCCGGGGAGCGCAGGGGCGCCCCTGGTTCCTTGCCCAGGTCGCGCATTTTCTTGCGACAGGCGAGAAGCTGGCTGCCCCCTCATGGAAAGCGCAGGGTGAGATCGCCGCCTCTCACTATCGCGACATGATCGAACATTATGGCGAGCCCCTCGGTGTGCGCGTCGCCCGCAAGCACCTTGTTTGGTATCTCGAGGAAGCCTCGCGGCGTTTTCCGGAAGAAGCAATGGCGACGAAGCGCGCCGTGGTGCGCATGAGCGATCCGCAGGACGTGCTCGCGGCCATCGGCTCGTTTTACGAACAGGCGGGAGAGGCCGATCCCGCACCCCCATCAATGAACAAGGAGGCGGCTTGATGTCGCAAGTGGTTCGCGCCTTTGGCCCCGGCGGTCCGCCGGAAGCGAATGTGATCCTGAAATCGATGCCGCACCCGGTCCTTCTCGTGGATCGTGAAATGCGTATCGAATATGTGAACGACAGCGCCGAGGAGTTCTTCGCCGCCAGTTCCTCCATGGTGCTGGGCCATCCATTGAGCGAGATCGTCGCTTTCGGCAGCCCGGTTCTTGCGCTGATCGATCAGGTCTTCGAGCGCGGCGTTTCGGTGAATGAATACGGCGTCGAAATCAGTACGCCGCGCATCGGCGACCGCCAGGTCGATATCCAGGTGACACCGCTCACCGAATATCCGGGCCACGTGTTGCTCCTTCTGCAGGTCCGTACCATGGCGCAGAAGATGGACCGGCAATTGACCCATCGCGGTGCCGCCCGCTCGGTCACCGGCATGGCGGGAATCCTCGCGCATGAGATCAAGAACCCGCTTTCCGGCATTCGCGGTGCGGCTCAGCTCCTTGAAATTTCGGGCACTCCCGAAGACAAGACGCTGACGCGCCTCATCTGCGAGGAGACGGACCGTATCTGCAAACTCGTCGACCGCATGGAAGTCTTCTCCGATGAGCGCCCCGTTCCGCGTGAGCCGGTAAATATTCATCTTGTCCTCGGCCATGTGAAACAGCTGGCCGCGACGGGCTTTGCACGGAGCATCCGCATCCATGAAGAATACGATCCTTCGCTACCGCCGGTGCTTGGCGACAAGGACCAGCTCATACAGGTCTTCCTCAATCTCGTGAAGAACGCGGCAGAAGCCATCGGCGGCTCTGATGGGGAAATCGTCTTGACCACCGCTTACCGGCCCGGCGTCCGCCTTGCCATGCCCGGCAGTCGTGACCGCGTCAGCCTGCCGCTCGAAATTTGCGTGATTGATGACGGCTCCGGCGTATCCGACGATCTGATGGAACACCTTTTTGACCCGTTCGTGACGACAAAATCCTCCGGCACCGGCCTTGGCCTCGCGCTCGTCGCAAAGATCATCGGCGATCATGGCGGCATTATCGAATGCGAAAGCCTGCAGAGAAAAACAATATTCCGCGTATTGCTGCCCATGCATACGGGCGCGACCGTGACCCATGATGAAACAGCGCACTGACAGGAGCGGCCACCATGCCAAGCGGCACAATTCTTCTTGCGGATGACGATGCGGCGATCCGGACCGTGCTCAATCAGGCACTTGGACGGGTCGGCTATGAAGTTCGCTCGACCGGCAACGCGGCGACACTCTGGCGCTGGGTGAGCCAGGGCGAGGGAGACCTTATCATCACGGACGTGGTGATGCCGGACGAAAACGCCTTCGACCTTATTCCCCGTATCAAGCGGGCGCGGCCCGAGCTGCCCATCGTGGTCATGAGCGCGCAGAACACATTGAAGACTGCGATCACGGCGGCGGAGCGCGGTGCTTATGAATATCTGCCAAAGCCTTTCGACCTCAACGAACTGATCCGTGTCGTCGACCGCGCCATGGCGGCGCCGCGAGAACCCGGCATTGCGCGGCAACAGCCCGAAGAAGGCGAAAAGATTCCGCTGATCGGCCGCTCTCCCGCCATGCAGGACATCTACCGTGTTCTTGCCCGTCTCATGCAGACGGATCTGACAGTGATGATCTCGGGCGAGTCCGGCACGGGCAAGGAACTCGTCGCCCGTGCGCTTCATGATTATGGTCGCAGGCGCAACGGGCCTTTCGTTGCCGTCAACATGGCCGCCATCCCGCGAGAACTTATCGAGAGCGAACTCTTTGGCCATGAGCGAGGAGCCTTTACCGGCGCAAGCCAGCGCGCCACGGGTCGCTTCGAACAGGCGGAAGGCGGAACGCTCTTCCTCGACGAAATTGGCGATATGCCGATGGAGGCGCAGACGCGCCTTCTGCGCGTCTTGCAGCAGGGCGAATACACCACGGTTGGCGGGCGCACGCCGATCAAGACGGATGTACGCATCGTTGCGGCCACGAACCGCGATCTTCGCCAACTCATCAATCAGGGCCTCTTCCGTGAAGACCTGTTCTTTCGACTGAACGTAGTGCCGATCCGCCTGCCGCCGCTTCGTGAACGTACGGAAGATATTCCAGATCTCATCCGCCACTTCCTCGGCCAGGCGGAAGACGAAGGCCTGCCGCCAAAGACCATCGACTCCGAAGGCATGGAACTGCTGAAGCGCTATCGCTGGCCGGGCAACGTCCGCGAACTCGAAAACCTCGTGCGCCGGCTGGCCGCCCTCTACACGGAGGAGACGATCGGCTCCCACATCCTCGAAACGGAACTTGCCGAGCCCGATTTCGGCAAGCCCGCCACACCGGCCGCTGCCGACGAGCCGCTCGCGTCCTCGGTCGAGCGGACGCTCAGCCGTATCTTTTCGTCTCACGGCGACGACCTGCCGCCGCCGGGACTTTACGAACGCCTGTTGAAAGAGGTCGAGAGGCCGCTTTTCAGCATGAGTCTGGCCGCCACGCGCGGAAACCAGATCAAGGCAGCGCACCTGCTCGGCATTAACCGCAATACGTTGCGCAAGAAGATCCGCGAGCTCGACATACAGGTGATCCGCGGGTTGAAGTGAGACGGGGCCGTTGAAGCCCTCTTCACCAGCCTTGTGTGACACTGATGTAAACAAGCAACATTGTGGTTGAATGGTATCGTCCGCCGATACAGAATGCCCCCTGCCGCAGAGGGAGCGTGGCGCATCGGGCACATGACAGATGCATCGGGGACATAAAGTCCCTCGCACCGCCTGGGCCGCCACGCAGGAACAGGCATGGTACCGACAGATCAGGCGCATGAACCCGGGCTGGACCGGGCAGGAAGCTGGGAAGGAAGGCTGTGGCAGTTTGTGAACCGCCGTCGCTTTTCCACGACCTTTTCCATCGGTCTGGTCGTCGTGGCGCTCTGCCTTGGATCGTTCACCTATATGCTGCTGACGGGGCTGACGCCTTTCACACCCACGCGGCCGGTCCTGATCTCGCTCTTGGTGGCGAACCTCGCTCTCGTTCTGATCCTTTTCGCGCTCATCATTTGGCGCTTGATCCGGGTAATTCTCGCTCGCGTCAGCGGCACGGCGGGCGCCAAGCTCCATGCGCGTCTTGTCACCATGTTCGCCGTGGTGGCGGTGATGCCGGCGATCATCGTCGCCGTCTTTGCCGCCGTGACCCTCAACAGGGGCCTCGACACCTGGTTTGGGAAGCGGGCGCAGCTCATTATCTCCAATGCGGAGACGGTCGCCGAAGCCTATCTGAACGAACACAGGCAGGTGCTGCGTGGCGACACACTTGCCATGGCAAGCGATCTCAACCGTGAGATTGCGCTTCTCGTGACCGAGCCGCCCTATTTTCACCGCTTGCTGACGGGGCAGATGCGGCTTCGTTCACTTCACGGTGCTTACATCATCAAGTCCGATGGTCGTATTCTCGCGAAGGCGGCGGGCAGCGTCGATGTTGGCATGCCGGCGACGCGCTATTTCGAAACCGCGAAGGCGGATGATGTCGCGCTTTTCATCGTCGAGGATAATAACCAGATCCGCGCGCTCATGGCTCTGCCTTCGCTGGACGATACTTATCTCTATGTCGCTCGCTTCGTGGACGCGCAGGTGCTCGAACATCTGGCGGAGACGCGCGCCGCCGTCAGCGAATATGAGAGTCTGGAAACGCGGCGTAACCAGTTCCAGATCACCTTCGCCCTTATTTACGTGACGGTTGCCCTCATCACGCTTCTGGCGGCGATCTGGCTCGGCCTGTGGGCGGCAAACCGGATCGTGGACCCGATCTCGCGCCTCGTGCGCGCCGCCGAACGCGTCAGCGTGGGCGATCTTCGTGCCCGTGTGCCAGTGAGCGGCACGGGCGATGAGCTTGATATGCTCACAGGCGCCTTCAACAGAATGACGAGCCAGCTCGAAAGTCAGCGCAACGACCTGATCAAGGCAAACCATCAGCTCGACGAGCGCCGTCAGTTCACCGAGGCGGTTCTCTCCGGCGTAAGTGCCGGCGTTCTCGGTCTCGACAATGAAGGCCGGGTGACGCATGCCAACCGCGCGGCTCTTCGCTTCTTCCGGCTGACGGAGGCAAAGCTTCTCGGTCGTGACGTGGCCGTGGCGATCCCCGAAATGGCCGCCTCTGTGGCAGATGCCCGCGCGCATCCCGAACGCACCGCGCAGGCGCAGATCATCATTCCCGAAGGCGGGCAGGATCGCACTCTCAACGTGCGTGTGACGCGCGAAATGACAGATTCCGGGCAGGGCGGTTTCGTGCTCACCTTTGACGACATAACGGAACTCGTACGCGCGCAGCGCACCTCCGCCTGGGCCGACGTCGCGCGCCGCATCGCGCATGAAATCAAGAACCCGTTGACGCCGATCCAGCTTTCAGCGGAACGTCTGCGCCGGAAATACGGCAAGGAGATTGCTTCCGATCCCGAAATTTTCGAGCAATGCACACAGACGATCATCCGTCAGGTGGGCGATATCGGGCGCATGGTGGACGAGTTCTCTTCCTTTGCGCGCATGCCCTCGGCATCGATGAAGTCGCTCGATCTGAATGAGATATTGCGTCAGGCCGTTTTCCTGCAGCGGATCGGCCACCCGGAAATCGACTATGAACTCGTGCTACCCCCGGAACAGACTGTCATAGAATGCGATGGGCGGCTGGTGAGTCAGGCGCTGACCAATATCCTCAAGAATGCGGCGGAAGCGATCCGCGGGCATGACAATGAGGATGATGAGGGCGAAGGCGAGAAGCGCGATCGGGGGAAGATTGGACGTATCCACGTGACCATCGTGCCGGATGAACACAACGTCACCGTTGTTGCGACGGATTCGGGATGCGGTTTGCCCGACAGCAATCGCTCGCGGCTGACCGAGCCTTACATGACGACCCATGCAAAGGGCACCGGGCTCGGCCTCGCAATCGTCAACAAGGTAATGGAAGACCACGGTGGTGCGCTGGTCCTTGAAGATGCACCGGTGGCGGAAGGATGGGAGAGCGGTGCGCGTGTGCGTCTCGTTTTCCCGCGCCGGCGTCTCGTGGACGGCAAGGAAAAACAAAAGACTGTGCGCAACGCGGATCGCGTTGCAGGAGATGTAACCGAAGAGGCGGTTGATGGCGTCTGATATTCTGATAGTCGATGATGAAACCGATATTCGCGATTTGATATCGGGCATTCTGAACGATGAAGGCTACGACACGCGCAGCGCGGGTGACAGCGACAAGGCGCTCGCCGCGATTGAGGCGCGGCGTCCCGGTCTTGTCATTCTCGATATCTGGCTCCAGGGCAGCAGGCTCGACGGGCTGGAGCTTCTGGACGTCATTCGTGAGCGTCACCCGGATTTGCCGGTGGTCATCATCAGCGGTCATGGCAACATCGAAACCGCGGTCTCCGCGATCAAGCAGGGTGCCTATGACTTCATCGAAAAGCCGTTCAAGGCCGACAGGCTGATCCTCGTGATCCAGCGCGCCATCGAGGCGTTCAAGCTGCGCCGAGAGAACAACGAACTGCGTGTGCGCGTCGGCGACGACACCACACTGGTCGGTGTTTCGCCCGCGCTTGCTCAGGTTCGCCAGACGATCGAAAAGGTAGCGCCCACGAACAGCCGCATTCTGATAAGCGGTCCCGCCGGAGCGGGCAAGGAAGTCGTCGCGCGCCTTCTTCATTCGCGTTCCCGCCGTTCAAACCATGCCTTCGTTGCGCTCAACGCGGCGAACATGGCGCCCGAACGCATGGAGGCGGAACTTTTCGGCACCGAGGAAAGCGCCGCCGGACCGCGCAAGGTTGGCGTCTTCGAGCAGGCACATGGTGGTACGCTCTTCCTTGATGAAGTGTCGGAAATGCCGCTCGAAACGCAGAGCAAGATTCTTCGTGTTCTGGTCGATCAGACCTTCGAGCGCGTTGGCGGCCGATCACATGTGAAGGTCGATGTTCGTGTCGTCTCTTCGTCAAGCCGCGATCTTCTGGAGGAAATCAGTAAGGGCCGTTTCCGTGAGGATCTCTATCATCGCCTGAACGTGGTGCCGATCGTCGTTCCGCCACTAGCGTCCCGGCGCGAGGATATTCCACTGCTCGTGGAACACTTCATGACCCAGATTTCGAATGCGACGGGATTGCCCGTTCGCCGCGTTTCTGACGACGCGATGGCCGCGTTGCAGGCACATGACTGGCCGGGCAATGTCCGTCAGTTACGCAACAACATCGAGCGCCTGCTCATCCTCACCACGGGCGATCCGAGCGCGGTGGTGACGGCCGATATGCTGCCGGCCGAGGTCGGAGCCTCCGCGCAGATGACGGTGAACGGTGCCGGTGGTGAGCACATCATGGCGCTCCCCCTCCGCGAGGCGCGCGAAACCTTCGAGCGGGAATATCTCATGGCGCAGATCAGCCGCTTCGGCGGTAACATTTCGCGCACGGCGGCCTTTATCGGCATGGAGCGTTCCGCGCTTCACCGCAAGCTGAAGTCGCTAGGCGTTGCGGCCGCCAACCGTCCGGATGTTCCGGCTTGATCCTTACTGAAATGCGTCGAAACGGGAAAGCCCGATCATGAAGGTAATAGTCTGCGGCGCCGGCCAGGTCGGATTCGGCATTGCGCGCCAGCTCGCTTCCGAGCAGAACGACGTGACGGTAATCGACCAGTCGCCCCAGCTCGTTCACCAGATATCGGACACGCTCGATGTGCGCGCCATCGTTGGTCACGGCGCCCATCCCGATGTGCTGGAGCGTGCGGGTGCTTCTTCCGCCGACATGCTGATCGCCGTGACCTTTCACGACGAAGTGAACATGATCGCCTGTCAGGTTGCCCATTCCGTTTTTCAGGTGCCCACCAAGATCGCGCGTATCCGCTCGCAGAGCTATTTGCAGCCCGGATTCCAGGATCTCTTCTCGCAGGATCACCTGCCCATTGATGTGATCATTTCGCCGGAACTTGAAGTCGGCAAGGCGGTGCTCCGCCGTCTCGCCGTTCCGGGTGCCTTCGACATCCTGAACTTCGCGGATGGCAAGGTCAGCGTCGTCGGCGTCACGCTGGAGGAAGACTGTCCCATCGTGAATACGCCGCTTCGTCAGTTGACTGATTTGTTTCCCGATCTCAAGTCGCGGGTCGTCGGCATCGTTCGAAATGGCGAACTCTTCGTTCCCCAGAGCGATGACCCCATGCTGGTCGGTGACGAAGCCTATTTCGCGGCGGATGTTCGAGACGTTCGCCGGACGCTTGGTATTTTCGGCCATGAGGAAACGGCGGCGCGCCGCATCATCATCGTCGGCGCCGGCAATATCGGCCTTCATGTCGCCCGCGAACTGGAAGCGAACCATACCGGCACACGCGTGAAACTCATCGAGAGCGACAGGGACAAGGCAGTGCAGGCCGCCGACAAGCTCAAGCGGTCGATCGTTCTCCATGGCAACGGTCTCGACCCCGAATTGTTGCAGGAAGCGGGCATCGCCGAAACGGAAACGCTGGTTACGCTCACGAACAACGACCAGGCAAACATTCTTTCCTGTGTCGTTGCCAAGCGCGAAGGCTGTCAGCGCACCATGGCGCTGATAAACAACAATACTTATGCACCGCTGATGCGTCCCCTCGGCATCGACGCTTTCATCAATCCGCGTGGCGCGACCGTCTCCACCGTTTTGCAGCATGTCCGTCGCGGGCGTATCCGCGGCCTGCAATCGGTGCATGACGGCGCCGCCGAGGTGATCGAGGCCGAAGCACTCGAAACTTCGCCCCTTGTTGGTAAACCGCTTCGTGAAGTGAACTTGCCGGACGGCATTCTTGTCGGCGCGGTAATTCGCAAGGAAGAGGTCATCATTCCGAATGGCGACACGGAGGTCGAGGCGGGAGATCGTGTGGTTCTCTTCGCCCGTTCCGATCAGGTGCGGAAGGTGGAACAGATGTTCCGCGTCAGCCTCGAGTTCTTCTGAGCCGCCAGGACCGGAGGAGGAATTCCCCTTGTCGCGTATCGCCTATGTAAATGGCCATTATGTCCGCCACGCCGAAGCGTGTATCCACATCGAGGATCGCGGCTATCAGTTTGCAGACGGTGTCTACGAAGTTTGCGGCGTTCGCGGCGGCAAGTTGATGGACGAGACGCTGCATCTCGAAAGGCTTCAGCGATCGCTGCGCGAGTTACGCATGGAAATGCCGATGCCTCTCGCGGCGTTGAAACACATCCTTCGCGAGACGCTTCGCCGGAACCATGTGCTGAATGGCATGGTCTACTGCCAGGTGACGCGTGGCGTCGCTCCGCGCGATCATCCTTTTCCGAAGAATGCTCGCCCCTCGCTTGTCGTCACCGCGAAGCGGCTGAACGAGGCACGTATTGCCGCTGCCGTCGCGCATGGCGTCGAGGTCGTCACCATGCCGGATCAGCGCTGGGCTCGGCGCGATATCAAGTCAATCGCGCTCCTGCCAAACATCCTCGCAAAGCAATCCGCGCGTGAGGCGGGCGCCTATGAAGCCTGGCTCGTCGATGCGGAGGGCTTCGTCACCGAGGGCTCCTCGACAAATGCCTGGATCGTGGATGAGGAAGGGCGGCTCGTGACCCGGCCCGAAGGTCCCGACATCCTGCATGGCATCACCCGCCACGTAATTCTGCAGGCGGCGCGGAGTGAAGGCATAGAGGTCGTGGAACGGCCGTTCACGCCGCAAGAGGCAAAATCGGCTCGCGAGGCCTTCATAAGCGCATCCTCCGCTATCATCATTCCCGTGATCCGCATCGACGGGCAGGCCGTAGGTAATGCATCGCCCGGATTGGTGGCGCTGCGGCTACGTGAGGCTTATGGCCGGTTTGGTGAGCTTTCTTGATGGTAAAACGTCGGATGTAGCGAAAACCTCGCCGATTTGCAGGTGCGAATTCAATTTCGCACTTGCAGCATCAGGGGAAAAACCGGACTGTATCAAGTGAGAGCCGCAGCCTGCTTCGTTCAGTCAGGAAGTGCAGTGCGAACAAAAACGCCGGACCCCTCGCGGCATGTGTCCGGTCCCACCCAACTCGATAAATGGGGCCTACCCATGAATGAAAAGACCCATAATCTCCAGGACACCTTCCTGAATCACGTTCGCAAGAACAAGACGAACCTCACCATCTTTCTGGTGAATGGCGTCAAGCTTCAGGGTGTGGTCACTTGGTTTGATAACTTTTGTGTATTGTTGCGCCGGGACGGCCATTCGCAGCTCGTGTATAAGCATGCGATATCAACAATCATGCCGGCCCAGCCCGTTCAGCTTTTCGAGCCTGAAACGAACGGGGAAGAGGCCTGAAGAGACCTCCGCCAGAAGAGACCTGATTGAGCGACGAGACCGAGGATACGAATGAGACCCGCCAGCGCGGGGACAAGGGCTTTCAGGTAAATCCGAAAGAACCGACGAGAGCCTTTGTGCTCGTTCCCTTGCTCAAATCTGCGGAGCATCAGGCGAAGCGTGCGGGAACGGCAACGCGTTCTCCCGAGTCGCGGCTGGACGAGGCGGTAGGTCTTGCCGCCGCCATCTCGCTTGATGTTGTCGGCTCGGCTGTCGTGCCGCTGACAAAGCCTCGCCCGGCAACGCTCTTTGGCGAAGGCAAGGTCGATGAGCTGAAAGGTCACCTCGCCGAACTCCGGATCGAACTCGTGGTGGTTGACGGCTCCTTGGGGCCCGGTCAGCAACGCAATCTGGAGCGCGCCTGGAAGGTCAAGGTACTCGACCGCACCGGCCTCATTCTCGAAATTTTCGGTGAGCGTGCGCGAACGCGCGAAGGCACCCTGCAAGTCGAACTTGCCCATCTGAACTACCAGAAGAGCAGGCTCGTGCGCAGCTGGACCCATCTTGAGCGGCAGCGCGGTGGCTTCGGCTTTCTCGGCGGGCCGGGCGAAACCCAGATCGAGGCCGACCGCCGCATGATCCAGGAACGCATCACCAAGATCGAGCGTCAGCTCGAAACGGTGAAGCGCACTCGTCAGCTTCACAGGAAGACGCGCCGCGAGGCGCCTTATCCGGTGGTCGCCCTTGTCGGCTACACCAATGCGGGCAAGTCCACGCTCTTCAACCGGCTGACGGAGGCCGGCGTCTTTGCCGAGAACCTTCTCTTTGCCACGCTGGACCCGACGATGCGCGGGCTTCTTCTTCCGAGCGGCCGCAAGATCATCCTGTCCGACACGGTGGGCTTCATTTCGGATCTGCCGACGCATCTCGTCGCCGCCTTCCGCGCAACGCTGGAAGAAGTGCTGGAGGCCGAAGTCATTCTCCATGTGCGCGATGCCGCGCATGAGGAGACCGATATCCAGAAGCGCGATGTCGAGGATGTGCTGACCTCGCTCGGCGTAACCAAGGAATCCACGGCTGAAAACAATCAGCATGTCGTTGACGTCCTGAACAAGATCGACCTGCTGCAAGATGAGGTCCATGACGCTGCGGTCAATCTGGCCGAACGCGAACCGCTCACTGCCGCCGTGTCGGCACGGACGGGGGAGGGGGCCGGGGAGCTTCTTTCCCTCATCGACAGTCTCATCGTCGACGAGGAACATGTTGTCCATTTCGACATGCCATCCGGTGAGGGCGAGGCCATCGCCTGGCTTCATGCTAACGCTCATATCCGCAGCCGCGAGGATGACGAGGATGGCGTCGTCCATCTCGATCTCGGCCTGACGCCGATCGTCGCCGGCCGCTTCGAAAAGCGTTTCCCCGATCTTTCGCGGCGGCTTGGCGAAGCATCCTCCCGCGAGGCTGAATGAATATGGACAAGCTGGCGGATGATGTTGCATCGCTGCTAAAGCAAGCCGCGGCGGAAATCGTCATGCCGCGCTTTCGTGCGCTTGCCGTGCACGAGATCGAGGAAAAATCCAAGGGCGACCTCGTCACCATCGCTGATCGCGAGGCCGAGCTGTGGCTTTCGCCTCGCCTCGAAGAACTCGTCGCCGGGTCGCGCGTATTGGGCGAAGAGGCGGCCGCCGCCGATCCGGCCTTGCTTGACCATCTCGAAGATGATCTGCCGCTCTGGACCGTCGATCCCGTCGACGGAACGTCAAACTTTGCCGCCGGCCGCGAAACATTCGGCCTCATGGTGTCGCTTGTCGTGCGCGGCGAAACCACTCATGCCTGGATTTATCTGCCGGTGGTCGATGCACTCGCCGTTGCAGAGCGCGGCGCGGGCGCTTTCTGGCGCGACGCATCGGGCATTCAACGTCTCGATGCGGGCCGGGCGCCCATTAGTCCGGGAGAGCAGCGCGCGAGTTTCTATGTTCGCTTCATGCCGGATGACTGGAAAGCGGGCATCGGCGCTTATGCGGCGGGTGTCGGCTCCGCGACATCATTCCTCTGCTCCGCGGTTGACTATACGAACGTCGCGCGCGGGCTGCACGACTTCGTCACCTATCATCGCATGCTTCCCTGGGACCATGCGCCGGGCACGCTGATCCTGCGCGAGGCGGGCGGTGTTGTGCGGAACATCGAGACGAGCGAAGACTACGCTCCGCGAACCCTGAAGGGGCCGCATCTCATCGCGCGGGATGAAGAAAGTTGGCAAAAAGTGGCGGAAGAAATCAGAAGAAACAGGCGCGGCTAAGTTTTACGTTCCTCTTCCTTCGCTTCGTCCCACAGGGCATCCATTTCTTCGAGCGTCGAGTCTTCGGGGCGCTTCCCTGCCGCCGCAAGCTTTTGCTCTATGCGGCCGAAGCGCCGGCGGAACTTTGCGTTCGCCCGCCGCAGCGCCGTCTCCGGGTCGACCTTCAGGTGTCGCGCAAGATTGGCATAAACGAAAAGCAGGTCGCCCATTTCGTCTTCCAGCCGGTCGTGGTCGCCACCCTTGGCAAGCTCCTCGGAGACTTCGAGCATCTCCTCGTTCAGCTTTTCGATCACCTGTGTCGTGTCTGGCCAGTCGAAGCCGACGCGCGCGGCGCGGTTCTGCAATTTGACAGCACGAACGAGCGCAGGCAGCGCGCGCGGCACATCGTCGAGAATGCTCTCCACTTTTGCGCCTTTTACAGCTTTTTCCTGAGCCTTGATCTCTTCCCAGCGGCCTTCGACCTCGCCCGCGCTTCGCTCGCCTTCATCGCCGAAAACATGCGGATGACGGCGGATCATCTTCTCGCAAATCGCATCGACGACATCGCGAAAGCCGAAGAGTCCTTCTTCCTCCGCCATTTGCGCATGAAACACGACCTGCAGCAGAAGGTCGCCAAGCTCGTCCTTCAGATCGTCCATGTCGCCGCGCTCGATGGCGTCGGCGACTTCATAGGCCTCCTCGATAGTATAGGGAGCAATGCTTGCGTAGGTCTGTTCAAGATCCCACGGGCAGCCGCCGTCCGGATCGCGCAGTTTCGCCATGATGGCGAGCAGCCTTTCGATCCGTCCGGTATCCTGGGTCATGCAAGCACCCTCACTCGGCCGGCCGGTCGACGATGCCGCCAGCCGTGCCGACTTGTGTGACGGCCGCGGCCGCCTCGCTCGCATCATGCGATGCATGAACGCCGTCCCGCTCCTGGATCTTCTTTCGCAGATCCAGCTGTGCTTCGCGATCCAGCGGAAAGTTCCACATCACGGCCGCCGAAGCGAGCATGACAATGGCGGGCAGGGTGACATACATCGCCATGAAAAGGTCGAGTGTCTCGGGCGTGTTCGTTCCCGCCGGCGTGAATTCGATCAGATCAAGCAGCGGATAGGTGATGCCGACGGCGAGCGCTGCGCCCACCTTCGCCGTCATGCTGAGCAGCGAGTAATAGAGGCCTGTCCGCCGTTGCCCCGTTTCGAGGTAATCAATGTCGATGACGTCCGCCATGATCGAGCGCAGCAGAAAGGAGCCGGCGCCGTATGCGACGCCATAGAGCGAGTTTCCGACGAAGAGCCACCAGAATTCGCCGCGCGGAAAGAACACCACCAACGGTAGTGTCACCGCGCCATAGACCATGGCGATGGCGAGCGTCTTGTGCTTACCCGCCCAGTGGCTCATGCGGATCCACGCCGGAATACCGACGAACCCGGCGATGAAATAAACGAGAAGAAGAAGGCTCGCCGATTTCGGCAGCTCCATCACGTGGGACGCAAAGAAGATGTAGAGCGAGCCGGTGATGGCGGGCGCGATATTGACCAGAAGATCCGCCACCAGTACGCGCTGCAGCAGCCGGTTCTTGGCAATGATTACCCAGGCACGTTTCCAGGGTATCTGCTGATGCGCCTTGCTTGGAAATTCAGGCGTCAGCCAAACCGCAAGTCCGATGGTGATCGGCAGCAGGATGATGATGAACCAGCCCATTGCTGCGATCTTCGCAGGGCCTGCCGCCGTGGTATCCGACATTTGTTCGATGACCGCCGGTAGCGCCAGCACGGTGAACATGCCGAAAATCAGCAGGAACTCGCGCACCCCCTGAATGGTGGAGCGTTCGTCATAATCTTCTGAAAGTTCCGCTCCCCACGACATGTGTGAGATCGTGATGAGCGTCCAGCCGATATAGAGAATGAACATCCATCCCGCGAGATACATCCATGTCACGGGCGGTGTCGGCATGAACAGCATATAGGCGGCGCCGATCAGGATAGGTGCCGAGAGCACGATCCAGTGGCGTCGCCGTCCCCAGCGGCTCGGAAAACGATCCGACACCATGCCGAGTAACGGGTCTGTGAACACATCCCAGAACCGCGCCAACATGAACACCGTGCCCACAACCGAGAGGCTCAAGCCCATGTCGTGTCCATAGAAGGGCGGCAGGTAAACCACGATTGGCAGGCCCAGCGCCGAAATCGGAATGGAGGGAAGCCCGAAGGCGCTGATTTGCAGACGTGTTACGCGACGTTGATTCACTCGTTTCCCTCAAACCAGAGACTTGGTCAATAGCGCTCTTTTGGCGGGCTTTCAAACCACGTCCCCAGCGCTTTTATTGATTATTTGACAGAGCGCCAAGGAAACCGATTGCGCCGCAATTGTCCATGCATTTCGCAGCGTCAGGCGGTGTTCTCCGTCATGCGAAATGCAGCGGCGGGCTGCCAGGAGAGAACCGTCAGGCGAAGTTCTCGTCCGCCACGAAGGGGTTGGTCCGCCGCTCGACTCCGAATGTCGAAATCGGTCCGTGCCCCGGAACGAAGGTCACATCGTCGCCAAGCGGCCAGAGCCGCTCCCGGATCGAGGTCACGAGCGCATTATGGTCGCCGCGAGGAAAATCCGTTCGCCCCACCGAGCCCTGAAACAGCACATCGCCGACAATGGCGAGCCGCGAAGCCTCATGGAAGAAGACGACATGACCCGGCGTATGTCCCGGGCAGTGCCGCACATCGAGCGTCAGCCCGCCGAATTCCACCGTGTCGCCATCCCTCAGCCAGCGGTCCGGGCGGAATGCGCCGACGGGTGGAAACCCGTATTTGGCGGCCTGGTCGGGCAGGGTCTCGATCAGGAAGAGATCGTCTTCATGCGGTCCCTCGACCGCGACGCCCAGTTCCTTTGCGAGATCGCCCGCCGCCGATGCGTGGTCGAGATGGCCGTGTGTCAGCAACACCTTTTCGATGGTGACGCCGGCTTCGGCCGCCGCAGTCTTGATCCGGTCGAGATCGCCGCCGGGGTCGCTCACTGCGCCCCGCATGGTCTCATCGTTCCAGAGCAGCGTGCAGTTCTGTTGAAACGGCGTTACAGGAAGAATAGCTGCCTTCAGTCCCATCGTCGACGAGCCTTGTCTTTGTGAATGTCAATGAACCGAACCTAGAACATTTTCTCACGCAGGGCACCGTCCAGGGATGAAGTTCTTCAGAACATCGTCCCACATCATCTTCGCTCAAACGAAGCTGGTTGCCACTTCTCCCAGGCCCTGATCGAACCGGCACACGAATTCGTCCCCCGCCGCCACGGGAAGGACGCGAATGAAGGAGCCGGTGAGGATTGTATCGCCCGGTTGAAACGAGGTGCCGAATTCGCCGAGCTTATTGGCGAGCCAGGCGACCGCTGTCACAGGGTTGCCGAGCACGGCGGATGCCTCACCTTCGAGTTCCTTGTTGCCGTTCCTGTAGAGCGCACCCTGCACCCTGCGGATGTCGATCTGGTCGAGCCGGCGGGGATTGGCGCCGAGAACGACCGCACCGCAAAAGGCGAGGTCGGCGATGTTGTCGACAATGTTGAGGCCCGGACCGCGTTCGACGCGGAAGTCGACAATCTCGATTGCAGGCAAAACGAAGTCGGTTGCGCGCAGCACGTCGACCGGCAGAACGCCGGGGCCCTTCAAGGGCTCTTTCATGACGAAGGCGATTTCCATTTCGATCATCGGCGTAAAGAAGCGCGACATCGGGATGGGTGTTGCCTCGGGGATAAAGAAATCATCGGTGACGGCGCTGAAATCCGGCTCGGTCGTGCCCGCGAATTCCTGCATTGCTTTCGAGGTCAGGCCGACCTTGTAGCCCTTCACCTTGCCGCCTTCTGCAACTTTCTGAGCAACGAATGCCTGCTGGATGCGGTAGGCATCCTCAATCTCGATGCCGGGCCAGGTCTTCGAGGGAAGCGGCATGGGCTGCCTTGTCCGGTGGGTCTCGAAGAACCGTGCGACGATCTCGTCGCGGTCCGCTTGTCCCAGCATGTCAGTTCCCCTTCTTTTGCGTAGACTTCACGGCTTCAAGATCGCCGCGCGCCGCCATTGCGAGAGCGTTGATATCCGTGGTGGTCGAAATCATCTGGAAGCCTTGTTCGATGCGGAGCGGCGCAACCTTCGCGTTGGAAAGAACGGCGGTTGCTATACCGGCCGAGCGCGCGGCGGCGGAAATCCGTACAATGGCCTCATCGAAGACAGGCTTGCCGTCATTGTCGCCCGGCGGCAGGCCGAGTGCGATCGAGAGGTCGAAAGGACCGACGAACAGCGCATCGACCCCCGGTACGACGGCGATCTTCTCTACATTTGCGAGTGCTTCCGGCGTCTCGATCATGGGAATGACGGCGACGCGGTCATTCGCTTCCATGAAATAGCCTTGTCCGTCTCTCTGTCCGACACGCACGGGGCCGAAGCTGCGGCGTCCCTTTGGCGGATAGAGGCAGGCATCGACAGCACGTCTGGCGTCTTCCGCCGTCTGGATCATCGGAATGACGATGCCGAGTGCACCAGCATCCAGCATGCGTCCGATGATGCCCGGATCGTTCCAGGGGACACGGACGATGGGCAGGGCGGGGGTGAGGTCGATGGCGCGGATCATGTTGAGCGCCGTCTCGTAGTCCATGCAGCCATGCTGCATGTCGACCAGGACCCAGTCGAAGCCGGCACGGCCCAGCGCTTCCGCTGTCAGCGGTTCGGGGATCATGCACCAGGCACCAAGAGTGACCTCGCCGGATGCCCAGCGTGATTTCAGAGACGGGGCCATGGCTTCCTCTTTCGTTATCGTTGTTCCGCGCGGTCTCCCCCACACTCAATAACTGAGTGTCATCATAATTGATGTAAGTCAATAACGGTGGGTCAGGACTTGCGTGAGGTCTTCTGCTTCGAGGCGGCGGGCTTCGGGGTGCCCGGCGCTGCAAGCCCCTCTATCGTGATGTCGAGTTTGGCGCGGAGTTCCCGGATGAATTTCTGCTTCGGGATCTGTCCTCCCAGCCAGCCGAGAAGGCTGAGATAATAGACTGCGAACAGGTTCTCCGCTGCCAGCAGCGGGTTGGCTCCCGACCGGAAATTGCCGGTTTTCTGGTGTGCGGCAACAAGATCCGCGATGCCGCCATAGATCGCCCGCATCAGCGTTCTGAGGTCCTGGCGCCGTTCCGGCGTCCTGAGGACCGTGATTTCTTTCAGCAGCGCACGGGAGAGTTCAACATCCTTCGCGTGGTAGGCGATCATCATGCCGAAGACATGCATGAGCTGGTCGGCGAACGGCGCGCCAGCAGGCACTTTTTTGAAGGCGGCAAGAAATGTCTCGAGCATCTCGTCCTTGAAGACCATGACGAGGAGGTCTTCCTTCGACTTTGCATAGAGAAACAGGGTGCCGGTGCCGATGTCGGCTTTCTCTGCAATTTCCTGCGTAGTTGTTTCCGCAAATCCCTTCGTGCCGAACAGTTCCCTTGCGGCCCCGACGATGCGCGCCCGCTTTTCCTGCTTGTTGCGTTCGCGCCGTCCCGGCCGGGTGGAGATGCCGCTATTTGCACGCGCCTTTTTCAGTTTGGGTTCAACCACTTCGCCGCCTTCTCGTGTCATCGCGTCGGTACAGAACATGTTCTTTGAAGCGCCATTGTCAATCAGGATCGGGGCAATTCAAACGAGGAAAAATACCGCCTCCGTCCTGCACGCTTGACTCAGTCCTCTTCGCCCATAAACTGACTTTAGTCATAAATGATATGAATCATATTTTATGCCGGCGGGCGGGCAAGGCAGGGTCCGGAGCGGCGGCGCCGATTCAAAACGCAAGGAGGGAGCGCCATGGCTGCGCGCACGGGAGAAGAATTTCTCAAGGGCCTCAAAGGCAAACGCGATATCTGGGTCGGCACTGACAAGGTTGAGGACGTTGTCGATCACCCCGCCTTTTCGGGCGCCGCACATGGTCTCGCCGGTGTTTTCGACCTTCAGCACCGCTATGCGGATGACTGCCTGATGCCAGATCCCGAAACTGGCGAGCAGATCAATGTAAGCCACATGATCCCGCGCTCGAGGGAAGACATCTACCGGCGGCACAAGGGGCTCGCCCGGATTGCTGAATATACGGTTGGCATCATGGGGCGTTCGCCGGACTACATGAATGTCACCTATGCCGGCTTTGCGGGCCGCTCCGACGAATGGGGTGCGAACGGAAACGAGGAGGGGGCCCAGAACCTCGTCAATTACCAGAAGTTCCTTCGGCGCAACGACATTTCGCTGACGCACACGATCGTTCATCCGACCGTCGACAAGGCCGCCGGCGACCTGGTGGGTCCGCCGAACGAAGTGCCGCTTCACAAGGTCGGCGAAACGGAGCACGGCATCATCGTGCGCGGCGCGCGGGTTCTGGCGACGCTTGCTCCCTTTGCAGACGAGCTTGCCGTGTATCCCGGCCAGCCAATCCGGCCCGATGCGGACGATTATGCGCTCGCATTCTGTATTCCGATGGATACGCCGGGTTTGAAGTTTCTCTGCCGTGATAGCTGCGCAGGCACGCAGAACAAGCTTGATCATCCGCTGTCGTCCCGCTTCGACGAACAGGACGCCTTCGTGATCTTCGATGATGTCGAGGTGCCTCGTGACCGTATCCACATCAACTGCAATGTGGGTGTCTATAATCAGGTCATGTCGACCGGCTGGTTCCCGAACGTCATGCAGCAGACCATGATCCGGGCGCAGACGAAGCTTGAATTTGCATGGGGACTTGCCACCCGCATGTCCGAAGCCGTGGGAAGCCTCCAGCCCGGACCCGTTCAGATGCTGGGCGAGATGTGGAGCTACGCGGAATTTGCGCGTGCCTGCATCCAGGCGGCCGAGGAAAGCGCCTATGAATTCGGCAACGGCGTCTGGTTCCCGAACGGGGCGCCGCTAACGGCGCTGAAGGCAACCTTGCCGACCTGGTTCCCGCGCGTGAACGAGATCATCCGTCTTCTCGGGTCGCATAACCTTCTGGCGACGCCGAGCGCGGCGCAGCTGGCGAACCCGGAGCTGCGTCCCCTGATCGACCGTTACATGCATGGGGCGAACGGAATGGACGCGGAAACGAGGGCGAGGATCTTCCGCCTCGCCTGGGACTTCGCGGGCAGCGCGCTGGCGAGCCGCGGCGAACAATATGAGCGCTTCTATCTCTCCTCCGGCCAGCGCAACCAGCAGCTCGCCCACATAATCGCCGACCGCACCCGGGCCGACAAGCTCGTAGACCGGTTCCTGAAGGAAGACACCGGTGTTGAAGCCGGCCAGAAACTTGCGGAGGCAGTGTGATGAGCGGCAACAACAAGGTCACGGTCGCGGGCGTCGAGATTTCGACCGATCATTGGATCGGTGGCAAGCGGGTCACCTCAAGGGAAAAATTTGCGGACATATCGCCGGTCGACGGCTCGCGTCTCGCGGATGTTTCGGCGGGCGGCAAGGCGGAAGCAGATGCGGCGGTCGCAGCTGCACGCAAGGCCTTCCCGGCATGGGCGGCACTCGGGCCCAAGGGAAGGCTTCCGATCCTCAAGAAATTTGCCGAAGGGATCAAGGCACGTGTCAATGAACTGGCTGCGGTCGAGACCATGGACAATGGCTCGCTGCTCATGGGCAACGTCCATCGTGTCGTTCCGCGCGCCGCGCAGAACATCGAGTTCTTCGCCGACTGGGCAATGACGCTGGACGGCCATACGATTGACGCCCCCGAAGTCGTGAACCACGTCAAATACGATCCGGCGGGCGTGGCGGTCCTCATCACGCCGTGGAACGCGCCCTTGATGCTGACCACTTGGAAGGTCGGACCGGCGCTCGCGGCGGGTAACACCATTGTCGTGAAGCCGCCGGAATGGGCACCTCTCACCTGTTCGCTTATGGCGGACATAGCGGATGAGGCGGGCATACCGGCTGGTGTGTTGAACGTCGTACAGGGGATTGGCGAGGAAGCGGGCGACGCCCTCGTAAACCATCCCGACGTCGACCGCATCAGCTTCACGGGCTCGACCGATACCGCAAAAATCATCGGTCAGGCGGCAGCGCGATCCATCACGCCGATGAGCGCGGAACTTGGCGGCAAGTCGCCTTTCATCGTCTGTGCTGACGCCGATCTGGATGCCGCGGCGCAAACGGTCGCCGCGCAGTACATGAATGCCGGGCAGGTCTGCCTTGCCGGTACGCGCGTCATGGTGGAGAAGAAGATCGAGGAAGAGTTCCTTGAAAAGGTACGTGGCGCCGCTGCCCACATGACGGTCGGCGACCCGCGGGACAAGGATACGCGGGTCGGACCGCTGATTCACAAGGAGCATTTCGAGCGCGTCGCAGGCTTTGTCGAGCGCGCGAAAGCCGATGGCGCGGTGCCGATCTGGGGCGGAGGGCGCTCCAACTTCGGCGAACTCTATTTCGAGCCGACGCTCTTCGCGCATGTCACGCCGGAACTGGAGATCGCCCAGCGCGAGGTCTTCGGTCCGGTTCTCACCTGGCAGAGCTTCTCGTCCGACGACGAGGTGATCGAGCTTGCCAACAATACGCGCTACGGACTTGCGGGCACCTTGTTCAGCAGGAGCGAGAAACGCGCAATGGACATCGCCTCGCGTGTGACGGCGGGAACCGTGTGGGTCAATTGCTTCTTCGTTCGCGATCTGGCGGCGCCTTTCGGCGGTGCGAAGGATTCGGGGCTTGGACGTGAGGGCGGCACCTGGAGCTTCGACTTCTACACGGACATCAAGAACATATCGATCCGCAAGGGATCGTTCGCCTGAGGGAGGAAATCATGGCGGCAGAAGTCACGGAACTGGGCTACATCACGCTCGGTGTCAGCAATCTTGCTGCATGGGAGGAATATGCTTCGCAGGTTCTGGCCCTTGAGGTTCGGCCGGGCGAGGATGAAAAAACCCGCTATCTGCGGATGGATTACTGGCATCATCGAATTAAGCTCATCGAAAGTCCGGCGGACGATCTGCTTGCGATGGGGCTACGCCTTGCCGGAGTTTCGGAATTCCGCGAGATGGCCGACCGCCTCACAAATGCAGGAATCGATGTGCGGCACGGCAGTGTGGAGGAGGCTGAAGCCCGGCATGTGCTCGAGGTCATGTTTGTGACGGACCCGAACGGGTTTGCCATCGAGCTCTTCCATGGCCCGCTCGTCCAGTATGACCTTCCCTTCCATCCGGGAAGAAGGATGCATGGCAGGTTCAAGACAGAGGGCGGCGGCTTCGGTCACATGATGCTGAACCGGCGCGCCGGTTTCGAGGAGCTGCATGCCTTTTACTCGCTGCTCGGAATGCGGGGCGGTGTCGAATACAAGATCACGATTCCCGGTATGCCGGAGAAGGTGGAGCTGATGTTTCTTCACTGCAATACGCGCCAGCATACTCTCGCATTCGGCGAGTCTTCGGAGAAGGCGATCAATCACCTGATGTTCGAAATGGAACGGCTTGAGGATGTCGGGCTCACACATGACCTCGTACGCTTGGCGCAATTGCCCTTGATCATCGAACTGGGCAGTCACTCCAACGACCACAACTTCTCCTTCTATTTCAAGAATCCCTCAGGGTTCATGAACGAGATCGGATGGGGCGGCAGGACGCCGACAGGGCAATCGGAATACTACGAGCGCGACGCCTATGGCCATTCGCCGGTATTCGAGAACATGAAGGGATTCATGGTGCCGGCCTGAAGGTCCGTACCGGGATAATAAGGGGAGAAAAATACATGTCCGTTCTGGAAGGACCGCGCGAAGAGTGGCGGCGAATCCTGCATCAGGGAACGCCGGTCTGGGTGATACCCGAAGACGGCGGCAAGCTTCGTCTGGGCGATGGGAGGCTGGTGGAGGAGGCGAACGCGACCTATATGCCGCCCTGCGATCCGACCAAGATCATCTGCATTCATCTGAACTACGACTCACGTCGCGTCGAGTTCAAGGCACCGCCGCTCGTCACGCCGACTTACTTTCAGAAGCCGCTAACGACGCTGAACTCGCATCGCGGCTTCCTGAATCGTCCGGCGGATTGCCAGTACCTCAACTATGAGGGTGAAATCGCGGCCATCGTCGGCAAGCCGATGCGCAATGTCGCGCGCGAAGATGTCTGGGACCATCTGGCGGGCTTTGCGCCCGCCAACGATGTCGGTGCGCAGGACTTCCGCGACACGGATGCGGGCTCGATGCTGCGCGTGAAGGGGCAGGATGGTTTCTGCCCCGTCGGACCGGGCATCGTGCGTGGCGTCGATATTCGCGAGCAATCGGTGCACACCTACATCAACGGCAAGAAGGTGCAGGACGGGCCGGTCAGCGATATGGTTTTCCCGATCGACTACATCTTTGCCGACCTCTCACGGCACATCACCTTCCTGCCGGGAGATATCGTTCTCACCGGCACGCCGGCCAACTCAAGACCGATGAACATCGGTGACGTGGTCGAGGTGGAGGTGACGGGCATCGGCCGAATCTCGAACACCGTACAGGAGGCGCCTGCGCCCAGGCACAAGGTAGGGCATCAGCCGACTGACACAGACGCGGTCCGCCGCGTAGCACTGGGCCAGTTTTGACCTGTGGCAGGAGGTAACGCAGCGCAGCGCGGAGGAGGGGGCTCACCCAAGGCGAAATCGCCTTCTATGACGCACTCGGGGAGAACGAGAGCGCTGCTGATTGCCCACAAGTTGCTGGAGAGCCTCCACGGCAATTGACGGTGGACTGATCCCGCCGCGATAGCGCGCGTGCCCGCATGCGGATTCTGGTGAAGCGCATACTTCGCAAGTACGGCTATCCGCCGGACATGCAGCCGGACATGTAGCCGTGCAGACCGTGCTTCGTCAGGCTGAGGCGCTATCCGCGAGTTGGGAGGCTCAGGTTTTGCGGACCGTTGGCGGCCAAAGGCGGCTCTGGGAATACCTTCCTCGAGGGTGACATCCCGTGCAGGAACTTTCTCCTATAGGCGCTGGACGATCCTGGTCTGGAAAATAACTTGACTAAAACGTAATGTAATATACATTACAACAAAGCCATCCCGATCATAGCTCCCCCCAACATGTACGCGCATCTCCCCACCTCCTCTGCGCGCCGGGACGGTTACATTTTGTGAATACCAACAGGAGCCAAGATGCGTGGCGAAGTGGTTATGAGGTTCGCGGCTTTCCTTTTGGCGGCGGCAGTTCTGAGTGGGTGCGACGGCGGCGAAGAGCAGGGTGGACCACCGCCGCCGGAAGTCAGCGTCGTAACGGTGAAGCCGGAGCAGATGGAAGTGACGACGGAGCTTTCCGGTCGCACATCGGCCTATCGCGTGGCGGAAATCCGTCCCCAGGTGAACGGCATCATCCAGAAGCGTCTCTTCGAAGAGGGCACTAGGGTTGAGGAAGGGCAGCAACTCTACCAGATCGACCCGGCGCTTTATCGGGCGAACTTCGATGCGGCGAAGGCTGCACTGGCCAAAGCAGCAGCGAATGAAAAGGCCGAAAGGGCCCGCGCGGCGCGGTACAAGGAACTTGTCGCCGTAAATGCTGTGAGCAAGCAGGACTACGACGACGTCATGGCCGCGCTCGCGCAAAGCTCGGCGGATATCGCCACTGCGAAGGCTAATCTCGATACCGCCGAAACCAATCTTGCCTACACGAAAGTCTTTGCGCCGATTTCCGGGATCATCAGCCGTTCCTCGGTGACGGAAGGAGCATTGGTCACAGCCAACCAGGCGATGGAACTCGCCACAGTGACGCAGCTGGACCCCATTTATGTCGATCTCACACAGTCCGCGTTGGATCTGCTCAGGATGAAGCGTGCGATGGCCGAAGGCCGCATCCAGGGTGCGAAAGACGGCAAGGCACCTCTAACGCTGAAACTCGAAGGCAGCGAAGAGCAATATGGCGGCACCGGCGAGATTCAGTTCGCGGGCGTCACCGTCGCGCCGGATACAAGCATGGTCCAGTTGCGCGCAATCTTCCCCAATCCCGATGCTGAACTTTTGCCTGGTCTTTTTGTAAGGGCAATCGTGAAGCAGGGCGTGATCGAGAACGCGATCCTCGTTCCACAGCAGGGCGTTTTGCGCACGCCCGATGGAAAAGCGCAGGTCTGGCTTGTTGGCAAGGATGGAAAAGCGATGCCGAAATCCGTCACCGCGCAGCGAGCCGTCGGCGACAAATGGCTCATAAGCGAGGGGCTCAAGGAAGGCGACCGTGTGGTGGTCGCGGGCGTGCAGAAGTTGCAACCAGAGATCGAGGTCAAGGCGGTGGAAGCCGGCGAGGGAACACAACAGCCCGCGGGCGCAGCGCAGCAGCAGGGCCAGAAGCCCTGAGGCAAAGGCAGCACAAGCGCGATTCAAGGTTCAACGAGGCGTTAGTTCAACATGGTGAATTTCTTTATCGACCGTCCCGTCTTTGCCTGGGTCGTTGCCATCGTCATCATGTTGGCGGGTACGCTTTCGATCACGCAGTTGCCGATTGAGCAGTATCCGCCGATCGCACCGGCCTCCGTGACCGTTAGCGGCACCTTTCCTGGCGCATCCGCGCGAACGGTCGAAAATACGGTTACGCAGGTCATCGAACAGAAAATGAATGGCATCGACTACCTGCGTTACATGTCGTCGACCAGCGACTCTTCGGGCACGGGTACGGTGACGCTCACATTCGAACCTGAGGCCGATCCGGATATCGCCCAGGTGCAGGTACAGAACAAGCTGCAATCGGCTCTGCCTCTCCTGCCGCAGGAAGTGCAGCAGCAGGGTGTGACGGTCGCGAAGTCGGCCAGAAACTTTCTCATGGTCATCGCGTTTATTTCGACGGATGGCCAGATTGACGAAACCGAGATCGCCGACTACGTCGCATCGAACATCCAGGATCCGGTAAGCCGCGTGAATGGTGTAGGCGAGATCCAGCGTTTCGGACCGCAGCATGCCATGCGTATCTGGATCGATCCGCAAAAGCTGCAGAGCTACAGTATATCGATATCGGATATCGCTACGGCGATAAGTGCACAGAATGCAGAAGTGTCAGCAGGACAGCTCGGCGCACGCCCGGCGGTGGAAGGCCAGCAGCTGAACGCCACAGTGACGGCGCAAACACGCCTCGAAACGCCGGCCCAGTTCGAAGACATCCTGCTCCGGGTCAATGAGGATGGATCGCAGGTGCGCCTCAAGGACGTGTCCCGTGTCGAACTCGGTGCCGAAAACTATCAGACCATCGGACGTTATAATGGCGATCCGGCCGCCGGTATTGCCGTCCGGCTGGCGTCGGGGGCGAACGCACTCGACACGGCGGAAGCGGTTCGCGCGAAAATCGCAGAGCTCGAACCCTTCTTTCCCGAGGGGTTAAAGGCCGTCATTCCGTATGATACAACTCCTTTCGTCCGTCTCTCGATCAATGAAGTGATCAAGACGCTCGCGGAAGCGATCGTGCTCGTCATTCTCGTGATGTATCTGTTCCTCCAGAACATCCGGGCGACATTCATTCCCACCGTCGCGGTCCCTGTCGTTCTTCTCGGTACATTCGGCATTCTCGCGGCCTTCGGTTTCACGATCAACACGCTCACCATGTTCGGCATGGTTCTGGCGATCGGCCTTCTTGTGGACGACGCGATTGTGGTGGTGGAAAACGTCGAGCGCGTCATGAGCGAGGAGGGGCTGTCGCCGCGGGAAGCGACGCGAAAATCGATGGGCCAGATTACCGGGGCTCTTGTCGGCATCGGCCTTGTGCTGAGCGCCGTTCTCATTCCGATGGCCTTTTTTTCCGGGTCTACCGGTGCGATCTACCGTCAATTCTCGCTGACGATCGTGTCGGCCATGGCGCTGTCTGTGATTGTCGCGCTGGTTCTGACGCCCGCGCTCTGTGCTACGATCCTGAAGCCGGTGAAGAACCACGGCGAGGAGAAACGTGGTTTCTTCGGTTGGTTCAATCGCATGTTCGATCGGAGCGGACGCTCATACGACTCGGGTGTGCGCCGCTTTCTCGCGGGACCAGTACGTTACATGGTCATCTATGGCGTCATCGTCGTCATCCTTGGCGCTCTCTTTCTGCGGCTCCCGACCTCCTTCTTGCCGGAAGAGGATCAGGGTTTCATGATGACTCTGGTTACGACGCCGGCGGGTGCGTCCGCCGAGCGCACACGTGAATCCATGAAGCTCGTGGAAAATTACTTCCTGGAGCAGGAGAAGGATTCCGTGCAAGGCCTGTTTTCGGTCGTGGGATTCAACTTCGCCGGCGCGGGCCAGAATTCGGCAATGGCTTTCATCAACCTGAAGCCCTTCGACGAACGCGGAACCGACGAGACAAGCGCCTTCAGTGTCGCCCAGCGCGCCATGGGCTTCTTCGACGCCATGAAGGACGCGATGGCCTTCGCTATCATTCCGCCGGCGATCACGGAACTTGGTACGGCCTCGGGGTTCGACATGCAGCTCATTGATCGAGCGGGAATCGGTCACGAGAAGCTCATGCAAGCGCGCAACCAACTTCTCGGACTTGCCGCGCAAAGTTCGAAGCTCACTGGCGTGCGGCCGAATGGACTGGACGATATGCCAGAGTTCCGCGTCGATGTGGACCAGGAGAAGGCTTCGGCGCTCGGCCTTGCGCTTTCCGACATCAACAACACGTTGTCGGCCGCTTGGGGCTCGACTTACGTCAACGACTTCATCGATCAAGGGCGCGTCAAGAAGGTCTACCTCCAGGCCGACGCGCCTTTCCGGATGCTCCCGGAGGACATCTACAAGCTTCATGTGCGCAATGCGAATGGCGAGATGGTGCCTTTCTCCGCCTTCGCAAAAACACATTGGACATATGGATCGCCGCGGCTCGAGCGCTTCAATGGTTCGGCCTCGCGCCAGATCCAGGGCTCGGCCGCGCCCGGCGTGAGCTCCGGCGATGCAATGGCCGAAATGGAAAATCTGATGGAGAAACTCCCCGAAGGCGTCGGCCATGAATGGACGGGATTGTCCTACGAGGAGCGGCAGGCGGGCGCGCAGGCCCCGGCTCTCTATGCGCTTTCGCTCCTGTTCGTTTTTCTCTGTCTTGCCGCGCTCTATGAAAGCTGGTCGATCCCGATCTCGGTAATGCTCGTCGTTCCCCTTGGCGTTCTCGGCGCCGTGCTTGCGGCCACCATGACCGGTCTTTCGAACGACGTCTATTTCCAGGTCGGCCTGCTCGTTACAATCGGCCTCGCTGCGAAGAACGCAATCCTGATTGTCGAATTTGCCAAATCGCTCTACGAACGCGGTGAGAGCCTTGCCGACGCTGCGAGTCATGCGGCGCAGCTGCGCCTTCGACCGATCATCATGACCTCGCTTGCCTTCACACTCGGTGTGCTGCCTCTGGCAATCGCCTCCGGCCCCGGTTCGGGCAGCCAGAATGCCATCGGCATCGGCGTCATGGGCGGCATGATATCGGCGACGATTCTCGCCATCTTCTTCGTGCCGCTCTTCTTCGTTGTAGTGCAGCGCTTCGCCCCGAAGCAAGCTGCCCCGGCGTCCATGCAGGAAACGGAAATCGATTGATGACCAGGTTCCTTCCATCTGTTGCGCTGTCTTTCCTTCTCCTCGGCGGTTGCATGCTGGCGCCGGACTACGAGCGGCCGTCCGCGCCCGTGCCGCTCAACTGGCCGACGGGAGCCGCCTATGAAGACGAGCAAACCGCCGCGAAGAGCGTTGTCGAGGTTACCGATCTCGGCTGGCAGGATTTCTTTCAGTCGGACGCAATGCGCAGTTTGATCGCACAGGCGCTGGCAAACAATCGCGACCTGCGCGAGGCGGTGCTTAATGTGGAGCAGGCTCGTGCGCTTTATCGCGTACAGCGCGCCGACCTGCTGCCGAGCATCAGCGGCGATGGCACCATGGCGCGTGAGCGGGTACCGGATGATTTGTCGGCTACCGGACAGGCGCAAACCGGCTCGAGCTATGGTGTGCAGGCGAACATCTCCGCTTACGAGCTCGATCTCTTCGGCCGCGTGCGCAGTCTTAACGAGCAGGCCTTGCAGGAATATTTTGCGACGGATGAAGCGCGCCGTGCCGCGCAGATCGCCTTGATCGCGGAAGTTGCCAATGCCTATCTGACGCTCAGGGCGGATCAGCGGCTTCTCGCGCTTACCGAGGAAACGCTACAGACGCAAGAGAAGTCCCTCGAGCTGGTGCAGATGACCTTCGACCGGGGCATTTCCTCGAAGCTCGACCTCGTGCAATCGCAAACGGCGGTCGAGACCGCACGCGTCAACCGATACGCCTTCATCCGGCAAGTGGCGCTCGACCGCAACGCCCTGACGCTTCTGGTCGGTGCACCGGTCGACGACGACGCACTCGACCGGGCGGATAACATCGACAACTTTGTTGCCGATCTGCCGGCGGGACTTCCCTCGGATCTTCTCCGCAATCGTCCTGACATAAGGCAGGCGGAGCATCTTCTTCAGGGGGCCAACGCCAATATCGGCGCGGCCAGGGCAGCCTTTTTTCCGAGCATCACGCTCACGGCGGCAGGCGGTACGGCGAGCGGTTCCCTGTCCGGCCTCTTCGAGCCCGGCTCGGGGGCGTGGAGCTTCATGCCGCAGATCAGTCTGCCGATCTTCGAAGGCGGCCGGAACCTCGCCAATCTGGAAGTCGCTGAAATCCAGAAAGACATCAACATCGCGCGCTACGAGGTAACGATCCAGACTGCTTTCCGCGAAGTGGCCGACGCTCTGGCAGGGCGCGGCACCTATGACGCCCAGGTGGCGGCCCAGCAGGCGCTCGTCGACGTCACGGATGAAAGCTACACGCTCGCCGAACGCCGCTACCGTAGCGGTATTGACAGTTTTCTCACTTTGCTTGACGCCCAGAGATCCCTTTACGCAGCGGAACAGGAGCTTATTCGCATCCGACTTGCGAGCGTCAGCAATACTGTCAATCTGTACAAGGTTCTCGGCGGGGGCGGATTCGCGGAGGCCGCCAATGAGGAGTAGCCGTGGATGGGGGTCCGCGTTGCTGTGAGGGGAAGGGCACATCATGACGAAGGCAGCCCAGGGTGGTGCACCGAGCAGGCGCGAAAAACGGCGCCAGGCCATTCTCGATGCCGCGCGCGCGGTTTTTCTGGAACAGGGATACGGAGCGACCAGTCTTAACGACATCGTCAGTGTCTCAGGCGGTTCGCTCGCCACGCTCTACGATCTCTTTGACGGCAAGGCCGGCCTTTTTCAGGAAATGATCGAACAGGAGTGCGAGGATTTTTTCGGTGGGCTCCGCGCGGAAGACCTGGACGAAAAACCGCTCCGTGAGGCGCTGCGCGTCGTCGCCAGGCAGTTCTTCGACGGCGTGATCCAGCAACCCAAGATGTCGCTACTCCGCGTTGTTGTCGCTGAGGCGCCGCATTTTCCGGAAGTCGGTGCCACCTTCTATCGCGCTGGCCCGGAAAGGGGCCGCAAGATGGTCTCGGCCTATCTCGGGAAGCAATCGCAGCGTGGGTTTCTTGAGATCGATGATCCCGAGCGTGCAGCCGACGTCTTCGTTGCTCTCATAATTGGAGAGTTCCAGATGAAAGTACTATGTGGCGAAGACGTTAGATTCCCGCCGGAAGAGGTGGACCGATATCTCGATTATGCCTTGGATGTTTTCCTGAAGATCTACGAACATCGGCGTTCAGGTTCGGAGACACAAGATCCGTCGAAGAGAACCGGCGTCTCCACAAGCTGATGTGGAGGGTGGCGTCAATCGCCTGAAAACGGCGACGCGTAGCGCTTGTCGATCACGGCGGAACCGCGCCAGTGCTTTATTTCATCCATACGGATCACCTGGTGACGCCGCAGAAAATCACCGACGCCTCGCGTTCGATCATCTTCGACATCGAGGCAGAGCCGCAATGTAGGATCGCACAGGAAGGGAATCCGGTGAGCGGCTAACAGACTGATTTTATTGAAGGGCGATGCGCGCAGAAAAAGAATCAATTCGCGGGGGAAATGAATCACCCAACGCTCGGCTGCGCAGAAGCCGAATCTCCCACTAGCGCCTAGCAGTGTTAGGAACCAATACCTTTGAAAAATTATAGCAAGAAGTCATTGTGTCCGCCAACGCTGGATCGCTGCGCTAGAGCAGGAAGCGCAAATGTAGAGCACAGCCTGGCGATGATCCCAGAGGCTCCCGAAAGTAGAGATACGAGGCGAAGGGCGACTGGCGCTTGCTGCTAACTGCTCCACTCGCTACAAGCGCTTCGAACCCAGCGTGAGAAAACTTGGACTGGAAGTTGTCGCGTTAGGGGCGGCGGGCAAATAAATTACTGGATCGTTCGCTTCGCCGCCTCACCGTCGGTAATTATCGCAATGCTGCCAAGTTGTCGGTCGTGAAGTAGCGCATGGCGGCGGTGGAGGCCCCGCCGCCCAATGGCCTGACCCCATAGGGTGGTCCGGTTTCAATCTTAGTGCATGATGGGCATCTGGGCCATCGCCTGGGCAGATGGGGGTGCCGATCCGGGTGATTGTC
>NZNS01000002.1 GCA_002694985.1 Parvibaculum sp. | reverse complement strand
GATCTCTTCGGGCTTATGCTTCTTCTGGGGCATTCCAACGTCCTCTCCAATGGCTCAATAGCCTACTTCAGGGAGGACCACTTTTCAGGGGGCAGACCAGCAGGCTGGTACTTTGCCGGGCCGGATTCCGAGAGCTCGACGGATGCAGAGCGCAACGAGGTATCCCGGCAGATCAACGCGATCCTGTCGCGGCTCGGCACCGGCTGGATGATCCAGGTCGAGGCGGTGCGGGTTGCCACGTCGGACTATCCGGCGCGCGAGGAGTGCCATTTTCCGGATGCGGTCACGCGCGCGATCGACGACGAGCGGCGCGCCCATTTTCAGGAGGGCAGGGGTCACTTCGAGAGCCGCCACGCGCTCATCCTCACTTGGCGGCCGCCGGAGCGGCGGCGTTCCGGGCTTGCCCGTTATGTCTATTCCGATAGCGAAAGCCGCGCCGCGCGTTATGCCGACACCGTCCTCGACAGCTTCCTGACCTCGATCCGCGAGGTGGAGCAGTATCTCGGCAACGTCCTGTCGATCCGCCGCATGGTGACGCGCTCGGTGGAGGAGCGCGGCGGCTTCCAAACCGCGCGCTATGACGAGCTGTTTCAATTCATCCGCTTCTGCATCACCGGCGAGAACCACCCCGTCCGCCTACCCGAGATCCCGATGTATCTGGATTGGCTGGCTACAGCCGAGTTTAGCCACGGGCTTACGCCGATGGTCGACAGCCGGTATCTCGCGGTCGTAGGTATTGACGGTCTTCCCGCGGAGAGCTGGCCGGGCATCCTCAACTCCCTTGACCTGATGCCGCTCACCTATCGCTGGTCGTCGCGCTTCATCTTCCTGGATGACCAGGAGGCTCGCGCGAGGCTCGAGCGCACCCGCAAGAAATGGCAGCAGAAGGTCAGGCCCTTCTTCGACCAGCTTTTTCAGACGCAGTCGCGCTCCGTCGACCAGGACGCCATGGCGATGGTCGCAGAGACCGAGGACGCGATCGCCCAGGCCTCGTCGCAGCTTGTCGCCTATGGCTACTACACGCCGGTGGTCGTGTTGTTCGACGACAACGAGACCCGGCTGCGCGAGAAGGCCGAGGCAGTGCGTCGCCTGGTCCAGGCTGAAGGCTTCGGCGCGCGGATCGAGACCATCAACGCCACGGAAGCCTTCCTCGGCAGCCTGCCGGGCAACTGGTACGCGAATATCCGCGAGCCGTTGATCAACACCCGCAACCTCGCCGATCTCATACCGCTCAATTCTGTCTGGTCGGGCGCGCCGACTGCACCTTGCCCGTACTATCCGCCGGGCTCCCCGCCGCTGATGCTGGTGGCGAGCGGCTCGACGCCTTTTCGCCTGAACCTGCACGTCGACGATGTCGGCCATACGCTGATATTCGGACCAACCGGCTCCGGCAAGTCGACGCTGCTGGCGCTGATCGCCGCGCAGTTCCGGCGCTACGCACAGGCGCAGATCTTCGCCTTCGACAAGGGCCGTTCGATGTTGCCGCTTACGTTGGCCGCCGCCGGCGACCACTACGAGATCGGCGAGAGCGATGGCGATGGCGCTCCGACGCTCGCCTTCTGCCCGCTCTCCGAGCTCGCCACGGACGGCGACCGCGCCTGGGCATCGGAATGGATCGAGACGCTGGTGGCGCTGCAGGGCGTGATTATCACGCCCGACCATCGCAATGCCATCTCGCGCCAGGTTGGCCTGATGGCGTCGGCGAACGGACGCTCCCTCTCCGATTTCGTGTCGGGGCTGCAGATGCGCGAGATCAAGGAAGCGCTGCATCACTACACGGTCGACGGGCCGATGGGTCAATTGCTCGATGCGGAGAGCGACGGGCTGTCACTGCGCTCGTTCCAGACCTTCGAGATCGAGCAGTTGATGAATATGGGCGAGCGCAGCCTCGTGCCTGTGCTGCTCTATCTGTTTCGGCGGATCGAGAAGCGATTGACGGGGGCGCCGAGCCTGATCGTGCTCGACGAGGCGTGGCTGATGCTCGGCCACCCGACCTTCCGGGACAAGATCCGCGAGTGGCTGAAGGTGCTGCGCAAGGCCAATTGCGCGGTGATCCTGGCGACGCAATCGATCTCGGACGCCGAGCGCTCCGGCATCATCGACGTGCTGAAGGAGAGCTGCCCGACGAAGATCTGCCTGCCGAACGGCGCGGCGCGCGAGTCGGGCACACGCGAGTTCTACGAGCGCATCGGCTTCAACGAGCGGCAGATCGAGATCGTCGCGACCGCGCTCCCGAAACGGGAATATTACGTCGCCTCTCCCGAAGGCCGGCGGCTGTTCGACATGGCGCTCGGCCCGGTCGCGCTCTCCTTCGCCGGCGCCTCCGGCAAGGAAGACCTCAAACAGATTGCCGCGCTGAAGTCCGAACATGGCGACCGCTGGCCGGAACGCTGGCTCCAACAGAGAGGAATTGGCAATGCCGAAGCACTCCTTCTCATCCGTTAGGCTCGCCGCCGGCGCTGCGTTCATCGCGGTGATGGCTCATGTCTCGCCGGCTGTCTCCGGAGCTGCAACGGGCGGGGCGACGGAATGGACGCAGCTCCTTAACAACGGCGAGCTCGTGACGCTCGTGACCAAGTCGGCGGAGCAGATCAACAACCAGGTCACTCAGATCACACAACTGGCGCAGCAAATCCAGAATCAGCTGCGCATCTACGAGAACATGCTGCAGAATACGGCGCAGCTGCCGAACCAGATCTGGGGACAGGTCGAGAACGATCTCAACCGGCTGCGCAATCTCGCTGTACAGGGGCAGGGCATTGCTTTCTCGATGAGCAATGCCGATGACGTGCTGAAACAGCGCTTCAAGAGCTATTCCGACTTCAAGACCAACCTGCCGAACGGCGAGAGCTTTTCCTCGACCTATCAGAGCTGGTCTACGACCAATCGCGACACGATCGCCGGCACGCTGAAGGCGGCCGGTCTCACCGCCGAGCAGTTCTCGTCGGAAGAGTCGACGATGAGCTCTCTCCGCACGATGTCCCAATCGGCCGACGGGCAGATGAAGGCGCTCCAGGTCGGTCATCAGATCGCCGCGCAGCAGGTCGCGCAGTTCCAGAAGCTTCGCGGTCTGGTCTCCCAGCAGACGACGATGATGGGAACGTGGTTCCAGTCCAAGCAGTCCGACAAGGATCTCGCACAGGCCCGGCGCGAGCAGTTCTTCAACGCGCCGGTGAACAACATTCGTGGCGGAGAAACCATGGAGCCGCGCTGGTGAGCCGGCCGGTCGTCATGGCGACGCTCGCAGCCGTCCTCGCTCTCTTTGGTCTCGCGGTGATCTGGTTCGTCGTCACCCCGCGGCCGGACACCGTGGAGTCGTCCGCGCAGGAGCAGCGCCAGCGCGCCGAGGGCTTTCTCGGAGGCGCCCCCAACCAACCTGTGCGCGGCGGACAGGAGATGAAGCCAAGATGGTAGTCACCCGTCCGTCACGCGCGATCGAGATTAGCTTCATCGTCATCGCCCTTATCCTGCTCGCCAGTGCGCCGGCGCTGGCCCAGCAGGGCAGCGTGCTGACGACGCTTGAGAACCAGGTCTCGACGGCCGCCAAGGGCTGGGAGACGACGGTGATGAACGCCGCCCGCTCTTTGTTCTGGATCCTCGCCGGCATCGAGGTGGGCATCGCCGCTGTTTGGCTTGCCCTGCAGGCCGCCTCACTCGATGCTTGGTTCGCCGAGCTCGTCCGCAGAATCATGTTCATCGGCCTGTTCGCCTTCATCCTCGACAGGGGACCAGCCTTCGCCAAGTCGATCGTCGACAGCCTGTTTCAGATCGGCGCCAATGGCGGCTCGGCCTCGCCCGCGAACATCTTCGATGCGGGCATTCGCGTCGCCTCCAAGATGTCGGAGCAGGCGAAGTTCGGCCTGTTCGAAGACAACGCGCTGGCGATCGCCGCCGTCTTCGCCATGGTCATCGTCGTCATTGCGTTCAGCCTGGTGGCGGCGATCTTCGTGGCGGTAATGGTCGAGATGTATGTCGGGCTTCTCGCCGGGATGATCATGCTCGGTCTCGGCGGCTCGTCCTTCACGAAGGATTTCGCGGTCCGCTATCTCGTCTATGCCTTTTCGGTCGGCATGAAGCTGATGGCGCTGGTGATGATCGCCCGCATCGGCTCGGACGTGCTGCTCGGCCTCGCCGAGGCGCCGACGGCGACGTCCGACCAGTTCATCACCACGCTCGCAATCGCCGGTATCTCGGTCGTGGTGTTCATCATCGCCATGTATGTGCCGCCGATCGTGCAGGGCGTAGTGCAGGGCGCCTCGATCTCCGGCGGCATGGAAGCGATCCGTCATGGCGGCCAGGCGGCGACCTTCGCTGCTGGCGGCGCTTTCCTCGGCGCGAGCGCGGCGATGTCCGGAGCGTCGGCGGCGAGGAGCGCCCGAGCTGGCGGCTCTTCGATGGCGGGGGCAGCGTTGCGCGGCATGGCGTCGGGCATCGGCAATGCCGGCTGGGCGGCGGGATCAGCGGCGAAGGAGAAGGCAATCGCGGCGCCCGGTGCCTATGCCGGATCCCTGCTCGGACTGGCAAACGCCAAGCTCGATCAGTCGCGGCAGAAATCGCCGGCGCCACCACCACCGCCACCGCCGATTCAGGACAAGTGAGGGGAGACGCATCAGCATGGCCGCCAGTCCGCCCGACAATCCCTACATCGCCGCCCGCCAGGAATGGAACGAGCGCTACGGCTCCTATGTCAAAGCCGCGGCCGCGTGGCGGCTCGTCGGCATCACCGGCATGCTGATGGCCGTGGTCGGCTTCAGCTACGCGCTCTATCAGAGCACGCAGGTGAAGCTCGTTCCCTACATCGTGGAGGTCGACCGCCTCGGCACCGCGGTAACGGCCGGCTTTCCGCAGCAGATCGAATATGCCGATCCCCGCGTCGTGCGCGCGACGCTTGGCACCTTCGTGTCGAACTTCCGCAGCGTGACGCCAGACGCGGTGGTGCAGAAGCAATACATCGATCGCACCTATGCACTGCTGCGCACCTCCGATCCGGCGACGGAGAAGATCAACGCCTGGTTTCGCGGCAATTCCCCGTTCGAGAAGGCGAAGAACGCGACCGTAGCGATCGAGGTCAACAATGTCGTGCCGCTCTCCAACCAGAGCTACCAGATCGACTGGACCGAATATGAGCGCGACCGGAAGGGCAAGGAGACCGCGGTGCGCCGCTTCCGCGGCATCGCGACCGTGACACTGACTCCGCCGCAGGACGAGGGCGTCATCCGCCTCAATCCGATCGGCTTGTATCTGCGGGACTTTGAATGGACCGCCCAGCTGTGAAAGGCCCGCGCACTCCGATGGCTAGAGAAGGAACGATCATTGCCGCAATCCTACTCGCCCTGTCGATGAGTTTCATCGCAGCGTCGGCGGTCGCCCAGGGTATGAGCGCAAACGAGGCCCGCGGGACGAACATTTCCGGACAGTGGCGCGGTTCGCGCGGGCTCGTCACGAGAGGCTCGGACGGGAAGGTGATCTTCCTCTATGGCGAGATCCAGCCTTCCGTCGTGTGCTCGCCCCTGCAGGTCTGCGATATCGAGCTACAGGCTGGCGAGGTGGTGCGCGACGTGCTCGTTGGTGACACGGTTCGCTGGAAGGTCGAACCCGCGACCTCCGGAGCCGTAGGCGGGCAGGCGATCCATCTGATCGTCAAGCCGGCCGAGCCGGGGCTTGTCACCTCGATGGTGGTGACGACGTCGCGGCGCACCTACCACATCCAGCTCAAGTCGCATCAAAGCCAGTACATGGCACGCATCGGCTTCGAATATCCCGAAGACGTCTCGACCCGCCTGTCCGACATCAACGCCCGGCTCGAGGCGAGCACGATCCCGGGCGCCGGCGTGCCAGCCGAGCAGCTGAACTTCCAGTACAGCGTGAGCGGCAGCGCCAGTTGGCGGCCGACCCGCGTCTATTCGGACGGAGAGAAGACCTACATTCAGTTTCCCCGTTCGGTGTCCGGGCAGGACGCGCCGGTGCTCTTCGTAGTCTCCGGCGGACAGAACCGCATCGTCAATTACCGCATGAAGGGCAACATGATGGTGATCGACTACAACGTCGATCGCGCCGTCCTCGTCTCGGGCGTCGGCTGGCACCAGGACAAGATCACCATCAGCAGGGGAGGGTAGGCGATGAGCGCCCGACACCTCCTCCCCCGGCTTCTTGGAGTCACTCTGGCCGCCGCGCTGCTCGCCGGCTGCCAGACCTTCGGAGCGGAAGGGCTCGTGGCCAGCTCCGCGCCGCAGGAGATCTCCGGCCCCGCCGCCAGCGCCATTGCCGGCGACATGGTCAGCCGCCTTGCCGAGCATGTCGGACCCGGAACCGGGACGATCCTGTTGAAGGCGGACGGCTCGCCGTTCGGCGGCGCGCTCGAGGCCTCGCTGAAGGCGTGGGGCTACGCGGTGGTCAGCGACCAGAAGGCCGAGGGCGAGAAGCTCATCCCCCTCGCCTATGTGATCGGAAGCTATGACGGCCAAGTGCTTGCGCGCCTCTCGACCGGTTCGCTCGACCTTGGGCGTGCCTACACCGCGACCTCTGCCGGTGCGACCCCGACGAGTCCGCTGTCGGTCATGCAGCGCGGGTAAGGGGAGGGGAGCATGGTTCAATCCCTCAAGCTCGGCGGGGAAGCGGCGGAGCCGAAAATCCGGCGGATCAATCGCCTGCCGATCGTGATCGCGATCGCACTCGTCGTCGCCTTTCTTGCCGTGATCATGTACGGTCTGAGCTCGCGCGGACTGTACTTCTCGCGCAACCCGTCGATCGAGCAGGCCGGGGGCGCGCCGGCTTCTACCTATGCCGACCAGCTGAAACGCGGCGTGTCGGACGGGATCATCGGCGATCCCGCGGAAGCGCCGGTGTTTCAGCCGACTCCGCCGGAGCGGATCGATCCGGCAGCGCCCCCGAAACCCGTCGCGGTGCAGCCTGAGCGCGCGACGGCCGAAGGCGAGCCCGAGGCCGTATGGCGTGCGCGGCTCAAGCGAGAGGCCGATGAGCAGTACTATCGCGAGCTCCAGCGCCAGCGCATGGCACGGATGCAGGCCAACGACACGGCCTACGACTCGCCGCTCGCGATCAATGTCGACAAGCTGCGCAGCAGTGGACGGACCGATCCCGGCGCTGCGCAGCCTGCCGGCGCCGGGGCCACAGGTACCGGCGCTACGGCTGACCTTTATGCCGCGGCGCTGCGAGCTGGCCTCGGCAGCCAGAACCTCGACCCGAATGCCCAGCGCACGAAGGAGGACTTTTTCAACGCCGACATCAAGGAGCTCGGCTACCTCCCCAACCAGGTCGTGCCGCAACGCTCCCCTTACGAGCTCAAGCGCGGCTCGGTGATCCCGGCGACGCTCATCACCGGCATCAACTCAGATCTTCCCGGCCGCATCACCGCGCAGGTCAGCCAGAACGTCTACGACAGTGCGACCGGGCACCGCCTCCTCATCCCGCAGGGGACGAAGCTCTTCGGTCGCTATGACAGCAAGGTGTCGTTCGGCCAGTCCCGCGTGCTCGTCGTCTGGACGGACATCATCTTCCCGAACGGATCTACCCTGCAGATCGGCGGCATGGCCGGGACGGATGCCGAAGGCTATGGCGGGTTCAATGACCAGGTGGATAACCACTATCTGAAGACATTTGGCTCCGCGATCCTGCTCGCGGTTATCGGCGCCGGCATCGACATGGCCGTCCCGCAAAACACCAACCCGTTCAACAACGGAAATAGCGCAGAGGATGCCGCACGGCGGAATTTCGCGGAGACCTTCGGACGGGTCGCAGAACGGACGATCAACAAGAATCTCGAAGTCCAGCCGACGCTTGAAATCCGGCCGGGGTACAAGTTCAACGTCCTTGTCGATCAGGACATCATCTTTCCCGGAATCTATCGCGGGCGGGGGGAGGAGTGAAGGATCGGTGGGAATCAGGATTTTCGGCCGCGATTGGTGACAGAGTCGTTGCCGAGCGAATCCAACACCCAGGACATGTCAGTGCGTTGCACGCCAGCCAAATCAACGTCGGGTGGCTGTCCCTCTAGCGAAGTTCAGATCCATCGCTCCCATGACGCCGATCAGTTTATCCAAGACGATTGCGGAACAGCCACGCAGCGAGCGGCAAGGTGACGGCGGCCACAGCCAGCAATGGCAAGAAATTGGAGGCGATATCGCCGAAGGTGGCGCCTTCCAGATAGACGCGGCGGACAATATCGATCCCGAAGCGCAACGGGTTCACATAGGTTGCGACTTGCAGTATCGCCGGCATGTTGCGCACGGGCGTCAGCAGGCCCGACAAGAGCATCAGGGGCATGACCAGCATGAAAGTATAGAGCATGGCCTGCTGCATGGTGAGCGAGACCGCGGAGATTGACAGACCGATCCCGACAGACGCCACCGTGAAGCAGAAAAGCCCGAAATACAGCAGCCATACCGACCCGTTCATCGGAATCTGGAACCAGAAAAGGATGATCAGAAAGATGATCGTCGACTGGATCAGGCCGATAAAGATCGACGGAAGTGCTTTCCCGATCAGGATCTGCAACGGCGTCAGCGGCGTCACCAGCAACTGGTCAAAGGTTCCCTGTTCACGCTCGCGGGCAACCGACAGGGCGGCGAGCATGAGCGTCTGGATCATGCTGAGCGAAGCGATCAGCGCCGGCATCATGTTCCAGCGGGATTCAAGATTGGGATTGAACCAGGAACGGCGGACGATGGTGATGGAGGACCTGTTGCCGAGCGTTTGATTGTAGGAGGTCACGATCGACGAGACATAGGCCGCGGCGGCGCCGGCCGTCGACGAGTTGCGCCCGTCGAGGATGACCTGAAGCGGCGCCTGCTGGTTTGCCGCCAGACGCGCCTCGAAATCCGATGGGATGCTGACGACGAGAAGGGCGTCACCCTTGTCGATCACGCCTGCGATCTGGTCGGATGACGTCAGTGTCGCAACACGCTCGAACACGCCGGTTCCGTCAAGCCGGGCCAGCAGTTGCGTTGCGGTCGCACCCCGGCTGTGGTCCAGGACCGCATAGGGCACATGCGTCAAGTCGTACGTCGCGCCATAACCGAAGAGCAATGCCTGCAGCAGGGCGGGTGCGAAGAGCAGCACGCGGCTGGACGGGTCCTTGACCAGCGCGAGGAGCTCCTTTCGGAACAACGCCAGCGTCCGGAAGAAATAGGTGATCACCGGGTTCATCGCGTCAGTCCAGCTTCTTCCTGAGCGAACGACGGGTCAGCCCGATCAGGACGACGGCGTAAAGCGCGAGGATGGCGCAATCGCGCAGGATATCGGGCCAGTAGTTGCCGGCCAGAAAGAGCGTCTTGATCAATCCCATGAAATGCGTGGCGGGAAGAACCTGGCTGATGATCTGAATGACCACGGGGACGTTGCGCAGGTCGAAGACGAAGCCTGACAGCATCATCGCGGGCATGAAGCTGGTGAGAAGCGCCATCTGGCTGGCGGCGAACTGGTTGCGCGTCGCGGCAGAGATGAACAGCCCGAGGCTGAGCGAGACCATCAGATAGAGAAGCGACGAGACGATGATGACGGGGAGCGAACCACGCATCGGAACATGGAACAGATACTTCGCGGCGAGCAGGCACATGATCAGGTCGATGCCGCCGATCACGACATAGGGCGCGAGCTTGGCCAGCACGAGTTCCAGCGGCCTAACCGGAGTGACGAAAAGCGATTCCAGCGTTCCCCGCTCCCATTCGCGCGCCACCAGCAGCGAGGTCAGGAAGGCACCGATCAGCGTCATCACCAGCACCAGCAGTCCCGGAACGAGATACCAGGTGCTCTCGCCGGCTTCGTTGAACCATGTCCTCTGCACGATGGTGATGTTCGGCGCCGCGGTCGGTTTGTTGCCTGCCTGGTCGGCCAGCTGTTGGGTCGGTATCGCAAGCGCCCCGGCGACATAACCTTCCATCGTCGAAGCGGTATTTGAATCGACACCGTTGAGAAGCAACTGCAATTGCGCATCGCCTGCAGCCAGCCGCCGGGAGAAATCGATTGGTACGCGCAGGATCGCATCGGTCTGGCCGGCCCGGATCATACGCGCGGCCTCAGCCATCGAGGTTACCCAGCTCGGCGCGAGATAGGGCGAGCCTTGCAGCCCGGAGACAACATTACGGGCGGTCGGCGAGCTGTCCTCGAGCACCACCGTCACACGCGCGTCCTTCACGTCGAAGGACAGGCCGTAGCCGAACAAAAGGATCAGCACGACCGGCAGCACGAGCCCGACGACCAGGTTGCTGCGATCGCGCAGCATCTGTCGGGTTTCCTTGCGCGTCAGCGCGACGAGGCGCGTGGAAAAGCCGGATTCGCTTGTATGACTTCCACTCATCGGGCGTCTTCCTGATAGGATGTCATGCCTGATGGCCGGGAGAGGGTCGCCGCGTTTCGCTCGAAGGTTTGTCTTCGTGCATGAGATTGGCGCCCTCGCCCGGTGCTTTTTGCCCGGACGGTATCCGGCGGTGTCGCGGCGAGGGGGCGGATGACCGCCCCGATCGGGGCGGTCATCCGCGCATGGACAAGCAGGGGCACGAGCACCGGCTCCGAGGCTTCCGGCCGAACCGGAAGGGGAATGCCATGCAGTTCGTCGGCATCGACATCGCGTCGGAAACCCACGTCTTCGCCATCCTCGGTGAGGACGGCACGGTCCTGGTCAAACCCAAGCCGATCGCCGAAGACGCCGCCGGGCACGGCGCGTTGCTGGCGGCGCTGGAGCCGCCGGACGCGGTGCTGGTCGTCATGGAGGCGACCGGGCATTACTGGAAGAACCTGTTCGCCGTGCTGGCGGCCAAGGGCTACGACGTCGCCCTGATCAACCCGCTGCGAACCCACCGCTTCCAAGGCGAGAGCCTGGAGCGCACCAAGACCGATGCCATCGACGCTCTCGGCCTTGCTCGATTCGGACGGGAAAAGCACCCACCCCCGACCCGGCTGGGCAGCCAGGCCAGCGAGGAACTGCGCGAACTGGTCCGCCACCGCGACCGGCTGCGCCAGGACTTCGACGATCGCGTCCGTCAGCTCCACCGGCTGGTCGATCTCGGCTTCCCGGAGTTCCGCCGCTACGTCCGCACGCTGGACAGCATGCTGGCCACTGCCATCCTGGCCGAATACCCCACCGCAGAGGCCGTCGCCAAAGCCACCCCACGCCGCCTTGCCAAGCTGCGCTACGACGGCCGCCACGCCGTCGGGGCTGAACTGGCCGACCAACTCATCGCCGCTGCCAAGCGCTCGGTCGGCCAGCACCACGGCCCCGCCTACCGCCTCCAGGTCCGCGACATCTGCCAGGATCTCGACCTCTGGCGCCGCCGCCTGGCCGAGCGCGACGACGACATCGCCCGCCTCCTCGACGAGCACGAGGTCGGCTCGCTGCTGACCTCCATCGACGGCATCGGCCCCGGCACCGCCGCACGCCTCATCGCCGAACTCGGCGATCCCGCACGCTTCGACAGCGCCGCCGCCCTCGCCGCCTATGTCGGCGTGGTGCCAGCCCTCCGCCAATCCGGCAAGCGCCGGCCCACACGTGCCGGCATCACGCCCATTGGCAACGCCCGCCTGCGAACCGCCTTGTGGATGCCTACCCTCACCGCCGTCAGGCGAAATCCTTGGCTCAAGGCATTCTACGAACGCCTCCGCGCCCACGGAAAACCACCAAAGCTCGCTCTCATCGCCGCAATGCGGAAACTCCTCGTCGCCGTCTACGCCGTCGCAAAAGCACGAAAGCCCTTCGTCCCAAACCTCGCTGCCTGAAAAATCAGCTTGATCAACGTGACGGTATCTCATGCCGCCTTCTCCTTGTTCTCACGGGCGGCGCGACCCTGCTCGACGATCGCGATAAAGGCGCTGTTCATGTCGGCGCCAGCATCGCCCGCCTGCTCACGCACCTCGCGCGGCGTGCCGAGCGCCAGCATCTCGCCGGCGTCCTGAATGGCGATGCGGTCGCAGTATTCCGCTTCCTCCATGAAATGCGTGGTGATGATGATCGTCACCCCGCTCACGGCGAGCGACGTAATGGTGCGCCAGAAGGCCCGGCGGGCAAGCGGATCGATTCCGCTCGTCGGCTCATCCAGAAAGAGGATCTCCGGCTGGTGCAGCAGGCCGGTCGCCATGGCGAGGCGCTGCTTGTAGCCGGCGGGCAGGATGCCGCTTTGGGCCGCGGGATCGAGGCTGAACTGTTCGATCGACGCGGATATGCGGTTGCGCAACGCCTTTCCGCTCAAGCCGTAGGCGCCGCCGAAGAATTCGAGGTTCTCGCGCACGGACAGATTGCCGTAGAGCGCGAACTTCTGCGAGACGTAGCCGATCCGTGCACGTGCCGCGGCGCGTGCGCTGCGAAGGTTCAATCCTGCGACCTCCAGATGACCGCTGGTCGCCGGCAACAGGCCGCAAAGCATCCGGAAGGTCGTGGTCTTGCCCGCGCCGTTTGGGCCGAGCAGGCCGAAAATCTCGCCGCGCGCGACATCGAAGGAGGTGGCGGCAACCGCTGTAAAATCGCCGAACTTGCGCACAAGATCGCGCACGACGATGACCGGCTTGCCGTCATCTTTCGCGGTATGGGCAGCGGATTTCTCCAGTTCCTCCTTCGGCGTGGTCTTAGTTTCCGTTTCGCCTTCCTCTTCCCGCAGGAGCATCATGAAGGCGTCTTCCAGCTCTTCCGCGCGGGGCTCGACCGAAGTGCCATCGAGCAGGTCGTTCAGTCGCGCCTGCTCCGCCTCGGGCTGGCGAATGAAGCGCACATTGCCGCCCTTCGGCACCGCGTCGATGATCAGCTCGGGGACGTCGATCAACCGGGCCTGGAGTTGGCGCGCGGGCATATCCACGGGCGTCGCCGCCGTGAAAGTCAGGCCTTGCGCCCGCTTGCTCAAGGCGTCGGGAGCGCCGTCGGCCAGCAGCTTTCCCTTGTGCATCACGAAGACCTGCGCGCAGCGCTCGGCCTCGTCCATGTAAGCGGTGCTGACGATGACGCTGAGCTTCTCGTCGTCGATGAGTTGCTGCACGATCTTCCAAAGATCGCGGCGCGACAGCGGATCGACGCCGACGCTCGGCTCGTCGAGCAGAAGAAGGTCGGGAGAGCGCACCAGCGTGCAGGCAAGCCCGAGCTTCTGCTTCATGCCTCCGGAGAGCTTGCCGGCCGGCCGATCGGTGAAGCGCGCCATGTCCGTCACCTCGAGCATGCGCGCAAAGCGTTCCTGACGTTCGTCATGGGGAACGCCATGAAGGTCGGCATAAAGGTCGAGATTCTCCTGAACGCTCAGGTCCTCGTAGAGTCCGAAGCGCTGCGGCATATAGCTGATGCGGTCTTGAACCGATTGCGGATCGGCAGCGACGTCGATGCCCAATACACGCAGGGAGCCGGCGTCGGGCTTCAGGAGTCCGGCCAACATGCGCATGAGCGTCGTCTTGCCGGCTCCGTCCGGCCCGACAAGCGCCGTCAGTTCACCGGCCTGCACCGACAGCGAAATCCCGTCGACCGCGGCGATCTCGCCGCCATCGGGGCCCTGGAAGGTCTTGCGGAGGTTCTCGACCGTAACGGTCAAGTTCTGATCGCTCATGAAGCCGTCTCTTTGGGCACGGCCCCGGTCGATATCCGGACCGTCGCCGGCTGGCCAAGACGCAGAACGTTGTCGGTGTCGGAGACGACGATGCGCACCTCATAGACGAGATTGGTGCGAAGCTCCTCGGTCTGCACCGACTTCGGCGTGAACTCGGCAACCGACGAAATGTATCCGATCTTGCCGTCGACTGGCCGATCGGGATGGCTGTCGGTGAAGACGCGGGCCTCCATGCCGGGCCTGATCCTGCCGAGGTCCGGTTCGCTGACGTATACGCGCACCCATTTCGGTTCGGTGAGCGCCAGCGAGAACACGGCCGACGAGGGGGTCACTATGTCGCCGGGTTCATGCAGGCGAGAACGGACGACGGCATCGACCGGTACGCGAAGCTGGCCTTGGTCGATCTGGTGTTTCAAGAGCGCGAGATTGGCTTCCGCCGCCTTCAGTTGCGCTTCGGCACCGGCGATGTCCTCGGCTCGGGGGCCGGCTTGCGCAAGTTCGAGCGCTGCCCGCAGTTCATTGACCTTCGCCCGGGCGACCTGCGCATCCGCGCGCCGCTGATCTACGGTTTGCTGGGTGATCGCACCGCTTGCGGAACGCTGCAGGTCCGTCGCACGGGCGTAGTCCTGATCGGCACGCGTCGCCGACGCCTCGGCCGACGCGAGTTGGGCGCGTGCTTGCTCGATCTCCTCCGGGCGTGAGCCGTTGCGCAGGCGCAGCAGCGTTTGTCGCTGCGCCTCAACCTGACTTGCGGCCTGTTCGGCTTGGAGCGTCAGGGTCTTTGTATCGAGCAGGCCGATGATCTGCCCGGCCGTCACCCGATCGCCTTCCTCGACGCGCAACTCGGTGATCCGGCCGCCATTGTCGAAGGCGAGCGAAACCTGGCGGATGTCGACATTGCCGAAAACCGTCAATTCATTCGGATCGGCGCTGCTGCGATGGCTCCACCAGTACCAGCCGCCGGCGGCGAGCGCGGCTATCAGCAGGAGAATCACCGGGACTTTCTTCATGGCGCGGAGCCTTTGGACAACGCGGATGGCCGCGACAGCAAAGAGACTAAATCTAAATTGAATTTAGAGTTCCTGGCCGCTAAAGTCGAGACCGGCATGTGAGGAAATCGAGTTTGACGCCCGTCTTCCCGCCTATCGTTGTGGGTGCGTCCCATCCGCCCGAAGAGGTTCCTGGCACGGTACGCAGGGGCCGGCGCTGTCCCCTGTCCAAATCGCGCCCTGCCTTGGAACATCCGGCCGGCACTGACAGGGGACGTCCTGAGTTTCGTCGAACTTGGATTCTTCTTGCCGTTGCGATAGCGCTCGCAGGATGCGCCACCCGGCCAGGCCCTGAGACGCTTGATCCCGTTGTGGGCCGCACCGCGGGTGCAAAGGCGATCACCGTCTTTGCCGTGACCGATCGTTCCCCGGCAGGCACCACGCCTGCCTTCGGAGCCGGGCGTGGTGCGTTGACCTACGAGCAGTTCACGATGGAGGCAGTCGGATCGGCCGCCGCCGGCAGGGCCGGGGCATCCGCGCTTTCCCGCGAAGGCGATCCTTCAAAAGACTTCATGACTGTCGGGCGGCAGGAGCTTGACCGGAAAACATTCGAGGCGAGCGTCAATCGAATGCGGAAAGCCGAGAGCGACGACGTCGTCGTGTTCGTTCATTCACAATTACAGCTATCAGGAAGCGGTGTTCCGGCTTGCGCAGCTGAGGGCAGAGGCGGGCGCTCAGGCTGTGCCCGTCCTATTCTCCTGGCCCTCGCAGGCCGACTTCAGAGGCTACGTCGCCGATCGGGATTCGGCGACCTACGCTCGTGACGACCTGGTTCAGCTTCTTACGATGCTCAGTCGTTCCCGGCCAAAGGGCCGCGTCACTGTCATAGGCCACAGCATGGGCGCATGGCTCGTCATGGAAGCGCTGCGCCAGTTGAGGCTCCAGGGCCGGAATGATGTCATCGCAGGGCTTCGGGTGGGGCTTGCCTCCCCCGATATCGATGTGGACGTTTTCCGTGCGCAGTCTGCCGTCGTCGGGCGATTGTCACCCCCTTTGACGGTGCTCGTCTCGCCCAACGATCGCGCTCTAGCCGTGTCGAGCCGAATCGCCGGGGGTAACCCCCGTCTCGGTTCGGCAAGGGTGGACGATCCGGAGATACAGAAGATTCCGCTCCTCAACGGTATGCAGATCATCGATATCGCCTCGCTGCCTGCCAGCGATGGCTTCAACCACGACCGCTTCGTGACCTTGGCCGCCCGGTATTCGACCGCGGAGCAGGGCAGCAGGGTGGGCGAGGTCAGGCAGGCCGGCGTCTTTCTGCTCGATGCGACAGGCCGCATCCTGTCGGCTCCGTTCAGCGGAACAGCGCAAATCATTTCGGGGAGGCGGTAGCTATCGCGATGGCCGCCGGGCCGAAGGATGAGTTTTGCAACGAGTGGATGCCATGAAGAAGACAGTTCGCACGCAACGCACCGATGGGGGGGTAACTCATAGCCGCATCCTGGATATGGCTGGCGAACTGTTTGCATCGACGGGTTTTGCAGAAACGACAAACAAGATGATCGCGGCGAAAGCCGGAGTGGATCTTGCCTCGATCAACTATCACTTCGGCAGCCGCAACGGCCTCTATCAGGCCGTGCTGGTGGAGGCTCATCGACGGCTCGTGAGCGTCGAGAGCCTGCAGCAACTGGCCTCGACCGACTTGTCGGCGCGAGAACGGCTGAAAGCGCTTATCCAAATGCTAGTGGAAAACGCTACCTCCGAGCACAGCTGGCACGCACGGGTTCTTAGCCGCGAGTTTCTGTCACCTACCTCCAATCTTCGGGCGCTGATCGAGAGCGAGGTACCGCCTAAGCTGGCGTCCATTCTCAATATCATCGAAGACATCACGGCAATCCCGTCCGGCGATCCAGCCTTACTGCGCTGCCTTGCCAGCGTCATAGCCCCTTGCGCGATGCTGCTGGTCGTCGGGCGAAACGTCTCTCCCGTCGCGGACGAAATACGCGGGATGCCGACCGAGGATCTAGTGGAGCATCTCTACGGTTTTGCGCTCGGCGGGCTTGAGGCGGTTGGTCACCATCGATCGCGCCCCGAGATTGAAAAATGAACGCTGTGCTCGGCGCCAGTGCTCACGATGGCGTCTCTCGATGTCCCGGTGAATTGCTCATCAGAGGCCTATTTGCGAGCGCGCTACCTCTCGCAACAGCTTGTCGAGATTCTCTGCCCGGTCGAGCGTATGCCAACGCGCATCGAGGAAATCGAGCGGGTCATCTTCGAGGCGCATTCTCAAAGTCGACGGCGGCGGTGCGGAGAAGCATCTTAGGGAAAAGCACCGGTGATAATAGATGATACTGACGACCGTCCCCGGCGTCTTTGAGGCGTCTGATTAAGGCCTTCATTGCGATGCGGCGAACTCAGACGGATTTGGTCACCAAGCGGCTCAGTTGGATCCCCTAAGCCTAAGCGCATTGCCGATAACGCTGACCGATGAAAGCGCCATCGCGGCCGCGGCGATGATCGGCGAGAGCAGCACTCCGAAAACGGGATAGAGCACGCCCGCCGCGACCGGCACACCGGCGGCGTTGTAGATGAAGGCGAAGACCAAATTCTGGCGGATATTGTGCATCGTCGCCTCGGACAGGCGCCGCGCCTTAACGATGCCCATGAGATCGCCCCTGAGCAAAGTCACCCCGGCGCTTTCGATGGCGACGTCCGTCCCTGAGCCCATGGCGATACCGACATCGGCGGCCGCGAGCGCGGGAGCGTCGTTTACGCCATCTCCGGCCATCGCGACCACGCGGGCTTGGGATTTGAGCCGGGCGACGACCGCGCTCTTCTGGTCGGGCAAGACATCGGCCTCGACCTCGTCGATACCGAGGCGGCGGGCCACTGCCTCTGCTGTGGTGCGGTTGTCGCCTGTCAGCATAACGATGCGGATGCCGTCGGCATGAAGCGCCTTCAGCGCCTCGGCCGTCGTCGCCTTGATCGGATCGGCGATGGCGAAGATGCCGCCGGCCCTGTCGTCGACACCTATATAGATCGCAGTGGCACCGTCATGGCGGAGCGCATCGGCCTGGCCCGACAGCGCCGCGGTGTCGATGCCGTTCTCCTGCAGGAAGGCGGCGTTGCCGAGCACGATCCGCCGGCCGTCGACCGTGCCGAGCGCGCCCTTGCCGGTCGGGGAATCAAAATCCGAGACGGGCGGGACGGCGAAGCCCCGCCTTTCGGCGGCGGTCACGATGGCGAGCGCCAGCGGATGCTCCGAGGCCGTCTCGACCCCGGCGGCGAGCCGCAGGATATCATCCTCCGCGAAGCCTTTCGCAGCGACGATCCCGGTGACGGCGGGCTTGCCTTCGGTCAGCGTGCCGGTCTTGTCGACGACGAGCGTGTCGACCTTCTCCATGCGCTCAAGCGCTTCGGCGTTCTTGATGAGCACGCCGAGGGCAGCGCCCTTGCCGACGCCGACCATGATCGACATCGGCGTTGCGAGACCGAGCGCGCAGGGGCAGGCGATGATCAGCACCGAGACCGCGGCAACGAGGCCATAGGCGAAACGCGGCTCCGGACCCCAGAGCGCCCAGCCGACGAAGGCGAGGAGCGCGACGAGCATCACAACCGGCACGAACCATCCCGAGACCTGGTCGGCCATGCGCTGAATCGGGGCGCGCGAACGCTGAGCCTCGGAGACCATCTGGACGATGCGGGCGAGCATGGTGTCGCGACCGATCTTCTCCGCACGGATGACCAGTGCGCCAGTCTGGTTCAGCGTGCCGCCGACGACGCGGTCGCCGGCCGTGCGGGTGACGGGCATGGACTCGCCGGTGACCATGGATTCGTCGAGCGAGGAGCGGCCGTCCTCGACCAGCCCGTCCACCGGCACCGTCTCGCCCGGCCGCACCCGCAGCCTGTCGCCGATCGCCACTGCCTCGACCGGCACGTCTTCTTCCGCGTCTACGTCGGTGAGGCGCCGCGCGGTCTTCGGCGCGAGATCGAGCAGCGCCCGGATCGCGCCGGAGGTCTGCTCGCGGGCGCGCAGTTCCAGCACCTGTCCAAGCAGCACCAGAACGGTGATGACCGCCGCCGCCTCGAAATAGACCGCGACCGAACCGTCGGCAGCGCGAAACGCGCCGGGGAAGATGCCGGGCGCCAGCGTGGCGACGACGCTGTAGATCCAGGCGACGCCCGTGCCCATGGCGATCAGCGTGAACATGTTGAGGCTGCGGTTGGTGAGCGAGGCGAAGGCCCGCTCGAAGAACGGCCAGCCCGCCCACAGCACGACCGGCGTCGCCAGCGCGAACTGGACCCAGGTCGAGACCGCCGGCGGCACGAGATGATGCAGCAACGGAACGAGGTGGGAGCCCATCTCCAGCGCGAAGACCGGTACGGTCAGCGCCAGGCCGATCCGGAAGCGGCGCGTCATGTCGGCGAGTTCGGGGCTCGGGCCGGCATCGGTGTTCGCCACCAGCGGCTCCAGCGCCATGCCGCAGATCGGGCAGCTTCCGGGTCCGTCGCGCCGGATCTTGGGGTGCATCGGGCAGGTCCAGATCGTGCCCTCGGGAGCGGATTCCGCTATGGCCGCCGCATGATGATGGGCGTGCGCGCCGTCGTGATCGCCAGGGGGGCCGGCATGGTGATGGTGCGAATTTGCGTGAGCATCTTTGCCGGTGGAGGCGACGGCCGCATCAGCAGCGCCGTGATGCCCGCCGCCGCCATGGTCATGCGCGGGGTGCCTATGCTCGTCAGACGGCATGTTGCGTCCTTTTCCCGGAATGGCCGATTTCGCCGGGATCGACAGCCCTTGTTATCGTCCAGGCGCGTTGAGGTCTGCCCGCGTGGCTCCTCCTGCTTCCGGAAGAGTGGTGCCTAGCATCGCAACTCATGTGGAGCAGACCTTGATCTCGATCAGGTGCTGAGGAGCGATGCGCCACCGGGCCCTCACGCGGTTCCAGGCCAGCGCCAGTCGCGCACCTCCGGCATGTCGACGCCGTGCTCGCGGATATAGCGCCCGTGCTCGATCAGCTTGTCGCGGATCGCCTGCTTGGCATAGACGGCGCTCGCCCCGAGTTTAGAGACCCGGTCGATGACGTCGGCAACGAGATGGAAGCGGTCGAGACGGTTGCGCACGACCATGTCGAAGGTCGTCGTCGTCGAGCCCTCCTCCTCGTAACCGCGGACGTGCATGTTGGCGTGGTTGGTGCGCTTGTAGGCGAGCCGGTGGATCAGCCAGGGATAGCCGTGATAGGCGAAGATCACGGGCTTGTCGGTGGTGAACAGCGCGTCGAAATCCGGGTCGGTCAAGCCATGGGGATGCTGCGATTTCGGCTGCAGCGTCATCAGGTCGACGACGTTGACGACGCGCACCTTCAGCTCCGGGACATGCTCGCGCAGCAAGGTGACGGCGGCGAGCGTCTCCAGGGTCGGCACGTCGCCCGCGCAGGCCATCACGACGTCGGGCTCTTCGCCGCGATCATTGCTGGCCCATTCCCAGATGCCGATGCCTTGCGTGCAGTGCTTGATGGCGGCATCCATGTCGAGCCATTGCGGCGACGGCGCCTTGCCGGCGACGATGACGTTGATCCGGTCCCAGCTCCGCAGGCAGTGATCGGTGACGTGGAGCAGGGTGTTGGCGTCGGGTGGCAGGTAGACCCGCACGATATCGGCCTTCTTGTTGACGACATGGTCGATGAAGCCGGGGTCCTGATGGCTGAAGCCGTTATGGTCCTGCTGCCAGACATGGGAGGTCAGCAGGTAGTTCAGCGAGGCGATCGGCCGCCGCCAAGGCACCTCCTTGGCCATCTTCAGCCATTTCGCATGCTGGTTGAACATGGAATCGACAATGTGGATGAAAGCCTCGTAACAGGAGAACAGGCCGTGACGGCCGGTCAGGAGATAGCCTTCGAGCCAGCCCTGGCAGAGATGCTCGCTCAGGATCTCCATGACGCGGCCGTCCAGGGCCAGATGGTCGTCTTCCGGGATCGTCTCGGCGTTCCAGGCTCGGTCCGTGACCTCGAACAGCGCCTGCAGCCGGTTCGAGGCGGTCTCGTCGGGGCCGAAGACGCGGAAGTTGCGGCTCGCCTGGTTGGCTTTCATCACGTCGCGCAGGAAGGCGCCCATCACCCGCGTCGCCTCGGCTGTGGAGCCCCCGGGCCTCTCCACTACGACGGCGAGGGTCGTGAAGTCGGGCATTCTCAGCGGCTTCTTGAGCGCGCCGCCATTGGCGTGCGGGTTTGCGCTCATGCGCTTTTTGCCTGATGGGGCTAGCGCGGCGATCTCGAGCCGGAGCGCGCCGGCCTCGTCGAACAGCTCCTCCGGCCGGTAGCTGCGCAGCCAGTCTTCGAGCAGCTGCAGATGCCCGGCCTTCGCCATGTCGCTGAAAGGTACCTGATGGGAGCGCCAGAAGCCTTCGGTCTTCAGGCCGTCGACGGTCTTCGGCCCGGTCCAGCCCTTTGGGCTGCGGAAGACGATCATCGGCCAGCGCGGCCGCCCCTTGAGGGCTCCGCCGCGCGCCTTGTCCTGGATCGCCCGGATCCGGTCGAAGGCCTCGTCGAGTGCCGCCGCCATCGCCTCGTGCATCGGGTCGGGCTCGTCGCCCTCCACAAAGATCGGCTCATAGCCGTAGCCTAAGAACAGCGCGCGCGACTCCTCCGGATTGATACGGGCGAGGATGGTGGGGTTCGCGATTTTATAGCCGTTGAGGTGCAAGATCGGTAGTACCGCGCCGTCGGTCGCGGGGTTCAGGAGCTTGTTCGAGTGCCAAGAGGCTGCGAGCGGGCCGGTCTCCGCCTCGCCGTCGCCGACCACGCAGGCCGCGATCAGGTCCGGATTGTCGAGCACAGCCCCGAAGGCGTGGGCGAGCGAATAGCCGAGCTCGCCCCCCTCGTGGATCGAGCCCGGCGTCTCGGGCGCGGCGTGGCTCGGGATGCCGCCGGGGAAGGAGAACTGACGGAACAGCTTCCGCACGCCGTCCTCGTCGCGGGAGATCTCGGGGTAGAGTTCGCTGTAGGTTCCGTCGAGATAGGTGCTCGCCACGACGCCCGGCGCGCCGTGGCCGGGGCCGGCGACATAGAGCACGTCGACGTCGCGCTCGCGGATCACGCGGTTCAGGTGGAGGTAGATGAAGTTGAGCCCAGGCGTCGTGCCCCAATGGCCGAGCAGGCGCGGCTTCACGTCCTCGATCTTCAGCGGCCGGCGCAGAAGCGGGTTGTCGAGCAGATAGATCTGGCCGACCGACAGGAAGTTCGCTGCGCGCCACCACGCGTCCATGGCGGCGAGCGTCTTAGCGTTGAGGCCTGCTCCACATTTCCGCTGAACGACCATTCGAATGTCCTTCCATTTGCTTTATATCTTTTGATTTCTTGAAGATGCGACGCAGAACCTTCGAAATTTGATATGTTTCAGGATAGATCGAGGAAATGATATGTATTTCAGGCGTTACTTCGTACGTCGTGCCTTCTTTATCTCTTGAGGCGCAGGCCCAGAATCACGTAGGCCCAGCCGTGCAGAAGCAGGTCGAGCGACAGGAACAGGCCGATCACCCACAGGCTGTTGACCGGCCAGCCCGTGGCAATGATCAGGCCGGCGATCAACGCGAGAACGCCTGAGGCGACAATCCAGCCCCAGCCGTTGTTCGGCCGGACGGAGAGTCCGACCCAGACGCGCAGCGCGCCCGAGATCACGAGTGCTATCGCAGTCGTCAGGGTGAAAATGACCGAAGCGAGCAGCGGATTCACAAAGATCAGAATGCCGGCGCCGACGTACAGCAGGCTGGCGGCCAGCCAGAGGAAGAACCGGCTCCAGGTCCGGGCGCGGAGGGACAGAACGACGTTCGCCGCGCCCCCTGCGATCATCGCCACGCCCACCACGAATATGGACGCGACTGTCGCCGCGAGCAGGTTCGCGGCGGCGACGAAGCCGCTGAGGATCAGCACGACGCCCAGCGCGACAAACCAGGTCCAGTTGGAGCGGACCCGGGCGAGAGCCTCGCCAAGGGAGTTCGGGCGCGTCGTGTCGGAGGGAAATGTCATGGAACGGCTCCTTCGGAAGGTCGATTGCTGCGAAAGCTGAGCTTCGTCTTGGCGGCTCAGGGTCTTCGGCTCAGGTTTCGGTAGAAGGTTTGGCAGGCGTCGCGCATCATCGGCCAGAAGGCCAGAAACCCGATACCGAGCGCCAGGAGGAGTATGGCGACGAAGACGTTGACGACGCCGAAATTCACGGCGTCGCGGGCGACAAAAAACGCCGTGACCCAACTCGCTAGAGCAAGCGAGAGCCTTGCGAACCAACCGAGCATTGCCACCTCCCTAGCAGAACTCTCGATCGCGCCGTCACGCGACCGTGTGGAAGCCGCCATCGGCATAGACGACCGAGCCGGTGAGAGAACTTCCGGCCTCGCTAGCGAGGAAGGCGGCGACGCGGCCGACATCCTCGACGCCGACCAGCCGGTTTGCCGGGGTGCGCTGGCGCACCTTGTCGAGCAGTTCGTCGAATCGGTCGATGCCGGAGGCGGCGCGGGTCCTGATGGCGCCGGCCGAGATGGTGTTGGCGCGGATCCCCCGCGCGGCGAGATCGGCGGCGAGATAGCGCACGCTCGATTCCAGCGCAGCCTTCACCGGACCCATCAGGTTGTAGTTCTCGATCACGCGGTCGGCGCCGTAGAAACTCACCGTCAGCAGCGCGCCGCCCTCCTTCATCAGCGGAGCGGCGAGCTTGGCCATGCGGATGAAGGAATGGCAGGAGACGTCCATCGCCAGCGCGAAGCCTTCGGCTGAACAATTGACGAGGCTGGTCTGCAGGTCCTCGCGCGGCGCGAAGGCGATGGAATGCAGCAGGAAATCGAGCTGGCCCCAGTCGCGTTCGATGCGCTCGAACACGGCTTCGAGCTGGCCGGGGACGCGCACGTCGCAGGGCACGATGATCGGCGCCGCGACCGCTTCGGCCACCGGCTGCACGAAGGGCAGGGCCTTCTCGTTGAGATAGGTCACCGCGAGCTGCGCGCCTGCCTGCCGGAAGGCCGCGGCGCAGCCGGCCGCGATGCTGTGCTCGTTGGCGATGCCGACGACGAGGCCTCGCTTGCCGGTAAGATCGATGATGGGACGCATGAGGTCAGGTCCTGACGGCGAGGATGGACAGGGCTTCGTCGGCGATCACCCGTTCCTCGTCGGTCGCGATCACGAAGGCGGCGATGCGGCTGGAGGGGCTGCTGATCCGCGCGGCACTGGCTGTGTTGGCAGCTTCGTCGAGCTCCAGACCGAGCCACCCGAGATGGGCGCTCGCATCGGCGCGGATGCGCGGCTGATGCTCGCCGATGCCGGCGGTGAACACGATAGCGTCGAGCCCGCCCAGCGTGGTCGCCAGTCGCGCGACCTCGCCCGCGATGCGGAAGGTGAAGAGGTCGAGCGCCTGCTGCGCCTCCGGCCGATTGCTTTCCAGCAGCTCCCGGCTGTCGGCGCTGATGCCGGAGACGCCGAGCAGCCCCGACCGGCGGTAGAGCAGGTCCTCGACATCCTTCGCAGTGCGGCCTTCCGTGCCGATCAGGTGCAGCAGCACGCCGGCGTCGAGCGCGCCGCACCGCGTCGCCATCGGAATTCCGTCGAGCGCCGAGAAGCCCATGCTGGTATCGCGGCTGGCGCCGCCTTCGAGCCCGCACAGGCTGGCGCCGCTGCCGAGATGGGCGGCGACGACTTTGGCCGTGCCAAGGCCGGGCTCGCGCCGCTCCAGCTCCGCCGCGATGAACTTGTAGGACAGCCCGTGGAAGCCGTAGCGCTTGATGCCCTGGTCGTGCAGCGCGCGCGGGATCGCGAAGCGGCGCACGACATCTGCATGACCGCGATGGAAGGCCGTGTCGAAGGAGGCGGTCTGCGGCAATTCGGGACGCAGGTGCCCCAGCGCCCGGATCAGCCGCAGGCCCTGCGGCTGGTGCAGCGGCGCGAGCGGTGTCAACGCATCGATCGCCTCGATGGCTTTGTCGTCGAGCAGCACAGGTCCCGCAAAGCCGTCGCCGCCATGCACGACGCGATGGCCGATGGCGGCCACGCTGTCCATGTCGAAATGCCAGGAGAGGCGATGGAAGGCCTCTGCCAGCACCGCGTGCAATTCGTCGTCTTCCGCCGCCTCCAGAGCGATGTCGAAGGTGTCCGGCCCTTCGCTCAGCGAGAAGCGCAGCGGCGCGTGGCGGAAGTCGATCATGCCCTTGCCGATGCGGCGCGCGCCGGCCGGTTCCAGCGCGAACAGGCCGATCTTCACCGTCGAGGAGCCCGCATTGAAGGTGAGCAGCAGCCTGTCGGTCATGCGGGCAGGTTCCCGGGGGCGCGCCGCGAGGCGACCAGCTTGGCGAGCGCCGCCGAGGCGATGCGGGTCTTCAGCGAATCCGAGCGGCTGGTCAGGATGATCGGCACGCGCGCCCCGAGCACGAGCCCGGCGGCATCGGCGCCTGCGAAATAGATGAGCTGCTTCGCCAGCATGTTGCCCGCCTCGAGATCGGGCACAAGCAGGATGTCGGCATGTCCGGCGACCGAAGAGACGATGCCCTTCGTCCGCGCCGCATCAGGGCTGATCGCATTGTCGAAGGCGAGCGGCCCGTCGACGCGCGCACCGGTGATCTGTCCGCGCGCGGCCATGACGGTCAGCGCGGCCGCGTCGAGCGTCGAGGGCATCTCGGCATTGACCGTTTCCACTGCGGCGAGAACCGCGACGAGCGGCTCGGGGTTGCCAAGGATATGCAGCAGGTCGATCGCGTTCTGGCAGATGTCGCGCTTATGCTCGAGCGTCGGCTGGATGTTGATCGCGGCATCGGTGACGATCAGCGGCTTGGCATAGGCGGGCACGCTCACGGCGTAGACATGGCTGATGCGCCGCTCCGTCCTCAGGCCGGAGCCGGCCGCCACGACGGCGGCGAGCAGTTCGTCGCTGTGAAGACTGCCCTTCATCAGCATCACGACCTTGCCGGCCACAGCGAGCTCGACGGCCCGCGCTGCGGCGGCGTGGCTGTGCGCGACGGCCTCGATTGCAAGGCCGTCGAGTGAGACCTGCGCGGCGTCGGCAGCGGCGCGGATCTTCGCCTCGGGGCCGATCAGCAGCGGCTCCAGCAGCCCCTCGTCGCGCAGCTCGACGGCGGCGAGGATCGCCTCCGGCGAGCAGGGATGCACGATCGCTGTCCGCAGAGCCGGCAGCGCGCGCGCCTGCCTGACGAATTCCTCGTAGCGGTCGTTGCGCCGGATCGCGACCTCCGGCAGGGCCGTCCTCGGCCAGGAGATCGGGTGCTCGGGCGCGATCACTGTGGCGGTGCCGCTCAGCACCTCCTCGCCGCGCTGGTTGGCGCAGCGTGTGTCCAGCAGGACGATCCGCTTCTCCGGCCGCTTCTCCTGCACCGTGACGGTGACGGTGATGGTATCGCCGGGCGCGACGGGTTTCCTGAAACGCAGATCCTGGCCGAGATAAATCGTGCCTGGACCTGGTAGTCTCGTGCCGAGCACGGCCGAAACGAGCGCTGCCGTCCACATGCCATGGGCGACGATATGGCCGAACAGATCGGTCGCGGCGAACGCAGCGTCGAGATGAGCGGGGTTCACGTCTCCGGAGACGGTGGCGAAGAGATCGATATCGTCGCGCCCGACGATGCGCACCAGCGAGGCGCTCTCGCCGATCGCGAGTTCGTCGAAAGTGCGGTTCGTGAGGATGCTCCGGTCCATCGGATCCTCAGCGTTGCAGGACATAGGCGCCGGGGGCGTCGTCGAGCGGGACGAGGCCCTTTTCGGCATTGCCCATGGCGGGTGGCGAGACGCGATCGTCGGCGGACTGCGCCGCGAGCCACTCCACCCAGCTTATCCACCACGATCCGTCATGAGACGTCGCGTTCTCGACCCATTCGTCCGGGCCGAGAATCGGGTCTTCGTGGGCCTTGGTCGCGATGCGAAAGCGCCGGCGGGGATGGCCCGGCTCGCTCACGATGCCGGCATTGTGCCCGCCGCTCGTCAACACGAAGGTGACGTCGGCATCCGTCAGGTAGTGGATCTTGTAGACGGAGCGCCAGGGCGCGACATGATCACGCTCCGTGCCGACCACGAAGAGCGGCGTGCGGATGTTTTGCAGGGCGGCCGGGCGGCCCTCCACCATCAGACGGCCGACGGCCAGCTCGTTGTCGAGATAGAGCTTCTGCAGATATTCCGCATGCATGCGGTAGGGCATGCGGGTGGAATCGGCGTTCCACGCCATCAGGTCGATCATCGGCGTGCGCTCGCCCATCAGGTAATCGTGCACAAGGCGCGACCAGATCAGGTCGTTGGAGCGCAGGAGCTGGAAGGCGCCGGCCATCTGGTCGGCGGCCAGATAGCCGCGATTCCACATCATACTGTCGAGATAGTGCAACTGGCTGTGGTCGATGAAGAGTGCGAGCTCGCCCGGTTCGCTGAAGTCGGTCTGTGCCGCGAGCAGCGTCAGCGAGGCAAGGCGAGCGTCTCGGGCCTTCGCCATCGCCGCCGCTGCGACCGAGAGCAGTGTCCCGCCCAGGCAATAGCCCGCCGCATGGATCTTCCGGTCGGGCACGATAGCTCCGACTGCTTCCAGCGCCGCCATCACCCCCAGGCGCCGGTAGTCGTCGAGGCTGAGCTCCCGGTCCTGCTCGGTCGGGTTGCGCCAGGAAATGCAGAATACCGTGTGTCCCTGCGCCACGAGATGGCGGATCAGCGAGTTCTGCGGCGACAGGTCGAGGATGTAGTATTTCATGATCCAGGCCGGCACGATCAGGATCGGCTCGGGGCGGACTGTTTCGGTCGTGGGCGCATACTGGATCAGCTCGATCAGATGGTTGCGGTAGACCACCTTGCCGGGCGTGACCGCGACGTCGCGGCCGACGACGAAGTCCTCCGTCCCGACCGGAGGCTGCCCGGTCACCAGCCGGCCGGTATCCTCGATCCAATTCTGGAAGCCCTGGACAAGGTTGGCGCCGCCGGTCTCCTGCATCTTCGCGAGGATCTCGGGATTGGTGAACGGGTTATTGGAGGGCGACGCCATATCGAGCAGCTGACGCGCCGTGAAGGACACCACGTCCTCGTGGTGCGGCGTCACGCCTGGAACCTCATGCGTGACGTTGTGCCACCATTGCTGGTTCAGCAGGAAGGCCTGGGACCAGATTTTGAAGGGGAATTGACGCCAGCTCTCGTCGCTGAAGCGATAATCCCCCGGCAGAGGCTGAATGCAGGGCGGAGCATTGACGTCCGGCGCCGTGGCGGCGAGATGCGCCAGCAGACGGCCCGCCTTGCGGCCAGCCTTGTAGGCGAGCTCGGCGCGCTTGCCCGGCGCCGCGGCGAGATGGATCGACCAGTCGAAGAAGGCGAGCGCCAGGGCCTGGGGTGAGAGGCCGGCGGTGAACTGCGCGCTCAGCGCCTCGCGCATGCGGTCGATCGAGCGGAAGGCCTCAAGGCCCAGCGCTTCCGAATTGGCCGGTGTGGAATCTGGATTGGGGACTATCTGCGACGGGCTCGGTTGTGTCATGACTGGCCTTTCGGACGCGATCTGGCCGCCATGGCGGCCATGCTCGGCAGCGTCTGGTGATCGTCGGGCGCCGCCGCCGGCTCGAGGCAGGCCTGAATCAAGCGGGCGACCATTTTTTCCATGTCTTGGCTGCTGGCATCGCGAAGGCTCGCGACGCCGAGAACGTCGCGCAGCAATGCAATGCCTGCGACACAGCCCATGGCCATGGCCGCTCCCAATTCGCCGTTCGGCTCGCTTTGCAACGCTAACGGCTCGATGAAGTCGTGTTGCACCAGCTCGCGAAGGATAGGGCTCGCGCGAACGCTGTTCAGAGAGCGTACGAAGAGATTGAGTGGGTCGATGCGCTCAGTCGCGGGGAGGCATCTCGCGCGTACGAAAAGCGCGGCCAGCGCAAGGACAGGCTCTTCCGCCTGGGTCGCTTTGTGGAAGTCGCCGTCGAGCGTCGCTCGCACCGCCTGCTTGAACAGCTCTTCCTTCGAGCCGAAGGCGCGGTGGACGAGCGCGACGTCGACGCCGACATCGCCCGCGATGTCGCGCAGCGTCGTGTCGTCGTAGGAATGCTGCGAGAAGCGCATCGCCGCCGCGGCGAGGATGCGGTGGCGCGTGGCATTGGCCGATCGTCTTGAGGTTGCTTCATCTGTCATTGGGGCGCCATCGAAATTGTTTGCCGCGCTGCACAATCTCCGGTATCACGGACTTAGTCAACAAGCGTTGACATGGATCAATGCGGCTATCGCGCGAACGCGAAATGTACTCGGGCTGCGTGGGTTCGCAGCCGTGACAGTCACTTGGAAAGGTCTTTTCGATGCCGACAGAGAAAGCTGCGCCGACCGAAGCCGCCGTAGGAGCGCAGGATGCCGCTTCAGTGCAGAGTCAAATTAATTCAGCTGCGGAACTGGCTAGCCAGTTCGTCGGGGCTCCGTTGCGGATGTATATGACGTTGTCTCGCGGCTGGCTCGAAACAGCATCACGATCTCTAAATGCGCAGGCAGAGCATATCGCTCGCCTTTCCAAGTGCAGGAATCCAGCGGAGGTCCTCTCCTGTCAGGCTGAGTTCACGAGGAAAGCGCTTACAACCTCTTTGGAGGACGGCCAGAAGCTTTTTGACTCCCTGCGGATGGACGACACGCCGAAACACTAGGAAGGAGATCCTGGTAATTTCAGATGCGATTGCGATCGCCAACCGGGGCCGCTTCCGATGAACGACAAAATCAAGAAATGGGGGGCGGCGGCCCTCGTTATCGTCGCCGCGGCGGGCGCATACGTCGCCTGGAGCAAGCTCGACCCCGCGGCTTTACCCGCAGGAATTGTTGCTGGAAACGGTCGGATTGAGGCAGTGGAGATCGATATCTCCACGAGGACCGCCGGACGGATCAAGGAAATTCTGGTCAACGAAGGCGATTTCGTCGAGGTCGGGCAAGTCCTTGCCGTGATGGATACCGAGCAGCTTGAAAGCAGGCGCCGGCAGGCCGAAGCCGATCTTCGGCGCGCGACCATCAGCATTAGTACGGCGCAAAGCCTGGTCGCGCAGCGGGAAGCGGAGAGCGAGGCCGCCGTTGCCGTCGTCGCTCAACGTGAGGCGCAGCTCGACGCAGCGGACCGAAAACTTGCCCGCTCCGAGCAGTTGGTAAAAACCCAAGCCACCAGCCAGCAAGTGCTCGATGATGATCGGGCAAACCAGCAAGGCGCGAAAGCCGCAGTCGGGGCAGCACGAGCCCAACTCGCGGCAACACAAGCCGCGATCAGCGCCGCCAAAGCGCAGGTCGTGGATGCCGAAGCAGCGGTCGAGGCCGCCCGCGCAGCAATCGCCAGTATAGCGTCCGATATCAACGATAGCTCTTTGCGAGCATCGCGGTCCGGACGCATCCAATATCGTGTTGCTCAACCGGGGGAAGTGCTGTCAGCCGGCGGACGCGTTCTCAACCTCGTTGACGTCGGCGACGTCTACATGACGTTCTTCTTGCCGACCACCCAGGCGGGCCGGATCGCGCTTGGGAGCGACGTCCGCATCGTGCTTGATGCGGCACCGCAGTATGTCATTCCCGCCAGTGTGAGCTTCGTCGCCGATGTCGCGCAGTTTACGCCCAAGACCGTGGAAACGAGGGAAGAGCGCGAGAAGCTGATGTTCCGCATCAGAGCGAAGATTTCGGAAGAGCTTCTCAGGAAATACGTTCAGCAAGTCAAGACAGGCTTGCCCGGCATGGCCTACGTCAAGATAACGAAGGAAGCCGACTGGCCTGCGAACCTTGCGAGGCCCGTTCAATGACGGAAACGGCGACCGACACCCCCCTCGATGGGGTGGAACGGGCCGTTCATATCGAGGGCGTCAGTCTTTCCTATGGTAAGACCCTCGCGCTCGATGGTGTCGATCTCGATATCCCCGCTGGCCAGATGGTGGGACTCATCGGCCCCGACGGCGTCGGCAAATCGAGTCTGCTTTCACTGATCGCCGGGGCACGCATTGTCCAGACCGGCAAGATCGAAGTTCTGGGCGGGGATATTGCGGACGCCAGCTACCGTCAAACCGCCTACGCACGTATCGCCTACATGCCGCAGGGCCTGGGAAAGAACCTCTATCCTACACTTTCGGTGTTCGAGAATATCGACTTCTTCGGACGGCTGTTCGGTCACACCAAGGATGAGCGAAAGCGCCGCATCCTCGACCTCACCGCCCGCACGGGCATGTCGCCGTTTGTCGACCGCCCGGCTGGAAAGCTCTCAGGCGGGATGAAGCAGAAGACCAGTCTTTGCTGCTCTCTCATTCATGATCCTGACCTCCTGATCCTCGATGAGCCGACTACTGGCGTTGATCCGCTCTCCCGCCGGCAGTTCTGGGAACTGATCGAAGACATCCGCCGCGACCGCCCCGGCATGAGCGTCATCGTAGCCACTGCGTATATGGAGGAGGCAGCGCGTTTCGATTGGCTGGTTGCGATGAATGACGGCAAGGTCCTGGCAACCGGAACCCCCGGCGAGCTGCTCGCGCGTACGTCCACGCAGAACCTCGACGCAGCCTTCATCGCTTTGCTGCCCGACGAGTTACGCAAGGACCACCGGGAGGTTGTCATTCCGCGGCGGGAAGCGGATGGAGATCTGGAGATTGCAATCGAGGCGGAGCATGTCAGCGTCCGCTTCGGCGACTTCACGGCCGTGGACAATGTCAGCTTCCGAATTCCGCGCGGCGAGATATTCGGCTTCCTCGGCTCGAACGGTTGCGGCAAGACGACAACGATGAAGGTCCTGACGGGGCTTCTACCCGCCAGCGAGGGCCGAGCGCGCCTGTTCGGCCGCGAGGTAGACACGAGCGACATCGACGTCCGTCGCCGTGTCGGATTCATGAGCCAGTCCTTCTCGCTCTATAACGAGCTCACGGTCCGGCAGAATCTCGAGTTGCACGCCAAGCTGTTTCGCCTGTCGTCCGACACGATACCTGAACGAGTCGACGAAATGGCTCGGCGCTTCGACCTTCCCGATGTGATCGACGCGCTTCCGGACGCACTTCCACTCGGTATACGGCAACGATTGTCGCTAGCCGTCGCGATGATCCATTCCCCGGACATCCTCATCCTCGACGAGCCGACATCGGGCGTCGACCCCGTCGCACGCGACGGGTTCTGGCAGATTCTCGCAGAACTGTCGCGGAACGACGGCGTAACGATCTTTGTCTCAACCCATTTCATGAATGAAGCCGAACTCTGCGACCGCATCTCGCTCATGCATGCCGGCAAGGTCCTCGTCAGCGATACGCCCGAGGCAATCATCGCCAAACGATCCGCGAAAAGCCTCGAAGAGGCGTTCGTTGCTTATCTGGAAGACGCCATCGGGGAAAGTCATGAACAGCCTGCTTCGTTCGCCCCCCGGCAGGCTCAGGCGGCGGGTGAGGCGACAGAGGCTCCGAAATCCTCTGATACCTCACCCGTCCGCCGCGTCTTCGATTTACGTCGGATGTTTGCTTATACCCAGCGAGAGGCCCTTGAGCTTCGGCGCGACCCGATCCGCGCCACGCTGGCGTTCCTGGGCACGATCATCTTGATGTTTGTCATTGGCTTCGGCGTCAGCATGGACGTCGAAAACCTGACCTTTGCTGTTCTCGACCGCGACGACACCACAGCGAGCCGCGACTACGTGCAGCAGATCTCCGGATCACGCTACTTCATCGAGCGCCCACCCATCACCGACTATGCCGATCTCGACAACCGAATGCGCAACGGGGAAATCAGTCTCGCGATAGAAATCCCGCCGGGCTTCGGCCGTGACGTTGCGCGCGGCCGGTCCGTTGAAATTGCGGCCTGGATCGACGGCGCCATGCCATCGCGTGCGGAAACGGTCCGGGGATATGTTCAGGGGATGCATGCAACCTGGCTCGCACAAAAGGCACGGGAGCTTTACGGCCGATCTGCGAACCTCAGCGAGTTCAGGCTAGAGGTCAGGTATCGCTACAATCCCGATGTACAGAGCCTCGTGGCGATGGCTCCCGCCGTAATTCCTCTTTTGCTCCTCATGATCCCCGCCATGCTTGCAGCCCTCAGCGTCGTTCGTGAGAAGGAGCTCGGCTCGATCATCAATTTCCACGTTACTCCCGTGACGAAGCTCGAATTCTTGCTTGGCAAACAGATGCCCTATATCGGGCTCGCTTTTGTCAATTTCCTGATGCTGGCGGCCCTCACAATCTTTGTATTTCAGGTGCCCTTTACGGGCAGCTTCTTGACGCTGACCGCGGCCGCACTGCTTTACGTGATCATTTCCACCGGCATGGGTCTCGTACTCTCGACACTCATGAACAGCCAGATCGCCGCCATATTCGCGACTGCACTGCTCACTCTTCTGCCTGCGGTGCAGTTCTCCGGAATGATCGATCCAGTGTCATCTCTGCAAGGAGCAGGCGCGATCATCGGAAAGATCTATCCCGCGACCTATTTCGTGACGATCTCGCGCGGAACATTTTCGAAAGGGCTCGACTTCTCCGACCTCGCCAGCTCATTCATTCCGTTGCTGATTGCCGTTCCGGTTCTCTTGGGACTTGGGGTCGCGCTCCTCAAGAAGCAGGCAGCCTGACATGCACTTCGACAACCTTGCAAACCTCGGCATAAAAGAACTGCGCGGCTTGTTGCGCGACCCGGTGATGCTCGTCTTGATAGTCTATTCCTTCACCTTCTCGATCTATACGGCATCAACAGCGGCGCCTGAGACGCTCCGAAACGCCCCGATCGCGATCGTCGATGAGGATCAATCGCCGGTCTCGTCCAGGATCCTCACGGCGTTCTACCCGCCGTATTTCCTGCCGCCCCATCTCATCTCGGCACACGAGATGGACGCCCGGCTGGATGCCGGCCTCGACACCTTCGCTTTGAACATCCCCCCGAACTTCCAGCGCGATCTCCTCGCCGGTCGCTCGCCTGCGATTCAACTCAATATTGACGCGACCCGAATGACACAAGCATTCACCGGAGGCGGCTATGTTCAATCGATCGTTAGCAGCGAGGTGAGCGAATTCGCCAATCGGTATCGAGGCACAGCGCGGCCTCCGATCGACCTCAATCTGAGAGCTGTCTTCAACCAGGAACTTAACAAGAGCTGGTTCGGCGCCATCAACAGCGTCATCTCCTCAGTCACAATGCTCTCCATCATTCTGACTGGTGCTGCGCTGATCCGCGAGCGGGAGCACGGCACGGTCGAGCATCTCTTGGTCATGCCCGTCACGCCGACGGAAATCATGATCAGCAAGATCTGGTCGATGGGCCTCGTCGTACTTGTCGCATCGGCGTTCTCGCTGACGTTCATCGTACAGGGGGTACTATCCGTTCCTGTGCAGGGGTCGATAGCGCTCTTTCTGACAGGTGCAGCCCTGCAATTGTTCGCGACGACCTCGCTCGGCATTTTCCTCGCGACGGTCGCTGGCTCCATGCCGCAATTCGGCTTGCTGCTGATGCTGGTGCTCCTCCCGCTGCAAATGCTTTCCGGCGGCAGCACCCCAAGGGAGAGCATGCCGGAACTCATTCAGACAATCATGCTCGCGGCGCCGAACACGCATTTTGTGATCCTTGCGCAGGCGGTGCTGTTCCGCGGTGCGGGTATCGATGTCGTGTGGCCACAGCTTGCCGCGCTGTTCGTCATAGGCTGCGTGCTCTTTTACTTCTCACTTCGCCGGTTCAGACAGTTCCTGAAGTAACAGCGACCGAAGGGAACACGGATTTCTAATCACTAAGAGCGAACGTCCGAGCGTAGCCTCGATAAAATGCGAGCCATCGCGGCAAAGGTAGTTCGAGATCGTGCGTGTCCGGACTTCGGCCGCAATGGCGGGCATTGCGGACGGTGAATCGACGAACCGTCATATAAGGGAGGAGCGGCGGTCGTCGCTGCTGCGGCCGCAGTCCACTTTTGCCTGTTGCGAAGCCGGAGAGCTGGCGCGGCGCTCGTGAGACGCGCTTATGACAGGTCCGTATCGAAACTACACGGGACGGGACGGTGCGCATTCCAGCTGACCTGACGGTGCCGAGCTTCAGCGCCACGCTCCAACGCGTCGTCGCGGCGAACAAGACGCTCGTTCCCGGTCACGCAACGCCGTGATGTCACCGAGGGCGTGACCAGCTTGCAGAAACTGTCCCAGCACGGCTTGGTGCGCATTCATGCGCGCGGCCTCGAATATTTGACATGCGTCCAACAAGGTCTAAATTGGACTCATGTCAAACAGTAAGGACAGCGTTCGTCTTAATCCTGACGAACGACGTGAGCAGATCCTCCAGGTGGCTACGTCGCACTATGCCCGCGCGGATCACGAGGCGGTGTCCATCCAGGCCATCGCCAAGGATGCCAACGTGGCGCGGGCACTTGTCTATCATTATTTCCCCGGTAAAGATGCCCTGCTGAGCGCCGTTCTGGAGCGCGAGGCGGAAAAGCTTCTGGCTGCGACCGCGCCGCTCGATGGGCTTTCGCCGCGCGCGAACCTTGAACGCGCGCTCGGCGCTTATCTGGATCATTTCGCCTCCAGCACCGGACGTATACGCGACTTACACGTGCCCCGGTCCACTACCGCCACGCTGGTCAGTGATCTGGTCGCCCGCAATCAAGCGGTTCAGGTCGGTCGCGTGCTGGACCACCTCGATCTGGACGATATTCCCGTGACGCGCGTCGCCATCGCCGCTTGGCTCGGCCTCGTGACCGAGGCTGCGCGGCAGGCTCTCATCCATCCTTCCATACCCAGATCAGAAACCGTCCGCCTGTGCATGCAGGCGTTGAGAGCGGTCACCGGCGTGAACATCGATCGCTCGCCGAAGGAGCCAAGCTCCCCGCGGCTTCAACAGCAGGAAACAGACACATGAAGATCGCGATACTGGGCGCCAACGGGAAGACCGGCACGCATCTGGTACGTCAGGCATTGGCCGCCGGGAATGAGGTCATCGCCTATGTCCGCCGTGTCGAGGCAGTTCCCAAGCAGGCTGGCCTCACAACTGTCAGCGGCCAGCTCAGTGATCTCGAGGAAATGGCGCGTGCCTTTGCAGGGGCGGATGCAGTGGTCTGCTGCATCGGCCCCAAGGTCGGCTTACCGACCATGTTGAAGACCGACCTGATGCGGACGCATCTCGGTCAGATCCTTAAGGCGGTGAAGCAGGCGGGCATCGACCGGTTTGTACTGATGTCGGCCTTCGGGGTCGGAGATACTGCTAGGAAGGCCTCGCTGCCGGCGCGGATTATCTACAAGACGGCGATGGCCTCGATCTTTCGCGACAAGGAGCAGGCCGAGAAACTGCTGCCCGCTTCCGGGCTGAACTGGGCTGCGGTTTACCCGGTCATGATGCACGAGGCGAGGCCGCTCGCGCACGTGACCGTCAAGCGGCTGGAAGAGGTCAACCATGTGCAGGGCCTACCCAAGGTGCCCTTCGCCAACGTCGCCACGGTGCTGCTTGATCTCGCCACCCATCCTGAGCGCCTCGGCCAGCGTTTTTTGATTACCGCCTGAGCCATGGCGATCCAGGCGCTACTGATTTGCGGCTTTGGTCCTCAGGAAATCGCCGATCCGAGTCGCAGGTCATCGCGGCTAGTGTTCGTTGATCGTTGCAAGGATAGGACGGAGCAACCGCGATAGGGAGGAAGATAATTGAGAACCTGGTTCCAACGTCTGACCGACGTCTCTGGCCTGGCGCGCACAGAGCAGATGCTGAAGGAGGCGCTGGCGGAGCTGGTACAGGACCTCGGTTTCGACTGCTATGCTTATCTGAACGTCCAGCCCGTTCGCCTCTTCGCGGTTTCCAATTATCATCCCGAGTGGCAAGGCCGATATCTGACGCGGGACTACGCGAGCATCGATCCTGTCGTCGCCATGGCAAAGCAGCAGATGAAGGCCTTCACCTGGGCGGCCGGCGCGCCTCGCTCCCTGTCGAAGCCGCTGCGCCGCTTCTACTCGGAAGCCGGCGACTTCGGAATCAGGTCCGGGATTTCGATCCCCATCCGGACGGCGTTCGGGCATATGTCAATGCTGACGCTTGCCTCGCACAAACCGTCCCTGTGCCTCGAGACCGATATTGATCAGATCGCGGCGGTGACGGCGGTTGCCCAGCTTCATGCGAAGATGGAGCAGCAGGATGTGGAACCGACAGCCAGCGTTGAGATCGACCTGAAGGCGAAGCAGGCTCTTTGCTTGAAATGGTCGGCCGAGGGAAAGACGATGAAGGATATCGCCTCGATCGAGGGCATGTCGTTCGCCACGGTAAACTTTCACCTGAACAACGCGCGCAAGTCGCTCGATGCCGTAAGCCTGGCGCAGGCAACAGCCCTCGCCACGAAGCTTAAGCTCATCTAACCCCGGCCGTCCCTCAGTCCGCCGGCACCAGCGGGACGTGGCCCAAAACGTCGAGCAGCGTCGAAAGAAGGGTCTGCTGCGCATGCATGTCGATCATCGCGGAGACATAGGCGACGCGGTCGGGACCGACGCTGTCGCAACTGGTAACGGGCCCCGCCTTCCGCCATTCCTTATACTTGGCCTCGGCCGTATCACGGAGAAGTCGGTGAGTCCTGATCGCCTGAATCGTGATCTGTTCAAGATCCGTCTTGGGGAGATGCTCGGTCAGGCCGACGACCGGCCTAAGCGTCACTTTGTGCTCGGGCTGCGAAGCGCAATTAGTGTCGTTTCCCATCTGTCGTCTTCTACAAGGGTAGTCCGCGGTGCGCCCCCGCAAACGTCAATCCCTGATCCCAAGCCGGGGGTTAGAAAACCGCGACTAGACGGTCCCTATGACCTTTAGCACCGGAGCACCTGGACATACGTCACAGGCCCCCGGCCACGATGGTCAGAGGATCCTGGCGCCGTAACAGCCGACGCCAACCGCTAGTCGAGGGCTTTCTAAGGCCCCGGGCAGCGCGTACTGCCCTGGCGCCCTTATAGAGCGGAGATGCCCCAATCGCTAGAGCAAAGCGGTAAATCGCGCAGAAAGCGATGAGCAAAAACTAGTTTGAGCGACGGCTGCTTCGCTAGAGCCTGGACAGGACCATCACGAGGGTCGCAACAGCGTCGAAAGAGCCGACTTCAAGCGCCAGTTCGCACATATCCGCCTCAAGGAACGTCACCGTTCGAGCGTTCAGTCGAGGCCTCGCGACTTGTTCTGCCGATCCGTCGAAACCAACGACACTATGGCCCAATGCAGTGAGATCACGCGCGACGGGGATTTCTGGACCGCAGCCGAGATCCTCCCGCGGGCTAGCAGGCTGCCTATGAGGCGGTCAGCCCATTTAAACTAACAGCTGATCCCCTGAATCTTTTGAGGTACGCATCTGTAATCTCGTCGTAGCCTTTGGTGACGAGGTACTTTGGGTCGCTGATCATAGTGCGACATTCGCAGTCGAATAGTTGGTCGTTGAGCTTTGAAGTCTGCGGCGGGTGCCATTTCAATTTATCACTGCGACTTCGGCCGGTTGCCGCCGATCCCGGACAAATCGATGCGGATGCCGGCCCTGTTGGGATCCTCAGGCTCGGGGCGAGCCGGCCCCGCCGGATCCCGCGCGGCTGTCCCTTTCCGATCCTCTTCCGCAGGCGTGGGCACGGCGAGCTTCACTTCGCCAGGATCGGGCTCGCTAAAGATAGCCTTTCCCTCGAAGCTACCGGTCTTCCAGGCGTCGATCGCATCGTCGAAGGCCTCGTCGACGGCGTTGCCGTACCATTTGGTGACGATCCGGTAGACCTTGGCGAAGAGCTTCGTGCCCATGCGGATATTGGCGCAGGCGTCGACCAAATCGGGCTTCAGCTCCGAGATGTCGGACACGCCCACCCCGGCCGGATATTGGGTGACGCCGACGCGCACGACGGCCTTGCCGACATGCTGGCGGACGAGCGCCATGGCCTCCTCCGCGGTGCCCGGCCGCGGCACCAGCACGACGCGCGTGCCGGATCGGACACTGACCGCCAGCGGATCGGTCGAGCCCGCCTCGGCGATGAACTTTTCGACGATCGCCGGCTTCAGGCCCGGATCGGCGCATTGCTGGATGAGGGCGGCGTCGACCATGAGAACTCCCTGTTCATCGATTGAAAGCGGCGACGAGCGGAACGTCGAAAAGGCGCGCCCAGGCGAGCGTGCTGGCATTCTGGATGGCCATGATCGAGGTGCCAGCGGTCCACCAGCCATTGCCGGTAGCGACGATCGCGTTCGGTTGGTAGAGCATCGACTGCAAATTGGGCCAGACGACGAGCTGCTCGTAACAGATCAGCGGGGCGATCCGCCGGCCAGCGAGCTCGACGGTCGGGTTGGCGAACAGATGCGCCCTCGCCCCTCCATCCTGTCCCAGCCAGCGGCGCCAGGGCTGCCACATGGAGACCGGAACCGGCATGCGCTCGCGGTAGAGGATTCCGGCCTCCTGCGCCGAGATCGCGACAAGGACGTTGTCGTAGCCCTGCGGGTCGATGACGGCCGCGCCGGCGATCACGACGATGTCGCTGCTTGCAAGCGCCTCGCGCCAGAGCCGGTCGACGCTCGGCGTCCAGAACCCAAGCGCGCTCTCAGGAAGCACGACGATCCTGCCACCCTGTCCTCCGGCTCGCGTGACCGAAGCGATCAGATCGCGCTGCCGCTCGAGCGTGCCGTCGCGTCCGAGGCTCTGGCCCATATCGAGGTCGAGACCCCGGAACCCCTCGGGGAGTGCCGGAGGCGTCCATGTGGCGGCCGACCACAGCCACATCCCGCCGAGCACGATGGCGGCGATCGGCCAGGCGCGCGTCGTCATCGCGGTGAGCCCGGCCGCGGCGGCCGCCAGTCCCATCCAGCCCCCTCCGGGAAACAGCACGCCTGCGGCTGTCAGCGGATGCGCCCAACCCACGATCCCGAAGGGCGGCACCGCCATCAGCACGGCCGCGAGCGCGAACCGCACCGCCCGCCCTCCTCCCGGCCGGCTCGTCCAGAGCAATGCATGGACGGCGACGAAAGCGAACGACGCGACCAGCCAGAGTAACAGGCCCGGCCACAGGTCGGCGCCGTAGAAGTTGGCGACGCCCTGCGGCAGGCCCCGCGAGGCGGCCAGGGAGTAAGCCGCCGCGACCAGCGCCGTGACGAAGCGGCTGCGCGCCGAGGCCCACAGCGCCGGGAACAGCATCGCGAGCGGCAGCGTCAACGGATCGCCGCTCCAGCCGATGACGCCGACGAGCGCGGCGATCACGATCAGCGCCAGACCCCGCGCCATGTCACGGCGCGAAGGTGAGGAGCGGACGAGCGCGACCGAGCAGGCCGCTTGCCGGTATCGGCCCGAAATACCGTGAGTCATAGGAGCCCGCAAAATTGGAGTGGAGAAACAGGAAGCCGCGCGGCACCAGCCCGCCGTCGAAGGGCGCGAGCGCCCTGCCCGCGGCGTCCTCTCGCTGAACATCGGCATGGGGGATCGGCCGCCCGTCGACGGAGACGCCGGCGCCGATTTCGGTCGCCTGCCCTTCGGTCGCAACGACCGTCTTGATCAGCGGGCTGAACCAGCCTGGGCAGAGGCCTCGGCCGAGATAGCCGCGCTCGCGCGCCATGCGAAACGCGGCGCCGTCGGGCGGGCAGATGAAGACGAGATCGCCCACGGCGGGCGGCCCATCGAGCGGCTCGATCCGCCACAGGCCGAGCGGATAGCTGCGCGTCAGATTGATGCGCAGCCCGCCAAGCCAGGCGATGCCGGCCAGCATGACGAGAGACGCAATCGCGGCCGGGAGGACGGCGATGATGCGCCGGCGCCTCATTGCTTCATCACCGGCGTCTGCCGCTGCGTCTGGCGCAGGTTCTCCGATTGCTTCAGCGTCGCTGCTGTGCGCTCGTGGGCGGCGAGCTGCTGCGCGGTGCGCATGGTCGGCCAGGCCTCGGCGAGCTTCTGCCGCTCGCCCGGAGCGAGCCCGTCTGCCGCCTTGTCGAAGACCTTGCCGGAGGGTTCGCGTGCGGCATTGGTGAGCAGCGTGCGCTCGCCGAACCGCTCCGCTATGGCTTTGTTGAAGCCGTCGATCTCGCCCTTCACCTCGCGGCTGGAGATCGCGTAACCGATGGCTGCCGGCAGGTCGTTGCGGTCGATGGCGTCGCGCACCCGCTCGAGGACGCGGTGCGCCGCCGGCGACAAGGCCGGGATGTCAATCGACACGCGATGGCGCATCGCCTGCTCCTCGGCCTGGAGCTTCTGCACGGCGGCCTCGCGCAGGTTGATATAGCGTTCGATGTCCCGCTTCAGCGCGGGGACATTGAGCTCGGCGACGCGCCGCTCCTCGCGATCGGCCTTGCCGGCGAGAAGGCCGGTCCTGCCCTTCAGGGGGCCGAGTGCCTGCGGTTCTGAGACCAGTCGGTACAGCGTCGTCTTCGCCGCGGTGCGATCCGAGAGGACCGCGTCGAAATTCATGGCGCGGAACGCCGTCTCCGGATCGGCGAAGACATAGCGGAAGCGGGTCGAGACCTCGTCCCACTGCTTCGTGACGGCAGGATCGGAGCGCAGCTTATCCTCGACCGTGTCCTGGATCGATTTGGTGAAAAGGGTAACGCCGGCGACCATCGCTGCGGTCTCCTTCGGGCTATGTGTCTGACGGGGATCGAACAGGCCGAGACGCGCGCCGATGCCGCGCAGGCGCTGAGTGAGATCGGTGAGCTTCTGTTTCTGTCGGACCGTCCAGTCGAGGCGATCGCGCAGCAGCGTGCGGGCGACCTTGACGATGTGCAGGCCGCGGTTCTCGGCGAAGCAGAGCGCCTGCCGATAGAGCGTGCCGCGCTCGTAATCGAGCGTGGTTTCCTTCGCGTTGCGCCGGGACAGAACCTTGGCAAGCCCGCCATGGAAGCTGAAGGAGCGTCGCCCGTAATAGAGCGCCATGTCCTCGCGGTGCCGGGTCAGCGCGACATAGGTCAGGTGGCGGTCGAGCGAGAGCGAGGCGAGCACCTTCACGCGGGCGACGGTGGCGCCCTGGGCCTTGTGGATCGTGGTGGCGTAGCCGTGGTCGACATTGCGATAGAGGTGCTGATCGACTGTGACCTGACGGCGCTGATCACCCTCGCCGATCGCCGCAACGATGCGGTTCGGCGTGGCCTCGACCACCTTGCCGATCATGCCGTTCTTCACGCCGAGCGCGCTGTCGTTCTTCAGGAAGACGATCTGGTCGCCTACATCGAACCTACGGGCGCCGTCCTCGGTGCGGAACGCGTGGCCCTCACCCACGAGTCCACGTTCGACCAGCTTCTCGCGCGCCATCGTGTTGAGCATGCGCACATCGCGGCGCAGATGCGCCAGGATCAGCGAGCTCTTCGAGGCGTCATAGTCGCGGTTCCAGTCCGCGATCAGACTGGCGACGGCTTCGGCCTTCAGAACCGAGCCGAGCACCCTGCCCTGCTGCTGATAGGCGGAGAGCGCCTCCGCGATCCGGCCGCGCGCCAGATCCATCGAGGCGGCGCGCATCCATTGCTCGCGCTGCCGATAGATGGTCTCGAGTTCGGCATAGCCGATGCGCTCGACGATGGCGCGGAACGCCGCCCCCGCCTCGATCGGCTGCAGCTGCTCGGGATCGCCGACCAGCACCAGCTTTGCACCGGCCCTCACCGCCGCCTCGACGAAGCGCGCCATCTGCTTGGAGGCGACCATGCCGGCCTCGTCGAGCACGAGGACGGTGCGGGCGTCAAGCGTGTCCCTGCCCTGCTTCCAGCGCAGCTCCCATGACGCCAGCGTCCGGCTCGCGATGCCCGCTTCCTTCTCCAGACCCTCGGCTGCCTTGCCCGCGAGCGCCGCGCCGACCACGCTGTAGCCGGCGAGCTCCCAGGCTTCCCGCGCCGCCTTCATCATGGTGGTCTTGCCAGCGCCGGCGCGGCCGACGACGGCCGCGATCCCGCCCGGTTTCGTCACACGCTCGATCGCCGTGCGCTGCTCCTCCGACAGCCGTTCATGCCCGGCGAACACCTGCTCCAGCATGCGCTCGCGAACGCCATGCGAGCCGCGCTCCGACAGCCAGATCGCCTGCCGCGCCATTCCGGCCTCGAGGCGGATGAGTTCGCGCGTCGTGTAGCGCGCCGGCAGTCGTTCGCCGGTGGCGAAGTCGACGCTCTCGCGCTCGATGCGGAGGAGCTCCGGGCTCTGGAGGATGCGCGCCATCAGCTGCTGGAAGGTGCCGGCATCGTCGACATAGCGGTGCAGCACCTTGGCGATGTCGCGCTGGTCGAAGACGCTCTTCTCCGACGACAGCAGGTCGAGCACGATCTCGGGACGGTTCAGAATTCGCCGGCGGTTTTTGGTGCGCTGCGTCTCGAACAGCGCCAGCCGTTCGAGATCTGCGGCCTCGCCGTTTTCTGCAGACTTGCGCTGGATCGCCTTGGCGCCAACGCCGATATGGGTGGTCGGCACCAGGTCGATGCCGCGCTCAGCGTAGGAGCGGCCGTCGACGCGAATCTCCAGGCCAGCAAGCGCCAGATGCTGGTTCTGCAGGTCGAGCCAGCCGTTGCGCTGCTCCAGGAACTCGGTTTTCTCGCCCGACCAGAGCCGATAGATGATTTTGCCCGCCTTGTTGCGCAGCACCTCGCCGTCGTCGCCGATCACGGGGATGCGCTTCGGGCCGAAGCCATCCTCCGTCAGGGGCCGCAGCGTCGTCATCAGGTGGACGTGCGGATTGCCCGGCTCGTCGTGATAGACCCAGTCGGCGACCTGCCCGCGCGCCAGCACCTGCTCGAGCACGAACTGCCGCATCAGCGCGATGTTCTGCTCCTTAGACAGCTCCACCGGCAGCGCGATGATGAATTCGCGGGCGAACTGCGCGTCCTCGCGTTTCTCGAACGCTTCGACCCGGTTCCAGAACGCCTCGACGGCGCCGGCGACTGAGCGGTCGGCGATCAGCGCCCGCGCCCATTCCGGTGCGTCGGCCGGCAACAGGAATTCCTCATGGGCGAGATTGCGCTTGTTGGAATAGTCGACCGTGCGCGCCTCGGCCTCGTACTCCATTCGGGCGCAATGGCGATACGCGGCCGACAGCACGGCACTGCGGCCTTTGCCGCGGCCGATGAGCTGGGGCGTGAAATGCGTGATCGCCACGATGACGGCGTCTCCCGGTGCAACCTCGAACGGCGTGTTCGTCGGGAGAGGCCGGCCTCGCCGGGGCCGGCGCAGCACGTCGCGCCAGCGACGTATTACTGCGCCCTTGGATGCCGCTCCTTCGGAACGGCCGGGATGATCTCAAGTGGCGTCGGCTTCGCCGACTAGCTTTTTTACTAGTCGCCGCTGGCGCTCATCCGGGGAAAGCTGGGCCTCAACCCAGCGGATACGGGACGGTGGAAGGGTCAACCGGAATGAAGAAGCCGTCGCGACAGATCAGGGAGGAAATCGCCAGGCTGCAGGACCAGCTCCGGCAGGCCGAGACGCGCGAGGCCGAACGCATCGGCCGGATCGCGCTGAAGGCCGGGATTGGCGAGATCGAGGTCGAGGAGGCGGCGCTGCTCTCGGCCTTCGAGGAGGTGGCGAAACGGTTTCGCGACGACGCCGGCGCGTCGAGCGGGAGAAAGGGCGTCGCTGGCCGGCAGCCAAATGGCGGGGCGTCCACGACGCTCGCGGCTGGCGCGGCTCAGGGCGGCGATCGCGAGGCTTGAGCGCATGCGCCGGTCGAGCTCATCGGACGCACGCAAGAAGGACACGCGCGAGAAGATCGAGCTCGGCGGGCTGATCGTGAAGGCGGGGCTGCGCTACGAGAAGCGCGCGCTGTTGCTCGGCATGCTGATCGACGCACAGCGCCGCATCGGTGAAGACCAAACCGAGCGAACGCGGCTCAGCGCCATCGGCGCGGAAGCCTTCGGGCGCGATCATGAATAGGGTGCTGCTCGCCGGGCTGCAGGCGGCGATGATGATCGCCGTGGCGATCACGACGACCGGCGCCGAGCACTGGCTGGCGGGCTTCGGCAAGACCGAGGCCGCGCGCCTGATGCTCGGCCGTGCCGGGCTCGCGCTCCCCTATGTGCTATCGGCCGGGCTCGGCCTGATCCTGCTCTTCGCGGCGGCCGGCGCGATCGGCATCCGGGCGGTTGGATGGGGCGTCGTGGTCGGGAGCGCGGCTGTCATCGGCATCGCCACCATCCGCGAAGGCGCGCGGCTGGCCGCTCTGGCGGACCGCGTGCCGGCGGGGCAATCTGTGCTGGCCTATGCGGATCCGGGAACGATGATCGGCGCGGCGATCGCGCTCGTTTGCGCGATGTTCGCGCTGCGCGTCACCATCAAGGGAAACGCCGCTTTCGTCGCGGCGTCTCCGCGCCGGATCAAGGGCCGGCGCGCGATCCATGGAGAGACCGACTGGATGCGGATGGAAACGGCCGGCAAGCTGTTCGGCGACGCCGGCGGCATCGTCATCGGCGAGCGCTACCGGGTCGATCGCGATTCCGTCGCCGGCATCGCGTTCCGCGCCGACAGCCGCGACAGCTGGGGCAGCGGCGGCCGCTCGCAGCTGCTCTGCTTCGACGGCTCGTTCGGCTCCTCGCACGGCATCGTCTTCGCCGGCTCGGGCGGCTTCAAGACGACGTCGGTGACGATTCCCTCGGCGTTGAAATGGGGTGGCGGCCTGGTGGTGCTCGACCCCTCATCCGAGGTCGCGCCGATGGTGATCGGCCATCGGCGCAAGGCGGGCCGCAAGGTGGTGGTGCTGGACCCGGCTGATGCCGCCACCGGCTTCAACGCGCTCGACTGGATCGGACGCTTCGGCGGAACGAAGGAGGAGGACATTGTCGCGGTCGCGACCTGGGTAATGACGGACAACGCGCGCCAGGTCTCTGCGCGCGACGACTTCTTTCGCGCCTCCGCGATGCAGCTTCTGACGGCGCTGATCGCGGACGTCTGCCTGTCGGGTCATACGGAAAAGAAGGACCAGACGCTCCGGCAGGTCCGCGCCAACCTATCGGAGCCGGAGCCGAAGCTGCGCGAGCGGCTGACTAGGATCTACGAACAGTCGGGATCGGAGTTCGTGAAGGAGAATGTCGCAGTCTTCGTCAACATGACGCCGGAGACCTTTTCCGGCGTCTACGCCAATGCGGTGAAGGAGACGCATTGGCTGTCTTATCCAAACTACGCCGCGCTGGTCTCTGGTCACAGCTTCACCACCGACGAACTCGCCGACGGCGGGACCGACATCTTTATCGCGCTCGACCTGAAGGTGCTGGAGGCGCATCCGGGGCTCGCCCGGGTCATCATCGGGGCGCTGATGAACGCGATCTACAACCGCAATGGCGAGGTGAAGGACCGCACGCTGTTCCTGCTCGACGAGGTGGCGCGGCTCGGCTTCCTGCGCATCTTGGAGACCGCGCGTGACGCCGGCCGCAAATACGGCATCACCATGACGCTGCTGTTCCAGTCCATCGGCCAGATTCGCGAGGCCTATGGCGGCCGCGACGCCACCTCGAAATGGTTCGAATCGGCGTCATGGATCAGCTTCGCCGCAATCAACGATCCCGAGACCGCCGACTACATCTCGCGACGTTGCGGCGACACCACCGTCGAGGTCGACCAGCTCAGCCGCTCGTCGCAGATGTCGGGCGCGTCGCGGACGCGCTCGAAGCAGCTGGCGCGCCGCCCGCTCATCCTGCCGCACGAGGTCCTGCGCATGCGCGCCGACGAGCAGATCGTGTTCACGGCCGGCAATCCGCCGCTGCGCTGCGGGCGCGCGATCTGGTTCCGCCGCGAGGACATGAGAAGCTGCGTCGGCGAAAACAGGTTCCACCGGAAATAGGCGGTTCAGGGAGGAGCGCTTTGAGACGGCTGCGCATCGGCGATAGCGAAGCGGAGGCCACCGCGGGCGACATCGCGGTGCGGCTGGCCGACGCCTTTACGCACCGCGAGCATCTGCTTTGCCTGCGCCAGCCCGCTGGGTGCGCGAGGGTTGCCGTCGCAACAGGGCGCCCGGTCGACCCCGGGCGGCCTCGTCCCGCGAGCTGGATCGTCACCGCATGGCGGAGACCGCGTAGCGGGCTCCGGGAGCGACGCGCAGCGGCGCGAGTAGAGCGAGTCCGCCGCTGGCGGCTCGCCGAGATGCCTCGCCCCTCGGCATGACCTTTTCCAGGACTGCAGCTCGTGACGCGTACGCCATCCTGCCCATCGGATCTGCTCCGGAATCCACTGAAGAAAGAACGCCGCGTTGGAAATATGGTCCCGTGCAGAAAGACAGTGCCGCCGACCGGGTCCAACGCCCGGCTTGAACATCGATCCAGTAGAATGAGGAGCCTCCTAGCGAAGGGCGCCGTGGCCGCCACAATCATCCTCGCCGCATTGCATTGGGCATCCCGCGCAGGTGCCGAGCCGATGTTTGGCACGGCTTCCGGACCTGTCGCCGATAAGGTGACGGCCGTATTGTCCATTTGTGGGAGCGCTCGACGGTTTAGCTGCGTGGTCGACGGCGACACCTTCTGGCTCGGCCGGCAGAAGGTCCGGATCGCCGACATCGACGCGCCGGAGCTCACTCCGCCGCGCTTGCGAACATGAAAGAGAGCTCGGCGAGACGGCGAAGTACCGCCTGCAGGCGCTGCTCAACGCGGGGCCGTTTTCGCTGGCCGCAGGCCCGCGGGACGAAGATTCTTTCGGCCGCAAGCTGCGCACGGTCCTGCGGGCGGGCCGCTCGATCGGCGCGCGCCTGGTCGCCGAAGGGCTGGTTCGCCGTTGGTATGGCGGCCGTCGCAGCTGGTGCGACTGACCCATCAGCACAACGAATCGATCCTAGCGGATCGATTCGGAAAAGCCATTGGACGGTGCCTCCGCAGGAGGCGAGAATCCGCCCATGACCGACACGGAGAGCCTGCCCGTCCATCTTCGTCGTATCGACCCGACGCAGAACATGCGGCGCTTCTATATGCTCGCGATCCAGCCGACCTTGTTCGGCGGCGCGTCGGTCATCCGCAACTGGGGACGGATCGGCACCAATGGCCAATCGATGATGCAGACCTTTGATCGGCCCGACGAGGCGGGCGACGCGCTGAGCCGCCTCGAGCGCCGCAAGAGACGGCGGGGCTACCGCGAGGCGGACTGAAGCAAGCCCACGAGAATAGCCGACAAGCGAAGCGCTGCCGGCCGAAAGTCGTCACACCGGCCCATCCAGGCCTCCGGCCGCTTTCAGCCGGGTTTCGTCCATGTGGTCGATGATTTCATGGTCGTCCGACTTCCAGGCGAGGTGGCCGTTGCGGACTTCCTCGCGCGTCGCCGAAGTGCCGTTAGGCCAGAGCACGATGTCGTCGCGATGCGGCTTTCGGCGCTGTGATGATCGGGATCGCGTCATCAGGAGCTTCTCGTGTGCCGAAACAGGGAAGGCCCCGCCTTGCGGCGGGGCCCTCTTGTCGCCCGGGTCAGTCCCGGTTCGGCCGGGACCAGATGAGCTGAAGGCCTTCCTCGCCTTCGACTTCGACCAGGGTTGCGTAGATCGGGGCAGGGAAGCTCGGATCGTCGAGCTTGACCGAGAGGTAGTCGCGGTCCGTCTGCTCGGAGTGCTTCTGCCAGGCGGCGCCGAGCTCGACATTCGCTGCGGCGAAGATGCGGAAGTGGGGGCCTTTGTCGGAGGGGTTCTCGATGCGGACCAGCCGAGCTTTGACGTTCAGGGTCAGGGTGCGGATCGTCCCCGAGAAGCCGTTGCCGTTGACGGTGAAGTTGCCGATGGTAGCCATGTTCGTGTCCTCTTTCGTTTATCGGGCCGCGGCCATCGCGACCTCGATGGCTGTCGATGACCGGAGGCGATCGGGCCGCACCCGAAGGGCCGCAACACAGTGGAGGGCGGCCAGGGCGAGGCTTTCTTGGCTCGCGAGGAATGGGCGCGCAGCGCCCAGGGGAAGAAAGCTGAGAAAGGCCGTTGCGGTCATGAGAGATCGAGGCGGCGCGCAGCGCCGACGGCCTTCGGTCAGACATGCCAGATCGAGGACGCAGTGGACGCGAACAGACCGAACGATGGGGACACAGTGCGCTACCGGCAAACCACACCGCATGGCGACGGCGCGGCCGCCATCCCGGAAGACCCGGCCAACATCAGCAAGGCCGCACCGGCTTCTCCGCACCGTCAGGGCCGCTGACGCCGCGCGCTCGAGCGCGGTCGATGTTCAACCGGGGGAAAGGCCGCAGCCGAGCGACGGGCTTCTCGGCTCATCGCCGGCGACCCTCCCGGTCCCCTCAACGCCAATGGGCGGGAAGCGAGGTGCTGGTCCGGTCTCGGCGCCGCCCCTCCGGCGCGATGACGCTCCAGGAATGCCCGCCGCGCGGCGGGGCGTTCGGCAAACGACCTGAGGCGGATGTGCAAAGGTCGGATCAATGGGGCGGACGGCGCCGCCTCAGCCTTGCGGAAGCTCGTCCGGCCACCTTTGGGCACCGTGCAGAACGCGGAGAATCCGGATCGACTCGGTGGTCACGGCGTAGGCCGCGACATAGGGCGTGCCGGTGATGACGAGTTCGCGCGTGCCGGCGACGCGGCCGGGACGGCCGCTCTCCGGGAAGTCGACCAGACGGCGCGCGGACGCCGCGATCCGCTCGTCGACGGCGATCGCCGCGCGTGGATTGTCGGCTTCGATATGGGTGAAGATGCCGTCGCGATCGGAGAGCGCGAAGGCCGACCAGACGAGTTTCACGATCCGCCGGCGGCCTTGCGCCGGGCCGCGGCGCGGCGCTCGGAGAAATGCGTCTCGGCCTGCTCGTCAGGGACGTCGGGCCGCGTGTCCTGCAGCGCCTCCTGCACCTTCTCCCGGAACCAAGCGTCATGCGCCTCGCTGTTGGTGACGAGCTCGAGCGGCAGGGCGCCCTCATTGGCGGTCCGGGTGAGCAGGATGCGCACGGCGTCCGACACTGTCAGCCCCATGCCTTCGAGAACCGCGGACGCGCGGTCCCGCACGTCGGCGTCGATTCGAGTCTGGACAAGCGCATTCGCGGCCATAATCGCCTCCTTGCCAAGGCAATGTAATGCAATTGAATGACGAATGCCAGCCCGTCACAGGCCGCACATGCCTTCGCATTCATTCGGCCAGAGGTCGAGCTGGCCGCTGTCCGCTTCGGTCGAGAGGTCCGCCTCGTCGAGCGGAACGGCCGAACGGTGCAGATAGACCTCGCCGCGGATACCGCGCAGGCCGGCGCGGATGATGCGGTCGACCTCGACCGCATCGGCCCAGGCCGCCGGATCGTGATTACGCATGGCGCGCCAGACCGCATCGGAATGGAACGGACAGCCGATGCAGGCGCTTTTGGGCGGCCGCGGATAGCCGTGGCGGTCGAGCCAGCGCAGGCAGTCGCTGCGCGCCATTCGCCGCTCGACGAGCGGCCAGCGATTCACGCGCCAGCGCTCGAAGCTCGGCTTCATCCGGACGATTTCGTCCGTCGAGATGCCGATCCACTGCTCAACGACAGGGACAGCGGGGGATCGCTTGCGGGTCAGGCCGGCGAGCTCGCGCACCTTGCGGCGGATCGGGTCGATCTTGTAGTCGCCGGTGCATTGGCGCCGGATCATGCCGATCGAGACCTGGCCGCGCCGGTTCGTGGTGCGCGTGAAGGCGGGGATCGACGCCCAGCGCCGCCCGCACCCGGCGGCGATCAGGTTGTCGCGGATATTGCCTGCCGAGACGATGTGGACCGGGAACGGCAGGACGTTGGGCGACATCAGCCAGGCGAGGTGCTCATACACGGCGTCGGGCTCCCAGCCGGTGTCGGCGAAGATCGCGCAATCGGGCATCGGCCCGATTTCTTCATGCGCCGCCAGCAAGGCGAGCGTCGTCGATTGCACGCCGGCGCCAAGGCTGAGCACGCGCAGGCGGATCGAGGAGAGCTCGGCGCCCTCCCCTTCTGCAGCCGGAGCGGAGAGCATCACGCCGCCTTCGGCACGGTCTCTGCCTGTGGCTGCAGACCATGCAGATAGGCGCAGGCCCGTTGCGCGTGCGCGGCGGCCGAGAAGATGAAGCGCTTGTCGTTGGCGAGGACCGCGAGCCAGGATGCGAGGTAGCTCGCATGGTCGGCGCGCGGCTCGAGCTCGGGGACGATGCCGAGATCGGCGCTGACGAAACAAGCGCCCAGATCCGCGATCAGCTCCTCGCGGGCGCGTTCGCTGCGATCGCTGTGATAGCGCGAGAGATCGCGGTTCAGCCGGTGCTCCGCGCCGGCCCAATGCACGGTCTCGTGCGCGAGCGTGGCGTAATAGCTCTCCGGGTCGCGGAACGACTCGAAGGGCGGTATCTGGATGAGATCGAGCGACGGCGCGAAGAACGCCTTGTCGCCGCCATGCCGGATGGCGGCGCCGGTGTTGGCAAAGAATGCGTCGGCATGGGCGATGCGCTGCGCCGGCGCGGCGGGCGCCGCCGGCCGGCCGTAGAAGTGCTCCGGCAAGCCGTCCATCTGGTCGACGCAGAAGACCGAATAGGCGCGCAGGAACGGAATCGCGCGCTCGACTTCGTCGCCATGCTCGTCGGTTTCGGTTCTGGTGAACCGATTGGCATAGACGACGGTCGTAGCCGTCTCGCCCTTGCGGACATTGCCGCCGAGTTCGAGGGCCTGCTTGAACGTCATCCAGATCGGCGAGGCAAAGCCGCGCGCCACGGCCTCCGACCAGAGCAGCACGACATTGATGCCCTGATAAGGCAGGCCGTTGTGGCGCATCGGCCGCGTAATGCGTCCGGCGCCGTTCGCGGCGCTCCACGGCTGAACCCACGGGCGAACGCCGCGCTCCAGGTCGGCGACGATGCGATCTGTGATCCGCGCATAGATGGCAGCGCGGGACTTTGTTTCCTTACCAGTCATGATCCGAACCTCCGTTGGAGGCCGCGCCCATCGCGGCCCGTCACGGCGGTCCGCCGCGGAGGCCCGCACGGCCGCGCATCCGGTTGAGGTTCATGAGCGAGATGACTGGCGACGCGCCGGACCGGAACGTCAGTGGAGGACGGCCACGCCGTTGCGCTGCCGCGCAGGCCGGAGCATGGACCGAAAGCCGAGACGGGTCGCGATGGGCAACCGCATCTCTCCTTGTCCTGCCTTCTTTCCGCGGCCGCGCTGCGCGACATGAAAAAGGCCGGTCCCGAAGGACCGGCCAGAATTGGTCGGAGAGGAAGAAAGGCGGGGCCGAAGCCCCGCCGGCCGCATCACTCGAATGCCGCCATCTGGACCTCGGCCGCCTTGCGGCTGACGGTCTCGCCGGGATGCTCGGGCTGACGCTCGAACGGCTTCCAGCTCTCGCCGACGACGTGCTCGTAAGCGGCGATCGCGCCTTCGGCCGCCATGCGCAGGGCGTGCGCCTGCAGGCCGACCTCGGCGGCGAACTCCCGCTTGCGCTGGGCCGCGGAGTCGAAGCCGACGGGTCCGTCGAGGTCCTCGTCGCGGGCGTCGTTGGCCAGTCGCGCCGTCGCCTCGCGGGCGTCGGTCACGGCCCGGCTGTAGAACTGCCCGGCGCCGTGGGCGGAGCCGACATAGGAGCCGACGATGCGCTGCAGGTGGATCTGCATGGCGCGTTCGCTGAGGCCCTCGCCGAGCGCGTCCGCAGTCTCGGTGATGAGCCGCTGATGCAGATCGCGGATGCCGTCGCTGTCGAGGATGGTGAGACCGAAGCTCTCCGCGATGCGGGTGGCTTGCGCGGCGTCGGGGCAGACGAGCCGGATCATTTCGACCGTGGTGCCGCGGCGAAGCTGGACAACGCGGGCGCTGGTGCGGGGTGCGCGAGCGGTCTTGGTCATGGGAGTGTCCTTTCCTGGTTGCACCGTCGGGGTCGATCCGGCCCCTGCCGGACCCCCTTCGGGTGCGGTCGCCCGGCGCCGCCGGCACGAGGGCCGCTTCAAGACCCGGGGGGCCGCCAGGCGAGCGAGGTCCGGTTGGGACAAGCGGGGCTAAAGCCCTGCGCAGGCCGCGGCCGGGCCTTGCTGAGATCGGCGGGCTCCGGCCGCTTCCGGCTTGGTCTTGAAGCGGACCGCCGGGGGCGCAGACCGCAGCAAACCCGAGGGGAGGGCCGACAGGGTGCGGGCCGGTTTGGCGATGCCGGAAAGGACGGACCTGGGCACACCGATCACCACGCTCACGCCACGCTCCGCCGTCCGCATGCGCATGGCGGCGACGCGCGATGCGGCTAGATCAGACCGCCGCGCTGCTCTCCCGGCCGACAAGCGCACCTGCCATCCTCGACAGCGGCGGCGTCTGCCGGCTGTGCCGGCCTTGACCCGCATGGCCCGGCGCCGCAGCGTTCGCGCAACGCCTCGATCGCCGCATCCTGCCGGGCGAGCTTACGCGACAGGGCGTCGATCTCGGGCTGACGCTCGGCCGTGATGGCCGCGAGGTTCGAGCGGTAGCGCTTGAGGAACGCGCTCGGATCGGCGGGCTTGCCGTGGCGATATGCGACACGCTTGCGACCGAGCTGTGGAATCAGCGCCGTCATGCGACGGATGATCTGCCGGTCGATCATGTCGAGCTGGCGCTGCGTCTGGCGGCGCGCCTCCTCCATGCGCGAAAGCTGCGCGATACGTTGCGGAGAGGGTGTCATCGCGCCCTCCCCTGCCAGCCGATGAAGCTCGACGGGCCCGAATAGACCGGATGACGCGCCTCATCGACGACGAAGCCGAAGCGTCCGACCTCGTACTCGCCGGACGGCACGAGGAAGCGCCGTTCCTCAGTGCCCGCGCCGCGGCGGCCGCCGGGCGTGGCGACGACTTCGACAAAGCCCGGCTGCTGATCCGATGTGATCGCCGATACGACGATCCAGTCGCCCGCGTGCCGCTGCTCGAAGGCGCGGCGATCCCTTTCAAGAGACTCGCCGGGCTGAAGGATCGTGCCGAAGATCGCTTCCCAGGCGTCCGGCCAGCTATCCTTGATCGTGCGCTCGGCGCAGCGCCGCTCATAGCTGGTGAAGAGATGCGGGAAGGTGAGCGCGACGATCGCCCAGCCTGCATCTTCCTCGTACCAGCCGCCGCGCGACCGCAGCATGGAATGGACCTTGCGATTACGCTCGGCCGAGAGGTGGAAACCGCCGTGCCCAGCCGTCGAATGACAGACCACGCCCTCGGCATAGACGGTCACGCCCTGCGACCGGCTCCACGGCGTGTTCGCCGTGGAGCCGATCTCGCGGCGGCCGAGCGCGCGCTTCTCGCGCTGATGCTCCGCATTTTCCGCGACCTTGCCGCGGAAGGCCGCCTCGTCGGCGAGCTCGCCGGCATGAGCGTAGAAGTCGGAGCGCTCCCATTCGGCCATCGGCCGGCCGATGCGCCAGCCCGTGGCGAGATAGTGCCGGCCGTCGCGCGCCGGCAGCATCGCGAAGGCCGTGTCGGCGACATGGGCGACGAGGATTCCGTCTGCCGTGCGGCCGAACGCGATCGGCGGAAATGCGGTCGCGGAATCCGCGATCATCGTGGTGGAGGGTGCGGTCGTGCTCATGCAGCCGTCCTCCCCTCCACGACGGCGGCCGCGACCTCGTCGGCCGAAATCTCGCGCAGCACGGCGTTCGGATTGCCGTGCCGCGTCAGCCACTCCTGCGCGTCGGCGCGATGGACGGCGAGATAGACCAGCTCGCCGTCGTCGCCCGGCCGGTCGAGCACCTGGACCGAACCGACCTTCGGTCGCTCGGTCACGACGAACGTCAGGCTGCTGTCGACCGAAAACGTGCGGTGGACGCGAAGCACCACGACGCCGGCGCTGCCATAGTCGCCGGCATGCAAGGTGATGCTCGCGCCGATGACGGTATTGCCGACGCGGCGCTCGGCCTGCTTGCGGATGAGGCGGCCGCCGCTGTTGTTGTTCTCCCAGGCGCTGAGCTTCCTGCGATGGCGTTCCGGCGGGCGCGGCGCGCCGTCGGAGAAACGGATGATCGAGCCGAGCGGCGCGAGGTCGTAGATCAATTGTGCTGACATGATGTCCTCCTGTGCGGATGGTGGAAAAGAAGCCGCCGCCGGCATGGACCGGCGGCGGGTTGTCGTTCGGGAGAGGAGAAGGCCGGCGCTATTCCGCGGCTTCGCGGAAGGCCTCGTCGTCAGCGGCTTCGCCGCCATTCTCGCTGTCGTCGAGCGGCTCGTCGGACTCGTCGTCTTCGGCGACGGCGTTCGACGCGATCCAGCTCAGGAGCGCGGTCTTGTCCGGCGCGAACAACGCGGCCGGATGGACGAAGCGGCCCTCCTTGAAGTGCTCGACGAGGGCGGCCCGCGTGTCCTTCACCTTCTGGCGCGGCAGGACCGGCGTATCCTTGCACGAGCCCTCCAGCGCGTTGCGCGAGAGGCACGACAGGAAGTCGTCGCTGCCCATATTCGGCAGGAAGTTGTCGGCGCCGACGACATCGCCGGCAACGCGCGCGACGATGCCGCTGTCGGTACGGTTCTCCCGGCACGACAGCACCTCGGCGAGGATCGACCGTGCCGCGACGCGGAGCGCGTCGTTGTCGAGCACGAGTTGACCTTCCTGATCGAACAGGTTCACCGCATGGCGGGCGATCCGGCGATTGCCGTAATAAGTCCCGGCGCTGGCGGACGCGACGGAGACGTTCTGACCCGCGAAGGCGAGGATCAGCAGCGCCATCAGCGCATCGTCCTCGATCGGCGCGCGGGCGAGCGCCTCATGCAGCGCGTCGGTGCGGAAGTCGCCGATCATCTCGACGCCCTTGCGCGTCACGTCGGGACGCGGCTTAGAGATCGCGCCGGTCTCATCTGCCGCATCAATGGCGGCGGACGCGCCCTTGCCCTTCGGCTTCTTCGCCGCGGGCATGCGGTAATGCACCGTCTGCACGCGGCCGTCGCGGTCGAGATACATGGCCGTGCAATCGCTCTTCGACGGCTTGCCATAGACGCGCTCGGCCTTCGGCGGCAGCTTCACCTCGCCATAGTTCGTCGCTTCGGCGATGATGCCCTTCCTCGGCAGGTTCGCCGCCATCCACTCCTGCTGCGCGCCGAGGAAGGCCTCGACGTCCGTGGTGTAGCGGCTGTCCTCATCGGCCGGCGCGAACAGGTCCTCGACCCACTGGATGCCGTAGGCCTGGGCGAGGTCGTCGCCGAAGCTCGCATGACGTGCGTACATGCGGGCCTTGGTCAGCGCCTGCGCGACGCTCCACCACGACACCTGCGGATCGGCCTTCGACGGCTTGTGCTTCTTCCAGACCTCCTTCTGCTCGTCGGGCGAGGCCGCCGCGATCGTGCGGAGCTGACGCTCGTCGGGCATGTCGCCCTTGGCCATATGATCGAGCATCGCCGGCAGCACATTTGCGAGCAGGCGGAGCTTCCTGACCTGCCGCACCGGCAGCGTCAGGGCGACGCCGATCGCCTCTTCCGTCCAGCCGAGGGCGACAAGGCGTTCGATGGCGCGCCACTGATCGACCGGGTTCAGCGGCTCGCGCGCGATGTTCTCGACAAAGGAGCGCATGGCGCCGTTGTCGTTCGCCGCATCGTCGACGAGCACGTCGATTTCCTCGAGGCCCGCGGCGATGGCGAGGCGCACGCGGCGCCGGCCGGCGTTGATGAGGAAGCCGTTGCCGCCATCGGCCTGCTGCGACACGACGGGCGGCTGCACGATGCCGACGGCCTTGATGGACGCCAGCAACAGCGCGTCGGCCTGCGGCGTCGACTTGGTCTGGCGCGAATGGTCGGGATTCTCGACGAGCGCGCGCGGATCGACTTTCAAGAGATACATGGGATGCTCCTTTTCGGGGTTGGCGGACCGCGCCTCGCGGCCCTTCCTCGTCTTCTTTCCGAAGACACCCCCCGGCCCGCGGAGCGGTCGGGCCGGCACAACTGCGGCCGAGCAGCCCCTGCCCGGCCGGACGAGCGGGGCCAACAGCCCTGCGAAGGACGACGGGCCGGGCTCGCGCAGGCGGCGGTTGAACTCAAGCGTTGCCGGCCTGGCCGATCTGCGAGCGGGCCTTTCTCATCATCCTTTTCTTCACGCCGCGGCGGCCTGCTCGCCGCCACCCTCGACATCGCTCGCCAGGGCTTCCTCCACCTCCGCCAATTGCCGACGCTTTTCCGCCAGTTCGCCGTCGAAGGAAGAATCGCCGTCATCGCGCGCCTGATAGGAGGCGAGCCTGCGGCGGGCATCGGCCAGGCGCTGGCGGTAGCGCTCGCGCTCGCCTTCGAAATCGTCGATCGCGTGCTCGAGACGCGAGATCGCGCCGAGCGGCGTGACTGTGACGGGCAGCTCGATCTCGTATTCCGATCCGGTGCGGAGCAGCATGGTGCTGTAACGATAGCCGTCACGGCCGAAGCGCTCGCCGGAATATTCGAGATCGAAGCCGCCGATCGACGCGATGATGCTCTCACCCTCCTGCTGAAGCTGGACGAGGGTCAGGATTTCCTTCATCAGCGCACGGCCGGCATCCTTGCGCTCGACATGGCGCGTGCCGGCGATCGTCGCCGCGAAGGCCTCGCCGCTCGTCGGTGTGAGGCGCTCAATATCCTCGCCGATCTCGGCGATGCGCCGGGTGCAGAACTCGATGTCGCGCTCGGCATCGCGGAGCTGGCGGCGCACCGCATGCTGATCGTCGATATGGGCGGCGCGCAGCCGTTCGAGCCGCGCGATGTCGGCCTCGAGCCCGGCCTTGAGCATCAGACGCTGGTCGCCCGATGCGATCGCCTTCGCCATCGCGAACTGGTTGGCCTGGCCTTCGCCGAGATCCTCCAGGCGCCGGATCGAGATGTCGCCGGACAGCGCGGCCGCGATGAAGCGGGCCTTGCGCTCATTGTTCTGCCACATCGTGGCGTCGAGCGAGCCTTCGGTCGCATAGGCGAAGATGTCGATGACGTCATGCTGATTGCCCTGACGCTCGATCCGGCCTTCGCGCTGAGCGATCTGCGACGGGAGCCACGGGACGTCCAGATGATGCAGCGCCTTCAGGCGGAGCTGCGCGTTGACGCCGGTGCCCATCGTATCGGAGGAGCCGATCAGGAAGCGAACCTTGCCGGCGCGCACGTGGCCGAACAGGCGCTGCTTCGCCTCCGACTTCTTGTAGTCCTGCATGAAGGCGATCTCAGACGCCGGCACGCCCATGCGGATCAGCTCGTCCCTGATCCAGCGATAGGCCGAGAAGCCGCGGCTCTTCTCCACGGAAATGGTCCCGAGATCGGAGAAGATCATCTGCGCGGCGCCGGGCAGCTCATAGGGCTTGCCGTCGGTACGCACATAGGCGTTGTCCGCGGTTTCCCGCCAGATGCGCAGCGCGTTGCCGATCATCAGGTTCAGCTTGTTGTCCGCCTCGTTGTCGTTGTCCGCATCGACAAGGCGGAGGTCGATCGCGGCATGGCGGCCGTCGGTGATGACGGAGAGCAGGATGTCGTCGCCGGGCTCCGGCGGCCGGTCGCGCATCTCGATCGCCTTGATGCGCGCATCGAGCTGGATCTGGTAACGCTTGAACGCCGGCGTCGGCTTCGCCGTCATGATCTGGCGCTTGCCGGTCGAGATCGCCGGAATCTTCACGTATCGGCGCAGGTCGTCCGCCGTCACCACGTCGGCGAAGGACCGGAACATGGCGATCAGCTCGGGGACGTTGACGAAGGTCGCGAAGCGTGTGACCGGCTTGTATCGGCCGGACGGCTGAAGCTCGAGCTCGGTCGAGACATCGCCGAAGGTCGAGGCCCAGGCGTCGAACTCGTGCAAGCCGCGCTCGAGGAGAGCGGCGTAGCCGAGATAGCGCTGCACCGAATACATCTCACCGAGCGTGTTGGTGATCGGCGTTCCGGACGCCAAGATGAGCGCGCGGCCGGGATTTTTCGTCTCGATGAAGCGGGACTTCACATAGAGGTCCCAGGCGCGCTGCGAGCCGTTCGGATCGACGCCTTTCAGCGTCGACATATTCGTCGCGAAGGAGAGCTTGCGGAACTCCTGCGCCTCGTCGACGATGATCTGGTCGACGCCGATCTCCGAGATGGTGAGGAGATCGTCCTTGCGGGTGGCGAGCGACTCCAAGCGCTCCTTCAATCCCTCCTTCAAGCGCTCGAGGCGCTTGCGCGAGACGCGGTCGTCGCTCTCGACCTTGGTCAGCAGCGTTTCATAGAGCTCCAGCTCGTCCTGGATCATCTGCTGCTCGAAAGCCGACGGCACGCCGATGAAGCGGAAGGCCGAGTGCGTGATGATGATCGCGTCCCAGGTCGCCGTGGCCGCCCGCGACAAGAATCTGGCGCGCTTGTCCTTGCTGAAATTGGTCTCGTCGGCGACGAGGATGCGGGCGTTCGGATAGAGCGCCAGAAATTCGCGCGCGGCCTGCGCCAGGCAATGGCCGGGCACGACGAGCATCGCCTTGGCGATGAGGCCGAGCCGGCGCTGCTCCATGATGGCGGCCGCCATCGTCATGGTCTTGCCGGCGCCGACGGCATGGGCGAGATAGGTCGCGCCCGCGGCGATGATGCGCCAGATGCCGCGCTTCTGGTGATCGTAGAGCACGAAGGCGCCGGACGCGCCCGGCAGCTTCAGATGCGAGCCGTCAAAGACGCGCGGCACGATGTTGTTGAAGCGGTCGTTGTAGGCGCGCGCCAGCCGATCCGTGCGATCCGGATCGGTCCAGATCCAGGTCTGGAACGCGGTCTTGATCTTTTGCAGCTTCTCCTTCGCCGCCTCGGTGTCGACGACGTTGAGGACGCGGCGCTCGCTGTCGCCGTCTTTGATCGTGTCGAAGATCTGCGGCACGGACGAATTGAGCGCGTCGGAGAGAAGCTGGCCGGCGTGCCGCCGCTCGGTGCCCCATTCCGACGTGCCGGCGGCGATCCAGCCGAGCTGGCGGGCCTCGACCGTCCACGACGCCAGTTCCGGCATGTGGTGGATCTTGATGTCCGCGCCCATCGTCTCCTTGACGAAGGCGACGATGTCGTCCGCCGGAATCCACGGCGCCCCGAGCCGCGCGGTGATGTCGGAAGGCCTGAGATCGGCGGGCTGCACATCGCGCAGCGCCGCGACATTGCGCTCATAGGCGGGATCGAGCGCCGCCGCGGCCTCGGCCGTCACGAGCTTCGACCTGACGGCGCCGGAGAGATAGGCGTCGGCGCTCTGCCACGAGCCGTCCGACGGATCGCGGAAGATGGCGCTGCCGAGCTCGGCGATCACGTCCTCGACATCGCGATGCAGCAGCTCCGCGATGTGGTCGGGATCGACATGGCCGCGCTCGTTGAGCACGACGGCCAGCGCGTCGACCGCGCTGGTGATGACGGGCGGCGCCGGCGGCGCGATCACGCGCTCGGTGAAGATCGGCCCCGGCCGCGCGGTGTCGGATTCGAGGTCGTAATCCTCGATCGACGCTACGAGCCAGCAATCGGGATCGTCGAGGAAGGGCTGGAGATTGGGACGGCGATGCGTCTCGCGGACCTCGCCGGTCTCCTCATCCTCGCTCGTGGAGACGACGGTCGTGTTGATCGGGCCGAAGCTGCGCACGAAATTCGACCAGGCGATCCGCAGCCTGACCTGCGCGTCCTTCCACGGCCGGTCGAGCTCCTGGCATTTCAGGACCTCGCGCACGGCTTCGCGGATCGGGATGAGCTTGCTGATGATGCGGACGTGCTTTTCCGGAATCCCGTCGGCGCTGCGGCCCTTGCGGACGGTGACGGCGACGGGACTGCCGTCGAGGACCTGCATCAGGCCGTGACGGGTATCGAGGAGGTAGCTTCCCTCCCGCGCCGTGAGGCTTCCGGCGCCGGACGCCTGCGCAGAGGGCGCCTCGCCCTCCGCATCGAAGTCGATCGGCTCCGGCTCGCCGTCATAGAGGTCATCCGGAAGAGAAGTGATCGCAGCGGCGAGCGCGGATTCGAGATCCGCGCCGGCATTTGGCAGGCAAGTGTAGGTCTCGCCGAAGGGGCCGGAGGTCAGCGCGTGCGCACCGAGCACCATGTCGGGATGGCGGGCGAACCAGCGATTGACGCGGATGGCGCCGTCGTCCGCGGTCGCGGCGCGCACCTCCTCGAGATCGAGCCAGGATAAGTCGCCTTCCGCTTCGCCATGCTTGCGCCGGCGGAAGAACAGCACGTCGACAACGACGTCGGTGCCGGCGTCGGCGCGAAAGCTGCCCTCGGGCAGGCGGATCGCGCCGATGAGATCGGCGTGCTTCGCGATCTCCTCGCGCGCGCCGCTGTCGGCCTTGTCCATCGTGCCGTGCGAAGTGACGAAGGCCGCGAGCGCGCCCGGCTTCAACAGCCGGATCGCCTTGACGATGAAATAGTCGTGGAGGCGCAGGCCGAGGGAGCGCAGCGCGCGATCCGAGCTCACGGTGCGATCGGAGAACGGCGGGTTGCCAACGACAAGATCGAACCGCGCCGGCAGCTCCGTGCGCGCGAAGTCGCCGGCAACGATGCGAGCACGCGGCTGCAGGAGCCGGGCGATGCGTGCGGTGACGGGATCGAGCTCGACGCCGGTGACGTGGGTGACGTCGCACAGCGCCTCCGGCATGAGCGCCGGAAACAGGCCGGTGCCGATGCCGGGCTCGAGCGCCCGGCCGCCGCGCCAGCCGAGCCGCTGCACGCCCGCCCAGATGGCGCGGACGATGAACTCCGGCGTGAAATGGGCATACTGCGTGCAACGCGCCAGCGAGGCGTAGTCGGCATCGTCGACGGCATCCTGCAGCTCGGCGCCGATCTCGTCCCAGCCTTTCGCAAAGGCCGTCTCGCCCGGGTGGCGGAAGACGCCATTGGCGAGCTCGGAGGCGCCGAAGCCGGTGAAGCGGATCAGCCGCTCCTGCTCATCGCGCGTGGCGGGCCGTTCATCGGCCTCGATCTCAGTCGCGAGCCGCACCGCCGCGATGCTGTCGCGGGCGCGCTGTTTCCAGCCCCTCGCCAGGCCGCGGTCGCCGGCGAGATGAAAATTGGCGCCCCGCTTGCGTGAATCGGATCGAGCGGGCCGCGCCGATGCGGCCGCCGGCGCCGCGGGGGACGGCGTCGACGGCGGCGGATCGTCGTCGGGATCGTCATCGCCGGTGATGTCGGCGGCGAAGGCGGTGGCGCCGAGGCCGAGGCCCGACGAAAGCGCGGTGTTTCCGAAGAGGTCGAGGGTGAAAGGGTCGTCCTGCGCCATTGGGAAAGTCCTTCTGCTGGGCGCGCGCGACCGCGCCGCCGCCGCGGAGGGCGGCGGACGGGGCGGCGTTGCGGGATTGACGGGAGGAGCCGGCGCGACCGGCCGGCTGCGGAAATGCGAAGCCGGGCGCGCGGCCGGGCTGTTCGCAGGTCGAGAGTGACGGCGCGGGGCTAAGCCGCGATCGTCTCGGGCAGATGCCGGAGCTGAATCGGCAGCTTCGCCGCGATCTCGGCGTCGCTGAGCTCGTCGAGCAGCTTCAGCACGGTGCCGTGCCGGCCGGCACAGACGAGCACGGTGCGGCGGCCGCGCATGGCGACGGGCCAGCGTTCGCCGGCATAGCCGCGATAGTCGTCATGCGTGCTCGACCAGATATGCTCGAGCCGTTCCTCGCGCGTCATGGCGCGGACCGGCCGCGACTCGCGCTCGATGATCGCGGCCTTCATCCGGTCGGGCGACGCGCGGTCGGAGAGATCGCAATAGCCGTGAAACCAGCGCTGGCGGCCGTCGATGACGAGCGCGAAGAAGATGCTGGTCACGCTGTCCGTCATGAACTCGCGCATCGCGAACATATCGGCGCGCATGAACAGCGGCGGCAGGATCTCGAGCATGTAGTCATGCTCGGCCTCGGCGATCTCGAACCACTCTCCGGCGAAGAGATGGTCGGCGTCGCCTGCGCCATAGGCGGGATCGGCGCGATGGCGGTTGAACATGCGGTACATCTCATGGCGCGTGGCGACGCCCTGGAAGACCTTGCGGATTGTCGGGACGGCGTGCATGGCGGCTCCTTTCAGCCTTGCGGGCCGAAGCGCGAGCGATCGCCTGATCCCTCATCATTTCAGCCCTTCATCACGCCTTCCCGCGGGCCGCCTCTCCGGTCCGGCGGGTCAAGGGCCGCGGCACGCGGGCGAAGCCTCCCTTGACGCGCCGGCCGGGCATGCGGCATCGCGCCTTCATTCCTCTTCTTTCCTCCCTTCCTTTTCCTCCTCCGCGAGACGCCGCTCGGCATTGCCGATCGCGCCGAGCGCGGCCTTGAACAGCGCCGAGCCTCGTTCTCCGCGAGATCCGTGGCGGCCACGACGGCGAGGCTCGCGGCATGGATGTCGTCGTCGCTCACCGCATCCGGCGACAGGCGCGTCAGCGCGCTGTCATAAACGATGACCTCGCCGATCATCGTGCGCACCTCGGCTTCGTCGAAACGCAGGAGCACATGGCTGCGCGGCGCGGCCGCCGCGGCGGCTTCATCGCGGAACTGCGCGATCATCTCGTCGGTCGCGCAGGATCGGATCGCGTCGGCGGTGATGAGGGTGGCCATGCCGCCGAATCCGTCCGGACGCATCCGCGAGCAGGTGAAGGCCGACGTCACGACGATTTCCCAGAGCGTTGACGATCGCCGCACGATGTCCTGAAAGATCGTCGCCCATGACGTCATGGATAGGTCGAACTCGATATGCGTGTCGGCATCGGCGCTCTCCGCCAGGCGCTCCGCGGCGATGGAGTCGAGTGCGCTGTCGATGCCGGCCGAGTCCCGATGCGCGGCGCGCAGCTCGGCGGCGTCGACCTCGATGCACTCGGCCGGGCTTTCCTCGGCGAAGAAGTAGAGCCCGTCGTCATCAGCCTCGGCGCTGAAGATGTTCGAGAGCACGAGGCGCTCGAGCGGCGTCATGGCGATGTTCGGAATCGTCGTCTGCACGACGGTCGGCACGTAGTAGCTGGCCATGTCGGCCTCCTGAAAATGACAAAGCCCGGCATTGCGGGGATGGTGGATGCCGGCGCCGGATCAGTCCGGATCGCGGGCGCCGGCGAGGATGGCCTCGGCCTTGGCGATCGCGGACACGGCGCGGGCCTGCCAATAGGCGCGATCCGACGCCTCGGCGCCGCTCAGCACCTTCACCAGGCCAAGCAGCACCTCGAAGTGATCGGCATTGCGCTGCACGGTCTCGCGATAGTGCGAAGGGACCGGCACGGACGGGCCGCTATAGGCGCTGTCACGGCCTTCCCAGACGCCGGTGACATAGGTCTCGCCGGCGGTCTCGTAGTCCTGCTTCTCGTTGTCCCAGTCGTCGTCCTCGACGGCGAGCCGGCAGGCCTCGGCGAGGCTGTCCGCCTCGTAGTTGCGCTGCCGATAGACCGGCAGGCGATAGGTGGTTTCGATCGTGAAGATGGGCATAGGAGTCGTCCTTCCCTTCGGGTGTTGAAGACACCCTCGGGGCGGCCGCCTCTCCGGTCCGGCGGGTCAAGGGCCGCGGCACGCGGGCGAAGCCTCCCTTGACGCGCCGGCCGGGCATGCGGCAGCGAGCACTCTTTCCCTCTCCATCCTTCTTCGGACTTCTCCCCAGCCCGAGCCGTCAGCGCGGCGGGCGCAAGGCCGCCTGCAGGTCCTCGTTCCAGTCGTCGCGCGACGGCCGCAGCCGGTCGTAGCCGCAGCCGGCTTCCCCGGCGATGGCGCGGATGCGATCGCCGAACACGTCACCCTGCAGGTTGCTATCGGTCGCGGCGACGAGCAGCACGCCCGGCCGGGCGGCGAGCGCGCGGATCGCCGCTTCCGTCGCCGGCGACCAGCCGCCGCCGGTGCTGACATAGAGCGAGCCGTGGCGCAGGCCCTCGATGGCGGCGAGGCTGGTGGCGTCGATCGCCGCCTCGGTGATGCAGACGCGCTTCGGATCGGCGGCGCCGATCCGGAACAGCACCTTCGACCCGTCCGTCGCGAAGCCGCGCCATTCCGGGCCGCGCTCCTCCCAGCCGGCGACGGCGCCCGACTCGTCGGTATGCGCCGCCCACATGCTGCCGCGCGGTCCCTCGCGCAGGACGTCCTGATCGACGGCCTCCTGAATGAGGTGATCGGGAATGGCGCGCGTCTCGGCAAGATAGCGCCAGGCCGGCGAGCCGGGGCGCGGTTTCAGGCGCTCGGCCCAGCGGCGGGCCAGCGGCGCGGTCGGCTTCTTCCGGACCGGACGTTTCCAGGCCGGCTCGGTCGGCGTGAAGCCGACGAGATCGGCGACCTGCTTCAGCGCGTCAGGAAAGCCGTCCGCGCCGAGATGCTCGGCAAGCGAGAAGATGTCGCCCTTGGCCTCCGACATCGGGTCGAACCAGCCGCGGCCGTCATGGATGACGATGACGATCTCGCCGTCGCCGCGGCGGTACTTCACCGCTTTGCGGGTGCTCTCCTTCAGATCGACCTTGAATCCGGCCTTCTCCAGAATGGCCGCGCAGGGCACCTTCCTGCGCAGCTCGTCGATGTCCTTCTTATCCATGACCCTATGCCGAACCCGCCATGCCGGCGATGTCCAGCCCTTTCCTCGGTTGGCTTCGCTTTTCCCGCCATGCGCGGGACCACGCCGACCGGCCGCGAAGCCTGCCGGGGGCAAGGGCGCGATGACAAGCCGTCGGAATTGCCGGGGCATCGCCGCGGCGCAGCCTCCCTTGCGCCCGGCAAGGCGCAAGCGGCAGCAGGGGCGCTGACGCCCGGCTCAATGAGCCGGACGCCACGGATCGTATTCGTGGACGATGCTGTCCTCGTCGCCGTCATATTCGCTGGCGACCATGACGCCGAAGGCGTCGTCGGACTGGAAGAGAACGACCGGCACCATCAGGGTGCGGGCGAGATCCCAGGCGTGGTTCTGGGCGAGATCGAGATTGTGCGACATGCGAGGCTCCTGTCTTCGGGAGCGGGACCGTCCCGCTCGACAGGCGTCCGAAGTGTCCGTGAGCGGCCGCGATCACCTCGAAGGCGCAGCCGGAGACGGTCGCACGCTTGCGTAGCGAACCCCTCGTGGGTTGATCGTGGAAGGCCGGTCCCGGATCAAGGGAAAGCCCATTTGAGAGCGGGCATGTCCCCTCGCCGGATGACACCTCAGCCACGCACAGGCGAGCGCCTCGCCTGCCACGGCCCGGCCCCACCCGGCCGACCACCTCTTCCGGCCGACCAGCTCCGAGACCATCGACAGCGGGGTGGCGTCATGACCATCCCGGACCCGGCATATCCGCCGGGGTGCGATCCGCGCGCTTCGACCTCATGCAGGTCGACGCTCGGCGCAAAGGACCGGCGATGCTTTCGCCTTAGAGAGGAGGACGCCCATGCCCGCAATCGGCTACGTCAACAAACTCGACGATGGCTCCTATCGCGGCACGCTGTGGACGCTCTCGATCTCGGCGGCGCTGAAGATTATGCCGAACAAAGAGAAGAAGCCGGACAGCGATCAACCGGATTTTCGGGTCTATGCCAACGGCGCGGAAATCGGCGACGCGTGGATTCGCCAGGGCAAGGAGACCGGCGCCGATTATGTTTCGTCTCGATCTCGGCGCCCGAGTTCGGTCCGCGCAAGCTGTTCGCCAATCTCGGCCGCGCGGCGGGGTCGGAGAGCGACGACGAGTTCGCGGTGATCTGGAACCCGACCGAATAGCACATACCCCGCGATCGTCTCCCGCTCCTTGCCCGCATAGCCGCGTCAGCGACGAAAGCCCGAAGGGTGAAGACCCGCGCAAGAGGGGCTTCAGCACAAGCCGCCGGCGCGGTCCCGCAGGGAGACGCCATCTCGTCTGAACGGCGATGAGCCCCTACATTGGGGCCCATGTGCAACAATTACGAGCAGCATGTCCGCTGGCAGGAATACTGCAAGATGATGCAGAACCTGGAGCTGGGCATCCCGACGCAGCAGACTGAGCTCGATCTCCCGGAAGCCGACGACATCAAGATCAACGATCGCGGCCCGGTGATGCGCATTGCCGACAATCATGTCGAGCTCGCCTCGATGAATTTCAGCTTCCCGCCGTCAGGCCGCGGCGGTCCCGTATTCAATTTCCGGTCGGAGGGACGGCGCTTCGACAACAGCAACCGCTGCATCATCCCGAGCAGCGCCTTCTTCGAGTTCGTCGGCAAGAAATATCCGAAAGCGAAATATCGCTTCGCGCTGAAGGGCTCGCCGATCACGGCGATCGCCGGCCTCTGGCGCGAAGGCCAGGGCAACCATCCGCCGAGTTTCACCATGCTTACGACGTCGCCCGGCGAGGACATCGCGCCCTATCACAATCGGCAGGTCGTAATCCTGGCACCGAGCGATTGGAGTGCTTGGCTCTATCTGACGAAACCTGAAAGCGAGTTGCTGAGGCCGCTACCGAAGGGTTCCCTCGGTGTCGAGTTGGTACGGAGCGGATCGGATTAAGCGCAGAAACATAGGCCTTTGTTACAAAGTCGAATGCAATGTGATGGCAGTGAAGTTCACGGGGTGCGGGATGGGAGATGCGAAGCGAAAGAAGATGCTGGGTGCTTCAGTTGTGCGGCGAAACGAACTGTCGCGCCGTTTCGAGCAGCTCGGCATCGACATATCGACTCCTGGTTTCTACGACGATCCCGGATTCTTGACGGAGGAGCGCCGGGATCGGCGTTTTCTTGAGGCCTATGCCGAGTGGGTCATACATCGCGAGCGGTTGCCCGAATACGACGCGCATGTCCGAGACGTCCTGGGGAAGCTCGCTCCAATCATCTCGGCGCGAATGGATCGCCATCAGTGGTTCGGCTCCTGCATCGCCGTAACCGGGATGCTGACGAGGATGCTGGATCGTCTGGGGGTCTGGAATACCGTGATGCGAGGCTCCGTTGCGATAAAGACGGTCGACGGAGCGTCTCGGCATTTCGCAATCGTCGACGAGGACGAGGGTCGGGGCTTTGAGACGGGACACTACTGGTTGATCGCTCCGCCTTTCGATATCGTTGATCTGACGCTCTATCATCAGCGTTGGCGCGCAGGAGATGAAGCGTTCCAGGCGCTCGCACCGAAGGTCGTGCTTGCAGAGCGAACGGAGGTCGTCAAAGCCCGCGCTGACGATGTTATTGCACCCGCGCTGCTTCGATCGGGAACGGACGCGGAAATGCACCGGGCGTTGTCCGACCAGAAGCGCTTTGGCGCGATTTTCCCGGCTCGCAAGGTTGGCCTGGGTGGGCTGGAGCTGCGATATGTCGCTTCGGGATCGACGGCCCCCGACGTCCCCCTCGAGCGCGTGAATCTCGAAGCGAGAGCCGGCGTCCCCGCGATTCAGATTTGGAATGAGGATGTCGCCCCAGCTTTTGGGATTCGCTAGCGGCGGCGGCGCTGTCAGAAATATTCCTCGACCTTCACGTTGATCTCAATTCGGCCAACAACTTCGCCGCCAACGCGCGTCGATGCTAGTGTCCTGCAAAGATACAAATCTGGGGGTAAACGTGGGGGAAGGGCAATCGAACATTTCGCACTTCTTCGAGACGATGAAAGTCCGCTTCGAGAAATGCTTAGATCCAACACTTTCATGCACCGAAAAGGCGATCAACGCCCATTCCGTGCAGAACGCGACGTCTCTCGGCCTTATTGCCGAAGACAATCACGTCTAAGAGCTCCGCATGCGCGTCAAAAATGGCTCGCCGGAATGCCTTTTCGAGAAAGTCGGGCGCAATCAGGCGTCCACATTTCCAGGCTTTTGCAGCCGGCACGACACGGAGATTTTCAAGCCCCTCGACACAAAGCCGCTGTCGCTTGACGATGCGGAGCAACTGTTTCTGATCGCCTATCGGTCTCTCACACGAGAGCTGCACACCGTAATGGAAGCAGCGATGCGTCTGCAGACCACGCTCGAACGTCAGATAGCGGAAGGCCTCGTACCAAAGGACAAGCCATCGCCGGCTATGACGGAAGCTACGGCGCACATGATTAAGGCCTGGGGCGTGTGGAAGCATCGCTTGGAGTTTTACGACCGGCCATTCGCGAAAAGCCGATTTGGAGACGTGCTCCATTCGACGTTTGTGATTGAGGGCCGCAAGCCCGTGCTGGCGTCGTCCTCATTCTTCTCAGTTGACGACAAGGCGTGGGGCAAACGGTTCGCAGCGGTGACTCTCAATGTCATTCCGACATCAACGACGGAAGCCGCCGTGATCGTGAGCTATCCGAAGGAGCAGTCCGGAAAGGCCCGCCGCTACGTCGCGCCGATTTTCCTGAAGAGCGGGGACGCGCGCCTGTCCGCGCTCTCGCACATGCTGGTGGATCGGGCCGAGAACTTCTTCGTATCTCCGCAGCATGTCGAGGGCTGGACTGCCGAGAAACGCAAGGCGATCGAAGAGGCGTTCGTGGGGACGGTGATCCGGGGCGAACCGGCAACGTCGTCGTCGGATCTGATGCTTTTCTGACCCCGCGGACGAGGTGTCAGGGAATCCGCTCCGACCGCCACTGGCCGTCTCTGCCGTGGACGAGGCGCCAGCTTCGCGACGTCACCTGTGTGCCCTTCGCCGTGCGATAGGCGGGAATGGCGAGATGGATCGCGTCGTCGAAAGCCCACCGCCCGCCTCGCAAATCTGGTCGACTTAAATGCCTGTTCATGATTTGTACTATAGCCTCGAGATTCGGGGCAAGTGGGAATGCTGCAGCAGGTCAGGACGGCAAGCCAAACAGACGCGGGGAGAGACGGCCCTCTGGCCGGGCTGAATCCGAAGCAACGGCGCGCCGTGGAACATGGCTGCGCTGACCTGAACGATGTCCCGCCTCTGCTCATCATCGCCGGCGCCGGCTCGGGCAAGACCAACACGCTGGCGCATCGCGTCGCGCATCTGGTCGTTTCAGGCGCCGACCCGCGCCGCATCATGCTGCTGACATTCTCGCGGCGCGCCGCGGTCGAGATGCAGCGCCGCGTCGAGCGGATCATGGCGAAGGCGCTCGGACCGAACGCCGGCGCGATGGCCGATGCGCTGGCCTGGTCGGGGACATTCCATGCGATGGGCGCCCGGCTCCTGCGTGAATACGCGGCGGACATCGGACTGGATGCGGCGTTCACGATCCACGACAGGGAAGATTCCGCCGACCTGATGAACCTCGCGCGGCACGATCTCGGCTTTTCCAAGATGGAGAAGCGCTTCCCGATGAAGGATACGTGTCTGGCGATCTATTCGCGCGCCGTGAATGCGGAAACGCCGCTCGGCGAAGTGCTCGGCGGCGTCTTCCCCTGGTGCGCCGAATGGGAGGCCGAACTGCAAAGGCTGTTCGGCGCCTATGTCGAGGCCAAGCAGAAACAGAACGTGCTCGATTACGACGATCTGCTGCTCTACTGGGCGCAGATGATGATGGCGCCGGCGCTCGCCGACGATCTCTCAGGCCGCTTCGATCACGTCCTGATCGACGAGTATCAGGACACGAACAGGCTTCAGGCCTCGATCCTGCTGAACTTCAAGCCGACCGGCCGCGGCCTCACCGTCGTCGGCGACGACGCTCAGTCGATCTATTCGTTCCGCGCGGCGACGGTGCGCAACATTCTCGATTTTCCCGGTCACTTCACGCCGAAGGCCGAGCTGATCACGCTCGAGCAGAATTATCGCTCGACGCAGCCGATCCTTGCCGCGGCAAATGCGGTGATTGATCTCGCCTCCGAGCGCTTCACCAAGAACCTCTGGTCTTATCGCGCATCATCCGATCTGCCCGCGCTCGTCAACGTCGCCGATGACAATGCCCAGGCCGGCTACATCGTCGAAAACATTCTCGCCAATCGCGAGGCCGGACAGCGCCTCAAATCGCAGGCGGTCCTGTTCCGGACGTCGAGCCACAGCGCGACGCTCGAAGTCGAGCTGACCCGTCGCAACATTCCATTCGTCAAATTCGGCGGCCTCAAGTTTATCGAGGCGGCGCACATCAAGGATGTGCTCGCCGTGCTGCGCTGGGCGCACAATCTGCGTGATCGCGTCGCCGGGTTTCGTGTGGCGCAGCTCCTGCCCGGCGTCGGCCCGGGCACGGCTGCTAAGCTTCTCGACGGCACCGCCGCTAGCGGCAGCGCGGCCACCGGCCTGCACGGCTTTCGCCCTCCGGTTGCTGCGGTCGCGCATTGGCAGAAGTTCGTCGAGACGATGAGCGCGCTACATCTCGGCGCAGCCGGATGGCCGTCCGAGCTCGATCTCGCCTGCCGCTGGTATCTGCCCTTCATGGAGCAACGCTACGAGGACGCCCTACAAAGGCAGGCCGACCTTACGCAGCTTGCGCAGATCGCAGCCAGTTATCCGACTCGCGAGCGTTTCCTGACCGAACTGACGCTCGACCCGCCCGATGCGACGAGCGACCAGGCCGGTCCGCCACTGCTCGATGAGGATTATCTGATCCTCTCGACCATTCATTCCGCCAAGGGCCAGGAATGGTCGTCAGTCTTCGTCCTCAACGTGGTCGATGGGTGCATTCCGTCCGACCTCGGCGTCGGCTCGACGCCGGAGATCGAGGAGGAACGCCGGCTTCTCTACGTCGCCATGACGCGGGCCAAGGATCAGCTTCATCTGATGGTCCCGCAGCGTTTCTTCACGCATGGCCAGCGCAGCTTCGGTGATCGCCACGTCTATGCGCAGCGCACGCGCTTCATCCCGAACGCCATCACGAAGCATTTCCAGAGCCGCCACTGGCCGCGTGCTCAAGCGGCCAGTGCTGCTGCACGGTCGACGCGGACGCCGATCGACATGAAGGCGCGCATGCGTAGCATGTGGGGAAACACCTAGAAGCGACGCTGCCTATGTCCGCTTCACCGCTGGCCGCGGAAACAGGCCGTATCTTCCGAGTTGCTCGTTCTTGGTAAAGAACGTGGTCTGAGACCTAGTGCGCACAGCGTTCGACGGCGTGTCGTTCTCCAAGATGATGACCTGCCGATCGTCATGCTTTGAGAGATACTCGTAGAAATGGTCGCGAACGTCAGTTTCCGACAGATCGTCCTCGTCGTGTTCAGGCTCGCGATACGCTAGCAGCGGGGTGTCCAGCACGACAAATCCAGGGTGCGGCAAGTCGTTGTCCCGCGTGAACTCAAGAAGCGCGACGTTGAACGCCGAGTGCGTGATGGCACGCATACCTTTGCCGCGACTGCCTCGAGGTTTCCCGGAGATCACAAAGTCTTTCGAAGATCGGTCAAAATGCACTCGCTCCGTCTCCGGAAAATTCCAGGCCTTGAGGAGCAAGCGCAATTGCTCCGAGAACAGATCCAACACTGACTCTGAAAGACCCGACGCTGGCTGTGCAGGCGCTGCTTGCGGCTCGGACACGTCTTCCTCGAGTTCGGCCTTTCGCTCCTCCAGGTCGGAGATCGACTGGAACAGCGAAAGCGCATTAGTCACAGACGTACGCTTCTCCGTGATCTCGGAATAAGTGGCCCGCTGACCTTGCAGGGTCGGGGTGATGCGCAATAGCTCCGCATCGGTAGCCGTAAGCTGTTGCTCCAGGCCCGGCTTCGATGCCTCAATTGACGCAATTTCGTCGTTGAGCTGCTGGACAGTCTCGGCGAGTTCTTTGGCAAGCAATTGAATTTTGGACGCTTCTGCGTCCGCCGCTGCAACGACGACCTCGATGTTGCCGTCGCAACTATCATCGTCTGGATTTTGGTGCTCAGCCAATGCGCCGCAAAGCGGACAGCGCCCCGGTGCTAATGCCCCTAACAGCGACCCCGCCTCCCTGAGGCCGGCGAGCCGGCGCAGGTCCGACTGGTAGCTTTGGGAAAGCAGATCGAAGCGCGCGAGCAACTCTTCAATTTCAGCGCGGCGAATATCTGCATCATCGATTGCGGCACGAAACGAGCGCCTCCGCGCCGCAATTTCTCTGAACTCGAATTCGAGCTGCTGTAGGCCGGTCTTCTCAATCTCAAGAGTATCCTCAAGTCTGCCGAGCTGGTCTTCCAACTCGGCCACGTCGTCTTCCTCACCGACGATGCTGGTCAGCTTATCCTTATAGCTTGAGATCAATTCGTTGATGATCTCGGTCTTTGCCGTCCTGCTCGTAACGCGTGTTCGATCCTCGTCAACAGCCTGCACGGCGCTGTCATCGACCCCCGTTACGAGAAGCTTGAATACAGACATTTCTGGTGTCCGCGTCAGGTAGTCACCGGATTCGATCGGGGAACCGCGCTTCTGGATGTCCCCTTCGGGCACTACACAAAGATGCACAAGATTCCGAAAGCTCAGCGAGTTGGTCTCGCCGCGCGCATTCTTCTGAATGCGTTTGCCGGAGAGCCCGAGAAGGCCAAGCAGAAACATCGAGACGTTGTTATTGCGCTGGGGATTATGCTTGCCGTTGAGAACGATCGGTGTTTGGTCCGCCGGGATCGATTTATGCAGCCCTTCAAAGAGCGAGTACTTGCCGCCCACCACCGCGCGCGCAAGCGTATAGGGCTTTCCTTCTGGTGACTCGAAGCCGAGCCATACCCGATCGTAGCCTACGCGCTCAGGTATATCGCGAAGGTCTTCTCCACCTCCGAGCATGAAGTCGATCGATTCCAGAATGAACGATTTGCCTGTCTCGGACGCGCCATAAATGACATTGAGACCGGCACCAAACTCGATCTCTGCTGTTGACTTATTCGGGCCGGTAAAAGCCAAGTGTCGCAAGGCAAGTGCTGCTGCTGTCAAGACGCACCTCCCGCCGAACTTTTCTCTACGACGTGGAACTGCTCAACCCATTTGTCGAAATTCTCGCGCATTAGGGTCCGGAAGTCATCGTCGCCCATATCGCCAAAAACTTCTGCCACCCATTGAGCGCGAAGCTGCAAGAGGTTCATATACTCGCTGGTTAGAGTGGAGAGGAAAACCTCCGCCATCTCACCCGCGCGATAGACGATGCCAGAGCTATCCACGACGCGCTCGACCAGCTCTCTGGACATCATCAGATGGAGGCCGCGCTCAACAAGTTCCCTCCTAACCAGAAGCTCCGCACTTCGAAGAGGCAGCTCCGGGTGCAGGCTCGCCGGGCCTCCCACGTCGGCGGTGTGTACGACGAGATAGTCGAATGCGACCATGCGCTGGAGGTCGAATGCCTTCGGAAACAGAGCCGCAAGCACTCCAACGGATCGGATGCCCGTCTCAAGCGGGCTATTGAAAGGCAGGCCCCTCCGCCTGATAGCGGTCACTTCTTCCATTTGAGGCGATCCACATTGGCGAGCTGGTGACAGATCCCGCGTCGATCGTGAATCTTCACAACGCTGATGAGGCCGTTCTCGGTCAGGGGCAACATGGTCGCAGCATGGGTAACGGCCGTCAGGCAGGCGAGGCCGTCCGCATGAACCGCTTCGGCAATGTCCACGATACCGGCATGCACCTCGTCTTGCAGCGATTCGAAGGTGCCCGGGGGCACTGTATCGCGAGCAAAGTTCCGCAGCGATTCGGCTTGGTAAAAGTTTTCGCGTTGCCGGTGATAGTGGCTTGTCAACTCGGGCCATGAGCTGAGGTCGTCGAGCTTTGTAAGCATCATCTTCTTGTTGTCGCCATAGGCTTCGAAGAGGTGATGCAAATAGCGACTCTCGTCATCTGCGGGAACGACGGGTGGCTTTCCTGGTACGGGCCGCGCTGCGAGCCCACCGCCAAACCTCGCGGAAAAGTAGGGGGTGTGTCTATGCTCGTCGATGACCTCGAGCGGATTCTTGTAGCTGAACGAGCTGTAGTCGTACTGCTCGCAATAGGTCAGGAAGGCGCCTTGGAGCTGGATGGTTTGGGTTGATGTTATTTTCCCTGCGCACCATTCACCCCATTTCTCGAATAGCTTCTCCTTGAGCGCGGTCGGCTTCAGAAGCAGCTTTTGCAGGCTGATACCGCACCCTTTCGGCGCCATGAAAAAGTATGCGCGTGGGGGTGAAAACTCCTTATTAAATGAGTGCCAGAGCATCTTCCCGATTTCTGGCAAGACGTCGCTTGGTGTCAGCGCGGAATCGTAGTGCTTGCATTGGAAGTTATCCCAGATGCCAAAAAAACCCGACGCATCCTCCAGCCCGGCAACATCGATACCCATATCCGTTGCGCCGGCGAGACGGACGACCTTAGCGTAACCAGTCTTCTTGCCGGTCGCCCATTCCTGTATGAACGTCTCCCATTCTTCCGGCGAGTAGATCAGAATCTGTTGCTGCGGCGGGATGACTTTTCCGTACTGGATTTTGGCGGAGTTGGCGGGCGGCTGTTCTGGGTCCGCCAGCTCATCCGCCGGCAACGTCTTTGAGATGTCAGCTTGGTCTTCCACACGCGCCTCCCCCAGCGGCTAGATTACACAGTACGGATATTGGAATAAAGTCGCTGCGCTTTGTTATCGCACGCTTGGCCGGCCTTGGCCGGAAGCGGACCGATTGTCCGTCCACGACGCTGTCACCGCTTATCTGAAATCCCGCGGCTTCACCTTGATCTGGTCGATGTGTCCGTACGGGTCGACGATGTTGCGCGGCCGCGGGCCTTTCGGCAGGCCGCGCGGATCAGGCGTGGGGCTGCCGTGATGCAGTTCGTCGCCGCGGCCATGCGGCAGCGGAAATGCGTCGTCGCGCTCGCCGACGCTGGCAAGCTCACCCGATAGATCGGACAGATGGCGCGCCACGAGATGCACCACCTCCCCTTCCCGCTGAATTCGCCCGCGCACCAAAAGCATACCCGCCGACAGCACGACGCGCCGGTATTGCTCGAAGACCTGCGGCCAGATGACAAGATTGGCGATGCCGGTCTCGTCCTCGATCGTGATAAACATTACGCCTTTGGCGCTGCCGGGCATTTGCCGCACCAGGACGAGCCCGGCAGCCTCGAGCCAGCGGCCGTCGCGCCCCGCCATCGCCTCCGTGCAAGTGACAATGCGCCGGCGCGCGAGATCGGCGCGCAGGAACGACAACGGATGGGCGCGTAGCGTCAGGCCGACATGGCCGTAATCCTCGACCACCTCGCCGCCGGCCTTCATGGGGCGTAACGCGACGGCCGGCTCGTGGATCTCCGGCACGGTCCGCGCTTCGCGCGCCGCGGCGGCCGCGAAGAGCGGCAGCGGTTCGTCGCGCAACGCCTTGATGGCCCACATGGCATCGCGCCGCGGCAGACCGAAGGCCGGCCGAAACGCATCGGCGTCGGCGAGGTGAACGAGCGCCGCAGCCGGCACGGCGGCGCGGCGCCATAGATCGTCGACCGACGAGAATGGCCGATCGGCACGGGCGGCGATGATCTGCGCGGCGTCGCCATTGGCCAGGCTGCGCACCATGCGCATGCCGAGTCTGACTGCGAAGCGGTCCTCATGCTCGGTCGGCTCCAGCGTGCAATCCCATCGGGATCGGTTGACGTCGACGGGGCGTACCTCGACGCCGTGATCGCGCGCATCGCGAACGATTTGCGCCGGCGCATAGAATCCCATCGGCTGGGCATTGAGCAGGGCCGCGCAGAAGACATCCGCATGATGGCATTTCATCCAGGACGACGCGTAAGCCAGCAAGGCGAACGAAGCGGCATGGCTTTCAGGAAAGCCGTAACTCCCAAAGCCCTCGAGCTGCGAGAACGTCTTCTCGGCGAAATCGCGGGCGTAGCCATTGTCGATCATGCCGTTGACCAATTTGTCCTTGAAGGCCGAGACGCCGCCCGTGTGTTTGAACGTGGCCATGCTGCGGCGAAGCTGATCGGCTTCGCCGGGCGTGAAGCCGGCCGCCGTGATCGCGATCCGCATCGCCTGTTCCTGAAACAGCGGCACTCCCAAGGTCTTGCCGAGAACCGCTTCGAGCTCCGGCGTCGGATAGACGACGTCCTCCTTGCCCTCGCGCCGGCGCAGGTACGGATGGACCATGTCGCCCTGGATCGGTCCCGGCCGCACGATCGCGACCTCGATGACGAGATCGTAGAAGGTGCGCGGCTTCAGCCTCGGCAACATGCTCATCTGCGCCCGGCTCTCGATCTGGAAGACGCCGAGCGTGTCGGCGCGGCGGATCATCGCGTAGGTGCGCGGGTCCTCGGCGGGAATGGTCGCGAGATCGAGCGTGACGCCCTTGTGCTCCGCCAGAAGATCGAAGGCGCGCTTCATGCAGGACAGCATGCCGAGCGCGAGACAATCCATCTTCATCATGCGCAAGGCGTCGACGTCATCCTTATCCCACTCAACGACTTGCCTATCCGGCATCGCCGCGGGCTCGATCGGCACGAGATCGTCGAGCCTGTCGCGCGTTAGGACGAAGCCGCCTGGGTGCTGGCTGAGATGGCGCGGCGTGCCGATCAGCGCGCGCGCCAGCTCGAGCGCGAGGCGAAGGCGCCGGTCGCCGAGATTCATGTTGAGGTCGGCCGCGTGCTTGTCCTCGATGCCGGTCCTCGACCAGCCCCAGACCTGGCCGGACAGCATCTTGATGGTGTCCTCAGTCAGGCCCAGCGCCTTGCCGACGTCGCGCAGCGCGCCTTTCGATCTGTAGCGGATCACTGTCGAGCACAAAGCCGCGCGGTCGCGGCCGTAGGTCTCATAGACCCATTGAATCACCACTTCGCGTCGTTCGTGCTCGAAATCGACGTCGATGTCGGGCGGCTCCTTGCGCTCGACGCTGACGAACCGCTCGAACAGCAGGTCGTTACGATCCGGGTCGATAGATGTGATGCCGAGCACGTAGCACACGGCGGAATTGGCGGCCGAGCCGCGGCCCTGGCACAGGATGCCCTTCGATCTGGCGAAGCGGACGATTGCGTTGACGGTGAGAAAATACGGGGCGTAATCGAGCGTGCGGATCAGCGCCAGCTCATGCGCGAGGATCTTGCGCACCCTGTCGGGCACGCCTTCGGGATAACGCTCCGCGGCGCTCTCCCATGTAAACTTCTCCAGCGCCTCCTGCGGCGTGAGGTCCGGCATCGTCCGCTCTTCCGGATATTGATATTCGAGCTCGGACATTGAGAAGGTGCAGCGCTTCGCGATCGCAAGCGTACGCGCGAGCGCCTCGGGATAGCGCGCAAACAGCCGGTGCATCTCTTCAGGCAGTTTGAGGAAGCGATCGGCATGGCGTTCACGCCTGAAGCCGAGTGCGTCAATCGTGACGTTATTGCGGATCGCGGTGACGACATCCTGCATGATGCGACGCCGAGGTTCGTGAAACAGCACGTCATTGGTCACGACGGTATCGACGCGCAGCGACGCCGCGAGGTTCGCCAGCTCGTGCAGCCGGAGCTGGTCGTTGGGCCTGCGGCGCAGCGTCAAGGCGAGGTAACCGCGATCGCCGAACGCCTCGCGCAGGCGGCGCAGCCGTTCGGCGCAGGGCGCGTCGGCGTCATCCGGGAGAAGGATGGCGATCAGGCCCTCGCCATAGGCGACGACATCGCGCCATTCGAGGTGGCATTTCGCTTTGCCGGCGCGGCGCTTGCCTTCCGACAGCAGACGGCAGAGCCGCGCATAGGCCGCGCGGTCGGTCGGATAAACGAGCAGCGAGAAGCCGTCGGCGAGGTCGAGGCGGCAGCCGACGATCAGGCGCACGCCCGTCACCTTGGCGGCCTCATGGGCGCGGACGATGCCGGCCAAGGAATTGCGGTCGACGATGCCGAGCGCCTCGATGCCGAGCATGGCCGCCTGCGCGAACAATTCTTCGGCGCTGCTCGCGCCTCGTAGAAACGAGAAGTGCGAGGTCGCCTGCAGCTCGACATAGCGCGGGCCGCTCATCCGAAGATTCCGTGCAGATACCAGCGCTGCGAGCCGGTCTCGCCATGCTCGCCGTCGCCGGCGCGATAAATCCAGAACCGCTCGCCCTGCTCGTCCTCGACGCGGAAGTAATCACGCACGGCGTCGAGCTCGGCGTCGCTGCGCCACCATTCCTCGAAGATCCGCTCGGGCCCATCGGCGCGCCGCACGCGCCGGCGCATGCCGCGCCAAACGAATGTCACGGGCGGATGATCGGGCAGAAGCGCCACGGTCTCGATCGGCTCGGGCGAGGCAAGGAGCCGCACCGGGCGCGGCCACGATCCTGACCAGGATGCGCCGGCGTCCGGCGACGCCGGCGACGCGCGCGCGACCGATCGTTCCGGCACGTCGCTTTGAAGGGGCACGATGCGATAGAGCCGTTCGCCGCCGATGCGATTGGACAGCGTGTCGATCAGGTCGCTGATGTCCGCCTCCGGCGGCGCGGCGAGATCGGAGATGATCTGCTTCGCGTCCAAGGGCTCGGCGATCGTCGCGGCAAGCCGCATCAGCTCGATGCCGAAGCCGGGATCAATGGTCTCGATCTTGTCGGTGAGGAGCCGCGTCAGGCGCCTGGCGTCGCGCACCGGCAAGGCCGTGCCGACGCGGACCGCCACCATCCGCGCATCGACGCGGTGACAGAGAAGGTCGAGGCGCCGGGCGCCCTGCCCGCGCGCCTCGAGCAGGATGCAAAGCTCGCTCACCAGCTTGGCGATGTAGCGGGCGATCGTCTCGGCCGCTGAGATCGGCTCGGGAAATTGACGCCGCACCTCGGCGATCTCGGCGGGACGGATCGGGTCGATCGGCTCGCTGAGACGGCGCATCGCCTGGTCGAGGCGGCGGCCGATGTCGGACCCGAAGCGCAGCGCGAGCGGCGCGCGCGGGGTGCGCTCGAGATCGCCGATATGGTCGAGGCCAAGCCGGCGCAGGCTGTCGACGGTCGTGGCCGGCAGCCGCAATGCCGCGATCGGCAGGGACATGATCGCTGCGGCGCTCTCCCCGGCGGGAACGACGAGCGTCGGCTGTGCGGCGAAGCGCGCGAGCGCATGCGCCGCGCCCCAGGTGTCGGCCATCGCCGCGCGCGCGGACAGGCCGGCAGCTTTCAGCCGCGCCACCATGTCGGCGAGCATGGCGGTCTCGCCGCCGTGAAGATGGGTGGCGCCGGTCGCTTCGATCACGAGGCCGTCGGGCGGGTTTGCCGCGACAATCGGCGAATAGCGGCGCAGCGCCCAGAGCGCGAGCCGGTCGAGCGCGGCGAGGTCCGCGTCCGGCTCGGCGTCGCGCATGACGAGATCCCGCACCAGCGCCTGCGCCTTGCTGGCGGCCATGCCGATGCGCAGGCCCGCGCGCTGCGCGGCCGCATCGGCGGCCAGGATCTCACGTCGGCGACCCTCACGGCCGACAAGGACGAGCGGCGTCTCAGGCGGAGGCGCGGCGTCGCCCAACATCCTTCGCACCCTGTCCGTCGGCCAGGTTGGAAGGAAGAGCGAGACGACCCTGGTCATCACACGCCTCCACAACGAAATCCGCGCGTTCTCCGGCGCGCGATCGGATGAGCTCGAGCAGCCAGCGCGGTCGCCCGACGCCGGGGACCGGGAGCGGCGCCGACGGCAGGGCCGACACGCGCCATCGCGTGGTGGCCGCGGTCGGCATGCCGAAATCCGCCGCCTCGGTCTGTCGGCGCCAGCGCCGGACCGCGAGGCCGAGCGTGCCGGAGGCCTCGGCCGCGAGCTGGAGCCGGCGCGAGGCGGTCATGGAGAGGCGCGACACCTCGGCGACGACGGCGCCCAATCCGGGATGCCGTAGCCCTTCCTCGAAACAGGCGAGCAGGGCCTTCTCGTCGCCGCACTCGACATAGACGACGCGGCCAGGCGCGAGACCGGCCTGGGCGAGCGCCGGCGCGAACAGATCCATGCGCGTCACGCACCACAGCACCTTGCCGCCGCTGCGCGCCGCGACGCCGGCGGCGAACAGGGCGGCGGCCGCGCCGTCCACTGCGCCGTTGCCGCCTCCGGCGACCTCATGCAGCGCACCGCGCAGCAACCCTCCTTCCGGAAGAACCCGGTCGATCGCCGCCACGCCGAAGGGCAGGACCGCGCGCTGCTGCGCGGTCCTGCCCTCGAGCCGGGCGATGCGTGCCTGGAGCTCGGACACGACTGATCGGGGGGCGGACGTACTCATGTCCTTTGCAACGCTCTCTGCATCTGATATGTTCTATGTTTGTTCTTGTCGTCCTAGAGAGTCAATCAGACTCGTCTGAATCGTCCTGCGAGGGGTCGTCCGGAAGGAGAAGGAGGGGCAAGCGGCCTTCTACTGACCAAAGTTTGAATACAAATTCTGGACAGAGCGAGTTCCAGATTGCTACTGACCAAAGTTTAGATATAATCTTCGGACAGAACTGAGGGGCCAATGCCCGACCCGACGTCCGACACCCTCGACCGCATCCATGCCCGGATCGCCCAGGCGGCGCCGGCCGGGGTGTGGTCGCGCGCCGATTTCCTCGACATCGGGACGCCGAACGCCGTCGAGAAGGCGCTGCAGCGGCTGACTCTGCGCGGCGACATCCGCCGGCCCTATCGCGGCCTTTACGACAAGCCCGGCGTCAGCAAGCTGACCGGCAAGATGGTGTTTCCGCCTCGCGCCTCCTTCATCGACGCCATTGCCCGGCGCGACAAGCTGCGCGTCCTCATCGACGGCATGACCGCGGCGAACGATCTCGGCCTGACGACGGCCGTACCGGCGCGCTCGACGATCTATGCCGACACCTATCCCCGGACGATCGAGATCGAGGCGAGCGCCGGCGATGCGAAGGTGACGAAGCCGGTCATCTACAAGCTCGACTTCAAACGCGTCGCGGCGAAGACGGCGTTCTGGGCCGGGCGGCCAGCCATGCGCGTCGTCCAGGCGCTGACATGGTTTCGGGATGAGAAGGCGAGCCTCGACGCCGCCGTGAACGGCATCGTTCGGCATCTGTCGCGCGATCCGAACCGCGAGAAGGTCGCGGATGATCTGCGCGAGAACTTCCGCGCGGTCCCGGCATGGATGTATCCACTGATCGAGACGATCACGCGCCGGCTCGCCGAGGATCACAGCGAGAATGCGCCGGACATCGAACGCACGAAGGGCGATCATGCTGAAGACGTTCATTGAAGTCCTGCGATCGAGCGTCGACGACCGCCGTGCTCTCTTCGAGACGGTCGCCGCGCATCTCGAAACGCAGGCGCAGAACGTCGAGAAGGACCTCTATGTCTGCTGGGTGCTCGACTTCCTGTTCAACCGGCGCGGCGATGATCCGATCGGCCTGTATTTCAAAGGCGGCACGAGCCTCAGCAAGGCGTATGGACTGATCCGGCGTTTTTCCGAGGACATCGACATCGGCATCTACAAGGCCGATCTGCATGTCCCGCTCGAAGCCGACATCGCCGCCATGCCCTCGATCAACCAGCAGCAGCGCGCGCTGGCCCAGAAGGTCGACGAGGCGGCACGCCAATACATCTCCGGTCCGCTGAAGGAGCGGCTGGCGAACGAGATCGCCACAGTCGAGGAAGCGATCGAGCAGCCGGGACATTTCACGCTCGGCTTCGGCTTCGACAATTATCGCAACAGAGACGCGCTCGACATTCTGGTGATCGGATACAAGAGCGCCTTCGATTCCGCGCAGAACTATGTGCAGGCCGCGGTCCGCATCGAGGGCGGCGCGCGTCCCGATCCGGAGCCGGCCGAGCCGCGCGAGATCGTCCCCTACATCGCTGACGAAATGCCGGAAGGGATGGACCTCACCGTTCGCAACGTGACGACGGTCAAGCCGGAGCGGACCTTCTGGGAGAAGGTGCTGATCCTGCATGCGATGACGGAGATGACGGAGAAACGGCGTGAGGATGCCAATCCCGAACGGCCTGTGCCCGATCTCAATCGTTACTCACGTCACTACTACGACGTCCATCAGATCTGGACGCATGCGGACTATGGCGTCGCGACGGCGTCGTTGCGCGATCTGGCCGAAGCCTGCCGGCAGCACAAGCGCCTGATGTTTCGCGCGCCGGATCACCGATACGACCGCGCCGTGCCGGGGAGCTATCGACTCGTCCCGACGCCGGACATGCGTGCGGAGCTCGCGGCCGACTACGGGCGCATGACGGCGATGATCTTCGGCAGACCGCCGACCTTCGACGACGTGATCGCCAGCATCGAAGCGCTCGAGCAGCATCTCAACGCGGCAGAGGCCGGGGCTGGTGACACATGACGACCGCACCGGCGGAGTCGGGCAAAGACCCGGCCGGGCCGAAATGATAGGGTGGCCACATGGCTGAGATTTCGGAGAACGCACCTGCCAAACTGCCTGACCACGGCTCGGTCGAGGCCGTCCTGGCGCGTCTGCCGGCGGGCGTCGACGAGACCGCCTTGGCAAGCGCATTGGGCGAGGCGTTCCCTGGGTTCGCATTCTTGGCGACGAGCGTCGACGACCAGTATTGGCGGGACACGCGCTCGGTGCTGGCCGCGGATGGAACACGGATTGCCGAGTATCGACCTTGGATGAAGACCGAGCTCGCGAAGGATAATGGAGACATCGCGACCCTCTGGCGACGGTTGCAGGACACTGATCTCCAGATCTCGGAATGGCACGGAAACAGCGTCTATGCTTTCGCGCCGACAGGATCCGGTGTGGCTCACTATGTCCAGATTTCGCTCGGTCGCGAGACCGAATGGTGCGCAGGGCCGATCGTCAACCCATCACGCCGGCCGTGGGGTGAAGACGAACTGCTCGATCCGTCATGGATCACGCACGACGATATGTCGGACGACAAGGTGCTTGCGGGTCCGCTCTACCGATTGCTCGGCAGGCCGGGAAGCAACATCGTGCATATCCGTAGCTTTCTCGCGCGCTGCGCGCGTCTCGAGCGCGACAAGCGCGAGGCGCGACGGCCGGAGTTGGAGCGACGCGTCTGGGTTGGCTCCGATGGCACGCGGACGCCGTTTCTCGATTTGCAGCCCAACTACTTCGATTTTACGCCGCGTGAGGTGCGCTTCTTTCAGGATTGGGAGGAATCGAGCGCGCGAGCGAGCCGCGTGTACGAGCATTGGGCGCTCGACATCAGGGACTACGAGCACAAAGGTGAGCGTGAGGTCGCGTTCATCCCACGTCCGCTGCATCTGCCGGAAGAGCGCCTGGAGGTGGGCGATTCTTCCGTCCATATCCTCATGGATCGCATCGAGGCAATCGACCGGGAGATGGGCCTTCCGTTTGCCTGGTTTTTCCTGATGACCCACGGCAATAAAGTCTCTCCCGAGGTCGGCGATGCGATCGCGCAAGGCCTCCGCGAGGCGTGAGTGCGTCTTCGCGAGCACGACGCAAAGGTGCTGCTGCGCTGGGCCGACGAGCGCTATGGGTTCTGACTGGCATAGTGGTGTGGTGCCCGATCGCGGAAGCACAGCCTTGCGTGCCGTGTCGGAAGCGTCTGTTCGCCGCAGTACGAAGCGGTTGCCCGACCGAGGATATCTCGACCATCTATCTCGCCGCGGCGCTCCGCGACAATGGTGGCGGGCAGCTCATCGGATCCGAGTTGGAGCCCGCCAAGGTGGCGCGGGCGCGGGCGCATATCGACGCGGCTGGCCTCGGCGACCTGGTGGAAATTCGCGAGGGTGACGCGCTCGAGACGCTCAAGGATGTCGGCGGAGAGGTCGACCTTGCACTGATCGGCGGTGCCTGGTCGCTCTACCTGCCGGTGCTCAAGCTAATTGAGCCCCGGCTGCGGCCCGGCGCCGTGATCTTGGCCGAGAACGCATTTGCGGAGGACTATCTGGGATATGTCCGCAATCCCGCGAACGGCTACATCGCGCAGACGCTGCCGATCGACGAGGGCCGCGGCAACGAATTCGCCGTGAGAATCCTGTAATGCCGGCGTCAGGAGCGGATGGCAGCGCCGCGAAGGCGCCTGGCCGGCTCAGCAAGGCGCTTCTGGGCCTCTTCGTGAAGCGCGCGACCGTCGCGTCGATCGCCGATATCGGCGATCGCTTTCGGCTCGTCACGCTGGATGGAGCTCCCTGCGGGGCGTCGCATGGACCCCCGGGCACAAGGTCCAGATTGCGATGGGCTCGGCCTTCGTAAGTCGCACCTATACGCCGATGGATTGGAATGCGGCCGAGGGGCGCACCCGTATCCTCGGTTACATGCATGGCGAAGGGCCGGGAAGCGCATGGCTGCGCGGCCTCAGGGCAGGCCACGAATATCATCTCTTCGGACCGCGCAGCCCGCTCGATGCAGGGCGTGCGACGGCGGCGCTGGCTGTCTTCGGCGATGAAACCTCGATCGGGCTCGCCCATGCGCTGGCATCGACGGACCGGGCTGGCGCCGTGAGTTGCTGCTTCGAGATCGGCGACATCGAGAGCTGCGGCCAGGCCTTGGCACGACTTGGTCTCGAAGGGGCGACGCCGGTCACGAAGCGCGAGGATTACGGGCATGTCAATGATATGGGGGCAGCGCTTGGCGCGCCGATCGCTGCTGGAGCCTCGTTCGTGTTGACGGGCAAGGCCGGCACCATCCAGCGGCTTCGGCAAGATCTAAAGCGGCGGCGTGTGCCGGCAGCCCGTATCCTCACCAAGGCGTATTGGGCGCCCGGGAAACAAGGACTCGATTAAATCGGAACACAATGAGCGGCCACCGGATCGGGGCACAGCCGCAATTTCCAGTTGGCGAAGGGCAGAATGGTATCCATCGCTGCCCCGGCGCGGCACGCCGACATACGCAAAGCCTATCATGGTCCGCGCAAGGCTAGGTAGGGGACTCATTTGAGCCATTGCGTCGCAAGAGCGACGAGGGCGATGGCTGCGAGGAAGTTTACGGCGAGCCTGTCGTATCGTGTGGCGATGCGCTTCCAGTTTTTGAGCTTCCCGAACATGCGCTCGATGATGTTGCGGCGCCGGTATGCGGGGCGGTTGAGGGCATAGGCAGCGTTTCGGGTTGCGCGACCCGGTATGATGGCTTCGATCTGCCTGTCGCCGAGCCAGTTTCGCAGTCGATCGGCGTCATAGGCCTTGTCTGCAAGGAGACGTTTGGCCGGCGCGATGGCCTCCAGCAAGGGCATGGCCATGCTGATGTCGGCGATGTTGCCCGGTGTCAGCGCGATGGCGACGATCCTGCCGCAAGCATCGGCCAGACAATGGATTTTGGTCGTTCGGCCGCCCCGCGATACGCCGACCGCCTGCGTCCACTCCCCCCTTTTCCGCCGGAAGCTGACCGATGCGCCTTTACATGGGAGCTGTCGAGCATCAGTTCATCAGGGATCGCTCCCCCTGCGGCGACCTTGGCGAAAATCCGCTGCCAGACGCCGCGATGCGCCCAACGGGTGTAGCGATTGTAGATCGTCTTTGCCGGGCCGTATTCGGGCGGTACGTCGCGCCAGCGCGCCCCTGTCTTGAGGATGTGAAGGATGCCGCTGATCACACGCCGGTCGTCGACGCGCGGTCGACCCGGCTGGTTGTGAGGCAGATGGGGTTCAAGACGCGCCCACGCATCGTCCGATAGCCAGTAGAGATCAAGCATGGTGTCCTCCATGCCCCCGCGACCCATACCCGCAGAGAATCTCCCAATCTTGACAATTGTTTGGTTGGGTCCCCTACCTAGTCATCCAGCGGCTCAAGGACTTCGCCATGCCGCGTCCGCCGAATCGCGACGCAATCCGGGCACAGTCGCAGCGACGGAACGCCGGGCATCGTCTCGGCGCTATTGACCAGACGATAGTCGTCGCCGGGATCGCCGCACGAGGAGCAAACTTCCGAAGCTCCCTCCTTCGCGATCGACATCCGTGCGATAGCTCCCAACCGAGGCTCCAAGCGATCGATGATGGAGAACCAGAGTTCGGAATGCGGCACGATGCGCTCGAGCTCGTTGGAAGCATCCGACGGAAAGTGGCGACGCAGCCAGGCGAGCGCCGTCTCGCGGCGCATTTGATCGTTCAAGGCCAGCTGCTCGTAGAGCACAACCAACTGCCCGGTTGTCTCGCGGCCGGCCGCCCCATACGACGCCTGATATTGAACGAGATTCACCGCGTAGCGAAGCCCGCCAGTGTATGCCTCTCGCACAGTGCTCACACAGTATGATCGCAGGTCAATGATCGTGCTCTGATCCGTCCTTTTTTCCATGGCATCGAGGTCATAGTGCCAAGGATTGACCTCGAAATCGGTCTTCCAGAGTTCCAGATAGCCGGAGTCGCGATAGGCGCGCGCGATGTCGGCATCCCATTCCGGATGGGCCTGCACCAAGCGATCCAAGTCGGTGAAGTTCTCAATGGATGGATCGAGCCGGCGTGCGGCGGCAAGGACGGCATTCTGAGCATCATGCGTGTCGGCGATCGGATTTGGCCGATCACGCCAAGCCGCAATCTCCTCCTTCGAGACAGGTTCGACGATGTCGCTGACCGCAACGAGCAGCGGGCTGATCCGCACTTCTTCCGGGGTGCAATAGTCCGGATCCGGAGCGAGCTGCAGGCCAGCGCTCGCATACGCTCGCGCGACAAGGCGCGAGCAAAACATCTGACGGCTTCGGGGCTTCGATCCGGGAATAACCGATCGCGCCGCCTCAATCTTCGAATAGCGTGTACCAATCTCAAAGCGGGCGAAATCGAGAACGAGGTTGAGATGGATCCGGCTTAGCGGAGCCCGGAGACGGAACACAAGGAGCTCGGCGTCGTCCTCGTATAGTTCGCGCTGGATGTTGCGCGCCTGGACGCCGTAGTCGGTCGAGTCAATGACCGAGCCATGCTGGACGCAGATCATCGCGTGGGAAACGGAGCCTCTGGTCGACAAGCGCACGAACTTGCTGGTTTTGCCACCATCCGCAGTGAGCACGATGTCGCCTGGCTCGAGGCTCTCGACCTTAATTCGCTTCATACGAAAACCAGCTCCAACTCAAATCGTCGCCTAAAATCATCGCTGCTCCTACGGCTCCGCGAGCAGATTGCCCTCGTCCTCGCCGCCTTCTTCGCCGCCATCGTGCTCGCGGCCACCTATCGGAATTTCTCCCGCCAGCAGCTTCTCCTTGCTCAGCAGGCCGGCGTCCTCCAGCGCTTCCATATCCGGCAGGTCGCGCAGCGTGTCGAAACCGAAGTGAGAAAGGAATTCATTCGTCGTCACGTAGGTGTAGGGCGCTCCCGGTTGCGGGGACCGCGGTCCGGCAGCGATGAAGCCCAGGGCGCGCAGATGGCCGATCACGTCCCGACTGACTTCCTTGCCGAAGAACTGGCCGAGTTCGCCACGGGTGATCGGCTGAAAATACGCGATGCACATCAGGATCAGAGCGTCCGACTGCGACAGCGGCTTCGTCCCGGTCCCAAGGCCAGTGGCGGCACGGATCGCATTGGCGAAACCGCTCTTCGTGCGATGCTGCCAGCCGCCAGCGACGGCCACGAGCTCATAAGGGCGGCCGCGCAGCTCCTCGCGGATGTCATCGATGATCAGGTCGAGATTGCACTCGCGCCCGACAACGCGGGCCAACACCTCCCGGCCGACCGGCTCCGGCGAGGCGAAGATCACCGCCTCGACCCTGCCCATCCATTCGCGCCAGCGCAGCTCGGCCGGCAATTCCGCGAGCTCGATATCGAGTCCTTCCTCGCGCCGCGCCCGCTTTGCCATGGTCTACAGCCCGTAGAGCCGGAAGGCCGGCCGGCCGGAGAGCTCGCGCACCGCGCCCAGTGTCTCGAGGCGTTCGAACAGACGTCGGGCACCCCAGCGCGACAGGTGCGCGGTTTGCAGCGTGCCTGGAACGGCATCGTCGTCGAGCAACAGCCGGATCGCCTCCCCTGCTCCTTTCGCGCGCAACTTCGGCGCCACGGCCTCGAGTCGGGCCGCACGGTCAGCGACATCGCCGGCCAGCCGACAGGCCTCCACCGCTGCCTGTGCGAGCGCGACGCAGACCGCGCGCTGGAACCCTTCTCCTCCCGGGCGAATCCGGCCACGACTGCCCTCGCCCCGGAAGGCGCTGCTGCGCGCCTGCGCGATGAGGATCGGCACCGGCAGCGGCCAGCGCAGCCGCAGTGCCAGCACCTGGTCGGCGAGCCACCAGCCGAGCAGGTCGGCGTCGGCCCGCAGCGCCTGCACGTCGCCGGCGATCGCGGCGGCGGCGAAGGGCGCGGGAGCTCCAGTGCGGGCAAGATCGCCGACCCGATCCACCAGCGGCGCCAGCTCGTCGCTCCAGCGTAGGCCGAGCAGCGCTACGGTCGACCGCAGGGTCTCCAGATCAACTCCGGGCGAGCGGCCTGCGAGGCGCTTCCAGGCGGCGAGAATATTGCCGGCAGGGCCTGGATCGTCACCCGGCTGGCGCAGATGCCAGGCATCACGCAACGCGCCCTCGTCCTCAGCGCGGCCGACGACGGACACGGCCGCGGCGGCGCATTTCAAAGCGAGACGCTGGCGCCAGGCGCCGGCCCAAGCTGGATCGGAACGAACCAGATTGTCGAGCGAATTCAAAGCGGAACCGGCGAAGAAGGCCGCCTCCGCATCGCTCGTCACCGCCCCACGCGGCACCGCCCAGCCCGGCACGGTCGGTGGCGAACGGTCAGGCGCGCAGGGATGGACGACGGCCGGAATCATGGGCACAGCATAGCCGAGGCGTGCGCTTCATGCCACTATATTGACGCCAAAGCGCACGCCGTGTCATGAATCAAAAACGTCCGATAATGTTGCATTATCGGACATATTGACAGAGGGCGCCAAACAGGGTAGAAATGACCTGAAAGGTAGAATATTCGGAACCCTTCCCATGTCTCTGAACATCAAAAATCCGGCGACCGTCGCCCTTGCCGACGAGCTCGCCCGCCGCCAGGGCGTCACCAAGACTGCCGCCATTCACCAGGCCCTGAGCGAACGCCTGCACCGCATGGGCTATGGAGATACCGCTCAAGCACGTCTTCTCGGCGAGCTGCGTGCAATCCGCGAGCGGGTGGCGCGGTTACCTGAGCTCGACACCAGGAGTGACGAGGAGATCGTTGGCTTCGACGAGCACGGAATCCCAAACTGATGGTGATCGATACCTCTGCCATTGTTGCGATCCTGCGCAATGAGCCTGAAGCCGATGCGCTCGAGCGATTGATCGTCGGCGCCCCTGTTCGCCTCGTCCCCGCTACATGCGTGTTTGAGGCCCGAATGGTTCTGGTCAGCCGGCGCGGCGAGCACGCGCTCGCCGAGATCGACCTGTGGCTCACCAAAATTGGGGCCGACATCATTCCGGTCGACGCGGAGCTGGCGGACCTGGCAACGCAGGCCTGGCTTGCTTATGGTAAGGGGCGCCACCCGGCCGCACTGAATTTCGCCGATTGCTTTTCCTATGCCCTGTCGAAGCGCTCCAACGAGCGCCTACTCTTTATCGGCAACGATTTTTCCAAAACCGACATCCTTGCGGCCTAACCATCCCACCTCACGCGCCTCCAAGGTCCCTGAAAGCGCCCCTTTTCCGCACAGAAGGCCGTAGGCGAGCGTTTTGACGTTAGATGACCCTTGGGTCCATCTGAAACCCACCGGCCGCCTTCACGGTCCTCTGACGCGATCGATAAAACACGCCTGCAAAGGTTCGTTTGCTCAAATCTGTATTGATTGTACAAAGGCCCTATAATCGCCCCTGGAAGCACCATGGCCCGCCCCGCCTTCTCCCCTCCCCGGCCGGCTCGCCGCCTGATCGGCTATGCCCGGGTCTCGACCGACGAGCAGGCGACCGATGCCCAGGTCGACGAGCTGCGCGCGGCCGGCTGCCAGATCATCCACCAGGAGCACGGCTCCGGGGCCTCGCGGGCCCGGCCGGTGCTGGCCAAGCTGATGCGCGAGATCCGCGCCGGCGACGTCCTGGTGGTGGTGCGGCTCGACCGCCTCGCCCGCTCGGTCAGCCACCTACTCGTGGTGATCGAGGAGCTGGAGGAACGTCAGGCCCACTTCCGCTCGCTGCGCGACCCGATCGACACCTCGACGCCGCAGGGCATGTTCTCGCTGCAGGTGCTCGGGGCCGTCGCCCAGCTTGAGCGTGCTCTGATCGCCGAACGCACCAAGGCCGGCATGCGAGCGGCCAAGGCGCGGGGCAAGATCGCCGGCAATCCCGGCCTGCGCGAGCGTCGGCCGGAAGCCATCCGCGCCGCCTCGGCGGCACGTCAGCGTGTCTATGTGGGCGATCTGATCGCCTCGGCCTCGGTCTGGCTGCCGATCGTGCGGCGCCTGCGTCCGCAGCACAGCTGGGACGACGTGGTGCGGGTACTAAACAATCGCGGCCAGAGCTGGACCATCGAAAAGCTGCGGCGCGCCGTGCATCGACTCGTGCAGGAGAGGATGGCGGAGGCGGAGCTGCTTCGGCGCTCACCGCGGCGCCCGCCCGAGGATCGGCTGATGACGCTCGTCGCCGGCATCGCCATCGCCGACCCGGATCTCAGCTTGCGCGACATCGCCGCCCAGCTTGAGCGGATGCGCGAGCGGACGCCGCGTGGCGGGCGGCAATGGGCGGCCTCCTCGGTCAAGTCCCTGTTGGACCAAGCGCTCCGGCTGGGGCTCGTGGTGCCACAGCCGCGCGATGATGCCTGAGATTGTGCGGGGTCCGCTACGCAGCAACGAGGAAACGAAAATCGTTAGGCGCCGGCGCTCATGGCAACGCGGCCCGGTTTCATGTCGGTGGCAATAGGACCCGATCTGGTGAACTGAATCAGGAAGTTCATCTCTGACCCGACCGTGAGATTGAGCCAATCATCGGGAGACGCCTGGTCCTGCCGACCATAGATGTCCTTCGGGTAGGCTGATGATCTCACGAAGAGATAATTCAACTCCTGCTTTCTCACGATACCGCTATATCGGCCGAGGAGTTTCGAAATGGGAGAGTCCCGCCGGGGAATTGCCGACCTCCAATCGGCTGGCGCCCGTTTATCCACCTCGGCAAAAATCTCCGCAGCCTCGGCGGCCGATCCTATCAGGAACAGAAACTGTGCATGGAGGTGCCGGGAGTCGAAATTGTGATCACCCTTGCTGTAGCTGCGGGCCAGATGCCCCCCGATTAGATTGCGATTGTCTGGCCATCGGGATGATCTCCGCGACGGGCGCCGGAGGCCACTCCTCCAGCCATCAACCCGTCACGGAAAACCCGTCCGCACTCTTCCTCTCAGGGGGCGTTGCGGGGTCTCCCCGCTGAAGGGGGTGTGTCGGCAACGCAGTGCCGACCAGGGGGAAGGCCTTCCCCATTCAGTCAAGCTCCTTACCAGATATGTCGCACCGTCGTGGTAAACCCATGCTGATCGGGTCCCAAAAGGACCGAGCTCTTGCAGATTGCTGCGAGACAATGGAATGTCGGGAGTGCGGACAAAGCCGCTATTTTCTCAATTGCAGACAGGTTTGGGCTGCGAAGGCCTAAATCTCAATGTTCCCGGCCAAAAGCGATTTGGCACACTCATACTGCCAGTTCGTGCGCGTTCGCGTTTCATAGGCGTTAAGAATGAACCCCGGTGCATCCGGTGGTGTTGTGGAATTGTAGAATAAATGGCGGGGGCCCCTGAGGCCCTCTGTTAGAGTGCGTGCGAGCTGGACATACCCCCTGCTTACAAAGAACACCGCCGGCTCATCTGTGTCGGGCGGCAACATGCGCAAGTCATTGTACCGGTCTTTTTTTCGTCTCCGTTTGTAGGCATCCGCCTGTGCGCTGAAGGTGATGTCGTACTTTGGCGTCAGGAAATCTGAAGAGAGTAACCCCCATCCGGCTGAGAGAATGTAAAGCCGGTCTACTCCATACCGTTCAGCGAGAAGGGCGTAGGTCTCGTTCTCATAGAGTTGCCAAGCGGGCAGCAACCCGAGTGGATTGTTTCCCGGCGCATCATTGTAACTCAACAACTCGTCTCGCCACGAACGGCCAGAATCGGCCATATCGTCAGGACGGGCATAGACATGGGACACATCGGCAGGCGCACTTTCGGGATCGGCGACAAACAGAACTTTCCTGCCATCGCGCCGCTGAAGATGGCCCGCGTTCGGTTTCTTGGACGCAGCGCATTGGATGACAGCGATCATGCGACATTCTCCATGTCATCGATCATTGATTCCAGGGTGTCCAGGAACGCCGGATCGTATTGCTCATTTACATGGTTCTGATTCCACAGACCCGATGTCCTGACGAGATCCCTGTTGCACAACCTACCCAACCAATTGCCGGACGCCGGATCGAGCGGTTCTCTGGCGCAGTTACTCAGGAGTGCGATTGCGTTGCGCTCGATGTAGCCCCTGAGGCTGCCTGGACCGGGCTCGTCGTCGATCGCTAGCCAAAGGAACGGCATGGCGCCGATGACTTTGCTGACGGCTTGTTCTAGCAGGCTGCTGAAGAAGTCGGCCCTTGGCCCGGTTCGAGGAACATGATTCACCCTTCGCAGGCTTTGGCGAGGGTGATGATGCGCGGGATGGACGAGGCGAGCGGGTCGCTGTTCAGCTATGTCGACTTGGAAGCGCGCATCCCCGCGCGGCATCCGCTGCGCAAGATCCGGCAGGTGGTGAACGACGCGCTTGCGAGCCTGGATGCCGAGTTCGAGGCGCTTTACACCGATTTCGGCCGGCCCTCGATCGCGCCGGAACGGCTGATCCGCGCGAGCCTGATCCAGATCCTGTTCTCGGTCCGCTCCGAGCGGCAGCTTATGGAACAGATGCAATACAACCTCTTGTTCCGCTGGTTCGTCGGCCTCGGGATCGACGATCCGGTCTGGGTCCCGACCGTCTTCACCAAGAACCGCGACCGGCTGCTGACGACCGACATGTCGCGCAAGGTGATGGCGGCGATCCTGGCCCACCGCGAGGTCGCGCCGCTGTTGTCGGACGATCACTTCTCGGTCGATGGCACGCTGGTCAAGGCCTGGGCCTCGATGAAGAGTTTCCAGCCCAAAGCCATCGGCACTCCGCCCGACGACGATCCGGGCGACCCGCCCGGACCCGACGCGACTGCTGAAGACCTGACCGAAGCAACCGAAGCCGAGACCGACCCGATGCCCCGCCCCACCCGCCAAAGCCGCAATGCAGAAGTCGATTTCCGGGGCGAGAGGCGGTCCAACGCCACCCATGCCTCGACCACGGACCCCGATGCGCGGCTCTACAAGAAGTCCCCCGGCACCGGCGCCATGCTGTGCTTCATCGGCCACGCGCTGATGGAGAACCGCGCCGGTCTGATCGTGCAGGGCGACCTGACGCAGGCCGATGGTCATGCGGAACGGCGCGCGGCAATGGACATGATCCATCGCCATTCCCCCGGATCGACCCGGCAACTGACACTGGGCGCGGACAAGGGCTTCGACGCCGCCGAGTTCGTCGCCGATCTGCGCCAGGCCTGTGTCACGCCGCATGTCGCGCAGAAAACGCGATATTCAGCGATCGACGGCCGCACCACCCGACACGAGGGCTATGCCTTGTCGATCAGGAACCGCAAACGCATCGAGGAGGCCTTCGGCTGGGCCAAGACCGTCGGCGGCATGGCCCAGACCGTCTATCGCGGCCTCGAAAGGGTGCGCTCCCGCTTCATCCTGACCATGGCCGCCAACAATCTCGCCCGGCTACCTCGGCTGCTCGGAGCTTGACGACAGGGGGCGGCATCAGGCACCCACACTCATTGCCTCGACCAACCCGAAGCCGAACGCCGCCGACCACCCAGAAGGGAAACCGTTCCGCCTCGCCGACTTCTTCAGCAGCCTGCTAGGTCGTGAGGTGAGAGCTGGCGAAAATCGTATCCAGAAGTTCTCGGCGGGCGCTATTTCACAAGGCGAAGGTGTGGAGAGCTTGATGGTAGCGGATGCAATGCCCGCACATCTTCTTCACTCGAACGAAGCGCCTCGGCGAGGTCGGATAAACCATATCCAAGATCTTCGAGATGTAGTCGCACGATCTCCGGCAATACCGTCGGCATCTCAACCCTGAGGTCGAGTTCAGGCGGCTCGGCGCGGCGATAACCCATCGCGCTCATCTGCCGCCACAGGTACTGGCGCTGGTTCTCGGTAATGGCTCCAATTGCATTTGCCCGGTAGAGCAGTGCTGCCATGGACACGCGCCAAACCGGTTTCAGCGCAGCGAGTTGCTGTATCGAGAGACGTCGACCAGAGAGGTGGGGGCGAATATCGCGCGCGGGCATAAGCAGCGCTGACGCAAAATCGTTGGCCTCGTTCTCCATTTGCGGAGATGGGACCTGATGCATCACAACATGACCGAGTTCGTGTGCCAAACTGAACCGCTGGCGATCCGCAGGCATATTCCGGTTCAGGAAAATGCATGGCGGCATGTCTGGTATCTGAACGGTAAAACCATCAACCTTGAGGGCGGCAAAGTCACAATGGACGACGATGCATCCTGCTCGCTCCACCCACGCCACCAGATCGCGGATCGGTCCAGATGGTACGAGCCACGTTCGCCTTATTAGATCGGCAATTCGTTCCGGGTCGCCGCCGTATTCGTCAACATCGAGGCGGGGAAGCGAAAGCTCAGGTTCAAGTTCGGCAGCATCGAGTAGCCGGCGAATGTGCAAAATCCTGATGTTCAGTTCGGCTTCAAGACGCTCGATTGCTTTCTGTCCGACGCTCGCGCGTTTCCTGTATTGGACGCTCATCGGCAAACCGATAACCCTGTCGTTCTGAAAGAAGAAATCTATAGGGAAGCGCAGAGCTGCACTGACGTTGGTCAGCACATCATCGGTCGGACCGATCAGTCCGTTCTCGAGCTTTGATAGATTGGCCTGAGAAACCCCCGAGCGCTTGGACAGTTCGGTTTGACTCCATCCTCGCGCCTGCCGCGCTATTCGCAGCAGATCCTGATTGAATTCGGCTGACATCATTCTTGCCGCTTCTTGCGGTCGTCCGAAGCGCCCTTGAGTTTAACGATCTTCGCGGCGGGCCGCTCGGGTTGCGGCTCGGACATCGGCAACGGCACCACCGCTTCGCTCGCATCCAGCAGGCTGTATTCCCAGGCGACCGAATCACCATTGCGAGCAACGACGCATACGTCTTCGACCTGCGTTTCGAGCCTGTTCAGCTTGTAGACGACCTCGACACGCTGCACTTCCGGCAGACCGAAGAGGTCCTGTTCATGATCATGGAAAGCGAGCGCAAGCTGCGTAGCAACATTGGAGGTGCGGCCCGTCGCGTCGGCTTTCTTGAACCGAAACAGGACCTCGTTCCGAACGAGGAACTTCATCGTCTCATTGCCATCGATCACGTGGACAGCATCGTGGCCCATCAACGTGGTTTGAGCCCGGTCGATTATCTGTTCCCAGACGAAGTTGGCGCGACTGCGTTTGCATCGCCATATGCCAACGAAGCCGCTTGCCAGCCAATCGTCCCATGCGTGAAGGACGGCTGAGACGATGTGGTCGCGGATTTCGTCCAGTATAGGACGCACTGTGGTTTGGCTGGGAATTGACAAGCTCGAGCCTCGCTATTTTCGTTTAGAATACCGAGGGGATTTTACGAAATCAAGGTCAAATTATTCACGTGACCATTCAGGAGGGGCGACCAGGCAGTTCGGCCTAACTCGGAAACTGATGAGACAGGGCAAACGGAGGCACAATCATCTACCGCCCTCACCGAGCGAGGCCGCGATGTCGCTGATCGAGCGAAGCAGGACCAGGGGATCATCCCTGGACGGCTCGAAACCGCGCCGCCTCCAGAATTCGGCGGCTTCACCATCGACGGCGTTGACCATCAACGCCCGCCCGCCGATCAGCGACGCAGCCTGAACGCAGCGCTGGAGTGCGTGCTTCACAAGGCCGGTGCCAATGCCCAACCCTGCCCATGCTGTGTCGGTCGCGAGCTGGCCGAGCAACATGCACGGGACCGGATTCGGCGGCTGCCCCGTCCGGATCGAACGCGGCAGCACCGATGGTACAACGGCGGTCGGCGCAAGGCCGTAGAACCCGACCACGCGCCCAGCCTCATGCACGACGAGGACGGCGGTGAAGCCCTTCTGCTGATTGGAGAGGGCGCGTGATTTCAGCCAGTGGTCAAGCGTCGGCTTGCCACAGGAGAACTCGGACACATCGTGAGCGGCGGTAAGCGGTTCGGGACCCGACAATGGCAAGGGGTCACCGATTTGCTTGGTAACCGGGCTCCCACGGTGCGGGCCGCTTCAGGACTTCCACCATCTCCGGAACGGGAGCGGCCGGACGCGCCAGCACATCCATGAACTCGGCGAAGCCCTCCGGGCTCATCCGGATCAGCCCCTGCTCCATGACGACCTCCTCGGCCGCGCGCACAGCGGCGTCGCGCACGAAATCGGTGCGCGAGCGGCCGCGCAGGCTGGCGGCGCGATCGATCATGGCGACATCCGCCTCGGGCAGGCGCATCGAGATCGGGTATTCCTTGCGCTCAGTGGTCGTAGCCATGGCGATTCTCCTTGGTCGGCATATAGCGTCTTGTATCTCGAATTACAATACGATAACGTTGCGCCTACAGTCAATGACCTCATGAGGAGAGGCGACGAGGCCAATGATGACCGGGCCAGCGAGGGATTCCGACAGGTTATTTTGCTACGCCAAGGCACGCCCGGCTGCGCTAGGCCACGCCATGGCACGATTGCCCGCACCAATCGCCGCCGAATATTCGCCTTCAATTTCCGTTGCTTATGCTTCCCTCGGGGCGAATGCTGCAAGTTATGACCTTGCGAGCCACAGGAAACCCGGCAAAGATGACAGGAGGAGAGCGCGAAGCGCTGCTCGAATCCTTGCTGCTGGACGAGCCGGAGCTGACGTTTACGCCACGCGGCAATCCCGACCCACGCCTTCTGCGACTGGTCGGCATCCTGGCGAGGCAGGCGGCGCAGGAGTGCTATGCAGAGGAAATGAAGATGCCACGGCAAAGGAGGAAGCGCTCCTCCTGATGCGGATGGGAGCCAGGTTTTGAAAGTCGCGATCTACGCCCGCTATTCTTCCGACAATCAACGCGACGCTTCCATCGCCGACCAGTTCCGCATGTGCCGCCTCCATGCCGAAAAGCAGGGCTGGCATATCGTCGAGGAATATTCGGACCACGCAATCTCCGGCGCCTCGCTGATCCGGCCGGGCATTCAGGCGCTCATGGCCGATGCCATGGGTGGCCGCTTCGACCTGATCCTGGCCGAGGCGATGGACCGCCTCTCCCGCGACCAGGAAGACATCGCGGGCATCTTCAAGCGCATGTCCTATGCCGACGTGAAGATGTTCACCCTCTCGGAAGGCGAGGTGACGCATCTGCATGTCGGGCTCAAGGGCACGATGAATGCACTCTTCCTGAAGGATCTGGCCGACAAGACCCGCCGTGGGCAGCGCGGCCGCGTCGAGGCCGGCAAATCGGGTGGCGGCAATGCCTATGGCTACGATGTGGTCAAGAAGTTCGATGCGAACGGCGAGCCGATCCGCGGCGATCGCACCATCAACGAATTCCAGGCCGAAGTCGTGCGCCGCATCTTCCGCGACTATGCCGCCGGCAAATCGGCCAAGACCATCGCCTTCGCCCTGAACAAGGAAGGCATTCCCGCTCCGTCAGGCGGAGACTGGGGTTTCAGCACGATCAACGGCAACCCGAAGCGCGGCAACGGCATCCTCAACAACGAGATGTATGTCGGCAAGATTGTCTGGAACCGCCAGCGCTTCGTCAAGGATCCGGAGACCGGCAAGCGGCAGGCCCGCCCCAACCCGGAAGAGGAATGGGTCATCCAGGAAGTGCCGGAGCTGCGCATCCTCGATGACGATCTCTGGAACGCCGTGAAGGCGCGGCAGGAGGTGAACAAGATCGCCCGGAAGGAAAACGGCGAGGCCGATCTCTCCCGGATCAACACCCGCCGCCGTCCCAAATACCTCTTCTCGGGACTGACCAAATGTTCCTGCTGTGGCGGTGGGTATTCCGCGATCTCGGCGACGCTGATCGGATGTGCGACGGCCCGCAACAAGGGGACCTGCGACAACCGGGTCAACATCCGCCGCGACGAACTTGAATCGCGTGTGCTGAACGCACTGCGTACCAAACTCGTCGATCCGGAGCTCTTCGCCCATTTCTGCGAGGTCTTCACGCAGGAGATGAACCGGCTGCGCATGGAAGGTCGCGCTGAAATCGTCTCAGCAGAGGCCGAGGTCGAGAAGATCGACCGCGAGTTGGCCAAGCTGCTGACCGCGATCAAGTCCGGCGGGCCAATCGAAGCCATCGTCGAAGACATGAAGCGGCTTGAAGGCCGCAAGGCCGAACTGAAGAACTTCCTGGCCGAAGCGGATGAGCCGCCACCCCTGCTGCACCCGAGCATGGCACTGCAATACCGCAAGCGCGTCCAACAGCTCTACGACGCCCTGCAGGACGAAGACGAGGGGAAGCGCATCGAGGCCGCCGACACCCTGCGCTCGCTCGTGGATCAGATCGTGCTGACGCCAGTCGAGGGGAAGGTGGAGATCGACGTACAGGGCGATCTTGCTGGAATCCTTACGATTTCCACGCAAAGCAAAAACCCCGCAGCGGGTGCTACGGGGGCGCAAGTAAAGATGGTTGCGGGGGCAGGATTTGAACCTGCGACCTTCAGGTTATGAGACGGAAACAGGGCAATTACCCCTAACACGCCACAACACAAATCACAATAATAACAATAGGTTAGTGAATTTCGTTGGTTGGGGGATGTTGGCGTTTTAGGACATTTTTGAGGGCTTACTGTGCCAAATTTGTGCCAAATTTTTCTTGTGACAAACCCCATAAGATATTACCCTGAAAGGGATTTTTTGAAAATATAGAAAGTAGATGATGAAAATTGGCTAACATTCAGAAGAGGGAAGGCAAGAACGGGCCGACGTACCGTGTTCAGGTGCGCGTCCATGGATTTCCGCCACAAAACAAGACTTTCAGGCGGCTGAGCGACGCTAAAACTTGGGCCCAGCAGGTCGAGGCCGCAATCCACAGAGGTGAGTTCAAGAGCTCCCACCAGGAAGCCAAGCGGCACACTCTGAAGGATGTGGTTGATCGCTACCGCAGGGAGATTTTGCCGAACAAGGCCGCGTCCACCCAGCGTTCCGAAAGCACCTGCGTAAAGTATTGGGAAGCGGAACTGGGCGATTACGCCCTCTCCTACATTGATGTGAAGCTCATCAACGAGAAGCTACAGGCGCTCGCACAATCACGCGATGCCCGGATGTCGGAAGAGAACCGCCAGAAAGCGGCCAAGCCGATTTCAAAGAGAACGCTGAAACATTACCGGGACATACTGGAAATGCTGTTGAAGCATGCCGGACGTTGGGGCCTGATGGGCGCCAACCCTATGGAGGGCGTCGGGCGGGTCACTAAGGTTGATAATTCCCGTGTGCGCTACCTCGATGATGACGAGCGTGAGGCCCTTCTGAAAGCCTGCAAGGCCAGTGACAACAAACAGCTCTACCCTATTGTGGTGTTCGCCCTGTCCACCGGCTCACGACTGGGGGAAATCCTCAAGCTCCGACTCGCAGACCTCGATCTCAAGCGCGGCAGTGCCATTCTGCGAGACACCAAGAATGGTGAAACCCGCGTGGTTCCGGTAGTAGGCCACCTTGACGCCGTTTTGAAAGAGCACCTCCAGTGGCGTGAAAAATTCTGCGAGAAGATGGAAGAGCCAACGCAATGGCTTTTTCCGCGCCGCGACGGACGCGCGGCAATCGACATTCGCAAAGCGTGGGTGAATGCGCGTGATGAAGCGAAGATCGAAGACTTCCGCTTCCATGACCTGCGCCACTCGGCCGCCTCATACCTGGCGATGAATGGCGCGTCCCTTCTGGAGATTGCGGCAGTGCTAGGGCACAAGACGCTCCAAATGGTGAAGCGCTACTCGCATCTGTCCGAAGACCACACGCGCGACATCGTGACGAAGATGAACAAGAACATTTTCTAGGATAACTGGCGGGCAGCCGTTCTGCTCGGCTGAATTCACGCGGGAAACAAGCGTTTTCATTGCGAAAAGCCCAAAACAACCAATCACCCGCAATGACGCGCAAGAAAGTTCATTGATTTTTCCGGCGTGGCTCATATTTTCTAACCACGTATCTCCTCCTTTTCCCTCTCTCAGCTTTTTTCCGAATAAGAGGGATCATGAAAAATGGTCAACTACGAAGAACTGCGGACGGTGAAGCAACTGGCCGCCGAGGCGCCATTCGTCACGGAAGCTAAGCTGCGTTGGTGGATTTTCCACGCAGACACAAACGGCCTGAAGGCCGCCCTGATCAAGATTGGTGGGCGCGTCTACATAGACCGGGCGGAGTTCAACAAGTGGCTAGAGGCCCAACGCCTCGCCCCCAAGACCTCCGCCGCCTAGCGGCACAAAAGAGAGTTAGCCGAGAAAGCAGCCCCGCCTAACCGGCGGGGCTTTTCAATGTGAAATCATATTGAAAAGTGGACGTTTAGTGTCGGTTTTTCGATATGATCTTCCACCGTTCCGGATTTCGTATTGAAAAAAGGACGTTTGGTGTCCGTTTTTCAATATGATTCCATGACGCAACCACAATCACGCAACGTCAGCGGAAAACCTCTCTTCACAGATCAAATAACCTCACCCGCTTGGTCATAGCCGCAGCAAGGCCATCGACGATCTGTCCGGGGAATTTCTTCGGCATTTCCTTGGTGACGCTTTCCAACGCGCTTGGAAGTGCCTTGGCCAAATCCTCGAAAATACCTCGCACATGCTCTTCGGCAATTCCTGCGGCCTTACCGCTTTGAATGAAGTGCCGAGGATAAATCCGCTCAATGGGATAGTGCCGATTGTCACCAACCGGCATAGCAAGCCGGAACTCCCGTTGCCGTAACTTCTTCGCATCATAGTTCGGCTGTGCGGACATGATGTCGTAGAGAGGTGTCATGCGATAGCGACCACCTGGTGAGAGAAATACACTAAAGTTCTTCGCGTGTCCGTCCGTCGCGCCCATAAGCCAGAAGACAATCTGTGCTTTAAGGAAGGCCAATCGATCTCTGTCCGCATAGTCGCTTGCATTCAAAAGAGACAAACATTCCTGTATGCCGGGGCCGCCCTCGGCGGTGTATTTCAACGTAGGTGGAATAGATAACGCCTGACAGAAATCCTCCTGAGGCACGCGAAGTAGGCGACCGTCACGTGTCTTGATGCGGTCGAAGCGTTCAATGGCCAGCACTCGTACATCTTCAAAGTCCACGATTTGACTTTGCGCGGCCTCAAGTCCCAACGCGCGGCACAAGGCCAAACAGAAGTGTTCATTCTCAACACTGCGCGTCATATCGAGGCCGTTGGGCAGTTCTCCCAATTGCGGCTTGAGAATGTGCGTGGTGGGGGTGGCACCTTTCGGCAAGCACCAACCGTTATCCCATAACAGCGCCGTTTTCTCTTGAGCGCCGGCGATGGAAATGCGGAACTCTCGCTCCCCATCCGGCCTGATGCCAAGCGGAGCAAAGGCAAGGTTGCGAATTATCTCGGCAATGTCGGCATCGTTGAGCGGTGTGCAATCTGGAGGGCCCGGCTGCTGTAGCTCTTCTCCGTCAGGCACGAATTGCAAGGCTCCGACGCAATCTCGGCCGATTCTGTTCAGCAGGCTGAAAGCATCCGTGCCCTCGGCTCCAACTCTTTCGGCAACAGTGCGCCTAATCTGGTCGTTGTCAGGTAGCAGATTGTCGAAGAAGGCGAAGACCGGTGCGCCGGTATATCGCTCTTCCCGCAAGGGCAGCGAAAGAGATACCGGTAAGGCCCGACGCTCATCGGCCAACCATGTCGTGTCATAGGTAAAGGCAATGGCACCACTTGCGCCGCGCTCAAGAACGCCGACTCGCTGGCCGTTCAGCGCAACGGTAAGGCGGGCGCTTCGCCTCGTCCGCGCCATTAGAATAAGTCCTCAATGTCGCTATGAGAGCTCTTGGTGCGCGGCTGAATGACGACCTCAAGATCGAGCGCCCGCAGCATATCCATGAGGGTATTGAGCTTGGCGGTTTCGAGCCCGCCCTCCACTTGGGAGACAGTGCTTTGCCGCACCCCCGCTCGCTTGGCCAGGTCCGCCTGGGTCAGATTCTGCCCACGGCGATACCGCCGCAAGACTGCCCCGATCTGCTTGGGTGAACGCACCAACTCCGCCATAGCCATAATCCCCGTTATTTTGAGAATTATGCGCCACAGCAGATAATATGTCAATATACGCCGTAACAGATAAAATAACTTTATACCCTATGGCAGATAACCTTCCACGCTCCTCAACGAGTAGACGGCAATGAATGGGCCAAGACGCCAGAGATGATGGAGAAGTTTGGCTTCAAAAAGGCACCTAGTGGACGGCACCGCCCGTACGCCTCACTTTGAAGATTGCCGATTTTGTTTCTTCTAGGTGCACAAATTCATTCATCTTCAAAGTCGCTACGACCCGACGAGTAAACGTAACCGCATGCACTATCATCCATCAATGTACAGCAATTAAAATTCTGTCCCACAACCGCTTTCATTGAATCAGTCTTATTTTTCTGCGCTTCAGGTGCCGCCGCCATAAGCCCGCATCAACCCGGAACTTATGGAGGTTTTCTGCTATGGGGAATTTACGACTACTGATCTTTTTGACCGCAAGTGTGTGGCGGCATCTGCCGTTTGTCGCCGCGCCGATTGGGTATCTGGCTTTTGCCGGGCCTGTGCATCATGGCCTTGTTATGGGGGCGCTATTCGGCCTCTCGGGGCATCTGACGCGGTTGACCGTAACGGGCATCCGCCTGCGGTTCTTTCCGCATAAGCTCAGCCACGGCTCGGCGCGCTTTGCGACGATGGACGAACTTGCCGCCACGGGGCTCTTCAGGCCGGGCGGCGTCCTGCTGGGCCGCGCACATGGGCGAATGGTCCGCTACAGCGGCCACGGGCATCTGCTCACCTTCGCGCCGACGCGCAGCGGCAAGGGCGTGGGTTGTGTGATCCCCAACCTGCTCTCCTGGCAGAAGTCGGCCATCGTCACCGACATCAAGGGCGAGAACTTCGCCATCACAAGTGCCTACCGGCAAACGCTGGGCCCGGTTTATGCCGTGGCCCCGTTCGCGGAAGATGGCGACAGCGCCCGCTATAACCCGCTCGACTTCATCCGCGTCTGCACGCACTACGAACTGGATGACGCGCGCCTTATCGCGGAAATGCTCGTCGTCCCGGAACAGGCTGAGGCCAACCACTGGGAACGGGAAGCCAGAACGCTGATCACCGGCCTGCTGCTCTATATCCGGCGGCAATGCACGGTCGATCAGCGCAACCCGGCTTACCTGCGCGAGCTGCTGATGGAGGATCAGGAAGGGTTCGAGCTGGTCATACAAAGGATGTCGGGCAGCGATATCGACACCATCTCCCGCATCGGCCGGGGCTTCTCGCAGAAGGAAGCCAAGGAACGCTCGGCGGTTATCTCCACCGCGCAGGCGGCAACAGCCGTCTTTGACAGTGAGCCTCTGGCGAAGCTCACAGACCGGTCGGACTTTGACCTGGAGGAACTCAAGGAGAAGACGGGCACGCTCTATATCATCGTGCCGCCCGAGCATCTGGAAGCTTACCGGCCCTTCATGCGGCTGATGGTGGGCCTGAGCATGGCGGCCATGACCCGACGCGGCACGAGCGAAGCTAATCAGGTGCTGTTCTTGCTGGATGAGCTACCGGCGCTTGGCTACATGCGGCCGATTGAGGAAGGCATCGGCTATATGGCCGGGTACGGCGCGAAGCTGTGGCTCTTCGTCCAAGACTTAAATCAGTTGGAGAAGGTCTACCCGAAGGCGCGCTCGATGATCGCCAACTGCGCGGTGCGGCAAGCCTTCAACGTGCAGGACTCCGGCACGGCGCATCTGCTCTCGGACATGCTGGGCGTGACAACGGTCAAGGTGAAGTCTCAGGGGCGTTCGTCACCGCTGCCTATGAACCTGCTGCCGGTGGCATTTCACAGCGGTCTCTTCGAGACGGCGCGGCCTCTGATGACGCCGGATGAAGTCAGCACCCTGTCTCGCGACCAGCAACTGCTGTTCGTGGAAGGTCTGCACGGCATGGTGACGCGCAAGCTGCGCTACTTCGACTGGCAGGAATGGCACCTGCGGCGGCGCGCGCAATAAGCGCGCGCCTCTGCTTCATTTCTGCGGCCACTTTGGATAGCGCCCGCCGGTGGCGATTGCATATACAAAGAGGGGAACGAGCGAACCAAACGAGATGATCATCCACACGCTACCCGCTCTATAATAGAATTGGGACGGATAGAGCTGGTACCAAACCAACGCCACCACGGCGGCGGATAGGACGTACACGCCCAAGATTTTGAAGGCACGCCCCCTCAGAAACCGGTTGTACTCCTCCAAAAATTCATTCGGCCCCATGCTCGCATAGGTGCTGCTCGGCGCTTCGCGCTTGATACGTTCATGGTTGGCGGCCGCCACCCTGCTCGTCCGGTCTTCTGTTTTGCGCCGCCCCATTGACGACAAAATCGCCAATAGCACCAAAGCCACCAGAATAAAAATTATGATCAAAAGCATAGCAGCCCCCTACTTGCCGCCAGTGCGGCAGAAATTTCACCATCAAGGTTGAGTTAAGGGTTGCCGACGACGATCCGTAGTTTGTCGTCAGACATTTTCGCGACGTAGATACCGGGAATGCGCTTGAAGTAGCCCTCCCGGGTGGTCTCGCCGTTGATGATCCACTTGCCCGGCGCGACTTCTTCGGCTTTCGTCTCAGCCAGCTTCTCCGCGTTGTCCCAGTCGCGGCAATCCCTAGCGAGTTTCGCTGCACTTGAAGGGTGCGTCCGCATGCGGACTAGGCTCTCTACGTAGCGGGCCGTGCCGTAGCCGGGTGCCATGTACTTGGATGTGAGTTCTTCTTCCGACATGGAGCTACAGGCAACAGCCTTTTCAAACTCCACGTAAAGGCTATTCGGCGTCTGAGACTCCCAACAGCCTGCAAGCACCATGGTGCTGGCCACTGACAACACCGCCGCACTACGACTCCACAAATTCTTCATCACTCCCCCCATTGGGCTTTCGAGAAAACGTCAGCGCTTACTGGGCGAGTTCCTGCTCGCACTGCATTCCAACACGCGCTCCCTCAATCGACAGATGGTTGCTGACTTTCGTCAGTTCAGCTTCCGACATACCGGCTTTCTCAGCGGCTTCCTGCGCGGTAGTTGCGCCATCAACCGCTACCAAGAGCGTTACCCACGTTGAATAGTCTTCCTTGCTCATCGACTTCATCTTCGCAGCGGTGCATTCGCACAGTGCGTCCGATGCACCCGACGAAAGACACCGCTCCATGCCGATCTCTTTGGCACGCGCCTCGTCTGCGGCGGTGTAGGTCGCCTGCTCTTCGCCACAGGCGGCGAGTGCGAGCGTGCCAAACGCCACGGCCAGCACTTTCAAGCCCAGCGGCTTGCCTTTCATCATGTGAGATTTCATCCGTAGACCTATTGCTAGTGTGTTCGGCGGAACACGGGACGTTGAAGAATGGAGTTACAGAATCCTCAATTCGGTCACTGCACCCACGCGAACCTGTTAGGCTGGATAGATATGAAATGCCGCATAAGGGAGAGACCGAATTCAACAATGACCAACACAAGCAATGGAGCCTGTACGACCAGACCGGCCACCGGAAATATCTGACAGCAAAAGAGCGCCGCGCGTTTATGACGGCGGCCGCAAGTCGGTCCGCAGACGTGCACGCACTCTGCTGGCTCATCGCCGAAACCGGCTGCCGTCTCACAGAAGCACTGGAGCTAACCACCGACCGGATCGATCCAAGCCGAGGCGTTGTGATCTTCGAGAGTTTGAAAAAACGCCGGAAGGGGGTTTATCGGGCCGTGCCCATACGCAAGGAACTGATCGCCGCGCTTGACGGTATTGCCCAGGGCAAAACCAACCCGCTTTGGAGTTGGTGCCGCATGACGGCCTACCGCCGCATCACCGAAACGATGGAGCTTGCGAAGGTCGCAGGCCCGCATGCGAATGCACGCGGCCTCAGGCACAGCTTTGCCATTGCCGCGCTCGAAGCTGGCGTTCCGCTCAATCTGGTGCAGCGTTGGCTAGGCCATGCGGACATGGCGACAACCGCCATTTATGCCGACGCGATTGGTACGGAAGAACGCAAGTTAGCGAGCCGACTTTGGAAGGCGGAAATGGGAAAATAGGGGGTTGATTTGTGTGACAAAATTGAGGATTCGGTCACACCGCGACACTAGCACTTTGCCAAACAAAAGAAAAAAGGCCGCCCGTAAAGAGCGGCTTCAGTTGTCTATCAACTTTCCAAACCCGTCGTTTCAGAAACGCGGGGACGGCATCTCCCTCTCCATCTCCTTCACTTTCTCATTCTTCCGACTGTTCTCTTCGTACTCGTGGAGTGCCCGCACAAGCTGGCGTTTGTAGTCATAGGCATGGTTGCTCGCGCGGATGGCTTTCTCCGTCACCCGTGACAAGGCAGCGGCGCGGCGCTCAAGCGCCCGTCCCAGCATCTTGTGCAAGTAGGCGTCGGTGCCGGTACGCTGGTGGATCAGCTCAAAGTCCCGTTTGGCGATCTTCACCTGCCGGCGGCCGTCCTCAATCTTGTCGTTCCAGTGGCTAACGTCCTGCTGCGCCCTGCGCCAGCGGCTGCGCCGGTGTTTGAGATAGCGCAGTGACACTTCCGCCTTCTTGCGGGTTTCATCCTTGGCGATGCCGACATTCAGGCCGCGCAGCCCTCCGGCAAGGCCAGGCTTCTCCTTGAGCATGCGGGCGGTTTCCTCAACGCCGAACTGCGCTTCCATCTTCATCCAGATACGCTCGGCCTTGGCCGGGTCTTTGAAGGTGACCGAAAGCGACTCCCGGAAACTCTCCCGCCAGCGCGTCTCAAACTTCGTTGCCCGGTCATGCCGACTGTGGGCGTAGGCCGCATCCCGCTCAGCGCGGAACAGCCGCCTCTCGCCGTACCGGTAGTGCGCGTCCAGGCCCTTCCAGTAGTGGACGGCCATTTGCGCGTGATCGAGTTCCGTCATGGCGTCTCTGGTCTTCTTACGCGCAACCCGTTCTTCCGCCGCGCGAAGCCGGTCGGCGCGGCGCAGTTGCGCGGGCGTCATGTTCTCGCTGCCGGGGATGGGGTGCTTGCGCTTCTCCGCCGCCACAAGCTCGTCAATCCGCGTCAACTCCCAGTCGTCAAACTTCTCGCCGAACCGTTCCTCCAACTCCGTAAGCCGTACACCCTTGCCCATTTGCGAAAGCTTGGCCGCTTCGTCCCCGCGCACCAGCACAAGGCCCCGGCCCTTGCGCTGCAACTGGAGGCCATAAGCCCCCACACGTGCGGACAGGTCGGCCCACGACGTAGCGTTGTAGAAGTGCGGGGCCACCCTCTCCCGCAGTGACTTCACGTCTTCCCAACTCATATCCGGGATGGGTGGGCGGTTGTTGCGCCGGGCCAGCCAATACTCGGCGTCCGTTACGGCGGCGCGGGTATCGCCAAAATCTTCCTGTAGCTCTTGTTCGGGGATGCGGGCTTTGTCCCGCCCGCGTTCTTTGGCGATGTTGAGGTCGCGCTCGCGGGCGATCTCGCGCACCAGTGCCGTGAGGCGCTTGCCGTCGTTGTGACGGCTGTAGGCTTTACCGGTCTGCGGATGAATCCGGTTCACCAGGAAGTGAATATGGGGGTGCTCGGTATCCCGATGGGCATAGATGAGGGCTTGATAGTCGCTCAGGCCAAGGCGCTCGATGGCGTCGATGGCGATTTCCCGCATGATGCCGGGGTCAACCTTTCCGGCCTTGGCGTCTTTCGGGTCGAAGGCCAGCACGAAGTGATAGGCCGGATTGCGGCACCGGGTGGACTGGGCGGCGGTGGCCGCCATGATGGCGGCGGCAGCCTCGGGGCTTTCAGTCTGGAGGTTGCGCGTCTCAACCCACTCGACGCGATCGGGGCTGAGCTTGGTGGTGTTGCCAGATAGATAAAGCGCCGATGCGCGGAAGTTCGCGGGCTGCTTTTTCGGGATTTTGAAGCGCATCCATCACCTCCCCCCGCGTGACGGCGGCTCGTGAGACGGGCCCGGCCCCTCTTTCGGTGGCGTGCCTGCGTCCTTGTTGGCGGCAGTTGGTGCCACTGAGGCTTCATGCAGCGGCTCCAGCGCCGCGCGTATGGCCTCGAACGCTTCGTCTCGAAGCTCGCCTGGCACATCGTGGCCGCTGTTGGCCATATGCGCCAGCCGGTTGACCGTATGCCCGGCCATATTGAGCGGCCCGATCTGCGCCTCGATCAGCTCCGCGAGATCGTTGCGGCCTAGCAGTTGCTCCACCAACTGCCCGCCGGTGTAGCGCGCCCAGCGGGCGTAGACCTCCTCGCCGGTTACGTCCGCAAGCTGCTGGAAGTTGGTCGCCGCCGACTGCAACTCGTAGAGCAGCTTCTGAAAGATGATGAGTTGGGCCGGTCGGGCGCGGGGGCGTTTGCCCAGAACCGTGTCGCGCGCATAGCGCCCGAAAGGCATCCCGGCGGCGGCGGCATGGGTCTTGAGCTGCGTCAGCTCCGCATCCGTGAGGCGGATATTTACAACGTGGCGGCGCCTTTCTGCTGGGCTCTTACGCGGCCGTGCCATCGCCGTATCGCCCCGTTGTAAGGCGCAGAATGCGCCCCTCGCTTGCGAGCAAGACGAAGCCCTTGAGACCCCGCCAGGTGGTCGAATGTGGCTGAGTTTTCGCCTGAAAGCCCCTCACAGCACGTCTGACGGAACTGCCACCGGCAGCCGTCCGTGCGAGGGGTTTTTGTAGGCGAAAATACATCTTACCTCCCTACTGAAACAAAGTTTCCTCTTCCACTGTATGGAGTTACGCGGGAACCAAGGAACAAGTGCACTCAAACACTAGCAATAAAAAGCCTACAATAACAACACTCATATGGGACCGCCAACACCTCTCAAGCATAGCCAACAAGGAATCCCGATGTCAGGCGTAGCGCGACTGACAGGGGTCCGCCGAGGGCTAGTGAGAGGCAGCAGCACAATAAACGAGTAAATGATGGACACAATAAACTAATTGATGTACAACATAATAAACTAACCACTGAACAACGCGATAAACGAATTGACCTAAGCCATGCCCAGCGCCGCTGAAAAACTTGCCGATAGCCTAGAGGCCCTTCATGGGCTGCAAAAGGGTGGCAAGGTGGCGATCCGCTCGGCGGAGCTGTCCCGCACCCACCGGGAACGCCTGCTCAAGGCTGGCTTCCTCAAGCCCGTCATGAAGGGCTGGTACATCCCGGCCCGGCCGGATGAGACCACCGGCGAGAGCACCGCCTGGTATGCCTCCTTCTGGGCGTTCTGCGCCACCTATCTGGCCGAGCGGTTCGGCGAGGCGTGGGTACTGTCGCCGGAAGAGTCTTTGCTTCTGCACACCGGCAATCGCACTGTACCGCGCCAGCTCCTTGTTCGTGCCCCGAAGGGCAAGAACAACATCGTCGCCCTGCCTCATGACACGTCGCTGCTCGATGTTAAGGCTGACCTTCCCCCGGCCGCCCTGATTGAAAAGAAGGACGGCCTCAACCTCTACACCCTGCCCGCCGCGCTTGTCGCCAGCGGGCCCGGGTTCTACACCGCCTCCGCCAATGAGGCGCGTGCGGCCTTGGGCACCATCCGCAACGCCTCGGAAGTGCTCAGCCTTCTCCTAGAAGGCGGGCACACGAAGGCGGCGGAGCGCCTCGCGGGGGGCTTTCGCAATATCGGCAAGGCCCGTATTGCCGATGACATTATCAAAACCATGCAGGCGGCCGGATACAACGTCCGGGAGACCGATCCCTTTGCCGGGCCGTCGCCGATAGAGCTACGTGACCACGAGCGCTCGCCCCACGTCGCCCGCTTGCGGCTGATGTGGCAGACCATGCGCGGCGAAATCGCGGCGCATTTCCCGCCGCCGCCCGGCAGGCCCAATGACATTGCGGCCTACCTCAAGCGCGTGGACGAAACCTACGTCACCGACGCTTACCACTCGCTTTCTATTGAAGGCTATCAGGTCACGCTGGAGCTGATAGAGCGGGTGCGCAGAGGAAACTGGAACCCCGACAACAACGAAGAAGATCAAAACCACCGCAACGCGCTTGCCGCGCGCGGCTACTGGCAGGCTTTCCAAGCCGTCAAGTTAGCCGTCGAGCGGGTGCTGCATGGCGACAATCCCGGAGAAGTCGTCGAAGCCCGGCATGGTGATTGGTACCGCGAACTTTTCGCGCCAAGCATCACCGCCGGGCTGATCAAGCCCGCCGATCTGGCGGGCTATCGCAACGCGCCGGTCTATATCCGCAAATCCATGCACGTGCCGCCCGCCCGCGAGGCCGTGTTGGATCTGATGGAGACTTTTTTTGAGCTTCTCAGCGAAGAGCCCGACCCCGCCGCCCGCGTCGTCCTGGGCCACTTCGCATTTGTGTACATCCACCCCTACATGGACGGAAACGGCCGCATGGCCCGTTTCCTCATGAACACCATGCTGGCGGCGGGCGGGTATTCGTGGACGGTCATCCCCGTCACCCGCCGTGACGACTACATGGCCGCACTCGAAGCGGCCAGTGTCGGGCAGGACATTCGCCCGTTTGCTAGGTTCATTGGGGGGCTTGTACGAAGCACCCGCGAACCAAGCCCGCAGGCCACCCCTACAAATGATCCGCCCGCGTGATACGGTCTCATATGAAAGAATAAGATACGAAAGTCGAAGACATGCCGAACAAAATTCTAGCCATCATGATCGGAGGTACGATTGCTCAGAAGGGCGACGCCTCAGGACGCATGGCAATTTCCGTCAGCCTGAACGAACTTCTTTCATCCGTTCGCACTGAATCGGAGATAGAGCAGGTCGAACTGGATCGCCGCTCTGGTGCCGATCTCGACTTTCCCATTCTCGCCTCAATTGCAGGTCGCATCAGAAAGAGTGTTGATGAGTTCGATGGCTTCATGGTCATCGCAGGCACCGACAGCATGGAGGAGTTGGCTTTTTATCTCGATCAAACTATCGAGACGGAAAAACCTATTGTCGTCACGGGCTCTCTCAAGCCCGCAGATGTTTCCAGTTACGATGGCTTCGCGAATCTCGAAGACGCAATTCGAGTCCTGCAAACACCCGCATCTTCCGGCAAGGGTGTACTCGTGGTCATGAATGAAAACATTCATGCCGCTCGATACGTTCGCAAGCAGGACTCCCAACTTCTCGGGTCATTCGTCTCCCACCCCGGGCCTATTGGCCAGATACGGCGCGGCATCGCGAGATACTACTTCGACGCAATGCCGAAAATGCACCGCTATGGCAACATCGACCTAGATCGCATCAATGCTCGCGTACCGCTCATCACCATGTGCATAGGTCTGACAATCCCCGATGCTTTGCTTGAGAACGTCGACGGGTTGGTTGTCGCGGGCATGGGCACCGGCTCCATATCAAAAGAGATGGTTGAGCACCTCTCTCCATCATGGACAAGCCGTATACCGATTGTTCTTTCGTCACGATGCCCCATCGGAGAAAACTTCGACGACAGTACCTATCGAGGCAGCCTCTCCAAATATGAAGATCGGGGCTTCGTTATAAGAGGATATGAGGGCCTCAACCCCCTACAAGCCCGATTGAAGCTTCTCTTTGAGATCGCGAGCCGTTAAAACAAAAAGAAGGACACACCTATCTCACGGGGGAGAGATAGCATGGACTTCTCATGGGCTGATTGGATTCAAAAATCCATAGAAGCCGCCAGCGACCTAGGCGGCGTCATCTCACTTCTCATTATCGCTTACGGTACGTTCGCGAGTTTCTTTCTGTGGAGAAACAGGAAGAGAGAACACAAGTACACGCGCGTGTACTTCCCTACCAGCAACGAAGATTTTTACCGCTATTACACTGAGGTCATCGGCAAGGCCAAGAAAGCCGTGTACCTAACGAGCGACGGATTCAATATGAAGAATCCAAATAGTCGCCGCGCCGCTGAGAAAATGAACAAGGCGCAAGAGAAAGCTATCGAGCGCGGTGCGAAAGTCTATCGGTACCAACTTCTCGAAACCATGCACCTAAATTGGATTGATGAAATATGTCGCATGAAGGAAAAGCATGGCGATCACTATATTACGGTCTGCAACCCCTACTTTGAATCCGTCGGCAACTTCTGCGTGATCGACCCAGACACACGCAACACCGTGTTTGAATTTATGCTTCCGGCTGTCGGCGGTTTTGGGCAGGCAACTCAAGCCGGGGATTTTGGCTTTATACACGGCCACCAGAGAAAATCAGCACGCGCGAAGGATACGTTTCAGGAAATTCTCGACCATCCAAGAACAGTAGAAATCACCGCGGACACTGCCGAAGGTATCCGCAAAGAGCTTTGGGACAAACGTGTGCGGCGACAAGAGGAAGACCAGGACTACACTCCTCCAGACGAAGAGATCATTCAGATGCTTCGACGTGCTGCGGGAACATCGGTCCCATACACCCCTGAAGCCTTTGCATCCGTCACCGCAAAGCCATAGAGCAACCGTCGTCCGGCTGTGAGCCGCTCGGCGTGTCTTAGGATTAGCGTTTTCAGATGACGACGATCATCGACATGGCGATGATGGTATCGTCGTCATCATGGTGATGATGATCGTCATCGCCAACTCATTTGCGATAGCAAAAGCAAGGCGGCTTCGGATGGAAGCCGCCTCGATTCGTTAGGCATTTTCAGTCAGTACCACGGCACGCAGGTCATGCTGCTCGCCTTCGCACGGGCCGTTGTTTGGTAGCTCGCCACTGGCAAACATCTCCACTGCGGCAGCTTCGGCGCTTTGAGCGTCCGGCGCTTTGATGCGGTACTGGTAGACCACCAGTTCCTCCACGGCGACGGTGAACGTCGGTTCGTTCTGATTATCCATGACAGAAGTCCTTTCTCTCTGTTGAGGGACAACCGCCGCCCGGCGGTGAACCGGGCGGCGTGTCGCGAGGGTTAGCGTTTCCAGGTGAGGACAAACTTGTCGTCTTCGCCTTCGAAGAGGCTGGCGTAGATCGGAGCTGCGAAGCTCGGGTCATCCAGCTTGAGGCTGATGAAGGGCTTGTCCTTCTTCGAGGTGCGGTTCCACGCCGCGCCTAGTTCCGCGTCCCCAGCCATGATCCGAAAATCAGGCGCACCTGCCTTGTCGCTGTTGATCGGGACAAGTGTGACCTCGGCCTTGATTGTCAGCGTCTTGATTTCGCCGGTGTAGCCGTTGTCGGTTTTTGTGAATGTTCCGATGATAGTCATGTTTCAATTCTCCTTTGTCTGTTTCCGGGGCCGCCCCATGCGGCCTTTCCGATGGCCGACCGAGAGCACGCGGATTGAGGCGGTGGAGACACCCGAAGGGCGAAGCGCAGCGGCAGACCGGCAGCCGCCTGCTTTTTGGAGCGCAGCGACCGCGAGGAAAGCGCCGCGCCGCCAAAGGCGGGGCAAGCTGGGGAAAAAGCTTGCGGATGCCGGTTGGCTCCACCGCCGCCGCGTGCAGGGATGCCATCAAAAGGAAAGGCGCCTGGGAGCGGGCCTGTCAGCCAAAGGACGAAACAGGTGCGGCCACTCGGGTCATGAATCTGACGGCGGCGGAAACCTGCTCCGGCTCAAACGCTAATACGGACAATCAGGAGAGGGCTTCTCAACACCATCGACAGTGATAAGCCCCTGCGCCACCTCTTCGCCCCGCTGGGTGAGCGTGAACGGCCAAGCATCGTGGTCGTCCTTCAACACAACAAGCCCGGCAGACGCCAACATACAGATGTCCGCACGCAGCTCGTCGGTCGCAACCGCTAGCCCCAGCTCCGGCAGCCAGTTCCGCAACACAAATAGATTAGCTGATCCGCTCGTCTCTCCCGCCAGCGCCCGCAAGATCGCCAACCGGCGGTGACGGGTCTTCACCTCTTCAATCGGGAGCGGGGCATTTTGCATTGCTCAATCCTTCGCCATGAAAAATCCCGCCTCTCTGAGGCGGGAATCGCTAAATGCGTGAGGCGACAGAAGTCGCCACTGCACCGAAAATCTCTGGCGATGTTGGCACTAGCCGTTGGTTCATCGCTCGGACTATTCGCGTGGCTTCGACAGTTGCTGCCATAGAAGATTAGACAGATACGCGCACGCGACTAACGCGACCCAGAAGGTCATTGATGAATGGTCGGCCACGCCGAGATTCATTGCCATCAAAAAAGCCGCTACGCCGGGTGGGATAGTCATAACGATATCGCAACGCCGGACCACCCAACTATCGGGAAATCTAAGCTGACAATACCATGTCACCAGACAGCCCAAGATGCCCAGAATAGCTAAGCCGAGCACAACGTGCCTCGCATCCGGACCAAACATCCACCCAAGAAAATAAGCAGAGACGATCACGCTAGCCAGCGCAAAAGCCCGCAGAAACGGCCTAATATACATTTAGACCTCCGAGTAAAATTTCGGATTGAAAAGGGATAGAAAGAAATGGAGTTAGCAAACTTTAGCAGCGTACGAATTTATTTACAATAAAAAGGTGTTATTTCATGTTCACATTTCAGCGCGCTCGAGAGCATTTATCTGTTTACGGATCAATTGAGCAGATCATGCTGACCAGCAGCTACAAGGAAAAATCACGGGAGTACGCAAATCTTCTCAAGCTTCAATGTGAGAGACTGATCGCGCTACTCAACGACACCCTTTTTACCGACGGTTTGGATTCGCTGATCAAACAAGCAGAATCTCCCGACGCGGCGTACGAAATACAAGCCATCATGCTCGACCTTAAGCGCTTCCTTGACTACATACCGGAAGAGAAAAAAATTCTGATGGAAGCAGGGCTTTCCGAACCGTTGGCTGAAGCTATCACGTACCGACAATACCTAACTCGCCAGATACACCTGCAACAGATCGCGATGGATTCCGCGATGACCGTTCGACTTCCCAGCCTTCAGGATATCCCCCGAAACTTAGAAAGCGTTCGTCAGTCAGTTTGCTCAACAGCACACGTAATGGACGAGCACGCCGACTACATTCAAAGCAGAAGCCGCTCCGATTGGACAGAACTAGTCTGGCTTGGACATGCTACCACCATCGCAAATGTGGCAGCTATGAGCTACGGCCTGAACGTCGCAGCAGTTTCGCTAGTATTCGGCCAAATGTTCTTCAACCAAGCTAACAACATAAGACCGTAGGCAAGGCGCTAGTTAAGCGCACCGTACTCATCTCGGGGAAATCCACACCCAAATCGCACAAACCAAACGCAATGTCCGGCTCTTCCGGATCAAGCTCAGTCAGCAGCCAGGTGCCACCACCCCACGGGCAGAACAGCTTCACGACGGGGAGAAAGTCATACGTCTCCCCGTCACTATCCGGCTCCGCCAACCGGGCAGCGTTAGCGGCCCCGTTCTTGAGTAGTCTTTCTCTTTGCTCCTTTGTCAGAAGTTTCATGGTCAATCGCTCCTTGTAGAGATTTCCCGCAGGGGCCCTTCCCCCGCGCGTTACCTCCTGCCCAGCGGCGAGCGATCAACCTTGTATAATTGAAAGGCTCATATGCGCTCGCGCCGGAGCCCGACGGCAACCGGAAGCCGCCCGCAAGGGGCGTGAAAGCGCGGCGGCACAACACGGGAGCAAAGCGAACGGAGCGGGCCGTGCCGCCCGGCGACCTTGGGCGGCCGTCGGCCTCCGGCATAAGCTGAACTGAAGAGGTCAACGCGCCGCAAAGCAGGCGCGCCAAACAAAACGCCGGTCACTCGTGACCGACACTCACCGGGGCGTTGCGGGGTGCCCCCGCTCGAAGGGGTGACGGAAAACGCTGCAAGCGGGGGAAGGCTAAGCCCTAAGCCACGCGAGGGATCGAAGCCGCATGGCCGAGACCGCCCCCTAGGCGGGCTCGGTTCACGAGAGCCCGGCCCGCAGGGCGCGCCAACCACGCGTTAAATCATCAACCAACAGTTATTTGATTTGGTATGCCAACCGCCTTTGAACGAAGGCCGGTCTAGAACCTTCGAGAATTCGGACGATAACCTCATTCGTTCTCGGATTCTCTATGGCACCGGTCTCATAGGAAAATTCGTAATCGGCGTGCTTCTTCAAAGTTACAAAGAGAATCTGTTCTGCGTCCGCACCAATCGCCAAGTTGGGATTGTGTGTGACGAGGATAACCTGCCGCGTTTTCTTCGCCTCGCGTATGCATAAGGCCAGAACAGAGAAGATACTCTCGTTGTCCAGGTTATCCTCCGGCTGATCAATTATCAGTGGTGTCTTTTCCTTATCAAGGTGCAAATAGAAGACTAGAAGCAGCAAGCCTTTCTCGCCGGGAGAAAGCTGGTTGAGGTTCTTTTTTCCCAGTCGCAACTCGTATCTCGCGTCAAAATATTCGAACGAGAATAGGTAGTCGTACAGCTCCTTTATGTCTTTTACCTGTGGCTCTACCGGAGCTTCCTTGATTTTCCGTATCAGACTCTCAGCAAAGGCCGACACACTGTCGAAGTCGTCCCACGTCACATCGGCGGCCATGCTTTGGAATTTAGCACTGCCGTCATCCGATCCGCGAAATTCGCCGCGCACTTTCTGATTGATGTGCCCCAAGAAGTCTTCTTCAAGAGAAAGACTGGGCACGAAAGACGCATCGATCGTCACAGCAAATTCAGAGGAACTGACGTCTGCCAAACGCTCCTCAACGCTCGCTTTGAGAGCTTCGTAAAACTGCCTGACCTTCTTCTTGCTCTCGAATATGGACTTGGCAATCTTTTGCCGCTCTTCATACTTCTGCGTAAGTTGTTCGGGCAGCACCGTATCTATATGCCCTATCCGCTTCTCAAGAGCGCGGATAGTGCCGGGTTTCGGGTCTTCCTCATCGCCAAGAATATCCCGTTCCCTCTCATCGATCTCTTTATTCGCTTGCAAGAAGCCCTGATATCGCCGTTGCGGCGCAGACAGGGTTTCTCGAAGCGTCTGAATCTTACCCGCAACAAACGTGTATGCGCCACGAAGGTCGGGCACGCTTTTGATCTCCTTGAGGTCGATATCGTCCGAAAATTCAGTGACCGTCGCGACCTCAAGGGAGGTTATATCCGCGCCAACAGTTCTAATTTTCTGGTCTACAGTCGAGAGGTCGGTTTGATGGGTGACAATCTCCTCGACATTCAGCCCCAGTTCATCGCATTTGGCTTTCAGCGCTTCTTTTTCAACACGCACCCGCTCACCCAGAGAAAGAACCGAATCTTTCAGAGATGTGAGCTTGTGTTGCGTTTCCTTCAGGCTTGAGAGCCTCTCGACCGCGACTTTCCCACGTTCGCTCAAATCACTTAGAAGCGCGCTAGCTTCAGCAATTTCAGAAGCAACCTTCTGCTGCTCCTCAGATTCGCTTGGAGGCTCGGCGACCGGCTGGGGACGCGAAGCGTTGAGAACCCGGCGCTCTTCCTTCTTCGCATTAAGCTGCTCTTCAAGAGTCTTCTTGAACGCGGGATCAGCCTGCTTTTCGAGAGATACGATTTCGATATTCAACTCGCGAAGTCGCGTTTTGAACGAGCTGATGTCGCTCTTACTCTGAGCAGTTTTCAGGTCTTGAAGTTCGTCAAAATTCGAGGTTCCCATGCGCTCGGCTTCGTCGACATGAGAAAAAACGACTTCTTCGATTTCCCTGCGGAGCGCCTTAACCTCAATCTCGTTGGTTAGACTTTCAAAATAGTTCTGCGGGAGATACTTCACATACTCGGGCTTTGAGTGGTCAACGGGGTCATTCAGGGTCTTCTTTGTAGGCTCGCCACCGCTTTTCCACTGCAATGTCGCTTCAAAATTTTCTGCATATCCTGGACGCAGGAACTTCCGGTTTTTCGAAACATCGCTAAGGAAGGAAAAGTGTTCATGTTGTCTGGACTCACCCAACAGCCCTAGAATATCTGCTATCGCGCTCTTTCCGCTTCCCTTGTTCCCGATAATTGCGGTCAATTCCGGATTGAACGGAATGACAACGTTTTTGAACCACTTGCCGTTTCGTTCATCGTATCCTTGTTTCTGGTCTACCCTTAACTCCGCGATAAAGCGCGTACCCTCCCGCTCTTGCCGAACCAGGACGGATGGCTTTTCGCCAATGTAGACCCGGCCTGCCGGCTCAAAGAGAGTCTGGCGCAACCCGCTGAAGGTAGGGTCGGCCTTGATCCAAGTCGGCTCGAAATTGGGCTCGTCACCGGACAGGCGCTTCAGGTCGTCCGGCGAATGCACGTCGCTTCCTGAGAAGACAGGCTTGGGCCTTGACTCGACGCCCCCTTCATATCGTTCCTTGCCAAGAAACCATTCGACGTTCTTAGCGCTGCCGAAGAAAGCGTGGCTGGCTTTATCGAGTTCATCAGATATGGAGATACTGCGCGGTGATTTGGTGTTCACACCTCGGAGACCGTCGTTATTCGCGGCCGTCACGAGTATGTAGGGCTGGTCGTCGCCAAACGTCTCTCGAAGCGCCTTTGTGAGTGCCTTGATACTCACAGTCGCAGACTCGTAATCCTTTTCGGTGAGTTCAGAACAGCGGACGCTTGCTCCCGCATCACCTGTCTTGTGCGTTTCAAGGTCTGAAAAGAATCGCCTTAGCTTCTCTTTCGAGCACTTGGAAAGATCATTGTCGAAAATCACATGGGTATGCACATGCTTCCCGGTCTTACCAATTGTTTCGGTAAGCCTGAATTCGACATTGGGAAAAAACACTTTTGTGCCGTCCGGATAGGCGGCACGATACTTCTCGACGAGCAGGAAGTAGTTGTCATATGAGAAATAGTCGGTAATGCCGAAAACCTGCACATCCGATTTTTCGAGCGCCGCAAGATAGGCGCCCCACACGGCATCGGTAGGCTCACCAAATCCGCTAGAAAGCTTCGTTCCCGGTGTGTGCAGATGAAGGTCCCAGCGCGTCCATATAGAACCCTCTTTTCTATGTTTTTCGCTCATCCGGATAGAGCCCCAAGAATTCAAATCTATAAAATATGCTTTGGACACGTACGCAAGCACGGACATGCGACGTTCCAAAGAGCAAGTCTGACACATTCAATCTTGGTACAGAACTTATATTTGACTTTTGATCAAACCTCTAACGGCTCGTCTCCATTGTTTGAGACTTGCTCCACCTCTTCCCGTTGTTAGGCGCGTGCTTCTACGGTCTATCAAAGGACAGAAGAAGTGCTTGCTGTGATACGTCAAGAGGGGAAACGCTTGATAAATCTACATCAAACCGGACATTGTCGATTGGGTCAGTGGGCATAACCTGCGGGACCGGGATATCCGACGCCCGGTAAAGTGAAAGCGATTTCTGGTTGGGAAGAACGCCTAACCTCAGATTGCTTCTGTATATATCTGATCCACCCTTCGCGATGCATTGAGTGACGAACACGTTGCGTAGCTCTCGATCAGGAATCTGCTGGCAAAGAGTGTCCAAAAGCACCGAGACCGTCCGCCCCGAGTGACTGTCTATGAGGTTGAGCGAGGCGACGTAAACATCGAAATCGCTGCCAGGCCGCAACTGCTCCATTGAAAACCGGTGTTTGCGCTTGGCTGCGAGGGTAGACTTAACTTCCAAAGCAAATCGTTCACTGACGAAGTCATACTTGGCATTCTTATGCCGACACCAGCACTTCACAGCAGCGGCCACGTTCGTAGCACTTTCGATGACGTATAATTCTCCCCACAGGCCAATTACATCACCGATAGAATCGCTAATCTTGCTGAACATGTCCGCCAGTTCGAGAATCTTTTCGCCAATCTCTTTGTTCGCATACCGACGTTCGGTCTCGTAGAAGGCCTCTTCTAGCAACCGAAGAAAAGTCCGGATTACGTCGGGATCGCCATTGTCGAGGCGAATGATTGTGTAACACCCTGCGGAAGTGTTCGCCTCATCCAGCGCAATCTCGCACTGTCGAGAAAACTCGACCGCAACTGATCTCAATTCGATATCGCTGCTTTGTTTATCAGGCCCGGCCTGAAACAAAAGATATGGGCGAGCATGCTCGTCAACGGATAGCCAAAGATTACCATTGGGCGCTAGTGCGCGCCCGTACAGGTAGCCACAGTTCGCGGGAAACTTCTGAACGAGCTGAGTATAAACTTCATAAAGCATGCACTACCGCTCCACCCAGACGCGTTCCATCAGGGGGTCTGGAACATGGGTGGCAAGGATAGGGACATCGTGAAGTGAGCGCTTTTTATCAACCGTCTGAATGTCATACCGATGGACATGAAACGTTATCGTTTCCGCTGACACTAACGCGCGAGCCCCTGGATAATTGGTCTTGGCGTTAGAGCCTTGAAAAAGATTTTTGACCTTTGGGGGAACTTTGTCGTTCAGAGTACGCATAGCGTCGACCCCCGACCGCGGGCCGGACAAAGCATAAAAACTGCACATCATGTCAGGGCTCTCGCCGACGAGCATCTCCAGCCTGAGCAACAAAGCTGAGTGCTGAAGGCTGTCATCCGGCCACTTATAACGAAGCTGACCGATCAACGGAATGAGTTCCGCCAAACCGATCGCGTTGCTGAATGCAGGCACTACTTGCTTGTCGTTCCACCCCGCTTCCTTGTATTCGGAGAAGTGGAAATTTCTGAGAATCTCATCGACAACGCCACGGTTGTCCGAAACGATTTCCGAGTCCTCGAACGGGTGGTCAGGGATGATCCAGCCTCCACGCCCTTTTGACTGATACATCTCAAGGAGAATGACGGAGCTGCGCGTCGGCTTCAGGCTTTGGTCAAGGCGGTAAGTTCTGGTCCATTCCTTGAGGGTCTTACCCTCTTGTAAGTGCCTGCGAATTGAACCGCGAATTGACTCTTCGTGCTTCACATAGTCTGTAAACGCATCAATGTTTTCAGAGGTGAGATATATTCGGCATAAACCGAGATATCCCATCTTGTATCCAAAAAACCGCGCACGTTGCTGAATATTGTCCGCGTTTCCAACGCCCGTGGATCGAGGCATATAACTCACCGTCAAACCCTCAACGGTAAAGCCGCGGTCAAGACCAATGCCGCCAACGAGTATCCAGCTATACTCCCCTTTCCAATTGATATTTTGAATCCGGTTCTTTTCGCGGGTGTTTAGTTCGACGATTGCCGTTTCCTCAACGGCATCGAACAACATCCCCGCAACCGATTCAAAGCTGAGATCGGATTGGTGTGTTTTTAAAATCCTCTCATATGCCTCCCGAAATTCCGCAAGCAAAGCGGAATAGTCAGGATGACTTTCGTCCTGGAGGATTGCAGCCCAATTTTCCTTTGTCTGCCGAACCCAACGGGCAAACATCAGATGATCATCCTTTGGCACAGCCGGATGAATCATCATTGATCTGTTGCGTCCTTTTTGATCCTCCTCTTCGATGAGGCCGATAGCAACGCCCACAAAATAGTCTCGCAGAGCTGAAAGCAGACTCTTAGGTGGCGCAGCGGGAGGATCGGTCCGATCCGGAACGTCAGCCGATGGAATCAGTTCGACATACTTATCAGCGCCGTCGATAAAGAATTCTTGGCCTCCTACATAGTTGTCGCCGGGCGTTAGAACGCGACCAAAATCAGGAGAGAGCGTGTCAATTCTGCTGATCAAGAGCGGAGCTTGGGGCGTCGCCGTATAGAGCAGATAACTGTGACGAGGAAAAAGACGGCGCAGTTCGATGATGCGCGAGTAAGTCGTGCTCTCTTCTTCTTGTTTTGCTCTTGTGTTGATACCGGCCTGATCTCCTTCGTCGTCAATGATCAGCGTTGGTACATCCGACAGGTCTGAATCCGAGAGGAGCTTGGCCAGATTGTCGAGATGCTGGTGCTGCTTCATCGACACGATTAGGATAGTGCGCGCTCGCCGGTTGCCTCTACGCCACCGCGCCAATTCCATATTAACGCGGTCAAGCTCTTCTTGTTGAAACCCTTTCTGCTGCGTAGAGAATAGCTTCCACTCCCGGTTCTCATCGATATCAAGGTCTTCTTTCAGCCGGTCGTATGACTGCTCAACAAGGTTGTTGGTTGTGCCTGCCAGAAGGATCACCAGCCTATACTGATTGTCACGTGCTAGCGCTGCGAGACTCGTAAACGAAAGAGTCTTTCCACTCTGGACGTAGCCGATGACGAGTCCGGTATTAGCAACATCAGCCTCCAATGTGGGGTCAATACATTCACCGAGAATGGAGAGGCTCTCCTCCTCCAAGCGCTTCTTCTCTTCTTCCGAGAGAGAAGTGTTGGCCCTTAGAAGTTCGGCGAAAGCAGCACCGCGAACAGGCCTCCACTTCCCACCGTGTTCGGACGGAGAAGAAGTAACTCGGATTGTTGTATCGCCGTTAGTCATCCATCACCCGCCTCGACATTTGTTTTCTGAGTATCTCATTTGTATAGCGGCGCACTGCTGACGGGTTTCTGTCAGCCAATTCACCCGCAGCTACTTCAGCAAGGGCCATCGCTGCGGCGATGTTGAGCAACGCCGTGAAACTCTCCGAATCCAATGTCGGAAACTGGGCCATGAATGGATGAAGCATGGCTATTCGAATAGTAATTCGGCGCGGTTCAGGATCGGTGATTGAAGGCCTGTCGCGAATTGTGAGCCATTCCGAACAGTCGTCGTTATATGAAAGTTCAATCGCAACGCGCCATGCTTCGCTTCTGAATCTCAAAGACAACTCAGCGTGTTCGGCATCGGAATCATCAAGTTCGGGAAGCTCCTCGTCGTCCTCGCGCGGAACTGCTTCGGTCTGCGACCCCTCCTGAACAACAGACGAAGAAGCCAAGTGACCATTGCCCAAGCTAGCCTCGCTCAGATTTGCCGCAGTCGTCAGCAACGCAGCTGCAGCTTCTTTACGAGTTGCTTTAGCGCTTGCCTTCGTACGATGCTCCCGCGCCTGCTGCAAAAGAGGGAAGCTGTCAGCAGAAAGCTCTTTACGAAGTTGTCGTAGAAATTCGTCTTCGTTTTCTTCCCACTTCACGCCATCCTTAGTGTGACTGACGAAAAATCCCTTCAGATGGATTTCTCCAAAAATGCGCTGGTAAGGGTAGGTATTCGAACTTCCAAAGATATCCTCCGGCCGATATGTCTCATCAGCACTTCCGAGTATCAGTCGTTTGCGCCGAAAAAGAGCTAACCCGGCAAGCTTCGTACTTGCAGTTTCACGTATCGCAACAAAACCCGTGGCCGACTTACCGTCGCCAAGGTCGATATTGATTTCCTTCTTCCATTTGACTGGCTCTTCCTCCGGCGAATTGTATTGCGGTGCTACTAGTATCGCTGGATCGTTGTACTCAAGTTTCTGACCATCAACATAGAGCGCAAGATGTCCTTCCCGTAGGTACACGCGATATATGCTAGCAAGGTGCTCCTTTATCTTCTGAATTGTTTTCCCGCGAGGGAAGCGGCGAATGTCTTGTAAACGGATTTCCGTGTAGTGCTTCGATTCGGCCATACCCATTGTCACGACAGTGAGTTCTTCGGTACTGTCAGTGACAATTTGATCTATGTCGAACAGAACGGTCCGCTCGACATTCTCCCCCAGCGCGCTTGATCGCACACTCCAATTTGGCGCGAACCAGCAAGCGGCACTTTTCATGCCCATTCCAAATTCCGAGAGACCGGTTGCGTTCGGTGGAATTTCCGCCGGACGAAAGGCCCTCTGGTAGTCGGACGAAGAAATCCCTGCTGCGTTGTCTTTGATGACTATCGCGCTGTCTGGTGCGTCAAAGTCTATATCCACGCGAAGCGCGTAGTCGGCACCATCAGAGGCAGTTAGAGCCTTTCTATTGTCAATACTGCTCTGTATCGAGTTGTCTACAAATTCCGCAAGCGCAAACCAAGGTTTGTAGTTCAGGTGAGGGAGAACCGAAAGAACGTTGACGCCCGGCCGAATGTTTACGGAATCTATCTGCATCACTATTCCGCCGCCAATGCTGCATTCACCACCGGCTTGCCCTTTGGACGGTGAGTCAGGGCACTAAAAATGTGGCGAACGACATCAACATTCACAGCGTTGCCGAACGCTTTGTAAGCGCCATTTTTTGAGTCCGGCAAGTGTGCGAGCCCCCCCATGCTTTGAAGACGACTGCACTCACGCGGAGTCATATATCGCTTTTGCCAAGCAACGATGGGCACTTGACTGGTCGTCATGGCGATAAGAGAAGGCGCTGCATCGTCCTTCTTGACGCGAATGCCGCTAGCACGAAACTGGAGAAGATGCTTCCAGATATTCCGCTCCGCCCCCTTACAGTTCCACTCAAGCTTCTGGAAGCTCGGCGGAAAGTCTTTGATTTTCCCCTTCCACTCATCAATCAGGGCTTTGTGATCGCGGTAGAAATCACGGTTCTTCTGAATGAAGTCGATCTTCCAGTCTGGAAATGCATCAAGATTCGTTCGGGCATAACCCGGAAGTGCAGCCTCGACAGCAGACGGCGGCAAGCCTGCCAGCGGCTGACCGAAAGCTCCTTTGAAGCGCCCCAATCCTTTAAAGCCGCGCTTGTAAGGCGTTGCCCCATCCAACGGGTAGTCGGCGCCGAACTCCATCGCCCAGATCGGGAATGAAGGGAGTTCCTTGTTTTTAGGAAATGCCGATATGAACGCTTGCCACGTCTTGAGATAGGCAAGATGATTTTTGTTGAGGGTAAGTGCGTCTTCCGGACTTTCGTCCAAGATCGATCTGATTGAGGTTTGCTCAACCTTTTGAGGCGCAGGCCATGAAAACCCCTCAAGCCCCTTCAAATCTCCAACAATGAAGGCGCGTTCCCGCTTTTGCGGTATGCCAAACATGTGGGGTGAAAGCTTTCTAAAGTCGATTTTGTAGCCGAGATCCGTCAGCCTAGTGCAGATAAGATCCCACGTATGGCCGTCCTTATGCCTGATAAGATTGGGAACATTCTCGATGATGAAATAGCGTGGCTTTTTCAGGTCGAGTATTTCGACAACATAGTCGAACAGGTTCCCCCATTGAGGACACTCGAGACCTTTTTGTTCTCCGGCTTTAGAAAATGGCTGGCATGGAAATCCCGCACACAGAATATCGTGGTCAGGGATGGTCGCCAGATTTACCGCACGAATGTCTCCGTGCGGCCTTATGCCAAAATTCTTTTCGTAAAGATCAGCCAACTGCTCATCAAGCTCGGAAGCGAAAACGCACTTCGCGCCGCATTCATTTAGTGCTTGATGGAAGCCTCCCAGGCCCGCAAAGAGATCAATGAATTTCATTTGCCCCAGTATTCTCTGTTTTATTTACTAATTTACATGCCTCGAGTGCTAATTTCAATAGATATCAACAATACGGCATATCGTCGTCAAATTCAGAAGAGGCCGCCTAAGCGGCGGCCTCTGTTTCGCAACGTCGGAGGTTACTGAGGTAGTCAGCCGCCTTAGCGGCTTGGCTGGCGGCGGTGAAGATGGCCTTCTTGTCGGCCTTCATGACTTTCAGCCAGTGGCCCAGGTACGCGGCGTGGTCAGCGCACGGCTCCAGCGAGATGCCAAGCTCGGCGCACAGGAACGCAGCGCCCAACTCAGCCACAAGCTCTTCCATCGCATAGGCATTGTCGCCGAACCGCTTGCCGAACTGCCGGTCGCAGCGGTTGGTCGCACCCGTCCAGTGGGTCAGCTCGTGGAGCAGCGTTGCGTAGTAGCTCTCGGTGGGCGAACTGGTCTGGGTGCCCACAAAGCGGCCCCGCTCCGGCACCTGTATGGCGTCCACCACGCGGTCATAATAGGCCCGCTCGCCACCATGCTTGATGACAGCGCCAGTCGCCCGGATATAGGCATCGGCATGGGCGATTGCTTCTGCGGGATTGGCAGGTGCCGGTACTGCCGGCAGCGTATAGCCGTCCACCTGATCGGCGTTGAAGACGTAGCTCGCCTTTGCGACGAAGCGCTTGCGGCCGTTCTCGCCATCATCATTGGCGTCGGGCGTATCGTCGTTCTGAAGCTCCTTGTAGAAGACCACCAGACTGGACTTCTCGCCCTTGCGAACCTGCGCTCCGAGGGATTGCCACTGGCGGTATGTGCCCCAAAGGCCGGATGAGAAGCCGGTCAATTCAGCGCAAGCCCAGAGGCTAATCACATTCACGCCCCTGTAGTGCGCGCCGGTGGCAACATTCTGCGGCCGGTGGGACGCGAAGCTGCTGCGATGCCAAGGCATCTGGAATGTCCCCTGCCCGGCTTCGATTGCGGCGACGATGCGGTCGGTGACCTGGCTGTAAACGTCTACCCGTTGGTTACTCTTATATGTCATGTGTCGATCCTCCTTTTGCGGTTGCGAGCCGCGCGCTTCGCGGCCTTGTGAGGCCAAAGCGCAGCGGAGGACCGGAGGCGGCATTCCGCAGGAACCGAAACACAGTGGAGGACGGCAAGGACGGCGCTTTTTGCACCGCGAGGAATGGCGCACACCGTGCGACAGGGGAAAAAGCAACGTGCCTCGCCGTTGCCCATACGGGACCCGATGCGATGGTCCGAACAGATAAGGCCGTGAATGCGTGGCTCCCGCTCTAACCGCCAGAGGACGACACGACATATGCACCAACGGCGCAGCTACAGCCTGAACCACCAATCGGACTCAAAGCCTAGAGGATCGGGGGGTTTCAACGCCGGTGCGGAGTGAAGCTCCGCTATTTCCGGACGCATATGCTGACCGCGCACTATCCGTGGGCAGAGCAGCGGGCATAAACAGGTGACATGACTTGCGGACTCGGCCTAGGGTTTCAGCATCACACAAGTCAAGTGAACAGCGCGGGAGGGGGCGATGGTCTTTGGTCTGTTTGGTAAGAAGAAAGCGAAGCCACGCGACGATGAGCATTGGCGCGATCGGATCGACCCCGCACACAAGGAAGCGCTGGAGATTCTTGAAGCGTCGGGAGAAGTCGAGAAGCTTTGGCTCATGGAGTACCACGTTGCTCTTCGCTTCGGAAAAATAGACGAGGCCCTCGAAATTCTGCGCGGGCGTATCGTTCCGAAATTGTCGAAAGAGACCTATGAGCGCCTGCTGGGTGCCGGTGGCAGCAATTGCTGGGCGAGTGCTTTTGATCTCATCAACAGCGGCTATGTGCAGCATACGGACGAAGCGTCGCTCGACCGGATGGTCATCGGACGGATACCCCACCCCAGCAAGCCGAACGTCTTTGGCGAGATTGTATTTAGCGGAGATGGCCACCTGCTGACCGTCGCACCCACCGGCGCAGGTAAAAGCCAACGCTTTATCCTGCCGACGGCCTTGGACTACAACGGCCCGATCCTCATCCTCGACCCCAAGGGCGAGGTATACAAAGAGACCGCGTGGCGACGCTCCTGGCATGGGCCGGTGTTCAAGTTCGCGCCTTTTGACGACAACGGCGACAGCGACCATTTCAACCCGCTGGACTTTGTAGCCGACTGGGACGATGCGCGGGTGCTTGCCGACTTGCTTCTCAATGTTCCGGAGAAGCAAGACTTCTGGGACAGCTCAGCGCGCGATCTTGTACGTGCGCTCATTATATATGTGGTGAAAGTCCGCCCTGGCGGACAAGCCAACATACGCGAGGTGCTGCGCGCCCTCTCCCCCAGCGTCGAAGAATTCGAGGACATGCTCGATGCTATGCGGACGACGCAGGAAGAGCCGCTAGTAGAGATGGCGAATGCCCTTGAGCAAATGTCCGAGAAGATGCGCACGTCCATCTATCAGGTTGCACGTACGCAGCTGGACGTGTGGCGCTCACAAGCCATTGAGCGCGTGACCAGCGACACCACCGAGGGCTGGTCGCCGGAGTTCATCCCTACGAGCGCATATTTCAATGAGCAACTGGTCAATCATGGTTTTCCGCTTGGAGGTAAATTTGTCGAAAGTGATCTTATCCGGGGTGATACACCGTCGGTCTATCTCATCGTTCCGCCGGATAAAATTTCCAGCTACCGGAGTATCCTCCGGGTCATGCTGGGCATGCACTTGAATGGTGCGATCAAGGCGAAGCAAGGTGAACAGGACCCCAAGCCGCTTCGCCCTTACCTCTTCATCTTCGATGAGTTGCCACAACTCGGCTATATGGAGCTGATTGAGAAGGCCGTCGCCATCGCCCGCAGTGCCAATGTTCGGCTCTGGTTCTTTGTGCAGGACTTGGCGCAACTGCGGGAGACGTTCTCAAAGTGGGAGAGCCTTCTTGCAAACTGCAAGGCGCAGATATACTTCCGGCCCGGCGATCTGGGCACGGCTGAATATCTCAGCCGCCTGCTCGGCCGCCGCAAGGACGTGCTGGGATCGGACAGAGAGCTTGCGACACCGCAAGAGTTGATGGGCCCGGATTTCGACGGCAAGGCCATCTTGCGGCTGGCGGGCCAAAAGCCCGTCAAGGCAACGCTGCCGGAAGCATTCTATGAGGATGAGGACACACAGGACTACATCTCGACCCAAAAGGTTGGAATCTACGGTGTTCCGCAACGCGAACGCGGGGAGGAAAACTGAGGTCCGCTCGCGCTTTTCGCAACTCTCCTCGCCGTGTCCGTCACGCATCAAATCCGATGCGATTTCAGCCAATCGATAAAGGCCTGGCGGTCGATATAGACGCGCCCGCCAACCCTAAGCAGGCATTCCCGGAAGCCATTGCGCTCCGCATTGAAAATCCACCAGCGCACAGTGGCCTCGGGGAATGCCGGATACTCTTCGACCAACTGATTGACTGTCAGAACATCTGAACCATCAATCGTTCCATCCTCCTATTATTACACTTCATAGTTGTAATATGGGGATTGCGATGACCACTTTACACCCCAGTAGCGGCAGATTTCTGCCGTTCGTGTGCGGATGAATGTTGTGGGTTGTGAATGGCACTGGGAGCTGCTGTCGGTGATAGGGCGCTATAGCCGATAGCTTCACGATGGCTATCGCATGTCCGCTCAAATGTCCGCTTCTACAGCCGTGCCAAGCGCAAGCGAATGAGCACGTTTCCAGTCCCTATAGGGGGAAAACAGCCCCGAAAATGTCCGCTTAAATGTCCCCCAAGCGGGGTCAGCCCCATGGTCGGGATACAGCATGCATTTAGCTGGTGAAGCGGCCACTTGTAACTTTCACGTATTTGAGATGCGGGAAAGTTACAATCTCGACGGCGCCGCTTCAGCGCGCGCCATCCTCTCTATTTCGAAGCCTACCTAGTCACGCTAACGCCTGTGCTCATGTTGACCGATGATGTGAGCGGTTGGCGAGCTTCAACACTTACTGTGCCAAATTTGTGCCAAATGCAAAAAAGAAGGGCTTAGCATTTCTGCTAAGCCCTTGATTTTGTTGGTTGCGGGGGCAGGATTTGAACCTGCGACCTTCAGGTTATGAGACGGATGCGCTTGTCATAATATATTGATTTCACAGCGTGAAATCAGCCGTCTGAAATTTTGTGTGCAATTTTGTGTGAGTCTACGGAAAATCTCTTTCGATTTTCATAATCGGGGCGACCGACTGCATAACATATTGATTCTTATATATGTTTTTGACATCGCACACAAGGATTTACGTTTTCTGGGCGCGACAACCGATCTGAACCGCATATAGAGCCTCAGTTTCCCTCTTTTGGGCATGCGAAGCCGGCTGGCGCCAGCACGATGCCGCCCAATCAAGGCAAGCGGAGCTTGGCGTCCTCGCCTTCAGCGAAGGCCCCTGTCTGCTCCAGCACGCGGCGCGCGCCGTCAAGGTCGCGCCAGTCGATCGCATAGGTGTATTGCTGCGCATAGTCCAGCATCCGGATCAGCGGCGTGGTGTGGCCGTTATTGGATAGCGCCTTCAGCGCTCCGAGATAATCCGTTCGGTACGATGTCGGGATGATGATGCGCTCCTGCCCGCCTGCGACCAGCTCGGCGTTCATCATGATCCGCGCCGCGCGTCCGTTACCATCGGCAAAGGGATGCACCTCGCTGACCAGCAGCATCATGAAGACGGCTCTCTGGAACGGCTGCCCCAGCCCTTGCAGGAATGCGAAGCCCTTTTCCAGTGTACCGGTCACAAGATCGGGCGCGACGAAGACCGTGTTCCCGGCCCGGTTCGTCATGGTCTTGAACACACCCGGATTCTTGTCCGGGCGGGCTTCCATGATCGCCGCATGGCGGCGGCGCAGCAGGGTCAGGAATTCATCGACATCCGAAGGCAGCTTACGCATCTTCGCCTGGTCGGAGACGATACGATAAGTGCCCAGAACGTCGTGGGCGTCATCCGGGCGCTCCTGCGGGATTACGCCGTTGAAGACGATATCCTCGGCCTCCTCGACGCTGAACTCCGTGCCTTCGATGAAGTTGGAGAAATACGCCTCGAAGAAGGAGAGATTGGCATTGGCTTCCCCTGTCCGCTTCGGGGCCGGTCGATCAGTGGGGATGGTCTCGCGCAGCGCCGCAAAGAGCGCTTCGAACAGGCGGATACGTTCGGGATCGAAAGGCTGACCGGCGGCGCGCGCCTTGCCGACGGCGCTTTTGACGTCGGCATCACGCGTGCCAAGCAAGGCACCGACCAACTCGTTGAAGGCGTCAAACTCGTCCTCCAGACCAAGCTGCGGCGCAATCTCGCGCGCCTCGTCGCGAAGACGGTTCAGGGCAGCTTCGCCTTGCCGACGCAACAGCGCATCAAGGCGGTCTTCGATTTCCTCGCGTGACAATGTCCGCGCTACGCGTTGGCCGCGCGCGCGCGACGGACGCATATTTTCGAGCCAGGCGCGCGCCGGTGACGCCAGCCGCGCGCCGCCGATAAACGGCTTGTCGCTCTCAAGCGGCCCCGGCCCTTTTCGCGGACGAAAGACGAGCCCCGGCAAGGCAACATCGCGTTTCTTGTCCGATATCAGACAGACCGAACCATCCGGGGCCGGCTGGTTCTCAAGGGCCGTCCGGTCCGTGATCAGGGCATCCGGATAATAGGATGTGATGAGGTAGTACCAGTTACGCCGGACCAGCCGTTCCGGCTCTTCATCCAGATTGCGGGTGTAGAGCCGCGAGGCGAGCTTCCTGAGCTGCCCGCGCGCCACGGCGGCGGACACGGCCTTGGAAATCGCCGTCTCCGATACAAACACCTCGGGCATGGCATCGATGGAAAATTCGGGCATTAAGCGCACCTCCATCCAGCACAATATAGAGTTTTCGGGGGTTAAGGAAGCCAAAAACGGAAAAAACGGGATTTAAGGAGCGGTCCGCCGGAATTTCAGGGCGTTCCATCGCCCCGCTCCGGCGCATGACGAATTTTCGGGGTATAAGAGGCCATTTTCGGGAATAAACGGGATTTAACCTCTGACCATGCGGCCGTGCCACTGCTCAGGGCCTGGTTGCTGCATCTTCCGGCCGGTCACCGGCCTTCCCTCTCCTGCTCTCAAGGCTCGCGTTCCGCGCGGGCCTTTTTTCCTGCGTTCTGGCGCACCGCCCTGGATGCGCCGCAACTGGCTGCCGCGTATGCGGCTGGGGCCAGTCCTTCTCTTTCGTTCCGGTCCTGACGGATGCGGCTCCGGGCGGAGCGCTTCTTCCGGGCGTCATCAAGGCCGCGACGGGCGCGGCCCGAGAGACGAGAAGGAGAAGACCAATGACCTACCGGATGAGCTGCGAACAACTCCACGGCCTGACGATCAGGGAACTGAGCGCAATGTTCAAAACGGCGCGCAAGGCAGTGATCACAACCCGGCCCTGCACCGCCGAACACGCCGAAGCCGTCGCGGCCATGCGCCGGATCGCCAAGGTGATCGCATACAAGGATGCGCAGATGCGCGCCTTCGTCCCGGCACCGCGCCGGATCAGGGCGCCCCGGATCAGGCCGCCAAAACCGGGGCTGTAAGCCCCGGCATTTGGCCTCACAGGGGGCCAAACAGGTTGCTAACGCGGTTACGAAGTCGCGTACCGTCCGTTATGCTGGCGGAAAGCCTCGGATGAAGGGCACCTGAATCAGGACAAGACAGGTGACGGAAAACGCGGATCAGCTCGGGACAAGACTGCGAAAGGCCGTAAAGGAAGGCGACCTGCAAAGGTGCCGCGCGCTCATCCTCGCCGGGGCCGATATGACCGCAACCGACGTGGCGGGCCGGACGCTGCTTCATGCGGCGGCCGACCTCACAGAGGATTGTCCGGAGATCGTGCGCCTGCTTATCGAAGCCGGAGCGCCGGTGAACGCAGGCTACGGTGAAGGGCAAACGACAGCACTGCACCTGGCAGCCCATCACGGCCATACAGAAACGGTCCGGGCACTTCTGGAAGCCGGGGCGGATGTCAACGCACGGGCCGGCTACGGCAGAACACCATTACATATGGCGGCCCTGATGAACCGCCTGGGCCAGACGATCGCTGTCCTGATGACGCACGGGGCTGACGCCCAAGCGCGTGACGATGATGACAGGACAGCGGCGGAGCTGGCGAACCACGAAGGCCATACCGGCGTCGAGGTTCAGATTATGGGGCTCGAAGCGGGCGTGCGCAGCGGCTGGATCAAGTCGGAAACGGGCAGCGCAGAGGATGGGTAAAGAACGGGACAGGCTGATCCGCCGCTATGGCGGCGTGCCAATCTCTGAAGAACAGCCATCGGATGGCGAGTTGATGCGCCGCTACATGGAAAGCTACGCGCGCGAAGGCCGCCTCCCGCCGGACATCGCGGCGCTGCGTCGAGAAAGGAATCGGAACTGAGAATCCCCGGAACACATGGTCAAACGCTCCTGCACATCGCGGCCCGGCGAAATCTCGCCGGAATATGTCGCTGGCTGTTGCGCCTCGGCGCGAATGTGAACCGGACAGATATCCTCGACAGAACGGCACTTCACGATGCGGTCCGGCATAACGCAGCCGACGTTACCCGGCTGCTGATCGCGCACGGCGCCGATCTCGATGCAAAGGATTGGCAGGGGCACACGCCGCTCGACCTGGCCGACGCCGGTGATGGCGCGGCGCTCGCGCAGGCGATCCGCGAGGAAATCAGCGCGCGCCATGCGCGGAAGGTGAAAACGGTGCACCTTGCGCAGACCGGAAAGCCGACCGATGCCGGATGACAAGGCAGGGCTGAACCACGGCCTGTTCGAGGCCGCCGGCGAAAGCGATGCCGAGACCGTCGGCAACCTGCTCGAACAAGGTGCCGAGGTCGATGCGCGGGATAGCGGCGGCTGGGCGGCGCTGCATTTTGCGGCCCAGCACGACAACCCGGGAACGGCGTTCGTACTGATCCGATACGGGGCAGCTATCGACATTCGGGAAGAAGGTGTGGGCGACACGCCGCTGCACCACGCGGCCATGCGGGGAAAGCAGGCGGTCGCGCAAGCACTGATCGATCACGGCGCGGATGTGAACGCGGTCAACGCCTTCAGCGCGACGCCGCTGTATGAGGCGGCGGTCGGGGGACATGTGGATTTGGTCAAGACGCTGATTGCGCGGGGCGCAGACGTAGACGTGAAGGACGGACAGGGACGCACGCCGCTGGAACGGGTCGGGGAACAGGAGAAAAGCGAAGCCGCCGAAGTGATCCGCGAAGAAATCAGCACCCGGCACGCGGAGCGGACGAAGCGCCTCAAGGTGCTACGCGACCACAAGCGCGGAACTCCGTCATAGGGCGCTTTCTCAAGCAACTATTCAACAGACACCTCAAGGCTACGCTGGAACTCGTCGAAAACGGCGAGTAGCGTATCGAGGTTGTATTCAACGGTGTTGTCGATCTCCTTTATGACGGCTGCATCGGCGTCACCGCTTCACGCGACCAAACAACTCCACCAGTTCATTAAACTTCTTTCTTTGCTCCTGGGCTTTGCCGCTGCGTATCGCATCCTCGACGCAGGTCGCGGCGTGGGCCTTGAGCACCTCGTTTTGAACCTTCCCGAGGGCCGCCTTGATCGCGCTGATCTGGTGCAGGATATCCACGCAATAGCGTTCCTGCTCGACCATTGAAGTGACGCCGCGCACCTGACCCTCGATCCGTTTCAGGCGTTTGACGATGGACTGGTCCGCCGGTCCCATTGATCTATACTCCATAGGGGTATATAGTATTCAATAAGGTGGAACTCTAACCGACAAAGTTTTTATGAACAAGCATCCGGCCGCCAACCTGCTCGTCATTGTGCTGGCCATCCTGATCGGGATGGGGCCGGCTTGGTGCGGCTGCCTCGACTCCGCCTCTCATAAACAGACATCCGAAACCGCGAGCAGCCTGGCGCACGAACATTGCGTCCCTTCAGCCGCGCATGACACGGGGCAACGCGATGTTTTCGATGAATGCGAAATCGCCTGCCCCGAATGCGCGGGTGCTACGACTGTAGATGACGCGGTCGTCGCGGCGAAGGCCGAATTACCGTCGGCAGACTATCACTTCGTTGCCACAGTCACCGATACTGTCCGTAGCAGCATAGTTGGCATTACCGCCCTCTCACGAATCGGCCAGCGGGACCCGCCACCGCTAATGCCGACCACCCTTTTCGCCCTGCGGACACTACTGCTGAATTGAGTTCGTCCTTTCGTTAAAGGCCCGCCCGCCTGATAGGCGGGCGCGTGCCGGTGTTTCACCTGAACCGAAAGGAATACTCATGTCTGCAGACCGCAAACAAATAGAATACGGGCGCTATTTCCAGGGCGTGATCAGCATCCTCGCGATCATCGCCGTTTTGGTAATGACGACCTCCATGGAACGCGCCTACGCGCACGGCGCGGAAAACCATGCCGCTGAAGAGGCGCAGGTCGGTGCCCCGGGACCGGACAGCGCTGCTCTGGGTGCTCATCAGGCGCACGATCATACAACTGCGTCCGATGATCATAAGCATGAAGAAGCACAGCCGGGTGACGAACATCATCCGGATGATGCGCCCTCTCCACACCACATTGATCAGGCCAAAGCGCCGAGCGGCCACGACCATTCGGCACATGAAGGCTGGGCAACAAACGGCTTCGAGCGTTTTCTGGCATGGCTTGGCAAATTTCATCCGGCTCTGACGAATTTCCCGATTGCGCTGTTGATCGCGGCTGCCCTGGCGGAGTTGCTACTAATGTACAGAGGGAACGACGACGATCGTCTCAGGCACGCAGCGCGCTATTGTGCCGCGCTCGGCGCGTTCACGGCACTTTTGACTGTTGGTTTCGGCTGGTTTTACTCGGGATTTGATTTTGCCGGCGACGACACGGTCCTGGCGGCGCATCGCTGGAACGGAACGGCCATCGGGATACTGGCCGTAGGCTTGGGCATTCTGGCCATCGCCGAACAAGAGCGCAGCTCTCCCCGTTGGCGAAACGGCTTCCGGGCTGTGCTGTTCGTTCTCACCATTATGGTTTCGGTCAACGGCTATCTCGGCGGGCGCATGCTCTACGGCGCGGATCATTACGCTTGGCCGGCCCACCAGCATGATGACGCACACAAACATATGGATCATTGAAACATGTTTACGAGACGAAAATTCATACATTCGACGGCCGCCGCCGGTGCGGCGTTGGGGCTGCAAGGACTGCTTCCGGCCTGGGCGCGCAGTGCCTCTCTGGACGACGGCATCGGCTTGCAGGCCCTGACGGGCACAGAGTTCGACCTTGAGATTGCGCGCACGCCGGTCACCATCGACGGCAGGCGCGGTCGTGCAATCACCATTAACGGCACGATTCCCGCGCCGCTTCTTCGGTGGCGCGAAGGCGACGAGCTTACCTTGCGCGTCACGAACCGGCTTGAAGAAGACACCTCGATCCACTGGCACGGCATTCTGCTGCCGTTCCAGATGGACGGCGTGCCGGGCGTCACATTCCCCGGCATCAAACCGGGCGAGACCTTCACCTACCGCTTTCCGGTCAAACAGGCCGGCACCTACTGGTATCACAGCCATTCGGGATTGCAGGAACAGCTCGGCCATTACGGTCCGCTGGTCATCGACCCCGCCGGGCCTGACCAGGTCGCATACGACCGTGAGCATATCCTTGTCCTGTCGGACTGGGCGTTCGAAGACCCGCACCGGATATTCGCCAAGCTCAAGAAGATGAGCGACGGCTTTAACTATCAGAAGCGCACGGTCGGTGATTTTTTTCGCGACGTGGCTGAAGACGGCCTCGGCGCAACGGTCGATGACCGGCTGATGTGGGGCGCAATGCGCATGAGCCCGACTGACATCGCCGATGTGACGGGCGCGACCTATACCTATCTCGTCAACGGACATGGACCGGAGGACAACTGGACCGGGCTGTTCGAGCCCGGCCAGAAAGTCCGGTTGCGGATCATCAACGCCTCGGCGATGTCGTTTTTCAACGTCCGGATACCGGGCCTGCCGATGACGGTGGTGCAGGCCGACGGCCTCAATGTACAGCCGGTGGAGACGGACGAGTTCCAGATCGGCGTTGCCGAAACCTACGATGTCGTCGTGCAGCCGGAAGACGCCAGAGCCTATACGGTCATGTGCGAATCCATCGACCGCAGCGGCTACGGCCGCGCGACGCTGGCGCCGCGTCCCGGCATGCGCGCCGCCGTCCCGCCGCTTCGCGAACGCCCGCTGTTGACCATGATGGATATGGGCATGGCGCATCACGGTGATCGCGGCGGCGCGATGAACGCGCAGCCGATGGACGGCGGCATGAATCAGGGAGGAATGAATCACGCCGCCACGGGACACGGCGAGATGCGCGCCGGGTCGGCTTCCATGGGAGACATGGGAATGCAGGCGCATGACCACCCGGCCGGCCCAGGCGTTGCCAATCTCGCGATGAATCCCGTCAACCGCCTGCACGAACCGGGCATCGGCCTCGAAGATGTGCCGCACCGCACGCTCGCCTACACGGACCTCAGGAGCCTTGATCGAAATCCAGATTTACGCGCGCCGGGCCGGGAAATCGAACTTCACCTGACCAGCAATATGGAACGCTACATGTGGTCGTTCGACGGTGTGAAGTTCTCGGAGGTCGTCGATCCGATCATTTTCCATGAAGGCGAGCGGCTGAGGCTGACGATGGTCAACGACACGATGATGCCGCATCCGATTCATCTGCATGGGATGTTTTTTCAGCTCGTCAACGGCGGAATCGACCACAAGCCGAACAAGCACACAATCATCGTCAAGCCGGGCGAGAAGCTGTCCATAGACATCACGGCGGATGCCGTCGGCGATTGGGCGTTCCACTGCCACCTGCTCTACCACATGCATGCCGGGATGTTCCAGGTCGTCTCCGTGCGCGAAAACCGCAAGGAGGCGAAACGATGAGATACGCATACGCACTGTTCCTTACCACCTTTCTCGCCGGGGTATCCGGCCAGGCCGCCGCGCAGAACGCGGCGGATGAATACTATGGAGCGAAGGAGATGCAAGCCGCCCGCGAAGCGCTGAGGCAGGGCGTCGGCGGACAGACCAACGCAATGATTTTCGCTGACCGGCTGGAATACCAGTCAAACGAAGGCGACAGCGTCCTGTTGTGGGACGCACAAGGCTGGGTAGGCGGCGACATCAACAAGCTCTGGATCAAGACGGAAGGCGAATACCTGTCGAATGAGGGAGGGTTCGAGGAAGCGGAAGTGCAGGCGCTCTACAGCCGGGCGATCTCGCCGTATTTCGATCTTCAGCTCGGCTATCGCTACGACATCGAGCCCGATCCCGAGCGCCATTTCGCCGTGTTCGGCGTACAGGGGCTCGCGCCCTACTGGTTCGAGGTCGATGCGGCCGCCTTCATGAGCGACGACGGCGACGTGTCGGCGCGTCTGGAAGCCGAGTACGAACTGTTCCTGACACAAAAACTCATTCTTCAACCGCGCGCTGAACTCGACTTCGCCGTTCAGGACGTGCCGGAACTGGGCATCGGATCGGGCCTGAGCACGGCGGAAGCCGGCCTGAGGCTGCGCTATGAATTCCGCCGTGAATTCGCGCCCTATATCGGCGTCTCGTGGCGACGCGCCTTTGGCGAGACGGCGGATTTCGCCCGCGCCGACGGAGAAGACGTTGAGGCCGTCTCGTTCGTGGCGGGTATTCGATTATGGTTTTAAAGGAGATTTGAAGTGACGAATGAAAAAAGTGACGGGAATTTCTGGCTCAAGCCGCCCGGCCTCGCCGCGATCGGGCTGATCGCCGCGGCGCTGTATTTTCTGCTTACCGAACACCTGGCGCACACAATCGCGGCGCTTCCGTATCTGATCCTGCTGCTCTGTCCGCTGATGCATTTCTTCATGCATCGCGGTCACGGCCATCATGGCGGCGGGGACGGCGACGACAACGATAACAGGACGGGAGGGGCGTGATGCACGACGGAAACGCTTACGGCCTGTGGTCCCTGGTGATCCTCAATTCCGCGATTTTCATCATCTTCGCGTTCAGCTTCGCCAAGCCCCGCTCGCGGCGCGACTGGCGGAGCCTGGGCGCGTTCTCGGCTTTCATCGTCGCGCTGTTCACGGAGATGTACGGGTTCCCGCTGACAATCTACCTGTTATCCGGCTGGCTGCAATCGCAGTTTCCGGAGACGGATATTTTCAGTCACGACGCGGGCCATCTGTGGCACACGCTGCTCGGCTGGGATATAAACCCGCATTTCGACCCACTGCACATCCTGAGTAACCTGCTTATTTTCGGCGGATTCATCATGCTGGCCTCGGCCTGGCGGGTTCTGCACGCGGCGCAGCAACAGCGCGAGCTGGCGACAGAGGGCATCTACGCGCGCATGCGGCATCCGCAATACAGCGCGTTCATTGTCATCATGTTCGGCTTTCTGTTGCAGTGGCCGACGCTCCCGACGCTGACCATGTTCCCGGTCCTCGTCTACGTCTATGTGCGACTCGCGCGGCGTGAGGAACAGGAGGCGCTGCGGGAATTCGGGGACCGGTATCGCGCCTATATGGCGCGCACGCCCGCATTCATCCCGAGCCGGAACTCCAACGCGACAGCGGAAGGATAAGAGATCATGGAAGCACACGACGAACACAAGCATAAGCACTGCCACAGCAACACGGCAGCGGCGGCGAACAAGAGCTACGACGAGGTTCCGCCGGGATTTGACGGCACGGTATATACCTGTCCGATGCATCCGGAAGTGCGCCGCACGCGGCCGGGCTCATGCCCGCTCTGCGGCATGGCGCTTGAAGCCGAGAACGGCGCCGGCGAGGAAGATCAAAGCGAGCTGAAAGACATGACGCGCCGCTTCTGGCTTGGCGCGCTGTTCACGGTGCCGCTGGCCATCTATGCGATGGGCGAGCTGATACCGGGAAAACCGTTTGACGGCCTTGTCTCGCCGGGCATCGCGCAATGGATTCAGCTTTTGCTCGCAACGCCGGTCGTGCTGTACAGCGGCTGGCCCTTCTTCGTGCGCGGCGTCCAGTCGGTGCGTACGATGAATCTCAACATGTTCACGCTGATCGGGCTGGGGGTCGCCGTCGCGTACGGTTTCAGCGTCGTGGCGACGCTGCTGCCCGACCTGTTCCCGGCGTCGTTCCGGCATGCGGATGGTCGCGTCGGCGTCTATTTCGAGGCGGCGGCGGTGATCACCACGCTGGTCCTGCTCGGCCAGGTCCTGGAACTCAAGGCGCGCAGCCAGACATCTAGCGCGATCCGCGCCCTGCTCGAACTCGCGCCGCCCGTGGCGCACCGGATTAATGACGACGGCAGCGAAGCGGAAGTCCCGGTGGAGGATCTTTCCGTCGGCGACCGTGTCCGCGTTCGCCCTGGTGAGAAGGTGCCTGTGGACGGCAGCATCGTCGAGGGACGCAGCACATTAGATGAGTCCATGATCACCGGTGAACCGTTGCCGGTTAAAAAGGCGGAAGGCGACAAAGTCACTGGCGGCACGATGAACCAGACCGGCGGGTTAGTCATGCGCGTCGACAAGGTCGGTCACGACACACTGCTCGCACAGATCGTCGAGATGGTGGCGGAAGCGCAACGCAGCCGCGCCCCCATCCAGCGGCTTGCCGACCTGGTCGCAGGGTATTTCGTCCCGGCAGTTGTGCTGATCGCCCTCGTAACCTTCCTTATCTGGGCTCTGGTCGGCCCCGAACCGGCGATGACTTACGCCATTGTGAATGCCGTCGCCGTGCTGATCATCGCTTGCCCGTGCGCGCTCGGACTTGCCACGCCGATGTCGATCATGGTCGGCACCGGAATAGGGGCGCGGAACGGCATTCTTCTTAAGAACGCGGAAGCGCTCGAAACCTTCGAGAAGGTGGATACGCTTGTCGTGGACAAGACCGGGACCCTGACCGAAGGTCGCCCCAAGCTGGTGACGGTCGCGCCGGTGGAGGGGATGAGCGAGGACGAGCTGTTGAAGCTCGCGGCGAGCCTTGAGCGGTCAAGCGAACATCCGCTGGCCGCTGCAATCGTCGAGGGCGCGGCAGATCGCGATATAAAGCTTGCCGACGCATCGGATTTCCAGTCCGTCACCGGCAAGGGCGTATCCGGCACGGTGGATGACCGCCACGTTTTGCTCGGCAACCGGCCGATGATGGAAACCGAATTCGAGCCTGACAAGGTATGGCTGGAACAGGCCTATGCGTTCCGCAAGGAAGGCCAGACCGTCATGTACGTTGCGGTGGATGGAAAAGCCGCCGGGCTGATCGGCGTCGCCGATCCGATCAAGGAGTCCACGCCCGAAGCGCTCAAGGCGCTGCACGAAGCCGGAATACGCGTGATCATGCTGACCGGGGACAGCCGCGGCACGGCGGAAGCCATTGGGCGCAAGCTCGGTATCGACGAAATTCACGCCGAAGTGCTGCCGGAAGACAAGAACCGTATCGTGCGCGAATTTCAGGAAAACGGCCAGGTCGTGGCGATGGCCGGGGACGGCATCAACGATGCGCCGGCGCTGGCCCAGGCCGATGTCGGCATCGCGATGGGTACCGGTACGGACGTAGCGATGGAAAGCGCGGGCGTTACGCTCGTAAAGGGCGATCTGCGCGGCATCGCGCGCGCACAACGGCTCAGCCGGGCGACGATGCGAAACATCAGGCAAAACCTGTTCTTCGCTTTCATCTACAATGCCCTCGGCGTTCCCGTCGCCGCCGGTGTTCTCTACCCGTGGACCGGACTGCTGCTGAATCCGATGATCGCGGCCGCCGCGATGAGCTTCAGCTCAGTATCGGTAATCGGAAACGCGCTGCGACTGCGCGGGGCAAAACTCTAACGAAAGGAAGAAACAACCGATGAAGCATACATTCGCGAAACTGAGTGCGCGGCTGATCGCACTGGCGGCGCTGGTCTTGTTCAGTATCGCAACGATTGCCGTGACGCCGGCGCATGCGCAGGAAATCACCGTGTACAAGACGCCGAGCTGCGGGTGCTGCACCAGATGGGTCGATCACCTGGCGGAAAACGGCTTTGAGGTCACGGTGCAGTCGCTGGACGATCTGTCGCCCGTCAAAACCAAGCTCGGCGTCCCGCAGGAGCTGCAAAGCTGCCATACCGCCGAAATCGACGGCTACGTAATCGAAGGCCACGTGCCGGCCGCGGATATCGAGCGTCTGCTGGAAGAACGCCCCGATGCAACCGGCATTGCCGTGCCGGGCATGCCCGTGGGCTCGCCCGGGATGGAATACGGCGCGCGCAAAGACCCCTATGACGTGATCCTGTTCGGAGGCGATGAACAGAAAGTTTATGCCTCTCACTAACCGCATCCGGCGCTATGCCGGTTGCCCGGAGCTTTAGGAGAAAACAGCCATGACGGAAGAAATCCGTACCAATACGCAAACGCTATCAATCGTGCCGACAGGCCATGCCCTGTCGCTGCTGCTCGTGATCAGCTATCTGCTCTGCATCGCATTCGGGCTGCTCGCGCCGTCCGAGATGCGGATGTATGAGGCCTGGGCGCCGCTGTTGCCGGGATTCGAGTGGTTGACGCTATCGGGGTTCATGTTCGGGCTGATCGGCGCCTATCTGTACGGCTGGTACATCGCGGTCGTATTCGTGCCGCTGTACCGGTTTTTTGCTCAACGAAAATAGAAGGATGTGACGATGGAACGTGCGGCGAAATACGCAGAGAACAGCCTGACACTGGCGGGCGCGGTCGCGATGGGGACCGGAGTCATGATCGGGGCCGGGATATTTGCGCTGACCGGTCAGGTCGCGGAGTTTGCCGGCAGCCTGTTTCCAATGGCGTTCCTGCTGGCCGCCGTCATCAGCGCCTTTAGCGCCTATACGTACATCAAAGTCACCAGCAAGTACCCGTCAGCGGGCGGCATCGCGATGATTCTTGAGCGCGCCTACGGCAGGTCCATGATGACCGGCGGCTGCGCCCTGCTGATGGCTTTCTCGATGATTATCAATGAGAGCCTGGTCGCGAGAACCTTCGGGACCTATACGCTTCAGCTCTTTGATGTGGGCCAGCCCGGCTGGCTGGTTTCGATACTCGCCGTCGGGCTGATTGCCCTCGCCTTTCTGATCAATATTTCCGGTAACGCGCTGATCGGAACCGTGTCAAAAGTCGCAGCCGTGCTCAAGATCGGTGGCATTCTGGCCTTCGCCGGCGTCGCGTTGTGGGTGTCCGGGTTTTCTTTCCAGCCTGCCTCGAACGGTCTTGTGGACGACACATCCGCCACCGGCTTCCTGGCAGGTGTGGCGCTGGCCATCCTTGCCTATAAAGGCTTTACAACGATCACCAACAGCGGCGGGGAAGTCGTGGACCCGCACAAGAACGTGGGCCGCGCAATCATGATTTCATTGGCGATCTGCGTTGTTGTTTACCTGCTGGTGGCGTTCGGCGTTGGCTCGACGCTGAGCATCGAAGAGATCGTCGGGGCGAAAGACTACGCTCTTGCGGAAGCCGCGCGGCCCGCTGTCGGGGAGTACGGGGTCTGGTTCACAGTGGCCATTGCGGTCATCGCGACGGCGTCCGGCCTTCTGGCAAGCGTCTTCGCGGTTTCCCGGATGCTGGCCATGCTGACGGAGATGGAGATCATCCCGCACAGCCACTTCGGCATGCCCGGCGACATCCAGAAACACACCTTGGTGTATACGGTGGTGCTGGCGGCCGCGCTGGCCGCGTTTTTCGATCTCAGCCGCATAGCTTCACTGGGCGCGATTTTTTATCTGGTGATGGACATCGCGATCCACTGGGGCGTTCTCCGGTATTTGCGGGATGATGTTGGCGCCAAAGCGTGGGTACTGGTGAGCGCCATTGTTCTGGACGCTGCGGCTCTTGCCGCTTTTCTGGTGATAAAGGGACGAGCCGATCTCACAATCGTGGTTATCGCGGTCGTGGCGATTGCTGTGATCTTTGTTTTCGAGAGATTCTTCCTGAGCAGGCATCGGAGCGCCAAGGCGAGTACGCACGGACACTAGGCTCCGGATCCATAAAATGGATTCCTGAATCGGCTGATTTGTGATTCACCGTCTCCGAAGGGAGACGGCCGATGGATCAGGACTATTTCTGGCTGAGTGATCAGCAGTTTGGACGGCTTGCGCCGCTGCTGCCGACGGACACACGGGGCGTGCCGAGAGTCGCTGACCGGCGGGTGATCTCAGGCATGGGCAGGAAGTAAAAGCAGTGAAGGTGTTGCGAAGGCTGCGGAAAACGGACTGTCAGTAAAAAAAAGCTCCCGGCAAAAGCCGGGAGGGGAGTTTGCATGAGGAGTTATTGCACCCCGATCAAGATGGGGGTGGATTGGGCGAGGCAGCGGCAACCGTCACAAAGAAGGTCTCCCACGGCTACCGTTGCCCCTGGCGCGGCCGGCTGCACGAACCGGGGAGGGGTCGGTGACCGACGGCCCGCGCGTTCAGTATTTGAAGCACTCAGTGCTGCGCGAAAACCAAGCGCCTGGCTTCCCCGAACAACACAACGTTGTAAGAGTGCTTCCTGAAAGGGTGTTCCATGCCCGGTGAGCCGAGGGGCATGCCGGGTACGGCGAGACCACGTGCGTCCGGCTTGGTGTCGAGCAGCTTGCTGATGTCCTGTGCGGGAACATGCCCCTCAATCGTGTAGCCGCCAACTCTGGCCGTGTGACACGATTGCAGGTCCTGCGGAACGCCGTATTTGGCCTTGATATCAGCAAGGTCATCGCGGTTCTCCACCTTAACCGAAAAGCCGTTCTCTCGAAGGTGATCGGCCCATTTCAGGCAACAATTGCAGCTCGGCGATCTGTAAACCTGGACCTCCAGCATTTCCGCCGGAGTAGCGAAGGCGCGCGGAATCGTACCGGTCATCATAACGGCAGCGGCAAAAGTCGCAGCGCCCGCGCGTTTTACAAACTGGCGGCGTGAGTGTGTCATCGCTGTCTCTTCTCGGTAGCGGGGCATAGTAGACTGTCAGTGTTCATGGTCGTGAACGGTGTCAGCCTTGCTGACTTTGCCTTCAACCTTGCCGCCCACCAGCTTGTCACAGAGCCCTTGGGGCACTGCGACCCACTCGTTCGGATCGCCATCCTTGGCGGCCTGACCGGCGCAACTGTGGCGGTCAGTGCCGCAGTCATTGGCACCAGCTTTAACAACGCCGTAGCATTTCTCCATACCAGCCTCCATGGCATGAGCATGTGGCGCAGAAGCAAAGTTAGACGCCAAGGAAACCGCGCCAACAAAAAGCGCTGCTGCTGTTTTTTTCTTACATTTCATAAGAGAATTCTCCAAAATTTGTTGATCATACCATTCAGCATTCGACGGCATTTCTAATATGGTTACAAAAAATCTGTTCCTTTTCTAAATTTTTTTTAACTTTCCTTTTCTTGTATTGGCAAGCAGGGCGCTGATCCATAAGAGCAAAACACGCAGCAGTCACCCGCCAACGGTTTGAGCACAGCACCACAGCCTTTGCAGTCGTAGAAAAACTGGCAGGCGTCGGTCGGCATCTCCTCGCGGCTCTTGTACCCGCAACGGGGACAGGTGATCGTCGAGTAATGCTCCGTCATGAGGGACTGCCGATCAGGTATTGCGCCAGTGCAGGGTCGATCCACTCCCAGACCGTTGCCAGTGCCACGATCAAGGTGGAAATGACAAGCAAGGCAAGGCCGCGCCAGCGCGTGGCCGTTGTCTCACAGCTTCCGCCGGGAGCACATGCGACCCGCCTGCGACGGATGGCGACGCCCCACGCGAGCACGACCGACAGCCATGCCACGCCAAGAAAATAGGGCTGATAGGCGATAAGCTCCTGGCTGAGCCACGCACCGCCAAGGCCGGTGGAGGTAAGAACCAGAGGCAAAAAGCAACACGACTTGGCAGCAACAGCTCCGAGCCCCGAAAACAGGCCCAGCCCGGCAAACGCTCCGCTTCCCTCGGAGGACGGCTGCCCGTCAACCGGCGCGCGGTCGGGCATTTCTGTATGTTGGACAGTTTCCGGCATGACGGGTCTACTCAATCGGTTGGTCGAGCCCTGCCGCCCGCAGCGTTGCCTCGTCGGGACCACGCCCGGCACAGCAATCGGCGAGCTTGCCGTCTATGGCGACGGCGGGAACAGATTTAACACCAAGGTCCTTGGCGCGCTGCGCCACGCTCGCATCATGCATGTCGAGCGTCACGACCTCGCAGGATGGGCACGCGATCGCCTTAACCCAGGAGACGGTTTCGTCACAGGTCGGGCATCCGGCGGTGAAGATTTCGATCTTTCGTGTGGTCATGTCATGGACTCCTTATCTTCAGTGTCGAGGGCATCGAGGATCGGGCAACAGCTTGAAGCCGGGCCGTCTCCACGACATTCCTGGATCAGGTTTTCGAGTGCAGACTGAATCCCGGCAAGGCGTGCAATCTTGTTTTTCACCTCGTCGAGCTTCGCCTGTGCCCGCTCGCGGACATCGGCGCAATCCGTCTCGGGATCGGCGCGGAGCGTCAACAGCTCTTCGATCTCGTTGAGCGAAAATCCAAGGCATTGCGCTTCACGGACGAAACGAACGCGATTCACCGTTTCGGAGGAGTAGCTCCGGTAACCACCATCGGCAGGTTTGCGGGGCTGCTCGATGAGCCCTTTGCGCTCATAGAAGCGAATGGTCTCAACGCCAACTCCGGCTTTTTCTGCAACTTCGCCGATCCGCATCGCGCTCCTGATCCTTTCTGATATTCAGTCTAGTGTCCGTAGCTAGGTACGGAGTCAAGGATAACACGAAACACCACGACGGCCTGCGGCAAGTCATCAATTTCCCAAAAACGAATCACCTCCTTGCTGAACCCAACGTGTGGTCGCCGGTCACCCGAACACCGACGGCCTTGCTGTCGGTGGCAACGACGACGACAATTACAACACGCGGAGCAAGGCTGCACGCCACTCTGGCACCCGCACATGACGATCTCACATGCTCGCGCCCACTGAACTTCACAATCCTGCCTTGACACTCGGGTTGACCGATTGAGAGGGTGACCCTGTGGTCATTGTTGCCGCCTATGCTGGCTCGGGCGATCTATTGACTGAGGCTGAGCGATAATTTGTTCGTAAGCCTCTCCCCCCTTTGACCGACCTTATCGAGTTGTCAAAGAGTTAGAAAACGATGCCTTGGTAACGGCTTGGGCTCGTACCAACCGAGGAGCGCCGGAGGTTGCCGCGTAATGACCAGGCCCATGTAACGAAAGGACAAGACTGTGAATCAAGCACATGGCGGCCACGCGGGACACATGCCTTCCAGCGGGCGCGGAATGGCGATCTCGGCCTGGCTCACCGGCATCTATTTCGTCATCGAAATGGGCATCGGATTATGGACGGGCTCCATCGCCGTCATTTCCGACGCCTTCCACACCTTTTCAGCCGTCGGAGGCGTGCTGGTCGCCATCATTGCCGCCAAGCTCGCACACCGACCGGCCGATGAGGACCGCAGTTTTGGTTGGTACCGCGCCGAGATTATCGGCGCTCTCGTCAATGGCGGTTTCCTGCTGGGTATGGCGCTGATCGTGATCGTGATGGGAGCGATGCGCCTTTCCAACCCGATTGACCTGCCTACCGGACCAATGCTTTGGGCTGCGGCGGGCGGACTGTTTACCGAATTCATTTCTCTTGGCCTGATCTGGAAGCAGAGTAAAAGCGACCTGAACGTGAAAGGCGCGCTCTGGCACATCATCCAGACCTTCGTGGGCAGCCTTATCATCATCGTCACCGCACTGGTGATTCATTTTACAGGCTTCCTTCTGATCGACCCGATCCTCGGCATGGGTTTCGGCTTCGTCTTGCTCTGGGCGAGCTGGGGCATCATGCGCGACGCCTCTCATCTTCTCATGGAAGGCACGCCCGCTGACGTAAGTCTCACTGACGTGATCCGCACGCTGGAGCAGGTCGAAGGCGTCGCGAATGCCCACCATGTCCATGCCTGGGCACTGACAAGCGGGCGCTACGTTTTCTCCGGGCACTTGCGTGTCAGCACAGACACTGACCCGCAAGCCGTCCTCAAGACAGCACATCGCGAGTTGAAGCAGAAATTCGACTTCTTCTTCGTCACATTGCAGGTCGAAGACACCTGCCTTGATGAATCCGACGCCGAGGCAATCGACGTGACGCGCGGGATGCAGGCTGACCGCCCCGGGTGCGGGTGAGATGACTGGCACCCCTCTCAAATGGCGCCTCAGCCGCGCCTTCCTTCGTCGCGTGGTCTCGGGTGCAGCCCGGCGGGTGCTCGCAAACCGGGCGCTTGCCGACATCGACGGGAACCGGCTGCGCTGGTTGCGCCCGGAGATCGACCGATTCGTGGGCGCCCTGGAAGCGGAAGCAGAGGCACTCCGCCCCGGCGCGGGGCTGGAGACTCTCCCAAGTTTCGGGAACCGGCTGATGGTGGAGCTCGCGGTCTACACGGCCGCCTGCGACCGAACGCTGCGGCGCCATGGCATCGCGCCCGCTTCTTCCCGCGAGGCGGTCGCCGACCTTGGATGGAACGTCTACCGACGCATGCTGGCGATAACCTCGCTGCCTGTGCGTCTGGTAACGCGCGATCCCGGCCGCCGCCTGCGCTGGACGATACACATGCTCCTGCGCTTTCCGTTCGACGCGCCGGGTGCCCCCGGCTGCGCCGTCGAGACCTGGACCGAGCGCGAAGATCTTTTTACCCATTTCACCCATTGCCCGCCGCAAAGCTACGTGCGCCGACTGAGCGAGGAGACAGAAGACCCGGACGCTCTCGAAGCGTTCCGGCAGAGCTGGTGCCTTTACGACTGGCCCGGCGCCGACATCATTGCGGACGCCGGAGAGCGTGGCCACTACCGCCGTCGGCGGACCCTCTCCCACGGCGACGCCGTCTGCGACATGTGCTGGATGGCGCGGGCTTCGGGTATTGCTCAGCATGGCCCCCGAACGGGGCCGCGGGAGAACGATGCACGGAACGACGCATCATGAAGACCGCGCTCCTGCTCCTCCTGATCACTCTTTCCGAGGCGACAATCGGGGTCTTTGTCAAGCTCACGGACGGCTTGATCCCAATCCATACGCTGAATTTCTATGCCCTGACTTTCGCCGCCGTTTTCCTTTTGTTTGCCATGCCCGTGGCAACTGGCCGCCCTCTGCGTTTTCCGAAGGGCAACCTCAAAGACACAATCATTATCGGCATACTCATCGGCACACAGATCAGCGTCTTTAACTTCGCGATGACGCTCGTGCCTATCGCCAATGCCGTGATCTTCTGGAGCATTGCACCGTTTTTCGTCTTCATCTTCTCGGCGCTGTTTATCGGCGAGAAGGCGCGTAAGAGCTACGTCCTGATCTTCGCCGTCGCCCTCACCGGCATCGTTCTCGCCAAGCCGCTTGAGGGCGGCCATATGCTCGGCAACCTCATCGCCCTTGGAGATGGTGCGATCTATGCCGCGATGGTTACTTATATGCGTTATGAGGGGAAGAGCGAGGCTGGAAACGATATCGCCTGGTCGATGTTGACAGCCGCTTTGTTGCTCTCGCCCGCCTTGTTCCTTGCCGGTCCCGGCGCGGTGACGGAAACGATCTCCTATGCCGCGCTCGGGATGGACATTCCGGTGATTCTTTGGGCTGCCGGATTAGGCGTCATCTCTACGGGCTTCGCCTATTTCGGCATCTCCTTCGTGTTGAAAACTCTTGACGCCAATGTTTATGCCCTCGTCGATATCATCGTCTCGCCGGTCGTGGCCTCGTCATTGGGTTACCTGATTTTCTCCGAAGTGCCCTCACAAGGCATTATTTATGGCGGCGCGATGCTGCTGGGAGCTGGATTCTGGCTGACCCGAGAGATGTCGAGGGGCGCGGAAAACCGCGCCGTCCATCCCTGCCAATGCGCTTAGCCAGGCATCGCCACCCGCTACTACTTTCCTCCCGCCACGGGCGGCGCGGACACTTTGTGGTCGGCACCATATAGGACCGCTCCTTATTCCGCCTTCGGCACGCAATAGATGTCATAGAGCGTCCGGAGCACCCGGCATGCGTCATCTCGCCGCAGCGAATAGTAGATCGTCCGACCGTCCCGCCGCGCTTCCACCAGGCCGTCCCGGCGCAGCAGTCCGAGTTGCTGCGAGACTACCGTATCCTGCAGGTCAAGGAATTCCGCCAGCGCGCCGACCGACCACTCCCCTTCGACGAGCTTGCACAGGATCATGAGCCGGTTTCGGTTCGCCAGCATCTTCAAGAGACCGCTCGCCTCGTCGGCCTTCTCACGCATCTTTTCAGAGTCCATACTTGCAAACATGTGAAGGTATCACATGTTGTCAATAGTGACAGGAAACGGCGTCATGTGCCTTTGCGAGCACCCGATTTGACCATGGCGACCCCATACATCACGTGGCGCGAGTGTCCGTTTGTCCAGCGTCTTCCACCGCCACCAAAGGAGAACAGTCATGACGACACACCCTACCCCGACCCCTTCGAGCACCACCCGCTTGCCCAGCCTCAAAGCCCTGGCGGTGGCCACTGCCGTCACCACCCTCGCCGCCACGGGCGCCTGGGCCGCCCAGCACGAGGCGCAGACCGGGCAGGGCCAGTCGCAGCAGATGCAGCAGCAGATGCCCGGCCCGTCCTTCGAACGCATGCAGGAGATGATGAAACAGGCTCGCGCGGCCTCTGATCCTGCCGAACGCCGCCAACTCATGCGTCAGCACATGCAGATGATGGGTGAGAAGATGCAGGCCATGCGCGGCATGGTGGGCGACATGCCCATGCAGGGCCAGATGGGCGGCCAGATGTCAGGCGATCAGGCGTCCGGCGGCCAGTCCATGGGCATGTCCGGCGGAATGTCTGAACAAACGCAAAAGATGATGAGCGAGCGCATGCCGCAGATGATGACCCGCATGCGCCAGCACCAGGCTGCGATGCAACAGATGATGGAGCAGATGCTCGAACAGCAGCGCCTGATGATGGATATGAACGAGCAACAGTAAGAAGACGGCCGCCGCTCATAGTGCGCGGCGGCCTTCCTTCCACGAGGACCAGCATTCATCGCGGTGTGCGCCGATCGATCCCGGCACAAGCGCGCAGTCTGTTGCGCACGGATGAAGGAAACTAGAATGAGCTACTACTTTGCCAAAACTTTGTCGGGCAAGAGCTTCAACGACGTGATCGTCCAGGTGACCGACGCCTTGAAGGATGAAGGCTTCGGCATTCTGACCGAGATCGACGTTCGGGCCACAATGAAGAAGAAGCTCGATCAGGACTTCCGCGACTACCGCATCCTCGGGGCCTGCAACCCGGAGCTGGCGCATCAGGCGCTCCAGGCCGAGGACAAGATCGGCACGATGCTGCCGTGCAACGTCATCGTCCAGGCAACCGGGGATGGTAACGGCGTCGAGGTGGCCGCCGTCGATCCGGCAGCCTCCATGCAGGCTGTCGACAACCCCGAGCTGGCGCACATCGCCGAGACTGTGCGCGACAAGCTCAAACACGTTATCGACACCCTCTGACCGGAACCACCAAAGGGCCGGTATGACCGCCACGCCGGACACACGATTCCGTCTGCCCTGGCCTCGTATCGCCGCCGGGCTGGGGGTGCTGGCCATCTTCCTCGCCGCCGTTTTCGTGTTATGGCGCACCGGCATGCTGGATCGCCTGCGCGACGGCGCGGCGCTTGAGCAGGCGGTGACGCAACTCGGCCCGCTCCGCCCCCTTCTGATTATCGGCCTGATGACCGTCGCTATCGTCATGAGCCCGATCCCCAGTGCGCCGATTGCGCTGGCCTCCGGCGCGGCCTACGGGCATTACTGGGGCGCGCTCTATGTCGCCATCGGCTCCGAGACCGGCGCGCTGATCGCCTTCGGCGTCGCACGCCTCATCGGATATGATGCGCTCAGAGCAGCGCTTGGCACGCGCTTGTCTCCTGGCGTGCTGCACCGCTTTATCATGTCCCAGAACGCCTTGATGGGCGTTGTGTTCGTGACACGTCTGCTGCCGTTCCTCTCCTTCGATGTCATCAGCTATGCTGCCGGTCTGACGCCGCTCAGGACCTGGCGCTTTGCCGTCGCGACCTTGCTCGACATCATCCCGGCGAGCTTTCTGCTGGCGCATTTCGGCGACGAGCTGGCCTCCGGCGACTGGCGGCGCGCCGGGCTGACCGTCCTCGCCCTCGGACTCATCACCTTGCTACCCATTGCCTGGAACGCCGCCCCAGCACGCTACCGATCCGCTTTGATCCGCCGGTTCAATCCCGGCCCGGGCCACGTACATCGAGACACGGAGGACCGCTAGCCGCGCCCGTTGGCGCGAACCCCGCAATTCTGAAAGGAGACGCATGATGATGGATGGATATAACGGAATGTGGGGTATGGGCAGCATGGGCCTGATCTGGATTCTGATTCTGGTATTTGTAATCCTCGGCATCGCCGCCTTTGTCAAATACCTGTCGAAAAAATAGTGCCCGGCTTGCCCGCTGTACACAGGCAACACTGAGGACAGAGCCAATGATTCGATTTATCCATTGTTTGATCTGCACGGGAGGGGCTTTGCTTTTTTCAGCCCCGGCCCTCGCACAACAACCTCAAGGCCCCAGCTACGGGCCGCATATGTGGAACGGTGGGTCGTGGATGTTCTTCGGGCCGCTGATGATGATCGTTTTCATCGCGGCCATTGTCGCCGTGGTTGTCCTTGTGGTCCGCTGGCTCGGGGGACCGGGCCATGGTGCAGCACCACATCCCCCGCCCGGCAGAACCCCTCTCGATATCCTCAAGGAGCGCTTCGCGCGCGGCGAGATCGACAAGGAAGAATTCGAGGAACGACGACGCACGCTCGGCGATTGAGCTTTCATACTCGCCGATCACCTGGGCGGCCCCGCTTTCCTGAACCAATTTCACGCGGAGTTTGAAACCGCCACCATTGATGTGAAGGCGTCTATAGAGACTTGAGTATAGCCCCCCCCTATTTTATGAAAACCACCTCGCGCCGAGATTCGAAATCACCGCTATCTTATTCTCCTGATTATTTTTTTAATGTGAGCGCAGCTTCACCCCGGGCCATTCGCTCCAGCAGTCAGCGGATGCCCTGATCCGGGACCTAACGGGATGGAAAGCGCTGTTATTCAGACGGCTTCGGCCCCTTGGGCCGGAAGTGCAGATTGAAGTCCTGCCTCAGCTCGCCAGGCTCGATGATCTGGTCGGGGTGCAAATCCATCTCGTCTGGATGAATCCGGGCAAAAACATGCACGTCCCCCACACCAACCACGTAGTAGCTCCGCAACAGTTCCCCGGCGTCGAAAGGCACCTTCTCGCCGGGCCGGACATAGATGTCGTCGTCTTCCGGCTCCGGATCAGGCAGGTCGTCAGCCCAGTCCGGATTATCCTCCGCAAAGGCGTATGGGTCGCACTCATAGTCATAGAGGGCATCTTCCGGGTACGGATAATCCTCCGGATCATCAGCCTCCCAATACGCCCCCGGCAATTCTGTCGCCTCCGGCTGCGCCGCAAACATCAGCTCCCATGGCGGCACCCACGGGGGATCGAACATCGCCACCCAGGGCGGCTCCCATGGCGGAAGATGCGGCTTGGGCGGCACCAGCCCCGGCGGCAGCCATTCATCAGCGGGCGCAGGTGTCGGCTGCGGCACCGGGAACCATGCCGGATCGATCTGGATCGGCTCCGGCCGTGGGCCACGCGGCCTCGCAAACCAGTTGAACAGCGCCCGGATGCCCAACAGCCCGGTGAGCTTATTGAACAGCGCCTTGAGGTTGAACCGCTTCGGTTTCAACCTGGCCTCGACGGGTTGTCCAACCTCGCGGTCCTGCTCCTCCCGTCGGGAAGGACCGCTTATCGGTCGTAGCCACCGCCACGGTCGGGTGGCCGGTTGCCGGATGGATCGAAGTCGGGTGGGCTCGGATCGCGGGCGCGGTCCAGTTCCTGCTGCCGGGCGCGTTCCTGATCGCGGCGATGCATCTCTTCAAGCTGCTGATGTTCGCGCTCGAAGGTCCGCTCCATCTTGTCGCGATGCCGTTCCCTGTCGCGCAGCAGTTCTTCCATGCGGGCCTCGCGACGCTCTTCGTCGCGGGCGTCCCGTTCTTTTTCGCGGGCCTGGCGTTCGTCATGACGATCCCTGACGCGCTTGCGGTCGAGGCGGTCGCGCAGCTTGTGATCGAACCGTTCGAAGCCCGACTTGCCCTCCATCGCCTTCCAGTCGGTTTTGCGCTCGATCTCGCGCCGCTCTTGAATCTGGCGATTGACCAGATCCATCTCGCGCGCGATGCGTTTTTCCCAGTCCTGCTCGAAATATTCACGCCGACGCGCGTGGTTCTGGTCCAGTTCGGCACGCGCTTCCATAAGCGCGGGGTCTTCCGGGGCCAGGATGGGCGGCGCGTCTTGCGCAGGCGCATCCCGCTCTTGCGACTGGTCCGCACCGTCCGGCCCTTGATCGATGTCCGGGGCCTCGCCCCGCCCCTCCTCCGCGTCGGCGCGACCCTTCGCACTGTTGCGGGCGTCGCGGCGCTGCTCTTGCAGTTCACGAGCCGCGTTCACGTCCGGCAACGCCGTCTTGTCGATATCAGCGATCTTTTCGCGGATTTCTTTTGCCTTGGCGGATGTGACCTGGCGGTTGAGGCTGTGAACCTCGCCGGCGATATCGACCACCACCATGGCGCGGCGATCGCCCCGCGCGAGCAGATAACCCGCATCCTCAAGCGCGTTCTGGAACGCCTGGCCGTTATCGGCGCGTTCATACAGGCCGGTGATCTCCGCCTTGCGTTCGCGCGGATCGAGCTGGCTGCGCTGCATCTGCTGCCATTCGGCGTGGTTCAGCTCCGCCATGGGCAGTTCTTGTTCCATGTCGCGCTTGTACCATTTGCCCGGCACGTGCTCGTGGCCGAACTCTTCCTCAAGCCGGGCGCTGGCGCGTTCGTGCTTGCCGTAGGTGAAGGCGTCGGAACGCAGCGTCATCGTCTCGACATCCGTGCGCGCCCACACGACATGGATATGCTCGCGGCCTTCCTTCTTGTGCATGACGATGACGCGGGGCTGGCCCTCGAAGCCCAGCTCCTGTTCCAGCACGTCGGCGCAACGTTCCCATTGTTCGCGGGTCATCGGATAATCGGCGTGGGGGTCGATATTGGCGTGGTAAAGCCCCTTGTAGCCGCGCGTTCCGGCGGTGAGCGCCTGCATATGCCGCAGGGCGTTGTCAATATCCTCGAAGGGCACGTCCCGGAACTCCAACGGCTCGACATGCTCGTTGGTGTCGGCGCGCTCAAGGTGCTTCGCCAGCTTGGCCGGGGCGGCGCGGCTTGCGCCCTTGATAATCATGGCTAGCCCCCGTTTTGCGGGGTGCGCCCAAGGGCGCCCAACGTGGCGGTCTGGACTTCGGCGAGGGCGACCACGGCGGCCTTGATATCGTCGGACAGGCCGTTCGGATCGTCGCCGCTGTTCACGGCGCGGGCGATCTGGTTGACGTTGGAGCCGATCTTGCCGAGCTGGCTGAGAATGCGCACCAGCTCCTCCCTGACGACGGGCGGCTTGCGTGCGGCGCGGGGGCCGGGTGAACCAAGCGCGGTGGCGCGCATATAGGCGCCAAGCGTGAGGCCGACATTATCGGCCGCGGCAAGAAGGGCCGCATGCTCCGCGTCGGTCAGGCGGATATGGACCGTCTTGTTGCGTTGCCGTTTTTCGCTTTTCTTGGTTGCCATACCGCCGTCCTCCGCCGTCGGTCTCATGCGCATCCAGGGACGCCCTCCCTGGCCGGGTCCAGCATGGCTGCTGGTGCGGGTACAGGGGGCATACCCCTGTCGCGGGGTCGAGGGGGTTGCGCGAACCCTCTCGCCGGGGTGCAGGGGCGGCGCGTCCTGCTCGTCATGTCGGGCCGAAACCCGACGCCGCATCCAACCGAAGGGGTTGGCCGCCTCCAGCACGGATGCTGGTCGAAGCCGCTGCCGAAACAGGGGTCGGGATCGTCAAGGGCGAAGCGCCTTAACGCGGTGTCCAGCCCGAAGGGGGCTGGCCGGCACCGGGGCCGGAAACCCGGTCGTGATCCAGCGCCGAAACGCTGGTCTGGGTCCTGGGTGAAATACCCCCAAAGAGACCCAGAACCGGGGATGCAACGGGGCCGGAGAGCCCCTTGCCAAGCCAGGCCCGAGTCCCGCTTCGGCGGGGCCGGGCCGTCTGAACGGTGATACCGTTCACGGCTTGCCTCCAACCTTAACGGCAAATCTGGATCATCAACTCTATCATGGATATGCTTAAGACGCCATTAACACTTGCGCCGATGAGCGGCCCTGCGGGCCGCCGCGCGGATTTATGATCCGCGCGTTCCTGGGGCCGTTATCCGGCCCCGCTTGTGTCGCGATGCGACACAGATGGAGATGCGATTTGCGCAAGGCAAATCGCATCGACTCCTTGTAGAACAAAATGGCGACAAACGGAAGGCCGTAAATGTGAACATACAAGCCCGAGAACTCCTCACCCTCTCTGCGATCGGCATCGCCGTTCCGTTCGTCGCGATCGCCCTCACCGGCGACGATATGCCCCTTGCGTGGGGGCACGCGGCAAGGTCATCGGTGGCGGCCGGGTTTATATTTCTGGGGCTTGGTGTTCTCGCTCTGTTCGGCATCCCCAAATCGGCAAAAGAGCCGGAGGACGACGAGGAAGAAGACGACGAAGAGGACGAATGGCGCTGGCGGCATGTCCGGCTGTGGCAGCTCTGTTTCGGCCTGGGCTTTCCCCTCCTGCTCTATGCCGATGGCGTCACCGGGGATACCGCCGACTTCGCCCGGATGCAGACCAGCGTCACCTTCTGGCCCGGCGTTGGTGCGCTCGGTTATGTCTGCCTGATTATCGGCGTGCGTGCCTACGAAAAATTCTTCGGCGAGACCATCGACGAGCCCGAACTGTCTAGCCACGGCACGGCCCGGTTCGCCGACGATAAGGAGATCAAGAAAGCCGGGTTGCTGGATAAGGGCGGCGTCTATCTCGGCCAGTACCCTGACCTGACCGATGAAGGTCTCTGGTTCGACGGCGACGGCCACCTCATGACCGTGGCCGCGTCCGGTGCCGGGAAAGGCGTCTGCTCGGTGATCCCGAACCTGCTCACATGGCAGGGCTCGGTGATCTGCAATGACCCGAAAGGTGAGAACGCCGCCATCACCGCACGGCATCGCCGCGAGATGGGCCAGGAGGTCCACGTCCTGAACCCGTGGGGCCTGCATAGCGGCCCGCCATGGGATTTACCCTGTTCGGCATTCAACCCGCTCGACTGGCTGGATATCAACAGCGATGACGTGGGCGACGACGCCGCCATGATGGCGAACGCCCTCGTGCTGCGCGACAAGGGCACGTCCGGTGTCGAGGGGCATTTCTCGGATGAAGCGGAGTCATTGCTGACCGGCCTCATCCTCTATGTCGCCTTCATGGAGACACCGGAACGCCGGAATTTGCTCACGGTCCGCGAGCTGATCACGCTCGCCCCGGAAGACTGGACCGACCTGCTCAAAAAGATGTCCAGGCTGCCGCAAGCTGACGGGCTGATCGCCCGCGCCGCGAACCGCTTCCTCTCGAAGTCGGATCGCGAAGGCCCGGCGGTGCTTTCGACCGCGCAGCGCCACACCAACTTCCTCGATAGCAACCGGATGCGTCTGGTGCTGGGCACGTCGGATTTTGACCTGGCGGACCTGAAGCGCAAGAAGATGACCATCTATCTCTGCCTGCCCTTCGAACATGTCAGCGGGCAATTCGCCCGCTGGCTTCGTTTGATAATCACACTCAGCCTGACGGCTCTCGCGCGCACGCAAGCCCCGACGCGGCCTGAAGGAGCCAGCACGGATGTGCTGTTCCTGCTCGATGAGTTTGCAGCACTTGGCCATATGCGCATGGCGGAACGCGGCATAGCCGAAGGCCGGGGGTACGGCGTCAAGATGTGGCCGATCCTGCAAAATCTCAGCCAGCTCAAGGATACCTATGGTGACCGCTGGGAGACCTTCGTCAGTAACTCACGGATTGTGCAGTTCTTCGGCACCAATGATCTCTTCACCGCCAAATATGCCTCCGACCGGCTCGGCAAGACCACGGTGTGGTCGAGCGGATCGAGCGGTGACAGGGAAAACATCAGCGAGACAGGCCGCCCGCTGATGACGCCGGACGAAGTGATGAATATGGGACCGAATGAAGTGCTGCTGATCTTCGGAGGCGACCTCCGGCCGATTAAGGCGCAGAAGCTCCCCTATTTCCACTCGACGCTGAACGAGTTCGCCGATCCGAACCCGATGGCCCCGGAGCATTACGACCAGGCGGGAAGCTGACAGTAAATCCCGGATATTTAATAAAGAATTGCGCCGTTAATCATTGATTCTACTCTGACGTGTATAATGTCTCCCATTCTATAAGGGAGATAAAAAATGGAGATGTTCAAACAACAAACCCCGTTTGATGTTACAATTATTGATTCTAGCGGCACCTTTCTCGGCGTTATGGAGTTCAGCACCGTTTCCGAACTCTGCCGACATATCCGCCATAACGGCCTGCCCGAGGGGCAGGCTTTTTGTTTGGCGGGTCTGGATTTGCGCGGCGGCTACCTGCGGCAGGCGCAACTGGCCGGAGCGGATATGACCAAATGCAATCTCGAAGGCGTCTGCCTGAGTGGCGCGGATTTGACGGGTGCTAATCTCGAAGGCGCAAACCTCAACGGCTGTTCGCTGAAGAACGCCAGCCTGCGCGGCGCGCGGCTGCGCCGCGCCAGGCTGGTCGGAGCCGGCATGTGGTGGGCGGACCTTGAAGGCACAGACCTGGAGGAAGCCGATCTGCGCCATGCCAACCTCAACGGTGCCTGCATAGAAGGCGCGAACATGGCCGGGGCCGATCTCGGCGCGGCGGCACTGGCTTGGACGGATTTCGAGGGCACGAACCTCGAAGGCGCCACGCTGTGCGACGCCTATGCGCGCGGCTCGTTCTTCCGGGGCGCGGATATGCGCGGTGCCGATATATCGGGCGCTTTCCTCGACGGGGCGGATTTCCGCACCGCGCATCTGGCCGGCACGCGCATCGACAAGGCCGATATGCGCGGCGTCCATGTCGTCTCCGCGCAGTTGCGCGGAACCGAGGGCACACCGGCGGTCACGCCGCCGGTCATGGCGGAACACGCGGAACGGAGCGCGCCATGAGGCATCAACAGTGGATTGTCTGCGGGCCTGAGTTCATCGAAGGCGACGTGATCCGCTGGCATGAGGGCGTGTTCCAGCCCGACGGGTACCGCCGGGGCCAGCGCGTGAAGGTCGGCGACCGTGCGATCACGGCGCAGGTGTTGTTCGATCCGGTTGACGGCAACCGGAAGCTGGAGCTTGAGGTCGTCGCCAGCGAGGGCAAGAACGCCTATGAGGTCGGTGACACCGTGCGCCGGGCAAGGCGTACCGTCGGCCACGACGATACCGAACGGCTGGCATGGTCGGACGAAGAGGCCCGCGCCTCAGTCGTCGATTCCCTGCCGGAAGCCAAACTCAGGGCCATGCAGAAGGCACAGACGCATGTCGCGCCACCGGCAACGCACTACAAGTCGCGGACAAGGACAGCGCCGCCGGTAAGAACCGGTTCGCCGTGGCAACGGCGACGACGACGGCAAACCGCCGGAGCCTATGACGCGAAGCCCTGAACGGCGGCTTGCGTTTTGCGATCATTCGCAAATTGCTCCGGACGGCACAGACCATCCCTTTGGTGAGACAAAGGACCGGCAATCCCTTCGGAGCCGACGCGATCGCGGCATCAACGCGCGCAAGCGAAAGGCAAGGACGTGCCGCCGGAGGCGGCGCGCTTGATCGTCCTTATACGACCAACGCGGTGCGCGTCCTTGCCGGAGCGCGCACGTTGATACAATGACTGTGCAAAAAAATGAAGGGTAGGTTTTCGAGGGGGCAAACGCTTAGACGGTAACTAGGTCTGCGTTACAAAATCTATCATTGGCATAGATACGAAAATATCGTCGTGGGAGTTGTGTAATCTACTATCGTTTAAATTTAGGCCGCCACGCTCATAGACAACGTTCCCCTCTTCCAATTTACAATTGGCAAATACCTTAAATTTTTTACACTCAAACCGTGCATACTGGAGTGGACCACCAACACTCTCAATGTCTGTACTTTCTATAACGTCCCGCAAAACCTTGATAGGAGCCCCCCCATTTTCAAGTAGCTCCAAAGCCCTTGCCTTACCGGTTCCGGACGCAGAGAAAGAGGTTTCAGTTAAAACTTCTTCATATTTATGGGTGTTATTCGATTCATCGGTAGAGAATTTGAAAACTTTATACCTTTCCTCTTTCCAGCAAAATCCCGCAAGATGTATCTCTGCAATTCCCTTCCTAGCAAGCGCTGTTTCACAGATTTTTTTTGATAGATTCTCATATGCGACGAAAAATATTTTCGTGATTTTGTCCATCGATACTTCTGAATATCCAGGAGCAATTTGCATATTTCTAAAAACTTCTGACAACGTCTCCTTAATCACAAAAGAATTTATGTGACTTCCCGAAACAGAGAGCCCAAGGTCGAATAGCTCCTCTCCCCGCTTGTGTCCCTCTTCAGGCCAATGAATACGACACGGTACACAGAGTGTTTTTATCGCCACATCTGTATATGAATTTTCAGACAGGGAGATACGGGAATCTGACGCCATATGAATGGTATCCTTGCCCCGCCAGATTATGCATAACGTCATGAATCTAAACCTTCATTTTTAATAACAGCAACCGCGTATTTCTATTTATCATTTTCGAACTCACACAACCACTTTGACTTATCTCTGACAACAGTACTTTCGGTGTCTGATGCCAGTATTCGCATGGCGTGCGAACCTCTCCGCCCAAAGGTGCTGAGCACAATATCATGGTTGTCGAAAAAAAGGGCCGCCTATGCGGCGGCCCGGTCTTCATCTTCATCGCTGTCTTCCTTCGGCTGGAGGCCGTTCAGGAAATCCGCGGCGCGCTGCGCGTGCGCAGCCGCCGTGAAGATGGCGCGGTGATCGTTTTCGAGCACCTTGAGCCAGTTCGCAATATAGGGCGCGTGATCCTCGCGAATGGAAGGCTCGATATCGAGGTCGGCACAGAGGAACGCAGCGCCGATTTCCGCGACCAATTCTTCGCGGGCATACCCGGCATCGCCCCATTTCTCGCGGCCGAAACTGCGGTCGAGGCGCGACGGGTGACGAGTCCAATGCGTCGTCTCGTGACCGAGGGTCGCGTAGTAGCTTTCGGCGGATTTGAACGCCTCGAAGGGCGGCATCTGGATGTAATCGCCGCCAACGGCGTAATACGCCTGCCCGCCGCCGGTGCGGATATCCGCGCGCGTGTTTTCAAAGAACGCCTCGACGCGGTCGATCCGCTGCACCGGATCGATAACCGGCTTGGCGAGCTGCGTGTAGTGTTCCGGCAGCCCGTCGATCTGGTCGGCGTTGAACACCGTGTATGCCTTCATGAAGGGGACATTCACCTCGACATCCTCGCCGGCGTCGTTCTGCTCGGTCTTGCTGATCGTGTTGGCGTAAACGACGGGTGAGCCCTTCTCGCCCTTGCGGACAAAGGCGCCGAGTTCTTTCGCCTGGCGGAAGGTGAGCCAGTAAGGCGAGATGAAGCCGCGATCCTGTGCGGACCACCACAGCATCAGGACGTTGATGCCGTTATAGCCGATACCGTTGTGTCGTAGCGGTCGCGTGATGCGCCCGGCTGCGTGTTCCGCGTTCCAGGGCTTGGCCCAAGGGCGCACGCCCTGTTCAAGCTCGGCGATGATTCGGTTGGTGACGTTCTCGTAAAGCTCCTTGATTTTTGACATGATCTTGTCTCCGAAATGCGTGTCCTGAAAAGCGAAGGGCCGCCCGGAGGCGGCCCTGTGCGTGTTATTCCCCGTTGTCGTCCTTCGCCTTCGGCGCGCGGATGACCAGCTGCCCGTTGGTGGGGAAGGCTTCCAGAGAGACGTTGAAGCCCTCGCCGTCCTCGTGTTTCCAGGCCGCGCCGATCTTGGTCCAGAAGCCTTTCCTGTCCTTGCCGCCGCCCGAGACCATGTAGACGTTGAAGTCGGGTTTCCTGTTATTCGTCTTAGCCATCTGTTTTCTCCTGTTGGTTGGTTGTGAACGAAATACGCCTCCCGTCCGGCCGCGTCGGCGGGCGCGGCGCAAACCTGCGGACAGCGAATGGAGCGGGCGCGGAGACGCAGTCGGAGCAACACGGGAGCGACCGTCCGCACCCGGCAGGGCTCGGGATTGCGCCGCGCACGGCAGCGGCCAGGGTCCGGCGTAAATGAGTGACACCGACCTACAGGAGTGATGGCGGGATGATCGGAAACCCCACAGACCAACATCGGTCGGCGGCGGTAACAGGAGGGACAGGAAGTTCAGGACAGTGCGCGGCCTTGAGCGGCACACAAGACGGCGCGACGCCGGATCAACGGCTGGAAGCCCCGCACAGGGCGGCGTTTCAGGGCATCAGCCGAAGGCAATCGGACAACGCGGAATGCAACGGGGGCACAGCGCCGAAACGGTTCAGCGCCAGGAATTCAAGGTCATGGCAATGCCCGCGATGCTGAAGTCGCCGTCGTCACCAAGGAACATCGCGGCGGGTCTTGGTCAGACCTGCACGTAATGGGCTCCGCCAGACAGGTTGCGCGAACGCCTCCGGAGCGCTGCCCAGAAGGCAGGATGATGTTACTTTTTGGCGACGGTCCATGTTGATTGAAAATCGAGGGAACGCACCCGATAGTGCATGTGAGGAATCGGTTCGATTAGCGCGGACCAAGTCTGCATGGCGCAATATCGCGTAATAAAGGCACAGTATTGGGGACAAAATGCCTTGGTCTGATGGTTTGAACCCTGCAACCCCGGCCTTCCGGATTGCCGCTTCGACAAATCAACGTGTGCGGGTCGTGGCGGGACCAGGCACAGGCAAGTCATTCGCCATGAAGCGGCGGGTTGCCCGACTGCTTGAGGATGGCGTCGCGCCCGGCGCGATTCTTCCTGTGACGTTCACGCGAGTTGCTGCCGAAGATTTGCACCGCGAGCTGGTCGGGATGGAAGTTCCCGGTTGCGACGACCTTGAAGGTGTCACCGTCCATAGCCTCGCACTACGGATGCTCATGCGGAACCATGTGCTCGGCGCTACGGGACGAGTGCCGCGACCGCTGAACGAGTTTGAACTTGAGCCGCTGATTTGTGACCTGAAGGACACTCATGGCGGCAAGAAAGAAGTCAAGAAGCTGAGAATGGCCTATGAGGCGGCATGGGCACGCCTGCAACATCAGCAACCGGGATACGCACCGTCTCCGGCAGATGCCGCTTTCCAGGCCGATCTGTTGGCATGGCTTCGTTTTCATGAAGCGATGTTGATTGGCGAGGTCATTCCGCAACTTCACCAATATCTGCATTCTAATCCTGCTGCGGCGGAGAGAAGCGAGTTCGCCCATATTCTGGTCGATGAATACCAGGATCTAAATCGCGCCGAGCAAGGGGTGATTGAGCTGCTGTCTGACGCAGCAGAGGTCTGCATTGTCGGTGACGACGATCAGTCGATCTATAGCTTCAAGCATGCCCATCCTGACGGTATTCGGGAATGGCTGAATATCAATGCGGGTGCTGACGATCTCGGGTTGGACGATTGTCGCCGCTGCCCGACACGGGTGGTCGAGATGGCGAGCAGCTTGATCGGCCACAATGTCTTGCGCCCTGTTCCGCGTCCGCTGAATCCTATGCCTGCGAACGGCGCAGGTGACGTTCGAATTATCCAGTACCGCAACATCACGCAGGAGGTTGCGGGTGTCGCAGCGCTTGTCGCCCAGATGATCGCGGATGGGGTGCCAGCGGGTGATATTCTGGTGCTCACTCAAAGCAAAGCGTTCGGAATGCCTTTATACGGCGCCCTTGTGGCGAACGAGGTTCCTACGAAATCGTACTATGCCGAGACTGAATTGAGTCATGACGACGCGCAGCGCGCGTTCGCCTTGCTCAAACTGTTCGTAAATCGGCAGGATCGGGTCGCCTTGCGTTGGCTGGTCGGTGTCAACGGAAACAACTGGCACGCCGCCGGCTATCGTCGCGTCCGTGAGCATTGCGAGAATACGGGCACGTCGCCGTGGGACACCATGACCCAACTGGAGCGTGGGGCACTTGCCCTGCCGTATACCAACGGCATTGTCGCGTCGTTCAGAGAGATCGTCCAAGCCTTGGAGGCTCTGGAGGCATTGCCCGATTTGGCTTCCGTGGTCGATCAGCTTTTCCCTGACGGGCAAGATACGACACGAGACATTCGCGCACTCGCGCTGGCAGTTCTCGCAGAAATGGAGAACGATGATCGGGAGGCCTTCATTCGAGACCTATCGGCCGCAATCAGCCAGCCCGAAATCCCGACCGAAATCGAAGACGTGCGGATCATGAGCTTGCACAAGAGCAAGGGGCTGAGCGCTCCCGTCACGATCATCGCGGGGTGTGTCCAAGGGCTGCTGCCGCGACCTCCGGCCAACGGACTCACGCCCGCTGAGCGCGATCAACACCTGGAGGAGCAGCGACGCCTTTTCTATGTCGGCATAACCCGCGTGAAAGCGGCACCTCAAGACGGAAAGCCCGGCACACTAATCCTGACATACTGTCAGGAGATGCCGGTTGGAGACGCATTGTCTGTCGGCATCACGCCTGCGCAGCGCCGATACGGATCAGCGATGCTTCACGCGAGTCAGTTTATTCGAGAGCTTGGGCCAGCAGCGCCAAACCCCATAGCAGGATAACAGCGCCTCTTGCGGTGCTTTTGACCGCCGCCGCCCGTCGTGCCCGTGAGGTCGGTCAGAGCGCGCATCAGCCGTAATTAAGCGACCTGTTCTCCCCGGTGAATGAGGGCGGAAAGTTGCTTTTCGTTGTGGAGATAAAAAAAGCCGCCCGCCGATGAACCGCTATGCGCGGCGCACCGGCGGACGGACAGTTGACCGCGCGGTCAGACCGCCTCTTCGGAAGAGGAGTCAGCTTCCGCGTCGGCGGCGGGATCGATGGTACTGGGATCGATAGCCGGGAACTGCATCGCCTCGGGCAGCCACGCATTGGCGCGTTGCTGATCCTCGTTCAGATCGGCCGCTTCGGCAGCCTGGGTGAAGTGACGTTCCATCAGCTTCACCAGATCCGACTTGGTAAGACGGGCGAACGGCCCTTTCTGCGCGGCTCCGGCGTCGCCAGCGATTTGCGCAATCTGATCCTTGGTGCGGCGGGAAAGGAAAGCCGCATCCGGCGTCCAGTGATTACGCATGGCAACGTCGAGGTCCCGTGCAACATGGTTGAACAGGCTCTTTTCGTCCGTATCGAGCGCGTTGCAATGGATTTGACCGAATTCCAGCGCGGTCAGCAGCGCCAGCAACGCATCAAGCTCGCTATCGCTGAACTCTTTCAGCGTGTCGTAGAGCGCCGCGGGATCGCAGGAGAGATATTTCAGCCGTATCCACGCAGGCGCATCGTCTCGACCTTCGATTGGAAGGTGCGTGATACAGCTCGCAGCGGTCTCGTTGACCGTGACGTAGCTTACCGGCGGTTCGTCCAGCTCTTCGAATGCATGAAGTGCTTCGTGAGCGTCGTGGTTACCGATCAGCCGTCCGATTGCGAGAATCTTGCAGACCCTGGGATGGGCCAGAAGCTCTGCCTGCACGGCCAGCGTCTTGTGATACGCCATATAGCGACACAGCGGCGTGCTGTAGGCCGGTCTCGGCTTCGACGGGGCTGCCGGCGTATCGGCGGTCGCCGTCGCGGTGTCACGGTCGAGAGCGTAGGGAACGGCGTTTTCTCGGATATCGACATGCCCTTGCGGGGACAGGTTGATGATCGTGATGCCGTCCTCGCCGTCCTCGGCGTCGCGGTACTGCCAGTTCGGGATCGAATAGGCATTGGTGACTTCCACCGTGACGCCTTCGGCCTGAAGCTGTTCGGCCTTCTCTTTGACGGCTTGTTCCTGCAATTCGAGGAACTGGTCCGTGTCGTCGAAGAAGGTCTGGTCGTCCGCCGCGAACAAATCCTTCGTGAAGGTGCCCGTATAGCGTTCGACCGGGAAAATCGCTTCGGCCACGGACGGTTTGCTGTCCAGCAAATCGTGCCTGATATCGTCGATATCGGGCGTCCAGCCCCTCTCGGTCGCGTACGTGACCTCTTCGAGAATACCGCGCTGCCGGTCATGGGAACCGAGCGTCATGACCTCGGCCACCGCCAGCGTGATGCGGTTCTCGCGAAGGGCCAGCTTGACCTCGTCGCACAGCCCCGCGATCGCCAGCCTGCGCTTGACCGTGCCGACCGACTTGCCGGTTTCGGCTGCGATGTCGTCGAGCGTGACACCGTCGCGGGCCAGCTCCGCGAACGCCTCGGCCTCGTCCACCGGGACCAGGTTCTCGCGCTGCACGTTCTCGACCGTGGCAAGACGCAGCTTGTCGCGTTTGGACAACTTGCCGCGAATTTCGACGGGGACTTCGTAGGTCTCGTCGATGTCGCCGCGCTCGCACAGCAGCTTCAGGGCGCGAAAACGCCGTTCGCCGCTGATAACACGGTAGGTCTTGCCGCGTGACGGTGCGACCACGAGGTTCTGCAACAGCCCGTCGCCGCGAATGCTGGCGGCCAGTTCGTCGAGGCTCGTGTCCTCGATGACACTGCGCGGGTTGTGCGCAGGCGGCCGGAGATCGGCCAGTTGTATGGATTGCATGTTCATTGTGATGACTCCTTTCGTCAATTGCCGGCCGCGCCCGTCGCGGCCTTTCACGGCAGTCGCTCGGGGGACGGCAAAGGACGGAGGCGCAAGCGGTTTTTTGATGCGCGAGGAGCCCGACAGGGCGGGGAAAAAACCGCTTGCGGTGACGGTCGCCGGCCCCAGGCTGCCGGCAATGAAAGGCCCGGGCGCGGTCCGCCGCACGGAAAGGAGTACGATGAGCGGCATGACAGCGGCGGCTATGGCCACCGCCACACCGCTACGGGTCAGGACGGGAATCGGGACGCCTCAGCGGCCCTTGCGCGAGGGAGCGTCACCGCAGGGCCGAGACCCTGCAAAGCCGTGGCGCAACAGGGGCTCGGGGAGCGCCAAAGGCGCGAGTAGCGCCCGGTCCGGCAATGCCGGACGCGCCCCGATAGCAGAAACAGCAGTTACACTCCCAAAGATGAATGTTTGATTTTCGAACATTATGCATGTTACAATGTCCTTAAATCAGACATAGGTGACTCCCATGACAGATGTCACAACAGCAGAACCCGGAACGATCCCCGCCTTCCCGGCCGAGGAAATCGAGACACGCATCCGGGACTACCTGGCCGACGAAGGCGAGACACAAGCCGTGCTGCGCGGCGGTGGGGCCTCTACGGCCGGATCAGGTGGAAGCGCCGGACCACGGCCCACCATCGATTCGCTGGTTGTCGTATCGGTCCTCTGCGAGATCGAACCCACAGTCCCGTTCAAGCTGCCCGACAGCCTCGTACGCGCGGGAGGGTATGACACCGTAGATGAGGTGATCCAGCACATCATGCCAAAACTGAAGAAGCGATGGCGCAAACACCACGAGGAGAAGAGCTGATGTCAGACAAAGCAAGAGGCCGAAGCGGGTCATCCGCAGACGGCGAAAACGACCGGCAGATACTTGGGACGAAGCTGCGCGAAGCTCGGGAGTATCTGGGGCTTTCTCAGGATGAAGTCGCGAAATATCTTGAGATTCCACGGACTGCGCTGTCGCACATCGAAAGCGGTCAGCGGCGTGTGGATGCGTTGGAACTGAAAAAACTGGCAAAGCTCTACAAACGTCCAGTTTCGTTTTTCACGGGCGAAGCACCAGCAGACGAAAGCCTGCCAGATGACGTTGCTCACCTAGCGCGCGCGGCTGCCGGACTTTCAGAGAGCGACCGCAAGGAATTGAGCAGATTCGCCGACTATCTGCGTTCGCGCTCGGAAAGCGAGACTTCGGATGGTTGACGTTCGCGGCGCAATTCTAAAGGGAAGACGGGAAGCGACCCGCCTGCATCGAGCGTTCGCAATGCGCGATCGCATCGAAGAACAAGGCGGTCGGATAGACGTCTTCGATACCATAGTGAGATCAGGGGTGCCGTTATTGTTCAGGCCCCTCGATGGTCTCCTCGGCGTGTTCATCAACGAACCGATGCCGGGCGTGTTGGTCACGACGAAACGTAGCCTCAGCATTCAGCGGTTCACAGGCGCCCATGAGCTGGGCCATTTCACCCTTGGCCACGATCCTAGCCTGGACGACGAGTCCATCTTGCGTCGGATGCCATACCGCGCCGCGCCGGACGACAAACAGCAAGAATTCGAGGCGGATGCATTCGCGACGGAATTCATGCTCCCACCCTGGCTGTTTGCGACGCATTTCGTACGGCAAGGGTGGACAGCAGCCGCCATGGCAGACCCGATAACAACCTATCAACTCTCATTGCGCGTAGGCGCGAGCTACGAAGCTACGTGCCGCTCGCTGATGCGGCACGGGGTCGAGGCTATTGACCGGCGGACTCTCGACAACCTGCTGCGTGTGCAACCAAAGCAGATCAAGCAGACGCTTCTCGGAGACTATGAGCCACCCGACTGGTGGCGCGACGTGTGGCTCCTGACCGAAAAAGACGAAGGAACAATCATCGAGGGCAGCCGTTCGGACCTGTTCGTCCTGAAGCTGACCGAGCACAGCGGATCGGGCTACGTCTGGACTTTTGACGAATTGGATGACGCCGGGTTCGCCGTGGTCCGCGACGAACGGGAAGGCCCAGTAGGCAACAGCGTCGGCGGCCATACCACGCGATCCATAACGGCATGTTCCGAAAGTGCGCAGGAAGGGTGGCTGACGCTCGCTGAGCGACGGCCCTGGATTCCCGATGGCATGCCGCTCACCGAGTTCTGCGTTCATTACGACCTGAACGGGCCGGAAGTCGAGGGCCTCTCCCAAGCAGAACGGCGGCTTCTGCTGGAGGCGGCCTGATGGAGGTAGAAATCGAGCACGACCTGCGGGATTTGTTCGGGCCGGCGCGAGATCAAGGCGCGCGACCGACCTGCATGGCATTTGCTGCCAGCGACGCACACGCGGCTGTTCGTGTCGGTTGGGAACCCCTGTCCTGCGAGTTCGCCTATTACCATGCCTTGCAGATTGACGGCGGGGAACCGCACGAAGGCGCTACAGCCTACGGAATGTTGAAGGCGATCAAGTCTGAAGGACAACCGCCCGAAACAGTATGGGAATATCTGCCGCAGATACCAGCCGACAAAACGGCGTGGAAGCCGCCAGCCAACGCAACACCGCTTTATAAGCGGGCCAGTGCTCATGATTCCGCATCGCTCCCGGCGATCAAGGAACTGCTTGGCGCCGGATGCCCGGTAATTATTACGATGTCATTATCCGACGGATTCTATGTACCTGACGGCGACGGAGTCATTGCGGTAGAAGAGCCCCCCGATTCAACCAGACATCACGCCGTTGTTGCCGTTGGTTATGGCACGAGAGGGTCGGAACGAATGTACCTGGTCAGGAACAGTTGGGGAATCATGTGGGGGATCGATGGCTATGCATGGATTAGCGAGGGTTATCTTGCGCCAAGGCTCTCTGGTTTTGCTGAATTGAAAGAGGATTTGACGAATGTATCTGCCAATAAAACCGCAGAGATCGTGCGCAGCGGCATGGGTTGAAGCGTTTGCAGCAGTCGACGGAGAACAAGGCCGCGAAGCGCACAATGTCATCATTGACATCGCCGAACCGCTGACGGTTTCGGCGGCAGACGAACGGATAATAAATCTGGCTGATGGTTTTCTCCGGCAGCATGAGAAACTGCCCGTGCAGGCGGTCGCCAACACGATTTTTCCGGAAGCGCTTTACACGCGGTTCGGTGCGCCCGCTTTCATCGAAAAATTCCACGCGGAAATTCTGCCGAAGATTCGAAGAACGAACCGTTGGTCGGGATACTATTTTGAGCGCATGACCGCCTATCCGACGCAAGGCGGCGACCCGCTGAACCAGCTTTGGGGAATTGTTGAGCGAATTCGTGACGAGGCTAACAGGTCGCTAAACAAGTTCGAGCTGTCGCTGTTTGACCCGGAGCGCGACATCGACAATTCCCCGTATGGAGGGCAATGTCTCAGTTTCCTGAGTTTCAAGCTGCTTCCGGGCACTGAAAAGAAATTGGCGCTCACGGCGATGTATCGCAATCATTACTACATCGAAAAGCTGCTCGGCAATCTCGTCGGGCTCGGTCGCTTGATGGGCTTTATTGCAAATGAAGGCGGTATCGGCGTCGGGTCGCTGACTGTTATATCCACGCATGCCGTGATCGACAAACCTCGAACGGCGCAGCGCAGCGACGTGAATGATCTTCTCGCCACCTGCCAGGCCGCGCAGACAGAAAGCGAGGCCGCCTGAACCCCAGCTCGTTCAGGGCCGGGATTCGAGGCCATACAAATCGTTCATTGTCTGGATAAACTCGGTCTGCCCGCCATAGCTGGGATGACGGACTGCATGGCAGTCGAGGGTCAGGTCCGCCAGCGCATTTTGTGCATCCCGGCCGATGCCGACAAGCCGTCTGGGTCGGAGCATTTCCAACAGCGTGAACAAGACATCGCGGAACATACCGCGCTCGGCGCGAGTGTGACATCGGTTGGAAAGTGGCTCACCCGGTTCATACGGGTGCAGGGGGAAAATATTCCAGAGGAAGACAGGCTGGTCAATCTGTGAAAGAACCTGCCAGATGACGGTCGCGGTGCGCTCGGCCATGGGAGGGCCTTTGGTTGCCCGCGACAGAGAGAGACCGTAAAACTCGCCGAAGGTCTGCAAATGGATTTCATCAGTGAGCGGAAGTCCGGTGCGGCGTCCGCCGCGATAACCTAGATCGCGCGCTATCCAGATCGAATCCACTTCATGCTCCGACACAGCCTCCAGAAAAGCGCGCAGATTTGCCCTGCGCCTTTTCGGCGCATCGGCGCGATCGTACATCGGGCAAAGGTCGCGGTACGGATTGAAGACAGACTCTAGCTGGACCGAGCTGAGGGCTTCGACAAAAGCGGACGGGTTCATACAGGTAACTCTCTATAAGTTATGGTTCGTTCGTTCAGGTCAGCAATGATGATTCCGCGCCGGTGCTCCCGGAGCTTGCGAAATATCTCGTAGCCATCGAGGATGGCTTCCTCCCAAAGCCACAACGGACACCGTTCAGCTTCGTAGCCGGACACAAGCTCGCGGACAGCCTTGAGAAGGCCATAATCGACACTTGAGAGGTTTTCGAAGAAATTGAGCCGGGAAGCGTGATTAAAGATCCATGTCGATATGCCTTCCTCAATAAGCGCCGCCCTGGCGCCATCCTCCGCTTCATCAATTTTCGGATTACTCTTGCGTTTGAGACGGAACAAAGAACGCAAAACAGGCGACCATCCTAGCTTCGCCGCGTAAGCAAGGTGAAATACATCATGAAAGCGGTAGTCGTCTTCTTCCAGCTTGTTGTCGGTGAGACGGTCGCCCATGTTAATCCCACTGCAACGCTGAAAGACGTAAGTTTTCCCTCCGACCGTCTTTTCAAACATTTCCATTTCAATGTAGCGGGGAAGCTGTTCTTCCCGGTCGTAACCTTCATCAAAGAGCGGCGGGTATGTCTTCTCCGAAGGCCAGCGATCAAATATTTTTAGAAGATTGCCGTGTGCCGCTTCGGCGAGGCTGACATCCGCTTCGTTTGCAACTTCGATCAGTGACCGGAAAATTCCAACGAGATCGCCTGATAGTGCGTCACGGTTGTCAGAAATACGGCCCGCCGAAAACTCGGCCGCAATGTGCCCGACTTCGCCGGCCAACTTCATGAGGGCGCGCTCAAACGCCTCCGAGCGTTTCGGTCCGTCCTGGGACATCTCAGGCTGCAATGAAGCAAATAGAATGTCTGCGTCTTCGTCTGACGTTTGGTCCGGATTGCCGAGCCCGTGCGTTACCTTGCGGGCGATATCAGGTAGGGCAATTTGTGCGCGCGAGGCCAGGACCGAAAAATACCAAAGAACATCGCCCAGTTCTTCGACGACGGACGGCTCATAGCCGACATAGGAGTCTGCATCGCGTTGCTTCTTCTTGAGCTCGCTCATTAAGCTGCCGACCTCGCCAAACAAGCCGAGCAATGGAAAGTCCAGGTTCATAGCCCCGGCCTTGGCGGTACGATCAGTACGTCGCGCAAGACTCTGGTATTCACGCAAGGTCAGTTTCTTTGGCGGTGATCTGAGAACCGTTTCAATATCACTTATCATGGCGGATCATCGCTCACTTCTCGCAGCACCCGATTTGCGCAAAACCATTGTCGCGTTCTTAACGTCGTAGACGTAGTCACCGATAGTCCCGTCCTTGATTTTCTCGATGACCTCATCGACGACGAAGAGCGGCACGAGAAACCATTCGCGAGGAATGACCGGGTTGCCGAAACGGTCCTTGATCTCGATATCGAGCTTCGCGGGCTCGAAGACCCTGTGGATGATATTTTCAAGCCGCGAACGGTTGATGTTGTAAAGCTCGTAGGTCGCGACGACCTCGACTTCAGCCAGCAGAAACGTCGGGTCTTTCGACGCGTTGGCTATGCGCTTCTCAACGCTGCCGCCGGTGACGCCGATTTTGTGCAGCACGTCGCGGCTCTCAGCGACGACGGGATGGTCGGATTTGCTGCGCAGGACATAGACCGTTCCGCTCGCCAGATCGTCGTCTTCGGCTTCGCCGGAAAACAGCGGCCCGGCGGCAGGTTCGGTGATGCGCCGACCGGCTTCGTCGCGGTGAAGGGCGCGCTGCAATGACCGCAGCAGCACATCGCTTTCGGTGCCGTTGTCGTAGATGACGCGCAACCGGCTGTCGCGCCGTTCATACTCAGTCATGAACTCGTCGCCCACCTCCGCGACATAGGCGATCTGGCCGCCGACAATGAAAAACTCGCCCTTCTTGATCTCCGCCATCGTCTGGAATCTGCGCGTCCGGCGTATGCCGGATTTAAGTTCCTTGCTCACCTGCTCAAAGAGCGGCTTGAACCGGTCGAAGTCCTCGCAAACGGTACGATTGGCGATTTCCTCAGCGGCCCGCTTCTCGGCGGTCGAGCGAACATGCTTTAGTTCCGTGATGTCCGCGGTTTCGGCTTCAACCCCGAGTTCAGCCAGAAGGGCCTCATCGTCGATGTCTTCGGCATCCGGCAGTGCAGGTGCCTCACCGGCCTCCAGAAGCCCCTGATGGTCGAGGGGTTCGAGCAGGTTCCGGCATTCCGCCAAATTCCGCAGCCGATCGAGACGCACGGCATACATGCGCTCGAATATATCCCGGTCCTCGCCGTGGCGCGGAGCGTGGCCGTGCTCTTCCACGAAGCGCTGTATATCCTCGAACCCGGCGATAATGCGCTCTTCACGCGGCGTGCGCTTCGCCTTCTTCTCCGGTTCGGCCGTGACGCCAAGCGCTTCCAGCAGTTCTTCGTCCGACAGCTCAGCCATTTTTCGCCTCCGCCGTCGCACGGGCCAGGAAGGCTACGCCTTCCGCCATGCGCTTCTCCCAGGCGTCGGCCGACGTGATCGAAGGCGCACGCCCGCGCTCCTGCTTGAATTTCAGCGCACGCCGTGCAAGTTCGCGTGCTTCGTCGATTGACAGACTCACCCGCTTGCCGGCGATGATCGCCGCGACCTGTTTCAGGCTTTCCTCGCTCATCGTCTTGGCGAGAATGGCATAGGCTTCACCGAACGGATTGATGTGGTCGATCAGGTCGATGTCGAGTTCGCGCACATCCATCGCGTATTTGCGCACGCCGTCGATCAACGCCGTGTTGGCCTTTTCCTGATCGTCGCCCTCGACGGCAATCTCCTTGGCCTTCTGCGTCAGGTTCAACGCCGCTATCGCGTGCTGGCGCACGGCCTCCTGGTCCGCCTCATCAAGCTCCGGATACTTGTCCTTGATAATCTTGCCCATACGCACCTGGGTAAGTTCTTCGGCAAGCGTTTCGCCGCCCGCATGCTCACCATCAAACAGCCCGCGCTCAAGGGCTTGTTTGTCCTGCACAAAGGCTGTAATCACCTCGTTCAGGTCTTCCTGACAGATACGCGTCGCCTCCTTGCTCTTGGGCTCCGACAGCCCCTTGATCTCGATCTGGAACTGGCCGCTTTCCTCGTTGAAGCCGACATTGCACTTGTCGGGGTCGTATCCGCCTTCGCCGTAGTCATAGCCTTCGACCGGGCCGCTGTTCGGATTTTTGGGCGTGAAATTGAAACGCGGGGCCAGCACCTGTTCCATGAGAAGGCTGGCGGCAATCGCCTTAAGCGTATCGTTGACCGCCTCGGTGACGGCGTCTTCGGAGGCATCCGGCTCGGCGATCAGGTTGGTGAACCGCGCACGGGTCTTACCCTCGGCATCGCGCGTCGCCCGCCCGATGATCTGGACGATCTCGGTCAGGCTCGACCGGTAGCCGACCGTCAGCGCGTGCTCGCACCAAATCCAGTCGAAGCCCTCCTTGGCCATGCCAAGCGCGATGATGATGTCCACATGATCGCGGTTGTCCTTCTGGGCTGGGTCCTTCAGGGCCGCCGACACCTTGTCGCGCTTCGACGGATCGTCATCGACAAGATCGGCGATCCTCAGCACATGTCCGTTGGTTGTTTTGACAAGCTGGAAGCCCGTGGCCGGGTCCGTGCCCTGCCATTCGCCCAGTTCCTCGATGATGTGCTCGACTTCCTTGATTTTGTCCTTGGTGCTCTCGCGAGACTGAACGCTCGGGATGTGGATGATCGTCTTCTGGTTCGGGTCCAGCACTTCCAGAATGTCGTCGGAATATGAACCGCTGTAGAAGAAATACCCGATGTCGAGGGTTTTCAGATATTTGTAGCCGTTGAGCTGCTCATAGTACGTATAGGTGACGGTATCGAACTTGGCTTCGTCATGCGGCATCAGCACCGGTTCGGCATCGCCCCGGAAATAGGACCCCGTCATGGCGACGATATGGACCTTGTCGCGGGCGATGAACTCGCCGAGATGCTGTCCAAGCCTGTTATCCGGATTGGCCGAAACGTGGTGAAACTCGTCTACGGCGATCAGCCGGTCATCGAAGGCTGCAACGCCGTATTGATCCACGGCGAACCGGAAGGTGGCGTGGGTGCACACAAGCACGTTGTTATCGCTTTCGAGGAACGCGCCGACCGACTTGACCTTGCCGCCGTTGTCCGACCCCGGCGCGTTGCAAAGATTCCATTTCGGATCGACCGTCCAGTCGGTCCAGAAGCCGAACTGGCTCAACGGCACGTCTTGGAAACTTGCGCCGATGGCCTTCTCGGGCACCACGATAATCGCCTGTTTGAGTCCCTGCTTGTGCAGCTTGTCGAGCGCGACGAACATCAGCGCACGGCTCTTGCCCGACGCGGGCGGCGATTTGATCAGAAGGTACTGCTCGCCCCGTTTCTCGTACGCGCGCTCCTGCATGGGGCGCATGCCCAGTTCGTTGGATTTGGTCGAGCTGCCGGTTTGCGCGTATGAAACGGAAACAGATGGGACCTGCTTTTTGTTACTCATTGCTTATGCCTCCATTCTGTCCAGCAAATCTGCAGGTGAAGCGGCGCGGCTTGCTTGACGCTCCTCGACCTTACTTATCTCGACTTCAAAGTATTTTTCAGGATTCCACTCCGGATTCCATTTGCCGTAATTTTTTTGCGGCATTTTGATAGTTTTCCGCAATTCTTTCGCCAATTGCAGTGCCTCCAAGCCAAGAGTGGCATAACCCGTACCACGGGCTTCGAAAATATCTTCGTAGTCAGGAGGGAATGCATGTTCGGAGCATGCTGAGATGTACCGATCAGTCTCTCTCGCAGTATTCGGCAGCGCCAAAAGACGGTACATCAAATTGCTGTTGATGCTTTTCCAGTCTACGTCATCGGGATAGTCCGGAGCATCTGGAAGCGGCACTTGCGGCTCATAGGACTCCTGTCCATTTTCATCTCTCACAGCAGCCTGTCCCATAATAGTCCCGTCATCCGCGACAACCTCGACGCACTTCTCTACATATTCGTCAAGCACGCAGACAACCCGCGCAGCCAAATACATGGCGTGCCGCTTCCGCAGCCGTCTTTCATTAAACTCTTCCCTGACCCAGGGAATGCATGCCCCGATGAGAACACCCAGAAAGCCAAAAATGGCTTCGTTCATGCCGCCCCCTTTATTTTGGTCGTTTTGGTGTACAGCTCGAACAGCTTTTCCAGTCGTTCGGTATCGTTTCTGAACCGGCGACCGATATAGATGCGTTCCAGTACTTCATCATTTCGTTCGTGGGCGTCGTACAAATCGTCTGGCATCGCCTCCGGATCGTAAAGATCGGCCAAGGTTGCCGGAAAATGCGCCTCACGCGCCAAGAGAATTTCTTCGGCGCAACGTGTGAGATCTGCCTTGTTTTTTTCAGTGAGCTTAGGGATGGGAAAAGTGTTCCATCCTAGTGTGCTTGAGTAACGGAAGTCCGTCTTCAGCTTTCCACACACGGTTGCGACCCAAACCAAATGCAGACGTGAAGTAATGAGAGCCATGTTCCAAAGCGGGGCGTCGTACAAAGCAAAGGCTTCGCTTGTAACAGTCATACGTGCATTAATTAGACCGGCAGGAAGGAATGGCCGGTTTTCCGACGAGGTTCGCGGAACAGTAACCGTCCATCTTCGACCGATATTCATCTCACGCATTTGATGCGCCCGTTCCGCCATAGCGTTGGCGCCTTTATCCCGGCTGGCAAGACGCATTGCCCTGACACCCTCAATCCGTTTCCGAATAGGCTCGATAGCTTCAGCCTCTTGAAGATGTTCATCCTCAATCCACAGGCAGTATCGACAAAGGCCGCGAATGAATTCCGCGGACCCGTATATCTGACGGATAAATCGGTCTCGCTGCTCGTCGGTCAGGTTGAGATCATCGAGTTCTTCACGGGTCAACAGCAGGTTGCCACCATCAACCGGCTTGTTGCCGAAACTCATTTCAGCTTGCCCAGACAGGGGTTTGCTCTCTTTGATCACTGAAATGTTCGGTGCGGCGGCAAGATAGGCGTTAATGTTGTCCGCCTCCCTGACGGTGGCGGAGGCTTCGTCGCCGTTGGAAAACAGACGCCGCACTTTACCGGCTAGGTTTGAAATTCCGACGATGACGACAGTCACGCCCGCATTATGGCTGGCGAGATTCGACCATTTGAAGCTGGTGTGAGCGAAGCTGATCTCATGACCGGATTCGAAAATCAGGGGCCAGAGGATAGGAACTTGTTGGCCTTGGCAAATAGAGTTGGTTGACACGAAAGCCGCAGCCGAGTCCGTCTTCAGTCCGTACTCGGCGGCTTTCATGAACCAGCCCGAGACGTAGTCCAGCGACTTCCACCACTTCGTCCGCCCGTCGAAAATCGCTTCCAGATCGGACTTTTGCTCTTTCGACTGCCAGGTGGAGCCAAGATAAGGAGGGTTCCCGCAGATATAGGTCTCGCCACCCTCATTCTCGAAGTCGATTTTCGCCTGATCCAGAGGGCTGTGGAACAGGTCGTCGGAGTGGTGTTTCACACCAGTCCCGGTAGGCGGGCAGATGCCGAACCAGTCGAGCCGCAAGGCGTTCCCGCAGGTGATCCAGTTCATGGCGTCGAGCGGCAGAAACTCGGCCAAAGCCTCTTTCTGTCCGCGATAGAGCACGTCGCATTGATACTCGGCGATGATAAGCGCCAGGCGAGCGATCTCGGCCGAGAAGTCACGTAGCTCGATGCCGCGAAAATTCGTCAGTGGAATTTCGGTTCGCCGGTGAGGCTCCCGGCGGCGCTTGTTGATCTCGGCCTCGATCGCCCGCATTTCCTTGTAGGCGATGACAAGGAAATTCCCGGAACCGCAGGCCGGGTCGAAGACGCGGATCTTGGCGATGCGGTTTCGCAAGTTCAGAAGCTTGCGCGGGTTGTCCTCGGCTGCCTCAAGCTGCGCCCGCAGGTCGTCGAGGAACAGCGGGTTCAGGACCTTCAGGATGTTCGTCACGCTTGTGTAGTGCATCCCGAGCGCGCCGCGCTCTTCCTCATCCGCGACCGCCTGAATCATCGAACCGAAAATGTCGGGGTTGATCCGCGTCCAATCGAGGTTGCCGATATGCAGAAGATAGGTGCGCGCCATCTTGCTGAATCGCGGCACCTCGGTGCTGCCGGAAAACAGCCCGCCGTTCACGTAGGGGAACTGGTTGGCCCAGGGCCGGAAATTTCCCGCGGCCCGGTCCTCCGGCCTGGTGTTCATGGCGCGGAACAGTTCGCCGATCACCTCGTGGGTGTTTGAGGAATCCCGCTCGGTCATTTGATCGATGGTAGCGGTGAACAAACCGCTGCCGGTGAAGATGTCGGTATCCTCGGCGAAGAAGCAGAATATCAGCCGCGCCATGAAGTGGTTCATGTCCGGGCGACGGTCGGCGGCGCTCCATTCTGGGTTGGTCCGCAACAGCTCGACATAGAGCTTGTTCAGGCGACCCGTCGCCTTGATGTCGAACGCGCTTTCGCGAATTTGCTTGACGGTGCTTATCCCGGCAAGCGGCAGGAAAAACCCAAAATGTTCATGGAAATCCGAATAAGCGCAGGCGACCGTTTCACCTGTATTGAGGTCTTCGGCTTCCAGCCACTCGCCGTCCGTCGCCAGCACGAACTTGGCGCGCGCCTTCGCCGTAGCCGGGCTTTCACTCAGGGCGCGAAGCGTATTGGTGACTTCGCCCGGCTCGCATACGGCGATGTGGATGTTGTTGGTCTGAAGGACGCCGCCCCAAGGGCCGGAAAAGTCGGACTTATTCGATGCGCCGCTGCGCAGCCGCTTGATCGTCGTCGCCTTGTTGCCGAACGCCTCCAAAAAGGCGAACGGGAACTCCTGAGCATCGAAAGGCTGCTCAGCAAGCTGGGATACGGCTTCTTCAATTTCTACGGCGTTCAACGTCTAACACCTCGATAATTGCAGACCGTTCCGTCCAGACCGCAAATGAAGGTCGAAAATCACTCTTTGCTCCCCTGTCGCGTCCCGTCCGTCTGGCGCTTGATCCAGTTCGATATCTCCTGTCGCTCGAACCGCCACGATCCTCCGACCTTGAAACCGGGAAGTTTGCCCTCTGCGGCAAGCCGGTAGGCGGTCTTCTCGTTGATCTTGAGAAGCTCCGAGACCTCCCGGATCGTCAGAATCTCGTCGTTCATGTGCGTGACCGGATTCGCATTGTCAGAGAAGTATAAGGAAAATTGCGGAAAATTACAGAGGGAAGGTTCAAAGGGGTACACCCTTCGGTGAATTTCAGGGGTCAGCCCCGCGCCGTTTATGCCCAGCGGGCCGGCGCGGACGGCTGCTGAAGGTGCCTTCGCTGCCTGGCTGAAAAGCGGCACACCGCACAGGTCCGGGGTCGGACGCTGTTCATCGCGGTGGCCTTTATCCGTCCAGCTCCTTTGAAGTCCACCGGACAGGAGCCGACGGCGACCGGCTACCCGATCAGCCTGACGGGACAGAAATGCGGAGGGCCGCGCCGGAGGTCTGGACCGGCGCGGCGGTCATTGACAACAGAGACGCCGGGCTTCGCCCAAGCAGTGTTCTTCGAAATCGCCGAAATACCCCCAGCAAGAATCGACGTGATCGCCGTCTCGCTCGATGACGTAGCCATATACCTCGCCCCGCAGGTAGTCGTCGTAAACATCGACTTCGGCGCGCAAGGCATCTTCGACAGTCCGGCGCAGTTTGCCGGATACGCGCTGCACGCCGTATTCCCTGCGCACGTCTTCGAGGCTGACGAAGATGAATCCGACCTGGCCAGAATCCCACGGGCAATGAAAGCCAGTGGTGTTCATGGTGATACCGCTGTGATCGTAGAGATACAGTGGCAGGATGACGGCTTTGTTGGATATGGCGTCCAGAAGACGGGCGCAGCTGTCGCCCGCCCATCTGTGCTCGAACCACGATTCCGAAATCCCGTACACGTCGTGACGGGTTTCGCCGGGTTCCCGGTAGAGGCGTTGCGCCTTGCAGTCGTCGTCGTACAGGTCGTTGACGAGACGAGCGAGATACAGAGGCACGGAGTCACGGAGCTGTTCGTCGCCGAGATGGTAGCGGCGATGCCAGCAGGCCATCGTGCCGAGACTGTCCCACGTGCGCGGGCTTTCAGGGTCGTCGTCATGATAGATGCTGACGACATAGCCGTTGTGCTGTTCTGAATGAACGGGAGCGTTTGTCATTGTCCAGCCCTCCCTCACGCGCGCACGAAGCCGTCGTGCCGCGCCTGCTCGGCATAGGCGGACAGCGTCTTGTCGGGGGTAAAGTACAGGTCGCGTTCGGCGGGCAGGCCCAGCTTGCCGCGCACGGCCTCGATTTCAGAGAGTCGCACGCTGCCCAGCTCGGGGCAGCCGAGTCCGGGATCGCAGAGCCCGAAGGCGAGGTCCGGGTCGTCCGGGTCCAGTTCCGCCAATAGCCAGGTTGCGTTCGCGTCCGGCGTGAACAGCTTGACGACGGGTTCGGGATCGAACTGGCAGTCATCTTCCTTGCGATTGCCGTTCGCGAGCATCCGCTCGCGCTGCGCTTTGGTAATCAGTTTCATCGTTACGTCCTCCTGTGTTCGGTTGAAGCGCGATTGCGGGGACGCAACGGGCCGCCGGTTAAGACGGCGGGCGGCAAGGTGGCGCACAGCGACTGGCGCGGGTCACACGGGAGCGTCCGTGCGCCCTTGCCCTGGCCTTGCCGCACGCCAGCCGGCGGTCAGGTTCCCGCCACAAGAGCGCGCCCGAACACAGGGGACGAATGAAACGAGGCTACGCCGCAGCGGATGCGATGCGGCAGAACAGCGGGAGTTGGAACGATGAAAGTTTATCTCGGGAATGCGCCCCGCGCCGTTGACGCCCGCCGGGCCGGCGCGGACGGCTGACGAAGGTGCCTTCGCTGCCTGGCTGAGAAACGGCACACCGCTATCGTCCGGTTCCAGACGATGGGAAAGCGGCGGCCTCGTACCCGTCCAGGTCCATTGATGCCCACCGGGGCTGACCCTGACGGCTCTTAGAAGCTGCCTTCCGAGCCTGACGGGTGCTGGGGGTTATGCCTCCGGCCGGTGGCCGTCGTTTTCAATCCCGAGAAACTTCGAAGCGGTGTGCTTTTCGGATCGAAGGTCGATCAGCAAAGCGTCCGCCAGCGCCGGCAGGTGCGCGGCGTAATGCTTTTCAATCGTCTCGACCGAGATGCGGCAATTCTCCGCTACATCGTGAAGGCTCACGCCTTCCAGCAAGCGAAAACAGATATAGCTGTGCCGGAGGCTGTCTGCTGTGCGGGCCTTGCCCTTCCGGTCGAGCTTGAGATTGCTCGCCTTGAGAATATCGTTGAACAGTTTCCTGATCCGATTTGAGAACAGAAGGTCGTCGGGACGCGGCCTGTTCCGGGCGAGCATGCGTTCGAACGCAGATATCGCCGCCGGCGCGCTATGGCAGTAATTGATACCGTCGCTGCCATGCACCGCGATTTCCAGGACTTGCTCGTCGGTGTCATCGCGGACGACCTGCACGTCGCGATATTGAAGCGCATCGGCTTCGGTCGGGGTCAACCCGGTATTGACCATGAATATGACGTAGTCACGTAATTGTCCTGCTTCGACCTTGTCGCAACCAATTGCAGGGTTTTCGGCGTTCCGGCGCAGCGCGGCACAGAGTTGCCGGTACTCCCACGGGGTGAACCAGAGTTTCGGTTTGGCTTTGGGTGTGGGCTCATATGGATCGGAAAGGTCGGGAATTCTGTCTATCCAGCCATGGCGCTGCGCGGTTTCGAGAACCATGCGCAGCGTCTCGATCTCGTCCTCGACCGTCTTCCGACCGGGCGGCTTCCATCCCTTCGCCCCGCCGCGACCGACCGGGGCGCCTTCGCTTCGCGCGTCCTGTTCCGGCTCCGCCAGACGATGGGCGCGATACTGCTGAACCGCGCCGGACGTGACTTCGGATAGATGGGAGTCGTCGAAATACGGCAGAAGATGGAGCCGAAGGCGGTCCCGATGCATCTGGAGCGGGTCCGCGCCGTGACGCCCATGCGTTATGGCCTTGTATTCGGTCAGGAACGCGCGCGCGGCCTGGGTAAACATCTTCCCCGGATTTTCGCTTCCGAAAAGATGCGTGCACAGCTGCGTATACCAGTCCGTGGCAAAGTCCTTCGCCCTGGCGAGGTTTTTTTGCCGGGTGGTCTTTCGCCATTCCTTTCCTTTCAGAAAGGTATAGCAATGCCAGTTGCCGCCTTCGGCACGGCGATAGAGAACAACCTTGTCTCCAAGGATTCGATGTCGTTCCATGCAATTCCCCCCGGTTATGCATGTTGTCGAGAGTTGATTGATCCGCGACCGCGCGGCTCGATCCCGCTGCTCCTTCACCGATCAAAGTCGCGGTTTTTTTCCGTCCGGCTGAACGGCTGCCCTCTCAGCCTGACATGGGCGGCGCACCGCTTATCGTCCGGTTCCTGACGATGATGACAGCGTTGGCCTTGTTCCCGTCCAGGACCATTGACGCCCCACGGGCTGGCCCTGCCGGCTCTTGAAGCTGCCTTCCGAGCCTGACGGGAAGAATTGGGCTTAGGCTTCCGGTCTTCTGCCGGAATCGTCGTCCTGTTTGTTCTGGTCCCTGCGCTTCGGCTTCTCGCGCCGGACATTAACGAGGGACGTATCGATCATGTCCTTGAGATGTGCTGCATAGTGCTTCTCAATCATCTCGACGCTGGTGCGGCAGTTCTTGGCGACCTGATAGATGTCCGCGCCTTCCAGGAGACGGAAACATATATAGCTGTGGCGCAAGCTGTAGGCCGTGCGGGCTTTACCGTTGCGGTCGAACTTCAACTTCGCATCGGCGAGGATGCCGTTGAACATCTTCTTGAACTCGTTCGGAAAGAGCCGGTCCGTCGGCTCTGGCGGTTGTGCGGCAACGTCCTCGGCATAGGGATTTATATCGGTGTCGTCGATCGGCCGCTCGCGGTCACGCAGCCTCTCGAATGGGCGCACCGCGCCGGGCATGCTTTTGCAGTAGCCCACGCCGCGCTTGCCGCGCACCTCGATCTCCAGAATGCGATCACCGGAATACTCGTCCGTGACGATCTCCACGTCACGGAATTCCAGATGTTTCACTTCATCGGGGCGCAGCCCCGTATTGGCCATGAAGAGCACGAAATCGTGCAGCTGCTCTGCGTGCCATTTGTAACGGCTTGATTTCGGGCTGGCCGCGTTCTTTCGTGTGGCTTCGTAGAGCTGTTTATATTCGTTCGGCGTGAACCATGGCCGATGTTCGACCTTGCTCTGCCGCCGGTAGGGATCTGACAGGTCCGGCAGGTTCTCAAGCCAGCCATGGCGCTGGGCGGTCTTGAGCACCATGCTCAAGGTGACAACTTCGTTATGGATGGTGTTGCGGGCGGGCGGCTTCCACGGCTTCGGCTCGGCCGTCTTCCCGTCCTTGTCTTTGCCGTTCGCCTTCCCGGCTTTTTGATCTGTTTTGGTGTCCGGCTCGGGCTTGGTCATGCGGTGAACGCGATACGCCTGCACCTCGCCGGACGTGATCTCCGAAACGGTTTTCTTACCAAAATACGGCATCAGGTGGAGGCGGATGCGGTCCTTGTGGCCCTGCACCCATTTGGGGCTACGGTGTCCACGGGTGGACGCTTCATATTCCTGCTCGAAGACCTTCGCCACCTCGGCGAAGGTCTTGCCTGTCTTCAGGTCGCCGTAATGGTCCCTGGCGCAAAGCTCCATGTACCAGTCGGTGGCAACGTCCTTCGCCTTGGCGAGGCTTTTCTGCTTGGTGCTTTTTCGCCATTCCTTGCTCTTGAGGTAGGTCGAGCAATGCCAGGCGCCGCCTTCGGTACGGCGGTAGAGTCGGACCTTATCGCCGAGTATTCTGTGTATTTCCATGGCACCCTCATTTTTGGTCGTTTTTTGTGTGAGGCTCGTGTGAGCCATTTTTAGTATATCACGGGGTGATTCAGGGGCCAAATTAGGGGAAGCTGAAATAGAAAAAGCCCTTGCAAATCAGTGACTTGCAAGGGCTTTTATTTGGTTGCGGGGGTAGGATTTGAACCTACGACCTTCAGGTTATGAGCCTGACGAGCTACCGGGCTGCTCCACCCCGCGCCAATTCTGTTACGCCGACACCCTCCAACCCGCTCGCGCACGCGATCGAGACAAGAGGTCAGGATGTGTGCGGATGGCCGCGAGACGGCTCAATCGGAAGAAGGGATGAACGATATGTGCTTGGCAGGCCTGGCAGCGACCTACTCTTCCATGCCTTAAGACATAGTACCATTGGCGCAGAGGAATTTAACGGCCGAGTTCGGGATGGGATCGGGTGTAGGCTCCTCGCTATAACCACCAGGCCGGCGAAGAACATATCGTCAGGGTTCGAATGATTGTCGTTTTGGTCTTTCGTTCGCTTTCTCATCCACGCTCAGGGAATGAGCAGAGATAAATGAGAGTAATCAAGCCAATCGAGCGATTAGTACCAGTAAGCTACATGCGTTGCCGCACTTCCACACCTGGCCTATCAACGTGGTCGTCTACCACGGCTCTCAAGGGAAAACTGGTTTTGAGGTGGGTTTCCCGCTTAGATGCTTTCAGCGGTTATCCCTTCCATACATAGCTACCCGGCTGTGCCGCTGGCGCGACAACCGGTCCACCAGAGGTATGTCCATCCCGGTCCTCTCGTACTAGGGACAGATCCTCTCAATTTTCCTACACCCACGGCAGATAGGGACCGAACTGTCTCACGACGTTCTAAACCCAGCTCACGTACCACTTTAATCGGCGAACAGCCGAACCCTTGGGACCTGCT
>NZNS01000001.1:0-227500 GCA_002694985.1 Parvibaculum sp. | reverse complement strand
CACAACGCTTTTGGCGTTCCGAAATCAAGGGTCGTAAAGCGACCCGAAGGACAGCTTCACCTCGCCTTCCATACGGAAGTCGGGGCCTGCTGTCATCCATAATAGGATCGTTTACTAGGCCACAAAGAGAAGATGCAGGCAAGCCATTATCTACTCTTTACCTGAGGGTGAAACCCGCTCCGAAGAACCGGTCGTCGTGACCTCGTGAAGCCGGTTTATAGGGAGGTGGCCTGTGCCTGTCAAACACCTTTTTCGCAGTTTCTTCAAAAAAATCAGACCTCTTTGCGCTTGACTCATCATGGCCTTTGTGGCCCGCGCAGAGCAAGCGTTTCTGCGGGTAGATTCGGAACCGAAACGGCCCGACGCATGCATCGGAGAACGCGAGACGGGCCTCAACGGCCCCAACCTGTCCCGAAGGCGCACAGCAATAAAGGACCGCTATGACAGCCTGTTATGGAACGGGAGCTCATAGCTTGAAGGAAAGAAGGGTACTAAACCTTCATAACTGGTGAATATACTGGCTTTGGAACAGTCTCCACGTTGACAGGGAAGGTGCCCTCGGGGCATCGTCTTTTCACACTGAATTACAGTTTGTTTCGGCGGTGGGGCAGTCCGCCAGTAACGCAGCTAAACGAGACTGATATCCTAGATTTTTCGGGTAAGTGCCGGAAAAGGTTATCTGGATTCGTGCCAGGGGGCAGCGAGTTGTACGACACGGGGACCCACGTGAAAGACGAAATGACCAACGGCACCGATGGCGAGGATGCGTCGGCTGCCGAGACCTTCTGGCAACGCGCGCAGCGCAATACCCAGCAATCCTTGAAACTCTATTCGTCTGCGGGCCGGCTTGCGCTCGGACAATCGCGCTGGATTGCGGCATCTGCCGCACTCGGAACGATGTCGCTCGCGCTGGTCGGCATCGGCGTTACCTCTCTTGTCGCGCCGTATGAAGGCGTTGCATCGGCCTCGCTGACCGCGGACCGCGCACCGCGCGTGATCGCCTGGAACGCGAACGGCACACCCGAAAACGACAGCTCGTCGATGGTGGCAGCCGCAATGGCCGCGACCCACGCTGCAACCGGCGAGACGGAAAACAATCCGGCCACCGAAGAGGCGGCAAGACTTGCCGCCGCGGATGCGGTCCATGCAAACGGCGGCACGCAAGACCTGCAGACTGCATCGCTTGCCGATCCCGGCCTCTTCAATCCGCTTACGGAAGAGACGCTGGCCGCAGAATCCGCAAGCCTTTCCGCCGCGCCGCAGCCCGTCAAGACAACAGTCGAACTCGCAAGCGGCGAGACGCTGATGGAAGTGCTGCAGGACGCAGGCGTCGACCGGATCGATGCCTATCATGCCGTTGCCGCCATGACTTCCTATTACAGCCCGCGCAAGCTGCGCGCCGGACAGGAAATCGCCCTTACCTTCATGGAAGCGCCCGAGGGCGCCATAGCAGAAGGCGAAAGCGGGACGCCCGCGAAATATCTCACCGCGCTCGCAATCGAGCCCGATATCGAGCGCACGATCGAAGTGAAGCGCAACGAGGATGGCAGCTTCGACAGCCAGGAAATCAAGCACGAGTTCACGGAAGGCTTCGTTCGTGCTGCCGGCACAATCAACAATTCGCTTTTTCTGGATGGCGAACAGGCAGGCGTACCCGCCCCGATCATCATTGAATTGATCAGGATGTACTCCTACAGCGTCGACTTCCAGCGCGAGATTCAGCCGGGCGACAAGTTCGAAATCTATTTCAGCCGCAAGTTCAACGAGCAGAACCGCCCCGTAAAGGAAGGCGATGTGCTCTACGCCGCGCTTACGGTTGGCGGTAAATCCCACAAGCTCTGGCGCTTCGACCCGAACAATGACGGCCAGTGGGACTACTTCGATGAAAACGGCCAGAGCATGAAAAAATTCCTGATGAAAACGCCGATCGACGGCGCGCGCATCAGCTCGACCTACGGCCTGCGCCGCCACCCGATCCTCGGCTACTCGAAAATGCATGCAGGCGTTGACTTCGCGGCCCCGCGCGGCACGCCGGTTTACGCGGCAGGCGACGGCACTGTCACGCGCGCCAACCGCTTCGGCAGCTTCGGCAACTATGTGTCGATCCGTCATGCGAATGGATATGAAACGGCTTACGCGCATCTGAACGGCTTCGCGCGCGGCATCAAGGCGGGAACGCGTGTGCGTCAGGGTCAGGTCATCGCCTATGTCGGCACGACGGGACGCTCCACGGGCCCGCACCTGCATTACGAAGTGCATGTGAACGGCAAGAAGATGAACCCGCTCGCACTCAAGGTGCCGACCGGCCGCAAACTCGAAGGCAAGCAACTCGCCGCTTTCAAGGAACTGCGCGGCACCATGTTGACCCGGATGGCGGAAGCCCCGCTTGCGACGCAGGTCGCCCAGGCGAAGGTCGAGACGGACAAGGTCTCCGACGCGAACTGATCCTCAGCCTACGGAATGACGGAGGGGCCGGGCCGCTGAAAAGCGCCCGGCCCTTTCTGCGTCTCCGGGCTGCGTCTCCGGACTGCGTCTCCGGGCTGCATTTCCGTGGATAAAGCGGCCTGGAATCAGGGCCACTGTCATCAAAACGTAACAAAACCGTCACAATCACCTTTCGTACACCAGGCCGCACACGGACCGACACGCTTTCACGCACACGCAAATGCTCACGCCCCGCCTCTCCAGCCGGAAAAGGCGATGGCGACGCACTAATCCCCGCCCCGGGGACAAGCTCGGGAAAACGGACCCTGCGGCCGGAAAAAACATATGCCCGGTTTTACCGCGCCACTGCTCCGGCGGCATGAAAGATCACGGCGCGCCAATCAAGATGCATAAGTCACGGCGCACAAGTCACGGCGCATTGAACCTGCGCAGAAACTCCCACACCGGAATGGCAATTATGCCGCCCAGCATCCCGCCCAGGAAACCCGGAATCTCGGCATTGAAAAGCCAGCTCCAGAGATAGCCCGCGAGAACACTAGCCAGAATGATGGCCGCGAATGTGAGGACGAGTTTCATCCAGAATCCCATTGCCTGTCTCCTCGGTTGCGCCAGCCCTCCGGCACCGGCCGGAAAGACTCAAGCCTAGAGAAGCGCGACGAGATTGGATATGGGCAGCCTTCACGACAACGCGGCGGAGCTGCCCGGCCCGCTAAATGAAAAAACCCGCTCCGGGGAGCGGGTTTTTGCGTTGTGGGGAGAGGCGAACCCCTCGATGGATGGCGGCCTGCCTTACTCGCCCTCGTCCTTGACGGCGCCGCCGCTGGCCGAGGGCACCTCGCCCGTATCGGCATCGACCTCGTGGCCGTCGATGATGAGGCCTTCGGCACCGGCCGAAATCTTCACCACCTCACCATCCGTGATCTTGCCCATGAGCAGAAGCTCGGCGAGCGGATCCTGCACATTGCGCTGGATGACGCGCTTGAGCGGCCTTGCACCATAGACCGGGTCGTAACCCGCATCGGCAAGCCAGGTGCGCGCCGCCTCGTCCAGCTCGATCACGATCTTGCGGTCGGCAAGGAGCTTTTGCAGGCGGCCCATCTGGATATCGACGATCGTATCCATCTGCTCGCGGGTGAGCCGGTGGAAGAGCAGGATCTCGTCCAGACGGTTGAGGAATTCCGGCCGGAAGCGCGAGCGGACCACATCCATGACCTGCGCGCGCACGCCCTCGACATCCTCGCCCGGCTTCTGCTCGGCGAGATATTCCGCACCGAGATTGGACGTCATGATGATGAGCACGTTCTTGAAATCGACCGTGCGGCCCTGCCCGTCCGTCAGGCGCCCGTCATCCAGCACCTGTAGCAGCACGTTGAAGACATCCGGGTGCGCCTTCTCGATCTCGTCGAAAAGGACAACCTGATAGGGCCGGCGGCGGACGGCCTCGGTGAGCGCACCGCCCTCCTCATAGCCGACATAGCCCGGCGGCGCGCCGATCAGCCGCGCGACCGAATGCTTCTCCATATATTCCGACATATCGAGGCGGACGATGGCCTGATCGTCATCGAACAGGAATTCGGCGAGCGCCTTTGTCAGCTCCGTCTTGCCGACGCCGGTCGGCCCGAGGAAGAGGAACGAGCCGATGGGCCTGTTCGGGTCTTGCAGGCCTGCGCGAGCACGACGCACGGCGCGGGAGACGGCGGAGACCGCTTCCCCCTGACCGACGACGCGCGCACTCAGCGCCTTTTCCATGCCGACGAGCTTTTCGCGCTCGCCCTTGAGCATCTTGTCGACGGGAATACCCGTCCAGCGCGAGACGATCTGCGCGATATGCTGATCGGTGACGGCTTCCTCAAGCATGGCGCCGCCCTGCTGCTGCTCGTTCTTCTCCGTTTCGGCGAGCTTCTTCTCGAGATCGGGAATGATGCCATAGGCAAGCTCGGAGGCCCGCTCCAGCTTGCCGCCGCGCTGCGCCTGCACGAGTTCGTTGCGCGCGTTGTCGAGCTCTTCCTTGATCTTCTGTGCGGAGGCGAGCTTCGACTTTTCCGCGTCCCAGCTGGCGGCGAGATCGGCCGACTTCTTTTCAAGGTCGGCAAGCTCGACCTCGATCTTTTCGAGCCGGTCCTTGGAGGCCTCGTCCTTTTCCTTTTTCAGCGCCTCGCGCTCGATCTTCAACTGAATGACGCGGCGGTCGATCTCGTCGAGCTCTTCGGGCTTGGAATCGACCTGCATACGCAGCCGCGACGCCGCCTCGTCCATGAGGTCGATCGCCTTGTCGGGCAGGAAACGGTCGGAGATGTAGCGGTCCGACATGGTGGCGGCGGCAACAAGCGCGGCATCCGAAATGCGCACGCCGTGATGCAGCTCGTATTTCTCCTTGAGGCCGCGCAGGATCGAGATCGTGTCTTCCACCGTCGGCTCGTCGACGAAGACGGGCTGGAAGCGCCGCGCCAGCGCCGCGTCCTTCTCGACATATTTGCGGTATTCCTCGAGTGTCGTCGCGCCGACGCAATGAAGATCGCCACGCGCAAGCGCGGGCTTCAGCAGGTTCGACGCATCCATCGCGCCGTCCGTCTTGCCCGCACCGACAAGCTGATGCATTTCGTCGATGAAGAGAATGATGCCGCCATCGGCCGAGGAAACCTCGGCGAGCACGGCCTTGAGACGCTCCTCGAATTCGCCGCGATACTTCGCGCCCGCGATGAGCGCGCCGAGATCGAGCGCCATGAGCGACTTGTCTTTCAGACTTTCGGGCACGTCGCCATTGACGATGCGCAGCGCGAGACCTTCCGTGATCGCGGTCTTGCCGACGCCCGGCTCGCCGATCAGCACCGGATTGTTCTTCGTGCGCCGCGAGAGCACCTGAATGGTACGGCGGATTTCCTCGTCGCGACCAATCACCGGATCGAGCTTGCCCGCGCGCGCATCGGCGGTGAGATCGCGCGCATATTTCTTCAAGGCGTCATAGGCATCTTCCGCGCTCGCGCTGTCGGCGGTGCGGCCCTTGCGCACGCGCTCGATGGCGGCGTTCAGCGACTGCGCCGTGACGCCCGCGGTCTTGAGGATTTTTTCCGATTCCGTGCCGGGCGTGAGCAGGATGGCGAGCAGCAGGCGCTCGGCCGTGACATAGCTGTCACCCGCCTTCTTCGCGAGCTGTTCGGCCTGATCGAAAACCTTGGCAACTTCGGGCGCGAGATAAAGCTGACCAGCGCCCGAGCCCTCGACCTTCGGCATCTTGCCAAGCGCCGTCTCGACGCCTTGCAAGGCCTGGTCGGGACGGCCGCCAGCCGCACGAATGAGCCCCGCCGCGAGACCTTCCTCGTCGTCGAGCAAAACCTTCAGGAGATGTTCAGGTGTAAAACGCTGATGCCCCGAGCGGACTGCAAGCCCCTGCGCAGACTGGATGAAGCCGCGGCTCCGATCCGTATATTTTTCCAGATCCATATGTTTTCCCTTTCAAGCACGTATTCAGACAGCCAGCATTGCTGCACCGTCATTCACGCCTTCCTGCCGGGCCCAACCCTCATCGAGGCATTGGCCTTTGGCAGATATTGGTGTTGCCTGATAGGCACACAAGGGGCAAGCTCCAGACAGTTTGTCGCAGAAACCTGCCAATTCATGGCGCGGCGGAACAGGAGTGTCATGGAAGACAAGGCTAGGATCGTCGGCCTCTACCGCTATCCGGTCAAGGGGCTCTCACCAGAACCGCTGGCAGAGGCAAGGCTTGAGGCGGGGGGCACCTTTCCCTGGGACCGGGCCTTTGCCATCGAGAATGGCAAACATGATTTCGACCCGGAAAACCCGAAGCATTTTCCCAAGATCAAGTTTCTGATGCTGATGCGTGACGAACGGCTGGCGAAGCTGAAGACCCGCTTCGACGATGCGACAACGACGCTTCACATTGCCGAGGACGGCGAAGAGAAGCTGGCCGCGAACCTGATGAGCGAAGAAGGCCGCAAGGCATTGGAGGATTTCATGTCCTCCTACATGGAAAAGGAACTGAGGGGCAGCCCCCGCCTTGTCCATGCGCCCGGCTTCTCGCATTCGGACGCGCCCGCAAAACTCGTCTCGCTCATCAACATGGCAAGCGTGCGGGCGCTGGAGGAAAAGATCGGCGCGCATGTCCACCCCTTGCGCTTTCGCGGCAATGTCTATCTGGAAGGGCTCACCCCCTTCGAGGACCATGACTGGGTGGGAAAGCGGTTCCGCCTGGGCGATGTGGAACTGGAGGGCGTCCACAGGATCGAACGTTGCACGGCAACGAATGTCGATCCGGGGACCGGCGCACGCGACATGGAGATCCCGAAGACACTGCTCCAGAACTGGAACAATGCCGATCTCGGGCTCTACGCGGTCGTGAAAACGCCGGGCACGATAAGGCCCGGCGATCACATCATTCTCGATTAAGCGCGTTCTCGATCAGGCAGCGAAATCAGTCCGCGGCGCCGCTTTTGGCAGGCACGGCATCGCCCCCTTCGGCGGGAGCGGCATCGCCGCCCGAAGCGGCCGTTTCGCTGCGCGGACGGCGGCGCCGGGTGTTGCGGCGGCGCGGCGGTGCCTCGCCCTCGCCACCCGTTTGCGCGCTTGCTTCAGTACCGGAGGTGCTGGCGGTGTTCTCACCTTCCTCGCCGGAAACCGCAGGCGCAGCGGCAACATCTTCGCTATCGCCTTTCGGCCGCCCGTTACCGCCCTGGCCGCTGGATTGGCCATTATTATTGCGGCGGTTATTTTCCCGGCCGCCTTCATTACCGTTCTGGCCGTTCTGGCCGTTCTGGCCGTTCTGCTCATGCCAGGGCTGACCGGGATGACGCGGCTGCGGACCGTCCGGCGCGTAATCCTGATCGCCCTCTTCGTCCTCGTCGGGACGATAGCCGAGGCTGCTCTGCTGGCGCTGCTGACCCTCCTGGCCCTGCTGCGCAGCCATGAGCAGACGGTAATAATGCTCGGCATGCTGATAGTAGTTTTCGGCTGTGACGCGGTCGCCCGCCGAAATCGCATCGCGCGCAAGCTGTTGGTACTTCTCGCAGACATGCGCGGCAGTACCGCGAATCTTCACGTCGGGACCATTGCTGTCGAAGGCGCGGTTTGCCGAATGCTGTGGCTTGCGTCCGCGCCCGCGAGAGCGCTTGGAGTTGTTCTGCCCCTGCCTCATATCGTCTGATTTCTCGCTACTGGTTCAACTCAGGGTCTTGGTCTGGACGTTGTCATGTCCGGCATCATGTACCGGCTATCGTCCGTTTCCGGTTTTCCGCGAGTGCATGGGTTTGTTTCCAGGCACTTCCTCGTGCGGACGGTAAAGCGTCGCCGCACCGGCATCGCGAAGAACGTCATACGTCTCGCGAGGCGGGCTTCCCCAGCACATATCTGACGTCCTTCAAAGGATGCGGTCAGGTCTGATGCTAAGAAGTTCTGGCCTGCATCGTGCGGCCCAGCCCGGCGCGACGATACGTATAAAAGGCCTCAGTTAATGCGGGCCGCCTGCAGCACCTTCAGACCCCTATCCGACCGGCAGTATCTGCCTCGGAATATCGCTCCTGTTTTTCGGAGGACGGGGTTTGAGGAGCGAGGCTTACTGCCCAGCTCGTTTTCCCTGTCAGGAAAATAGCGTCCCGGACCCGAGATTCCAACCGTTTTCTGCCCGGAAAAACGGAAATTCAAACGCGTGGCATGTGCGCAACGAGGGCGCGCGGCACACCGCCAAGGTCCGAAACCACCCGTGACACACCAAATCCCGCCGCTTCGAAGATCGCCGTGACCTCCGCCGCCTGCCCTGCGCCGAGTTCGATCACCACCTGTCCGCCATGCGTCAAATGGTCCGGCAGGAGGCCCGCAAGGGCACGATAGGCATCGAGCCCGTCCGCCCCGCCATCGAGCGCAAGCATCGGATCGTGCAGGCGTACCTCTTCGTCAAGACCTTCAATATCGCCGTGAGGGATATAGGGCGGATTGGAAATCACGAGATCGAAACGCCCCTCGACCGCCGCCGTCCATTCGCTCTCGATGAACTGCGCCCGCGCATCGAGACCGAGCGCGGCGGCATTCGACGCGGCGACGGCGAGTGCGCCGGCGGAAAGATCGGCGCCGATACCCGATGCGCCCGGACATTCATGAAGCAGCGCCAGAAGGAGACAGCCCGTCCCCGTGCCGAGATCGAGGAGACGCGGCGCCGGAATACCCTTCAGAAGATCGAGCGCCGTCTCGATCAGCGTTTCGCTGTCGGGGCGCGGGTCGAGCGTCTCCGCCGTGACGGCGAAAGTGAGGCCCCAGAACTCGCGCGAACCAAGAATGCGTGAAACGGGCTCGCGTGCGAGACGCCGGCGCTCCCATTCGCCAAGGCGTTTCTCTTCGGCCTGAGTGAGAAGCGTACCCGGCTCGCGGATCATTTCGATATCGCTGGCACCTGTCGCCGCCTGCACGAGAATGCGGGCGTCGAGATCAGGCGTCGCGAGCCCTGCCTGTTTCAGCCGATGGCCAAGCAGGCGCATGGCATGATCGCGGGTCGTCACGCCTCTTCTTCCATCGCAGCGAGACGGGCCGCCTGATCCTCGGAGATGAGGGCGGCGATCAATTCGCCAAGCGCATCGCCTTCGAGGATTTCGGTGAGTTTGTGGAGCGTCAGGTTGATGCGGTGATCGGTGACGCGGCTCTGCGGGAAGTTGTAGGTGCGGATACGTTCCGAACGATCGCCGGAACCGACCTGTCCCTTGCGATTGGCCGCACGCTCCTTGTCCACGCGCTCGCGCTCGGCATCGAAAAGTTTCGCACGCAAAATCTGCATCGCGCGCGCCTTGTTCTTGTGCTGCGATTTTTCGTCCTGCTGAGAGACGACGATGCCCGTGGGCAGATGCGTGATACGGACCGCGCTTTCGGTCTTGTTGACATGCTGACCGCCCGCACCCGACGCCCGAAAGACATCGATGCGCAGATCCTTGTCGTCGATCTCGACATCGACTTCTTCGGGCTCCGGCAACACGGCGACCGTCGCCGCCGATGTGTGAATGCGCCCGCCGCCTTCCGTCGCCGGCACACGCTGCACCCGATGCACCCCGGATTCGAATTTGAGCTTGGCATAGACGCCCGCACCCGAAATCCCGGCAATGATTTCCTTGTAGCCGCCGACTTCGCCCGGCGAGGCGGCAATCAGCTCGACCTTCCAGCCCTGCCCCGCCGCATAGCGCTCATACATGCGGAAGAGATCGCCAGCGAAAAGTGCGGCCTCGTCGCCGCCGGTGCCCGCGCGCACTTCGAGGATGACGTTTCGTTCGTCCGCCGCATCCTTGGGTAGCAGCATGATCTCAACGTCATGTTCGAGTTTCGGCAGCACCTCGTTCAGCCGGTCGATCTCTTCATGCGCCATCTCCGCCATGTCCTTCACGCGGAGGAGCTGTTCGGCATCGGCATATTCGCGCCGCGCGGCAATCAGCTTGCCGATCGCCTCGGCGACGGGACTAAGCTCCGCATATTCCTTCGAGAGCTGCACGAAACGTTCGCGCGGAATATCGGCGCTCATTTCGGACTGAACGGCTTCGAAACGGGCAATGACGCTTTGCAGTTTTTCTTCGGGGATCATGTGGCTCGGGCTCTTGGAAAATAACGAAACGCTGACGGGCGGATATTCGATCCACCTGGAAAATCAGACAGCCTCGCTAATCTCCGGCAAGCGCGCGCGGCTCCAGCGTCGCCTCGCCGTCGGCCCGTTTTTCTTCTTCGCGGGCTGCCTCGATTTCCCTCGCCTTCTCCTCAACGAGTTCGACGAGATGATCGACGATATTCTCGTTCCTGATCTTGTGGTCGCTGAGGCCCGCGAGATAGACCATGCCCGAGCCCGCGCCGCCGCCGGTGAAACCGATATCGGTCTGCTCGGCTTCGCCCGGCCCGTTGACCACGCAGCCGATGACCGAAAGCGTCATCGGCGTTGCGATATGCGCGAGACGTTCTTCCAGCAGCTTCACCGTACCGATGACATCGAAACCCTGCCGCGCGCAGGATGGGCAGGAAATGATCGTAACGCCGCGATGACGCAGATTGAGCGATTTGAGAAGCTCGAAGCCGACCTTTACCTCTTCCACCGGGTCGGCGGAAAGGGAAACGCGGATCGTGTCGCCGATGCCGCCCCAGAGCAACATGCCAAGGCCAACGGACGACTTGATGGTGCCCGACATAAGGCCGCCCGCTTCGGTGACACCGATATGGAGCGGGCAGTCGATGGCGTCGGCGAGCTGCTGATAGGCGGCAACCGTGAGGAAGGCGTCGGAGGCCTTCACGCTGATCTTGAATTCGTGGAAATCGTGATCCTGAAGGATGCGCGCGTGATCGAGCGCGCTCTCCACCATCGCCTCCGGGCAGGGCTCACCATATTTCTCAAGGAGATCGCGTTCGAGCGAACCGGCATTGACGCCAATGCGCATGGAACAGCCATGATCCTTCGCCGCCTGCACGACCTCGCGCACACGCGCTTCCGACCCGATATTGCCGGGATTGATCCGCAGGCAGGCAGCACCCGCCTCCGCCGCCTCGATGGCGCGCTTGTAGTGAAAATGGATGTCCGCGACGATGGGGATCGTCGTCTCGCGCACGATCTCGTGCAGCGCGGCGGTCGATGCGGCATCCGGGCAGGACACGCGAACGATATCGCAGCCCGCCTCCTCGATGCGACGGATCTGCTCGATGGTCGCCTTCGCATCCGAGGTGAGCGTGTTCGTCATCGTCTGGACGGAAATCGGCGCATCGCCCCCTACGGCCACGGACCCCACATGGATCTGCCGGCTCGGTCTGCGGTTGATATCGCGCCAGGGTCTGATGCTCATTGTCTCAAGCCGGGTCTCAAACTGGATCTCAAGCCGGTTGTCTCACGCCGGATTTCAAACGAACCGGCGGCCAATCCAGAAATGGCAAGCCGGACGCGGCCTCGTCCCGAGGCTGCATGATTGCGCTTTCTCATAGCAGAAATATGGCGGGGCCGCGAATACGGGCCCTATTCGAGCGTGACGGGCGCCACGGCCGCAGAAAGCCCGGCCTCCGCACCCAGCGCCAGGTCGGGCTTCGGCATGGTGGCCAGCAAATCCTGCACTTCGAGCGACTTGCCCGTCAGGACCAGCGTGGGTGGCCCGGCGAGACCGAGCGAGGTGCCGTCGACCATGATCTCGAAGGCGCTGGCGTCGCGCGCGACGAGGATGACCCCCGGCTCGCGCGGTGCGCGGTAGCTGTCGCCCGCATTGAGGGTCTGTTCGATGAGTACCTTGCCCGTGCCGTCCTCGACGCGAAGCCAGGCACCATCGCGGCGCGCGCGCACGACGACGCGGCCATCGACATTCTCCGCCCCATAGGGCGTGCCTTCGGGCAGCGGCGGCAGAACGTCGGGCGCAGCCTCCTCAAGGGCGGCGACTTCCATCTCTTCTGCCTCGGCGGCGGCTTCTTCGGAAACGCTGACGGCGGGCGCAGGATCGTAAACCGTCTGCGGCGTGAGCGCATTGCGCTCGGCTTGGGTGAGCGCGATGCCGGGACCGCGCACGACCGGCACGGCACCGGCGCGCGGCTCGGACGCCGAAGCGCTGTCACCCCGCGCGGACACGACCGGTGCCGCTTCCGGCGCAGGCGCGGCAACGCGGGCCGCCATCATTTCATCGGTCGATTTCGTCATCAGCCAGCCGCCATAGGCGCCCGCCGCAACGACAAGCGCGACAATCAGGGCCGTGCCCTTGGGCAGACGGCGCTCTTCGGTGGCCTCGGGAAAATGGAGTTCGGCGGCATCCGCCTCGGCGCGGTCAAGCTCGGCCTTGTAGCGCTCGACGACATGGCGGCTGTCGAGGCCGAGATATTCCGCATAGGAACGAACGAAACCGATGGCGTAGGCGCGGGCGGGAAGCGCATCGAAGCGGCCTTCTTCCAGCGCTTCGAGAAGATCGCGGCGAATGCAAAGCGCCTGGGCGATGGTGCGAATGTCCTCGCTGAGGCGCAAACGGGCCGCACGCAGATCCGCACCGACCGATTCAGCCTCGACCGGCACCTCATTGGTGATGTCACGAAGATGCAGCCGGCGTCGCGGTTCCGACTTGTCGTCTTCAGTCGGCAGCATGGTAACTTTGTTCATATCTCCGGGCTCTTCCCGAGCTGAGCCATCTCAATCCGTATAGCTGACGCTATTCGTCCCACGAATTGCCATGGACGTTTCAAAACGCGACAACCGCACCCCGCGAACGGCTTTCGCAAGCGCCCAAACGTATTGAGAACTGAGAATAGAACAAAACTGTTGAGAAACTGCAACCGGAGTTTGGGCCAACTCCACCTGCACCCTCGTTTTTCCGGGTTTTGATAAAATTTCAATTCCCAGAATGAGACTGTGGATAAGCTGCCGGATTCGGCCCGGTCAGGCCGCCGGCGGGGCCGCTGTCCGGCGAGGCTCAGACGACGACGCCGTTTTCTTCGGCATATCGGGCAAGGTGGTCGCGAACGCTGCGCTCGGGCAGCCCGTAGAGCCCTTCCATGAAGGCCTCCAGCTTCGCGGCGTCGAGAGAGCGGACCATCATCTTGACCGGGCCTATGGCGGCAGGCGACATGGAAATCCGCCTCAGCCCGAGACCGACCAGCGCCATCGCCTCCAGCGGCTTGCCCGACATCTCGCCGCAAAGGGTGAGCGGCGTCTTGTGTTCATGACACTTCATAACGATGTGGCGGAGGAAGCTCAGCACCGCCGGGCTCAGAAGATCGTAGCGCGTGGCAACGCGCGGATTGCCACGATCGCTTGCAAAGAGGAATTGCAGGAGATCGTTCGACCCGATGGACACGAAATCGACCATCGGCAGGAGTGTATCCAGCTGCCAGGCAAGCGAGGGCACTTCGAGCATGGTGCCGACCTCAAGCGAAGCGGGCTTTTCCTTGCCGAACCTGTCGAGCCGCGCCATTTCCTTGTCGACCAGCGCGCGGGCGCGCTTGTATTCGGCGACTTCCGCAATCATCGGGAACATGATGCGAAGCGACTTGCCCGCCGCCGCCGTCAAAAGAGCGCGCACCTGATGGCGCAGCAGCGCCGGCCTGTCGAGACTGATGCGGATGGCGCGCCAGCCCAGCGCCGGATTCTCCTCCTTGATGGAGGCAAGGTTCATATAAGGCAGCATCTTGTCGCCGCCGATATCGAGCGTACGGAAAACGGCGGGCCGTCCCCCTGCGGCCTCGATCACTGCCTGATAGAGTTCGATCTGGTCGCGCAGGCTCGGCAGCGTGGAGGCGATCATGAATTGCAGCTCGGTGCGGAAAAGGCCGATGCCCTCCGCGCCCGATTCTTCCAGATGCGGCAGGTCGACCTGCAGCCCCGCATTCACATAGAGGTCGACCTTCTCGCCGTCGAGCGTGATCCCCGGCTCGTCGCGGATCTCCTTGTACTGCTCCTGCTTGCTGGCACGGAACCGCGCCTTCTCCGAATAGGAGGAGATGACTTCCTGCGAAGGGCGGAGATAAACCTCGCCGGTATCGCCATCGACGATGATGGCATCGCCCGGCTCCACATGCTCGATGATGTCCTCGGCACGGCCGACAGTGGCGATACCGAAGGCCCGCGCGACGATGGAGACATGCGCATTGGGCGCGCCTTCCTCCAGCACGAGGCCGCGCAGACGCTCCTTGTCGTAATCGAGAAGTTCGGCGGGGCCCATGTTGCGCGCGATGATGATGGCATCGCTCGGCAGGTTTGCCGATAGCGAGGCGAGCGTGACGCCCGTCAGCTGGCGAAGCAGCCGGTTCGCAAGATCGTCGAAATCATGCAGCCGGTCGCGGATATAAGGGTCCGCCGCGCGCTGCAATCGCGCTCTCGTGTCGTTCTGCACACGCTCGACGGCAGCTTCCGCCGTGAGGCCGGTGTCCACCGCTTCGAGCATCCGCTGAAGCCAGCCGCGATCATTGGCGAACATGCGATAGGCCTGAAGCACCTCGCGATGTTCGCCCGCATGGGAGAGATCTTCCGTCTCCAGCATGTCATCGATGGACCCCCTGAGCGCATAGACCGCCTGTTCGAGCCGCTTCAGTTCGAGCTCGGTATCCTCCGCGATGAGCTTGGTCACATGGACGCGCGGCTCATGCAGCACGGCATGACCGAGCGCGATGCCCTCGGCAAAGGAAGAGCCGACGATGTGGAACGGGCGCTCATGCGAGAGGTCGGGCTCGTCGGGCTTGGCGCCGATGAGATCGGAGGCCGCGACGACTTCGGCCAGCACCATCGCAACCGTCTGGAGCGCCTCGACTTCTTCTTCGGTGTAGTGCCGCTTGGTGCGGTTCTGCACAACGAGAACACCGATGACCTTGCCCGATCTCAGGATCGGCACACCCATCAGTGACTTGTAGATTTCTTCGCCCGTCTCCGGCCGGTAGGCAAAGCCCGGATGGGACTGCGCATCGGCGAGGTTCAACGGGCGCGCATGGGCCGCGATGTCGCCGACAAGGCCCTCACCGATACGCAGGCGCGTGGAATGGACGGCGGAGGGCTTCAGACCTTCGGTGGCAAAGAGTTCGAGCTCGCGCGCGCCATTGACGAGATAGGCCGAGCACACCTCCGCAACCATGTTGGAAGCGATGAGCACGACAATCTTGTCGAGGCGCTTTTGTGCGCTCTCCGGCTCCGCCATGACCTCGCGCAGCCGACGGAGCAGAATGCGCGGACCACCGACGGAGCCCGCCATCAGCTGACGTCCTGCTTGTTGCGGAGATGGATGCGCTGGAGATTCAAGAGCGCCCTCGCTTACTCGGCGTCCAGGCCATAAGCCGTGTGCAGCGCGCGCACGGCAAGCTCGGTATAGTCGGCAGCGATCAGTACACTGACCTTGATCTCGGAGGTGGTGATCGCGAGAATGTTTATACCCTTTTCAGCCAGCGTCTGGAACATGGTCTGGGCGACACCCGCATGGCTGCGCATGCCGATACCGATGATGGAAACCTTCACGACATTCGTGTCGGTCTTGACCTCGCTGCAGCCGATCCCGGCCTGCGCCTTGCGGATCACATCCTCGGCGCGGGCAAGCTCCGCCTGTGGCACGGTGAAGGTCATGTCCGTGCTTTTACCGTCATCCGACACGTTCTGGATGATCATGTCGACATTGATGGAGTTGTCCGCGAGCGGCCCGAAGATACGCGCGGCGACGCCGGGCTTGTCCTCGACCTTCACAAGCGTCACCTTCGCCTCGTCCTTGGAATAGGCGATGCCGCTCACGACCTGCTGTTCCACGATTTCATCCTCGTCGCAAACTAGAGTACCGGGGCCATTATCACCCGCGCCATAGGCACTGTGCGGGGCGTCGGGCGCAGCGAAGCTCGAGCGGACCTGCAGGCGCACCCGATGAACCATGGCGAGTTCGACGGAACGGGTCTGAAGAACCTTGGCGCCGAGAGACGCCATTTCCAGCATCTCTTCGTAGCTGATCTTATCAAGCTTTCGGGCCTTCGCAACGATGCGGGGGTCCGTCGTATAGACGCCGTCGACATCGGTGTAGATGTCACAAATATCTGCCTTGATCGCGGCGGCGACTGCAACCGCGCTGGTATCCGAACCGCCACGACCGAGCGTCGTGATTCTGTTGTCCGGCCCCAGACCCTGGAACCCGGCGATCACCGCGACCTGTCCCTGAGTGAGCCGGTTGACGAGTTCGCTGCCATCAATGTCGAGAATGCGGGCGGCGCCATGCGCCCCGTCGGTGCGGATCGGAATTTGCCAGCCGAGCCAGGAACGTGCGGGAATGCCGATGCGCTGCAACTCGATCGACAGCAGCGAGATCGTGACCTGCTCACCGCTCGCGACGATAGTGTCGTATTCGCGCGCATCGTGCAGCGGCGCGGTTTCGCGCGCCCATTGGACGAGCTGGTTCGTAGCGCCCGCCATAGCGGAAACGACGACTGCGACCTCATGACCCGCATCGACCTCGCGCTTCACATGCAGCGCCACATTGCGAATGCGCTCGATGTCCGCCACCGAGGTTCCGCCAAATTTCATGACCAGTCTGGCCATTGCTTCTTCCACATCCTCATCGCCGGCCAGATAAAGGCCGCAAAAAAACCGGCGCGCTGGACCTGACAGGGCCAGACCTTTTATATGGCGCCCTATATCATAACCTCGTGAAAGGTGGACCCGCGCCGCCGGGCGCGGCCATACATACAGGCCCTCGCGCAGAGCCGCAACCAGCGGTTGCTGCCACAAAAACCCTTATTGACGCTGGGGAAAGCTCGCATAATGGCCCAGATGAAGACGAATGAAGGACCGGCAGGGGCGGCCAGAGCAGCAGACTCGGCTTCCAGCATCGATCCCGCAGAAGTCGCCCGCTTTTCGGCCATGGCCGCGGAATGGTGGGATCCGCAGGGCAAATTTCGCCCCCTTCACAAGTTCAATCCCGTCCGTCTCACCTATATCCGCGAGCGCGCCATTGCGCATTTCGGCCTCGACCCGAAATCCGTGCGGCCCTTCGAAGGACTGCGCTTCCTCGATATCGGCTGCGGCGGGGGGTTGCTCTCCGAACCCATGGCCCGGCTCGGCGCGTCAATGGTGAGCGCGGACGCCTCGGCGGAGAATATAAAGACGGCGAGCGTCCATGCCGCAGAACAGGGCCTCGATATCGACTATCGCTGCACCACGGCGGAAATGCTGGCGGAAGCGGGCGAGACATTCGACGTCATCCTCAACATGGAAGTAATCGAGCATGTTGCCGATCCGATGCGCTTCCTTGCCGATTGTGCGGGCATGCTGAAGCCGGGCGGGCTCATGTTCGTCGCAACGCTCAATCGCACACTCAAGGCCCATGCGCTCGCCATCGTCGGCGCGGAATATGTGCTCGGCTGGCTGCCGCGCGGCACCCATGACTGGAAGAAATTCATCACGACGAACGAAATGGAAACGGGCATTGCGGGGGCAGGGCTCACCCTCAAGGAGCTGACCGGCGTGAGTTATAATCCACTCGCCGACAAATGGTCGCTCGGCCGTGACACGGATGTGAACTACATGGCGCTTGCCGAACGGACCGCAAAATAAGAGGCACGCGACAAGAAACGGCGAAAGGCGGGGGGCATATGAGAAAGTGGACGGGGATTTGCGTGGTTGCGCTCACGCTGGCGATGCTTGCGGGGTGCGACGGAAAGTCCGATGCGGTACAGCCTGTGGTGCTGAACCCGGAACGCACCGAACTCTATGCCGCAAGTTGCAAGACCTGCCACGAAGACCCGGCGACGGGCGCACCGCAAACGCATGACACACTGGCCTGGGCGCCGCGTCTCGCGAAGGGCGAGGACAAACTCTTCGACAATATCGTGAATGGCTTCAACGGCATGCCGCCGCTCGGCCAGTGCATCGAATGTACCGCCGAAGACTTCCTCACGCTGACACGCTTCATGGCGGCTCCTTCCATCGCGAGTCTGCAAGAAGAAGACGAAAACAGGGAAACACCGTGATGTTGTCTCGCCGCCGTCTTCTGCAATATGCCGCTTCCGCCTCCGCGCTCGCCGCAACGGGCGCCATCCCGGCATCGCTCACCAGTGCCTTTGCCGCCGAGGAAGACGCAAAGCGCATCATCCCGTGGAAGAACTGGTCGGGCGCACAAAGCTGCACGCCCTCGCTGCGCGTGGCCCCCTCGGGCGAAGCGGAACTGGCTGAGATCGTGAGCAAGGGCACAACGCCCATCCGCGCCGTGGGCGCGGGACATTCCTTCTCCGGCCTCGTACCGACGGAAGGAACCCTGCTCTCACTCGACCGCATGGCGGGGCTCGTGAGCGCCGACAAGGCGGGCGGCAAGGCAACCTTCAAGGCAGGCACGAGGCTCGGCGCGATGGGCACAAGCCTCGCCGAGAACGGCCTTGCCCTCGACAACATGCCCGACATCAACAAACAGACCATCGCAGGCGCGATCTCGACCGCCACGCATGGCACCGGGGCGGACATCGGCTCGCTCGCGACCTTTATCGACGGCATGCGGCTGATAACAGGATCAGGCGAAGCCCTCGACCTCGACGCCCGGACAAACCCGGACCTCTTCCAGGCCGCCCGCGTGTCGCTCGGCGCGCTCGGCATCGTGACGGAAACGACGCTCGCCGCGCGCCCGCTTTACAAGCTGAAGAAACGCACCTGGACCGCACCTGTCGAGGAAATGCTGGAACAGGCGCCAGAGCTATGGTCGAAGCACCGCAACTTCGAATTCTACTATATTCCCTATTCGGGCATGACCATCGGCATCATCAACGACCTGACGGACGAACCGGAAACACCAGAGCCTGCGAACGAGGACGATGACGGGTTGCGCCAGTTGCAGAAATTGCAGGACTGGCTCGGCTGGTCGCCCGCCACGCGGCGCTGGCTGATCCAGAAGATCCTTGGCGGCATGGAGCCCGAAACCCGCGTCGACTATTCGCACAAGACGCTGTCGACAGAGCGCAATATGCGCTTCAACGAGATGGAATATCACCTGCCACGCGAAGCCGGTCCCGAGGCACTGCGAGAAGTGATCGAAACCATCGAGATGAACGATGTGGAAGTCTTCTTTCCGATCGAATTCCGCACCGTCGCGCCCGACGATATCTGGCTGAGCCCCTTCTACAAGCGCGAGAGCTGCTCGATTGCCGTTCACCGCTATCACGAAGAAGACTACACGCCTTACTTCAGCCTGATCGAGCCGATCTTCCGCAAACATGAGGGCCGCCCGCACTGGGGCAAACTCAACACGCTGAAGGCGGCGGACTTTGCGAGCCTTTATCCGAAGTGGCAGGATTTCCTGGAAGTGCGCACGGAACTCGACCCGGAGGGACGGTTCCTCAATCCGTATTTGCGGGATGTGTTCGGCGTGGAAGCCTAGTTCGCGCGGCGGCGGGGTGTGACCGGAAGCGGCGCTACCTCGACACCCTCCTCGATCAGTTCGAGCGCCTCTTCGGGCGTGGCCTCGCCATAAATATCGCGATGCTCCGTCTCGCCATAGTGAATGCGGCGCGCTTCTTCCGCGAAGGCATCGCCAACATAATCGCAATTCTCTTCGACGTGCTTTTTAAGGGCGAGCATCACCCCCCTTATCTTCTGGGCCATCTCGGCCGGCGTCGATGCCGCCGCATCCTTCGACGCTACCTTGCCGATATTTTTGCCGATGCTGGGTGCCATCAGCGCCTTGCGCACCTTTGAACTGCCGCAATGCGGGCAAAGCACATCGCCCGCCGCAACCTGCGCATCGAATCCGCTGGAAGAAGAGAACCAGCCATCGAACTCATGGTCCTTCTCGCAGAGAAGTGCATATCGGATCATGACACGCGCCTCGCCTGTCCGCTTTCCGGGAGACTGAAGTCTCGATCATGGCCGAGGCTTGGCACCTTGCGCCGCGCGGACGCAATGCGTCCGGTATCGATCTCCGCAAGGATGACGCCCGGCTCGTCATGCGCGGCCTCGGCAATCACCTCGCCCCAGGGTGCAATGATGAGGCTGTGGCCATAGGTCTCGCGACCGCATTCATGTTTGCCGCCCTGCGCAGGCGCAAAGACGAAGCATCCCGTCTCGATGGCGCGCGCTTTCAAAAGCGTATGCCAATGCGCCTCGCCCGTCTGTTTCGTGAAGGCGGCCGGTACGGTAAGGAAATCGGCGCCTGCCTGTGCCAGCATGCGATAGAGATGGGGAAAGCGAATGTCGTAGCAAACCGTAAGCCCGATGCGGCCCCAGGGAAGCTTCGCGATGATTGCTTCGCGGCCCGCCTCGTAATTCTTGCTCTCGCGGTAGCTTTCGCCACCTTCGAGGTCGACATCGAACATGTGGATCTTGTCGTAGCGCGCCGCGACCTCGCCCTCCGGTGAAATCAGAAAGGAGCGGTTCGCAACCTTGGTGCCGGAGAGCTTGATCGGTAATGAGCCAGCAAGGAGCCAGATGCTCTTTTCCGCCGCAAGCGCACGAAAAGCGGCCAGCGCCTCATCGTCCTTTTCCTCGCGCGCGCTGGCAAAGAGATCGCCCGTCTTCGTGACGAGGAGAGAGGTCATCTCCGGCGTCATCACGAAGGAGGCGCCTTTTTCTGCCGCCTCCGAAACGAGCGCACCCGCCGTCGCGATATTATCCGCAACGTCGCAGGAACTGCGCATCTGCACACAGGCGGCGAGAAAGGATTGCGGGGCAGCACTCATGGGTCAGGCGGCGAGAAGGGAATCGAGCTTGCCTGCCCGCTCGAGCGCATAGAGATCGTCGCAGCCGCCCACATGGGTCTCGCCGACAAAAATCTGCGGCACCGTGTAGCCGCCATGCGCGCGACGGGTCATTTCCTTCCGCTTGTCGGCATCCATGCCGACATCGATCTCGGTGAAGGAAATACCCTTCTTCTGCAGTAGGCTTTTCGCCCGGTGGCAGTAGGGGCAAAGCATGGTCGTATAGATTGTTACATCCGCCATGGGCGGTACTCCGTCAAAAATGGGTCACATATCATATAGATGCGCCGCCCGCAGGAACAACCCGGGCAAGACAAAGCACGGAAACCTCCGCCGCGCCCGCCTTCAGGAGCGCGCGCGAACAGGCCTCGACCGTCGCCCCCGTTGTCATGACATCGTCGATGAGAACGATCTTGCGCTGCCTGATCTGCTCCTCCCGCCCTGGACGGACGGCAAAGGCACGGGCGACGTTGCGGCGACGCTGATCGCCGCTCAGCCCCACCTGCGGCCGCGTCGCCCTCGTGCGCATCAAGAGCGCCGGCTCATGGGCAATGCCCGCAAGATCCGCAATGACGCGCGAAAGTTCCGCCGACTGATTGAAGCGGCGCGAAAAAAGCCGCTGCCGGTGAAGCGGTACCGGCACCACCAGATCGGCATCCGCGAGAATGTCCGCGCCCGCCCGCATGAGCCAGCGCGCAAACGCGGGCGCCGCCTCCATCCGGTCGGAATATTTGAAACGATGAACGAGCCGCGCGCTTGCATCGCTGTAGCGCATGACAGCCCGGGCACGGGCATAGGGCGGCGGATGGGCAAGGGCCACGGCACTCACCGCCCCCTCCCCCGCCTCATAGGGAAAAGGGAGGCCGGTCACCGCACACCAGGGCCGCTCGATGAAATCCACCTCGGACCAGCAGCGCCCGCAAAGCGCGTCATGCGCCTCAATCCCGCGGCCGCAGGAAAGACAGAGAGGCGGCAGGATCGCATCGGCCAGACCAGCAAGCACCACCCTCGCCCGCGCCGTCCACTCCCCTCTCCATGCCCCGAAAGCCGCCATCTGCTCCTCGCGCCCAGCCCTCCACGAGACTAGCACGGGAAAAGCCGGCCTTGCGGCCAGAGCACGCCGCACCCAATATGCGCGCCATGCCAGAAACAGACCCCAGAGAGACCGCCCCCGGAATGCGCGTCTTCGACCGCACCACACTGCGCCGCCGCCGCGACCGGGCCGCTGAGAACTTCCCCTCGCATGACTTCCTCGTGCGCCGGGCGGGAGAGGACATCGTGGAACGGATAGCGGGCGTGAACCGCAGCTTCGGGGTCGCCGCCGACCTCGGCGCACATCGGGGCGCGCTCCGCCAGGCAATGGCTGACGCAGCCTTGCAGGATGGCAAGATCGGCACCCTGATTTCAGCCGACCTCTCCGGCGAGATGCTGCGCCATGCCACGGGGCCCAAGATCGTGGCGGACGAAGAGATGCTTCCCTTCGCCGACCGCAGCCTCAACCTCGCGACCAGCATTCTCTCGCTCCACTGGGTGAACGACTTGCCGGGCACACTGATCCAGGTCCGCCGCGCGCTGAAACCCGACGGGCTTTTCATTGCCGCGCTTTTTGGCGGGGAAACATTGACGGAGTTGCGGCAATCGCTCGGTGAGGCTGAAATCGAATGCGAGGGCGGTCTTTCGCCCCGCATATCGCCCTTCGCGGATCTGCGCGACATGGGCAGCCTTCTCCAGCGGGCGGGCTTCGCGCTGCCCGTCGCCGATACGGACCGGGTAATTGTGCGTTATGCCGACCCGCTGAGGCTGATGGCGGAGCTGCGCGGCATGGGCGAAACGAATGCGCTTTCCGAGCGGCGGCGGACGCCGCTGCGGCGCGCGACCCTGATACGGGCCGCGGAAATCTACCGGGAAAAATTCGGACTGCCGGACGGGCGCGTGCCCGCGACCTTCGACATCGTCATCGTGACGGGGTGGGCGCCACATGAAAGCCAGCAGAAACCGCTGACGCCCGGCAGCGCCGAAACGCGCCTTGCCGATGCGCTCGGCACGGTGGAGCGGCCGGCGGGAGACAAGACACCCCGCTGAAGACCAGCCCTGAGCATCAATTGAGAGCGGGCACGATCACATCAATGAACAAAGCGGAAATGGCTTCGCCCACGCCGCTGACCGCGGCGATAACCGCAATGCAGATGCCTGCGAGAATGAGACCATATTCAACTGCCGTGGCGCCGCTTTCGTCTGCGCAGAAGACCCGCCAGAATTCCCGATACTTCATCTTCACTGCCCTCATTGTCTGCACCGCCCTAGAGCAGATCGCGTATTACCGCCACCAGCGGCTCGTCCGCGGGCGGCATCGGATATTCTCGTAGCCTCGCTGGAGGCACCCATGTCAGCGCCTGCCCTTCGAGAGCCCGGACCTGTCCCTCCCAGCGCCGGCAGACATAAAGCGGCATCAGGAGGTGAAAGCCCTCATATTCGTGACTCGCGAAGGTCAGCGGCGCAAGACAGGCCTTCGCGACGTCGATATCAAGCTCTTCCTTCAGCTCCCGGATGAGGCAGGCCTCGGGCACTTCACCCGGCTCGACCTTGCCGCCCGGAAACTCCCAGAGGCCCGCCATCGGCTTGCCCTCGGGACGGCGGGCGAGAAGAACCCGCCCATCCGCATCGACAAGTACGCAGGCCGCGACGAGCACAAGCCGTTTGGGCTCGACCGTCTTGCCTTCGCGCTCGTCTCCCATGCTGAAGTCTCCGGGTTAAGGCGGGGTGGAGGCTGCGGCCTGCTGCCGCGCCTTGTGCGATCGTGGTTAAAAAAGAGTAAACAGGATCAACTGCGGTAATCCGCATTGATACGGATGTACTCGTGGGTGAGGTCGCAGGTCCAGACCGTGGCGGAGGACTTGCCGACACCGACATCGACGGCGATATCGATATCCGTGCCCTTCATGTGCCGTGCGACCGGCGTCTCATCATAGCCGGGAACGGCCATGCCGTTCTTCGCGACATCGATGCCGCCTATGCGGATGGTGAGCTTGTCGCGATCCGCTGCCTCTCCCGACTTGCCGACCGCCATGACCACACGGCCCCAATTCGCGTCCTCGCCCGCAATGGCGGTCTTCACGAGAGGAGAATTCGCGATCGACATGCCGATACGCCGGGCGGCCTGGTGGCTCTGTGCGCCGGAAACCGCGATGCGGACAAATTTCGTCGCCCCCTCGCCGTCCTTCACGACCTGATGCGCGAGATCGAGCATGATGTCGTCCAGCGCGGCACGGAAATCGCGGAGACGGGTATCGCCCGCCCGCGCGATGCGCGGCTCGTCCTTCATGGCCTCGCCCGTCGCAAAGACAAGCACCGTATCCGAGGTCGAGGTGTCGCTATCGACCGTAATGGCGTTGAAGCTGTCGCGCACGCCAAGCAGAAGCAGCGTCTGCAGGACCTTGGCGGGGATCGCCGCATCCGTGAAAATGAAGACGAGCATGGTTGCAAGGTCCGGCGCAATCATGCCGGAACCCTTGGCGATGCCGTTGATCGTGACCTCGGCGCCGCCGATCTTCACCTTGCGCGTCGCAAGCTTGGGATAGGTGTCGGTCGTCATGATGGCGCGGGCGGCTTCGTCCCATTTATCGGCCGCGGCGCTGCCGAGCGCGGCATCAATACCCTTCACCACGGGTTCGGGGTCCATCGGCTGACCGATGACGCCGGTGGAGGCAATGAAGACATCCTTCTGGCGGCATCCCCCCGCCTGCGCGGCGGCAGCCGCCGTCGCCTTGACGGTCGCGACCCCCGCCTTGCCGGTGAAGGCGTTGGAATTGCCCGAATTGACGACAAGCATCCGGCCCTCGCCGCCATCCGCGAGGCTCGATTTACACCATTCGACGGGTGCGGAAGCCGTTTTGGAGGTCGTGAAGACACCGGCAACCTGTGTACCCTCGGCCATCTTCACAACGAGAAGGTCCGTGCGTCCCTTGTATTTGATGCCCGCCGCCGTCGTACCGAGAAGAACGCCCTCGACGGGCGGCAGCTTCGCATAGGTTTTTGGCGCAAGAGGGGAGACCTTGGGCGCGGCCTTCTTCTTGACCGGCTTCTTCGCAACCTTGCGAGCCGGCTTTTCCGACACCTTCGGCTTCGCCTTCTCGGCAGTCTTCGGCTTCACGGTCTTGCGCTGGGCACGGGTCTGCTTCGCCTTGCTATGGGGTTTCGCCTTGCCGCTCGTCTTGCGCTTCGGTTTGACCGAGATTTTGGTGCCCGTCCGCGCCGTCTTCTTCGTCACCATCGGTCGCTCCGCCTGCTAGCTGTCATGCATTCGGCGCATCATTCTTCGACCGGCGGCGCAAGCTGCGGACGTCCGGACGAAGGTGCGGCCGATTCGACGCCGATAATCTCGATCTTCGCACCGGAGCGCAATTTCTCCATGAGCTTTTGCCCCTCCTCGCGTGCGATTCTCCTCACAATTTCATCATGCGCTTCGTCAAGCGTCGGCTTGGGCAGATCGCGGAACTCGACAAGCTGAATGACGTGCCAGCCAAACTGTGTCTGAACCGGGCCGGAAACCTCGCCCGGTTTCATGGCGAAGGCCGCTTCGGCGAATTCCGGCACCATCTCCTCCTTGCGAAAGAAACCGAGATCGCCGTCATCGGAGGAACCGGGGTCGCGCGAATATTCCTTCGCTGCCGCCTCGAAGCTCTTGCCGCCCTCGATCTCGGCAGCAACCTTCTTTGCCTCCTCTTCGCTTTCCAGCTGGATATGGCGGGCATGCGCCTCCTTCTCGGCCGGAGCAGAAGCGATGTTCTTTTCATAAGCGGCCTTGATCGCCTCATCGCTCACCTTGTCCTGCATGAGCTGGACCCAATAGACGTCACGCAGCGCCTTCTCGTTGAAATAATCCTGCCGGCTCTTGACCGCCGGATCGTCATCCACATGCTTTTCCTTTGCCTCGAGCGCGACGACGCGCCGGTCGATCAGCATGCCAAGGAGATACTGGAAGCGGACCTGCGGTTCGAGCTGGGCAAGCACCGCCCCCATCTCCTCATCCGCCATGGCGAGGTCCGAATAACGAATCGGTGTGCCATCGACCGTCGCGACCACCTCGTCGGGCACGTCTTCCTGCTGGGCAAACGCGGGCCCTGTAGCGAGAGCAGCCAGAAAAACCGCCGCGATGGCGGCAGGAGAGGCGAAATGACGGAAAACGGACATGGAACGGGCCTTCCTTAGCGGGTAAGCAGCCTTTTCGGGCTCATGGGATGCAGGGAAACGGTCAAAACGGGCCAAATTTGGGCCGCCCATAATGAGCCGGGCCCTTTGGTCATACAAGCGCCACACCTCTCGCCCGCCGGCGGCCCGCCAGATGCTTGCGGGAAACAACCGGACACCCGCCAGAAACGACTTGGAACGGAGCGCGGGCTTCCGCCGGAATCGCCATGCATCCGCGTTCGATTGACAAGGCTGAGACGCGCCCTTACATCGGGAGCGCACCGCAAGAGGAATTTGACCTGATGGCAAGCTTGGGCGCCTTCGCCAAGCGTCTTTTCGGCTCCGCCAATGACCGGAAGATCAAGGCTTACAACGCCCGTGTCGAAGCGATCAACGCGCTCGAAACGGATATGGCTGCCCTGAGCGACGATGCTCTGAAGGCAAAGACCGCCGAATTCCGCGCCCGGCTGGCGGATGGCGCGACCCTCGACGAAATTCTCCCGGAAGCCTTCGCTACCGTGCGGGAAGCGGCGAAACGTACGCTCGGCCAGCGCCATTACGATGTCCAGCTCATAGGCGGCATGGTGCTTCATGACGGCAACATCGCCGAAATGAAGACCGGCGAAGGCAAGACCCTTGTTTCGACCCTGGCCGCCTATCTGAACGCATTGCCGGCCAAGGGCGTCCACATCGTTACCGTGAACGACTATCTGGCCAAGCGCGACGCCGAATGGATGGGCGAAGTCCACCGTTTCCTCGGCCTTGAAGTCGGGGTGATCCTTCACGGGCTCACCGACGACCAGCGCCGCCAAGCCTATGCCGCCGACATTACCTACGGCACGAACAACGAATACGGCTTCGACTATCTCCGCGACAACATGAAGTACCAGCTCACCTCGATGGTGCAGCGCGGCCATGCCTTCGCGATCGTCGATGAAGTGGACTCGATCCTGATCGACGAGGCGCGCACGCCTCTCATCATTTCAGGTCCGCTGGACGACAAGTCGGACCTCTATCTCTCCATCGACGAAGTGATTCCGCTGATCGGCGAAGAGGATTACGAGTTCGACGAGAAGCAGCGCACCGTCAATCTCACCGAGGAGGGCAACGAGCGCATCGAGGGCATCCTCAAGGAACAGGGCATCCTGGAGGAAGGAAGCCTCTACGATATCGAGAACATCTCCATCGTTCACCATGTGAACAACGCGCTGCGCGCACACAAGATGTTCCAGAAGGACAAGGACTACATCGTCAAGGCGGGCAAGGTCGTCATCATCGACGAGTTCACCGGCCGCATGATGGAGGGCCGGCGCTATTCCGACGGGCTGCACCAGGCACTCGAAGCGAAAGAGCGTGTGCAGATCCAGCCGGAAAACCAGACGCTGGCCTCGATCACCTTCCAGAACTACTTTCGCATGTACGACAAGCTGTCGGGCATGACGGGTACCGCGCTGACGGAAGCAAACGAGTTCGCCGATATTTACGGCCTCGAAGTGCTTGAAATCCCGACCAACAAGCCGATTGCCCGTGTGGACGAAGACGACGAGGTCTATCGCACGGCTCAGGAAAAATACGAGGCGATGATCGCCGAGATCGAGGACTGCGCGGCGCGCGGCCAGCCCGTCCTTGTCGGCACGACCTCTATCGAGAAATCGGAAACACTGTCCGAGCTTCTGAAGAAGAAGAAGGTCAAGCACAAGGTTCTGAACGCGCGCTACCACGAGCAGGAAGCGCATATCGTGGCGCAGGCGGGCGTACCCGGCGCGATCACTATCGCGACGAACATGGCCGGCCGCGGCACCGACATTCAGCTCGGCGGCAATATCGACATGCGTCTCGCCGACGAGACAGCGGGTATCGAGGACGAAGCCGAGCTCGCCCGCAAGACGGAAGAAGTGAAGGCCGATATCGAGGCAAAGAAACGTCAGGCTCTCGAAGCCGGCGGCCTTTACGTCATCGGCACCGAACGCCACGAAAGCCGGCGCATCGACAATCAGCTCCGCGGTCGCTCCGGCCGTCAGGGCGACCCCGGCCGTTCCAAATTCTACCTGTCTCTCGACGACGACCTGATGCGCATCTTCGGCACGGACCGCATGGACGGCATGCTGCAGAAGCTCGGTCTCCAGGAAGGCGAAGCCATCGTCCACCCCTGGATCAACAAGGCACTCGAAAAGGCACAACAGAAGGTCGAGGCGCGGAACTACGATATCCGCAAGAACCTGCTGAAATACGACAATGTGATGAACGATCAGCGGCGCGCGATCTTCGAGCAGCGCGTCGAACTCATGCGCGCAGACGACGTGTCGGAGACGGTGGAGGACATGCGCCGTCAGGTGATCGACGACATGGTGTCACTACATGTGCCCGAGAAGGCCTATGCGGAGCAGTGGGACCTTGCGGGCCTGAAGGAAGACGCGAAGAAGAACCTCGACCTCGACCTGCCGGTGGAAACATGGGCGGAAGAGGAAGGCATTGCCGACGAGGAAATCCGCGAACGCATCAATGCAGCCTCCGACCGTCTGATGGCCGCGAAGACGGCACAGGTCGGCCCGAAGCTCATGCGTCAGGTCGAGAAAGCTGTCCTGTTGCAGACACTCGACCTTCACTGGCGCGAACATCTGATGATGCTCGATCATCTGCGCCAGGCCGTCGGGCTGCGCGGCTATGCACAGCGCGACCCGCTCAATGAATACAAGTCCGAAGCCTTCGAACTCTTCGAAAGCCTTCTTGCGCGGCTTCGCGAAGACGTGACGAGGCAACTCTCCGTCGCCCAGTTCGTGACGGAAGAGCAGGCGCCGAAGATCGAAAACGAACCGCTGCCTGAAATGCACGCTCACCATGCCGATCCGGTGACCGGCGAAGAAGAAATCGCGGGCGGCGATACCACCACCCTTCAGCGCCCGGTGCGGAACGATCCGGGCGTTGCCATGGACCCGAACGATCCGCGCACATGGGGCAAGACCCCGCGCAACGCACCCTGCCCCTGCGGCTCCGGCAAGAAGTACAAGCACTGTCACGGCGCGCTCTGATCCCTCAGACCCCTGTCAGGCCGAAACAAAAAAGAGCCGCGCATAAAGCGCGGCTCTTTCCGTTTATGCGATGCCGGTCAGGCGCGATGACCGGCCGATGAAGATTTTTTCAGATAGTGGCCGGCGAGGAAGTAGTGTGCCGCCGCCCAGATGTTGAGCAACGACGTGCCGAATAGCGCCCAGCGCAGCGACTGGTTGCCCATGCCCATCGTGTGATTGAAAAAATCTGACAGGATGCCGACGAATTGCGGGCCGAAGCCGAGGCCGATGATATTGAGGATGAAAAGCATCACGGCGGAGGCGAGCGCGCGTTTCGCGGGCGGCGTCAGCGTCTGGATCATCGCGAAGGACGGCCCCAGATAGAAGGCGCCGAGGAAGGAGATCGGCACATAAAGAACCCAGAGAATCGAGATCGGGTAAGTGCCGAGATAAAAGGCCGGCGTGTTGTCCATCAGGTAGAAGGCGGCAATGAACGGCACGACCAGCATCTTCGCCCAGGCGACGACCCAGGTGTTCCAGCGCTCGTCTTTCCGCGCGAGACGGTCCGTCATGTGTCCCCCGATATAGGCGCCCAGACCACCGATCACACCGACGATGATGGCAAGGAAGGTCGAGACTTCGCCAATCGACATGCCATGCGTGCGGATAAGGAAGGCCGGACCCCACATCACGCCACCATAACCGACGAAGGATGTGATGGTGACGCCGCAAACGACGTGACGCGCGGCTGCCGTGTGCCAGAGGTGACGGGATCCCTCCCTCACAAGGCCGAAGCCGGTCTTGATGTTGAGCGGCGTATCCGCCTTTTCCGGCGCCATGCCGTCCACCCCGCCACGCTCTGGCTCGACCAGCGTGAACCGGACAAGAAGAGCAAGCAGAAGCCCCGGCAACCCGACTACGAAGAAGGCCGAGCGCCAGCCATACCAGACAGCAACCCAACCGCCGATAAGGAAGCCGATCATCACGCCGAGATAGACACCGAGCGAATAGACCGCCATGGCGCTGGCGCGTTCGTCCGGTCCATACATGTCGGCGATCATCGAATGGGAGGGCGGACTTGAACCTGCCTCACCGACGCCGACGCCGACACGCGCGAGTGCAAGTTGCCAGAAATTGCCGGCAAGGCCGCAAAGCGCCGTCATGCCGCTCCAGATGGCGATTGCCCATGCGATGATGTTTCGCCGGTTACCGCGGTCGGCGACAAGCGCAATCGGAATTCCGAGCGTTGCGTAGAAAATCGCGAAAGCGATGCCGGAGAGAAAGCCCAGCTGCGTGTCGGAAAGAAGGAGCTCCGCCTTGATGGGCTCAAGAAGGATTCCCATGATATTGCGATCGACATGGCTCGACGTATAGCCGAGCACGAGAATCATCAGTGCATAACGTCTGTAGCCCGGCGACAGCTTCGCAGGTACTGCTCCCTTGGCCATTGCGGCTTCGGCCATTTCCTCTCCCCTCGATTTTTATGTTCTTTTGGTCCGGCAACTCTACTGGCGCGCCCCCCCGCCCGCAATCTCGACCATTTGCGGCAGCGTCCCGCGCTGCCATAATCGCCAGCAACGAAGAATGAAAACAGACGCAGCGAGGCGGAAATGACCCCCACTCCCTTCACCATCAAGATTCCCCAGGGAAAGATCGACGCCATCACGACGAAAGTGCGCGCCTATGAATGGCACGAGATGCCGGAGATCGCGCCAGGCAGCGACCGCTGGGCCTATGGCACCGACATGGAATATATGCGTGAACTTTGTACCTATTGGACGGACAAGTTCGACTGGCGCGCGGCGGAAAAGAAGCTCAATACCTTTCCGCAGTTCCACGCCGAGGTAGATGGCTACAAGATCCACTTCATCCATGTGAAAGGCTCGGGCACCAACCCGGAGACGGTGTTGCTCACGCATGGCTGGCCGGGCTCCGTCTTTGAGTTCTACGATGTGATCGAGCAGCTCGCTCATCCCGAGAAGTTCGGTGGCAACGCGGAAGAAGGTGTGAACCTCGTCGTGCCCTCACTGCCGGGATACGGCTTTTCGGGAAAACTGAAAAAGCCCATCGGCCCGAAAGGCACCGCCGCGCTCTGGGACAAGCTCATGCGCGACGTGCTCGGCTACGATACCTACATCGCGCAGGGTGGCGATTGGGGCTCCATCGTTTCGGGCTGGCTGGCCTATGAGCATGCCGTCACGAAGGGCGGCGGCTGCAAGGCAGTACATCTCAACATGTATGGCTTGCGGCCCGCGGCGCTTCCCGAAACAGAGGCCGAGAAACAATGGGCGGCTGGCGCCGCGATGACCTTCGAGCTCGAAAGCGCCTATATGCGTCTGCAAATGACGAAGCCGCTGACGCTTTCCTACGGAATGATGGACAGTCCCGTGGGCGCGGCCGCCTGGATCGTGGAAAAATTCCACGGCTGGTCGGACCGACGCGGCCCGGATGGCAAGGAGCACATCGAAAATGCCTTCACCAAAGACCAGCTCCTCACCAACATCATGATCTACCTGGTCACGGGAACCTTCAACACGGCCACGTGGTTCTACCGGGGCATGTTCGAGGAAGGCGGCACCAATATGGCTCCCGACACCAAGGTCGACATACCCACCGGCATCGCCAATTTCCCGAAGGAGTTTCTCGTCTTCCCGCCGCGCAGCATGGTGGAGAAGGGCTACAACATTGTCCGCTGGAGCGATTTCGAGCATGGCGGTCATTTCGCGGCCCTCGAAACCGGCAAGGTGTTCGCCGATGATGTGCGCGCCTTCGTCAATCAGGTGAAGGAGTGAATGGAGCATGACGCATCGCATCGTGCCCGCCGACCCCTTCTCCATCCATGTCGCGGAGGCAGAGGTTGAGGATCTGAAACGACGCCTGCAACGCACACGCATGCCCAACGAACCGCTCGGGAACGAGAACTGGGACTACGGCACGAACCTTTCCTATATGGAAAGGCTGGTCGAATACTGGCGCGACGATTTCGACTGGCGCGCAGCCGAAGCGAAGCTCAACCGCTTTCCCCAATACCGCGCCACGCTGAGCGATGAGGAGGGAGAGGATCACACCATCCACTTCATCTATGAGCGCGGCACGGGCGACAATCCGGTACCGCTCATTCTGACGCATGGCTGGCCTTCGACCTTTCGCGAATTTCTCGACGTCGTCGATCCGCTGGCGCATCCGGAGAAATACGGGAAGCCGGGACCGGCCTTCGACGTTATCGTTCCCTCGCTTGTCGGCTATGGCTTTTCCTCACTGCCGAGAAAGCCGATAGGCCCGGCGGCAATCGCCGACCTCTGGCACCGGGTGATGACGGAAGTGCTGGGCTATGACCGCTATGCGGCGCAGGCAGGCGACTGGGGAAGCTTCGTGACATCGCGCCTTGCCCTCCAGCACAGCGACAGCCTCATGGGCATCCACCTCACCATGCTGCCGCTCCGGCCCTCGCTGAAGCATGAAAGCCAGCCGCCGGTGAGCGAAGAGGAAGGCCACTGGATCGCCGGGATGCAGAAATGGTGGCGGCAGGAAGAAGGCTACCGCTCAATCCAATCGACAAAGCCGATGGCACTTGCCTTCGGCTTGATGGACAGCCCTGCCGGCCTCGCGGGCTGGCTCGCCGATAAATATTACCGTCTCGGCGACACCGACAAGACCGACACGATGGAGGGCATGCTCGCGCGCTTTCCCTTTGACGATATCCTGACCCAGTTCTCGATCTACTGGTTCACCGGAACGATCAACACCGCGAACACGCTCTACAAGGCAGGTCCCGCCGAAGGCTCGTCCCAGCTCCGGCCCGGCGAGAAGGTACGGGTACCGACCGCCTATTCCGAATATCCGATCGACGTGCTGCCGGACACACCGCGCTCCTGGGCCGAACGCGGCTACAACATCGTACGCTGGCGCATCATGGATCGTGGCGGACACTTCGCCGCGATGGAAGAACCCGACCTCTTTGCCGACGACGTACGCGACGCATTTCGCGAGATGGGGATCACGAAAGGAAACGCCCCTTCATGACCCTTGAGCAGGGCCTTTCCTTCGGTATTCTCTTTCTCGCCCTCGTCCTGTTCGCCTCCGGCAAGCTGCGCCACGATATCGTTGCGCTGATCTCGCTGGTCGCCGTCGGACTCACGGGACTGGTCGAGCCGGCGGAACTACTGTCGGGCTTCGGCCATCCCGCTGTCATCACCGTAGCTGCCGTCCTTGTCGTTTCCGAAGCATTGCGAAGCTCCGGCCTCGTCTATGTCATCGTGCAACGGATCGGACCACTCACCAAAACGGCAACAGGCCACATCGCCGTGCTGACCGGTGTCGTCGCACTGGCCTCATCCTTCATGAACAATGTTGGCGCACTGGCCATCATGCTGCCGGTTGCCCTTGCAACGGCAACCGAACGCGGACGCCCGCCCGCCATGCTGCTCATGCCGCTCGCCTTCGGCTCGATGCTTGGCGGCATGATCACGCTGATCGGCACGCCGCCCAACATCATTATCGCGAGCTTCCGCCGTTCCTATACGGAGGAACCGTTCCATATGTTCGACTTCGCATGGGTGGGCCTGCCAATTGCGGTGATCGGCATTCTCTTTATCGCACTCGGCGCATGGCGGCTCATTCCGCGCGAACGTAAAGGCGGCGTTCAACCCGAAGACATGTTTTCTCTTGAGGAATATGTGATCGAGGTCCGCGTTCGCGAAAAAAGTCCCCTGGTCGGCCGCCGCGTCACGCATATGGAGACAGCGGCGGGCGAGGATATCGCCATTGCCGCGCGCGTACGCGATGACGGGCAGCTCTATCAACCGGAATCCTGGCAGCCGATTGCAGCGGGCGATCTTTTTATTCTTCGCGCCGACCCCGTAGACATGACCGAGTTCCTCAACAAGCAGGGGCTGGAGCTCATGAGCCCGGAAGGTGAAACCCGCGCCGACATCACGAGTTCGGATCTGAAGCTCATGGAGGCGATTGTCGGACCGAATTCTCCATTGATCGGCTTCGGTCCGCGAACGCTTGCGCGACTCGCGCAGGACGAATTTCAACTCTTCGCCGTCGCGCGCCAGGGCAAACCCATCGGCGGAAGGCTTCACAACGTCCGCTTTCAGACAGGCGACGTGCTGTTGCTGCAAACAAAAGAAAGAGAAGACCTGCAGGTGCCGCCCGAACTCGGCCTGCTGCCGCTCCCCGAACGCGGCCTCCGCCTCGGCAGCGCACAGCGGCTGGGAACAGCCTTCGCAATCTTCACGGGCGCCATTGTCCTCTCAATGACGGGCGTCCTGCCGATCGCCGCCGCCTTCATCGCGGCAATCATCCTCTATGTCATTACCGGTATCTTGCCGCTGCGCGATCTGTACCGGCATATCGACTGGCCCGTCATCGTGCTGCTCGGCGCGATGATCCCCGTCGGACAGGCGCTCCACAACACGGGCGCCGACCTTCTTATTGCGCAAAGCATTGCAGGCACGGCGGGAACGCTGCCCGTATGGGCCGTCGTCGCGCTCCTTCTCGTCGCCACGATGGCATTGACCGATGTCGTGAATAACGCTGCCACGGCACTCATCATGGCGCCGATCTCGATTGCGACCGCGCAGGCGATGGGCGTCAATCCAGACGCCTTCCTCATGACCATCGCCATTGGCGCCAGTTGCTCTTTCCTCACGCCGATCGGGCACCAGTCGAACACGCTGGTGATGGGGCCGGGCGGCTACAGGTTTTCGGATTACTGGCGGCTCGGTTTGCCGCTTGAAATCGTCGTCACCATCGTCGCTGTGCCGCTCATCATGTTTTTCTGGGCTTGAGGCGCGGCAAGGGAGATACCGGCCCGGACGCCGGATCGGTTTGAGCGAAGACAGTTCAAGCCGGATTCAGGAAAGCCCGATGCGGCCCATCGCGAGGAACTTTTCGCGGCGGACGCGGCGAATCGAGTCGGCATCAAGCTTTTCAAGGCCCTTCAGCTCCTCGGCAATCGCATCGCCGGTTTCCTTGATCATCTGATTGCGCTCGCGATGAGCACCGCCGACAGGCTCCGGCAGGATACGGTCGATCACGCCAAGCTCATGAAGATTCTGTGCGGTGATCTTCATGGCAGTGGCGGCCTCTTTTGCCTTGTCGGAACTGCGCCATAGGATTGAGGACGCACCTTCAGGTGAGATGACGCTGTAGATCGAGTGTTCGAGCATCAGCACACGGTTGCCGCAGGCGATACCGATGGCACCGCCCGACATGCCTTCGCCGATGATGACGGAAATAAGCGGCACCCCGAGAGAAAGACAACGGTCGGTCGAACGCGCAATCGCTTCCGCCACACTGCGCTCTTCGCTTTCCATGCCGGGATAGGCCCCCGACGTGTCGGCGAGCGTGACGACGGGAATGCCGAAGCGTTCGGCAAGCGTCATCAGGCGAATCGCCTTGCGGTATCCCTCGGGCCGGGCCATGCCGAAATTATGTTTAATACGGCCCTGCGTGTCGGAACCTTTTTCGTGACCGACAAACATGACCGACCGGCCACGGAAACGGCCAATACCGCCGACGATGGCGGAGTCTTCGCCATAAACGCGGTCGCCCGCAAGCGGCGTAAAATCTTCAGCCAGGCGTTCAACGTAATCCAGGAAATGCGGGCGCGCGGGATGACGCGCAACCTGCACCTTCTGCCAGGGTGTAAGCGAGGCATAGGTTTCCTGAAGAAGCTGAGACGCTTTCTGCTCGAGCTTCGACACCTCATCGCCAATGCGGACGGACGGATCTTCCTGCGCAAGAAGCTTCAGCTCCTGCACTTTGCCTTCCAGTTCGGCAATCGGTTTCTCGAAATCGAGATAAGTATGCATCGCGCTCCGGCATCTCCTGTCCGGCCGCCAATGCGGAACCGGGCGGCGGGCCTCGTCGCGGGCCCCCTTTTTCTGCAAGTGCGCGGCACACTGACCCGCCCCCGCGCCCTTGTCAACCGGCCCGGAGGCCAATGGTAAATGGCGGAATCCTGCCGTTCCGGGTCCAGCTGTCACAAAGCCGGCGAGCGCTACGTCTTCCCTGCGTAATCCAAGCGCTGCGAAGACCTGCGCCATGCCGTCGAGCAGCGCTGGGGAAAAGCGGGGATATGCGAAATCGCGCTCGCCATCGCCTCGACCCGCGTCTTCCCCTCGGTAAAGCGCGCAATGGGATATGGTCAGGCATACCAGCGTGTCGTGATCGCGGGCGCGGAAACGGACGCAACGTTGAAGGAGCCGAGAGCCGCATGAACGGCGCAGCGAAACAGGAGACGCAAACGGACGCGATATTCGAGCATCACCGCGCCCGCGCCTTCGGTGTTGCCTACCGCATCCTCGGATCGGCAAGCGACGCGGAAGACGTGGTGCAGGAGGCCTGGTTCCGCTGGCGCGGTGCGGACATTTCAACGATCCGCAACCCGGAAGCCTGGCTTGTGACGACGGTCACGCGCCTGGGCATCGACCAGCTTCGCGCGGCGCGCGCCCGGCGCGAAATCTATGTCGGCCCCTGGTTGCCCGAGCCCCTCATTTCCACCGCGCTCGAAACCGAAGCCACACCGGAAGATCGCCTGTCGCTGGCCGACGATATTTCGATGGCGCTTCTCCACATGCTTGAAAGGCTGGCGCCGGAAGAACGCGCGGCCTTCCTTCTGCATGATGCCTTCGACTACGACTACGGCGAACTCGCGGCACTGCTCGGAAAATCGGAAGCCGCCTGCCGCCAGACGGTCAGCCGGGCCCGCAAGCGCGTGCAGGAAGCGCATCCGCGCTTCGACACCAATGCGCGCGAACATCTTCGCCTCACCAATGCCTTCAGCGCCGCCATCACGAGCGCGGACCCGCAGGCACTGATCGATTGCATGAGCGAGGATGTAGTTTTCTATTCGGATGGCGGCGGAAAGGCGATCGCGGCACTGAACCCGCTCTATGGCGCGGACCATGTATCGCGTTTCTTCATGGGCATATTGAAGAAGCGGCCGGAAAACCTCGCTGTGACGCCGGCAACCGTGAACGGGCTGCCGGGCTTCCTCATGTATGAGGGAGACGTGGTCCACTCGGCACTGAGCTTCGGCATCAGCGGTGGCCGCATCTCGACGCTCTACATGATGCGTAACCCAGAGAAACTGACACGGGTCGAGAGTTTCTAGGAGGCTTTATCCTTCTTCGCGAGCGGGTGATGCGTCTGCACCAGCTCCTTCAAACGCTCGTCGAGCACATGCGTGTAGATCTGCGTAGTCGAGATGTCGGCGTGGCCGAGCATCTGCTGCACCGCACGCAAATCCGCACCGTTTGCAAGCAGATGGCTTGCAAAGGCATGGCGCAGCGTATGAGGCGAAACGCGCGTCGGATCGAGCCCGGCGGCGACCGCCAGATCCTTCAAAAGCTGCGCGAAGCGATGGCGCGTGAGGTGGCCCTGCCGTCCACGCGAAGGAAAAAGCCAGGGTGAAACCTGATCGCCGAGACGCATCGAGCGGAGCGGGAGATAGGCGTCGATAGCGGCGCGCGCAGTTTCCGAGAGCGGTACGAGGCGTTCACGTCCACCCTTGCCGCTCACCGCAAGGAACCGCTCGTCACCGCGCACGGCAGAAAGCGGCAGCCCGACAAGTTCGGAAACACGAAGTCCCGTTGCATAAAGAACTTCCATCAGGCAAACGAGACGCGCGCGCTTGTAGGCAAGGACCGCTTCTTCCTGGGTGCGCCCGTCTTCCGCGCGTTGGGCGGCGGAAAGAAGCGCATCAACCTCCTCGACCGTCAGCGTCTTGGGCAAAGGGCGTGCACGGCGCGGCCCTTCGATCGAGCCGCAAGGATCGTCGGAGCGGATGCCTTCAGCAAAGAGGAAACCGTGAAACTGACGAATGGCGGAAAGGCGCCGCGCGGCAGTCGAAGCGGAAAGGCCCTGCGCCGCGAGATTTTCGAGATAGTCGCGAATATCCTTGGTGGCAGCAGCTGTTTCGGACTTGCTCCGTGCATTGAGAAAAGCGGAGAAATCTTTCAGATCGCGTTCATAAGCATCGAGCGTGTTGCGAGCCGCACCGCGCTCCGCGCTCAGCATTTCGAGAAAGGCTTCGAGATATTGCCCGCGCTCCTGAGACTCTTTCGCCATTTAACTCACCTTTTACTCAACCGCGCCCGGCGCTACTTCTCGCCATCAGCGCTTCCAATGCGAGACGCCGCGCCTCGCTCTCCAGACCGACGGCCCGAAGGCTTGCCACCGCCTGCGCCGAGGCACGCGGATGCACCGAACCGGGACCGGCCTGTCCTGTCACGTCGAGCGCGAGAAGCACAGTTTCACCAACCGCATCCCTGGCGCCCGCCGCATGCAACCGATTGAGCAGCGCCTCGGGCGGAACCTTGCCCGTCAGTGCGCCGCGCGCATCAAGCAGGGCCTCCCAGACGGCGGGATCAAGTTTGAACCCGAGCGCATCCAGAAGCATTGCTTCGCTTGCGGCATAAAACTGCGTCGACTTCACGCCGGATTTAAGATCGGCAATGATTTCCGCCGAAAGTTCTTTGCCATCGAAACCAGTCGCCGAACCGCCAGCGACCCTCATCAGACCGGACAACTCCCGCCCGTCGCGGCCAAGCATCTGACCGCCCGGTGCCACCAGGGCAAACCATTCCCGAGCTTTCGTGTTTTCGCCAATGGCGATGAAGGCACGGGTCGCCGCCGGCGCCAGTGGACGAAGCGCGGCGTTCGGTTCCATCGCGCTCAGTTCAGGATATAGGGCTTCAACTGTCGGATAGTAGAGGCCCGCCGTTTCTGCCGTCGCAAAGGCCAGCTTGAAAAGCTGGATGCGCTCATCGGCCGCAACCGCCGATCCGATCGCCTGGTAGATCATGGCCCGGCGCAGGGATGAGGATTCCGGGATGTCGGCGGTCAGCAATCCCGCCATTTGTTCATCCGTGAAGCGCGGCTTTCTGTAGAAGGCCGCAAGCTGGCGCCCGTTGATAAGCCCGTATGCCGCCGCCCGCTCAGCCATCTCGACCTTTTGTTCGGCAGAAATGGACGGATCGTCGAGCAGCGAAGGCAGAAGCGCCGGCACCGCGATCGCTGCCGTATTTTTCGGCAAATCACGCTTGGCCAGACGGTAGAAGGCGGCGTCCATAATGCCGAGTTCGTTCGGCTCGGGTGCGCGCAGCGTTATCCCCGCCGCAGCTTCGCTTGCAAGCGAATAGAAGAGCGGGTCGTCGAGCCCTTCCTCGCGCGCAAGGTCGAGTGTGAGGCTCGCAATTTCCCGGTTGCCCGCCGCTATCTGGCAATAGGTGCTGAGCTTCACCGAAAAGGCCGCCATTCTGTCATGCGCGGGATCGTTTCCCGGCGGAATGTCCTTCAGCGCGTCGCAAGCGAGCTTTTCATTGTCCTGCGCAAGAGCCGCCCGTGCGAGTTGCACGGCAACGCCCGGTGAACGTTCCTTGCCTGCTGCTTCGGCGAGCTGAAGTGCGGCCTGCGTATGCCCCGCCGCGATCAGCAGATTGAGACGCATGGCCAGAAGCGAGCTTGCGTTCCCCGCTCCTTCCGGCGTCCGTGCCCCTGTCAGAAGAAGGCGCCGCGCAAGATCGTTCATGACGGGCGACCGCACCGGCACCGGCAAACGCGAAAGATAGCTGTCGATATCCGCCCGGGAAGCGCCCCGCCACATATCCGCGCCGAATCCCTCATGGCCGCTCAGAAGACCCGCTGTGGCCGCATCGACGCCGGAAAGCGAGCCGATCTCGATGCCTGACCCGCTACGCCCCGGCACGGAACCCAGGACGCGAACGCTCTGTTCCGCAGGCTGCACACCGGTGGGAAAAAGCTGCGCGGGACCGGAAGGTTCCGCAGCACGCGATGCAGACGAAGGGGTCGTCGCCCCGAAGCCCGGCGGCACGATACTTTGCGGCCCCACGGCCGGCCCGGCCAGCGCGCGCGGCACCGGCTGTACGGGCTGCATATCCGCAGGCGCCTGCAGCATGTTCGTCTCCTCGGCGCAAACCGCAGCGCCGGAAGCCGAAAGTGAAGCGACAAGCGCCAAACCGGCGGCAAAACGCCGCCGCGCCATTGGTTTAACGCGCGAACTGGTCATCTGGGAGAACCTTCTCCACTGTCTGGGTCTGCGGCTCAACGGCCTGATCCAGATAAAAGAGCCCGCCAACGACGACCACCACGAGAATGACGACGAGAACGAGAAAGCTGGTAGCACGGCTCATGATTCTTCCTTCTTGCGGATCGAAACCTCGGGGCTTCGACCTTCGGGTTCATGCCGCCGGGACAGTTCTCCAGCCTTACGGTCCGCTTGCGGCGAAATTTGGGCGCGACTCCGCCCTCCTGAGGCCTTATCTACAGCCATGACAGGCTGCAACCCCATTAACCTTCGTTTACGATTCGGGAAAGCGGCCCGGCGAAAGACCGGGAGACTAGGCCAAGCGGGTTAAGGCAGCCACAATGGAACCCGAAAACGGGACCACCCCAGCCAAAAGGCTGAAAGAGGCCCAGCCAAAGGCCAACGGAACAGAATGACGCAAGCAGATGAAAGCAGGGCGGACGAAAGAGACGAGAACGAGGCGCTCGCGCCGGTTCCGCTCGCCGAACGCTCCATCGTGCTGGTCGGCTTGATGGGAGCCGGTAAAACCACGGTGGGCCGCCGTCTGGCGCGACGCCTCGACCTTGCATTCGTGGACACAGATGCCGAAATAGAACAGGCGGCCGGGGAGAGCATTCCCGAAATATTCGAACGCCGGGGCGAAGCAGCTTTTCGCGCGGGCGAACGACGCGTGATCGCCCGGCTCCTCGGCGAGGGACCGCAGGTGCTCGCAACCGGAGGCGGCGCCTTCATGGATCCGCTTACCCGTGCCAATATTGCGGCTCGCGGCATTTCCATATGGCTGAAAGCAGATCTGGACGTGCTGATGAAGCGCGTCGGCAAACGCGGCGACCGTCCGCTTTTGCAGAAGGGCGACCCACGCGAAACGATGAAGAGACTTATGGACCAGCGCTACCCCGTTTACGCCGGGGCCGACATTACGATCGAAAGCCTCGAAGGACCGCATGATGCGGTCGTCGAACAGATCATCGAAAAACTCGACCTTTTCCGGGCGAACCACGCCGGTCCCAGCCATGAGTAAGGACGCAAAAAAAGTGCGGGTCGAACTCGGCGACCGTGCCTATGACATTCTGGCCGGTCCCGGCCTGATCGCCGAAGCGGGCACACATCTTGCGCCGCTCCTTCGCCGCAAGCGTGTCGCCATCGTCACCGACGAAACGGTAGGTAATATCCACCTGCCCGCGCTTGAGAAAAGCCTCGATGCAGAGGGCATTCGCCACTCGGCCATTCGCCTGCCCGCAGGCGAGGCCACTAAATCCTTCGCCCAGCTCGAAAAGCTGACTGAATGGCTGCTCGGTGAGGAAATCGAACGCGGCGACCTCGTGATCGCGCTCGGTGGCGGCGTCATTGGCGATCTGACGGGATTTGCCGCCGCGATTCTCCGGCGCGGCATCGACTTTGCGCAGATACCGACAACGCTTCTCGCGCAGGTGGACAGCTCCGTCGGCGGCAAGACCGGCATCAACACAAAACACGGCAAGAACCTCGCCGGCGCCTTCCACCAGCCCCGCCTCGTACTGGCCGACACGGACGCACTTGCGACATTACCGATGCGCGAATTTCTGGCGGGCTATGCCGAGGTCGTGAAATACGGCCTTATCGGCGACCGCGATTTCTTCGACTGGCTGGAAGAAAACCTCGACCGCCTGAAAGAAGGCGATGTCGAGACGCGCATCCATGCCATCGTGAAAAGCTGCGAGGCGAAGGCCGCGACCGTAGCCGCCGACGAACGCGAAGGCGGGGTGCGCGCGCTTCTCAATCTCGGCCATACATTCGGCCATGCGCTGGAAGCGGCGACGGGTTTTTCCAGCCGCCTCGTGCATGGCGAGGGCGTGGCTGTGGGCATGGCGCTTGCCTTCGAACTTTCCGCCCGGCTGGAACTTTGCCCAGGCCAGGATGCAGTGCGCGTTCGGCAGCACCTTGCCCGCGCAGGCCTGCCCTGCTCTCTCGCCGACATTCCGGGCGACTTGCCGGATGCGGACACACTGATCGCATTGATGGGCCAGGACAAGAAAGTCGTCGACGGCGCCCTCACCTTCATTCTCGCGCGGGGAATAGGCGAAGCTTTCATTACCCGCGACGTCGACCCCGATGCGCTTCGGGCTGTGATGCAGGAGAGGGAGCCCGCCTGAAATGGTTTCGCTCGGTCTCGGCGTCATTCTTTGCGCCATTGTATTGCTGCTGCTTTTCTCCGGCTTCTTCTCGGGCTCGGAAACGGCGCTGACCGCCGCTTCGCGCGCGCGCATGCACCACCTCGCCGAAGAGGGCGACAAGCGCGCCCGGATCGTGCTGCGCCTGACGGAAGATCGCGAGCGCCTGATCGGCGCAATCCTGCTCGGCAACAATCTCGTCAACATTCTCGCCTCGGCGCTGGCGACGAGCCTTTTCCTCGCGCTGTTCGGCGATGCGGGCGTTGTCTATGCGACACTCGTCATGACGGCGGTCGTGCTGATTTTTGCGGAAGTTGCGCCGAAGACCCTTGCAATCACGAATACCGACCGCGTCGCGCTTGCCGTTTCGCAACCCTTGCGTGTGCTCACCTTTCTTTTCGGCCCGGTAACAGCCGCCGTTCAATTCATCGTGCGCCACACCTTCCGTATCTTCGGCCTCAATGTCGACGCCCAGCAGCAGGTACTTTCCGCGCATGAAGAATTGCGCGGTGCTATCAACCTGCACCACCATGAAGGCGGCGTGGTGAAGGTCGACCGCGACATGCTGGGCGGCATTCTCGATCTGCGCGATCTTGAAGTCAGCGACATCATGGTCCATCGCAAGAACATCGCGATGATCGATGCCGCACAGACAAATAGCGAAATCGTAGGCCAGGTTCTCGCAAGCCCGCACACGCGCATCCCGCTCTGGCGCGACGAACAGGAAAACATCATCGGTGTGCTGCATGCAAAGGATCTGCTGCGCGCGCTGGCGAGTGCGGGCTGGAACCCTGACGCGGTGGACGTTCTCGCCGTGGCGACGAAGCCCTGGTTCGTACCGGACACGACGACCCTGCAGGGCCAGCTCAACGCCTTTCTGCGCCGAAAGACGCATTTTGCACTCGTCGTTGACGAGTACGGCGCGCTGATGGGCCTCATCACGCTGGAAGACATTCTGGAGGAAATCGTTGGCGAAATTTCGGATGAGCACGATATCGACGTGGCGGGCGTACGCGCCCAGCCGGACGGCTCGGTCATCGTGAACGGCTCGGTCCCGATCCGCGACCTCAACCGCGCTTTCGACTGGTCCTTGCCCGACGACGAGGCAACGACCATCGCCGGTCTTGTCATTCATGAGGCGCGTACCATTCCCGAGGTCGGGCAGGCTTTCACCTTTCACGGCTTCCGCTTCGAAATCACGCGGCGTCAGCGTAACCAGATCACGCAGATGCGCATCACATCAGCACGCGGCCTGAAGGCGGGCGCTGGCGACTAGGATGCGGCTGCTTCTTCCGGCGTCAGCGTCTTCATGGAAAGTGCGTGGATGGGTGCGCCCATCTCGTCCTTGAGTGCAGCCGTGACGAGACGCTGGCGCTCGACCCGCGATTTACCGGAAAACCCGGCGGCTACGACAGTCACGCGGAAATGTGTCTCCCCTTCGGGCCGGTGCCCGGCATGGCCCTTGTGCAGATGAGACTCATCAACTATTTCCAGCCGTTCCGGTAGAAGGGCGGCTTCGATCTTGCGGCGTATCGTCTCCGCGACGGACATGAGCTAACTCGCTAGGCTATTTGTTAATGGAAGCCGCGCCATGCTTCCTTGTTTTGACACCACCGCCAACCCATAATTTGCCCGTGAAGCTGACTTCTAAATATTTCGATTCGATAAGGATCGCTCCCCGAAAACGCCGCGGCGTGGAGGAGCCCCCGCATGTGCGGCGCATGAAGCGCGAACAGGCCCCGAAACAATGCGAATGGGCGAGCTGCCGCGAGATAGGCACATTCCGCGCTCCGCGCATCGGTCCCGCCGGCAACACGGCGGATGCTGGCGCCAGCCAGTATGCCTGGTTCTGTGAAACCCATATCCGCGAGTTCAACCGCAGCTACGACTTCTTCAAAGGCATGAGCGACGCCGATATCGCCAACTTTCAGCGCGACGCCCTGACCGGGCACCGCCCGACCTGGAATCTGGGCGTTAACTCCGCAAATGCAGCGTTTAACTCACCTTTCGAGGCAAGATTTCGCGGGAAGTCGCCTTTTCGCGATACATTTGGCTTTTTTGACGAGAACCCCGGCCCGAATGCCCGGGAAGGCGCGGAAACGCGGCGTAAGCCGCGCGCGCTGGAGCAAAAGGCGCTCGATACGCTGGATCTCCCTGCGTCCGCATCCTTGAACGAGATCAAGGCACGGTATAAGGAACTGGTAAAAAGGCACCATCCGGACGCCAATGGCGGGGACAGGTCTGCCGAGGAGCGTCTGCGCAAGGTCATTCAGGCCTACGATTACCTCCGCAAAAGCGGCTTCGGCTCATAAGCGGGAGCGGCATGGGCAGGCCGGCAGACACTGCCGTTCCGGGCGGGCTGCGGGCAGCAGACGCGCGCCGCTCCTTTTTTGATTGAACTGCCGGCCGCAAGCGGCCGGTCCCGAACACCTAGGGTACGGAAGTAGGATTAGGATGAGCTTCGAAGCGAAAAACGGCATGTCGGAGAACCTCCCGGACAAGAAAGTGTCCGCCCGCGAGGTGTTCAAGATCGACATCGACATGGAAGTACCGGCCTTTTCGGAGCCCAATGAATATGTGCCCGATTACGACCCCGATTATCTGTTCGACAAGGATACGACGATCGCCCTGCTGGCGGGCTACGCCTATAATCGCCGCGTGATCGTTCAGGGCTATCACGGCACCGGCAAGTCGACCCATATCGAGCAGGTCGCAGCCCGCCTAAACTGGCCTTGCGTCCGCATCAATCTGGACAGCCACATCAGCCGTATCGACCTTGTCGGCAAGGACGCGATCGTGCTGAAAGAGGGCAAGCAGATCACCGAATTCCGCGAAGGCATCCTTCCCTGGGCGCTGCAGCATCCCGTCGCGCTCGTCTTCGACGAATACGACGCAGGCCGCCCGGACGTGATGTTCGTGATCCAGCGCGTACTCGAAGCCTCGGGCAAGCTGACCCTGCTCGACCAGAACCGCGTCATCCGTCCGCATCCCGCTTTCCGCCTCTTCGCGACGGCGAATTCGGTCGGCCTCGGCGACACCTCCGGCCTCTATCACGGCACACAGCAGATCAACCAGGGCCAGATGGACCGCTGGAACATCGTGACCACGCTGAATTACCTGCCGCATGACGATGAAGTGAACATCATGCTCTCCAAGATGAAGAGCTACGACACGGATGAGGGCCGCAAGAACATCGATGCGATGGTCCGCGTTGCCGATCTCACGCGTTCGGCCTTCATCAATGGCGATATTTCGACCGTGATGAGCCCGCGTACCGTTCTTACCTGGGCGGAAAACGCACGCATCTTCGGCGGCGATATCGGTTTCGCCTTCCGCGTCACCTTCCTCAACAAGTGCGACGAACTGGAGCGCCCGACCGTTGCTGAATTCTATCAGCGCTGCTTCGGCCAGGACCTGCCGGACTCGGCAGCCAACATCCAAATCGCCTGACCCGCAAATATTGACCCTTCCCGTCTGCCGCGGGAGGGCCATGCCTCCGAACCGGCGAGCAGAGAACTGACGACGCCATGAAGTCAAAGGAAAGCCCGGTCGAACCCTTCAAGCGTGCGCTCAGCATGACGATGCGCACGATTGCCGAACAGCCGGAGCTCAACGTCTCATTCGGCACGGAAGCCCCCGGCCTTCGCGGCTTGCGGGCGCGCCTTCCCATGCCGAGCCGCAACCTGCCGCCCGACGAGGTAGCGCAGGTTCGCGGCGTATCGGACGCCTATGCTCTCCGCCTCGCCCATCACGACGAAAAGGTGAACGCGAATTTGCAGCCCGAAGGCGGCAATGCGCTCGCCGTATTCGACGCCATCGAGCAGGCGCGCTGCGAGGCCATCGGCGCGACACAGATGTCCGGCATGGCAAAGAACCTCGCCGCCGCACTTGAACAGCGTTGTGCTGCGCGCGGATACGACCGCATCACGTCACGCGATGAGGCGCCGCTTTCGGAAGCAATCGCAATGATGGTGCGCGAGAAGCTGACAGGCGAAGCGCCGCCCCCTTCCGCGCAGAAACTCGTCGAACAATGGCGCCCATGGATCGAGGAAAAGGCCGGTTCCGACCTTGAGCGTCTCCAGGACGTGATGGAAGACCAGACCGCCTTCGCGCGCGCGACACGCGATATTCTCGTCGATCTCGATATGGGCGACGAGCTCGGCGAAGCCCCCGACCAGTCTTCGGAAGACGCCGAGGACCAGGAAGGCGACAGCGAGGACAGCTCGGAGCAGAGCCAGTCCGGCGAAGCGGAGCAGCCCGACGGCTCTTCGGCCGAGCAGGTTGAATATGCCGAAGGCGAAGGTGAGGAAGGCGAGGAGCAGACGGTCGAGGTCGAAGCCGACGATGCGCCGATGGATGGCGATACGGACGAGACAAGCGACGGCAACCAGCCCTGGCGTCCGAACCAGCAGGGCGACGACCGCAACCGCCAGCCTTCCTACAAGATTTTCACGCCGCAGTTCGATGAAGTGATCTCGGCGGAAGACCTCTGCGATATCGAGGAGCTGTCGCGGCTGCGCCAGTATCTCGACCAGCAATTGCAGCAGATGCAGGGCGTCGTCTCCCGGCTCGCAAACAAGCTGCAGCGCCGCCTGCTCGCACAGCAAAACCGCACCTGGGAATTCGATCTCGAAGAAGGCATCCTCGATGCCGCGCGCCTCACCCGTGCCGTTGTCGATCCCACCCTGCCGCTCGCCTACAAGGTCGAGCATGACATGGACTTCCGCGACACCGTGGTGACGCTGCTGCTCGACAATTCAGGTTCGATGCGCGGCCGACCGATCACCGTCGCTGCCATGTGTGCCGATATTCTTGCGCGCACGCTGGAACGCTGCTCGGTGAAAGTCGAAATTCTTGGCTTCACGACCCGCGCCTGGAAGGGCGGCCAGTCGCGCGAGCGCTGGCTCGCGGAAGGAAAGCCAGCTCAGCCGGGCCGCCTGAACGATCTGCGCCACATCATCTACAAGGCCGCCGACAGCCCCTGGCGGCGCGCACGGCGCAATCTCGGCCTGATGATGCGCGAAGGCCTGCTGAAGGAAAACATCGACGGCGAGGCTCTTATCTGGGCTCACAACCGTCTGCTCGGCCGCCCCGAGCAACGCCGCATCCTGATGGTAATTTCGGACGGTGCACCGGTTGACGATTCGACGCTTTCCGTTAATGCGGGCAACTATCTCGAAAAACATCTTCGTAGCGTGATCGAAGAAATTGAAACACGCTCGCCCGTCGAACTGATTGCCATCGGCATCGGCCACGACGTCACGCGCTATTATCGCCGCGCCGTCACCATCGTCGATGCCGAGCAGCTTGGCGGCGCGATGACGGAGAAACTTGCCGAGCTCTTCGAGGACGAAACGAGCAAGAAGCGCAGCCAGCGCCGTGGCGGGAAGCTGAGCGCGGGTGAGCCTCGCCGGGGCGCGGGCGCCGCCCGCTGAATGGCCGCTCTCCCGCCCGTTCCGGCCAAGGGCGCGGAGAGAGCTGAATGCAGAACGCAACACAACTTCACGAATGGTATGCAGGTCTGGGATCGGCATGGCCTGATCGCAGTGGCATTGCTTGTCTTCCTTGCCTACCTCCCCTTCCCCGTAATCGCCGATGGCGGGGCGGGGCGGGGCGGGCAAGGAAATCGGCTGCGGAATAAGTAAAAGAACGCTTGAGCTTCACCGAGAGGGGAATATTCTGCGCGGCTTTTCTCTCGCTAGAGGAAGATGCCGACAATGCACGCCGCGACGCCTCAAAACGGACGAGCGCTCTGGATCGCCGAAGTCACGGCGACGCTGGCGCTCGCCTGGCCGCTTATCGCGACGAACCTCGCGCAGATTGCCATCAATGCAACCGATGTCGTGATGATGGGCTGGCTTGGACCGGAAGCGCTCGCTTCCGGCGCGCTCGGCTCGAACCTCTATTTTGCTATGATGATCTTCGGCATTGGCCTCGTGACCGCCGCCTCACCCATGGCCGCCTCCGAGTTGGGCCGGCGACGCCATTCCGTGCGCGACGTGCGCCGTACGATCCGTCAGGCCTTCTGGGCAGGCGCGACCCTTTGCCTTCCGTTCTGGCTTCTGCTCTGGAATGCTGAACAGATTCTGGTCCTGCTCGGGCAGGAACCGGCGCTGGCCGCGCAAGCCGCTTCCTATACGCGCGCCTTGCAATGGGCGCTACTGCCGTCGTTTCTCTATGTCGTGCTGCGTATCTTCATTTCCGCATTGGAGCGGCCTCGCTGGGCCCTCGCAATCGGCGCAATCGCCATTCCCTTCAACGCCTTCGCAAACTGGTGCCTGATGTTCGGTCATCTGGGTTTTCCCGCACTCGGCCTCCAGGGCGCCGGTATCGGCAGTGTGCTCACCTCCATTTTCATGTTCGGAACGCTTGCCCTCGTCATCATGATCGACCGGCGTTTCCGCCGCTATTATGTTTTCGGCCGCTTCTGGCGCCCGGATTGGGCGCGTTTCCGCGAACTCTGGCGGCTCGGTCTGCCTATTGGCATGACGCTCGCCTTCGAGGTTCTGGTCTTCAACGCAGCCGTACTGCTCATGGGCCTTTTCGGGGCGCAGGCGCTGGCTGCCCATTCCATCGCCCTGCAGATTGCGGCGATCTCCTTCATGATACCGCTCGGCTTCTCGCAGGCCGTAACCGTTCGCGTCGGCCGTGCGCGCGGCGCGAATGACAGGGCCGCCATCACGCGAGCGGGATGGACGCCCTTCACGATGGGGACCGCCTTCATGGCGCTGATGGCGGTTCTGATGATCCTTTTCCCGCACACGCTGATCGGCGTATTTCTCGACCGCGACCTGCCGGGAAACGCCGAAGTGATTGACCTCGCCGTCTCCTTCCTTGCCATCGCCGCTCTCTTCCAGGTCTTCGATGGCGCACAGGCAATCGCGGCGGGCATGTTGCGCGGCATGCAGGATACACGTGTGCCGATGATCTATGCCGGCATCGGATACTGGATCATCGGCCTGAGCGCAGGCATCTTCCTCGCCTTCCCGATGGAGCTTGCCGGTGTCGGCATCTGGCTTGGCCTCGCGACGGGGCTTGCCGCAGTTTCCGCGATGATGATCTCGCGCTGGCTCAGACGGACGAGGCTGGGTCTCGACCGCTCACCCTGGGCCGCCGACGATCAGCCCCTGCCGTAAAACGCCCCACCCTTGTAAGCAAGCCACACGCCGATATGATGCCCGCACCGGCACCATCCGCCAGTGAAGAGCGGGAACGCGCCGGTTCAAAGGGGTGACTGAATTGGCTATCCGCTACCGTTCGATATGCGTACTCGCGGCCTGTACCGCATTTGCAGCACTCCCGCTGACGGCACCATCCGCCAAGGCAGCAAGCGAGAACATCGAAGTCTCGACATCCGCGCTACTCTGGAATCCCGAAGACCGCAGCGAAATGAAAACCGGCAAGCTCTCATGGGCAGGCGGGATCGAAATCAGCTCTTCAAATGACGATTTCGGCGGCTGGTCGGGACTGGCGGTGAGTGCCGACGGCGCGGCCATGCTTTCCGTCTCCGACAAAGGCAACTGGCTGACTGCAATCCTGCTCTATGACGAGCGTGGCCGTCTTTCCGGTATGGCGGAAGCGAAGATTGCGCCAATGCTCGGCCTCGACGGCAAACCCGTCTCCGGCAAGCAGCTCGGCGATGCGGAGAGCCTCGTCATTGCCCCCGGCGCCACGGACGGCCTGATGGGCAAGGCCTATGTCAGCTTCGAGCGCGCCCACCGGATCTGGCGCTATGATCTCGAAGCCTATGGCGCGGAAGCCAAACCGGAACAGCTTCTGACGCAACGCCATTTCGGACGGCTGAACAATAATGGTGGGATCGAGTCGCTTGAACTGCTGCCGAGCTCCTCGCCGGAGAAGGACAAGCGCATACTTGCGATCACCGAAGACACGCTCGACCCGCTTGGCCACATCAAGGGCTTCATCGCCGACGGGCACGACATCGCCTGGTTCCGCGTGAAGGCGCGCGAGCCATACAGCCCGACGGACATGGCAAGGCTGCCAAACGGCGATCTGTTATTGCTGGAACGCCGCTTTTCGCCGTACGGAGGCGTCGGCATGCAGATGCGCCTGATCAGTAGCGATACATTGAAGCCCGGCGCGGTGATCGACGGCGAAATACTCGTCGATGTCGGACAGCACTACTCAATCGACAATATGGAAGGGCTCGCCGTCCGCGAAGACGGGAAGGGGAATCTCTATGTCTATATGCTCTCGGACAACAACTTCAATCCGTTGCAAAGAACGCTGCTGCTGATGTTCAAGCTCGATTTGAGTGAAGAGCCTGAGCCCGCCCAAGAAGCACCTACGCGCCCCCGAATCCCGGCAGCGGACGGATCTTCCGGCGAAGCATCAACGTCGGAAGAAGCTGCGCCAGCGCCCAGGTAAAATGGATCGCCATCTCGACCGCGAGGCGCCCGCCAAGTTCGTCATCCCACACCATCGCCGGACGCGTGTTGAAGATGATCGCGAAAGCGGCGCCGCCGACAAACGCGGCAAGGAACGGTGCCTTCCACCAGGGAATGCCACGAAGTCGGTCGAAAAGGAGAATATTCACAAGCTGGCCGACCGCCATCGCCCCCACAAAGGACGCCGCAAGCGCATAGGGCGCGATGTCCTGCTCAAAGTCGGCAATGAAACCTTCCCTGATCGACCAGAAGATTCCGCTGGCGAGCAATAGCCAGGCGAGCAGAGATGCTGTCAGCGTCAGCGCCGCGCCGTAACGGCGGCTCGAAAGGTTGAGGATGAAGAATACCAGCGGAAGGACAAGGAGGCCCCAGTTGAGCCAGCTTGACGGATCGAGCCGCGGGTCGATCTCGCCGAGACGGTCAAGCTGGCGAACCGGCACGTCACGCAGGTAAAAGCAGAGGAGCAGAGCTCCACACAATGCCAGGACAGGCAGGATAAGGCGGACGATGGTGGCCACAAACAGCGACACCGCTCTCGGCCGGCTCACCGGCACGCGATCCACCCCCCTGTCCAACATGATTTACGCCCCCGAATACAAGAAGGTCGCGAGTCTAGCCGCGCCACGCCAAGCCTGAAAGGCCCCGGAACACCTCAACCGATATTTCAGAAATCTGGGTAAACGGCACAAACCGGGCCCAAAACGAAACGGGCGGCCCAATGGACCGCCCGATTTCAGAATTCTTTCAGCGCCGTCAAGCAGCGACTGCGATCTTCGCCTTTTCGATCTGACGCTTCAGCTTCAGCACCCGCGAGGAGAGCTGCGCATCCGAAGCTTTCAGAAGAAAGAAGTCGAGACCGCCATTATGCTCAACCGAGCGCAGCGCATGGGCCGATACGCGCAGGCTGATCTGACGACCGAGAGCATCGCTGATAAGCGTCACCTGGCAGAGATTCGGCAGAAAGCGGCGGCGCGTCTTGCGGTTCGCGTGGCTTACATTATTGCCGGTCATCACGGCCTTGCCGGAGAGTTCGCAACGGCGGGACATAGGGCTTCCTTTGCAGTATCGGCTGGGCCGCCGCGAATGGCCGCGCGGCCCGTAAAAACATCTTGGACAGGCGCGCACGTATAAAAGGCCGGGAGAGGCACGTCAAGGCCGGAAACGGGGCTTTACCCTTCCCGCCTGTCACCCAGAACAAGGCCGAGCAGACGTTTTGCGGCCGCGGTGGGCGTAGCCCTTCCTTCCGCTACGTCCGCTTCGAGCTCGGGGAGCAGTTTCGCGGCCTTTTTGTCCGTCTTGAGTGCGGAGAAAAGCCCTTCCCTGATCTCTGTCCACATCCATGCCTGCGCCTGGGCTGCCCTGAGCCTGTGGAGCTCGCCCGCCTCGGCCATGGCCTTGTGATGCTGTTGGGCAGCCTCCCAGATATCGGAGAGCCCTTCGCCCTTGAGGGCTGAGGCCAGAAGTACACTTGGTGTCCATGCGGCGCTTTTCGGCTTCATCAGATGAAGCGCGGTCTTGTATTCCATCTGAGCGCGCTTGGCAGCGGGAATGAGGTCGCCATCCGCCTTGTTGACCACGATAAGGTCCGCAAGCTCCATGATCCCGCGCTTGATCCCCTGCAGCTCGTCGCCACCACCGGGCGAAAGCAGCAAAAGGAACATGTCGACCATTTCTGCGACGGCGGTCTCCGACTGGCCAACGCCCACCGTCTCCACGATGACAACGTCATAGCCCGCCGCTTCCGTGAGAAGCATGGCCTCCCGCGTACGCCTTGCAACGCCGCCCAGCGTACCGCCTGAAGGCGAGGGCCGGATGAAGGCATTGGGATCCCGCGCGAGAAGTTCCATGCGGGTCTTGTCGCCAAGGATCGACCCCCCGGTTCGCGCCGAGGAAGGGTCAATCGCCAGAACGGCGACCTTGTGCCCCTGCCCCGTCAGATACTGGCCGAAGGCCTCCGTGAAGGTCGACTTTCCGACCCCCGGCGCACCGGAAAGACCGAGCCGCACCGCCTTGCCCGTCTCCGGCAAGAGCATCGCAAGCAGCTTCTGGGCAATGTCCTGATGGTCTGCCCGCGAGGACTCGACAAGCGTGATCGCCCGGGCGAGCGCCGTGCGGTTCCCTGCCCGGATTCCCTCGGCAAGTTTCGCCGGATCGGGCGAGGCCCGGTTATAGGACTGGCGCTCCGCCTGTTTTTTATCTGTCCCGCTCATGGTCTCAGTTGCATACTTGCCGCGACCGGTTTCGTCCAGTCCTGCCCACCTCGCCATGAAACGAAGACGCAACCGCTCTAGCTCCGATCGCTGACTTCCCTTTGAAGCGCGCGGAGCCGCTTCACCAGATCATCCTCTGACGGCAAACCCGATTTTTCTATTTCATTCAGCAGTCCTTCAAGCCGGGCTGCCAGCATGTCGTAATATTGTTCCTGCCTGTCATCCGCCTGGACACCGGCAGCATTCTCGTCACGGCGCTGCTTCGAGCGCGCAAAACCGTCTTTGGCGCTCATGGCACCTCCGCGGATCTCTCGCTGTGAATCTGTGCGGCAGCCGTGTTTTCCCGGGTTTCCTTTACCGGAAGGGCACGTCTCGCCTGGCGGGGCCCATTGGCGGCGGCTCGGAGATCGTTGAGCGGCACGCGTGCCCTGCCTGTCCGGTTCTACGACCGGAAGTTGTTGCGGGAGATAGTCCGGCAACCAACCCGCGGCAAGCTGGAACAGGCAACAGTGCGCTTTTGACGCATGTCATATGCGTCAAACAGACATTTCAACACGTCGCAAGGTTCGCTGCCGTCAGGCCGCCTGACGCCTTTTTTCACGGATCAGCGCCAGAATTTCACTCGCCGCAGACGGAATATTCGTACCCGGACCGAAAATAGCGGATGCACCCGCCTTCTTCAGGAATTCATAATCCTGCTGCGGAATCACACCACCGCAAATGATGAGGATGTCGTCGGCGCCCTCATCCTTCAGCGCCTTGGCGAGGGCGGGAACGAGCGTTTTGTGGCCTGCAGCAAGGCTGGAAATGCCGATGACATGAACGTCGTTCTCGATGGCATCGCGCGCGGCCTCTTCGGGCGTCTGGAACAGCGGGCCGACATCCACGTCGAAGCCGAGATCGGCAAAGGCCGTGGCAATCACCTTCGCACCGCGATCATGGCCATCCTGCCCCATCTTCACGACGAGGATACGCGGACGGCGGCCTTCGGCTTCCGCGAATGCCTCGATTTCCTTCGAAATCTGCATGAAGCCCTCATCACCTTCATAGGCTTGACCATAGACGCCGGAGATCGACTTGATCTCCGCGCGGTGGCGGCCAAAAACCTCCTCCATCGCATCCGAAATCTCGCCCACAGTGGCACGCGCACGCGCCGCGGCGATCGCGAGCTCGAGCAGATTGCCTTTGCCACGCGCGCCCTCGGTGAGCGCTTCGAGCGCCTTGCGGCATTTTTCCTCGTCACGCGAGGCACGAACATTCTTCAGACGCTCAACCTGCGAGGCGAGCACCTTCGCATTGTCGATGTCGAGAATATCGATCGGATCGGGATGTGCCGGACGGTACTTGTTCACGCCGACAATCACTTCTTCGCCACGGTCGACCTTCGCCTGCCGCCGCGCGGCGGCTTCCTCGATCTTGAGTTTCGGCATACCGCTCTCGACGGCCTTTGTCATACCGCCCAGCTCCTCGACTTCCTCGATCAGCTTCCACGCTTCCTTCACCAGAGAATGCGTCAGCGTCTCCATGTAGTAGGAGCCGCCGAGCGGGTCGATGACATTGGTAATGCCTGTCTCGTGCTGGATAACGAGCTGCGTGTTGCGCGCGATACGCGCGGAGAAATCCGTCGGCAAGGCAATGGCCTCGTCAAGCGCATTGGTGTGAAGCGACTGAGTGCCACCCAGCACTGCCGCCATTGCCTCGATGGTGGTACGGATGACGTTATTGTAAGGATCCTGTTCGGTAAGCGAAACGCCCGACGTCTGGCAATGGGTACGCAGCATGGACGACTTCGGGTCCTTCGGCTTGAACTCCGACATGATCTGCGCCCACAGAAGGCGCGCGGCGCGGAGCTTTGCGATCTCCATGAAAAAATTCATGCCGATGGCAAAAAAGAATGAGAGGCGCGGCGCAAATTCATCGACATCAAGACCTGCGGCCAGTGCGGCACGCACATATTCGCGACCATCGGCCAGCGTGAAGGCCAGCTCCTGAACCTGGGTCGCGCCCGCTTCCTGCATGTGATAGCCGGAGATCGAGATCGTGTTGAAGCGCGGCATATGCTTCGAACAAAACCCGATAATGTCCGAAATGATCCGCATCGACGGTTCCGGCGGATAGATATAGGTGTTGCGGACCATGAACTCCTTCAGAATGTCGTTCTGGATGGTCCCCGAAAGCTGCTCGGGCTTCACGCCCTGTTCTTCCGCCGCAACGATGTAGTTCGCAAGGATCGGTATCACCGCGCCGTTCATCGTCATCGAGACGGACATTTCGTCGAGCGGAATCTGGTCGAAGAGGATCTTCATGTCCTCGACACTGTCGATCGCGACGCCCGCCTTGCCGACATCGCCAACCACGCGAGGATGATCGCTGTCATAGCCGCGATGCGTCGCGAGATCGAAGGCGACGGAAAGACCTTTCTGGCCGGCGGCGAGATTGCGCCGATAAAAGGCGTTCGATTCCTCCGCAGTGGAAAAGCCGGCATATTGACGGATCGTCCACGGCCGGCCCGCATACATGGTCGCTTGCGGACCGCGCGTATAGGGCGCGAAACCCGGCAGGGTGTTCGCGTCATACCCCTCCGCCGAAATGCGCTCGAGATCCTCGGCAGTATAGAGCGCCTTGACGTCTATCCCTTCCGGCGTGTGCCAGATGAGAGAGTCAGGGCCCGCTCCCTTGGTCTGCTTCGTGACTGCGGCTTCCCAGTCCTTGAGCGTCTTCTTGTCGGCCATTTTCGTCTCTACTCACGGCAAATTGCGAAATTTCACTGCAGGCAGCATAACATGGCACAGTCTGCCGCCCCAAAAGCGGCCGGAGTATCCGGGAAGCGCCGCAGCCGGTCAAACCGTCCTGAAGAAGGGGCCGGAACGCGGCTATTTCGCTGCGTAAGCATATGGGCTCAAATGGAGAAAAGCTGGCCGGAACGCGCCACAGTCGTGAAATCAGGGGAAAATATGTCCGTCAATCGCATTCGAATAACCTCAAAGGCCGGTGCCGTGATCGCATTGAGCGTCATCGGGCTTGTCCTCGCCGCCTGTAGCAGCGGTGGCGCGGCTCGCAAGCGAGACGCCGATGGACGTATCATACCAACACTCGCCGAGCAGGATCCAACGAGCACACTCTATGCAAAGTCGGTCAGCCAGGCCGCGCACGGCGAGTGCGACAGCGAAATTATGGATGTTCTCACCTGCTTTGCTTACCGGGGACACGGCTATGAAGGGGCACAGATGGCACTCGGACAGTGCTACATCGCCAAGGGACAGGAAGCCGAAGGGGCGGAATGGGTGCAACGAGCGGCCAATAGCGGCTGGCCCGATGCACAAAAGATGATGGCCACGCTCTATCTCAAGGGGCAGGGAGTCGATCAGGACCCCGTCGAGGGTGCGAAATGGGCAAAGCTCTATACTCGCAACCCCAGCCTGCTCTCTCTCGGTGTACAGCCTGACGTTTCTATTGTGCAGGAGTTCCGCGGCAGCCTTACAAGCGAACAGAACGCCGTGGCGGATCAGAGAGCTTCAAGCTGGGTTCCGAGCTATTGGACACCCACATCCGTTATCGACCGGGACGTACGGCGCAGCTGCGCAGTCGAAGGACGCCACCGCGTGCCGTCCATGCCCGATATTGAAAGCGTCCCAAACCCGTACTGACCGGTCAATTCCGGCTCGAATACCCCCGCCTGTCCTGTACAGGCGGGGTTTTTTGTGCCTTGCCGCTCCTTAAGCGTTCAGGAAAATTTTACCTCCCTCGCCTAAACTGGAGAGCGGATGGGGTCTGATTTGGGGGAGGAGACCCCGTCGCAAATGCCCGGTGCGAGCATTCATTCCGAGGCGAGTCCTCCAGCCTGCGTCAAGACCGCGGAAGAAGAACGCGCGTCGGCCATCCGCCTCGAACTCTACAGAACGATCATGCGCACCTTCCGCGCATTGCCCTTGTTTTTTCCGGCAATCTCCGGCGCCGTCTTCTTCACCTTCACGCCTGCATATCCCGAACCCGTCATCGTGATCTGGTGGCTTGCCATTGTTGCGGGTTACGCGGAATACGGGTTGTTTCAACGCAGATTCTTTGCCGCTGACGACCGCGGAGAAGCCGATGCTGATCGCTGGATAAAACCAACCGTCATCCGCTACTGGCTTCTCAATCTGGTGTGGATCGGTCTGGTGCCTCTTTTCTGGCGGGACGATGGCGGCATGCAGAATCTCGCCCTGCTGACCGTTCTTATCGTGCATGTCGTCATGGCATCGCAGATGGCGTTTCAACTAAGATCAATCTTCTTTTCCGTGACAATACCCGTCATGGCAACTGTGATCGGCGTTTGCTTCTGGGCGGCGAGCACCACCTTCGTGGCGCTCGGGTTTGCCTGCATTCCCGCATTTCTTCTCCTGGCACATGTAGCCAGGCAGCAAAGAGCATTTGCGGTCGAGACTTACAACCTTCGCTTCAGAAACGCCGACCTCATTCGGGATCTTGGCCATGCGCGTGACGTCTCCGAGGCCGCAAGGCGCCGCGCCGAGGAAGCGAACGAACAGCTTCAACGGCGCGAGCATCACTTCCGCGCCCTCGTCGAAAATGCTTTCGACGTCGTGCTGGTTACGGATGAAAATGCGATCATCCAGTACGCATCGCCTGCAGCGGAAAAACTCGGCCTGTCGCCTGACGCTCTCATTGGCATCAACAGCCTCGACTTTCTGGCCGATGAACAAAAGCAGCAAATTCTCGACAAATTTGGCGAAGGTTCTTTTCCCCTCGAAAAAACGCTGTATTACGAGCTCACCCTTCCCCGCTACGCGGGCCGCAACGTCTGGATCGAGTCGAGCGTCACCAACCTGCTGGACGACGCGAATGTGCGTGGATACGTCATCAACATTCGCGACATAACCGAGCGCAAGCGCACCGAGACAGAGCAACGCAACCATTTCCGTGTGCTGCGCGCACTGGCGACCGGTGAAGCTCTCGATGAAGTCCTCTCGCTGCTTGCGATCGGCGCGGAAGAGGCAAGCCCCACCGGTCGTGCGGCTGTCTATCTCCTCGACGACCAGAACGACCTTCTCACCTGCGCCGCACCACATCTGCCTGCGGACTTCCAGGGCTGGGCAAAAACCTTCTGGAGAGAACAGCGAGACACTCCTTTCGGCCACGCGGTACTCGCAGGGTCGAAGATCGTCGTAACCAACCTTCAGGAAGACGAACACGGCGAAACCGTCACCTCCTACACGCGAAAAACCGGCATCCAGACCGTCTGGTTTCAACCTGTAGTCGCGCACAACGAAAAGGTCGTGGGTGCCTTCGCCCTCTACTTCCCCGACGTCTACAAACCCAGTCCGTGGGAATCCGATTACCTCTTGGGAGCCGCCCACCTGGCAGGCATTGCCATTGACCGTCGCAGGTCGGAAGAAGATCTTCAACATGCGATGGAAGCCGCAGAACTCGCAAACCGCGCCAAATCGAAATTCCTGGCCAATATGAGCCATGAACTCCGAACGCCGCTCAATGCCATCATCGGATTTTCGGAAATCATGCAGCAGGAGATGTTCGGGCCGATGGGCTCCGAGCGCTACAGCGAATACACCAACGACATCCATGACAGCGGTCGGCATCTGCTGAACGTCATCGACGATATTCTCGATATATCGAAGATCGAGGCCGGGCGTTATGTACTTGAAGATGAGGAAGTCGACCTTCCTGCTGTGCTACGCTGGTCCGTGGAGATCATGCGTGCACGGACGATGGACAAGGCGCAACAGGTTCACCTTGAGATGCCGGGCACCCTGCCCAACCTGAATGCCGACCAGCGAGCCATGCGCCAGATCATGCTGAACCTTCTGTCCAATGCGGCGAAGTTCACCCACGAGGGCGGCAGTATCGATCTGACCACACGCATCAGCGAAGCCGGCGACCTCACCATAGCCGTTCGCGACAACGGCATCGGCATTCCCGGAGACAAGCTCGCCGAAGTGATGGAACCTTTCGGTCAGGTCGACGATACGAGCGCCCGCCAGCATGGCGGCACGGGTCTTGGTCTGCCCATCACCAAATCGCTGATCGAGATGCATGGCGGCAGCTTCACGCTCGAAAGCACGGTGGGCGAAGGCACGATCGCGATCATGACGCTTCCCGGCTGGCGGCTCATCTGGCCTGAAGACGAAGGAAAGGAAAAAACCGCCACGCGGTAACGTGATGGCTCTTTTTTCAACGGATTTTCTATTTACCCTGCGGTCTTCACCGGGCGATTGGCGCCGATATAGCCAAAGAGATGTCCTCCGACCTTGCGCATCTGGATTTCTTCCGAACCCTCGGTAATGCGGTAGCGGCGATGATGCCGGTAAATATGTTCGAAAGGCTTGTGTCGGGAATAACCGATAGCTCCGTGCACCTGAATGGCGAGATCCGCTGCCTGACAGACAAGGCGGTTTGCGCGGTAGTTGCACATCGAGACCTTGTCGGAGAGATATTTCGCGACGTCCGGCTTCGACATCTGATCCATTTCCCATGCCGTCTTGTAGATGAAATTACGGATCATCTCGCATTCGGTATGTGCTTCAATCAGCGGGAACTGGATAGCCTGGTTAGATGCAAGCGGCTTGCCAAAAGGCTTTCGCTGTTTCGCATAGGCGACGCTTTCATCGATACAGAATTTCGCTGCGCCGACGCCCGAAGCTGCCTGCCGGATGCGGTTCTCATGAACGAAATGCTGCGCAAGTTCAAGCCCGCGCTCGGGATCGCCTAGATAGGAATCATCAGGCACCCAGACATTGGTGAAGGACACGCGCGGGTGATCCGTCGGCATGTTGAAGGTCCAGAGATACTCCTCGATTTTTACGCCCGGCGCATCGACGGGCACGATGAAGCAGGTGATGCCGAGCGCGTCGCCTCCCTTGCCACTCGTGCGCGCAAAGACGAAGTCATGCGTTGCGACATGCATGCCCGTATTCCACATCTTCACGCCATTGATGAGCCAGCCGTCGACCCCGTCGCGCTTCTCGCGCTTCGCGGTCGTCTCCATCCAGGTCGCGTCCGATCCATGATCGGGCTCTGTCAGGCCGAAGGCGATCCGGATCGAGCCGTCCAGCGAACCGGGAATGAATTTCTTCTTCTGCTCCTCTGTTCCGAAATCTCGAAACATGAGGACGGTGGGGAAATTGCCGACGATGGACGATTCATTCTGTAGATCGTTGTGAAGGCCAAGCCCCTTGGCGGCCAGATGGTCGCGGATCACGGCCATGCCGAGATTGGTGCCATCCTTGCCGCCATATTCCTTCGGGAGCGCATAACGCAGGTGGCCTGCCTTGTCCGCGCGGCGGCGCATTTCGACAAGCAGCTCTTCCCAATCGTGTCGCGGGAGCCCTTCATTATCCCAGTCGGTCCGCGCATGCTCGCGACGATGGTCGAAAAAGCGCTCGTTATCGTCCTGTGCCTGGAGCGGCTTGATCTCTTTCTCGATGAAATCGTCGAGCACACCGAGATAGTCGGTGATTTCCCTGGGAATTCTGAAATCCATCGCTGTTCTCCCGCGATTGCCGCGAGCCTCTTCGGCGGGCCCGGGACGACGCTGTTCCACAATGTCGATCGGAACACTATAGACCGCGGTCCAGTATCCGAAAGACCACCGGGCCGCCGGTCGCACCACCCCCCATCGCGACGCTGCGGGAAGATGTGGGGTTTTTCATATTAACCTTTCGTCCGCCTAAGCTATTGGAGAGACACAAGATTTAGCCGTGAACGAAGCCGGAAAATCGCGTGGTCAGCGATTCGGACCCGGTTCGTTCGCCCAATATTCCATTTCTTAATATCGTACCGGTTAATGCGACGGCGCTCTTGCATCCCGGTCGTTTTGCGCGGAAGGTGCCCCCGCAACATGAGTATCCCGCCTTCCCAGTACGCCTCCGCAGAGGCCCGTGACCGCCTGGCGGAGCGCCGCCGTATCACGGCGGTGCTGGGGCCGACCAACACAGGCAAAACCCATCTCGCGATCGAACGGATGATGGCCCACGAGACGGGCATGATCGGGCTGCCGCTGCGTCTTCTTGCCCGTGAGGTTTATGATCGTGTGGTGAGGGTGAAAGGCACTCGCAATGTAGCTCTCATCACGGGGGAGGAAAAAATTCTCCCCGCATCGGCGCGCTATTTTATCTGCACAGTCGAAGCGATGCCGCTCGAACGCGAGGTTGATTTCCTGGCGGTGGACGAAATCCAGCTCGCTGCGGACCGGGAGCGTGGCCATACCTTCACCGACCGCCTGCTCCGCGCGCGCGGGCATTCCGAAACCATGATGCTCGGCTCCGAAACAGCGCGGGGACTGATCCAGAAACTCCTGCCGGAAACGCATTTCATCAACCGGCCCCGCTTCTCGGAACTGTCATGGACCGGGTCGAAGAAGATCACCCGCCTTCCGCGACGCTCCGCCGTGGTCGCCTTCTCCGCCGACCAAGTTTATGCGATCGCGGAACTGATCCGGCGCCAGCGCGGCGGGGCTGCGGTCGTCATGGGCGCCCTCAGCCCCCGCACACGCAACGCGCAGGTCGCCCTCTATCAGTCGGGCGAAGTCGATTTTCTTGTTGCGACCGACGCTATCGGCATGGGTCTCAACATGGATGTGGACCATGTAGCATTCGCTTCGACGGGAAAATTCGACGGCCGGCAGCACCGCCCCTTGCAGGTTTCCGAGCTCGCCCAGATCGCCGGACGCGCAGGACGTTACATGAACGACGGTACTTTCGGCGTAACGGGCGATGCCACCGTTCCGTCCGAAGAAACGATCTCCCGCATTGAAAACCATCAGTTCGAACCCGAACGTGTCTTCCAGTGGCGCAATCCGCATCTCGATTTCTCCAGCGTAGCGGCACTGATGCGCAGCCTCGAAATATCTCCTGGACGGTCCGGCCTCGCCAAGGCGCAGGTCGGAGACGATCTGGAAGCACTGACGCGTATGGTCCGGGATCCGGATGTGAGTGGCTGCCTGCGCTCCCCAATGGCGATAAAACGGCTATGGGAGGTCGCTCAGGTTCCCGATTTCCGGAAAACCCTTGCAAGCGAGCATGCGGCGCTTCTGACCCGCCTCTTCCTCTTCCTCATGGATCCGTCGAAAGAGAGCGGCGGATGCATCCCCGACGACTGGCTTGGCCGTCAGATGCAGCGTCTCGATCGCGCCGATGGCGACATCGATATACTGGCCGCCCGCCTCGCCCACATCCGTACATGGACCTATGTGGCCAACCGGGTCGATTGGCTTCACAATCCCGCGCATTGGCAAGAGCGCACGCGTGCGATAGAGGATAAGCTGTCTGACGCTCTGCACGAGCGCTTGACGCAGAGATTCATCGATAGGCGCACCAGCATATTGATGAAGCGACTGCGCCAGAACGAGGAACTCATGACGGCTGTAAACGGCGACGGCGAAGTACTGGTAGAGGGCGAATATGTCGGGCGCCTGCAAGGATTTGTCTTCGTGCCCGACCCAAGGGCGGAAGGCGAACAGGGCCGCATTCTTCGGAATGCGGCATCGCAGGCTCTCGCCGGTGAGATATCCGAACGCGCGCAGCGTCTCGTGATGGCACCCGATGCCGACATCTCACTTTCCGAACATGGACGCATTCTTTGGGCAGGCCATCCGGTCGCCGAATTGAAGGGCTCCGACAATATCCTCCTGCCCCGTGTAGAGCTGGTCGCAGGTGAGGAGTTGAACGGCTCCGCACGCGAGAACGTACAAACACGCCTCGACGCATGGCTAAAGATGCACATCGCCAATGTCCTGGCACCACTCATCGCCTTGCGCGATGCAACGGATGTCGAAGGGCTGGCGCGGGGCATCGCCTTCCGCCTCGTCGAGAACCTTGGGACGCTGGCGCGTGAAACCGTTTCGGAGGATGTCCGTGCGCTCGATCAGGCTGCGCGCGGTCAATTGCGCAAGCATGGCGTTCGTTTCGGTGCCTATTCGATTTTCATGCCTGCCCTGTTGAAGCCGGCGTCCGCACGGTTGAGACTCACCCTCTGGGCACTCCATCGCGCAACAGCAGAACAAGAACCGTTCGAGAGCCTTCCCGCCCCGCCAACCCCTGGCCTCACATCGGTCCCCGCCGATCAGGCAGCACCGGAGGGTTTCTACGAAGCGGTCGGGTTCCGTGTTTGCGGGACACGCGCCGTTCGCATCGACATGCTGGAGCGTGTCGCCGACCTCATCCGCCCGATCATTGCGGCGCGCACCTATAATGGTGGCTTCACCGTGACACCCGACATGATGTCGCTTGTCGGTTGTTCGGGTGAGGAGTTTTCGAGCCTTCTGCGTGGCCTTGGCTACCGTTCGCAGATCGAGCGGGTGAAGCCACCCAAAGTCGAGGAACCCAAGCCCGCAGAGCCAAAAACCGCGGAAACAAAAACCGAGGAGCCACAACCGGAAACGCACACGCCCGGGATGGTGGAGGAGGCGGTTGAGGCAGTTCCGCAAGACGAGATCTCCGCCTCTGACATAATGGCACCCGAAGGGCAGTCACCTGCCGGGGAAGAAGCCGAAACCCCGCCGGATGAAGCATCTGCCGTAACTTCGGCACTCGCTCCCGAAGCCAATCTGCCAGGCGAACAGCAGGCGCTGGCCAAAACGACGCCGGATTCTGGCGCCCCTGAACAGCCGCCCGCAGAAGACACCCCCACTGAGGTCGAGATGGAAATCTGGCGGCCCCAGCGGCGGCGGCATGGTGGCAGAAAAGAGGGAGCCGAGCGCACCAAATCTCCGCGCCGCGACAAACGCAAACAGAGTGGCGAACAACAAGCGCACGGCGAAAAGAAGCCGCCGCGGCGTGGTGAACGAGGACCGCGCCCACAGCAAAAGCCTGATCGGAAGCCACGCGAGCGTGAGCCTGACCCGGATTCGCCTTTCGCGGCCCTCGCCGTCCTCAAGGAACGTGTACGCGGCAACGACTCCTGATGAGCGATGCACTGGGCCAGCCGGGACAGCGGATCGATCGCTGGCTCTGGTGCGCCCGTTTCCTCAAAAGCCGTTCTCTTGCGGCAACTCTGGTGCAATCCGGCCGTATTCGGGTAAATGGCGACAGGATTTCAAAGGCGAGCCGGATGGTCCGCCCCGGTGACATCCTCACCTTCCCGTTGGGTCCGCACATCCGCGTGATAAAAATCCTTCTTCTCGCCGAGCGCCGCGGGCCCGCACCGGAAGCTCGGTCGCTCTATAGCGATCTCGATCCGCCTGCACCGGCAACTCAGCGAAATGCGGATATTCCGGCCGCAACATCGGTGCGCGAAGCCGGCTCCGGACGGCCCACAAAAAGAGAACGGCGACAAATCGATGCACTCCGCAGCGAAGAGTCTTAATTCACATATTTTTGCGTGGTTGAATAATTCCTCCGGCACCTATAGGTAAAATGCTCATGATCGACCGGCTCAAATCTTTCCTGCTCGGCGCACCAGAGGAAAAACCGAAAGGCTTTGACGATCTCCAGGTGGCGGTCGTTGCTCTCCTCATCAGGGCGGCAACGTCGGACGCAGAGTTCGGCATGGAGGAACGCGAGGCGATCAGGCGTATCGCGGCCGATTCATTCGGACTGACGCCGGAGGCAGTGGCTGCACTGGTAGATGAAGCCGAAGGAGAGGAATCCGAGACGCTCGACCTTCATCGCTGGGCGCAGGCCATCAAACAGGCCTATAGCCAGGAAGACCGGGTCGGATTGATCGAGAAGATGTGGGAAGTCGTCTATGCAGACGGCGTTCTTGACGACTACGAAGCCAATTTGTTGCGGCGCGTTGCCGGGCTGATATACGTTCCCGATCGCGAATCCGGGCAGGCGCGCCAACGTGTCATGGCCCGGCTCGGCATAACGGCCCCTGGGCAAGGATAAGCAAGGGGGAAACCCCGGAAGGAGCGTCCGTCGTAAGGCGGCGACGCTATTGGAGAATGCGATGACCTATGTCGTGACCGACGCCTGTATCCGCTGCAAGTATATGGACTGCGTGGAGGTTTGCCCTGTGGACTGCTTCTACGAGGGCGAGAACATGCTGGTCATCCATCCGGACGAATGCATCGATTGCGGTGTGTGCGAGCCCGAGTGCCCGGCCGAAGCGATCAAGCCGGACACGGAACCAAGCCTTGAAAAATGGCTGGAACTCAATGCCGAATATGCCAGCAAGTGGCCGAACATCACGATAAAGCGAGATGCCCCTGCCGACGCAGACGACTGGCAAGGCGTGTCGGGCAAGTTCGAGGAGTATTTCAGCCCTGAGCCCGGCGAAGGCGATTAAGATCTTCCCGTTTCTGCTAGCCTCAAAAGGCGCAGGAAACTGCGAAGAAAAGTGCCTATCCTCCTGTGTTAACTGTCTTTTTTGCAGCCACCCTTCCACCGGGCGGGGTTTTGTGCTATATATGTCGCACAGGAATTTCCGTGAACTTGAGCGCATACCTGATCAAAAGCTCTAGGTTCAGGGTGCGCTGGTTGAAGCGTGTCTAACCAGTCACCAGTTGCAATGCGGCTCGCTGCTAGCAGCCGATAAGGCTGGGAACAATGAGCCAAATGGGGATCGGCCCTCACCGGACGTCAGGTCCCGGTTCCGAGACCTTCCGGCAAGGCACAGGTGCACCATCAAGATCGGTCTTCTTGTTCGATGACTGAGGGAGTTGGAACGACTTCCGGCTGCAACGTCTCGACGGCTTGATGGCAAGAGACGCATCACTGCGGACATGAATTACTGAGCCGGGAAGAGGGCATTCCGTCCTTTTCCGGCCTTCGGAAACGAGAAAGGCTGGGTATAGGAAAGACGATGGCGAGCAAAATCACCAAGGCACCCAAGTCGAAATCTGCGCCCGCGAAATCGAAAACCGCGGCGAAACCGGCCAAGGCGCGCGCCAAAGCGGCGAGCGCTACCACCAAGGCGACAAAATCCGCGCCGGCCAAGTCAAAGTCCAGCACTGCCACGAAGGCAAAGGCTGCGCCGAAGGCCAAGACGGCGAAGCCTGCGGCCGCGAAGAAGCCCGTAGCCAAAACGGCAAAGCCTGCTGCGGCGGCAAAGAAGGCTGTAGCCAAGCCGAAAGCAAAAGCAGCTCCTGCCAAACCCGCTGCGAAAAAGAAGGAGCCTGTGGCCAAGCAGGAAGCGAAGTCCGCCCCGGCGAACTCCGCCGCAAAAACCCCGAGCAACGCGGCGAGCAAGCTGATGGCCGCTGCGAAAAACCGTGCAGAAAAGGCCCGCAAGGCCGACACGGTGAAGGCTGCTCCCAAGCAGGCCGCGGAAGCAAAACCAGCCAAGGTTGAGGCGCCCAAGGCGAAGGCCGAACCCGCGAAACCCGCGGCGCCGCGCCCGAACTTCAAAGCGAAGGAATTCGTGGTCTATCCAGCTCACGGCGTAGGCCAGATTCTCGAGATCGAAGAACAGGAAGTGGCCGGCCACAGGCTGGAACTCTTCGTCATCAACTTCGACAAGGAGAAAATGACGCTCCGCGTGCCCACCAACAAGGCAACTGCCGTTGGCATGCGCAAGCTCTCCGACGCAGGTGTCGTCGACTCTGCGATCGAGACCCTGCGAGGCCGTGCCCGTATCAAGCGTACCATGTGGAGCCGCCGTGCTCAGGAATACGAGGCCAAGATCAATTCGGGCGATCTGATTTCGATCGCCGAAGTCGTCCGCGACCTCTATCGCTCCGACCGGCAGCCAGAACAGTCTTATTCCGAACGTCAGCTTTACGAAGCGGCGCTGGATCGCATGGCCCGGGAAGTGGCGGCCGTGGAACGGATCGGAGAAGACGCCGCTATCGAACGGGTCGAAGAAGCACTCCAGGGGACGCCCAAAGGCGAGAAAACGCCGAAGACCGACGAGGCCAGCGAGGCCGCTTGAGTCCGGTCTCTACAACCTCCGAACCGAACATCGAAAAGGCCCGGCAACTGCCGGGCCTTTTTTGTGGAATGCCCGGTTTCCCTGCGGTTTGGCACAACAAGCCGGAACATTTCTGAAGTCAGCGAGTTGATCTCATGCAAGAGATAAAGCGTAGAAACCTCAAGACACGCTAACGAAGTCCCACATCCTGTTGGAAGGGTGACCGAGATGGCACATATGGATACGCCTGAAACCCAGCGAGCCAATCGCCGCTATATGAAAAGCGCGATGACAGTGCCGCTTCTGGATGAGCAGCACGAGTTCGAGTTGGCTCGCCGGTGGAAGGAAGAAAAGGACGAACAGTCCCTGCATGAACTGACGCGCGCCTATATGCGCCTTGTCATATCGCTCGCCACACGCTTCCGGAATTACGGCCTGCCTTATGGCGACCTCATCCAGGAAGGCAATGTAGGACTGATGCAGGCTGCAGCGCGCTTCGAGCCAGAGCGCGGTGTACGCTTTTCGACCTATGCAAGCTGGTGGATCCGTGCCGCTATCCAGGACTACATTCTGCGGAACTGGTCGATCGTGCGGACGGGAACCACCGCCGCGCACAAGTCGCTCTTCTTCAATCTTCGCCGATTGCGCGCACTCATAGCGAACGGAACCCGTCAAAACCTGACTGAAGAAGATCGTATCTTCATCGCAAGGAAGCTGGGGGTCGGTGCGCGCGACGTCGAAACCATAGATGCCCGCCTGACGAGCGGCGATCGCTCGCTTAATGCCACAATAGCCGACAGCACCTCTGCGGAAAGCAGTTCGGAGTGGCAAGACCTGTTGCGATGCGAACGCCCCTTGCCGGATGAAGAAGTCATGGAAAGCCATGATGGACTGCAACGCGCGCGGTGGATCGAGGACGCATTGGAAAGCCTGAACGAGCGCGAACTGACAATCATCCGCGAACGCCGGCTGCGTGACGAAGCGGTGACGCTGGAAACGCTGGGAACCCGGCTCGGCATTTCAAAGGAGCGTGTCCGCCAGATCGAGCACGCAGCTTTGCGGAAACTCCGCGAGGCATTGCTGAGCAAGGTTTCCGACCCCGAAGAGGCGGGGTTCCTCGCCTGAGGCTATCGGGCCACGACAAGTTTTACGCGCTGCCCCTTTATCGGCTGACCGCTGGGCCACAGCCCGTTCAGCACACGAAACCGCTCCGCTGCGTGATCTGAGAATACCATTCGACGGCCAAGCGTTTCCGCAGTGTCGCCAGAGCCCACTTGAACAATTTCGATCCGCATCGGTTTGACAACATTGGCTTCAGCCGCGGAAATCTTGCGGAAACTCGTGACGAGCGCGTGAATGGCACTATCATATCTGGCACCCGTCTGCGGCAACGTACCGATCAGAAATCTGTAGACGACATCCGGCGCATATTCGATCGCCACAAGCCGTCCATTGTACTTACCGACTTTCGCGGTCGCCGTAGCGGCACTCATGCCGTTTACCTTGAAGCGTTCCACTTCCGACACTTTGACGCCCTTCGCCCAGACCGCCGCCAGATATTGTCCAATTTCGACGCCATCGGCTTTTTTGGCTCCATCGAACTGCGCGACCGTTCCTTCCGGGCCTTCGACGAGCACCATCCTTGCGGAGTTGGTGACAGTGAAGTGTTGGGGCGCCTCGAACGCAAAGCGCAGCTTCGGATGAATAAACTCCCGATCGCGCACGAGCCCCTCTTCGGGGTCATCGCCGTAAAGCATTCCGTCGATTGCCGAAAGATAGGCGCTACCGTTTCGCGGCAACTGCCCCGTGGCGCTCCCCGCTTCCCCGGCATATTGCCTTGCAGCCGCAACGCGGGACGGCGTCGCCGGATGGCTCGCGAGCCAGTCGTTGCGCGAGGCATCGTACTGTGCGTTGCGCATCTGCGCACGAAGCTCTTCCTGCGCATTCATGGATTGCAGGAAGTCCGCTGCTGCGTATGGATCGTAGCCCGCCTTGGCAAGATAGCGGACACCGAGCATGTCAGCCTCATATTCCTGCTCCCGCGAATAATTGGCGAGGAGCCCTTGCCCGCCAAGCCCGACGATCTGATTCACGGCATCGCTGCCGACAACCGCGCCTAGCACAGCACCAAGTAAAGATGTTCCCATCGCCGCCGTCTGGCGCTGGGCTGAATGGCGCGCATTCACATGACCTATTTCATGCCCGATAACACCAGCCAACTCCGCCTCGTCATTCACGAGCGCCATCAAGCCTCTCGTCACATAGACATAGCCTCCCGGCAAAGCGAAGGCGTTGACGACAGGGCTATCCAGAACAGTTACGCGATAGGGACCGTCGGGACGGTTCGTCGCCTTGACAATTCGCGCTGTAACGCCGGCCACATAAGCCCCGAGCTTCTCGTCGCCATAGACGCCTCCATAGGCTTCGACAATCTTGGGGTGAGCGGCAGCACCTGCTTGGGCCTCCTGTTCCTCAGACATGAGCGGCGCAATTTGCCGCTCTCCGGTCGCAGGATTGGTCATACAACCGGCGACCAATAAAATTGCCAGGAAAGACAAGACGTGAGGGCGCACCAGCACTGCCAAATCAGGAAGTCTCAACATCAGCTCCGCTTGCCGTTGAGGTATGGAGCATCCATCACTCCGCTTCTCGTGGAAACTCAATCTGTTCCGGATGGGTGACTTCAATCTCCGGACCGTTGTAACGATCGACCCATCCGCGTACGCGGACATACTTGCCCGCAAGCATTGAAACATTCGTACCGTCAGCTGCCTCGATGAACGAAGCCCACGGCTCCTCTGCCTTGAAAAGCTTAACGTTGCGCCCTGAGACTGTCACCGTGAAGTCTTGGCGATAGTCCTCACCGAAATTGAGATAAAGCCTGTCGCGAAAGAGCGCAGCCGACACGATCTTTCCTTCCACAATCTCAAAACGGCCAACCTGTCTGGAGAGCTGTCCGATATCCACCGCGTTGCGGATGTCATAATAATCTTTGTTCCAGATACCGAGTCCCTCTGCTCGCGCGGATTCTTCCGCTGCCAGAAGCTCCGCGCTGCAGGCACGGTTGTCGCGAAAGGTGTAAACCCGGGCAAGCCCGTGTCTCAGCATTTCCTGTTGAGCCCAGACAGGGCCTGCTGCGGCTCCCTCAATAAAGACATGGGCCAGCACCCGTCCATGACGGTCAATGCTCTCGCCTCCGTATTGCAGCGTCACGTGCCTGCCCATCGCAATTTCGGCAAGTGTCTCGCGAGCCTCCGGAGCAAGCGGCCATATCTTGAAGTTGGTGCGTCCCAGCGGAAGTTTGGGCGCCTGAATGCCGGTCAGGCGCACCTCGCGTCCATCGTCGAGCAGCAGCGTATCCCCATCGACAATATCGGCGACGCGTCCCCCCTCGTTTTCCTCAAGGATGCATTCGCGCGCCTCAACAATACCGGCAGTACAGAACGGCAGGAGAGCTGACAGCAGAAAAAGAAGGGTGCATCGCAGATCCGCTTGCCACGGCACGCCAGCCTCTTTCCAAACCTCTGGCCAAACCTCGGGCGTGTATCTCCTCAGGCCGGATCCTCCACCCGTGGCAGCGGCGTGCTTCGCAAGGCGATAATTGCCGCTTCCGTTCGATTGCGAACCCCCAACGATTGCAGGATTGCATTTACATGCAGCTTGACCGTCGCAATGGAAATGCCGAGTACCCGCGCGATCTCCTGGTTCGAGCGCCCTTTGCCGAGTTCCTGCAACACCTGCCGTTGCCGCGGCGTAAGCTTTTCCTGCCCTGCCCCGATAAAGGTTCCCGATGACTCGGCAAACCCGTCAGCCTCCACAGTAAGCAGAATATCCGGAACATAGCGGCCACCCATTTCGATCATGCGCAGCGCGCTTTCGACCAGATTGATGCTCATGTTTTTGGGAATAAAACCCGCAACACCGAGATCCATGACCTCGCGCACAAAACCCGGCGAACTCCTGTCGCTGAAGAGCGCTATCTTGCCGTTCGTCTTGGACACAAAATCGCTCAGAACCTCGATGGCCGACAAGGCACCGCCACCTGCATCAAACAGAACGAGGTCGGCCAGACTGGTATCCACGCCACTCAGAGGGCGAGGGCCTGCAACGACGCGCGTTTCCGCGCTGGAATAGAGGCGCCTGATGACGGTCGCCAAGCCTTCGCAAAAGATCGGTTGCTCACCGATGATCAGAACATGCATACCGCCCTCCTGTTTTCCGGGAGAAGAGCCGGGCCCTCTTTTCCAGTTCGGCGCGCGGCTTAAAATGAACCGTGCAACCGGAGTCAACCTTAGAGCGTAGGACTAAATATTTAGGCCAAATTGGAGATAGACGCAAAGGAGCAAATCCACCTGCACGCAGCTGTGGGATCAAGCGCCTATTGCGGCGCGGCATGAGGTAACCTAGGTTTCGCTGCGCGATACACCGGGCTGCGGTGAAGTCGCCCGCCTTTCTGAGACCCCGTAGCTCAGCTGGATAGAGCATCAGATTCCTAATCTGAGGGTCGCGCGTTCGAATCGCGCCGGGGTCACCACCTTCCTCTGGCATTGCCCCGCTGTAGCGAAGTCTCAAGCCAGATTTCAAATCTATACGGCTCATTTTCTTCTCCCGCCCAACGGCAAAGGTTTGGCGGCCTGAAGCACAAGCTGTATAACTTTATTGGTAGACCGCAAACATTTGATACAAATATATCTTGGCATGTGTCAACAAGAAATCTTGGTATATCTGCCTACGCCTTCTGGCGAGGGAAGTCCTGCGCGCATCTGGCTCCATTAAAATATTGATTTCATTTATGTTTTCATCTCTTCGCCCCTTTGCTTGCGTAGAAAAGTACGCCACATGAGCGTCGCCGCGCGTCTTGCTCAGATACGAAGATTTCTTGGCCTTTCACAAAAAGAGATGGGTAAGCGAGTCGGCGTGTCTGGTACGACATGGCAGAATTACGAATTGGAGAACGCCGCCCCCAACGCGCATGTGCTCGCACATCTTTCGGGCGAAGGGTTCGATATGAACTGGGTGCTGACGGGACAGGGCGAGATGCGCAAGGAAGGCGCGGCAAAAAAACAGGACAATGGTTTCGCTGAACTCGCGCCTGTCGAACTGCCGCGCAATCAGGTGGGCGGCGCAGGCGCGCACATGCTCGTCCCGCGTTACCGTCTCCGCACGCTCGACACGGAAGCGGGCAAGCGCATGACCGTCGAGGACCGCGCGATTCTCGATGCAATCTCATTCCGCCGCAGCTTCATCGAACAGGAACTGAAGGTCGATCCTGCACAGCTGATTGCGGTGGAAGCACCTGACGATTCGATGGAACCAACATTCTCCGCGGGTGACATCCTGCTTGCCGATACCAGCGACCCGAAACTGCGCGGCGGCGGCGTCTACGTACTGACAAGCGGCAGCGCGCTGCTCGTGAAACGGTTGCAGATGAAGATCGACGGCGGCGTCATCGTGTCGAGTGACAACGCAACACGCTACCCCTCCGAAGAAATCGGCAAGGACGAGACGGATACGCTGAAGATCGCCGGACGCGTGATCTGGCGCGGCGGACGAATGTGAGTGAAGGACGCATGACCCACACCTCTCACGCCCCCTTCGCGGCAGACGCAAAACGCATACTCGTCATCAAGCATGGCGCCTTCGGCGACGTGATCCAGGCTGAAGGCGCGCTGCGCGACATTCGCGACAACCACCCCGATGCCTTTATCGCGGTGCTGACGATGAAGCCCTATCGCACAATCCTCGCGCGCTGTCCGCATGTGGACGAAGTGATCGTCGACGAACGCGCACCGCGCTGGCGCATCGACAGCATGCACGCGCTGAGAACAAAGATCCGTGCACGTGGCTTCGACATGATCTACGACCTGCAAAACTCGAAGCGCACGGCCTTCTACTTCAGATGGATGCTGAAAAGCGCACGCTGGTCCGGCACCGCGGCGGGATGCAGCCACCCGCACCGCGCAAATGAGCCAAAGAAGATCCGCACACTCGATCGCCTCGCGGGACAACTGGAAGATGCGGGCCTGACCATCCGCCATACGCGAACGCCCGATGTTTCCTGGCTTGCCGATGACGTCAGAGACATGCTCACGACGGCCAATGTAAGGACGCCCTACATCGTGCTCGTGCCCGGCTGCTCCGCACGACACCCGCAAAAGCGCTGGCCACACTATGCGGAACTCGCCAGGCGCCTGATCGCGGCAGGCGAAACGATCGTGACGGCACCGGGCCCCGACGAAGTGGAGCTCGCGCGCACGATACCCGGCATCTGCATCGAAAAGACGAACTGGGCGGAGCTCGCAGGCATACTGAAAGGTGCGCGCTTCGTCATCGGCAACGACACGGGGCCGAGCCACCTCGCCGCGCATATGGGCGTGCCCGGCCTCGCGCTCTTCGGCACACATATGCCGGCAGAGCGGACCGGAATCCTGACAGAGAATTTCGGCGCTATCGAAGTGGACGATCTTTCGGCGTTACCCGTTGCCCGCGTCTTCGACGAGGTGGAGCGCCGCCTCGCTCATTCGAATTCGGTGTAGGATTTTTCCTCGACGATGGCCGACCCGGTCAGGAGATTGATCTCCTTCTTGATCGCGGCCCGCTTGTCGTTCTGCTTGTAGACTGAGCGCGCGAGCTCGACGAATTTCGCTCCGAAATCCTTGTCCGCCTCGCACTGACGGATATCGTCCTCGATCACCCAGAGCGCCTCGTTGACGGATTTGAGATCGCCTTCGAGGCGGCGCATCTCCGCGCTGTCTTCAAGATTCGCCTTGCGCGCCTCTTCAAGCACGGTGAGTTCATGACGCACATTCGCGAGCTTCGCCGCATCAGACATGCGCTCCGACTTGATCCGCAGAATGGTGATCTTGTCGATGAGCTCGCCCGGACCGACCTCGATCATGACAGGCTTGGCGTCTTTCTGGGACATGGGAACTCCGGGCATTGCGTGACGAATGCGCCTGCTATAGCGCAAGGACCGGGGCCTTGTCATCTTGCACGGCACACCATTAACACTCGCGCCCGGTAAACACTTGCGCGAACGCCCTCAACCCCCGAGAATCGCACTCGCTTCAAGCAACGCAGCGGCGGCTAATGTCCCTGATTTCAAGATGGCTCGATCATTTGCGCGGCAGCGACATGCCCGAGGAACGCCAGGCCGCGCGTGCCTCCGCGCCCGTGCTGATGGTCGAGATCGGCGGCTATGCACACAAGGCGCGCGACTGGTCGGCGGGCGGCGCCTGCATCGAAGGCTTCGCGGAGGCAGTCGTCATCGGCAATATACTGAGCGGGCATCTTTACTGGGCGGGCGACAGGCGCAGGCTCGGTTTCGCAGCCGAGGTGATGCGCCTCGACCCCGGCGGCGCGATGGCGCTGAGATGGCTCGACCTGCCGCTCGCGATCCAGCAGGAAATGGAAGCGTATATCGGCTGAACGCCCTTGCGTCGGTTGCGCGCGCGAGCCCAGGCGCTAGGCTCCCTGAAAACATATTGAACAGGGAGGAACGCGGGATGGCCTACAAGACACTCATTGTGGAAAAGGACGGCGCCGTCGACCGGGTGACGCTCAACCGCCCGGATTCGCTGAACGCGATGAACCCGGAACTCGTCGATGAACTGCAGGACTATTTCGGCAGGCTCTACACGGATCATTCCGTGCGCATCGTCGTGCTGAAAGGCGCGGGCCGCGCCTTCTGCGCCGGGCTCGACCTCAAGGAACGCTCGAACCGTTCCGAAACGGACACAAGCGGCAGCCCGCAGGCAGGGCTTGTCTCGCAGCGCCGCATCAGCGAAATCGTGATGCGCATGCGCCGCTGTCCGCAGGCAATCATTTCGCTTATTCATGGCCCGGCCTGCGGCGGCGGCTTCGCACTGGCGCTCGCCTCCGACATTCGCATCGCAGGCAAGAGCGCGCGCATGAACGCGGCCTTCATCCGCATCGGCCTGTCGGCCTGCGATATCGGCGTAAGCTATTTCCTGCCGCGCCTCGTCGGCGTGTCGGTGGCATCCGAACTCATGATGACGGGCCGCTTCATCAATGCGACACGCGCCGAACGCGTCGGCCTTGTGTCGGAAGTGGTGAATGACGACAAGCTGGAGGAAGCGGCGAAGCCTTACATCGAGGAAATGCTGACGACATCGCCGCTCGGTCTTCGCCTGACGAAGGAATGCCTCAACATGTCGGTCGATGCGGGAAGCCTGGAAGCCGCCGTGGCGATGGAAGACCGCAACCAGATCCTCTGCACACAGACAAATGACTTCCGCGAAGGGGTCTCGGCCTTCCTCGGCAAGCGCAAACCCGAATACACGAACAGTTAGAGAAGCTCCACTCTCCCAACGGCCTTTCGCGATCCAATTCCTTCCAGAAACGAAAGCGGCCGCCTCGCTGCCCCGCGAGACGGCCGTTCGCCCGTCCATGCTGCTCCCCCGCCAGACGGGACTGGTTCGCCGGATCAGAAGCCGAAGACGATTGCAGCCGTCACGTCGTCGACACTGTCGCTATCGAGATCGTAATGCGTCCACTCCGTGCGCAGCGACGTGTTGTCCGCCACGGCGAACTCCATGCCCGCGCCGCCGAGCCAGCTCAGCTCACGATTGTCGCCCGGTTCGTCGTAATTATGGACACCGCCCTTGCCGTAGATCGCGAACGTGTCGTTGATCGGGAAGGAAACGAGCGCCGCCACACCATAAGTGTCGACATCGTCGCTCACGCCACCGACGGTGATGTCGGCGAGATCGGCGTAGAAGCCTTCCACGGCAAGATACTGGTTGAGACGCCAGCCGGCCATGCCGCGCCAGGTCCAGTCGTCATCATTGTCGGCCCAGCCCCAGCCGAGGCCGCCACCCACATAAAGGCCGCGCTGAAAGGCGGTCTGGTTGTAGAGGTTGCCTTCGCTCGAAGCGGACATGCTGTCCGAATTGCTGGCCTGTTGGGCCGCCGCGCCGTTTGCAAAACCGGCGAGACCCAGCGCAAGGCCGGCGGCGCAAAGAATGCGAGTCGCGTTTTTCATTTTGTACAGAGCCTCGTATCAATTTCCGAAGCCCCCGCTAAGCCCGCCGCGACTATTGCTCGCGTGCTTTCTCCGCCGCAAGCGGTTGTTGCATGGCCACGCCGCCAGATTGTTGACACAATCAAAAAAGTTCCTGCAGCACAGGCACTTCTCGCGACGGAAAATTATGGAGATTGGAACTCTCCCTGCCATTTCGCGGCAGGCGTGACTCTCGCGCAACAGTTTGTGTGAGTGAAATTCAGTTTGGGCATGAGAAACGAATCTCCTGCACATACTCCGATGACAGGAAGATTCGGAACCGGACGGCCGCCCTGCCCGAGGGGAGGGGGAGGGTGAGAAGAGAGGCGCCTGTGCCGCAGCTACTTCTTCTTGCTCATATCGATGAGCGGCATCATGCGCACGGTGGAGGTGCCCTTCGCGACGATCTCACCTTCTGCATTCTTGAGATTGCCTTCGACGAACATGGTCGAGCGGCCCCTGCGCTCGATCCAGCCTTCCGCGACGAGAAGACCGGGCGTCGCAGGACGGAAGAAGCTGATCTTGATTTCAAGCGACATGGGCGTCATCTCGAAATCGGTGACGCACATGGCAGCCCGCGCCATCGCGGCATCGATCCAGCCCGTGACGAAACCGCCCTGCACCACGCCGCCCGAATGGCACATGCGCATTTCGGCCTTGACCTCGATGGCGGCGCGGCCCGCCTCCTTGTCCATATACAGTGTGCGGACGATACCGAGCGACTGGCCGAGACCGTCCTTGCCGCTCTCGTCGTCGAAACGCTTTTCAGGGGTGATGGTCTCGGACATGGGGACGCTTTCCGGGAATAAGTTGATGCCTGTTCGCGCGCAGTTTAGCCAATTTGCGGGGGGAGGCGACCCGTCAGTGCGGTTCACACCCGCGCCGCGCCCTGTTCGCCATTGAACATGGGGCGGGGACAAGGGGACCCCGAAAAGGCCTGACCGTCATCGAAACGTAGCGAAACCGTCACAATTGGCGCCTTTATCCCCCTTTGCGGGATAAAGGGGGCCTGCGCAACAGCGGGAGGCAGGCAAGCAAGACTTGTCCCCGGTGAGCGCGTGGAAAGGCACGGCCAGGCCAGAGCCGCCGTCCGCCGGAACGGAGGGGGAGGACCCGCCGGAACGGAGGGGGAGGACAAGTGAGGCGGGCATATCTTTATTTTGCGCGATTTCGGCCGGGGGTTGCTTTTTCTTGTCCCCGCCCGTCCCGCCTGTGCGCCGGGGACAGGCGTGACGCCACGCAGGTTCGTCAGACGCGCGCCGCGTCCTCCTCGCTGACGAAATCGGCGCAGCAGAGAATCTTCTCCACCCGCTCGTCGCTTTCGCCGAAGGGCACCAGCACGGTGCTGTAATAGACATAGGTGCGGTCGCGATAGATCCAGCTGGCGGACGCCGTGTGCATATAGGGAACGCGCTCGGCACAGCAGGTGCGGAACGGCACCAGCGCGACTTCGGCATTGTCGCCGAAGATCTGCTGCGGGGTCATGCCCACCGGATTGCCAACACCGAAGAAATCGGAAATGACGGAGCCGACGACGCGGTAGCGGAAGACGCCATCGGGCAGCGCATCGATGAGGAGGATGTTGGGGAGATATTTGCGCATCTCCATTGGATTGAAGGCGTCGCGCGAGGGGAAGAGACGCGAACCGCGAAGAGCGTTCCAATAGTCGAGAACAGCGAGCGTCGCCTCGGCGGTGAGACGCGGCCGCAGGGTTTCGGGCGGCCCCCAATACTCCGCCTGTATGGCGGACATGGGCAGCGAGCGCGCCGGTGTCGCGCCTGCCGGCGCAGACTCCGCCATGGCGGAATGCGGCTGGTCTTCCATAATTCCTCCGGCCCCCGATTATTTTCCCGGGGTCCCTTTTCCAGGCACCAGCCTGCGCCAGCGGAGATTAAGAGAGGGTTTACGGGAGGAGGCAGGAGGCGGGGGAAGCGCGACGTTGACCTGATTATATAAATACTTATATAATCGGCCCGCATGGGAACGGACAAGAAAAAGAAGGCGATTTTCGAAGGCAACTCGCTGGACGAACTGCTCGCCTTCCCGCCCCCGGCCCGAGAGGCCGCAGGCTTCCAGATTTATCTCGTGGTGCTTGGCCGCGATCCCGACGACTGGAAGCCCATGAAGGGCATCGGCGCGGGTGTCCGCGAGATAAGGATTTCTGGGGCGGACGGACAGTTCCGCGTCGTCTATGTCGCGAAGTTCGACGAGGCCATCCATGTGCTTCATGCCTTTGCGAAGAAGACACAGAAAACGCCACAACGGAACCTCGATATGGCGGCGGCACGATACAAGGCGCTGGTGAAAAGACGGCGCGAAAGGAGTTGAGTATGACGGAGAAGCCGAAGGCCCCCGAAAAAGCCTATGACAGCGTGTGGCAGGCGCTCGCGAAGGACGAAGCGGAAGCCGAGACAATGCGCCTGCGCGCCGATTTGCTGGTCGCGCTGCGCGACCGGGTGGCGGCGTGGAAACTGACACAGGCGGAAGCCGCGAAGCGGCTCGGCATCTCCCAGCCGCGCCTCAACAATATGCTCCGGGGACAGATCGAAAGCTTCAGCCTCGACATGCTGACGAAACTCGCCAGCCGCGCGGGACTGAAGGTGGAAATGAAGTTACGGAAGGCTGCTTGAGGAGGGAGAGTCCGAGGCCTTCTAGGAAGAGCTGACAGACTTTACAAACTCAATGCCTAGAACAGTCACTCCAAACAAATCAGCATCTTTGTATGAAGATAGCTGGTTGTTTCCGAACGAAATGCTCTGCGACGACACAACCCCAGGCTTGAAGACTCCAAGCCGCAGCAAATTTCTAACGCTAATCTCCGCCTCTACTCTCGGTATCCCCAGTGCGGACGCTAGCCGGGCAAGGTCAAACAATTGCTGATCTCGGCTTGACGCAGGAGATCGCAAGTACTCAGCAACAACTAGTTGGGCGATTTGCGCATCGATGGGTTCCAACTCTGCGAGAATCCCAACGAAACTACGTTTGATGCTTCCCTTGTAGGTAGGGTCCATTGCGTTGGCCAAAAGATTGGCCCACTTCGTATGGAGGTCCTCATCATCTTCAATAGTGGCCTTTTCGATTAACGGCAGACCAAAACTGATAGGTACGAATTTAGAGGCGCTTATACCTTTTTCCTTCAACCGCTTCTCGACTTTGTCTTTCAGACTAATTGCCCGTTCAAGACGATAATAGGCGAGCTTGTCGCCGATAAGGCCAATACTGTTCGAGATAGTGTTGCCAAATGCTCGATCGATAAAGCTTCCGAGCTTCTGGATCGCCTCAACCCCTTGATTAGCGGCGTCTGCAATCGCCTTAGCTGCCTTTGCCTCATCTTCCATCTGGACCACCTGAGGAATCATATGCTCAGCGCTATGATAGCACCCCTCGACATTCCCCTCCTTTTCCGCCATATTTCGCGCCGCTTACTTACAAAATTGAAGGCAGTGTGAAGCGGCCCGGGCAAGCGGTTTGCGGCCCATGCCGAGGCCGAGATTGACGCTGCGGCGGCGGGGGCTTAAGCCCTTTGTCACGGCGGCGTCTGGCCGTGCCGGAGCCCCGCCCAAGCCGCTTGCGGCAAGGTGGATTGGGTCCCGGCCTCCGCCGGGATGACGCCGAATTTTTGGTGGACACCGGTCCTTCCTGATTTGAAGGGGGATGCCGGGATGACACTGAAATTTAGAGACACGCCTGAGTTTCAATAACGAACGCCGACCCAAAGGAGCGCGCCCATGCCGAGCTACAAGGCCCCCGTGGAAGACTTCATGTTTCTGTTCCACGAGCTTCTCGAAATCGACAAGCGCAGCGAGGTGCCGGGTTTTGCCGACCTGACGCCTGACATGACGCAGGCGATCCTGGAAGGCGGCGCGAAGTTCTGCGAGGACGTGTTGCAGCCCCTGAACCAGGTCGGCGACGAGCATGGCTGCAAGCTGGAGAATGGCGTCGTGCGCACTCCGCCCGGCTTCAAGGAAGCCTTCCAGAAATATTGCGAGGATGGCTGGAACCGCCTCGGCGCACCCGTGGATGCGGGCGGCGCGGGGCTGCCTTCCATCGTCACCTTCGCCTTCACCGAAATGGGCATGTCGTCGAACCAGGCCTTCTCGATGTATCCGGGCCTGACGAGCGCCGCCTATTCCGCGCTCTGGGCAACGGGCGAACCCTGGATGAAGGAACATGTCGCCAGGAAGATGATCTCCGGCGAATGGACCGGCACCATGTGCCTGACCGAGCCGCATTGCGGCACGGACCTGAAGCTGATGAAGACGAAAGCCGTCGAACAGCCGGACGGCACCTACCGCATCACCGGCACCAAGATCTTCATCTCGGGCGGCGATCACGACATGACCGACAACATCATCCACATGGTGATCGCGAAGGTGCCCGACGAGGACGGCAAGCTCGCCAACGATCTCTCGACGGTGAACTTCTTCATGGTGCCGAAGATGCTGGTCGACAAGGAGACCGGCGAGATCACGGGCCCCAACGGTGTTTCCTGCGGCTCCATCGAAAAGAAGATGGGCATCAAGGGCAACGCGACCGCGGTGCTGAACTTCGACGAAGCCGTCGCCTATCGCCTCGGCGGCCGCCCGCCCGAAAAGAAGACGGAGACGGGCGAGGTCAAGAAGTCGAAATCGGCGGGCATGGCCGGCATGTTCGGCATGATGAACGGCGCGCGCATGGGCGTCGGCATTCAGGGCATCGCGATTGGCGAAGTCGCCTATCAGAACGGCGTGGCCTATGCGAATGAACGCCTTGCGGGCCGCTCGCTCACCGGCCCGAAGAACCCGGACGGCCCGGCGGACCCGATCATGGTGTTCCCGGATGTGCGCCGCCTGCTGCTTTCCTCGCGAAGCTTCGTGGAAGGCGCGCGCGCGCTCGCCATGTATGTCTCGATGCTGTTCTCGCTCCAGACCTTCGGCAAGGACGAGAAGGAACGCGAAGAGGCTGCCGATCTCGCGCAGCTCATGACGCCGGTCATCAAGGCCTTCTTTACGGACAAGGGCTTCCAGGCGGCGAATGACTCGATGCAGGTGTTTGGCGGACATGGCTATGTGCGCGATCACGGCATGGAGCAGTTCGTGCGCGATGCGCGCATCAACCAGGTCTATGAAGGCGCGAACGGCATTCAGGCGCTCGACCTCGTGGCCCGCAAGATGACGGCCAAGGGCGGCCGCGCGACCATGACCTTCTTCGCCAAGGTGGAAGAGTTCATCAAGGCGAACGAGAACGACGCCGAGATGAAGCCCTTCATCGAGCCCTTGAACGCAGGCTACAAGCGCCTCGGCGAAGCGGCCGGCTGGCTGATGGAGAATGCGCCGAAGAATTACGACAATGCGGGCGCGGCCTCCTACGACATGCTGAACATTTTCGGCACGGTGGCGCTTGGCTGGATGTGGGCGCAGATGGCGAAGGTCTCTCTCGCGAAGATCAAGGCCGGTGAAGGCAACCAGGAATTCTACAAGCGTAAGCTGACGCTGGCGCGCTACTGGATGGAACGCGAAATACCGATGACATCCGCCTGGCTCGAACGCGCCAAACAGGGCGCGGACGGCTTCATGGAGCTCGACGCGGCAAGCTTCTGAGGCTTCGTTTTTTGAATGCAGGAAGGGCGTCTCCCATTGTGATTTTGGGAGGCGCCCTTTTTGTTTTTGCGCCCCTCCCCTGCGTCCGCTAGCTTTCGCGGCATATGAAATCGCTATCCATCAGGGGAAACGCCTATGAAAAATCTCTTCAGCGTCGAGGGCAAGACGGTCCTCATTACAGGCGGCTCGCGCGGCATCGGTGAGATGATCGCGACCGGCTTCGTTGAAAACGGCGCGAAGGTCTATATCACCGCGCGCAAGGCGCAGGCCTGCAACGAACTGGCCGAAGAACTGTCGAAGAAGGGCACCTGCATCTCGCTGCCCTTCGACCTCGGCACGCAGGAAGGGATTGCGGGCATCACCGCCGAACTCGAAAAGCGCGAGCCGAAGCTCGACGTGCTGATCAACAATGCAGGCGCGGCCTGGGGCGAACCCATCGACGAATATTCCGAGAGCGGCTGGGACAAGGTGCAGAACATCAACCTGAAGAGCGTATTCTTCCTGACACAGAAGATGCTACCGATGCTCCGCAAATCCGCAAGCGCCGACAATCCGGCCCGCATCATCAACACGGCGAGCGTGAACGGCATCGAGCCGCCGGACCTCGAAACCTATGCCTATTCCTCGTCGAAGGCAGGCGTCATCATGCTGACGCGGCATCTGGCCAAGCGCCTCGCGCGCGAGCATATCCTCGTGAACGCGATTGCCCCCGGCCCCTTCCCCAGCCAGATGATGAAGGCGACGCTGGAAACATTCGGCGATGAAATCAAGGCAGGCAATCCGCTCGGCCGCATCGGCACGCCGGAAGACGCGGCGGGCGTGGCGATCTTCCTCGCCTCGCGCGCATCCGCCTATACGACGGGCGCGACCATTCCGGTCGATGGCGGCTCGGCGGAAGTCTGAGGCTTCGTTACTTTTCAGACCGCGAGAAATAGCCACGCGCCTTCGTCCACCAGCGACGGAGGCGCGTTTGCTTTTCGGACGCCTCGAAAACCGGCGCGTCGGCATCATGCGCGAGCGTGACGGCCGGCGCGTCGTCTATGACCGGCAGCGGGGAAACGGGTTCTTTCGGGGACACTTTCAGGGGCGCGGGCGCGGGCGCGCGCTTCTTCCCCGTGGCGCGCTCCGCCGTCTCCACAATGGCATCCGCAATCGCGGGGAGAAGCGGCAGCGGCATCTCATGCCCCATGCCCTGCATGATGCGAATGTCGCAGCCGGGAATATTCGCCGCCGTATCGAGCCCTGCCGCGACGGGCACCAGCGGATCGTCCTCGCCATGAATGACCATCGCAGGCACGGCGATGGTGCGAAGTTTCGCGCGCCGGTCGCCATCCGCCATGACCGCCGCCATCTGCCGCTTCACGCCCGCCGGATAATAGGCGCGCGCTGCATCGCGCGTGACCCATTCGCGCAAGGTTTCGCGGTCGGTCGGGAAACCGGGCGAGCCCAGAACTTCATAGGTCTTCACGCCGCGCGCGACGATGGCCTGCATGTCATGCGCGGGCGGTGCGGGCGAGAGGAAAAGCGAATAGACGCGAGGGCGCGCCGGCGGGAGCAACGGATTGCCCGAACTCGACATGATGGAGGTGAGGGAAAGCACGCGCTCGGGAAAATCGAAAGCAACATGCTGCGCGATCATGCCGCCCATCGACGCACCGGCGATATGCGCGCGCTCGATATGAAGCGCATCGAGAAGCCCCACCGCATCCGCCGCCATATCGCCAAGCGTATAAGGAACGAAAGCGGCCTTACCCTGCATCAGCGAAAGGACGGCATCCGGCCAGGCCAGCGCGCGGCCGCGCTCGATATGGGTGGAGAGGCCGCAATCGCGATTGTCGAAGCGGATGACGCGGTAACCGCGCGAGACGAGATCGTGACAAAGCTCGATGGGCCACTGGGTGAGCTGCGCCCCGAGCCCCATGATGAGGAGGATCGTCTCGTCCTTTTCGGAACCGAAGCTCTCATATTCGATCTCGATTCCATTGGCCTGGGCTTTCGGCATTCAGTCTGAAGCTCCGGTTACATCCTCCTCCATAATAATATGGTGCAGTGCAGCATAAAATATAAGGGGCAGGCTCCGGCCTTTTCTGCCCGCTTTTTCTGCTTTTCCAGGAAAAACGGACAGAGGGAACCGGATGCCGCCACCTGATCTTATTCCGCCGCCTGCTACTGCGAGGTGCGAAGAACGCTCAGAATGCCCTCCGCCACACCTTTCGCCGAGGCGGGGTTCTGCCCGGTGACGAGGCGTCCGTCGCACACGATCTTTTCCTCGAAAGGCGCACCGCTTTCGAACTTCGCACCGAGACCGCTCAGCTCGGTTTCGAGAAGGAAGGGGACAACCTTGTCCTTTTCGGATTTGTGCTCTTCCTCATCGGTGAAGGAATTGATGCGCTTGCCCTTCACCAGGGGCGTACCGTCGGAAAGCCGCACGCCGACAAGACCGGCAGGCCCGTGACAGACAGCACCGATAACGCCGCCCTTCTCGTAAACCTCGGTAATGAGGCGGATGAGCGCGTCGTTCTCGGGCATGTCCCACATGGTACCGTGACCACCGGGCAGATAGACCGCGTCGAAATCCTTGGCGTTCAGTTCCGCGACGGGGGTGGTGTTGTTGAGCGCTTTCACGGCCTCTGCATCGTCGAGAAAGCGGCGGACGGACGCAGCGCGCTTCTCCTTGTCGTCCGGCAGGCTGCCGGGATCGGCCGGCGGCTCGCCGCCCTGAATGGAACCGAGCGTCACCTCCGCGCCATTATCGGCGAAGACGTAATAGGGCGTCGTCAGCTCTTCGTAGTGAAAACCCGTCTTGTCGCCCGTATCGCCGAGCGTGCCGTGGGAAGTGGTAACGATTGCAATGCGTGGTTTCGCCATCTCTCGCTCTCCTTTGTTCTTCGGAAAGCGTCTCGCGAGCTACGCGAAACGCGAAGCCCCCTATTCCCCTGAGACAGGTTTAACGAGACGGAGAAAAACCCGTTCCATGAAAGAGGCGGTTTCGCATAATGCGGGGAATCGCAGCGCTTGCGATCTTGCGAAAGAAAACGCCGTCCTCTTCGCGAGGACGGCTGCTGGATTGCCGGGTCACGGACCTCGTCCGGCCCGGCAATGACACCAGTATTATTTACTCCGCCGCCGCCTTCTGTTCCGCCGCACGGGCATGGGTCGCGATCAAGTCCACATATTGCGGGCAGAGCTCGACCGGCAGGTCATGGCCCATGCCTTCGATGACGACATGCTTCGCACCGGGCACGGACTTTGCCGTGTCCTCACCGCCGGGTGGCGGAACAAGCGGATCGGCATCGCCGTGGATGACGAGGAAAGGCACGCGCACTTGTTTCAATTCATCCACGCGGCTGCCGTCGCCGACGATGGCGGCATATTGCCGGATCGCTCCTTCGGGGTAGTACATGTAGTCGAACTCGCGCGCGCAACGCTCGTAAAGCGCCTCCTCCGACATGGGGTAAGCGGGGCTCTGATAGACACGTCGGCCCGCCATACGGTGACGGATGACATCCTCTCGCTCCTCGGAAGGCGGCTGCGCCTGCAATGCCTTCATCGCCTCGTCGCTCGCCTGCGGCAGATCGGGATTGCCGGTGGTCGACATGATCGAGGTGACGGAGAACAGCCGCTCGGGATGATGGATCGCCATGCGCTGCACGATCATGCCGCCCATCGAAATACCCATGACATGCGCCCGGTCGATCCCGAGCGCATCCAGAAGACCGATGCCATCGGCGGCCATGTCGGCAAGCCGGTAGGGAATGGCAGGCTCCCTGCCTTCGCGCACAGCCTTTGCGACGTCGGAAATCTGCGGGAGGCCCTTCAGCTTTTCCGACTTGCCGACATCGCGATTGTCATAGCGGATGACACGGAAGCCCTTGTCGCGAAGCCCGTCCATCAGCTCTTCCGGCCAGCTCAACATGGTCGAGCTGTAACCATTGACGAGGAGGATCGGCGTCCCGTCTGCCGGGCCGCGATCCTCGTAATTGATGGCGATGCCGTTCGCCTTCACGCTCTGCATGGTCATGAAACTCACTCCGCCGCTTTCGCCGCCGAAGCGCGCTTGGCCGCCGCCTCGATGGCATCGGCGAAGGTGCCGGCCAGCGCGAGCGGGAAATCATGCCCCATGCCCGGCACCTCGCGAATCTCCGCACCCGGAATGCTTGCCGCCGTGTCGCGGCCGCCCTCGATGGGAATGAGCGGGTCGTCGATACCGTGCAGCACCACGGCCGGCACCTCGATGTTCTTGAGCTTTTCGCGACGGTCCCCATTGGCAACGATAGCGGCCATCTGTCGCGCGGTACCGACCGGATAGAGCGAGCGGTTCACATCGCGCGTCACCCATTCGCGCAGCGTCTTCTCATCCGTGCGGTAACCGGGGCTGCCAATCGTGTTCCAGGCGAGCATGCCGCGTTCGATGGCGGCGGGAATATCGCCTTCGGGCGCGGGCGTCATGAGGACGGCCATCGCTTCCGGTTTGCCCTGCGGCAATTCCGGGTTGCCGGTTGTCGACATGATGGAGGTGAGCGAAAGCGCGCGCTCTGGATGATTGATCGCGACGAGCTGCGCGATCATGCCGCCCATCGAAGCGCCCGCAATATGCGCGCGCTGCACACCCAGCGCATCTAGAAGGCCGACCGCATCCTTCGCCATGTCGTCGAGCGAATAAGGCGACTGCGCGGGCTTGCCCGCCACCAGCGCACCGAAGATCGCCGTCATGTCGGGCATACCGAGTTCGTCGAACTTGGTGGAAAGACCGACATCGCGATTGTCATAGCGGATGACGCGATAGCCGCGCGAGACAAGCTCCTCGCAAAGCTCCACCGGCCACATGGTGAGCTGCGCGCCAAGCCCCATGATGAGCAGGATCGTCTCGCGATCCTCCGGCCCGAAGCTCTCATATTCGATGGTAATGCCGTTCGACTTGACCTGCGGCATGGATGATCCTTCCTGGGACTGTTTGTTTCTTTGGCGGCAAGTCTAGCAATGCGCTTGCAACCGGCGCACCCGAAACGATACTAATGAAAAACATTAAAGATCGGCCGGAAGAAACCGGCAAGCCTTAGCTTGAGGAGACAGCGCCCCATGACCCTCGAATACGATCTCTTCTGGTCATTCCGCTCGCCCTATTCCTACCTCGTGACGAAACGTCTCGTCGAATTCGAGCGCGATTATGACGTGAAGGCCAATGTGCGTCCGGTCTATCCGATTGCGGTGCGCATTCCCGGTTTCTTCAAGCAGGTGAACCCGATGTGGCCGCCCTATCTGCTCAAGGACACCGTGCGGATCGCACAAATGGAGGGCCTGCCTTACGCCTGGCCCTCGCCCGACCCCATCGTCATGGACCTGGCCTCAGGCGAGGTGCCGGAGGAGCAGCCCTATATTCGCAGGCTCACACGCGCAGGCGTGCTGGCAGCCGAACAGGGCAAGGGGCTTCCTTTTCTCTACGAGATTTCCACCGTGATCTTCGGCGGCGTGAAGAACTGGCATGAGGGCGACCACCTGCGCGATGCGGCGAAGCGCGCCGGGCTCGACATGGATGCGCTCGACGCGCAGGCCGAAAAGGAGACGGACCGGATCGAGGCCGTGATCACGGCGAACGAAGCGGCGCAGAAGGCGGCCGGCCATTGGGGCGTGCCGCTGATGGTTTACGAGGGCGAACCCTTCTTCGGACAGGACCGCCTCGACCATCTGAAATGGCGGCTGGAGCAGAAGGGACTGAAGAAGCGCGGCTAGCGCGGCCCGACAAGCCCGAGTTGCGCAGCGATGGCGACGGCGTGGGGACGCGTGCGGGCACCAGGCTTCGCCACCGCATTGTCCATGTGATAGAGCACCGTCCTCGGCCTGACCGCCATTCCCATACCCTGCAGTTTTCGAGGGGACGCGAGCGGTTTTATATCCGATATTGCAGGAAGAAGGCGAGCCTTCCTGCCCCTAGGCCCTGCTCGACCCTGCTGGACCCTGGGGGACCGGGGAGCTAGCCTCGCCTTCCCTGTCTGACGCCAAAAACGGATTCCAGAGAAATGCAGCGCGACCTTGCCGCCATGAGTGCCACCGAATACGACCTCGTGATCGTGGGGGGCGGCATTACCGGCGCGAGCACGGCCTGGGACGCGAGCCTTCGCGGGCTGAAAGTGGCGCTGCTGGAGAAGGACGACTTCGCCCATGCGACGACATCGGGCTCCTCGAAGCTGGTGCATGGGGGCTTGCGCTATCTCGTGAACGGCGAGCTGAAACTCGTGCGCGAGTCGCTGCGCGAACGGCGCATCTGGGAGAATGTCGCACCGCATATGGTGCATCCCCTGCCCTTCGTGATCCCGACCTATGGCTGGGGCATGAAGGGCCCCATCGTACTTGGGCTCGGGCTCACGCTTTACGACCTGCTCTCCTTCGACCGCAACTGGCTTTCCGACGACGACAAGAAGCTGCCGGGCTTTCGCCGCCTTTCCAAGGGCAAGGCGCTCGATCTCGTGCCCTCGCTCAAGCGCGAGGGGCTGACCGGCGCCATGGTCTATTACGACTGCCAGATGTTCGCGCCCGAACGGCTCTGCCTCGAATGCATCGAGGGCGCGGTGGAATGCGGCGCGGATGTCGCGAACTACGCGGAAGTGACGGGCTTCACCACGGAAGCGGCGATGGGGCGCGGCGTGAAGGTGACGGGCGTGAACGTGGCGGACGAGGTGACGGGCGCGATGCACACCATTCGGGGCAAGGTGGTGGTGAACGCGGCCGGTCCCTGGGCCGACAAGACCATGGCCATGGCGGACGAAACGCCCGCACGCCGGCTCATCCGCTCCAAGGGCATCCACATCATTACGCGCGACCTTTCCGGCGACCACGCGCTCGCGATCCAGTCCGCCATCGGCGGGCACTTCTTCGTCATTCCCTGGCGCGGCTACACCATCATCGGCACGACCGACACCGTGTTCGAGGACGACCCGGACGAACTTGGCGTGACGGAAAAGGACATCGAGGATTTTCTCGCCGTCGTGAATGACGGACTGCCCGGACTGCACCTCACGCGCGAGGACGTGATCCACTTCTATGCAGGCATCCGCCCGCTGGTCGACACGACGCCGCAGGAAGTGCCCGACGCAGATGGCGAGAGCGCAAAAGAGGCGGAAAAGGACAGCTACAATGCGAGCCGGGCGGCGGAGGTCTATGACCATGCGCCGGAAGAAGCGATCGACGGGCTCATTTCCGCCATTGGCGGCAAATGGACGACATCGCGCCACCTCGCCGAACAGGTGGTCGACCTTGCCCTGAAGAAGCTCGGACGCACGGCGAAATGCGAAACGCAATGCACGCCAGTCTATGGCGGCGACATGGCGCGGCTGAAGACCTATGTGGCGCGCGCGCAGAAGCGTCATTCGTATCTCGCGCCCGACATCGTGGAAAATCTCGTGAACTTCTATGGCAGCCGCATCGACGAGGTGCTGGCGACGGCAGACGAGAAGCCCGGCGAACGCGAGGCGCTGCTGAAACGGATCGCGCCCGGCAACCCTGTGATCGGCGTACAGGTGGTGCATGCCGTGCGGCACGAAATGGCGCTGCATCTCGACGACGTGATCTTCAGGCGCACGGGGCTCGGCACGCTCGGCAATCCGGGCTCGTCCGTGGTGAAGCAGGTGGCGGAGCTGATGGGCCGGGAACTCGGCTGGGACGAGACGGCGCTCGCGAACGAAATGTCCGGCACGCTGCGGCTTTTCGAGACCATACCGGGGAGATAGGGGGAAAATGAGCGGGGAAGGAATGCCGCATGTGGCGGCGGTGGTAAACCCGCGTTCGGGCGGCGGCCGGACGGGCCGCGCCTGGCGCGTCATTTCCCAAACCATCGAAAAGGAACTGGGGCCGGTGCGCACGCATTTCACCGCCGCCCCCTCGACACCGCATTTCCTGCCCGCCGCCAAACTGACCTCGCGCGCACTCAAGACCGGCGCGCAACTCGTGATCGCGGTTGGCGGCGACGGCACCATTGACGAAGTGGTGAACGGCTTTTTTGAAGATGGCGCGCCGATCAACCCCGAAGCGCATCTCGCGATCCTGAACGCCGGCACGGGCGGCGACTTCCGCCGCACCTTCGACATGCCCGAGGAAACGGCAGAGGGCGTGAAACGCATCGCAAGCGGCGATACGCGCCGCATCGATATCGGCAAGCTCACCTTCATCGCCGAGGATGGGCAGGAAACGACACGCTATTTCAATAATATTGCGAGCTTCGGCCTGTCCGGCGAGACGGTGCGCGCGGTAAACAATGCAACCTGGCAAAAAAGCTTCGGCGGCAATTTCGCCTTCACCTGGGCAACGCTGATGACGGCCTGGCGCCACAAGCCGCGGCCCGTGAAGATCGAGACGGATGAAGGCTTCGAGACGGTCGCGAATATCGGTCTCGCCGCCGTCGCCAACGGACGCTATTTCGGCAGCGGGTTGAAAGTGGCGCCCGATGCCGAACCCGATGACGGCCTGTTCGATCTCGTCATCATGCGCGATCTCGGCTTCATGGACCTGCTGACAGGCGGTGGCGACCTTCGCGAAGGCAAACATGTGAACGGGCCGAAGGTGGAGGTGGTGCGCGCGCGAAGCGTCACGGCGACGCCGCTCGGCACCGAACCCGTACTTATCGATGTGGATGGCGAGGGGCCGGGGCGTCTGCCCGCGCGCTTCGAGATATTGCCCGGCGCGCTGACGTTGCGCTGCTGAGAGAAGAGGACGAACGAGAATGACCATCGACCGCACCACACTGCGCTGGAACGGATGGGGCCCGGTGAAGCAGGATAATCCGCTGCCGGACGATGCGCCGCAATGGGCCTGGATCGCGGAAGCGCTGGGCGTCTCGCGGCTCGCATCGACGCCGGCCAAACCGCTCACGGATATCCGCCTGCCGCATTGCCGCCTCTCCGAAGACATTCTCGGCAAGCTGCGCGGCATCACCGGCGGCAACCAGGTGCGGACGGATGATTACGAGCGCGCCTTCCACGCGCGCGGCAAGAGCTATCACGACCTGCTCTATCTTCGCGCGGGCAAGCTCGACATGGCACCGGACGCGGTCGTCTATCCACGCAGCGCCGATGAAGTGCTCGCCATCGTGAAGCTCTGCGCGGAAGAAGACATCGCGCTCATTCCCTTTGGCGGCGGCTCTTCCGTGGTGGGCGGCGTCAACGCCATGCCGAAATCGCTCGGCGGCGCGGTGCTGACCCTCGACACGACACTGCTGACCCGCATCATCCAGATCGACAAGGTATCGATGACGGCGCGTGTGGAGGCGGGCATCTATGGCCCCGCTCTTGAAGAGCAATTGCAGAACCACGGCGTGACGCTCGGCCATTATCCGCAAAGCTTCCAGCTTTCGACGCTGGGCGGCTGGGTCGCCGCGCGCGGTGCGGGCCAGCAGTCGAACCGCTATGGCAAGGCGGAGAAATGGCTCGTCTCGGCGAAGCTCGCAACGCCGAAGGGCTTCTGGACGACAGAGGCGACACCCGCCTCCGCTGCGGGCCCGAACCTCAACCAGCTCGTTGCCGGATCGGAGGGCACGCTCGGCGTCATCGTCGAAGCAACCGTGAAGATCCACGATTTGCCGGAGCGCAAGGACTATCGCGGCTATCTCTTCAAGACATTTGCGCAAGGGGTGGAAGCCGCGCGCCGGATCAATCATGCGGAAATTCCCGTCGCCATGGTTCGGCTCTCCGATGCGCCGGAAACCTATTTCTTCCAGGCGCTTTCCTCCTCGGGGTCGGGCGGACTCAAATCGAAGCTTCAGCGCATGTATCTGAAAATGAAGGGCTTCGACGACGCGCCCTGCGTCATGCTGATCGGCCATGAAGGCGCAAAGGAAACCGTGATCTGGGCGCAGGAGCAGACGGAAGAAATATGCAGGCGGCTCGGCGCGCTGGCGCTGGGCACGGGGCCCGGCAAACGCTGGTATCACAGCCGCTTCAACGGCCCCGCCATGCGCGACCCGATGATGGACCGGGGGCTCGGCGTGGAGACGCTCGAAACCTCGACGCGCTGGTCGAACATCGCGAACCTGCATGACAAGGTGGTGGAAGCGATCAGCAATGCGATTGCCGCGAATGTGCCGGAGCAGAATGCACGCGGGATCGTGATGGCACATGTGAGCCATTCCTATCCCGATGGCGCGAGCCTCTATTTCACCTTCGTGTTTCCGCGCCAGCTCGACCGCGAAGTCGAGCAATGGCAGGCGATCAAGCGTGCGGCATCGGACACCATCGAGATGAATGGCGGCACGATCAGCCATCATCACGGCGTCGGCGCGGATCACGTTCCCTGGCTTGGCGAGGAGAAGGGCGAGATCGGCATGTCGATCCTCAAGGCGACAAAGCGCGAAATGGATCCGAAAGGCGTGATGAATCCGGGCAAGCTGCTGGGGTAGGTCTTTCCCCCCGACACAAACACAAACACAAATTGCCATCCCGACGAAAGCCGGGGTGGCATTGTTGTTTGAGAAATTGTTTGAAAAGCGGGGCCTTACTCCGTCTTCACCATTTCCTTCGCCATTTCGATGGCGGCGGCGAAATCGGGTGCCCGGGTTACGCGGGCGAGCACACCCATATCGCCCAGAATGCGCTCGGGCTGCGGCTGAAGCGCGGTGACGATCACCTTCGTGCCATTACGCTCGCAGCGCTCGATCATGTTCTGGAGCGCGGAGACGCCCGTCGCGTCGATGATCGGCACGGCGCGCAGCCGCAGGATCAACACCTTCGGCGTTGCACCGATACGGTCGAGCGTCTCGCCAAGCCGCATCGCGACCCCGAAAAAGAACGGCCCGCGAATGAGGCTCGCCGCAACGCCGGGCGGCAGCTCATATTCCTGCATGGGCACGAATTCGCGGGGGCTCGTGTCGCTTACATCTTCTTCCACCAGATGCAGGTCGGCCTGCACCTCGACCGCCTCCGACATGCGATGCATGAAGAGAACGGCGGCAAGCACGACACCGACCTCGATGGCGACGGTGAGATCGACCATCACGGTGAGCGCGAAGGTAATGAGAAGTACCGCCCGGTCGCCGAGAGGCGCGCGCATCAGATGCCGGAACTTGTCGATCTCGGACATGTTCCACGCAACGACGAGAAGAACGGCAGCAAGCGAGGCAAGCGGGATATAGGCCGTGACCGGCCAGGCAACCACCATGAAGCCGAGCAGGAAGACGGCATGCAGCATGCCCGCGATCGGCCCGCGCGCGCCCGCGCGAATATTCGTTGCCGTGCGCGCAATGGCGCCCGTTGCAGGCAGACCGCCCACGGCGGCCGATGCGCAATTCGCGACACCCTGCGCCACAAGCTCGCAATTCGAGCGATGACGGCGCCCCGTCATGCTGTCCGCAACCATTGCCGAGAGAAGCGACTCGACGCCGGCGAGGAAGGCGATGGTGAAGGCGCTCGGGAAAAGCGCGACCAGGCGCTCCATCGAGACGTCCGGGAAAGCGGGCAATGCAAAGGAAGGTTCAAGCCCCGCAAAGCGCGAGCCGATGGTGTCCGTCGGCAGCCCGAAAAGCCAGACAAGGAAGGAGGCGGCGACAACCGCAATGAGAAAGCCCGGCCAGTTCGGCCGCTTGCCGCGCAGATAGACGATGAGCGCAAGCGACCCGGCCGCGACGAGAAGCGTCTGCACCGTGGTACTCGGCAGCGCCTCGCCCAGCGCCCATATCTTTTCGACGAACTCCGCCGGTTCATTCTCGAGGGAAAGACCGAGGAAATCCTTGATCTGGCTTGTCGCGATAATGACGGCGATACCCGCCGTGAAGCCGGTGACGACGGGTTCGGGAATATATTTGATGAAGGTGCCGACGCGCAGAAGCCCCGCGCCGATCAGCAGAAGTCCTGCCATCGCGCTGGCAAGCACGAGCCCGTCATAGCCGTGGACCGCGATGACATTGAAGACGACGACGACGAAGGCACCGGTCGGTCCGCCGATCTGGAAGCGGCTGCCGCCAAGAGCGGAAATGAGAAAGCCCGCAACAACGGCGGTGACGAGGCCCTTGTCGGGCGTGGTGCCACTGGCAATGGCAAGCGCCATGGAAAGCGGCAATGCAACGATGGAAACGGTGAGCCCGGCGATGAAGTCGCTTCTGAAATCGGCAAAGCGGTAGCCTTCCCGAAGCACTGTAACGAGCTTCGGCACAAAAAGTTGTGACGGTGGTATTTTCGCGCTCGTGGCCCCGACCCCTTCTTGTACTCTTAGTCCCCGTTGACGATCTTGCGCAGTTCTGCCTTCGCAATCTTGTCGAGGGTCGAGCGCGGCAGCGCATCGACAATCCGAATGTCGCGCGGACGCTTGAAGTCCGCAAGCCCCTTGGCGCAGGCTGCGGCGATCTGTGCAGCCAGGTCTTTCGGCGCAGCCGCCTCCCCGCCCGGCACGAGAACGAAGACGACGGGCACTTCATCGAGCATCGGATCGCGCTTGGCGACCACCGCACATTCCTGAATGCCGGGGACGGTCATCACGACGCGCTCGATCTCCGAAGCGGCAACATTTTCACCGCCGACCTTCAGCATGTCCTTGTCGCGGTCGGCAAAGGAGATGAAACCGTCTTCGCCCAGCGTCACGCGGTCGCCGGTGACGAAATAGCCCTGATCGTCATAGGTATTGGCGGTCGCTTCCGGGTTGTTGAGATATTCGAGGAAGAGCGAGAGGCCCGGCACGCCGCGCACGAGAAGATTGCCCGTCTCGCCGGGCGCGACGGAGGCACCATTATCGTCGAGGATCGCAATCTCGTAGGCAGGAGACGGCTTGCCGATGGACATGGGCCGGTTCGGCAGATGAATGTCGCCGACGATGCCATGCGTGATCGTTTCCGTCATGCCCCACCAGCCGATGGTCTTGATACCGAAATGATTATCCGTCGGCGGCGAGGAAATACCATTGCCCCAATAACGATAGGAGTGAGACTTCGGCAAGTCCTGGCTCATCAGCGCGCGCAGGCAGAACGGCACCATCGAAGTCCATGTGCAACCATGTTTCTGCGAGATCGGCCAGAAGCGCGAGGCGGAGAAACGCGGCTGGAGCACGACCGTCGCACCCACCCAGAGCGCGGCGAGAACGGAATAGGATTGCGCATTGGTGTGGAAGAGCGGCAGATAGGTGAGATGCACATCCGATGCACGCAGGTCTTCATGCATGGCACAGACCTTTCCGCCCCACAGCGCATTCGCATGAGTCCAGACGACGCCCTTGGGCCGTGATGTCGTGCCCGACGTGTACTGAACACCGACAGGCAGCATCGGCTCGGGCGCGCGCATCGGCACATCCGCTATATCGCCATAGAGCGCGGCAAAGCTTTCCGACTTCGGCGGACGGTTTTTCTCTTCCGGCGCCGCCCCATTATCCGTTTCCGTGACGGCGAGCCACTTGATGTGCTTGCACGCCGTAGCGACGAGCGCGGCAAAGCACGGCTGCGTGATCGCACCGACAACTTCCGCATGTTCGCTGAAATAGACGAGATCGTCTTCGACGGAGCGCGCATTGGTGGTGACGGCGACAGCGCCGAGATGCGCGCAGGCATACCAGGCGATGATACTTTCAGGGCAATTGTCGAGATGGATGAGAACGCGCTCACCCTTCTTCACGCCGCGCTTTTTCAGGCCCGCCGCGACCTGCTTCACCTCATGTTCGAAACGCGCATAGGACCAGGTGCGCGCCTCACCCTCGAAAGGCTCCCAGATGAGAAAGGGATGATCCGGCCGCGCCGCAGCGTGAATGCCAAGCAGATGCGGCACGTCGAAATTCGAGAACGGGTGGACGAGCGGTGAACGCAGCGCAGGCATGTCTTTCTCCACGAAATAGTCCTTTAAGGGCTTCCCCGTCATATATCCTATGCTTGTACCGCATTCCATTCACGCCCGTATTTCTGAGCGAGGGTCAAGAAAAGGAAGACGGACGGATGACGAGGACGCAAAAGAAAGGCGGCGAGTGCCGCCTTCCTTGCTGTCCTGGTCGAGGAGCCTAGGCGAGCGCTTCCTTGAGCGCCTTCGCCGCCGCTTTCACCGCATCGCGCGACACATCAAGCGCGCCCTGCAAATTGAAGAAGCCGTGGATCATGCCTTCATAGTTCACATATTCGACATCGACACCCGCCTTCTTGAGAGCTTCGGCATAGGCCTTGCCCTCGTCGCGCAGCACATCGTTTCCGGCGGTGACGACATAGGCCGGCGGAAGACCGGCATGCGAAGCAGCACGAAGCGGCGCGGCATAGGGGTTCGAGGGATCCGCACCGGCCGCGAGCACATAATGGTTCCAGAACCAGTCCATGCCCTCGGCCTCAAGGAAATGACCTTCCGCGAAATCCTTGTAGGACTGCGTACCGCGCGGCGCATCGGTGACCGGATAGATCAGAAGCTGGAATGCGATTTCGGGCGTCTTCTCCGCCTTCGCCTTGAGGCAGACAGCTGCGGCGAGATTGCCGCCGGCGCTGTCGCCCGCAACAGCGATGCGGTTCGGGTCGATACCGATTTCAGAGGCGTCCGCTTCGACCCACTTCACCGCCGCATAGGCATCGTCGAAGGCGGCGGGAAAAGGATGCTCCGGCGCGCGGCGATAATCGACGGCGATCACCTTGCAGCCCGCCTCGTTGGCGAGCGTACGGCAAAGCGCGTCGTGGGTTTCAAGGTCACCGATGACCCAGCCACCGCCATGATAATAGACGAGCGCGGGGCAGGTGCCGCCGGCCGCGACCGGCGTATAGAGGCGAACGGGAATATCGCCCGCCGGGCCGGGGATCGTGCGGTCTTCGGTCTTGCCGATGGGCACGCCCTGCAAATCGAGCATGCTCGCCATCGCGCGATACATTTCGCGTCCGCCTTCGGGCGGCAGATCGATGAGACGAGGCGCATCGGGATCGGCGCCAAGCTGATCGAGTAGCGCCTTCGCCTGTGGATCGAGTGACATGTCGGTGGTCCTCCGCGCCTTGTTTTTGTTGTGTAGGCCCCTTTTATCCGCCAGGAAGCGGACGCGCCAAGCGGCAAATTAGCAGGGTGGCCGGAGAAAGGCCCGGAAGAAGGCTCTAGTGAAGAACCTCGCCCTCGCGGCTGCGGCGGCCTTCGACCATGTCCTCGACCACAATCCGGAGCATGCGCCAGGCGTCGGCGCGCATTTTCTCGCCGATCTGCTCAAGCTCGCAAACCGCCGTATCGGCATAGGAAAGCGCCTTGCGGCCATGCGTGTCGACCATATAAGCGGCGAGGAGGTTGATTTCGTGATCGGTGATCATGTCGCGGGGTCTCCGGTTGAACTTGTTTGCCAACCGGATTGCAACCGCCGGACCAGAGAGATGATGCAAATAAAATCAATAACTTAAGAGAAAACCGACCTGCCCGCGCCGGAGGGACCGGCAAGCTTTGCCGGAACGAAAAGAGCAGAATGCGGCCGTTTTTGCCGCCATCCCCCCGCTTCAGCTATGCAGGCAGGGCATTTTGTCAGTTCGGAAAGAGAACCGTCGGAAGAAATCAACCTGCGAAACCTCCTTCATCGAGGAAGCTCTGTTCCTCCGGCGTCGTCTCGCGCCCCAGAACCGCATTGCGATGGGGGAAGCGGCCGAAGCGGCGGATGATGTCGCGGTGCTCGACGGCGAATTTCATCGTTTCGGGATCTTCGAGGCGCTGCGCGAAATAGACAATGCCGCGCTCCTGTGCGGCGAGGTCTTCGGCATGCATGTAAGGCATGTAGAACCATTTGCGCGCGGTAAGCGGCGTCTCGACATCGAAGCGGCGGCGCACGGCGTCATCGGCAAGCGCGAGCGCCTTCGCATCCTGCGCGAAGGCGCGATGATCGTTGCGCCAGAGATTGCGGGAGAACTGGTCAAGCACGAGGATGAGCGCGAGCGAGCCTTGCGCATCCGCCGCCCAGCCATCGAGCTTGCCCGCAGCGGCCTGCGCATGCGTCTCGCCGAAGCGGCGGCGGATTTCGGCGTCGAAATCGTCGCTCTTCTTGAACCATTTTTCAGGTCCGGCAGCGAACCAGAAATCGAGAACATCGCGGGGACGGATCATGGCAACACCTCAAATCACAATCACATCCGCTGGCACAGGTTTTTCGATCCTGAATTTTGTGTGCCCGTCAGTTGATCATGCGGGCTTCGTTGCGCGTCAGTGTAACTGCCCCTTCAGGCGGGGCAAGCAAAGCCGGGACGCGCACGCACACGATATGGTGAGCGATGCGGCTGGACGCAGCGCCGACGCGGGTTAGACTGTCCGGCAAAGAAAACACTGTTCAGGGAAGGAACAAGCGAGCATGGCCCGCATCCCCTATTTCGACCCCGCCCAGGCAACAGGACGCGCCGCGAAGGTCTATGAGAAGCTGCCGAACCTCAACATCTTCAGGATGCTCGGCCATTCAGGCGACATGCTCGACGGCTTCATCAAGCTCGGAAACGCAATCCTGATCCACGGGGAACTCGACCCGGTGCTGCGCGAAATCGCCATCGTACGGACAGGCATACTGCGCGGCTCCTCCTACGAGGTTTACCAGCACGAGGCGATCTCCCGGAAGCTCGGCATGTCCGACGAGCTCATCAAGGCGATCCATGAAGGGCCGGAGGCAAAGATCTTCGACGAAACGCAGCGCGAGGTGATGCGCTTCACCGACGATGTGGTGAAGAATACGCGCGCTTCCGACGCAACCTTCAATCCGCTGGTCGAAAAGCTTGGCTACAAGCAGCTCCAGGAACTCGTCATCGCTATCGGCTTCTATTCACTGGTCTCCAATTTCCTTGAGACCTTCGATGTCGATATCGAGGAGCCGGGCCACAAATCGGGCCTGAAGCTGCCCGGCGTTGAGGGCTGACCGGAATGGCGCGTATTCCCTATCCTGATCCGGCAACGCTGCCGAAGGCAAACCACGAACTACTGCAGGACCTGCCGCAGCTCAACATCTTCCGCATGCTGGCCGGAAGCGGGCCGTCCTTCGTACCCTTCATGACGCTTATCAACGCCTATCTGAACGAGGGCCTGCTCGATGCGGAACTGCGGGAGCTTGTGATCCTGCGTGTCGGGCACCTTTGCGCCTCGCATTACGAACAGCATCAGCACCGGCGTGTCTCGCGAATGCTCGGCATGAGCGCAGAGCGGATCGAAGCGGCGGAAGGCGCGCTTCCCTCACCCCTCTTCAGCGAAGCGGAGAACGCCGCCCTCGCCTTTACCGATGACCAGGTGGCGAACGTAAAGGCCGACGGAAAGCTTTTCGCCGCTGCACATGCGCATCTGGGCGATGCAGGCATGCAGGAGCTCGTCATCATTATCGGCGTCTATCTGCTCGTCTGCCGCTATCTCGAAACCTTCGAGATCGACCTCGAGGAAACGGACATTGCGACAAGCGGCCTCGACGAAATCAGGCAGAGCATGAAAGAGAGCGGCTGAAGAGGAAGCCTGTATCCGTCCTCTGCCCTAAGAACCGGATTGAAAGCGGAAGATGTCATGGGTCTGGGGTCGAGCCGGTTTCAGCACACGAAAGGACCGCACGATCTTCGGCCAGATGGCGGAACTCACGAAACGGCAGGGCCGCCTTCGCGGCTGATGCAAGGTAATCGGGCCGCTCCCGTCGCAAGGCGGAACGTCACGCATCCGTGATCGTTGCCGGCTTCCTCGTCATGAAGTCATGATAGTCTCGGACGCATGATTCCCGAGCTTGGCACTATCGAAGGATTCTACGGACGTCCCTGGGACTGGGAAGCGCGCGCCGCCCATGTGAGTGCGCTCGCACCGCATGGCTATCGCTTCTACCTCTATGCGCCAAAGGCCGACACGTTTTTGCGCCGCCGCTGGAGCGAGCCGCATCCGCAAGACGAAGCCGAACGGCTTTCAGGTCTTGCCGCCCACTGCCGGGCGGAAGGTGTGCGCTTCGGCGTGGGGCTGAGCCCTTATGAGCTTTACCTCGATTTCGACGATGCGGCGCGAGAGGCACTGGCGCAAAAGCTCGCATGGCTGGACGAAATGGGAATCGACGATCTGGCAATCCTCTTCGACGACATGCGCGGCGATCTGCCGGGGCTTGCGGAGAAACAGATCGAGATCATCGAATGCGCGGCGGAGCGCACGAAGGCAGGGCGGCTCATCATCTGTCCGAGCTATTATACGGACGATCCGATTCTCGACCGCGTTTTCGGCGAGAGACCCGAAGGCTATCTCGACACGCTTGGGGCGCGGCTCGATCCCGCAATCGAAATATTCTGGACAGGACCGAAAGTCTGCTCGAAGGAAATGCCCGCCGACCATTTGGCGCGCGTAACCGAAACGCTGAAGCGGCGTCCGTTCATCTGGGACAATTACCCGGTGAATGACGGCCAGCGCATGTCGTCCTTCCTGCATCTGCGTGCTTTCGAGGGGCGCCCGGGAGGAGCGGGCGAGCATATCTCCGCGCATGGCGTAAACCCCGCCTCGCAGCCCTGGCTCAGCCGCATTCCGATGCTGACGCTGGAAGAGGTCTATGGCGGCGGTGAATACGACCCCGAGGCAGCCTTTTTCACGGCTGCGGAAACGGTGTGCGGCTCCGAACTTGCGCGAATGCTTGCAGACGACCTGCCACTTCTGCAGGACAAGGGGCTCGACGGCATGACGGACAAGGAAACGGCGGCGCTGCGAAATCGCTACGCCGCCGTCGATCATCCTTGTGCCCGCGAAATCGTCCAGTGGCTCGACGGCCATTGGCGCATCACGAACGAAATCGTCCAGACGCAATAAACGCCTTAGCGGGCCGTCATGCCACCATCGATGACGAGTTCCGAACCCGTTATGTAACGCGACTCATCCGATGCAAGGAAAACGATACCCGCTGCAATGTCGGCGGGAATACCGGCATAGCCAAGCGGTGCACCAGCCGTTGCAATGGCGTGCGCGTCGATCGTGTTCGCCCCGGGCTGAATGATGTTGGAGCTGAGCGCACTGGTGCCGCCCTGCGGGATCTTCTGCCAGATCGCCGTATCGATGATGCCGGGGTGAACGGAGTTCACGCGGACATTCATCTGCGCCTGCGCGCATTCAAGCGCCACAGCCTTGGAGAAGAGACGGACAGCGCCCTTCGTCGCGCAATAGCCGGCAAGACCCGGCGCGCCCTGGAGGCCTGCGATCGATGAAAGATTGATGACGGAGCCTCCGCCCGACGCCGCCATGAGCGGAATGCCGTGTTTCACGCCAAAGAAAACGCCATCGACATTGATCCTCTGCTGGCGCTGCCAGTCTTCATAGCTCATCTCGAAGATGGAGGTGCCGATGCCGATACCCGCATTGTTGACGAGAATGTGGAGCGCACCGAACTCGTCCTTTGTGGCGGCAACGATTTCCTTCCAGCGCTCTTCGCTGGTCACGTCTTGCGTATGGGCGCTCGCGGTGCCGCCCGCCTTCACGATGATATCGACCGTTTCCTTGAGGCCCGCCTCATCGACGTCGGTGACGACGACCTTGGCGCCCTCCGCCGCGAGTGCGACCGCCGCGCCCCGCCCGATACCGCTTGCCGCGCCCGTAACCAGCGCGACCTTGCCATCTACCCGTCCCATGATTTTCTCCCGGAATCTTCTTATGATTTGTACCCAGAGTCTTAGGGTATGAGCCCTAGTCCCGCAACGCCCCACCCTCATCCCGGCCCCCGCAGAAAATGCGGGCTTGTTAAAAAATATACCAAGGTCTAGTTTCGTTGCAAGGAGACGGCCAAAGCATGACGAAGCTTCTGAAATCGAAGACGGCCCCCAAGGCCGAAAACGCTCCACGTCGTGCGGGCAAGAAAGAGCGTACGCGCCAGCAGATCTACCGCTCCGCGATGCGGCTCTTCGCCGACAGCGACTACGACAATGTCACCATTGAAGATATCTGTTCGGCTGCGGGGATCGCCAAGGCGACTTTCTTCCTTCATTTCGCCGGAAAATCCGCCCTTATTACCGCCTTCAATGAAGAAATAATGCATTCGCTGGCCCAGCGGCTGTCGGGCCACACGGGAAGCGCCGAGGAGGAACTGCTGCTTCTCGTTTCCGTCCTGCGCGAAGCATGGGAGCTGAACGCGCCGGTCATGCACAAGATGCTGCGCGACTTCCTTGATCAGCCCGCGCTCGTCAGCAAGGCCGCCGCAGCGAACGAAAGCGTACTCGGTCTTGTGACGCGCATCGTTAGGCGCGGACAGGAACGCGGCGAGTTCGCGACCTATTGCCAGCCGGAAGTGGCTGCCGTCGCACTTGTTGCAGCCTGGAGCGCCTTCACCGCCTGGTGGCTGCAAAACCCTGAATCGGACGCGGACGACATCAATCGCGGACTTCTCGAATTTCAGCTTAACGGCCTCAAAAAGAAGGCGTGAGCCGCACACAACAATGCCCTTATCGGCATTCCGATGGGGCGCAAAGAAACCACACCAAATAAGTCATAACCGAGGAAACACACCATGCCAGGACAGAAAATGCGGTTTGGCGCCTTCATCGCGCCTTTTCATCCGCTGAACGAGAACCCGACACTTGCTCTCGAACGCGATATCGAACTCGTCCAGCTCATGGACAGGCTCGGCTATGACGAGGCCTGGATCGGCGAGCATCATTCGGCCGGCTACGAACTGATTGCAAGCCCCGAACTCTTCATCGCAACGGTGGCCGAGCGCACACGCAACATCAAGCTCGGCACGGGTGTCTCCTCGCTTCCCTATCACCACCCGCTGATGCTTGCCGACCGCATCAACCAGCTCGACCACATCACGCGCGGCCGCGTGATGCTCGGCGTCGGCCCGGGCTCGCTTCCCTCCGATGCCTTCATGATGGGCATCACGGTCGCAAAGCAGCGCGACATGATGGACGAAGCGCTCGACGTGATCGTGCCGCTGTTGCGCGGCGAGAAAGTCACCGCGAAAACCGACTGGTTCGAACTGAAGGACGCCCAGCTCCAGATGACGCCCTGGTCGCGGCCTTCGGTCGAGATCGCCGTCGCAAGCCAGGTTTCGCCCACGGGTGCGACCGCTGCAGGCCGCCACGGCCTCGGCCTTCTCTCGATTGGCGCAACCTCTGCCGGCGGCTTCAACGCCCTCTCATCCAACTGGGCGATCTGCGAGGACACGGCAAAAGACAACGGCAAGACCATCGACCGCAACCAGTGGCGGCTCGTCGGTCCGGTGCATATTGCGGAAACACGCGAAAAGGCCCGCGAAAATGTGCGCTTCGGTCTGGAGCAATGGCTCTATTACTTCCGCGAAGTAGCCGCTCTCCCGCTTGCGCCGACCGATGGCTCCGATCCTGTCGACGCCCTGATCGCGTCGGGCATGGCCGTGATCGGCACACCCGACGACGCCATCGCGCAGATCGAGCGCCTGCAGGCACAGTCCGGCGGTTTCGGCTGCTTCATGCAGCTCGCCCATAACTGGGCCAATTGGGAAAACACCCAGCGTTCCTACGAACTGATGGCGCGCTATGTCTTCCCGAAGTTCCAGCAGTCGAACGACAACCGCGAAACCTCGCTGAACTGGGCCCGCGACAATCGTCCGACCTTCATGGGCGAAGCCATGATGGCTGTCGGCAGCCGCGTTGCACAGCATGTCGAGAAGAAAGGCACCGAGAACATACGGCCAGAGATTCTGGATGCGATGGGCCTGAACAAGAAGAACGACGCAGCGGAGTAAATCTCCAGCCAGGCGGATACGAAAAGGGCGGCTCCTTCGAGCCGCCCTTTTTATTGCCGTGCTACGCCGCTCTAGAGCCTGATCTCACCCGCGCAAATCCTGCCGTAGAGATGCTGGTCGACAGGCACGTATTTCTTCTGCACCGGACAGTTGAAGAAGATCGGCTCGGATATGACCGAAGGGTCGAAGCCTTCCTTCACGAGTTCCACCTTGCGGTGCTTGAAGGTGCCGGTCACTTCGATTTCCGGCTGGATACGCAGGAAAACCGGCACGGCATATTCCGGCAATTCCTTCAGCATCTGTGCACGGAACTTTTCGAGGTCCAGCTTGCCGTTCTCCGCCACGATCGAGGCCATGCCGGCGCGGCCATCTGCTCCGGGCACATGAACACCATAAACATTGGCTTCCTTGACGCCCGGAAAAACGGAAATTGCCTCCGCGACTTCCGAAGTCGCGACATTCTCGCCCTTCCAGCGGAACGTATCGCCAATGCGATCGACAAAATAGAAATAACCGAGCTTGTCCTGACGCAGAAGATCGCCTGTGCGAAACCACACGTCGCCCTTCTCGAAAACATCGCGAAGGATCTTCTTTTCGGTTTCTTCCTTCTTGGCATATCCATCGAAACGGCCCGTCGGCCGTTTCGGATCGTCGATGATCTTGCCTATGGCCTCGCCGGCCTCACCCGGTGCGGCCCTCATGCAGAAGCCGTCCGGGCCACGCAACGGCTGCTCATTCTCGATGTCGAACTTCACGATCTCGACATTGAACTTGGCCTTGGCCCAGCCGGGAATACGCCCGATGGCGCCTGGCGTACCGTCGAAATTCATCAGCCCCACATTGCCTTCCGTCGCACCGTAGAATTCGAGAATGCGCGGGATACGGAACCGCTTCTGGAAAGCCGTCCATATCTCGGGGCGTAATCCATTGCCGACCGCGAGACGGATCTTGTGCTTGCGCTCCTTGGGATGCTTTTCGGTGTTGAGCAGATAACGGCAAAGCTCGCCAATATACTGGAAGAGCGTTGCCTTGTACTTGACGATGTCGTCCCAGAAATGCGTTGCCGAAAATTTGCGTTGCAGGATGACCGAACCGCCGACGGTCAGCGTCGTGCCGACCGCACATACACCGCCTGCGGAATGGTAGAGCGGCAGCACCACATACATGCGGTCTTTCTCAGTCGCATTCGCGCCGGCTGAAAAGGCCCCCATCATGCTCCGGAGACGGACATGCGGAATACGCGCCGCTTTCGGGTTGCCCGTGGTGCCGCTCGTGTAGATGAAAAGAGCGTCGTCGTCCTGCGTCACATCCTTGCGAAGGTCGGCCGGCAACCGCTCGCTGGACTGTTGGGCCAGCGCCGCGTCGAGATCCTGCGCGTCCCGTATCGCTCCCCCTGTCGCCCAGACCGTCATCGGCCGTTCGAGCTGATCGGCTGCCGAGAAATAATGCTCAGCAAGCTCCGCACCGAGTACGACGTGATTGGCGGTCGAAATATTGAGGCTGTGCGCCAGCGGACCCTTGATCAGGTTTGTATTGATGAGAGCAGCCGTTGCCCCCGCCTTGATAATGCCGAGCCAGGCGATGAGATATTCCGGCCGGTTCTCCATCATCAGCGCCACGACGCTGCCACGGCCGAGCCCCTGCCCTTTCGCCCAGCGTGCATAACGGTTCGCTTCAGCATTGTATTCGCGATAGGTGAGCTTCCGGTCCTCGAAATAGATGGCGATGTTGTCGGGCTTTTCTTCCGCCAGCGCTTCGATCGTGTCCGAGAAGGTATGGGTGGTATCCCTCCCGATCTCCTTCAACCTTTTCAGCGAACGGAGCACGGCTCGCACAAAGATGATTTCGTTGCCGATTCGTTTGACAAGCCCCATCTCTGCCGTCCTTCCCGATTCAAGTTATGTAAATTTTTCGCTTGGCCCTGTTATGCCTGCCCCCCTGCAGAAGCGTCAAGAAAAGCCAGTTTTTCGCTGCGTAAAACGAGCATTATCAAGCCCGGCGTGACAGGAGCCGGAGGCAGCGGCATTATGCCTACCGCAACAAGACGGGGCGCCGGGGAAACCGGGATGAGCGGCGAAAATACGATGGATCAAGATGGTGAGGTTCTGCTCGACGTGATCGGCCAGCGCTGTCCGCTGCCGGTCTTGCGCGCCCGCAAGCGGCTGCTTCGGCTGGAACCCCGCAGACTGTTGAGGGTCTTCGCAAGCGATCCTGTCGCACGGATCGACATGCCGCATTTTTGCGCAGAGGCCGGACACGAGCTTTTGGAGACGAGAGACCGGGGAACATGGATCGAGTTCCTGATCCGGCGGGGTGAAAATATCCGGGAGCCGGACGAAGCGCTCCTCTCGAAACCCGTCAGCGAACTTTAAAAAGCCGCAGGTCAGGCGGGGTCGCCCCCGCCGAATTGCCAGCCCGAATTGCAAGCCGAAATCACAGGCCCGGATTACAGTCCGAAATCACAGGCCAGGACCGCATAGAGAAACTCGTCCGCCCATTCACCCTGGATATATTTGCTGCCGCGAAACACGCCTTCACGGCGCATGCCGAGTTTTTCCATTACCCGGGCAGAAGCCTTGTTGCGCTGGTCGCAGGTGGCAATGATTCTCTGCAATCCAAGATCGGCGAAACCGGCATGGGCAACGGTTTGCGCCGCTTCAAGCGCATATCCTTCACCCCAATAGTCCGGGTGCAGAACATAGCCGATTTCGGCCGTACGGTTTTCCCAATCGACAAGCTTGAGGCCCACGCCGCCGATAAGGTGCTGACTGGCACCACGCCGCCCCTCCGCCTTGCGAACGATTGCCAGATCGAAATTGTGCCGCGGGCTTTCTTTCTGATCATCGAGATAGGCGCGAATCGTTTGTTTGCTCTGCAACGTGGTGTTTGGGCCCCAGACGAGAAATCTCGTTACCTCCTCGCGTGAGGAATAGGCATGGACAGCATCAAAGTCGCGGGCGGTGAAATCGCGCAGAATGAGCCGCGGCGTCTCCAGCGGCAGATCGAGCATCGGCCCACCGGCGTTCCGGCGTCGCATTTTCACTTGCCCGCCGCCTTCTTGACGGCAGCCTTTTGCGGATCGCGGAAGCCGACAATCAGGTCACCTTTGCCGAAGTCGAAGACGGGACGCTTGATCAGCGTCGGATTTTCACTCATCAACCGGACGGCGTCGGCCTCGCTTACATCGGCCTTTTGCTTTTCGGGAAGGCTGCGCCAGGTGGTGCTGGCTTTGTTGAGAAGTGCTTCCCAGCCGGCAGATTCGACGAAACGCCTTACATCCGACACCTCAATGCCATCGGCGCGAACATCGTGAAATTTGTGAGGAATATTCCCGGCTTCCAGCCACTTTAGTGCTTTGCGGCACGTATCGCAGTTCTTCAATCCATAAACGGTCAGCACCGGCCCCATCCCCTTTCAATCTTGCTCTCGCAAGCATAGCGGGGACGGCGCCGGTGCCAAAGTCCGTCAGAATCTTAAGTGCCCGATCAGGCGGCGAGCTTCTGCTCCTGCGCCGCCCGCATCGCCTTGAAGGCCTCTTCCGCGGCAAGAGCGAAGGGCTGAGCTTCGCGATAGGCTGTCGGAGTCTCGATCTTGAGCAACTCCCGAACCTCGCAAAGGGGTTTGGAAAGCATGGCCTCCCAATCGGTCTGGGGCAACCAGGCCGCTTTCTTTCCGTTGCGATAGGCCTCACGAAGAACGCGCCAGACCTTCACGTCAGGGACGGTTTTGCTCGTAACTCGCGCACCCACCAGCACAATGAAGCCAATGCCGCGATTGCGCGTCTGGGCATAAGTGAAGGCGAGCAAAGCGAGTTCGCCCAGCCCGTCTCGGCCATAACCGCTGGTTACATGCCAAAGGTCATGCTGATCGCGCAGACGGTCGCCAAAAATGCGCTCGAACTCGGTACGGTCTTCGCGGTCCGGCACGACCTCGCTTGCTTCCACGAGGCCATCGGCGGTCAGGTCTTCTTCCGCCATGAACTCGTAATAGGCGTGACCGAGGGTGCCTTCCGGCAGGCTCGAGAGATATTCACGTTCGTTGAGAGCGGTGATCAGGTCGCGCTTTTCATTGAGAATGCGCTGCCCCGTTTCTGTTTTTACGAAACGGTTGAACTGCCGGTCGTTGGCACCGCCCGAAAGAGCGTCGACAATGCGGAAGACCTGACTCGTATCTTCTTTGTCGGCAATGAGGGCACGGATCGCGCGAAAGGCCTTGAGAGGCTGAATATACTTGCGCTTGCGCTTCGCTGCATGCGGGCCGTTAAACTCTGTTGGGCTTGCAATCGTCATGGGTTATGTCCCGTTGCTATAGTAAGCCTGCTGTTATCAGCCTTGACCTGACATATAGGCTATATTGACATTATTGTCAATATATCGAGCGTCGTGAGAGGAGTTTTGTGTGTCCCGCGTTGCAAAGAAAACGGCGACGGCCAGCGAGGCCTCGGCAAAAGCGGCTGAAAAACCGACCCAGAAGCGGGTCCGCCGTACGGCCGACGAGGCACGCCGTCTGATCCTCGACGCTGCCGAGAAGCGGCTCGCCCGCCAGGGCCCCGAGGGGCTGAGACTGCAGGACATCGCCCGCGATGTCGGAATTTCCCATCCAGCGATTCTGCACCACTTCGAAAGCCGGGAAGGTCTCGTCCGCGCACTTATCGCAAGGACAAACAAGCAACTTCGCGATTCATTGCTGGGTGCGCTTGGCGATGGAGACACAAGCCGCGACGCTGCAGACCATATCGGGCATGTCTTCGAGGCCTTGAGCGACAAGGGTACGGCCCGGCTTCTCTCCTGGCTGCTGCTGACCGGTCGCGCCACCGAAGAGTCCGACGCGCACAACATCATGGGCGAGATCGTGGACGTGCTGCAGGATCGCCGCGAAGAATATGCGGAGAAGAAAGGAACAGCCGCTCCCGACAAGGAGGACACGCTCTTCATTGCCATGCTGACCGCTAACGCAGCCTTCGGCGAAGCGATTGTCGGACGGCAGCTTGCGGAAGCGGCAGGGCTCGACCAGCACGGCATCAAGCGCTTCCGAAAGTGGTTTGCGAAGCTCATCAACGATCATCTGGAAGCCAAACGCTAACGCGGCTTGCGTTTCAGCAAGCCGTGCATCAGTTCGCATGAGGGCTACCGGCGCACGGTCGAGAACTCCGTTTACGTGCGGGCGGACCTGCGGAACCGGCATCGCCAGGGCGTTGATGCCATCTTTGATCGAGTCGGCCGAAAAACACGGTCTTCATTCAATGATTGCCGGAATCGAGGCCGAAAAACCGGGCCTCAATCCGCCGCCATGAACACTTCGGCTTTCGCGAGGTCGCGATGCCCGAGGTCGGCACCAAATTCGGCCGCTGGCTCGACCTTGTGCTCATGCAGAGAATGATCGGCTGAAAACTGGTGCCCCTGGCCGGACTCGAACCAGCACGTTGTTGCCAACAACAGATTTTGAGTCTGCCGCGTCTACCATTCCGCCACAGGGGCACTGAAGCGTCGGGCGCGCATCATAGTGGGCCTTGTCTCACCTTCAATGGAAAAGAAAGGGCACCCCCAAGGTCAGTATCCGAGGCCAGTGCCCAAAGCCCGTGTTGAAGGCCCGTGTTGAAGGCCCGTGTTGAATGCTCGTGTCCAGGGCCAATGCCCAAGGTCGACAAATGCGGCGACAAGGCGCGGGACAGCAGCTTCCGGCCATGCTTCAATGCCCCCATGCTGGACCGGATACCATCGATTGCTATTCCCTGGATCCTGATCGCCGCGAGCGCCGCGACGATTGGCGGAGCTCTTTTTTTCCAGCATGGCCTGGGCTATGTGCCTTGCGAGCTTTGCTTTCTCGGCCGCCAGCCACATTACTTCGCCATGGGCGCGGCTCTGATTGCAGGCATTCTTTCCCGCGAGGCCAATATCGGTATCGGCGTCCTCATCTTTCTCGCGTTATGCGTCGCCGCCTATCTCACCGGCGCAGGCATCTCCGCCTATCACGCAGGCGTTGAGTATCACTGGTGGGAAGGCCCCGAGACCTGCGCCGGGGGCAGCCTCGTTTCGAACTCGCTGGAAGACTTGCAATCGGCGCTCGGCGGCGGCGCGAAGCCGCCGCGCTGCGACGAGGCGGCCTGGTCGGTTTTCGGCATCTCGCTCGCAGGATTCAATTTCCTGATTTGCCTGGCTCTTGCCACCCTTTCCGCGCTGCCGCTCGCGCGCTATTTCCGGGAGAGCAGAGGAGAAATCTGATGACCGGCAAGGAAATCAAACCGAAATCGCCGCGCATTTCCGCACAGCCCGGCCGGACGCGTGAAGATGCCATCGAGGAAATGATTCGCGTCGATCACGCAGGCGAATATGGCGCCGTGCGCATCTATGAAGGACAGCGTGCCGTCTTCCGCGCCCTGCCTCACAAGCAGGAAATCGCCAATACGCTGGAACGCATGGCGAAGGACGAGGAAGTGCATCTCGCACGCTTCAACGAACTCGTCAACGAACGGCAAGTCCGCCCCACGGCGCTTGCGCCCGTCTGGCATGTCGCAGGTTTTGCATTGGGCGCGGCGACGGCGCTACTCGGCGAAAAGGCCGCACATGCCTGCACCGCTGCGGTCGAGGAAGTGATCGACGAGCACTACAAGTCACAAGTGAACCGTCTCGACCAGATGGGTGAAGAGGAAAAGCCGCTACGCGACACGATCGAGAAGTTCAGGCTGGAAGAAGTCGAGCACCGCGATGAAGCCATCGCGGCAGGCGCAAAAGAGGCACCTGCCTATCCGCTGCTCTCTGGCACCATCAAGGCCGCCTGCCGTCTCGCCATCCGGATTTCCGAAAAAGCCTGACCTCAGGGCTCCAGCTCGCTATCCCAATAGAGATAGTCCTGCCAGCTGTCATGCAGATAGTTCGGCGGGAACGCGCGTCCGTTCTTGTGCAGGTCGGTGACCGTGGGGCGGAAGGGAAACTGCATAGGATGCATCTCCGTCTGCGCCAGCATCTTGCCGCCCTTTCTTAAATTGCAGGGCGCACACGCCGTCACGACATTTTCCCACGTCGTCTGTCCGCCGCGCGAACGAGGGACGACATGATCGAAAGTAAGCTCGTGCCGCGCACCGCAATACTGACACGTGAAACGGTCGCGCAAGAATAGATTGAATCGCGTGAAGGCGGGGAAGCGCGCGGGCTTCACATAGGATTTCAGAGAGACGACACTCGGCAACTGCATCTCGAAAGTCGGCGAACGCACCTGCGTCTCGTAGGACGACACAATGTTTACGCGGTCGAGAAAGACCGCCTTGATTGTGTCCTGCCATGACCAGAGCGAGAGCGGATAGTAGCTCAGCGGCCTGTAGTCCGCATTCAACACAAGGGCCGGACAGGCGTCCGGCGTAGCAAAGGATCCTTGCACGCCAACCCTCCCGGGGCCGAAAGCTACCCAACGCAGCGGGCCCCTTTTTGATAGTGTACTATATATAGTGCAACGGCTTTGTGAAGCCGCCACTGATTGCCGTGAAATTTACCCGACAGCAGCCGACCCCGGCAGCCGCCCGGCAAAGGCATCGGCGATGAAGCGCCCCCCAAGATCGAGCCCTGTCTGGTCGATACCATGGCCGAGCCCGGGCGAAACATGCCACCGGACGGACAGCCCCGCTTCGCCAAGCGCCTGAACCGCTTCATGCATCCGGGAAACCGGCAGCATATCGTCGGCATCGCCATGGATCATGAGAACAGGCGGCATGGACCGTATTTCATCCGTCAGCCGCTCCGGCATGGCCAGCGCACCGGAATAACCCACGATACAGGCAGGCGCCGCCGAACGCCTGAGTCCAACATGCAGCGCCATCATCGTGCCCTGGCTGAAGCCGACAAGAGCGAGATGCGAAGCATCGAGACTATGGAACGAGAGTTGCTCATCAATGAAGCGGTCGAGTATGGGCGCCGCCGATGAAACACCGCGGGCAATTTCCGACGGGTCGAGCCTCGTGATGGGAAACCACTGATATCCCATCGGATTTCCATCGCAGCGCTGGGGCGCATTGGGGGCGACGAAAGCCGCGTCCGGCATGATCTGTTGCCAGTAGGGCGCAAGAGAAATGAGGTCATTCCCGTCCGACCCGTAGCCATGACACAAGATCACGAGCTGCCGCGTGGTACCGCTTTTTGCCGCTACACTCGGTCCGGTCAGCATCATTCCCTTTGCCTCCTCTTTCGCGGCGAGCCACCGCAGGCTATCAATGCCACACCCTATGCCCCCCGGAGTTGTCGTTTCAATGCAGGATGACATGAGCGGGCGCGAGGTCTTGCGCTTCGCGCCGAGCCCGAACGGATGGCTCCACCTTGGCCACGCCTATTCGGCGCTGTTCGCCTTCGACATGGCGAGACGGCTCGGAGGACGCCTTCTTCTTCGCATCGAGGATATCGATATCGGCCGTTGCCGGGAGGAGTATCTGGAAGGCATCTACGAAGATCTTGCGTGGCTTGGCATCGAATGGGAAACGCCGGTTCGACGGCAGTCGGAACACTTCACCGACTATGAGGCGGCATTGCGCAAACTCCGCAGCATGGGTCTCGTCTACCCGTGTTTTGCAACGCGCAAGGAGATCAATGACGCGATCCTTGCCAGCGGCATTCCGTTGCAGGCATGGCCAAGCGACCCGGACGGCGCTCCGCTCTATCCCGGCATCTGCAAGAACATGCCAAAAGCACGTCTGAACGAATTGATGTGGGAGGGGCGTTCCTATGCGTGGCGTCTCGACATGGAAAAAGCGGTGCGCGAGGCGGTCCGTATCAATGGCGGCCCTATCACCTTTCATGAGGATGGAGAAAGCCCTCGCGGCGATACCGGCCTCATCTCCATCGAGCCCGAACTTTTCGGTGACGTCGTCATCGCCCGCAAGGACGTACCGACGAGCTATCATCTCGCCGTTACCGTGGACGATGCCCTTCAAGGCGTTACCCTCGTAACGCGCGGTCAGGATCTCTTCTCTGCAACCTATATCCACCGCATCCTGCAGGTGCTGCTGGGCCTTCCCGCGCCCCGTTACCACCATCACGGCCTCATTCGCGACGACACCGGACGCCGCCTTTCAAAAAGCGCGAAGGACATGGGCCTCAAGGAACTACGGGCGGAAGGTATAACACCCGCCGATATAAGGCGGATGGTCAGACTTGATTAACCACAAGCGTCCGCTGGCTGTAGCTGGCGCGGAACCTGCTTCCTTTGCTTGAAACCCGGTCACATGTCTCGCGTGAGGACAGAAACCGTATTTTTTCGAGCCACAGGAGCCCCCCAATGGCTGGCGAGGACACTGCAACTGTTTCGAAACAACGCATCGGCTGGATCGATGCGGCGAAAGGCCTGACGATCATTCTGGTCGTGATGGAACATACGACCTTCGGTGTTCAGAACGCTGTTGGGCACCTGCCGCTCATCTTCGGCACCATCACGGAATTCGCAAAACCCTTTCGGATGCCTCTCTTTTTCCTCGTCGCAGGCCTCTTCGCCTATAAGGCGCTTTATGGCGACCTTCGAAAATTTGTTGACGGCAAAATTGTCCATTTCGCCTATTTCTACGTGCTCTGGTCCGCTATCCAGATCGGCATAAAAATCCTGGTCCCGCATGAAGGTGGCTGGGAGGTCACCTATGTCGACCTGCTGATGATCCCGATCCAGCCCTTTGCGGTACTCTGGTTCATCTATGCGCTGGCACTCTTCTTCATGACCCTTCGTCTGCTCAGAAGTGCACGTCCCTTCTTCGTCTTCTTCTTCGCCATTGCACTCTATTTCACGCAACTCGATACGGGATGGATGCTGCTCGACGAGTTCGCCTGGCGCTTCGTCTGGTTCGTTGCGGGTGTCTATGGCGCCAAGCAGATATTCCAGATCGCCGACTGGGCACGCGCACAGCCCGCAAAAGGCCTCGCCCTCGGGCTTCTGCTTCTTGCCTGCGTTGCCAGCGTTGTCTTCTCGCGTCTGATCGATATTCGGTCGCTCGAACTGCTCATGGGCTTCGCAGGCGGCGGCGCTGCGGTAATGCTGGTGAGCATCCTCGCCTCGGCAGGATATGCAAAGCCGCTCTCCTGGGTCGGCAAGCACTCGCTTTATATCTTCCTGTCGTTCTTCCTGCCCATGGCCGTAATGCGTGTGGGCATGGTGAAGCTCGGCTTCGAGAACGGCGACCTCATTACGCTCGTTGCGACGGCTGTCGCCGTCATCTCTCCGATCATCGTCTTCCGCCTGCTTGAGAAGACGCCGCTGAGCTTCCTCTATACAAGGCCGGACGCATTCCGCCTGACCGCACCGCGGAACTTCAAGCCCAGATTCACGATGGCCGCGGGCGGCGAGTGAACCTCAGAGAAACCACCCAAGCAGCACTGTCAGCGTAATGAGGCTGACACCGGCCGAGAGCACAACAGTGCTCGAGGCTGCGCCCGGCGCGGCCTGGTAGCGGTTCGCAAGGATCGAGGAATAAACACCGGTCGGCATCGCCGCGAGCAACGTTGCCGCCGCCACCCATAGCGGCTCCATGGCAAAAACGAATTGCGTCATCAAAAACACCAGAGCCGGATGTACGATCAGCTTGAAGAAAGTCGTGATCGACGCCGCGCCGACCGAGCGGTGAACACTATAGCGGGTCAACATCGCGCCAAGCACGAAAAGCGCACAGGGAATAGCCGAACGCGCCAGCATTTCCAGCGCCGTATCGAGAACCCCGGGAAGCGGGACGCCGAGTTGCCCGTAGATGACGCCGCAGGCAATGCCGATAATGACGGGATTGCGCACGGTATTCAAAAGACCGTCCTTCAGAATTGACCCGAAACCGGGTTGGTGTCCGTCAACCCGCTCGCGAGTGAGTTCCAGCAGGAACGTGGCAATGGTGAAGAGAATGATCCCGTGAAAGGCGAGAATGAGAAACACAGGCGTTCCTGCTTCCTCGCCCAGCCCCGTGAGAATGATCGGCAGACCGAGCATGATCGTATTGCCCTGCCCGCAACCGAAACCCAGCATGACAGCGTCGGCTTTTGGGCGGCGCAGAATATAGAGCGCAATCAGCGAGCCCGCTGCCCAGACGGTAAGCATGGCACCATAATAGGAAACCCATAAGCCCCACGGCAGCGCAGATGGAAATTCGGTATTGGCGAGGTTGCGGAAGAGCAGCGCAGGCATTGCGAAGGTGAAGACATAGGTATCGAGTCCATCGACACCGGTATGACTGATGAGCTTCGTCCGCGCGCCTGCATAGCCGGCTGCGATGACCGCAAAGACCGGCAGCACGAGAAAAAGTGCGACTTCCATGGATTTTTCCGGGAGAAACAAACGGCAGGTAAGAACGGGCGCGGACATTATCCTTCCGTCACCACAACGTCAAAAGACGTCACTTACCAGTCATAAAGACCCGTGAATTTCTCGAAGCCCGCCGCTTCAGCCCAATGTGCCCATTGCTCGCGTACACGCCTGGTCGAGGTCGGGCTGCCGCCGCCTTGCCCTACGCCCAGCATCGTCAATTCAGCACAACCGGGATAGAGGCGGTCCGGTGTCGGCAGGGAGCCCCCGCTCGCAAGCTTCGTATATTCGGAATCCTCGAACCCGTCCGTCAGCAAGATTACATGCACTTCGGAAGCTTGACAGTCGACGAGCTGCGACATGTTTTCGAGAAAGGAGACGACGTTTGTATAGCCCTGCGCCTGCAGCTTTCCCTCGTCGATGAGGCGCGGAATGGCAGCGATGATCGCCGACATGCCTTCAGCAACAGCCTGCGGCTTCGACCGGGCCGAGATTACCTCGTCGATTTTCAGCGCATTGGCGCCCGTGTCGTAGGAACCGAAAGTTCTCAGCATCACACGCGACCTGAGCGGCAGATGCTCAATTTCCCCTGCTGCCCGCTGCGCGACTCGCGCGGCGTAAGCCTGATCTTCCACCAGCGGATTGCTCTTCGACATATCGAGGCCGATGATGACGGTCTGCGGGCGCGGTGCCTCCTGTGCCTTTACCGGCGACAAGGCAAATGCAAGAGCCATCGCCAAGGCAGCGCCGAATGAAACACGCATGGAGATCATTCGCCTGCTGCACCGGTGGGAATGCGCAGCGCACTGCGCGGAGGAATAACCTCGCTGATCGGTTCGCGCACGGGCTCGAGCCGCGCTGGGCCTGCCTTCATGGCATTGCGCGAACGGCGCTCCCACCAGTCATCGAAGAGCTTTTCGTAACGGCCGAGACAGCGCGAATCCTCACAAGCCTTGAGCCGGTCCGCAAACCGGCTCTGCGCATCATTGGCAAGCACGGGCGCCTGACGGCGGCGGCCAAGCAGGCCGCGCACGCCGGAATTATCGGCCTGCGAGATTTTGTTCCCTTCGCGGCGAGCCTCGTCCAGACCCTGCTCATAGGAACGACACTCGCGCATGAGACCTGTCCAGAGAAGGTGGCGCCTGTTTTCGGGCCCTTCCATTTCCGAAAGTGAGTGACGGTTCCCGTCATGCTCGGCCTCAAGCGAGGCCAGACGCTCCATCGCCGCGCGGCGATACTTGAAATCGCGGGCGTGGAAGACGCGGCGGAGCGAAGAGACGGCATAGTGAAGACAAAGCGCGGCAACACCCGTTACCACAAGAAAGACGATGCCAAGCGAGGCAAGCCAGGCCATCGGCTGCCAGCCGCGCATCTGGTCGATCTCGCTCGTGGTTCGCGCCGTCTCCTGCGTTGCCTCGGTCGTGATGCCGAGGCCTGCCAGCGCATTGCCGAGCGATGAGCCGACACTGCCATCACTCGTCGCGGCAATGCCATTGGGCAGCGACATCAGCGCGAGCAAAAGTCCGACACCAAGCAGCATGGTCAGCGCCAGCATGAAAACGATACGCACGAAAAGCGCCTTGCCCATGGGGCCGAGCTGTTCGTAGAGGATATGCGCCGCCACGGTGGCGAAAAGCACCTGCATCGACTTGAAAGCGACGGAAGAGCCAAGCGCGCCCGGAAGCTCGAGGAATTCATTGGCAAGCGCGCGGGTCCAGAATTCGCTGACGATCATGTAGTCGACGACAAGCGCGCCGAGGGCAACGAGCGCGACGAGGACGAAAGCCATGAAATGAAAACTCGCAAAACGCGCTTCACGTTCGCTCGCCACATAGTTGCGCGTGATCGCGGCACGCATGTCATCGGAGATGAGGGAGACGCCACTCATGCCTTGGCCCTCCGGCTGAAGAAGCCTTTTTTCTTCGGTGCCTCATGGGCCGCACCGTCCAGCGGCGCGGCGAGCTGCTTCGCCATTTCATTGATTTCGCGCTCGAGCGTTTCCTGCCGTGCGCGGCGGCGCGCAAGCTCAGCGGCATAGGCCGCATCGAGCTCGGAGAGCTTCGAGAAGACATGAAGTTCCGGCAAAGGCTCGGCATTACGTCCGTAGTGCCACGCCGTCTGGTCTTTTTTCTGACCGCCCTGCCCGCCCGTCGTGTCGAAACCGTCGCTCATCAGCCGACCCCTTCCTCACGCACCCCGCATTAACGAACTATTAACTGTAACATTCTGAGCGGCGGGCACGGAGTCCGGAAAAACGAAGAAATATTGAAATATCAGCCGCTACGGGGACTTTAAGATGTCCCGATTGCATTGTGCCATTGAAGGACTCCAATGCGGCGGAAACATTATGGGAATATGGCGAGAATGTGATCCGTGCAAGGAAGCGGCGGAGGACAAAGCCTTCAGGCCGCCTCTTCCGTGTTGTAGTCCACGAGACGGACGACTTCGGCCATGATGTCGTTGATCTGGAAATCCTTCGGTGTGTAGATCGCAGCAACGCCTGCGGCACGGAGCCTTTCCTCGTCATCGGCCGGAATGATGCCACCGACGACGACCGGAATATTATCGAGCCCGGCTTCCTTCATCCGCTTCATCACATCTTCGACCAGCAGCACATGGCTGCCGGACAGGATCGAAAGGCCGACGACATGCACGTCCCCGTCCCTGGCGGATTTCACGATCTGCTCCGGCGTGAGACGGATGCCCTCATAGACAACATCCATACCGCAGTCGCGCGCGCGCACTGCGATCTGCTCTGCACCGTTCGAATGTCCATCGAGGCCGGGCTTGCCGACCAGGAACTTGAGCTTGCGCCCGAGCTTCGATGAAACCGCATTGACCATCTCGCGCACAGGATCGAGATCGCCCGGCGCATTGCGGGCGGCGCGGCTGACACCGGTCGGCGCGCGATACTCACCAAAGGTTTCACGCAGCGCCGTGCCCCATTCGCCGGTGGTGACGCCTACCTTTGCACAGGCGATGGAAGGCTCCATGATGTTGCGGCCTTCCTTTGCCGCCGCGCGAAGCTCCGCAAGCGCCGCCTTGACGGCGTCGTTGTCACGCGTCTCGCGCCACTTCTTCAGGGCCGCAACCTGCTCCGCCTCGACACCTTCATCGACCACATGGATCGAGCCCGCACCTGTAGACAGCGGCGACGGCGCCGACTCTTCGTATTTGTTAACGCCCACGACAATCTGCCGCCCCGCCTCGATTTCTTCGAGACGCGCGAGGTTCGACTCGACGAGACGTTCCTTCATATAGGCGCTTTCGACGGCGGCAACCGCGCCGCCCATCTCTTCGATGCGGGAAAGTTCTTCGCGCGCCTCGGCTTTCAGCGCCTCGACCTTCGCATCCATCACCTTCGAGCCCTCGAAGATGTCGTCATATTCGAGAAGGTCCGTCTCATAGGCGAGAATCTGCTGCGCGCGCAGCGACCATTGCTGATCCCAAGGGCGCGGGAGACCAAGAGCCTCGTTCCAGGCCGGAAGCTGCACGGCACGCGCCCGCGCATTCTTCGACAGCGTGACCGCAAGCATTTCCAGCAGGATGCGATAGACGTTATTTTCCGGCTGCTGCTCGGTGAGGCCGAGCGAGTTCACCTGCACACCATAGCGGAAGCGGCGAAGCTTCGCGTCCTCGACGCCATAGCGCTCGCGACAAATTTCGTCCCAGAGATCGACAAAGGCGCGCATCTTCGCAATCTCGGTAATGAAGCGAACGCCCGCATTGACGAAGAAGCTGATACGGCCGACGACCTTGGAGAAATCCTTCTCCGGCACCTGTCCGCCTTCCTTCACGCGGTCGAGCACGGCGATCGCCGTCGCCAGCGCAAAGGCAAGTTCCTGCACCGGCGTCGCCCCCGCTTCCTGCAGGTGATAGGAGCAGACATTGGTGGGATTCCACTTGGGAACTTCCGTGTAGGTGTAGGAGACGACATCCGTCAGCAGACGCATCGACGGCGCAGGCGGGAAGACATAGGTGCCGCGCGAAAGATATTCCTTGATGATATCGTTCTGGACAGTGCCCTGAAGTTTCTTGCGGTCCGCGCCATGTTCGTCGGCCACCGCGATGTAGAGCGCCAGCAGCCAGGCCGCCGTCGCATTGATCGTCATGGAGGTGTTCATCTGCTCCATGGGAATGCCCTCGAAGAGGGCGCGCATGTCACCGATATGCGAAACGGGAACGCCGACCTTGCCGACCTCGCCTTTCGCGAGAACATGGTCGCTATCGTAGCCGGTCTGTGTCGGCAGATCGAAGGCGATGGAAAGGCCGGTCTGACCACGCGAGAGGTTCGTGCGATAGAGTTCGTTCGAGGCCTTGGCGGTCGAGTGCCCGGCATAGGTACGAAAAATCCAGGGCTTGTCCTTCGCCGGACCGCCTGCACCACTTTCACTACCCTTGCTCATTGCTTTCCCTCGCGTCCAGCGGCATTTCAAAGACCCATTATCACAGGCTTTGTTGCGCCGCAAAAGAGCCAAGCTTTCAGACCATTCTGCCGAACCGGCGTGTCACCTTCGCAATGGATTTCGCAAAGCATTCGGGCGCGCTTAGGCCCAGGCCGTATCCATCACTGCATGCGCTCGATCGGCAAAGCTGAAAAGGCTCTCGAACTGATGGTAAAGCGCGCCGCAACGCGCGAAGCCTTCGGCAAGCCGATTGCGAAACTCGGCGGAAACCTCGAGATCACTTCCCGTGCGCGCATCGAGATCAATGCGATGCGCCTTGCCGTGCTTCAGCACGGCCTCTGGTAAAAACCAGCGCCCTATGGCGCTGAAATAAAAGCCGCTGCGTGGAGAGCTCTCTGCACAGCGGCTTTTTTCTCGGGTTTCCGCCGTTTTCTCTCGTCTTCCATAGTTTCCGTTGCATCGCATCTCAAGATCGAAAGAATAGCAGAAAGAAACTGATAAATTATCAGACCGGAATCGCCCGATGACAACGCCAACCGAGAGCGCCACATCCGCCGGCCCCCGTTTTGACAAGGAAGCCCTGCTTGCCCGCTATCGCGCCGAACGCGACAAGCGCCTGCGCGCAGACGGCAACGATCAATATCTCCAGATCAAGGACCAGCTCGCGCATTACCTCGATGATCCGTATACGCCACGCATCGAACGCGAAGCGAAAACGGATCATGTGACTTTCGCTTTTGTCGGCGGCGGTTTTGCCGGCCTCGTCACAGGCGCGCGTCTCGCCGAAGCAGGCGTCACCGATGTGCGCATCATTGAGAAGGGCGGCGATTTCGGCGGCACCTGGTACTGGAACCGTTATCCGGGCGCTCAATGCGATACGGCATCCATGATCTACATGCCGCTGCTCGAAGAAACCGGCCATATGCCGAGCGAGAAATATGCACATGCCCCCGAGATTCTCGCTCAATGCCAGCGCATCGGCAAACAGTTCGGGCTTTACGACGGCGCGCTCTTTCACACCGAAGTCGAGAACATGACATGGGATGCGGACCGTTCGCGCTGGATCATCGAGACCAATCGCGGCGATCGCTTCACAGCGGACTATGTCGGCATGGGCACCGGACCTCTGCATGTTCCCAAGCTCCCGGGTATTCCGGGCATCGAGAGCTTCAAGGGCCACTCGTTCCATACGAGCCGCTGGGACTACGACTATACGGGTGGCGACCCCAAGGGCGCTTTGATGGAACGGCTCGCCGACAAGCGCGTCGCCATCATCGGTACGGGCGCAACCTCGGTTCAGGCGGTGCCGCATCTCGCGAAAGCCTGCAAAGAGCTCTATGTCATCCAGCGCACGCCCTCATCCGTCGACGTGCGCGCGAACAAGCCGCTCGATCCCGAGTGGTTTGCGTCTATCGCGACGCCCGGCTGGCAGAAGCGCTGGCTGGAGAACTTCACTGCCAATCAGGGCGGTGACCTGGCCGAAGAAGATCTGGTGCAAGACGGCTGGACCGATCTGTCGCGCCGCATCCGTGCCAAGATCGTGGAACTGCCGCGCGACAAGATGACACCCGAAAACATAATGACGGCGTTTGAAGATTCCGATTTCGAGAAGATGGAAGAAATTCGCGCCCGCGTGGATGAGATCGTTTCCGACGTTGACACGGCGCAGAACCTGAAAGCCTGGTACCGCCAGCTCTGCAAGCGCCCCTGCTTTCACGACTCCTATCTGCAATCCTTCAACACACCGGGCACCCGGCTTATCGACACGGACGGCAAAGGCGTTGAAAAGATCACGGAAAAAGGCGTGGTCGTTGGCGGCGTCGAATATGAAGTCGATTGCATCATCTATGCATCGGGTTTTGAAGTCGGCACGGAATATACGCGCCGCGCGGGCTTCGACTTGACGGGTCGGGACGGCTTGAAATTGTCGGAGGCCTGGGCAGACGGCATGCGCACGAAGCATGGTATCCATGTTCATGGTTTCCCCAATGCATTCTTCGTGCAGCCGACGCAAGGTGCGAACCTCATTTCCAATGTGCCGCACAACCTCACCGAAGCAGGCGCAACCATCGCCGCGATCATTTCCCACGCGCAAAAGAAGGACGCCAAGGAAATCGAGGTGACGAAAGAAGCGCAGGATGAATGGGTGGAACTGCTGCTCACCGGCGTGGGCCGGATGATCGGCTCACCAGACTGCACGCCGGGCTACTACAACAATGAAGGCCAGAAGGCAGGCTCCGCCGCCAAGTACAATGTCGGCTATCCGGCAGGGGCGAGAGCCTATTTCAAATATCTCGAAGACTGGCGCACGTCTGGAACATTCGACGGCCTCGTCTTTCGCTGAAACGGCCCGGAGAGGAAAGCGCGGATCGCGAGCGCGTAAGCGTCTCTGATCTTCCGCCTCGCATTTCGACCATCATTGCCGGTCCATATATGGAGCTTGGCTCCGTATTACACCGGACCTGCCACCAGGGAAATGGCAGGATTTCTGCGGTTTCAGGGCGAAAGCTTTATATTGCAGCGCAAAAGACTCTTGCGTCCGCAGCGTCAAATGCCAATGATCCGCCTCCAACCGCACCGAACGGCGAACGAGGTAAATTATGGCGCACACGGAGAAAAAAGACCTCTACGAGGTCGGCGAGATTCCTCCCCTGGGGCACGTCCCGAAGAACATGTACGCCTGGGCGATCCGCCGCGAGCGGCATGGGCCACCACAACAGGCCATGCAGGTCGAAGTGGTGCCCACCTGGGAGATCGACTCGAACGAAGTTCTCGTCCTCGTTATGGCGGCAGGCGTCAACTACAACGGCGTCTGGGCCGGCCTCGGTACACCGATCTCCGTCTTCGACGTTCACAAGCTCCCCTACCACATCGCAGGTTCGGACGCGTCAGGCATCGTCTATGCGGTCGGTTCCAAGGTGAAGCGCTGGAAGGTCGGCGACGAAGTCGTCATCCATTGCAACCAGGACGATGGCGACGACGAGGAATGCAATGGCGGCGACCCCATGTTCTCGCCGACGCAACGCATCTGGGGTTATGAAACGCCGGACGGTTCCTTCGCACAGTTCTGCCGCGTCCAGTCGCAGCAGCTGATGCCGCGCCCCAAGCACCTGACATGGGAAGAGAGTGCCTGCTACACGCTCACCCTTGCGACTGCCTATCGCATGCTGTTCGGTCATCGCCCGCACATCCTGTCGCCCGGACAAAACGTACTTGTGTGGGGCGCGTCGGGCGGCCTCGGTTCCTTCGCAGTGCAGCTCTGCGCAACGGCTGGCGCACACGCCATCGGCGTCATATCGGACGACTCCAAACATGATTTCGTCATGTCGATGGGTGCGAAAGGCGTCATCAATCGAAAGAACTTCAACTGCTGGGGCCAGTTACCGAAAGTGAACTCAGAAGAGTTCAACAACTTCATGAAAGAAGCACGTAAATTCGGCAAGGCCGTGTGGGACATCACGGGCAAGGGCGTGGACCCGGACATCGTGTTCGAGCATCCCGGCGAGTCGACCTTTCCGGTTTCCTGCATGGTCGCGAAACGCGGCGGCATGGTCGTCTTCTGCGCCGGCACCACCGGCTTCAATCTGACCTTCGACGCGCGTTTCGTATGGATGCGCCAGAAGCGCATTCAGGGCTCGCATTTCGCGCATCTGAAACAGGCAAGCGCGGCAAACCAGCTTGTCATCGAGCGCCGCATCGACCCCTGCATGTCGGAAGTTCTTCCGTGGGCAGACATTCCTGTCGCCCATGACAAGATGTGGAAAAACGAACACCTGCCAGGCAACATGGCGGTGCTCGTTTCAGCCGCCCGGCCGGGCCTGCGCACCGTCGAGGATGCCATCGAGGCGGGGACAAGAGCAGCCTGAAGCGCCTCGACTGTCATCAAAACGTCATCGAACCGTCACAATTTCCGCGCGACAGAAAAATGCGGGAATAAACGAACAAAGGGCCGGGGATAACCCCGGCCCTTTTCTCATTCGCGAACGACGTCGGAAAAAATTAATCCCCATCTTGCGCTTCGCCACTGCGGTAGGGTGAGCGCGAAAATATCTGTCCCCGGTTTTTCACCTGCTTCAGACGCCGAACCAGAAGCGGTGCGGACCTACCGCTCCCAGTAGTCCTTCGAGAACATGACGAGGACGGTCAGCAGTTCGAGGCGGCCGAGCAGCATCGCGAAGGCCATGATGAGTTTCGGCCCGTCGGGCAGCGAGGAAAAATTGCCGGCCGGACCGACGGTGGGGCCAAGCCCCGGACCGACATTCGCGATGGACGTGACGGCGGCGGAGAGCGCGGTGACAAAATCGAGCCCGAAGGCGGCGAGTGCCAGGGCGACGAAAAGCATGGATGCGAAATAGACGAAAACAAAAAGCGCGACGGAGAAGACGATCTCCCGGCTCACCGTGCGTTCGCCATAGCGCATCGCCTGCGCGACATGCGGGTAGAGCGTCTGACGAACCTGCGTGCGGAAGAGGATGCCCAGAATCTGCATACGGAACATCTTCATGCCGCCGGACGTGGACCCGGTGCACCCGCCCAGAAACATCAAAATGAAGAAGGCCATGATCCCGAATGGCCCCCAGAGCGTATAATCCGTGCTCGCAAAGCCTGCGGTAGTAACAACGGAAGTCACGTTGAAGGCAGTAAGCGTTAATGCCTCGAAGAAGCCATAGTCGCCGCGCGCGGCGAGCCAGAGCGCCATGACGATGGAGACGCCGGCCAGCATCTTGATGAAGCCCTTCACCTGCGGGTCGGTCCAGAGCGTTTCGCCCGAGCCCCGAAGCGTCTGCACATAAAGCGCAAGAGGCAAGGCGCCCGAAATCATGAAGATTGTGCCGGACCAATGAATGAAAGGATTCTCGAAATAACCGAAAGAGGCGTCATGCGTGGAAAATCCCGCCGTCGCCACGGTGGTCATCGCATGGTTGAGCGCATCGAAAGGCGTCATGCCACCAACGATATAGGCGAGCGCACAAAGCAGCGTCAGCAGCAGATAAACCTCGCCGATCGCAACCGCGACCTGCCCCGGACGCGGCAGCACCTTTTCCGTCTTGTCCGTACTTTCCGTACGGAAAAGCTGCATACCGCCGACGCGCAGGAAAGGCAGAATGGCCACCGCCGTGACGATGATGCCGATGCCGCCGATCCATTGCAGCAGCGAACGCCAGAGGAGGATGCCGGGCGACATACGGTCGAGCCCGATGATGACAGTGGAACCCGTGGTAGTGACGCCCGACATGGCCTCGAAAAAGGCATCCGTATAGTTCATGTCGACTTCCGAGAAGGCAAAAGGCAGCGCGGAAAAGGCACCGACCGAAAGCCAGCCGAGCGACGTGACGAGGAAGGTCGCGCGGTGGGTGAGATCGCGCTCTTCCGTCTGGTTTGCCAGCATGAGCGCGCCGCCCACGAAACCCGTCACCACCGCCGAAGAGAGGAAGGCTTTCCAGTCATCAGTGCGCGCAACGATTTCAGCCAGCACCGGCACGAGCATGACCACCGCCAGCGCCACGAGCAGCGCACCGATGACGAGACCGACCACCTTGGTGCTGTCAGTCGCTGTCGTTATCTTTGCGCCGTCCATGAAATGCCCCCGTCAGGCCGTCTCTTGTAACACTTAATCAGCGAATCGGGGCCCCGGCTGGCCCGGACCCCGGCTTCGAGATATATAGACATTGAGAAGCACGTGCTATTTTCATCGGGTCGCCCCCGTGCTCCCCGGAGAAATTCCGGATTTCACGTCCAAACGGCCCTTTCCGGGGCAGGAAACATCCTTTTTGTCCCTTTATCTGCCCGATACGAGCGAGTTCGCCCATGAGCCAGTCCACCGCCGCCAGTTCCAATCCGAACGCCGCTGAAGGCAAAGTCCTTCTCGACGATCTCCTGCCCCTGACGGCAAGCGCCGTGGAGGCAGCCGGCACACTCCTTGCCAGCGCCAAGGCGGCGGTTTTCGCCAAGGTTGCGAAAGACGGCAAGGTCTCGGCGGCGCTGGTGGAGAAAGAACAGTTTGCCGCCCACGGCCTCGCCTGGCTCGCAACCTATGTGGAAGCGCTTCGCCAGCTCAACGCCTATGCCGCGCGCATGGAGGGCGAAGGCCGCCTCGGCGAGTTCGAGGCGCTGATCGTACAGGTCGCCTTCGGCGAATATCTCTCGCAGCTCGCAGGCGGCATTCCGATGAGCCAGGGCGAGACGGTGCGCTTGCGCGATCTGGGCGTCTCGCATGAGGACGCACAGACCCTGTTCAACGACGCCGCGCGCAAGCTCGCGGCAGAGGGCAACACCGCCGCCGCGCGCGCGCGCCTTGCCGAACTGATCGGCGCGAATGCAGGCGCCGCAACCTTCGGCGACGCGGGCCTCGAAGACACCTATGACCAGATTCGCGACCAGATGCGCAAATTCGCCGACGCAGAAGTCGTGCCCCACGCACATGAGTGGCACCTGAAGGACGACTACATTCCGCTCGACGTGATCGCGCAGATGTCGGAACTCGGCGTCTTCGGCCTGACGATCCCGGAGGCATTCGGCGGCCTCGGCCTCGGCAAGGAATCGATGTGCGTCGTCTCGGAAGAGCTGAGCCGGGGCTATATCGGCGTCGGCTCGCTCGGCACCCGCTCGGAAATCGCGGCGGAACTGATCCTCGGCGGCGGCACGGACGAACAGAAGCAGAAGTGGCTGCCAAAGATCGCGAGCGGCGAAACGCTGCCGACCGCCGTCTTCACCGAACCCAATACGGGCTCCGACCTCGCAAGCCTGAAGACACGCGGCAAGCGCGACGGCGACACCTATCGCGTGAACGGCAACAAGACATGGATCACCCATGCCGCCCGCGCCGACGTAATGACGCTGCTCTGCCGCACCAATGACGAGCCGGGCTACAGGGGCCTGTCCATACTGCTCGCGGAAAAGCCGCGTGGCGACGACAACGATCCCTTCCCCGCGAAAGGCATGTCGGGCGGCGAGATCGAAGTACTCGGCTATCGCGGCATGAAGGAGTTCGAGATCGGCTTCGACGATTTCGAGGTAAAGGCGGAAAACCTTCTTGGTACGGAGGAAGGCCAGGGCTTCAAACAGCTCATGCAGACCTTCGAAAGCGCGCGCATCCAGACAGCGGCGCGCGCCGTCGGCGTTGCGCAATGCGCGCTCGAACTCGGCCTGCGCTACGCGCAGGAACGCATCCAGTTCGGCAAGCCGATCATGAGCTTCCCGCGCGTCTTCGGAAAACTCGTGATGATGGCAGTGGAAATCATGGTGGCACGCCAGATCACTTACTTTGCCGCGCGCGAAAAAGACGGTGGCCGGCGCTGCGATCTGGAAGCGGGCATGGCGAAACTGCTGGCCGCGCGTGTGGCCTGGGCGGCGGCCGACAATGCGCTGCAAATCCACGGCGGCAACGGCTTCGCACTCGAATATCCGGTGAGCCGGGTTCTCTGCGACGCACGCATCCTCAACATCTTCGAGGGCGCGGCGGAAATTCAGGCGCAGGTGATCGCGCGACGACTTCTTGAAGGAGGGAACTGAGCTCATGACCGAAATTTTCACATGGCTCGGCCCCATCGCGATGGGCGCGGTCGTCGTCGTGCTGCTGCTCGGCCTCTGGAACATGATGCGCGGCGGCTCGGCCAGCCGCTCGCAGACGCTGATGCGCTGGCGCGTGGGACTGCAGTTCCTTGCCGTCGTCATCATCATGATCGGGCTCTATCTGAGCACGAGCTGAACGAAACAATCCGCGGGGGAGGCCGGCACTGCCCTCCTTTGCGGGCTTTGTGAGCGACCGGCATGTCGCAAAAGCGGCTTGTCTCTTGTAAAATCAAGCTACGGCCGGGCTGTTTTCTTTTCTAGCTAGGGAACCTAATCGTGATTCTGACGCGCTTCCTTTTTGCCGCGCTTGCAGCGGCATCCACTATTTGTGTCTCCTCGCCCGCCGCGGCGGAGGGCATCCTGACCGAGTTGCGGCTCGGCATTCTCGATCATGACAGCGACCTCTTCCGCGAGCGCAAGGAACCGAGCGACCCGGATATCAACATCGAGGCACGCTTCGTCTCGCCGGACTTTCTCGACTGGGCATGGGCGCCCAACCCGCTGATCGGTGCCAACATCAATACGGGCGACGGTACGAGCCTCGCCTATGCAGGCCTTGGCTGGACCTTCTATCTGACGGACGCGATTTTCGCCGACTTCACTCTGGGCGGCGCGATCCATGATGGCGAAACGAACCGGCGCACCGCCGACAGCCGCAATTACGGCTGCCGCCTCAATTTCCACGAGAGCGTTTCGCTTGGCTATAGCTTCGACGAACACAACGCGCTCATGGTCGGCTTCGACCACATGTCGAACGCCTCGCTCTGCGACGAGAATGACGGCTTGACGAATATCGGCGTCCGCTACGCCTATAAGTTCTGATTCCTGCCGTTTTTTTGCATAAAATCCGGCCTTGGCGTCGAGGGGTACCGCAACGAAACGGTGCCCCTTTTCGTTCTCCGGCAGGCGGAACGGGCTTATGATACCAGCCGCCCTATATTTCTCGCTGAATATCCGGACGAGAGAACATGGCAGCGACAGGAGGAGGCCCCCAATGCCCGGTAAAGAGATTTCCGCCGCGGAACTGCCGAAGGAGCACGTCAATATTTCGGGCCGCAGCATGGCCTATAGCGAGATGGGCGAAGGCGATCCGATCCTCTTCCTGCATGGCAACCCGACATCGTCCTATCTCTGGCGCAATGTGATGCCACACCTGAAAGATCAGGGCCGCTGCATCGCGCCGGACCTGATGGGCATGGGCGACAGCGACAAACTCGAACCCTCCGGCCCCACCCGCTACACCTTCCGCGAACATCGCCGCTTTCTCGACGCCTTCCTCGAAGCGGTCGGCGCGACGGAGAAGGTGACGCTGGTGATCCATGACTGGGGCTCGGCGCTCGGCTTCGACTGGGCGAACCGCAACCGCAGCGCGGTCGAAGGCATCGCCTATATGGAAGGGATCGTGCGGCCGCTGGAATGGGACGAGTGGAACAAGGATGCGCGCAGCATATTCGAGGGCTTCCGCTCGGAGGCGGGTGAGGAAATGATCCTGCGCAAGAACCTCTTCATCGAGGCCGTGCTGCCGGGCTCGATCCTGCGGAAGCTGACGGACGAGGAAATGGAGGTCTATCGCCGCCCCTTCCGCGAGGAGGGAGAGGACCGGCGGCCGACACTCAGCTGGCCGCGCCAGATCCCGCTTGGCGGCGAGCCGGAAGACGTGACCGATATCGTGCAGTCCTATGCCGACTGGATGGCCGCCAATGACCTCCCCAAGCTCTTCATCAATGCCGACCCCGGCGCGATCCTGACCGGCGCGCAGCGCGAATTCTGCCGGAGCTGGCCGAACCAGACCGAGGTGACGGTGAAGGGCAGCCACTTCATCCAGGAAGACAGCCCGCATGAAATCGGCGAGGCGGTGGCCAAATGGCGCCGCGGCTGGAAAAGCTAGAGCTGTAATATTGCCGTAATGTGACGCAGGCAGCTTGATCCCTCGCCCGCAACAGGCGATTCTTGCCCAAAGCCACAGCCAGGGGATTCCCAAGCCATGACCGATACAGCCGCCGCCATGCCGAGCTTCGCCACGAAGATCAAGACGCTTCACTGGGCCATCGCCGTTCTCGTGCTCATCATGCTCTATGGCGGCTTCACCCTGAGCCGCGAGACGGCCACGCTGCATTTCGGCACCGGCCTCGTGGTTCTCGTGCTTATGGTGATCTGGCTGGCGCTCAGAGGGTCGAGCCCGCGCCCCGCCTATCCGCCCATGCCGCGCTGGCAGGAAATCGCCGCCAAGGCGACCCATCACAGCCTCTATGCCCTGGTGACGTTGCAACCGATCTTCGGCCTGCTGCTGGTGACGACCTCCAAGGGCGAACCCATGGCCTATGGCGTGATACCGCTTAAAATCGCGCAGAACGATACGCTGCACGAAATCGGCGAATGGCTGCACGCCGTCAATGGCTACCTCATTGCCGCGCTGGTGGCGCTCCATGTTCTTGGTGCGCTCTATCATCACGTGGTTCTCAAGGATAACGTGCTGAAGCGCATGTTGCCCTTCGCGAAGGGCTGACGGCGGAAAACCGCCTGGAGAGAGATGGTTACGCTCAACAAGATCTATACGAAAAGCGGCGACAAGGGCACGACCGCGCTCGCCACGGGCGAGCGTGTGCCCAAGCACGCGCTTCGGATCGAAAGCTACGGCACCACGGACGAGACGAATTCCGTTATCGGCATCGCGCGCCTTCACACGCAAGCCATGCCAAAGCTCGACGCTATGCTGGGCCGCATCCAGAACGAGCTTTTCGACCTCGGTGCCGATCTCGCCACCCCGGAAACGGACGAGAAGCTCGAATATGAGCCGCTGCGCATTCTCGATGCCCAGGTGACGCGCCTTGAGGCGGAAATCGACGAGATGAACGCCGCGCTTGCGCCTCTGCGCTCCTTCATCCTGCCGGGGGGGACGCCGGCTGCCTCCTATCTCCACCTTGCCCGTACCGTCTGCCGCCGGGCCGAACGGCAGGTCACGGCACTTATGGAACTTCCCCATGAGCGCGTGAGCGAAGCGGCCCTCAAATATCTGAACCGCCTCTCGGATTTCCTTTTCGTGGCCGCCCGCTTCGCCAATCTGGGCGAGGACGGACATGGCCCCGGCGACGTGATGTGGGTTCCCGGTGCAACACGTGAGAGCGGCAAATAGCCCCGGCCCGCGCTTGCCCCTATTCGTTGACAGGAGCGGGCGGGGCCACTAGGTTCCCGCCCCGCAACAGCAGCTTTGTGGCAGCGGGCGAGTCTGGCCTCGTTTCACGCGAGAAACAGCCGTTTCAAGGCAGCCGCCCGCCCAAGACCTACACCAAGACCGGCGCCGAGGTACCGTGAGGCCCGGGGGCAGTTTCATCCCCGTTCCTCGCCGCCAAGGCAACGCGCAGGGAGTCCGCCTCGATGAAAGTCCTCGTACCGATCAAGCGAGTGGTCGACTACAACGTGAAAATCCGCGTGAAATCGGATGGCAGCGGTGTCGATCTCGCCAACGTCAAGATGTCGATGAACCCGTTCGACGAAATCGCTATCGAAGAAGCGGTTCGTCTGAAGGAAGCGGGCACGGCAACCGAAGTCGTCGCCGTTTCGATCGGCGTCCCGCAGTCCACGGAAACGCTCCGCACGGCACTCGCCATGGGTGCCGACCGCGGCATTCTCGTGAAAACCGATGAAACCGTCGAACCGCTCAATGTCGCGAAGATCCTGAAAGCGGTCGCCGAGGAAGAAAAGCCGGACCTCATCATTCTCGGCAAGCAGGCAATCGACGACGATTGCAACCAGACGGGCCAGATGCTTTCCGCGCTGCTCGGCTGGTCGCAGGGCACCTTCGCCTCGAAGGTCGAGATCGCCGGCGACACGCTGAACCTGACCCGCGAAATCGATGGCGGCTTGCAGACGCTGAAGCTCAAGATGCCGGCGGTCGTGACCGCCGACCTGCGCCTCAACGAGCCGCGCTACGCCTCGCTGCCCAACATCATGAAGGCGAAGAAGAAGCCGATCGACGAAAAGTCGCCGGCCGATTACGGCGTCGACGTGAAGGCACGTCTTGAAGTCGTGAAAGTGTCGGAACCGCCGCAGCGCTCGGCCGGCATCAAGGTCGAATCCGCCGCCGAACTCGTCTCGAAACTCAAGGAAGCGGGAGTGATCGGATGACCACGCTTGTTATTGCAGACCACAACAACTCGGCCCTGAGCGATGCCACAGCAAAGACCGTCACGGCGGCCTCCAAGCTGGGCGGCGATGTCGTCATCCTCGTTGCGGGCAAAGGCTGCGATGCAGTCGCCGAAGCCGCCGCGAAGCTCGACGGCGTGGCGAAGGTTCTCGTCGCCGACGACGCCCAGTACGAACATCCGGTTGCCGAGCCGCTTGCGGCGCTCGTCGTGAGCCTTGCAGGCGACTATGACGCCATCGTCACGGCCGCCACCACCGTCGGCAAGAACTTCATGCCGCGCGTGGCCGCCCTTCTCGACGTGGCGCAGATTTCGGAAATCACTGCTGTCGAAAGCGCCGACACGTTCGAGCGTCCGATCTATGCCGGTAACGCCATCCAGACCGTGAAGGCGACCGACGCAAAGAAGGTCATCACGGTCCGCACCACCGCCTTCCCGGCGGCCGGCCAGGGCAGCTCGGCCTCCATCGAGAAGATCGGCGCGGCGGAAAATCCCGGTCTGACCGAATTCGTGAGCGAAGAGCTGACGAAATCCGACCGTCCGGAGCTGACCTCAGCCAAGATCATCATCTCGGGCGGCCGCGGCATGCAGAACGGCGAGAACTTCGCCATGCTCGAAAAGATCGCCGACAAGCTGGGCGCCGGCGTCGGCGCCTCGCGCGCAGCGGTCGATGCGGGCTTCGTGCCGAACGACTACCAGGTCGGCCAGACCGGCAAGGTCGTCGCTCCCGAGCTCTATATCGCGGTCGGCATCTCCGGCGCGATCCAGCATCTCGCGGGCATGAAGGATTCCAAGGTCATCGTCGCGATCAACAAGGACGAAGAGGCCCCGATCTTCCAGGTCGCCGATTACGGCCTCGTGGCGGACCTTTTCAAGGCCGTACCTGAACTCGAAGAAGAGCTCGGCAAAGCCGGTCTCTGAACCCGCAAGCCTCATTTGCATCCAAAACGAAGCGCCACCGGGAAACTGGTGGCGCTTTTTCTTTACGCTGCTTGCCTTCCACGCCATTCTTAGGCCAATCCATGCCCGCCACCCCGGCGGGCATGGGGCTCAGGGGCAGAGCAGGAAAACCACGGGTTTCGAGTAATGAAGTTTCGCAAGGTAGGCGTCATCGGCGCCGGTCAGATGGGCAACGGTATCGCGCATGTCTGCGCGCTGGCGGGATATGAGGTCGCTCTTTACGACGTCTCGCGCGAGCGCATCGAAGCGGGGCTTGCCACCATCGACGGCAACATGGCGCGGCAGGTATCGAGTGAGCGCATCACCGTCGAACAGCGCGACAAGGCGCTCGAACTTCTCGGTCTCGCCGAGAGCATGGAAAATTTCGAGGATGCCGACATCGTGATCGAGTCGGCGACCGAGAGCGAAGAGGTTAAACGCAAGATCTTCGCCGAACTCTGCCCGCATCTGCGCGAGGACGCGCTGATCGCGACCAACACCTCTTCCATATCGATTACCCGCCTCGCGGCCTCGACCGACCGGCCCGAACGCTTCATGGGCGTTCACTTCATGAATCCGGTTCCGGTGATGGAACTGGTCGAACTGGTTCGCGGGATCGCGACCGACGATGCGACCTTCGACGCAATGCAGGACTTCGCAAGCTCGCTCGGCAAGAAGATTGCAAACGCAGAAGACTTCCCGGCCTTCATCGTCAACCGCATCCTGCTGCCGATGATCAATGAAGCGGTCTACACGCTTTACGAAGGCGTGGGCTCGGTCGAGAGCATCGACAAGGCGATGAAACTCGGCGCGAACCACCCGATGGGACCGCTCCAGCTGGCCGACTTCATCGGCCTCGATACCTGCCTGTCGATCATGCAGGTGCTCTATGACGGGCTGGCGGATTCAAAATACCGGCCCTGCCCGCTTCTCGTGAAATATGTCGAGGCCGGCTGGCTCGGCCGCAAGGCGCAGCGCGGCTTCTACGATTATCGCGGCGAAACCCCCGTCCCGACACGCTAGAAACAGCCCGACAGCGCCGTCGCGGACGCGCAACGCCGTTCGCCCCGGAATGCTCCGCCTATCGATTCGTTAACCCTGTCCCGTGCAAAATACCGTCAAAAAGGGGGCCTCAAGGCACCCTGCGAGGACGGAAATGGCCACAAGCTTCGATCAAGGCGGCCGCGTCGGAAAGATGACGGAAGAACCGCAATTCATGGAGGCGCCCGAGCATCCCTCGGTATGCGCGCTCCATGACTATCTCGAACGCAAACGCGGTACGCGCGAGATGGCCGACCGGGCCGACATCAATCCTGCCGAGATCGTCAAGCTGATGCCAAACATCGTCATTGCCGAGGCGCTGGATGGCGGCGAGGATTTTCGCATCCGTCTTTTCGGGACGGCGCTGGTCGAACTGCTGGGCGAGGAACGGACGGGCAAATGCCTTTCCGAATTCGCCGAGGAAAGCACCGCCTTCTCAAGCAAAGACCCGGCCTCCGTCCAGCGCCGCTGGCTCGCCATCGCCAAGCACGCCTTCGAGAGCCAGAAACCCGTCTTCATGAAGGTGCCCTTCGCGGCATCGGGCCGCCTTTACCTCGTGGGCCACGCCATGTCGGTCCCCGTGACGGCGGGCGGCAGTGAGCCCTGTCAGGTCATTGGCGGCATGTTCGTGACGAGAGTGGATAGCGCGTGAGCCTGACCTTTTCCGAACAGGAAGGAAAACCCCGCCTCCCCCTCAGCTATTCGCTTCAGGCGCGTAAAGTCTGAGGGCTTCAGCGATAAAGGCCTTTGCGTCCTCGCTCGCCCAGGGGGCGGGGCCGACCATACGTCCGATTTCCTCGCCCTCCGGCGAGATCAGGAGCGTCGTCGGCAGGCCAAAGGCGCCCAGCGTGAAATTCGCCTTGGCGGTGGGGTCGATATAGAGGCCGAGATGGTCAGCCTCCACCTCGGCAAGGAAATCGCGGACGAGCTTTTGCCCGTTGCTGTCAACGCTGAGGGCCACGACCTCGAAACGCTCGCCCCCGAACGCCTCCTGAAGCTCGTCCAGCTCCGGCATTTCCTCCCGGCAAGGGCCGCACCAGGTCGCCCAGATGTTCAAAAGAACGAGCTTGCCCCGGAAATCGGCGAGCGTCAGGGGCTCGCCATCGGCATTCTCGAAGGTGAAGGCGGAGACGGCGGCGGGCACGGGCTTCGCCTTGAAATTGGCGACTTCGCCGATGGCCACCGCATCGAGCCGGGCGGCGGCCTCGCTCATGGCCGGTCCGTCCGGGTTGCCGCCCCCCTGTCCAATCAAGTATACCGCGCCTGCGGCTATCAGCGCCGCTGCGGCCAGAATGACGATTGTTTTCGGCTTTCCCTGGAACATTCCCTACTCTTTTTCGGCTTGGCTTCGGAATGCCGCCCAAGGCACCGGTAAGACCTGAACAGGAGCCCGGAGAACGACATGAGCAACAAGATGTGGGGCGGACGCTTCGGCGAAGGCCCCGACCGGATCATGGAGGAAATCAACGCCTCCATCGGCTTTGACCAGCGCTTCTTTGCCCAGGATATCGAGGGTTCGAAGGCGCATTGCCGCATGTTGGCCGAAACGGGAATTATCTCAAGGGACGATGCCGAAAAAATCGTCGCAGGGCTGGACCAGGTTCTCGCCGAGATCGAGAGCGGCAAGTTCGAATTCCGCCGCGACCTCGAAGACATCCACATGAACGTGGAATCGCGGCTGTCGGACCTGATCGGCGCAGCGGCAGGACGGCTTCATACCGCGCGCTCGCGCAACGATCAGGTGGCGACCGACTTCAAGCTCTATATTCGCGACACGCTCGACCATCTGGACGGCCAGCTCCGCGACCTGCAGGAAGCCCTGCTGACGCGCGCGGAAGAACACGCGGCCACCATCATGCCGGGCTTCACGCATCTCCAGACGGCCCAGCCCGTGACCTTCGGCCATCATTGCCTTGCCTATGTGGAAATGGCGGGCCGCGACCGGGGCCGGCTTTCAGACGCGCGGAAGCGGCTCAATGAATGCCCGCTGGGCGCGGCAGCCCTTGCCGGAACCTCCTTTCCCATCGACCGGGAACAGACGGCGAAGGCGCTGCGCTTCGAGCGCCCGACGCGGAACTCGCTCGACAGCGTCTCCGACCGCGATTTCGTGCTCGAAACGCTCGGTGCGGCCTCGATTGCGGCCACGCATCTGACGCGGCTCGCCGAAGAAATCGTGATCTGGTCAACGCCGGGCTTCGACTTCGTTCGCCTGCCCGACAGCTTCACCACCGGCTCCTCGATCATGCCGCAGAAGCGCAACCCCGACGCCGCCGAACTCGTGCGCGCGAAGGCGGGCCGCGTGATCGGTGCACTGACCTCGCTCCTCATCGTGATGAAGGGCCTGCCGCTCGCCTATTCCAAGGACATGCAGGAAGACAAGGAAGCCGCCTTCGACGCGCTTGATGCGCTCTCGCTCTCGCTGGCCGCGATGACGGGCATGGTGAAGACCATGAGCGTCAACGAAGAATCGATGCGGGCCGCCGCCTCGCGCGGCTTCTCAACCGCGACCGATCTTGCCGACTGGCTGGTCCGGGCGCTGAACCTCCCCTTCCGGCAGGCGCATCATGTGACGGGCGCGCTCGTTGCGAAAGCGGAGCAGAAAGGCGTCGATCTCGACGGGCTTTCGCTCGACGAAATGCGCGAGGTGGAGCCCGGCATCACGGATGAGGTATATTCCGTTCTCGGCGTCGACAACTCCGTCGCCAGCCGGACGAGCTTCGGCGGCACCTCGCCGAAGAATGTACGCGCTGCCGTGAAATGGTGGCGCGATGAACTCGGGCGCGATGGCGGCCGCTAGAGCTGGGAGAAGCGGGATGACGATAGGGCGGACGATCATGACGGCGCTGCTCGGGCTCGCGCTCGCCGCGACGCTTTCGGCCTGCGGGCGCAAGGGCGACCCCGAACTTCCCGCAGGGGCGAAACCACGTCCCGCAGCCGAACAGGGCCCCTCGGCGCAAGACGTGCTGGGCGATAATCCGCCCGTCGCCGCCGAACCGCTCCACGAGGAAATGGAAGATATCGCGCCGCGCAGCCGCGTCAGCAACTACTGAGCGCACCCCGCGCCCCGGACAAAGACCATGCATCACTTCGACTATCGCGACGGCGTTCTTCATGCCGAGGACGTCGCGATCCCCGAGATTGCCGCTGCGGTCGGCACACCCTTCTATTGCTATTCGAGCGCAACGCTTGAACGGCACTACCGCGTCTTTGCGGATGCCTTCAAGGGACAGCCCGCGCGCGTCTGCTATTCGGTGAAGGCCAATTCGAACCTCGCCGTGGTCGCGACACTGGCAAGACAGGGCGCTGGTGCGGACGTCGTGTCGGAGGGTGAACTACGCCGCGCGCTGGCGGCAGGCATCAGCGCGGACAAGATCGTCTTTTCCGGCGTCGGCAAGACCGAAACCGAGATGAGTTTCGCGCTCGAAACCGGGATCGACCGCTTCAATGTCGAATCCGAACCCGAACTCGAACTTCTCTCGCAGCTTGCATCCGCGCGGGGCCTCACCGCGCGTGTCGCGATCCGCGTGAACCCCGATGTCGACGCGAAGACGCATGAAAAGATCGCAACCGGCAAGGCAGAAAACAAGTTCGGCATTTCATGGCAGCGCGCCCCTTCGGTCTATGACCGCGCGAGGGAACTGCCGGGCATCGAGGCGAGTGGCATCGACGTTCATATCGGCAGCCAGCTGACCGATCTCGCGCCTTTCGACGCGGCGTTCACGCGCGTGGCGACCATGGTCGAGGAACTGCGCGCGCGCGGCCACGACATCCGTCACATCGATCTTGGCGGCGGGCTCGGCATTCCCTATCGCGGCGACAATGACGTGCCGCCGCATCCCGACGAATATGCCGCGATGGTGAAGCGCACAATGGGCCATCTCGGCTGCGCGCTGACCTTCGAGCCGGGACGCCTGATCGCGGGCAATGCGGGCATTCTCGTCAGCCGCGTGATCTATGAAAAACAGGGCGACGACCGCAACTTCCTCATTCTCGATGCGGCAATGAACGACCTGATCCGCCCGACGCTCTACGACGCCTTCCACGAAATTCGCGCCGTCGCCGAAGCGGCTGACGCGGAACAGATGACCTATGACGTGGTTGGCCCCGTCTGCGAAACGGGCGATTATTTTGCCAAGGGACGAAAGCTTCCCAAACTCGGGAGCGGCGATCTCGTCGCCATCATGTCCGCGGGCGCTTACGGCGCCGTGCAGGCATCGACCTACAATACAAGGCCTCTCGTGCCCGAAGTCATGGTGAAGGGCGAGACCTTCGAGGAGGTCCGCGCGCGCCCCAGTTATGACGCAATGCTGAAACAGGATATCATTCCGTCCTGGCTCGATTAGGCGTTCTGCCACGGGCCGGAAACGGTACGCGAGCGTGAACGAGCGAGCATGAACGAGGGCGAGAAGGCTTGACCGGCCCCGGAGGAAAAACACCGGCAGGAAGACGGGAAGACCCGCGCGGCACGAAACTGCCGGCGCGCGTTGAACGCCGTGTACGCATCTCTCGCGCGCTGCTTTTCTGGGAAGAACTGCTGCCCGCAATCTGGCCCGCCGCGGCGGTTGCCGGGCTGTTCATCGCGCTTGCCCTTTTCGGCCTTTTTGCGAGCCTCCCCCTTTCGCTGCACTGGGCACTGCTGGCAATTTTCGGCACACTGACGATCTGGTTGCTCTGGCAGGGCTTTCGCGGCTTCCGCTGGCCGGGTCGCGACGAGGCGCTGCGCCATCTCGAAAAATCATCCGGCCTCGCCCATGCGCCGCTTTCCTCCTATGAGGATGTCCCCGCCGGGAACACCGGCGACCCGGAACTCTGGGCTGCGCATCGCAACTGGATGTCGGAGCGGATTGCGCGGCTTCGCATCGGCCTTCCCGTGTCGGTGCTGGCGCTGCGCGACCCTTACGCCATTCGGGCCGCCGTCGCCCTCCTCCTCGTCATCGGCATCGCAGGAACTGGCGCCGGCCGTCTCGACCGGCTGAGCGACGCGATGCTGCCGGGCGCGGCGGGTGCGCGCATGGCCAATATCGAAGCCTGGATCACACCGCCCGGCTATACCGGCAAGCCGCCCGTCTATCTCGAACGCAAGACGCAAGAGGCGAAGGAAATCACCCGGCTCGAAGCGCCGGAGGGCGCCACGCTTTCCATTCGCGTCCACGGGCTGAAGAATGCGCCGGTGCTCGAAATCCACGGAGAGAGCCGCAACGAACCGCAAACGCTCGAAACCGTGAGCGCGGAGAATTACTCCATCGACGCCCCGATGACGGAGACGGCGGATGTGGCGCTCACGGAAGGCGGACGCATGATCCGCGCCTGGCACATCGAGGTGACGCCGGACCACGACCCGGAAATAGAGCTGTTGAAGCCGATTGAGCGCGCGGCATCCGGCGCGCTCCATTTCAGCTACCGGGTGAAGGACGATTATGGCGTCGCGAACGCCGAAGCGCTGATTGCGCTCGACCGCATCGGCCTTCCCCGGACCGACCCCGCCGTGACCGTGCCTCAACCGCGCGTGACGCCGCCGGAAGTGCGGCTCAACCTGCCGGGTTCGCGCCCGCGCGACGCGCAAGGCGAGACCTTCGCCGAACTCACCGCACATCCCTGGGCGGGATTGCCGGTGACGATCACGCTTGCCGCAACCGACGATCTGAAACAGCAAGGGAGGTCGGAACCCGTTTCGATCATCCTGCCCGCGCGCGACTTCACAGATCCGCTCGCCCGCGCCATCATCGAACAGCGCCGCCGCCTCGCGCTCGACCCGCGCTCGGGCGCAAGCGTTGCCCGCTTCATCGATAATTTCACACAGGATGCGGAGCGCTATATCGACGACAAGGTGGTCTATCTCTCTCTGCGCGCCGCCTATTGGCGACTGACGGAGGCATCCCGCGACACCGACCTGACGGGCATTTACGACCTCTTGTGGTCGGTCGCGCTCAGGATCGAGGATGGCGACCTGTCGCTCGCCGAACGCGACCTGCGCAACGCGCGGAAGGCGCTGGCCGATGCGCTGGCCGAAGAGGCGGGAACGGAAGAAATCGACCGGCTGATGAAGGAGTTGAAAGACGCCTTCAACCGTTACATGGAAGCGATTGCCGAAATGCAGCCCGTCGAGAACCTGCTGATGCAGAGCGAGTTTCCCGATGGCGACACGCAGACCATCGAACGCGGAGAGCTCGAAGAGATGATGCGGCAGATCGAGGATCTGGCGCAGAGCGGCGCGCGCGAACAGGCGCAGGCCATGCTCGACAAGCTCCAGAACATTCTCGAAAACCTGCAATTGCCGGGCGAGCAGGGCCCGCCAAGCCCCTCGGATCAGGCAATGGCGCAAGCCATCGACGACATCGGCAAGATGATCTCGAAACAGCGCGACCTGATGGACCAAACCTTCCGCGAACTGGAGAAGCTGAGAAACGATCCCGATGCGGCGCGGAAGCTCGGCTCACCTTCGGAACAACAAGAACTGGACGAGCTTGCCCGGCAGCAGCACGCGCTTGAAGAAGAACTCGACAGCATGCTCGACATGCTGAAAGACAAGGGCGCCGAGGCACCCGACGCATTGGGTGAGGCACGGAAATCGATGAAGGACGCAAGGGAACGTCTGGACGCCGCCCGCGCCGACCGCGCCACCGCATCACAGGGACAGGCGATCCAGAACATGCAGAAGGGTGCGCAGGCGCTCGCCGACAAGCTGATGCAGGGTCGCTCCGGGCAAGGCACGGCGCGAAGGTCCGGGGGCAAAGATCCTTTCGGGCGGCCCTCTTCCAGCCCCAGCGAAACGAACACCAGGAGTGTGCCCGATCATATCGACACACAGCGCGCGCAGCGGATCTTGAAGGAGTTGCGCGAGCGCGCCATGGAGCTTGGCCGTCCGCAGATCGAACTCGACTATCTCGACCGCCTGCTCAGACGTTTCTAGTTCCTGTCCATATCGAGTACGGCCTGAACGCGCATGACGAGTTCGTCGAGCGTGAAGGGCTTGAGCAGAATGTCCTGGATGATCGCATCGAGCCCATGTGCGCGTTCGCGCTGATCCGAATAGCCCGTCATCAGCATGATGCGCAGAGAAGGCGCATCGCGAGCGGCAAGAAGCGCAAGCGAAACCCCGTCCATCACCGGCATCAGGATATCCGTCAGCAGAAGATCATGCGCACGGTGCGGCCGCGCACGAGCAAGCGCTTCGAGCGCATCGCTGCCATCGCCAACACATTCAACCTCATGGCCCGCGCCCTGAAGCGCACGCTGGATGAAGGTGCGCACGGCAGGCTCGTCTTCTGCAATGAGGATGCGAGCCATTATTTCACTGTTTCCATGATTTCATCGCTCCCATGATTTCATTGGTCCCATGATTTTCATTGGTCGATGTAGCCGACGAAGGGAAGCTGGCGGTAGGCATGGGCGACATCCATGCCGTAACCGACGACAAAACGGTCCGGGCAATCGAAGCCTGTGAAATCCGCCTTCACATCGACGGCGAGCTTGCCGGGCTTGTTGAGCAGCACGCAGGTCATGACGCGCTGTGCGCCACGCGCGGCCAGAAGATCTTTCGCAAAGGCCAGAGTGCGTCCGGACTCGAGAATATCGTCGACGATAAGAACGTCGCGGCCCGCAATGGCAGCTTCCGTGTCGCGCATGATCGTGACTTCGCCGAGCGAGCGCGTGCCCTTGCCGTAGCTTGAGAGCGTGATGAAATCCATGTCGGGTTCCGCGCCTGCCTCATGCAGCGCGCGCAGGAGATCGGCAGCGAAGATGAAACTGCCCTTGAGGATCGGCACGACCAGCGGCTCCGTCCCGAGCGAACGCACGATATCGGACGCAAGCTCGCGGACACGGACCGCAATGTCCTCCGCCGAGTAGAGCACCGAAATCCGGGCGCCCTTCGGCGCGAGGCGGCTCATCGTCTATTCCGCCGCAGGCGGTGCATCGGGGACATCCACCGGAATATCCTCCGGGGCCGATGCAGCGTCAGGAACAGCTTCGGGCACGTCTTCGGGTGAACCGGCCGAAGCGATATTCGTCTTCTCGACGAAACGGATTTCGATATCGCGCGCTTCGGGCGGCGGGCTCGACAGGCGCGTGATGAAGGACGCGGACTCATTGGCCGGGAGCGCGCGCTCGGAAAGCGCGAAGGTCCAGTGATAGAGCTCCTTCTGCCCCTCATCGAGAAGGCCGACACGAAGGCGCGGCAGGGCGACATTTTCGCCGGCCACATTCACGACCTCGCCCATGACGGCCAGAACGGGCAGCCCGTCTTCGCTCTGGCGTTCATAGGTGACGTTGCGGAATTCGAGACCGCGCAGATTGATTTCCTCACCTGCAACGGCATAGAGCTTCGTCGTCGCGGGCCAGAACGCCGCCACCTGCTCGCGGTAGATCCAGCCGCCCGCCAGTGTGCCGCCAACGAAAAGACAAAGCAGCAGCCAGCCCGCCGTGCCCAGTATCCGGCCACGGCGCATGGAGGCCGCCCGGCGAAGCTCCGCGCGAAAGCGATGACCGATATCGGCGGCGATGCCCGTCTTTGCCGCAGCCCCATCCGCAGCGGGCGCATCCTTTTTGGCTGCATCCCCTTTGGAGGAAACTTCATCGGCAAAGACGATATCGTCATCCTCAACCCGGGAGGGGGACGAGGAAGGGGCGGACGCAGCGGCAGCGCCCGTCTGTTGCGATTTCTCGCCAAAGACCTTCTTGCGGATGGGCGTGACGGCCGCGGTTGCAAGTTCTTCCTCCGGAGGAGGCGGCGTGTCCTCCGCCTTTTCGGCGGGCGGCGACTGATGCCAGCTATGGCCGCACCTGGCGCAGCGTACCTTGCGGCCCGAAGGCGCAAAGGAAGCGCCATCCACCGGATAGCGCGCGGAACAGGACGGGCAGTGGATGATCATCCGGGACAATGGTCTCAACCTGGACGCGGAAAACGGGCTTCTCCCGCGCGAAACGCAATAAGCCGCGCGAGGGGAGATTCGAGTAAGCCTATTGAAAGATCGCGCATGGTTAAAGGCGCGTTAAGAGGGCAAGGAAGAAAGCCGCTTTTTCGCGAAAAAGTGCGGTTCGCCGCATGGTGCATCTGTATCGGCGCACATGCGCCTCATGGCGCATCTGCATCGACGCACATGTTCCGTGATACCGTCGCTGCATGATTCGCTTCGAGAATGTGGGCATGCGTTACGGCATGGGGCCGGAGGTGCTGCGCGATGTGAACTTCCACCTCGCGCCGGGCTCGTTCCATTTTCTGACGGGCCCCTCGGGCGCAGGCAAGACCTCGCTGCTGAAGCTCATGTTCCTCGCCAACCGGCCCTCGCGCGGCCTCATCACCATGTTCGGGCAGGATATCGCCACCCTGCCCCGCAAGGAACTGCCGCCGCTGCGCCGCCGGATCGGCGTCGTCTTCCAGGAGTTCCGCCTGCTCGGACACCTCACCACCTATGAAAACGTAGCGTTACCGCTGAAAATCCAGGGCAAGCGCGAAGCCGAGTATCGCGCGGATGTCGAGGAACTGCTGGCATGGGTGGGGCTTGGCGACCGGATGAACGCAACGCCGCCGACGCTTTCGGGCGGCGAGAAACAACGCGCCGCCATCGCGCGCGCCGTTGTCGCGCAACCCGAAGTGCTGCTCGCCGACGAACCGACAGGCAATGTCGACCCCGAAATGGGCCAGCGCCTGCTGCGCCTCTTCGTGGAACTGAACCGGCTCGGCACCAGTGTGCTGATCGCGACGCATGACCGGGCGCTTGTCGAAAGCGCGGGCGCACCCGAACTCGTATTGCGGGATGGGAGGCTCACCATCCGTGGCTGATCCATTGCGCGGCAAGGACAAGGCGCCGACCTTTCACGACGAGGAGCGCGGGCCCGCAGGCGCGCTCGCGGCCATGCTCGTCGAAACGAAAAGCGTGATGCCGGCGGCAGGCGCGACCGGCATGTCGCTGATGCTCGTCGTTGCCGCCATGTGCTTTCTCGCAACGCTGGCGCTCGGCGCGGCGCTTTCGGTCGGCGGCAAGGCGCGCGAATGGACGAACGACCTTTCAGGCTCCCTCACCGTCGAGATCAAACCCTCGTCCGAGATGGAGCCGGAAGAACAGGTCGACGCCGTGATGGGTGTGCTGGCGGAGACAAACGGCATCGTGAGCGCCACGCCGCTCTCGCGCGACGATACGGCAGCGCTGCTTGAGCCCTGGCTCGGCGGCGAGGTGCTGGCAGACGATCTGCCGCTACCCCGCCTCATCGACATCCGCATCGAGGGTTCATCGCCGCCCGACCTTTCCGCCCTTGCAATGGAGGTTGCGGCGGCTGCACCCGGCGCCTCGCTCGACACGCACCGGCAATGGCAAAGCGAAATCGTCAACGCGGCGCGCTCCGCCGAATGGCTCGCCTATGCCGTGCTGGTCCTCGTCGCGGCAACGACCGTCGCCATTGTCGTCTTTGCCACGCGGGCGGGCCTCTCCGCGAACCGCGACGTGGTGGAGGTGCTGCATCTGATTGGCGCGCGGGACAACTTCATCGCCTCGGAAGTCCAGCGTCACTTCCTTCATCTCGGCTTTCGCGGCGGGGTGATCGGTGCAGGCTTCGGGGCAGCAGCCTTTTTTCTGCTCGGGCTCGCAGGAGCGACAGGCGACCTCTACCTGGTTTCAGCCTCCGGCATCGGCCCGGAATACCTCCCCGCGCTGGCCCTCATTCCCTTCGCTGCCGCGCTGGTTGCCGTTCTGGCCGCCCGTTTAACGGTTTTTCAGACCCTTGAGCGCATGCTCTGAAGACTTTCCGGCGGTTTTTCGAGGCGCTTTACTTGCCGCTTTCGCGCCATATCATGTGCGCCCGGCCGGCATGATAGGATGCGGGCAGGCATCAGGCGCGGCGGAGCTGATTTCCGCCCGGAACGGAGACGGGCATGGCGGCAAGCGGCACGCTGCGGCAGAGAACGGGGTGGCGCCTCACGCGTATCGCCGTGAGTCTGCTGGCGCTTGCGTTCGCCGCCTATATTGGCGGCTTCTTCCTCTTCACTGCCGAACTCGAGCGCACCCCGCCCGTGGAAATTGCAAAAGCGGACGGCATCGTTGCGCTGACAGGCGGCCCCGACCGCATCACCGCCGCCTACCGCCTGCTCGAACAGGGCAAGGGCCAGCGTCTCCTCATTACCGGCGTTCACCCCGATGTTGATTCGAAGTCGCTGAAGGAAATCATGCCGGGCAGCGCCGCAAAGTTCGATTGCTGCGTCGATGTCGGCCATATGGCGGAAAACACCATCGGCAATGCCGACGAGACAGCCGAATGGGTCCACCGCGAGAATTACCGCTCTGTCATTCTCGTCACCAGCACCTATCACCTGCCGCGCGCGAAGCTCGAACTTGCCCGCGCCATGCCCGGCGTCGAAATCAGGCCCTACCCTGTTTTTCAGGATACGCTGCATCTTGACGGCTGGTGGGCCTATCCCGGCACCACCCGGCTGCTGATCTCCGAATACACGAAATATCTGCTGACGCTGACCTATGGCCGTCAGTCATCCCTGCCGGCCTGACCGGCCTGAAGGAAACCTCACCGTGCTCTTTCTCCGCTCCGCCGCCTTCAACCTGGTCTTCTATGCGCTTTCCGTGATCGTCGTCGTCGCGGCGACACCCTGCTTCCTGCTGCCGCGCCGCTATACGCTGCGCGCGATGGAATTCTGGTCGCACATGACGCTCTGGCTGCTGCGCGTGCTGGCGGGCACCCGATACGAGGTACGGGGCCAGTTGCCGCAAGGCGGTGTGCTCGTCGCCTCCAAGCATCAGTCGATGTGGGACACCATCGTCATGACCGCGATCCTGAAAGACCCGGCCATGGTGCTGAAGCGCGAGCTGCTGTGGATCCCGTTTTACGGCTGGTATGCGCAGAAGGCCCGCATGATCGCCATCGACCGGGGCGCGGCCGCCGCCGCGATCCGCCGCCTTGTCGCACAGGGCAAGGCCGCCGTGGCCGAGGGCCGCCCTGTCGTGATCTTCCCCGAAGGTACACGCTCCGCGCCGGGAACCAAGCTCGACTACAAGCCCGGCGTTGCCGCCCTTTACCGCCAGCTCGGCGTCGAATGCGTGCCCGCCGCCGTCAATTCCGGCCTTTTCTGGGGCCGGCGCGGCTTTGCCCGGCGGCCCGGCACCATCGTCATCGAGTTTCTGGAACCGATTCCGCCCGGCCTCGACCGCAAGAGCTTCATGGCAACGCTCGAGACCCGCGTGGAGACGGCAACGACGAAGCTGATCGCGGAAGCTGGCGGCACCCCCTGATCTGTGGACCCCGATCTGTGGACCCGGATCTGTGGACCCCGATCTGTGGACAATGCCGCCTCCCGCCCGGTGAAAAGCGGGGATAACTGGAATCTTTTAATAAAAACAACCATATAAGAGAGCCCGGAACGGGAACTCTTCACAGACAAAACAGGAACTTCTTTACTCTCCGAAAGTGCTAGGCTCGCACCCATGAAACCGATCGCAGAACAAATCTGGGATATGAAATACCGCCTGCACGGGCAGGACGGAACGCCGCTCGACCTGACGGTGGACGATACCCGCAACCGCGTGGCCAAGGCGCTGGCCGAGGCCGAAGCCCCCGATATGCGCGCGCACTGGACCGCGCGTTTCCGCGAGGCGATGGAGGGCTTCCGCTTCCTCCCGGCAGGCCGGATTCTGGCCGGTGCCGGCACGGGCCGCGATGTCACGCTCTTCAACTGCTTCGTGATGGGCGAAATCCCCGACACGATGGAAGGCATTTTCGAGAACCTGAAGGAAGCGGCCCTGACGATGCAGCAGGGCGGCGGCATCGGCTACGACTTCTCGACGCTGCGCCCCAAGGGCGCGCCGGTGATGGGCGTGGGCGCGGATGCCTCCGGCCCCCTGTCCTTCATGGATGTGTGGGACGCGATGTGCCGCACCATCATGTCGGCGGGCTCGCGCCGCGGCGCCATGATGGCGACGATGCGCTGCGACCATCCGGATATCGAGGCCTTTATCGAGGCGAAGCAGGAGCCGGGCCGCCTCACCATGTTCAACCTGTCGGTGCTGGCGACCGATCCCTTCATGGAAGCGGTGAAGCGCGACGGCGACTGGGATCTCGTCTTTGGCGGCAAGGTCTACAAGACGCTGAAGGCGCGCGCTCTCTGGGACCGCATCATGGCGGCGACCTATGCCTATGCGGAGCCGGGCGTGATCTTCATCGATCGCATCAACCGGCGGAACAATCTCTATTACGCCGAGGAAATCCACGCGACGAACCCCTGCGGCGAGCAACCCTTGCCGCCTTATGGTGCCTGCCTTCTGGGATCGGTGAACCTCGCCGCGCTGGTGAAGGAACCCTTCACGGGCGATGCGCATATCGACGAGGCGGAGCTTTCCGATCTCGTTTATGCCGCCGTGCGCGCCATGGACAATGTTGTCGACATTTCGCGCTTTCCCCTTCCCGAGCAGCGTCACGAAGCACAGGCGAAGCGGCGCATCGGCCTTGGCGTGACGGGGCTCGCGGACGCGCTCATCATGTGCCGCTCGCGCTATGGCTCGGACGCATCGCTGGCGCTTATTTCCAAATGGATGAAGGCGCTGTCGCGCGCGGCCTATCTCGCCTCCGTCGAACTCGCCAAGGAGAAGGGCCCCTTCCCGCTCTTCGTTGCCGACGCCTATCTGGCGGGCGAAACAGTGTCCTCGCTCGACAAGGATGTGCGTGAAGCCATCGCCGAACATGGCATCCGCAATGCACTCGTGACCTCCATCGCACCGACCGGCACGATCTCGCTCTTCGCGGGCAATGTCTCGTCGGGCATCGAGCCCGTCTTCGCCTATGCCTATACGCGGAAAGTTCTGATGCCGGACGGTACGCGCCGCGAGGAGAAGGTGCGTGACTACGCCCTCGACCGCTACCGCGAGACCTTCGGTACGGAAGCGGCCTTGCCGGATTATTTCGTCACCGCACAGGAACTGACGCCCGCCGAACACATCGCGGTGCAGGCCGCAGTGCAGGAGCATATCGACAGCTCGATCTCCAAGACGATCAACGTGCCCGCCGAAATCTCCTTTGACGATTTCAAGAGCATCTACATGGATGCCTATGAAAAGGGCCTGAAGGGCTGCACAACCTATCGCCCGAGCGAGGTGCGCGGGTCCGTTCTCTCCGTGGACGAAGCGCCCGCAGAGACAAAGCCTGCAGAGGCGAAAGAGCCGGAACAACCCGCACTGCCGCTCAATGCGCCCGCGCCCGACCGCTACGAAAGGGACGGCGTCGTCTATATGTCGAAGCCGCTGGAGCGCGAAACCGTGTTGCCGGGCTTCACCTACAAGCTGCAATGGCCGGAATCGGATCACGCGATCTACATCACGATCAACGACATTGCCCAGGAGGGAAGACGCCGCCCCTTCGAGATTTTCATCAACTCGAAGAACATGGAGCACTACGCCTGGACGGTTGCGCTGACACGGATGATTTCCGCTGTCTTCCGCCGCGGCGGCGACGTCACTTTCGTGGTGGAAGAGCTGAAGGCAGTGTTCGATCCGCGCGGCGGCTCGTGGATGAAAGGCCGCTATGTGCCGAGCCTTCTCGCCGCCATCGGCGAGGTGATCGAGCAGCACATGATCGATACGGGCTTCATCGCCGCGAAAGACGGCAAGCCGGTAACGGAGGCCTTGCGCGCTGTCGCGGGCGACCCGCCGCCGCATGACGCATCGGCGGTCACCTCGCTCAAGGGCTGCCCACGCTGCGGCGAGCGCGGCATGATCAAGCAGGAAGGCTGCGAGACCTGCACCTCGTGCGGCTATTCGAAGTGCGGTTAACTCATTGATTAGACCTTTCCCGCCCGCTTTCCCGAACTAGATCACTGAGGCTGCAAACGTCACCTCATTCAATGTCCGGGAGTTTCCATGCGCGAGCTGCTGCTGATCGAGAACCCGCATAGCGGTGGCGGCAAGCATTGGGAGGCGGCGCCCTTTCTCGAAACATTGCGGCAAACGCAGACGGAAGTCCGCCACGAAAAGCCGGAAAGCCCGGAGGAATGCGTCCAGCTTATCGAGGAAACGGAGGCGGATGCCGTGGCCGTGGCAGGCGGGGACGGCACACTGAACCCGCTTCTCCCGACGCTGATCGCGCGGCAATTGCCGCTTCTGGTGCTCCCGGCGGGAACCGCGAACGACTTCGCCCGTTCTCTTGAAATGCCTGAAACGCCGGAGGAGCTGGCCGGCCTGGTCAGCGGCGGCGAGATCACCGCCGTCGATGTCGGCTATGCGAACGGCAAGCCCTTTTTGAACGCGGCAAGCATCGGCATGACCAATACGATCAGCCGCCTTCAAACCAAAGAGCGCAAGGGCAGGCTCGGCGTGTTGAGCTATGCGGTCAGCGCCATAGAGGCGGGCCGCACGGCGCGCTCCTTCGTGGCGAGCTTCGAGGGCGGGAAGGCGCGCGAGAACATGCGCTGCATCCAGCTTCTCGTCGGCAATGGCCGCTTCTATGGCGGCGGCATGACGGTCCATGCCGATGCCACGCTAACGGATGGATTGCTGCACCTCTATGCGGCGGTTCCGCGCTCCATGTTCGGCATGGCAGCTCTGCTGCCCTTCCTCCGCTTCGGCCGCGCCGACCTTGCGCCCGAAGTGCTCTGCGACGAAGGCACGGAAATCGCGATCACCACCGTGCCGCCACGTCATGTCTTTGCCGATGGCGAGGAATTGACACAAACGCCGGTGCGCTTTCGTGTTGCCCGTCGCGCCCTGAAAGTGATTGTCCCGCGAAAGGAGACAACATGAACCAGTTGATGCTCTCCCCGGAGGAAGGCGCCTTCCGCGCCCTCGGTGTCACCTGCCAATCGGCCAGCCGCTACTACGAAGCCGCCATCGACGTAACCGGCGATGAATGGAAGGCTTTCGCGAAAGACCGCGCTACCGCTTATGCGGGCGCCACCCGGCGCATCACCGAACTGCTCAAGCGCGACGAGCTCTTGCCCGGCTCGCCGGATGCGGACATGGAATGGCTGAAACAGATTGCGCTTCGCGCCCAGACCGCGATATCGGGGGACGAGGCGGGCACCCTGCTGAAGAGTTTTGCCCGGACGGAACGCAAGGTATGGGACGCGCTCGGCGAGCTTGGCCAGACGGGTGTTTCCGCCGCACATGGACAAGCGGCGAAAGACATCGCACAGATCACGATGGATGGATTTCTCTGGCTCGGAAAGGAAAAAGAGGCTTTCCTCGACACCGGCAACAATTGACGCAAGAAGACGAGGGCGAATATGCGGGGCTTCCTCCATCACATCGACCTGACGGTGACGGACCCCTGGGCATCCGCACCGTTCTATGACGCCGTGCTTGGCTTCATGGGCTATCGCCGCTGGTCGGAAGATGCGAACGGCATCGATTGGGAACACGCCTCCTCGAAAGACAGACTGCCGACCATCGGCATCTTCAAGGCGCGTGGCCCGAACGCAAGCCGCGGCCATGACCGCTACACACCGGGGCTTCACCACATGGCATGGATCGCGGACAGCCGCGAAGATGTCGACCGGCTGCACAAGCTGCTGATCGAGATCGACGCCGTGGTTCTCGACCCACCCGCCAGCTACCCGGAATATGGCAAAGGCTATTACGCCGTGATGTTCGCGGACCCCGACGGGCTGAAGCTCGAATTCGTCCACGAACCGCGCAACTGATGCGATGACACTGCTCGAAATTCCGAATCGCGATGCGCGGCGGCTTTTCCTCGACCATCATGCGCTGAGCCTCGCCCCTGCGGAACGCCACGGGGACGACGAGACGCTCGCTCTTATCCGGCGGCTCGGCTTCGTGCAGCTCGACTCGATCAACACCGTCGAGCGCGCGCATCACATGATCCTTTTCTCCCGCGCACCCGGCTATCGCCGCGAGCAATTGAGCGCGCTTCATCACGATCATGCCGCGCTATTCGAGCACTGGACACATGATGCCTCGCTGATCCCCATCGAGTTTTATCCGCATTGGCGGCACCGCTTTCGTGCGGCAAAGGCGAGAATCGCGGCGAGCCCGCGCTGGCAGGACCGCATCGGCGAGGACGGCGAAAAGCTGCTGCGCAAGGTTCGCCGCAGGTTGCGGCGCGAAGGACCGCTCATGGCGCGCGACTTCGAGGACAAGGGCGCAGGAGGCTGGTGGGGCTGGGGCCCCTCCAAGACGGCCCTCGAAATGCTCTGGCGGACGGGCGAGGTCGCCATCGCGCGGCGTGAAGGATTCGAGAAGGTCTACGATCTTACCGAGCGCGTGATCCCGGAAGAGCTGCGCAAGGCGCGCCCGAGCGAAACGGCATCAACCGATTGGGCCTGTCGCGAGGCGCTGGACCGGCTGGGGATCGCTACGCCGCAGGAAATTGCCGGGTTCTGGAAACTCGCTTCCATCGCCAACGCAAAGGCATGGGCGGCAAAGGCATTGAAGCGCGGAGAGATCGTCGAAGTGAGTGTCGAAGGCACGGACGGCAGCAGGCAGCGTGCCTTCGCGCCCGCCGACATAGAGGCGCGATTGGCGCAGGCCGCCGAAGCACCGCAGGGCATCCGCTTTCTCTCCCCCTTCGACCCCGCCATCCGCGACCGCAAGCGGGCGCTTCGCCTCTTCGGCTTCGACTATCGCATCGAGGTCTTCGTGCCCGAGAAGAAGCGGCAATATGGCTATTACGTCTTGCCGATAATGGAAGGCGACCGCTTCATCGGGCGCGCTGACATGAAAGCGCACCGCGCCGAAGACCGGCTCGAGATGAAGGGGCTCTGGCTCGAGCCGGGCGTGAAACTGACCGGCGCGCGCGAGAAGAAAATCAGATCCGCATTCGCGACGCTAGCCCGCTTCACGGGAACGCCGGCTATCGAGGCAGACGCTGCTCTACGGCGCGCCAGAGATGCGTAAGCCCCTTGTCGGATAATCCCGCTTCATCGAGATGGCGGACGGTGCTTTCGAGATAATCGGGGTTCCTGCCCGACTGCCCCTCGCCCTCCGCAATAAGCCGAACCTGGGTGTCGAAATCGATACGCCCTGCATATTGCTCATGCGCACGGTCGACGATGAAGCAGAGCGCCTCGACGCGAACACCATCATCGACAAGCTCGACCGGCTTCACGACATCCCGGTAGACAAGCGTGACCTGCTCACGCGCCTGCAGATAGCGCTTCACATCTTCCGCCCGGGCCGCGTCTACGCGAAAAGCGACACCCCGGCACGATCCGCCTGCGTCGAGCCCGAAAACCAGACCCGGCTTTTCGGGCGTACCGCGATGAACATGGCTGTAGACGCAAAAGGAGCGATGATATCCGCGCAGCAACGCGGAGCGGCGCTCCTCATATTCGAATCCCGGCCGCCACATCAGCGAGCCGTATCCAAAAACCCATAAATCCTGCATGCTGACAACTCCGCTTGCGCGGGCAACTATAGGCATGCGCGCAGGCAGAGCAATGCGGGACACAGGTATCTGAACGATGAACGAAGCGCCGACGGAAAGAAAACGCACGGGCATACGCTGGGGCATTATCGGCCCCTCGCTTGCCTTCGCCGTATTCGTAGCCGCCTACAGCGTCTACTGGTTCACCATTGCCGGCGAAGTGCGCAAGGCCGTCGAAACCTATGCCGTGCGGAGCGAAAAGGAAGTCGTCACCTCATGGGACGGCTTCACGGTCGGTGGCTATCCCTTTCGCATCAAGGCGCAGTTCGCGGCGCCGAAGGCGGCGGCGCCCGCCACACCCGAGAAATGGGAATGGCAGGGCGAAGGCGCCCATTTCGCGTTGCAGCCCTATAATCTGCGCCACATGGTCCTCACCCTGGAGGGCGAGCAGCGCCTCAGCTATCGCGATTTACGGACAGCCGCGCGCGCGACGAACGAGGCGCGCTTCATGGCCGGGTCTGCGCAAGCAAGCTATGTCCTGCTGGAAGACAGACCCTTCGGCCGCCTCGCTATCGACATAGAAGCGCTGAAGGGCAAGCATCGTCTCGGCGCGAATGACACAACCGAAGAACTCACGGCAAAACGCCTCCAGCTTCACGCGCGCCCCGCCGAAAGCCATGAGGGCATCGAGGAGCCGGGCAGCTACGACATCGCGCTTCAGGCGGAAGATGTGAATGTCGAAAGCACGACGAAAATCCCCGCACTCGGCCCGCGAATGGAATTTTTCCTCGCACAGACCAGATTGCGCGGCCTGCCGCCGGGAAACTATGTCAGCCTCGTGGAACTGATGCGCGACTGGCAGGCAGCAGGCGGCACACTTGCCATTTCCGACCTTGCCGTGAAATGGGGCCCGCTCGATCTCTATGCGAGCGGCGAACTATCGCTTGACGCAAGGCACCGTCCGGAGGGCCGCCTGGACGCGCGCGTCACCGATTTCGAGGAGTTGCTCGACGCGTTGGTGAAGGACGGGATCGTGCAGGAACGCGATGCGCGCATCGCGCTGGCGGGCCTTGTCCTCGTCTCACAATTTCAAGGCAAGGAATCGAATGAGATACGCATGCCCGTCATCATGCGCGAGGGAAAGCTCTATCTCGGCCCCCTCGTCATCGCGAAGCTTGAACCGCTTTACTGATCGTCCTCGCCGTCCGCATCCTTAGCGGCGTGTTTCGGCGTCCGACCGAAATTGGGCGCCGGCGTATCCTGCCCCGCATCGACAATTGAGCGGCGAATGGCGCGGGTGCGCGTGAATAGCTCGAACAGCTGATCCCCATCACCCCAGCGGATAGCGCGTTGCAATGCCGTCAGATCCTCCGAGAAGCGCGCCAGCATCTCGAGGATCGGCTCCTTGTTGTTGAGACAGACATCGCGCCACATCGTCGGGTCGGAGGCTGCAAGGCGTGTGAAGTCACGAAAGCCGGACGCAGAATATTTGATCACTTCCGACTGCGTTACCGTTTCGAGGTCGCTCGCCGTCCCGACGATGTTGTAAGCGATGATATGCGGAAGATGACTGACGATGGCGAGCACCATGTCGTGATGCTTCGGCTCCATCACATCGACCCTGGAACCGCAGTCACTCCAGAAGGCGCTGAGCTTTTCGACCGCATCCTGATCCGTGCCCGGCACCGGCGTAAGGATGCACCAGCGCCCGTCGAAAAGCTCGGCAAAGCCCGCATCCGGGCCGGATTCTTCCGTGCCCGCGATCGGGTGACCGGGTATGAAGTGAACGCCGTCAGGCACATAAGGGCTCATATCGCGAATGACCGCGAGCTTCACGGAGCCGACATCGGTGAGGATGGCCCCCTTCTTCAGATGAGGCTCGATCTCCGATGCCACCTGTCCGAGCGCGCCAACAGGTGTGCAGACCACAATGAGGTCGGCATCTTCCACCGCTGCTGCCGCGCTCTCATGCACGCTGTCGATGAAGCCGAGTTCGAGAGCGCGCTTGCGCGTCGCCTCCGAACGGGCATAGCCGGCGACATGGCCGGCAAGCCCGCCACGTTTCATCGCGTGACCGAGCGAGGAACCGATCAGCCCGAGGCCGATCAGCGCCACACGGTCGAAATGCGTTTCCGCGCCCATCACACAGCCGCCTTCACGCCAGCGAATTCGGCGAGCGCCTTCACGACGAGGCGGTTTGCCTCTTCCGAACCGACGGAGAGACGCAGGCAATCGGGCAGCCCGTAGCTCGTCATCTGGCGAAGAATGAGCCCGCGCTTCATCAGGAAGGCATCGGCATCTTTCGCCGTCTTGCCCTGCTCTTTCGGAAACCGGATGAGAAAGAAATTGCCGACGCTCGGCACCGTTTCGTAGCCGAGCTTCGAGATTTCCTCGCTGAGCCAGCCGAGCCATCTGTCGTTGTGCTGGCGCGCCGCCTCGACATGATCCGTATCGGCCATCGCCGCGATACCGGCCTCGATGGCGGGAATGGACACGTTGAAGGGCCCGCGAATGCGGTTCACCACATCGACGATAGGTGCGGGCGCATACATCCAGCCGAGGCGAAGCGCGGCAAGCCCGTAAATCTTCGAGAAGGTGCGCGTCATTACGACGTTTTCCGATGTCGCGACAAGCTCGATCCCCGCTTCGTAGTCGTTGCGGCTCACATATTCGCTATAGGCGGCGTCGAGGATCAGCAGGATGTCGGGACGCAGACCCTGCTGCAAACGCCGCACTTCGTCTGCCGGAAGATAACTCCCCGTCGGATTGTTCGGATTGGCAAGAAAGACGATCTTCGTCTTCGGCGTGACGGCATCGAGGATCGCATCCACATCGGCGTGGAGCGCCGTCTCCTTCACGGTAACGCAGGTGGCACCGGCCGCCTTGGTCACGATCGGATAGACGAGAAAACCATGCTCGGTCGTAATCGCCTCGTCGCCCTCGCCGAGATAGGCCTGGGCCAGAAGATGCAGGAGCTCGTCGGACCCCGCGCCGCAGACGATCCGGTCAGCATTGAGACCGTAACGCGCGGCAATCGCCTCACGCAGGCCGAGCGCACCACCATCGGGGTAGAGGTGGAGACTATCTGCCGCCGCCGCAAAGGCTTCCTTCGCGCGCGGCGAAGGCCCCAGCGGTGTTTCATTGGCCGAAAGCTTGAAAATACGGGTGCCCGGCGCGGCGCTGGCGCGGCCGCCGACATAAGGCTCGATTTCGAGAACGCCGCGCTGCGGCTCGGGACGCTTCACCATGTTCTCACTCGCCATCGCTGTCGCGCTGAAGCGGGTTGGCATAACCGCCGAGAAGGCGTGCCTCGATAACGGCACCGCCTGCAAGGGCCGAAAGCCGCTCATCATCGGCGGCCAGATGATAGGGAACGGAAATGAGATAGATGTGCTTGGCCGCCCCGTTATCGGTGCCCGCGCTCGCAATACGCTTCCCTTCGAGCCCCGCCTCTTTCACCAGCGTCATGACGCGCGTGTCACTCAGGCTTTCAGCAACGGAAAGTGCAATGAGGCTGGTGTCGTCACCCGTGCCCTCGAAATTGCTGTGCGCAAGAACAAGCGCCCGGGCACCATCGTTCTCTCCCGCAACATCGGCGAAGGGAAGCCGCGCGACGATCTGCAATCCACTGGTACCGCCCGTGGCAAGACCAACCCACCAATCGCTATCAGCCGCCGCCCCCGGCTGCGGCAGAATGCCGATGGCGGAGCGGTCATGCCCGACGCGGCGGAGCACCTCGCGCGCATGGCCGTGAAGCTCCATCGGCGTCGTCGAGCCGTAATAGTTGCGGGCAAGATCCCAATAGCCGAGCGCATCACCCTCAGGGCCAAAGACATCCACCCGGAAAGGCCCCTGAATCCGCGTCATGGCGGCCATGATCTCGCGCCAGAGCCGGATCAGCACCCGAAGCGGCAGCGCCCCCTTGTGGCGCTCTGCAAGACGGCGGATCACCTCTGCCTCGCGGCCCGGTCGGAAAGCGACAAAGCTCCCCTTTCCCGCCGCGCTGGCCGCCCGCGCCTTGGCCTCGGCCACCTCGACCACGAGCTCGGTCCGCTTCTGCAGGAGGTCCTGCATGGCATCGTCGATCGCATCGATCTCCTTGCGGACATCGGCGAGGGCCTTCTCGGGCGTGGCGGTCTCAGTCGTCATTCGGCGTCACTCGGCAGGGGGATTCCGGCACGCGAGCAAGCCCCCAACCCGGCCCGCGAGAGCGGTATTCATACGAGGGACACCCGCTAAAATCAAAGAAAACATTGACATTTTGGGGGGTGCATCCCTAGCTATGCACCCTGTTTGGCGGGGGTCCGGGAGACCGCCACCAACCTGTCCAGACCCAAAAAAGGCGGCGCAAAAGCGCTTATGAACACCATCGATAAGGCCGCTGGCGCATCAGACGCCAAAGGCTCCGGCAGCACAGAGTTCGAAGAAGGCGGGATCAGGGTGCGCCGCGCATCCATGACCTTTGGCCCCGACGAGCCGCTCGCCCTCGATTCCGGCGTGAACCTCAGCCCGTTCACCATCACCTATGAGACCTACGGCACACTGAATGCCGCCAAGTCGAACGTGGTGCTGATCTGCCACGCTCTGACCGGTGATCAGTATGCCGCGAGCACCCATCCGCTGAGCGGCAAGCCCGGCTGGTGGGCGCATATGGTCGGTCCGGGCCGCCCGATCGACACGAACCGCTTTTTCGTCATCTGCCAGAACGTGATTGGCGGCTGCATGGGGACAACGGGCCCGCGCGATATCGATCCTGCGACCGGCCGCCCTTACGGCCTGAGTTTCCCCGTCATCACCGTGGGCGACATGGTGCGCGCCCAGGCGATGCTGCTCGACCGGCTCGGCATTCACGATCTCTTCTGCGTCATAGGTGGCTCCATGGGCGGCATGCAGGTGCTGCAATGGGCGGCGGCCTATCCCGAGCGTGTCTTTTCCGCGATCCCAATTGCGACCGCTGCCCGCCATTCCGCGCAGAACATCGCCTTTCATGAGGTCGGCCGTCAGGCGATCATGGCCGATCCCGAATGGAAACAGGGCGCCTATCTCTCACACGGCACGAACCCGGCAAAGGGGCTCGCGGTGGCGCGCATGGCCGCCCACATCACCTATCTGTCGGAGCCCGCGCTCCACCGGAAATTCGGCCGCAACCTGCAGGACCGGGACGCCATCACCTATGGCTTCGATGCCGACTTCCAGATCGAAAGCTATCTGCGCCATCAGGGTTCGACCTTTGTCGACCGTTTCGACGCGAACTCCTATCTCTACATCACGCGCGCGATGGATTACTTCGATCTCGCCGATGATTTCGGCGGTGTGCTGGCGAATGCCTTCCGGGGCACGACGTCGCGGTTCTGCGTCGTCTCCTTCACGAGCGACTGGCTGTTTCCGACCTCCGACAACCGGCAGATCGTGCATGCGCTGAACGCAGTGGCGGCAAATGTAAGCTTCGTCGAAATCAAGACCGACAAAGGCCACGACGCATTCCTGCTCGACGAGCCGGAAATGTTCACGACGCTGCGCGGCTTCATCGACAGCGCCGCACGTACGCGAGGCCTCGCCGGATGAGCAACGGATATGGCCTCGACACGGGCCGCATAGACCTCGACCTCATCGCCCAGATGATCGCGCCGGAGAGCCGCGTGCTCGACGTCGGTTGTGGCGATGGCGACCTGCTCGCGCTGCTGCGCTCGCAGAAGGATATCGACGGCCGCGGCGTGGAACTAAGCCAGGAAGGCGTGAACGCAAGCGTGGCGCGCGGCCTTGCCGTGGTGCAGGGCGACGCAGACACCGATCTCTCCAATTATCCCGACGATGCCTTCGACTATGTGATCCTCAGCCAGACGATCCAGGCAACGCGCAATCCGAAGGCGGTGCTGCGCGAAATGAAACGCATCGGCCGCCATGTCATCGTGTCTTTTCCGAATTTCGGCAATTGGCGCGTGCGGCTGAAGCTCCTCTTCACCGGCCGTATGCCGGAAACGCGCTCGCTCGGCTATTCCTGGTACGACACGCCGAACATCCACCTCTGCACGGTGCTCGACTTCGCCTCGCTCTGCGATGAACTCGGCCTTGAAATAGAGGACGCGCTGATCGTGACCAGGAACAAGGCCCGGCGCATTTCCAATCCGGGCATCTTCGCCAATCTTTTTGCGAACGATGCCGTGTTCCTGCTTTCGCGGAACACCTGAAGGTCAGTCTTCGTCTTCCGGCAGGACGACACGCGCCGGGGCCGGCGCGGGCAGCGGCGCAATCGCCCGAACCCTGGACTTCATCTTGCGCGATGCCGGCAGCGGCGTCGCGGCATAGATCTGCTTCGTCGCCTCCACCATGATGACGCCGGAAAAACGCGGCCAGAGCATATGGCCCGCACGCTCCCAGGCGGACGCCGAACGAAGCAGCGGACGCCAGTCGAAAGGCGGAACGAAAAGCGCCACCTCCCAGTCCGACGGCGAAAACATGGATTCGCGGAGGAGCTGCGTAATCTGGCTGCGCGAGAAGGGCTGGCCATGACCGAAAGGCGTCGCCTCGCGCCGCGCCCAGAGACCGCGACGGTTCGGCACGACAATGAGCAGCCTCCCGCCCGGCGCCAGAACGCGCCATATCTGGCGCAACAGCCCGCGCTTGGATTCGCTCGCCTCAAGTCCGTGGACCAGCAGCACGCGGTCCATGCTTTCATCGGGCAGCGGCAATTCACGCTCGTCGACAAGACCGGTGAGGCACTTTCCGTCCGCAGGCCACTGCATGACCCCCTGCCGCGCAGGCATGAGGCCGAAAGCGCGCTCCGCCTTGCCCACAAAGGGGGCGAGATAGGGCGTCGCAAAGCCGAGACCGAGCAGGTTCAGGCCCTGAACATCGGGCCATATTTGCTCCACACGGCGGGCAATATGGTGTTGCGCGACGCGCCCGAGCGGACGGCCGTAGAAATCGCGAAGGTCGATCACATCCATCTGCACGGAATAAACTCCAGCAAATCCGGCATTGAAGCACCGGGTTCACGCGGGCGGCCAAGACCTCTACCCTAAGCGGCAAAGCCTATATCGGACGAGACTAACGGGAGGCAAACGATCCCGATAGCGCCCACCGAAGGAGATGAGATGGCAAAGCTCGAAATTCACCAATTTTCCTGCCTGAACGACAATTACGGCTATCTGGTCCACGAGCCTTCTTCCGGTGCGACGGCGGCCATCGACACACCGGAAGTGAAGCCGATCCTTGCCGCTCTTGAGGAGAAGGGCTGGAAACTCACCCATATCCTCAACACGCATCACCATTACGACCATGCGGGCGGCAATGCGGAGCTCAAGGAGAAGACCGGCTGCATCGTCATTGGCCCGAAAGGCGAGAAGGACAAGATTCCCGGCATTGATCGCGCCGTCGGCGAAGGCGACATCGTGGAATTGGGCGCGGCACACGCCCGCGTGATCGACGTGCCGGGGCACACCAGCGGTCACATTGCCTACAGCTTCGACGAAGAACACATTGCCTTCGTGGGCGACACGCTCTTCGCGCTGGGATGCGGACGGATCTTCGAGGGCACACCGCAACAGATGTGGACATCGCTCGGCAAGCTGATGGAGCTTCCCGACGACACAGTCGTCTATTGCGCACATGAATACACGCAGGCGAATGCACGCTTTGCCCTTTCCGTCGAGCCGGACAATGCCGCCCTCGTCGCCCGCGCCAGGGAGATTGATGAGAAGCGCGCCCGCGGCGAATGGACAGTGCCGACCACCATCGGCCTCGAAAAGAAGACAAACCCCTTCCTGCGTGCGGCAAGCCCCGACCTTCGCCGCACGATCGGCCTCGACGCGGCAAACGATGTCGATGTTTTTGCTGAAACCCGCAAGCGAAAGGACAATTTCTGATATGCCTTCATTCGCCGGCCTGGATGCCGACGCCATCATCGAACTCCTCGGCATGGAACCGCACCCGGAAGGTGGCCATTTTGTCGAAACCTTTCGCGACCCGGCAGGCGGGACACGTGCTCATTCGACCGCCATCTATTACCTGCTGAAGGAAGGCGAACGATCCCACTGGCACCGCGTCGACGCTGCTGAAATCTGGCACTGGTACGCAGGCGGGCCGCTCGCCCTGCCACGCTATGTGGAAGGGAAAAAGCCCGAAACCCTGCTTCTCGGTCAGAACCTCGACGCAGGCGAACGCCCTCAAATCGTGATCCCGGCGAATGCCTGGCAGGCGGCCGAACCGCTCGGCCTGTGGACGCTGGTGGGCTGCACGGTCGCCCCGGGCTTCGAATTCGCGAGCTTCGAGATGGCGGAACCGGGATGGAGCCCCTTCGCTTAACCCTGTTTCTCTTTCGCCGCTCCTGTTGCCCCTCTGCGCTGGCCGAAAACGGCGGGTCCGCTAGACTGTGCCGATAGATACCGTCGCCGGTCCGTGGGGGGCTCAAGGTGAAATCCGTTCTTGCCGCAGCGAGTATGCTGGCCGCGCTTTTTTGCGCGAGCCTGCCCGCGCGCGCACAAAATCCGGCCTGCGAGCAAGAGACTCCCGTGGTCACACTTTCGACAAGGGGCGGCCCGGCCTATGGCGGGATGCAATATCCACGGTCCGCGGGCCTCGGCCCCAAACAGGTCGCGCTCACCTTTGACGATGGCCCCAACCCCGACACGACGCCGCTTATCCTCGATATTCTCGACCGGCATTGCGTGAAGGCGACCTTCTTCATGGTCGGCATCTACGCCGAAAGACATCCGGACATCGTGCGCGCGGTGGCGGCGCGCGGCCACACCATCGGCACTCATAGCTGGTCCCACCCGAGCAACCTTCGCCGTTACTCGCTTGCGAACGCGCAAAGCCAGATCCGGCGCGGTTTCAACGCGGTGGAAGCGGCGCTTGCAAGCGCGCCTGCCGCCAACCGCGAAAGGCTTGCGCCCTTCTTCCGCTTTCCCGGTCTAAACGACAGCAAGACGCTGATCGGCTGGCTCGGCGAACGCAACATCGCAACCTTCTCCTGCGAATTCGGCGCGGATGACTGGAAATCCATCAGCTCCGCGCAGGTCCGCATCCGGGCGCTGCGCAACATTGCCTATGTGGGGCGCGGCATCCTGATCCTCCACGACACCAAACCGCGCACGGCCGACATGCTTTCCGACCTCATCGAGGCATTGCGGGCGGACGGCTACAGCTTTGCGCAGCTTGCGCCGGAAGAAGGCACGCGCAGCCTTGCCACTGCCGTACCCGATCCCCTCATACGTCCTGTCCGCCGCGCCAGCGCTCCCTCCGGTCCCGGAGCAACCCTGGGCGCCGCCTTGAAACCGTCGCTTGAGCCCCAAACCGCCCTCCAGTAGCCTTTTGCCATGACCGGGAAATCCACATCGGGACTTTTTCTGCCGACACGCCGCAAGGCGCTTGCGCTGGGTCTTGGCGCAGCGGGTCTTCTGGCGGCGCCTTCCATCGTTCGCGCGGATGCGCCACACAAACGGACGCTCCGGCTCCAGAGCCTCAATTCAGGCGAAAAGCTCACCGTCACCTATTGGACGGACAAGGGCTATGAAGAGGATGCGTTGAAGCGCGCCTCGTGGTTCATGCGCGACCTGCGCACGGGCGGCGTCCATGACGTGCATCCGGGTCTTCTCGATCTGCTCTGGGAGATCGACGCCAATACACGTTCGAAGAATCCGATCTACACCATGTCCGGCTATCGCTCGCCGGAAACCAACGACTGGCTCTTCCATCGCGGCAACGGCGTCGATCCCGGCAGCTTCCACATGCGCGGCATGGCGATGGACATCACGCAGGATTTCCTCGACCCCGAAGAGGTCTACCGCGTGGCAAAAAAGCTCGGCAAGGGTGGCGCGGGTTTCTACCCGACAAAGACGCCTTATGCCCATATCGATATCGGCCCGCCCGACAGCTGGCTCTATCCCGACATGCCGCGCCCTGGTCGCGACGACGAATACGACCGGATGCAAGAGGAAGCGGAAAAAGAGAAGGTCGATTAATCTTCTTCAAACGTAAGAGCTACGAACTGCTGCGGTGTTTGATGAACTTCAAAAGTTCACCGGACAAACAAAACCATTCGCCCTCGACTCGCAGGTGAGAAAATCGTTGGTGTAACTCCCGCTCATCATCGCGACCACCAAATAAAACGTGGTGTACCTTGAGCGGTCTAGGCGAAGAGGTCCTCAGCGCCTTAAAACGCGCTTCCAAACTTGTCGTGTACCCGATTTTCACAAATTCTTCGTCACCAATGAAGTAAACGACAGACTTTCGATCAAAGTCCCTTCCCGCGGCCTTTTTAGCTTTTGAAAGCCAAATCTCCTTCTCCCTTTCGCTCAGTCCGCTGAAATTATCTAAATCCGAAGGGAAGGCTTCCATCAAAACATCGACAAGATTGCTGCCTTCCATCTCAACAGCTTCAACAATCTCATCAACTCGTTCTTGCATCACTCTCTGCAGGGTTTCTTTCTTGGCCTTTTTTAAAAGTTTTCTTCGGTCAGACATCATTAAGCCACGAAAGCAGTCGAGGTCGTTGAGCAGAACATAATCATCTGGAAAATCGGCAGTGGGCCATATTGCCAGAAGGTTCTCGACTACTTGGTCGGAAGAAAACTTGTCCATTGGAGAATCCCCTACAACAACTCCAACAGCAGTTTACCCGATTCTCTTTTTGCGCTGATATCAACAAAAAACGCCCCGGAAATATCCGGGGCGTTTTCTTGTCATATGCGGGAAAATCTATCCCGCGATGTACTGCGCACCATTCGCCGTGATCGTCGCACCGGTGACAAAGCTCGCCTTTTCGTCTGCAAGGAAGGCAACGCAATGCGCAATTTCTTCGGCCTTGCCGAGACGGCCAATCGGAATGGTCGAGATGATGCCTTCCAGCACCTTTTCCGGTACCGCCGCCACCATGTCGGTATCGACATAGCCCGGCGCGATGCAGTTCACCGTGACGCCCTTCCTTGCGACTTCCTGCGCCAGCGCCTTGGTGAAGCCGATGACGCCCGCCTTCGCCGCGGAATAATTGGTCTGCCCCATCTGGCCCTTCTGACCGTTGATTGAGGAGATATTGACGATGCGCCCGAAGCCGCGCTCGCGCATGCCGTTGATAACCGGCTGGCACATGTTGAACATGGAATCGAGATCGACGGCCATGACCTCACGCCACTGCGCGGGCGTCATCTTGTGCAGCATGCCGTCCCGCGTGATACCGGCATTGTTGACCAGCACGTCGACCGGACCGAGCTCGGCCTCTACCGAAGCAATGCCTTTCACGCAAGCGTCATAATCGCCCACATTCCACTTGTAGACATTGACGCCATGCTCCTTCGAGAAAGCCGCCGCCGCTTCATCGTTGCCGGCATAATTGGCGGCCACCTTGTAGCCCGCATTCTTCAGCGCGACCGAAATCGCAGCGCCGATGCCGCGTGTACCGCCCGTCACGAGCGCAACTTTGGTCATTATCGGTTATCCTCGTCCTGGAAGTTTTTGCAAGCCGCTGTAAAGCTCAGCGTTCAACACAAAGCGCGATACCCATGCCGCCACCGATGCAGAGCGTGGCGAGCCCCTTCTTCGCATCGCGCTTCTCCATTTCGTGAAGAAGCGTCACAAAGACGCGGGCACCGGATGCGCCGATCGGGTGGCCGATGGAAATCGCACCGCCATTCACATTAACGATTTCCGGGTTCCAGCCGAGATCCTTGTTGACTGCGAGCGCCTGCGCCGCAAAGGCCTCGTTGGCTTCCACGAGATCGAGATCGTCGACCGTCCAGCCCGCCTTCTTGAGCGCCGCGCGCGAGGCGGGGATAGGCCCCGTCCCCATAACTGCCGGATCGACGCCCGCCTGCGCCCAGGAGACAATGCGGCCGAGTACCTTGCGGCCTTCCTTCTCGGCGCGTTCTGCGCTCATCAGCACGACCGCGGCGGCGCCATCATTGATGCCGGAAGCATTTGCCGCGGTCACCGTACCGCCATCCTTCTGGAAGGCGGGCTTCAGACCCTGAATACCTTCGAGCGTCACGCCATGCTTGATGAATTCGTCATTATCGACCACCGTCTCACCCTTGCGCGACTTGATCGTGACGGGAACGATTTCATCCTTGAAGCGGCCCGCCTTCTGCGCGGCCTCCGCCTTGTTCTGCGAGGCAACAGCAAAAGCATCCTGTTCCTCGCGTGTGATCTGCCAGCGCGCGGCGACATTCTCGGCGGTCTGCCCCATGTGATAGCCGTTGAAGGCATCCCAGAGCCCGTCGCGGATCATCGTATCGACGAACTGCATATCGCCCATTTTCTGGCCAGCACGAAGATAGGCCGCGTGAGGCGCCTGGCTCATGCTTTCCTGACCGCCCGCGACCACGACCTCGCTGTCGCCATTGACGATGGCCTGATAGCCGAGCGCAACAGCGCGAAGACCCGAGCCGCAAAGCTGATTGACGCCCCATGCGGGCACTTCTACGGGAAGCCCGGAATTGATGGACGCTTGGCGAGCCGGGTTCTGGCCCTGTCCGGCCTGCAGAATCTGGCCGAGAATAACTTCGGAAACTGCATCCTTCGCGATTCCTGCCCGCTCGATGGCGGAAGAAACGGCGATACGGCCAAGTTCATGCGCAGGCAGGCCTGAGAGCGCGCCGTTAAATGAACCGACGGGCGTACGCGCCGCACCGACAATGACCACCTCGGTACCGGATTTGCTCATGGCTTGCTCCCTGAAACCGGCCTCGACAGGCCGAAAGATCATATGGCTCCCGCCCGGCACCTGCGATCGCCGACTGCAGATGGTCAGGACGCGGTAATGCTGTTTTCGGTGCATCGCAATACGGGACTTGCGCACCGCAACAATACCGCGTCACAATACCAAATGACAGGGGGCAAGGGACCGTTGCGGCAAGCAAAATGCCGTCACCTGTGAAAAAAGCGGGCCCGATGCGACAACATTGTAAAATGAGAGATTGGGACAGCCGTGGCAAAAAAGACTTCATCCACGGACGATGATGTCATCGTTATCAAGAAATACGCGAACAGGCGGCTCTACAACACTTCGACATCGAGCTATGTGACGCTCGACCATCTCTGCGAGATGGTGAAGCAGAGCAAGGAGTTCGTGGTCCGGGATGCGAAGACGGGCGACGATATCACCCGCTCCGTACTGACACAGATCATTTTCGAGGAAGAGGGCAAGGGCCAGAACCTGCTCCCGATCAACTTCCTCAGACAGCTGATCCGCTTCTATGGCGACAGCCTGCAGGGCTTTCTCCCATCCTATCTCGAAATGAGCATGAACAGCTTTTCGAAGGAGCAGGAAAACCTGCGTAACCGCGTGACAAGCGCGCTGGGCGGTCGCGAGCGGCTGGGTCAATTCGAGGACCAGATTCGCCAGAATCTTGAAATTTTCGATAATGCAATGCGCATGTTCTCGCCCTTCGGGCGACCGGGCACCGGGACGGGCGAACGCGGAGCGAAGGATCCGCAGAGCTCCGATCAAACGCAAGCAGCCGAAAGCAGTGAAAAGCGCGACAATGAGCTCGATGAACTCAAGAAGCAGCTTTCGCAGATGCAGGCCCAGCTTGAGGCGCTGTCGAAAAAGTAAACTTCAGGCGACCGTGCGGCGGCTCGAAAAACTCGCCACCGAACCTGGCAGCGACATGGCGGGCTCTCCAAGATAGAAGCCCTGCAAATATTCCACGCCCAGCGACTTCAGCATTTCGACTTCTTCGGCATTGCTGACCCATTCGGCGACCGTCGGCAGATTGAAGTTCTGCGCAAGGTTTACAAGCGTGCGGACGAAGAACTGATTGTCCGGATTGGTCGCAAGGTCGATCACGAATGATCCGTCGATCTTCACCAGGTCCACATCAAGCATCTTGAGGTTGCGGAACGACGTGTAGCCCGCGCCGAAATCGTCAATGGCGATCTGGCAACCGAGAGTACGGAAGGTCGCGACAAATTCGGTTAGTTCCGAAACCTCCTGGATCGCCACCGTTTCGGTAATTTCGATGACGAGACGCCGCGCAAGGTTGCTGTCTGCGGCAAGGAAGCTTGCAAGCGTTTCGCGCCAGAGACGATCGCTCGTCGTGCGCCCGGATACATTGAGCGAGAGCCGGATATCCGGCCGCTCACGCAACGTCTGGATGGCAAGCTCCATCACGCGATAGTCGAGAAGCCCGATCAGCCCCAGTTTTTCCGCCACCGGCACAAAATGTCCGGCCGCCAGTATATTGCCGTCCGGCTGCACCATGCGAACGAGACATTCATAGATAGCGGTCTCGCCGGTTTTTGCATCGACAATCGGCTGATAGGCAATACGGATACGCTTGTCATTAAGGGCGGTGATAAGTTCATCGGCGACATTGATGTTGCGCAACCTCGTCTTCTCGCGTTCGCGCGAGGGGGTATAGACGACATGGCTGTCGCGAAGCCGCTGCTTCGCCGCAACGAGCGCCTCCTCCGCGCGGGCAAGCGCCTGATCGACACTCGATGCATGACCGGGAAGCGCAATCGAGCCCGCTGAAACCGTGACAGAAACGGGACCGCGCGCCGTCATCACAACCTTGTCGCGCACCTCGGCAAGCAGCCGTTCGCAAATGCCCCCGAGCCGTTCTTCATTGCAGTTACGCAGGATGAGGCCGAATTTGTTACCCGCATAGCGGCCAAGCGCATCACCACGCCGCGCAAGCGAGCTCAGCCGCTGACCAACATGGACAATCACTTCATCGGCCACATCGAAACCAAAGGCATCGTTGATGAGAGCGAGGTTATCGACGGCAATGAGCAGGAAAGCAGAATTCTGGCGGCCGCGCTGGGCAGCGATCAGCGCATCCGTCAGCGCTTCTTTCATGCGCACCCGGTTCAACAAGCCTGTCAGTTCGTCATAGGTCGACAGACGCACAAGCTCTTCCTCGCGCTTGTGGCGCTCGTCGATCGCACGCAACACGCCAATGGCGCTCGCCGGTGTGCCGTCGCTTCCACCATACCAGCGACCGCGATCCTCGACCCAGCGCATACCACCGAAATCGTCTCGTATCTGGTATTCAAGCTCGTAAGGCACCCCGCCGCCCGTGTCGCTTTCGCGCGAGCGGCAAATCTGTTCGTAGCGGCTTACGCCATCGCTTGCGATGCGCGCGGCAAAGTCACGATGTGTGGATATACTGGAAATGTCGGAGATGCCGAGAAGTTGCGCGGCCCCCGCGCCCCAGCTCAAGATGTCCTCGCTGATCGACCATTTGTAAGCAGCATCGCCTACAGCATTCACAGCACTCTCCAGAAGATCATCGTCCGTCTTCATGAGTTCGCCGCTATACGCTACGCCGACTCTGCCCGCTTCCTGCGTCTTCGAGTCCACAACACCGCTCCTGCCGTACCTGGGCACACCGCCCGATCAGGACGCTTCCTGCATCCATTCCGGTCATACTCAGGCAGCAGCCGTTAAAATTTCGAGAAGCAGCTAGGCGACTAAAAGCTTAAAAATGCTGGTTAATTCACACTGATTGTTCCGTTCCAGCACAACCCGTTGCATTTAAACGCAGCTATCCGCGGCAGGATTCTTGCGATGCCCGCAAGAACAGGTTCATTCTCCAGCGCGGTACTCGACCGCAATGGCGGCAATAGTGGTAAATGGAAAAAACATGACGGGAGTGGAGCGCATAGAGCGGACACGTCGCGCCCTGCCTGCCCCGAGGCGGGCGGAAGAAGCGCCGCCCGCAAAGCGCAGCGATCCTGCACCACTTCCCCGGACGCCGGCCCCTGCCCATGCTGCACTTGGCAAGCCCGCTCTCACGACAACCCGTCCCGTCGCCGCCTTCCTCGCGCAATATATCGATCAGCACTGGGCATGGCCGCACTCCCCCAAGCACAAGGAAGAAAGGCGCCGCGAAGCCACCTCCGCCTATATCAGCGCGGATATGCTTCCCGATCTCCTCGCGGAAACGCGCCGCAATAAACATCACCGGCTCAAGCTCTGACTTCTTCTGAAAATCAGTAGCCGATGGCCGCGCCGACCGCATTCCCACCCGTACGCATGACCGAGATCGCCGCTTCGGCGGCAAGCGGCTGCGAGGTCGCACGCATGCCGTTAACGCTATGGACCGTGGAACGGCCAGGCAAATGAAAATCGCGCATCGGAATACTCAACTGCTTCGCGTGGCGAGGATCAGCGATTGCAGGTCGGCCACCGCACGCTCGATCCGTTCGAGGCGGGCATTCATTTCGTCGAGTTTCGCCATCACGGCACTATCCCCGGCAATTCCCGGAGCGGGAGACGAGGAGGGAACGGGCGTTGAAACCCCTGCCTTGTTTGCGATCTCCGCGGGCGAGGCGGCAAGAAGCTGCGCAAGCGCACTCACTTCATGATGTGCAAGTTCACGCTGATCTTTCCATATCTCGTCGACCTGCGCGCGAGAAAGACGAAGAGCGGACGCAACTTCATCGCGCGTCCGGCCTGTCTCCTTCAGCTTCGCATCGAACCATTCCTGATCGAAAAAAAGCGCCATGAATTCTCTCAACGTCCCTTGAAAACAGGCGCCCGCTTCTCGAGGAAACTGCATACGCCTTTGCGGTGATCTTCCGTCTGAAAGAGTTTATCCAGCCTACCGCTTACCCAGCTACCGATTTTGCGCAAATCGCCATATGAGGTGCACCGAAGCCCCTCCTTCATGAGACGAAGAGCAAGCGGCGCGGCAACGGCGGCGCAGGCGAGAGCGAAACATTCAGATAAGGAGCCCGACGGATATCAGCACGAGCGCCGCAATCCAGAGGGTTTCGGCAAGCATGAGGCCAACCGGTCGCCAGCCCGCTGACGCAAGGTCTCCAAAGGATGTCTTCATGCCGAGCGCGGCAATGGCGGTGACAAGACACCAGCGCGAGACATCTGTCGCCGCGTCGATCACGGGGGGCGAAAGCAGGCCGAAACTGTTGACGGCAACGAGCGTTGCGAACCCGACAAGAAACATCGGCACAAGACGAGCACCTCCCGCCGCCTTGCCCCCGCTTGTGCGGCTGACAACGAAGGCAATGCAGAAGACCACCGGGAGCAGCATCGCCACCCGCAGAAGCTTCACATATGTGGCGACATCGCCCGCCTCCACCGAAACCATGTAACCGGCGCCAACGACCTGGGCCACATCATGGATCGTTCCGCCAAGAAATATCCCCGCCCGCGTGTCGTCGAGACCGATAGCACCGACGAAAACCGGATAGAGGATCATGGCAAGCGTCGAAAGCGCGGTGATCGCAACCACGGTAAGGATCGTATCGCGCTCGCCTTCTTCCCGCTGCGGCAGAACAGAGGCAATCGCAAGCGCTGCCGAAGCCCCGCAAATCGCAACGGCGCCGCCCGACAAGACCCCGAAAAGCGGTTTGAGACCAAGAAGCCGCGACAGCAGAATGCCGACAAGGATTGTTGTCGCGACACCGGCGATGACCATAAAGACGGGGACAACTCCCAAACTCGCGATCTCGCCCGCTGTGATCCTGACACCCAGCAGCGCCACACCGATCCGCAGGATCGTGCGCGAGGAAAACTCGATCCCGGCAACGCAACGACCTTCTTCATGAAGAAAATGGAACGCCATGCCGAAGAGAAGGGCGAACAGCATGACGGGCGCGCCGTAATGCTGCGACAGCCAGGAAGAGGCGAGCGCTATGGTGACCGCCACGAGAACGCCGGGATAGACGGCGTGTATGAGCGCACCCTTCGGCAGCCGATGGAGAAGCGAATGCGAGGACGGCACACTGTGCTCGGCCTTCACAATGCCCTCCATACTCTCCAGCGATTCGAGCTGCTTCAGGGAGCGGGGCGTACCGCGATCATGCGATGTCATTCAGGCAAACTCGCCAAGCGCGTCGGCACCGGCATCACCGAGCTTCGATCCGCCATCGCAATCGACGATTGTGCCGGTGATATATTTTGCGTTGTCCGTTGAAAGAAAAAGCGCGGTGTCGGCGATATCGGTTTTGGTGCCGTAGTCGCGCATAGCGATCCGGGATTTGATTGCCGTTTCCATTTCAGGTGTCGGTGCAAGGCGCGCCATACCCTCGGTATCCGCGATGGGGCCCGGGGATATGGCGTTGACCCGAACGCCCGCCGGCCCCCATTCCATCGCAAGACACTTCGTCAGCATGTTTATGCCCGCTTTTGCCGCACAGACATGCGACTGGAAAACGCTCGGATTCACCGCCTGCGGCGCGGTGATCGAGATGAGCGAGGCACCCGGCCTGTTCAGATACTGGAAGGAAGCGCGCAACACATTGAAGGTGCCGATAAGATCGATATCGACTACCGTCTTGAAACCATTGGACGACATACCGAGCGCGGGGGCGACGAAATTGCCTGCGGCGCCCGAAATCACGATATCCAGATTGCCGAGCTTTTCGCGCGCCTGGGCCATTGCCTGATCGACCGAATTGAAATCACGAACATCGGCGGCCATGCCGATTGCCTCATGGCCTTCATCCGTAATGGTCTTCGCCGCGGCAACGATTTTTTCGTGGCTGCGGCTGATAAGCGCGACCTTGGCGCCCGCCCGCGCGAAATGCTGCGCGATGCCGAGATTGATACCGCTCGACGCACCGGCAACGAAAGCCACCTTTCCTGCCAGTACCTGATCCTTGAATGCGTCAGTCATATTCATCTCCCTTGAGAACCGCACGCAGCGTCTGAGTTTGTCCGCATCAAGCCTGTAATTCAGGCATGTCGCAACCCCGCCGGGCTATTTGTAGACCGCCGGTCAACCCACTAGACTGCGCCCGCGCCCCGCTTCCGCAGCGGCAGAGAGAACAGCGCAAGAAAGGGCTGAAAGCACTATGGCGATCGTGAAGGGAGTGGCAATTCTCCTGGTGGCGCTTCTCCTCATCATGTTCATGAGCTTCTGGGCAGCGGGACGAGCTCGCGCGCCACTGGACGCCGAAGCCCGCACCAAACTCGAAGCCGACGGTAACGCCCATGATTTCGTGGCGCTGTCTTCCGGCATCACTCACTACCGGCTTGAAGGACCGCCGGCCGGTCCCGTCATTGTGCTGATTCATGGTTTCTCCACGCCCTCCATCGTCTGGGAAGACTATTTCAAACCGCTGACGGCCGCGGGCTATCGCGTCCTCGCCTATGACAATTTCGGGCGCGGCCTCTCCGACCGGCCTGATGCGGTCTACAATGCCGATCTCTTCGACAGACAACTCGCGGAACTGATCGAAGCGCTGAGGATCGACCGGCGCATCGACCTTGTCGGCTATTCCATGGGCGGCGCCATCGCGACGATCTTTGCAGCGCGCCACCCCGAATTCGTTCGGTCGCTAACGCTGATCGCCCCTGCGGGTCTCGGCGTCGCGGCAAACGAGGACGCTGAATTGCTGAAACGCCCGCTCCTCGGCGACTGGATTGTCCGTCTCTTTGGCACCCGCATCTTCTACAGCGCCGCCTCGCAGGAAGCTGCAAGCGCACCGAACCCCGGCGCATTCCTGGCCGGGTTTAGCCGCCAGCTCGACTATCGCGGCTATGGCGACGCGCTGCTTTCCACAATGAGATATTATCCGCTCGCGGGCGCCGATAACTCCTTTGCGAAAGTTGGAAAGTCGGAAATCCCCGTTCTTGCCATCTGGGGCGAAGCGGACGAAACCGTGCCTTACGAAAATGCAGAAAAGCTCATGCGCCTCATGCCGCAGGCGCAGCTTCGCTCCTATTCTGGTACCGGGCACAACATCGCCTTTGCCAGGCCCGGGCTGGTGAGTGGGCTCATTGAGGATTTTCTCAAGGTGCAGGATGCGAGGGTCACATCCAGTGGTATGGGCGGCAAGCCGCGCGGGCCGCTGACGCGCCTCGAGTCACGACGCTGCGGAAGCTGCCGCCACGACGCGCCGGAGGATGGTGCGTTCGACGTCGAGCGGCCCTCCGCGGAATAGAAAAGCCACTGACAAATGAGAGTATTCGGGTAATGAAACCGCTCGTCGAAGAGCTGGAATGGGTCGCGCCGCATGATTTGTTTCATGCCTTGGCGGCAGACCCTTTCGCGCTTTTCCTCGATAGCGCCACAGCCGGACCGGAGCACGATCCCGCATTGCACGGACGCTGGAGTTTCATTGCGATCGACCCCTTTCAGCGCCTTGTCTGGCGGCATGGCGAAAACGGAAAGCCCTTCGAGCTCCTGAAGGAGGCGCTCGCCGCTCTCGCACCAGTGGAAACCGGCAGCACCACACCGCCCTTTCCAGGCGGAGCGGCAGGGTTCTTCGGTTATGGCCTCGGGAGAACGCTGGAGCACTTGCCGCCGGAAGAACGTCCCTTTGCCATCAACGACCAGCATTTGCCGGACATGGCGCTCGGGTTTTACGACCTCGTGCTCGCCTTCGACATGGTGCAAAGTCGCGCCTTCATCGTTTCGACGGGGCTTCCCGAAAACAAGCCTGCTGCGCGGCTGAAGCGCGCGGAAACACGCATGGAGAGCATGCGCAAGCGGATATCGTCGCTCTCAAGGCCGGCGGCTTCCATCCCGTCGGCGCTGCCAGAAATCGCCTCGAACTTCACGCGCGAAGGCTATGAGCGCGCGGTTGCACAGGTCATCGACTACATTCACGCTGGGGATATTTTCCAGGCAAACCTCTCGCAACGCTTCGAGGCGGAACTCGGCAAGGAAGATACGCCCTACGGGCTCTATTTGCGCCTGCGCGAGGCAAGCCCCGCCCCCTTCTCGTCCTTTTTCAATTTCGAAGAAGGCGTGATCGTTTCTTCATCGCCGGAGCGATTTCTCCTCTGCCGCGAAAGCCGGGTCGAAACCAAGCCGATCAAGGGCACAAGGAAACGCGGCGTAACACGCGCCGAGGATGAGAGGCTCGCGGCCGAACTTCTCGCCTCCGAAAAGGACCGCGCGGAAAACGTGATGATCGTGGACCTGCTGCGCAACGATATTTCGCGCGTCTGCGAGGATAACTCGGTGAGGGTGGACAAGCTCTGCGAGCTCGAAAGTTTCGCCAATGTGCACCATCTTGTGTCGACGGTCCGGGGAAAACTGAGCGCGGGGAAAACCTCGACAGATCTTCTTGCCGCCTGCTTTCCGGGTGGTTCGATCACGGGCGCACCGAAGCGCCGCGCCATGGAAATCATTGCGGAACTGGAACCCACCGCGCGCGGCCCCTATTGCGGCGCTATTGGTTATCTCGGCGCCGATGGCAGCATGGACAGCGCCATCGCGATCCGCACGATGACCGTGAAAGACCAGCGCGTCACCTTTCAGGCGGGCGGCGGCATAGTGGCGGATTCCGAGCCCGCGGCGGAATACGAGGAAACACTGGCCAAGGCAAGCGACATGCGGCGCGCACTCGCCGAGGGCAAAAGACACGAAGAAAAGCCACACCTGACGGGGAAGCGCGCATGATCCTCGTCATCGATAATTTCGACAGCTTCGTTCACAATCTCGCCCGCTATGTCGGCGAACTCGGCCATGAACGCCGCACGATCCGCACGGACGAAATCTCGGTCGAAGAAGCGCTGGCATTGACGCCGCAGGCCGTCATTCTCTCGCCCGGCCCCTGCGGGCCCGACAAGGCGGGCATTTCCATCCCCCTCGTGAAAGCGGCGGCGGCGCACGGCATCCCACTGCTCGGCGTCTGTCTCGGCCACCAGGCGGTGGCCGCGGCTTTCGGCGGGCGTATTCTGCGCGCGGCAAAGCCTGTGCATGGCAAGCCCTCGCGCATTTATCACGAAGGCGAGGATATTTTCGCGGGCTTGCCTTCTCCTTTCACCGCCGGACGCTATCATTCGCTTGTCGCGGAGCTTCCGGCGGGCGGACCGCTTCGTGCCACCGCACATACACAAGACAATGTGCTGATGGCGCTTGCGCATGACGAATTGCCGATATTCGGGGTGCAGTTCCACCCCGAATCCGTGCTGACCGAACACGGTCATGCGTTGCTCGCCAACTTCTTCCGGCTCGCAAAAATCGAGCCGCAGGGGGAAAGGATAAGCGCATGAAAATCTGGCTGAACGGTGCAATGGCCGATGCACGGGATGTGCGCATCGATCCCGCCGACCGGGGCTTTCTCCTCGGCGACGGCCTTTTCGAAACGATGCTGGCGCTGCATGGGCATATCTTGTTCGCAGACGAGCACATGCTGCGACTTGGAGCGGCCACGGATTTAATCGGACTGCCGCTCCCCTGTTCTCTCGCCGAAATCGAGATGGCATGTGCCGACCTGCTGGACGAAAACGAGCTGGACGAAGCGCCTCGCGCCTCGCTCCGCGTGACCGTGACGCGAGGGCCCGCGCCGCGCGGTCTCGCATTGCCGGCAGCGCCGAAGCCCACCGTGCTCATCACCTGCGCGGCAATAGGCGAAGCGCCAATGCGAATGTCACTGGTAACAGCAACGCCGAGGCGCAATCCGTGGTCGCCTTCATCGCGGCTGAAGGCGCTTCCCTATCTCGACAACCTGCTTGCAAAGGAAGAAGCACGGGAGAAGGGCGCGGACGACGCACTGCTGCTCGATACAAACGGCAATATCGCCTGCACGAGCGCCGCGAATATTTTTCTCTGGGAAGGCGACAGACTTGTCACCCCCTCCACGAATTGCGGCATCCTGCCCGGCATCACGCGCGCGGCCCTGTTCGAACTCGCACCCGAGATCGGGATTGAATTAAGGGAAGAGGAAATCGCGCCCGCACAACTGGCGCGCATATCCGGCGCTTTCGTGACGAACAGCCTTGTCGGCATTGTGCCGGTCACGAATATCGACGGGCGGGACATCCCCGCCCATCCGATGACAGCCCGCCTCGCCGCGGCATACGAGCTTCTGCTCGACGCCGCGGAGGAAGAAGACTGAGATTATTCGCCGACGGTGAAGTCGCGGCGAGCCGCCGTGATGGTGACGGTAAACCCGGCAATTACGTCAAACAGCGCAAACAGAACCAGCGCGAAGAAGGTGGAGGTGCCGAACTGCGGCAGCACGATGAACTGGACCAGCGCGATCAGCAGGACCAGCATCGAAAGTGCATGATTGACGATGGTGGATGCGCCCGTCTTCGTCGCATTGACAAGCTCGAGAAAGAGCAGGAGCAGACCGACATAAACGATGAGGTCGCCGACCGAGAGCGTCCACACCGCGCCCGAAATCAGCGTGATTGAAGTGATCTGCGATTCCATCGACAGCCCGGTCAGATAGACGACGACATTATAGATGATGATGACGATCGCCATCAGCGGCAGCGTACCAAGCATAGTTGATCCCTCTCATTGCCCCACGAACTGGTCTCTTATGTGCCAGTCTAACACAGCTTTAACACCATAACCCGGCCAGATGACTGTTTGCCGATAAAGCCGGAATGAACTGCTGCATACGAACAACACCAGGGAAAAACCCCAATTGACCTCTGCATCGCATCATTTTTCAGGAACTTACCGTGAAGCGCGCGCCCGTTTTCTCGATGCCGCGCGTGCGGTGGGAGCGCGCGTTAACCATCACGAGCACCCGCTGAAAGGGCCCGAAGGTGAAACGCTGGCGACCGATGTCGCATGGACGGGGCCGGAGGATGCAACCCGTATTCTTGCCATCGGCTCGGGTACGCATGGCGTCGAGGGCTATTGCGGCTCGGGTGTGCAGACGGCGCTTCTTTCGGAAGGCTTTGCCAACCAACTGCCCGGGAGCACGGCGCTTGTTTTCGTCCATGCCATCAATCCTTACGGCTTCGCGTGGAACAGGCGCGTGAACGAGGACAATGTCGACCTCAACCGCAACTTCATCGACCACGCGAAACCGCATCCTCAAAACCCGGGCTATGAGGAACTGGCGGATGCGATCAACCCGCGCGACCTGTCCCCGGAGGCAATGGCGCAGAGCCGCGAGCGCATGCGCGCCTATGCCGAGAAGCATGGCCAACGCGCCATGCAGCACGCGCTGAGCGCAGGCCAGTACACACATGCGGACGGGGTGCAATTTGGCGGGCGCGAGCCTGTCTGGTCGAACCGGACCTTGCGCAGGATCGTGCGCGAGGAAATGGGGAAGGCGGAACATATCGTCTTCGTGGATATCCACACCGGGCTTGGCGAGCGCGGCCGGGGCGAGATGATCTGCGTCGAACCGGAAACAAGCGCGGCTTGTGAGAGAATGCACCGCTGGTGGGGCGACATCGTGTATTCGACGGTCGGCGGCGCGTCGGTTTCCTCCGACGTGCCAGGCTCGGTCCCCGTCTGCTTCGCGGAAGAACTGAAAGGCTGCGAGATAACAGCAGGCGGGCTCGAATTCGGCACCGTGCCGATCCGCGAGGTAACGGTGGCGCTTCAGTCGGACAACTGGCTCCACCAGAATGGCGGCGCGGCGAACCCGAAGGCGGCCGAAATCGGCAAGCTCATCCGCGATGCCTTCTATGTCGACGAGCCCGACTGGAAGGAGATGGTGACGGCGCAGACGCGCGATATATGTCTCGCCGCACTGAAAGGGCTGCAAGACTAGCGAGCACAAACAAGAACGCCGCCCCGAGGGACGGCGTTTCGAAATCTGCGTGAAGACGAAGAGACTTATTCGCCCTTCGGCTTCAGGATCTGCTTGCCGCGATACATGCCGCTCTTCAGGTCCACGTGATGGGGACGGTGCAGCTCACCCGAATCCGGGTTCTCGACATAGGCCGGCTGCTTCAGAGCATCGGCCGAACGGCGCATGCCGCGCTTCGACGGGGTGGTTTTCCTCTTGGGGACGGCCATGGGCTTCGCTCCGATTGCTCCGCGAGCGGCCCGCCATCTGCGGACGCCTGCCCTCGCGAAAAAGGCTTTGAAAACAGAATATTGGCCATGCCCGGCGGCGCTGCTCACAGCTCCGGACGGCCTTTGGCGGGCCTTATACAGCGAAAGCGGGCGAAAAGTCCATAAGGCCCCGCCCGAAATCCGCCGCGCGCCTAGTTCAGATGGACAATGGCACACTCATCGGCGGGTACGGCAGCCCTGGCGCAGGCGCTCAGGGCGCTCCGTTCACTGGCGAAGGGGCCCATCCGCACGCGGTGAACCTCATCGCCGGAAATCTGCGCCGTATCGATCGAGACGCGCTCGCCCGGCTTGAGGTCCGGTTCGCGGCCGAGAATGTCGAAATAGCGGCGACTGGCGCGGTCGATGGTCGAATAGGAGCCGACCTGCGCGTAATAGCGCCCCGACGGCGCGGCCAGCGATGCGACCCGAACGGAACCGGAGGACACGCTCCCCGGACGGGCCAGCGGCTTGGGTACGGAAGAGGTGATGGAACCCGTGACAAGCCCCGCATAGGGGTCGTCGTTCCAGGCAATCTGCGTGTATTGGGGCCTCGCGGCGGGGCGCGGCGCGCTGACCGGAACAACGGCGGCGGTTTCCACCAGACGGTTCATGCCGCCCCGGTCGTAAACCCGAACCTCCTGCCGCTCGCGCGGCCCCGTATCGACGAGCCCGCGCTCCTTCTGCACCACGAAAAGCGCCACAAGTATTGCGCCAAGCACCAGCCAGAAGCGGTCGCGCTGAGCTTTCTCGAACATATCTGCCCCCTTCCCGATTGCCGCCGAGGCGGCTCATGGGAGGAGACTCGCGCCATATGGTTAACTCACACTTAAACTGGCCCGAAACGGCACAATTTATTCCCGGTTCTCAGGAAATGTAAGTAATTTCAATGGCTTGATCAGGCCGCCAAAACGCCCGCCGCATCACGCCACGCAACGCCAAGCGCGTCGGAAACCGCCCTGTAGGTCAGATCGCCCTTGTGAACATTAAGCCCGGCAAGGAGATGCGGATTGTCGAGCATGGCCTGACGGTAGCCCTTGTCCGCGAGCGCCAGCGTGAAGGGCAACGTCGCGTTGTTGAGGGCGAAGGTCGAGGTCCGCGCGACAGCGCCCGGCATGTTGGCGACGCAATAGTGAACCACGTCATGCTTCACATAGGTGGGGTCGGCATGGGTGGTGGCATGCGAGGTCGCAAAGCAACCGCCCTGATCGATGGCGATATCGACCAGCACCGATCCCTTCTTCATCTGCTTCACCATGTCCTCGGTCACGAGCTTCGGCGCGGCGGCGCCCGGCACCAGCACGGCGCCAATCACGAGATCCGCCCCGAGCACGTGCTCCTCGATCGCATCGACTGTCGAATAGATCGTGTTGAGGCTGGGGCCGAACTGCATGTCGAGTTCATAGAGGCGGTGAAGGTTGAGATCGATGACGGTGACATGGGCTTCGAGCCCCATCGCCATGCGCGCGGCATTGGTGCCCGAAACGCCGCCGCCGAGAATGACGACCTTCGCCGCCGGCACACCCGGCACACCACCAAGCAGCATGCCGCGCCCGCCCTGCGCAATCTCAAGGCAATGCGCGCCGGCCTGGATCGACATGCGGCCCGCGACTTCCGACATCGGCGCAAGCAGGGGCAGCCCGCCATGACTGTCCGTCACCGTTTCATAGGCGATGGCGATACAGCCCGATTCCACAAGGCCGCGCGCCTGCTCGGGATCGGCCGCAAGATGCAGATAGGTGAAGATGATCTGACCTTCATGGAGCTGCTTCCACTCGGATGGCTGCGGCTCCTTCACCTTCACGATCATGTCGGCAGTCGCAAAAATCTCTTCCGCCGTATCGACGAGCCTCGCACCGGCGGCCGCATATTGTTCATCGAAAAGGCCGATGGCGAAGCCCGCCCCTTTCTGCACGACGACGTCATGCCCGTGATGCACTGCCTCGCGAACGGCAGACGGCGTCATGCCGACGCGATACTCGTGGACCTTGATTTCCTTGGGAACGCCGATACGCATGGGGGGTGCCTCGTGAGGGGTGAACGCAAGGAAAAGTGTAGCGCGCGGAAGGACCACCACCAAAGCGGAGACATGAAGCCAGTCGCGGAAGGCCGTGTCCGCTATCTTGAACAGGCCGTCTTGAATATCCCGCGCAGGAGCGCAAGCACACGCCCGCATATGCTAGTCATGAACAGGGAGAAGCCATGGCCTATTTGTTCGACAATGAGTTACGAGACGAGATCGAGGCGAGGCTTCGCGGCTTTCAGCGCGCGGAACTCCATCGAGGCGAGCTGAAACGCGCCGCGGTTGCCATCACCGTGGTCCCGCATGGCCCGCAGGCAAGCTTCCTGCTGACACGGCGCGCGCCGAGAATGAACGCCCATGCAGGCCAATGGGCGCTGCCCGGCGGCCGGCTCGACAAGGGCGAGGACGCGGTGGAGGCGGCATTGCGCGAGTTGCGCGAAGAGGTTGCGCTCGACATCGCTCCCGCCCAAGTGCTTGGAATGCTTGACGATTATCCGACGCGCTCCGGCTACCTCATCACGCCGGTGGTGGTCTGGGCAGCCGATACGAGCGCCATGACGCCGAACCCCGGCGAGGTCGCCTCGATCCACTCCTTCGCGCTCGATGAACTGACAAGGCCGGATTCGCCGGTTTTCCTGGAGATACCGGAAAGCGAGCGGCCCGTGATCCGCCTGCTCATCGGCGACAGTCATGTCCACGCGCCGACGGCCGCCGTGCTCTATCAGTTCGGAGAGGTAGGACTGCGCGGAAAGGAAACCCGCGTGGCGGAACTCGAACAGCCCGTCTGGGCCTGGCGCTGAGGCTCAGGCGGCTTGCGCCGGATGGCCGCCATGATGATGGCCGCGAGCCTGCCCGTGACCATGAAAGCCTAGCCTTTCCAGGGCGTTATCGAATGCCGCCGCGGGATAATGCGCCCATGCCTTTTCATGGAAGAAGAAGACCACCGTGTTGACCGCAGGCTCGATCAGCGCGACGCCCGCCGCGATGGCGAACTCGCCCGTGAGCGCATAGGTCACGCCGAAGCCCACCGAGAAGTGGAGCGCGGCATAGGTCATGGTCTTCACAAGGTCACGCATGGGTCTGGTCCTTCTGGTGATCGCTATTGCGACTTATTATTAATTAAGGAAGAGAGCCTGACATGTCAAGGGGCGGATAAACCGGCCCGCTAAGCGGGTGACTGTCATCGAAACGTCACTGAAACGTCACAAACGGGGGGAATATCCCCGCCCGGCGCGGCGGGGGCGCTTATCCCCGGTGCCGGAGCGGCGGCGAGAATGATGGGCAAGGAGACAGCGACGGTGCGCGGCCAGGTGCGAACAGGCGCGAGCGCACATGAATATGCACGGAAATCCGCACTCGGGCCGTCTCCACCTTTCGCTCATTTGAAGGAGACCGACCATGCCCTCGCCCCGACACGCAAACAGGATCGCAACCATGCGCGCAAGGCGTACCCTTTCCGTGACCGATTTCCGCAAGAATCCGTCGCGTCACATGGCAGACGCGATGGGCGACACGCTCGCGGTCCTGAGCCGCAACCGGGTCGAGTTCTATGCCGTGCCGCCAACTCTGTTCGAGGCGCTGATCGACAGGATCGAGGCGCTGGAGGGAGGGGGAAGGAGGTGAGGTTTTGGTGCGGCTCCCCCTCACCCTTCCGCGCGCTTCACCCGCTCCCTTCCTCTCCCCCGTTGGGGAGAGGGGTAAACAGTCTCAAGCCAGCGTCAAAATCACCGGGCCGTTCTTCGTCGCGACGAGGGAGTGTTCATATTGCACGGTAGGCCGGCAAGGGTCGGCAAGCAGCGTCCAGCCGTCATCGCCCTCCGCCGCGAAGTCACTGCCCATCGAAAGGAAAGGTTCAATGGTGAAGACCTGCCCCTCATGAATGAGGCGGCGGTCGGACGGGTCGCGCCAGGTGGAAATCCCTTCGGGCTCTTCATGCAGCGAACGCCCGACGCCGTGGCTCGCGAGATTGCGGATCAGCGTGTAGCCGCCCTTGTCGGCGAAACGCTCGATGCTGTCGCCGATGGCATTGAGCCGGCCACCCGGCTTCACCGCACGGATACCCTCCCACATGGCGCGCTTGCCATCGCGGCAGAGACGCGCGACATGGGATTTCACCGGCGGCACCGGAAAGCTCGCGCCCGTATCGCCGAAGAAGCCGTCCTTCTCCGCCGACACATCTATGTTGACGAGGTCGCCCGCGCGGATGATGCGCGTGCCCGGAATGCCATGCGCCACTTCCTCATTGACGCTGATGCAGGTTGCGCCGGGAAAATCATAAGCGAGTTCGGGCGCGGAACGCGCACCCTCGCGCTCCAGCAGCTTGCGGCCCATATCGTCGAGCTCGCGCGTCGTCATGCCCGGCTCGATGGCCGCGCCCATGAGGCCCAGCACCTGCGCGACGATGCGGCCAATGGCGCGGAGGCCTTCCAGTTCTTCTTCAGATGTGATGGTCATGGAAAGGAGTTTAGCGCGGGAGGGGCGTGGGCGCCTGTCAAAAAAACAAGTGCCATCCCGGCTTCCGCCGGGGTGACATTTTTCTTTCCGGTCTAGCGCTACACCATCTTCAGCGCGTCTTCAGCGAACTTCTGGCTGCGGCCCTTTGCATATGCCGGCATCAGCCTGCCCATTTTCCCGGCAAGATAGATCATGATCGCGCAGGACTCAAAAGCCGCGAAATCACCCTCGTCGCGATCAACAATGGCAGGGATGCGTCCGTTCGTATTGATCGCGAGGAAGGCGGGTTCTTGACCGGCGCCCTCTTTCGGGGGCGGAAAACCTGCCGAAAATTTTTGCAGCGCATCCGAACGTCCCGGCCCCTCCGCCCTGCCCGCCCGGTATTCGCCCGGGGCCTGAAATGCCGTTTGAATTTTTTGACGCATTTGCGAAGGGAACCCGTGTCCCGCTTGCGCCAATGCAAAATCCATTGAACACTGACAATCTCTCGGTCGCTCGAGCTCAAGGCAGGGGCCGGAGCGGGGACGGAGCACAGACACCACAAGATGGAGGATGACATCCATGAACCGCAAAAGAGGCATGGCCGGACTGTTGAGCGCGATCTCACGCCGGCAGTTCATGACGGGAGCGGCCGCAGTGGGCCTCAGCATCACCGCGACACCGAAATTCGCTTCCGCCGCCGAGGAAAAGAAGCTGAGCTTCTATAACTGGGATACCTATATCGGCGAAACGACGCTCGACGACTTCAAGAAAGCGACGGGCATCGAAGTGAAGATGGATCTCTTCGCCGACACCTCGGAACTCTTCGCCAAGCTGCGCGCCGGCAATCCCGGCTATGACGTGATCGTGCCGTCCAACGACTGGATCCCGCGCATGGTCGCCGCCGGCATGCTTGAGGAACTCGATCACTCGAAGATCCCGAACATGAAGAACCTGTTTCCGCGCTTCCTGGACGCACCGTTCGATCCGGGCCGCAAATATTCGGTGCCTTATATGTGGGGCACCATCGGCATCGGCTACCGCAAGTCGAAGGTCTCCTCCGTGCCCGACAGCTGGAAGGTGCTCTACGACAGCGACGAGTATGCGGACAAGATCGCGCTGCTCTCCGACTGCGGCACGATGCTTTCCTGCGCACTGAAATATCTCGGCTATTCCGCGAACTCGACCGACAAGGCCGAGAACGAAGCGGCCGCAGAACTCATCATCAAGCAGAAGGACAACATCAAGTCCTTCGCCGAAGACAATGGCCAGGACCTGCTCGCCTCCGGCGAAGTCGACGTCACCATGGAATATAATGGCGATATCGCGCAGCTCATGATCGAAGACGACGACATCGGCTTCGTATTGCCCAAGGAAGGCGGCCTGATCTGGGAAGACACGCTCGCGATCCCCAAGGGGGCACCGCACCCGGAGAACGCCCATGCGTTCATCAACTATGTCTATGAGCCCGAACCGAACATGCTCATCACCGACTACATCCAGTTCGGAACGCCGAACAAGGCGGGCTTCGACCTGATGCCGGAAGAGTATCGGACCAACCCGGCGATCTATCCCTCGGAAGAGGCGATCGCGGTTTCGGAAACGGCCGAGTATCTCGGCGAGGATGTGGTGCAGATGCGCGAAGAGCTCTGCACAAAAATCAACGCCGCATAAGCGGAACCGGGGGCGGGCATCGAAAGGCCCGCCCTTTTTTCCGGCAACTGTCTTTCGTCTCTTTTTCCTTTTCCGCACCCGTGCTTTTCTGACGGCGGAAAACGAAAAGGGGGCAAACCGGAGCGAGGGGGGACCGAGCGCCGGGCCTGCTTTCCAAAGCCGCTTTGCGAAACTGCATCTGGATTCTCGTTTATTTGTTTCTTGCCCTTCGGGGGGCCTGACCCATGGAAAACTGGAAGCGATCGGCACAGGCCTTCTTTGCGGCCTTCACCCCGCCGACATTCTGGCTTGTCGCCTTCTTCATCGTGCCGCTGTCGCTGATCTGGCTCTACAGCTTCAGCATGAAGACCGGCGTGACCGACATCACGCTGAACTGGAACCTGCATCAATACGCCCGCGCGCTGGAACCGCTCTATCTCGGCATCTTCTGGAAATCGATCCTGATGGCGGCGGCGACGACCGCGATCTGCCTCGTGGTCGCCTTTCCCGTCGCCATCGCCATCGTCTTTTCAAAGCCCACCATGCGCATGTGGCTGCTGCTGCTGGTGATCCTGCCCTTCTGGACGAACCTGCTGATCCGCACCTATGCGCTGATCGCGGTGCTCAGGACCAACGGCTTCATCAATGGCGGGCTCGGCTGGCTGGTCGAGAAAGGCGACTGGCTGCTTTCCCTTGTCGGGCTCGGCGACAACACGATCATCGGCCCCTTCGAGCCACTGTCGCTGCTGTACAACAACACGGCGGTCGTCTTCGGCCTCGTCTATGTGAGCCTGCCCTTCATGGTGCTGCCGCTCTATGCGGCGCTCGACCGGCTGGACCGCTCCTATCTCGAAGCAAGCCTCGACCTCGGCGCCGGGCATTTCCGCACCTTCTTTTCCATCGTGGTGCCGCTGGCGCTGCCGGGCATTGCGAGCGGCATCGTCATCACCTTCATCCCCGCCATGGGCTCCTATCTCACGCCGGACCTTCTCGGCGGCACGGACAGCCAGATGATCGCCAATGTGATCGCCGACCAGTTCAAGCAGGCGAACAACTGGCCCTTCGGCGCGGCGCTGAGCTTTCTTCTCATGTATGCGACCTTCTTCGCGCTGGCGGTCCGCGCCGTGCTGATGAGGAAGGAAGGCAGAGGAGATGTGAAATGAGTATCTTCAAGCGCAATCCCGATCCCATCGGCCCGCTCGACTATTCGCGCCGTTTTTCGCTGCGCTTCACCGTGGGCCTCACTCTCTTCTTTCTCTATGCGCCGATCGTCGGGCTCATCGTTTTCAGCTTCAACGACAGCCGCCGCAACGTGGTCTGGCGCGGTTTCACGACCGACTATTACGTGAAGCTCTTCAACAATGATGCGCTGATGCTCGCCTTCGGCAATTCGCTGACCATAGCGCTCTTCACCACACTCTTCTCGACCGTGCTCGGCGCGCTGACGGCTTACGTTCTCTGGCGCTACCGCTTTCCCGGCAAGGCGATCTATGAAGGCGGCATGGCGATGCCCATCGTCATCCCGGAAATCTGCATGGGCGTCGCGATGATGGTCTTCTTCGCACGGATCGGCTGGCCGTCCGGCATGATCTGGCCGTTCAACCTTTCGGCCATCACCATCGCCCATATCGCCTTCTCGTTTCCCTTCGCCGCCATCGTCATCCGCGCGCGCCTCGAAAGCTTCAACCCGGAGCTTGCCGAATGCGCCCGCGACCTCGGCGCGAGCGAGTTCCAGGTCTTCCGCGACGTCGTCATACCGCATATGAAGCCCGGCCTGATCGCGGGTGCGCTGCTCGCCTTCACCCTGTCGCTGGACGACTTCGTGATCACCTTCTTCACCTCCGGTCCCGACACCGTGACCTTCCCGGTGAAAATCTATTCCATGGTCCGCTTCTCGGTGACGCCGGAAGTGAACGCCGCCTCCACCGTGCTGATCCTGCTGACGCTCGTCGTCACGGCCTTCGCATTGCGGATGCAGAACAGAAACAACATGCTCGGTTCATCCGGGCATTGAACGCCAACGAGTTTCGGAACAGTCACATGAGCGACACAGCAACCGCCCCCGCGACCGGCGAGCCGATCATCCGGATCGAGAATGTCAGCAAGATATTCGGCGGCACGGTAAAGGCCGTGGACGAAGTGAACCTCGAGGTGCAGCGCGGTGAGTTCTTCGCCCTGCTCGGGCCGTCGGGCTGCGGCAAGACCACGCTGCTGCGCATGCTGGCGGGCTTCGAGGTGCCGACGCATGGCCAGGTCATCATCGACGGTCACGACATGTCGACAGTGGCGCCGAACAAACGCCCGATCAACATGGTGTTCCAGTCCTATGCGGTATTTCCGCATATGTCGGTGGAACAGAACGTCGCCTATGGCCTGAAGATGGACCGCTGCCCCGCAAAGGAAATCAGGGAACGCGTGGCCGAAGCACTGGATCTCGTGAAGCTTGGATCTCTCGGCAAGCGGATGCCCGACGAAATGTCGGGCGGCCAGCGCCAGCGCGTCGCCCTTGCCCGCGCGCTGGTGAAGCGGCCATCGGTGCTGCTGCTCGACGAGCCGCTCTCCGCGCTCGACGCGAAACTGCGCGAGGCGATGCAACTCGAACTCGTGCGTCTGCAAAAGACCGTCGGCATCACCTTCGTCATCGTGACGCATGATCAGTCGGAAGCCTTGTCCATGGCAGACCGCATCGCGGTGATGAACGCGGGCACCGTGCAGCAGGTCGCAGCGCCGACGACCCTTTACGAGGCACCGGCGAACCGCTTTGTCGCGGACTTCATCGGCAAGATCAACATGATCGAGGGTGACGCCATGAAGGCGGGCGAAGGCGAAGTGACGGTGACGGCGCCGGGGATCGGCGAGGTGACACTGGCAGGCAGCGAGACCGGCAAGGTCGCGCTCGCGGTACGGCCCGAAAAGATTTTCGTCGCCGACAACGAACCGGCAGACCCGAACGTCATCAAGGTCAAGGGCAAGGTCGGCGAAGTCGCCTATTTCGGCAGCTACTCGAATGTCTTCTTCGACATCGGCCTCGCCCAGCCCCTGCAGGCGGACATTTCCAACGTGACGACGGATGTGGAGGAAATCACCTTCACGGCGGGCGAGGAATACTGGGTCTACTGGCGCAAGGCCGACACGCTGGTGCTGAGCGGCTGAGGGCGGGGATCGTGCCCCTCAGATATCGTCGTCATCCGTCGGCAGGACGCCGCTCGCGCTGATCTTCTCGACATCGCGCACAATGCGGTCGATGAGCATGAGCGGCACCATTTCACTCAGTGTACGAATGCCATTGACTGCGAGCTTCGCGGCGGCGGGCTGGTCGAGCTTGTCGCCAAGCCGCGAATAGAACCCGACAACAGCCTTGCGCGAGAGCAACTCGATTATCTGCGGATAGATTGCATAGCTCTCGATTGTATAGCCGATATCGGGCGTGTAGCCGTCGGCGCGCGTCTGCGCGATGATTTCCATGATGCGGACATTGCGCTGGTTGAGCCATTCGCCGCCGCCGCGCTGCTCGATATGGATAAGCCCGATCTCCGCGAATTTGCGGATATCCGAAATCGTAAGCCCCGTATCCTTCGCGACACTGGCGATCTTTTTCGGCGCCAGATTGCGGCCATCCGAAAGGAGCGGCCCCATCGACGCCTCAAGCCCGATCAGCGCCTCGAAGCTGCCCGCGGAATCGCCCATCTCGGAAGTGACGATGGTGCGGATGATCGTAAGCGGCAGATGACGCTCCTGCTGAAGCTTGCGGATGAGGTTCAGCCGCTTCACATGCTCGCGGCCATAGACAGCCACATTGCGCTTCGGCCGGACCGGCTCCGGCAACAGCCCCTCGCGAATATAGTAGCGGATGGTCTCGCGCCCGACCCCGGTCGCGGCCTCCAGTTCCTTCATTTTCATCTATATGGCTTCTTTTCTTTTCGCGCGCCGCCCTCCCCTAGCGGACCACTTCCCGGGGCAGATTTGCGGTAGCCTAGCAGATCGGGGCACAAAATGCGTAGTGCGAATGCCCGCGCCGCACCCGGCCGGAAACGAGAAGAAACGCCGCTCTCCTCCGCTCAATATGGCCGCGCCAAAGGAAAAAGGGCGGCGCATCGCTGCACCGCCCTTTCCGCTTGAATAGGAGGCCGGGCCCCTAGAGGCGCTCGACGATCGTGACGTTGGCAAGACCGCCGCCTTCGCACATGGTCTGGAGACCGTAGCGCTTGTTGTGGGTCTTCAGCCCGTGAATGAGCGTGGTCATGAGCTTGGTGCCGGATGCGCCGAGCGGATGGCCGAGCGCGATGGCGCCGCCATGCACATTGAGCCGTGCCGGGTCTGCACCGAGCTTCTGGAGCCAGGCGAGCGGCACCGAAGCGAAGGCCTCGTTCACTTCGTAGAGATCGATGTCTTCGATCTTCATGCCGGCCTTTTTCAGTGCCTTTTCGGTACCGGGGATCGGGGCTTCGAGCATGATGACCGGATCGCCGCCAACCACCGTCATGTGATGAACGCGGGCGATGGGCTCAACGCCGAGCGCCTTCAGGCCCTTTTCATTGACGATCATGACGCCGGACGCGCCGTCGCAGATCTGCGAGGAGGTGGCGGCCGTGACCGCGCCGCCCTCGACCAGCAGTTTCACGCCCTTGATCGCATCGAGCGAGGTATCGAAGCGGATGCCTTCATCGACCTTGTGAATCTCCTTCGAGCCGTCCTCGAGAGTGATTTCGAGCGGCACGATCTCGTTGTCGAAAAGACCGTCCTGCGTCGCCTTGATCGCCTTCTGGTGACTGCCAAAGCCGAACTCGTCGAGCTGGTCCTTGGTCAGTCCGTATTTCTTGGCGATCATTTCCGCGCCCGCGAACTGGCTGAACTGGATGTTCGGGTAGCGCTCTTCGATCTTCGGGCTCTTGTAGAAGCCGAAACCGTTATTGAAAGGCAGCGAGATCGGCATGCCCATCGGCACACGCGTCATGCTCTCGATACCCGCCGCGATGACGACATCCATCGCCCCCGACATGACGGCCTGCGCACCGAAGTGAAGCGCCTGCTGCGACGAACCGCACTGACGGTCGACCGACGTGGCCGGCACGCTTTCCGGCAGGCCGGACGCCAGCACGGCATTGCGCGCGATGTTCATGCCCTGCTCGCCAGCCTGATCGACGCAGCCGACAATGACATCTTCGATGAGTTCGGGATCGGCGCCGGTGCGCTTCACAAGTTCGTCGATCACCTTGCCGCCGAGATCAGCCGGGTGCCAGTCCTTCAGTCTGCCGCCCTTGCGGCCACCCGCTGTGCGGGCAGCGGCGACGATATAAGCTTCCGCCATGGTCATCTCTCCTTGGTTTCCATACCGCGATAACCCGGCGGGGCACGCGCGGCCATTCCTGTTTTATTTAGTGTATATACACATACATTTTCAACGGCCCGGAAAATGTTGTGGCGACCGCCGGTCTGCCGCACATCTTCAACACGGGACGCGCCTTGTCCAGCCGGAAACGCCTTCTTGCTAGCCGGTGAAACTCCGCTCAATGTTAGAAGAAAGCCTTGTGCTTCAACAATTTAGCGGTTTACGCAACGTCACGGCGGCATTACCCGGAGTTCGGGCTGATCGAAATTTGACCGGATAGCACAGAAAACGATCAATAACGCGAAGGCCGCCTTCTTCATGCCTGTTGCGGCATGGCGCGCCGGTAGAGATGCCAGGTCGCATGTCCAAGGACCGGAAGTACGACAAGCAGACCGAGAAAAAGCGGCACGGAAGCCGCAAGCATGGCAAGCGTGACGAAGGCGCCCCATCCGAGCATGACCACGGGCGAGAGAAACACGATCTTCAGCGAGGTGATCATGGCGGTCACCATGTCGATCTCACGCTCGAGCAGCATCGGAATCGAAAAGACCGTGATGGAAAAGAGAACGAGCGCCAGCACCCCGCCGACCACATGACCGGCGACAAGAAAGATAAGCCCCTGCTGCGTGGTGAAGATCACCGACAGGAACTGCTCGAACGAGGCGAAAGAGACGAGCCCGAGGCAAAGCGCGATCAGCAAACGCACCTGATACATCCAGACCCAGAAGACAAAGAGCATGACGAAGGCCATCCACGAAACTTCGCGGCGGCGCTGCGCCCAGATGACGGCGAAGACACCGCGCCATGACGGACGCTCGCCCGCAGCAAGGCGACGGCTCACCTCGTAAAGACCGACGGCGGCAAAGGGACCGACAAGCGGGAAGCCGATGGCAAAGGGATAGATGAGCCAGGGCAGGCCCCAGACCGTCAGCGACAGCACGATGACGACGCCGATCAGCGCAAAGACGCCGCCAATGACGAGGCCGAAAAGCGGCGCACGGAGAAAATCCCGCAGGCCTTCACGCAGCGCGGCAAGAAGGTCACCCGCCGTCACCATGCGAACGGGCTGCATCGCCGGGTTCGGCGGAGGCCGCTCTGCGGACAAGCCTTCCATTCTTTCCCCTCCCCTGTTCATCGAAGCCGGTGCAAGAGAAGTATGAACGGAGGCCGCGCATTGCGCCTAGCGATTTCATGCTGCTTGCGAGACAGGCGGCCCGGATGGACACCTCCCCGCTCAATCCGTCTTACGCCGGAAACATCTTCGTGCGCATCGGGCTGTCTTCGTTGAGAAGACCCCGAAACAGGAGATCGATCTGGATGTCGATCACCTTGTCAGGATCGGTCCAGGGGAACTCGTTATGGGTGATGAGAAGCGAGACCAGACCGTGACCCGCCGCCCAGATCGCCTCGGCCAGAAGGTCCGCATTGTCATGGCGCACCATGCCGCACTCCATGACCTTGCGCACCGCACTGTCGAGCACATCGAAGGCAAGCGTACCCTTCGAGGGCTTGAGCTTCGCCTCCTCGGTGCGGGGTACGCCCACACCGGCTCGCACCAGACCCGAAATCGGCGTCATGAAGACAAGACGATAAGCTTCCGGGTGGGCAAGCCCATAATCCACATAGGCCCGCATGGCACTGCGAAGGCTCAGCAGAGGCTGGGTTTCACGCGCAACCGCGGTGGCAAGCACCTCCAGCAGGTCGGCGAAGAAGTCCTCGATAATGGCAAAAAGGATCGCGTCCCGGTTCTCGAAATGCTGATAGATCGCGGCCTGGGTGATCCCTACTTCGCGCGCGATCTTTCGCATGGAGACGTGATCGACGCCTTCTTCCGAAAAGAGCGTCTTGGCCGCGACGACGATCTGACGACGGCGCTCTTCGGGCGACAGACGGCGGCGAACCGGCCCGACGGACTTTTCCGCGAGGGCATCCGTGCTCTTTCTGGAGGACGGCCCCCGATTAAGGGTTTTTCTCGCCATGACCGCTAGTTAACACCGTTCGGCAGGGTTGACCACCGCTCTCCTTTGCTTAAATAAACGCCGTTAGGTAATTTTTTGGGGGCCGGGGTATGGGCAGCTTGTCGCGCGGAACGCTGATCACAGCGTTTTCGGTGTTGTTTTTGAGCGGATGCGGCGAAGACCCCGGAGAGAGCCAAGAGGCGGCGCAAGCGCCGATCCCGGTGCAGGTGGCAGAAGTCCGCCAGGCACCCGACACCGACGATGTAACGGTTTACGGGATCGTCCGGTCCGAGCGGGAAGGCGTCCTCTCCTTCAAGACAAGCGGGCTGATCAAATCGATCGCCGTGGACGAAGGCGACAGGGTCGCCAAGGGCGATATTCTGGCCGAACTCGATATGCGCGAGATCGATGCCGACGCCCGGCGCGCGGCGGCGGCCGCCACGAAAGCAAAGCGCGACGCCGAGCGGCTGAAGCCTCTTTTCGAGAAGGGTTTCGCCAGCCGCCAGGCGATACAGGATGCCGAAACGGCCTATGCGCAGGCGCTTTCGGAGCGCACACGCGTGGAGTTCAACCGCACCCTTTCGCGGATCACGGCGCCTGCCGACGGCGTCGTGCTCGCCCGTGCCGCGGAACCAAACGAAATCGTGAACCCCGGCCAGCCGATCCTGACGGTGAGTCAGGGCGGCGGCGGCTTCATCATGAAGGCCGGCCTTGCCGACCGCGACGTCGCCCGCATTCGCATCGGCGCGGCAGCCCGTGTAACGCTCGACGCCTTCCCCGACCGCGAGATCGCCGGAACCGTGCGCCGGATCGCCGCCGCAAGCGAAGCACGGACCGGCACCTTCGAGGTGGAAATCGCCCTTTCCGAAACCCCCGAGGGCACGGCGAGCGGCTTTATCGGCAAGGCCCGGATCACTCCTGAGCGGAGCGGCGGCGCGCCCCTTCTGGCCGTTCCCGCCAGCGCCATACTTGAAGGCCACGGCGCGACCGCGAATGTCTATGTCGTCGATGAAGAGACGATGACGGTGAGGCAAAAGCGCATTGGCGCCAGTTCCCTGTCGGGCGACGACGTGACGGTGACGCATGGCCTGAGCGAAGGCGACCGCGTGGTCAGCGCAGGCGCGCCCTATCTTCGCGAGGGAGCAAAAATCCGGATCGTGAACGACCTCAAGGCAGCCCGCGCCGCACCCGCCGCCATCGCCGCCGGCAATGAAGGCGGGGCCGTGCAGCCATGATCCTCAGCAACATCAGCGGCTTTGCTGTCCGCAACTGGCAATTCACGCTCGTCGTCTTCGCCATGCTGGCAGCCATCGGTCTCAACGCCTTCAACACCATCCCCCGCGCCGAAGACCCGGACATGAAGGGCCCTTTCGCCATCGTCAACGTGGCGCTGCCGGGCGCGGACCCCGCGGATATCGAGAAGCTCATCATTCGTCCGATAGAGGACGCGGTGAACCGGCTGGACGATCTGGAGGAGATCAACAGCCGCGCGGAAGACGGGCTCGCCATCATCCAGGTCGAATTCGACTGGTCGAGCGACCCGGACAAGAAATATGACGACGTGGTGCGCGAGATCAACGCGCTGAGGCCGACACTGCCGGATGGCATTCGCAGGCTCGACGTCAACAAATTCCGTACTTCGCTTACCAACATCGTGCAGATCGCCCTCGTCTCCGAGACGGCACCCAACCGCGTGCTGGAAGATCTGGCCGACGACCTCACCGACGAAATCTACCGTGTGCCGGGCGTGCGCGACGCCGATGTCTGGGCGTTGCCGCAATCGGAGGTCCGCGTTTCGCTCGACTTCGGGCGGCTCGCGGCCCTCGGCATTCCGGTCACGGCGGTTGCGAACGCCATCGGCGCGGACGCGGCCGAACTGCCAGGCGGCCCCATTCACGCTGGCGCACGCCGCTTCAACCTCAAGACGGCAGGCGGCTATGACGATCTCGACGAGATCCGGTATACGGTCGTCGGTAATTTCGGCGGCAACATCGTGCGCGTCCGCGATGTGGCGGAGGTGGACTGGGCAACCGAGGAGGCCACCTATCTGGGCTGGTTTAATGGCGAGCGCGCCGCTTTCGTCACGGCCAACCAGAAGGAAGCCCAGAACGTCTTCGAGGTACGTAACGGCATCTACGAGGTGCTGGACGAGTTCGAACGGCGCCTTCCCGCCGATGTACGAATGGAGCGCGCTTTCGACCAGACCATTTCGGTCGCGAGCCGTCTCAACCGTCTCTACAAGGACTTCGCCATCGCTGTCAGCCTGGTGGCAATAACACTGCTGCCGCTCGGTCTGCGCGCCGCGGGCATCGTCATGGTATCGATCCCGCTATCGCTCGCCGTCGGCATCGCCCTGCTGAACGTCACCGGTTTTTCGCTCAACCAGCTTTCGATTGCCGGACTCGTGCTCTCGCTCGGTCTTCTCGTGGACGACTCCATTGTCGTGGTCGAGAATATCGAACGGCACCTGCGCGAAGGAAAGAAACGCTACGAGGCGGCCATCGCCGCAACCTCGCAGATTTCGCTCGCCGTGGTCGGCTGCACGGCGGCGCTCATTCTTGCCTTCCTGCCGCTTCTTTTCCTGCCCGGCGGCGCGGGCAAGTTCACGCGCTCCCTGCCCATCTCCGTGCTGTTTACTGTGATGGCATCGCTCGGCATCGCGCTCACGATCATTCCCTTTCTCGCGAGCCGCCTGCTCAGCGACAAATCCCACCCCGAAGGCAATGTGTTCCTGCGCATCGTGATGCGCGGCATTCACACGATCTACCGCCCTCTCCTCCGCATCGCGCTCGGCTGGCCGCGCACTGCCGTGATCGGCGCGATGATCATCTGCTTTGCAAGCCTCACGCTCATACCGAAGATCGGCTTCAGCCTGTTTCCACCCGCCGACAGCCGGCAGTTCCTCGTGCAGATCGAAACGCCACAGGGAACAGGCATGGAGGAAACCCGCAAGGCGCTCGACTATGTGACCGAAAGACTGCAAGAGCGCCCGGAGATCGACTGGGTGATGGGCAATCTCGGCCGTTCCAACCCGCAGATCTTCTACAATGAAAGCGCCCGCGAACAGCGTGCGAACAAGGCCGAAGCCTTTGTGCAGATGGCGGAGTTCGACAAGGAACGCACACCGGCGCTGCACGACGAATTGCGCGCCGAATTCGCACGCTATCCCGGTGCGCAGATCGTGCTCAGAACCTTCAAGAACGGGCCGCCGATCGAGGCGCCCATCGCCGTGCGCATTTTCGGGTCGGATCTTGTCATCCTGAAGGACCTTGCCGCCGAGGTGACGCGCGTCCTCGAAGGGGTCGAGGGAACACGCGATGTCGTCAATCCGGTTCGCCTCGACCGCACCGACTACAATCTCGGCGTCAACACACAAAAGGCAGGCCTTCTCGGCGTGCCCCCGGGAGAGATTGACCGCACGGTCCGTCTTGCCATTGTCGGCGAGACCGTGGGCGCCTTCCGCGAAGCGGATGGCGACGAGTTTCCCATTGTCACCCGCCTGCCACTCGACAAGCACCACACCGTCGATGCGCTCCAGGAAATTTACATCCCGACGGCCGACGGCGCCTCGATCCCGCTGAACCAGCTATCACGTCCCCGCCTTGAATCCTCCCCCTCCCGCATCGACCGTTTCGACCGTCAGCGCCTCGTGACCGTCACGGCCTATACACAGACCGGCTACAACACCGAGAAGGTCACGAACGAGGTCTTCGAGGCACTCGTCTCGCTGCCGCGGCCGCCGGGCTATGAATTCCGCGCGGGCGGCGAAATCGAAGCCCGGCAGGAAGGCTTCTCCGGTCTCGGCAATGCCATCCTGATCGCCATTTTCGGCATCATCGGCGTGCTCATTCTCGAATTCCGCGCCTTCCGCACAACTTTTGTCGTGGCAGGCGTGATCCCGCTCGGCATTGTCGGCGGCCTGCTCGGGCTCTGGATCTCCGGCTACTCGCTCTCCTTCACGGCGGTGATCGGCTTTATTGCGCTGATCGGTATCGAGATCAAAAGCTCGATCCTGCTGGTGGATTTTACCAACCAGCTTCGGCGCGAAGGCATGGAACTGCGCGAGGCCGTGGAACGGGCGGGCGAAATCCGCTTCCTGCCGGTGCTGCTCACGTCACTGACGGCAATCGGCGGACTGACCCCGCTTGCCATGCAGGGCTCGGGCCTCTATTCGCCGCTCGCTTTCGTGATCATCGGCGGCCTCGTCTCGTCGACGGTGCTCTCGCGTCTTGTCACGCCCGCCATGTACTATCTGCTGGCGCCGCGAAAACTCGACGAAGAACCGGCGGTGGCGGGCAGCGCTCTTTCATCGCCGGGCAACTAAAGGCTCCTCGGCCGGCAGAAAACGGACTCCCTCATCCGTTCCGGCCCAAAGAGAAAGGGCGGCCCTCTTTCGAGGCGCCGCCCTTTCGATTGCCGGCGTGAGGCCGGAAAATCCGGCCGCCGCCTTAGTGACCGCGCATCACCGCACGCGCTTCCTCTTCGGAGAGCGGCTTGCGCTTCAGCGGCCAGATATATTCGAACACCGCAACCAGCGCCGGGAGGAGCGTCACCGCACCGAGCATGTTCACGATGAACATGAAGGTGAGGAGGAGGCCCATATCGGCCTGGAACTTGAGCTCCGAGAAGGCCCAGGTGCTGACGCCAATGGCGAGGGTGAGGCCGGTGAACATGGTCGCCGAACCGACATCGTAGAGAGCCTGCAGATAGGCCTGATGCGGCGTCTTGCCCATGCGCATGTAGCGCTGCATCCGGTTGTACTCGTAGATGCCGTAATCGACACCGATACCCACCGCGATGGCGAGCACGGGCAATGTCGAGATCTTCAGGCCGACACCGAAAGCGGTGAGGAACCAGTCGCCGATGATCGTCGCGAGAATGAGCGGGAACACGCAGCACAGCGCGCCGCGCCACTCGCGATAGGTGATGATGACCAGCGTCATGATGACCGCATACACATAGAGCAGCATGGGCAGCTCGGACTTGTGCACGATCTCGTTGGTCGCCGCCACGATCGGCACATTACCCGTACCGATACGCAGGTTGATCCCCTCATAGGGGTGTCCGGCGATATATTCCTCAAGCTCCGCGACGACGTGTTTGACCGTCTTGGCCTTGGTATCGCGGATGAAGATCGCAACGGCGGCCGTCGAACAGTCCGGGTTCACGATGCCCGACGAGCTGCCGATGCTGGAAGTTGCCTGAGCGAGAGCGGCAGGATTGCGCGGCAGGTTCTGCCACTTCGGATTGCCCTCCTGCCACATGCTGTTGATCTTGCGCGCCAGCACCGGAAGGCTGACGACCGACTGCACACCATCCACATTGCGCATGTTCCAGCTGAGCTGCTCAAGATAGTGCATCTTGCCATAGTCGACACAGACCACGTTGTCCGACTCGACAATGACCGTGAGGACGTTCAGGCCGAGGGCGAACTTGTCGGCAATATAGCGGCTGTCCTGATTGTAGCGGGAATCCGGCCAGAGCTCGCCCGCCCCCTCGTGAACGTCGCCGATCTGCTTGTCGCGCGCCTCATAGAGACCGACCATCGCGATGATGAAGCACATGCCGACAAAGGGGAACGCAAAAGCAGGCGTGGCGATCTTTGAGAGCGCCGGCCAGAGCTTGGCGCGGGTTTCCATCGCCTTGCGGACCTTCGCACCATATTCCTCTTCCGGCGGTGCCACATAGGAGACGAGCAGCGGAAGCATGATCAGGTTCGAAACGATCTTGAAACCAAGACCGATCGAGGCGGTGATTGCGAGCTCCTGGATCATGCCGATGGGAATGATGTAGAGCGTGGCAAAGCCGGCAAGCGTGGTCAGCAGGGCGACGACGCCCGGACGGAACAGGAAGGTGAAGGTGGCGCGCGCCGCCTGATCCTTGTTCAGGCCCGCGGCCATTTCCGCACCGACCATGTTGATCTGCTGCACACCATGGCTGACGCCGATGGCGAAAACGAGGAACGGCACGAGCACGCCCAGCGGATCAAGACCGAAGCCGAGGAGATGCAGAAGACCAAACTGCCAGACGAGCGAACATAGCGAGGCACCGACCGTGATCGCGGTGAGAATCCACGAGCGGCAATAAAGCCACATCATGAAGCAGGTCAGCACGAAGGCGATCGAGAAGAAGATGGCCACGGAGCGCGCACCGTCGGCGATGTCGCCCACCAGCTTGGCGAAGCCGACGATCTTCACGTCCGTACTCTCGGACACATATTTGTCGCGCAGATCCGTTTCGAGCTTGGCGGCGACTTCAAAGTAGTCGAGGCGCTGCTGCGTTTCCGGATTGAAGTCGAGGAGTTCGGCGCGGATCATCGCCGCGTGAAAGTCGTTCGAGACGAGACGGCCGACAAGATCGGCGCGCAGCGTATTCTGCATCACCGTATCGATGTCTTCGGGCCCACCCGCGAAATTGGCAGGGATGACGTCACCTGCTTCCAGCCCTTCTTCCGTCACCGCGATGAAGCGTGTGTTGGGCGTCCACAGCGAAGTCACCGTGTGGCGCGCAACGCCCGGGATATAGAAGAGATCCTGGGTCGCGTCGTTCAGCTTGTAGAGGAAGTCTTTCTGGAAAATATCGCCCTTCTTGTTTTCGAGGACGACGAGAATACGGTTACCGCCACCGAAATTTTCCGAATATTCAAAGAAGGTTTCGATATAGGGGTGGCCGATCGGAAGCATCTTCGTGAAGCCGGCATCCATCTTCAGCTGGGACGCAAACACACCCATCACGATGGTGAAGATGAGAAGTGCCAGCAGGATCACGGAACGCAATCCAAACACCAAATTTTCAATACGCTGCAAAATAATCTCCCCTTGGGAATACACCCCTCTTGCAAAAGAGTGCTTCGAAGGCTTGTCTACGGACAGTGGAGCTTCAGCTCTTCTTGTTCGCTCATTTCTTATACTGACAGGGAGGACATGTATGTCTCACTCCCCAACCGCACCGGCGGCCCCGGGGCTTTCGCCTCTCGCACCATTCTCTTTATTCCATACAGATTGGAACGGTCGCTGCCGCCGAAACCGGGCATGACTAAGCGGCGGAGATAACGCCTTTTCAGAAAATTCGTAATCAGCCCCGCCGCCAGCGCCCGCCGCTTGAGCGGGCGCTCAATTATCACGACATATCGCTCTGGCACAGCCTAATTGTCTGAAAAAAGAACGAAGAAACCCAAGTGCAACGGGCAAAGCATTGAATATGCATCTATCGTACGCATGATGAGCATTCGTATAAGAGAGCCACGCGGCATTACCCTTAGTTAATGCGGTTCGGCACTCCGTATTCGTTTCCTGCAATGCGCGGACTTGCCTCACAGAAGCCGGACGCAAACGAGGCTATAAGGATTTCCGTAACAAGAGGGATTTCATGCCGTCCATTTTCGAACGACTTGCTTCAGGTCGCAACGCAGTGTTCGTTGCCCTTGCACTGATCATTCTCGTGGCCTTTGGCCTCTATTACTGGTTCGTTGTCATCGCCTCCGAGCTCCCGGAAGGGATCGCCGCGTCGAACGGTCGCATCGAGGCCGAACAGGTCAACGTCGCCACAAAATATGCAGGCCGCGTGGAAGAGGTCCGTGTCAGCGAAGGAGACTTCGTAACGGCAGGCCAGGTTCTTGCGTGGATGGACGACGCCCAGGTGAAAGCCCAGATCGCAGCCGCAACCGCCGACGTCCGTCAGGCCGAGCAGCAAAAGGCGCAGGCAGACGCCGTTATCTCCCAGCGCGAGGCAGAACTCGATCTCGCCCGGCGTGAGCTCAGCCGCGCCGAACAGTTGATCAAAAAGGGTCATATTCCCATCGAACAGCTCGATCAGCGGCGCGCCCAGACCCGCACCGCGGAAGCGGCCCTCAAGACAGCCATCGCCGGCCGCGCCGCCGCACAGGCGGCCATCGAAGCCGCCGAGGCCAATCTGGCGCGCCTGCACGACATGCTGGACGACACAGTACTCAAGGCGCCGCGCTCGGGCCGGGTTCAATACCGGCTTGCGGAAGCCGGCGAGGTTCTTGCTGCGGGCGGCACTGTGCTGACGCTGCTCGACCTTTCCGAGGTCTACATGACGATTTTCCTGCCCGCCGCGGATGCTGGCCGGCTCGCCATCGGCAGCGAGGCACGCCTGGTGCTCGATCCGATCCCCGACTATGTGATCCCGGCTCATGTGAGCTTTGTCGCCAGCGATGCACAGTTCACACCCAAATCCGTCGAGACACGCGAAGAGCGGGAGAATCTGATGTTCCGCATAAAACTCAGCATCGACCCGGAACTTCTTGCCCGCGTCGCGGCGCGCGTGAAGACCGGGGTGCGTGGCACCGGCTATGTGCGCACACTCGCCGACACGGAATGGCCCGACTTTCTTGCTGTGAAGCTGCCGCCGGTCGCCCAGCCCCTTGAGGGCAAAAGGGGCGGGAGCAACGGCGTAGCCGAATGAGCGGCGGTCCGGACAACAGCATGCCGGAAAACACCGTCGCGCGAACGGGCGGGCTCACACATCGCTATCGCGAAACCTTTGCCCTGGAAAACGTCACGCTCGATATCCCGGCAGGCTGCATGGCGGGGCTTATCGGCCCGGACGGCGTCGGCAAGTCGGCACTGCTGGCCATCCTTGCAGGTGTCAGGCGCATTCAGTCAGGCGAGGTTACCGTCCTCGGCGGCGACATGGCGGACCAGGCCCACAGGAGCCAGTGCCACACGCGCATCGCCTATATGCCGCAGGGACTTGGCAAAAACCTTTATCCGACATTGAGCGTCAAGGAGAATCTCGATTTTTTCGGGCGGCTTTTCGAGCTGGGAAAGACAGAGCGCAAGGAACGTATCGCTGAACTGCTGAGCGCGACCGGCCTTGCTCCTTTTCCCGATCGCGCCGTGGGTGCCCTTTCCGGCGGCATGAAGCAGAAGCTCGGTCTTTGCTGCGCGCTCATCCATGAACCCGACCTCCTGATCCTCGATGAGCCGACAACAGGCGTCGACCCGCTGTCGCGGCGGCAATTCTGGGAGCTGATTGACACGATCCGTGCGCGGCGCCCGCAAATGAGCGTGCTCGTTGCGACCGCCTATATGGAGGAGGCGGAACGCTTCGACTGGCTCGCCGCAATGGATGACGGACATATTCTGGCCACCGGCACACCGGACGAAGTTCGAAAGGCGGCAGGCCGAACAACGCTGGAAGAAGCCTTTATTGAACTGCTGCCCGAAGAAAAGCGCCGCCAGCACCACACCGTAACAGTGTCTCCTCGGCGCACGACTGGCGGAACGCCAGCCATCGAGGCGGAAGGCCTGACCCGCCGCTTCGGCAAATTCGTCGCAGTGGACAATGTGAACTTCCGGATCGAGCCGGGCGAGATCTTCGGCTTTCTCGGGTCCAACGGCTGCGGCAAGACGACCACCATGAAAATGCTGACGGGCCTTCTGCCGGCCAGCGAAGGCGAGGCAAAGCTTTTCGGCAAGCCGCTTGATGCGCGCGACACCGCAACAAGGCGGCGCGTAGGCTATATGTCACAATCCTTCTCGCTCTACAACGAACTGACCGTCCGGCAAAACCTTGAACTGCATGCCCGCATCTTCGAACTGCCGGATGCCGACATCGAACCCCGCATACTCGAAATGCTGGAAAGCTTCGAACTCAAGGCCGTGGCAAATGAGCAGCCGGATGCCCTGCCGCTCGGCATCAAGCAACGCCTGCAACTCGCCGTCGCCGTCATTCACAAACCCGAAGTGCTGATCCTCGACGAACCGACATCGGGCGTCGACCCGATCGCACGCGATCAGTTCTGGCAATATCTGATCGACCTGTCGCGCAACAGCGGCGTTACCATTTTCATTTCCACTCACTTCATGAACGAGGCCGAGCGCTGTGACCGCATTTCGCTCATGCACGCAGGGCGCGTACTTGCCGTCGGCTCGCCGCATGACCTAGCTGCTGAACACGGCGACGGGTCGCTGGAAGAAGCCTTTGTCGCCTATCTGACGGAAGCGACGGCACAAACGGCAGAGAGCACAGCCGAGGCGCAGGAGAGCCCGCTGGAAATCGCTCCCCAGCCTCGCGCAACCATCGGAGGGCGTCATTTCAGCACCCGGCGTCTATGGGCCTATACACGCCGGGAAACGATGGAATTGCTGCGCGACCCCATCCGCCTGACCTTCGCCCTGGTCGGCCCCCTGATCCTGCTGCTGGCCTTCGGCTATGGCATTTCTTTCGACGTCGAGAACCTGCCTTATGCCGTTCTCGATCAGGACCAGTCCCTTGAAAGCCGGACCTTGCTCGCGAACTTCGAGGGCTCGAACTATTTCGAGATGGAAGAACCCGCCTCGTCCGAAGCCGACCTCGTCAATCGCCTCAAAACCGGCGAGATCGTCGTCGGACTGGAAATCCCCCCGGATTTCGGGCGCGACCTGCTGGCCGGTCGCCAGCCCGAGATCAATCTGCTGCTGGACGCTGCCTTACCCTTCCGCGGGGAAACAGCAGCGGGATATGTGAACGGCATTGCCGCGCAATATATGGTCGAGCAATTCCCTTCACTCATCACCCGCCCCTACTCGGTCGTAACGCGCATGCGCTACAACCAGTCCTTCAAAAGCGTCTATGCCATCGTGCCCAGCGTCTTCACGCTGGTACTGACCATGATCCCGGCCATGCTGACCGCCGTGGGCGTCGTGCGCGAAAAGGAATACGGCTCCATCGCCAATTTCCGCTCGACCCCCGTTACGCGGCTGGAATTTCTCCTCGGCAAGCAGGGGCCTTACGTAGTCCTTGCCTATGTGAATTTTCTGACGCTGCTTGCCATGGCCGTATTCCTGTTCGGCGTGTCCGTGACAGGATCGGTGACGGCCTTGTTAGCGGGCTCCCTCCTCTTTGTCGTCGCAACCACCGGCTTCGGCATCCTGGTCTCCTCCTTCACGAAGACGCAGGTCGCCGCCATGTTTGCCGCCGCGGTGATCTCTATCGTTCCGGCTGTCAATTTCTCTGGTCTGCTCGTCCCTGTCTCCTCCCTGTCCGGCGGAGGTCAGGCGGTCGGCCTTTCATTTCCCTCGGGCTGGTACCAGCCCATTTCCGTCGGCGCCATGACCAAGGGGCTCCACTTCACGGACATCTGGGTTTCCTTCGTCATGCTCACCTTCTTCTCGCTGCTCTATCTGTTCGCCGCACGAATGGCCTTGAGAAAGCAGGAGACGTGACATGCGGCACTTTCTGAAAAATGTCTGGCGCCTCGGCATCAAGGAACTGCGCGCCTTTCGTTCCGACCCGATCCTGATCGCGCTGGTCATCTATATCTTCACCTTCGCCGTCTATTCCGTCGCCACGGGCGCAAAGACGGAGGTCGTGAACGCGGCTGTCGCCATCGTGGATGAAGATCGCAGTCTTTTGTCGCGCAGGATCGCCGGGGCCCTGCTGCCGCCCTATTTTCAGGAAGCCCGCTACATCCAAGCCGACGAAGCCATCACCGGCATGGACAAGAACGAGTTCGTCTTCCTGATCGACATTCCGCCGAATTTCGAACGCGACCTCCTGCGTGGCGACAACCCCACGATCCAGGTCAGTGCAGACGCCACCGCCATGTCGCTGGCAGGCATCGGTACCAGCTACATCACCTCGATCATTTCCCAGGAAATCACCACCACCCTGCAGGAGCACGGCTACTCGACCTCGCTGCCAATCAACCTCGTCTCCCATTTCCTCTTCAATCCCAATGTGGAATCGATCCGCAGCACATCGATGATGCAGGTGATCAACAACATCTCCATGCTGGCTATCATTCTGGCGGGAGCGGCGCTGATCCGCGAAAGAGAACGCGGCACCGTCGAACACCTCCTCGTCATGCCGGTCAATGCCGCCGAGATCATGCTGGCCAAGATCTGGGCCAATGGCCTCGTGATACTGGTCGCCGCTCTCGCTTCGCTGATCGTCGTGGTGGAGATGCTGCTTGGCGTACCCGTGGCAGGCTCACTCACACTCTTCGCCTTCGGTATCGCCGTCTACCTGGCGGCGGTGACGGGCCTTGGCATCATGCTGGCGACATTTGCATCCACCATGCCTCAATTCGCCCTGCTTTCCATACCTGTGCTGATTATTTTCGAGCTCTTGTCAGGCAGCGCCACGCCGATAGAAAGCATGCCGCCATGGCTGCAAACCATCATGCAGCTCTCGCCCGCCACCCATTTCACCGCGTTTTCGCAAGCGATTCTCTATCGCGGGGCGGGGCTCCCGATTGTCTGGCCCCAACTGATGGTCATGACGGGCATCGCCGCGATTTTCTTTTTCGTCTCTCTCATCCGATTCCGCCGCGCGGTCCTGCGCGGTTGAACAAGGCGGAAGCCTCTATACGGATGTGACATTTTGCAGCGCGGCAAGCTGGCTAGTGCTTGCTTACCCATACACGTGCTAAGGTCTTGTGGCTGGGTACGCAGAGGGGCATGAATCGTCGAATGAGAGTATCTTGACCTCCGAAGCTATCCGGCCTGAAGGCAACGCACATAAGGATAGCGCGACATGGCGGTTTCAAGCGCACCAGGCTCCAACCTGCCCGGTACGATGACCTCAGCGGCAATGGCCGTTATGGGATTACTCATCGCAGGAACGGTTCTTTCCATCATTATCGCCGCAAAGGCGGCAGATGCGCCCATGGCGGTTCATGCCTGGCTTTTCGCCTTTGCCTTCATGGCGGGCATCATGGCGCTGGGTCAGCGCCACTTCAATGTAACCCAGGGCCATTTGGCCGACGACGGGACGGGCTATGCCGATGGCGTGGTGAAGGCAGGCGCCATCGCGACCCTCTTCTGGGGCGTCGCGGGCTTTCTCGTCGGCGTGGTGATCGCCTTCCAGCTCGCCTTTCCCTTCCTGAACCTCGACACCGCTTTCACGAATTTCGGGCGCCTGCGCCCGCTGCACACCTCGGCGGTGATTTTCGCCTTTGGCGGCAACGCCCTGATCGCGACCTCTTTCTATGTCGTGCAGCGCACCTGCCGCACGCGGCTCGCGGGCGACATCGCGCCGTGGTTTGTCTTCTGGGGGTACCAGCTCTTTATCGTCGTCGCCGCGACCGGCTACCTGATGGGCGTCACCCAGTCGAGGGAATATGCCGAACCTGAATGGTATGCCGACATCTGGCTCACCATCGTATGGGTGACCTACCTGCTCGTTTTCATGGCGACACTCGCAAAGCGCAAGGAGCCGCACATCTATGTGGCGAACTGGTTCTACCTCGCCTTCATCGTGACGATCGCGATGCTTCATATCGGCAACAACCTTGCGATCCCGGAGACCTGGACCTCGTCGAAGAGCTACGCACTCTTTCCCGGCGTGCAGGATGCGCTGATCCAGTGGTGGTACGGCCATAATGCGGTGGGCTTCTTTCTGACCGCCGGCTTCCTCGGCATGATGTATTATTTCGTGCCGAAGCGCGCCGAACGCCCGGTCTATTCCTACCGGCTTTCCATCGTTCACTTCTGGTCGCTGATCTTCATCTACATCTGGGCCGGCCCGCACCATCTGCATTTCACGGCGCTTCCCGACTGGGCGCAGACACTCGGCATGACCTTCTCGATCATGCTCTGGATGCCGTCCTGGGGCGGCATGATCAACGGCCTGATGACGCTGTCGGGTGCCTGGGACAAGCTGCGCACGGACCCCGTGATCCGCATGCTCGTCGTCTCCGTCGCCTTCTATGGCATGTCGACTTTCGAGGGCCCGGTAATGTCGGTAAAGGCGGTGAATTCGCTGTCCCACTACACCGACTGGACCATCGGTCATGTGCATTCCGGTGCACTCGGCTGGGTTGGCTTCGTCTCGTTCGGCGCCGTCTACTGCCTGATTCCGTGGCTCTGGAAGCGCGAGCGGCTCTACTCGCTCGCTCTCGTGAGCTGGCATTTCTGGATCGCCACCATCGGCATCGTTCTCTACATCACGGCGATGTGGGTGTCGGGCATCCTGCAGGGCCTGATGTGGCGCGCCTACGACGCCCAGGGCTTCCTCGAATACTCCTTCGCGGAAACCGTCGCGGCGATGCATCCCTTCTATGTGATCCGCGCACTTGGCGGTGTGCTCTTCCTCGCTGGCGCTCTGATCATGGTCTACAACTGCTGGATGACCATCAAGGGCCGCGTCCGCAAGGGCGAACCCCTGCCTGCAAGCACGACAGGCACAGCATCCGCCGGCGCGATGCCGCAACCCGCCGAGTGAGGAGCAAAGGTCATGGCAAAGAAGTTCACACACGCAACGATTGAGAAGAACTCGATCCTGCTCCTCGTCCTGACGCTCGTCGTTGTCGCCATTGGCGGTCTCGTCGAAATCGTTCCGACGTTCCTGATCAAGAGCACGATCGAGGATGTGAAGGGCGTGCGTCCCTATAGCCCGCTCGAAGTCGCCGGCCGCAACATCTATATCCGCGAGGGCTGCTACAGCTGTCACAGCCAGATGATCCGTTCGCTCCGCTCGGAAGTGGAACGCTACGGCCACTACTCGCTGGCGGCGGAAAGCAAGTACGACCACCCCTTCCAGTGGGGTTCGAAGCGCACCGGACCGGACCTCGCCCGCGTCGGCGGCAAGTATTCCGACGAGTGGCATCTGCTGCACATGGAAGATCCGCGCGCTGTGGTGCCGGAATCGGTGATGCCCGGCTATCCCTTCCTCGCACAGACGCCGCTCGACTACAGCCAGATCGAGGGCGGCCTGAAGGCTCTTGCCCTGGCGGGTGTGCCTTATTCGGATGAGGACATCGAGAACGCGAAGGCAGATCTGGAAGCACAGGCAACACCCGATGCCGACACGGACGGGCTGTTGCAGCGCTACCCCAAAGCGGTCGCCCGCGACTTCGACGGCAACCCGGCGATGATTTCGGAATTCGATGCCCTTGTCGCCTACATGCAGATGCTCGGCACACTCGTGGACTTCAATGCCTACGAGAATGCCGATTTCAAGCAATAGGAGCGGACCTTGGATAGCGAAACGACTTATTCGCTGGTGAGAACCTGGTTCGGAACAGGCGGCCTCATCCTCATGATGGTGCTCTTCGCCGCCGTATTGGCCTACGCGCTCTGGCCCTCGAACAAGAAGAAATTCGACCATATGGCGAAGCTGCCTCTCGAGGACAAGGACCCCGAAGACAGCGGCAAGAATGACAAGGAACCCGGACAATGAGCGAGAAACACACAGACGACGTGACCGGCGTCGAAACGACCGGGCATAGCTGGGACGGGATCCGCGAACTGAACAATCCGCTGCCAAAGTGGTGGATCTACACTTTTTACGTTTCGATTGCCTGGGCCGTGGCCTACTGGATCGTGATGCCGGCATGGCCCTATTTGACGGGCGATGGCTGGACCTACACCAAGGGTGTGATCGGATATGAACAGCGCGAAGTCGTCACGGACGAGCTTGCGGCTATCGTCGAAAGTCGCTCGGGCGCGATGGAACGCATCGCCTCCTTGCCGCTTGAGGAGATTGCGAACGATCCCGCGCTGATGGAAGTGGCGCTCGGTGCAGGAAAGGCCGCTTTCGGCGACAACTGCGCACCCTGCCACGGCTCCGGTGCGCAGGGCAGCAAGGGCTTCCCCAACCTCAATGACGATGACTGGATCTGGGGCGGCACGCTGGACGACATTCACACGACGCTCGCCCACGGCATCCGCTGGGACGGCGATGACGACACGCGTTTCAACATAATGATGGCCTATGGCAGTGACGGCATCTTGAACCGCGATGAGATTTCGGATGTCGCCGAATATGTGCTCTCTCTCTCGGGCCGCGCCGGAGACCAGGAAGCGGCGGCACGCGGTTCCGAAGTCTTCGCAAGCCAGTGCATCGCCTGCCACGGCGACGATGGCTCCGGCAATCAGGAGCTCGGCGCACCAAACCTGACCGATGCAATCTGGCTTTATGGCGGCGACAAGGAAGCCATTGTGAAAACCGTGTCAAACGGACGCAGCGGCGTCATGCCGGCTTGGAACGAACGTCTCGATGAAGGCACGATCAACTCGCTGACGCTCTTCGTATACTCCCTCGGCGGCGGCGAGAAGTAACCCCCTGACGATCAAGGCGGAACGCTTCTCGGCGTTCCGCCTCCGGGGATCCAATCCTCGAGTACTCATATGACAGATACTACTGCCCCCCTCGAACATCTTGCCGCCAAGGCTGCTATGGAAGCCGGCGCAAACCCGCATGGCGAGGAGGGCGAGCGCTACACCGCCGTCAATTCGGAAAAGAACCGGCCGCTTTATGCGAGCCGTGTAAAGGTTTATCCCAAGCTCGTTCACGGGACATTTCGCCGCCTCAAATGGCTGGTGATGGCGGTAACGCTGGCGATCTACTACGTCACGCCCTGGCTTCGCTGGGATCGGGGACCGAACCTCCCCGACCAGGCCGTGCTGCTCGACTTCCCGTCACGCCGGTTCTATTTCTTCTTTCTCGAAATCTGGCCGCAGGAATTCTACTACATCACCGGCCTGCTGATCCTCGCCGCGCTCGGCCTCTTCCTCGTGACGAGCGTCGCGGGCCGCGTCTGGTGCGGCTATACCTGCCCGCAGACGGTCTGGACCGATCTCTTCATTCATGTGGAACGCTTCTTCGAAGGCGACCGCGCCAAGCGTATCCGTCTGGACAAGTCGCCCTGGAGCATGGGCAAGCTTGCACGCAAGACGGGCAAGCATTTCACCTGGATCCTGATCGCTCTGGCAACAGGCGGTGCATGGGTATTCTATTTCGCGGACGCGCCCACACTGGCGGGCCAACTCGCCACCTTCGACGCTCCGGCGGCGGCCTATCTCTTCATCGGCCTTTTTGCCGCAACGACCTATCTGCTCGGCGGCATCGCCCGCGAGCAGGTCTGCATCTATATGTGTCCCTGGCCGCGCATTCAGGGCGCGATGTTCGATGAGGAATCCCTTCTCGTCAGCTACAAGGACGATCGCGGAGAAAAACGCGGACCGCACAAGAAGGGAACGAGCTGGGAAGGCCGCGGCGACTGCATCGACTGCGGGCAATGCGTGGCCGCCTGCCCCATGGGCATCGACATCCGCGACGGTATGCAGCTGGAATGCATCCAGTGTGCGCTCTGTATCGACGCCTGCAACGAGATCATGGACAAGGTGGAGCGGCCGCGCGGCCTGATCGGTTACGATACGTTCCGCAACCAGGAACGCCGCCGCGCAGGCGAAACGCCGAAGCTCGACATCCTGCGCCCCCGCACGATCCTTTATTCCGCCGTACTCGTCTTCGTCGCCGGCATCATGCTTTTTGCACTTTCCAATCGCTCCACCCTCGATGTCAGCGTGCTCGCCGACCGGAACCCGCTTTTCGTGCAGCTTTCCGATGGTTCGGTACGCAATGGCTATCAGGTGAAGATCGTCAACAAGGAACATTCCGAGCGCATATATCGCGTCTCGATCGAAGGGCTCGACAAGGCTATCCTGACCCGACCGGCCCTTGCAGGCGAAGAAACCGGCACTGTGACCGTTGGAGCCGACAAGCTCGAAAACCTCCGCTTCTTCGTGACTCTGCCGGGTGATGGGGTGAAAGCCCTCAACGGTGGCGAAGCCGATTTCGATTTTGTCGTCACCGATCTTGAGAACGGTACGACCGCGACAAGACAAACCACCTTCCGGGGGCCCGGCCAATGAGCGTCGAGAACAGCGATTTCCGTCCCTCTACACGCTTCGGCAAGATCACCGGCTGGCATGTGCTGAGCGGTTTCGTTCTCTTCTTTGCCATCGTTTTTGGCGTGAACGGTCTGATGGTCTACCGCGCCCTCTCGACCTTCGATGGCGTGGAGGTGGAGGGGGCCTACCAGAAAGGCCGAACCTATAATCATCTTCTCGAACAGATGGAGGCACAACGCCAGCTCGGCTGGACCTCCGGCATCAAGACGACCGTGCTGCCCGGCGAAGGCCGCCGCACGGCGCTTAACGTCACCTTCTCCGGGGCGCAGGGCGAACCCATCAACGGCCTTGCCGTCAGGGGTACATTCTGGCGTCCTGTTGTCTCCGGCAAGGACAAGAGCATGATGCTCGTCCAGACGGGCCCCGGCACATATGAAGCCGAATTCCCGCTTGAGCACTCGGGCAACTGGCTTGTTCGCATTGCGGCAGAGGGCCTCAACGGCGAAACCTTCGTCGAGGAAAAGCGCGTCGTCATACGCGACTGAGGACATGATGAACGATGCAGCAGTCATCGCGGAAGATGGCCCGGGCGCAGACCCGGAATTCTTCGTGCGTGAGACAGAAGACGGGCAAGCCCGCCTCGATCTCGTCGTGGCGGGAATGCATTGCGCCGGCTGCCTGCGCAAGGTCGAAGGCGCACTTAAAAATCTCGACGGCGTCGAATATGCCCGCGCCAATCTTTCGACGAAGCGCGTCGCCGTACGCTGGAACCCGTCCCGCCTCAAGGCGCGCGCCATTATCCACGCACTTGCCGAGACAGGCTTTACCGCCGTCCCCTTCGATCCGAAACTTCTCGGCACACTGGACGAACAGGAAAGCCGCTCTCTTCTGAAAGCGCTTGGCGTTTCGGGCTTTGCCGCCGCAAACGTCATGCTCGTCTCGGTGTCTGTCTGGTCCGGTCTCGTAACCGACATGGATGCGACGACGAGAAGCTTCTTCCACTGGGTTTCGGCGCTTATCGCGCTGCCCGCGATTGCCTATGCGGGCCAGCCTTTCTTCCGTTCGGCGCTGAAGGCGCTGCGCGCGAAGACGATGAATATGGATGTACCGATTGCACTCGCGGTCATCCTTGCGACCACGATGAGCCTCGTCCAGACCATGGTGAACGCCCGCCATGTCTATTTCGACGCCAGCGTGACGCTTCTCTTCTTTCTTCTGATCGGGCGTTATCTCGACGTTCAGGCGCGCGCGAAAGCCTGCTCTGCGGCAGAGAATCTGCTGGGTTTGCGCGCAACCGCCGCCACACTCATTGCGCCGGATGGAACGCATCGCTCCATTGCGATTGAAAACCTCGAACCGGGCATGAAGGTGCTTGTGGTTGCAGGTGGCCGCATCCCCGCCGACGGCGAAATACTGACCGGCATGAGCGAGGTCGATACAAGCCTCGTCACCGGCGAGAGCCTGCCCGAACAGGTGAAACCGGGAACGCCTGTTTTTGCCGGCACACTCAATCTGGGTGCCCCGCTCATTATTCGCGTGACGAAACGCGACGACGATTCCCTGCTTGCCGAAATCGTGCGCCTGATGGAGACGGCCGAACAGGGCCGCGCGCGCTATGTGCGCATCGCCGACCGCGCTGCCCGCATCTATTCGCCCGCAGTACACATCATGGCGGCGGCAACGCTTGCACTCTGGTTCGCGCTCGGCGCGCCATGGGAAACCTCGTTCACCTACGCGATTTCCGTCCTTATCATTACCTGTCCCTGCGCCCTCGGCCTTGCGGTTCCGGTGGTACAGGTCGTGGCGACGGGGCGGCTGCTCCGGCGAGGCGTGTTGGTGAAGGCACCAGACGGGCTGGAACGGCTTGCACAGGCCGACACTATCGTCTTCGACAAGACAGGTACGCTGACGCTTGGCCGTCCGCATCTCGTCAACGGCAATGAGGTCGCACAGACGGATATCGCCCTCGGCGCGGCAATTGCCGCGTCAAGCAGACACCCGCTCGCCATTGCGCTTGCCGCCCACGGGAAAGAACTTCTCCCACCTCTCCTTGAGGATGTGCACGAAGAACCGGGCATGGGTCTCGAAGCACAGCTCGATGGCGAGACGATCCGACTTGGCAATGCCGAATATGCGGGTGGCGAGCAGCGCGACATGCATGGCGGCTCGGAGCTCTGGCTGCGGCGCGGCAACCGCGCGCCCGTCTGTTTCCGTTTCGAGGACACGCCGAGACCGGACGCGAAGGAAGTCATCAATGCCTTGAAGGCACGAGGCTTTGCCGTCGAACTTCTATCCGGCGACCGCGAACCGGCAGTGCAACGCCTTGCCGAGACACTTGGAATTACGGTCTGGCGCGCGGGCGCCCGGCCTGCCGCGAAGATCGCACGCCTGGAAGAATTGACGAAAGAAGGCCACAAGGTTGCGATGGTTGGCGACGGCCTCAACGATGCCCCTGCACTTCGCGCCGCCCATGTCTCGATCTCGCCTGCCGATGCCGCCGATGTGAGCCAGACCGCCGCCGACTTCATCTTTCAGGGCGCAAGGCTCACCCCCGTGGTGGAAGCCGTCGATGTCGCTCGAAAAGCCCGCACTCTCGTCTTTGAGAATTTCGGCCTGGCACTCGCCTACAATGCCATCGCCGTGCCGCTCGCCGTTGCCGGCTATGTGACGCCGCTTGTCGCCGCCGTCGCCATGTCGAGTTCCTCCATCACAGTGACGCTGAACTCACTCCGGCTCAACCTCGCCCGGCGCGCAAAATCGCCGCGTGAATCCTGATGAATATTCTGATCTTCCTTGTACCCGCGGCTTTGCTCCTTGGCCTTCTCGGCCTCGTGGCTTTTCTCTGGTCGCTGAAGACCGGGCAGTATGACGACCTCGAAGGTGCGGCGGAGCGGATTCTCTTCGACGACGACGAACCTGAAAAAGACGAACCGAAAAAAGACTAGGCTTCACTCGTCAGCGCGCGCTGCGCATGCCATGTGGCGTGGCCAAGCAGTGGAAAGATCACCGCAAGCGCCAGAAACCAGGTGGCGATCCCGAACGCCGTCAGCAGTGCAACGATCCACGCCCAGAGCAGCATCGTCCAGAAATTGCGCCTCACGGCACGTACGCTCGCGATGACCGCAGTGACAGCATCGATATCGCGCGCAAGAAGGAGTGGTACTGAAATCGCCGAGATCGAGAAGACGGCGAAGGCGATTGCACCGCCCGCTATCGTGCCGGTGACCAGCATCGCAAGCCCCCTCGGGGTAAGCAGCAGCATGGGCGCAAATTCCGAAAGGGGTGGAATACCTATCGGCCCGAAAAAGAGCGCGAACAGCCAGCCCGCAACCTGCAACCAGATGAGCATGGCCCCGGCAAGCATGGCGCCGACAAGAGCCAGCTGGGAGATGTTACGGCTCGAAACAAAGACAACGTCGGAAAGCTGAACCGGGAGACCCGCTTCGAGGCGACGGCTCGCTTCATACAGGCCGACGGCAAGCATTGGCCCCACGAGCAGGAAACCGGCTGCCATGACAGGCACCACCGCACTGAGCCCGGCAGCGAAAAGCACCGCCACGAGCAAGATCGACGCAAGCAGGAAAACAAAGCCGTAAGTGAGACTGATAGCAGGCGCCTTGCGCATGTCCGCCCAGCCCGCCTCCAGCCATCGCCATGGCTGATCCGGGCGGATTGAACAGATGGAGACCTCTGTTCCTCCGCCATCCGTCGGTTCTGCGTTCTCCGTCGAAACGCTCATTGCCAACCCTCCCAAAGCAATCATGCTGCAATTTCATGCTATCCCCGGAAATCCATGCCGTCCATGTGGGATTACACCCCCGGGGCCAGGCGCAAACCGCTCTCGAAGATGTGAGGCGAAATGACGGGCCAGGGGGCCGGCTCCGCCCTACATTTCCTGCAACGGCTCGCTTCACCGCCTGGATACCGGGCCGCAGCGAACAAGGAGTTTCCGTCAAATGCGATGTCTGATCCCCTTCGTTCTCGCTTTCAGTGCGCTCGTGGGCACGGCTTCCGCCGGGATGGCCGCCCCGGACGATCGCGCGACGGCGATTTTCGCCGGCGGCTGCTTCTGGTGCATGGAACCGCCCTTCGACAAGACGAACGGCGTTATCGCCACGGTCTCAGGCTATATCGGCGGCACGCTCGACCATCCGACTTATGAGCAAGTATCCGCCGGCGGAACCGGACACGCCGAAGCGGTTAAAATCGTCTACGACCCTTCGAAGGTCAGCTATAGCGAGCTTCTCCACATATTCTGGCGAAACGTCGACCCGCTGCGCAAGGACGCCCAGTTCTGCGACACCGGCCATCAGTACCGCTCGGCAATTTTCTATCTGGATGACGAACAGAAGAAGCTCGCGAAAGAGTCGAAGGAAGAACTGGAAAAGTCCGGCCGCTTTTCGCAACCCGTTGTGACGGAGATTGCCAAAGCCGGCCCCTTCTATCCTGCGGAGAAATATCATCAGGATTACTACGTGAAGAATCCGAACCGCTACACATTCTATCGCTGGAGCTGCGGCCGCGATGCCCGCCTGGAACAGATCTGGGGCAGCGAAGCGGGTGGACACTGAGGAGCACACAATGATGTCACGACGCATGTTTCTGGGCGGAACCGCTGTTGCGGGCGCGCTCGCGGCCATGGGTATTGCTTTGCGCGACGGAAAGGCTGAAGCCGCCGGAGGAAGCGCTTTCGAGGTGATAAAAACAGAAGCCGAATGGAAAGAGCTGCTGACGCCTGAACAATTTTACGTGTTGCGCGAAGAAGGTACGGAGCGGCCTGGATCGAGCCCGCTCAACAAGGAAAAACGCGCAGGAACCTTTCATTGCGCCGGATGCAATCTCGCGCTTTTCCCTTCCCGGACAAAATATGAAAGCGGCACGGGCTGGCCGAGTTTCTACGCACCGCTCGACGATGCGATTAGGACATCCGAAGACAGAACTTTCTTCATGACCCGCACCGAAGTGCATTGTCGCCGCTGCGGCGGGCATCTCGGCCACGTCTTCGACGATGGTCCAAAGCCGACGGGAAAGCGTTACTGCATGAATGGCGTAGCCATGACCTTTGAACCCTCGGGAGCAGCCTGAACGAAACCGTTCCACGACACTCGATGCGGATATCGCGCCCGAACGGCAACAGATACGGCGCGGCAGGCTAGGGCCTGGCGTGCCGTTTCGCTTTCTGGATCGCGTCTTCGAGCGCGCGGAGGAAACGCGAACGATCCTCTTTGGAGAAGGCCGGACCGCCGCCCTTGGATTGTCCCGTCTCCCGCAGCTCTTTCATCAGATCCCGCATGGCAAGTGCCATGCCGATACTTTCTGTCGTGAAGGGCCGACCGTCATGGCCCAAAGCCGCTGCCCCCTTTTCAAGCGCCCGCGCGGCAAGCGGTATGTCGCCCGTTACGACAATATCGCCGGGCCCCGCTCGTTCCGCGATCCAGTCATCCGCCACATCGGGACCCTCCGGGACGACAACCTGGCGGACGAGCGGATGTCCTGTAGGCCGCATTCCGCTGTTACTGACAATGAAAACGCCAACATCGTGACGCTCCGCTACACGCACCACCTCTTCCTTGACGGGGCAGGCATCGGCATCGACATAAATTTCGCTCATGAACTTCGCATTCTTGACTGCTTTCGCGTGAGCGGAATGATAGCTTGCGCGTGTGAACGACACCTCAGAAAAATCCCGGCCTCTCGCAGCGGTCATCGGTGGCGGACCTGCGGGCCTGATGGCCGCCGAACGCCTCGCCAGCACGGCGGAGGTCCATGTCTTCGACGCCATGCCGTCGTTCGGCCGAAAGTTTCTGCTCGCGGGCAAAAGCGGGCTGAACATCACTCATGGCGAAGATTTCGAAACCTTTTTGGCACGCTTTGGAGCTGCCCGCGAAATGCTGGAGCCCGTCCTCCGCAGCTTCACGCCGAGCGACATCAGGGAGTGGGCCGCCGCTCTTGGCATTGAGACTTTCGAGGGAAGCTCGGGCCGCATCTTCCCGGTGATGATGAAAACCTCGCCGTTGCTTCGCGCATGGCTCAGGCGGCTGGGCGAGAGAGGAGTGACCTTCCACACTCGTCACAAATGGCAAGGCTGGACGGACGAAGGCGCGCTCTCCTTCATGAGGCCCGAGGGCGACACGACAATCGTCGCGGATGTCACCATACTCGCCCTTGGCGGCGCAAGCTGGCCCCGCCTTGGAGCCGATGGCAGCTGGCCGGCTTTGCTGACCGCAGTCGGCGTGACTGTTACGCCCTTCCGCCCGGCAAATTGCGGCTTCGATGTTTCATGGAGTTCGCATCTGAAGGAACGTTTTGCGGGCGCGCCCGTCAAATCGGTTACGCTCTCTTGCGCTGGCGAGAGAGTAAAGGGCGATTTCGTGGTGACCAGGACAGGGATCGAGGGGAGCGCGGTCTACGCGCTTTCCGTACCACTACGCGATGCGATCGAACGCGACGGAACGGCACCTCTCATGCTGGACCTCAAACCCGACATCGACATGGAACGCCTGACAACCGCATTATCAGCCCCCCGCGGCAAGAACTCGCTGGCAAACCATTTGAGGAAAAAGGCGGGCATCGACGGCGTCAAGGCAGCATTGCTGCATGAGGTGAGCGACAAGGCGGCTTTCAACGATCCGGCACAGCTCGCCCGCGCGATCAAATACCTCCCCCTCACCCTCGAGCGTGCGCGCCCGCTCGCGGAGGCCATCAGTACTGCAGGTGGAATTTCTCTCGATGAGCTCGACGCGAACTTCATGCTGAGGAAATGCGAAGGCATCTTTGCCGCCGGAGAGATGCTTGACTGGGAAGCGCCGACCGGCGGCTATCTTCTCTCCGCCTGCCTGGCCACGGGCCGCGCAGCGGGCGACGGTGCCGCGTGCTGGCTCACGCATTCTTGACCAGCATGCCCCCATCGACCGGGATCGCAACGCCTGTCAAATAGGACGAGGCCGGAAGGACGACGCTCAGCGTTACATGCGCGACTTCTTCCGGATACCCGTAGCGGCGCAAGGGCACACGCCGCTTCGCAAAGATTTCCTTATGCTCGTCCGGGATCTCCTGCGTAATGCCGGTGCGAATGGGTCCCGGACAGATGCAGTTGACCGTGACGCCCTCGCGGCCAAGCTCGACGGCGAGCGCACGGGTAAGACCGATGACACCATGCTTGGCCGCCACATAGGGCGAATTGCCGGGCGTTGCGCCAAAGCCTTCCGTGGAGGCAACATTGACGATACGGCCCTCGCCCGACTTCTTGAGTGAGGGCAGCGCGGCACGCACGAAACGCATATGAGCCGTAAGCATCACGTCGAGCGCGCGCGCCCATGTATCCTCATAGCCGGGCTCGCCGATTCCGTGGAAAGCCGCAAGACCCGCATTGTTGACAAGGATGTCCAGACCGCCGAACCGCTGCTCTACCTCCTTCACCACCCGGACGATACCTTCGCCATCGGCGACGTCGAGGACCCAGCCTTCGGCCGCCCCGCCCGCTTCCGTGATTTCCTTCACGACCGCGTCGACCCGTTCCCGGGCGAGGTCGACGACCGCGACCTTTGCGCCTTCATCGGCAAAGAGATGCGCCGTCGCGCGGCCCATTCCGCTTGCCGCGCCCGTAACCAGCGCAACCTTTCCCTTGATCGAACGGCTGAGTTTCTTCACCGGCTCCATCTCTCTTCCCTCCAGGCCATGCTTTCATTGGCCGAGAGACTAGCGAAACTCAATGTGCCGGGCGAGATTGAAGACTAGGCAAGTCCGGCCACTGAGTGACGCAGGGGCAAGCGCTAAAGCTGAGCGGCGCCTGGACCGGAAGCTTCTCCTCAACCGACATGAATATTTCCGATGGCACCCAGCAGACCGAAGGCCTGCAGAAGCCATATCACCACCGCGATCACGACCACGGCATTGAGGATGCTCTTTATCTTCGAGTCCATGGGAATGTAGGTGTTGACCAGCCAGAGCAATACGCCGATCACGACAAGAACGAGAACAAGATGGAGGAGGGGCATGATAAAATCCTTCAATAAGCCTGTCCGTCCGGATGCGACGCATGCGGAACACGTCCCCCTCGACGATTAACGATCGGCAAGAGGGCATGCAGGGAAACAACGCTGAAGCCCGGGAAAGTTTCCATATGCGCCGGAAAGAAACGCGCGATGTCGCTTCTTGTTCGAGTTATTCGAGCGTGAAAGCGAGCTTCAGCTTGACCTGATAATGGGCGATTTTTCCGTTTTCGACATGCCCACGCGTCTCGAGCACTTCGAACCAGCGCAACTCCCGGAGCGTCTTGCTCGCCTTCTCCACAGCATTGCCAATCGCCCCTTCGATGCTCTCGGGCGACGAACCGATAACTTCGATCATCCTGTAGACATGTTCGGACATGGGAATTTCCTCCGCTTTCTGCGTCTCATGCTTGATTGTCTGCAAGGAAGGAAAGTGGAGCGATAAACGGCAAGGGCAATAGCGACCGCATCTCCCGAAGGCCAGCACCGTCCGGAAAGCATGGCTATTCGCCGCCAGTTTTGCCAAACTGATGCGGCTGCCGCGAAGAAAGGCACCGGACAACGGGAGAAGCCGAATGAACCGCGCCATGCGTACCGTTCTCTTTGTAGCCCTCGCATTTCTGGGGGCGGCGGCGCCGGGGCTCGGCCTCTCTCAGGAAAAAGGGACAGCGGAGAAAACCGCACAGCCGCTCGCGCTTGTCGCAACGATTGATGGCGCCATCGGTCCCGCCACCGCACGCCAGGTCGCCGACGCCATCGAGGAAGCTGCCGGACAGCATGCGGACATACTCGTCCTGCGCATCGACACGCCGGGCGGTCTCGTCACATCGACACGCGACATTGTAAGCGACATTCTGGCCTCCCCGGTGCCCGTAGCCGGTTATGTCTGGCCGCCCGGTGGGCACGCTGCGAGCGCAGGCACCTACATCATATATGCGACCGGCATTGCGGCGATGGCACCCGGCACGAACATGGGAGCGGCAACGCCGGTCTCGATGGGCGGAGGCATGCCCGGCACACCACAAGGGCCGGGAAACGAAAATGAAGCGGGCAAGAAGACCGGCGACAGCGCCCCGCCCTCCAACGAGGAGGCCCTCGCCAAGAAATCGACGAACGACGCCGTGGCGCTGATCGTGAACCTCGCCGAGGCACATGGCCGCAACGCCGAATGGGCCGAAGAGGCCGTTCGCGAAGGCGAGAGCATCGGAGCCAGCAAGGCACTGGAAATCGGCGCGATTGAAATCATTGCATCGGATCTAGACGACCTGCTCGCGCAGGCCGATGGGCGCGAGGTCCTGACAAACGGCAAGACCGTGACACTCGCGACAGCAAATGCGCGTGTCGAACATGTCGAACCCGGCTTCATGACGGAACTTCTCGCGCTGATCAGCAACCCGAACGTCGCCTTCCTGCTGATGATGATCGGTGTCTATGGCATCATTTTCGAACTTTCCAATCCGGGCAGTTTCGGGCCCGGCATCCTCGGTGCGATATGTCTGCTGTTGGGCCTTTATGCGCTCAATCAGCTACCGCTCGACTATGCCGGTGCGGCACTTATCGTTTTCGGTCTCGCACTGATGATAGTGGAAGCCTTCACACCGACTTTCGGCATTGCGGGATTCGGGGGCCTGATCGCCTTCATCTTCGGCGCAGCAATCCTTGTCGACAGCGACACGCCGGAGTTTCAGCTTTCCTGGTGGACCATCGGCATCACGGCCCTGCTGAGCGTGGCGCTCCTTGTTTTCCTCATCGGATATAGCTGGCGGGCGCTGCGCCGTCCCGTGACGACGGGTGCAGAGGAAATGCAGGGCGCCGAAGCACGCGTTCTCGAATGGTCGGACGGCGAAGGCTATGTGCATGTGCATGGCGAACGCTGGCACGCGCGCGGACCGGCCGCGCTTGCACCGAACAGCACAGTACGCGTCGAGAAAATGGACGGGCTGACCCTCCTCGTCAGCTGAAGACAGTTTTATGTAACTGCATAACAAGGATGGGAGATTCAGATGGGATTCGCGGTCTATATTTTTCTCGGCATTTTGCTCGTCGCCTTTTTCATGTCCGCAATCAATATCCTTCGGGAGTACGAGCGCGGCGTGGTCTTTACGCTTGGCCGTTTCACGCGCGTGATGGGGCCGGGCTTCATCCTCATCATCCCCGTGATTCAGCAGATGGTGCGCGTCGATCTGCGTACTTTCGTCGAGGACGTGCCGACGCAGGACGTGATCTCGCGCGACAATGTGTCGGTGAAGGTAAACGCGGTGCTCTATTTCCGCATCGTCGACCCGGCGAAATCGATTCTGCAAGTTGAGGACTACATGGCAGCGACGAGCCAGCTCGCGCAGACGACGCTGCGTTCCGTGCTCGGCAAGCATGAACTCGACGAGATGCTCTCCGAGCGCGACAAGCTCAATGCCGATATCCAGGCCATACTCGATGAGCAGACCGACGCATGGGGTATCAAGGTTGCCAATGTCGAGATCAAGCATGTCGATATCGACGAAAGCATGGTGCGCGCCATCGCACGACAGGCGGAAGCCGAACGCTACCGGCGCGCCAAGATCATCAATGCGGAAGGCGAACAGCAGGCGGCCGAGAAACTGGTTGAAGCGGGACGCATTCTCAGTGGCGACGCCCGCGCGATGCAGCTTCGTTATTTCGCCGCGCTTCACGACATCGCCGGCGACAAGACCAATACCATCGTCTTCCCGATGCCGCTGGATCTGATTGAAGGGCTGAAGCCCGCCAACAAGGCCTGATCCCGACCCGCGAAAGTTCACAGCGGCCTTTATATCCGTGGCGCCGGTTGCGGTTCATGCCCACGCGCAGGCCGGAACGCAACGACACGAAAGCGATGGTGGCGGTTCATGCCGCCATCGCCGATTCCTCCAGATAGGTTCGATCCCCGCTCGCGAGAACCATCCTGATGCCCGGATAATGCAACCCGTTGCAACGGCCGATATGAGTCGCCGCAAAAAGGGAACAGCATGGGCAAGATCGAATTTGTATCCGGGTGGCAAAAGCGCGATGCCAGGCTGGAACAGGACGCAATAGCTGCCTGGACAGCACAAGGCGCATTGCCGGAAGATGTGAACCCGCAAGACCGGGCGCGCGAAATCTGCAGCATCGCCTATGATAGCGACACGCTTGCCGCCATCTCGACCGTCGATATCAGGCCCTGCAAGCCCTTGCGCAACAGGCTTTTCGGCTATCTGCGCGTCTTCACGCTACCGCAATACGAACAGCAGGAAATCGCCATCGGGCTTGCGATCCATTGCCGCGACACGCTGGAACAATGGTCGCTCGAAAATCCCGACGCGAAACTCTGCGGCATGGCGGCTGTCTACCAGTCGCCGAAGCTCGGCCCGACACCCGTCGGCAAGTCGGGGCTGACGCTCATCGGATATACGCCGCAAGGCTATCAGCACCGCATTGTCTGGTTCAAACACATCCGCACCTGAAAGGGAGGTACACGGAATGAACAATATTGCCGGGGTCCGCGAAGCGCGCGCCGACAACCATCTGCCTTATGCCGTCATGGCATCGGGAACGCTGATTGCCATCGCCATCGTCGTCGCCGCATTGACGGGCGGCGGCAGCGGCATGATGCCGAACCCGCAAGGCGGCATCTGGGTCGAGCGAAACGACACGCTTTATCTCTGCCAGGCCAGACCCAAGGCGCCCGCCCCTTGCGTGAATCTGAGCGACGGCTCGACCCTCGCCTTCGGGGATATCTCGCGCTGAAACAGCCCGACTGTCATCAAAACGTAACAAAACCGTCACAAAGGATCAGCCCGGCACATGCCGGGCTTTTTCTTTGGGGATAAACATCGCCCGACCCGGGGACAAGTGACCCGAAACAGGTGCCGGAGACAAGTACCGGGAATACGCAAAGGAAAATGGCGCCCCGGATATCCCCGGAGCGCCATTCGCCTTTTTGCGAGGACCGTATTGTCAGAAAGCGATTCGGATCGCGGCCGAGAGACTCTGCTCTTCGTAGTCGCTCTGGAACTCGCCATCATAGGTGACGCGCAGCGTCACGCCGTTCACCCCTTCGAAGGTCAGACCGCCGAGCACCCCGTAGGAAACATCGTCGCGAGCCGTCTGCTGCGTGGTGAAGGCACCGCCCCCGACCACGCTGCCCGTGATCGCTTCATCCGGGTCGGCAAGTTCGGAGAGAACTTTCACGCCCAGTTCCGGGATCAGCTTCGAGCCACCATCGAGCTCCGCCGTGTAGCGGAAGTTGACGCCACCAACCGCGCGCAGCGATTCGATCGTACGTCCGTTGACGCTGGTCGGCAGCGGACCCGTTTCCGTATAGGCATCGACATCGACGAGGTTGTAGCGGAGACCCACATTCGGCGTGATGTCGAAGGCACCGGAGGTGAACATGCGGCCCGCCTCGGCACGCGCGACGAATTGCGAACCGTCATAATCCGCGACGTTGACACCGCCAAGCGAGGAACGGCTGCTCTCGTAATTGTTGAAGCCGTAGCCAAGCGAGCCGTTCACATACCATGCACCGGGACGGTAGCTCATATAGGCAACCGCACCGTAGCTATCGACCGTGGAGATCGAGTTCGCGCCTGCGCCGTTCTCGTCGATATCCGCCGAGCTATAGAAGGCGGAAAGGCCGAGACGGATATTCGCCGCTACTTCACCATCGACACCGCCCGTGGCACCCCACATGTCGGTATCGAAGCCGTTGACGCCGGAAGGCGTGTATTCGGCCTTGAGTCCGCCGACGCGGCCCCAGATTGCCCACTTGCCGTCACCGCCGAGCATTTGGTCGCCCGCGGCAAGGCCCGTGTCGCCCGTATTGTTGGCGATAGCGAAACCGCCGCCGGAGATACGGTCCATGATCATGTCGAAGATGAGATCTGTCGACGCCATGGTGCTCGTGCCTTCGGCATTGCTTTCGGACGGCATCGAGTCCTGGACAACCTTCAGAAGGGCAGCGCGCTGCTCTTCTTCCGTCTCGAACTGGGCAAGCCAGAGCGTGAGCGGACTGTCGATGGGCTGGGTCGCGATATACTCGTCGATCGCCTTGGCAACGCCAACAAGGTTCACGCGGCCGTCGACACCGACTTCCGTTTCTTCCGCCGTCTCCGCAAGCTGGATGCGCAGGAAGAGATCGTCGGCCGACCCGGTCTCGATGACCTCGTCGTCCATCACCTTGAGGAAGTCGAAGAGGATCGTGTTGTCTTCGACCGAGGCCCCGTTATCGGTGACACCGTTCTCGCTGTCGGCGGAGGCGATCAGGATATCGTCGCCGACGACACCCGAGAGACCGCCAATGACATCGACATCGATGGTCGAGCCTTCGGAGAAGCTGACCGTGTCGCCATAAACAACGGCGGCACCCCCGGAGGAGATGTCGGCGCGGAAGGTACTGCCTTCGTTGAAGGCCACGGTCCCCGTCGCGTCGAGGAAGCCGTCAAGCGCGAGATCGAGCGTACCGGAAATCGAGACATTGTCCGCCGCGATATCGGCGCCCTGACCCGTGACGCCAAGCGTTGCGCCTTCGGCAACCGTGACAGAGCCCTCGCTGTAGCTCGTGTGAATGCCGACGCCGTCAAGCACGAGCTTGCCGCTGTCGATATTCACCGTGTCGAAATGCGAGACGCCCCAACCGCCGATACCGTCATCAAGGGTGATCGTATCGTCATGCGCGAAGGTGAGATAAGCGCTGTTGTCGCGGATCGCGAGGGGTGCGATGCCGCTTTCCGTGGCGTGGATACCGAGACCGAGCTGCACGCCCGAACCCGAGACCGTTACTTCGTCGATACCGTCGCCGGTATGGACCGCACCGCTAACCGTGCCTCCGTCGATCAGGATCGTGTCGTCGCTATAACCGAACGAGGTGTCGACATTGCCATCGACCGAACCCGTATGGTCGATTTCCACCGTGGCCGAATACTCATACACACCATAGGCAGCAATGAGTACATCGCCGGTGATCTCGCCATCATTGACGATGTCGACATATTTCGTCTCGTTGGCATAGATCGCAGCACCCGAAGCCGACGAGATGACGCCGTCCCCGGTATTGGTGATGTTGACCGTGGGCCCGCTCGCCACGATGGCGTCTGCGTACTCGCCGGGCGCCTCGATGGTGCCGGAGTTGGTGATCGTCGTGGTCGCAAGCGCCTCCGAGCGGGCGACCAGCGCATGACTGTATTCGCCCGATGTTGCGATCGTGCCTGAATTGTCGAGCGAGACCGTATTGCTTCGCAGATAGACGCCATAGGTCTCGTCGGCCGCGACCGTGATGGAGCCCCTGTTGACGACATCGACTTCCGCAAAGGCTTCGATGCGGACGCCGCCATCTTCGTCGCTGCTCTCCTCCGAGACGATGACTTCTGCGCCCTCGTCGTTGAGGAAGTAGGCATCATAGGCACCAGACACATCGACCCGGCCCTCGACCGAGCCGTAATTGTAGATCGACACTTCATCCGTCGTCGTAACCTCGATACCGGCTTCGTTCGAGTTCATGTCGCCATGGTTCGTGACCGTCGCGGCCTCGGCATATTGAATGTCGATACCGTCAGACCCGTAAGAGCCGATGGTGCCGTGGTTCGTGACCGTCACGACCTCGGCCTCTGCGATGTAGAGTGCATCGTCTTCTGCGTAGATGTCGCCATCTTCGAGATTGGTGACATTGACCGTGGGGCCGAAGGCACGAATGCCATTCGTCTCCTCGCCCGTCGCCTCGATGACACCTCCGTTCACAACGGTCGTCGTATCCGGGCTTTCCGAATAGGCGATGATGCCGTGGGCATATTCGCCCGACGTGTAGATGTTACCGTAGTTATGAACCTCGACCGTCTGACCGGAGACGGCGATACCCGTAGAGGACTCGCCATAGGTCGTGATGGTGCCGTTATTATAGGCGTAGACGGTCCCGTATTCGGCACGAGCCTCGATACCATCGGCATAGTCGCCATGAGTTGTGATCGCGGCTTCGGGAAGATCCAGGTCGTAGTCCTCGTAGATGCTGCCGCTTGCATTGACGGCCACCACATCTCCCTCATAGGAGATGACGGAAACGCCCGCCGCGTAGTCCCCGTAGGTCGTGATGCTTGAGGAAATATTGAAAGCGTCAGCGTCGTAGCCGTCGCCATACGCGCCATATTCGCCCGAGGCAATCACCCGCATGCCGATAGACCCGTCACCATGAGTAATGATGCTTGAGGCATATTTGTTGCTGGCATGCGCCATGTCGTCGTCGGACGTCGCCCAGATGCCATAGGCATCGTTGCCGCGCGTGACGATCTCGCCATGATACTTGTTCATCGCGACGGCTTCATCCAAGTCCGAATAGGCGACAAGACCATGCGATCCCTCGCCCGTGTCCGGGTCGTCATATTCGTCAAGCGTACCCGTCGTGATCGAGCCGTAGAAATTTCCGGCCCAGGCCGAACCGCCGCTGGAGATGGCAGCAACGCCGATTGAATTGTCACCGCTCGTCACGATGGTGGAGCGGTAGTCAGCGGGCTCGAAATATTCAGTATCGACATAGTCGATGATGGAAACGCGCGGCCCTTCATCATATTCGACATCCAAGCTGACGGGCCCATAGAAGCCGAACGGAGAACCGTTGACCGCAAAGGCCGAGCCGCCCCGGCCGTTGCCTTCCGTGACGGATGCCGCATCCACTACGCTATCGAAACCCGTACCAGCTGCGAGACCATGTGCGCCATCGCCGGAAGTCGAGATCGTGCCGCCAAGGACGTTATAGGCTGTGGCTGAATTTTCGACCGAAAAGGCACCGACACCAACCGACGCATAGCCCCGCGTTTCCACGTCACCGGCATTGCCGGCACCTGCGCCGGAATACTCCGAATATTCGTCATAGCCGTAGGTGTTGTAGTCCATCGCGATGACGCCGGCGGAGAGGGTTCCATAGGTGTCGATGTCGCCGGTATTGACCGCCTGGGCGGTGCCATATTCGGTGCTCGCTGAAAGCGCCTCCGCATAATCGCCAAAGGTGGTGACGCTGCCGGTACTCAGTGCAAGCGCGCCTTCTTCCTCGCCGCGCGCACGAATGCCCGCCGAATAGTCACCGTAGAAATTGCCTTCCTCGCTATAGCCGGTCGTGACCGAACCGTAATTCTTGACGATGGCGCTATCACCTCCTGCATAGACGCCAGTCGAATACTCCGCGCGCGTTCGCACGACACCATCCCCGCCGATGATGACGACGGCATCGCCTTCTGCCGCGTAGGCCTCAATGACGGGCGTACCGCTATCTTCCGAGGAGATCAGGCCGTCATTACGGACATAGGCATATTCATCGGTGCTGAGCTCGACCGCGCCGTCGATCGTGGCGTAGTTGTAGACGCGCGCATCATCCGTCTCTTCCACATGAATGGCGAAACCATCCTCGGCATGGATCAGGCCGGTGGCCACAACCTCATCGTCTTCGACCACGACATTATTGGTGATCCTGACCGTGGGCCCCGACGCATTGATGGCGTCCGAGTCCTCACCATAGGCGCCGATGAAACCCGTGTTCACGATGGTCGTGGTGAAGAAGCCGCCGGAATGGGCACTGACTGCATTGGCCTCATCGCCATAGGTCCTGATACTGCCGCTATTGTTCACAGTGACAGAGTAGCCCCCGGTGGCGACACCAACGGCATACTCGCCATAGGTAACGATGGAACCCGCATTGGTGACATCGGCATAACCCTCCGCCCAGACGTCGACGCCGTTCGCGCCCTCGCCGCTCGTCGTGACGATACCGCCTTCGGCATTCACGACCTCGGCGTCACCTTCTTCCGAATAGGCCCGGATGCCGTCGCTTTCGCTGCCGTCCGTCTCGATCTCGCCCGAGTTGTAGGCATAGGATTCATATTTGGAATAGGCATAGATACCGGCGGCGTCCGAGCCCTCGGTGAAGACAAGGCCCGTATTGATGGCGTCTGCATATTTGCCGTCGGCGATAACGCCGAAGCTGCCCTCGCCCGTGGTCGAGACCGAGCCGTCATTGACCGCCGTCGCGTCGCTGTAATCCCAGTACTCTCCGAAAGACCGGGCGAAGACGCCGTAGCTGTCTTCCGAGGTCGTGCCGATGATGCCGGTCGCGCTGTTCACGGCGTGCGCATCGTAACCTTCCTCTGCGTAAGCGACGATGCCGTGATGATTGCCCTCGCTGTATTCGTAGGAATACTCCTCGCCGGTCAGCACCGTACCGTCATTCCTGACCGTCTGGTCACCCGGGCCAAAGACGACGATGCCGGTATTGTCGCCATAGCTTTCCGAAGCATTGTCTCTCGTATCGACGATGGAGCCTTCACCGAGAACGACGGTGACATCCTCGACATCGATGTCGATGGTTTCGTCGAAGGTGCCGATGCAGAGGATCTGCTCGCCTTCGCCCGCCTGCGGCAGACAGGCACCTTCCGCGCGCGCCTGCCCCGTCCCGCCAAGGCCGACCGCGACCATGGACGCGCCGGAAAGAAGCGCGGCGGCAAAAAGACGCCGAACACCCGAGGCCGTCGATGGCTGTCCGCTCGTGCGGACGACGCCGCTGTAATAGCTGTAAGCGGAACCGAGCAAGTTGCGCTCATGCGCACTCGCCGGGTTCAACCGCGCCTCGCGGCTCCGGCCGGTCTTCGCGCCGGATATGGCTTTCGCGTTATTTTGCTTCGTCATCGGGGCCCCCAAAAGAGTCAATTCGGGAACCACACTGCGCTGGCAGACAAAGCCACTCCACTTGAGTCTAAACCAAACAGGAGCGGTGTTTTCCTCCAAAGCGGTGCTATCGCAACGCCGCTGACGGATAATCCGGTGACGGATGAATTTTTCGAGAGAGTTGTGCGGAATTTCGTAAAAGGGCCGAGGCAGGCCGGTTAACGAAATCTGCCATTCGATTCAGGTCGGCACGTGAAATGGAGGAATTCACGGGAGTTGCGCGGCCGAATTCGGGGCGATTTGCGGGGCGGCACCGGAGGAACGGACGACGCCACCCCGCATCATCACGCGACGGCTTCCTTCTCCGGCGTGACCCGTTCACCTGTACTGCCGCCCCGGATGTCCTCCGCCGCCCAGTTCTCTATCGAGATTTCGTTGCGCACGGCGCCGTCGAGAAGACCCGTAGCCTTGGGACAGGTGACGCCCGGCAGCACGAAGACATCGAAGAGCTCGCGCACCTCGCCCTTCATCCTGATCCATTCGACGATATTGCCGTTGCGCGTATCGACGATCTGGACGCCGCACCAGGGCTCGGCATCGCGCCTGGCCAGTTCTTCATCGAGTTCGAGACCAGAGAAACTGCCGTCGCGCGGAAGGGAAAGACCCACAATGGCATAGGGCCCATGAAAGGCGAGGCCGCGCGCAAAGCCCGGCAGGAAGGCAACGACTTCGCGCTTGCCTGTCTTCTCGTCCACCCGGCAGAGCTCGCCCCGCCCGGAATTCAGCACCCAGAGCGTGCCTTCATGAAGCCGCGGCGAGTGCGGCATGGAAAGGTCTTCGCTCACCATGCGGTCTCTGCGCACATCCATCACGAGTCCGCCCGATGCGCGCCTGTCTCGCCAGCCCGTGATGACATCGCTACGGCAAACCGCTGTGACATAGCGCGCTTCCCCGTCCGCCATCGCAAGCCCGTTCAGATGGCAACGGTCTTCCGGCGCGAGGCGCGAAATGAAGGGCGGCTTCCAGAGCGGCTTGAAACTGTGCGTGAGGCTGAAGGTCGCGAGACAGGAGAACTTCGTGTTGACGAAGACGACGCGCCCGCCCTTTTCGACGCCAAGCTCATGCGCATCGAGATCGCCGGTGGTCTGCGCATTGCGCGGTACATAATTGCGGTCGAAGTCGCCCATGTCCCGGCCCTCGCCGAGCACGTTTTCGAGGCGCCATATCTGGTACTGGCCCGCGAGATAAAGACGCTGCGGCGTGGCGGCGACGCCCATCGCATGCATGAAGTGGCGCTCGTGGAAACTGACCTTGCCCTTGGGCAGGCGGCCGACAAGGTAAAGGCGGCCGCTCTGATAGGAGGTGAAACCGAAGCTCATCTTGTTGCGCTCCATGAAGGCATGAAGCCCGCGCGAACAGGAAATCTGCGTCGTCTTCTTTTCCGGCTTCAACGCCGTCACCTTCTGCTTCGCCTTTTCCGGCGGCGTCTTCTTTCCCGGTGTTTCGGTCATCGCTGCCAATTCCTTCCATTCGGATGCGAAAGCCGGATGCGCGCGAGACGGTTTCGCTAGATTCGTGTGAAGAGCAATGGCGGCAGGGCGTCATTGCAACCGCGTGCAACAGGGACGATTGCAACATGGTCAAAGAGAGATTCTCGACTGCCGATGGCTCCATTTTCGTGCGAGTTCCCACGGCCTCTTGTTTCGGGGAGCCGATATGAGCAAGCAAAAGGGGAGCGCCCTTAAAGCGGTACCGAAAGCCGGGCCGGAAGCGGCGGAGAAACCGGCAGGCGCGCTCGAAACACAACCCGGCTTCAAACCCGAAACCTGGTTTCCCGCACCCGTCTGGTCGCGCCGCGTGCCCGATCATGCGCGGATCGACGCACATATTCTCTCCGTTCTGGATGAACTTGAACGAAACGGGAAAGCCATCACGCGCTCCAATGTCGGCGGCTGGCACTCGGCCGCGAACCTGCATGCGGGGAACGAGCTTGCCGAGATACGCCGCATCATCGGCAATGCGGCAGCAGGCTGCGCGACGCATCTCTCTTTCGATTTCGACCGCTTCGAACTTTTCTTCCAGGAAATGTGGCTGAACAGGAACGGGCCGGGCGATTTCAACAAGGCGCATGTGCATCCGAACTCGCTGCTTTCGGGCGCCTATTACGCGAAGGTGCCCGAGAAGAGCGGCAACATCGAATTCTACGATCCCGTGCGCGAGCGCGTGATGTGCACCTTCCCCGTGAAGGCGCGCACCCGCATTAACAGCCAGGCGATGGAATACAAGGGCAAGGAAGGCCTGCTGCTGATCTTCCCCGGCTGGCTCCAGCATTCGGTGCAGCCGAACCGGAGCGACGATTTCCGCGTCTCGATCAGCTTCAACATGGGCTTCCGAAGAAAAGGCGGCTGAGCCTTCCATACGCGCCCCCGGCAAGCCGGCCGAGGCCGCCCGCCCTCGCCAAAAGCCCCCGCATTCCGGGGGCTTTTTTTGCCGCGCCTGCCAAGGGGTTGCATTCTCGTCGGAAGGGAGTAGTTTTTAATTATAATAATTCTAAAGTAAGGCCGGACGGGCAGCGCGGCCCGGTAATCGGCGCCCGACAACCGACGCTCAGGAGACTGGCACATGAACACGGCAACAGGCGGCAAATGCCCCGTTATGCATGGGGGCGCCACCAGCACCTCCGCAGGCACCTCCAACATGGAATGGTGGCCGAACGCCCTCAATCTCGACATTCTTCACCAGCACGACGCCAAGACGAACCCGCTCGGCAAGGATTTTGACTATCGCGAAGAACTGAAGAAGCTCGATGTCGCGGCGCTGAAGAAAGACCTTCACGCGCTGATGACGGACAGCCAGTCCTGGTGGCCGGCCGACTGGGGCCATTATGGCGGCTTGATGGTCCGCATGGCCTGGCACTCGGCGGGCTCCTACCGCCTCGCAGACGGACGCGGCGGCGGCGGCACCGCCAACCAGCGCTTCGCGCCGCTGAACTCCTGGCCCGACAATGTGAGCCTCGACAAGGCGCGGCGCCTGCTCTGGCCGCTCAAGAAGAAATACGGCAACAAAGTGAGCTGGGCCGACCTCATCATCCTTGCGGGCACCATCGCCTATGAATCCATGGGGCTGAAAACCTTTGGCTTCGCCTTTGGCCGCGAGGACATATGGCACCCGGAAAAGGACACCTATTGGGGCTCGGAGAAGGAGTGGCTCGGGCGCGAACGCTACCAGAGCGACGAGGATGCAAGCTCGCTCGCAAACCCGCTCGCCGCCGTGCAGATGGGCCTCATCTATGTGAACCCCGAAGGCGTGGGCGGGAAACCCGACCCGCAAAAGACCGCTTATGAGGTGCGCGAAACCTTCGCCCGCATGGCCATGGACGACGAGGAAACCGCCGCGCTGACGGCGGGCGGCCACACGGTCGGCAAGACGCATGGCAATGGCGATGCCGCTCTGCTCGGCCCGGACCCGGAAAGCGCCGATGTCGAGGAACAGGGCTTCGGCTGGGCGAACCCGAACCAGAACGGCCTTGCGAGCAACACGGTAACGTCTGGCCTCGAAGGCGCATGGACCTCCCATCCCACGACGTTCGACATGGGCTTCTTCGAGATGCTGTTCGGCCATGAATGGGAATTGCGCAAGAGCCCGGCCGGCGCCTGGCAGTGGGAGCCAGTGGACATCAAGGAAGAGGACAAGCCCGTCGATACGAGCGACCCCTCTATCCGCCACAACCCGATGATGACCGACGCCGACATGGCGATGAAGGTGGACCCGATCTACAATGCGATCTGCCGCAAGTTCATGGCCGACCCGGAATATTTCAAGGACACCTTCGCGCGCGCCTGGTTCAAGCTGACGCATCGCGACATGGGCCCGCGGAGCCGCTATGTCGGCCCCGATGTGCCGCAGGAAGAGCTGATCTGGCAGGACCCCGTTCCCGCCGGCCGCACGGATTACGACATCGGCGCGGCGAAAGCGAAGATCGCGAAGAG
>NZNS01000010.1 GCA_002694985.1 Parvibaculum sp. | reverse complement strand
GCCGCATTGTATCCCGCGGCGAGCGTCAGTCCGCCGCCGCATTGTATCCCGCGGCGAGCGTCAGTCCGCCGCCGCATTGTATCCCGCGGCGAGCGTCAGTCCGCCGCCGCATTATAAACAGTCCGTACCGGGAAGGGTATGGTGACGCCGTTCTCGTCGAAGCGTTCCTTGATACGACGCGTCAGGTCGAATTTCGTCGGCCAGTACTGGGCATTGTTTACCCAGACGCGCGTCACGATATCGACCGAGCTGTCGCCAAGATTAATGACCCCGATAAAGGGCTCCGGTTCCGCCAGGCAGCGTTCGTCGGCTTCGAGTTCCGCCCGGATGATATCCATCGCCTTGCCGATATTGTCGTTGTAGGAAATTCCGAAGGTCATATCGAGGCGGCGTTGCGGGTGATAGGTGTAATTGGTGATCGGCTGCCCCCAGACATCGCTGTTTGGCACGATGATCTGCACATTGTCCGGCGTTGCGAGTTCGGTGGTGAAAAGCGAAAGCTGCTTCACCGTCCCGGCAACACCGCCTGCTTCCACATAATGTCCCTCGCGGAAGGGCCGGAAGATCAGCAGCATCACGCCCGCCGCCACATTGGAAAGCGTGCCCTGCAACGCAAGACCGACCGCGAGGCCCGCCGCGCCGAGGACAGCGATAAGGCTCGCTGTCTGTACGCCGAATTCTGCCAGTACCGCGAGAATGGTGAAGGTGAGAACAAGATAGCGTGCAATGGTGCCGAAGAATTTCAGCAGCATCTCGTCCATCGAGGGCATCCGTCCAAGCGCCCGCATCGTCCAGACCTGCACGCGCCCGGCCAACCAGAAGCCGAGGATCAGGATGATGACGGCAACGAGAATGTTCATACCGGCAGCCAGAAGCTGCGGCAGGAGCACGTCGAGCTGGTCGCGGATCGCGGGCGGCAATTGGTCGATCATCTTGGAATCTCTCCGGAGCGGTTTCTGGACATGCACAGTTTCACACGGGACGCGGCCGAATTGAACCGGTGAAATGAGCCATTTTCGGGCGTCTCCCTCTGGTTTGCCCGAACCTTCTATCGTCATTGCGAGAAGCGGCGAAGCCGCGACGAAGCAATCCTGGGACTACGAACAAAAAACTTGCCGGTCTGGATCGCCACGGCCGCGCTTGCGGCCTCGCGATGACGGGTCTGGGGTTCGCTGCTACTCTCCCCCCATGATGAAACCCCTCGCCGGCGCGCCGGACGCCGAAACCCTCCCGCCTGCCTTCACCCGCTGGTTCGAGGCGCGCGGCTGGCGTCCGCGTGCTCATCAGCTCGCGCTTCTCGCGCTGGCCCGGCAGGGCAAATCCGCGCTCCTCATCGCGCCCACAGGCGCGGGCAAGACGCTGGCCGGCTTCCTCCCGAGCCTGGCCGATCTTGCCACCCGGTCCGCGCCGAAGAAGCGCGCCCTGCACACTCTCTACATTTCGCCCCTCAAGGCCCTTGCCGTCGACGTGAAGCGCAACCTTGAAATGCCCATCGCCGAAATGGGCCTCGACATTTCCATCGAAACGCGCACCGGCGACACGCCGCAAAACCGCCGCCAGCGCCAGCGCCGCGAGCCACCCGACATATTGATGACGACGCCGGAGCAGCTCGCGCTTCTCCTGTCCTACCCGGATGCCGGCGCCTTTTTCGGCTCCCTCGCGCATGTCGTGCTGGATGAGCTGCATGCCTTGGCAAATTCGAAGCGCGGCGATTTGCTGGCGCTCGGTCTCGCGCGCCTCGCGAAGCTCGCGCCGTGTCTTCGCCGCACCGGGCTCTCGGCCACCGTTGCCGAGCCCGATGCGCTGCGCCGCTATCTCATGCCGCAGCCGCCGGAGAGAGATGGAGAAAGTCTCAGCGAGGTCGTCGTTGCGCCACCCGGCGCGCTCCCGGAAATTTCGGTGCTGACCCCGGCGGATGAAGGCGATGAGGAAATCCGCATTCCCTGGTCGGGTCATTCCGCGCGCCATGCGCTGCCCGCCGTCTATGAGGCGATCCGTGCAAACCGCACGACACTTGTTTTCGTCAATACGCGCTCGCAGGCCGAATTCGTCTTTCAGGAACTCTGGCGGCTGAACGAGGACGCGTTGCCCATCGCGCTGCATCACGGTTCGCTCGCGGCGGAGGTGCGCCGCAAGGTGGAGGCTGCCATGTCGGCAGGTACGCTCCGCGCCGTCGTCTGTACCTCGACACTCGATCTCGGCATCGACTGGGGCGAGGTCGATCTCGTGGTCAACATGGGCGCGCCAAAGGGCGCGAGCCGCCTGCTTCAGCGCATTGGCCGCGCGAACCACCGCCTCGACGATCCCTCGCGCGCCGTCCTCGTGCCTGCAAACCGTTTCGAGGTGCTGGAATGCGAGGCCGCCCGCGCCGCCGCCATCGAAGGCGCGCAGGACGGCATGATCGCGCGCACAGGCGCGCTCGACGTTCTTGCCCAGCACATTCTCGGTTGTGCCTGTTCCGCGCCTTTTGACCCGGACGACCTTTACGGGGAGGTGCGTTCCGCCGCGCCTTATCGCGGCCTCACCCGCGATGATTTCGACAAGGTGGTCGCTTTCGTTTCCACCGGCGGCTATGCGCTGAAAAATTATGATCGCTTCGCGCGCCTGCGGCCCAATGCAAAAGCCGAGGGCGACATGCGCCTGCGCGCGGCCTCTCCCTCCGTCATTCAGCAATACCGGATGAATGTCGGCACCATCGTCGAAGCGCCGATGCTGAAGGTTCGCATGACCAAGCGGGGAGGGCGGCGTCCTGTCGGCGGTCCGGGACGAAATATGGGCGGTCGCTATCTCGGCGAGATCGAGGAATATTTCATCGACCAGCTCGCGCCCGGCGACACCTTTCTGTTCGCGGGTCAGGTGCTCCGCTTCGAGGGGCTGGCGGAAACGGAGGCGCTGGTCACGAAGTCCAATGCCGCAGAGCCCATGATCCCCTCTTATTATGGCGGCAAGTTTCCGCTTTCGACCTATCTCGCTGGGCGCGTCCGCCGCCTCTTCGCGCATCGAGAGGCGTGGGCGGCGCTCCCCGCGCCGGTGCGCGAATGGCTGGAAATACAGGCCTGGCGTTCCGTGCTGCCGGGCGAGAACAATCTGCTGGTGGAAACCTTCCCGCGCGGCGACCGCTTCTATCTCGTCTGTTACCCTTTCGAGGGCCGCCTCGCGCATCAGACGCTCGGCATGTTGCTCACGCGCCGCCTCGACCGGGCAGGCGCGCGGCCTTTGGGTTTCGTCGCCTCCGAATATGCGCTCGCCATCTGGTGCCTGCGCGATCCGGGCATGATGCATGAGCGTCACGAACTGCCCCTGGGCGAGCTCTTCGCGGAAGACATGCTGGGCGACGATCTCGATGCCTGGCTGGCGGAGTCGAGCTTGCTGAAACGTACCTTCCGCGATTGCGCCATCATTTCCGGCCTCATCGAGCGCCGCTATCCGGGCATGGAGAAGACGGGCCGTCAGGTCACATTTTCCTCCGACCTCATATATAACGTGCTGCGCGAGCACGAGCCGGATCACATTCTGCTTCGCGCCACCTGGAATGATGCGGCAACCGGCCTTCTCGATGTCGGTCGCGTGGCGGAAATGCTGAAGCGCGTGAAAGGCCGCATCCAGTTGAAGCGCCTCGACCGGGTCTCGCCGCTCGCCGTCCCGGTCCTTCTCGATATCGGCAAGGTGAGTGTGCGCGGCGATGCCGACGAGGCGCTCCTCTCCGAAGCGGCCGACGATCTGATTGCCGAGGCGACGCGGCTCGTTTGATCCCGTCCGCCTCGTTTTATAACAAGACGTCATTGCAAAGAGCGCATCCAAAAATAGAAGTGTCATCCCGGCACTTGTTGCCGGGACCCAATCCACGTCACCATAGACGGGGAGGCCAATGGGTCCCGGGAATAAATCCCCGGATGACATCCGTGTTTAGGAGAAATTTCGATATGTGTACGGACGGATGAAAGATAGAAGACGGGAGTCCCGCCTCGCGACCCATCCCTCGCTCCGCGTCTGCGGGGCGCGCTTCGACCTCATGCCCGAAGGTGCGGCATGGCTGGCCGATGAACGCCTTCTCGTCGTTGCCGATCTTCATTTCGAGAAAGGTTCCGCTTTCGCCGCGCGCGGCGTTGCGCTCCCGCCCTATGATACGCGCGCGACCATCGCCCGCCTTGAAGCCCTTGTCGAAAAGCTGAAGCCGCAAACCCTCGTTGCGCTTGGCGACAGCTTCCACGATCGCGAAGCCGGGCATCGCATGTCGCCGGAAGACGCCGCCCGCCTCGCACGCCTCTCACGCTCGCTCGACTGGGTCTGGATCGCGGGCAATCACGATCCGGTCCCGCCGCGTGCTTTCGGCGGTGCGGTGATGGAGGAACTGCGTGTCGGCCCGCTCACCTTCCGCCATGAGCCGCGTGCCGCGCCCTCGACAGGCGAGGTCGCGGGCCATCTTCATCCGTGTGCGGCGGTTCGCGTTCGAGGCCGCCGTCTCCGCCGCCGCTGTTTCGCCTCGGACGGCACAAGAATGATCATGCCTGCCTTCGGCGCCTATGCGGGTGGCCTCAATGTCCTTGATGCGGCTTATGGCGATCTTTTGCCCGGTTTCGATTTTCACGCCTGGATGATGGGTGCGAAGACGGTTATCCCCGTTTCCGCGCGCCGCCTCGAAGGCGACTGATCCCCGAAAAGCGGGCATTACTTTTTTCACCACCATCCGGGCGCGCTTTGTGACGGTTTGATGACGTTTCGATGACGGTCGGCGGCAAAACAGGTCGCTTTATCCCCGCTCACCCGAGAGTAGCGAGCACCGGAAACGTGTTGATGAGGAAGATCGCAAGCGTCTCGAATGTGCCTGTGAGCATCATCAGGCCCGTGACCGCAAGCAGCACACCCGCCGCGATTTCGACCTTGTGCATGTGCTTGCGGAAGCCCGATGCGAAGCTCAGGAATCCGCGTATGGCAAATGCGGCGGCAAGAAACGGAATGCCAAGTCCGAGCGAATAGACAGTGAGAAGCGTGACGCCCGCGGAGAGACTTTCCTGTGCCGCTGCGATGGTCAGGATCGTCGCGAGAATGGGTCCGATGCACGGTGTCCATCCGAAGGCGAAGGCAAGCCCGAGCAGATAGGGACTTGCGAATTGCATCAGCGGGCTTCGTTCGCCTTCGCCATTTCCTGCAATGTAGAAGCGCGCCTCGCGATTGAGAAAGGCGATGCGGAAGAGCCCCATATAGTGAAGCCCGAAGACGATGATGATCGCGCCGGCGATCCGCGACAGGAGTTCCTTGTGCTGAAGGATCAGCGGATTGATCGCGCTCGCGCTTGCGCCCAGCGCAACGAAGATCGTGGTGAAGCCGAGTACGAAGCCGATGGCGCCGAGTGCGACGCGCTGCGTCAATCCTTCGGAGGCGAGCGGCTTTCCCTGTTCGTCTTCGCGCGTCAGATCTTCGAGCGATGTGCCCGCGATGAAGCAGAGATAGGCCGGCACCAGCGGCAATACGCAAGGCGAAAGAAAACTGATGAGCCCGCCAAGACCCGCTGCGAAATATCCGACTTCCATGCCTGACTCCCTAACGGCGGCTCATGACGGCGGAGGCGAGCCAGCCCGCGAATGCCGCAACCAGCACGGCAATCATGCCGTAGAGCAGCGGGTCCTGATGCGCCATCCGATAGAGAAAGCGTTCGGCGCCTCGCTTGTCGATATAGAGCGGTGACGAAATCGTGTCCACGACTTCGCCTTCCTGCAACAAAAAGACCTTCGCGGTGTAAAGGCCGACGGGCACGTTGGCCGGTATCTTGACGGTCGCGCGAAAAAGCGTCTGGCCGAGAAAGGTCACGCCGCCCGGCACATTTATATAAAGGCCTTCGCGCCGCTTGTTGCGGATGAGCGCTTTCCAGAAGGCGCGTTCCTCGTCCGGCGGCAGGATTTGCAGCGTCCCGTCAATGGCGCGCGCGCTGGGTATGCCAGGGTCGATATTCTCGATGCCGATGCGCAGCGCCTTCAGCGTTTCGGGTGTTGCCGTCACTTCGAGCGGGCGTGTGCTTGCAATGGCGTAATAGCCGGGCACGCTCGGATAGGTCACGCTGTCATGGTTCACCCAGATCGCGGCCATCTGTTCCTTGCGGCGCACCGTCAGCGGACGCGCCGGTCCCTGCACCACGACAACGATATCGCGATTGAGCGCGCGCGAGCCGGGCCTGGCCGCTTCCACCGCGCCGAAGAGAAGGATTTCAGTGCCTGTGAAGTTGGAGCGGATCGCGATCTGGTGTTCCGACAGGTCAGTGACGAGCTGATCCGCCCGGGCGGGTGCCGCAAAGAAAAGAAGCGCAATGAACGCTGTCACGCAACGCCGCATCATGAGTGCGGCTCCGCTTCGATCACGGAATAGAGGTCGGGCGGTGTGCTCACAAGGTCATAGCCGAGCCTCATGCCGATCAGCAGCAGGATAGCGGCGAGGAGCGCGCGCAGCTGCTCGGCGGGCATCTTCTCTGCTGCGCGCACGCCGTATTGCGCGCCGATCACGCTGCCGATCACGAGCAGAAAGCCGAGCACGATATCGACCGCCTGGTTTTCGAGCGAATGCATCACGCCGGTCAGCGCCGCGACGAAGACGATCTGGAAGAAGGAGGTGCCGATCACGACATTGGTCGGCATCCGCAAAAGATAGATCATCGCCGGGATCATGATGAAGCCGCCGCCCACGCCCATGATGGCGGAAAGCGTGCCGACGAAATAGCCGACGAGAATGGGCGGGATCACGCTGATGTATAGTTTCGAGCGGCGAAAGCGCACCTTGAAGGGCAGGCCGTGGATCCAGCTGTGATGCTTGCGCTTGGGGGCGCTGCCGCCGCCGCGCGCCGCGCGGATCGCCTGCACGCTTTCCACCATCATCATTGCGCCAATGACGCTCAGAAACAGCACATAGATAACGGAGATGGCCAGATCGATCTGGCCGACCGAGGCCAGCAGCTTGAAGATATAAATGCCGCTCACGGAACCGGCGATGCCGCCCAGCAGGAGTACGCCGCCCATCTTGAAGTCGATGGATTTGCGCGCGAAATGCGCAAGCGCTCCCGTCACCGAGGAGGCGACGACCTGCGTTGTCTGTGTGCCCACGGCGACGGCGGGCGGGATGCCGAGAAAAATGAGAAGCGGGGTCATCAGGAAACCGCCGCCAATGCCGAACATGCCGGAGAGAAAACCGACTGCAACGCCCATGGCGAGAATGGTCAGAATGCTGACCGGCAACTCGGCAATCGGCAGATAAATTTGCATCTCGCGCGCGGCTCCGGCTTCCGGAGACACTCAAGACGACAATGCCTTGAGAAGGAAGGTGGATGCGGATTGGGGTAGCACGTCCCCCCGCCGATTCCTAGCGCTCTGGTCCTGGCGCTCTGGCGAAAGATCAGTGCGACGTCGCCTCGAGCGCCGCCAGTGTTTCGCGCGTAACCGTCCCTGTCGTCTCCAGCCCTTCTGAAAGCTGGTATTCAAGTATCGCATCTCTGGTCCGCGGGCCCATCAGCCCGTCAGGCGGCCCCGCATCATAGCCGAGACGGTTGAGCAGGTCCTGCGCCCGTGCGATGGCGGCGCGTGTCGCGGAGCCGCCTGCGCTGCCTTCGAGCGAAGAGACCTCCCAGGTCTTGAGCGAGGAGAGGTCGCCATTGGCAAGCGGTTCGGGTTTCTTCGCGCTCCATGTGCCGGAGGCGACTTTGGCGCGGGCAAGGTCTTCGGGGCTCAACTCGGCGGCGATGGCGTCGCGCTTTGCAGCGGCGCCCTTGTCGCCGCCCTTCGCGGCGATATCCAGCCACTTGTAGGCTTCGACCGGGTTCTTCGCTACGCCAAGGCCGCGTTCGTTCAGTATCGCGAGGTTGTATTGGCTGTCGCCAAGGCCGTAATTCGCAGCCTGGGTAAACCAGCTTGCCGCGGTCTTGAAGTCCTGCGCCGTGCCGCGCCCTTCCGCGTGAATGACGGCGAGATTGTGCATCGCCTTGACGTTGCCGCCCTTCGCGGCCTTTTCGTACCATTCACGCGCCTTGGCGTCGCTCTGCGTGACGCCGCGTCCTTTTTCATATTGGGCGGCGAGCCGGTATTCGGCAATGGTCAGGCCCTGTTTTGCCGCCCGCTCGAACCACTTGGCAGCTTCGGCCATGTCCTGTGTCACGCCTTCGCCATTCGAATAGCGAAGACCGACTTCATATTGCGCGGCCGCATCGCCCTTCGTTGCGGCGTCCATCAGGGTCACTTTCGCGGGCTTGACCGGCGCCGTCTCGACAGGTGTCGAGGGAGCCGCCGTGGCCGGCGCTGCGGGCGTCAGCGTTGCCGTACCCGCCGGGGTCGCGGTTGGTTTCGAGACGGGCTTCTTCGGTGCGGGAACGAGAGCATCCTGGGGGGTGGCAGGTTTGGTGTTGGCTTCCGGCGCGGCAGTCCCGCTCGACGTAGTTCCGCTCGACGCAGTCTCGCTCGGCGTAGTCCCGCTCGGCGCAGTCTCGCTCGGCGCAGTCTCGCTCGACGTGGTGCCGCTGGCACCGGTGCTTTCGGGACCGGCCTCCGGGCTTTTCGCTGTCGCGGGTGTTTCCACGAGCACATCTGGCGCAGGGCCCGCTTCGCCGCCGTCCGCGTTGCCCTCGTAAGTCACGGCAGGCGCGCTCGGCGTCGAGCCTCCGCGCAGCATCACATAGGCACCTGCGAGAACGGCGAGCAGCAAGAAGCTCGCCGCCACGCCGATTACCAGTTTGCGGCGCCGGTCCTCGCCATTGTTCTCGGCGCTAAAGCGCGCAGAAGAATCCGCGAAGCCCGGTGTATGGGCTCCGTTGTAAGCAGGCTCCTGGCGTGCGCCGCCATCGGCGGCCGCCTGCGCGGCACGTCGCGCCGCCGCGAGAAAGTCGTTTGCCGCGCGCTGTCCTGCGTTCTGCGCGGGCTCGGGCGGATCGGGCGGAATGATGCCATCGTCGATCTCGTCATGCGGGTCCGCGTAATAACTGTCCGGTTGCTCTTCGGCGAAGGGCGGTGCTTCCGCGTTATCTTCGTAATCGTGAAAATCATCCTGCGCGGCGGACTGTACGGGCGGCGCAGCGCCATAGGCATCGAATGGCGGGGCAATCGGTGCGGGTTCGCGGCTCGGCGCGTCATGGCTGTGTGACGCATCGGCCGAGCGCGTATGTGTTTGCGGCCGCTCCCAGTCCCCCGGTCCGAAGGCCGGGCCGAGATTGCTGCCATAGGCAGGGCCCATCATCGGTGGCGCATCGAAATTCGGTATGCCGAAACCGGGACCGGATGGCGGAAAACCCGCTGCGAGCCCACCGGCATTGACCTGCGGCGATAGCGTCGTGCGCGCTTTTACGGCCTTGGTCTCTTTTTCGAGATGGTTGAGGCGGTTCGTCATGCGCTCGATCGTTGCCTGCAACGATGTGAGGGCTTCGCGGTCGCGATTTTCGCTCTCGTTGAGATTGGCGCCGATCCCCGCGACCGCCTTCTCGACGGCCTCCGCGGCTTCCATCGTCATGTGCTCGTTCTGCTCGAGCCGGCGCGTCATCTGTTCCAGGCGCGCGGCCAGCGCATCGGGGATCTCCGTGCGCTGTGAATGGTCGATGTCCTCAAGCTTCTTGACGAGTGTGCTGACTGTCGTCTCCAGCGTCGTTTCGAGCGCCTTTGCAGTTTCGTCGGCGCTTTTTTCGGCGCGTTCGACACGCTGCGCAATTCGCTCAAGGCTCTGCTGCAGATTCTCGATTGTCTTGCGCTGGTTGTCGGCGCTCGATTTTTCTTCGATCGCCTTCAGTGCCGCTTCGACGGCCTGCGGCCCGACGGTGCTGACGCCCTGCTCCATTTTTTCAAGGCGTGTCGCGAGTTGTGTCAGTGTGCCTTCAAGGGCCTGCGCGCGGCGTTTGGCCTCCTCGCGCTCGGTTTCCTGTTCGGCGCTCTCGATGCGTCCGGAAAGGGCGGAAAGCGTCTGGCGGATTTCGGCAAGCGTATCGTCCGTTCGCCGCTCTGACGTTTCGAGGTGGTCGACGACGGAGTTCAACGCCTTTTCAAGCGTCTGGATGGCGCGGCTGTCTTCGCCGCGTCCGCCTCTGCCACGCTCCGCGCGTTCCATGCGTTCACCGAGCTGCTGAAGCTTGCGCTCCAGCGGATCGATCGTGCTGGCCTCCGGATACCTGTCTTCCATCTCGTGCTCCGACTGGTCGAGGCGGGCGGCGAGCTGGCCCACGGTAGCTTCGAGCTTGCGCGTCATCTCGGCCGTGCGGCGTTCGCTGCCGTCCACCCGCTGCACGAGTTCGCGCACGGCTTCCGCGACGGGACCGAGATCGATCTGCGGTTCCGGTATCCGGTTTTGCGGCGCGCTTTGCTGCGGCTGGCTGTATCGGGATTGAGACATCTCAGGGTCCTGTTGCCCAACTTCGTCGGTGCCGGTGTCCATGATGATCTGGTTCAGCCACGCGCCAAGCGTCATGCCTTGCCGGCGTGCTGCCTGCTTGGCAGCCTCCCGCGCCTCGGGCTCAATACCCTTGACGCTCCATGGAACCCCCGATCGCATCCGAATCACTATGCCCGTTAACCCTTTGGGCCAGTATAAACCGCGCTATCTGGTATTTCTAAACACGGACTGACCCAAAATCTTGTTGTAATCGCTGATTTTGTCATCGGCGCGCAAATAATCGCCGGGACGTGCTGTTTCAGCACAGCCAATAAAGCGGCAAGGTCGGTAAATACGGCGTTAACCGGAGGCGCTAAGTTAGTGCCATGCCGGTATTTTTTCGCCTGAGGCTGGGGGAGATTCAGCCCGCCGGATGACCGTTGTGAAGCGTCAGCATGGCCGCATCGCTTCATTTCGACCATTCCCGCGCCTTGGCGAGGTAATCGCGATAGGAAAGGGCAATCCACCCTGCGAGGTCGCTCGGTCCTGCAAGTTCCGCGAGAACCTCGTTTGAGGCTTCCGCCATGGCGGAAGAACGCCGGGAACGTCTCTGCGTTTCATGGTCCGGCCCCCTGAAAAACAACGCCGCAGCATCTTACTGCGCTCGGCCGCCCGCAACGCTGTTTGGGAGAGAGGTTCAACGGCTGCCGAAAACCTGCGCGGCAATGATCCGGTTACCTTGCCTGGCGATGCCGACGCCGCTCTTCGTCATTTCGGGTGCCTTGATGTTCTTGCGGTGCATCGGACTTTCGATCCATTTCTTGACCAAGGAATTTGCAAGCTCCGTGTCGTTCATCGCGGCATGGCTTGGCCCTTCCACCACCTCGATGTTTTCGGCAATGCGTCCGGTGAAGCAGGGATTGACCGCCATCATCCGTTCGCGCGGTCCCTGGCCGTCCGGATTGAAGTGACCGAAGAAACCGCGCAGTTGCATGTCCGCCGCGTGGACCGCCGCAATGCGTTGCAGGTTTGCGTCGGCGGCAAGTTGTCCGAGACCCTTCTCCGCTCGATAGGCGTTCACCGCTTGCAGGATCGCGGCGCTCAGCCCGGGATGGCTCTGCGCTGCGGCGCTCGCTTCTGCGGGTAGCGTCGTTATGTTGATCTCTTTGGGGTTCTGGGGCGTCCCGCTTCCCTGCGTCGTGCATCCGGTGAGGAAGGCGAGGGCCAGAAAGGCAAATCCGGCGGCGGCGATGCGGTTCATTTTCATGCTCTTTCTTCGTTTTCCCCTTTTCGATGCACCACTAGACCATTACGGGGCACTCACTTCAAAAATTTCCGTGACACCATTGACGCTTACGTTAACGTCAACTAGATTCCGGTCCACTTAAAAATCGGCTGAAAACAGCCAAAATTCCAGTTTGAAACGTCCGGGAGGGCGCCGCACTCAAGACGACAGGACGGCGGCGCGGCCCGAAGTCAGGGAGAGGGAACATGGAACAGCAGCTTCACGAGGGCTCTGGCGCAACGCACCGGCACAATGGTGGCGAGATGGCGCGCGACACCACCTTTTCGATCACGGAACTTGCCGAGGAATTCGGCCTGACCACGCGCGCTATCCGTTTCTATGAGGACAAGGGTCTGTTGAGCCCCGAGCGTCGCGGCCAGACCCGCATCTACCACCCGCGCGACCGTGCCCGCCTGACGCTGATCGTGCGCGGCAAGAATGTCGGTCTCGCCTTGGCCGAGATCAAGGAAATCCTGAGCCTCTACGATCAGCATGACGGTTGTGTGACGCAGAACCGGGTCGCCGTCGACAAGTTCCGCAAACGCATTGCCCTGCTTGATGCGCAGCGCCGCGAAATCGACCTCCAGATCAAGACGCTGGAGGAAAGCTGCGCTCGCCTTGAGGCGCAGATCGTCGAGCAGGTAAAAGCGGCGGGCAATGGCGCGGCTGCGGCAAAATCGACCGCCCGTCCGGCGAAGACGAAGAAGCCGGAAAAGGCTATCGTCTGAGGTAGCCGCGCGCCCCTGACAAAAAGGGGCGCGGCTTACCTGCCGGAGAGGACACTCATGCCGATCTACAAAGCACCGCTGCGCGAATACCGCTTTCTGCTGAACGAACTGCTGGACTTCTCGCAATATGCGGGCCTGCCCGGGTTCGAGGACGCCCCCGCGGACCTCGTGGATGCCATTCTCGAAGAAGCCGCGAAGCTGACCGAGGAAGTTTTGCTGCCGCTCAATCAGGTCGGCGATCGTGAGGGCTGCAAGCTTGAAAATGGTGTCGTGACGACGCCCGGTGGTTTCAAGGAAGCATACAAGCTGCTCGTCGATGGCGGCTGGCCTGCGCTCGTTGCCGACAAGGATTACGGTGGTCAGGGCCTGCCCAATGCACTTGGCGTCATCTTCAACGAGATGGTGTCCTCCGCCAATATGGCCTTCGGCATGTATCCCGGCCTCTCCCACGGTGCCTATTCCGCGCTGTCGCAGCACGGCACGCAGGAGCAGAAGGACAAGTACCTGCCGAAGCTCGTGACCGGCGAATGGACCGGCACCATGAATCTCACCGAGCCCCATTGCGGAACCGATCTCGGCCTTCTGCGCACGAAAGCCGTGCCGGTTGGCGATGGGTCCTACAAGATCAGTGGTCAGAAGATTTTCATCTCGGCGGGCGAACATGACCTTGCCGAAAATATCCTTCATCTCGTGCTTGCCCGCATCGAAGGTGCACCGGAAGGCGTGAAGGGCATTTCGCTCTTCCTCGTGCCGAAATTCCTCGTCAATGACGACGGCTCGCTTGGGGCGCGCAACGGCGTTTCCTGCGGCTCGCTCGAAGAGAAGATGGGTATTCACGGCAATGCCACCTGCGTCCTCAACTATGATGAGGCGATTGGCTGGCTCGTGGGCGAAGAGCATAAGGGCCTGCGCGCGATGTTCACGATGATGAACGAAGCGCGTCTCGGCGTTGGTCTTCAGGGCCTCTCGCAATCGGAAGTGGCCTATCAGAATGCTGTGACCTATGCGCTCGAGCGTCTGCAGGGTCGCTCGCTTACCGGGCCGAAGGCCGAAGACAAGCCGGCCGACCCGCTGATCGTTCACCCCGATATCCGCCGTATGTTGCTCGACATCAAGGCCTTCAACGAAGGCGCGCGCGCTCTCCTCGTCTGGACGGCGCTGCATGGCGATCTTTCGCATCGCTCGGATGACGAGAAGACGCGCGAGTTCGGCAACGACATGATGGCGCTGCTGACGCCGGTGCTGAAGGGTTACTTTACCGATCGCGGCTTCATGAACACCGTCGATGCGCAGCAGGTCTATGGCGGTCACGGCTATATCGCGGAATGGGGCATGGAGCAGTTCGTGCGCGATGCCCGCATCGCCATGATCTATGAAGGTGCCAACGGTGTGCAGGCGCTTGACCTCGTTGGCCGCAAGCTTGCGCAGAATGGCGGCCGTGCCGTCTTCGCCTTCTTCAAGGCCGTCGATGATTTCGTGGCGGCGAATGAAGGCGACGAAAAGATGAAGCCCTTCCTCGAACCGCTGGCGGGTGCGCGCAAGGATCTCGAAGCCGCGACCATGTGGTTCATGGAAAATGCACTCGAAAATCCGGACAACGCCGGAGCCGGGTCCACGCCCTATATGCACCTCTTCGGGGTGACGGGCATTGCTTTCATGTGGGCCATGATGGCGAAGGTCGCGAATGACAAGATTCCCGCCGCAAAGGACGGGGACAAGGCCTATTACGAAACGAAAATAAAAACTGGCCGCTACTACATGGAACATGTGGTGCCCGAGACGGCGACGCATCTTGCGCGCATCCGTCACGGTGCTGCCTCAATGATGTCGCTGGCGGCTAGCGAGTTCTGAAGGACGTCTCAGGGAGAACGACGAATGAATGCCGAATACAAATCGCCTTGGCTTAACGAGGAACTGCAGATCCTCAAGGGCGCAGTCGCCAAGTTCTATGAAAGGGAATTCCAGCCTCACGTCGAGCGCTGGGAAGAGCAGGGCCATGTGGATCGCGAAGCATGGCTGAAGGCGGGTGAAGCCGGCATTCTCTGCGCGTCGATCAAGGAGGAATATGGCGGCGGCGGCGGCAATTTCGGCCATGAGATGGTCATTGCCGAAGAGCAGAGCCGCGCCGGCATTTCCGGTTTTGGCAACTCAGTGCATTCGGGCATCGTTGCCCACTACATTCAGTCCTACGGCACCGAGGAGCAAAAGAAGAAGTGGCTCCCGAAAATGGCGTCGGGTGAGATTGTCGGCGCCATCGCCATGACGGAGCCGGGCACGGGCTCCGACCTTCAGGGCGTGAAGACGACGGCGAAGAAGGTGGGCAACCAGTACGTCGTGAACGGCCAGAAGACCTTCATCACCAACGGCCAGCAGGCGAACCTCGTCTGTGTTGTGGCGAAGACCGATCCGGCGGCGGGCGCCAAGGGCACCTCGCTCATCATGGTCGAGACTGACGAAGTCGAAGGTTTCCGCCGTGGCCGCAATCTGAAGAAGATGGGTCAGAAGGCGCAGGACACCTCCGAGCTCTTCTTCGATGAAGTGAAGGTGCCGGCCTCCAATCTCCTCGGCACGGAAGAAGGCAAGGGCTTCATCCAGCTCATGCAGCAATTGCCGCAGGAGCGTCTCATCATTGCCGTGCAGGCCTGTGTCGCAATGGAAATGGCCCTGAAATATACGACCGAATATGTGAAGGAGCGTACCGCTTTCGGCCAGCGCATCCTCGATTTCCAGAACACGCAGTTCAAATTGGCCGAGTGCAAGACCGAAGCGACGATTGCTCGCGTCTTCACCGATGACTGCGCTGTGAAACTGCTCGACGGCAAGCTCGATCCCACCACGGCGGCCATGGCCAAATGGTGGACCACGCAGAAGGAAAACGAGATCATCGATACCTGCCTCCAGTTCTTCGGCGGCTATGGCTACATGATGGAATATCCCATCGCGAAGCTCTACACGAACTCTCGCATCCAGAAGATCTACGGCGGTGCCAACGAGATCATGAAGCTGCTGATTGCCCGTTCGCTCTGAAGCCGTTCCCGGCGAAGCGCCTCCTTCGATCGAGGTGGCGCTTCGCCGAAGGAACCGCGAATAACGGAGCAGGCGGTGGCCGCAACGCACGGCCCCAACCGATTTAGCGTCCCCCAGGGAGACATCAGATGACCGAATGTTATGTCTATGACACCGTCCGCACGCCCCGCGGCAAGGGCAAGAAGGACGGCGCGCTGCACGAAGTGACGGCACTCGAACTTTCCACACAGACGCTGAAGGCGATCCGCGACCGCAATGGCCTCGACACCTCGAAGGTCGATGACGTCATTCTCGGCTGTGTCGATCCTGTCGGCGAGCAGGGCGGCGACATCGCCCGCATTGCCGTCTTGAATGCGGATTACGCGCAGACGACCGCCGGTGTGCAGGTCAACCGCTTCTGTGCTTCGGGTCTCGAAGCAACCAACATGGCAGCGGCGAAGGTCATGACCGGCGAGGCCGACATGGCGATTGGCGGCGGCGTCGAAAGCATGTCGCGCGTTGGCATGGGCGCATCGGGCGGCTCCTGGTCGACCGATCCCTCCATCGCCTTCAAGTCCTATTTCACGCCCCAGGGTATTGGTGCCGACCTCATCTGCACCAAATACGGCTTCTCCCGCGCCGACGTCGACGCCTATGCCGTCGAAAGTCAGAAGCGCGCGAAGAATGCCTGGGACAAGGGCTACTTCAAGCGCTCCGTCATTCCGGTGAAGGACATCAATGGTCTCACCATCCTCGACCATGACGAGCATATGCGTCCCGATGCGACGATGCAGTCGCTCGCCGCGCTCACGCCTTCCTTTGCCTCGATCGGCGAATTTGCCTTCGACGGCGTCGCGCTGGAGCGTTACCCCGAGGTGGAAGAAATCAACCATTGCCACCACGCGGGCAACTCGTCGGGCATCGTTGACGGCGCTTCGGCTGTTCTCGTCGGCAATCTCGAAACCGGCAAGGCGATGGGCCTGAAGCCTCGCGCGCGTATCCGCGCCATGGGCTCCATCGGCTCCGAGCCCTGCATCATGCTGACGGGCCCGGCCGACGTTTCGCGCAAGGTGCTCGCCAAGGCGGGCATGAAGCCGGAAGACATCGACCTCTATGAGCTCAACGAAGCCTTTGCCTCCGTTGTGCTGCGCATGATGCAGGCGCTCGATATCCCGCATGACAAGATGAATGTGAATGGCGGCGCCATCGCCATGGGCCATCCGCTCGGCGCGACCGGCGGCATGATCCTCGGCACCGTGCTCGACGAGCTCGAACGCCGCGATCTCAATACCGCGCTCATTACGCTCTGCGTCGGCGCGGGCATGGGCACGGCAACCATCATCGAACGCGTGTGAGGCCCCGGATGACCACTTACGAGAATTTCAAATTTGAAGTCGATGGCGACGGTATCGCGCTCATCACATGGGACATGCCGAACCGCTCGATGAACGTGCTCTCGCAGGGCTCGATGGGCGATATGGCGTCCATCATCGAAAAAATCATGAGCGACGATGCGATCAAGGGCGCCGTCCTCACCTCCGGCAAGAATGCCTTCTGCGCCGGTGCCGACCTTTCCATGATGGGCAGCCAGGCTGGCGGTTCCGGTGAAGGCTCGAAGGAAGATCGCGTCAAGGCGATGTATGAGGGCAACCTAAAATTCAACATGCTGCTGCGCTCGCTCGAAACCTGCGGCAAGCCGGTCGCAGCCGCGATCAACGGCACCGCGCTCGGCGGCGGCCTCGAAGTCACGCTTGCCTGCCACTACCGCGTCGCCAGCGATAATCCGAAAACGCAGATCGGTCTGCCTGAAGCCAAGGTCGGTCTCCTGCCGGGCGGTGGCGGCACACAGCGTTTGCCGCGTCTCATCGGCGCGCAGGCAGCCCTGCCTCTCATCCTTCAGGGCACCTCGCTCTCGCCGGAGAAGGCACTGAAGGCCGGCATCCTGCACAAGGTCGTGCCCGCCGCCGAACTCGTTTCGGCCGCAAAGGCCTGGCTCAAGGAAGGTCTCGCGCAGGACAAAATCAAGCTCGGCAAGAAGGGCCCCGAAGTCTATCCGATCGCGGTCCAGCCCTGGGATATGCCCGGCTACAAGGTGCCGGGCGGCGATCCGAACGGGAAGGGCGGTTCGCAGGTCTTCACCATCGGCAATGCAACGCTCCACAAGCAGACGCATGGCAACTTCCCGGCGCAGCGCTACATCATGTCCTGCGTCTATGAAGGTCTACAGGTGCCGATGGAAGCGGGCATCCGCATCGAGACGCGCTATTTCACCAAGCTGCTTATGGACCCGCGCTCCAAGGCGATGATCCGTTCGCTCTTCCTCTCCATGCAGGAACTCGCCAAGGGTGCGCGCCGTCCTTCGGACGTTGCTCCGTTCCAGGTGAAGAAGCTTGGCATTCTGGGCGCCGGCATGATGGGCGCGGGCATTGCCTATGTCTCGGCCCAGGCCGGTATGGAAGTCGTGCTTCTCGACACGGATCAGGCCAATGCCGAAAAGGGCAAGGCCTATTCCGAAAAGCTCCTGAAAAAGGCGCTTGAGCGCGGTAAGACCACGCAGGAAAAAGCCGACAAGCTTCTCGGGCTCATCAAGCCGACGACGAATTACGACGACCTCAAGGGCGCCGATCTCGTCATCGAGGCCGTCTTCGAAAGCCGCGACATCAAGGCGGAAGTCACCAGGAAGTCGGAGCCCATGCTCGCCGAAGGCGGCATCTACGGTTCCAACACCTCGACCCTGCCGATCACCGGCCTCGCCGAAGCGTCCGCGAAGCCGGACAACTTCATCGGCATTCATTTCTTCTCGCCCGTCGACAAGATGCAGCTTGTCGAAATCATCATGGGCAAGAAGACCAGCGACGAGACGCTCGCCAAGGCGATGGACTATGTGAAGCAGATCCGCAAGACACCCATCGTCGTCAACGACAGCCGCGGCTTCTACACGTCGCGTTGCTTCGGCACCTATGTCGGCGAAGGTATCGCGATGCTGGGCGAGGGCGTTCCCCCCGCCATGATCGAGAATGTCGGCAAGATGACCGGCATGCCGATGGCGCCGCTTGCGCTCAATGACGAGGTCGCGCTCGACCTTGCCTACAAGGTGCGTGAGCAGACGAAGAAGGATCTGGGCGACAAATATGTCCCCGGTCCCGCCGATCAGCTTCTTGAGGAAATGGTCGTGAAGCTCGGCCGCGTCGGCAAGAAGGCGGGCAAGGGCTTCTACGACTATCCGGCTGACGGCAAGAAAAAGCTCTGGCCGGGTCTCGCCGAACTCGTCGGCAAGAGCCTCGACCCGGAAACGCTTGACGTGCAGGAGCTGAAAAACCGCTTCCTCTACATTCAGGCGCTCGAAGCGGCGCGCTGCTTCGAGGAAGGCGTCGTGACCGACGTCCGCGATGCGGATGTCGGCGCGATCCTCGGCTGGGGCTATGCGCCCTGGTCCGGCGGTCCGCTCTCGCTCATCGACATGGTGGGTACGAAAGAGTTCGTCGAAGCCTGCGACAAGCTCGCCCGGAAATACGGGCCCCGCTTCACGCCCAACAAGCTGCTGCGCGACATGGCAGAGAAGGGCGACACCTTCTATGGCCGCTTCGCGCCGTCGAAGGAGAAGGCTGCCGCCTGATCGCGGCTATCCTTCCGCAATAACGGAAACGCCCCGCCTTTTGGCGGGGCGTTTTTGTTTGCCATCGGATAATGGGAGCCCGCCCGACATAAGGGGCTGCAGCGGAGAGAATTGCCGCTTTCCGGCTGTATTTTCTGCGTCGAGAGCGCATCGATGCCCAGTTCGCGAGCTGCTTTGGCAGAAAATACGTCTTCTTTGTCATTTCCGCCACACGGAGCTCGGCCTAGTCTCTCCTCATGACCGGAACTGCAAAATCTCGCAAATCCGCCAGCGCTCCCCGCCGCGACATGATGCTTGTCTATGACGCAGCTCAGACGCTCGACATCGCCGGTCCCGTCCAGCTCTTGAGCGCCGCGATAGACCCTGCGACCGGCGCGCCCGCCTATGAGGTGGAACTGATCTCGGAGGAGCGCGGCCCTGTTTCCACGACCTGCGGCTTGGTCTTGCGTGTCGAACGCTCGCTCGACGCGGTTTCGGCGGAAGCAGGCTTCGGCGCAGCCGAGCGCATGCGCCGTGCTTTCATTCGTCATCTTGGTGTTACGCCGGGCCGTTACCGTGAGCGTTTCCGTACCGCTCATCGCGATCCTGTCACCGTGCCGCAAACATCCGGTACGCCACGTTCTTCATCCCTGGCAAAGGATGCACACACATGACTGCCCATGGCGAAAAGACCCGCAATATCGGCATTCTCATTTTCGATGGTGTCGAGGAACTCGATTTCGTCGGGCCCTATGAGGTCTTCACCATGTCGAACGAAATGCATGGCCGTGAGGGCCGCGAGGGCCCGGACCGCGTGACGCTGATCACCGAGACGGGCAGGGCGGTCACGGGTGCCAAGGGCATGACGGTCGCAGCCCATGCCTCGATGGCGGATGCGGAGCCCCTCGACATCCTTCTCGTTCCGGGCGGCGTGGGTACGCGCCGCGAAGTTGGCAATGAGGCATTGCTCGCATGGATCGCGAAGACGGCGGAGACATGCGAATGGGTAACGAGCGTCTGCACGGGCGCGATGCTTCTCTGCGCGGCGGGGCCGGCAAAAGGCAAGCGCGTGACGACACATTGGGGCTTCATCACGGCTCTTCGCGAGCGTGGCGAGGCGGCCGCCGTGCTTGAGAATATCCGCTATGTCCGTGACGGCAATGTCGTCACCGCGGCAGGCGTTTCGGCGGGCATCGACATGGCGCTCTGGCTCGTCGGCCAGATGCATGGGCAAGACCACGCCCGGCTCACCCGGCTCGCCATGCAATACGACCCCGCCCCGCCTTACACTGCCGCCGTTTGAGCGCTATTCTCCCTCCCCAAAAGCAGAACAGGGAAGAGGCGCTTTTCGAAGGCGCGCTCGCCGTCCACAACCGCCGCCTGAAACTCGAAGCGACCTCCCGTATGGATGCAGACGCCGATCATTGAGACTGGCGCGTCTCGTAGACGGTCCCGCCGATTTCCGCTCTACTTCATTTCAACGAAAAACAAATCCGCTACGAGGGACTCTGGAACCATGTCAGGCAGCAATCCGTTCGATCCGAAGCTTTTCACCGACGATGCCATCTCCGATGAAACGAAAGGCATCAACGATCTCATCATTGGCGCCATGAAGGATCTGCCCGAATGGTGGGAGATGGGTGTGCAGGCCTTCCGCGATGAGCGCGCGCGCGGCGAAGGGGCATTCCCCCTTGCGCCGAAGTCGCCCCGCGCGAAGGAAATCGAGATCGACGGCAAGGGGAGCAAGGTTACGCTCCGCGTCATCGCCCCGGAGACAAGCCCCAAAGGCGTCTACCTCCATATTCATGGTGGCGGCTGGGTGCTTGGCGGCGCCGATCAGCAAGATCCCATGCTGGAGCGCATTGCCGACAATACGGGGCTCGCCTGTGTCAGCGTCGAATATCGCCTCGCGCCCGAAAATCCTTATCCCGCGGCTGCGGACGATTGCGAGGCGGCAGCGATCTGGCTTGCCAAAAACGCGAAGACGGAATTCGGCACGGACATCCTCACCATCGGCGGTGAATCCGCGGGCGGGCATCTCTCCGCCGTCACGCTGCTGCGCATGCGCGACCGCCACGGCTTCACGGATTTCAAGGGCGCGAACCTCGTCTTCGGCGCCTTCGATATGTCGATGACGCCGAGCCAGCGCGCCTTTGGCAATGAGCGGCTGATCCTGCGCACCATCGATATCGAGAAATTCAGCGACGCCTTCCTGCCGCCGCATCTCGATCGGCGCGACCCGGATATTTCGCCGCTCTATGCGCGCCTGCATGACATGCCGCCCGCCCTCTTCACCATCGGCACGCGCGATGCGCTGCTGGATGACAGCTTCTTTATGTATTCGCGCTGGATCGCCGCGGGCAACGAGGCGGAACTCGCTGTCTTCCCCGGTGGGGCGCATGGTTTCATCGCGTTCCCCGGCGCGCTTGCCGCCGCCGCCAACAAGCGCATGGACGATTTCCTGAAGAGCGTGGCGGGTTAGTTCGCCCCTCTATCGTCAGCTGTCATCCGGCGCGAGCCAGGGATTACGGGCGGCCCGGCAGATACCGTGCTGCCCTTTTCCGTCAACAAATTTGAACATTGTTCAAAATATCGATATATGTTCAATAAAGTCGTGAGCCGAGCCGGGGCGTAACCTCGCGAAGGAGCCGGTATTCCATGAGCGCACCTGCAGGCAAGCCCGCCGAAAAGCGCCGCGAGGATCTGCGCGGCCACAAGCGCAGCTCGATCCTCGCCGCCGCGCGCCGTGTCTGCGGCCAGCACGGCCCCGAGGCGCTCACCATCCGCGCGGTCGCCGCCGAGGCCGGTTATGCGCCGGGTGCCGTCTATTCCTATTTTTCCGGCATCGATGAACTCGCCATCGCCCTCGCCGCGGAAGAGCTCGGCCATCTGGCAAGGCGGATGCGCGAAGCCGCCGAGCGCGCGAACTCTCCGCAAGCCGCGCTCGAAGCCGCCGCGCAGGAGGCGCTGAACGCGGCCACCGGAAATGCGCCCCATCTACGCCTCGCAGGCAGGCTCTTCTCGGCGGAGGGCTTGCCGTCCGGCCTCGACCGTTCGGTCACGGGCCGCGTCATCGCCATCCTCGAAGCTTTGGGCGGGCCTTTGCGTGCTGCAACGGGCCTTGAGGGCGCCGACGCGCATCGCGAAATTCTCTGCCTCGCCGCATTCCTGATCGGCCTTCATGCGCTCGATGCCTCGGGCCGTCTCGCCCCGCTCGGCTTCAGCGCCGAAAGCCTCCTGGCGCATCGCCTGGCCTCTCTTCCGTGAGCCATGCTTCCGTGAGCCATGACAATCGGCGCTCCGGCCCCTATGCTTCGCCACCCGCCATTACACTTTCCCAGACACCAATGACCGGCTTCCTCGACACCTATCGCGGTTACGTCTCGTTGCAGGAATGCGACGAGATGGGCCATATGAACATCCAGCACTACATCTCGAAGAGTTCCGACAGCTCCTATAATCTGCGCGTCGCGCTTGGCCACGGCGCGCTCGATCAGGCCGCCTCGGGCCTCGGCTATGTCGCGCTTGAACATCACATCCGCTTTCACCGTGAACTCCGCGCGAGCGACCTTGTGGTGATCCGCTCCGGCATCGTCGAAATGCGCGACAAGACCATGCGCATCTATCAGGAAATGTCGGAGGCGCTGGATGGCCGTCTTGCCGCGACCTATGTGGTCGATACCGGCTGCCTCGACCTCGAAACGCGCCGCCTCACCCGCTGGCCGGACCATGTGCGTGCCCGGGCTGGGGAGATGCAGGTCGCATTGCCGCGAGAGGCCGAACCCCGTTCGATCCCGCGCGAGGCGGTGGAGCGCGATGTCTCGCTTGCCCGTGCGGATGAGCTCGGCATGGTCGAGACGAACCGCTCCGTCGTGAATACATGGGAGTGCGATACCAACGCTCATATGAATGCGCGCTTTTACATGGCGCGCTTTTCCGATGCGCAGGGGCACATGTGGGCCCATGCCGGCCTCGGCCGTCACGAACAGGCCGCCCGCGGCCTCGCCACGGCGACGGTCGAAATACGCCTCACTTATCTGCGCGAGCTGCGCGCTGGCGAAACGCTTTTCGTGCGCACGGCCATTTTGCCCGGCGAGGGCAAGACCATCCGCTACCGTCACTGGCTTTTCAGCGGCGATACGGGCGAGCCCGCCTGCGTGGCGGAAGGCGCGGCCCTTCTTTTTGACAAGGCGAGCCGCAAGGCCGTTCCCCTTCCGGCACCGATCCGCGCGGGCCTCTGAATTTTGAATTCGTCACCTGAAGAACGGAAAAGAAAATGAGTGAGATGATCGAAGTTGCGCGTTCCAGCGTCCAGACCTGGGAATGCGACCAGATGGGTCACATGAACGTGCAGTTCTATATCGAGAAGGCCGGGCAGGGGCTCGCCGCGCTTTCGCTCGCCCTCGGTCTCGGTCCCCGCTACGCGCGCAACGAGGGCGCGCGTCTTTTCGTGCGCGATCATCATATCCGCTTCCTGCGTGAGCAGCGTCCCGGCGCGCCCTTCTTCATTCGCGCGGGCGTGCTGGAGGTGCGCGACTTTGGCCTTCGTGTCTATGAGGAGATGGTCAGCACCGTTTCAGGCGAACCCGCCGCAAGCTTCATCGCTGAAGTTGAATTGCTGGACGAGGAAACCCGCGAGGTGAAGCCGCTGCCTGCAAAGGCGAAGGAGGCCGCGAAGAAGCTCGTCGTCGAACTCCCGGTTCATGGCAGCCCGCGCGGTCTCGAAATCTACGAGCCGCGCCCCGCGCCGAAGCTGAAAGAGGCCGATGGCATGGGCATGGTCCGCACATGGACTGGCGAGGTCGAAACCGCGCAATGCGACGGGCAGGGCTTCCTCCTTATCCGTCACTTCATGGGCATCGTTTCGGACGGCATCCCGAACCTGCTCGTGCAGACGAGCGGCGCGGATCGTTCCGAAACGCCGAGCGTCGGCGGCGCCGCGCTTGAATATCGCTTTATCTATCGCCGCCATCCGCGCGCCGGCGACATCCTCACGCTGCGCAGCGGGCTCAAGCAGGTCGGCCCCAAGACCTACACATGGTGCCACTGGCTTTTCGATGTGGAGAGCGGCGAGGCCGTTGCCACGGCGGAAGCGGTCGCCATCGCGCTCGACCTCACCACGCGCAAGGCGATCCCGATCCCGGACGAGATGCGCGCGAACCTCGAATCGCTGGTGATCAAGGATCTCGGCGTCTGAAGGTCGCCCGGCGAAAAACTACCGCCCTTCGCGCTCCAGCCGGTCCCGAAACGCGCGGACCTCGTCGATGACGAGCGCGGGAAATTCCATCGGCAGGAAATGCGTCGAGCCCGGCACCTGCATCACATGCGCCGCCGGGTCGCGCCGCTTCAGGAGAATGGGAAAGCGCGCCCGGCAGGTCGACCCATGTTCGGCATAAAGCAGCGCAAAAGGCACCTGCAGGTTGCGCACGGCCTGCGTGATGTTTTGCCTCTGCGCGCGGAAATTTGCCGCCTCCCATGCGGGCGCGCAAAGCAGCTCCACCTGTCCATCCTCGCGGATACGTGTGCCGCCTTCTACATAGTCTTCCACGAATTCGCGCGGCCAGGTGCGGAAGGCCCCGCGTCCTGTATAGCGATCAACGATTGTTTTGCGATCTGCGAAGACAGCGCGCCGCCGCTCCGCACCGTCGGCAAGCGGGTTGCTGTGCATACCGAGCCATTGCAAGACCATCATGATGTAACGCGCACTCGATGGGATCATCACCGGGTCGATCAGCACAAGCCCCCGCACGAGGTCGGGCCGCGCCGCCGCCGCCATCACGCTTGCCGCGCCCCCCAAAGAGTGCCCTGCAAGAATGATCTTCTTGCCGCTCGCCTTCACGAAATCTTCCGCCATCTGGATCAGGTCGTCGCGATAGACATACCAGTTGCGGTGTTTCGTCGGATCGGCGGGCAGCGTCGTCGCGCCGTGCCCGCGTGCGTCCCAGGCGCGCACATGGAATGCGTCGCCGAGCCCCGATAGAATCCTTTGATAGGTCATGCCGTTGAAGCCGTTGGCATGGGCGAAATGGAGCGGTGTCTTGTCCGGCGCGTCCGCTTCCCATTCGAGATATGAAATCGCCCCTTCCGGCAGCGGCAGTTCGCGCCGCACCGGCATCCCACGCACAACAGCATTCATGAAGTTCAACCCAGCAGTTTTTCTCTTGAGTCACCCGGCCACGATGGCCACAGCTTCAGCCATCCTGTCCGGGTGGCCAATATAATAATGTGTCGCGTCTTTTACGACATGAAGTTCCTTGTTGTCATGTTGCACACCTGCATGGATGCGCGCGGCATGGGATGGATATCCGGGTCGTCATTCACGCGTTGAATCGCGTCTGTCCTCAGCCATTTTCGGCGCCCATGCGTTCGGCCTGTCCGGCCGGTTCAAGGTGACAAGCTGAATTGCCGCGCTTCTCTGATTTGATCCGGCTGTAGCCCATGAAGTTCCTCCTCCCGGCGCGGAGGCGCGGGAGCGCTGGATCAGGCGCGCGGTCGCGCTGCGCGGCTCCGGCACGGTCGAGGAAATCGTGGACGTCGCGACATTCCTCGCCCGCGCCCGCGCATCCTTCATCACCGGCGAGGTGCTGGTGGTCGGTGGCGGGCAGGTGTGTTACCCGCGCCTGCCCTGCCGCAATCAGTCCTTGCCGATCGAGCCGTCCTTGAACAGGCGCTCTTTCATTTCCTTGTCGAAGCGCGGATTGTTGCGCCTGAGCCATTCCATCACCATCACCGCATGCTCGATTTCCTCGTCGCGATTATGCTCGAGGATTTTCGTCAGCTCGGGATCGGTGCAGGCTTCCGCGCGCTGGTTGTACCAGTCGACGGCTTCAAGCTCTTCCATCAGCGATACGATGGCGCGATGCAGGTTGAGCGCTTGCGGTGAGAGGTTGGCTTCGTGCAGGCCTTCGCTGGACATGGGGACTCCTGTGGGCTTTGGAAATTCGGGCGGCTCGTCGGGCGCCGCCGTCTCGGGTTTGTGAGGCGCAGCTTGCCGGTAGTCGAAAAGGTGTGAGAAAAACCGCTATTGGTCATTCGGCAAACGCTCATTCGACGACAAGACGAAACTGGCGCCGTGTCAGACGCGGATAGGGCGGGAAGTCGGCAAGCCGTTCCCCGCCTGCTTTTTCTAGCATGGAAATCACTGCATCGCGCTGTTCTTTGCGCAATGTCGCCAGAAAATCGAGCGGCCTTTGCAGCATCCACAGGTCGAAGGTAAAGATCGCGCGGCTCCCCGTTGTGCCTTCCAGCGTGAACTCATGTGTGCCCAGCGCGCGCGGCAGCGGCTCCTTGCCCGAGATAAGCTCGGGATGCGCCTCCACATAGGCTTTCAGCGCCTCAGCCGTCTTCAGCAGCACCGGCAGATATTCGCGCATGATCCGTGCAAGGACGGGCACCAGCGTGTCCGGCACCTCGTCATGCGGCAGAAACTCGCCGCCCTTGGGATGCGGCGGCTTCGACATGCGCTGCACCCATTTCACGACATGGGGCGCGAGCCTCTTCATGATCTCGCCGGAGGCGGGATCGCGATACTGGTGCGCATAGAGTGGCCCGTAGAGGCTGAAATCGCCGATGGAAGGCCGTGTGCCGAAAAGGAAGTCATGCTTCGCGAAATGCGCGTCGAGTTCGCCAAGCAAGTCCTCATAGCTTTTTTCGATGGCCGGGCCCGTCTCTGGCGTGGCCCCGAGAAATTGCAGCGCACCGGCAAAAGGCTTTGCCGTTTCCTCGCCCACCGCGCGCTGGCCCGCTTCGTCGAGGTCCGGCCGTGACAGCCGCCCGAACTCCTTCACCGCAAAATCGCGGTTCTTCGTCCAGCGGTAATGCATCGCGGGCAGCTTCAGCCATTCATCCGCCCACACCTCGATCATGAGTGCGGCAAATTTCTGTCGCGGCCCTTCCGGATAAATGGAGGCTTCGGGAAACCGGGCTTCGAAATTGTCGATGATCTCGCTCGAGTCCTGCCAGGTCTCGTCTTCCGGCGTCACGACGACGGGGATCACCGGCCACCCGACACGCGCCATGATGACATTGCGATAGATGTCGCGCGTCGGCGTGATTTCGGAAAAGGGAATGCGCTTGTAGCGCATATAGGCGCGCACCTTGCCCGAGAAGTAGCTCACTTCCGCGCCGTAGAATTCGTATCCCTTGGTCATGATTTCCCGTCCCTTGCGATGCCGCCCCCATAGGGGCGAAAGCGTTTCCGTTAACTGGTTTGTTTTGGGGCATCGGGCGCGGCTACTTGGCGAGGGCTTCTTTCGCTTCCTCGCCCTTCAGCACGTCAAGATAGAGCGCCTGCCTGCACCGGTCGAGACAGGCGATGATGCGCACCGGCTGCTTGCCCGCGATATAGAGGAAGAGATTGTAGCGTGTCTCCGCCACATTGCTCACCGCGTCGAGCTGCCATATCTCGTCATAGGCGGGCAGCTTGCCCGCACCGGCCGCCCTTCTGAGAAGCGCGGCAGCGCGATCCCTGCGCTCGCCTGTCGTCATGCCCCCTGCGAGGCTTTCGAAGCGAATGTCGTAGCGTGGATCGAAGGCGCCCGTCGAAGGTGGCAGTACGGTGCCGGGCGGCATGGCGAGAATGGAAACGGGGTCGGCGGAGTTATGCGCCACCCAGGCATTGCCGAGCACCGGCACCAGCGCCTGACCGCGCGGCGAACACACGCGCACCACCCAGCGGTCGAAGGGCGGCGGCACGGCCACGGCCTTGCCGGCCGGCGCGCGCGTGCAGAGGAAGTCCTCCGGGTCTGCTTCTGCCGTCCGGGGTGCCGGGGAAGGTGCAGCGGGCTCAGATGCAGCTGCATCGGCTGCGTTCGACGCGCTCTCCGCTGGCGTCGCCATTGAGGGGGCGATTGTCATCGTTTCCGTGTCCGGCGCCACATTCGGCACCTCTTGTATTTCCGGGGGAAGGCCATAGCGCTCTCTCGGCGGGTCGCCCGGCTCCCAGACCTGCGCTCTTGCGGGAAGGGAGCAGGCTGCGGTCAGAACGAGTGTCGTGAGGGCGAGTGCGGCCGGGCGTAGGTGGAGCATGGAAGGGTAACGCTTTTCTGCCTGTCGGTGCTTTCGCGAAACCTTAACACAGCTTGCCCGCCTGTCCGCTCTTGCGGCGTTTTCAGTAGCAGCCATCCGCGTAGCATTTGAACTGCATCGGATTGCCGCTCTCGCGGGGGCGGTCTTCGCCCGGTCTGGTCTCCTCCGTAAAGGGAGGGTTTGCTGTTAGCGAAGCGGGGATATCCGCCGGGGGCTAGGCTCGTTTGCAGGACCGTCTGAAACTGGGGACATCTTTTCTGGGTCCAAGACAAAGGGCCGGACGGCATCCGTGCCATCCGGCCCCGATTTATCCCCACTTTGCCTGTTCATCCGTGAACAGACAGAAGCCGGAAAGGGTCTCGTTTTTCTTTCACCGTCCAATTATGACGTTATTGTGACGTTTCGATGACAGTTGCGGCGAAAAAGGCCGACTTGTCCCCGGCTCAACTCTTGAGCGAGCACTTGCCATTATTGATGACGACGGCATCGCGCTCCTTGACGCGTGCCCGGAAAGAGATCTCTCCCTTGTCCTTCCAGATGTCGACGGTCACCGTGTCGCCCGGAAAAACAGGGGCCGAGAAACGCACGTCGAAGCCCGTGATCTGCGTCGGATCGTAATCGAGCGCACCGGAGATGATCGCGCGGCAGCATGTTCCATACGTACACAGACCATGCAGGATCGGTTTGGGAAAGCCGACGGCTTTCGCAAATTCCGGATCCGAGTGCAGCGGGTTACGATCGCCCGAAAGACGGTAGAGCAGGGCCTGATCGGGCTTCGTCGCCGCGTCCACGCTCATGTCGGGTTCGCGGTCGGGAAGCTGATGTGGTTGCGGCGCACCTTCGCGCGGTCCGCCGAAGCCGCCATCGCCACGCGCGAAGATCGTGGAGGTCAGTGTGCAGAGCTTGTCGCCGCCCTTCTCGCTGAGGTCGGTTTCGGTAACGACGATCGCGCCCTTGCCTTCGCCCTTGTCCCATGCGCCGAGAACGCGGCTGTCGGCGATGATCTTCGCGGCAATCGGAAGTGGCTTGTAGAGCTTCAGCTTCTGCTCGCCATGCACCACCATCGAGTAGTTGATGCCGCTGTCGCCGATGGCGCCTGCGCCCCATGCGATGACGGTCGCAAGGGTCGGTACGGTCTTCAGATTCTTCTCGTAAACGAAAGGCAGTTCGTTCTCGTCCAGCGGGTCGCGTCCGAAGCCGATGCCAAGCGCATAAAGCATCGTCTCGCGGTCGCCATAGCTGAACTCCTGACCTTCCGCTTTCAGGCTCATCAGCTTGTCGTAATTGATTGCCATGTTCGGCCTCCCTTGAAGTGCGGATCGTTTCTTGCGCCATAGAAAAGCGGTTCTGCCAGCCGCGTGCAAGCAGTCATTATGTCCCGCGCAAGCGGTCATTCCCGGTAAATGGCAGGCGGGATCAGCGCTCGCCGAGCACCTTCCAGAGGCTTGTTGCCGTCATCACGTCTTCCTCGCCCACGCTGAACCTTGCGGAAACGAAAATAATCGCGCGCGTCGTGCGGTCGATGTGTGTGCGGCATTCGATGAAGTCGCCTGCCTTCGCTTCCGCTAGGAAGCTCGCCTGCAGGCTGACTGTCACGCAGCCTTTGCCATTCGAGCCTCGATGTGCCGTGGTGCCGAGAAAGGCGTCGGCGAAGGTCATCAGCATGCCTTCATGTACTGCGCCCCGGTCGTCGAGATGCCGCTTGTCCGCAAAGAAGCCGAAGATGCGTTCGCCGTCCTCCTCGCGTTCGAAGAGCGGTCCCACATGGGCTTCGAAAGGATCGTGAAGCGGCGACAGCGTCCAGCCTTGCGGCGGCTCGACCGTCACCGGAGAGGGGATCGGTGTTCTCACTTCTCGTCGGTTCCCTTGATTGCGTAGACGCCCGTCGCCGTCATCAATATGCGTGGTCCCACGCGTAACTCGCCGGAGATGAAGAGGACGGTGCGTGTGGCGCGCGTCACATTCGCGCTTCCCTCCACGGTGTCGCCTTTCTCGCCCGCGCTCACGAAGTCGCAATTGAGCGAGAGAGGCCGCACCGTCGCGCCTTCCGATTTTCCCGCGGCAGTCTCCTTCGCGACCGTGCCGAGCACCACCGAGGCGAGCGTCATCATCATGCCGCCATGCAGCCTGTCGTCGCCGTTCAGATGATGATCCGCGATCTCGAAGATGAAGCTGCCCGCTTCGTTGCGAAGCACCGGTCCGGCATAGGCGCCGAAGCCACTCGTATCGACCTGTCTTGAACTCATGAAGCAACCATTCGGAGGAAGAACTGAAGATGGTGCCTTATCTAGACTCTCGCGACCCCGGACACAAGAAAACGGCCCGCCGGGGGAGCGGCGAGCCGTCAGTTCAGCTGCGAGGAGGTAAAGAACCCGATGCCGTCGCCCCGGTGGGGGATGAGGGTGAGACGGCACCGGGTCTTTCGTGCAACGCGGAGGCTATGAGGGGGAGAGAAAACCGCCGCGAAGAGGTATTGTCAGAGAATTAAACGCCCGGCAGGGCATAGGGTTCCACGGCAATCCAGCGTTCGGGTACACCGTATTTTTCCAGCGTGTCCGCGACCACCTGAACGCGCTTTTCGGCTTCATGCTGCGCCGAAATGTCGGAGGACATCATCGCTGCGTCCGAGGGGGCGACCGTAATGTCCTGAAGCCCGCGATAGGTAATCTCTTCGGCGGCGGCGCGCAGCGCCATTTCCGCCTTGTCATTCGTGCTGGTCCAGCCTTCCGCAAAATAGATCGGGTAAACCACACGCTCGCTATCGTTAACGCCATAGCCCGGAGTGTGCGGTGCCGCAGGATCAATGGCGCTGACGGTGACCATGCGCTCTTCGATGCCGGTCTCGCTTGCCGCGGCCGTCATGTCGGGACGCGGCATGGGAATCGGATCGGACGCCGAGGCTGTGTTCGCCGCCATCGCGGTTGCGATCGCGGTGCTCAGCCCGAGGACGGCAACGACTGTCAGCGGTTTCATTTTCTTGCCCTTCCATCTCCATGGACCCGGCAGGCCCCACAAGGCGGCCCGCCTTCAACGCTCTCAAGATGGACAACGAATGTGACCCTCATCGGGTTCACTCGGGGCAGTTACGGGGAATTTTGAAGGCAAGATTGAGGCACCCCCCAAAAACCGCTATTTGCGCGCGTTCTGATCGGCATGCTGTTCAAAACTCAACAAAGCCGCTGCCTCAACCCTACGGAATTTGACCGAGATTCTGCTTTGAAGGGTGTCGCCAGCCGTTTATGGTGCGCCTCAACTTGGCCGGAAACATGCCAAAAGGCGGAGAACGCCGGACCGGCCAGAGCATCAAACCGGCCTATTCATAAAGCCAGCTAACCCCTTCGGGAGACCGTCCATGTCCAGAGAAGCAGTCATCGTGTCGACCGCCCGCACCGGCCTTGCCAAGTCCGGCCGCGGCGGCTTCAACAACACCCACGGCGCGGCCATGGCCGGCCACGCAATCAAGCACGCCATCGAGCGCGCGAAGATCGACCCCGCTCAGGTCGAAGACGTCCTCATGGGCTGCGGCGCGCCTGAAGGCGCGACCGGCATGAATGTCGGCCGCCTCGCGGCAATCTGGGCGGGCTGCCCCGTCACCACGTCGGGCACCACGGTCAACCGCTTCTGCTCCTCGGGCCTGCAGACGATCGCCATGGCCGCCGGCCGTATCGTCAATGAAGGCGTCCCTTGCGCCATCGGCGCGGGCGTTGAGTCGATCTCGCTGGTGCAGATGGGCGGTCAGAACACCAATCGCCTCACTGAAGAAAAGCTCATGCAGGAAAAGCCCGAGCTTTGGATGGCGATGATCGAGACCGCCGAAATCGTGGCCGAGCGTTATGGCGTCTCCCGCGAATCCCAGGACGAATATGCGCTTCGTAGCCAGCAGCGCATTGCCGCTGCGCAGAAGAACGGCATTTTCAACGACGAAATCGTCCCCATGAAGACCAAGATGAAGGTCGTCAACAAGGAGACGGGCGAGGAATCGCTGGTCGACTACACGGTCGAGAAGGACGAGTGCAACCGCCCGGAAACGACGCTCGAGTCGCTTCAGGGGCTGAAGCCGGTCTTCAAGAATGGCCAGAAGGTCAAGGAAGGCAAATACGTCACCGCCGGTAATGCCTCGCAGCTCTCGGACGGTGCCGCCGCCGTTGTGCTCATGGAGCGCAAGGAAGCCGAAAAGGCCGGTTCCGACATTCTCGGCGTTTTCCGTGGCTTCGCTGTTGCCGGTTGTGAGCCCGAAGAAATGGGCATCGGTCCTGTCTTCGCCGTGCCGCGCCTGCTTGAGCGTCATGGGCTCAAGGTCGACGACATCGACCTTTGGGAGCTGAACGAAGCTTTCGCGAGCCAGTGCCTCTACAGTCGTGACCGTCTCGGAATCGACCCGGAGAAGTACAATGTCAATGGCGGTTCCATCGCCATTGGTCATCCCTTCGGCATGACCGGCGCGCGCTGCACCGGCCACATCCTTCTCGAAGGCCGCCGCCGCAAGCAGGCTGGCCAGAACGTGAAATACGGTGTCGTCACCATGTGCATCGGTGGTGGCATGGGTGCCGCGGGCCTCTTCGAATTCGCGTAATTCAAGAAGTCTGACGAATTACAAAAGGCCCGTGGAGCGATCCTCGGGCCTTTCTCTTGTTTTTCGTTTCTCCCTCGTCATTGCGAGCGCAGCGAAGCAACCCAGGGCCGCCTGTTCTGTCTTTGCCGCTCTGGATTTCTTCGTCGCTCCGCTCCTCGCAATGACGTAAATCGCGGCATATGATCCCCGGAAAACCGGGAGGAACAGCATGCGCTACTTTGACGACTTCGCCGTGGGTGAACGCCACGACATTCCTGCGCGCTATGAGGTGACGAAAGACGAGATCGTCGCCTTCGCGGAGAAATGGGATCCGCAGCCGTTTCATATCGATGAGGAGGCGGCTGCGAAGTCGGTATACGGCACGTTGACGGCGTGCGGTACGCATGTGCAGGCGATTGTGCTCTGGCTTGCCGCGCGCCTCCCCGAGGAGACAGCGGTGATCGGTGCATTGGGCTATGACGAGATACGCTTCCATAAAGCCGCCAAACTCGGCGACACTCTCCGCCTTGTCATCGAATGCATCGAGACAAAACCATCATCATCGAAGCCGGACCGGGGCATCGTGAAGAACCGGCACATCCTGATGAACCAGGACGGCGAAACGGTCTTCAGCCAGATGACGACGCTGCTGATCGCTCGAAAGAGGTGAGGCTCAGAGCCCCAGCACCAGCTTTGCCATGATGCCGCGCTCTATAAATTCTTCCCCAACAAGGAGACGGTTGTAGCAGAACTCACCGCCCGTCTCATGGGCCGGGTGGACGCGCATATGGAAGAGGCCTTCACGGAAGCGTGCGGTCTCAATCCCTGGCCAGGCGTTCCACACATTACAGCCAGTGCGGTTGCTGCGATGGCGGCGTTCCGTGTGCTGCTCCGTCAGGTGCCTTTCGTGCCGCAATTACCGGTACCGGCGGTCGTCGAAACGCGCGCCGCGCTTGGGGATCTGTCGCAGCACATCCGTGTAGAAGCCTCGGACGCGCTCGATCTGCCCATGCGGGAGGAAGACGGCTGGCTCATTTCCGAAATGCTCTACAACGTGATCCCCGAAGCGGCATTTCCCGGAAGTGAGCGAAGAAAAACGCGCCGAACTCACGAAGGAGCTGGCGCGTTTGACTTGTCGTATGGCGGTCGGTCGCGACCCGAAGGCAGATTGAGCCTCAGAGCCCCAGCACGGCCTTCGCCATGATGTTGCGCTGAACCTCGTTCGAGCCGCCGAAGATCGTTTGCGCGCGCGTATTGAGATATTTCGGCATGACCATCAGCGTATGGTCCGGCCCGACGGGCTTTTCATTCGCGCCCCATGTCCGCGCTTCAATCACATCCGGCTGCGCGTAATAGGCGATTGCCTCCACGGCGAGCTCGGTGATCTTCTGGTTCGTATCCGCGCCCTTGAGCTTGATGATAGAGGCGGCAGCGCCGGGGTTCTGCCCGTTCGAGAGCTGCGACATGATGCGATGTTCCGTGAACTCCACCGAGGTGACTTCCACTTCCGCCTCGTCCAGCTTGCGGCGGAAGGCCGGATCGTCGATCAGCTTGCCGCCGTCGCCATGTTCCATGTCCGCCATCGCGCGTAGCTTGTTCAGTGCATTGCGGAGTGCTGCGCCATGTGCCGCGCCGCCCCGCTCGAATTCGAGCAGGTATTTTGCGACCGTCCAGCCATTGTTCTCCGCGCCGACGCGATTTTTCTTCGGCACGCGCACATCGTCGAAGAATACCTGGTTCACCTCATGGTCACCCGCCAATGTGATGATCGGGTCGATGGTGATGCCTTCGCCAGGGAACTCGTCGATCAGGATGAACGAGATGCCTTCCTGTTTCTTCGCAGCATTCGGGTTTGTGCGCACGAGGCAGAACATCTTGTTCGACTGATGCGCCCCTGTGGTCCAGAGCTTGGTGCCGTTGATGATGTAGTCGTCGCCGTCGGATTCCGCGCGGCACTGCAGGCTTGCGAGGTCCGATCCCGAACCCGGTTCCGAATAGCCCTGACACCACCAGTCCGTACCATCGAGAATGCGCGGCAGGTAGTAGGCCTTCTGTTCGTCCGTGCCATGTCCCATCAGCGTCGGACCAACCATGGAAAGCCCCATGTTGGAGCCGGCAGGGGCACCCGCCGCCGCGCATTCGGACGCCCAGATGAAGCGCTGCATCACGTTGAAGCCGGCGCCGCCATATTCCTTCGGCCAGCTTGGCGCTGCCCAGCCACGCTTGTGGAGGCGCTTCAGCCATTCCACACGCAGATCCTGATCCGCCAGAATGCCGGGCGTCAGCCGCGCATGAGCTTTCAGGTCGTCCGTCAGGTTTTCCTTGAGAAAAGCCCGCACCTCGTCGCGAAAGGCGACATCTTCGGGTTTCATGGCGAGATCCATCCCCGTCCCTCCTTTTATTGCTTTTGGCATTATCGGTTGTTGGCGCCGACAATAAGGGCATTGCCGCCTGCCGTCACAGACAATTTGTCAGCCACGCCTGCACATTGGCGAACAGCGCCGAGAGAGCAGACAGGAGGAACCCGCGTGTCCAGCCGGCGTTTCATTAAGGGCGGGGGTGTCAAAGGAGAGGAGAGCGCCATGTCTCGCGGCGACAAGACGGCATATACGGATAAGCAGAAGCGCAAGGCCGAACATATTGAGAAGGGATACGAGGAGCGCGGCGTCAAGAAGGAAGAGGCCGAACGTCGCGCTTGGGCCACCGTCAACAAGGAGGAGGGCGGCGGCAAGAAGTCAGGTTCGGGCCGTGGTACGAAGGATAATAAATCCGCATCGAAGAAGGGCGGACGGAAGGGCGGCGAGGCGTCGGCGAACCGCCCTGCATCGGAACGGTCCGCTTCTGCAAAGAAGGCGGCGGCGACGCGCAAGAAAAAGGCTTCAGGCTGAAAAAAACCGCGCTCGTCGGTCGTTTCCCCTCGATTGACGCGCGAAATCCGGCGGCCTTGCTGTACACTGACCAAGATATCGTTTTCGCGATTCGAGGGGTTTCTGTTCCGATTGGCCGCAATGTGCGTGCAGTCGGCCCTGTTCTCGGCAGGACCCGCATGAGCATTGGTGTTTCGGGATGGATTTTGCCAACCAGATCATTCTGGTTTCAGCAGGCCTGATTACCTTTTCGATCTTCGCGGGCGTTCTGTCCTCGCGGATCGGCGCACCGCTGTTGCTCGTCTTCCTCGCCTTTGGAATGCTCGCGGGCGAGGATGGCCCGGGTGGCATCATCTTCGATGATTTTGCTGTCGCCTATCTCGTCGGCTCATTCGCACTTGCGCTGATCCTGTTCGATGGTGGTCTGCGGACACACCGCGAGGCGCTGAACCGTGCCTTCGGGCCGAGCCTCGCGCTCGCCACCATAGGCGTCGTGCTGACGGCGGGGCTCACTGGCGTCGCCGCGAAATTTATCTTCGATCTCGGTTGGATCGAAGCCTTCCTGCTCGGTGCCATCGTCGGCTCGACCGATGCCGCAGCGGTTTTCTTCCTGCTCCATCTGCGCGGTCTGCGCCTCAAGACGCGGGTCGCGGCCACGCTTGAAGTCGAATCCGGTATCAACGACCCGATGGCGATCTTCCTCACGCTCGGCCTTGTGGGCTTCGCCGCAGGCGCGCACAGCGTGGCAAATACCAGCGACGCAATCGGTTTCCTGCTGGATTTCCTCTGGCAAATGGCCGGCGGCGGCCTGTTCGGTGCGGCTGGCGGCGCACTTGTCTTGCGCGCCGTGAACCGTTTGCAGCTTTCATCGGGCCTTTATCCGATCCTGACGGGCGCGCTCGCGCTGTTGGTATTTGCGTTGGCGCAGGCGGCAGGCGCGAGCGGCTTCCTCGCGATCTTTCTCGTCGGCTTCACGATCGGCAATAACCAGCATCGCGCGACAAGCGAAATCGCCCGCTTTTCCGATGGCGTTGCCTGGCTCGCACAGATCGTCATGTTCCTCATGATGGGGTTGCTGGTCACGCCTTCGGCGCTTGTGCCGATCTTTCTGCCTGCGCTCGCTGTCGCGCTTGTCCTCATCCTCGTTGCCCGTCCGATTGCCGTCTGGGCCTGCCTCGTTCCTTTCAGCTTCACCCCGAAGGAAACGGCTTTCGTGTCGTGGGTCGGCCTGCGTGGTGCCGTGCCGATCTTCCTCGGGACGATCCCCGTGCTGTCGGGCGTCGAGGGTGCGGAAGTCCTGTTCAGCATTGCCTATGTAATCGTTCTCGTCTCGCTCATCCTTCAGGGCTGGACGGTGCCCCTGGCCGCGCGCCTCGCCGATGTAGAGCTGCCTCCGCGCCCCATGCCGGACCGGCGCGTCGAGCTCGACCTGCCTGCGGGCAAGGGCAAGAGCGTCGTCGCTTATACGGTCGATCCGATGAGTCTTCTCGCGCGGCGTGGTGTGAACCGCTTGCCGCTCCCCATGGGCACCACGGTTATCTCCGTGATGCGCGATGGTGTCGTCCGCACTGAAGGCCTCGATCAGGGCGTACAGCCCGGCGATGTCGTGATGATCCTCACAACGGCCGACATGATCCCCACGCTGGATCGTCTCTTTGGCGCCCGCCGGGCTCGGACCCGCACGAAAGATACCGGCACGGTCGATTTCGTCCTGGAGGGAACGGCAAGTGCCGCTCTGGTCGCCGATCTCTATGGTCTGGCCTTCGAGGCGGAAGAGCGTGAACTCACGCTGGAGCAGTTCATGCGCTCCCGTCTCGGCAAGGACATCAAGGAGGGCGATCGCACCCGGGTGGGCGGTGTTGCCCTTACGGCGCTTCAGGTGCGCGATGGTGCGGTTCACCAGGTTGGCCTTGATCTCGATCCGCCGCAGGAGGAAAGCCTGCTCAAGAAAGTCCGGATGCGCTGGCGAGAGGCGCTCAAGTCACTGCGCGATCTCTTCATTGCCGATGATCCTCGCGGTCCCTTCTGACGCCTCGGTTCTGCAACGGTTGGTTGGGGAGCGAGGGAACGCTAGAGTGCGGGCCAAAGGAAAACAGTCAGGGAAGGCATCGGTCATGGATCTCGGTCTCAAGGGCAAGAAGGCAATCGTCACCGGCGGCACACGCGGCATCGGCCGTGCCATTGCTGAAACGCTCGCCGGGGAGGGCGTCGATGTCGCGATCTGCGCGCGCAATCAGGACCAGGTGGATGAAGCCATTACCGCGCTCTCGAAATTCGGCGTGAAGGCGACAGGTGGCGTTGCCGATATCGCCGATGGTGAAGGCCTGAAGAAGTGGATCGCCGACATGGGCAAGGTAATGGGCGGTATCGATATTCTCGTCGCTAATGCCTCCGCGCTTGCAAACGGTAACGACGAGAAGTCCTGGCGCGCCTGTTTCGAGATCGACGTGCTCGGCGCGGTCAACGCCTTCGAGGCCGCACTTCCCTTCCTCACAGAAGCTGCGAAGAAGTCGGGGGATGCTTCTGCCACCTTCATTTCCTCGATCTCGGCCGCCGAAAACGATAACGCCAACGCCTATGGCGCGCAGAAGGCGGCGCAAATTCATCTCGCCAAAGGGCTCGCGCGTCAGCATGCGGGCGATCATGTGCGCGTGAACACGGTCTCGCCCGGCACCGTCTACTTCAAGGGCGGCGTCTGGAACATGATCGAGGATCACATGCCGGACATGTTCAAGCAGGCCATGTCGCGCAATCCGACAGGCCGCATGGCCACCCCGCAGGATATCGCGAACGCGGCGGTCTTCCTCGCGAGCCCCGCTTCCTCCTTCACCACAGGTTCGAACCTCGTGGTCGATGGCGCAATCTCGCGGCGAGTGAATTTCTGAGGCTCAGCGCGCCAGCGCCATCCAGCGCCGCATGACGCGGCGGGCGAACTCTTCCTGCGCGCCGAGCGACGCCTCGATCTGCGGTTCGATCAGGGCATCGATCTCGGCGCGCGGTACGCCCAGCGCCTTTGCGCGAAAGACAGACCACCCGTCGAGAATGTCCCGCGTCACTTCGAGGTGGAACTGGAAGCCATAGGTCTTTGCGCCCATGCGGAAAGACTGGTTGGGGCATGTTTCGCGTGTTGAAAGCCGCACTGCCTTGTCCGGCAAGTCGAATGTGTCCTGGTGCCAATGCATGAGGCTGAGTTGCGGCGGGGCATCCGCGAGAAGCGTATCTTCTCTCGCGGCGGTCTCCCATGTCTGCGGCAGAAAACCCCATTCTTCGTCGACCGGGAGCTTTCCCTTCATTTTATAGACAGGCGCACCGAAGCTGCTCGCGACGATCTGTGCGCCGAGGCAAATACCCATCACCGGCTTCTCGTGCTCATGAAAGGCGCGTACCAGATCTCTGGTCTTGCCGATGAAGGGATATTTCGTTTCCTCATAGACGCCCATCACGCCGCCGAGCACGACAAGTCCGTCGAAACCCTCCGGCGTTTCCGGCACATCGCGTGCTTCGCCCGTCATGAGATCGCGCTTCTCTACCGTGTAGATGATCTCCGCCGCCGCGCCCGCGCGCGCGGCTTCGTCCAGCAGCACACCGGGTCCGGAGTCGATTGCGTTCACGAGATAGAGAATGCGCATGTGCCTTCAGTCCTGTGGCGCGGGGGCGCCGCCCGCGCGTTCATTCAGGCGGTCCGTGAGATCGCGAGTATCCCGGCGGAACTGGTCAATGACAAATGCGAGCGTGAATATGCACGACAGATCATCCGCCGACGGTGCTTTGCATGACGACAACAGCCGTGATGACGGCCCAGTAACCCTGAGGAAGCGATAGCGCAAGGGCAAAGCCATAGGCGAGAAGCCCGCCACCATGACGCGAAAGGCATAACGGACACCGGACGGCTTTATCGCCGGGAGTTTCGGTTTCCGCCATGCGGTCATTCGTTCGTCCTGCGCTCGGCCTGTGCTCAGGCGCTGGCGAAGCGGTCGCTCGCCCTCACCATCACATCGACGATACCGGGCTCTGTCGCCGTATGGCCTGCGTCCGGCACGATGTTGAGCTCGGCATCCGGCCAGGCCTTCGCAAGCTCCCAGGCCGTGAACATTGGCGTCACCACGTCATAGCGCCCCTGCGCGATCACGCCGGGAATGCCTTTCAGCTTGCCGGCATTCTGAATGAGCTGGTCCTGCGGCTCGAACCAGCCCTTGTTCATGAAGAAGTGGCATTCGATCCGCGCGAAGGCGAGGGCGAAATGCCCGTCCGCGAAGCGTTTCACCCGTTCGGCATCGGAATATAAAGAAAGCGTCGTCCCCTCCCAGATGCTCCAGGCTTTTGCGCAGGCAATCTTTTCCGCCTCGTTGTCGCCGGTCAGCCGCTTGTAATAGGCCGCCATCAGGTTGCCGCGCTCGGCTTGCGGGATCGGCTCGACAAAGCCTTCCCAGGCATCCGGGAAAAGGGCATCCGTCCCCTCTTGATAAAACCAGTCGAGTTCGCGCTTCCGAAGTGTGAAAATGCCGCGCAGGATGATCTCGGTCACGCGCTCGGGATGCGTTTCGGCATAGGCGAGCGAGAGTGTCGAGCCCCACGAACCGCCACAGAGCTGCCATTTGTCGATCCCGAGATGTTCCCGGATGCGCTCCATATCGGCCACGAGATCCCAGGTCGTGTTCTCGGCGAGTTCCGCATGCGGTGTCGACTTTCCGCAGCCGCGCTGGTCGAACAGGATGATCCGGTAGGCTTCCGGGTTATGCGTACGCCGCATTGTCGGGTTGCTGCCGCCGCCCGGCCCGCCATGCACGATGATGACGGGCTTGCCTTTGGGGTTGCCGCTCTCCTCGAAATAGATCGTGTGCAAATCGGAGACTTTCAGCGTCCCGGTGCGATAGGGCTCTATTTCGGGATAGAGGGGGCGGCGGTCGGCGGTCGTGTCGGGCATGGACTGTCCTTGGATACACGTGGCGGGTACGCGGCGGTGTCTGAATCAACTCATTGAATATGCATCGGAAAATCGTCTTCCCGCCAGCTTGGGAGTGTGGCGTTTACCATTTTTTTGCTTCTCGCCCCACACTACTGATTGACCTTGGGGAAGAGACAGATACTATATCTGGACGCGCTGCGCTTCGCGGGGACCAACTCAAGGCGGCGGCGCAATCACAGAATCAAGCGAGTTCCGCCCTACGTAGAGGGCAGGAAGACGGCGAGGGTCCATCCGCTCGCCGGATAGCGATCTTTTGCCCGCTGAGATGCGGTGAAGCAGGGCAGACCGGGGATCAGAACATGCTGAACGACACGTCGAAAGCGGTAGATATGAGTGAGGTTGAGGCCAGCGTATCGGCAATCATCACGGGCGAGCGGGCGGTGAGCCGTGTGCGCAAGGAAGCGCGCGTCTCCTCCGAGCCTGAAATGCCGTTTGGTGATCAGGATCAGGCTGTGCAGACGCGCGGCCGCCATCGCGTGAAGGTCGATCACGGGCGCGATGCGCTGCTGACCGAGTTCGGCAAGGCGACGCTGCGCGACCGCTATTTGATGCCTGGCGAGTCCTATCAGGACATGTTTGCCCGCGTGGCGTCTTACTATGCGGATGACGCGGCCCACGCCCAGCGCCTTTATGACTATATCTCGAAGCTCTGGTTCATGCCGGCGACGCCCGTCCTGTCGAATGGCGGCACCAAGCGCGGCCTGCCCATTTCCTGCTTCCTGAACGAGGCGAATGACAGCCTTGAGGGTATTGTCGGCCTCTGGAACGAGAATGTCTGGCTCGCGGCCAAGGGTGGTGGCATCGGCTCCTATTGGGGCAATCTGCGCTCCATCGGCGAGACGGTTGGCGGCAATGGCAAGACCTCCGGCATCATTCCCTTCATCCGCGTCATGGATTCGCTGACGCTGGCGATCAGCCAGGGCTCGCTCCGTCGTGGCTCGGCGGCGGTCTATCTGCCGATCGATCACCCCGAAGTCGAGGAATTCATGGAAATGCGTCGCCCCACGGGTGGCGATCCGAACCGCAAGGCGCTGAACCTCCATCACGGCATTCTCATCTCCGACGCCTTCATGCGCGCCGTCGAGGCCGATGCCGAATGGGCGCTTCTCTCGCCGAAGGACAAGGCGGTCCAGAAAACCGTTTCGGCGCGTTCGCTCTGGATCAGGCTTCTCACCTCGCGCATCGAAACCGGCGAGCCTTACATCATCTACAAGGACACGGTGAACAACGCCCGTCCCGAGCACCACAAGCTTGCGGGCCTCGAGGTCAAGACCTCGAACCTCTGCGCCGAAATCACCCTGCCCACCGGCAAGGACCATCTCGGCCAGGAACGCACGGCCGTTTGCTGCCTCTCCTCGCTCAATCTCGAGACCTATAATGAGTGGCAGGACGACCCGTTGATCATCGAAGACGTGATGCGCTTCCTCGATAACGTCCTGCAGGACTTCATCGACCGTGCGCCGGACGACATGGCCCGAGCCAAATATGCCGCCGCGCGCGAGCGTTCTGTCGGCCTCGGCGTGATGGGCTTCCATTCCTTCCTCCAGGCCAACCGGATTCCCTTCGAGGGCGTCATGGCGAAGGTCTGGAACAAGCGCATGTTCACCCGTATCAAGGAGGGTGTCGACGCGGCCTCGAAGGTGCTGGCCGAAGAGCGTGGACCCTGCCCGGATGCTGCCGATTACGGTTTCAACGAGCGTTTCTCGAACAAGACGGCGATTGCGCCCACTGCCTCGATCTCGATCATCACCGGCGGCACCTCGCCGGGCATCGAGCCCATCGCGGCCAACTCCTTCACGCACAAGACGCTGTCGGGCTCCTTCAATGTCCGCAATCGTCACCTGACGAAGCTTCTTGAGCAGAAGGGCCGCAACGACGACGACACCTGGTCCTCCATCGTCACGAATGGCGGCTCGGTCCAGCATCTCGACTTCCTGTCGGATGACGAGAAGGATGTCTTCAAAACGGCCTTCGAAATCGACCAGCGTTGGGTCATTGAACATGCCGGCGACCGTGCGGCGATGATCGATCAGGCGCAGTCGGTGAACCTCTTCCTGCCCGCCGATGTGCACAAGCGCGACCTCCACGGCCTGCATCTCATGGCCTGGAAGCACGGCGTGAAGAGCCTTTATTACTGCCGTTCGCTCTCGATCCAGCGCGCGGAAAAGGCTGAAGTCGTCTCGCTCCTGCCGGGCAAGGTGCTCGACGTCCTGACACTCGATCAGGTCGCCACCAACGCGCAGGAAGAAAACCAGTACGAAGAGTGCCTCGCCTGTCAGTAAGGCGCTGAAATTATGGCCCGGTCGTCAGGCCGGGCCATTCTTGTCTCTGGTGCATCGTGCACAAGGAACCCAGATCATGTCCCTTCTCGAAGAACGTCACGTCTACAAGCCCTTCCGCTACCCTTGGGCCTATGATGCCTGGCTCACGCAGCAGCGCATTCATTGGCTGCCGGAGGAAGTGCCGCTGGCCGACGATGTGAAAGACTGGTCAAAGAACCTCACAGATGGCGAGCGCAACCTGCTGACCCAGATTTTCCGCTTCTTCGTGCAGGCCGACGTCGAAGTGAACAACTGCTACATGAAGCACTATTCGCGGGTCTTCAAACCCACCGAAGTGCAGATGATGCTGGCCGCCTTCTCCAATATCGAGACGGTCCATATCTCGGCCTACAGCCATCTGCTCGACACGATCGGCATGCCGGAAGCCGAATACGAGGCCTTCCTGAAATATGAGCAGATGAAGTCGAAATTCGACTACATGCAGGAATGGGGCGTCGAAACAAAAGAAGACATCGCCAAGACGCTCGCTGTCTTCGGCGGCTTCACGGAGGGGGTTCAGCTCTTCGCCTCCTTCGCCATCCTCATGAACTTCCCGCGCTTCAACAAGATGAAGGGCATGGGCCAGATCGTGACATGGTCGGCGCGCGACGAGACGCTCCACACCGTCTCCGCCATGAAGCTTTTCCGCACCTTCGTAGACGAGAACCCGGAAATCTGGACCGAAAAGCTCCAGCAGGACATCTACAAGGCCTGCGAAACCATCATCCATCACGAAGATGCCTTCATCGACCTCGCCTTCGAGATGGGGAGCATCGAGGGTCTGTCGGCGCAGGAAGTGAAGAACTACATCCGCTACATCGCCGACCGCCGCCTCGTGCAGCTCAACCTCCAGCCCATCTACCGCACGGAAAAGAATCCGCTGCCCTGGATGGACGAGATGCTGAACGGCATCGAGCACACCAATTTCTTCGAAAACCGCGCCACCGAATATTCCAAGGCGTCCACGCGCGGCACTTGGGATGAGGCTTTCGACTGAGTTTTGGAAAGGGGGCGGGCGCGAAATGCCCGTCCCACAGGCACTTTTCAACAGTTTTCCGCTCCGATGCCCGCCAAATATGAACTTATCGCTTGGCCGAATCGTGCGACTCAGTGAAACTCGGTTCCGAACTTATCCGAGGGAATTCAAATCATGGCCACTAAACCCGCTGCCAAGAAGGCGCCTGCCGCCAAAAAGCCGGCTGCATCCGCCGCCGCAAAGAAGCCTGCCACACCGCCGACGGTGCCGATGTCGAAGCTGATCGCCGAACTCGCCGAGAAGCACGGCATGTCGAAGAAGGCGGCGACGGAACTTTTCAGCGACTTCGTCGAACTGACGGTGAAGAACCTGAAGAAGGGCAATAAGGTCCGTCTCACGGGGCTTGGCATTCTGCAGGTTCGCAAGCGCGCTGCCCGTATGGGCCGCAACCCGGCGACCGGCGAAGCCATCAAGATCAAGGCGTCGAAGAAAGTTGCCTTCCGCGTCGCGAAGGATCTGAAGGAATCGATCTGAGGCCGTTCGGCCCTTCGATTTTTTGAAGTCACGAGAGCCTGGCGCCGCAAGGTGCCGGGCTTTTGCATGTCCGAACCCGGAAAATTGCCACAATGGCCGCCTAGCTATGGGGCATGCGCTCCCTTCTCGCTGCCCTGCTGTCCTTCTTCATAGCCGCTCCGGCGCTCGGCGCACCCGTCTGCGCCACCCGCGATGAAGCAGCGCCCGCCCTTTCCCGCCTGCAAGCAGCGATGGAGAAGGGCCGCTTCGTCGCCTATCAGCCGACGGAACTCAAAGTCTGGAACGGCAATCCCGTGCAGGCGAGTGAAGTCTCGATCCGCGAAGACCTGAAGGCGCTTCGTCCCTGGTTTGATGGCATCATCACCTATGGCTCACACAGCGGAGCCGACCTCATTCCCGGCATCGCGAAGGAACTCGGCTTTCGCGCCGTCGTCATGGGCATCTGGAATCCGGCGGACGACGCCGAAGTTGAAAACGCCATCGCCGCCTGGAAAGCCCACCCCGATATCGTCATGGGCGCCTCGCTTGGCAACGAGCTTGTCATGTCGGGGCGCGGCACATGGGATGACCATGCCCGCGCCATCGCCACGTTTCGCGCCAGCGCGCCGGAACTGCCGCTCACGGTGACGGAACCCTTCGCCACCTTCCTCGATGACCCCGATGCGCACACCATCCTTGCGAAGCTCGATTTCCTCGCCGTGAACATCCATCCCGTTTTCGAGAAGTGGTTTGCCGATGCACCACCCTTCAACTGGGCGGATTTCGTGGTGCAGGCAAGCAAGCGTCTCTCGCAGGAAGCCTTTTGCGGGCCGGTTCTCATCAAGGAGACGGGCATTCCGACCGCCCCGGGGGCGGAAGGCTTCACGCCCGCAAAACAGAAAGCCTTCTATGCCGAACTTGCGCGTCAGCTCCCGCCGTCGCGCGGCCTCGCTTTCGCGTATTTCTCCGCATTCGACGCCCCCTGGCGCGTCTATGATGAGAGCGCCGTCGCGGGTACGCATCCGGAAGAAGCTCATTGGGGCCTCTTCACCGAAACTCGCGAGCCGAAGCCCGTCATGCAGGCGGTGCCGAAGCTCTAGGCTTTTGCCTCGGCGGGTGCCTGCTCGTCGAGGGGAATGCTCGCTGCTGCCTTTTTGAAGGCGGGTCGCGCCGAAAGCCGCTCATAATATTTCACGACATTTGCAAACGGATCGAGGCTCACAAAGTCCTTCGCGAGATGCACACTGTAGCCGACATTCGTGTCGACCGTGCTGAACCCGCTTTTCAGCAGGTAATCCCTGTCGTCAAGCTGCCGGTCTACCACTTCCAGCGCCTTTTCAAGCCGCCGCGACTCGAGTTTCTGCACCACCGGCGAGCGCTCTTCCCTGGCGATGAAGACTTTTTGCTGAACAAGGCTCGCCCCGTGCACGGCCATGGTCTCGGCGTAATGCAGCCAGATCAGCCACTCTGTCCGTTCCGCATGTCCCGCCGGGCGATGCAGTTTTCCTTCTGGATCGTAATGCTCACCGAGATATTGCGCGATGGCGCCGGATTCGAACACCGATACATCGCCATCGACAAGGCAGGGCACGCGGCCCAGCGGCGAGACCGAGAGATATTCCGGTGTGCGCAGGCCTTCCATGCTGAAGGGGAGTTCCTTCAGTTCGAACTCGATCCCCATCTCATGGAGCAGCCAGAGCGAGCGCATCGAGCGCGATCCGTTGCAGTGATAAAGCGTGAGCATGGTGTCTCCCCGAAATCGTCCGTTTGTTGTTTTGGCCGACGGTAGAGCATTTCCCGGGGGATTTGCAGGCCTTTCGGGGCTCCGCCTTGCGTGGCGCGCGCGAGCGTCTACACTCCGCCTGCTCGTGGTGCCCCGGCCGCAAATCCGGGGTTAAAAGGGAACGCTTGGAGCTTTCTGGCAGGAATGCTCCGAATCTAGAAGCGGCTGCCCCCGCAACTGTAAGCGGCGAGCCTCTCTCCGGTTTGGCCACTGGCCTGTCGTTCGACGGGCCGGGAAGGCAGGGAGGGGCGCTGACCCGCCAAGCCAGGAAACCTGCCGCGAGTTGTCGTCCCTCTCCGGGCCGGGGTGTGCTGGGGGATTGCGGGGCTGTCCCGCGAGACGACATCTTGTTGATGCGTAGCGCGAGACGGCGGGATGAAATTTCTTCTCTCTATTGGTGTTCTGGCTGGCTTCCTTGCTGCCGCTTCTGCGGCAGATGCCGGCTCCGCGCGTCCTGCACATATCGTCTCGATCAATCTCTGCTCCGACATCATCGCCGCCGAGCTTGCAGCGCCGGGAACGCTCAAATCCGTCTTCCGGCTTGGACGCGACCCGGCGGATTCGCCCGTCGCCGCGCTTGTCTCGGACATCCCGCCGAATGATGGACGCATCGAGGACATTCTCCCTTTCGCGCCCGATCTCGTTCTCGCGCATGAATGGAGTTCGCCCTTCACGCTCGATCTTCTCGCCCGCATGGATATTCCGGTTGCGACCGTGAAGGACGCGCGCAGCTTCGAGGATATTCGCGACAACATTCGCACCGTCGCGGCCGCGCTTGGCCGCGAAGAAGAGGGCAAGGCGTTGATCGCGCGTTTCAATACGGAAATGGACGCAGCGAAGCGGAGCGGAAAGAACGCGCCCTCCGCGATCCTCTATCAGGATCTCGGTAGTGCCGCGACGCCGAACTCGACCCTTGGCCGCATCCTCGCGCATACGGGCTTTCGCAATGTCGTGCGTGAAGAAAATACCGTCGGCCTCGCTTATCCCGGCGTCGAGGACGTGATCGCCTACCGCCCGCAACTGCTGGCGCTCGGCGTCTATCGTCCGGAAGCACCCTCGCAGGCAAGCGCGCTGCTGGAGCATCCGGCACTTCGCCTCTACCGGGAGCGCTATGCCGAGGAAGTCAGCCTGCGCGCACGCGACTGGACGTGCAGCACACGTTTCGTAGCCCGCACCGCCGCGCGCCTCGCCGCCGCCCACGACGCGATGATGATAAACAAGCTCACGTCCACTCTCGCTCCAGAGAAGAATGTCATTCCGGCGCAGGCCGGGACCCGATCCCCCTCTCGTCTGCTCACCGGATTTGACGTCGAAACGGGGAGAGAGCAGTGACGCGCGCACCTCTTTCCTCCTGGACCGTCAACGCCGCCCTCACCATCCTCGTGGCGCTCCTATTCATCGCCTCCATCTATATTGGCCGTGGCGGAGAACTCCTCGTCGACAAGTTCGCCCTCATTTCCGAGACGGATCGCGACATCGCCTGGCTGGTCCTGACCGAAGTGCGTCTGCCGCGCGCGCTGCTCGGTCTTCTCGTCGGTGCCACGCTCGGGCTCACCGGCGCGGGGCTTCAGGGCCTTTTGCGTAATCCGCTTGCCGAGCCCGGCCTCATCGGCGCCTCGGGCGGTGCGGCACTCGGCGCCGTTCTCATCTTCTATTCGGGGCTGGCTGCAGGCACGGCCATGTTCGTGCCCGTGGGTGGCATCGCAGGCGCGCTTGTTGCCCTGGCAGTCTTGTATCTGCTCGCGGGCCGCAACCCTTCCATCGTCACAATCATTCTGGCGGGCGTCGCCATCTCCGCCTTCACTGGCGCGCTCACCTCGCTCGCCCTCAACCTTTCGCCGAGCCCTTATGCAGCGCTCGAAATCGTCTTCTGGATGCTCGGTTCATTGACGGATCGCAGCATGACGCAGGTCTGGTTCGTGCTGCCCTTCATGGGAGTGGGCTGGCTTCTCGTCGCATCGACATATCGCGCGCTGGATGCGCTGGCGCTTGGCGAGGATACGGCTTCGACGCTCGGCTTCTCCATGCGCTCCATCACCGCCCGGGCGATCATCGGCACCGGGCTCGCCGTCGGCGCCGCCGTGTCCGTCACCGGCGTCATCGGCTTTGTCGGTCTTGTCGTGCCGCATCTGATGCGCCCGCTTGTCGGCCAGCGTCCGGCCTCGCTGCTTCTTCCCTCTGCGCTTGGCGGCGCGGCGCTTGTCCTTGCGGCGGACCTGCTTGTGCGCATTCCCGTCAATGGGCCGGAGCTGAAAATCGGCGTCGTCACCTCGCTTGTCGGTGCGCCCTTCTTCCTCTGGCTTATTCTCCGCACGAGAAGGGAGGCTCCGTGATGCGCCTTGCCATCGAGAATCTCCGCGCTTCTCTGGGTGGCGCGCGCGTCATTCGCGGTGTCTCGGCAACGGCGGAAGGTTCGCAATTCATCGGACTCATCGGCCCGAACGGCGTCGGCAAGACGACACTGGTGCGCGCCATTGCCGGCCTTGTTCCTTTCGAGGGCGGCGTGACGCTGAACGATGTGCCCGTTCGCGCCATGAACCCGCGCGCCCGGGCCCGCGCCATTTCCTACCTTGCGCAAGGTGCGGGCAGTCACTGGCCGCTCGAAGTCTCGCGTCTCGTCGCGCTTGGCCGCCTGCCACATCTCGAACCCTTCCATCGCGCGAGCGCCGACGATGAAGCGGCAATCGAGCATGCGATCGACCTCGCAGGCGTGCGTGAGTTTGCCGGGCGCGATGTGTTGACCTTGTCGGGCGGCGAACGGGCCCGCGTGCTGCTTGCCCGTGCGCTGGCCGTCGAGGCGCCGCTCATGCTGGTGGATGAGCCCGTCTCCGCGCTCGACCCCTATCATCAGATACGCATCATGGAAGTGCTGCGCGCTTATGCGACACCCGACGCCGAGGGCAATGACCGCATGGTCGTTGCCGTGCTGCACGATCTCTCGCTCGCCGCGCGTCATTGCGACCGGCTGATCCTGCTCGATGATGGCAAGGTGAAGGCGGACGGCCTGCCGCGCGATGTTCTCACGCCGCAGAACCTGCGCGAGACATACCGCATCGAGGCATTGATCGGCGAAGGCGCGGACCCCTTCATTCTTCCCATCCGCCGTGCGGAGTAGGGCGCTTGCTCTGCAGTGCGCGCCGCCTTGCCGCACAGATTCGCGAGCGCCGCCGGAAACGGCCAGTGCAAACGTGACTATCGCACTGCCACCTTGAAGGCGCGCCGGAGGCGGATATGTGCCCGATCTTCGGTCAGCCCGCGCGGCCACGCCTGATAGAAGATCGCGGGCGGCGCGTCGAAGGGCAGGGGATGCACCGCAAGTCCATAGACCGTCGCATAATGATGTGCGAGGCGGCTTGGCAACGTCGCCGCAAGACCTGCGGTCGCAACGAGCATCGCAAGCAGTGCATAATTGTGCACTTCCACCAGAATTTTCCGTCGCATTCGCCAGCCGTCAAAGCCGTGCATCTCCAATGTGGCTTCCGATACGAGGCCGACATGATCGAGCGCGAGATAGCGCTCCGGCGTCATCTCCTCTTTCCCGGCACTCTCGGCTGCAACCATGCAGACGAGCTCGTCCCGGATTACCGGTTCCATGCTCACATCGTGCAGGCGGGGCGGAAAGGCGAGCCAGGCAAGGTCCACCGCGCCCGACCTGAGTTCATCGGTAATTGCGTGAGGCAATGCACATTTGAGCCGCAGGCGCGGCGTTGCTCCTGCCTCCTGCCTCAGTTTTGCGAATGCGCGTGGTAACGCGATGGTTTCGCCGGCATCGCCGAGCGCCAGAGTAAAAACTCGCGTTTCATCTCCCGCAGCTTCCGTCGGATGCCCGCTCAACGCGCTTTTCGCGAGGTCGAGCGCTTGCCGGACTGGCACTGAGAGTGCTTCTGCGCGCGGTGTCGGCACGATCTTGTTTCCCACGCGTACAAAAAGCGGATCGTCCACCAGCCGCCTGAGCCGCGTCAATGCGTTCGAGAGTGCGGGCTGCGTCATGCCAAGTCGCGCGGCCGCTTTGGTGATGCTGCCCTCCGTCATGATGGCGTCGAAGATGGTCAGGAGGTTGAGGTCGATGCGGCGCAAATTCATTTCGTGAATACTTGGTCATTCGGCATTTCAATTGGATATGTTCGCCACTCCCGTGCAACTCATTGTTAGAGGGGCAGTCAAATTCAAATCCTTTGACCAACGGGGTAAATAATCATGCATACGAACTCCTTGTCTGTTCGTCCTTTGGGGGGCGTTTTCGGTGCCGATGTGACAGGGGTGGATCTTTCAGTGCCGCCGCCGGCGGCAGTGTCGGCTGCCCTCTCGGCCGCTGTGTCGCGCTACGGATTGCTCATCTTCCGTTCACCTCGTGCATCCGCGCAAGGCATAGCCGGTCTGATGTGTGCTTTCGGGGCCCTTCAACAAACATTGTATGTCAATACGCTGCGCAATCCGTCCGCGGATGAAGCGGCGTGTGCGCGTCCCGAAGAGTGTATAGCGATGATGACGGATCCGCTCGCATCCATTGCGCACTCGCATGTCGCACTGCTCCATGCAGAGGAGGCGCCTTTTGGCGGCGAAAGCATATGGTGTTCATTGGCCGATGCTTATGACGGCATCTCCGTTCCGATGCGCGCCTATCTCGATCCGCTTGAGGTCGTGCCGTTCTCGCGTGCGGGTTTTCCCCGTCCGCTCGTCGCGTCGCATCCGCTGACGAAGCGCAAGCATCTCGGCATCGGTGCTTCCTTCAAAGGCCACATCCTCAACGTGCCGGCAGAGGAAAGCGATCTCGTTGTGGATCTCGCACAAAATCTCCTCACCGTGCCGGAAAATCAGATACGCATCCCCTGGGCGCGAGGAATGGTTGTGTTGTGGGATTGCCGCCTCACCCAGCATTATCCGGTTGGCGGTTATGGCGCACCGGGCTGGCGCCTCCGGTGCATATCGGCATGCGATGCTGCGGCTGATCCGTTCGCCGCGACGCTTCGTATGGAGTAGTCAGTCACCAACCAATTGCCCCCGGACAGATGCCTTCAGAAGAATACGGTCCTTCAATCGTCTGGTTCCGCCGCGACTTGCGGCTGGACGATAATCCCGCACTTGCCGCCGCTGCGGCGCGTGGCGCGCCGGTCCTGCCTCTCTTCATCCTGGACCCGGAGGAAGAGGTCGGTGGCGCGTCGCGTTGGTGGCTGCATGGAAGTCTCGCTGCGCTTTCAAAAAGCCTTGCCCGCCTCGGCTTGCCGCTGGTTCTGCGCCGGGGCAACCCAGCGCATATTCTTCCCGCTATTGCGGAAGAAACGGGTGCTGCTGCGGTCTTCTGGAACCGCTGTTACGAGCCGCGCGTCGTCGAGCGCGACAAGCTCATCAAATCCGCATTGACGCAACGGCGCACCGAGGTCCGCAGCTTCGCCGCCTCGCTTCTCGCCGAGCCGTGGCATGTGAAGTCGGGAAGCGGCGGGCCTTACAAGGTCTTCACGCCTTTCTGGCGCGCGCTGTCGCAGTTCTCGTTCGATGCACCTCTTGCGGCACCACGAAAGCTCGCTCGTGTGAAAGACATCGCGACGGACCATCTCGACGACTGGGCGCTTCGTCCCTCGAAGCCGGATTGGGCGGCGGGCTTGCGTGAAACATGGGAGCCGGGCGAAGCGGGCGCGCAGGCGCGGCTCGCCGATTTTGTGGATGAAGCGATGGCCGCTTATCCGAAAGCGCGCGATATGCCGGACCGCGAGGGCACGTCGCGCCTGTCTCCGCATCTTCATTCGGGCGATCTCTCGCCGCGCCGCGTCTGGCACGTTGTTCGCAACGCGCAAGGCGGCGATGGGCGGGCGGGCGAGGCCTTTCTGCGTGAAGTCGCATGGCGCGATTTCGCCTGCCACCTTCTCTACCACTGGCCGCAGATCGAAACCGAGAACTGGAAGCGCGAATTCGATGCCTTTCCCTGGATGCGCGATGCCGGTGCTTTCGATGCATGGCGCAGCGGCCGCACCGGCTATCCCGTTGTCGATGCGGGAATGCGCCAGCTCTGGCAGACGGGCTGGATGCACAACCGCGTGCGCATGATCGCCGCCTCCTTCCTCATCAAGCATTTGATGATCGACTGGCGAGAGGGCGCCCGCTGGTTCGAGGATACGCTGGTCGATGCCGATCTCGCCGTGAACCGTGCAAGCTGGCAATGGGTGGCGGGGTCGGGTGCCGATGCCTCGCCCTATTTCCGCATCTTCAATCCGGTGTTGCAGGGCGAGAAGTTCGACAGCAAAGGCGAATATGTCCGCACTTTTGTTCCTGAACTCGCAAAGCTCGATACGAAATACATTCACAAGCCCTGGGCCGCCCCGCGCGAGATGCTCGAAAAGGCTGGCATCGTGCTTGGGGAAAACTATCCCGAACCCCTTGTCGATCATGGAAAGGCGCGCGCCCGTGCGCTTGCCGCCTATGCAAAAATCAGGAAGGGCTGACACCGGGGGTAATTGAAGGGTGCTTGTCCTTCGGCAGTGTCTTTCCGGTCAGCGCGAGAGACAGCCGGTAGGGCAGCATCTGCACCAGCCGGAGGAGCAGCGAAAAGCGGCGCGGAAAGGTGATCTCGAAGCGGTTTGAGTGCAGCCCCTTGCAGAACGCATCCGCGGCGTCCTCCACATCCATGAGGAAGGGCATCGGAAATTCATTCTTGTCGGTCAGCGGCGTTTTCACGAAACCCGGATTGACGATCTGTATGGTCACGCCGTGTTTCGCGAGATCGGGTTGCAGTGCTTCCGCCATGTTGATGATGGCAGCCTTGCTGGCGCCGTAGATCGCGGATGTCGGCAGGCCGAAATAGCCCGCGAGAGAGGCCACCGCCGCGATCCGTCCATGCCCGCGCGCGATCATGTTGGGGATCAGCGCTTCGAGGCAGTTCATCGTGCCCATGAAGTTGAGTTCGAAGACGGGCCGCGCCCTTGCCGCCGTCAGCTCATGTGCGAGAACCGCCTCATATGTACCGGCGCACAGTACCGCAATGGCAATCGGCCCCATCTCGCTTTCGATTTCCGCCACGCCCGCCGTTACCTCGTCCGGCTTCGTCGTGTCGAGCGGCACGGGTCGGATTTCGCTGCCGGTCTGCTCGGCTTCCATCTTCAGTTTGTCGAGTTCTTCCGCCCGCCTCGCCGAGACGGCCACCCGATATCCCTCGCGCGCCATGCGCAGCGCCAGCGCGCGGCCGATGCCGGAGCTCGCGCCGGTAATCCAGACGATATCGCCTTTTTCTGTCATTGCCGTGCCACCTGCTGAAGTTCCTGCCGGTCGATCCGCACCACGCGGTAATCGACATCTTCGCCGCGCGCACGAAAGATCACGTTCAGCCATTCCATCTCCGGCGAGTACCAGAGCTTGAGTTTCAGGTCGCCCGTCATTTCATATTCCCGCACGGGAATTGGCTTGCCGTTCACGCCCGCCTCAAATTCGGTGCCGGGTTTTATCTCAACCTTGAGAATGCGGCCCTTCTGCGTGTCCAGAAGTTCGCTCTGGCTGATCGTTGCCGGGTTCCAGTAGCTCGTGGGAATGATGTCGTCAGGCGCGATGAATGTTCCGTTGGCGGAGCTTATAACCTTGAGCCCCGTCTCCATCGCCTTCGCACTCACCTTGTATCTGGTGCCGTTATCATTCGTTACCGTTTCGAGCGCGACGAGTTTCCCCCCGCGCCATGTTTCGCGATTGCGATGCTCGTAGCGGAAAACGGTGATGGGACCGAAAGACACGGCGAGTTCGATGTCGACGGCGACATGAAGTTCTTCGCCCTTGCGCATGAAGCTGACCGTATGTGTCCCGATGGGCGTGCTCCCCCGCTCGACGCGGAACGACAGCGCCGGCCCGGGGGGCGCAGCCGGCGCTGCCGCGTCCGCGCCTGAAACAAGAGCACTGAGGCTCACGGCGGGAACAACGAGCGTGAGAAGGGCGGCAAGTTTGAAAAGCGAGTTCAAGGGCGGAGCCTTCTCTGGGGGAGTTGAACCGCTGGACCTTGCGCCAGCTCTCACCCCTTGAATACGCACCGGCCCCGGCGCTGGATCACCGCGATGAAATCCGCCGGAAACGCGCGGAAAGCGCGAGGCTCGCGGCCACCGTCGCATTCAGGGATTCGACCGCCCCGGTTGTGCGTATCGCGAGCAGCGTTGCCTTGAGGCCGGGCGGCAATCCGCGGCCTTCCTCGCCTAACACGAGACGGAGATTTTCCGGCCAGACATATTCCTCGATATCCGTGCCCTTGCCATCGAGCGCGGCCACAGGTCCTTCCGCGCCTTCGAGCGCCGTCCAGTCGCCTCCCTTGAGAAAGGTGAGACCGAACTGTGCGTTGGCCCCGCCGCGCAGCGCTTTCGGATGGAAAGGGTGCGCCGCTCCCTCCATCAGCACCACGCGTGTTGCGCCAAAGGCCGCCGCGCTGCGGAGTGCCGCCCCGAGATTCGATGGATCGCCGAGCGCCAGCACCAGTTCAAAGCCTTTGGGTGCCGCGCTGAAGTCTGCCGCCGCCATTTCCGGCACCTCGCCCACAAGCAGCGGAAAGCCGGTGCCGTTCGTATCCAGGGCCTCGAAAACGGGTTTCGCCAGCACATAGCGTTCGACGGAAGGGGGGAGGGCAAGCCGGTTGAGGTCGCTCTCCGTGCGCGCCAGCGCCGCTGTGAAGCGGTTCGGGTGGCGGGCCAGCGCTTCTGGCACGGTCTTGCGTCCCGAAAGGATGAACGCGCCATGCTTGCGGATGCCGCGTGATTCGGTCAGCGCCAGCCATTTCTTCGCATTTGCGTTCTGCGGGCTGTCTATGGCGCGCGCGCCGCTGCTCATAATTGATCCTTTTGCATTCCTGTCTCTTCCGCGATCATAGGGGTAAGGACGAAAGAATAAAGAACGGGGGGAAACGAATGCTTGAGCGGATTTTCATGACGGGGGATGGCCTCGACGCGCTGCGCATTGCGCTCGCGCTGCTCTCGCTCATCGCGGCCATCGCCTATCAGGTGATCGAGCGCGCGGCCCCTTCGCTGCTCCGCACAGGCCTCAAGACCGCTGCCATCGGCCTGCTCGTGCCCTTGCCGCTTCTGGCGGTCGGCATAGGCCCGGCGCTACCGCTCCTGCTTCTCTCTGCCGCCTTTCTCTTTTCCGCGCTGGGTGACTTCTTCCTCGCCATGAAGGGCGATGCGCGCAATTTTCCGCGTGGCCTCGTGGCTTTCCTTGTCAGCCATCTTTTCTATATCGCGGTCATGGTGCCCATCGCCAGCGCGCCCGAAACGCTCGCGCAGAAGACCATCTCGCTCGCCGTCGGCCTCGGCGCTATGGCGCTTTATTTCACGCTTGCCCCCACCCTCGGCAGGATGAAGCTCCCCGTCGGCACCTATCTCGTGGTCATCCTCGTCATGGCCTTGTCCGCGCTCGCAATCCCCGAAGGCGCGCCTCTTCTCGGCCTCGGCGCCGTCCTCTTCGTGATTTCCGACAGCGTCATCGCCTTCGACAAGTTCAAGTCGCCGGTCCCCGCGCGCGGGCTGATCGTCTGGATCACTTATTATGTGGGGCAGGCATTGATGGCGCTTTCGCTCCTCGCGCTTCTCATGCCATGAGCGCCCGCCTCAGATGGGGGCCTGAGGCGGGGTCGTGTATCCCGGATGGCCGAGCGCATGAAGGATCGACATGAAGGATCGACATGGCGCAATGCTTGATGCCGTCCTCATTGCCGGTAATCACCGTGCCGCCGTTCTTGCCGTAGAAACTCGACTGACCCTTCTCGTTCAGCTCGCCCGACATACCGTAAAGTCGTTCGATAATAAGGCGGCACACGGAAGATTCCTCACCGAGCCAGATCGGTGTCCCGATCACCAGTATGTCGGCCCGGCGAGAGGGCGCTGCCTTGTCTAGTGACAGTGAACGACGCCGGTGCTGTTATCCATGTGGCAGCATTGTCCGGGCGGCGAGGATTTGCGGCATCCCCCGCCATGTGCATTCGCCACGGTGGGTATCGTCAGGGCCAGCAGGCCCAGAACCACTACGCCCGGAGCCAGCATATTTGTCAGCTTGGTCATGAACGTCTCCTTCCCCGATCAAGGCTCAAGCCTATCAGGAGCCGGAAGCATGTCCCAGGGCCGGGCAGGAATTGAAATGAAGGGAAAAAGGTCTTCCGGGAAAATGGTGCTGTTGGTGAGGATTGAACTCACGACCTCTCCCTTACCAAGGGAGTGCTCTACCACTGAGCTACAACAGCGTGCCGGAGGGGCGCGAAGGCCGCTCGCAGTCTCGCCTCGAATGGTAAACGGACCGTTGGCGCCGGGGCGCTGGCCCTCTTTTTCGAAGCGCGCGGAAAGTGCCACAGCGACCCCCCTCGCGCAAGATGCCGCAACGCACTATCTTCCCCTCTTTCTCCCCTGGATGCGGGCCCCCGGATTGGCCGGATTGGGCCCCCGAATTGAGTAGCAAGAGATGAAGAACAGCCGCCCCACCTTCGATCCCCGCACGCCCGGTGGCAAAGGCCAGGATCGTGCCGCCCAGACCCGTGAGGCCAAGGCCCGTGAAGCCCGCCTCGCAGAGACGCTGCGCGAGAACCTCAAGAAGCGGAAGCAGCAGTCCCGCGCCCGCAAGGAAGGCGCGCAATAGCCCTAAAAGTGCCCGGATTCGCGGGCATGAGTGGTGACAACCATTTTTGCTGCGCAAGAATGGCAAGGCCCGGCGGCGGCGGATGCCACCTGTTGTCTCAATAAGAGGGTGCGCATACGCACCCGGGGGCTGCCCGCGCTTATGCGAGGAAAGCCCCGCCCGGCGCTTGAGGGTAATAAAAAGGAAGGGTAATCGAATTCATTCGATTGCCCTGTGACTTAGGGGCCCGCTCCCCCTATAAACCGCTGAACCCCAACCGGGACATATTCATGGATACGATACACATTCGCGGTGGCCGCCGTCTCAAGGGCCGGATTCCCGTGAGCGGCGCCAAAAATGCGGCGCTCCCGCTGATGACGGCCGCCTTGCTGACCGACGAGCCCCTGAAGCTCGCCAACATGCCGCGCCTTGCCGATGTGAAGACGCTGACGAAGCTTCTCCGTGCCCTTGGTGCCAGCGTGTCCATGAATGATGGAGGGGATGCCGACGTGATGACGATTCGCGCCGCCGACATCACCTCGACCACCGCGCCTTACGAGATCGTCTCGCAGATTCGCGCGAGTTTCTGGGTGCTCGGGCCTCTTCTCGGCCGCTGCCGGAAGGCCAAGGTCTCGCTGCCCGGCGGCTGTGCCATCGGTGCACGCCCGGTCGACCTTTATATAAAGGGCCTGCAGAAGATGGGGGCCGAGATCGACCTCGTGGAAGGCTATGTCCTCGCCTCCGCGCCGGACGGTCTGAAGGGCGCGGTCGTCCGCTCGCCCATCGTCTCCGTCGGCGCCACGCATACGCTGATGATGGCCGCCACGCTTGCCGATGGTCTCACCGTGCTGGAAAACGCAGCCCGCGAACCGGAAATCTGCGATGTCGCGAATTGCCTCGTCGCCATGGGCGCGAAGATCGAGGGCATCGGCACCTCGACATTGCGCATCGAAGGCGTCGAAAAGCTGCACGGCGCAACCCACAGCGTCATCGCGGACCGCATCGAGGCCGGCACCTATGCCGTCGCCGCCGCCATGGCGGGCGGTGAGGTGGTGCTCGAAGGCGCCTTGCCCGAGACATTCGAGGCCGCGCTCTCCGTCCTTCGCGCCGCCGGTGCCGAGGTCGAGAGCGAGCAGGGTGCCGTGCGCATCTCGCGCAATGGCGAGTGTCTTCAGGCGACGGATGTGGTGACGCAGGTCTTCCCCGGTTTCCCGACCGATCTTCAGGCGCAGTTCATGGCCCTGATGACGATGGCCGACGGCGAATCCGAAATCACCGAAACCATTTTCGAAAACCGTTTCATGCATGTGCAGGAACTGGCCCGCTTCGGCGCGGATATCTCGCTTCACGGCGACAAGGCGCTGGTGCGCGGCGTCGAGAAGCTGAAGGGCGCGCCCGTCATGGCCTCCGACCTGCGCGCTTCCGCCGCCCTCATCATTGCCGGTCTCGCCGCCGAGGGCGAAACCGTCGTAAACCGCGTTTATCACCTCGATCGCGGCTTTGAACGTATCGAGGCAAAACTCAGTGCCTGTGGCGCCGAGATATGGCGTGAAAAGGCGTGACAGAAAAGAAAGCCGGAGCAGCTATGCCGGACGTGAAAGACCTTCGCCTCGCCGCAGAGGATGCCACCGATCTGGAAGTGATTTCTGCTGCCTTGCAGGATGCGGTCACCCATGTGCGTGATCTTGCCTTCCTGCCCTCGACACGGCGCTTCGCCTGCGTGGTGAACCGTTTTCGCTGGGAAGGGGAGGGCAAGTCCCGCAAGCAGAGCCATGAGCGCGTTCGCACAGGGCTCCATTTCGACAACGTTCTTTCCGCCCGCGCGCGCAACATCTCGCAGGACAGGCCGGATGGCGTGCTCAACCTGCTGGCCATTCGCTTCGATGAGTTGAACGCGCCCTCGGGCATTGTCACGCTGGTTTTCTCCGGCGGTGCCGAAGTGCAGCTTGAGGTCGAGGCGCTCGATGCCCATCTCTCGGATCTCGGCCTCGTCTGGGAAACGCCGAACAAGCCCGCGCACGATCTGGACTGAACCAATGCCCACTCGCCTGAATGCGAAAGACTCAACCTTCGAAAAGGACTTCGCCGCTCTTCTCACGGGAAAGCGCGAGGCATCCGTCGATGTGCGCGACGTGGTTGAAAAGATCGTCGCGGATGTGCGCGCGCGTGGTGACGAGGCGCTGATCGAATATACATGCCGCTTCGACCGCCTCGAGGGCCTCACCGCCGAAACGCTTGCGATACCGCAGGCCGATCTCGATGCTGCGATGGATGCCTGCGATCCGAAAACGCTTGAGGCCCTGAAGATCGCCGCCACGCGTATCGCGGCCTATCACGAACGTCAGCGCCCGGAAGATGCGCGCTTCACGGATGCGCAGGGCGTGGAGCTTGGCCATCGCTGGACCTCCATCGGCGCGGTTGGTCTCTACGTGCCAGGCGGCACGGCGAATTATCCGAGTTCGGTCTTGATGAACGCTGTCCCCGCGAAGGTCGCGGGCGTGAAGCGCATCGTCATGGTGGTGCCGACGCCGGACGGCATCGTGAACCCGCTGGTGCTTGCCGCCGCCAGGCTCGCAGGCGTGAACGAGGTTTACCGTGTCGGCGGTGCGCAGGCCGTCGCCGCGCTCGCTTTTGGCACGAAGACGATTGCCCCCGTCGACAAGATTGTCGGTCCCGGCAATGCCTTTGTCGCGGAAGCCAAGCGCCAGGTCTTCGGCACGGTCGGCATCGACATGATTGCCGGGCCGTCGGAAATTCTCGTTGTTGCCGATGGCGAGAACGATCCCGAATGGATCGCAGCCGATCTCCTCTCGCAGGCCGAGCATGATGCAAGCTCGCAGTCGATCCTGATTACCGATGACACTGCATTTGCCGGGCGCGTCGAGGAAGCGGTGGAGCGCCAGTTGAAGACACTCCCGCGCGAGACGACTGCAACGAAGAGCTGGGCCGATTTCGGTGCAGTCATTGTGGTGGAAAGGCTTGCCGATGCCTGTCCGCTGGTCGACCGGCTTGCGCCCGAGCATCTGGAGCTTGCGGTCGCGGACCCCGACAGCCTCCTTGCGCAGATTTCCAACGCCGGCGCGATTTTCCTGGGACGCTATACCCCGGAAGCCATTGGCGACTATGTGGCCGGTTCGAACCATGTGCTGCCTACGGCGCGTTCGGCGCGCTTCTCCTCGGGCCTCAACGTACTCGACTTCATGAAGCGCAGTTCCATCGTTCGCTGCGGCCCGGAGGCGCTGCGCGCCATCGGCCCCGCCGCCCTTGCGCTCGCCGAGGCCGAGGGCCTCGACGCACATGGCCGCTCGGTCGCCATTCGCCTGAACCTTTGAAAGATTTTCCGGCCTCGCCTTCAGAACGCATGTCACCTCCGGTGGAGATCGGAGCCCATGGACCTTCCCTCTTGAAGGCCGGTCGCCCTCGCTTTCTTCCTTCCTTCAAATCGGCTTACACTGCACCACCATGACCGATCATTCGGCAGACGATGAAACCAGCGCATCCGCCTCTCCGGTTTTTCCGGAGGGAACAGATTTTCGCATCGTCGACCTTATTCTCGACGAGCGCTCGGTCGTGCGCCGCAGCCCCGATGTCGAGCATGAGCGCAAGGTCGCGATCTTCGACCTCCTGGAGGAAAACCGTTTCGCGCCGGTCGGCAGCGATGGCGGTCCTTACATTCTTCATCTTTCCATCGAGGAAAACCGTCTCGTCTTCGACATCCGCCTCGAATCCGGCGATGCGCATGGCAAGGTGCTGCTCTCGCTCACGCCGTTCCGCAGGATCATCAAGGACTATTTCATGATCTGCGAAAGCTATTACGACGCGATCAAGACCGCTGCGCCCGCGCAGATCGAGGCGATCGACATGGGCCGCCGTGGTCTCCACAACGAGGGCTCCGAAACCTTGAAGGAGCGCCTTTCCGGCAAGATCGAGATGGACTTCGATACGGCGCGCCGTCTCTTCACCCTTATCTGCGTCCTGCACATCAAGGGATGAGTACGATGGCTGGCGGCAGTGCGGAGGTAAAGAAGGGAGACGGCATTCCGGCGTCGGTGCTCTTCGTCTGCAACCTGAATGCGATCCGCTCACCCATCGCCGAGGCGCTGCTAAAGAAGAACCACGGCGCCCGCATCTTCATCGATTCCGCCGGCGTCTCGCCTGCGGAAGATCCCGATCCCTTTGCCGCCGAGGTTCTGCGTGAAGCAGGCGTCGATGTTGCGCCTAGCACACCCAAGAGCATCGACGAACTCGACGATGTGACGAGCTTCGATCTCATCGTCGCGCTCACGCCCGAGGCGCGCGAGCAGGCGGAGGCCCTGACGCGCTCCTCCGCTACGGACGTTGAATATTGGGAAGTCGCAGATCCGCTCGCCGTGCCCACCGGCGGCAATCGTGAGCGCCGTCTCGATGCCTATCGCGCGCTGCGAGATGAACTCGCAAAGCTTCTTGAGCGCCGCTTCGGCCGCGCCGGCGCCGAGATGGGCTGAACGGGGATAAAGTCGCCCCGGCGCAAGCCAGGGGGCATGGAAGGGACATGCAGGCAAGGGTGCGCGATCTTGTCCCCGGAACAGCGCCGGATGCGTAGTCTGAGCAAAACCCTTCCGGGGAATCGCGTCGGCAAGAGCCGGAATGTCGGTCCCGAAAACGCCGCGAGCGAAAATTGTCCTTGGGGCCGGTTGTCCTCGGGTTCGGCCTTGCGTGACGTTTTTATGACGTTTGTGTGACAGTGGTGGGCGGGTTGTCCCCGGTTTGATCCATGAAACCGCCGCAATCCATGTGGTATAAATCGGAAAATCTGAAGCGGGGGAATGCCTTACCATGAAATCCATTTTCACTTTGACGGCCGCCCTGATCCTTGGTCTCGGTATCGCCCTTGGCGGTTATCTTGGCGGTCAGGGACTCGTGAAATCGCGTCTCGGAGATCGCTCCGTATCCGTAAAAGGCCTTTCGGAACGGGAGGTTAAGGCTGACCTCGCGCTTTGGGGCCTGCGCTTCGTCGTGACCGGCAACGACCTCGCCACCACGCAGGCCGAGGTGAAACGGAACGCGGAGATTGTCGGTAACTTCTTGAAATCACATGGTTTTTCTGAAGACGAGATCGAGCTTCAGGCGCCGCAGGTCACTGACCGTCTCGCCCAGATGTATTCGAGCGGTCAGTTCGATACGCGCTTCATCATCGCTCAGCAGCTCGTGCTGCGTTCGACCGACGTGGACAAGGTCGCGGCGGCGAACCGTGAGAGCAGCGCGCTCATCGAGCAAGGTGTTGTTTTATCTAACGAATATGGTCCGGTCCGGCCCTCTTACCTGTTCACGAAAATTGCCGATGTGAAGCCGGAAATGATCGAGGAGGCCACCCAGCGCGCCCGCGAGGCGGCGGAAACCTTTGCAGCCGACTCCGGCTCCCATCTGGGCGGCATCAGGCGCGCTTGGCAGGGTCAGTTCTCCATCGAGCCGCGCGACGGCATACCGGGCGCACAGCAGACCGAACAGGTCATGAAGACCGTCCGTGTCGTCTCCACCATTGAGTACCTTTTGGCCGACTGATCCGAAAACCTCTGGAAATCAATATCTTGAGCCCGACCCCCGTGCGAATTAGCGGGCCGGGCTCTTGATTTTCGGAGGCTTTGTGACCATTCTTCGGCCAAATTTCCGAAGGATAGTGAATGTCGAAAGAAGAACTGCTCGAGTTTCCGGGCGTGGTGACGGAACTGCTGCCCAATGCAACGTTCCGCGTGAAGCTTGAGAACGAACACGAGATCATTGCGCACACGGCCGGCAAGATGCGTAAGAACCGCATCCGCGTGCTTGCAGGTGACAAGGTGCTTGTGGAAATGACGCCCTACGATCTGAGCAAGGGGCGGATCACCTACCGTTTCAAGTGACACGCCTCGTTCTCGCCAGCGCTTCGCCCCGCAGGCTCGCGCTGCTTGCGCAGATCGGCATCGCGCCCGATCTTGTCGTCGCAGCCGACATAGACGAAACCCCGAAAAAGAACGAACTGCCGCGCGCCCATGCCGAGCGTCTTGCGCGCGAAAAGGCCGAGGCCATTGCCTCGGTGCATGGCGACGCCTTCGTGCTTGGCGCGGATACGGTTGTCGCTTGCGGGCGGCGCATCCTCCCCAAGGCCGAGACTGAAGTACAAGCCGAGGAATGCTTGAAGCTTCTCTCCGGCCGCGCGCATCGCGTGTACACAAGTGTCTGTCTCGTTACGCCGGATCGCAATGCCATTCGCGTGAATGAAACGCGAGTCACCTTCAAACGTCTGTCCGGGGACGAGATTGCATTCTACCTGGCTTCGGGCGAATGGCGCGGCAAGGCAGGCGGCTATGCGGTTCAGGGGCTTGCCGCGATCTTCGTCCGCGCGCTGACAGGGTCGCATTCCGCTGTGGTCGGCCTCCCCCTCTTTGAGACGGCGGGGCTGCTTTCGGGCGCGGGTTATCCTGTGATTTCAAAGAACTGACGCGGCTATCATCCCGGCTGACAACAGTGTTAGGATCGCTCCTTCAAGGATTGGAAGGTACGAGGGTGAAGATGGGGCATCCGGCTGCGTGGGGGCGCGTCGGGCGCAAATCAGGGGTTTTATGTCCGAAGAAGTTTTAATCAACGTAGGTCCCGGCGAAACGCGCGTCGCAATCGTCGAGGACGGGCGTCCGGTGGAACTCTTTCTTGAGCGCACCATGGAAGACGACCTCAAGGCAAAGACAGGCCGCGCCGGTCATTCGCTGATCGGCAATATTTTTCTCGGCCGTGTGCAGCGTGTGCTACCCGGCATGCAGGCAGCCTTTGTGGAAGTCGGTCTGGAACGCGCCGGTTTTCTCGGTGCGCGAGAGGCGCGCTGCCTTTGCGAACTTACCGGCCTCGATGAGGGCGTATTGCCGCCGATCAGCGCCTGCGTGCAGGAAGGGCAGACGATCCTAGTGCAGGCAGTAAAGGATCCGATTAGTGACAAGGGCGCGCGCCTTTCCGCGAATGTCACAATTCCAGGCCGCCTTCTTGTTCTCGTTCCCAACCAGTCCGGCGTTGCCCTGTCGCGCCGCATCGAGGACGAAGCGGAGCGCGAAAGACTGACCACCCTTGTCGAAGAAATGGTCGAACGCTTCAATCCGATGGGTGTGACAGGCGAGCCGGCGGGCTTCATCGTTCGCACGGCGGCAATCGGCGCCACGGCGGAAGACATTGCCGCCGACGCGCGCCAGCTTGCGGAAGAATGGCGCAAGCTGCGTGAAACGGAACGCAAGTCCAACGCGCCCTGTGTCGTCTTCCACGATCTCGATCCTGTGTCGAAGACCCTGCGCGATTGCGTGAGCGCCGACACGGCGCGTGTGCTGATCGACTGCGTGGATGCCTTTGGCGAAGCCCAGCGTTATTGCCGCCGGGCCATGCCGGAAATGCTCGACCGCGTGCAATTGTTCAATGGACCCGGCGATCTCTTTGCGCTTTACGATATCGATGGTGAAATCGAAGCAGCGCTGGAACCGCGCGCGGAACTTCCCTCCGGCGGCTGGATCACCATCGAAACGACGGAAGCGCTGACGGCGATCGACGTGAACTCCGGCCGCTATACCGCAGCGACAGGTCTTGAAGAGACGAGCGTCAAGATCAACCTCGAAGCGGTGGACGAGATCGTCTACCAGCTCCGCCTGCGCGGAACGGGCGGCCTCATCGTGATCGACTTCATCCATCTGAACGATCCGGCAAACATCCAGAAGGTCATCGACGCGCTCAACGAAGGTTTTGCAAAAGACCGTGTGCCGACGCAGATTTCCGGCATGTCGGAATTCGGCCTTGTAGAGATGACGCGCAAGCGTGTGCGCGAACCGCTCGACAAGTTGCTTACCGAGCCGGCCTATGCGAATGGCCGCCCGCGCCGCAAGACGTGCGCGACGGTTGCGAACGATCTCCTGCGCAAGATCGCACGAGAGGCGCAGGCAAGCCCCGGCCGTCCGCTTGTCGCGCGCGCATCGGCGGAAGTCGTCGATTGGTTGGAACGCGGCAATCCCTATCTCGTTGAAAGATTGCTGAGGCGCGTTGCAGCAGATGTAAAAATCGTGGGAGAACCTGCGTTTTCACGCGAGCGCATTGATGTCGGCGTTGTTCAATAGGCGTGTGAGGAGGCCATCTTGGCAGGCGAGGACGACGGTAAGGTCGTGAAACTGAGGGCGCCGCGCCCATGCCCGATTTGCGGCGCACGCTCGGCCTCGGGGTTTCATCCCTTCTGCTCCAGGCATTGCGCGGATGTGGATCTGAACCGCTGGCTGAAAGGCACTTATGCAATCCCCGCCGTCGAGCCGCCGGACGAGTGGGACGAGGCGTCGCAAATGCGTCCCGCGGACGAAGATGGCGAGAGTTAACCCCCTGTAGCGATTGATCTTTGCGAAGGGAGCGGGTGCCTCTGGACAGGCCGGACTCTATCTCTTATAAACCGCGGACCTTGCCGAAGCGCTGCGGATTCCCGCCGCTTCGGAGCTTCCGCCCAGGTAGCTCAGTTGGTAGAGCATGCGACTGAAAATCGCAGTGTCGGTGGTTCGATCCCGCCCCTGGGCACCATTCCCTTTTTCGGCATTTGATTTTATTGAGCTTTTCGGCCTGATGTTATCACCGGACTGCAATCACCCTCCGAAGTGATAACTGTCCGTTCTTCTTCCGTGCCGCGAGCGGGTGGCGCGATGAGGTGCATGGCGTCACCGGCGAGCTTCCTGCGGTTCGCTTTGCGCGTATAAAGCGCCGCCTGTTTCGGGCTTTCCCATCCATATATCGCCATAAGCTGATGCTCGGTCGCGCCGTTGTCGGCCGCGATCGTCGCGCCTGCCTTGCGCACGCCGTGCGCTGTGCAATGGGGGAGGCCGGCCTCGTTGCAGCGTTTGCGAAACCAGTTGCCGAAGCCGTTTGCCGTGAACGGTTTGCCGAACTCGGTCACGAGAAAGGTGAGATTGCCGCCCTCGTAGGCGTCGATGCTTTCCATGAGCTGCGGCAGCACCGGGATCTCGCGATGCTTTGCCTTCTTGCGCTGCCCCTTCTGCTCGGTGAAATGGAGCCACGGGTCCGGATGCCGCCGGATCATCTGCCGGCCAAGCTGCACAGCGTCGCCGCGCCGCACGCCGGTGAAAAGGAGAAGCGAGAGCGCCAGATGCGCCTTTGTGCCGACCGAGTGATGCGCGAAGAACTGCCGTACTTCGTCGATCGACCAGGTGTGGAAGCCGTCTGAGCCATTGCGCAAATAGGGAATATCGCGGGCCGGATTGGTTTCGGCTTCTCCGGCCTCAATCGCCCACGCAAAGACCGCCCGAAGCGCCTTGACGCGCGTGTTGGCGGCTTCCGGCGTATCGGCCTTGCGGTCGCGCAGCACGCGCACGGCCTTGGACGTGAACTTGGCGACAGGTACATCGGCAAAGAGAAGTGCAGCATCTGGCTTCACGGGCTCCTGCAACATCTGCTCGATGATGCGACGGCGCACATATTGCGTGCGCTCGTTTAACGACGTCCGAAACTCCGCGCTCGAAAACCAGGAGACGCACAACGCGCGGAACGAACCGGGCCTTATGAGGTGGCGGCCGCCGGCTGCTTCCAGTGCACGTGGCGCGATGGCACCGGTCGCTTCGGCAAGACAGCGGCCGTATTGCTTCATGAAGTCTTCGGAGCCGAAGGTGCCGTGCAGACGAATGCGCGGGCCGGGACGCTTCCAGAAATAGAGGCGCACATTGCCGTAACGGTCTTTCTGCTCCACCACGTAGCGGAGATGCTTTTTCACCATGGTTCCGGCCGGTCATACTGCGAAGTCGATGTCGTTTCCCTTGCCATCATCCTCGGGAAGCTCGTCATAGGCAATGTCGAGCTTCCAGATATCCCAGGTCTTGCAACCGTCGATCAATTTCGGTCGCGGCATTCGGCGATCCTTGACCAGATCGTCGAATTTTGAGGGGCTGACCCCGATATAAAGCGCAGCCTCTTCCCGGCGAAGCCCGCGCCGGGGCTTCAGCTCCGTGTGCCGCAGGTTCTGCTGTGAAGGCGGCTTTTCATCCATGGGTATCTGGCCGCGCGGTGGCATCAGTGTCCCTTCAGCGTGAAGGTCGTGGCAGGCCGGCGGGGGTCTTCCGTCCAGTCCGCGAGCGCGGCGCGGGTCGCCTCCCATTCGCCGGTTGCCACGGCATGCGCCTGATCTCCATCGAAGATGAAGAGAGCTATCGGCAACCGCTCGTCGGCGACCTCCTCGACGCGTTTGTCGATGTGGCGGGCAAGCTCCTGCATGAGTTCGTCAAGGGCGGCGGCGCGGCTCATGTGGCGCCTCCGGTCGGGTCCAGGTCAGGGCGTATCGGCTGGCCGTCGATCATGGTCTGGTACACGATCTCCTGTCCGTCCTGCCGCTCGTGGCGGAACCAGCAGAAGCGCTCGCGCGGCCAGTGGATGTAGTGGTGTTTTCCCGTTGCAAGGTCCGATATCTGCGCGATGACGAAAACGGAGCTGCTGGCCGTCCAGAAGGTGTGTTTCACGTTTTCGAAGGTGACAGGCGTCGTGCTGTCGTCGCGATAGAGCGTGATTTTGTGCAGCGATTCGCTCATGCGGCACCGCCTTCCTTGTCGTCGCCCCACTTGGCGATGTAATCCTTCAGCGGCATGTATCCGGCCTCGACGGCTGCGCGATCCTCTGCACGCTGCTGCTGCTTCGCCGCATCGTCCTGCAGCGTGTGACGCAGCGAGCGCTGCACGACTTGCGTCACGAGATGGTTGTAGGCAGGGAAGTCCAGCTTGCCGAAGTCGACCTGGAGATGCTCGGCGAGCTTTGCTTCGAGCGTCTTGCCGAATTCCGAATAGGGGCGGGTGGCGGAGGACACCACATCCTTCACCATCTTCTCGACATAGCCGTCGACGATCTCCTTCGCCTTGCCGCTATCGAACAGCTCCACAAGCGATGTGTTGATCATTTCCTGAAGGCTGTTCATGCCAGTTCCTCCTCGGCTTCGCCGTCAAGAGCGATGCGCCGGTCGACTGTGGTGTAGTCATATTCCTCCGCTTCCTCGTTCACCTCTTCGTCTTCCTCCGGCTCCGGAGTCATATGCGGCGGCACCGGCACGCCGATCTTCTGGGAGAGGGCGAGCGTTTCGCCATCGAGCGTGTGCGGATGGAAGAGCATGGAGCGGCTTACCTGGAGCTGCGCGTAAAGGCGGGTCACATCCGCGTCCGGCTGGTTCGTGAGCCATGCGCGGAGGAAGGGGATGTCCGCCGCGTCGATGAAGCCGATATCTTCGTTGCGCGGCACATCGGCAAGCGCGACGCCCTCCTCGATAGCGTCGAAGACGAAAGGGCTGCCCGTGGCGGACTGAATGATCTCCGCTGTCGCGGGGAGATTGACAGTCATTATGTCGAAGTGAACCGGACGCCACGTCGTACCGAGACCGGCAAGGTCGCGCAGGATCTCCGTTCGGAAGTAGTCCGCCGCGCGCGCGGCAACGGCGGCAAGCATGTCGCGTTGCCATCGCGAGCCTGCCGCCAGCTCTTCTTCCCTTTTCTTGCGGCGGATCTCGGGCTCAAGATCGAGCTGCGCTTCGTCCTCCGCCGCGCCATCCTCGTCATCGTCCGGCCCGCGTGCCGCGCTTCGCTCGTCGGGACGTCCGTACTCGATCTCGATATCGTGACGCCAGCGGTCGACGGAGACGAAGGCGTGAAGCTCCTTCAAAGCCTCCGGGGTCTCTTCGGCGATGTCCTCTTCGTCCAGATGGTGGAAGCGCGAATAGTCGAAATATTCACCGATCGCGAGAAGCGTGACGCTGGCAAAGCGTCCACTGGCCTTGATCTCGTCGACCTTCTGCTGCGCGGCCTTGCGCTGCAGCTTCATGAAGGCGTCCGTGTCGGCGAAGACGCGCTCCGTGCCGGTTCCCATATAGTCGCCCTTGTATTTCTTAAGGTCGAACCCGGCCACGCGCACCGGCACCTTGCCAGCCTTCGCCTTGTCCCGCAGCGAGGCGGCGCTGTAGCCGTTCCTCACCGCGTAAGTCACGAGTTCGTTCTGCTCTTTTTCGAAGGGCGTCGACACGATCGCGCGCGCCTGGTCGAGCGTGATCTGCCCCTCGGCCAGCGCCTTGCGGGCGACGGGCTTCAGCTTGTCGAAAAGCTGGAGCCGGTCCTGCACCGTGCGCGGCGCGATGTGGCAGGCGGTGGCGATCTTCTCCGTGTCCCATCCAAGCGAAGTGAGCGCCTTGAAGCCCTCCGCCTCCTCGAGCACCGGCACGTCCTGCCGCTGCAGGTTTTCGATGAGCGCCAGCGCGCGGGCTTCGGTGTCCTTCATGCTGCGCACGAGGCAGGGGACCGGGAAGGTATCGTCGATGCGGTTCTGCGCGCGCAGGCTCATCATTGCCGCGTAGCGCCGCCCGCCCGAGTTGATCGTGTGGATGTCCTCGCCGTCCGCCTCGCGCACAACGAGGTTCTGCAGCACGCCGTTCTCCGCGATGCTTTCGGCCAGCCCGGCGATATCTTCCGGGTCGAAGGTCTTGCGGTAATTGTCCGGGTTCGGCCGGAGGTTGCCGAAGGGGATGGCGACGATGCCTGCCGCATCGCCTTGCTGGCGCACGGCGTGCGCCGGGGGGCCGGGAATCTCGATGCCCGCCGCCTGCAGCAGAGCTTCGAGCTTGCCGCCGGGAAGGGCCGAAGCGACCTTGCCCCAATTGCCCTCGCCCATATCCTTGCGGCCTTTTACGGCGTCGCGGATGTTTCCGTCACTGACCCCGGCCTTTTGCGCGAGGCCGCGATAGGAAAGCTTCGCATCGTCGCGATCCGCCTCCATGGCGGTGACGCGGGCTTTTTGCTGCTTGTCCATCTGTCTCTCCTGTTTGAGGTGTCCGTCCCCGGATGGCCCGTCCGCCGGGGGGGGCGGACGGGCCGGGCGCCTGCGCATCGAGGATCTTGAGGGATGCCGATGGCAGGCGCCTTTCGGGGGGGGGGCAGGTTCATTCGATGCGCCAGCAGCGCACGCCGTTCCTGACCTGCCGTGTGGTAAAGCGGAGCGTGTTGGGTTCACTGTCCTTGCGAAATTTCTTGGCGGCCGCCGCAACCGACTGACGCTTGCGGATGCGTTCCGCCGCGTCCTTCGTCTGCACGAAGAAGCTGTCGCCCGGCTGCATCTCCTCGAAGGGGTAGAGGCGACGGGTCTGGTATGTGACAGGCGGCACAGGCACGCCCTTGTCGATATTGATGGTCATGTCGGTTCCCCGTCCTGTCGCGAGCGAAGTCCGCGACGATGTAAAAAAAGCAGGTTCATTCGATGCGCCAGCAGCGAGCACCGCCCTCGACCTGCCGCACGGCGAAGCGTGGCTTGCCGGGTTGCCGGCACGACCAGCGCCGCGCAGCGACGCCCAGGCGCTTCCCCGTCTGTTTCGATTCAGAGGGTTTGCAGGGAACGAGAAAGCTGTCGCCCGGCTTCATGTCCGGGAAGGGGTAGGTCCGGCGTATCTTCTGCTGCGGGTCCGGAACCTCAATGCCCTTTTCGATCTCGAAGACCATGCCTGCTCCCTCGGTTGCGGCGCACGCCGCGCGCCTGTGGAGTGCAATATGCACTATCCGAAACCACGGCACAAGTGCGAAACGCACAAAACGCAAAGGCGGGAGGAAAGCGGGGATTCGCGCGGTGTGGCGGCATGCGCTATAAGGGTGGTGAATAAATGGATGGGGGATCAGATGAGATCAGGACGAATCGCCGGGCTGGCCGCCATCGTGCTGGCAGCGCTCGTGCTCGCCGGCTGCGCGCAGCGGCAAAGCCAGAACGTCTACAAATATGACGAGGTCGGGCAGGCCAGCGCCGTGACCTTCGGCACAATCGTCGCCAGTCGCGAGGTCGATATCACCGGCAAGAACACCGGCACGGGCGGGCTTGTCGGCGCGGCGGTCGGCGCGGGCGCGGGCTCCTATGCGGGCAGCGGCTCGGGCAATGCCTGGGCGATCAGCGCGGGGCTTCTCGCCGGCGCCGTCGCCGGGGCGCTGATCGAGCAGGCCGCCGCCGACAGGACCGGCGTTGAATATGTCGTGATGCTGCAAAGCGGCGTCGCGCTCACGGTGGTGCAGGATATCGGCAAGGGCGAAAGCACGCTGCCGGACGGCATGCGCGTGATGGTGCAGAATACCGGCGGCTATCAGCGCGTCCTGCCGGCAGAGGCATTGCCGACGCAGATGGCGCGCCCCAAGGGCATCGAGCTGGTCGATTGATGCGCGCGTCCCTTTTTGCCCTCGCGCTCCTCGCGCTCGCCGCGTGTTCGTCGCCCGTCAAAGTGGGTCTGCCGAATGCGGACTGGAATGACGGTGGCAGGATACCCGGCCGCTATGCCGCGACCATCCAGAGCGGCGCCTGGCGGAAGGACATTTCCGCCGAAGGCTTTGCCTGTGGCGGCTGGACCTTTCCGACCGATGCCGACGGCGCCTATGCCGTCGCGATGAAGAAGGCGCTCGACGACAATTTCGAAAGCGTCACCCTCACGCCGGAGATGAAACCGGCAGATCTCGCCGCGCAGGGATATGACGCATCGATCATCGTCTATCAGGGTGCGTTCGACACGCGGCTGCTGATCGTCGAACAGGCCTACTGGACATTCGGCGCCGAGGCCTCGGTCGGCATGAGCGGGATCGTGGCGCTGGTGGGGCCGGGCGGCTTGATCGGTCAGGCGAGCCCCGAAGGGAGCGGGGCAAGGCGCGGCAAGATTGCGCTCTGCGACGATGCAGGGCCGATGATCTCCACCGCCTCGCGCATGGCGCTGATGGGTTTCATCCAGAACGCAACGCGGGAAGCGCGGGCGCTGGCGACAACAACCAGGTGAGCCGCGCGCGATGGGATATGTTGTGATCTGGCTTCTCTTTGCGGGTGCCGCCGCCGTCGTCGCGTCCAACAAGGGACGGTCCGGCGCCGGCTGGTTTCTGCTCGGCGCCGTCTTCGGCCTCTTCGCGCTGATTGTCGTGGCGGTGCTGCCCAATCTGAAAGCCGAAGCGCGCGACGTGGCGACGGCCGCCGCGGTCGCGGCCATCGCCGCCCGCGATGCGGATGGCGGCGAGACCATGACCTGCCCCAGCTGCGCGGAAACCATCAAGGCCGCCGCCGCCCGCTGCCGCTTCTGCGGGCATGAGTTCCGGCCGCCCGCTATCTCGGCTTGATGTCCTCGACCGGCGCCGCCCATTCGAGCGTCTGGTTCTCGCGCGGCGGTGCGTTCCAGCTTTCGAGCGTGTAGGTGTTCTTCTCAGCGCCGCGCCTGATCTTCTTGATGAGCACCGGCCCGTCATTCGCGACCTTCACCACGCAGAGCCTGTTGAGGCAGGCCGAGGGCACGCCGTCGCGGTCGCGCCGATAGACGATGATCCAGCCATCCTCCAGCGGATACATGCTGTCGCCCCTGATGATGAGCGCGACCGCGTCGGGCGGCAGCACGCCCGCCTCGACCGTGTCGAAACCCTCGCCTTGCGCGTAGGCATCGACCGGATGAACCTCGGCGCCGGCGCCGACATAGCCGACAACGGGGATATCGTCTCGGCGGCCTGACTTCCCCTTGCCGGTGAGAAGCCAGCCAATATCCACTCGAAAGAAAGCTGCATATCGGGCGGCGACATCTCGGCGGATGCCGCGCGTGCCGTTCTCGTGCTGGGTGTAGGTGAAGATGTTCGCACCCATGGCCTTGGCCGCCGTCGAGGGCGACCTGTAACCCGCCTTCTTTCTAGCTTCCTGTAATCGTTCATGAATTTCCATGTGCGCAGATTGCACTCAGGTGGAGTGCGTTTGGCACTTGACAGGTGAAGTGCAAAACGCACAAGCTCTGCCATCATGACAGACCGAATCGACATCAAGGCGCTCCGCCAGGCCCTCAATCTCACCCACGCGCAGCTCGCTGTCCGCGTTGGCGGCGTTCACCGCACCACCGTGTTGCGCTGGGAGAACGGCAAGAGCACGCCGCAAGGCCCGGCCCGCAAGGTTCTGCTCGACCTGCAGGCGGAAGCCGAAGCCAGACGCTCCAAAGAGGAGGCCGCGTGATGGGGAGCTACCTCCAAGCCTCAGTGCGTCTTGTTGATGGCAGCGTAAGCGGTCTCGTTGGCGAACTGGATGCGTGCCTTGGCGTCGATATTCAGGCCGCGCGCACGGCACCAGACCGGGAACTCGTCCGGATCGATTATGGCGGTAATGACGATGTGCCCCTTGCGTTCGAGGTCGCGCTTGCCACGCTCCGCAGCCTTGCTCCACGCAAAATAGGTCGGGGGCAGCTTTTCTGCGTCCTCCATGATTTCGAGAATGCGCGGGTAATCCTGTCGCGTGTACCAGGCCATGCCGGCAGCGCGGACGGGTTGGGCGGTCATGACATTGTCTCCGTGTGTTGTGGCGACAACACGGTAGACGCGGGCGGGGAGGGCGTCGAGTCACTGACTCAAGCCCTTTCCGCCCGTTCGTCCGCATACGTCTGGTTCGGACCCGGCAACGGCGGAAAGACGGGGACGGGGGCGCTCGCTCCCGGCGCCGCCGCCTGCCGTCCTTCCGCCGCGCCTGCCCGCCCCGGCCACCGGGGGGCGGCGGCATGACGGACCTCCTGCATTTTCCGGACGACGAGACCAAGGCGTTCCGCCGTGCGCGGGCCGAAGCCTGTGCCCGCGCGGCGCAGGATGCGCGGGTGGTCGAGAGCTGCCTCGTGCTGCTCAATGACTGTATCGCATCGCGGCCGGGCCGGGACGGGAAGTATCCGGCACCCGATCTCGCCCGGTGGATGAGCGAGGCGCAGGCGGTGCTGCATGAGGTCAAAGCCCAGCCCGCCCAGATCCGCATGGAGGCGGGTGTCGCTGAGCGCTGCCTCAAGCTCAAGGGTCTTATCGACGAAGCCGAGTTGTCGCGCTTCGTCACGGTGACGGCTTGCGAGCCGTCCTCCCTCGATATGGCGCGGGAGGTCAATGACGACCTCGTCAACCGCGCGCGGCGTTTCAGTCGCGACGGCAAGGGGCCGATCTTCCTTTTCGACTCCACGCCCGGCGCTTTCGAGGACGGGGTCAAGCGACGCTTCCTCGAAGCAGGCGGCGCATCCCGGCTTTCGCCGGGACAGGCGGCCTCCGGCGCACGGCGTGCGCCGGGTGCGCCCGCCGCCAATCTCACGCCCGGCCTCATTTCCCGCGATTTGCGGCTTCCCGCCGGTGCGCCCGTCACCGCCGGGGAGACGGCGGGCGCGGTCACCCCTCCCTCCTCCTCGGTGGCCGCGTTCGCTGTTCACTTTTGCGTCGGTGTTGGGCGCTCGGTCGGGACGATGCTCCGTCCCTCGCGCATGCGGGTTCGCTCTCTTTTCCATGGCGCGAGGATGCCGCGCACGCTCCGGAAAGTAATGGAGAAAGGGCGCGGGCTTTTCTCCCGTGCGCGGGGTGGCGCATGACCGGGCGTTTTCACTCCGAAGACACTTACTTGCGCCTGAAGGCGGCGACGCGGCTGCTCATGCGCGATGCCGGGGGGCTGGAGCTAGCCGCGAAGGTGACGCGGATCGAACGGGCGGAACTGTCGCGCTGTGAGAATCCGAATGTCGGCCGCTTTCTGCCTGTCGACGTGCTGCTCGATCTCGAAGCGGCGAATGGCGAACCGCATCTCACCCGCGAGATCGCCCGCGCGCAGGGCCATGTGCTGATTGAGCTGCCCAGCCTCGACGGCACGGGCGAGTGGGGACGCCACCTCGGCGACATCGCCAAGGAATGCGGCGAGGCCATTGCCGTGGTGGGCCAAGCGCTCGCCCAGGGCGGCACGATCACGGCGGAAGAAGTCCGCGAGCTGAACATCACCCGCGAAATCGACGAAGCCGTCGAAAAGCTCATCGCGCTGCGCACGGCGCTTGCGGACCTCGAGAAACGGGGGAAGCGGAAATGAACGATCCTCTCTTCGATATCGAGAGCCGCTATCACTGGCGCTATGCCGACGACTGCCTTCATCTCGCCGATGAGGCGAACACGACGCTTGAAGTTCATGGCGATCTTGCCGGGCGGCTCGCTGACGGGTTGCAGATGCTTGAGACGGCCGGAGTCTACATGCAGCCGGTGCTTTCGCTTCTCTGGCACACGGCAGCTGCGGGCTCGGCCGGCCTGATCGTTCCTCAGCATGAGGGAGGCGTGTGATGGGGCAGGTGCGGCTCACCCATGAACAACGCCTCGTGCTCGCCGTCGACCGGCTTCTCAGCGGCTCGCGCGACGAAGAAGCCGTGCGGCGTGAGCTGCGCGAGATGATCGAACGACCGCTGGCGGAGTGCATCGACAAACCGGTTTACACGGCACTGCGCGGAGCCGCGCGCGCCTGGCTGATGACGGGCGCGAACCATCCACAGCGGGCACAGCTGAAAGCACATCTCTTCAATGCCCGCGAGCTGGTCCGCAATGCGCAGGCACCGATGACGGTCGCCTATACCGGCGGCGCCCGCCCCTACATTGAAAGGGACCGCTGATCATGACGCCACTTGTCGCACGCGGCGGGTCGACGCTTCGGACAAACCCGAACCAGCTTCACGAAACGGAAGAGGCGGGCACGCTCGCCCTGCTGGCGCGGGAAGGGCGGCGCATGGCGCATGTTTCCGGCGATATATGGGAGCCGGCCTGTGGGCGTGGCCGCATGTCGCGCGTGTTTAGCGCGGCGGGTTTCCGCGTGACCTCGACGGATCTTGTCGACCGGGGCTTCGGGAAAGGTGGCGTCGACTTCCTGAAAGCGCGGAGGCTTCGCGCGCCCGTAGTCATTACCAATCCGCCTTATGGCGAGCTGGTCGAAAGCTTCATTCGCCATGCCCGGGCGCTCGGCGCGCGCTATCTCGCGCTGCTGGTGAAAGCCGATTTTTTCCAGGCGGCGGGGAAGGCCGCGCGGCAGCGCCTCTTCAATGAATTTCCCCCCTCGCGCATTCACCCGCTGGGCTGGCGGCTCGACTGGACGGGGCAGGGACGCCCGGTGATGAACTGCGTCTGGCTCGTCTGGGACTGGGTGGCGGGCGGCGAGCCCTTCACCGGCCAAGGCGGACGACCTTACGCGCAGCACTATGCGGCCGTGTCGAAAGACGAGGCGGTGGCGGCGCATGGCGTGCGCTTCGGGAGGGACACGTAATGGTCGATCTCGTCGGCACCTGCCCGAAAGACTTCTGGAAAGAGTGGATAGCGGAAGGCGACATCGCTGGAACGCCGGAGTCCGGCCAAACGTGGGGATGGTACACGCGCCACAGCTATCGATTTCTGATCCGGCCCGGCGACAGGTTTTACGTGGTCGCACATGGAAAGCTGAGAGGCTACGCGCCGGTAATCGGTATGGACGGCCCCGCGATCCTGCGCCGGGGCGGCGCGGTCGCAGTGACGATTGACGAACCGATCCCGGGCTTTCGCGGCCTGCGCAAACGCTGGTGGCCGCGCGAAGTGGAGCAGCCGTTCCCCGATTGGAGGCTGCCATGACACAGCGCGATCTCTTCGGCGGCCGGGCGCGCGCGGATACCGGCCTCAGGGAGCCGGTCGAACTCGATTGCGAGGTCACGGTCATTCGCGAGTTTGCGGTGCAACTGAAATTCATTTCGCCGGAAGGGCAGGAGGGCGAGGCATGGTGCCCGCGAAGTCTCCTTCGCTTTCGCGGCAACGGGCAGGCGCGCATGGGCGCCCAGGTGCTCGACATCGAGCGCTTCAAGGCAAAGGAGATCGGGGCGATATGACGAGGCCAACGCTTAAGGATTTCACGCCGACCAAGGAGACGATCAGTCTGCATGGACTCGGCTTCCTCCAAATTCGGCTGACTGCCGACATGCGGATGCATGTCTGGCATCCGGAGCTGCCTCGCCGGCGCTGCTTTGAATATTCGGCGGTTCACAATCATCGCTTCAGCTTCACGTCGCGGGTGCTGAAGGGAACGCAGGTCAACCGCCGATGCGACCTGGAGATCGTTAAGCCCGAAACCGGTTCGCACCTGCTCATCAGCCATAACGGCCCGCGCAGCGAAAAAGGCTCGCGGCTCAGCTACCCGGTGGCGGATGCGAATGTGATCGAGCGTCCAATCGAACGCTATGCTCCGGGCGAGGCGTACTTCATGCCGGCTTACGAGTATCACCACACGCCTTGCGACGGGATCGTGGTGACAGTCATCCAGAAGCATGAAGAGCACACGATTCATGCGAACAGCGTTTGCAGGCGTGGCGTCGAATTCGACTACGACTTCGACCGCTTCCAGCTTTCGCGCGACGAACTCTTCTCTTACGTCATGGATGCCCTCCAGACATCGGAGGTGACATGAAACGCGAACTCACCGAAGAGCATCGAGCAATGCGCCGCGGCCTTCTCTGGCTTGCGGCGGGCGCCGTTTCCTCTGTCACGACGGGCTTGATCGGTGTCGGGCTTGGCTTTGGCGAGGGCGTTTTCTTCGCCTTCGCGACCATTGCCATGGCGACCGCCGGGCTAGCGCTTCTCTTCGTCGAGCACATCACCGTCGCAGGGGAGGAAGCCGAGGAACCGGAAATCGTGTTCCGGCCGATGCGACTCTCTGATGTGGACAAGCAACTTGTAGAGGCGGAGCGCGAGATCAACGAACGCATCTGCTTGGCCATTGCCGGCCGGCTTTAAGGGAAATGTTCCACATGAACAATTCGCAGACGGACGAAAAGCGAATCCCGGACTCCGCGGGGACAGGTGGCGATGTGTGCGCCGAGCAGGTGCGGGAATGGTGCTGCTCTAAAATTGTGGAAAGCGACTACGGCGTGCTTGCGGAGAAGCTGTGGTCAACACGCGGGCTCGACGATCTCGAAGGAGACGAAGATGACTGGGATGCAGAGTACGGCGATGGGGGGCATTATTCCCGCCGCCGACGCTTTCATCCTGATCCGCGAAGCCACGAACCATTACCCTTTTCCGTTGACCGAGCCGCTTCTCGACGCGGCGCTCCGCGATTTGCAGCCGCATGTCGCGCATTACCTCGTGAACGGCGTGGGTGCCGATGGCGTCGAAAGCGTCGTCGTTGATGAGATCATCAGGAAATTGCTGGAGGAACCCGATGCGCTTCTCGGTTGAAGCTGCCGCGCTCAAACGCGCCGTCGCCCTTGTCAGTCCTGTGCTGCCGCGACGGGCGACGGTCCCCATTCTCGAAAATGTCCTGCTGACCTTGTCCGGTGATTGCCTGCGGATCACGGCGAACGATCTTGACCAGGGGGTGACGGTCGAGATGACGGTAGCGGGGGAGGAAAACGGGCAGACAACAGTGAACGGGGCACGGCTCAAGAGTATCGCCGATACCGCGCCTGCCGGCGCACAGATTTCACTGTCGGCGGCGGAAGATGCGAGCAAGGCCGCCGCCGTGGCTTGCGGGCGAAGCCGCTTTCGCCTTGCCGTTCTACCCGTCACTGAGTTTCCCGTTCCGAAACCCGTTAGCGGTATCGTGCTGGAACTTCAGCCGGGAGAACTGGGGCGCATACTTTCGGCCTCGGTATGCAGCTCACACGAGGACGCGCGCTACTATCTGAACGGGGTCTTTCTTCATCGCAAACAAAAAGAGCTGTGCGCGACGGCGACTGACGGTCACAAGCTGGCTCACATCCCAATGTCCTTGCCGGAAGGCGGCGAGCAGTTGGAGGACAATCCAGATGGCGGCGGCGGATACATCATTCCGAACGCCGCGCTGCGGCAACTTTCTGCCATGGGGGCCGACAAGGCCTGCTCCTTGATCCTGACCGAGACAGCGGTCGAGGCGCGGATCGACCTCGGGAAGGATCAGGGACCGCTGATATACCGGACAAGGCTTGTCGACGGGCAGTTCCCTTCCTACTCGCGGGTTATTCCGCCCCGTGAAAATTTTGAAGGCGCGGCGCTTGTGAACACCGGGCACTTTCGCGCCGCACTGAAACGCTGCTCCGTTGCGTTGAGTGCGGTGGAACATGCCTCGTCCGGCAGGCCGAAAGAGGCTGTTGCTCTCCATTTCGAGAACAACGTCCTGCGGGTTGAGGCGACGGGCGCCTTGGGGGAAGCCGCGAGCGAAGAAATCGACATCGAGTGGAGCGGCGCTTCGCTCAGATCTGGCTTCAACTGGCGATATCTGGACCTGATATCCGAAGCTGTCGACTCGGAAAACCTGCGCTTCTGGCCGAGCGTCGAGGGACCATCACGGTTTGAACCCGAGGTGGAAGACGGCCGCATCTACGTCGTCATGCCGATGAGGACCTGACCATGGGGTTTCGCTCGCCCGGGGCTGACCGGCGCTTCCTTTCCGAAACAATGCAGCAGCTGCGCCTCGCGCCGCAGGCTGGCGTCATCCAGTTCATCGTGGGCGATGCTGCGCCGGAGATCGGCGCGCATACGGCGGGCGCCTATACGGCCTCGCGGCACTACGCCGCCGAGCCCTGGCACAAGCTGACGGCGGCACTGCTGTTGCTTGAGGATATCGCAGAATGGCTCGGCAGCGGCGAAGGGCTGGCCGATCCGGAGCTTGCGGGTGTGCGCGAACAGGCGATCGCGGCGCTCGATGCCTTCGGGCTCGCGCCGGGTGACCTCAAGGCGGAACTCACGAACGACACGGACACAACCCGGCATTCGCCGGGGTGTCCAGAGAGCGGCACGACAGATGACAATTGTCACCATGTCGGGAAGGCGCACGGCGTGCGGAAAGGGGCTGGCGGAGAGGGCACGATGTAATGACACGCGCCGAAGCACAGCGACGTGAGCCGCATCCAGCTCCTAGCCGAGCGCTACCTCACAAAGAAGAAGACCTCCGGCGGCAAGGATTCACAAAAAGGGCTTTCGGTATGACAGACAACCTCCTCCGCGAACTCAAATGGCTCTCGCCGGCGGCGAAGACGCGGGCCGGGGAAATGATCGTCGGGGGCGGTAAGGCCGCGACGTCGCCTGGCATGAAAGCGCCGGAAGGTGAGCTGGACGCCTTTCTGTTCGAAGTCGGCCGCTCGCGCGGGCAGGCGCTGATGATCGTGGACAGCGTTGCCACGGCGCTCGACGCGGCGGGCGATCTTGCACCGAAGCGAGCGGAAGGGGCGCTGGAGACAGACAAGAGCCACACATATGCCGAGCGCATCGCAATGCTGGTGAAGGCGGCGAGGGAGGCCGAGGAAGCGAAAAGGCAATTGCGCCGCCTAAACGATTACATCGCCGGCTGCTTGGTATGACGCGCGGCCTCATATCGCCCGTTTACGGTTTCGGTGCGGACGGCGCGCGCGAAACGCGCGGAGAGCGCCGCCGCATGCGGCCCGTGCCGGTGCCTGTGGATGTGCTGGAGGGCTTGCAGCCCGCCGCGCGGGAGCGGGGCATATCCGTGCCGGAACTCGCCCAGCGGCTTCTGGAGACGATCAGCGCCGAGAAAATGGTGACGGCAGTGCTGGATGATGAGGCGGACGGCAAACCGCGAGGGAGATATCTGTGAGGGGCGGAAAACGCAGCAGGAACGACTCGGCCGATCTCACGCTGGAGCGGGTGTACGGGCTGATTTCCGCCGCGGCGGAGAAGAACGCGACCGCGCCGACGCACAGGGACATGATCAAGGAGGTCGGTGCGGACAATGGCCGTATCGCCTATGCGGTCGGCAAGCTTGTAAAGGAAAAGCGGATCGAGAAGAGGATCGATCCGGAGCACTTCTCGCGCCGCTGCTATCGGATTGTCGCGACGGGCGCAACCACAGCGCGATGGGACAAGGCGTTTGAGAAGCTGCCGCCGAGCAAGAGGCGCGTGGCGATGGAAGCACCGTTGACTGATTCTGCAAAACGCAAGCGAAAGTGCATGTGCTGCGGTGAAGACTTTCTGAGCAAGGGCGCGGGCAACCGGCTCTGCGTCTCATGCGGGAGTAAGGACGGCGGCTGGCCGCCTGTGGCGCGCATTGCGCTGTGACGCGATGGGTCGCCCTTGAGCGGAAGGACTTCGGGCTAGAGGGCCTGTCGAGCGGACGATAGGCAAAGACGAACGCGCCACGCGGCGCGCAATGCAAGGGGCTGTAAGTGAGCAAGAGGCGGCTGAGTATCATTCCGGCGGCGGCGGTGGCCGACCCCAATCTTAACGAGACATGTCTGCGTGTTCTCGGGCAAATCGGGACGTATACAGACAATGAGGGCTGGTGTTTTCCGCGCCAGGGCGAGATCGGCAAGGTGCTTGGAATCGGACGCCCGGCCGTTAACCGCGCGGTCGCGAAGCTGGCTGAACTGGGCTATCTCGAGGTGCATCCGCAGCGCCGGAAAGACGGTGGGAAGGCGGCAAATCTCTACCGGGTTGTCCTCGATCCGCCGGTGAATCCGGTGCCTTCAGAGGGCTGCGAAACGCACCCCCCTGTATCGGCGGAGGCACATGGGGCATGTGCTCACAGCGATACATACCCCTGTGCTCACAGCGATACATACCCCTGTGCTCACAGCGATACATACCCCTGTGCTTCCAGCGATACAGGGCATGAATCCGCAGGGAGCACAGGGCATGTATCGCCTGCGGATACATCAATAACGAGTCAACTTAACGAGTCAGAGATTCCTGAAGACGCGCGCGCGTACAGCGATACATCGCCGCCTGTTGCCTTCGACCCCGCCCGCACTGCACTCGCCCGGCTGAAAGCCGAACTCGGCAAGGCGACCTACAGCTCGTGGTTCAAACAAGTTCGCGTTGAACTACCGGAAGCGCGCGACGGGGCGGCCCTGATCCGGGCGCCATCGGCATTCTCTGCGAATTACATCCGCCAGCATTTCGGGGACAGGCTCGAAGAATTGCTCGGCAGGAGGATCGAGGTCGTGGCGCACGGCGTGCGTCCAGCGAAAACAAAGCGGGCAGGGAGGCAAGGCAGATGACGGCTGACATGAAAACGGAAATCATCGACTGGACAGGCGTGGAAGCGCCGAGTGCCTATCCATTGCCCGCATGGCTCGATCTGCTCTCGGCGTCCGAACGCGGGGAGCGCGACAAGCGGATAGCATCGGCGGCGCGGATGGGTTTCGTGAAGATATCGCAGGAAAGGCTCGCTCAAACAGCGCCGGCCTTTCCGGGCTTCGTGTCGCGAAAGCCGGTCAAGCGGCGTGGCAAGAACGCGGCCAAGGTTGGCGAGGCAGTTGATCGCGGCACGCCGCAAACCCGCGCGAAGCTGAAGACTGATCAAGTGCAGGCGCTATTCCGGCGCGGCACACTGGACCAAGTGCATGTGGCAGCGGCGGATCGCATCGCCTCTGTGCGTGAGGCGCTGGGGCGCGGGCTCACGCCGGGCGCGGCGGTGATCGGCACGCGCGTGCAAGGGGGCGCTGCCTTCCGCGATCCGATGCAGCGCATGAACGAGCGCGAGGGAAAGTGGTGGCTCGAGGAGTACCGGCCATGGCTGGCCGACCTTGTGAGCGATCCGATCTATCGCGAGACGAAGACGAAGCGGCAGGTGTTCTACTGCGCAATCGGTTTCACGATGGCGATCGTTGTTGATAACTGGTGCCTGGCCGACGCGGAGGATTATTGCGGCATTCCGCGCAACATGGGCGTCGGTGCGGTGCTGCTGCGAATCGCGCTCGATAGATACGCGCTGATCGCGGGGATGCGCGCAGGCGAAAAGACCAGCGAAATACGGGCGTTTGAGAAGGTCGCTTGACTTGCCGCCACTTCGACTCCTAAATCACCACACTGCAAGACGAGCGCCCCACGGGAAACCGGCGGGGCGTTTTCGTTTCCGGCAACCCGTCAGACGGAGGCCGCCATGTGACCGCGAGTGGCCTGTTGCATGACGGCGTGCCCGCGAAGCCGCCGCCTGCAACAGGTTCGCGGGTCCTTCCCCGGCGAAAGGCGTATACGGGCGGCAAGGGCGTGCGGTTTCGCTAGTGGGGGCCTCGGATTTTGATGCAACACCCGCAACGCGATGCAACAGGGCAGGGCAACAAACACGTTGCACCGCGCAACATCGTCAGCGGTGGCGAGGCCGCGAAGCGGCTCGGCATCAATCGCTCGACGCTCTCGCGCTATCTGAAAACCTACCCGGAGCTGAACCATTCGCGGATCGATGGAAAGATCGCCGTCGATCTCGATGAACTGGCGCAGCATCGCGGCGAAAACATCAACATGATGAAATCTGGCAACCATGCCGGTCGCGTATTTGACGAGCCCGCGCCGGCACCGTTGCTGCGCCCCGAGCCTCGACCCCGCGAAATCGAAACCGAAGACGAGCCGGATGACGGCGGGCTCCAGGACGAGACGGTCGCGAAAATCCGTGCACGAGCGGAGCGGATCAAACTTAACAGGCTCGAACGCGAGGAAGCCGCTGAGACCGGGCAGCTCACACCGGCGGCGGAAGTCGAGGAAGCCATCGGCAACGCGCTCGTCAAACTGCGCGATGCCCTCATGTCGCCGGACCTCGACCTCTGCGAGAAGATTGCCTCAACTGCCGATCCTGCCGAAGTCACGAGCATTCTTCGCGAAGCGCACCGGAAGGTGCTGACCAAACTCTCGGAGGATTTCGAGAACGATGCTCAACGCGGAGGCGCTGCATAGACGCTTTCCGGGGCTTGCCTCCGGTCATGTGGTTGTTGCTCGTGTCTTCGCCGAATCTCTGCGGCCGCCGCCTGACCGCACTGTTGCGGAGTGGGCCGAAGAAAAGCGCCATGTCGCTCCTGAAAGCGGTTCGCCCGAACCGGGCAAGTGGCGCAACCAGCTCGTGCCCTATGGGATCGAGCCGATGGAGTGTCTATCGCCGAGTGATCCGGCGCGAGACGTAACGCTGAAATGGGCGCGGCAGACCGCAAAGACTGCTATCGGCGAAAACTTCTTCGGCTACACGGCGGATGAAGATCCGGCACCGATGCTGATCGTTTTGCCCTCGCTTGACGAGGGAAAGAAGTTCGTCAAGACGAAGCTTCAGCCGGCAATCGATGCGTCGCCAGCCCTGCGACACAAGGTGGCCGAACAGAAGAGCCGGACGGAGGACGGCTCAACCTCCGCCTTTAAGCGGTTTAGAGGCGGCTTTGCGCAGATCACGGGGGCGAACTCCTCCAAGGGCCTCCAGATGATCTCCGTCCGCCGTCTCTGGGGCGACGAGATCTCGGAATGGCCACGAGACACGGATGGCCGTGGCGATCCCATGGATCAGGCCATTGGTCGCACCACTGCCTGGACGCGGCGAGGCGTGAAGCGTCTCTGGACCTCGACTCCTGGCATGGACGGCGAATGCCGCATCACCGACTACTACGTCGCGTCCGATCAGCGCCGCTACTACGTGCCTTGTCCTGAATGCGGCATATTTCAGGTTCTTAAATTTGAGAATCTCAAGGCCGGAAAAGACGGTCTCGCGAAGGGCTGTTTCTTCCAGTGTGCCTCTGCGAACGGTTGCGTCATCGAGCACAACAACAAGCGCGATATGGTCGCGAAAGGTGTCTGGCTCAAAACCTATAAGGACGACGACGGCAATAACCCGGCCCCACCAGAGACCTTGGGCGCAGACGAGATCGCGGCTTGGCGCGGGAGGTCATCCAATGGGCGGCAGCCGGGCTTTCATATCTGGCAGGCCTATTCGCCCTTCGTCGACTGGGAAACGATCTACTCAAAATATCTCGCGTCGCGTGGAAAGCCCCTAAAGGAAAAGGACTTCTCACAGCAGGAGCTTGGCGAAGCGCATGTCGATCGTGGTGAAGCGCCAGATCATTCGAAGCTGCTCGGGGCTGTTCTGCCCTACCGCCTGCAGACGATCCCGCTGGGCGGCCTCGTTCTCACGATGGGCGCGGACGTGCAGGTCAACCGCCTCGAATGGTCGGTCTATGCCTGGGGCGTGGCGCTCAGCTACTGGCTGGTCGACTTCGGCATCATCGAGGGCGACCCCGATACGGATGGACCGTGGCGCGCGCTGGACAGCATCCGTGCCCGCAAATATGAGGACACATTCGGGCGGGCCTGGGGCATTGAAGCCTGCGGCGTCGATAGCGGATACAAGTCGCAACGCGTCTACAACTATGCGCGCTCGCGCCCGCAGGTGCTTGCGACGGACGGCCGCGACGGATGGAATGTGCCGATTCTCGGCACGCCGAAGCGCGTCGATGTGACGGTGAGCGGCAAGTCGGCGAAGAACGGCGCCATGCTCTGGCCGGTCGGCACCTTCCAGGCGAAGAGTGAGCTTTACGGGTCGCTGCGCAAGACGATTGGCGGACCGGACGACACCGGCATGCTGCCCCTCGGCGCAGGTCATTTCCCGGACGCCTGCGACGAGGCATTCTTCCGGCAGCTCACAGCGGAATCGCTCACCCTGAAGGAGATGCGGGACGGACGTTCGAAGCGGGTCTGGGTGAAACCCAAGGATCAGCCCAACGAGCAGCTCGATATGTGGGTCATCAACCGGGCGATGGCCTATCACCTTCGTCTCGATCACTACGGCCAGGAAAAGTGGAAGCGCCTCGCCGAAGAACGGATGAGCGAGCCCGAGCAGCTCCAGCGCGACCTTGGCCGGTTATGGGCGCCGAACCCGGCCGAAGACACGCAGGCGAAAGAAGCCCGCGCGAAGTATCTCGACATGATGGAGCGCATGGCGCGCAATCTGAATTCATGAGTGAGCGGCGCACGGCGTGCGCCGGCAGGAGGAACACATGACCAAAGCCGAGATGCTGGCCGAGGCGATCGAGGCTCGGCACCGCCTGCTCAAAGGCGACCTGGAGGCCGAGATCCGCACGGCCGACGGCGAAAGCGTGAAATATGCCGCCGCCGATGTGACGCGTCTCGACAGCTACATCGCGGAGCTGGAGGCGGCAGTGACACCTTCTCGCCGTCCGCGCAGCATTCCGGTGTTCTACTGATGCCGCGCGGTGCGTCCTCCATTATCGACAAATACGGGCAGCCGATGCGCGCCTCTGCGTCCGCTGGAAACGCGCCACTCAGTGCCTATCTCGCATCCTCGGCAACGGACCCTTCCGTGGCCGCCTGGCAGCCCCGTCTTGAAAGCGCGGACAGCGCGAATAGCTATGAGCGCGAGCGTATATCGTCTCGCGTTCACGATCTCGTCCGCAATGACGGCTGGGCATCCTCGGGCGTGCAGAAACTGGTCGACGCGGCCATCGGCGGCGGTTGGCGTCTGTCGTCGAAGCCGGACTGGTTCTTTCTTGGTCAGACCCGCGAATGGGCAAAGGAGTTTCGCGACCGGACGCAATCGCTCTGGGCGATGCATGCGAATGATCCGCGCCGCTACATCGACTATGAGCGCAAGCTGGACTTCGCCGGGCTCATCGCCCTCAAGTTCCGGCATTGCTGCATCGATGCCGAGTCGCTGTCCGTCATGCGCTGGCGCGATCGGGGCGGCATGTTCGCCACTTGCGAACACGTCATCGATCCCGACCGCCTCTCGAATCCGAACTACCGAAGCGATACGGAGTTTCTGCGTGGCGGCGTCGAACTCGACACAGACGGCGCGGCTATTGCCTATCACATCCGGTCCGCTCATCCCGGCGAGACCTATCGCGGCGCGCAGCGCGCGGTGTGGGAGCCGGTGGAGCGCGAGACGGAATGGGGCCGCCCGATCGTCATTCATCACTTCGAGCCTTCACGGGCCGGTGAAACGCGGCCCGTCTCGCCGCTGGCGCCCGTGCTCGCGAAATTCAAGATGCTCAATCGCTACGACACCGCGGAGCTGCAGGCTGCGATCCTGAATGCGATCTTTGCGGCCTTTCTCGAAAGCCCGTTCAGCGGCGAAGACATCGTCAATTCGATGGATGCCGTCACACAGTATCAGGATCTGCGCGAGGAAACCGCGAAGCGCACGGGTCTCAAGGTCGATGGCGTCCGCATCAACATGCTCGCGCCCGGCGAGAAGTTCTCGATGCCGCAGGCGACGCGTCCAGCCGTCGCCTTCGCGGCCTTCGAAGCGGCCTGCATCCGCAATATCGCCGGTGCCATGGGACTCTCCTACGAGCAGCTCGCGATGGACTGGTCGAAGACGAACTACTCCTCAGCCCGCGCGGCGCTGGTCGAGGTCTGGCGTTTCATTGCCGCGCGCCGTCAGCGCTTCGCGGCCGGCGCGGTCATGCCGCATTACATGGCGTGGATGGAAGAATGCTTCGACAAGGGGCTTCTCGAGTCACCGCCTGGCGCTCCGGGCTTTCACGAGGCACCCTACGCTTATCTCGGCTGCCGCTGGATCGGCCCGCCGCGCGGCTGGGTCGATCCGGTCAAGGAAGCCCAGGGCGCGCAGCTCCGCATGGAGAGCATGGTCTCGACGCTCGAGGACGAGTGCAACGAGCAGGGCCTCGACTACGAAGAGGTCATGGAACAGCGCGCGCAGGAATTGCAGGACATGAAGGACATGAACCTGCCCATTCCCGAGTGGGGCAGCGGCATTCCTCTCGCCTCGGCGGAGGTAGGGGGTATCGACAGAGACGCAAGGAGCGACGGATGAATAGTCTCGTTTCCACTTCGCCGCGACCGGCGCTCTTGCATGAGGGCTACGCGCTGCAGCTGCAGCGCGTCGCTGAATTCCTGCGGGCGCCGGAGAAACACGGCATGTCGCGTTTCACCGGCGCTCGCGAAGGGCAGGACAAGCCGTTTGGCTATCGCGATGGGATCGCAGTGATCGGCGTGCAGGGTTGTCTGATCGACAAGATGGGATGGTGGGGTTCGTCCTGGGCCACGGGCTACAACGTCCTCAAGTGGCAGCTTACGGAAGCACATGAGGACACCGAAGTGAAGGGCATCGCCCTCGACATCGACTCTTATGGTGGTCCTGTCTCCGCTTGTTTCGATTTCTGTGATTTCGCAATGGAGGCCAAGGCTGCGTCCGGAAAGCCTGTAGCCGCGATCCTCACCGAATGCGCATACAGCGCCGGTTATGCCGTGGCTTCGACGGCCGACACGATTGCCGTCCCGCGCACGGGTGGCGTCGGTTCCATAGGCGTCGTCACGACGCATTGGGACCTCTCCGGCATGCTCGAAAAATACGGGGAGAAAGTCACCGTCATTCCAGCCGGCAAGCACAAGGCCGATGGCAATCCCTACGGCCCGCTGCCTGACGATGTACTCGCGCGCATCAGTGCGGAGGTTGAGGATCTGAGACAGCTCTTCGCAGCAACCGTTGTGCGTAACCGCGCCGGAGCCCCGATTGCTCCCGCGCTCGACCAGGTGCTGGCGACAGAAGCGCGCACCTATAGCGGCCCGGCGCAGCTCGCCGAAGCCGTGAAGCTCGGCCTCGCGGACGCGATCATGGCGCCCGCCGATGCCTTCTCGGCCTTTGCCGAACACGTCAACGCCGCCTGACCTAAAGCCCGCGGCCAACTCAAGGAACCGACCGATGAAGTTCAATTTTGCTCAGCTCGTAGGTGCCAAGGGCGGCAAGGCGCCCACGGCGGAAACGCCTGCGAAAGACGAAGACGAGCCCGCCGCCGAGGACAAGGAAGACGACACGGTGGCGGAGGATGATGAAGAAAAGCCCGCCGCCGAGGACAAGGAAGACGACACGGTGGCGGAGGACGATGAAGACGAGCCTGACGCCGAAGACACGGAAGAGGAAAAGGCCGCCAATGCCGCTTCCAACAAGAAGCTCGGCGTCGAGAAGCGTGTTGCCGCCGCCCGTAAGGCTGGCCGTCTCGCCGAGCGCCGCCGCATCGGCACCATTCTGAGCGACAAGGCGGCAGCCGGGCGCATTGAAACGGCGCTCACGCTCGCCGTGAATACCGGCATGGACCCGAAGGCGGCCATTACCACGCTCAAGACGACTCCGAAGTCCGGGCGTCTTGCATCCGTCATGCCTGCCCGTGAGCCGAAGATCGGCGCAGACAGCCCGACTGCCGATGACAAACGTGTTGCCGCCGCTGGCGCGCGCTACCGCGCCTCGCGCGGCCTCAAGGACTGACCAGTCTTCGGTTTGGCCGCGGGCTTCGCTCGCGGGCTCGCCGTGTATTTTCCCAAAACCTCTGACATAAGGAGAGCGCCATGGACGGCCTCACCGAAACCGCCACGCTTGTGCGGTCCAATCTCGTGAACGGCGATTTCCCGCTGGTTCACAAGCCCTTCACCATCCTCGCTGGCCGCAGCCTTCTTCGCGGAGCGGTTCTCGGCCTCGTCCTGCTTGGTGCAGCAGAAGCGGCGGCAAATGGCGGCAACACCGGCGGCGGCACCTTGACGCTTGCTGAAACACCGCTCGGCAGTCTCGCCCGGCAGGGTGACTATGTGGTGACCTGTATTGCCGAAGCGGGCAATGGCGGCACCTTCGCAGTCTTCGCACCGGATGGTACGCGCCTTGCCGACGCCGAGGTCGGCGTTGCCTATGTGAGCGATCACGTCAATTTCACCATTGCCGATGTAGGCGAGGATTTCGATATTGACGATGGCTTTACCGTCACTGTGCCCGCGGGAAGCGGAAAAGCGGTCAAGGCCGTAAAGACCGCACTTGATGGCTCACAGCATCCGGTGGCAATCCTCGCAGCGGCCGTGGACGCGACCGATGAGGATGTTAAGGGGCCGGGCTATATCTCCGGTCAGTTCGATCCGACCGAACTCGATCTCACCGGCACGGGCTGGACCTCTGACACGATCGTTGCCGAGTTCGACGGCAAGCCGATCTTCCTGCGCGCGTCTGCCGCCGCCTGACCGGAGCCAAGGCTCCCGCCGCCGCCCGCGCGGCCAATCGCGGGCATCTTCTTTTCATTCCGATTGAAAGCGGCCTCATGCTGGGGCACGCGAACCCATGGAGACCGCTATGACCGATGTGTTCACAACGCGCCAGCTTGTGAAGCTGGTCGAGGATGTGCGCCGTCCGCGTACCTTCCTTCTCGACACCTTCTTTCCGGAGATCCAGACCTTCGACACGGAAGTGATCGACTTCGATCTGCTCACGACGGGCCGCAAGCTCGCGCCCTTCGTTTCGCCCTATGTGCAGGGTAAGCCGCGCAAGGAGCGTGGCTTCGTCACCAAGACCTTCAAGCCCGCATATGTGAAGCCCAAGACGCCGATCAAGATCGGCGGCGCGATGAAGCGTCGGCCCGGCGAGCGCATCGCCGGTGAGCGCACGCCGCAGGAGCGTCACGACGACGCCGTGATGGAGGCACTTGAAGATCATGTCGACGAGATCATCCGCCGCAAGGAATGGATGGCGGCGAAGGCCATGGATGCCGGCAAATACGATGTCGAGGGTGAGGATTTCCCGAAGCAGGAAATCGACTTCGGCCGTCACGAGGATCTGACCGTCACCCTCGCCGGTGGAGACCGCTGGGGGCAGGCGGGCGTCAAGGTGCTCGATACGATCGAGGCCTGGGCGCAGAATGTGCAGGACATTTCCGGCGCCGTCTCCAATCAGGTGGTGTTGGACCCCAAGGCTTGGCAGATGGCCCGAGTGGACGAAGACTTCCTCAAGCTGCTCGACAACCGCCGCCAGATGACCGGCAGCGTCGAATTGGGTCCGGTCACGGCTCCGCTGACCGGCGCGCGCTATCTCGGCAATGTCGGCGATTTCGACTTCTGGTCCTATCAGGAGGTCTATGAAGACGAGGAGGGCAATGCGCAGAAGCTGTTGCCCGATTTTACCGTCTTCCTTGGTGGTGCCCAGATCGAAGGCGTTCAGGCCCATGGCGCGATCCAGGACCCGCGTGCGGGCCTGCAGGCCCTCGAGGTCTTCCCGAAGAACTGGATTGAAGAGGACCCGGCGCAAGAATTCGCCATGTCGCAGTCGGCGCCGCTCGTGATCCCGAGCCGTGTCAATGCAAGCTTCCGCGCCCGCGTGAACTGACGCGCGCCACCTCGCCCGCGAACACAGATCGGCGCACGGCGTGCGCCGATCCTATCCTCTCCTTCATTCATGGAGTCCATCATGGGCAAGACTGCATCCTCGTGCGAAGTGATCGCGCGCGAAACGATCTCGATGGGAGGCGAGCTTCACAAGCCCGGCTCCCGCCTTCTTTTTCCTGCCGATGAAGCGCAGCGTCTTGTCGATGCACAGGCAGCGGATTGGCCGGCTGCCGCCGATGTTCCAGCCGTCGCAATGTCAAAGCCTTCCGGTATCGATCTCATTGCAACGATCGGTCAGGCGATGCGCGCCATTGACCCTGCCGAAGGCGTGACCCCGGAAGGCAAGGCATCGCTTTATGCGCTTGCTCATCATCTCGGCTTCGAAGTGACGGCGGAGGAGCGCGATGCCGCCCATGCCGAGTTCTCCGGCAAGCGCGATCTCTTCACCGCTGCCCGCAAGCACGATTTCGGTGACCCACTGCTGAACGCCATTCGCGATCTCGATCCGGTGGCGGCGGCAAATTGGACGCAGGAAGGCAAGCCCTCCGCCAATGCGCTTTCCGAAATCCTCAAGCGCCGCGTCGATGCCGATGAACGCGACGAAGTCTGGGTGAAATACCAGAAGGCCGTCGCGGAGCTTGTGGAAAAAAAGTGAGCGCCACTCGAGCACAAAAGGCGATCGACGCCGCCTTCCGGCACCACGGCGAAGATGCGTGGTATACGCCGGCAGGCGGCGACGGTCGCACCGTGCGGGTTCTGTTCAGGCATCCGGACACAATCGCCGAGGTGGTCGGTGAGCGGCGCTTCGGCGCTTCCCAGTTTATCGAACTGAGGAAGAGTGAGGTCGCCCAGCCGAAACAGGGCGATCTGATCGCAATCGATGGCAAGACCTACAAGCTTTCCCAGCCGACCCAACCCGACGACCACCGCCTGAAATGGCGTGCGGCGCTTAATCCGGCCTGACGGACATGCGTCTCAAGCTCGCCGTCAAAGGCGACCTGGTCCGCGCCATGAAGGCGGAAGAGGAGCGCATCGCAAGGTCCGTGACGGCGGCGGGCGATTCTGTTCTCGCATGGGTACAGGAAGAGTATCGTGAGCAGATTGAGCCGCTTCTCGGCCGCCGCGTGGCGAAAACGGTTCGCAAGAAGAGATACCCCTCAGCGGGCAATTCGATTGGCTGGGCCGGGCTCGTCTATTCCCGCGCAAACAAGGTGGTCGCCAACTGGCAGCATGGCGCGACGATCCACTCCGCTGACGGCTTCTTTCTGGCCATCCCCACGGCAGCGGCTCCAAAGAAAGGTGTTGGCGGGAAGCGGATTTCGCCGTCGAACTTTCCGGAACATTCACTGGGGCCTCTGCGCTTCGTCTATCGCAAGGGCAAGCCGGCTCTTCTGGTTGTCGACGAGCAGCGGGCGAGAAAGGGCAAGCGCGGCGGATTTGCGCGGGCCAGCGCAAGATCGCGCAAGACGGGCACCGGGCTTGTCACCGTTCCCATGTTTGTCCTGGTCCCGCTCGTTCGTGTGCCGAAAAAACTCTCGCTCGAGCGGGTGCAATCCAGGGCGGGCCAACGCTTCCCGCGCCAGATCCGTCACAACCTCGAAACCTTTACGGCTGAGGAGTAGCACATGCGCACGGGCGAAGCGGCGCTCGAAGCGCTGAAGGCGATACTTGCGCCGATTGATGCTGAAATCCCTCACGGAGCAGTTGTCCGAAATCCCGAGTCTGAACTGCCGGCGAACGAGGATGAGCGTTGGGTGCTCGCGATCCGCGACGGCGACACCGGGGAGCCCGAAGAGGCGCTCTCGCCGCCTTCCTATGAGTATCAGCACGAAGCTGCCATTGCGATCACCGTCGTGAAGCTCGGTGCCGATGACGCGGACGCGCTTTTCAGTTCGATAGTCGAGAAGGTCTCCGAACTGATCGACGCGGACCCGACGCTCGGCGGCGCAGTCGACTGGGCATCGCTCGGTGCGCTCAATACCGATGAAGTCGAGCAGGAAGTTCTCGCTGGTTTCAAGGCGGCGATCCTGCCCGTGACATTGCTCTACACAACCACAAGCCGTCTCGGCTGAACCGCTTCAGGAGAACCACATGGCGCGCAATACGTTCGGCTGGGATTTGATGGCGGCACTTGCTCCGCAGGAAGATTTTGCCACCCTCGCGGCGGAGGACACTTACACGGCCGTGCCGCTTTACACGCATGGCTTGTCGCGCAACAAGGGGCTCGAAGACGATCCCGTGATTGGCGAGCGACTCTCTCGCGCGCCGCATGAGCAGGCTGAAGGTCTGATCGATCATGGCGGCCAGTGGGTCTGTCCCTTCGATCTCGGCAATATCGGCCTCTATTTGCGCGGGTTGCTCGGGGTGCCGACCACAACGGACAATGACCCGAACTACACGCATGTCTTCAAGCCCGGCAGCGGAGAGCTTATCCCGCATACACTGGAGCTCAGACAGGCGGCTGACCGTTTTCTTCAGCATCGCGGAATCGTCGTCGACGGCCTCTCGATCTCCCTCGCCCGGGAGGGCGGCTACAAGCGGCTCACCCTTGATCTCAAGGGTGCCGACGAACTGAAGCTCGCCGCCTCGGCGGCGGGCGTGATCGGTGACGCTATCACCATCGACAAGGTACCGGGTTTTCGCGGCACCATTTCCAAGGACGGTGTCGAGATGGCGAGTATCACATCGGCCAATCTGAATTTCTCCAACAATGTGACGCCGGACGAGGCGCCGGGCGATGCAGCCGTGAAGGGTTACGATCCTGGCGTGCCGACCTGCACATTGAGCGCCACGGCCCGCCAGACCGCGGCCGGTCATGCACTTTACGATCTCGCCAATGCCGGCACGCGCTTCGAACTGAAACTCGCCTGGACCCTTTCGGCGGTGCGTTCGCTGACCTTCACCATCGGCAATTTCGTCTTCGCGCCTTCTTCGGCACCGATCAACGGCCCGGCCGGTCAGCAATATCAGTTCGAGGGGAAGGCGGAACCCGACGACGAAGAAGCCGATAATGCCTTCTTCGTCGCGACTCTGAAGAACCAGATCGCCTCCTATGCACTGCCGGAGTGGGCGTAGCTTTTTCAACGCCCGGTCGCGGACTTGCGCTCGCGCCCTTGCTTGTGGCCGCACCTCGGAGATTGTTTATGGGCTTAAGACTGAATACCAAGACGGAGCCTTACTGGCTGGAACTCGACTATGGCGTGGCGCACAAGGTGCGGCCGCTTTCCTCCGCAATGACGGCCTCGATCAGGGCCAAGGCCGACCGTCTGGCGAAATCCATGCTCGAGGCGGACGAGGCCGAGCGGCTCGCCGGGCTGATCGACGATGAAGATCTCACCGAAAAAGAGATAGTCGACGGGCTCTCTGAAATGTATTTCGCGATCCTGCTCGCCCAGGCCGCGACGATTGAATGGCGCGGCTGGTTTGACGGTAAAGATGAGAGCGGTAGAGACAAACCCGTGCCGCTCTCGGATGAAGCACTGGCTGCCGCCATGCGTCAGCCCTTCATGGCGCGTCTTTTTCTTGGCAAATATTTCATGCCTTATGGCGAGGTCATCGAAGAGGGAAACGGATAAGCGCCGTCGCCGAATGGCACTATGGCGGCGGCGCTCAATATTGCGGGGGGTGCCGCCAGCTCGAAGGCAAAGCCTGCACTGACTGCCCTTATCTCGCAAAAGCACCTCACACTGTCGAGGCCCGCACGGCCCTCGACATTCTCCTTTCCGGCGCCGTCTGGGTCCGCGCCGGCATGAGCGGCGTCGAGACGGGCCTCGACCTCACGGCAGCCATGGCGCGTGTGCCCGCCGACATCGACGCGCGCACCGTGCGCCAACTTCTTCTGGATGCCGAGCCAAGGGCGCTCGCTGCTATGGCGCAAAGACGTGAGGAGCTGGAGAGCCATGGCAAAGCATGATGTCACGATCCGGCTCTCGACGGAAAATCGCGAGCAACTCATCCGCGACTTGCGCTCGGTCGGTGGCGAGGGCGAAAAAATGGCCCGCCAGATCGAGCGGTCGGGTCAGCCCGCCTCGCGCGGACTGCTGGCCGTCAACGCCGCCTCGCGGGAGGCGCAAGGCAGCATGCAGGGAGCCGCCTCCCGCGCAGGCATTTTCGGCAGCGCTCTCTCCGCGCTCGGGCCTGCGGGGCTTGCGGCGGGCGCAGGGCTTGGGGCAATCGCACTTGGCGCGGCACGGGCCTTTCAGATCGCGCGCGAGGGGATGGACTTCGCGGACGAAATCGACACCGCGACGAAGCGGCTGGGGATCGGCGTCGAGGTTCTGCAGGAATATCGCGCGGCGCTTCAGGTGGCGGGCGATGCCGGTGCGAACTTCGACGATGGCGCGCGAACATTGCTGGAACGCATGGGCGAAACCGCGCGCGGCACTGGCGAAGGCGTGAAGATCTTCGAGAGGCTCGGCATCCAGATTCGCAAGAGCAGCGGCGAGATGAAATCGCTTGAAGACATCCTCCCGGAAATTGCGGATGGCATGGCTTCGGTAGGTTCCGAAGCCGAGCGCGCGGACATCGCCAACAAGCTCTTTGGCGGGCAGGGGCAGAATTTCGTGGCTCTGCTCAATCAAGGCTCGGATGCACTTGCCCGTCAGCGCGAGGAAATGCGCGAAATGGGCATCGTTATGGACGAGCAGGTGGTCAAGCGCTATGCCGAGGCCTCAGACAAATCGGAGATACTCACAAAGGCAATTGATGTCCAGTTGAAGTCGGCTTTCGTCGATCTGGCACCTACAATCGTCTCGACGCTCGACCTTTTCGCGAAGATTGCGAAGGCAATCAACGCCATTACGGATTCGGTCACGGATCTGGAAAACAAGACGACCGACAATCTGGCTGCCGAATTGGATCGGATGGTTCAGCGAAAGGGAGTGCTTCTCCGCGACCTCGACGTCGGTACACCTCGCCAGCAGGCCGCACGGCGTCGAGAGCTGGAAGAATTGGACGCGGATATTCCAACGGCACAGGCGCTTCTGAAGGATCGAGAACGGCGCGAGAACCTCGGTAAACCACTCGGTGAGGGAAATCCGCCGCTCAGCGACGAAGCCATCTCAAATGCGCAGAAGGACGCCGATGTTCTCGCCCGGCTGGCACGTCAGATCGAAACCTTCGGCGATGCCCGTCAGCAGGCGATAGACAATGCACTGGGCCGGTTGTCGAAGGACGCGTCGCCGGCCGCGCGTGCCGAGGTGGAACGTCTCGCGGGGACGATTTTCGATGCGACGGCAAACCAGAAGGAGTTGAACGAAGCCGTCCAAGAGGAAATCCGGCTTCGGAACGAAGGCAAAGCCGTCACGGCGGCGGTCGCGACCGACGAAGAGAAGTTGGCGGCTCGCAAGGCTGAGCTGAAGAACCTGCTCGGTGGGGCTGCGATCAGCCTCGAGACGTACAACCGGGCTCTGGCACAAGCCGGTGAACAATATGATCCGGTGATGCGGGCCACAAAGGAGCTCTCCGGCGAGATTGCGGGCCTCGTGACCCAGAACCTCGCCGCCGCGCGCAGCTTCGACGATCTGGCCGATATTGCCGATCAGGCATTGACCCGCATTCTCGCGAAGATGCTGGAGGTAACAGTTTACGAGCCGATCGAAGGGGCTGCGTCCAGCGCAATCACAAGCCTTGTCTCAGGCCTTTTTCACGGTGGCGGCATGGCGGGCGAGGGGGGGATGAGCCGGCATGTTCCGGCCGCCGCCTTTGCCTTTGCGCCGCGGTTTCATACCGGCAAATCGCCCTTTTTCGGTGCCGGCGAGATGCCGGCCATCATCCAGAAGGGCGAGGGCATCTTCACGCCACGCCAGATGAACAATGCCGACCAGCTCTTCCGGGCGATGGCCGGCATGGCAACCTCGAGCAGCAGTCCGCGCATAAATCTCAACCTCTACATGCTGCCCGGCGAGCGGGCTGAGACACGCGAGCGGCGCAATGCCGATGGTAGCGTCGATTTCGATGTAATCATGCGGCAGGTGGATCAGCACCTCGCGGGACAGATCGCGGAAGGCCGCTCGGAAACTGGGCGCTCGCTGGAATCGAAATACGGTCTCGACAGTTCAAGGGGGCTTCAAAGGTGAGGCGGCGTTGCCTTTTCATCTTTGGGTGCGCCCGGTCAGGGACGCGGCTCCTGAGCTCGCGCATGGTTGGAGTTTGATGCATGACGCTGCCTGTCTGGCCTGCGGCCTTCCCGAAAACCGCGCAGCGGGACGGCTATCGCGGTACCGCTCATCAGCCGCATCGGCGCACGGAGATGGACAAGGGCAATGCGCGGCTTCGAGCGCGGTCACTCGGGTCACCTGCGGAAATAGAACTGAAATGGCGTTTCGCCGGCTCGCGGGCGAACGACTTCAAGCTCTTCTATGAAAACGATCTCGCGCGCGGAACGAGGTGGTTCACGGTACCGCTCTGGTTCGGCGGGGAACATCGTGCCGTTCCCGCGCAGTTCATGGACCGTTTCACGATCACGCCGCGCGCGGCAAGCGCCGTCACGATAAGCACGCGCCTGTGCGTTCGCCGAATGCCATACGATGCGCTGGAAGAAGGCGAACTCGACACATTCTTCGATCCGCAAGGCCGCCCCGTCTGGCCGGAAAGCCTGCCGGAAGGTCCTCTGCGCACAGGAATCGATATCGACCCGCACAGGCCGGTGCTGATGACAGAGCTGGAGGAAGGGCCGAAGACGAAGCGGGACCTCTTCGGGCCTTCGCCCGCCGCGCAGCTGGTTCAGTGGTCGATGAGCCCTGCGCAATTCGAAACCTTCAAGGCCTTTTATGTCGAGGGCCTGGTCTGGGGCACGCGCTGGTTCATGGCGCCGCTCTGGTTTGGCCGGTCCCTTGACCGGGTTCCGGTCCGTTTTCGCGAACCCTTCGCTTTCGAACCGCGTTTTGCCGCGCGCGTTCTGGTGACGGCGACAGTGGAAGCGCGGCGCCTGCCGGTGATTCCGCCCGGCGTGCAGGCGCTTCTCGCGATGATGGGCGCGGCCGGGCTCTCGTCTCTTTCCGGCGGCATTCACGATTTCGTGCATGAGACATGGCCGGACGACTTCGGCAGCGAGGAATAGAAGAGCATGGCACTGACGGAAGCACAGGCGGCGGCGCTGGTAGACGGGTTGGAGGATGATGCCGCGACATTGCATGCGATCGTGCATGGTCCCGAGGATGAAACGGTGCCGACCGATAATGGTGATGTGCCAACGGCCGCCAAGGTGATGGCCGATACGGCGGATGCGATCGAGCAACTGGGCGAGGATCAGATCGCCGACTATCTCGCCAATGCAGAGAATGAAATCACGATGGCGCTGGCCGCCGCCGAAGCCGCCCGCGACAAGGCGGAAGCCTGGGCGGAACAGGACGAAGACACCGAAGTAGAGGCGGGTCAGTATTCGGCGAAGCATCACGCGACAAAGGCGGAAGCCTCTGCCGCTGCAGCCGCCGCGACGGTTTCGGGCCTGGCCAATGTGCTCACATTCAAGGGCGGATGGGATGCTTCGACGGCGGCCTATCCGGCCGATCCGGATGTCGGCGACCTCTGGACGGTGACGGTTGCCGGCACGATCGCCGCCACGGAATGGCGCACCGGCGACGAGATGATCTGGTCGCCTGCGGCGGCGTGGATACAGGTCGGCTACGATCTGACCGGCGCGGAAATTTCCACGCTGCTGGAGGGAAACTTCAGCGATACCGCGCATGGCAACCGCGGCGGCGGCGCGCTGCACGCAAATGCGACCGGCGCGGCGGCGGGCTTCATGTCCGCGTCCGACAAGAGCTATCTCGACGGCTTGCCGTCAGCGCTGGATGGAAAAGCTGCTTCCGCTCATGGTCACACCATCGCTGACGTAACCGGCCTCCAGACAGGGCTCAATGAAAAGGCGGACAAGACGGCGCTTCCGGTATCTGCGCCGCAGGGCCGGCTGACGCTGGCAAGCGGCGTGCCGGTAATGGCAACGGATGTGGCGGGCGCGACGACGATTTACTACACGCCCTATCTCGGCAATCGCGTGCCGCTTTACGATGGCACTGGTTTCGTCATGACGGCAATTGACGAACTGTCACAGACGCTGGCGGACACGACGAAGAGCCCCGCCGCCGCCGCCGCCAACACGAATTACGATCTCTTTTTGTGGAGCGACGGCGGCACGCCGCGCCTCTCGCGCGGGCCCGCCTGGTCAAGTGCGACGGCGCGCGGCACGGGCGCTGGCACCAGCGAGCTTGAGCGGGTCGCCGGGCTTTTGCTCAACAAGTTCGCGATCGCGAATGGCCCGGCTGCGCAACGTGGCACCTATGTCGGCACAATCCGGACCAATGCGACGCCCGCCGTCCCCTTCACCATCGCCCCGGCGGCTGCAAGCGGTGGCACAAATAACCAGCTTTATTGCTGGAACGCCTATAACCGCCGCAGCGTCGTGGCGCTCTGTCGCGACGTCGTAACTGAAAGCTGGAACTACACAACAGCGGTATGGCGGGCATCGAGGGGTTCCGCCGCAAACCGCGTGAGCTTCATCGCCGGGCTTGCGGAAGGATCGATGTTAGCGCAGAGCATCGGCCGCTCTTCAAGCTCAAGCGCCAGCGTCATCCGCTTCGGCGGCTTCGCCTATGATTCCACGATCCCGGACTCTACTACACCGTTTATAGCCCATACCCAGGGTGCCGACATCCTTATCAGTTTCCAGGGGATGCACGCACGTGCGGTCGACATTGGCCATCACTTCATCTCGATGTCCGAATACTCGGAGGCCACAGGTACGAGCACATGGTACGGCTCGATCATGACGCTCGATATTGAGATGTAGTGGGCGGAACCCGACGACGAAGAGGCCCTCCGCGAAGCCTACTTATCTTCCAGGTGAATGCATGAGCGATATATGGACGGAAGCGCTGGAGGAAGCTTATGCCTCCGTTCCATCGGGTGTGATTGCCTGGGATACACTGGAATTGCGGCACCCGATGCTCGACCGCACCTATCGCTTCGTGCTCGACGAAGGTGAGAAGATCGGCGAGACGGAGGCCGACGAGTACGGCACCACGCAGGACATTTATGGCCGCGTGTTGCGGCTTGAAGATGATGCGCCGGAAAATGCCGGGGAACTCGCCGACTTTATTGCAACAGCTTTCGAGGTACGGCTCCCGGCATCGGAGGCTGACCGGCCACCTGAGATGAGCATCGTCCTCGACAATGTGCCGGGCGATCTCATGAAAGCGATGGGACCGGCGGCGGCGAGCGGGGAGGCGGTGGATCTGACCTATCGCGAATATCTCTCCGACGATCCGGACACGGTTCACTACCGCCTGACAGGTCTTTCTCTCCGCAAGGTCGGCGTGACGACGTTACGGATCGAAGGGAAGATTACCTTCATGGGCCTGCATTCGAGGAGCTTCCCCGGTGCCTTTTACAATGCAAGCGACAACCCCTCGGCCGGCCGTGCCTGAGATCGTCATGCCCGTAAGCTTGCCCGCGCTGACGGGCAATCCGAAGGCGGACGCGGCCGCGCTCTGCGACAGCCTCATGCTAAGGCGGCTGCGCTGGCGTCTCGGCGCATGCGGACCCGACGCATTCGATTGCTGGTCAAGCATGGTTCTTTTGCAGAAGCATCTTTTCGGTCGCGACGTGGCAATGGTCAGGATTGCCGAGGGCGTCCCGCGCGCGGCGCTGGCCGAAGCCTTCGCAACGTTTGAGCCGGCAATCCTGCAATGGCGCTCGCGCGAACGCGGCGAAGAACCACGACATGGGGACGGCGTTCTCATGTCGCACAAGGATGCGCCGCATCATTGTGGTGTCTGGCTGGATCTGGATCGGGGTGTCGTCGCACATATGGCGGAGCATGGCGGCTTCTCTGTCGATGACCGTCAGGCCCTTCGCCTGACCGGCTACACGCATCTGCGGTTCTTTGAATGGCGCGCGGTCGCGGATGTATGAGCGCGTTCGGTCCGGGAATCTCGCTCCGGACCTCACTTGGCCGCTCGTGACCTTGCTTGTGAATGAGGCCTCATGAAGTATCGCTTTGACAGTACTGCCCGTGCGGCTTCGCAGGCAGTGAGGCCGCGCCGCGCACGCCGTGCACCGGCCCGTGCTATGCGCATTCGCACGCCTTTTGCGCTTGAGTCGGTCGAAGCGCTGGAGGTGCGGCGGGCCGATACGATCCGCACTCTTGCTGCCCGGCAGCGCTTTCGCGGGCCGGTGATTGCCGTCGTGAATGGCGAGCCGGTGCTCCGCAAGAACCGGGGCTGGTCGCGGCGTATTCGCCGCGGCGACACCATCGCCTTTGCCGAGCAGCCTGCTGGCGGTGAAGGCAGCAAGAATATTTTTCGCACCGTTCTCAACATCGCGATCGTCGTCGCGGCCACTTCCTTCCTTGGCCCGGCTGGTCTCGGCCTGACAGGCGTCGCGCTTGCCGGCGGCGTTCTTGCGGTGCAAGTGGCGTCCGGTTACCTGCTCAATGCGCTCATGCCGCCGGAGGCATCAGGCGGAATGGGTTTCCGTGGCGGAGAAACCGCATCGCCAACCTACAATCTCGGCACCTCGCAAAACCGCGCGCGCCTGAACCAGGTGCGCCCGCGCCAGTATGGACGGCATCTGATTGTGCCGGATCTCGATACTGCTCCTTATGCCGAATATGCCGGTAACGACCAGTATCTCTATCAGGTGTTGAATTGCGGGCTCGGCGCTTACGCGACGCACGCCGTGCGCCTCGCGGAAACCGATCTCTGGACGGAAACGGATGGCGATACCGGCAATTTCGATGATGTGACGCTGGAGTTCCTCGCACCTGGCCAGCCGGTGACGCTGTTCCCGACCGGCGTCATCGCGGCGGCAGAAGTCAATGGTATTGCCCTTCCGGGAACGAATGAGGACGGGGCGGGCTGGTCCGGCCCTTTTGTTTGTAATCCGGCCGGGACCGAAGCGAAGTTTCTGGCTTTCGATTTCGAGTGGCAGCAGGGCGCAGGGCGTTACACGGATTCAGGGGGACTCGTGTCCGTCACGACCCGGCTCCGTCTTGAGGTGCGGGAGATCGACGATGCGGGCGATCCGGCTGGTGACTGGGAACTGCTGAAGGAAACCGACTACGTCTTCTCGACCCTCACACCGCAGCGGCTCTCGGAGCGGTTTCCGGTTGCGAGCGGCCGCTACGAGGTGCGCGTCCAGCGTGTGAACGATGCCGCCGCCGTTACCGACGACAAGGCACGCGATGCCGTGAGCTGGACGGGGCTGCGCGCCTATCTGACGGGCGAGACCGGCTCGCTGGATTGTACCCGCATCGCCGTGCGGATGCGGGCGAGCGGCCAGCTTTCGGGCCTGTCCTCGCGCCTCTTCCGCGTGTTGCAGACGGCGAAGCTGCCGGTCTATCAGGGCCGCGACGAAGCGGGTGAACCGCAATGGAGCGGACCGCAGGAAACGCGCAGCATCTTCGCGGCGGCGGCCGATATCGCGCGTAACGGCGAATATGGCGGTGGGCTGCCGGATGCTTGTATCGATCTCGACAAGCTGGCATCGCTGGAGGCGACCTGGGAAGCGCGAGGCGATACATTCGATGGCGTCTTCGACACGAAAACGAGCTGCTGGGCAGCGCTTCAGGATGTATTGCGCGCCGGCCGCGCGGAGCCGCAGATGGCGGGCGACGTGCTGACGGTGCAGCGCGACGAACCGCGCAGCGTCACAAGCGCCGTCTTTTCGCCGGAGAACATCGCGGCGGGCAGCTTCGGTATCGACTATGTGTTTGCCGATCCCGATACACCCGATGCTGTCATTGTGGAATTCTGGAACGAGGATATCTGGGGTCCGGATGAGGTGCTGGCAAATCTGCCGGGCTCGACCGCCGAGAACCCGGCACGCATATCGCTCTTCGGGGTCACCGATCGCGCGCGCGCCTGGCGCTATGGCATGTATCTCGCCGCCTGCAACCGATATCGCCGCACCTTCCCCTATCTTGCAAGCGGCCTCGAAGGCCGGCTCTTGTCGCGCGGCAAGAAAGTGCTGATCTCTCATCCGCTGCCGGAGTGGGGCGCCTCCGTCGAAGTTGTCTCTTACACAGCGAACTCGCGGCTCCTCCGCGTCGAGGACAAGGTCAGGCTCGGCGAGGGGCAGAACTGGATCACCCTGCGCAATCGCAAGGGTAAACCGTGGGGACCGTGCCGCGTCGAGGCCGGGCCGTCGCCAAAGCAGCTCGTGCTGCACGAGGACGATATTGCCTCGCTCGGCAGCCCGGCGAGCTTCGTCGTCATGGACGAGACCCGCGAGCGCACGGTTGCAGTAGTTGGCGAGGCGGGCGGCGACGCTGATCAGGCGGACGGCCCGTTGGCTTGTCTTGTCGTGACTTCGGCGCCCGCCGCCGGCGAGCGGGTCACGCTGGCCTTCAACAATGACGACCCTCGCGTCTACACGGCGGACGAGGGCGAACCGCCCGCCGCGAACGACAATCCGGCCCCGCCCTCCATTCCGGCAAGGCCTGTCCTGCAACCGATCGTCGTCTCCCAGAATATCGGCACGGTCTATGCGCCGCGCCTTGCCTATAGCGCGCGCCCGGCCGCCAGCGCGACGGACTATCTCTGGTCGCTTTCCTACGATCACATCACCTGGACGGCGATCAAGGAAGGCGGCGAAGGAACAAGCGGCGAAATCGATGTGCGCCCGACAACAGTCTGGATCGCCTGCACGGTCATCGGGCCGGGCGGCCGGGACCGCAAGGAAGCCTTCCGTGATCTGACGGTGACGGAGGCCGCACCCGGCGAAGTTACCGGGCTGTCGCCACACCCGCTCGCCGAGCAGGTCATGCTTGATTTTGCGCTGCCAAGGGCGAATGGCGGCACGGAAGAGGGATTGCGAGGCGTGCTGGCCCGATATTCCGCTTCGTCCGGCTTCGACCCTGCAGACGGGGAGGCGCTGGACGACACCGTCTTCACCGTGCGGCACGAGCCTGCGGTGACCCGCCTCCTCGTGCCGCTGATCGCCTCGCCGACCTATATCCGCGTTGCCGCTTACAACGTCTTTGGCGAGGCGGGTCTCAACTGGTCGAGCGAGATTTCGGTCACGCCGCAGAAATTGACCTCAGCGAATTTCTCGGCAGCGGTGGTCGAGGCACTTGCGAATGCCGAGGCGCTGGAGGGGGAGTGGGTGGTCCGCCTCGACGCCAATGGCCGCATCGCGGGTGTTGCGATCGTGCAGGAAGGCGAGACGGGTGAGACGGTCACGGCGGGCTGGCTGGTCGACAGGTTCCAGATCGCCCATCCTTCGGTTAATGACGGCGATCCCTTCCCGGCCTTCGTGGTTGAGGAAGGCGTGGTGAAGGTGAACGATCTGGTCGCCAATACCGTCACCGCCGAAAATATTTACGCGGCGCTGATCGAAGCCGGTACGCTGTTCGCGCTCAGCCTTGCGAGCCCACTGGGAGAGGGGGAAACGCTCGACGACGCGAAACTCGTCATCGACACGCAGGCGCCGTACATTTTGATGCGGAAGCCGGGGCCATGAGCTGGGACTTTTTCCTCTCCGCCGGGGCCGCCGACCTGCCCGTTGAAGGCATCCGCAAAGGGACGATCGCGCAATGGCGCGGCGCGACCGCGACGGATTTCGCACCGGCGATCGATCCGCTCAACAATCTCGGTGATGTGCGCTTCCATTCCGACTTCGACTATCCGCGCTTCGTCCGGAAGGTCAGCAGCAGGGACGCAGGACGGTCTCCAATTACTGTTGGGGCAACAGGCTCTGAGACACTAATCGACAGATCGGATGTGCTCTTTGCGCATGAAATGGACCCGCCGCCTCTCGTTATTGGCACGCTGGAGACAGGCGGGTACAAACAACCGCTGGCGGGCAGCGTCACGCCTCTCCCCGGCGGCGATCATACAAAAACAAACTGGCGTATGTGCTCGCTGGCTGTTGACGACACAAATGTGATGTTGCGCATCCGTGGCGGCTATGCGCCTGCAATGCTTCTCCACTGGGAGGTCTGGCTGCTCAATGAAGCGTTCCAGGTTCGCAGCGGCAGCGACTACATGGTCTATCTCGATCCAGAAGAAATCGACGGCGAACAAATCGGAAAAGTGTCGTCTGAGTATCGGTTTCTCTCGCAGGCGGAAGGCGCGGGCGAGCTGCGCCTTCTCGGTGGAACGCAGACACTTCTGCTCAGGGAGAACGGCCTCACCGATGGGTCGGACGGGGAGACGGACTTCATTATTCCATCAACCTGCTCTGCATGGACCAATGCAACGTCGTGGGGGGGCTGGCCCGCGCCGCCGCCGGAGGGTGACCATCACGTTAACGGAGCGGAGGTCGACCTGTGATCGAGAGCATCATTACGCCCGAGCGCATCCTGCTGCGCGATGCTGACGGAGAGGCGGTCTTCGACACCCATCGTGCAAAAGTCGCTGTCCTCGCGATGTTCGACGGCACATTTACGAGCGAGGTCCATCCCGCGCCTGCGAGCGGCGTCGATGTCATGCACAGGCAAGATCACGATATCGGCGCCGCGCCGCTCGGGGCGGAGCGGATTTTGGGCTGGATCACGGTGGGTGACGGCTCACGGCAGGACTTCAGCGGAACCGTCCAGCTGGGCGCTGCGTGGTGGCGCAATACCGCCGAGTTTTACGGCGGCTATCCCGTCTATCCACGCATCGCGGCGGCGGTGCATACGCTGACGCCGCTGATTCTAGGCGGCCGCATCATTCTGCGAGAAGAATGGTTTGTTCACGGGTGTCAGGCCGGTAGCAGTCCGCTTCGCGGGTGGCCCTGCGGAATGCAATGGAACGCGGGTAGTTGGAAATACGACCTGCGCGTCGGCGCTTTTGTGGGCGGGAGCTAAAGCGCCCGCTTGCCGTTCGGCCGCGGACCTTTGTGGGGTGCCCGGTGCGGGGGGGGGCGGCGCTCCGAACCTCGCTGCTGCGCGCAATCTTGCGTGAGACGCACGGTGTGCGCCGCTTCCTGAAAATCCGGGGGCTTTCATTTGCATCGCCGCGGGCTGTGCTCGCGGCGATGCTTGGCAGGCCTGGAGGTTCCATGAACCGAGAAAAGTGGACGGACCGGACGATTCACGTCGTCGTGGTCGGGGTCATTCTTGTCGGGGTCATTCTGAAATTGCTGGGGGCGATATGAATTTCTGGGGCTTTGTGGCGGAGGCCTTGCGCCTGCTGAGCGACACCGTGAATGCGATATTCGCATCGCTCGTCACGGCCGCGATTGCCGGTCGGCTCGCCTGGCATACGCGGCTTGTTCAGAAGGGCGAGCGCAATTTCTTCGGCAAGGAAATGGTGTTCGAGGGCATCACCGTTCTCTTTCTTTTTTATGTCGCGCAATCGGCGATTGCAGGCGTTGGCGCCTTCCTCAATCTCCCGGACGAAGTTGCGGCCGCTATCGCGCCGGGCATTGCGGCCGTGATCGCCTATTTCGGACCGGGCGGCATTCAGGCCGGGCTGGTCGCCGTGTGGAACTGGTGGAGCACAAGGGGCTCAAGGGGTTAGGCATGAAGCTCATTCTTGAACGGATCGCGAGCGACGAGGAGTCGACGCTCGGCAAGCTCTATCTTGAGGACGTCTTCGGCGGCGGCCGTGCCTTCCTCTGTTACGTCTGCGAGGACGAATTCCGGAAGCAAAAGGTGCCGGGCGAGACGCGCATCCCGGCAACCGGACCCGGCAAGCCCTACCGGCTTGGCTTGAAGCCGATCGGCAGTAGCCGGTTTGACGCGCCTTATCAGGCGAAGTTCGGGCGGGCTTTTCACAAGGGTATGATCCAGCTCCTTGATGTGCCGGGTTTCACCGAGATCCTGATCCATATCGGCAATACGCAAGGCGACACAGCGGGTTGCCTGCTGCTCGGCACGGGCTGGGCGCGCGACGGGGGTGGCCACTACATGGTCACAAACTCGACAGCAGCTTATCGCCGCGTCTATCCGATGATCGGGGAGGCGATCCCCTGCGAAATCGTCACGCTCTCAATCATTGACCTCGACGGTCGCGGCCGGAAAGGGCAAGCAGCATGAGCAAGTTTGTCTCCGCGCTCGCGGGTTGGAAAGGGTATGCCGCATTGGCGCTTTTTGTTGCGGGCATCCTGGCTGCGCTGCTCATTCTTTTCTGGCTGGTGAACCTGATCGGGGGCGGCAAATGATGATCAAGCATGACGAGACGGCGGTGGCGGGGCTGACCGGCGTCATCTGGACGCTCTTCAACCATTCGCTGACGGCTGCGGCACTCGGCCGCCTCGTCTGGCATTTGCGGCAGGTGAACAAGGGCGAGCGGCGCTTCTTCGAGCCCTCGGCGCTCGGCATGGAGTTTTCAGGGGTGCTGTTCGGCTATATCGCCGGGCTGGGACTCGCCGCGATCATCGGGCTCGATGGGGACGGGGCGCGCGGGCTTGTGCTGATCGTCTCCTATCTCAGCCCGGATGGCTGCCAGGCGATCCTGAACCGCTACCTTCAGGGGAGAAAAGGATGATGCAGCTGACGCGGCATTTCACGCTGGCCGAGGCCATGGCCTCCAACACTGCGCGTGTGGAGGGCATCGATAACAGGCCGCCGGTAGCGATTATCCCGCGCCTGCGCTTCGTCGCCGAGACGGTGCTGGAGCGCATCCGCGCGCATTACGCGATCCCGATCGTCTTCGATGGCGGGTTGTCCTGGTATCGCTGCCCGGCGCTCAACCGGGCAGTGGGCGGCGCGGCGGATTCGCAGCACATGACGGGCGAAGCTGTAGATGTGGAGGTGCGCGGGATCTCCAATGTCGAGCTGGCCTGTTTCGTGCGCGACAATCTCGATTTCGACCAGCTGATCCTCGAAGCCTGGGACGGCGTCACCCCGTCGAGCGGGTGGGTTCACGTTTCGGCGACGCTCACCGGCCGGCACCGCCGCGAGGTGCTGACCTATGCCAAGGGCCGTTACACGAAGGGGCTGCCGTGATGCCGAACCCATGGATCATTCTGGCGCTGGCGGCCGGCCTTTTCGCGGCGGGCTTCGGCAGCGCCTGGAACTGGCGCGGCGCGCTATGCGAGGCGGCGGCAGCGGAGAAGGCCGGGGATTCGCAAAAACGCAAGGACGATGAAGGGGTGCGGGCGCATGGCGCGGCCGCCGGACTGGAGGTGGAGAATGCGGAAGCCGAGAAGAGAGAGGCCGCGCTGTCCGGGGCGCTGGCCGAGGTCACGGCTCGCCCTGTCTATCGCGCTGATTGCGCCGATGCTGACGGGCTGCGCCTCATCCGCGCCGCTTTTACCGGAGAGAGCGCCGCTGCCCCCGAACCTCACCTCCCCATGCCCCGACCTGATGCCCCCTGAGAGCGTCACAGGGGCGGCCCTGACGCGCGCGCTGGTGGCGGCGGGCAATGCCTACCGCACCTGCCAGCGCAAGCACAGGGCGCTCGTGGAAGCGGTTGAGGGCGACTAAAGACCCCGCCACATAATCGGCGGGAGCAGGAGGCGCGCGAACGCCCCGAGCCGCGAGCAGCCACTCGCCCGTCCCCGAATGGCCTATCCGAGGCCAGCCCGCCACCCTGATCAGGGCGGGTGAAATGTGAGTGTCCCAGAATATGGAGTCAAATTATCGACGCGTAGCGCCCGGAAAGGGCGCTGCGCCTTATATCGGCGGCAAGCGGATGCTGGCCCGCCGGATCATCGAACGGATCGAATCGCTCCCTCATGCCGTCTATGCGGAGGTCTTTGTCGGCATGGGCGGGGTCTTTTTCCGTCGCCGCTTCGCGCCCAAGGCCGAGGTCATCAATGACCGCTCGCGGGACGTGGCCACCTTTTTTCGTGTCCTGCAGCGCCACCATCAGGCCTTCCTGGACGAAATGAAGTGGAAGCTCGGTTCCCGTGCCGAGTTCCAGCGTCTGATGGACGTCGACCCCGACACGCTCACGGATCTCGAACGCAGCGCCCGCTTCTACTATCTGCAGAAGCTCGCCTTTGGCGGGAAGGTGGCGGGGAGGAACTTCGGGGTCGACAGCTCAAGCCCTTCGGGGTTCAACATCGTTCGCCTCGCCTCCGAGCTGCAGGACATCCACGAACGTCTTTCCGGCGTGACGATCGAGTGTCTGGACTTCGAGGCCTTTCTCGACCGCTACGACCGGCCGGGTGCGCTCTTCTATCTCGATCCACCCTATTGGGGCTCGGAAGGAGATTACGGCAAGGGCGCATTCTGCCGCGACGATTTCGGGCGGCTGGCAAACCGGCTCCGAAATCTGAAGGGGCACTTCCTGCTGAGCCTGAACGATACGCCCGGCGTGCGGGAGTGTTTCGAGGGTTTCGACTTCGAGGAGGTGCATCTCACCTACACGATCACGGGCGCTGGCGCCAAGCAGGCCGCCGAGTTGATTATTGCGGACTGCCCTTGTCCGGCAGGGTCTCAGGTGGGGCAGGGCAATCTGATCTAGACGCTGCGAGGCGCTCGCAGAGATAATCTCTACACAGAGCGATATTCGCTTGAACCGGTGCGCACCTGCTCCATCTGTCCAGTGTCATCAGGAAAGGACAGAAAAGCATGATCAAGGAAATCAACCCGGCGATCACCGCCAACATCGTTGCCCTTCGGGATACGCTCAAAGCGGCCGCCGCTAAGGCGGACAAAGCGGCGGCCGCTATCGAGGCTGGCAATCGATATGGTGCGGTCGGCTCCATCGCCGGGCTCGAGCGGGAAATCGACCTGGCACGGGCGCTTCACGGCGCGGCCATAGGGCTCAACCTGCAGGGCTGACCTCAAGCCCCTCGCGGCCCTATAGGGCCGCGAGGGGCGGCCTCCCTTACCGTCTGCCGTTCCTCCCTGACGCGAGCATGCGTCCGCCTCGGCCCCTCCTTCGGGAGGGGCTTTTTTTATTGGCCGGAGAGCTTCTTTTTTTCCCGTCCGGCTATTGCTCCTGCACTTGCGAGCGTCGATCCGCGCGGGACGAGGCGAATGCGGGCGGGATCGAATTCACGGCATTGCATGAGCTCGTCGATGATGCGAGCAAGGTATTGCCGCCACGCACCGACGCAGGGAAAGCCGAGCTGGTCTGCCTCGATATCGTCGGCGGGAAAGCCGATTTCGATATCCGCATCCGCCACGGCGATGATTCCGCTCGCAAACATCTCGTCCGCCGTGTCTCCCGCCTCGGCGTCAATCACGCCCCAGAGATCGGCAAGCTGGCGGAGGACGCCGGGTGGGGCATTCCGCGCACTCTTCGAACCGAGTGGCTTCCGCCATTTCTCGACGCTGGTTTCCGGCACGTCGAGATAGGAAGCGGCCTCCCGATTGGAGAGGCCGCAGAGGGATTGAAGGGCGGAAAAGGGGGTCATTCGTTTTCCCGATCGGCCAGCATCTGCCGGTATTGATCATCCGTGCCGCTGAACATATCGTCGCGGTCCCAGTAGCCGGAAGCGATCACTTTTTCGAAAATCTCGTTTTCGGCGGCCTCGCGATCATCCTCGATCGAGTAGATGACGGTCGGGGTCCAAGGCTTTCCCGCGTTCGGCTTGCGGTGCCAAAGATCAAATCCGGTTTCCCCATTGTCGCGGATTTCCCACTCGGCGCCGTCATGGCCGAGAAGTTCAGCCGCGGCTTCCCGAGCGGAGAGGCCGGACAGCACGTCCTCATTGCGGAAATCGGCGATGGTGAAGGTGGTGTTCATTTCGGAGCCCTTTCGGCTTTTCGGCCAACCCTGCGTCGGCCTCATAAAAATAATATAGTGCGGATAATCCGCACATTCAAGAGGGCTCGGAAGTTTCTTTTGGGAACGGCTCGGCGCTGTGGCTGCCATTATGCGAGGGCATGCGGATCGAGGTATTCGTGCGGCCGCAATTCGAGCAGCGGAAGCGCGTCAGCATCCATTCGCGGGGTGCATCCGGCCCCCAGCGCGCCACGAGCGGCGCGAGCCGCACGGCCCTGTGGCGGCCGCATCCGGGCGTGTCGCAGTAAAGCCGGACCCAGCCCGGCGCCTCGGCGGCGAGCTGGCCGATGGTGAGAATCGGGGCGAGGTTGGGAAAGACGTGCGGCATGGCCGGGAGATCATAGCGCGAACATCGTCGCCGTCACTGTGACGCAGTTGTGACTCGATAGCTTCCGTCTTTCACCGTCTGTTCCCGTTTTCGCGTTTTGGGGCTTGCCGAAAAGGCGAGGAAACCTGCGGTTCACAAGGGCGAGGGGGGCGGCGCCCTCCGCTTTGGGACCAGAGGGTCGGGAGTTCGAATCTCTCCGCCCCGACCATTTAACCTACTGATTTGGAAGATCTTTTACCGGGGGCCCGAGCTTTTGCCGGCTCCGGATGTGGCTCGCTGTGACGCAGTTGTGTCACGCTGCGCGACGGAAGGGATGTCGCGCATTCCTCCCCTTCCACCCGGACATAGGCACTGCCGCGAAAAGCGCCGAGCGGGGCTTCGTTTCCGCATCCATCACAGCGAAACCAGGTCTCTTGAAACAGTTCCCGGCTGCCGCTCAATCGGTGATCGCCGCGCTGCACGTCGCACGGCGCAAGGCAATCCGGGCAGGGAAATGAGAAATGCTCTGGTCTGACAACGAAAGCAGTGTAGTGAAATCGCCTGCCGCTCAATTTCTCGATCCAATAGCCCGGCGAGCCTTCCACACGCTCATAATGATCATCATTGCGCAGCACTCTGATGCGCGTATCGCCGAGGTCGCTCATGCCTTTTCCTTTCGCGGTTGTGATGCGGCTGCGCGTTGTTCTTCGTACCAATCTGCGGCGGCGTTCTTAGCCGCCCGTGCCGTGCCGCTTCCGACATTCAGGTAGCGCATGGTGGTGCGGATATCCTTGTGGCCGAGCGAGAGCTGGGCATCGGCAAGCGAGCCGCCGGCATCGAGGATACGGGTGGCGCCGGTCTTGCGCGTGGCCTGATGAAAGGTGATCGTGCCAAGGCCGCATTCGCGGCGCCATGGAAGGATCTGCCTCCCGTCGAAGCGGGCGATAGGAATGGTTCGGGCAAATGTATTATCGGTCATGAGGCGCTTCCATCGTGAGGAGGCAGCATATACCAGTGATAACAACGTCCAAAAAAGCCTAATAAAACAATGCTTGTCGAGCAGTTATCATACTCGCTCAAGGTGTTGTTTTCGCTAAATTACCTCAGCCCGCCCCTGGGCACCATTCCCCCGCTTCATTGAAGACGCCTTCCGGGGATAACCCGGCCCGACTGTCATCGAAACGTCACAAGACCGTCATCGAGTTCCGGGTTGGGGATAAAAACCGGATATTTCGATTGTAGTAGAGGGGCGTCGGGGTGGGTATTTCCCGGCCGTATGTCCTGGGCTGCGGACACCCGGAAACTTTTCCCCGCCGGTCTCTCAAGCGGCCGGGCGAGTCAGCCGGAAGGCACTCGCCAAAATTTCCACAACACGTTCGCGGACCCAGCGGTGTCCCTCGTCGTCTTCCGCGTCGAGCGACCAGACGAGGTGGGCGCTGATGGTCGGAAGATCGAAGGGCGCGTCAAACATGACCAAGCTGTCATTGGTATTGAACTGATCGGCGAAGTGACGGCCAACGCATGCAGCAAGGTCGGAAACGGCGACAAGGGGGTAGAGGCTGCGCGTGTCTGCGACAGCACACGAAACCGCGCGCTCAAGCCCATGGGATCTGAAGATATCATCCACATAATGCCGCAAACGCGGAAGGTGTGTCGTGAAGGCGAACGACATCGACTGGATATCTTCAATGGTCAGCCGGTTCCGCTTGGCGAGGGGGTGCTGCCGCGAAACGATAATTGTAAAAGGCTCTTCCCAGACCTTTGCAGAAGCAACATCATCTCCGATGGCGAAGCCCGGCATCAAAATCAGGTCGAGAAAGCCATTCCGGAGCGAGTCTTGCGCCATATCGCCCGTCTGAAGAATAAATTCGAGTGTGAGGTTGGGCGCTTCCCGCCTCGCAAGACCGACAAGGGCGGGTACCAACGTGTCGTGGATGAGGTCGTTGACTCCAATTCGGAAGGTGCGTGTCGAGGTGGCAGGGTCAAAGCTGCGCACCGATGAAAGACCTCGTTCGACGGTATCGAGCGCGTGGCTGACCGGGATGGCGAGGGTCATGGCAGCGCGTGTCGGCGCGACGCCAGTACCGGCTTTGTAAAATAGAGTGTCGCCTGTGAAGTGGCGGAGACGTCGAAGCGCATTGCTGACCGCCGGCTGCGACATGCCAAGCTTCTTTGCCGCCTTGCTGATGCTTCTTTCCGTGTAGATCGCATTGAAGACGAGCAACAGGTTCAGATCCAGTTCGCGGATGTTCACGCTATTCGGCCTCTTCTTCGGAGCGGTAAGGCGCACACCTTACATAAAATCACGAGTTCAAAAACTGTATCTTGCATGTTGTTTCCAGATCGCCCGCGACTGGCCCCACCATATACGATCATTCATATCGTGAATAACAAGTATTCATAAAGAAAATAAACAGACGTCTGCTCAAGAGTTCTTATAAGTCTTGTGAATTCATGCCGCTTTATTAATGATTTCGATCAAATTTGATTGTTTTTTGATCGAATTCTCATTTGGATGCACTTCCGGTACACAGGGCGGCTGAAGGGTATCCCAAAATGAACACGAAAGACGACGCGCGCCGCCAGGAGCAGCGCGCAACAACCCGCTTCAGGCTCGGAGCTGCGGTCGCGTTCTGCGCAATAATCGGAACGGTATCCGGCGCCGGGGCGCTGACGATTGAAGAAGCCATGTCCCGGGCGCTCAAGGACCATCCCGGCGCCAAGGCGGCCCGGCTTGAAGCGGAAGCGGCAACGCGCGAAATCGGCGCTGCGCGGTCGGGATATTTTCCGACAGTTTCGCTGGATGGCTCCGTCCGGCGCGAGAAGACGGACCGTCCGACATTCGAACGCACGATGACGGCGGAAGAATATTCGCTGACCGTGACGCAGCCGATCTTCGACGGGCTAGGCACACCTGCGCGCGTCTCGGCAGCGCAAGCGGATGCGGAAGCGGAGAAACTCACAGCCCAGGCGAAGCTCAATGATGTCGCCCTTGATGCAGCCTATGCCTATCTCGCCGTTCTCGAAGCCCGCGAGCGGCTCGCCCTCCTGCGCACACACGAGGAACGCGCAAAGGAGATCGCAGGGCGGATCGAGCGCCGGGCGAAAATGGATCCCGGTCTGCGTTCGCTCACTGTCGTCGGCAGCAGCCAGACGGAGGAAGCGCGTTACCTCGTTCTCAATGCGGAGCGGGAACTTGTTCTGGCGGAAACACGGTATCGCGAACTGATCGGCGATGCGCCAGAAGCACTTGCGCCGCCGCTCGAACCCACAGGCCTGCTCGACATGAAGACGGATGAGGCCGTTGCCGGCGCGGAACGTCATCACCCGGCTCTTGCCGCCGCGCGTGCCCGCGCGCAGGCCGCCGATGGCAAGCGCGATGTTGCCCGCTCCGCGCTCTTCCCCAAGCTGGATGCCGAAGTGAGAGCACGCAACGGACGTAACATCGAAGGTATCTCGGGACCTGACGATGACTACTATATCGGCCTGCGGCTCACCTATAATTTCGCGACCGGCGGCCGCAACATCTACGATGTCAGCGCGGCGGACTATCGCGAACAGGCGGCCGCCATTCGCATTCACGACGTTGCGCGCGAGGTGCGTCTCGGTGTTCTCGAAGCGTTGGAGAATTACCGTTCCGTGCGGGATACGCACCAGGTTCTGCTTCGCCGCGAAGCCGCCGCAAGCGAACTTGTTCGCGTTTATGATGCGCAGTTTATCGGCGGACAACGCGATCTCCTCGATCTCTTCTTTGTGCTGAACGAAGAACGGGCAGCAAGCCGCGCCGAACTCGATGCACGCTTTGCCAAGCTGCGCTCGGCCTATGGCGTGATCGCGGCGATGGGAGAACTCACTTCTCTGGCATCTGTCAGCGACGAGTAGCGAATATTCGATCAGCCCCTCGCTTCGAAGTGGCCCGATACCTGCACAGGACATGCGGGACAGGACACAAAAATGGTTTCAAGTGGAGTAACGAGCGATGAAGATCACCCTGCGACTGACAAGTCTCGATGGAACGGTGCAACTGGTCACAGTCGAAGCGGGGGCCAACTTCACTGTGCCCGACGGCGCGACGGTAGAACTCGTCTCACTCGAGGGTGTGGACGATTTGCGTGTCGAGGGCGACGAGCTCGTGTTGAGCGGCAGCGACGGCACGATCCGCATTGCGGGACTTGGCGCTGATTTTCTCGCCCAGACGGCCTCCATTGAGGGAGCAGGAATAGACGGACCGTTGCCGGACGGCTTTCTCCGGTTTTTCGGATGGACGGATATGTCCGATTCCGGTTCCGGTGAATATCACGGGTTTGATGGCAGCGGCGGATCACGCACGTTTTCGTCCGCCACCGATAACCTGCCGCCGTCTCTCGACAGTTCCAACGACCCGGAACAGACCCCTATAGCGGATGCGCCTTCCATTCTGTCCTGGTCGGAAGATACGGGGACGCAGGGCGACAGCGTCACCGCCGACACCACGCTGACGCTTACCGGCACGGCGGAGGCGGGGTCAACCGTCACCATCTTCGATGGCGCAACCGAACTCGGCACGACAACCGCGGATGCCGGCGGCAACTGGAGTTTCATCACGGCTGCACTTGCCGATGGCGCGCATGATTTTATGGCCACGGCGACCAACGCAGGCGGCACGAGCGAAGCCTCCGCAACGGTGAGTGTGACCGTCGATACGAGCGCGCCCGGTATCACGATCACGACGCCGGTGTCCGGCGACGATCTCGTCAACGCCGCCGAGGATGGATCTCTTTCCGTTTCCGGCACCTCGCCAGGGGGCTATGAGGTTTTCGTAACTTTTCGCGATGGCAGCGGCGCGACGGTGACGGACAGCGCGCTTGTCGATGGCAATGGCAACTGGACGATAACGGGAGATATCTCCGGCCTCGACAACGGCACGATCACCATCGAGGCCTATGCGGTCGATCAGGCAGGCAACCAGTCGGACACGGCAAGCGAAACAGTCACCCTCGACAATGAGGGCCCGGCGGCGCCCGTGATTACCGGCTATTCCGATGACACCGGTACGCCCGGCGACAGCCTCACCTCCGACACGACGCTGACACTTACCGGCACGGCAGAGGCCAATGCAGAAGTCAGCATCTACGACAATAACGGGGCGACATTGCTCGGTACGGCCACCACCGACGGCAATGGCGACTGGAACTTTACGACCGGCGAACTTGGCCAGGGCCTGCATCTGCTTGTTGCACGAGCCACTGACGAAGCGGGCAACCTGAGCGACGCGTCCTCGCGCCTGAACGTCAGCATCGATAGCACGGCACCCGGCATCACGATCACGACGCCCGTGTCGGATGACGGGTTGGTGAACGGGACCGAAGGCGGCGCGCTCTCCATTTCCGGTACGTCGGCAGGCGGCCAGCGCGTTTATGTGACGCTGACAGATGAAAGCGCCGCGACGGTGACGGGTATGGCCTTCGTGAACGGGACCGGCGAATGGACGCTGACCAATATCGACATCTCGGGTCTCGATGAGGGAACGATCTCCGTCAGTGCCTATGCGGTCGATCAGGCGGGTAACCAGTCCGGCGCCACAACCGCGAGTTTCACGCATGACAGCGTGCGACCAGCGGTTCCCACGATCACCGGCTTCTCGGACGATAGCGGAATGGCCGGTGACGGTCTCACCAATGACAACACATTGACGCTGACCGGCACAGCGGATGCGGGAACGACGGTCGAGGTTTACGACGGCGCGACCCTGCTTGGCACCACCCAGGCGGATGGCAGCGGCGACTGGAGCTTTACGACGGGCGAGCTCGCCGATGGCAACCACTTTTTTGTCGTAGCCGCGAGAGACGAGGCGGGGAACCAGAGCGCATTCCAGGATACCTTTGCCGTTACCGTGGACACCGCGGCGCCCGGCATTGCGATTACGACGCCGATTTCGGGTGACGGTCTCGTCAACGCGAGTGAAGACGGCTTCTTCAGCGTTTCCGGCACCGCAGCCGGCGGGCAGCGTGTCTATGTGACCGTGACCGATGAAATGGGTGCCAGTGTCGATGGCGTGGCTCTCGTGGACGGGGCAGGCAACTGGACGCTCAACGGCCTCGACGTTTCTGGCCTTTCGAACGGCGAACTCACCGTCGAGGCCTATGCGGTCGATCAGGCGGGCAACCAGTCGGGCACGGCAAGCGAAACGGTCTCCCTCGACAATGTAGCGCCTGCCGCTACGGTGATTACCGGCTTTTCCGATGACACGGGAACGCCGGACGACAGCCGCACAAACGATACGACGCCGACGCTGACGGGTACGGCGGACGCGGGGACGACGGTCGAAATTCTCGACGGCGCCACACTGCTCGGGACGGCGGATACCGATGGCGCTGGAAACTGGAGCTTTACCACGGACATCCTTGCCGAGGGCAGCCACAGCCTCACGGCGCGCGCCGTGGACGAGGCGGGCAATCGCGGTGCCTCGGACAGCCTCAATCTGGTTATCGATAGCACGGCGCCGGGTATCACGATCACGACGCCGATCGCCACGGACGGCGTGGTCAATGCCGCGGAAGACGGATCGCTTTCCGTTTCGGGCACGGCGTCGGGCGGTCAGCGCGTCTATGTGACCTTTACCGATGAAGGCGGTGCCTTCGTGACCGGCGAGACCATCGTCATCGGCAGCGCGTGGACGCTGACAGGAGCCGATATTTCCGGACTTCAGAATGGTACGATCACCGTCGAAGCCTATTCGGTCGATCAGGCGGGGAACCAGTCCGGCATGGTGAGCACCCCCGTCACGCTCAGTAATACGGGACCGGCGGCACCCGTCATCACTGGCTTCTCCGAAGATACGGGCACGCCCGGCGACCAGCAGACAGCAGACAACACGCTGACATTTACCGGCACGGCCGACGCGAATACGACGGTGAATATCTATCTCGCGGGGCAGGTCGTTGCGACCGGGACCGCGGATGGCCTCGGCAACTGGACGGCGACCACCGGCACACTTTCCGATGGCTATTCGAGCTTCACGGCGCGTGCCGTGGACGGCGCAGGCAATCAAGGCGGCAGCTCCAACACCTATATTGTCATCATCGATACGGTAGCGCCTGCGGCTCCCACGCTCGACAGCTATTCCAATGATACCGCCCCGGCAGGCGACGGCATCACGGCGGATTCGAATCTCTTGCTGAGCGGCACCGTGCCGGCCGGAGTGTGGCGCATCGTGATCTATGACAATGGCGTGGAGATCGGAACGGCCCAGCCAAGCGGGGGCACATGGAGCTATCAGACGGGTGAGCTTGCGGACGGGGACCACAGTTTCACTGTCGCCTCGCGCGACTTTGCCGGCAATGAAAGCGGCCAGTCCGCGGCGCTCGATGTAAAGATCGATGCGACCGCGCCGGAGGCGCCAGTTATCACCGGCTTTTCGGACGACACCGGAACGGCGGGCGATGGTATCACCGGCGATACGACGCTGACCGTTTCGGGCACGGCGGAAGCGGATGCAACGATCAGCGTCTTCAACCAGGATTCGTTCCTCGGCACGACGGTTGCCGACGGCAATGGCGACTGGAGCTACGATACCGGTGTGCTCAACCAGGGCGAACATAGTTTCACCGCCCGCGCGGCCGACGCCGCGGGCAATGTTTCTGCGATGAGCGGCAGCCTCGACGTCACAATCTCGCTCTCCGTCACGCCCGCGCCCACCATTACCGGCTTCTCCGAGGATAGCGGCATCGCAGGCGACTTCCGTACCAACGACACCACGCTCACCATCCAAGGAACGAGTGCGGCGGATGCGACCGTCGAGATCTATAGCGGCGGTGTGCCGATAGGGACGACGACGGCCGACGGCGCCGGAAACTGGTTCTTCACCACCGGAGAACTTGCGGATGGAAGTTACGCTTTCCATGCGCGAGCGACCGCGCCGGACAGCATCAAAAGCACCTATTCGAACCAGTTCAATGTGGCGGTCGATGCGACCCCGCCAACGGTTGCGATCACAGACCCCGTCAGCGGCGATAATCTCGTCGGCAGCAGCGACGCGAGCCTGCTCTCGGTTTCCGGCACGGCAACGGAGGGACAGAGCGTTTCGGTTACCTTCCGTGACAGCCTCGATGCGACCGTCACCGGTACCGCGATTGTCGATGGCAGCGGCAACTGGATACTGACCAACGCCAATATTTCCAGCCTTCAGGAAGGTACGATCACCGTCGAGGCCCGCGCAAGCGATGCGGCAGGCAACCAGTCCGCGCTGGCGACTCATGATTTCGAGCTCGACAAGACGTCGCCTGCGGCACCCGTCATCACCGGCTATAGCGACGACACGGGCAATCCCGATTTCCAGACATCCGATAATACGCTGATCTTCACCGGCACAGCCGACGCGGGCGAAACCGTCAACGTCTATCTGGGTGCAACGCTCGTCGCCACCGGTGTCGCCGATGGCAATGGAGACTGGTCGGCATCGACGGGGGTTCTCTCCGACGGTTTCCATTATTTCTACGCCCGAGCCGTAGATGCTGCCGGCAATCAGAGCGCCCAGTCGGGCAATTTCGTTGTCAACGTGGATACCGTGGCGCCGGACGCGCCCGCTATTACCAGCTTCAGCAACGACAATGGTGCAGCACCGGATGACGGCATCAGCTCCTACAACTGGACCTATATCTCCGGCACCGCCGCGCTGGGCACCTCGACTATCATAATTTATCGCAACGGTGTGGAAATCGGCACGGCTTCGGCGAGTGGCGGTTCCTGGACCTACCTTGCCTCGGCCAATCCCGACGGCACACACAGCTTCACGGCGGTGGCGCGCGATTATGTCGGCAATGAAAGCGACCCGAGCGACAGCGCGGAATTCACGTTCGACCTGACGCCGCCCGCAATGCCCGTCATCGTTTCGATGAGCGACGATACCGGCACATCCGGCGACTTCTACACCTCCGACACGACGCCGACGCTCACCGGCACGGCGGAAGCGAACGCAACCGTCACCATTCGCAACGGCTCCATCGTACTCGGCACGGTCGTGGCGGACGGCAATGGCGACTGGTCCTACACAACGGGCGAGCTCACGGATGGTATCTATTTCTTCACCGCCAAGGCGACCGATCTTGCGGGCCGCGAAAGCAGCTATAGCGCATCGACAAGGGTCATCATCGACGCGACCGCACCAGCCGCGCCCCTTATAACGGGCTTCAGCGACGACAGCCTGCCCACAGGCGACGGCTTCACCTCGGATACGACGCCGACGCTTTCCGGCAGCGCCGCCGGGAACAGTATTGTCGAGATATTCGCCAATGGTGTCTCGCTTGGCGCAGTGACGGCAGATGGCAGCGGCAATTGGAGCTTCACCACATCCGAGCTTGCCGAAGCCAGCTACAGCTTCACCGCGACGGCAACAGACAATGCCGGCAATGTGAGTGCTGAATCCGCCGCGCTCGATATCACTATCGAGAGCGGACCGCCGCCCGCAACCGCGACGCCGCTCATCACCTCGTTCGGGCAGGATTCAGGCACGGCGGGAGACGGCATCACGAACGATACGACGCCCACGCTTTACGGCACTTCGAGCGCCAATGCGTCCATCGAAATTTTCGATGGTGTGACATCTCTCGGTACGACGACGGCGGACGGCGCGGGCAACTGGAGCTTCACCACAGCGGCGCTTGGCGAGGGCGACCACGAGTTTACTGCCGTGGCAACGGCGCCGGGCGGCTATACCGCGAGCGATCCCTCGGCGGCTCTGGAGTTGACGGTCGATAGCGTTGCGCCCGGGCAGCCTGTTATTACGGGCATGTCGGAGGATACGGGTAGCTCGGCATTCGACAACAATACGAGCGACACTACACCGACGATTTCCGGCACGGCAGATGCGAACGCGACTGTGCGTGTATATCGCGGCGGTGCCTTCCTGGGCGAGACGACGGCGGACGGTTCGGGAGACTGGTCCTATACCACCCCGTTGCTTCCCGACGGCTATCACTACCTTACGGCTCGCCAGTACGACGCGGCGGGCAATGGAAGTGCAATCAGCGCCACACGTATCGTGACGGTAGATACCACTGCACCCACCCTCACCATCACATCGCCGGTCGCGGGCGACAATTTGGTCAATGGTTCCGAAGACAACTATTTCAATGTTTCGGGCACCGTCGCGGGTGGAGCACAGAGCGTCCATGTCACTTTTACAGACAGCCTCGGTGCGACGGTAACAGGCACGGCTGCCGCCGGCGGCACAGCCTGGACACTTTCGGGCGCGAATATTTCCGGGTTGCAGAACGGTGAAATCACCGTTGAGGCTTATGCGCTCGACTGGGCGGGAAATCAGTCAGCTACGGTCACGCACACGTTCGAACTGGACAATATCGGCCCGGCTGCACCTGTCATTACCGGCTTCACCGACCAGACAGGCCCCTCCGCCACGCAGACTTCGGATACCACACCCACTCTCACAGGCACCGCAGGTGCAGGCGAGACGATCCGCGTCTATCTGGGTGCCAGCGTGGTCGGGACGACGGTCGCCGATGGCGGCGGTAACTGGACGGCGACGACATCCGAATTGCCTGAAGGTTTTCATTACCTCACGGCACGCGCGGTCGACGATGCGGGCAATCAGGGCGCCCCATCAGACATCCAGATCGTCTGGGTGGATACGACGGCGCCTGCTACCCCCACCATCGACAGTTGGGGCAGCGACACCGGAACGGTCGGCGACGGTATCACCGACGACAACACCATCACGCTGACGGGCACGCGGCCTGTGGCGACGTTCGTCAATGTCTATGACAACGGCGTATTGCTCGGCACGGTGCCGATGACAGGCACGTCGTGGACTTTCACGACCTCGGCACTCCCCGATGGCGATCACAGCTTCACCGTGACCGGCGTCGATGCCGCGGCAAACGAAAGTGCGCCCTCCGCCGCTCTCGAAATCACCATCGGCGAGCCGGCACCCGAGCCTTTCGCGATGATGTTCGCGCCCGACGATATTGGCGGCTATGTGGCGGAGGGTACGCCGGACGACGACACCTTCATGACCTCCGATACGAGCATCGCTTCCGTCATAGGTGGCGAGGGCTACGACACGCTCACCTTCGCGGCGCTCGACACGCCGCAAACACTCGATCTTACCCTTATCGGCGACGAGGTCATAGAGAGCGTCGAGCGGTTGCACGCAGATAGCACCTTCTCGACGATCCGTCTCGATGCGGGCGACATCCTCGCCATGTCAGACGACATCGCCGGTCTTCCAGGCGATGAGAAGACGCGGCTCACCGTCACCGGCGTCGAGGGCAGTACCGTCGAAGTTGCCGATACGGGCTGGAGCTTCGAGGGCACGCAAAGCGAAGATGGTGCGACCTACAACATCTTCGAGAACGGCACCGCGCAACTCTATGTGCAGGATACGGTCGATGCCGCGGGCACATTGCCGGCGGTGGCATAGGGGCAGGGGGTATGACGGAAGCGGCGCATCCAGAACGCCCCGAACCGGATTCGGCCGACTACCTCCCGGCGCTCGAAGCGGCGCTGCGGTATTTCGGCAAGAGTGCGGATCGCGAGGCGCTGCTCGCCGGCCTGCCGCTGAAGCGTGGCCGTCTCGGCGGCGCGCATCTGGCGGAGGCGGCATCGCGCGCAGAGATCATCGCGGTGAATGCGGGTGTTCCCGCCGCCGCCCTCACCCGCACACAGATGCCCGCCCTGGCGGTTTCCATTGTCGATGGCGCCGTTGCGCTCCTGATACGCCGTGGCTCGGGTTTCATGGCGGCGCAGGGCGATGGCGAGCCTTTCTGGGTGCCCGATCACGAGCTGGAAGCCGATGTGTCTGTCTGGCAGCTTCGCCCGGCCTTCTATTTCGACCAGCGCAGCAATCTTCTCGATATCGAACCGGAGAAAGACTGGTTCAAGGGGGCGCTCTTTGCGAACCGTCGCCTCTATGCCTTTGCCATTCTTGCCGGGCTCTTCGTCAACCTCGCGGCCATCGCGATTTCGCTCTTCACCATGGCGGTCTATGACCGTGTAATCCCGAACAATGCAACGGCAAGCCTGACCGCACTGGCCATTGGTATCAGCGTGGTGGTGCTGACCGATGTTTCCATGCGCGTCATTCGCGGCTATCTGGTCGACGTGGGCGGCAGGCGTTTCGATGTCTCTGTCGGCGCGCGCATTTTTCGCCAGCTCCTTGCCTTGCGCGGCACTGCACGACCCCAAAGTGCAGGAACACTGGCAAACACGGTCCGCGAATTCGAAACCGTGCGGGATTTCTTCACCTCGGCGACACTTGTCGGGCTGGGTGATCTTCCCTTCGTCGCATTGTTCCTGATCATCATCTGGTGGGTGGGCGGCAGTCTCGTGCTCGTGCCGATTGCCGCGATCATGGTCGTTGTCGGGGCCGGTTTCCTGCTTCAAAAGCCGATCGCACGGGCGGTTTCGCGCGCCCATCGCGAGGCGGCGCACAAATCGGCCTTCCTGCATGAAACGATGGCAGGCATCGACACACTGAAAGCGGTGAACGCGCAAGCCTGGGCGCGCCGCCATTGGGAAGCAATGATCGCGCAAAATGCCGAGACGGCCATCGTCTCGCGGCAATGGTCGAGCCTGTCGGGCTCCATCACGGCGGGCGCGGCAAGCTTCGTCACCATTTTCACTGTGGTCTTCGGGGCGCTTCTCGTCGGTAGTGGCGATATCACCTCCGGCGCGCTCATCGCCGCCGTCATTCTCTCGGGGCGCGCCGTCTCGCCCTTTGCGCAGGTGGCGAACCTCATGGCGCGCTGGCAGCAGACGAAGCTGGCCGTGGAAGGGCTCGACAAATTCATGCAGGCACCCATCGAGGAGACGCCCGGCCAGATCCAGAAGGTCGCCGCAAAGGGCGCTTTGACCTTCCGCGACGTGCGTTTCTCCTATCCCTCGCCAGGCGAGGACATTCCGCCGGTCGTCGCCCTTGATGGCATCGACATTCATGTCGAGCCGGGTACCTCGGTTGCCATTCTCGGCCGTGTCGGTTCCGGCAAGAGCACGGCGCTCCGCCTTGCGCTCAATCTCAATGCGCCGGATGCCGGCCATGTACTGCTTGATGGTGTGGATGTACGTCAGATCCACCCCGCCGCCCTTCGCACGGCCATCGGCTATGCGGGGCAGGAGGCGGTGCTTTTCCACGGCACGATCCGCGACAACATTCTTGCCGCGCATCCCGGTCTCGCCGATGAGCGGCTTCTGGAGGTCGTTCGTGCCGCAGGGCTGGATGAACTCCTCTCGCGCTCCGTTCTCGGCCTGCAAACGCAGGTGGGGGAGGGCGGCGCCCGGCTGTCCGGCGGCGAACGTCAAGCCGTGTCGCTTGCCCGCGCGATTGCCGGACGGCCACCTGTGCTGCTGCTCGACGAGCCGACATCGGCCATGGACAACACGACCGAACAGCGTGTGCTTGCGGGGCTGGCGCGAGACCGGGCAGGCCTCACCACCGTCATCGTCACGCACAAGCCCGCGCTTCTGCCGCTCGTCTCCCGCGTCGTCGTGCTGGACCGCGGCCGCGTGGCGATGGACGGGCCGCGCGACAAGGTATTGGCCGCGCTGACGGGCAAGGAACCGCGCAACGCGCTCAATGTCGTCACGGGAGGTGTGAAGGAATGAGCCCGCGCTTTCTGATGAACGCGGCCCCTGCCATGCTCGATCCCGTCAGGGGACCGGAGCGTGCCATTCTCGTTCTGCTCTGTGCTGTCGCGGGTATTTTCATTTTCCTGATCACATGGGCGTCTCTTGCTCATATCGACGTGACGGCCAGCGGGGAGGGCTCCGTCGTTCCTTCAAGCCATATCCAGGTCGTCCAGAACCTTGAAGGCGGCATTTTGCGAAAAGTGCTGGTGCGCGAAGGAGACCGCGTGGCCGAAGGCGATGTCGTGGCACAGATCGACAACACGGGCGCGCTCTCTTCCTATCGCGAAGACCTGAGCACCTATCGCGCCTTGCAGGCGACCACGACGCGTCTTGCCGCAGAGGCGTCGGGGGAGCCGCTTGCCTTTCCCGCCGAGCTTGCCGATGCGCCCGAAGGACCGGGGCTGATTGCCGCTGAAACCGCACTCTATGAAAGCCGGACGAAAGGGCTTGCCGACGCCGTTGCCGTTTTCCAGCGCCAGGAAGAGCAGGCACGCCAGACGATTTCCGAGGCAACGGAGAGGATCGGCCATCTCGACGACAAACGCCGCTCGCTTGCCGCCGAACATGGCCTCGTTTCGCGTCAGGTGCGTGACGGGCTGATGTCCGTAGTCGAAAAACTGAAGCTCGAGCGCATGCTCGCCGAAACCGACGAAGCGCTCTCCAGGGCTCGCGCCGACATACGCGCATCCGAAATTGAACTAAGCGAACTCGCCTCGCGTATCGATGAACGGCGTTCTTCCTTCGTCAGCGAGGCGCGCGAGGAATTGAGCCGGAGCAGCGCGGAGCTTGCCGCTCTCTCGCAGCGTCTCGTCGCCCACCGCGACAGGGTCGGACGCCGCGAAGTGCGCGCACCCGCCAATGGTATAGTCAAGCGCGTCGCCACATTGACGCAAGGGGCCGTCATCGAGCCGGGCGGCACCATCATGGAAATTGTGCCTCTCGACGATACGCTTTTCATCGAAGCGCGCATGTCGCCTTCCGATATCGCCTTCATCCAGCCGGGGCAGGAAGCCAAGGTCCGCATTACGGCCTATGATTTCTCCGTCTATGGCGCCTTGCCCGGTCGCGTCGAGCGCGTCGGTGCCGATACATTGGTGACGCAGGAAGGCGCACACTATTTCCCGGTAACCGTGAGCGTTGACCACGCCGCACTCGAAGACCGTCAAGCGAACCTGCCCATCATCGCAGGCATGATCTCCGAGGTGAGTGTCATTACCGGCGACAGAACAGTGCTGGCCTATCTGCTGAAGCCCGTTCTGAAACTGAAGGACAACGCCTTCAGGGAACGTTGAAGAGCCTGTCCGGCGCTCGCTCCCGAGGTGAAGCGCCTGCCGTGCTTTCGCCACCGCCGGCTTTTCGTCACCCGTTGCTATCGGAAATCTTATCCCCGCCTCGCGGCCGCTGGATCATGCTTTCGCCGGAACCTCACTCTACACAAGGGAGAAAGAGAAATGACGGCATTATTCGAAGCAGCGGTTGCGGACGGGTCTTCCGCGCCGGTCGACTGGACCGGCGGCACCGGAACATTCTGGGCTTGGGGGGAGTTCGACGGCGCGACCATTGCGCTGGAGGCGAGCCCCGACGGCGAAAACTGGTTCTCTGTCGGAGAATCGCTTCGTCTCGGCGAGAAGGGCGTCGGCGCCTTTGCGCTCGGGCCCTGCAAATTGCGCGCGGCGATCTCCGGTGCGGGTGCGGGAACGAGCGTCAGCGCCCGGCTCTAGCGCCGCCCCGCAAAGGGATGCGTGCTCGACAGCCCGCCATCGACGGCAATCGCCTGGCCGTTCACATAAGAGGCGTCGTCGCTTGCGAGGAAGAGAGCTGCCTGCGCAATTTCGGGCGGCAAGCCATATCGTTTCAGCGGATTGAGCTGACCGATCTTGTCGTCCGAACCGCGTGCGCGTGCGCCGTCGAAAATCGTCTTCGTCATTCCCGTTTCAATGAGGCCGGGGCAGATCGCATTGACGCGCACACCGGTGCCATAGAACTCGTTGGCGGTGGTCTGCACGAGGCTGATGACGCCGGCCTTGCTCGCGCTGTAGGGCGTGCCGCCGGCATTGGCGCGAAGCCCGGCAACAGACGCCGTGCAGATGATCGACCCCTTGCCCTGGGAAATCATGTGCGGGCTCACATGTTTGATCGCCAGGAAGGGGCCGATCAGGTTTACCGCCAGAATGTCCTTCCAGTAGTCGACCGATTGTTCATGCAGCGGAACCATTCCGCCGCTGATTCCCGCATTCGCATAAAGGATGTCGATCCCGCCAAATTCCGAAATGCAGTGCTCGATGAAACCTTTGACGGCGGCTTCCTCGCTCACATCGGCGGCGACCGATGAAACCTTGCCACCTTCCTTGCGGATCATCTCCGCCGTCTCGTCAACCGCCGCTTCCACCCGGTCGACGGCGACGACCTGCGCGCCCTCATGCGCAAAAAGAAGGGCGCTGGCCCGGCCGATGCCGCTGCCAGCGCCCGTTACGATGGCGCGTTTTCCCGAAAGACGTCCCATTGGTTTTCTCCCTGAATCGATTTTCGATGAAGCGATTCTAGGGATTGGGACGGGCCGGGAACAGGCGAAAGAAGATCAGAAGGCCTTGCCTTCGCTGACCGACCATTCCACGGTGCCTTGTTCGCCTTCAATGATGCCCGAGCTGCCGACGGCAGGGGCTTCCTCGATGGGGGCGGTGCAGTTTTCAGGGGTATCGCCGATCTTGGTGCAGATCGTGTTGTCCGTGACGTGCCAGGTGCCCTGAGCTTCGGAGCCGTCGGCGCCCTTCACGACGATACTTGACGCATCCGGGTAATAGATCTTCGTCACTGCGCCGTTCGGTCCGGTGAGGGTCACTGTATTGCCGACGAGACCGTCGCCCACATTGGCGAGCGCCGCACCTGTAAAGGCGAAGCTGGAAACCGCAATGGCGAGTACAAACTTTTTCATGGATACCCTCCCGGAATATATCCGTGTCCGGAGCAGGGATCATTCCCTTGCCCGTTAACGGCGAACTCTACATGGCGTGGTATCAGGCGCAAGAGTGACGGCTTGCAGAGAAAGGGTCAGCGGCGAAAGCCGGGTGGCCTCAACAGAAAGATGATGAGCCAGATCGGAATGAGCACCATCGCGCCCAGCAGGAAATGCGGAATAGCCCAGCCGATCCCTTCCCGCACGAAAGCGAGAATGGATTCCGGCGTAAAGCCGACATCCTGAAGGACTTGCTCTGCTGTAATGTCGAACGCATTCAGGAGGGCGCCGATAGCGACCGCTCCAATGAAGAATTTCACCAGCGTCGACAAGGCGTTGTGGATCATGAAGGCGCCGCCTCGGTCTCGACGAATCACTCGCGCCCAGTCTAGACGGTGTGCGTGCCGGGGACAAAGGTCCGAAACAGCCCCGAGGCAATTAGCTGTGCAGCCTTTCCCGGCTCCGGCGCGACCCTCAAGATACTCCCCGAAGGCATCGCTGCCCGAAGGGTGATGGCAGCCGGAGAACGGCTACCGGCCGAAGAGCTTCTTCAGGGCGTCTTCCGGGCTCACCTTCTCTTCTTCCTCAGTGCCACTTTCGCTCGTGCCCGTATCGTTTGCGGGCTCGCCCATCAGGCCTTTCAGAAGGCTCTTGCCCTTGTCTTCCTTGATGGAATCGATGGTTTTCTCGATGTTTTCCCGGTTCTGGATCATTGATTTGAGGTCCGGCGCGAAGCGCGGATTGGACCAGGAGCCCGTGATCAGGATTGGCACCTCGATGCCCGTCGCTTCCGTCTCGCCGCCTTGCCCCTCAAGCGTCGCCGCAAGTTTTGGCTCCACACGGTAGTCGAGCGTCTTTGCCGGTATGTTGACCTTGCCCGCACCTGTCACCCGGACCAGCGGCGAGAGGAGCTTCAGGTCGTTATTCTGCAAGATGCCGTTATTGATCGTGAAGGTGCCGCTGAGCTCGGAGAAATCCGTATCCTGCGACCCGCCGGACTGCCAGCCCGTGGTCGCGGCGCTCAGCACCGTGCGGGTAAGCTGTGCGAGATTGATCCCCTTGATCTTGCCATTCGCGAATTTGATGCTGCCCTCGCCGTCAAGCGCGGAGACCATGTCGCGCTGGCTGCGCCCTGCCGTTGAAACGGCGATATCGAAGGCGCTGGCGCCCTGCAACCGGCTGAAATCCAACGCATCCGTCAGGAAAGGTTCTGCCTCAAGCCCGGCAAGTGTGAAATCCGCCTTTATCTGCGGTGTCGCACTGGCGCCGTTCACGGTCAGCTTGCCCGAGCCCTGTCCTTCGTAAAGGTTGAGCTTCGAGAGATTGGCATTCAACACGCCATTGGCGAGCACAAGCTTCAATGCACTTTGGCCGATCTTGAGTTTCTGAATCAGGATTTCATCCGCCGAGAAGGCAAAATCCGCATCGACCACCTTGAGGCCGGACAGGTCGATGGGGTCCGTGCTCCAGCCGGTATCACCGCCGGAAGAACCGCCGCCCGATGCACCGCTGCCGCCTTCGCCGCCATCGGCGAGATAGGTGTTCACGTCGATCCTGTCGACAGCGAGGCTGCCGCTCACTTTCGGCCTTGCGCCGCCGGTGATGACCGTGAGGTCGCCCGTCGCATTCATGCCATCGAAGCCGATCTTCGCGTCCGAGAAGCGGTAGCTGTTATCCGTGCCGCTTGCCTGACCGGAAATTGCGAGCGGACCGAAGCCTTCTCCCGCAGGCATCGGATTGCCTGTCCATGCCGCAAGTTCACGCACCGAGGGGACGTCGAGATCGACCTGACCGGCGAAGGCCACGCCGTCGATCACCGTCAGCTTGCCCTCATAGGAGGTGCTGACCTTCGGTGCGGAAATGCTGAGCGTTACAGGCGTCTCGCCGCCTTCGGTCAGCGCACGGGGGCGTTCCGCATTGAGGTCGATATTGATCTCGTCGCCATTCCAGACGAGCGAGCCATCGGCGATGAAGGGCTCGTCGAGGCCGGGCATCGCGAGGTCGAGATTGACGCTTTCCATGGCGTAGCTCGCGCCCGTCTGCGCATTGCGATAGGTCGCGCTGCCGTTCTGGATCGACACCTCGCCCAGGCGGAGCTGGTTTACGGATGCGCCGCTACCGCCTTCGGAGGGCGTTTCCTCGGCGGCAGGCGCCGGGCTGCTTGCCGTTTCGAACTGCCAGTTCGGTGTGCCGTCCTTGCGAACCTCAAGATGGATGATCGGGTCGACAAGAATGAAGCTGTCCACTTCGACATTGCCGCTGAAAAGCGGGAGGAGCTTCAGGGCTGCGCGCATCTCCTTCATCGAGGCCATTTCGGAATCCCGCGCCCAATCCGCATTCGACAAGCCGACATCGCCGATGGAAACCGCAATATTCGGGAAGAAGGAGAGGCCGATGTCGCCATCGATGCGCAGGTCTCGCCCCGTCTGGCTTTTCACCAGCTCCACTACCTTCGCCTTGTAGGTCTCCATCGGAACAAGCATCGGCACCACGATGATGACGGCAATTACGATGAGCAGGAGACCTGCAAGAATGGCAATCAGGCGGGACATGGAATTCTCCAGATTTCGTTTCGGCCATAATGTGGATGAATTATGGCTGCAGCATGATGATGCATGATAGGGCAGGTGCGTGGAAGGCGCAGTCCCAGCGCGACGCCGGTGCGGGATGAATGCACTGCAAGAATGTGCGGCATTTACCACATCGGGCCAAAATCCGTGCTGGCCGGGGCTCTTGAAGGCTTCGGGGGCGGCACCTAATGTGCGGTAGCGCGCAAGGAGCTGACCTCAATGAACGGCACGAACGATAAAGACAGCACACCTCTCTGGACACCCTCGGCGGACGCCATCGCCGCGTCGAACATGATGGCGTTCATGACGCTCGTGAACGCACGGCATGGTGTTTCGCTCGGCGGCTACGATGAGCTTCATGCCTGGTCCGTCGCCAACCCGGCTTTGTTTTGGGATGCCGTCTGGGATTTTACGGGCGTGATTGGCGAGAAGGGAACCACCGTTCTGGCCGATGAAGAGAAGATGCCGGGCGCGGCGTTCTTTCCCGAAGCGCGGCTGAACTTCGCGGAAAATCTGTTGCGCGGCGAGGGCGGCGACACCGTGCTCCTCTTCAATAATGAAGGCGTGATGGCCGCGCCCCTGACCCGCGCCGAACTCCGCCGCGATGTTGCGCGCTTTGCCGCCGTGCTGAAGTCCTGGGGTGTCGGGGAAGGCGACCGCGTCGCCGCTTTCATGCCCAATTGCCCGGAGACGATCGTCGCCATGCTTGCCGCCGCGAGCCTTGGCGCCGTCTTCTCGTCCTGTTCGCCGGATTTCGGCGTGAAGGGTGTGCTCGACCGCTTCGGCCAGATCGAGCCGAAAGTGCTCGTCGCCTGTGACGGCTATCGCTATGCGGGGAAGGTGCTGCCGGCACATGACAAGCTCGCCGAAATCGTCGCGGGCCTTCCCTCCCTCGAACATGCAGCCATCGTGCCCTTCATCGGCGAGGGCCCGAAAAATATCGAGAAGGCACAAGACTGGACGGCGCTTCTCTCTGCGGCGCCGGAGACAGAGCTTTCCTTCACACCGCTTCCCTTTTCCCATCCGCTCTACATCATGTATTCGAGCGGCACGACCGGCATACCGAAGTGTATTGTCCATTCGGCGGGCGGAACACTTCTTCAGCACCTGAAGGAACATCGCCTGCACTGCGATCTTCGCCCCGGCGAAACGCTCTTCTACTTCACGACATGCGGCTGGATGATGTGGAACTGGCTGGTCTCCGGCCTCGCGGCGGGCGTAACGCTCGCGCTATATGACGGCTCGCCATTTGCGCCATCCGGGCGCGTCCTCTTCGATTACATCGAGGCGGCGAAAATCAATGTCTTCGGCACCTCCGCGAAATTCATCGACGCCGTGAAGAAATCGGGGCTCAGCCCCCGCGAGACGCATGACCTGTCATCCATGCGCATGATCCTCTCCACCGGCTCGCCCCTCGTGCCCGAGAGCTTCGACTTCGTTTATGAGGAAGTGAAAGACGATGTCGCCCTCTGCTCGATTTCCGGCGGCACCGATATCGTCTCCTGCTTTGTTCTTGGTGTGCCGATCCTTCCCGTCTGGCGCGGTGAGATACAGGCGAAGGGGCTTGGCATGGCGGTCGAGGTCTGGGACGAGAACGGTACGTCCGTCACGGGCGAGAAGGGCGAACTCGTCTGTACCCGTCCTTTCCCCTCCATGCCCGTGGGCTTCTGGAACGACGAGGATGGCGCAAAATATCGCAGCGCCTATTTCGAGCGGTTCCCTGGTGTCTGGTGCCACGGCGACTATGCTGAAATCACGGCGCATGGCGGCATCGTCATTCACGGTCGCTCGGACGCCACGCTCAACCCCGGCGGTGTGCGCATAGGCACGGCGGAAATCTACGCCCAGGTGGAGCAGTTGCCGGAAGTGCAGGAGGCGCTCGCCATCGGCCAGGACTGGCAGGGCGATGTCCGCGTCGTTCTTTTCGTGGTGATGAGCGAAGGCGCCGTGCTGGACGAGGCGATGGAAAAACGAATCCGCGACCGTATCCGCTCCGGGGCCTCGCCGCGCCATGTGCCTGCAAAGATCGTCGCCGTTGCGGATATTCCGCGCACCAAGTCCGGCAAGATCACCGAGCTTGCGGTCCGCGATATCGTGCATGGCCGCGAGGTGAAGAACCGTGAGGCTCTCGCGAACCCCGAAGCCCTCGCTCTCTATCGCAATCTGCCCGAACTCGCTTCCTAGCTGTCGGCAAGCAGAAGCCGTCCGCCGAGACCGGCTTGCGGCACATGCCGCCCTTCGATCCAGGCGCGGATCATGGCGTTGACCGTCTCCGGCGCTTCCTGCTGCACCCAGTGCGAAACCTGAGGCAGATAGCGGATCGTGAAGTCGGTCACGAGGTCTTCGGTGCCGTAGGTCAGTTCCTTGCCGAGCGCGGAATCTTCTTCACCCCAGATCATCAGCGTGGGTACATCCACCATTGGCGGATCGGTCCATTCCGCAGGCGGCGTGCCCCTGAAGTTCGCGCGATAATAGTTGATCATCGCGGTCATCGCGCCGGGAAGCTGGGCGTTCTGCCGGTAATGGTCGAGTACGCTGTCGGGGAAGCGGCTCTTGTCCACGGCCATGCCGCGAAAGGCTTTCGCAATCGGCTGCGCGTTACGGAGCAGCATCATCTTTTCGGGCAGCCAGGGGATCTGGAAGAAGAAGATGTACCAGCTCTTCTTGAGCTGCGCCCATGTCCGCAATGCCTTTCCCATGAGCGTGGGGTGGGGCAGGTTCATCACGATGAAGCGTTCCAGCGGGCGGAGCTTCTTCAGAACGAAAGTCCAGGCGATGGCGCCGCCCCAGTCATGCGCGACAAGCGTCACCGGCCCCTTGACGCCGCGCGCGCGGGCCGCGTCGATCAGCCCCGCCACATCGTCGAGCAGATGATCCATGTGATAGGCCGCGACCCCTTTCGGCCGCGATGTGCCGCCATAGCCGCGCAGGTTCGGGGCCCAGGCCGTATAGCCGAGTTCGGCGAAAACGGGGAGCTGCGCCCGCCACGAATATTTGCTCTCGGGAAAACCGTGTAGCAGCAGCGCGAGTTTCTCGCCTTCGCCGCACATATCCACCTCGAAAGCGAGACCGTTCGCTTCGATATAGGCAGTGCTGATTGTCTGGCCGCTCATCTTGCCCCTCGCCGGTTCTCCCGCCGCACTATAGGCGATTCCGCTGCCTTGTCTGCCCCCGGGGAAACATGGCCGCGAAGGGGCTGACGCAAAGCGGCTATTTCCGTATTGTCTCGGCATAAATCTGGAGACGAGCGGTGATACGGCGGGGGCGCCGGCCCGCGCCGTGAGAGGGGATCGCAGATGACTATTTCCTATGCGCCGCGCCATTGGACGTCGCGTTTTGCTTTTCTTATGGCCGCTATCGGCAGTGCCGTGGGGCTCGGCAATGTCTGGCGCTTCCCGTATCTGGCAGGTGAAAACGGCGGCGGCGCCTTTATTCTGATCTATGCGCTGACGACGCTTGCCATCGCGCTGCCGATCCTCATTTCGGAGATCATGCTTGGCCGCATGGGCCGCCAGAGCCCCATCAATGCGATGCGCGGGCTCATCGCAGAGCACAAGACGCTGCGTCTCTGGGTGCTGATCGGCTGGGGCGGCACCATCGGTGCCTTTATCGTGCTTTCCTATTACAGCGTCATTGGCGGCTGGGCCCTCAAATATATCGAGCTCGCTCTCACGGGCGCTTTTGCCGGCGAGACGAACGAGATCGCGGCGAGCCAGTTCTCCGCCGTTGTCGGGAATCCTTATAATCTCTGGATATGGCAGACGCTTTTTCTCGCGCTGACAGTGTTTATCGTCGCAGCGGGCGTCACCTCCGGTATCGAGCGCGCGGTCGTTCTTCTGATGCCGCTGCTCTTCGTTCTTCTTGCGGGCATGGCGCTCTACGCGACCACGATGTCGGGCTTCGGCGATGCGATGGAATTCATGTTCGCCTTCAATCTGGCCAAGGTGAAACCGGATACGATACTCGCCGCCATCGGGCAGGGCTTCTTCTCGGTAAGTATTTCGCTCGGCGCGATGATGACCTATGGCGCCTATCTCGATAAGGAAGCCTCCATCGGCCGCGCTGCGGTGATAATCGCCCTGGCGGACACGATGGTGGCCCTGCTTGCGGGCATTGCCATCTTCCCGCTGGTCTTCACCTACGGGCTTCAACCTTCATCGGGCCCCGGCCTCACCTTCATCACACTGCCCATCGCCTTCGGTACCATCGGCAATGGCATCCTCATCGGCGCGGTCTTCTTTCTGCTGCTTTCGGTCGCGGCGGTGACGTCTGCGATTTCCCTGCTGGAGCCGATCGTCGCCTGGCTTGAAGAAGGCGTGAAACTGAGCCGCAAATGGCTTGCCCCCCTCGTCGGTGCCGTTGCCTGGGTGGCGGGCATCGGCACTGTCCTCTCCTTCAACTGGTGGGCGGATTTTCATCCCCTGGCCGCATTTGGCGTCATGGAGCAGATGACGATCTTCGATGTGCTCGATTTCACAACGTCGAACATCATCATGCCGACCGTGGGCCTCCTCATGTCGCTCTTCGCGGGCTGGGTGCTGTCGGGCAAGGTCGTCATGGATGCGCTGGGCGATGGAGCGAAGGCCTGGTTTCCGCTATGGCGCTTTGCACTGCGCTACCTCGCACCCCTTGGGGTCGTCTCGATTTTTGTGGCTAACGTCTTGATCTAGAGAGGTTTTGCCTGTCAGGGCAAAATTTGCATGGGAGACCTTCACGGGCTTGTCATTCCGGCTGTGGCGAACTAAGTTCCCGGCCATCGTGGCGGTCTCGAGGGCCTGCCGCGCTTGTTCCGTGCAGCCATAGCTCAGCTGGTTAGAGCGCTAGATTGTGGATCTAGAGGTCCCCCGTTCGAACCGGGGTGGCTGTACCACCTTTTCTCTCCTTTCTCCCTTGCCCGGCTTCGATGCCGGTGCTTTCTTGCGCCATCGAAAAATAGGGGCTCCCGGTAACGCGGAGCTGCATGGCGGGCCTTCAAGGCCGCGTAGGGGAAGGGAAAAGAGCATGACGTTGACGGTTTATGGGGCGAGCCTTTCTCCCTTCGTGCGCAAGGTACGTGTTTTCCTCGCCGAAAAGGGCGAGGCCTACACGCTGGAGCAGGTGAATATTTTCCCCGCGCCGGACTGGTTTGCGGAAATCTCACCGCTGAAGCGCATCCCCGTCCTTCGCGACGACGCCATCGGCGCCGATGCGACGCTGCCGGATTCCTCTGCAATTTGCGGCTATCTCGAAAAGAAGTTCTCGGCGCCCGCGCTATATCCAGCCGACGCCTTCGCCTATGGCAAGGCCCTCTGGTACGAGGAATATGCGGATTCCGATCTCGCCGGAAATGTGGGCATGGGCACTTTCCGTCCCATGGTCGTGAACCGCCTGATGGGCAAGGAAGCGGACCGCGAGATGGCTGAAAAGACCATAGCGGAGAAGCTTCCGCGCAATTTCGGCTGGCTCGAAAAGGAAATCGGCGCAAAGGATTTCCTTGTGGGCGACATCTTCTCGATTGCCGACATCTCGACCGCGACGCATTTCGTGAATTTCGCGCATGCGGGCTTCAAGCCGGATGAGAAAGCATATCCTAACCTGACGCGCTATCTCGCGGGTATCCTTGCCCGACCGAGCTTCGCGGCCTGCATCGAGGAAGAAACCGCGCTTCTGAAGAAAGCCGGTCTCTGATAGCCGGTCCCGGCAGCGCCATCGCTGGTGCTGTCCGGCGCCTTTCACTTCAAATCCGGCGCTAAAAGGGATATTTGTCGGGCAACGACAAAAATCCGCCAGTAAAGCGATACTCCAGGGAGACTTAAATGGCTGAAAACGCCGCCAAATGGCCTGCCATGACGATCGAGGAGGCTCATGCCTTTCTTACATCGCCCGGCACACCTTTCGAGATGGAAACCGTCGAAATCAGGGGCGTCCCCATCCGCACATACAAGGGCACGCCGCCCTCCTTGCGTGCGATCTTCGACCTTGGCCGCAGCTTCGGCGATCGGGACTTCATCGTCTATGAAGGCGAACGCCTCTCATTCGAGAACCATTATCGCGCGGCGACGGCTTTTGGCCGCGTCCTCAGCGAGAAATATGGCGTGAAGAAAGGCGATCGCGTCGCCCTCATTATGCGCAACTTCCCCGAATGGCCGATCGCCTTCTGGGGCATTGCTGCCATCGGCGGCGTGGTCGTGCCGCTCAATGCCTGGGGCACCGGCCCCGAGCTCGAATATGGCATTCTGGATTCGGGCTCGAAGGTCGTGATTGTCGACCATGAGCGTCTTGATCGTCTGCGCCCGCATCTGAAGGCACTCGGGCTCAATGGCCTCGTCGCCGTGCGCACCCCTGCCGAGGAACTTGGTGTTGCCGAAGCCTTCGAGACTCTGGTTTCGACGCCTGAAAACTACGCGAACCTGCCTGCCGACGCCTTGCCCGATCCGGGCCTCGATCCCGAAGACGATGCCACGATCTTTTACACCTCCGGCACCACAGGCAAGCCGAAGGGAGCGCTCGGTACACAACGCAACATCTGCACCAATCTGCTGAATGCGATGCTCGGCGCCGCGCGCTCCTTCCTGCGCCGGGGCGAGATGCCGCCCGCGCCGGACCCGACGGCGCCGCAGCGCGTTACGCTGCTCTCCGTTCCGCTCTTCCACGCAACGGGCTGTCATTCGATCCTCGTGGGCACCTATGCCAGTGGCGGCCGCCTTGTCATCATGCACAAGTGGAATGCGGAGCACGCGCTGGAACTCATCGAGCGCGAGCGCGTCACCACCTTTGGCGGCGTGCCGGCGATGGTCTGGCAGGTGCTCGAATCGCCGGACTTTGCCAAGCGCGATACATCGAGCGTCGAGTCGATCGGTTATGGCGGTGCGCCTTCCGCGCCCGATCTCGTCGCCCGCATCAAGGAACAGTTCCCGAAGGTGCACCCGTCGAACGGCTATGGCCTCACCGAAACCTCGTCCATCACCACGCAGAACCTCGCGGAAGACTATGTCTGGAAGCCGGATAGCGCAGGCGTCGCCGTGCCCGTTTGCGATCTCAAGGTCGTGGACGAGAATGGGAAGGAATTGCCACGCGGTCAGGTCGGCGAACTCTGGATTCGCGGTCCCAATGTCGTGAAGGGCTACTGGAACAAGCCGGAGGCGACCGCTGCCGCGATCACGGAAGGCGGCTGGTTCCATTCGGGCGACCTTGTGCGTATGGACGAGGACGGCTTCGTCTACATTCTCGACCGCGCCAAGGACATGCTGATCCGCGGCGGCGAGAACATCTACTGCGTCGAGGTCGAAGATGCGCTTTATGCGCATCCCGCCGTGATGGACGCCGCCGTCGTTGCGATCCCGCACAAGGTGCTGGGTGAGGAAGTCGGCGCCGTCGTGCAGCTCGCACCCGGCAAGGAAGTGTCGGAAGAGGAATTGAAGGCCCATGTCGGCAAGCTCCTCGCGAGCTTCAAGGTGCCGGTCAAGATCGAGCTTCGTCATGAGCCGCTGCCACGCAATCCCAACGGCAAGATTCTGAAAACCGTGCTTCGCGAGGACATGAAGAAATACTCGAAGGACGCGGCCTGATTTTTCGCCGTCTTCTGCCGTAGCGTCATTGCGGCCCAAACGTCATGAAGCCGTCCGGGAATGGAAATCCCGGGCGGCTTCTTTATGCTTGAGGCAACGAAAACACCAGGAGGAAACAATGAAAATATCTCTGGAGGGCCGCGTTGCTCTCGTCACTGGCGGTAGTCGAGGCATCGGCCGCGCCATCGCGATCCAGCTTGCGCAAGCGGGTGCCGACGTGGCGGTGAACTATCGCCGCGACGAAGAAGCCGCGCAGGAAACGGTTGCGGCTATCGAAAAGCTGGGCCGCAAGGCGAAGGCCTATTCGGCCTCGGTGGAGAATTTCGAGGAAGACAAGGTGATGGTCGCCGATGTGCTGAAGGATTTCGGTTCCATCGGTATTCTCGTCAATAATGCAGGTATCGCCTCACGCGGCCAGACGGTCGCTGACACCGAGCCGCAGGAGTTGGAACGGGTGTTGCGCGTTCACGCCATGGCACCGCATTTCATGTCGAAGCTCGTGCTCCCGCATATGCGCAAGGAAGATCGCGGCGACATCATCATCATTTCCTCGGTGGCGACGCTCGGCCATTCGGCAAATGGCGGCCCCTACAATATGGGCAAGGCGGCGGCGGAAGCGCTCGCGCTCACGCTGGCCAAGGAAGAGCGCAAGCATGGCATTCGCACCAACATCGTCGCACCGGGGCTGACGGCAACCGATATGGGCTCGCGCCTCGCCGCCGCACGTGCCGGCAAGAAGGGAATGGATATCCACGAGCTCGACGCGAACATGCCCTTCGGTCATGTCTGCGGGCCGGAGGAAGTGGCGGCGGCGGTGGTCTATCTCGTCTCGGATGCGAATCCTTACGCGAACGGCCAGAAGATCAACATCGACGGCGGCGGCCCGATGTAATCTTCGAGACCGGCGAGGTCCGAAGACAAAACCCCCGGCGCTGATTTCCAGGCCGGGGGTTTTTCTGTGCCGGAATGCGGCGGGTCTATTCGGCGGGGGAGAGAACGCCCGCCACTTCGCTCTTCCTGCCGCGCCGAAAGAGTGACGGCATCACATTGATGAGCGACAGCAGCACTGCCGAAGCATAAGGCACGGACTGCACGAGCAGCACCGCAATCCATAGCCGCGAATGGCTGTCCGCGAAATTGGGGCTGACGAAGAGGGCAATCGCAAGACCCCAGAGCGCGGCGAGCATCAGCGATTCCTCACGCACCTGGATGAAGGCAGCCGCGAGCGGTGGCTTGTCCTCGCATTTCGGCGTGCGGATGAAGGGCTTGCTCGTGGTGATCATGCCGTTGAGCATGGCCTTGGCGACCGTATGCGTAAGGCCGAGTGCCGCGACGCCCGCGCCGAGGCTTTCGAGGAAGCTGCAATCCTTCACGCGCACGGCATAAAGCCAGAGCGAGCGCACGAACTTGAACACGAAACTGCCAATGGTCGGAATGAGGAACGCGGCCACGGGAAGCGAAATCATGTTTGGCTGGTAGAGCGCCCAGGCAGACAGGACGATACTCGCCGTGGTGAAGAGAAGTGCAAGTCCGTCCGCGAACCAGGGCAGCCACCCGGCCAGGAAATAGTAACGCTGCGCACCGGAAAGCCCGCTCTTCTTGCGCGCCCAGGGTGCAAGCGCATCCCAGTGATGCTTGACGATCTGCACCGCGCCATAGGCCCAGCGGAAGCGCTGGCTGATATAGCCCGAAAGCGTGTCCGGCGTGAGCCCGCGTCCGAAGGAATGGTTCACATAAACGCTGTCATAGCCCGCGCGGTAGAGCTTGATGCCGAGTTCCGCGTCCTCGCAGATGCACCACTCCGCCCAGCCGCCCACGCGTTTCAGCGCGCTCTTGCGCACCTGCGTCATGGTGCCGTGCTGGATGATGGCATTGAAATTGTTGCGCTGGACCATGCCGATATGGAAGAAGCCGGCATATTCCCAATAGGTCATGTTCTTGAACATGCTCTCGTGGCGGTCGCGATAATCCTGCGGCGCCTGCACGAAGCCGACATCCGGCTTGTCGAAATAGGGGACGAGCGTCTTCAGCCAGTTCGGCTCGATCTGGTAGTCGCTATCGATGACGGCGATGATCTCCGCATCTTCCGCCGTCTTTTCCAGACCGAAATTGAGCGCGCCTGCCTTGAAGCCCGGCCAGTTTTCGAGATGGAAAAAGCGGAAACGAGGCCCGAGCCGCGCACAATAATCGCGCACCGGCTCCCAGACCTGCGGGTCGACGGTATTGTTGTCGAGCACCAGCACTTCGTAATTGTCGTAGTCGAGCTTCGCCAGCGCGGCCAGCGTCTCGCCCACCATCTCCGGCGGCTCGTTGTGAATCGGAACATGGATCGAGACTTTCACCGTCGGGTTCACGGCGTTTTCGTCGAAGGGCTTGAAGTGCCGTTCGCCATGCCGCGTCCAGATGACCTCCACGAACTCGATCGCTTCGGCCAGCAGCACGATCAGCAGCAACCCCTGCGCGAAAAAGAGGAAACTCCAGATCGTCGCGCTGACCCATGTGAAGTAGAGCCCGGTAACAGAAAGCCCCGCCCAGGCGATGGCCGAACCCGCGAGCTGTGTCAGCACCGCGAAGATGACGACGCCGACCGGGCGCACATGGCGTTGCCGCAGCATGAAAAGCATGGCGGGCACGAGCGCGAGGCCCGCCGCGAGCGAGGCCCAGAAGCGCCACTCCGGCGCCTCGGAGATGCTGCCCGCCATCGGGAATTTCGGCTTGCGGTCGGCATTGTAGATGCCCCAGAAGGCGCCCGCCGCGCCTTCTTCCGCGGCCTTCCACGGCTGATCGAAGGCTTCCATCACGTAATAGGTGATGTCCTCCGCCTTCGCGCGGTTCAGGAACTCGCGCATGAAGGTCGCCTGGTTGACGAGCGAGGGCACGGCTTCGGTTCTGAGTTCTGCATCCGAGAGGCCGGGATAGGCACGGCGCGGAATGACCTTGCCGCGGCTCGGCCAGCCCACTTCCGAAACCACGATGGGTTTGCCCGGATAGGCGGCGCGCAATTCGTCGATGCGCTCGAATACGGCATCGACCGCATGGTCGATCGGAATGCCCTCCCAATAGGGCAGAATCTGCACCGCAATATAGTCGACCGCTTTCACCAGCTCGGGATTGTTCAACCAGATATGGGGCGGCTCGGCGGTCGAGACCGGCTTCCAGATTTTCTGCTTCGCGCGCTCGATATAGCCGATGAGCTCGTTCATCGGCATATCGTTGCGCAGCAGCACTTCGTTGCCGACCAGCACCCGCACGACATTGCGGCGCGGCGCCAGCGCAATCAGCGCCTGCAACTCGCGCTCGTTGCGCTCCAGGTCCGGCCCGATCCACGCACCGGCGGCAACGGAAAGATCGTATTGCGCGGCAAGTTCGGGAATATGGTCCTGCCCCCGCACCACCGTATAGGTGCGGATCGCCTGCACTGTGCCGGCGAGCAGCTTCAGATCGGCTTCGATTTCCGAAAGGCTCGGATGCTTGTTTTGCGTCGGGTCTTGCCCCTGCCGGTAAGGGCTGTAGCTGAGCCCCACGATTTCGCCCGTCCAGGCTTCCGCGTGATGCGGCTGGTTGAACGCGGCCCATATCGCAAGGTTCGCTGCGATCACAAGCGGCAGAACGAGAAACAGAAAGGCTGCCTGCCGCACGAAGACGGAGTGCCGCCAGGAGCGCGGATTGGAAGTGGTCTCGGAAGCAGGCTCGTGATTGTCCATCTATCGTCCGTCAGGCACAGAGAACCGGGAAAAACATCTCGTAGTCTGGACGGCTCAGCCCCGTCGTCTTCGCGGGCGAACCTGCGAAGCGGCTCTTATTGATCTGTCACCGTGACCAAATTAGGGCAGGTGTCTCGGCTCACGCACAACCCGGAAAGTCTCTGTGTGAGCGAGCTTCAATCAGTCTGCGGCTGAGGGGATCTGCGCGCCTTCCGGCCGCGGTTGCGCCCCGCGCACCAGCTTGCCCTTCAACGCGCCGGTAGGCTCTCCATTCCGGAAACTGACTGTTCCCGAAACGATGCTGGCCGTATAGCCGTCCGTCTTCTGGATCAGCCGTTTTCCGCCTGCTGGCAGGTCGTTGACGATATGCGGCGAATAGAGCGTCAGATGGTCGAAATCGATCACATTCACATCCGCCTTCATCCCGGGCGCGAGAACGCCCCGATCGCCCATGCCGACCAGCGCGGCGTTGCGGCCCGTCAGGCCATGCACCAGCCATTCGAGAGGCAGCTTCTTGCCGCGTGTGCGGTCGCGGCCCCAATGCGTCAGCAGCGTTGTCGGGAAGCTCGCATCGCAGATGATGCCGCAATGCGCTCCTCCATCCGAAAGCCCGAAGGCGGTATTGGGGTGGGTGAGCATCGTTTCGACATCGGCAAGACTGCCGTGAGTGTAGTTCATCAGCGGAAAATAGAGCAGCGCCTTGCCGTCGCGCTCCAGCATCCAGTCGAGTACGACCTCGCGCGGATTGCGCCCCGTCTGTTCGGCGACCGCCTTGGCGCTCGTCTCCGGCTCGGGCTCGTAGTTGGGCCGCTCGCCGAGCGCAAACATCTTGTGATAGGCCGTGCAGATCATCTCGATGATCTCGCCCGCAGGATAGTCCGGTTCTTCGGCCAGCAGCTTTGCGCGGAACTCGGGATCCTTCAGCGCCTTCATCTGCTGGTCGAGCGGCGCGCCCCAGATCTGCCGGAAAGTCTGGTGCATGATGAAGGGATTGAGCGAGGCGGTCAGCCCCAGCAGCAGCCCCGTCGCGCGCGGCGGCACCTGGCCGCGGATCGGCAGCCCGTCCGCATTGGCCGCCGCGATATTGTCGAGCACGCGCTTCCAGACTGCCGGCCAGCGGTCGTCCTGCTCGATGGTGATCGACATCGGCCGGCCCGAAAGCTCGACCATGCCGCGCAGCATCGCGAACTCCTCGTCCGTCTCCTTGAAGTCGGCGATCAATTGCAGCACGCCCTTGCCCGCCTTGCCCATGGCGCGCGCAATACCATGCAGCTCCATCGCTTCGGCCTTGAGCGTCGGCGTCGAGCCGCCCTTGCTGTCCTTGTGCTTTACCGTGCGCGAGGTCGAGAAGCCGAGTGCGCCCGCTTCGAGCGCTTCGACGACGAGACGGCCCATCTCCGCCGTCTCCGCTTCCGTGGCAGGCTCAAGCGCAGGCGCCCTCTCGCCCATCACATAGGCGCGCACGGCAGCATGCGGAATTTGCAGGCCCACATCGAGCGCCAGCGGCGAGGCTTCCACCGCATCCATATATTGCGCGAAGCTCTCCCAGTTCCACTTGATGCCTTCGGCAAGCGCCGTACCCGGAATATCTTCGACGCCTTCCATGAGGCTCAGCAGCCAGTCGCGTTGCTCCGGCTTGCAGGGCGCGAAGCCGACACCGCAATTGCCCATGATGGCGGTGGTGACGCCGTGAAAGGTCGAGGGCTGAAGATAGGGGTCCCAGGTTACCTGTCCGTCATAATGCGTATGCACGTCGACGAAGCCGGGTGTCACGATCTGGCCCTTCGCATCGATCTCTTCCGCGCCCGAGCCGGGCACCTTGCCGACCGCGACAATGGTGCCACCGTCGATGGCGACATCCGCCTCGATGGGAGCGGCACCCGTCCCGTCGAAAACGGTTCCGCCGCGGATCACGATGTCATGCTGGCTCGCGGTGCTGCTCATAAGGGTTTCCTCCCGGAATGCTCTGATGGCTTCGGGAAGGATAATAGCGGATTTCCGGCGCAGACGCGAAGTGAGGAACTTTACCCGCAATCTGCCTGTTCTTTTGTCGTCCCCGCTGATTTCCCCTCGGACTTATGGGGAAGAGGTCCGGATGCGCGCCGGCTAATACCGGCCATGAATCCGCGATGCAAGGCCCGCCCGGCGCACACGCCAGCGCATACGGATGACTAAAACGATCATTTGAGATAGTGTTTTTTGCGCGTCCACCCCGGGGAGAACCCACGGGAGATGCTCCATTTATGAGCTGCTCCCGGAGGCGGTCGTTTTGTCCAGCAATTCCATAAGGTTCCATCTGCGTGAGCGCACGGCCGAGATGCATGCGCGTCTGGACAGCTCGATTGGCGGGTTTGAGACGCGCGAGGCCTATCGGCGCTATCTGCCGGGCATGCTCGCCTTCCGCGAAGCGGCGGAAGATGCCGTGATGAATGCGGAATATCCTGCCTGGTTCGGAGACTGGCGTCCCTGCCGGATCGCCCCGGCGCTTCGTGCGGATTTGCGCGATCTCGGCATGGACGCGCCGGAAGCGCCTTATCGCCGTCACGATCTTGGTCATGCATTGGAAAATGCGGCGGCATTGCTCGGTACGCTCTATGTGCTTGAAGGATCCGCGCTCGGCGCGCGCCTTCTTTTCGGCAGGGCAAAAGAACTCGGGCTGGACGAAAAATTCGGCGCCCGCCACCTCGCATTGCAAACGCAGGACAGGGAAAGCTGGCGGAACTTCGTGAATATCATGGAGCGCGCGGGCCAGGAGCTGGAGAAGGAAGAGCTGGACAGGGATGAGGCGGGAAACGCCTCCCTTCTGGCCTTCGCTCTCGCGGAGCGGCGCCTGACGAAAGAACTGTCGAAGGATCTGGCGAAAAAAGCATGAGACCCGACGAGACCGTTAATCTGACGAATTGCGATCGTGAGCCGATCCATATACCAGGCAGCATTCAGCCGCATGGTTGTCTGCTCGCCTGCGATCCTGCCGTGATGACCATCATGCGGCACTCGTTGAATGCGCCGGACCTCCTTGCGCTCGAGGGCAATCCGAACGGTTTGCCGCTTGCCGATGTCATCGGCGAGGAAGCCCTGCACACCATCAGGAATGCGCTTGCCAATGCCGGTGGGGACACGTCGCGTCCCGCGCTTGTCTTCGGGCTGGGGCTTTCCTCCGGCCGTACATATGACGTTGCGGTTCATCGGGGTACTGAAGGGGTCATTGTGGAGTTTGAGCCGGTCGATGATGCCGCGCCGCTCCAGCCGCTGGACATCGCGCGCAATCTCATCGGGCGGATCATCTCCATCAACGATGTCGATGATCTTGTGCGCAATACTTCGCGCATCGTGCGCGCCTTGCTCGGCTATGACCGCGTCATGGTCTATCGCTTCGAGCAGGACGGGGCAGGCAAGGTCGTCAGCGAGGCGAAGCGTTCGGATCTGGAGAGCTTCCTCGGGCAGTTCTTCCCGGCAGGCGATATTCCTGTGCAGGCGCGCGCACTTTACGTGAAGAACACGATCCGCATCATCTCCGATGCGGACTGCATACGCGTTGCGCTTGAGCCGGAATTCGACGCGGCGGGAAACCCGCTCGATCTTTCCTTCGCGCATCTGCGCAGCGTTTCGCCCGTTCATTGCGAGTATCTGCGGAATATGGGCGTCGAAGCGTCCATGTCGATTTCCGTCATCGTCGACGGGAAGCTTTGGGGCTTGATCGCCTGCCATCATTACAGCCCCCGTGTGCTGGCCATGGCAGAGCGCGTCGCCGCCGAAATGTTCGGCGAGTTTTTCTCCCTGCATCTCAACACGCTCAAGCAGAAGCGAAAGCTGGAAGCGGCAACGCATGCCCGCGCCTCGCTCGACAGGTTTCTGCGGATTGCATCGCGCACAACCGACATAGGCAAGACGCTGCGCGAGAATCTGCCGGATTTCGCGCGTCTCATGCCCTGCGATGGTGTCGGCATATGGTTCAACGGCAGCTGGAGCACAACCGGAACGGCGCCGCCCGACGGTGCTGTGTCCGGCATCGTCTCGCTGGCCGAGAAAATGGCGAAAGGCCGCATCTGGTCCACCCATTGCCTGGCTGACGAACTGCCGAACGCCGAAGCCTATGCGGCCCAAGGCGCAGGCATGTTGGTGGTGCCGCTTTCGCAGCGTCCCCGCGACTATCTCTTTTTCTTCCGCAAGGAAATCGTCCACACGCTCGACTGGGCGGGCAACCCGGAAAAATCCTACGAAACGGGACCGCTGGGCGACCGGCTGACGCCGCGCAAGAGCTTCGATATCTGGAAGGAGACCGTCCGCCTCCAGTCGAGTCCCTGGATTGACGAGGATCGGGACATTGCCGAGGCTGTTCGCGCCGCGCTTGTCGAAATCGTGCTTCATCACAACGAACTGCTCACGGATGAGCGTTCGAAGGCGGATCTGCGCCAGCGGATGCTGAACGAGGAACTCAACCACCGGGTAAAAAATATCCTCGCAGTCATCAAGTCCTTGATCACTCACCCTGGCGGGAAGAACCAGACGCTCGAAAATTATGTCAATGCCTTGCGCGGCCGGATTCAGGCCCTGGCCTTCGCGCATGATCAGGTGGTGCGCAGCGATGGCGGCGGTGGACTGAAGGGGCTGCTTGAAGCGGAATTATCGCCATATGAGGGGGAAGCCAATTCGATCCGTCTCGAAGGCGATCCTGTCTGGCTCGATGCCCGTGCCTTTTCCGTCATGGCGCTGATGCTGCACGAGCTTTCGACCAACGCCGCCAAATATGGCGCCCTGTCACAGGCAGGCGGGCAGGTCACGGTCGCATGGTCGCTCGACGAGAGCGGTGCCTGCGTGATCGAGTGGAAAGAGGAGGGCGGACCGGAAGTCTCGCCGCCCTCGAGGCGTGGCTTCGGCAGCGTTCTGATCGAGCGGAGCATCCCCTTCGATCTCGGAGGGGAAAGCCATACCGAGTTCAATCCCGGCGGTCTGCACGCGAGATTTCTGATCCCCGGCCGTCATCTGCTGGCAGGCGGCGCACCGGCGCCCGTGCGCCCGCAGGAAGAGCCCGTCTCTCCCGTGGGTGAGCGCGTTCTCGAAGGAACGCATGTCCTCATTGTCGAGGACGAAATGCTGATTGCGCTCGACCTTGAACAGATCCTCGCCGACAGGGGCGTGGAAAGAACGGAAACGGCTGCCTCTGTGGAAGAGGCGCTGGCGCGTCTCGAAAATTTCCGGCCGGATGCCGCCATTCTCGACGTCAATCTCGGCAAGGGCACATCTGCCGGTATCGCCGAAGAACTTCTCGAGCGCGGCATACCTTTCGCATTCGCCACCGGATATGGCGACCGCTCGATGTTGCCTGAACGGTTCATCTCCATGCCGATCGTGCGCAAGCCTTACGACGCGATGACGATCTCACGCCAGCTAGCGCAGCTTATCGGGCGCGGCTGACCTCAGGATGTTTGTTGCTTGCCACGGTTCTGAACGCCCGCGCGGCGTTCGGCAATCGCGTCCGGCGAGACCGATTTGTTTGCCGCGCTCGACACCGTGCGTTCCGTCTTCAGCCCGTCGCCGAAGCTCTCGGCAAAGCCGTCATCGATGAGCTTCTTGTAGGCGGGCAGGCATTCCGGCAGGACAGAGAGCATGTCCTCGGCGAGCTTGCGGCAGACGGGCAGAAGTTCTTCCGCCGTCACGACGCGGTTGATCAGGCCCCATTCCTCGGCTTGTTGCGCGTTGAGGAAATTGCCCGTGAGCGAAAGCTCCTTTGCGCGATAGATGCCGATGGCGCGGCTGAGTTTCTGACTGAGACCCCAGCCCGGCAGGATGCCGACACGCGCATGCGTGTCCGCAAACCGTGCATTCTCCGAACAGACGAGCACGTCGCAGGCCAGCGCCAGCTCGAAGCCGCCGGTGATAGCGACGCCGTTGATCGCGCCGATAACGGGGCCGGAGAAACGGCCGATGGAGGTTACCGGGTCTTTGTCGTTCACGGTCGAGTTGACGTCGCCCCCCACACTTGCATCGCCGCTCAGTTCCTTCAGGTCGAGCCCCGCGCAGAAGGCCTTGCCCGCGCCCGTCAGGATCGCGACGCGAATGTTTTCATCCGCTTCGAGCTGCTCGAATGTTTCGGCAATGGCCGTGCGCAGGTCGCGCGATAGCGCATTCATCGCGTTCGGACGGTTCAGCGTGACGGTCGCGATAGCGCCGGATTTCTCGACGAGAATGACGGGCTCGGACATGGGCTTTCTCCACTTGGCGTGAATGGCGGTGCCGCCGTTCTATCGGGATTGGGGAGGGCTCGCAATCGGCCCCCGGATCAGTCCCGGATCAGCCGAGAAATTGCGCCAGCGCGACACCGGCAAAATTTGCGATCGCATAGCCCAGCACGCCGAGCATGATGCCGGGTGTGACGAGCGCGCGCCAGCGCCGCCCCGCCGCCATGGCCGCCGCCGTCGCAGGGCCCACGGCAACCGCATTTGAAATGACGAGTGCTTCGGCAAGGTCGATACGGAAGAGTTTCGCGCCTGTCAGCACGAAGACGAGATGCACTGCCGCCATGACGAAGACAAACCCGAAGATAGGCAGTGCCGTCTCGACCATGAGGACGACATTCGCCGCCGCGCCGATCACGCCGAAAAACACATACATGAAAAACATGCCGAGATCGAAGCCGCCATGCAGCCGCTCCATCTGGCGCGGAAAGACATTGGCGACGAGAAGCGCCGCGATGGTAACGAAAAGGACGCCGAATTTCGGTATGCCGAGCAGCGCCGCCACCTCGAAGCCCGCGAAGCAGCAGGCTGCGGAGAGAAACAGCAGAAGGGTCAGCGCGCCCATGTCCAGCGGGTGTTTTTCCTCTTCCGCCTCATGCGCATGCTCATATTCCTCCGCCGCGATGATCTTCGAAGGAATGAGACGTGTGAGAAGTTTCCAGCCCGGCAGGATCAGCAGCAGCGCGATGAAGAACGTCGCCATCACATTGTCTGCCGCTGCCGTTGCCGCCGTCAGCGCGCCGTTCTCGCTGAGGCCGGTCGCCTGGGAGACAGCGGCGAAATTCATCGACCCGCCGATCCAGCTCGCGCCGAGCGCACCCGCGACGAGGTGCCCCTGGGGCCCCATGTCGATCAGCGCGAAGCCTGCAAGCACGCCCGCGATGGTGCCCGTGACCGCGAGGGCAAAGGCGATCAGCATGCGGCCGCTTTCCGGCAGGATTTTTTTCAGGTCCGCCTTGAAGAGCAGCAGCGGAATGGCGAGCGACACCGCATAGGTCCAGACCATGTCGTGAAAATCCGATGCGAAGGGCACGATGCGCAGATTGGCCGCCAGCGTGCCCGCGAGGATCGTCAGGATCACCCCTGATATCCATTGACCGGCTTTTGTCCGCTCTGACCAGAAGCCGAAAGCGGCGAGGCCCAGAAAGGCGAATAGCAGGCCGAATGTATTGTCGGCGGATATCAGCGGCAGGGTCATGGAAATTTCTTCTTCTGCAATAAGACAGGCGTTGCGCCCATCATGCGAAGCCGCGCGGCAAAGACAAGATCAATCGCATTATGGAACGAAGCCGGAGTGAACTGCGGCCTCTCTCGCGATCTGTCTAGAGTGCGAAGTTGAACGTGATCGACCCGAACTGATCGGGCTTCGGTTGGCCGTCATATTCCCGGCTGCGGAAGACATGCGTGTAGGAAACGCGCGTATCCCAGATCACGAAAACAGCGCCGAGCTTCGCGTCGTAGACCAAGCTGCGCTTGTCGATGCTCGGGCTGTCGCGAAACGTGTTGCCGTCGAGGAAAATATCGCGGGCCACCGCGCGGCCTTCGACACCGGCAAAAAGATAGCAGTTGCATCCCTCTCCCCTCGGCTCGAACCACTCCGCCCCCGTTCCGGGATAGACGCGCGTCGGTCCGAAATCGTCCGGCAGCGAGAAGCCGAGGCGGAAGGTGCCGCCGAGGCCCGCATGAGTCTGCACATTGCCGAGCGAGATCAGTGTGTAGGGAATGAAGTCCGTCTGCAGGCCGAACAGTCTCGGCGTGTCGAAGGTTGAGCTGCGCCACGCGCGCTCGAAGCTCAGATTGATGCCCAGCTCGTCTTGAAGCTGGTGCCGCCAGCCCTTCGCCTCCTCCACCCCGATCAGCTTGTGCCAGTTGTTCTGCACGAACTCGCCTTGCGCCGCCGGGCCTACCACGCCGACATCGAGCTTCCACTGATCCTGCCACGCCTCGCCCGTGACGCTGCTCGCGCGTACGCTTTGCAGCGAAAAGGTCATGTGCAGCCACGCCGCATAGGGCCGGTCGTTCGGCTGATAGGCGGTTGTCTGCGTATTGTCGGGGGTGAAGATAGCCTGGCCGAGCGCAACGCCGATGCGATGGCTCTTCTTGTCGAAATTGCCGGTCGGGAAGAGCAGCGAATAGACGGGCGGCGAGGAAAAATCCATCAGCCATTCCGGCAGGTCCGTCTGCGGCCTCGAAAGCCAGGCCGCCTGAAGCCCGTTGGTGTAATGCCGGTCCGTATTCGTGACATTGGCAAAAAGATCGTTTTCGGTCTGGAGGGTAATAAACTCCCGGTCCCCGCCCGCGAAGCTCTGGGCCCTTGCCGCCCCGGTGCCGCCGATGATCGTCAGGCCGGCCAGCAAGGCAGCCGCAAGGTGAAGGCGCATTGTGGGGATATTCCTTGAGCGAACCGCCCTCGAATGAAGCGCGGATGTTGACTAGGTGAACGGCTTGACGTGGGGGATGTCCCGCTTGTCCAATAACAATAATTCAGACTACAAATCAAGAAAGGCACCAGTAAGGTGCTACACAAAAAAGAACAGTGAAGAGGAAGATCGAGAATGTCTGTTGTCGAAACTGCGGAAAGCTGGACGCGTGAGGAAGCGGCGGCCACGGGAATGGTGCTTGCCTGGCAAGCGGCGCAGGCGCCGGATCGTCCGGCGATTATCTCGCAAGCGGGCAACCGCACTTATGCGGAACTCAACGCGAACGCGAACCGTCTCGTGCGCGCCCTGCGCAGGGAAGGCCTGAAGGCGGGCGACGCCGTCGCGCTCATGTGTTCCAACCGGCCCGAATTCGTGGAGACGGTTGCCGCCTGCCAGCGCGGTGGCTTCCGCATGACGCCGGTCAATTGGCATCTCAAGGGTTCGGAAGTGGGGTATATCGTCGATAATTGCGAGGCAAAGGCCTTCATCGCCGATGCGCGCTTTGCCGGCAGTGCGCTTGAAGCCGCTTCCATGGCGCCTGCGCTCGTCGCGAAGCTGGCGGTCGGCGGTGAGATCGAGGGCTTCGCCTCCTATGACGATGCGCTCGCCGCGGAAGAGGCAAGCGATCTTCCCGATCCCGTCATGGGCTCGCAGATGTTGTATACCTCCGGCACCACCGGCCACCCGAAAGGCGTCTTCCGCAAGCAGGCCGCGCCCGTCACCCCGCTCCTTGTGAAGCTCACCGAGACAGCTGCTTTCCGCGAAGGCGACCTCGCCCTCGTCACGGGGCCGCTCTATCACGCCGCGCCCCTTGCGCTGAACCTCTCCTTTCCGATCAATGCAGGTGTTGGCTGCGTGTTGATGGACCGCTGGGACGCGGAGGAAACGCTTCGTCTCGTCGCCGAGCATCGCATCACGCATACCCATGTCGTCCCCACCATGCTGCATCGCATGTTGCAATTGCCCGACGAGACGAAAGCGAAATACGACACCTCCTCCTTGCGCTGGATATTGCACGGCGCCGCGCCTTGCCCTGTCCACGTGAAAGAAGGCGCTATCGAATGGTTCGGTCCCGTCGTCTATGAATATTACGCGGCGACGGAGGGTGGCGGCATCTTCATCGACAGCCACGAATTTCCCGCGAAGAAAGGCAGCGTCGGCAAGCCGCTCCCCGGCGTCATTGTCGAGATTCACGACGAGGAGGGAAAACCGCTCGCGGCGAACGAGGTCGGTACGGTTTATTTCAAGGCGCCCGAGCAGGGCCGCTTCGAATACTTCAAGGCGCCCGAAAAAACCGAAAGCGCTTATCGCGGCGATTTCTACACGATGGGCGATATGGGCTTCATCGACGAGGACGGATTTCTCTTTCTCACCGGCCGCAGCGCCGAGGTCATCATCTCCGGCGGCGTGAATATCTACCCCGCCGAAATCGATCAGGAAGTACTGAAACATCCCGCCGTCGCCGATGCCGCCGCCGTCGGTGTGCCGAATGAGGAATGGGGCGAGGAAGTAAAACTCGTGGTGGAGCTGAACGAGGGCTTTCGCCCGGATGAGGACATGGCCAAGGAGCTTCTCGACTTCGCGGCGCAGAGCCTTCCAGGTTATCAGCGTCCGCGCTCCGTCGATTTCGTCACCGAACTTCCGCGCATGCCGTCGGGCAAGGTGCTTCGCCGCAACATTCGCGATCGCTACTGGCAGGGCGACAAGAAGATCTGAGCGCACGGCGCATGTAGCAACCAGGGGCCGCTCACACCGGGCGGCCCTTTCGCTTGTGCGCCCTTTCACCTATAAGGCGCGCGGGCGAGACGCTGTGGCCGGAAAGATGGGATAAAGGCGCAAGACATGAGTGTTCCGCAGACCCGCCTCAGCCAGATCAAGTTTATCGCCATTCTCGGTACCTTGATCGCCTTCTCGCCGCTCTCCATCGACATGTATCTGCCCGCCTTCCCCGCCATTGCGGAACATTTCGGCGCAACGGCAGGCGCGGTGCAGACGACGCTCGCTGTTTTCTTCATCGGTCTCGCGGTCGGGCAGGGCATTCTCGGCCCCGTCATGGATCGCATGGGCCGCCTGCGTCCGCTGCTCCTCGGCATTGCGGTCTATGTCGCAGCCTCGCTCTGGGCGTCCTTTGCGCCCGATATCGAAAGCCTCACCGCCGCGCGGCTGCTGCAGGCGCTGGGCGGTTGTGCAGGCATTGTCGCTTCGCGCGCCATGGTGCGCGATCTGTTCGACGAGCGCACCTCCGCGCAAGTCTATTCAATGCTGATGCTGGTCATGGGCCTCGCACCTATTCTCGCGCCGGTGATCGGCGGCGTTCTCATTGCGCATTACGAATGGCCGGTAATATTCTGGGTACTGACGGCTTTCGGTCTTGTCTGTATCCCCGCTGTCCTGTTCGGTCTCGGCGAAACCCTGCCCCCCGAAAAGCGCGAGCATGGCGGCGGCCTCGCGCTTGTCGGCAGCGATTATCTCGCACTCCTCATGGACAAGCCCTTCATGGCCTTCGCGCTCGCCAATGCGCTCATCTCCTGCGCCATGTTCGCCTATATCACGGGCTCACCCTTCGTCTTCATCGAGCTGCATGGCCTCGCGCCCGAAAGCTACGCCATTCTCTTCGGCATCAATGCGACAGGGCTCGTCGCCGCTGCACAGGTCAATGCTCTCCTGCTGCGGCGCTATTCGAGCCGCGCGATCCTGCGCATCGCCATGAGCGTTCATCTCCTTGCCGCGCTCGCACTTCTCGCCGTGACGCTTCTTGTGCCGCAAGCCTTCTATCCGCTCGCCGTCTGCATCTTCGTGGTTGTCGGTTCCTACGGATTTGTCGGCGCAAACGCGACCGCCGCGGCCATGGCGCGCGCGGAGCGGAGTGCGGGTTCCGCCTCCGCTCTCACCGGCATTCTCCAGTTCGCCTTCGCGGCCGTCGTCGGCGGCCTTGTCGGCGCCTTCAATGACGGCACGGCGCTGCCGATGGCCATCGCCATCGCGGTTGTGAGCATTGCGGGCACGCTTGCGCGCATTTCCGCGCGCAGTGCGTAAGGTTCGGGAATGCAGCCCGAAATGCAGAAAGGCCACTCCCTTTCGGGAATGGCCTTTCGCTCCTATCCGCGCCGTTTCTTGTTTTTGGACGCCGATCTCTGTGTTCGTAACAGCCTTGTCTAGGCGAGCCTGGAAATCGCCTTCGCCACATGCTCGGGTTTTTCGAGCGTCATGAGATGCCCCGCTTCCGGGATCGAGACAAACTCCGCGCCGCCGATTGCCTTTTTCCAGGCATGCGCATAGGCCGGCACGATCAGCTTGTCGCCATCGCCCCAGACGAGAACCGTCTTCGCCTTCACGCGGTAAAGCCGCTGTGAAAGCCCGCGATCCGGCACCGGGAACAGGATCTTGCCTGCCATGCCCATCTGCCGCGCGTTTTGTACGAGAAAGCCCTTCAGCCATTCCGGATCGTCGAGCGTCACGCCCGCCGTCATCAGCGCCGTGCCCGCTTCCACATCATGGAAGAGAACTGCCGGAAGTTCGTAAGGCAGCATGGCAAAGATATCCGGGATCGGATGATCGTCGAGCCACAGCCCTGCCGGACAGATGAGCCCGAGACGGCTCACATCGTTTGGCGCGATGGCCGCCATTTCCGCTGCGATCATGCCGCCCATGGAATGGCCGACAAGGATCGGGTCTTTCAGCCCGAGGGCGTCCACCACGTCCCAGCTATGGAGTGTGATGTCGAGCATCTCACGCAGCTCGCCGCATTCCTCAGAGTCGCCATAGCCAGGCAGGAGAGGCGCATAGACGTGATAACTCTCCGCGAGCTTCGCGAGGAACGGGTCTTCCGCCGTGATGCCGCCCGCGCCATGCAGATAGACCAGCGGTTCGCCCCCCTTTCCAGAAGAGGGGCCGCCCTCGAAATAGCGGACCGGAACGTGATGGGTCTGAACGGTTTTCGTTTCCATCAGTCTTTTCCTCCCACAAGTGCGGCGACTTCCTTCTCTACTGGCAGGCTGCCTGGCTTCACCTGTTTGGCGAGAGGCTTGCACCAGAAGCGGTCGTCGTCCTTGTAGTCGGGGAACATGTCGCGCAGATGTGGCATGACCTTTTCCGCAAAGAGCTTCGTCGAATGCATGCACTTGTCCATCGGCATATTGCCGACATGCATGAGGCAGAAGACGTTACCGACATTGAGCCCCTTGATGAGGTCTTCCATGCGCTGGCGAACCGTTTCGGGGCTGCCCGCAATGACGTGGCCCTGGTCGATGAGGTCTTTCCAGGTCAGCTCCGAATAGCCGCCGACGGGTGGTGCGTATTGCGACAATGCACCCGTCTGGATCGTCTTGATCGTCCGGTATCCCGGCGCATCCGCGAAGCCGCCATAGACATGCAGGCAGCGATTGTAGAAATAGCTGACATGTTCCGAATAAAGGCGCTCGGCCTCCTCGTCGGTATCGGCCACACAGATCGTCTGAGCAAAGCCCGCACGGTAAGGGCTCTCGTCCGGCGCGTTGCGCTCGGCCACGCGGTCCCAATAGCCCTGCATCAGCGCCTTCGCCCGGATATAGCCGGAGAAGGAGAGGTAGGAATAGGAATAGGTATTGTCGATGCAGAAGTCATAGGTCTCGACCGAACCGCCCCCCGGAATATGGATCGGCGGCGGGTCCTGTATCGGCCTCGGCCAGATGTTCACATGGCGCAGCTTGTTGTAGCGCCCGTTCCACGCGAAGGGGTCAGGGTCCGACCAGGCGCGGCGGATCAGATCATGCGCCTCTTGGTACTTCTCGCGCGTCAGCGCCGGGATTTGCCCGTAGCAGTAATTCGTATCCATCGACGTGCCGACCGGGAAACCGGCGACGAGCCGTCCGCCCGAAATGCAATCGAGCATCGCGAACTCTTCCGCGACGCGCGTGGGCGGGTTGTAAAGTGCGATGGAGTTGCCGAGCACGACAAGGCCGACATCCGATGTGCGCCGCGCAAGTCCCGCCGCGATGATGTTCGGCGAGGGCATGATGCCATAGCCGTTCTGGTGATGCTCGTTGACGCCGATGCCGTCGAAACCGAGCGTGCCCGCATATTCGAGCATGTCCATGTAGGAATTATAGACTTCGTGGCCCTTGGCCGGATCGAACAGACGCGAGTCGATATCGACCCAGACCGACCGGTGCTTCTCCCGGAAATCATCCGGCAGATAAGGCCACGGCATCAGGTTGAACCATGTGAATTTCATTTGTTTCCTCCCGGCGGGTTTTCCATGCGCGGCTCCCCGCCACGCATCCTCCCTCATCCCGATTTAGGGTGATTACCCTAAGCGCGAAGTCTATTCAGTTTGGTTTCCTCGCGCAAACGCGACGTCGCGACGCGCTGCAACAAGCCTTTCGCGGCCTGACCGCGCCGCAACATGACCGGCGCTGAGCCCCGTTTGGGATCGCGCGCCGCCGGCGCTACAATGCCCTCAACAAGAAAATAAATATGAGGAGGGAGAGATGGCGGAAGTGGATCTCGTTATTCGCGGCGGCACGGTCGTGGACGGTTCGGGCGGCGCGCCCAAAAAGGCCGATGTCGCAATCGACAAGGGCGTGATCGTCGCGGTCGGCAAGGTCGACGCGAAGGGAAGAAGCGAAATCGATGCCGCCGGTCTTCTCGTCACGCCGGGCTGGGTCGACATCCACACCCATTATGATGGTCAGGTGACATGGGACGAGCGCATGACGCCTTCCTCGATCCACGGCTCCACCACCGTCGTCATGGGCAATTGCGGCGTCGGCTTCGCGCCGGTGAAGAAGAACGACCATGATCGTCTGATCCGTCTCATGGAGGGCGTCGAGGATATTCCGGGCGCCGCGCTTCACGAAGGTCTCTCCTGGGAGTGGGAAAGCTTCGGCGACTACATGGACGCGATCGAGAAACGCCCGCATGACATCGACGTCGCATTGCAGGTGCCGCATGGTGCGGTGCGCGTCTATGTGATGGGCGAGCGCGGCGCGAAGCGCGAGGCGGCAACGGATGCCGAGGTCGCCGAGATGCGCGATATCGTGAGCGATGCGATCAAGGCGGGCGCTATCGGTTTTTCCACCTCGCGCACCGTTGCGCACCGCACCAGCGATGGCGACCTCACCCCCACCATCGGCGCGGCCGACAAGGAAATGATGGCGATTGCCGAGGGCCTGAAGGAAGCGGGCGCAGGCGTTCTCCAATGGGTGTCGGACTTCCGCGAGATCGAGCACGAGTTTTCGCTGGTCGAAAAGCTGGTCGAGATTTCAGGCCGTCCCCTGAGCTTCTCACTCGTGCAGGCGGATGTGGTGCCGGACCAGTGGCGGGATCTCCTCGCCCGTCTCGACAAGGCGGTGGAGAAGGGGCTCCCCATCAAGGCGCAGGTGCAGGGTCGTCCCGTCGGCCTCATGCTCGGTCTTCAGGGCTCCGTGCATCCCTTTCTCACGCGCCCGAGCTACCGCGCCATTGCGGACAAGCCGCTGGAGGAACGTGCCGCGATCATGCGCGATCCCGCCTTCCGCGCGAAGCTTCTTTCCGAAGAGCTTGAGCCCGGCCATCCCTTCCTGAATTCGCTGGCGGGCGCTTACCACAAGATGTTCGAACTCGGCGATCCGCCGAACTACGAGCCCGCGCCGGAAGACAGCATCGGCGCGCGCGCAAAGCGTGAGGGCCGGAAACCGGACGAGATCGTCTACGATATTCTGACGGCCAATGGCGGGCGGAACTTCCTCTTCTTCCCGCTCCACAACTATTACGACTTCGACCTCGAAAACGCGCTTTCGATGATCCGTAACCCGAACACGATCTTCGGGCTCTCGGATGGCGGCGCGCATGTCGGCGTCATCTGCGATGTCAGCGTACCGACCTATATGCTGACCCATTGGTGCCGGGACCGTTCGCGCGGCGAGCGTCTCGACCTGCCCTTCGTCGTGAAAAGCCAGACGCGGGATACGGCCGAAGCGATCGGTCTTCTCGACCGCGGCCTCATCGCGCCGGGCATGAAGGCCGACGTGAACGTGATCGACTTCGAGAGGCTGCGGCTCCTGCCGCCGCACATGGTCTATGACCTGCCATCGGGCGCGCGCCGTCTCATGCAGGAGGCGGAAGGCTATGTCGCGACCATCGTCAGCGGCGAGGTGATCTACCGCGAAGGCAGGCCGACAGGGGCGCTCCCCGGCAAGCTCGTGCGCGGGCACAAGCCGTCACCGCTCGCGCGCGTGGCGGCCGAGTGACGTTGAAACGGGATTGACCTGTCAGGCATTGACGAGAGCGGGCGCGAGCGTTGCGGAGCGGATTGCCATCCGCCGCGCCATTTCCGGCGCTTCCGTCTCGAAGAAAGTGGCGGCGCGGGCCGCCAGCGCCTCCCAGCCGGGTTCGGCGGGAAGCCAGTGGCCGCGCTGCGGCAAGCCCTCCACCGGCACACGTCCCTCGTAGAACTCGGCGATGCGATGCGTCACCCGGAGCGGCGTCAGCAAGTCTTTCTCGCCGGTGAGAAACAGCATCGGACAGCACACATCCTGCGGATTGATCCAGGTCGTTCGCTGGCCGTCGATGAACCACCAGCCGATTTCGAGTAGCGCGCGTCCGGATTCCGGGATGAGTTTTTCGTAAAGCTGTTCCGCCTCGCTTTCGGGCATCCCGTTCAGGATGCCGTAGCGCATGGCCTCGAACGAGGGCAGGTGCGGCTGGCGCCAGAAGCCCCATGAGGTGAACTCGCGCCGAAAAATCCACATCGAACGCAGGTCGAGATTCATCGTGCCGGCAATCTGTGCGGGTGCAAGGCCGACCGCGGCGCGAACGAGGCCGCGCGCCGCCAGCATCTGCGCCAGCGTGCCGCCCATCGAATGTCCGATCACCAGGGGCTTGCATCCAAGCTTGCCGATTTCACGGGCAATGTCCGCGGCATAATGCGCGAGGCTTGCATCGGCAAGTTCCGGGTGTGGAATGCCGCCCGGTTCCATGTCGTGATGGCGTAGTGTGGGAATGATTACCCTGTAGCCGCGATCCTCGAAGAAAGCGCGAAAACCGTCCCAGACATGCGGGCGGCTCCACATGCCGTGAATGAGCATCACGACAGGCGCGCTCTCGCTTGTCCTTGCCTGTGTCCTCGTCTGCGGCTTTCCCGCCATTTCGCACCCAGCCGTCATGGAATTCTCGCTACGTATGCGGATTTGTTCGAGAGGGTGATTTGCAGCTCCTCCGAATCCCCGCCTCAATTTAACGCCGGAAGGTCTTACGAAATCGCCAACGCCGCGTGGGGCAAGAGGGCGCGCCCCTTGAAACGCCCCGATAATCGCGTCACTCTCGATTTGTCGGCGCCCCGTGCGCCCGAGGTCTGAAATCAAATCGAGGCATTCGATCATGAGTGATACGCGCAGGAAGCGTGGGACAACGGCGGGCCGCAAGAAAACCCCTCAAAGCAAGACGGCGGCGCGCCGGGCAGGTACGGTTCCCACCACCGAAACCACGCCCCCGTTGAGCGGGGCAGAACTCGCGGCTCGCACCGGCGGCAAGCCGGCCGCGAAGAAGACGGCGGCAAAGAAGGCGCCCGCGAAAAAGGCGCCCGCGAAAAAGACTACGGCAAAGAAAGCGACCGCATCGAAAACGGCCGCACCGAAAAAGACCGCCGCCAAGAAGACGACAGCCAAGAAGACGGCGGCCAAGAAGCCCGCTGCGAAAAAGGCCGCCGCTCCCAAGGCAACAAGGAAGAAGACCACAAGCAAGCTTTCGCCTGAAAAGGCAAAGCTGAAGCAGCAGCTCGAAAAGCAGGTCGCCCGGCTTTCCAGGGAAGTCGACAAGGCGGAGAAGGAAGCTAAGAGGGCGCTGAAGGATACTGAAAAGCGCTATTCCAGGATTCTCAAACAGCTCAAGGTGGATCGTGAGCGTTTGCGTTCGCGTGTCGCGGATCTTGCCAAGCAGGGCGAGGGTGCGTTTGACGAGCTGAAAGGCGGCGCCGAGGGAGCCTACAAGGAATTGTCGGACGCGGTGCTCCGCGCCTACGGGCATTTCCGCTAAAGCCATTCGCAAACGAAAATCTGCTGAAAAGAAAATCTGCTGAAAAGGCGTGGGGCTTACCCCGCGCCTTTTTCTCTGCGCCTTGCGGTCCCGGGCGTCATGGGGCCTACTTCGCGCCAAAGAAACCCGAGAAATTCCACCTGCAGGAGGTGAAATCACATGAACCGCGTACTTGCCCATACGGGTGCAAAATATCCGATCGTCCAGGCGCCGATGGGCTGGATTGCCCGCTCGCAGCTTGCGTCCGCCGTCTGCGAGGCAGGCGGTTTCGGCATCATCGAAACCTCATCGGGGGAGACGGAAGCCTGCAAGGCTGAAATCCTGAAGATGCGCGACCTCACCTCGGCGCCTTTCGGCGTCAACCTGCCGATCCGCTTTCTGAAGGACGATGCCATGCTCCGCTTCGTCTGCGATGCGGGCGTGAAATTCGTGACCACCTCGGCGGGCAGCCCCGCAAAGTTCATCGCGCCGCTCCATGATGCGGGCATCACCGTCTATCACGCGGTCCCCACCCTCGATGCGGCGATGAAATGCGTCGATGCCGGTATCGATGGCCTCGTGGTGGAAGGAACGGAGGGCGGCGGCTTCAAGAACCCCGAAGAAGTCGGCACGCTGGTCCTGCTGCAGGCGATCCGTGCAAAATCCGATATTCCGATGATTGCGGCCGGTGGCATTTGCGATGGCCGGGGCATGGCGGCTGCCTTCGCGCTCGGCGCCGAAGCCGTGCAGATGGGCACGCGCTTCGTGAGCTGCGCCGAGAGCCCGGTGCACGCGAACTACAAGCAGGCGATTGTCGATGCCAAGGAAACCGGCACCTACGTCCTCAACAAGAAGTCGACGCCCTGCATCCGCGCTCTGAAGACGGAGCGCACCGCGAAAATCCACGAAGAAGGGCTGATGCCGCCCGACACCTTCGCCCGCATCCTCGATCTCTATTTCGGCGGCGACATGGAAGCCGCTGTCGGCCTTGCAGGTGAGACGGCGGGTCTCATCACCGAGGTGAAGACGGCAAAGGAAATCATCGACAGCACGATTTCCGAATTCTTCGCCATCACATCGCGCATGGGCGCTCTGGCCGAAGCCCGTAACTTCGGCTGAAACCTCTAGTGCAGAATGCGCGGCATCGCCTCTGGAAAGGGCGATGCCGGTGCATTCGCATTGCCGAGGATGAGCCCCGCTGCCGAAAGCGCCAGCGCCAGCTTTTGCGCCGGTATCCAGATCGGCGAAGCGCCGCAAGGCGCTGCAACCCATGCCGGATCGAGCGCCGCGCGCGGGCTCGTGTCTTGCCGCTGTAGCGCCGCCACGAAATTGAGAATACGCACTTCGTCGCTCGTCAGCACGCGCCAGCGCGGGCAGGGGATCGAGAGCGGCCGCTGAACGGTCCGCGTCAGCGCGCCTGCAAGCTCCGCCACCATCGCCGCGCCTCCCGGCAGGTCCAGCGCGTCGAAGGCCCGCTGCAACAATACCGAGCGTTCCGCGCCTTCGTACGATACGCGCCACTGCACGCGCAGGCTCCAGACGAGAAACTGCTCCGCGAAGCCGAGTTCGCAAAGCGGCTGATCCGGCGCGTAGCCCTGCGCCGGTTTGGCGGAAAACATGTCGGGCGTGGCCACTGCGGTTTTCATGGGGCGTCTCCTTGTGGGGGCTGTGAACCGGGAGATTCGAGCCTGCATTAGATGCGAATGATTATCAACAGCAAAATTGACAAACGCCCCTCCCGCGTCATTTCGCCCCCACACCTGGCCCCATCAGCCCCCACCGGCTCCCGCACCCGGTCCCGCACCGCGGATGACGGCACGGCCCGCCGTTTCGCCTGCAAGGTCGCCACGCGCGAAATCGCGTCGCGCATGACACGCCGACACACACTGACACACGCGGGCTTCCGCGGGATTTTTGTGAAGTTTCACTGTGCTGCGATTGACAGCGGCGCGCATGGCCATTACTTCTCGCGTCGAACGCAATCGCACGTGCCACTGGCCAGCTCAGGTTATGTAACGGCGTACGCGTCTCTTTGGACAATTTCGGCGGCATGCCTTTGTAGAGGCATCGTTGGTTTACCTCCGCCGGGTTTCGAGGGAGATTGCATATGTCCGGTTCCAGTCTGAGGGGCTGACGCCCCGGATCAAGCCGAGCACGTCCCTTGCCCTTACCGGCAGTTGAAGACGCGCAAGTCGGGCGAGCGATCGCAGCCCGGTATCGGAAATCGTCAGGGGTTCCTTCGGGGAACCCGCAGCGTTCATCCACGCATGACATATTCATTGGCCCCGGCGCGCGAGAGCATGATGTCTCCGTCCGGCAAGCCAGGTCCATCTACTGGTTGGGGAGAGGCACTTAATGTCCGAATCCAATGCCCTCTTCCAATTGGGGAGCGACTTGAATCGCGATTCAAGCAAGACCCAGGCGGAAGTTCTCGAGTTTCCTGTTCACGCTGGCGGTACGGCAGCAGAGCGATGCACGTCGTCCGACGAGCGCACCGATTTTTTCATCGAGCGCGATGGAAAGCGGTTCGCGGGCACGCATCTCATCATTGATCTGATCGGCGCGAGCCGTCTGGACGATCTTGCGCATATCGAAGCGACGCTGCGCCGTTGCGTCGAGGTGTCGAAGGCGACACTGCTGCACATCCACCTCCATCACTTCACGCCGAATGGCGGCGTGTCGGGCGTGGCTGTGCTTTCGGAAAGCCACATCTCGATTCATAGCTGGCCCGAGGCCGACTATGCGGCGCTCGACGTCTTCATGTGTGGCGAGGCCGAACCGCATAACGCGATCGAGGTTCTGCGCGAAGCCTTCCAGCCCTCCGACATTCGTGTGGGAGAGCACCTGCGCGGCGAGGACATGGTCTGATGACGGCCGATGCACCCAAAGACACAAAAAGTGGCCGCTGGGTGGTTGAAACCCTCTATGAGAAAGAGGGTTTCACCTGCGCCTTTCGCGCCGACAAGGTGCTCTACGAAGAAGAGACCGGCCAGCAGCATCTCGTGATCTTCGAAAACGATCTCTTCGGCCGGATGATGGCACTCGACGGCATCACCCAGGTAACGGAGCGCGACGAGTTCATCTATCACGAGATGATGACCCATGTGCCGATCCTGGCGCATGGAAAGGCAAAGCGCGTCCTCATCATTGGCGGCGGCGATGGCGGCATCCTGCGCGAGGTCATCCGTCATCCCGGCATCGAGCATGTAACGATGGTCGAGATCGATCCGGCGGTGACAGAGTTCTGCAAGAAGCAGTTGCCGCAGATCTCGGCCGGGGCCTTCGACGACCCGCGCCTCAACCTCGTCTTTGCCGATGGTGCGAAATTCGTTGAGGACTCGAAGGACAGCTTCGATGTCATCATCGTGGACTCGACCGACCCCATCGGGCCCGGCGAAGTCCTCTTCCGCGAAGAGTTCTATCGCGCGGCCCATGCGCGGCTCGCGCCTGGCGGCGTCATCGTCACGCAGAACGGTGTCCCCTTCATGCAGGGCGACGAATTGCGCGGCACGATGGAGAAGTTCCGCCGTCTCTTCAAGGTGGCTTCCTGCTATCTCGCCACCATTCCGACCTATGTCGGCGGCCCGATGGCGATGGGCTGGGGCACGGATGACGAGACGCTGATGGCCGTCTCCGTCGACGAGCTGACGCGCCGCTACGAGGCCGCCGGTCTCGTCACGCGCTATTACACGCCGGAAGTCCACAAGGCGGCCTTCGCGCTGCCGCGCTATGTGGAAGCCCACGTCCTTCCCTGATCGCCCGCAGGTTCCGGTCCCATCTGGTTCATCGCATAGGCAATGGGGAGGTCCGTTTTTGGGACGGCCATCATGATGGCTGCCCCCCCTTTTCCCGCTGCTCCCCGGCGATCCGTTGCGGATCGGTGATGGCGCTCTCGGCAATGCACGGCCACCACGTGGCGTTTTGCATGTGCGAAGTAACTTTTGCGCTTACATCCCCTGTGCCGAATTGACACGAATCGCGGAAATGCTATAGCTCATGCAATGGTTTTTTGTCCGATTTGGTAAGGAATTCCGTCTACGGAATACCGGACAGGGGGGCTGGGATGGCTGATTTGGATCACAACATCCGGGGTGCGGATGTGTTTCAGGGCTTTGCCCGCAAGGACTCGGATGCGCTGTCGGAGAGTGCGTTTCAGGACGTTGAGACCGTAAGCAAGATGGAGATGTTGCTCATCGGTTCGGGTGGCCTTCTGTCCGCCGCGATTGTCGCGCTCGGCCTTTGGAAACTGGTTGAACTTGTTGCCTGAGCGGCGCAGCCAAATTTTATGAGCGGCGCAGCCAAATTTCATGAGCGGCGCAGCCGAATTTTATAAGCGGCGCAGCCGAATTTCCTGAGTGGCGTCAGCCGAGTTTTTCCGAAGAAATAACAATCCCGTCCGCATCGGCATAGAGCCATTCGCCCGGCGCGATCGTCACACCCGCGAAGCTCACCGGGACATCCGCTTCGCCAAGCCCGCGCTTGTTGCTCCGTTTGGGATGCGCCGCGAGCGCCTTCACGCCGATGGCGCATTCGGGGAGTTCGGCCGTGTCGCGCACACAGCCATAAACCACCACGCCGGCCCAGCCGTTCTTTTCCGCGAGCTTGCCAAGATTGCCGCCGAACAGCGCGTAGTTGAGAGCGCCGCCGCCATCGACCACAAGCACACGGCCTCCGCCGGGACTTTCCACAGCTTCGCGCACCTTGCTGTTGTCGTCGGGAACTTTCAGCGTCGCCACCGGCCCGCAAAAGGCGATTCTGCCGCCATAGTCGCGAAAAAGGGATTCCGCGTGGCGGACAAGGTCCGGGTAGTCGTCGGAAAGATCGGTCGTGGCGGGTATGGTCGTTGAGGTCATGTGAAGTTTCCCTAGCGGCAGCGCGGATGATTTACCGCGTCTTGTGCTTTTTGTCTCGCCCTGTCTTTCGGGTGGCGCGCCCCTTCTTCGAGGCGGTTCCTCCCCCCCCCTCGAAAAACCGCTAGAGCAGATCGCGATGAGACGGAATCGCCTTGCGATCCCGCCTCGTCGTGAAAATCTGCTCGTCGCTTATAGTCTGGACCGTTTTCCGAACCAGCAGGTGTTTCCACCTGCCTGGAAAACGGTCTAGGCTTTCTCATCGGTATCCGGAATTCAAGGCCGGAGCGCCCTTTCTTGAGGGAGGAGGGTGACCGGCGGGGAGGTAAATAATGGCACTGGCATATGATGCGCAGGAAGCCGAAGGCCCTGTAGTGGCCATTCTCGGCGCGGGCGTCGCGGGCATCTGCACAGCGATCAAGCTCAAGGAAAAAGGTTTCACCAACTTCACGATCTACGAGAAGGCGAGTGAGATCGGCGGGACATGGCGCGAGAACACCTATCCCGGTTGTTCCTGCGATGTGCCGCTGCACATGTACCAATATTCCTTCGACATGCGGCCGACCTGGACGAAGAAGTATGTCTTCGCCGCCGACATCAAGGCCTATCTCGAATCCGTTGTCGACAAATACGGGCTGCGCGGCCACATCCGTTTCAACACGGAGATCGATGACGCTGCCTTCGACGAACAGACGGGCATGTGGACGCTGAAGTCGGGCGAGCAGACATTCGAGGCGAATGTCATGGCGGCAGGCACGGGCCAGCTTCACCGTCCCGCTTGGCCGAACATTCCCGGCCGCGAAACATTCCAGGGCGACAATTGGCACTCCGCGCAGTGGAACCATTCAGTCGATTTGAAGGGCAAGCGTATCGCCGTCATCGGCAATGGTGCGAGCGCCATTCAGTTCGTGCCGGAGATTGCGAAGGAGGCGGGCAGCGTCACTATCTTCCAGCGTTCGGCAAGCTGGGTGCTGCCGCGTCCGCAGCGGGAGTTCTACGGTTGGGAAAAGGCGCTCTACAGGGCGCTTCCCTGGACCATCAATATTCAGCGCTGGAAGACATACTGGTTCGGCGAGCTTCTCTACCGCACCTTCCACACCTCCGGCGACAAGCTGAAGGAGGCCGCCATCAAGGAGATGAACCTCCATGTGTCGGACCCCGAAAAGAGGCGCAAGCTGACGCCGGATTACGAGCCGGGCTGCAAGCGCGTTCTCTTCGCCAATGACTGGTGGCCGGCAATGGGCAAGGATCATGTCGATGTCGTCACTGACGGCATCTCGCAGATCACCCCTTCGGGCATCCGCACCCGTGACGGCACGGAGCGCGCCTTCGACATCATCATCTACAGCACGGGCTTCGACACGACGCACTTCCTCGGCCCGATGACGATGAAGGGCCTTGCGGGCCGCGACCTCAAGGATGCGTGGAAGACGGGCGCCGAGGCTCATCACGGCATGACGGTTTCGGGCTTCCCGAATTTCTTCATGCTCTACGGTCCGAACACCAATCTCGGTCATAACTCGATCATCTTCATGATCGAGTGTCAGGCGAACTACATCGCGCAATGCGTCGAGAAGCTGAAGAAGGACAATCTTCTCTATCTCGATGTGAGGCCTGAAGCGCAGCGCGCCTCGAACGAGCGCGTGCAGGCGGACAATGCCAACTCGGTTTTCGCCTCTGGCTGCACGAGCTGGTACAAGACCGAGAGCGGCAAGGTCACCAACAACTGGGCCAACTACACCTTCAAATACTGGTGGCGAACGCGCCGCCCGGACTTCAACGAGTTCACGCTTCGCTCGCGAACGGCGAGCGCGCAGGGTGCGGCGGCGGGCGGCATGCAGGCCGCGGCGGCGGACTGAACGGAAAGCGGGGATTGTTTTTTGTCCGTTTTCACGGATTTCCCCGCATTTGCCGGAGCGGCCTATCGAAACGAACAGGAGCCGGTTCAGCGATGAACCGGCTTTCCCCTTTGTGACGGTTTGATGACGTTTCGATGACAGTCGGTCTGTTTCTCGGCCCGTTTATCCCCGCTGCACGCCATCAAGCCGCGCACCGTTTTCGCAAAAAAAAGGGCCGCCGGTTTCCCGGCAGCCCTGATTTTCGCAAAAGCAGTAGACGGATGAATTAGTCCGCCGACTTCTTGAACTGCGCGCTTTCGGTCGAGTCGCCGAGCGCCGTCGTGGAGCTTTCGCCACCGCCAGCCGCGAGGCTGACGAGGTCGAAATAGCCCGTGCCGACTTCGCGCTGATGGCGGGTCGCCGTGTAGCCGTCCTTCTCTGCGCCGAACTCAGCCTGCTGCAGTTCGGAGTAGGCACCCATGCCGCGATCGCGGTAGCCACGGGCGAGTTCGAACATGCCGTAGTTGAGCTGATGGAAACCGGCCAGCGTGACGAACTGGTACTTGTAGCCCATCGCCGCGATTTCCTTCTGGAACTTCTCGATCGTCGCCTTGTCGAGGTTCGCTTCCCAGTTGAAGGAGGGCGAGCAGTTATAGGCGAGGAGCTGGTCGGGATATTCCTTCTTCACCGCTTCGGCGAAACGCTTGGCGTCGTCGAGGTTCGGCTTGGAGGTTTCCCACCACAGAAGGTCAGCATAAGGCGCGAAGGCAAGGCCACGCTTGATGCAGTGATCGACACCAGTGCCGGGCTTCAGGCGGTAGAAGCCTTCGACCGTGCGGCCCGCGTCGAAATCGATGAACTCGTGATCGCGCTCGTCGATGTCGGAGGTGATGAGGTTCGCGGATTCCGCGTCGGTACGCGCCATGATGAGCGTCGGCGTGCCCATGACGTCGGCGCCGAGGCGCGCGGCGTTCAGGTTGCGCTCATGCGCGCGGGTCGGGATGAGAACCTTGCCGCCGAGATGGCCGCACTTCTTTTCCGAGGCGAGCTGGTCTTCGTAGTGGACGCCAGCGGCGCCCGCTTCGATGTACGCCTTCATGATTTCGAAGCAGTTGAGCGGGCCGCCGAAGCCGGCTTCCGCGTCTGCGACGATCGGCAGGAACCAGTCGCGCTTCGCGCCGCCTTCCGAGTGCTCGATCTCGTCGGCACGCTTCAGCGTCTTGTTGATCTTCTTTGCAAGCTCGGGGCCCGAGTTTGCCGGATAGAGCGACTGGTCGGGATAGGTCGTGCCAGCGGTGTTTGCATCGGCGGCAACCTGCCAGCCCGACAGGTAGATCGCCTTGAGGCCTGCCCGCGCCATCTGCATGGCCTGGTTGCCCGAAAGGGCGCCCAGCGAATGCACATAGTCGGTCGTGTGCAGCAGTTCCCAGAGCTTGTTCGCGCCGCGATTGGCGAGCGTGTACTCGATGGGGAAGGAACCGCGCAGCTTCTCAACGTCTTCGACGCTGTAGTTGCGCTTCACATTGTCGAAACGGCCCTTGGGCGCGCTCGGGATGATGTCGTAAAAAGTCTTGCTCATGGAATGCTCCTGGGATGCGGAGGGTGGTTTCGGTCAGGCTTCGTTTTCAAGGATGAGGCGATAGGCTGGCAACGTCAGGAACTCCTCGCATTCCTGTGCCTTGGTCATTTCCGAGAAGAGGCTGATTGCCTGCTCGAAGTGACCCGAAGTCCAGCGCTCTTCGCCAAGCGTCTCGCGCAAGGTCTTCATTTCGTCGGCGAGCACTTCATCGAAGAGCTCCGGCGTTACCTTGCGGCCGTCGCTGAGCGCCGCGCCGTGATAGATCCACTGCCAGATCTGTGTACGGCTGATTTCGGCCGTGGCAGCGTCTTCCATCAAATTGTAGAGCGGCACGGCACCGCGGCCGCCGAGCCAGGCTTCGATATACTGAACACCGACACGGCAGCATTCGCGCATGCCGGCTTCGGTGCGCTCGCCCTTGTGGGGTTCGAGCAGTTCTTTCTGGCCGACATTCACGTCCTGGCGCTGGCGGGCGAGCTGGTTCGGGCCTTCGAGCTTGCCGAAGACTTCCATCGCGACCTTCACGAGGTCGGGATGCGCGACCCATGTGCCGTCATGGCCATTCTTTGCTTCGCGTTCCTTGTCGGCTCGCACCTTGTTGAAGGCGGCCTCGTTCGCGGCATCATCGCCCTTTACGGGGATCTGCGCGGCCATGCCGCCCATCGCGAAGGCGCCGCGCTCATGGCAGGTTTTTACGAGAAGGAGCGAATAGGCGTTGAGGAAGGCCTCGCCCATCACGACCTGCGAGCGATCCGGCAGGATGAAGTTCGGGTTTTTGCCGAGCCGCTTGATGTAGCTGAAGATGTAGTCCCAGCGGCCGCAATTGAGACCGACGATGTGATCTTTCAGCTCATAAAGGATTTCGTGCATCTCGAAGGCGGCAGGCAGCGTCTCGATGAGCACGGTCGCCTTGATGGTGCCGTTCTTGAGGCCGAGCGTCTTCTGCGCGTCGACGAAGATGTCGTTCCAGAGGCGCGCTTCCTTGTGGCTCTCCATCTTCGGCAGATAGAAATAGGGGCCGGAGCCGGACTCGATCTGCTTCTTCGCATTGTGGAAGAAGTAGAGACCGAAGTCGAAGATGCCGGCGGACATCGGCTGGCCGTCGATCTCGACATGCGCTTCTTCGAGATGCCAGCCGCGCGGACGAACGATGAGCGTCGCCGGATTCTCGATCACGTCGTAACGCTTGCCGTTCGATTCGTCGGTGAAGCCGATCGACTTGTCCCAATAGGCCTTCATGTTGATCTGACCGCCGATCATGTTGTCCCATGTCGGCGCGGCCGCGTCTTCGAAGTCGGTCATGTAGGACTGCGCACCGGAATTGAGCGCGTTGATGACCATTTTGCGGTTGTCGACGGGGCCGGTGATCTCGGTGCGGCGGTCGAGCAAGTCCTTCGGGATCGGCGCGACCTTCCAGTCGCCTTCGCGAATATTCTTCGTCTCGGCAAGAAAGTCCGGCAACTCGCCGGCATCGAATTTCTTCTGACGTTCGGCGCGAAGTCCAAGCAGTTCGCGGCGGCGGGCACCGAACTTGCGCTCGAGGTCGGCCACAAAGCTGATCGCCTCCGGCGTCAGGATGGTTTCATAGCCCGGCTTCATCGCGCCCTTGACGGTGATGCCCTCGGCAATAGTCGTGGCTGCTGCCTTGCTCATGCTCGCTCGCCTCCGTAATCGGAATCTCTGGGGGTTCTGTTGCGCGAGGTCATACAGGCTCGACAGCCGCTTGTCCAATATTTACTAAGTCATTGAAAATATTGAAGTAAAGAACTTCACAAGATTCCTGTGCGATTCTGTTGAAAATGTAAATCTTGTAAACTAGAGTGCTCTGAACTGCCTCATTGGAAGGCAATTTTCCAAGGTGTTACGCATGGCGTCGGAGAAAAAAGTCTTTGCCGGTCCGCGCGTTAGACGTCTTCGTCGTGAAAAAGGGCTGACCCAGGCGCGCATGGCCGCCGACCTAGGCATTTCGGCAAGTTACCTTAATCTGATCGAGCGGGATCAGCGTCCTGTCTCCGTTCAGGTGCTGCTCAAGCTTGCCGAAGTCTATGACGTTGAGCTCCGCTCGCTCGGCGGCGACGATGAAGCGCAGGCGCTCACGGTCCTCCGCGAGGTCTTCTCGGACCCGCTTTTTCGCGATGCGGGTCTCACCATTCAGGATCTGCGCGAAATCGCGGCAGCGAGCCCCGCAACGGCGGATGCGATCTCGACCCTCTACCGCGCCTATCAGGAGAGCGTGACCAACGGTTCAATGCTTGCGGAGCGTCTGGCGGATCGCGACATGCTGGACGGTGCGGAAGCGCCGGGTCTGCCGCTCGAAGAGGTTCGCGATTTCATCAACAGCCGGAACAACCACTTTCCCGAACTGGACGATGCGGCGGAGAAGCTCTATGCGAGCGCCGGCATAGGCTCGGAAGAGCCCTATGTGGCACTCAGGACGGTGCTGCGCGACCTTCATGGCGTCTCGACGCGCATCGCCCCTGCCGATCTCATGCCGCACGAACTCAGGCGCTACGATCGTCACCGGCAGACGATCTTCCTATCCGAACTTCTGGACCAGCCGGGCCGGTCGTTTCAGCTTGCCTATCAGCTCGGCTATTTCGAGCAGTCCCGCGCCATAGAGGACATCGTCGAAAGCTCGGGCCTTGAAAGCGAGGAAGCCCAACGCCTCTGCCGGGTGGCGCTGGCCAACTATTTTGCGGCGGCGCTGTTGATGCCCTATGGCCCCTTTCACAAGACCGCAGAGGCAACGCGCTATGATATCCGTCTACTCGGGCGCCGCTTCGGCACCAGCTTCGAGCAAGTTTGTCATCGCGTCACCACGCTGCAGCGGCCGGGCGCGCGCGGTATCCCCTTCTTCCTCATCCGGGTGGACAACGCGGGCAATGTCTCGAAGCGTTTCTCTGCGGCCGGCTTCCACTTTGCGCGTTTCGGCGGCACCTGTCCCAGATGGAACGTGCATGATGCCTTCCGGGTGCCCGGCGAGGTCTACACGCAGGTCGTGCAGATGGAAGATGGTACGCGCTATTTCTCCATCGCGCGCACGGTGAGCCGTGCCGGCTCGGGCATCGGCGTGCCGGGCGATCAGTATGTCGTTGGCCTTGGCTGCGAAATCGCACATGCCCGCAAGATCGTCTACAGCCAGGGTTACGATCTCGACGACGAGCGGGCTGCCATGCCCATCGGTGTTAATTGCAGGCTTTGCGAAAGGCTCGACTGTTCGCAGCGCGCCTTCCCGCCGCTGAAGCATCGTCTGACGGTGGAAGACCATGTGCGCGGCGTCTCGCCCTTCGGCGTGCCGGTGCGCGAAAACTAGAGCCCGAGTAACGCCCTCACGCCATAGGCAAAAGCGGCAAGGGCGGCAACGCTCGCAAGCCAGATCGCGGCGAACCAGAGAAGCTTCTTCCCCCCGCGCGGCTCTTTCTCACTCATGCTCATGATGGGCGTAGCCGCCTTCGGCACTCGCCTTGCCGTGGAACACGCTATAGGCATAGACGGTGTAGATCAGCACCATAGGCAGAACGACCGCAACGCCGACCATTGCAAAGATCACGCTCGAACGGGGCGCGACCGCATCCCAGACCGTTACAGAAGGCGGAATGATATTCGGGTAGAGACTGATTGCGATGCCAGCGAGCCCTAGAATGAAAAGCCCGATAGCCGACAGGAAAGGTAAAAGCTCGCGCCGCGAAAGGATCGACCAGAAGAGCGTAACGGCGAGCGCGAACGTGAGAAGCGGGATCGGCGAAAGATAAAGCAGGTTCACGCCACCGAACCAGCGGTCCGCGATGGCCGGGCGAAGCAGTGGCGTCATCACGCTGACGGCCGCCATCGCAACCAGCATGCCGCTCCCCATGACGATAGCCGCGCGGTGCGCCCATTCCTGTATTTCGCCTTCGGTCTTGTAGATCACCCATGTGGCGCCGAGCAGGCCGTATCCCATCACCACGCCAATTCCCGTCAGGATGGAAAAGGGGGTGAGCCAGTCGAACATGCCACCTGTATAGCGGAGGTTTTTCACCTCGACCCCTTGTACCAAGGCGCCGAGCAAGACGCCTTGCATGAAGGCGGCGATGAGTGAACCCCAGAAGAAGGAACGGTTCCAGAGATGCGTACTCGTATGTGCCTGATGGCGGAACTCGAAGGTGACGCCACGGAAGATCAGAGCAAAGAGCATTGCCATGACGGGGATGTAAAAGGCGGGAAGCGCGATTGAATAGGCAGCGGGGAAGAAAACGAGAAGGCCGCCTCCGCCCAGAATAAGCCACGTCTCGTTGCCGTCCCATATGGGCGCCACCGAATTGATCATGGTGTCCCGCGCTTTCTCGCCGGGCGCGAAAGGAAAGAGGATACCGACGCCGAGATCGAAGCCGTCGAGCACGACATACATGAGGATCGCAGCACCGATGATGCCACCGGAAATGATTGCGAGTGTTTCCATGATACGCCTCTCCTATTCCGCGGGAACGACGAGGCCGGGGCGGGCGCCCCGGATAGCCTCGGGCGTTTCTTCGGTTTCTCTCGTTTTGAGAGGGTCCGGGCCCTTTCGGATGAGCTTCAAGAGATAATAGAGATAGGCACCAAAAAGACCGCCATAGACAATGAGGAAGATGATCAGCGTCGTCGCGACCGATGCGCCTGTCACGGACGGCGAGAAGCTGTCTTCCGTGCGCATCGCGCGATAGACCGTGTAGGGCTGGCGTCCGACTTCCGTCACGAACCAGCCGGACAGCGTCGCGATGAAGCCCGCAGGTGTCAGCACCACGGCAAGGCGCTTGAGCCAGCGCGTGTCGTAAAGTGTACCGCGCCACCGCGCATAGGCGCCCCAGAGTCCGAGCGCGAGGAACAGGAAGCCAAGTCCGACCATGACACGGAAGGACCAGAAGACAACGCCCACCGGCGGCTGGTCTTCGACCGGCACTTCCTTGAGCCCCGGCACGACGCCCGAGGGGCTGTGCTTCAGAATAAGGCTCGATGCCCAGGGGATCGATATTTCGAGATGGTTCTTTTGCAGTTTCTGGTCCGGCATGGCGAAGATGTGAAAGGGCGCATGGGATCGCGTCTCCCAATTGCCTTCCATTGCCGCGACCTTCATCGGCTGATGTTCGAGCGTGTTGAGACCATGCTGGTCGCCGAGAAATATCTGCAGCGGTGCGAGAACGAGAACGGCCCACATGGCTATCGAGAAGGCCTGCCGTGCAACATCCCGATTGCTGCCGGCGAGAAGATAAAAGGCCGATATGCCGGAGACGACAAGCGATGAGGTGAGGTAGGACGCTGTCGTCATATGCATGAGCCGCCACGGAAACGACGGATTGAAGATGACCGCCAGCCAGTCATCGACGACATATTGGCCGTCGACAAAGCTCGCGCCTGCAGGTGTCTGCATCCAACTGTTGGCGGAGAGAATCCAGAAGGCCGAAATCACCGTGCCGATAGCGACGAGACACGTGGCCAGAAAGTGAAGGCGCGGACCGACCTTTTTCCAGCCGAACAGCATGATTCCGAGAAAGCCGGCCTCAAGAAAGAAGGCTGTCAGAACCTCGAATCCGATCAAGGGCCCGAGCACCGGCCCCGTAATGCGCGACCATTCGGACCAGTTTGTGCCGAACTGATAGGAGAGGACGAGGCCGGAGACGACCCCCATGCCGAAAGTCAGTGCGAATATCTTGACCCAGAAGCGGTAGAGAACGAGCCAGACCTCATTGTTCGAGCGCAGATATCTTGCTTCGAAAAAAACAAGAAACCCTGCCAACCCGATCGTCAGTGTCGGGAACAGAATGTGAAAGGAGACGGTGAAGGCAAATTGGAGCCGGGCGAGAATTTCGGCGTCGAGCGGTGGCATGGCACGTCTCCTCCATCATCGAAGGTGAGTGCGCGAGCATACACCGTCATCCTCCGTGTCAACAGGCCTAAAGGGTGCAGCGAAATGCCCCGCGTCGAAACGGCCCACAAAATTCGAATGGATATGGACCACACGAGGGGTCAGCGGACCACACGATTTTCCGGGAAATGGAGATCGATGCTCATGTTGCTGTCCGGTGTGTGCTTGTGGGCGCGGACGACATCGAGAGAGCCGCCATGCAACTCCATTACCTTGCGTGTGAGAGAAAGCGCGAGGCTTTCCTCGCGCGGCGCGCTGCTATCTTCGGCGCTGACGAAGGGGTCGTCTATCGTCTCGAAATCGGTCAGGGCATTGAGTTCCATCTGAATGACCTTCGGATCGCGAACCTCGTTCAGCCTTACATATATCCTGCGATTATCCTCACCCAGAGTGAGGCGGATGGTCGAACCCCGATGGGCGCAATGAATCGCTTCCGCGATCAGACGGAAGAGACCTTGCCTCAACCTGCGTGCATCCCCGCGCAGACCCGGAAGGCGGTCCGGGCAAACGACCTCGATCGATACACCTTCCTCTGCCGCGTGCTGCTTCTGGCTCGCCACCGCGATCTCCGCAAGTTGTCCGAGATTGCAGATCTCGTCGGTCAGGTCGATTTCATGCATTTCCGCTTCGGCGATGCCGAGCAAATCCTCGATCATATCGAGCAGCACCGTGCCGCTCGAATAGATATCGCTCGCATATTCCTTGTAACGGTCGGTACCCATTGGTCCGAGACGTTCGTTCTTCATCATTTCCGAAAAGCCGATGATGTGTGTCAGAGGCGTCCGGAGATCATGGTTCACGTTTGAGAAGAAGCTTTGGTTGCGCTTGTAGGTTTCCTGACTGCGCGTCTCTGCTTCGTGCATGGTCTGTTCGAGCTTGCGCCGCACGGTAACATCGTTGAGGGCGGCAACACGGGCAGGAACGCCGCCCCACCGTGTATCGACGATGCGCATTTCAGCGAGGCGGTTGTCTCCATCCGGCCTCGTGATTGTAACATCGTGCTCGCCGGGTTCGCTCGGCAAGCCGAAGGGCCTGCCGACAAGATCGTCACTCGAACGCCCCAGAATGTCCTGGGCGGCGCTGTTGGCAAAGCGAATGACACCTTGGCTGTCGAGTATGACGATGGCTTCCGGCGTTTCCTGAACGAGTGTTACATGAGGTTTGTCGGCCTCTTCGGAGGGTGCGGCATCGGCTGGCCGCTCCTCGCTCAGGTTGCGGCGCATGACGGCGCGGCGAATGGCCAGGCCGAGAGAGGTCGGCGTATCCATCTCCGGAGAGAGGCAATCTTCAGCCCCTGCCTCGAGCGCCGCCGCCTGAAGGAGCGGGTCGCCGGCGCCGAGCGCAATAACTGGAGCATTCGGGCCGAGTGCGATCACGCGGCGCAGGAAATCGAGTGCTGCAACCCCGCCGTCGCCGATATCGATGGCGAGCGCATCGATGCCCGGGTGAAGTAGCGGATCAATACCTTCCTCGGTCGTGGAAAATCCGAAGCAGAGCGGCCCCGCTTCGCCCGACGCGGCAAGCGCAGTAAAGTTGGCCCGCAGCCTCTGTGAGGCGCTAACGACATGAGTGAAAAGGGCGGAAGGAGCGAGCGGCCCGCTTGTTCCGTCTGGTGAAGAGGTGCGGCTCATTGCTGTGCCTGGACGTACCAAGGTCAAACCCATTTCTGCGCCCCCCAGCGCCCTCAACCCAATTCATATAAGTTGATTGCGGTGGCATTTGGCCGCGTGAACCAAGAGTCTGATTCTTTAGTAAACGGAAAGTAAACGAGACGCTTATTTTGTGGTTAGGGCTGGACGTCCATACAAGAAGGTAAGCATGTTTTAACGATAAAAACCGCGTTTCAGTGTAGGTTTTCTATAGTTTTTACCTGCCGGCATTAACCTTCCTTTTTGTTCTTCGATTCACGTGCCGAAAAGCAAAAAACCGCGTGATCGGGCCCTTCATGGCGAAAAGAGGGCACGCGCAGGGCCGTGGTGATTCGGTTCCAGCGAATACTTGTGACGCCGGGGCCTATGGGCTAGGTATGCGCCCGCGCTGCAAAGGCTTCGGCGTTCCGGCAAAGCGCCCTCCAAAGGCAGACCATGAGCAAGAAAGTAAAGACCTTCCGTCCCAAGGCCAGAGTGCCGAAGGGGCTTCGCGACATGCCTTCCGCGCTGGTGCGTACGGAGCAGCGAATGCTTGCGCGCATTCGCGAGGTCTATGAGCGCTATGGCTTCGATCCTCTGGAAACCTCCGCCTTTGAATATGCGGATGCGCTGGGCAAGTTTCTGCCCGATGAAGACAGGCCGAACGAAGGTGTCTTTTCCTTTCAGGACGACGACGAGCAGTGGCTCTCGCTACGCTACGACCTGACGGCCCCGCTCGCGCGCTATGTCGCCGAAAACTATGACGCCCTCCCCAAGCCGTTTCGCCGTTATCAGACAGGACCAGTCTGGCGGAACGAAAAACCTGGGCCGGGCCGTTATCGCCAGTTTACGCAATTTGACGCCGATACCGTGGCTGCCCCCGGCGTCGCCGCCGATGCCGAGATGTGCATGATGGGGGCCGATTGCCTGGAGGCGCTCGGTATTCCGCGCGGCAGCTATCGCATCCGTGCGAACAACCGCAAGGTGCTGGATGGGCTTCTCGAAACCATCGGCCTTGATGGTGAGCCGGGTAGTGCAACCTATATGACGGTTCTGCGCGCCATCGACAAATATGATCGCCTTGGACGGAAGGGCGTGGAACTGCTGCTCGGCGCGGGTCGCAAGGATGAATCCGGCGATTTCACCAAGGGAGCGGGGCTTTCACCGTCGCAGATTACCGCGGTGCTCGACTATGTGGAGTCGGGCGTCGGCGAAGGCACGACGGACCGCAATCTCGTGCTCGAAGGCTGGCGCAAGGTTGTCGGCGACAGTGCCATTGGCCGTGAGGGTATTGAAGAACTGGCTGAAATGGACGCGCTCTTCGTGGCGGCGGGCTATGGCACGGATCGGATCGAATTCAATTCCTGGATTGTGCGGGGCCTCGGCTATTACACGGGGCCTGTTTTCGAATCCGATCTTCTCTTCGAGGTGAAGGACGAAAAGGGCAACCCTGTACGCTTCGGCTCGGTCGGTTCCGGCGGCCGCTATGACGGGCTGGTCGAACGCTTCAAGGGTATGAAGGTGCCTGCCACCGGCTTCTCGATCGGTGTAAGCAGGCTTCAGAGCGCTCTCGAATTGCTGGGCAAGCTCGACGTTGAAGACGTGACCGCACCGGTCGTCGTGCTGACGCTCGATGCAGGCAACATGGCTCAATATCAGACCATGGTGTCGGAGCTGCGTGCCGCGGGTATCCGTGCCGAACTTTATCTCGGTGGCTCGGGCATGAAGGCACAGCTCAAATATGCCGACAAGCGTGGCGCGCCGATAGCGGTGATCGAGGGTGAGGATGAGCGGGCCCGGGGTGAAATTACCCTGAAAGACCTGATCCTCGGCACCGAAATGTCGAAAGAGATCGAGGACAATGCCGCCTGGCGTGAGGGGCAGCCCGCGCAGGTTTCCGTACCGCGCGCGCGGCTCGTCGAAGAGGTTGTCGCAATGCTTGCCCGGCATCGCCATGTCCCGGGCCATCACGGCTGAAAAAGCCGTTATCTCCTTTCTCGATATTTACCATTTCCATGCTAGACAAGGCCCGCTCCGGAAGGCCAAACCGGAACGAAATGGCAGGGCCGGGAAGTATTCGATATGTCACCTGAACCTATGGCAGCACTGGATGGAGAGCGCCTGCGCGCAAGGGAAGCGCTGGGCGCTTCCGTGCGCGCAGGCTTCGAAAAGGCGGGCTATGCGCCGGTTTCTGCGCCTGCACTTCAGCCCGCCGACATTTTTCTCGATATGTCCGGTGAGGACATCCGGCGGCGCATGTATGTCTTTGCCGATCCGGCTGGTGACGAGCTGTGTCTTCGGCCGGAGCTGACAATTCCAGTTTGCCGACTCTATCTCGAAAGCGGCGGCGGCGCGCAAAAGCTTTGTGCGCTCGGGCCGGTCTACCGCTATCAAAGTCGGGGTTCGACCAAGCTGCGTGAATATACGCAAGCGGGAGTGGAATGCCTTGGCGCGAGCGATGCGGAGGCCGCCGACGCGGAAGTGGTTGCGCTCGCCGCAAATGCGCTGGCCGATGCGGGCTTGAAGTCCTATGGCATCGAGATGGGCGATCTCGCGCTCTTCGATGCACTGGTCGATGCACTCGACTTGCCGCCGGGCTGGCGCTCACGTCTGAAGCGACATTTCTGGCGCCCCGACTATTTCCGCGAACTTCTCGACCGGCTCGCGGCGGGGGATGCGGGTGAAGAATCCAGCGACCGCCAGGCACTTATTTCGGCAATCTCCGGCCTCGACGATGCGCAGGCAAAGGACGTGATCGAAGACGTGCTGAAACTTGCGGGCATCGCGCCTGTAGGTGGCCGCACGGTTGAAGAAGTCGCCGAACGGCTGATCGAGCAGGCGGAACTCACCTCGTCGAGCGTACCGAAGGCGGCAGCGAAACTCATTTCGGATTTCCTGGCCGTGTCGGGCACACCTCAAGAAGGCATTGCCCGGATTCGCGCGCTTACCGAAGGCTCCGGCGTTTCGATCGAGGCAGCTATCGCTCGCTTCGAGCGCCGCCTAGAACTCTCCGCAAAAGCGGGCGTCGACCTTTCCCGCGCTCATTTTGCAACCGGCTTCGGGCGCAACATGGCCTACTACACAGGCTTCGTTTTCGAGTTTCGCGTTCCCGATCTCGGCGCCGATGCGATGATCTGCGGCGGCGGCCGCTACGACGATCTGCTGTCCGCGCTCGGCTCGCCCAACTCCATACCTGCGGTCGGTTGCGCCGTCGGCATCGAGCGGCTTCTCGCGGCTGTATCGAAGGAGAAGGGCCAATGAGCGACAAACTTGTTATCGGCCTTCCCTCGAAAGGCCGCCTGCAGGAAAACGCCAATGCCTTCTTTGCGCGTGCAGGCCTCAAAGTGCGTCAGGATGGCGGTCGTGGTTATACCGGCCGGCTCGACGGCATTGCCAATGTCGAGATTGCCTTCCTTTCGGCATCGGAAATCGCGGGCCAGCTCGAGCAGGGGCTCATTCACCTCGGTGTCACCGGCGAGGATCTCATTCGCGAAAAGCTCTCCACGCCGGAACGTGATGTGGAGTTGTTGCTGCCGCTTGGCTTCGGTCACGCGGATGTCGTGGTTGCCGTACCGCAAAGCTGGATCGATGTTGCCACAATGGCGGACCTTGATGATGTGGCGCTGGCTTTCCACACGAAGCGTGAGCGCAGGCTCCGCGTCGCGACCAAATATTTCAACCTGACGCGGCGCTTCTTTGCCGAACACGGGCTGACGGATTACCGGATCGTCGAAAGCCTCGGCGCGACCGAAGGCGCACCTGCGGCGGGAACGGCAGAAGTGATCGTCGATATCACCTCGACCGGCGCGACGCTGACGGCTAACAACCTGAAGGTTCTGGATGACGGCACCATCCTGAAAAGTCAGGCAAATCTTGTCGGGAGCCTGGGCGCGGAATGGAGCAAGACGGCACTCGCCGCTGTCGGGGAAATTCTCGATCGTGTATCAGCGCAGGCGCGCGCGTCGAAGGTTGTCGAAGTGCGCTTCGCGAGCGAGGGAAATGATGCGCCGCTGCTTGATGAAATCAAGGCCCGCTTCGGCGTGACGCTCCCCTTTGGCAACGGCGCGGCAACGCCTGTGTGCATCGCGCATTGCCCGGAGCCAAGGCTCTACGATCTGGTTGCCTTCCTTTATGCCAAAGGGCGGGACACGGTGACGGCTGCGCGCGCCGATTATGTCTTCGAGGCAAAAAACCCGCTTCGCGAGCGGCTGATGATGCGGCTCAAGAAAAAGGACTGAATTCCATGACCGTTTCCCTGGCTGCCGTTACCGCCCTTGTGGTTCTCGTGACGGCAACCCTGTCGGGGATTTTCGGCATGGCGGGCGGCATGATCCTCATGGCCTACCTCACCTTCGCCTATTCGGTGGGGGCGGCAATGATGCTTCACGGCGCGACGCAGGCGGTATCGAACGGTTACCGCGCGATCATCAACCGCAATGACATCGTCTGGCGGCTCGTCGCGACCAATCTGACGGGCTCGATCGCCGCGCTCGCACTCTTCATGCTGGTGAGTTTCGTACCGGAAAAACCGACGGTCTATCTGGTGCTGGGGGCGATCCCTTTCGTGGCCTTTTCCATCCCCAAAAGCTGGGGGCTCGACATCACCAAGCCATTGGTCTCGCCCGCTTGCGGTTTTGTGGTGACGGCGCTGACGCTGACCGCCGGCGTTGCGGGACCGATCCTCGATGTCTTCTTTGTCCAGAGTCCGTTGACGAGACATCAGATCGTCGCGACCAAGGCGGTGACACAGATGCTGCAGCATCTGACGAAACTGCTCTATTTCGGCGTGCTGGCGGCGCATCTGCTACCTGATGCAAACCTGCCTTGGTGGATTTATGTGATGGTCGCGCCACTCGCCATGCTCGGCACGACGCTTGGCAAGATGATGCTTGACCGGATGAATGACGGGCAGTTCAAGAAATGGAGCCGCTATATTCTCGTCGTGCTGGGAGCAATCCTGATCTGGCGGGGACTGTCGCTGTCACTCGGCTAAAAAGCTCTTCGCGCTGAGGAACTTCCGGCGGCCCTGTTCACCAAGTTTTCCCATGAGCGGGTGGGTTCTGGTCGTCCGGGATCACCTGCTTGTTGGTTGTGAGGCCGACACGATCGAGGGCTTCCTGCGCCATTGCGCCGTCGATGGCGAAGCTCGCGAGGGTGTCGATGATGAGGAGGTGGTTGCCGGTACCGCCGGGTTCGGGCGTCACCTGCAAAAAGAAAAGGGCCGGTGTCTCCACCGGCCCTTCGCATGTTTCTCGGGAGAGAGCGGGACTTAGAAGTCCATTCCGCCCATGCCACCCATTCCGCCCATGCCACCGGGCATGCCGCCGCCGGCGGCATTGCCTTCAGCCTTCGGCTTGTCGGCAATCATGGCTTCGGGGGTGATCAGGAGGCCGGCAACGGAAGCCGCGTCCTGAAGCGCCGTGCGCACAACCTTGGTCGGGTCGATGATGCCGGCGGCCACGAGGTCGCAATATTCTTCCTTCTGCGCGTCGAAGCCATAATTGGGCTGCTTCGACTCGATAACCTTCTGCACGACGATGGAGCCTTCGACACCGGCATTCTCGACGATCTGACGGATCGGAGCTTCGAGCGCCTTCTTGACGATGCTGATACCCGCCTGGATATCGCGGTTATCGTCGAGAAGCTTGCCGACGGCCTTGGACGCCATCAGGAGCGCCGTGCCACCACCGGGAACGATGCCTTCCTCGACCGCAGCGCGGGTCGCGTTGAGCGCGTCGTCGACGCGGTCCTTGCGTTCCTTCACCTCGACTTCGGTAGCACCGCCGACCTTGATCACCGCAACGCCGCCAGCGAGCTTCGCGAGGCGTTCCTGCAGCTTCTCCTTGTCGTAGTCGGACGTTGTTTCCTCGATCTGCCGCTTGATCTGGCTGACGCGAGCTTCGATGTCCTTCTTCTTGCCAGAGCCGTCGACGATCGTAGTGTCGTCTTTCGTGATCGTGACGCGCTTTGCCTTGCCGAGCATGTCGAGCGTAACCGACTCGAGCTTGATGCCGAGGTCTTCGGAGATGACCTGGCCGCCCGTGAGGATCGCAAGATCTTCGAGCATGGCCTTGCGGCGATCGCCGAAGCCCGGTGCCTTCACGGCCGCGACCTTGAGGCCGCCACGGAGCTTGTTGACGACAAGCGTGGCGAGGGCTTCGCCTTCGATGTCTTCTGCAATGATGAGCAGCGGACGACCCGACTGCACCACGGCTTCGAGAACCGGAAGCATCGGCTGCAGGCTCGTCAGCTTCTTTTCGTGAAGCAGAATGAGCGGCTCTTCGAGCTCGGTCACCATCTTGTCGGCATTGGTGATGAAGTAGGGGGAGAGATAGCCGCGGTCGAACTGCATGCCTTCGACGACATCAAGTTCGGTTTCGAGCGATTTGGCTTCCTCGACCGTGATCACACCTTCATTGCCAACCTTCTCCATCGCCTGGGCGATCATGGCACCGATTTCTTTTTCGCCATTGGCCGAAATCGTGCCGACCTGCGCGACTTCGTCGTTCGACTTGACCTTCTTCGAACGCTTCGTGATGTCCTCGACGGCCGCACGGACGGCGATCTCGATGCCGCGCTTCAGGTCCATCGGGTTCATGCCCGCGGCAACGGACTTCGCGCCTTCGCGAACGATCGCCTGCGTCAGAACGGTCGCCGTCGTCGTGCCGTCACCCGCCGTGTCGTTGGTCTTGGAAGCGACTTCCTTGACCATCTGGGCGCCCATGTTTTCGAACTTGTCTTCGAGTTCAATCTCCTTGGCGACCGTCACGCCGTCTTTTGTGGTGCGCGGTGCACCGAATGCCTTGTCGATAACGACATTGCGGCCCTTCGGGCCGAGCGTCACCTTCACCGCATCGGCAAGAATATCGACGCCGTGAAGCATCTTCTCGCGCGCGCTGCGGCCAAATTTGACTTCCTTAGCCATGTTCTTCTGATCCTTCTGAATTCTTGAAGCGGAACGAAGGCCGCAAAGGCTCGCAAAAAAAGCCCGCGGCCGTTATCCGGTTGCGAGCCTTATTCGGCGGCTGCCTTCTTCTTGGCACCACCTTCGAGCACACCCATGATGTCGCTCTCTTTCATGATCAGCAGGTCCTCGCCGTCGATCTTGACCTCGGTGCCGGACCATTTGCCGAAGATCACGCGGTCGCCTGTCTTGACGTCCGGCGCGATAACCTTGCCATCATCGCCACGGGCGCCCGGGCCCACCGCAATGACTTCGCCCTGTGAGGGCTTTTCCTGAGCCGTGTCCGGAATGATAATGCCGCCGGCGGTCTTGGCTTCTTCCTCGACCCGGCGCACTACGACGCGGTCATGCAGAGGACGGAACTTCATCTCTGGCTTCTCCTATGTCCCAACCGCTAAGTTGCGGAAATTTATTGAGAATTTCGAGGCTGTTAGCACTCATATAGAGCGAGTGCCAATACCTTCGCGAGAGATAGGTGTTGCAGGTCTGACTGTCAAGCACCGGCAGATCGTAAAGATCAGGAGAGAACGAGAACGGCACCCCCAAATCGGCGCTTGAGATGCCCCAGAAGGCTCGTCGCAAAAAGCGTCGCGCCGAGAATTTCCATGATCTCTTCGATGCAATAGGCAAGCTGGTAGGGGAAGCTTTCCTCGCCATAGAGAGTGAGGAGCTTTCCGCCGACGACTTCCATGCCGAGGGCGCCGCCTACATAGAGAAGGCCGGCCCCAAAGAACATGAGGCGTGTCCGAGAGGGAAGAGCGAGGAGGAAAGGAAGATAAAAGAGCCCGATCAGTGCCACCACGATCGCGCCCGGGATCACCCAGCCGAAATGCAGGAAGCCGTCGAGCGCGAGCCCGCTGCGCAGCGGTTCGATCAGAACTTCATGGACCCCTGTTGCTTCGTCGACCGACAAGCCAACAAAAATAGCCGCAAGCAAGGCCCAATGGAGAAGGTGGCGCTCGCCATGTCTCTCCGCCGAAAGGGCGGTGAGGGTCAGGAGGGCGGCGGAAAAGAAAAGCATCAGCGAGCTGTACCAGGCGGGCAAGCAATATTCCGCGTTGAATGCGAGATGCCGTAGATCTTTCGCGACCGTCTCGAATCCGAATGCCGTTACATACCATTCCCGAAACAGCCCGAGAAAGACGACCGACAGCGAAGCCACCCAGAGCCAAGCTGATATGCGCCACGGATCCAGGCAGAAAACCTCTTTTTCCGGAGATGGAAGCGCCCGACCAGTCGTAAGCTCAACCATTTCTTAGTCCCCCATTGTGACACTCACGGAACGATCCGTTCTCTCCCAAGCAAGATGAAGACCAAGAGCCTCCGATGGCCCTCTCAGCTGATATCAAGCATGACAGACGGGTGGCGAATGACGCACGCCATCTTGCAATGGCGCTTGCCTATGCGGCCCGGCCATCGCGGCTGCTGCACCCGTTTGGCTTTGCGCGGCTGCAGGTCGAACGGCTGTTTAGCCGAGTACCTCGCACGCAATTCCTGAGAGAGCCCGAAGAGGCTCTCGCAATCCCGGACGGGCTTGTCGATATCGGAGGGCCCATGACGCCCGAACGGCTGATGGCCGCATATCGGCGCTCCATTTTTCCGTGGTGTCATGTGGGGCCTGTAAAATGGTGGGCGCCCTCAAGGCGCGCGGTTCTCTTTCTCGAGGAAAGCCGCATCGAGAAGAATCTCCGGCGTCTCCTCCGGCAAGGCAAATACCGCGTAACCTTTGACACGGCTTTTCGCGAAGTGATGCGCGGCTGCGCGGAGCCGCGTGCAGGACGCTATGCGCTGACCTGGATCAGTCCTCGTTTCATGGAGGCCTATGCGAAGCTCCATAAGATGGGACATGCGCATTCAGTAGAGGTCTGGGACGATGAAGGTGTGCTCGCGGGAGGCCTTTATGGCGTGGCCTGCGGGGGTGTCTTCTTCACGGAATCGCAATTCGCAGGCAAGCGTGACACCTCGAAGATCGCTTTCGTTACGTTGAACCGTCACTTGCAGCATTGGGGTTACAAGCTCAATGACGGAAAGGACATGACGGGACACCTTGCCGCCCTCGGTATGCGCGAGATTTCCCGAACGGAATTCGACCGGATTGTACGCGAGCATGAGAATGACGGACGTCCGCCCGGCCGCTGGGAGGTCGACCCGGAACTTGACGTGGCGGGATGGAAGCCGGAGGCCGAAGCCTAGGCGCGCAGGCCGCGCAAGGTCATGCGGATGATGGCGGTGAGCTGTGTACGGAAGGTTTCCTCGTCAGGCGCCTTTTCCGCCCCGCAAGCCGCCGCTATGAGAGCGTCCGCAGCAGCGTCATCCGTAAGGCCAAGGGAAGCGGGATCGAGTTCGCCCGTCTCGATACCCTCTCGAACAAGGCGTCTCACGGCACCATGAAACCGGTCGTGAACCTCGCCAAAGACATCTTTGGAAAAGCGTGAACCGCTATCGACAAGTTCGGCCGCATGGGGGCTCGACAATATCCAGCGATAGACGAAGCCGAGCTTCGCTTCCATGAGTGCGTTGAGCTTCGCTTCCAGCGGAAGGTCGAGCGCCTCGGCGCTCGTCACGCCTTCCCCGACCTGCTCTGCGAGCGAACGGCAGATGGCCTCGAAAAGCTCATCTTTGCTCTTGAAGTAGAGATAGAGCGTACCCTTGGCGACGGCGGCGGCGCGCGCGATGTCTTCCATCGAGGTGCGGCGATAGCCGTAATGACGGAAGAGATCGAGCGCGGAAGTGAGGATCACCTCGCGCTTGTCCGCTGTTCCGGCCGTCTTCTGAAGGGCGGCACTGCCTTGTGCTTTTGACATCTCTCTATTCGTATCGCTTCTGGCATTCAATGTTGCAAAGCGCAGTCTAGCACTTTTGCCACGCCGGTTCTCAAGCCATGCAAAAACGTCATGCCACGGCATTTGTGCATACTGCACATGAATGTAGGATGCGTCCGCATGAATTTTGATCGGGGGAGCCATGACGGCGGAAGCGGTAAAAGCAGCGAAGGCGGCAATCGGATTGCCCGGGTCGAGGGCCGCGATCCCGACCCCGGCGCTGATACTCGATCTCGACGCCTTCGAGCGCAACGTGGCGCGCATGGCCGAACACTGCAAGGTGAACGGTCTCGGCATACGACCGCATGCGAAAACGCACAAGTCCGTTACCATCGCGAAAGCGCAGATTGCCGCCGGGGCGCTTGGCGTCTGCTGTGCCAAGCTTGGTGAAGCGGAAGCGATGGCCGAAGGCGGCATTGAAAGTATCCTGATTACATCGCCCGTCGTGACGGCGCAGGGCATCGAGCGGTTGATGGCGCTTAATACGAGAGTCCCGGAGCTTATGGTTGTCATCGATAACCCGGAAAATGTCCGGACGCTCGCTGCCGCAACCTCGGAAGCAGGACGCACACTGAAGGTCTTGATTGATCTCGATGTGGGCCTGCACCGCACGGGCATCCGCCCCGGCGAGGACGCGACGGAGCTTGCGGAACTGATCGACGCAGCGGAGTTTCTCGAACTGCGCGGGTTGCAGGCCTATGCCGGACACCTGATGCATATTCATGATTTCGCGGAACGGCGCGAGAAGTCGCTTGCCGCGATGAAGGTGCTCGGCGAACAGCGCGACATCCTGAAAGCAAAAGGTATGTGCTGCGATATCGTTTCCGGTGGCGGCACGGGTAGCTACAATATCGATCCCGAAGCGAAGGTGCTGACCGAGCTGCAAGGTGGCTCCTACATCTTCATGGACAAGCAATATAATGATGTTGCGCTCGGCAACGGCGCGAGCTTTCCCTTCGAGACGTCACTCTTCGTGCAGATGTCGGTTGTGTCGAACAATACGAAAAACCTCGCAACGACCGATGCGGGCTTCAAGTCCTTTTCGACCGACGCGGAACCGCCCGTTCTTTTCTCCGGTGCGCCGGAAGGAGCGAGCTTCTTCTTTTTCGGCGACGAACAGGGCGGTATCCTGCTGCCCGATGGCGCGCGTCTGCCATTAGGCAGTGTACTGACGGCTGTGACGCCACATTGCGATCCGACGGTCAATCTCTATGACAATTATTACGTCGTGAAGGAGGACCGGCTGGTCGATATCTGGCCGATCGAGGCACGCGGTAAAAGCGCCTGATCGGCGGGCGATCCGGGGATAAAAGGCCTCGAAAATGCCCGACTGTCATCGAAACGTAATGAAAACGTCACAAATGGCCGGGATATCCCCGGCCCCTTATCGATGAGCGGATGCGGGTGACGCGGTGCGCACCTGCCGGGGAGACGGGAAGGGTGCTTTCTTCGTCTACGCGAAAGGGGCGTTTGCCGTCTTCGAGGAACTTGTCCCCGGTTTCGGCGTAAAAACAGGTAATCCCCGGTTTTGCCGCGGCTTGAGGAGAGGCCCGCTTGTCTTCGTCTCGCTCGTCCCTAGCTGTTAAGGTGGGGGCAGACGAACAGGAAGCGGAGTGCTGAATGCGTATCGGAATCCTCACCGGCGGCGGCGATGTGCCGGGCCTCAACCCTTGCATCAAGGCGGTGACGCGACGCGCCATCGAGCATGGATGGGAAGTGCTCGGCTTCCGGCGCGGCTGGGCAGGGCCGCTTCATTTCGATCCCGACAACCCGGAAGCGGGCGAGGAACACCTGATGCGCCTCGACCATGAGGCCGTGCGCACCATCGACCGCAAGGGCGGCACGGTGCTGCATACATCGCGCGTGAATCCGAAAGCGATGAAGGAAGAACAGCTTCCCGATTTTCTCAAAGGACGCTTCACGCCCGCCTCCGATGGCACGGTGGATTGCACGCCGCATGTGGAGCGTGTGCTGAATCATCTCGGCATCGACGTGATGCTGACGATCGGCGGTGATGGCACGCTGTCCTATAGCGCGCATCTGCATCGTCACGGCGCGGTCAAGGTCGTGTCGATCCCCAAGACGATGGACAATGATGTCTTCGGAACCGATTACTGCATCGGCTTTTCGACGGCAGTGACGCGCTCCGTCGATTACATCAACGCGCTGCGCACCTCGACGGGCAGCCATGAACGCATTGCGGTGGTGGAGCTTTTCGGACGGCACTCGGGCGAGACGGCGCTGATCGCGAGCTATCTCGCTGACGTGGACCGCGCCGTGATCGCCGAAGTGCCTTTCGACGTGGAGAAGCTCGCCAAACTCGCCGCCGCCGACCGGCTCGAAAATCCCGCGCGCTACGCGATGATCGTCGTGTCCGAAGGCGCGAAAATGGAGGGCGGCAGGGTGCTGACGCATGAGCAGACGGATGAATCCGGCCGCAAGCGTCTCGGCGGCATTGGCGAAATGATCGGTGAGGAGCTGACACGGCTCACCGGCGTCAACACGATCACGCAATCGCTCGGCTATCTCATGCGCGCGGGCGCGCCGGACTCGCTCGACCAGATGGTTGCCAAGGGGTTCGGCACACTGGCCGTGCAGGAAATTGCCAAAGGGCGAACCGGCTTCATGACGGCGGTGCGCGACGGCAACTATACAACCGTGCCCGCCGACACATGCGTCACCGGCCGCAAGCGCGTCGATGTCAGTGCCTTCTACGATGTAGAGACCTATCGCCCGCGCGTGGCGAAGGTACTCGGCATGCCGATGTATCTGTATTGAGAATTATGAAAAGGATGCGTCATTGCGAGCGGCTGAAAAGAGCCAGGCAATCCAGGAGCGGCAGGCCCGGCGCAAGCGGCTCCCGGATTTCTTCGTTGGCTTTGCCTTTTCGCAATAACGACGAAAGGGAAAACCGAACCTCGCGGCCTAGCGCTTCAACTGCATGGTGATGCGGGCTTCTTCGTCATCATCCCCGATCGAGATGAAACCGAAACGCCGATAGAGCGAATGGGCATCATTGGTGGAGAGCAGGAAGCGGCGAACCGGAGCAAGTGCGGGATCCTTCAGCATGGTTTCCACCAGCCACTTGCCGAGCGCATTGCCGCGATGAACGGGCAGGATATAGACGTCGCTCATCCACGCGAAGCGCGTGAAATCCGTGACCATCCGTCCAAAGCCCGCCTGCTCGCCATCGGGCGAATAAAGCCCGTAGGAGCGGGAGTTCTCGATGCTCGTCCAGAGATCTTCCGGGGAGACATCGCGCGCCCAATAGGTCGCGCCGAGCATTTTCAGAATTGATTCCCTGTCGAGGCGGGATTTATCGGTCGTGATCTCGAAGCCGTGACGGCTCCAGGACGAAATCTCGGAAGGACTCATACGCTGACTCGTTAACTATATTCTTGTTGTTTCCGGGGCCGCCCCTTATTTGGCCCCCGCGCGTTGAGCATAGACCCAGGCTTCCTCCGCAAGCGGACGGACATTGGCTGCCATCTGCTTCGCATGTTCGCTGGATGCCGTTCCGTCTCTCACCCGCCCCGCGATTCCCTGAAGGATACCGGCAAGGCGGAAGAAATTATACGAAAAATAAAAATCGAGATTTTCGATTCCGTTCGGGCGGTTCGTGCGCTCACAATACATCTGGATGTATTCCTCCAGCGTCGGGATGCCGAGCGACTTGAGGTCCGCTGTGCGGATCGAGCCGGTGCCGCCGCCGCTGCCCTGACCGGGCATGACCCATTGCATCAGGCTGTAGGTGAAGTCGCCGAGCGGATGGCCGAGCGTCGACAGCTCCCAGTCGAGAACGGCGATCACTTTCGGCTCGGTCGGATGAAGGACCGTATTGTCCAGGCGATAATCGCCGTGAACGATGGAGGTGGAATCGTCCTGCGGCACGTTCTCCGGCAGCCATTCCATGAGTTTGTTCATCTCCGGGATGGTTTCCGTCTCGGAGGCGACATATTGCTTCGTCCAGCGCGAGATCTGGCGCGCGAAATAATTGCCGGGCTTGCCGAAATCACCCAGGCCGATCTTTTCGTAATCGACCATGTGAAGCCGCGCGAGCGTCTCGTTGAGCGACGAGTAGATTTTCCAGCGCGTTTCCTTGTCCTGTCCGGGAAGGAGCGGCTCCCAGAGTACGCGGCCCTCGACCATGTCCATGATGTAGAACATGGTGCCGATGACGTCGTCATCCTCGCAGAGACAATAAGTGCGCGGCGCGGGAAAGCCCTCGCCATGCAGCGCCGTGATGACCTTGTATTCGCGGTCGACCGCATGCGCGGAGGGAAGGAGCTTTCCCGGCGGCTTGCGGCGAAGCACATATTTCTTGGACGGCGTGATGAGCTGATAGGTCGGGTTCGACTGACCGCCCTTGAACTGCTGGACGGTGAGCGGGCCCTGAAAACCCTCCACATGAGCGGCCATGTAATCTTCGAGGCGCTTCTCGTCGAACTTGTGGCTTTCAGCGACTTCCTTGGTGCCGGAAAACTGCTCCTGCCTGCTGGCTTCTGCGCTCATCCTGTTTCACTCCCGGTTCTGTCGGTATGCGTATTTCTGTTTTTCGAAATTTATCACGCGCCCTGCGTTTCGCGCTCGATCGCGCGGTAGCCGATGTCGCGGCGGCAGAAACCTTCCCGCCAGTCGATCTTTGCGATGGCTTCGTAAGCGCGCGCCTGCGCCTGCGCCGTCGTAGCGCCCGTGGCCGTGACGTTCAGCACGCGCCCGCCCGTTGCATAGATGCGGCCCGCTTCGGCCTTCGTACCGGCGTGGAAAATCTGCACATTCTCGAGCGCGCCGGCCTGTTTCAGCCCCTTGATTTCGGTGTTCTTGCGATAGTCGCCCGGATAACCGGCGGCGGCCATGACGACGGTGAGCGCGACCTCGTCCTTCCAGTCGATCTCGGCCTTGTCGAGCGTGCCGTCATGGCAGGCGCGCAGCACCGGCAGAACATCGGAGGCGAGGCGCATCATCAGCACCTGTGTCTCCGGGTCGCCGAAGCGCGCATTATATTCGATGAGCTGCGGACCGGATTTCGTGATCATGAGACCCGCATAAAGGACGCCCTTGTAGGGCGTGCCCTTGTCGCGCATGGCGCGCACGGTGGGCTCGATGATTTCCTTCATCACCTGTGCGGTGAGGTCGGGCGTGAGAACGGGGGCGGGCGAATAGGCGCCCATGCCGCCGGTGTTCGGGCCTTCGTCATTGTCGAAGACGCGCTTGTGATCCTGCGCGGCGACGAGGGGACGGACATGGGTACCGTCGCAAAGCGCGAAGAAGCTCGCCTCCTCACCTTCGAGAAACTCCTCGACGACGACTTCCGCGCCCGCCTCGCCGAAGCGGCCGCCGAAAATGGCATCGATGGCGGTTTCGGCTTCCTGCATCGTCATGGCGATGATGACGCCCTTGCCGGCGGCGAGCCCGTCCGCCTTGACGACGATGGGAACGCCATGCGCGGCGATGAAGGCCTTGGCGGCATCGGCATCCGAAAAGCGGCCATAGGCGGCCGTCGGGATGCCGTATTCGGCGCAGAGATCCTTGGTGAAGCCCTTGGAACCCTCGAGAAGGGCGGCTTTGGCGGTAGGGCCGAAGCTCGCAATGCCCTCGGCGTCCAGCCGGTCGACAAGCCCCTTCACCAGCGGGTCTTCAGGGCCGATCACGACGAAGCCGATATCTTTTTCGCGGACGAAGTTCACGATGGCGTCGAAATCATGGGCGGAGAGGGCGACACATTCCGCCACTTCCGCGATGCCGCCATTGCCGGGCGCGCAATAAAGAGTGCCGCATTCCGGGCTTTTGGCGATGGCCCAGCACAGCGCGTGCTCGCGGCCGCCAGAGCCGATGACGAGAATATTCATTCGGGTTGCCGTTTCCTGAGCTTCCGGTGCGAAAGGGTTGGGGCGAGAAGAGCTCCCTTGTAACATGGGGGTCCGCTCCGGCAAACCGGGGCTGACCCTGCCCGAAGAGCCGGAAAAGAGACAGATGACCCCTCCAGAAGCCCCGACCGGCACTGCAGCCAAACCCGGCGCTAACCCCGCCGCCAACCCCGCCGCCAACCCCGCCGCCAACAATGCGCATGAATTCTCCGTAAGCGAGATTTCCTTCGCGCTGAAGCGAACCGTGGAGGACACGTTCGGCCATGTGCGCGTGCGCGGCGAGGTGACGGGCTATCGCGGACCGCATTCCTCCGGCCATTGCTATTTCGGCCTGAAGGACGACAAGGCGCGCATGGACGCCGTGATCTGGCGCGGTGTCTTCAGCAAGCTGCGCTTCAAGCCCGAAGAGGGCATGGAAGTGATCGCGACGGGCAAGCTGACGACCTATCCGGGCAGCTCCAAATACCAGATCGTGATCGAGCATCTGGAGCCGGCGGGCGTCGGCGCGCTGATGGCCTTGCTGGAGGAACGGCGCAAGAAGCTTGCCGCTGAGGGGCTGTTCGCGCAGGAGAGGAAGCGCGCGCTGCCTTATCTGCCCGAAGTGATCGGCGTGGTGACGAGCCCGACCGGCGCCGTGATTCGCGATATTCTCCACAGATTGCAGGACCGCTTTCCGCGCCGCGTTCTTGTCTGGCCGGTGCGCGTGCAGGGCGAGACGAGCGCTGCCGAAGTCGCCGCCGCCATTCGCGGCTTCAATGCGATGACACCGGGTGGGGCGATGACGCCAGGCGGGGCGATGCCGAGGCCGGATGTGCTGATCGTGGCACGCGGGGGCGGCTCCATCGAAGACCTCTGGTCCTTCAACGAGGAAGTGGTGGTGCGCGCCGCGGCGGAAAGCGAGATCCCGCTGATCTCGGCGGTAGGCCACGAGACGGACACGACGCTGATCGACTTTGCCTCCGACCGCCGTGCGCCGACGCCGACGGCGGCAGCCGAAATGGCGGTGCCGGTGCGCGCCGATCTCATTGCCGATCTGCGGGACCGGGCGACGCGGCTGATGCGGGCGGAAACGCGGCTCGTCGAAAGCGCGCGGACGGGGCTTGCAGGCCTTGCGCGCGGCTTGCCGAAGCTCGGCGATCTCGTCGCACTGCCGCGCCAGCGCTTCGACAATGCGGCCGACCGGCTGCGCGGTGCGCTGTCGCGCGTGACGACGGTGAAGCGCGGCGAACTGCACAAGGCGGGCGCGCCCTCGCTCGCGCCGATCCGGCGGCAGATTGCGGAAGCCCGCAAACGCAACGCCGAAATGGCCGCGCGCGCAAAGCAGGCGGAGATGCGCCATCTCGGCGATCTCGCGCGCAGGCTCGACGGCGCGGGCAAGCTCCTCGAAAGCTACTCCTATCAGGGCGTGTTGAGGCGCGGCTATGCCGTGGTGCGCGATGCGCAAGGAAGGCCAGTGCGTTCGGCGGCGGGACAGGCGGCAGGCGCGGCGCTCGAAATTGAATTCGCGGATGGCCGCCTCGGCGCGCTGGTGGCACCAGGCGGTGCGCCGAAACCGCAGCCGAAAAAGTCCGCCCCGAAGAAGGATAGCGGCAAGCAGGGCAGCCTGCTTTGATCGAAGACGCGCGAGGCGCTAGAGTGCGCGAAAAGAGGTTATGCGTATGAACAGGATCGACAAGCTGGGCGGCGGCGAGGCGGAACTCGTCTATGGCGACGGGGAATATCACGTCGTGCGGCCGGGCGCCTATGTGACCTGCGCGGTGACGGGCGTACATATTCCGCTCGACGAACTGCGCTACTGGAGTGTTGATCTGCAGGAAGCCTATGCGACGCCCGATGCCTCGCTGAAGCGGATGCGCGAAAAGGGACTCGCAGGTTGAGGCGGGTTTCGGGGCTTCTTGCCGTTTTTCTTTTCCTTGCCGCTCCGGCGCTCGCCGATGCGCGGCTCGAACTGTCCGGTGACATGACGCAGGGCGGTCTTGCGATCGGCCATGCGGTGCCGGGTGCCAAGGCCTCGCTCGACGGCATGATGCTCGATGTGGACCGAGACGGCACCTTCGCCATGGGTTTTGACCGCGACCACGAACGGCGCGCGACGCTGCGCGTCGTCTATCCCGACGGGACGGTGGAGGAACGCGTGCTCACCATTGCCGAGCGTGAATGGCAGATCCAGCGCGTCGAAGGCGTACCCCGGAAATATGTCTCGCCGCCTGCCGATGCGATGGCGGCAATTGCGCGCGGCACGAAACTGAAAGCGGACGCGCGCAAGACCCGCGCGGAAGGAAGCTGGTTCACGGAAGGCTTTATCTGGCCGGTGACGGGCCCGATATCGGGCGTCTTCGGTTCGCAGCGCTATTACAATGGCGAGCCGCGCCGTCCGCATTACGGTGTCGATGTAGCGGCGCCGACGGGAACGCCGATCCGTGCGCCTGCATCCGGCGTGGTGACGCTCGCCGACGCCGACATGTATTTCGAGGGCGGGCTCGTCTTTCTCGATCACGGTCAGGGCGTGACGACGCTCATCATGCATATGAGCCGTATCGACGTGAAAACGGGCGACATGGTGAAGCAGGGCGATGTAATCGGTGCGGTTGGCGGCACAGGCCGCGCGACGGGCCCGCATCTCCATTGGGGCATGTATTGGCGCGGTGCCTATCTCGACCCGCAATTGCTTGTAGGACCCATGCCGGAGAACGGCGGCTAGTTTTTTTTCGTCTGGCGCGCAAGCCGCCCGCGCCGCGTCTTCTTCTGCTTTGTCCAGCGATTATGCAGCCATAGCCATTCATGCGGCCGCTCGCGGATGCGCGCTTCGAGAAAGTTGTTGAGTTCCTGCGTGATGCGCATGATGTCTTCGATGGGATCGGCGCCGGGACGCGGCGTGATCGGATCGTAGATTGTGACGCGGAAGGTCGCGCCTTTCACACGCTCAAGCCAGGCCGGGAAGATGGGCACATTGTAGCGGACCGCGAGCCCGGCGGGCGCAGGCGTCGTCATGGCACGAAGGCCGAAGAGCTTTGCTTCGACACCATCGTTCATTTTCTGGTCGATAAGCATGGCGATGAACTTGTCCTCGCGCAGCAGCTTCACCAGCGTACGTACACCGGGCGCGCCCTTTCGCACCTGGACCGCTTGTGTCACGCGCTTGCGCAACGAGACCATCCATTCGTTCACGTAAGGATTGTTCGCATGGCGATAGACCTCACCGCCCGCGAGCCCCTCGAACTGCATGACGACGGGCAGGATTTCCCAATTCGCGAAATGGCCCGACACGAAAATGCCGCCATTGCCCGACGCCGCGACCGCGCGCACCGTCTCTGCATTGACGACATCGATGCGGTGACGCTCATCGGGACGCGCGAAAACGGGCAAATGCGCATATTCGGCAATGGTGCGGCCTAGATTGTCCCACATGCCGGTGACGATGTGCTCGCGCTCTTCAGCCGTCAGCTCGGGCATGGCGCGGGCAATATTGTCGCGCGCCCTGTTGCTGAAGGGCAGACGCGGACCGATACGGCTGCCGAGCCAGCCGCCTGTATCCGACGCGCGGTCGATATTCATCGAGCCGAAAAACGCGAGCGTCGTCTTCAGTGCGGCATATTCGAGCAGATATAGAAACTTGCCTTTGCGAGCCATGCGCCCCGGCCGATTCTTGTTTTTGTGACAATAGTTTATAACAGTTTCAGCGCCGTCTGGCGCGAACCACGGTATCCATTATCTGAGCCATAAGCGCATCAATGTCGCCGACAAGCGCGCGCACCGGCAGGACGCGAGCCGCCGCCGCAAGCCGCGCGCGGGCGCTGGCCGCCGGTGCATGTGTGAGCCGCGCTGCATCCTTCTCAGTGGTGATGAGCTGCGCACCGAGTTCACGCGCCTTGACGAGAAGGCCGAGCGCATCGTTCTCGCGGAACACATGATGATCCGGAAACGAAACAGTATCCGCGAGTTCGACGCCAAGTTCACGCAGGGTACGGAAGAACTTTTCAGGTTTGCCGATGCCGGCGAAAGCGAGATATGGCCCCTCGTCAAACGCGGGCGGGGAGCTGGGCCGTACGATGGAACTGAAAACGGGAATGCCGCGCGCCCGCGCCCGCGCGGCGATACCGTCGCCCGCATGACCGCGCCCCGTGAGGATCAGCGCATTGATGCGCGAGAGGGCGTTGCCGGGCTTTTCGCGCAGGGGCCCCGCAGGCATGAGGCGGCCATTGCCGAGACCGCTCGCGGCGTCGACGACGAGGATCGAGAAGTCCTTGGCGAGTGACGGGTTCTGCAAGCCGTCATCCATGACGATGATGCTGGCACCTCCGCGAATGGCAGCGGCAGCGCCTTCGGGCCGGTTCGCGGCGACCCAGACAGGTGCGGCGGCGGCGAGAAGCAGCGGCTCATCGCCGACATCCTCTGCCCCGTGATGAGCGGGATCGACACGGATCGGACCTCTTTCGCGCCCGCCATAACCGCGCGTGAGGAAATGAACCTTCTCGCCGCGCGCGACAAGGTGCTCCGCGATGGTGAGGGCGAGCGGTGTCTTGCCCGTGCCCCCCACCGTGACATTGCCGATGCAGATGACGGGAACGGCGGCCTTCTCCGGCTTCGTCTTCGCAACGCGCAGGTGTCCGGCAAGGCTGTAGAGACTGCCCAGCGGCGAAAGGAACCTTGCGGCGAGCGGGACAGACCCGCGCTTGGCGGGATACCAGAAGCGGGGTTCACGCATGGTTTGCGCTCCTCGCTTCGGGCGCAGGCAGAAGCGCGAGCAAGGCGTCAAGCGTGCGCTCCGTTGCGCCGCTGTCGCCGCTGGCAATCCGCTGTGCCGCAGCACCCATATGCTTGCATTCGGCGGCGCTGGCGAGAAGGCGAGCGGCGGCAGCCGCGAGAGAGGCCGCATCGGCAACGCGCAACATGGCGCCCGCTTCCTCGAAGGCGGGAAATGCTTCGGCGAAGTTGAAGTCGGAGGGGCCTGCGAGAAGGGCGCAGCCGAAGCGCGCGGCTTCGAAGGGGTTATGTCCGCCCGTATCGTCCAACGTGCCGCCGATAAAGACGATATCGGCCAGCGAGTAGAAGAGGCCGACTTCGCCGAGCGTATCGGCAAGATAGATCTGCGTGGCGGGCGTGATGGTGTCGCCGGTTGCGCGCCGCGCGACGCTGAGGCCCGCTGCGGCGAGCTCTTGCCCGATGGCCTGGCCGCGCGCGGGGTGGCGCGGCACGACGATGGTGAGAAGGCCGGGATGCTCCGCGGCAAGACGGGCATGCGCTTCGCCCGCCGCGCGCTCCTCGCCCTCATGCGTATTGGTGGCGATCCAGATCGTACGCCCGGCGGTCATGGCGCGAAGCCGCGCAAGCTCCGCTTCATCGACGGAAAGCGCCGGCGCGTCGTGCTTCAGATTGCCGGGTTCAAGAACCTCCGCCGCACCAAGCTCGCGAAGCCGCGCGGCCGAGGCGCGATCCTGCGCCATGATGAGGCGAAAGCGAGAGAGCAGATCGGCGATGAAGGCGGGCGCGTGACGCCAGTTATGCGCCGATCGCGCGGTGATGCGCGCATTGACGAGGGCAAGTGGCACACCGTGCCGGTCCGCGGCGGCGATGAGGTTTGGCCAGAATTCGGATTCGATCCAGACGGCGAGATCCGGACGCCAGTGATCGATGAAACGCGCGCAGTAGTCAGGGTGGTCGAGCGGCACATATTGATGGACGGCGCCGTCGGGCAGGCGCTCCGCCATGAGCCTGGCGGAGGTGACGGTGCCGGTGGTCACGAGAACATGAAGGCCCGGCCGGGCGGCAAGAAGGCGCGTGACAAGCGGCAGAATGGAAAGGGATTCGCCGACACTTGCGCCGTGCAGCCAGACGAGAGAGCCTTCGGGACGCGGACGGGAGGCCACACCGAGGCGTTCGCCGAGACGGGCCGGGTCTTCCTTGCCGCGCGCCTCGCGGCGGCGCAGCAGAAGCGGCACGAGCGGCGAAACCGCGCGTGTCATCGTCCGATAGAAGAAGAAGCCGAGGGGTGGCGCTTTTCCCGTCATGCCGGACAAAGGCCGCTCAATGCGCGACCGCTCCCTTGTCCTGCTTGCGGGGCGCGCGCCCGCAAATCTCCTCGGCTTCGAGCGCGACGCTATTGAGCCCGTCTTCGACGCGCAGCCGCGCGGCTTCGAGCTCTTCCGGCGTCGCGTCGCGCGGAACATAGATCGGCTCGCCCCAGACGAGCGCGCCCCGGGAGAAGGGAAGGTTGATCGTGAACTTGTCCCAGTTGTTGAGCTGGATGCGTGCGGCCGTGGTGGCGGCGACGGGAACGATGGGGCGGCCTGAAAGCCGCGCCAGCATGACGATGCCCTCGCCCGCGCGGCGCGAGGGGCCGGGCGGCAGGTCGGCGGTGAGGCCAACGGAAATATTCTCGCCAAGCGCACGGACCATGGCACGCAGAGCGCCTGCACCGCCCTTGCCTTTCTGTTTGTGAACGCGCTCTTCGCCTTTGGGCACACCCGCGCCGCGAATGGTGCCGACGCCCAGGAAGCGCATGACACTGGCGACAATTTCACCATCGCCATGCTTCGAGACGAGAACGCGCATCTCACGCCAGTTGTGCCAGAAGGTCGGCAGGATCATGTTCTGCCCGTGCCATGTGGCGGCGACGAAGGGTTTGTCTTCCGCCCAGAAGCTCGCAGCAATGTCGCCCCGGCGCACTTCAAAGCGGCCCGTGCGGCGCACGAGCCGAATGAAGAATGCAATCAGCCAGGCAATGAGGGTCGTCGAGGTTTCGGTTTTGCTCTTCGTGTCGCCAGCCATGAATATTTACTCTCCCGCGACTGCGGCCGTGGACGGGCTTTGCGCCGAGCCGGCGCGCGCACTGTCCGAAGCGGCCTGCGGCTCTTCGATGAACTGGGAACGTGACAGTTCCGCGTAGAGACCGCCCCGCGCGACAAGCTCGGCATGATTGCCGCGCTCGACCACCCGGCCTTCGTCAATCACGCAGATCGTGTTCGCGTGTTTGATGGTCGAGAGACGATGAGCGATGACGAGCGTCGTACGGCCCTGCATGAGGCGGGAAAGGGCGTTCTGCACCTGGATTTCGGAAGCGGTATCGAGCGCAGAGGTCGCCTCGTCGAGCAGCAGGATCGCGGCGTTTTTCAGCATGGCGCGGGCGATGGCAATGCGCTGACGCTGGCCGCCCGACAGCTTGAAGCCCGCTTCGCCGACCGAAGTGTCGTAGCCCTTCGGGAGAGTCACGATAAATTCATGCGCGGCGGCGTTCCGCGCGGCTTCCTCGACCTGTGCATCCGTGGCGCCGGGCGTTCCATAAGCGATATTGGCGCGGATCGTGTCGTCGAAAAGGAAAGGCTCCTGCGTGACAAGCGCGCTTGCCGCGCGCAGCGAACTCAGTGTGACTTCGCGCACATCCTTGCCGTCGATGAGGACGCGGCCTTGCGTCGGGTCGTAGAAACGCGGCACGAGATTGAGGATCGTGCTCTTGCCCGCGCCGGAAGGGCCGACAAGCGCGACTGTATGGCCTTTCGGGATTTCGATGTCGACGCCATTGAGCGCGGGCGTGCCGTCGGCGTAGTGGAAGTGGACATTTTCAAAGGTGATGGTGCCGTCCACGGCGTCGAGCGGCTTTGCACCGGCGGGAACCGTGATCGTCGGCTGAATGTCGAGAATGGGGAAGATGCGCGTGGCCGCCGCGACCCCTTCCTGCATCAGGGTCTGCGTATTGGCGAGCTTCTTCAAGGGCTCATAGGCGAGCAGCATGGCGGAGAGAAAGCCGCCGAGATCGCCGATGGAGAGGAAGCCTGTTTGCACACTGCGCCCGCCGAAATAGATAACGGCGGCAACGCCAATGCCCGAAAGGAGGCCGGTGATGGGGCTTGCCATGCTGCGCGCCCGGATCGCCTTCAGCGCGTTATGACGCACGGTGTCGATGGTGTTGGAGGTGCGGCCGATCTCGGTCGATTCCTGGTCGTAGGCCTTCACCACACGAATGCCCTTGAGCGCCTCGGAGATGACGGCGGTGAGATCGCCGGAGCCTTCCATGTTGCGCTTCGCGGCCTTGCGGGTGCGCCGCCCGAGCTTGCCGACGACGAGGCCGACAACAGGGATGACGGCGGCGCCCATCAGCGCGAGCTGCCAGTTGAGCCAGAACATCGCGCCGACCAGCGCGACGACCGTAAGAAGGTTCTGCCCGAAATCGATTACCGAGGTGGTGACGGTGTCACGGACACGGTTCGCATCGTAAAGGAAGCCGGAAAGGAAGCGCCCCGAATGCGTCTTCGAGACCCAGGCGAGGTCGGCATGCATGATCCGCCCGAACATGCGCTTCTGGATTTCGGCGACGATGTACTGACCGATGGCCGCCATCTTGACGCGCGCGACATAGGTCGCAATGGCCTGAAGCGATGTGGCCGCGATGGCGCCCGCCGAGACGAGGAGCAGCATCCACGCATCGGTGCCGACGATATTGTCGAGTGCATATTTGATGAGGACGGGGACAGCACCGGTGGAGGCCGCGACCACGACGCTCGCGAGGAGCGCGATGGCGGCAGTGCGCCAATGTGGCTTCAGGTACTCCCGGGCCATGCGGGAGATGACGTCCCACATGCCCAGCTCCGCCGCAGGCGGCGGCGCGGAATCGATTCGGGGCGTCGAACCCGCTTTCTGATCGCGGGGTTTGGCGTCGGTGGTCTGGCTCGGCATTCTGGCCTGTCTTTGTGGGGCGCGTTCGCCGCGCCGCTCGGTCATGCGGGGCCCCGATCATGCGGACCCCAGGTCAAGCGATCCCAAATCAAGCGGCCCAAATCAACGGGCCGACAATATCACGGGCTGCGCGCAGCCGCTATTAAAGCCCTGAAATGGTAAACGCTTCATCCAATTGGCATTTTGGAGCCATCACTGGTTCAGCACGGCGATGCCTATGGTGAGATAGGTAGCGAAGAGAACCCATGCCAGATAGGGCAGCAGGAGAATAGCCGAAAGGCGGCTGTAGCGCGCAAATGACGCAATCGTGCCGATCAGGGCGATGTCGAGGAAGATGACTTCGACGGAGGCAAGGGTGGGGCTCTTGAGGCCGAAAAAGAGAATGCTCCAGGTGAGATTGAGCGAGAGCTGGCAGCCGAAAATGGCAAGCGGCAGCCCGGAGCGGTCGAAGCTCCCCGTGGTCCGCCAGACGAGCCAGGCGGCGATGGCCATCAGGAAATAGAGAAAATTCCAGACCACCGGGAAGACCCAGGGGACGGGTGTGAGCGGCGGCTTCTCGAGAAGCTGGTACCAGTCGTTGACGCTGGTCGCAGTCACGGCGCCGCCCGCGGCGGCCGCGAGAAAGACGGCCGCGAGAAAGGCAAAGAGATAGAGAAGGGAGGTAAGGGCGCTCGGGCCCCCGGCCAGATCGCTGACGCTGTTATCTTCAGTGCTCATGCTGACCTTCTCGTTCTTCTTTTTCAGGGTCCATGAGCCGGTGTAGATGGACGATGAAATAGCGCATATGGGCATTGTCGACGGTGCGCTGGGCGGCCGCCTTCCACGCTTTGTGAGCCTCTTCATAGTTGGGGAAGATGCCGACGATGTCGAGCTTCGACACGTCCTTGAAATCATGGCTTTCGAGATGCGTGAGCTCGCCCCCGACGACGAGATGAAGAAGCTGCTTCGACATGAAAACCTCCAGACAGGCCGGACAGGCCCGATGTGCGCTGCACTGCAACAATCCTAGCACGGCGCGACGCCGGGAGCGACTGGTGGCCGGATGGTTAGCGGCGCGGCGGAAGCTGAAGTTTGCTCACCTTCTCGAAGAGCGCATCGTAGAGCGCCGGACCCGCCGCGAGCAGGCTCGGATGGCGGGTGGAGGGGCGGTTGTAGAAATAGGGCGTACCGTCATGTGCGGTCATGCGGCCCCCCGCCTCGTGCAGGATGAGATCGGCGGCAGCGAGATCCCAGTCGCTCTTGCCGTTGAGCGCGAGCGTGGCATCGGCCACGCCGCAGGCGACGAGAGCGATGCGATAGGCAACCGAGTTGCGGTCCGATATGTCCATTTCCGGCCAAGCCTCCGACCAGGCCGGATGTTTGAACATCGGCGCGAAGGCGATCATCCGGCAGCCTTCGATGCGGGAACAATCGCTGACATGGATGGGGCGGCCATTGAGCTTCGCGCCCCGGCCAGCCTCCGCCTCGAAGAATTCATCCGTCGCTGGATTGAAAAGAACGCCGAGAACGGGCCGGCCCTCCTCGACAAGGGCGACCGAAATCACGAAATGCGGCCGGCCCTTGGCGAAGGCGCGGGTGCCGTCGATCGGGTCCACCACCCAGACGCGCTGGCTGGTCAGGCGCGATGAATCGTCCTCTGTTTCCTCCGAGAGCCAGCCGTAATCCGGCCGCGCGCCTGCCAGCCGCGCGTGAAGCAGATTGTTCACTTCGATGTCGGCTTCGGTGACGGGTGTGTTGTCATGGGCCTTCGACCACTGCTTGTGATCGGTGCCGAAAAAGCGCATGGCAACCTTGCCCGCCTCACGCACAGCCTCTTTCAGGAGTGCGAAGTCGGCGGCCCGCGTCTCAGCTTCCGGCAATGGTCATGCCTTCGACACGGATAGTCGGCGCATTGGTGCCATAGCGGAATTCGAGATCGTCGGCGGGCGTCATGTTGAGGAACATGTCACGCAGATTGCCGGCGACGGTGATTTCGCTCACGGGATAGGCAAGTTCGCCATTCTCGATCCAGAAGCCGGAGGCGCCGCGACTGTAATCGCCGGTGACACCATTGATGCCCATGCCGATCATCTCGGTGACATAAAGCCCCTCTTTGATGTCGGCGATGAGCTCCTTCACGGAAACGCAGCCTGCTTCCATGTAGAGATTGGTGGCGGACGGCGAGGGTGGCCCGCCCGTGCCGCGTGCGGCGTGACCTGTCGTTTCGAGCCCGAGCTGGCGCGCGGTTGCCGTATCGAGCAGCCAGGTGGTGAGCACACCGTCCTCAATGAGGGTGCAGCGGCCATTCTTTACACCTTCGCCATCGAAGGGCTTGGAGCGGAGGCCGCGCTTCATATGCGGGTCATCCACGATGGAAATGCCCTTGGCGAAGACCTGCTTACCCATCTCCCTTTTCAAAAAGCTCGTGCCGCGCGCGATGGCGGCGCCTGAAATCGCGCTGGCGAAATGACCGGCAAGACCGCCCGAGACGCGCGGATCGTAAACGATGGGGACGGCTTGCGACTTTACCTTGCGGGGATTGAGACGCCGCACGGCCTTCTCGCCGGCGCGGCGGCCGACCTCGGCGGGGCTTTCGAGCGCGTCGGCATAACGCTTTGAGGAGAACTCGTAGTCGCGCTCCATCGCCGTGCCTTCGCCCGCAAGCACGGAGCAGGAGAAGGAAGAGGATGTGCCCGCATAGGAACCCGCAAAGCCGTTGCTGGTGACGAGGGCGACGCCGGAGCGGCCATAGCTCGCGCCCGCGCCGCTCGAATTGGTGACGCCTTCGACGGCAAGGGCCGCTTCTTCGGCTTGCGCGGCGCGCGCGGCGAGCTGTTCGGCGCTGGGTGCGGGAGCCTTGTCCTCGATTTCGAGATCCGGCCAGTCGCGCGCAAGACGAGACGGGTCGGCCAGGCCGCACCACGGATCGTCCGGGGCGACGCGCGCCATCGCGACCGCCCGCTCGATCATCGGCTGGAGCGCGGCTTCCGAGAGGTCGGTGGAAGAAACGCTTGCCTGCTTCTTGCCGATGAAGACGCGCAGGCCGACATCGCGGCCTTCCGAACGCTCGACATCCTCAAGCTTGCCGAGACGCCACGAGACGCCGAGCGAGGTACCCTCTACGACAAGCGCTTCCGCCGCATCGGCCCCCGCCTTGCGCGCGCGTTCGACCAGCATGGCTGCGGTATCGAGCGCGGATTCGGTGGAGGCGGCGGTGGCGGGCATGCTCATGGATTGTTTCCGGCAGTGATTGATGTCAGACGAGCGCATACCACAGACAGCCGATACCGGCGACCAGCATGGCGATCCAGGTGAGCAATGTGCCGACGAGGCGCGGCGGAGTCGACTCGCCGGTGCGCGAGACGCCGATCGCATGAAGGATGCGGCCAATGGTGAGTGCGAGGCCGACGATGTGAATGACGTAGATCGAGGCGGTGAGAAGATGAAGCACCACGAGGCCGATCAACGTGAGCGGCGTATATTCCACATTGGTGACATGCGCGCGGCTCGCATTATAGAGGGCTTCGTCCGTCCCCGTTCCCGTCATCACCTTGGAGCGCACACGGTTTGCCGAGACGCGATAGGCGAGGAAGAGATTGATGAGAATGTTCAGGCCGGCATAGACGCCGACAATGGCAAGCGAAGCGGAATAAAAGCCCATGGGGTCCTCCGGTGCCATGCCGCGGTTTCAGGCCGATGTGAGGCCGTGCTTGTTTCGCACCCACGAGCATGATTCGATTTGTGCCGGGGAACGCTAGCACGGGATTTCATACATGGCACCCGAACCTGCGATCGTCATCGAAATCGGCGATATCACCAGATTGAAGGTCACGGCCATCGTCAATGCCGCGAATGAACGCCTTGCGCCCGGCGGCGGCGTCTGCGGTGCGATATTCCGCGCGGCTGGCGCGGGCCTTGCCGCAGAGTGCCAGGCCCTTGGCGGTTGCCCGACCGGGGAGGCGCGGATCACGGGCGGCTATAACCTGCCCGCCAAATGGATCGTGCATGCGGTCGGGCCGGTCTGGCATGGCGGCGGGGAGGGCGAACCCGAACTGCTGGCAAACTGCTACCGGAATGCGCTGAAGATCGCCTCGGACTACGGCATGGACTCCATCGCCTTTCCGGCGATTTCGACCGGGATATTCGGCTATCCGCCGGATAAGGCGGCCAGGATCGCTGTGGCGGCCTGCCGCGAGCATATGAAGGCACATGAATTTCCGCGCCGCATTGTCCTCGTCGCCTTCGATGAGAAACAGGCGGAGCCTTTGAAGGCGGCGCTCACGGCAAGTTGAGGTTGTGAGCATGGGCGATGCGGGGCATGCTCGCGGCCGAAAAGGAGGGCGCACGTGCAATGGCGTAATTCGGAAATCCGCTTCGGGCTTGCCGCCGTTTCGCTGCACTGGCTGATTGCGGTGCTGTTTCTCGCCATGCTCGCCATCGGTGTGACAATGGTGCGACTGCCGCTCACCGACCCCTGGACCTTTCCGCTCTTCCAGTTTCACAAGTCGCTCGGCGCGACGATCTTTCTCCTCGCCTGTGCGCGCATCGCATGGCGCGCGGGCAACAATCCGCCGCCGCTCCCCGCATCGCTGAAGCCTCATGAGCGCGTACTCGCACGGCTCACGCATTGGGGGCTTTACGCGGTGCTCTTTCTCATGCCGCTGACGGGCTGGGTGATCGTGTCGGCCTCACCGCTCGGTATCCCGACCGTACTTTACGGGATTGTGCCGTTACCCCATATCGGCTTCGTCGCCGGTCATCCGCAGAAGGCGGCAATCGAAACGGCGGCATCATGGGCGCATTGGGGGCTGGCGATTTTTGCGGCGACACTGATCGTCCTTCATATGGCGGCGGCTCTCTGGCATCACTTTGCCAAGCGCGACGACGTGCTGACGCGCATGCTGCCCTCGCGGGTGCTTTTCAGGAAAGGAACATGACGTGATCCGCTTCGCCATTCTCTGCCTCGCGCTTCTGGTGAGCGCCATGCCTGCTGTCGCGGTGACGAACTGGAGCGCCGATGAAGCGCCGGACGTCATTACATGGGAGGGCAAGGACGGCAGCGGCAAGAGCTTCACTGGAAGCTGCCCGACATTCGTGGCCGATATTGCCTTCGACCCTGACGCGCTCGATGCATCCGCCGTTACCGTCACCATCGACATGGTGTCCTGCCTTACGGGCGAGGCGCAAAAGGACGAATACCTGCCGCAGGAAGGCTGGTTCAATGTCGAGGACTACCCGACGGCCGTCTTCGAGGCGACGCGCTTCAGCGAGAAGGGCGATGGCGCTTATCTCGCCGAAGGAATGCTGACGCTGCGCGGGGAAACGAAACCGGTGGCGCTGCCTTTCACGCTCGAAATCGATGGCGGCAAGGCGCATGTGACGGGCGAGACCACGCTCAACCGACTCGACTTCGGCGTCGGCGGCGGGCAGCTCGCATCACCCGAGGTCGCCGGGCCGGAGGTGACGGTGCGGATCGACCTCACCGCGACAAAATCCTGAGATGGGTTTGATGGTTGGGTGCGGGCGTCGCGCGTTTCGTGAAGCCGAAGAGCTAGTCCTCCGATGAGGGGCGGCGGCTCCTGAGTTTCTTCACCGTGCCGCGCTTCACCTTTTCCTCGACGCGTTTTTTCTTCGCCGCTCGACTCGGTTTTGTCGGCACACGGAATTTTGGCTGATGCGCGGCTTCCGCGATCATCTCGACGAGACGTTCGACCGCGTCCTCGCGGTTCGCTTCCTGCGTGCGGAAGCGGTTTGCCGTGATGACGATGATGCCGTCCTTGGTGAGCTTCGAGCCCGCGATGCGCTCCAGCCGCTCGCGGATGCGCGCATTGAGGGAAGGCGAGTGCCGCGCGTCGAAACGAAGCTGCGCGGCGCTCGAAACCTTGTTGACGTTCTGCCCGCCCGGGCCGCCCGCACGGATGAAGCTGATGGAGATTTCGTCATCCTCGATGGAAAGCGAGCCTGTGACGGGGATCATATGATCTAGCTCAATCCGCTTTGGGAACAATGTTTATTGCTGTGCACTGAGTGAAATCCGTTTGCGCATATGCGCCGAGAACTTCAAAGATACCAAAGACGAACAATGTTAGCGAAGCGACAGCAAGTAGGACCATAGGCCATACAGCAACGGACGAAATGATTTCAGACGCTCGCTCTGCCGGTCTGACTTCCAATTGGTTGCGGCGTTTGTAATTGGCCCAAGTCGAACCGGCGATGCCAGACTGATAAATGTAAGCTATCGCTGTATCAATTGCGGCGGCACTTGCCCCAATACCGAAGTAGTAAGCTGAGGTGACGAGCCCCCCAATAAGTGGCGCCATTTCTGCGCAGTTCAGATTGGCGGAACTTCCTAGGAACGCCAAGAGAGCTACAAGGGCACCGGAGTTAACAACGAGACCTGTCTTAAGAGACATCATTCCGAGATCGACAGAAGCTCGATCTGCGTGAATGAAAACGGACGTGCGTTCTTCCCAGTCAGGATCTGTAGTCATCTGTAACCCCGTTGGTTCTCACTTCCAGATCGGTTTGCCCGTGCCGGGAAGGCCGAGCTTCGACCATTTCTTCGTGACCGCTTCGATCACCTCGTCATCCATGCGGATCTGGCGGCCCCATTCGCGCTTCGTCTCGGGCGCCCATTTGTTTGTGGCGTCGAGACCGATCTTGCCGCCAAGGCCCGACTCCGGCGAGGCGAAGTCGAGATAATCGATGGGCGTGTTCTCGATCAGCGTCACATCGCGCACCGGGTCCATGCGGGTCGAGATTGCCCACATCACGTCCTTCCAGTCGCGCGCATTGATGTCGTCATCCACCACGATGACCCATTTCGTATACATGAACTGGCGGAGATATGACCATGCGCCCATCATCACGCGCTTGGCGTGGCCGGGATAAGCCTTCTTCATCGAGATGACGGCAATCCGGTAGGAGCAGCCCTCGGGCGGCAGCCAGAAATCCACGATCTCCGGGAATTGCTGTTGAAGGAGGGGAATGAAGACCTCGTTCAGCGCCTCGCCGAGCACGGAAGGCTCGTCCGGCGGGCGTCCCGTGAAGGTCGAGAGATAGATCGGGTCTTTCCGCATCGTGATGGCGGAGACGGTGAAGACCGGGAACTTCTCGACCGAATTGTAATAGCCCGTGTGATCGCCGTAAGGGCCCTCGTCTTCATATTCGTCGAGCGAGACATGACCCTCGATGACGATCTCGGCGGTGGCGGGCACTTTCAGCGGCACGGTCTTGCAATCCACAAGCTCGACCTTCTGGCCGCGCAACAGCCCGGCGAACTGATATTCGGAGAGCGTGTCGGGGACGGGCGTTACGGCGGCGAGGATCGTGCCGGGGTCCGCGCCGATGACGCAGGCGACGGGCAGGGGCTCGCGTTTCTCGTTCTTCCAGCGCGCATGATGCTGCGCGCCGCCGCGATGCGCGAGCCAGCGCATGATCGTCTTGTTCTTGCCCAGCACCTGCATCCGGTAGATGCCGAGATTGAAGTCGTCCTCCTTGACGCCTTTCGGGCCCTTGGTGACGACGAGGGGCCAGGTGATGAGCGGCGCAGGCTCGCCCGGCCAGCAGGTCTGGATCGGGAGCCGGGTCAGGTCGATGTCGCTGCCCTTGAGCACGACTTCCTGGCAGGGCGCGGCGGAGACCGTTTTCGGCTTCATCGCCATGACGGTGCGCAGCAGCGGCAGCATGGAAACCGCCTCGCGGAAGCCGCCCGGCGGCTCGGGCTGGCGCAGGAAGGCAAGCGCCTCGCCGACTTCGCGCAGCTCCGTCGCTTTTGTCCGCTCGATCGGGGCGCCGCCCGCGAAATTCGCCGTGACGCCCCGCGCGACGCGCTCCACCGTGCCGAAGAGATTGACGAGAACGGGCATGGGCGAGGTCTGGAAATTCGCCATTTCCGCCTTCTCGAACAGGACGGCGGGGCCTTGCTCGGCCAGAAGGCGGGTCTGAATCTCGGTCATCTCCAGAACGGTGGAAACGGGCTCCTTCACCCGGGCGAGGTCGCCGGTCGCATCGAGCTGGTCGAGAAATTCGCGGAGAGAGGCATAGGACATGGGCGGGGGCTGGCTTTCTCTGGGCATGGCCTTGTTTGTCGGGCGAGAGAATGCCGCAAAGCCGCGCGAAAGCCAAAGACGGAGAGAGGGCGGGAGAGGGGCGGGGTCGCTTCAATTTTGTGTCGATTTGGCCGCGTCCGTTAACAGGCCGCCAACCACTCGGGATCTAAAATCCGCTCCAGCAAGTTTTGAAGGAGCGACGGCATTGACGTCCGGTGAATGTGTGAAGCAGCGTAAGCGGCAGAAGAGGATCTGGCGGGGCGGCGAACTCGATGCCGATCCCTTTCACCTGCCACAGCATGTTGCCGTGAAGGCAACGGGGCTTGTGGAGCGCGCTTTCGGCTTTATTCGCTTCGCGAGTGTCTACAAGGACGCCGTGACCGCCTATGACAGCTCGCCCATTCTGGGCCGCTTTGAATGGTCGGAACCCATGTCCGCCTTTGACGGGGTGGCGCTGCGGGTGCTCCCCTGTGACCGTCAGGCATCGAAATTCGTGGCAATCGTCGAATTGTGCCACGCTGGCAATGCAGCCCGGAACCTCGCGGTCTATGCGGGCGAAGACGGGGTGGATGCCTCGTCGCGCTGGCGCGCCTGGGGCCGGGCCCTGAATTTGCCGCTGCTGATCGAAGACCGGGAGGGAATGCTCCACCCGGCTGAGCGGCGGCTCGGTGCGCTTCAAGTGTCCAATCCGCAGCCTCATGCGGGCGCGAACCCGCTTTCTGCCCGCCGCCCGCTTACCTTCGGCCAGTCCGGCCAGCCGCGCCTCTGGGCGGGACGCCTTGTCGTTGGCGGGCGTCCGCCGGCCTATTGAGGCTACTCCGCCGCTTGTATCGCCATTTCCGGGACTTCTTCGCCAATCACGTGACCATCGACGGATGGCTGGTCACCGGCCAGAACCAGAACGCCGGCGAAGAGGTTGCCGTCGAGATGGTCAAGCTCGCCGGCGGCAAGCCCTAATCGATTTTGGAGAAGTCGGGCGCGCGCTTCTCGAAGAAGGCGCTGATGGCTTCCTTTACTTCGTCGGACCGGAGCTGTGCGCCGAATACGCGGGCTTCGGCCTCGCGCGCTTCGTCCACGCGAGGGCGGTCATTGTCCTTCAGCAGTGCCTTGGTGGCGCGCACGGCGTTCGGTGCCTTGGCGGCAAGAGTCTTGGCGCGGGCCAGCGCCTCGACCGGCAATTCATTATCCGGGAAGACGTCGGCGATGAGCCCGATGGCCTCCGCCTTCTCCGCCCCCAGCTTTTTTCCAGTGAAGAAAAGGTCGGCTGCCTTCTGAATGCCGATATGGCGCTGGAGAAGGAAGGTCGATCCGGCTTCCGGCACGAGACCGAGATTGATGAAAGGCATCTGGAAGGTCGCGCTCGCCCCCGCATAGACGAGGTCACAATGAAGCAGCATGGTCACGCCAACACCGACGGCAAGGCCATTCACGGCGGCGATGATCGGCTTTTCGGCATTGGCAAGATTTTCGAGGAAGCGCGTTACATGCGGCTTTTCGGCTGGCTGCTTGTCCAGTGGCGTCGCCCCGGCCTTGGCGAAATCGCCTAGATCGTTGCCTGCCGTAAAGGAGTCGCCCGAGCCGGTATAGAGGGTGACACGGATTTTCGGATCGGCATCCGCCGTCTCGATCGCATCCGCCAATACCTTGTACATCTCGGCCGTCAGGGCGTTCTTCTTGTCCGGACGGTTCATGGTGACAATCTGGACACCGTCTTCGACGGTTACGAGTACATGGTCGGTCATCTCTTGTCCTCCGGCGGGCAAGGCCGCTGCTGAAATAAGTTCTGTTTCGGAATTAGCATCGGCCAGGTGGGCTGGCAAAGCCTAAAGCCGCAAGGCGATGTGCATGGACGCCCTATCGGCTGAGCGGGATTGAACAACTCACGCCGGCAACACCCGCCAGACACTGGTGTTGCGGACATCGGTATCCTCAAGCTCCCGCGTGGTCTTCACGGCATAGGAAACAATCTTCTCAAGGCCCGATTTAGGCAGATAAGTCCGGCCTGGATCGCCGATCAGCACCTCGACGCCTTCACCTGCGAGACGGCGTAGCCAAGTCTCGATCCGTTCGGCCAGCGGGCGCTCGTAACACATGTCACCCACAAGGATCACATCCCAGCCCCGGTTTTCCACACCGACAAGATCCTCTGCGGTTGCTTCAAGCGTCACGTCATTCGAGGCGGCATTTATTTCGATTGCCGCAACGGCAAAGTGGTCGATATCGGCGCAGAGAACGAGATTTCCGCCGGATTTGGCCGCAGCGATGCCGATCAGACCTGAGCCGGAACCAAAATCAAGCACGCTTTTGCCGCTGGTGACAGAGGGATTATCGAGAATATGCCGAGCAAGAGCCTGCCCACCGGCCCATGCAAAGGCCCAGAAAGGCGGTGGAAGCCCCGATCTTTCAAGCTCCTCCTCCGTCATTTGCCATATAGGCACAATTTCGGTGGCGAGATGGAGTTTGATCTCCGGAACGAGCGGCGGCTCGTGCAGGGCCGTATTGCCACGGATGAAATCGGCTGGATCGCGCAAGGACGAGTTCATGCGGACGGAGGCAGGTCGGCGAGTATCCGGCGGGCCTTTTCGCTATCTGCCGCGATCTGTGCCTTGAGACTTTCCAGCCCGTCGAATTTCCGCTCGGGCCGGATGTATTCGATGAAGGAGACAGCTGCATGTGCGCCATAGATGTCCGCGTCGAAGTCGAAAATATGGACTTCGAGAAGGACGTCTTCCTTGTCGAAAGTCGGCCGGCGGCCAACATTGGCGACCCCCTCATAAAGGCCTTTGTGGGGGCCTTCCTCGATCTCGACCTTCACCGCATAGACGCCGAGTGCGGGCTCCACATGGTCTTCCAGCGGCAGGTTCGCGGTGGGGAAACCGATGGTCCGGCCGCGCTGATCGCCCTGCTGGACATGGGTCTCGACGGTCCACCAATGGCCGAGAAGCTTTGCCGCGCCGCGCGGATCGCCATTTGCGAGAAGCTCACGAATGCGGGTTGAGGAAAAAGTCACGCCATCCTCCTTGACCTCTTCGACGATGCTGACGCCGAAGCCTTCCATCTCGCCCATATAGGAGAGCGCTGCCGCATCGCCGCCGCGTCCCTTGCCGAAGCGGAAATCGTAGCCCGCGACCACGTGAACGGCATGAAGCCCGTTCACCAGCACGTCGAGCACAAACTCGGGCGCGAGCTTTTGCGACATTTTCTCATCGAAAGGGAGCGCCGCCAGCACGTCGACACCGATGCTTTCGAGCAGCCGCGCCTTGGCGCGAAAGGGGGTCAGCCGGAAAAACGGCTTGCCGGGAAAGAAGAATTGCTGTGGATGCGGCTCGAAGACGAGAACGCCGAGCGGCACGCCCAGCTCCCTTGCGATGCCGGCCGCCTTGCCGATGACCTGCTGGTGGCCGAGATGCACACCGTCGAAATTGCCGAGCGCATAGACCGCGCCCCGAAGACCGGGCGGTACCTGCTCGTAATGACGGATGATCTGCATGGGTGAGGGCGTTGCTCCCGGGGGGTGGATTTGGTTCAAGGTCATGGCGGATCGGCCCGGCAGCGTCAAGTACAGGCCCGGAAAAGGGCTGTGGCCCCCTGCGTTCCCGGGAGACTTACCAGACAAGACGGGGCATGGCGCCGACGGCCCGGATGTGCGCCCTTTCAAGCACCAGGGCGACGCGATCTTCTTCGGGAGCCTCGGGCGAGGGGCCGCAATCCGCCGCGGCGATGCCGCCGGTGATGAAAAGGGCGTCTATGCCGGCGTCGTTTGCGCCCTTGATGTCGGTGAGGGGGCCGTCGCCGGCCGCGAGGATGCGCGCATCGGGTACGGGCTCGCCCGCGAACCCGGCGAGCCGCTGGCGCGCGATGTCATAGACCGGCCCGTGCGGCTTGCCGAAGTAGACGACCTGGCCGCCAAGCTCGCCATAGAGTTTCGCAAGCGCGCCCGCGCAATAGATGTGGCGGTCGCCGCGTTCGACGACAATGTCGGGATTGGCGCAGATGAGCGGCAGGCCGCGCGCGACCAGCCGCCCGAACTGTTCGCGGTAGTCCTCCGGTCCTTCCACCTCATCGTCGAAGGGGCCGGTGACGAGAATGACATCCGCTTCCTCTTCCGCAACACGGTCGACACCCGTGCCATCGAAAAGGGCAAGGTCGCGCTCCGGGCCAATATGGTAGCAGCGCGTTCCGTATTCATGGCGGGAAAGGCAGAGCCGCGTCGCATCGCCGGAGGTCAGGATGCCGTCATAGACGTCATGCGGAATGCCAAAGCTCTCGAACATGACGGGCAGCGCATCGGAAGGGCGCGGCGCGTTGGAAAGCAGCAGCACATGTCCGCCCCTGGCGCGAAATTTCGCCAGTGCTTCCGGCACGCCCGGATAGGCGCGCTTCCCGTTATGCAGCACACCCCAGACATCGCAGAGCAGCGCGTCGTATTTGTCGGCAATGGCGGAAAGGCCGGGTATCAGGAGCAAAGTCATATTCCTTGATGCTGGAGAGCGAAACTCACGCGAGCCGCATGAAAACGACTTCGGTGTCGCGGTAGCGCCGACGGTCGAGTTCCTCGAAACCTTCCGGCGCTTCGAAATCGGCCATCGCGGTTTCTTCCACGATGCACAGGGCATCGGGCGTGAGCCAGCCGCCCTCACGCGCGGAGAGAAGCGCCGCGCTTCCAAGCCCCTTGCCATAGGGCGGGTCGGCGAAGACGAGCGAGAAGGCCGGGCCGACGCTGCCGGGCCGGGGACCGAGCCGCGTTGCATCGCGCCTGTAGATTTTCGCGTTGCCGTTGAGACCGAGATATTCGAGGTTCTCGCGGATCGCGCCGCGACTTTCGGCATTATCCTCGACGAAGAGCGCGAAGGCGGCGCCGCGCGAAATAGCCTCGATGCCGAGTGCGCCGGTGCCGGCAAACAGGTCGAGCACGCGCGCCCCTTCAAGCTCGAAACTGCCGAAATCGGCATGGGCGAGAATGTTGAACAGGGCTTCGCGTGTGCGGTCGCTGGTCGGCCGCACGGTGTCGCGTTTCGGTGCTGTGATGGCGCGGCCTCTAAGAGCGCCGCCGACGATCCGCATGAGGCGCCTTTCTCCGGTTGTCCGTTTTCTTGCTCTCGGGTTTCTTGTTCTCTGTGCCCTTCTTCTCCGGGCTTCTGTTCTCTGAACTCTTTTTTGGTGGCCCCTTTCTCGTCGGGGCCTTCTTGTCCGCCGTTCCGGCGCGGTGCGGACGCGGCGCCTTGCTCTTCGGCCTGGCGGTGCCCTTGCCGGGGTGATCGGGCTTTCCGGCAGGTACCCGGGCTGGGCGGGCCTCTGGTTGTGCAAACTGTTCCGCATGGGCGCCAAGCTGATCCATCAGCACTCGCTGTGGCACCAGCTTGATGTCGCCAGGCTCGAGATCGCCAATCTGGAACGGGCCGAAGGAAAGCCGGATCAGCCGGTTCACGCTCAATCCAAGTTCGGCCAGCACGCGTTTCACTTCGCGGTTCTTGCCTTCCTTGAGGCTGAGCGTCAGCCACACATTCGATCCCTGCACCTTGTCGATGACGGCTTCGATGGGGCCATAGCGCACGCCTTCGACGGTGATTCCGTTTTTCAGCTTGTCGAGATCCGCCTGTGTGATGCGCCCCCAGGCGCGCACACGGTAGCGCCGGGTCCAGCCGGTCGCGGGCAGTTCGAGCAGCCGGGCGAGGTCGCCGTCATTGGTGAGCAGCAGCAGTCCCTCGGTGTTGATATCGAGGCGCCCCACCGAAACCACGCGAGGAATATCGTCCGGCAGTTTTTCGAAAACGGTCGTTCGGCCCTCCGGGTCTTTCGCGGTGGTCACGAGGCCGGCCGGTTTGTGGTAGCGCCACAGCCTTGTGGGCTCCTTTGAGGGCAGCACTTTACCATCCACGATGATGGTTTCGCGGCCCGTAACATTGAGGGCCGGGCTTTTCAGCACCTTGCCATTTACCGTGACACGGCCCTCTTCGATGAGCTTTTCCGCCTCGCGGCGCGAGCAGATGCCTGCTCTCGCGATGACTTTCGCGATACGGTCGCCTTCGGGCGTGGAGGGGGAGCTGTCTGAGCGGGGTGTCATGGGCTTCTCTTTAGCAGGAGCCCCGCCATACAGGAAGGTGCAGGATGCTCGACCGGCATGCGATCGAAGCCGGTGCTTGCCAAGTTCGCGGCCACGCGGCACGGTCGCGCCCATGACCGACGGACCCCACACCCCCACATCCCCCCGGGCAAGCTCCCGGATGCGCGCCCAGACAGGCCCCGAAATGCGTCCGATGGACCTGGCTTTCGAGGAAGCCGAAGCGGCCGCCGCGCGCGGCGAGGTGCCGGTCGGCGCGGTCGTCACGGATGGGGAGGGGCGGATTGTCGCGCGGGCGGGGAACCGGACCCTCGAACTGAAAGACCCGACGGCTCACGCCGAGCTTCTCGCGATCCGGGAGGCCTGCGCGGCGCTGGGAACGGAACGGCTGACGGGCTGCGATCTCTATGTGACGCTGGAGCCTTGCCCGATGTGTGCGGGGGCGATCTCGTTTGCGAGGCTCAGACGCCTCTATTACGGCGCATCCGACGAGAAGGGCGGGGGCGTGGATCACGGACCCCGCATCTTCGCACAGACGACCTGTCACCACCGGCCCGAAGTTTATGGAGGGTTTGGCGAGAGCCGTGCTGCAGAGCTCCTGCGCGATTTTTTCGCAGTGCGGCGAGACTGATCCGCATACCGGAGCGGGCGTGAAAAGCCCTCGATCCGGCGTGGCTTTCCACATGATTTGCTCTCCTCAATCCGTTAGAGTGCCCGCATTCGACATTGCGACGGGGCTGCGGTCCCCGCCCATCAAAATACGAAGGGAAGATCGATGAACTTCGACCACAATGAAAAAACCAAGGAACTGCTCGCTCGTCTCGAGCGGTTCATGGATGAATACATCTATCCGAACGAGAAGACTTATAATGATCAGATGGAAGCCTTCCGCGCGGCTGGCAATCCCTGGCAGGTGCCGCAGATTCTGGAAGACCTGAAGCCGAAGGCGAGGGATGCCGGACTGTGGAATCTCTTCCTGCCGGAATCCGAGCGTGGCGGCGGCCTGACCAACCTCGAATATGCGTCGTTGTGCGAAGTCATGGGCCGCGTCGGCTGGGCATCGGAAGTCTTCAATTGCTCCGCACCCGACACTGGCAATATGGAGGTGATCGAGCGCTACGGTAATGAACGCCAGAAGAAGGAATATCTGGAGCCGCTGCTCGAAGGCAAAATGCGTTCGGCCTTTCTTATGACCGAACCGGAGGTCGCCTCCTCCGATGCCACAAACATTGCGACCCGCATCGAACGCGATGGGGACGAATACGTGATCAACGGCCGCAAGTGGTGGTCGTCGGGCGTGGGCGATCCGCGTTGCAAGATTGCGATCGTGATGGGCAAGACCGACCCGAAGGCCGATACCTACCGTCAGCAGTCGCAGATTCTCGTTCCGCTCGACGCGCCGGGCGTGAAGGTCGTCCGTATGCTCCCGGTCTTCGGCTATGACGACGCCCCGCATGGCCATGCCGAAGTCATTCTCGAGAATGTCCGCGTCCCGGCCGAAAACCTGCTGCTCGGCGAAGGCCGAGGCTTTGAAATCAGCCAGGGCCGCCTTGGGCCGGGCCGCATCCATCACTGCATGCGCACCATCGGTGTGGCCGAGCGTGCATTGGAAGTCATGGTGAAGCGTCTTCTCACACGTGAGGCATTCGGCAAGAAGATCGCCGACCACTCGGTCTGGGAAGAGCGTGTCGCGCGCGCCCGTATCGACATCGAAATGGCGCGCCTGCTGACGCTCAAGGCGGCTTATATGATGGACACAGTGGGCAACAAGGTCGCCCGTGCGGAAATCGCGATGATCAAGGTGGCGGCGCCGAATGTCGCCCTCAGGATCATCGACGATGCCATTCAGGCGCATGGCGGCGGCGGCGTGACCTCCGATTTCGGTCTCGCCCGGATGTATTCCAGCATGCGGACGCTCCGCCTTGCAGACGGCCCGGATGAAGTCCATGCCCGCACCATCGCGAAGCTCGAGTTCAAGAAGCACAAAGAACAGCTTCGCGCGGCGGCCGAGTGATCGTGAATATCTTCGTCATTTGCGGTGTTTGCGCCCGCGCGTGACGTGAAGAGATGACGGCCGGTTCCTTCTGGGGCCGGCCGTTTTGCTACGACGGCAAGTTGAACGGGAAATAGCCCATGGGCATCAAGACCGGCATGAAAATGTACAGCTCGCAGCTCTCGCCTTTTGCGTCGCGCTGCCGAATGGCGGTGTACGCCAAGGATCTCGAAGTCGAGTTTCTCGACATGCCGGACCCGGACCTCGAAGAGGAATTCAGCCGCCTCACGCCGATGCACAAGGTGCCTCTGCTCGTTGATGGCGATGTGATCGTGCCGGAATCGGAAACAATCTGCGAATATCTCGAAGACAAGGGGCTCGGCATATCGCTTCGGCCGACGGACGCCGCTTCGATCGCGCGGATGCGGGTGCTTTGCCGGATCGGCGATCTCTACGTCATGAAGCCGATGGGCGAACTCTTTAGCCAGATCAATCCGGCAAGCCGGGACGCACAGCTGGTCGCTCGGGAAATGGCGGAACTTCAGAAGGCGATGGGCTGGCTTGAAGCCTATCTCACAGGTGACGGGCATGCTGTCGGGAACAGCCTGACGCTCGCCGATTGCGAACTCGTGCCCGTTCTCTTCTTCTTCGATCAGATCGGACCGATGTTTGGTCACGTCAATCCGCTGAGCGACTATCCGAAGGTGGAGGCTTACTACAAGGGAATAACGAAAGAACCTGCGGCAGCAAAGGTGCTGGCTGAACTCGATAGCGCGCTTCGCCGCATGATGGCCGGCTGACCTCAGCCAGTGGTGGCGCCTGCGGGCGGCACGGGGGCGACCTCTTCAGCGGCAGTGCAGGCAGGCACTTCGCAGTAGGGCAATTTCGGCAGTGTGACAGTGACGCGCGTGCCCTCGCCGAACTCACTTTCGATCGCCATTCGCCCGCCATGCAGTTCGGCAAGGGAGTTTACCAGCGCGAGGCCGAGGCCCGTCCCCTGCTTGCTGAGTGCTGCATCTGTTGCAATCTGCTCAAAAGGTTGTCCGAGCCGCGCAATCTGATCCTTTGGAATGCCGCGCCCGGTATCGGCCACGGTCAACCGGATACCGCATTCGACCTTGACTGCTTCGACGGAGATGCTCCCGCCCGAAGGTGTGAACTTCACCGAGTTCGAGAGAAGGTTCAGGATGATCTGCTTGAGCGCGCGCTCGTCAGCCACGATGTCCGCTCCGTCTTGGCATTCTATTGAATGCACGAGCTGCACGCCGTTTTCTTCCGCCTTGCCGCGCACAATGCGTACGCAGGATTCGATAAGTGTCGCGAGGTCGAGCGGTTCGGGGTGAAGCTCGTACTTGCCGGCTTCGATCTTCGACATGTCGAGGATATCGCTGATGAGATCCAGCAAGAGTGCGCCACTCTCGTTTATGAGCTGTGCATATTCCGAATAGCGCTCATGACCGAGTGCTCCGAACATTTCCATTTTCAGAATATCCGAAAAGCCGATAATGGCATTTAGCGGCGTTCGAAGTTCGTGACTCATGTTGGCGAGGAAACGGGACTTGGTTCTGTTTGCGGATTCGGCGCGTTCGCGTGCTTCCAGCAGCTCGATCTCATGCCGCTTGCGCTCGCTGATATCGCGAGTGACGCCAATCACCTCTGCGGTGCGTACCCCGTCTGAATCGAGTGCACCGCGCATCGTCGATTCAAGCCAGACATAATGCCCGTCACTATGCAGAAAGCGATAGTCGCATTGCACTTGCTCACCCGTGAGCGCGCATTGAGCGAAAGCGTTGTGGGCGCGATGAAAATCATCAGGGTGAATAAGTTCTTCGGAAATGAGCTTGCCGACGAATTCTTCCGGTGTGCGCCCGAGAATGGGGCCGACCGCAGGAGAAATGAACATGACGCGGGAATCGGCGTCACAATGTGCGACGATGTCCGAGGCTTGCTCGGTCAGAAGGCGATACTTTATCTCGCTCGCCTTTACCGCCAACTCTGCTTCGACTTCCTCATGGACATCTTCTGCGAGGCCCACCAGCGCGCCGATTTCGCTGAACGCGTCGGCCTCCGCATAGGCATAGGTCTTGATGTAGCGGTAACATCCGTCGCCCGCGCGGAATCGCGTGACGCAGTTGACAGGTTCGTGCGTTCCAAACGCGTCGAGAAATTTCGAGAGGAGTTCACCGTGATCTTCGGGATGAACCAGATGCTCGTACCAGTCGCCGCTTGCGGGCAAGTTCTCTTCATCGAGGCCGAGAATGCGGGCTACACCCTTCGACCACTGAGGTGCAGGCTCACCTTTAACCCAGCGCCAATGGCCGAAGCGGGCAAGCTGCTCGGCTTCTCGTAATTGATGTTCCAGGCGGTAGGTTTCGGTGACGTCGCGCGAGACACAAAGGATGCCCGCGACATTCGGATCGCCAAGAAGATTACGGCCTCGGGTTTCGAGGCGTCTCCAGCTCCCGTCCGCATGAGAGAGGCGGATGACTTCCAGCACTTCGGCTCCGGGAACGCGGGCGCATTCCCCAATCTTCCGCCCTAACTGCTCGCGATCATCCGGGTGTACGAGATCGACGATACGACGTCCGACAAGCGTGTCCCCCGGTGAACCGAGAACCTTGCATACCGCCTGGCTCTGATAGGTAATGGAACCGCTGGAATCGAGAATAGTGAGAATGTCATCGGCATTTTCGACAAGAGCACGGTAGAACCGTTCTCCACCGGCCACACCTGTACTATCCGTACACGGTGCATTCCCTTCTGTCTGCGGTCCCGTGTCGAAGGGACGGCCCATGACTGCTCCCCACATCCCGCATTTCAACCTGCCACTGCCGACAAAATGCTGCCCGTAATATCCGGAATGGTAGGGGGATTTGTTTAACGTTCTCTTGAAAGCTGCCAGGCCGTTTACGCGATGTTAGTCATGTTTGTCCCCGAAACACGCGAGGAGTTAGTTCCGCTGTATAATCTGCCATGCATGCTCCGACAGGTTTTTGCATGCATCGCCGAGCGTTTTGGCTCGTTCCGAGCTTGCATTCCCGTCGATGCCGCGCTTGTAGACGCCTTGGCTGATGGAGGCGAGGCGGAACATCGAGAAGGCGAGGTAGAAGTTCCAGTCGGGGATGCTGTCACGGCCCGCATGCCGACAGTAGTCCGCGACGAATTCTTCTTCCGTCGGTACGCCCGGTGTCTTTGTCCGGTCGACAGGCTCCGCGCCGCCGGCAATGCCCAGAAGATCGTACATGCAGGCATAGGCGACATCCGCCAGCGGGTGGCCGATGGTGCAGAGTTCCCAGTCAAGAACCGCGATCATGCGCGGCTCCGTGGCATGGAACATCGTATTGCCGAGGCGGTAGTCGCCATGAGCAATGGTCACTGACGGTTCGTCGGGAATGTGTTTTGGCAGGTAGTCAATGAGCTTTTCCATTGCGGGCACATCGGTGGTCTGGGCGCCGCGATACTGCTTGATCCAGCGCCCGATCTGCCGCTCGAAATAATTGCCGGGCCGTCCAAAGTCACCCAGGCCTACTTTCTGGTAGTCGACCTTGTGCAGCTTTGCGAGATTCTCGGCGAGGCTGGCATAGACAGCGCGGCGCTCCGCCTCGCTTTCGTCCGGCATGATGGATTCGCGGAAGACGCGGCCTGCGAGATATTCCATCACATAGAATGAAGTGCCAATGACACTTTCATCCTCGCATAGCGCGTACATGTGGGGAACGGGTACGTCCGTTTTGGAGAGTGCCTTCATGACGCGGTATTCGCGATCGACCTGATGCGCGCTCGCGAGCAACTGCCCGGGGGGCTTCTTGCGCAACACATAGCGTTTGCCGCCGCCGGAGCCCGTGGTAATCAGGAGGAAGGTAGGGTTCGACTGGCCGCCCTCAAACTGACGAACCTCAAGTTCTCCGCCGAAGCCCTCCACATTCGCCTGGCAATAGGCTTCCAGTCGCTTTTCGTCGAAGCGATGAGCCTCGCGGATGGCCGTCGTTTCCTGATCGGCTTGTGCGGCCTCGGACATCTTCCTCTCCCCGGATAATGCTTGAGGGAGACTTAGCACGCGCTCGGCGACCGGCAAAGACAGCCGGATCGGAGGCAAGGGAAGCCTTGGTCAGGAGGATGGTTCAGGCCGCGCTCTGATTTTCATCAAACCCTTCGGAGGTAACGCCCGAAACACGCCGTCGCGCATTGTGGATCACCGAACCCGGCTTGTCGTCCGTATCAGGACGCGAGGTCGCCATACGAAGCACCTCGGCATAGCCGGCCTTTGTTTCCATCCGTTCGCCATACCCGTTCGCGATAAGGAAACGGCGCGCCATCGGCAGATTGTAGCAGGGAACCCACATCATCAGGTGATGTTCGACGTGATAGTTCACCCAATAGGGCGCGATCAGAGCGCGCTCTATCAGGTTTGCCTTGGTCGTGCGCGCATGGCGGAAGGGGTCGTCATTGTCCGGCACCATCGCGTGTTCGGCGATGTTGCGAATACGTGTGACCGCCTGATGCCAGGTCAGGAAGGGAACGAGCCAGAGAATGAAATAGAGATACCAGTGGCCGCTTGCCGCGAGCACACCGAAGACGGCCAGTTGTGCGAGCGTCGCGCGCCCGAGCTTGGCCCGGTAGTTCTTCAGGCGTTGCTCCAGGGGCCATTCGGACTTGCCGAGGGCGTTCAGAATTTGCGCCTTGCGCTGCTGGTAACCGGTCTGTCCGGTGATGTCGCGCACCATCTTGCGCCTGAAGCTTTTGCGCGTGATCGGGAAGGGCGCGGAGAGGATGAGATCGGGATCCTCCGGCTGCTGCGTGTTTGCGTGATGCTTCAGATGGTAGCGGCGATAGGCTCCCGTTTCCGCCATCATCGGATAGGCGCAGAACCACTGGCTCAGGAAAGAGTTGAGCTTCTGGTTTTCTGTGAGAATGCCATGAGCGCCGTCATGCATGAGGATCGCGAGCCCAAGCTGACGCGCGCCGATCACGGTCACCGCGACGATATAGGTGACGGGATTGGGAAAGGCGGCAAAGAGCGCCATCGTGCCGAAGATGATCGCCCAGGCATGGAATACGAGCCATGTGCCGCGGAAGTTGGAGCGCTTGCGCACGAGTGCCAGCTGTTCCGGGGTCAGGATATCCTTTGCCAGTACGCTCATGGCGTTGTTCTCCGCTCTCTGGTTTGTCTGTTTGACTCAGGCAAGGCAACGCCTGCGCCCGCAAGACAGAACGTCACAATCTCTTCGACAACGCGGTCGGGATTATTGTCCAGCTCATGGCTTTGCGGTGCCAGTGGCCCGATCAATGCGGTGGGAATTGCGCCAGCGATACAGGCTGCTGCAATACGGGCATCTATTTTTCGCAGTTCGCCATTCTTGATACCGTCTTCGAGAATGCCGACGAAAATCTCGGCATGCGTGCGCCGGAAGAAGCTGCGTTCCTCCGCGAGGTTCACATCGACTGGCTCGGCGAGCAGCGCATAAGAGAGCCTGCGTCCGCGCACGGCGCGTCCGGCGAAAGTGCGGAGCACCTTCGTGAGCCGTTCGCGCGCCGGTTCATCGCCGGAGGCAATTTCGGCGAGCATGCCCATCTCGCGCGTCGAGACTTCACGGAATACCTGACGGCAGAGCGCTTCCTTGGACGAGAAATAGCGGTAGAGCGTACCGGTAGCGACGCCCGCTTTTTTTGCGACTTCCGTCATCTGCACCGCAGCAAAACCACCCTCGGCAACGAGACCCTGCGCCGCATCGAGAATGCTGCGTCGTGTCACGGCGAGGCGGGCCGCCACCTTGTCTGTCTGCCTGTAAGCCAAGAAGTGAACCTCCGTTCATTCTCAAGGAATGAACCACGGTTCAGAGAGCATGGTCAAGCGAACAGGAGAAGGGGAAGGAGCGGCAAATAGAAAAGCCCGGTCCTGAACTCACGTAAAGAGCGCAGGAAACCGGGCTTTTTAAGAGATCGCGTTCGGGTCAGTCGGCGGCGTGGAGCGCGCCGAAATCCGCATCGCGGGGCATCTTTCGGGCTGAACGCGCGGGCAGGACAGCGGGCTCTCCCGCCGTCTCATACCAATGCGCCTGGCCTGTAAAGGCCTCCGCAGCGAGTGCTGCGTAGTGAATCCACTGTTTGAAAATCTTGTTCATTCCAGCCTCCTTACGGAGAATATTGCGTTGCAATATATCTAATATCGCAAGTGCGAAAAACAAGAACCCCGGACTGCGGCAAAACGGCTTACATGGAAAGGGCGCGACAGGGCGAGCGGCTTGCGGCATACAACCGCCGAAGGAAACGCGCCCATGACAGATTCCCCGACATCCGCCTCCGGAGACACGACGGCCGAGCTGTTCCGGCTGCGCGATTTCAGGTTCTATATTTCAGGACGCTTCCTCGGCACGCTGGCCATGCTGATCCAGTCGGTGGCGGTGGGCTGGCAGGTCTACGACATCACGGAAAGCCCGCTCGCGCTCGGCTATGTGGGGCTCGCACAATTCCTGCCCATCGTGCTGCTGACGCTACCGGCAGGGGACATCGCGGACCGGATCGACCGGCGCTACATCGTGGCGGCAGCGGGACTGCTCGAAGCGGCGGCGGCAGGCTGGCTCATTATCCTGACACTGACGCATACGGGCGACGTGACCTGGTTCTACGCGGCGCTGGCGCTCTTCGGCTGCGCGCGCGCCTTCATGGCGCCGGCCTCGCGCTCCTTCGTGCCGCTGCTCGTCTCGGCGGTGCAACTGCCCCGCGCGATCGCGGTGAGCTCGTCGACATTTCAGGTCGCGGTGATCACCGGACCGGCCATCGGCGGCGGGCTCTATCTCTTCGGCCCCGTCCTCGTCTATGCGGTCTGTGCGGCGCTCTTCATGATGGTCACGGTGGCCTTCCTGATGATCCGTACGCGCCCGCCCATCGTGCAACACGCCGCCGCGACATCGGCCTTCGCGCGCGTGACCGCAGGCATCGCCTATATGCGGCGCACACCCATCGTACTGGGCGCGATCTCGCTCGATCTTTTCGCAGTGCTGCTCGGCGGCGCGGTGGCGCTGCTGCCGATCTTTGCGCGCGACATATTGCATGTGGGGCCGGAAGGGCTTGGCGTCATGCGCTCCGCACCGGCGGTTGGCGCCATCGTGGTGAACCTGCTCATCATCTGGCGACCGCTCCGCAAGCGCACCGGCCACATCATGTTCGCTTGCGTGGCCTTGTTCGGCGTCGCGACCATCATCTTCGGCATGTCGGAAAATTTCTGGCTGACGCTCGGCGCGCTTACCATCATGGGGGCGGCCGACATGGTGAGTGTCAATATCCGCTCGACGCTGATCCCGCTGGCGACGCCGCAGCAAATGCTTGGCCGCGTGACGGCGGTGGAAATGCTTTTCATCGGCGCATCGAACGAACTGGGCGAATTCGAATCCGGCATCACGGCTGCATGGTTCGGCACGGTGCCCGCCGTCATCATCGGCGGGCTCGGTACGCTGGGCGTCGTCGGCATATGGATGTGGCTCTTCCCGGACCTGCGAAAAGTGGACAAGCTGTCGGACGTGAAACCGCAGCAATGACAGGCTTTCAAGCGATCCGGCTTACGCTACCTGCCCGGCCACGATGGCGATGAAGACAATCAATCCGAAATCGCGATTGGAACGGAAGAGGCGCAGACAGCGCGCGGGGTCGTCTATGTCGAGCGTGACGATCTGCAAGACGAGAAGCGCGGCGGCGAGCGCCACCACCGGATAGAAGAAGAAGCCGAGACCGGCGACCGCGCCCGACGCGACAAGCGCCGCGACCATGATTCCGTAGAAGCCCCACAGCCATTTCTTCGTCGATGCGCCAAACCTGAGCGCCGTCGACTTCACGCCGATCAACGCGTCGTCTTCCTTGTCCTGATGCGCATAGATCGTGTCATAGCCGACGGTCCATGCAACGGCACCGAGATAAAGCAGCACGGGCGCAAGCGAGAGTTCGCCCTTGACGGCTGCCCACCCCATCAGCGCGCCCCAGTTGAAGGCAAGGCCGAGCACGAATTGCGGCCAATAGGTGATGCGCTTCATGAAGGGATAGATCGCGACGAGGATGAGCGAGGAGAAGCCGAGAAGGATCGCAAAATTGTTGAAGAAGAGAAGTACGCAAAGCCCGACAAGACACTGCGCGAGAAGGAAAGCCCATGCTTGGCGGACGCTGACCGCACCGGAGGGAATGGGGCGAAGCCTCGTGCGCGCGACCGCGGCGTCAATGTCGCGGTCGACAATATCGTTCCAGGTACAGCCCGCACCGCGCATGGCGATGGCGCCGACAAGGAAGAGGAAGAGAAGCAGGAGCGATGGCCAGCCTTCGCTTGCAAGCGCGAGCGACCACCAGCAGGGCAGCAGCAGCAGCCACCAGCCGATAGGACGGTCGAGCCGCGCAAGCCGCGCGTAAGGACGCAGCGCGGCGGGCGCATGGCGATCCACCCAGTTCTCTGGCGGGGCGTCGGCAACGCGGGATCGGTCCTGGGCTTTCTCTTCCATGAGGCCTTCCGGCATGGGTTGGACAGACGGCAAGAGGGCTTCGAGACCCCATGCCAAGGGGGCAGATTATCCCCCGGCGGCGCGTTTTGCACCTGCGAGGGAGAGGCCCTCGCCCGAGGATAAAACGGGCCGATTCGGCCCGACCGTCACACGAATGTCATCAAACCGTTGCAAAGGAGCGGGTTATCCCCCTCAGGGCGCGATGGCGACGGGCGAGGCGGGAATATCTCCCGAAATCAGTGCGGGGAGATGCTGCACCAGCGAAGAAGGGAATATCCGGTCGCCGGTCCGGGTGAGTTCGTCCAGCGTCCACCATTTCATGTCGTGGATGACGGCGCGCTCGAGCTCCGTCCACCCGCTATGGTCGAGATCGGTCGTTTCGGTACGGGCAAGGACGAATGTCTCCTGCATGAGCCGCTTCTTGCCATGAACGCAAAGCACATGCTCGGTTGTCCAGACGGGAGGGCCGATCAGGGCATTTGCCAGACCTGTCTCCTCCTCAACCTCCCGCTTTGCCGTTGTGGCAATATCTTCGCCTGGCTCCATTTCGCCGCCGATAGTCACCCAATAGGCGTGAGGCAGCACCTTGCCCGACGCATCGCCGACATCCGGGTCGTGCATGCGGACGAGGAGCAGGCGGTCTTGACCGTCGAGCAGGAGGACGCGCGCTGTCTTTCGAGGAAGCATGAGCCAAGCCTTGTGAATGGGAGCGCGATCAAAGCAGAGATTGTCATTCCGGCGGAAGCCGGAATCCATGAGCGGCGCCAGTTACCGTGAGGCAGATGGACCTCGGCTTTGCCTCCTCGCAATGACGGGCGAGGGAAAAGCGGCAATACTCGCCCCATGAAGAATCGCGATCGGAACCATGAAGCAGACGAGAATCCGCGCTGCGCGAGCGGCAAGGCGCGGCTTTATGTCGAGGAGGACTTGAGCGCGGGCGCTGAGCTCACGCTCGAAAAGGATCAGTCGCATTATCTCGTGACCGTACTGCGTATGGGCGCGGGCGAACGCGTGCTGCTCTTCAACGGGCGCGACGGCGAATGGGCCGCGGAGATTTCCGAAGCGCACAAGAAGAACTGCGTGCTGACGCTGACGCAGCAGACGCGGAAGCAGGAGCCGCTCCCCGATATCTGGCTGCTCTTTGCGCCTGTGAAAAAGGCGCGGCTCGACTTCATTGCGCAAAAGGCAACCGAGATGGGCGCCGCCGTGATCCAGCCCGTCTTTACGGAACGCACCGTGGTGACACGGCTGAAGGATGAGCGCCTGCAGGCGAATGCGGTAGAGGCGGCCGAACAATGCGGCCTCGTCGCCGTGCCGGAAGTGCGCGAGGCAGAGAAGCTCGGCGCGCTGCTCTCCAACTGGAACGAGGTGGCGTCGGGACGCATGATCCTTTTCTGCGACGAAGCGGAAGGGCCGGGCGCAACGCGCGCGGCGCTTGAAAAGCTCGCGGGCGAGGGAAAGAAGGGCGCGCCCTTCGCCGTGCTGATCGGGCCGGAGGGCGGCTTCTCACCTGCCGAACGAGACATGCTGCGCGCGCGCGAGGACACGCTCGCCATTTCGCTGGGGCCGCGCATCATGCGAGCCGATACGGCGGCGATTGCGGCGCTGGCGGCAGTCGGACTGATGCTGGGAGATTGGTGAGAGGCGGTTTGCTGGTTGTTTTTGGTCGTCATTGCCAGGAGCGCGACAGCGCGACGAAGTAATCCAGGGAGGCCGGCGCAGAGCAAGCGGCTCTGAATTGCTTCGCTTCCTCCGGTCGCTCGCAATGACGATTGAAAAGCATTACACGGAGAAGCTGCTGCCTCGCCGGGGAAACGTCGCGAAATCCCGCCATGGAAGCATCATGGAACCGGATGGAACCCGATGGAACCCGATGGAACCTTCCAGCGTTTTCAATCGAACCGCGGCTGCCACGAGAGGCAACGGCTCACTGGGAAGTGCGAACTCCGGTCCGGCCGGAGCCATTGATAGGAGAAACACGCCATGCGCGTGCTTGTCGTCTATTGTCATCCGAAAGCCGACAGCTATGTCGCTGCGATGTGCGATGCTGTGTTGGAGGGTCTCGATCAGGCAGGGCATGAGACGGAGCTTGTCGATCTCTATGCGGATGATTTCGATCCGCGCTTCAGTGCGGAGGAACACGAGAACTACGAAAACCCCGCTGCCAATGGCAAGGGACTCGAACACTACAAGGAGCAGCTTCGCTCGGTGGATGGCATCGTCTTCGTCTTTCCGACCTGGTGGTATGATATGCCTGCCATACTGAAGGGGTGGCTCGACCGCGTCTGGGTGCCGGGCACGGCTTTCGATCTCGTCGATGGCGGAAAAGTGATACAGCCGCGCTTGCAGAATATCCGCTTCATGGGCGGCGTGACGAGCTGCGGCGCATCGTGGTGGTGGTCAAAGCTCGTCGGCGAGCCGCATCGCCGTATCCTCATGCGCGGCATGCGCGCGCTCTGCGCAAAGGGGTGCCGGCAGGTCTGGCTGGGTTGCTATCAGATGGACACCTCGACACAGAAGAAACGCACAAGCTTTCTCTCCACCATTCGCCGGCGGATGGCGCGGGTGGCGTGAGCGAGCCTCTTCCTTCTCTTTAATGTCCTTGAATGTCCTTGCCGGGCCGGGCCGGGCCGGACCGTGGGGTCCGAGACCCGGCAATCCAGAGCCGCATGCCCGGGGCAAGCCCGGGCATGACATATGTTGGTAATCTGAGTGAGTCCGGCGCCGGGATTTGAACCGTTAAAAACAGCGTTCTGCCCTGTCCTCCCGCGCATTTGTCCTGTTACTTTCTGAAGCGGCATTGGCGCTTGCCATGTGCGGCACGCGCTCTTACATCTTTGCGACGCGGGTGTCCGGCGTGAAGAAGGACCGGCGGCAGGGTGGGGCATCCGGCTCGAACAAGGTCCGCGAAGAATAAAAAAGGGGCTCGAATGAGCATTCTCGTTGCCGGGCCCGAGCCCATCACAGACCATCGCGATCTCGTGGCAGCGCTTGAGCGCGGGTCGAAGCCGCGCGACCAATGGCGCATCGGCACCGAACACGAGAAATTTCCGTTCTGCGTAAACGATCTCACGCCGATCCCTTATGGCGGCGATCACGGCATCCGCGCGATGCTTGAAGGGCTGACGCGCTTCGGCTGGCGGCCCGTCTATGAAGGCGAGAACGTGATCGGCCTCGAAAACGACACCAGCGGCAATATCTCGCTGGAGCCCGGCGGACAGTTCGAGCTTTCCGGCGCGCCGCTCGAAACGCTGCACCAGACCTGCGCGGAGCTGCACGACCATCTGGCACAGGTGAAGGAAGTGGGCGGCGAACACGGCATCGGGTTCCTCGGGCTTGGCTTCACGCCGAACTGGCGCCGCGACGAGATCCCCGTCATGCCCAAGGGCCGCTACAAGATCATGACGGAATACATGAAGAAGGTCGGGACCATGGGGCTCGACATGATGTATCGCTCCTTCACGGTGCAGGTGAACCTCGACTTCGCCTCCGAGGCCGACATGGTGAAGAAGCTGCGCGTCGGTATTGCGCTTCAGCCGCTCGCGACCGCGCTTTTCGCAAACTCTCCGTTCACGGAAGGAAAGCCGAACGGCTATCTTTCCTATCGCAGCCATGTCTGGACCGACACGGACAATGAGCGCGCAGGGATGGTGCCCTTTGTTTTCGAGGACGGCTTCGGTTTCGAGCGCTGGGTCGATTATGCGCTCGATGTACCGATGTATTTCGTCTATCGCGATGGCAAGTATATCGACGCGACGGGGCAGAGCTTTCGCGACTTCCTTGAAGGGCGGCTGCCGGCGCTGCCGGGCGAAGTGCCGACGCGGGGCGACTGGAACAATCATCTGACGACGATCTTCCCCGAGGCGCGCATCAAGAACTACATGGAGATGCGTGGCGCGGATGGCGGCCCCTGGGCGCGCATCTGTGCGCTGCCGGCTTTCTGGGTCGGGCTCTTGTATGACCAGTCCTCGCTGGATGCGGCATGGGACCTCGTAAAGGACTGGACGGCGGAAGAGCGCCAGGACCTGCGCGACAAGGTGGCGAAATACGGGCTTCAGACGCCCTTCCGCGGCGGCACCCTGCTCGACGTGGCGCGCAAGGCAGTTGCAATCTCGCGGGCCGGTCTTGAGGCGCGCGGGAACGGCGACGGCATGGGCGCGGACGAAACGATCCATCTGCGTGCGGTGGAAGAGATTGTCGAGAAGGGGCAGTCGCCCGCGCAAGACCTGCTCGATCTTTATCATGGCCGTTGGGGCGGCAAGGTCGAGCCTGTCTACAAGGAGTTCGCGTTCTAGGCTTGCGTCTTACGAAAGGCCCCCGCGTCTTGCGAAAGGCCCCCGCGTCTTGCGAAAGGCGAAGAGCGAAATGCGAAGGGGCCCCCGTTCAGTCACGCCACCATCGGTTCACGTGACCCCGACGCAGCAGCGTTTTGCGGCGCATATGCGCGCGACCCGGAAGGAACAAGTGCCGGGATGATATATCTGGTTTGATTGGCCAGAAAACCAGATGCCCTTTTATGCCGCCTGCGCGGTGCCGCCGACGGTGAGGCCCTTCACGAGCAGCGTCGGCTGGCCGACGCCGACGGGAACGCCCTGACCGCCCTTGCCGCATGTGCCGATGCCCGGATCGAGCTTCATGTCATTGCCGATCATGGAAACGCGCGTCAGCACGTCCGGGCCGTTGCCGATCAAGGTCGCGCCCTTCACCGGCGCGCCGATCTTGCCATTCTCGATCATGTAGGCCTCGGTACAGGTGAAGACGAACTTGCCCGAGGTTATGTCGACCTGACCGCCGCCGAAGGAGACGGCGTAGAGACCCTTCTTCACGGAGGAGAGGATTTCGTCCGGCTCGTGATTGCCCGACAGCATGTAGGTGTTGGTCATGCGCGGCATGGGCTGATGCGCGTAGCTCTCGCGCCGCCCGTTGCCCGTTGCGGCCATGCCCATCAGGCGCGCATTGAGACGGTCCTGCATGTAGCCCTTGAGGATGCCGTCCTCGATGAGAACGGTGCGCGAGGTCGGCGTGCCCTCGTCGTCGATGGTGAGCGAGCCGCGGCGGTCGGCCAGCGTGCCGTCATCGACGACCGTGATGCCGGGCGCGGCGACGCGGCTCCCGAGAAGACCGGCGAAGGCCGAGGTCTTCTTGCGGTTGAAATCGCCTTCAAGGCCGTGGCCGATCGCCTCGTGCAGCAGGATGCCGGGCCAGCCGGGGCCGAGCACCACATCCATTTCGCCGGCAGGGGCGGGCACACTTTCAAGGTTTACAAGCGCCTGACGCAGCGCCTCGTCGACCTGCGCGCGCCATTTCATCGGGTCGATGAAGGTTTCGTAGCCCATGCGGCCGCCGACGCCGAAGGAGCCGCTCTCCTGCCGGTCGCCGTCGCCCGCGACGATGGCGACGTTGAGACGGACGAGGGGACGGACATCGCGCAGCGACGAGCCGTCGGCGCGAATGATCTCGACTGCCTGCCACTCGCCTGCGAGCGAGGCGGAAACCTGCTGGACGCGGGCATCCTTCGCGCGCGCATAGGCGTCGATCTCGGCCAGAAGCTTCACCTTCTCCTCGAAGGACTGCGCGCCCAGCGGGTTCTCGTCCGTATAGAGATGCGTGTTGGTGCGGGCAGGGCCCTCCGCCGAAACGCCCGTATGGCCGGTCTTTACCGCCGTCACGGCCTCGCTGGCGCGCTTCAGCGCGGCTTCCGAGAGGTCGGAGGCATGAGCATAGCCCGTCGATTCGCCCGCGACGCAGCGAAGGCCGAAACCCTGATTGGTGTCGAAGCTCGCCGTCTTGAGGCGGCCATCGTCGAAGCCGAGCGCCTCCGACTGGCGAAATTCCATGAAGAGTTCGCCATCATCAGCGCCATTGAGCGTATCGCCGACAAGGCCGCTGACGCGGTCGCGGTCGAGCCCGGTACGGGCGAAAAAAAGATCGTCGGGAGAGGAGGTCATGAAGCCTGTCCGTGAACGTGTAACCTAGCGCGCGAGCCATTCCTCGACCGGCACGAGCCGCCGGGGCAGGCTCGAAAGGTCGCAAGGCACGATATGCGGCGCACAACTGTATAGCGGATATTGCGTGACCTTGAGCGACTGCAAATCGACGAGGAAAACGCCATTGATGCGGCCGAACCAGTTATCCCACTCGTTGAAGCCCCAGTCCCGCCAGCCGTCGGGCGGCGGGCCGACGACATCGCCCACGAGATCGGGGTGCGCGGCGCAGAAACCGACGACGCAGCGGCCCGGATCGCGCGGATCGAGCCAGGGTGCGGCTTCCGACAGAAGTTCGGGCGCGGCGCCCCCGTTCTGTGGCAACAGGAGCCCCGCTGAAATGCGGTGGCCAAGATGAAAGTGAATGAGCGCCTCGTCGCGCATGTTTTGCGAATCCTCCGCAATAAATATCCAACCAATACTCTAGGACATTTCGCCACATACGAAAGGGCGAACCGGAATTTCTCGTATCTTCGGGGACTGGATTCACCCGCTTATTGTGGCAAAACGTCGCAAAACCATGGCCGCACTGTGGTTTGTCGCCGCACCGGGGCTATACTGGCGCCTGCGAGTCGTCTGCCGGACGGTGCGCGGCGCGTATCGGCGCCGCGATACTTCTTCGGCAGGCCGCATCGGAGGGGTGCCGCCGCACGGAAAAACAATGAAGAGAACGCGCGGCGAAGCTTGCGGCGGGAAGCGCTTTATGGTTTCTGGCGCCGATCTTCCTCTTTGGGTCACGGATGTCCGGGCGGCGCCTGGAAAGCGAATTGAATAGCTGGGGATAAGCATGCGGTTTTCGAACGTATTTGGCCTTTTCGCGATGGCTCTTGCGGCGGGGCTTTCGGGCGGCGGTTTCGCAACGGCCGCGCATGCGACAGCGGTCGATGGCGGGCTGGGTCTCCAGGATGCGGTGACCCCGGTGATGCATGACATCATCTCCTTCCACAACATGCTGCTCGTGATCATCACGTCGATCGTGATTCTCGTGGCGGTGCTGCTGGCCATCGTGATCCTGCGCTTCAACAGCCGCGCGAACCCGACCCCCTCCAAGACGACGCACAACACGCTGCTCGAAGTCGCATGGACAGTGCTGCCGGTGATGATCCTGGTCGTGATCGCCATTCCTTCCTTCCGTCTCCTCTACAAGGAAGTCGTGGTCCCGGAAGCCGACATGACGGTGAAGGCGGTCGGCTACCAGTGGTACTGGGGCTATGAATATCCCGATAATGGCGACATCGAGCTGATCTCGAACATGGTCGAGGACGACGATCTCGAACCCGGTCAGCCGCGTCTCTTCACCGCTGACGAAGCACTCGTCGTGCCGGTCGACACCACGGTGCGCGTGATCGTGACGGCCGCGGACGTGATCCACGCCTTTGCAGTTCCGCAGTTCGGTGTGAAGATCGACGCCGTGCCCGGCCGCCTGAACGAGACCTGGTTCCGCGCCGAGAAGACCGGCATGTATTATGGCCAGTGCTCGGAACTCTGCGGCACGCGCCATGCTTTCATGCCGATCAATGTGAAGGTCGTGACGCAGGAAGAATTTGAGGCATGGACCGAACAGCAGCTGGCGGATGCGGGCGCTGACGGCAAGGTTAAACTGGCACAGGCCGTGGATGTGCGTTGAGCGCCTCCGCTACCAGTGAAGCAAACATCGTAAGAACGAAGGGTTAGAGAGATGGCAGGGCAAGCTGCGGGTGCACACGCCGACCACGCCGATCACCCCACCGGGTGGAAGCGGTACGTCTATTCGACGAACCACAAGGACATCGGCACGATGTACCTTTTCTTCGCGATTTTCGCGGGCATCATCGGTGGTGCGTTCTCCGTCGTGATGCGTATGGAGCTCATGCATCCCGGCGACGGCATCCTGCAGGGCGATCACAACCTCTTCAACATGCTGGTAACGGCACACGGCCTCATCATGATCTTCTTCATGGTGATGCCCGCCATGATCGGCGGCTTCGGCAACTGGTTCGTGCCGCTGATGATCGGCGCGCCGGACATGGCCTTCCCGCGCATGAACAACATCTCGTTCTGGCTGCTGCCGCCCGCGCTCGGCCTGCTCGTGATCTCGATGTTCGTGCCCGGCGCCCCCGGCGGCACCGGCGCCTCGGGCGGCTGGACGGTTTATCCGCCGCTCTCGACCTCCGGCGCACCCGGACCGGCGATGGACTTCGCGATCCTCTCGCTCCACATTGCGGGCGCCTCGTCGATCCTCGGTGCGATCAACTTCATCACCACCATCTTCAACATGCGCGCCCCCGGCATGACGCTGCACAAGATGCCGCTCTTCGTCTGGTCGGTGCTTGTGACGGTTTTCCTGCTTCTGCTCACGCTCCCGGTTCTCGCAGGCGCGATCACCATGCTGCTGACGGACCGTAATTTCGGCACGACCTTCTTCACGCCCGAAGGCGGCGGCGACCCGGTCCTGTTCCAGCATCTGTTCTGGTTCTTCGGACACCCCGAAGTCTACATTCTGATCCTGCCCGGCTTCGGCATCATCAGCCAGATCATCTCGACCTTCGCGCGCAAGCCCGTGTTCGGCTATCTCGGTATGGCCTATGCCATGGTCGCCATCGGCGTCGTCGGCTTCATCGTGTGGGCGCACCACATGTATACGGTTGGCCTCTCGGTCAATACCCAAGCTTATTTCGTGGCGGCGACCATGGTCATCGCGGTGCCGACAGGCATCAAGATATTCTCCTGGATCGCGACGATGTGGGGCGGTTCGATCGAGTTCAAGACCCCGATGGTCTGGGCGATCGGCTTCATCTTCCTCTTCACCGTCGGCGGCGTCACGGGCGTCGTGCTCGCCAATGCCGGCGTCGACCGTGCCCTGCACGACACTTATTACGTGGTGGCGCATTTCCACTACGTGCTGTCGCTCGGCGCCGTCTTCGCGATCTTCGCGGGCTGGTACTACTGGTTCCCCAAGATGTTCGGCTACATGTACTCCGAGTTCTGGGGCAAGCTGCACTTCTGGGTCACGTTCATCGGTGTGAACCTAGTGTTCTTCCCGCAGCATTTCCTCGGTCTGCAGGGCATGCCGCGCCGCTATTCGGATTACCCGGATGCCTTCGCGCACTGGAACCTGATCTCCTCGATCGGCTCCTACATCTCCGCCTTCGGCGTGGTGATCTTCCTGATCGGCCTCGCACAGGCCTTCATCAAGAAGCAGAAGGCCGGCGACAGCCCCTGGGGCGAAGGTGCGACGACGCTCGAATGGACTCTGTCCTCCCCGCCGCCGTTCCATCAGTTCTCGGATCTGCCGCGGATCAAGTGACGAAATGCTCCGGTCGGGCTCGCCCCGGCCGGAGCGCCTTGAAAGACCCGCAAGCAAAGACCTGCAAGAAAGATCAGTCGATTTCATGTCGGACACAGCGATCAGCAACGAACGCACACAAGCCCTTCCCGATGGGGGGATGGGATCGGCGCGTGATTTTTTCGAGCTGCTGAAGCCGCGCGTCATGTCGCTCGTGATTTTTACGGCGCTGGTCGGCATCGTGGTCGCGCCGGGTGACATCCACCCGGTTATCGGCTTTACGGCGCTGCTCTGCATCGCGGTCGGCGCAGGCGCGTCGGGCGCGCTTAACATGTGGTACGACGCCGATATCGACGCGCATATGACGCGGACCGTGAAACGGCCGATTCCGGCTGGCCGCGTGACGCCTTCGGAAGCCGCCGCCTTCGGTGCGACCCTTTCTGTCTTCTCCGTGATGACGATGGGCGTTCTCGTGAACTGGGTGGCGGCCGCGCTCCTCGCCTTCACGATCTTCTTTTATGTGGCGGTCTATACAGTGTGGCTGAAGCGGCGCACGCCGCAGAACATCGTGATCGGCGGCGCCGCGGGCGCTTTTCCGCCCATGATCGGCTGGGCCGCAGTGACGGGCACCGTGACGCTCGAAAGCGCGGTTCTTTTTCTCATCATCTTCATGTGGACGCCGCCGCATTTCTGGGCGCTCGCACTTCGCAGCAGCGACGACTACAAGAACGCCGGTGTGCCGATGCTCCCCGTCGTCGCGGGCGACAAGGCGACACGCCGCCAGATCATGATCTATTCGGCGCTTCTCGTGCCGGTGACGCTGCTGCCGGGTTTCCTGGGCTTTGCCGGTCCGCTCTATATGGGTGTGACGGCGGTACTTGGCGCAGGCTTTCTCTGGCTTGCCTTCAGCCTCTGGCGCAAGGAGCCGGGCGCGGCGCAGGAAAAGGCCGCGATGCGCCTTTTCGGCTACTCGATCCTCTATCTCTTTCTCATCTTCTCGCTTCTGCTAGTGGAGAAGATCTTCGGCCTTGACGCGCTCCCCGCGGGTGCACTCGTGCCGGGCATGTGAGGGCGCATGGCCCAGGAACAGGACGAAAGCAAGCGCCATGAGGTCGAAGCGCCACGCTGGACGGAGGAACAGATCAAGCGCCGGCGGCAGCGTAATCTCGCTATCGCCTGGGCGCTCGCAGGCTTCATCGTGTTGTTCTTCGTGGTGACGATCGTGAAGCTGGGAGGCAATGTGGCGAACCGGCCGATCTGACGCCGTTAGCTTCGCCGCCTTGAGATGTTTATGATGACCGGCGCGTGCCGGAACTGAATTGGTTGCTAGCGCCGCCGCTTGCGGGGCGCGCTGAAGTGGAGAAGAGGGGACATGGCTGACGCCCACGCCAAACATCACGACTATCACCTGGTCGACCCGAGCCCTTGGCCGGTCGTCGGCTCGATCGGCGCATTCATCCTCGCGATCGGCGCCGTTCAATGGATGCACGGCTCCGCACCGTGGATCTTCGTCGTCGGTCTCGCCATCGTTCTTTACACCATGTATGGCTGGTGGCGTGACGTCGTGCGCGAGGCGAACCGGGGCGATCACACGCCGGTCGTGCAGCTTCACCTGCGCTACGGCATGATTCTTTTCATCGCCTCCGAGGTGATGTTCTTCGTTGCATGGTTCTGGGCTTTCTTCGATGCGAGCCTCTTTGCGGGGGAACACATCCAGGCCGCGCGCTATGAATTCACCGGCGGTCACTGGCCGCCCCAGGGCATCGAAGTGTTCGATCCCTGGCATCTGCCGCTTTTCAACACCATCATCCTGCTGACATCGGGCACGACGGTGACATGGGCGCATCACGCATTGCAGCATGGCGATCGCAAGGGGCTGGTTCAGGGGCTTATTCTGACGGTTGCTCTCGGCGCCTTCTTCACCTGCGTACAGGCCTATGAATACGCCCACGCGACCTTCTCTTTCGGTGGCAGCATCTATGGCTCGACCTTCTATATGGCGACCGGCTTCCACGGCTTCCACGTGCTTGTCGGTACGATCTTCCTGATCGTCTGCCTGCTGCGCGCGGTGAAGGGCGATTTCACACCGAAGCAGCATTTCGGCTTCGAGGCGGCTGCCTGGTACTGGCACTTCGTCGATGTGGTCTGGCTGTTCCTGTTCTTCGCGATCTACGTCTGGGGTTCGGCCGGCGCTGTCGCCGCTCACTAGGAAAAGCGAAGACGAAAAAGACATGTTTGGGGGCGGGCGCGGAAGCGGCCCGCCCTCGGCTTTTGAGGAGAGGCGAATGACGGAATCGGGAAAGAATGGACCCTCGTCCATCGAGGTGGCGCTGAAAGGCTGCTGCCCGCGTTGTGGCAAAGGCAGGCTCTACAAGGGCTTCCTCGACCTTGCGCCCGAATGCGAGGTTTGCGGGCTCGACTATTCCTTCGCCGATTCGGGCGACGGACCGGCGGTCTTCATCATGATGATCGCGGGTTTCATCATCGTCGGCCTCGTACTCTGGGTGGAGTTCACATGGTCGCCACCCTATTGGGTGCATGCGGTGCTGTGGATTCCGCTGACCCTCGCGCTCACGGTCGGGCTGATCCGTCCGCTGAAAGGCTGGCTCGTGGCGCAGCAGTTCCGTCATAAGGCAGAAGAGGGCCGCCTCGAAAAATGAGCTTCCGCGACAACAGTTTTTTCCGGCCATTGCTCTGGCCCACCGTCATGACGCTTGCGGCGCTGCCTGTGCTGCTCGGGCTTGGCATCTGGCAGGTCCAGCGCCTCGCCTGGAAGGAAGCGCTGATCGAGCGGATCGAAACGCGGCTTCACGACGAACCGCAACCGCTGCCCGCACCCGACACATGGGAGAGCCTCGATGTGGCGGACGCGGAATATGAGCGCGTTACGCTGAGCGGCCATTTCCTCCCGCGCGAGCTTCACCACTTCACGCAAGCGCCGGACGGCGCGGCGGGCTATAGCATCGTTTCGCCGCTTGAAGTGGCGGAGGGCGCGGTGGTGATGGTCGATCGTGGCTTTGTGCCGGTCGAGCTCAAGGACGCGCATGGCGATCTGCCCGAAGGCGAGGTGAGCTTCACAGGCACCTTGCGCGCACCCCAGCATCGCGGCTGGTTCGACGGGCTGGACGACACGACGAAGAACGTCTGGATGATACGCGACCCGGCCATCATGGGCGAAGGGCTCGAGGGCATGACGGTCGCGCCGTTCATCGTCGAGGCTGAAGCGGGAAGTTTCGCGGGCGAATGGCCGAAGCCGAAAGGTACGCGGATCGACATTCCCAACAATCATCTCGACTATGCGCTGACCTGGTTCGGTCTCGCGGTGGTGCTGATCGGCGTCTATCTCGCCTATCACAAATCGAACGGACGCATCGGACGAAAGCAGAAAACAACATGAGCGAGCGCAATTCGACGGCGGCCTATGAGGCATTGAAGGCGCGCTTCGAACGGCTTTCGGCGCTTTACGGCGCGCAGGCGGTGTTGCACTGGGACCGCGCGACCATGATGCCGGAAGGCGGCGCGGGGGCGCGCGCCGAACAGCAGGCGGTGATCTCGCTGATCGCGCATGAAACGCTGACAGCGCCAGAAGTGGCGGAGCTTCTTGTCGCCGCGCGCGAGGCGGACGGGCTGGACGAGTGGAGCCGCGCGAACCTCGCCGAGATGGCGCGCGTTCATGCCCATGCGACGGCGACGCCTTCTTCGCTGGTGACGCGGCTGTCGCGCCAGAAATCGCATACGGAAATGGTCTGGCGCAAGGCGCGCGCGGTGAACGACTATGCGAGCCTCGCGCCCGAGCTCGACAAGCTGATCGCACTGGTGCGCGAGCAGGCGGCAGCGAAGGCGGATGCCTTCGGGCTCTCGCATTACGATGCGCTGCTTGACGGCTACGATCCGGGCCGCCGTTCGGCCGATATCGATGTGCTCTTCGCCGAGCTTGAAACGTTCCTGCCGGGTCTGCTGCAAGAGGTCATGGAGCATCAGGCGGCGGGGCCTGAGCGGCTGCCGCTCGAGGGGCCGTTCCCCGTTACGCAACAGGAGAAACTTGGCCGAGAGGTGATGGACCTGATCGGCTTCGACTTCGCGCATGGGCGGCTCGATGTAAGCCTGCACCCCTTTTCGGGCGGTGTGCCCGACGACAGCCGCATCACCACGCGCTATGACGAGGCGGACTTCACCGAAAGCCTGATGGCGGTGATCCACGAGACGGGGCATTCGCTCTATGAGCGCGGATTACCAGCCGAGTGGCGCAGTCAGCCGGTTGGCCGCTCGCGCGGCATGACGATCCATGAAAGCCAGTCGCTGCTGTTCGAGATGCAGGCGGCGCGGACGGAAGGCTTCATCCGCTTTCTTGCACCGCGCCTGAAGGCGGCCTTTGGCGGGGAGGGCCCGGCATGGGCACCGGAAAACATTCTCCGTCACTACCGCAAGGTGGAGCCGGGCTTCATCCGCGTTCAGGCCGACGAGGTGAGCTATCCGCTGCATGTGATGCTGCGCTACCGGCTGGAGCGGGCGATGATCGCGGGCGAACTGACCGCCGCCGATCTGCCGGCTGCCTGGAACGAGGGCATGGAAAGCCTGCTCGGCATCCGGCCGCCCGACGATGCGGCGGGCTGCATGCAGGACATCCACTGGCCGTCGGGCTCCTTCGGCTACTTCCCGACCTATACGCTGGGGGCGCTCGCCGCCGCGCAGCTCTTCGAGGCGGCAAAGAGGGAACATGGCGGGCTGGAGGCGGCGCTGGGGCAGGGCGATTTCCAGCCGCTGCTCGGTTTCGTGCGGACCCATGTGCATGGCAAGGGCGCGAGCCGGACGCCCGACGAAATCATTTCGGAGGCGACGGGAAGCCCGCTTGGCACAGCCGCCTTCAAGGCTCATATCGAAGCGCGCTATCTGGACAACTAGTTGAAATGAATAGACCTTCCGGCGCGGGAGGATGCCGATTGCCTCGGCTCGCACACGAGGCTAGGTTACGTCCGTCTGCTCCCGGCCCATTGTCGGCAGCCGGTTATCCTGGAGATTATGGTGAAGTACGTCAGCACGCGGGGCCAGGCTCCGGAGCTTGAATTCGAGGATGCCTTGCTCACGGGTCTGGCGCGCGACGGGGGACTTTATGTACCCGCCGAATGGCCGCGCTGGACCGAGAGCGAGATCGCGAGCCTCGCCGGCCTCACTTACGAGGAGACGGCCTTCCGCGTCATGCGCCCCTATATCGGCGCGGCGATTGCCGACAGGGATCTGCGCGAGATGATCGCCGCCGCCTATGCAAGCTTTCGCCATGAGGCCGTTGTGCCGCTGCGGCAAATGGCGGCGAATGACTGGCTGCTCGAACTCTTTCATGGTCCTACGCTCGCCTTCAAGGACGTGGCGATGCAGATCCTTGCTCGCCTCTTCGATCATGTGCTGGCGGCGAAGGGCAGGCGCATCACGGTCGTCGGGGCGACCTCCGGCGATACCGGCTCTGCTGCCATCGAGGCTTTCCGGGGCCGCGACACGACCGATATTTTCATCCTGCACCCGAAGGGCCGGGTGTCGGAGGTGCAGCGCCGCCAGATGACGACGGTGCTGGACAAGAACGTCCACAACATCGCCGTCGAGGGCTCCTTCGACGATTGCCAGGCGCTGGTGAAGGCGATGTTCAACGACCACGCCTTCCGCGACGAGGTGAGCCTTGCCGGTGTGAACTCGATCAACTGGGGCCGCGTGATGGCCCAGATCGTCTACTTCTTCACCAGCGCGGTGGCGCTGGGTGCGCCTCACCGCCCGGTCTCCTTTTCGGTGCCGACAGGGAATTTCGGGGACATATTCGCAGGCTTCGTGGCGGCGAAGATGGGACTGCCCATCGAAAAGCTTATCGTGGCGACCAATGTGAACGACATCCTCGCCCGCACGCTCGAAACCGGGCGCTACGAGGTCGGCAAGGTCGTGGCGACGATCAGCCCGAGCATGGACATCCAGGTCTCGTCCAACTTCGAGCGGCTGCTTTTCGATGCCTATGGGCAGGACGGCGCCGCCGTGACGCGGCTGATGCAGGGCCTGTCGCAGTCGGGCGCCTTCGAGATCGATGCCGAGCCGATGTCGATGATCCGCGAGCGCTTTGCGGCGGCCCGCGTGGACGAAGCAGAGACGGCGGAGACGATCCGCAAGACGCTGGAAGAAACGGAAGAGCTCGTCGACCCGCATTCGGCGGTCGGACTTGCCGCCGCGGCAAGGCTGCGCGGCCATGCCGGTGTGCCGATGGTGACGCTGGCAACGGCGCACCCGGCAAAATTCCCTGATGCGGTGAAGAAGGCGACGGGCGTCCATCCAGACCTGCCGCCCGCCATGTCGGACCTTTTCGAGCGCGAGGAACGCCTCACGGCACTGCCGAACGACCTTGCCGCCATCGAAACCTTTATCCGCGAGCGCGCCCGTTCCCTCGCCGCCTGAGCGTTTCAAGCGCCGGGAAGGAACCAAGCTGGAATATGTCCATGTCCGTCAGGAATTCTGTCCATGTCCGTTGAAGTGACCCGCCTCGAGAACGGCCTCACCATTGTGACCGACAGCATGCCCCATCTGCAGACGACCTCTGTCGGCGTCTGGGTGAATACCGGCGCGCGGCACGAGCGCGACAGGGAACATGGCGTTTCGCACATGCTGGAACACATGGCCTTCAAGGGAACGGAACGTCGCTCGGCGCTCGCCATCGCGGAAGAGATCGAGACAGTGGGCGGGCATCTGAACGCCCATACCACGCATGAGGCGACGGCCTATTACGCGCGGGTGCTGCGCGAAGACCTGCCGCTCGCCGTCGATATTCTCGCCGACATCCTCCAGAACTCGGTCTTCGCTCCCGAAGAAGTGGAGCGCGAGCGCGGCGTCATCATTTCCGAGATCGGCCAGGCGCATGACACGCCGGACGATGTGGTCTTCGACGACCTGCTGGCGGCCGCCTTTCCTGGCCAGCCGCTTGGCCGCTCGATCCTCGGCACGGTGGAGACGGTGTCGGGCTTCGGCCGCAACGACCTGCAAGGCTATATGAGCGAACGTTATCTCGCGCCGGGCATGGTGCTCGCAGCGGCGGGCGGCATCGACCACGGGCAACTGGTGCAGCTTGCCCGCGAACGCTTCACCACGCTGCCGCAGCACAAGACGGCGGGCGCTTCCAGGGCCATCTTCAAGGGAGGCGAAATCCGCAAGGAGCGCGACCTCGAACAGACGCATCTGGCGCTCGCCTTCGAGGGCCCGACCTATGCGGACCCGGACTATTATGTGGCGCAGGTTTTCTCAGGCGTACTGGGCGGCGGCATGTCCTCCCGCCTGTTCCAGGAAGTACGCGAGAAGCGGGGGCTGTGCTATTCGGTCTTCGCTTTCTCATGGTCCTTTGCCGATACCGGCGTCTTCGGCCTTTATGCGGGCACGGCGCCCGAACATGTAGCGGAGCTGATGCCGGTGCTGTCGGGCGAACTGGGGCGGCTCGGCGAGGATGCGAGCGAGGCTGAGGTCGCGCGTGCCCGCGCGCAGATCAAGGCAGGGCTGATGATGGGGCTCGAAAGCTCCTCTTCCCGCGCCGAGCAGATTGCCCGCCAATACATGATCCACGGGCGCGTGCTGCCCATCGAAGAACTGGTCGAGAAGATCGAGGCGGTGGACGCGGCCGCCGTGCGGCGCTTCGCCGGCAGGCTCCTTGGCGGCAAGGGGCTGGCCCTTTCCGCCATCGGGCCGCTCAAAGGGGCGGGGGGCGGACTTGAATCCCATGACCGTCTCGCCGCAAGATTTGCCAACTAGCGCCGCAACCACGCGGCTTTGATTGGGAGAGGGGCGCCCAGGGGTGCCCGTCGCTGACGAGGGCCTGTCGCCGATGGCATTTCTTCGCTCGATATCGAGACCTGACGTAACGCCGATGGTGCTGGGCAATGGCGTCTATCTGCGCAATCCGCAGCTTGGCGACTATGAAGCCTGGGCGGAACTGCGCGAGCGGAGCCGCACTTTTCTGACCCCCTGGGAGCCGATATGGGCGCCCGACGATCTGACCCGCACCGCCTATCGCCGCCGTCTGCGCCGCTATCAGCGCGAAATTCGCGAGGATCATGCCTATCCCTTCTTCATTTTTCATGAGGAAGATCATGTTTTGCTTGGCGGATGCACGCTTTCAGGCGTGCAGCGAGGGGTTCAGCAAAGCTGCATGCTGGGCTACTGGGCGGGGGAATGCCATGCAGGACGCGGCTATGTGACATCCGCGGTGCGTGCGCTTATCCCCTTCGTGTTCGAGGAATTGAAGCTGCACAGGTTGCAGGCGGCCTGCTTGCCGGAGAACGAGCGCTCCCGCGCGGTGCTTCGCAAATGCGGTTTTACCGAAGAAGGCATCGCGAGAGGCTATCTGCGGATCAATGGGGCATGGCGCGATCACGCGGTTTTCGCCATTCTGCGCGACGATCCGCGCAAGTAAATCAAGAGAGGTTTTCAAGGGATGCGGCGAGGGGGCCAGATGAAGGCGCGCAGGAAAGGCGCGCGCGCCGCGCTTGCGCTGGCGTTCGGATTGTTGCTGTTGCCGGGCGCTGCGAAGGCGCTCGATGCGGTGGCGATGGACGACGCACATCCCGTGGTCGACCTCACGCCCTATGTTCATAACTATTCGGCATCCGGCAAGAAACTCACCATCGAACCGCCTGCAAGCGGTGAAGACGAGATCGCGGCCGAGACGCTGTCCGAGGGCGAGCCGGTGGAAGAGGGCGAACTCGAGGACGGCTCCATCGTGCTGTGGAACGGCGGCGCGGAAGAGAGCGGCGTCTGGCGCGTGCTGGCGCTTCGCAACCGGAGCGAGGAAATCGTCACCCGCCTTCTCATTGCCGACCGACGAGGCGAGGGGCTTGGAGCCTTTTTCTGGCCACAGCCGGAGGTCGAGTTCGACCGTGCGGTGACGGCGGGCGGCGAAGACCCCTTGCCCTCCGAAGTCCATGCCTGGCGGGGTTTCGATGTTTATGCGCTGACCGGGGAGCCGCAGACGAGCGTCGCCGTTGCGCTTCATGCCGCGCGCGACACGGACGGGGGCATCTATCTCTGGCACGAAGAAGCCTGGAGCCGCTTCACGGAGCGCCTTTCGCTCATCCAGGGCGGCATGCTCGCCGTGATCGCGGCGTTCGGTGTCTACATGGCATCGCTCGGTATCCTCACGCGCTCTGCGGCGGCGCGCGCAACAGCGGCGCTGCTCGGTGCGGGCTTTCTCGTGCTGCTTGGCGAATTCGGCTATCTCGCCACGATCTTCTCGTTGCCGCCCTGGTGGGATCTCGTCGCGCGCACCATTGCGCTGACGCTCTTTGCGTCCTCCGTCTTCATGCTGGAGCGATTTTTTCTGGATAGCGAACGCCACTCTGCCTCGCTTGCCCGCGCAACCCGCATGCTCGGCTATGCAGTGCTGGCCGGTATCCCGCTCGCCTTCATCACGGTATCGGGCGCGGCCCTTTTCGTTCGTATCCTCCTCGCCGTCGCGCTCCTCGGTGGCGCGCCGCTGGTCGTCATGGCGGCGCTGCGCGGTGTGCGGCCCGCGCAACTGCTTATCCCCGGTGCGGCCTTGTTCGTGCTGGCCGGATTTTTCGCTGCCTTTCACGCAATGGGCTGGCTGGGCGGTACATTCACGGGCACCGTCATTGCGGGCGGCGTCTTCACAACGGCGCTGACACTTTTTGCCTTTGCCGCCGCCTATCACGCGCAAGGCGGCCGCCGCCGCGCCGATATCGGCACGTTGAGAAGCGAACAGCGCCACGCCTTTGCGCTGACCGGCGCGCGCATGGGCGTCTGGGACTGGGATATCACCAACGACAAGCTTTACGTCTCGCCCTCCGTCGAGGCGATGCTCGGGCTCGACGCGGGCACGCTGGACGGTAATGAAGTTGCGTGGCGCGAGCACATGCATCCCTCCGACCGCGAAACCTATCGGACCGCGCTCAACGCCTATATCGGGCGCGGCAATGTTTCCTTCGCACTCGAATTCCGTATGCGGCATTCGGACGGCGTATTCCGCTGGGTAGCGCTTTCGGCAAGCTGCGTGGCGGGACCGGAAAACTACGCGACGCGCTGCATCGGCACGGTGCGCGATATTTCGGCGCAGAAGCTCGCCGAAGACCGGCTCATGCATGACAGCGTGCATGACAGTCTGACGGGGCTGCCGAACCGCGCGCTCTTCATGGACCGCATGGCGCGTGCCATTCGCCGCCGGGGCCTGCTCGAACGCCCGCGCGCGGCGCTGCTGCTGATCGATCTCGACCGCTTCAAGACCGTGAATGACAGCATTGGCCATTCGGGCGGCGATGCGCTGCTGATTGCGATTGCGCGCCGCCTCGAGTCGCTCGTCACGCAGGACGACACGGTGGCCCGGATCGATGGCGACAACTTCGCGGTGCTGCTGACCATGCGCACGGAACGCGACGATGCGCTGTCCTTCGCGGAACAGGCGAGCGAGTTCCTGCACCAGCCCATCGAAGTAGCAGGCCACGAAATCTATCCGACATGCTCCGTCGGCGTGGCGATCTGCGAGGATGCACATGAACATCCCGAAGAACTGCTGACGGAAGCCGAAATCGCGATGTATCGCGCGAAGCGTTCCGGCAAGGCACGGATCGAATTCTTCGAGCCGGGGATGCGCTCGGAAGCGGACGACAATCTTTCGCTGGAAACCGATCTTCGCCACGCCATCGAACGCAAGGAGATGGAAGTCTACTACCAGCCGATCATGTCGCTGACGGAAGGGACGGTGCGCGGCTTCGAGGCGCTGATCCGCTGGAACCATCCGAAGGAAGGATTACTCGCGCCGGACAATTTCGTGCCGCTGGCAGAAGAAATCGGCACCATCACCGAAATTGGCCGCTATGCGTTGCGCGCGGCGAGCGAGGAACTTGCGACCTGGCAGAAGCTTTTTCCGATGGAGCGCGCGCTGACCGTCAGCGTCAATGTGTCGAGCCGCCAGCTGCTGCGTCACGATCTCATCGACGATGTGAAGCGCGTGCTGAACCGCATCGATATCGAGCGCGGATCGCTGAAACTCGAAGTGACTGAATCACTCGTCATGGAGAACCCGGAATTTGCCGCCAACATGCTCGCCCGTCTGAAGGCGCTGGGGGCAGGGCTGTCGCTCGACGATTTCGGCACCGGCTATTCGAGCCTGAGCTATTTGCAGCGTTTTCCGTTCGATACGCTGAAGGTCGACCGCTCATTCGTGGCCGGCATGTCGGCGGATCGCGAAACACCGCTCATCATTCGCTCAATGGTGACGCTGGCCCATGACCTCGGCATGGAGGTCGTGGCCGAAGGAACGGAGAGCGAAACGCAAGCCTCCGACCTTGCCGCGATGGGCTGCGACTATGGGCAGGGCTACTATTTCGGTCAACCGATGCGCGCGGCCGAGGCGCTCGACTTTATCGCCCATTATTGGCAGCGCTGACGCGCTGTCAGGCGTGGCCTGCCTCACCGGAAAGCAGCGAAATGTTGATGCCGAGTTTCGCCAGGGCCGAGTGGTATTTCGCGTCAAGATTAAGACCGAAAAGAAGCTCCGGGTCCGGATCGCAATGGAGCCAGCCATTTGCCTGTATCTCGGCATCGAGCTGGCCGGGTGCCCAGCCCGCATAGCCGAGTGCGAGGAACGCGCGGCTCGGTCCACGGCCAGTGGCCATCGCGCGCAGAATATCGATGCTTGCTGTCAGCCCGACATTCTCGTCGACGGGCATCGTTGCGTCCTCGGAGAAATAATCCTGCGTATGAAGGACAAAACCGCGGCCCATCTCGACAGGTCCGCCCGCAAGCACGGGGCAGGCGATCTCGTCGGGCTGCGTTGTGCCGGAAACCTCGATTTCCAGGCGGTCGAGCAGATCGGGAAAGGTGATGTTGTCTGCCGGTTTGTTCACGACGATGCCCATTGCCCCGTCGGGATTGTGAACGCACATATAAATGACCGTCCGGTCGAAACGATCATCGCCGATCGAAGGCATTGCGATCAGCATCTTGCCCTCAAGAAAGCCGTCATCCTCGGGACGAAAGCCCAAATCCGCCGACATAGAGCTCATGACAGAACCACCTCCACGCCGATAGAGCACAACATAAAGCGCAACTTCCTGAAATCCTGCACCCTTGCGCGATGGATGTCACGCTTCCTTGCGCTCACAGCTATTTGAGCGGTGCGTGGGAACCGCGCGATGCCGGGTTCATATTAAAAAAGATATGGTGCGGCATGTTAAAGATAATGATGAAACGACAGGATGAAACAAGGGAATGAAATGCGCATGAGAGCGGCGGTCCGCTTTGGTTTTCTGATGGTTTGCCTGGGTGCGTGGTTCGCCGCCACGCCGCTTGCCGCCGCGCCGGGCGAGGGGGTGCGCAGCCTCGCGCTTGTCAGCGCGGCGCGCGCGCATGACGGTTCGGCGTTTCTTGCAGGCCTCGATCTCCAACTGGCGGATGGCTGGAAAACCTATTGGGAAAAGCCGGGCGATTCGGGCATTCCGCCGGTCTTCGACTGGTCAGCATCGGAGAATGTGGCAGGCGTGGAACTCAGATGGCCTGCGCCGGAGCGCTTCGACGCGCCAGGCGACATCACCTTCGGCTATAAACATGGACTGATCTGGCCGCTGCGTATCGTGCCGGAAGACGGGGCGCGCCCGGTGACGCTGCGCCTCTCGGTGCTTTATGGCATTTGCGCGGATATCTGCGTGCCGCGACGGGCGGAACTGGAACTTACCGTACCGCCCGCCATGCCGGACATGGCGACGGGGGAAACGACGGATGCGCCGCGCCTTCGTGCCGCGCTTGCCCGCGTACCCGTGCCGCCCGCCGACCCGGATCTCATCGAGGTCAAATGGCGCGAGAACGAGGCGCCGACACTTGAAGTGCGGCTGAAACACTGCGGGCCCGGCTGCACGCCGCCGCAACTCATCGTGACGGGCCCGCGCAATACGTGGTTCGGCACACCGCGCGTGAAACGGAAGGGCGATACTGTGCGTTATACGATGGAAGTGGAAGTTCTCTCGCCTGCCATGCTGGAAGGCGAGGAGCTCTCCTTCATTCTGGCGGACCCCGACAGGGCTTATGTGATCCGCAAGATAATGTGATATGCGCGCGCATCCGCCGGGGCTGGCACCCGGCGCCGTTTGGCGTTTAAATGCCGTCAACATCGCATGAGGCCCTGACGGTTTCGTGCGCAACAGGAGGAGGCTCAAATGGCCATTAATGTCGGAGACAAGATCCCCGAAGCGACGCTGATGAAGCTGACGGACAAGGGACCCCAGCCGGTGAAGACGAGTGAGTTCTTCAAGGGCCGCAAGGTGGTGGTCTTCGCGCTGCCGGGGGCCTTCACGCCAACCTGCTCGAACCAGCACCTGCCGGGATTCATCCAGCACGCGGACGAGTTCAAGGGCAAGGGCGTCGACGAAATCGTTTGTCTGTCGGTCAACGATGCCTTCGTCATGGGCGCCTGGGGCAAGCAGCAGGGCGCGGACGGCAAGGTGACTATGCTGGGCGACGGCAATGGCGATTTCACGAAGGCGCTTGGCCTCGATTTCGACGGCTCGGGCTTCGGCATGGGTACACGCTCGCAGCGCTATTCGATGCTGGTCGATGACGGCGTAGTGAAGAGCCTGAACAAGGAACCGAACCCCGGCGAGGCGAAAGTGTCCGGCGCGGAAACGATGCTGCAGCAGTTGAGCTGAACGGCGCTGCGGAAGAATACGGAAAAAAGGGCCTCCACCGGGAGGCCCTTTTCATTTGGGGTTGGAGAGATAGGGCGCCATGCCCTGCCGCGCGAGAGCGTCTGCCCGCTCGTTCTCCGGATGGCCGGAATGTCCCTTCACCCAATGCCACGAGACATCATGCTGCTCGATCGCCTTTTCGAGGCGCTGCCAGAGTTCGGCATTCTTCACCGGCTCCTTTTTCGCGTTCTTCCAGCCGTTCTTCTTCCAGCCGTGAATCCATTTGGTGATGCCGTCCTTCACATAGTTCGAATCCGTGTGGACGCGCACTTTCATGTCGCGCTTGAGCGACTCGAGCCCCTGGATCGCGGCCATGAGTTCCATGCGGTTGTTGGTGGTGGCGGGTTCGCCGCCACAAAGCTCCTTTTCATTTTCCTTGTAGAGCAGGAGCACACCCCAGCCGCCGGGCCCCGGATTGCCGGAGCAAGCACCATCCGTATAAAGATCGACAATATCGCCGCTCATGCGTCGAGCCCGTAGCCGGCGGGCGAAGAAACGCCGCGATGAAAGCGCAACCGCGCCAGATATTCTTTCGGATTCTTCGGCTTCACGAAGGCACCCGGCGGATGGTTGATAAGGTCATAGAGCCTCGTCAGAAGGAAGCGCATGGCGGCGCCGCGCGCGAGAAGGGGGAGGGCGGCAAGCTCGCTCGCCTCAAGCGGGCGAACCTGCGTGTAGGATTGCAGAAGCCCCCGCGCCTTCGTGATGTTGAAGGAGCCGTCATCCTCGAAGCACCATGCGTTGATGCAGACCCCGAGATCGTAGGCAAAGGCGTCGTTGCAGGCGAAATAGAAGTCGATGAGGCCGGAGAGCCGGTCGCCGATAAAGAAGACATTGTCGGGGAAGAGGTCGGCATGAATGACGCCGGAGGGCAGGTCGCGCGGCCAGTCGCGCGCAAGCAGCGTCAGCTCATTATCGAGTTCTTCCGCAAGGCCCGACTGGTAGGCTTCGATCCCGTCGCGGCAGGATTCGAAAAGCGGGCGCCAGCCATCGACATCGAGCGCGTTCTTCCGCGTGAGTTCGAAGTCGGCCCCCGCGATATGCATGCCAGCAAGCGCGCGCCCGACCTCGACGCAATGGCGCGGCTGCGGCCGCCTTATCCAGATGCCTTCGAGGAAGGAGATGATCGCGGCGGCGCGGCCGGCGAGGCGGCTGTAAAGCTGCCCTTCGCGATCCTTCACCGGCGTCGGACATTCGATGCCGCGCGAGGCGAGATGATTCATCAGACCCAGAAAGAACGGGAGCTCCTCTTCTGCCACGCGCTTTTCGTACAGCGTGAGAATGAAGGCACCCTTATCCGTGTGAAGCATGAAGTTCGAATTCTCGACGCCCTCGGCAATGCCGCGATAGGACATGAGAGAACCGATGTCATAGGTTTCGAGGAAGGCGCGCAGCTCCTCGTCGGTCACTTCGGTATAGACAGCCATATTTCCCCCGTCAGACGGCGAGCGCGCGCGGCAGCTTGAATTGCACGGACTCGCGCCGGACGGACGTCATTTCGACCGTCACATTGAAATGTTGCCGGAAAGCGTCGATCACTTCCTCCACGAGGATTTCGGGCGCACTCGCACCCGCCGTGAGACCGATTGTCTTCGGCGTTCCCAGAGCGGCCCAGTCAATGTCGCTCGCGCGCTGCACGAGCGCCGCGTAAGCGCAGCCCGAGCGTTCCGCGACTTCGACAAGGCGCATGGAATTGGACGAATTGGGAGCACCGATGACGAGCATGGCATCGACCCTGGGGGCGATGCTCTTCACCGCCTCCTGCCGGTTCGTTGTCGCGTAGCAGATGTCTTCCTTGTGCGGGCCGGCAATCGAGGGAAAGCGGCGGCGAAGCACGGCAACGATTTCCGCGGTGTCGTCCACGGAGAGCGTCGTCTGGGTCACGAAGGCGAGTTTCTCCGGGGCATGCGGCTGAAACGCCTCCGCATCGGCCACCGTTTCGATGAGGCTCACCGCACCCTCCGGCAACTGGCCCATCGTGCCGATCACTTCCGGGTGGCCCGCATGGCCGATCAGCAGGATTTCGAGGCCGCGCTCGTGAAGCCGCTCGGCTTCCACATGGACCTTGGAGACGAGGGGGCAGGTTGCATCGAGATAGAAGAGCTCGCGCGACTGCGCTTCCTCGGGCACGGATTTCGGGACGCCATGTGCGGAAAAGATGACCTTCGCGCCGGCGGGCACCTCGTCGAGTTCCTCGACGAAGATCGCACCCTTGCGCTCAAGTTCTTCCACGACATAGCGGTTATGGACGATCTCGTGACGCACATAGACGGGCGGTCCGTATTTCCCGATGGCGAGTTCGACGATCTGGATTGCGCGATCGACACCGGCGCAAAAGCCGCGCGGGCTCGCGAGGAGCAGCGTCAGAAGGGGCTTTGCCTGTGTCTCGCTCATATCCGTTCTCGGGATGCCATTCTAGGGGATTGCGCCTCGTGCTGCCCGCAGGATGCCGTCCTGGCAGGCCTTGCAGGCGCGCTCGTCCGCCTTGTGACTTCGGGACCACTCCGATAGAGTTTGCGCGCTGCCGGGGGCGGTCCCGAGTCTCGACTAACCTTATGAATTGCAAGGCTTTCGAGACCGTTCAAGGCGGTAATAGAGGGGGCCGCCGAAGGAAAGTCAAGAAAGCCCGCCCGCCTGTTCCATCTGTTTGCCATCCTGCCTCGCCAACAAATCGAGTGACACAAAGATGCCGTTCTTGCCTGCGCTGAGCCGTCTGACGAAACCTGCTTCCCGCTCATGCCGGACCGCGCCCGCGCTGGCCGTTGCCGCCGCACTGGCGCTGTCGGGTTGCGGCATGTTTGGCGGCAGCGATATCAAGGAGGGCGGTACCACGCTTTATCCTTGCCCGACCGTCGGCGTCCTCAATGAAACCGATCATGTGACCCTTCTTTCGGGCACAGGCGCGGACCTTACCGATGTGGTTGCCAAGGCGGAGATCGGCAAGGTCGTCTCGACCTGCAAATACGATGTCGATGAGTCGACCATCACTGTCGATATCGCCTTCAACGGTACTGCGGAACTGGGGCCTGCCGCTTCCACCCGCGCGCTCACGCTCAAAACCTTCGTCGCAGTGACGCGCCGCTACGATGCTTTCGACAAGAAGCAGGTTTATGAAGTGCCGGTGGTCTTTGAGCCTGGCCAGCGCCAGGTCCATTTCGTGAAGACGGTGGAGGGGACGATTCTTCCCTATGGCGGCCGTGCCGATGGCAGCATCTACCAGCTTCTCGTGGGCTTTCAGCTCACCCCCGAGCAGCTCGAATATAACCGCCGCACCTCCTATATCCCGATCCGTTAAAGCAGAAAAATGCCGTGATTCGGCGCGTTCTGAGAGCTCGACTGGCCATGCCATTTGACTCTGGCGGGCCGCAACATATGATCACTCTACACAGACGAACTCTGCGGGAGAGTCCGGGACTGCACAGAGCGCAGATCCCGGCGCCGAAGGAGCAACCGCCCCGGAAACTCTCAGGCACCCAGGACCGCAGGGGGATGAATCTCTGGAAAGCAGGCCGGAAATGAATTTCCCGGCCTCACCGAAGGGCGTAAGCGGCAGGCCGATCTAACGGCTGGACGCGAAATCTCTCAGGTTCAGCGACAGAGTGGGGCGCTACAAGCGGAGCAATTCGCCGAGTAGCGGCCCAATTTGATTCGCACTTGTTCCCCGCGAGGGGAAAGAACCTGGAAGCCCAATGTCGGAACCTGCCACAGCCGTGGATTCCCTGAAGACGACGCCGTTGCACGCGCTCCATGTCGAGCTCGGCGCGAAGATGGTGCCTTTTGCGGGCTATGACATGCCCGTTCAGTATCCTGCGGGCGTACTCGCCGAGCATCTGCAAACGCGCGAAGCGGCGGGTCTTTTCGACGTGTCGCATATGGGGCAGGCCTGGCTTGAGGGGCCGGACCATGAGGCGGTCGCTGCCGCGCTTGAAACGCTGGTGCCGGGCGACATTCGCGATCTTGCCCCCGAGGCCATCCGTTACACGCTGCTGTTGAACGAGAAGGGCGGCATTCTCGACGACCTGATGGTGACGCGGACCGCGAAGGACGGGGTGCTTTTCCTCGTCGTGAACGCAGCCTGCAAGGATGCCGACTTCGCCCATATCGAGAAACATCTGCCTGATGGCATCCGGCTGAAGCGGATCGAGGACCGGGCGCTGATCGCGCTGCAGGGCCCGAAGGCGGCGGAGGTTTTTGCGCGCTTCGCTCCCGAAGCTGCGGAGCAGACCTTCATGACCGGCCGGGAAATGGATGTTGCGGGGATCCCCTGCATCGTCAGCCGTTCCGGCTATACGGGCGAGGACGGCTATGAAGTCTCCTTGCCGGAACAGGAAGCCGTCACGCTGACGAAGAAACTTCTGGCCGAGCCGGAAGTGGAGCCCATCGGCCTCGGCGCGCGCGACTCGCTGCGCCTCGAAGCGGGGCTCTGCCTGTATGGCCACGATATCGACGAAACGACGACGCCGGTCGAGGGCGCGCTGACCTGGACGATTTCGAAGCGCCGTCGCGAGGAAGGAAACTTCCCCGGCGCGAAAATCATTCTCGACCAGATCGCGAACGGCGCGGCGAGAAAGCGTGTCGGGCTGCTGCCGGAAGGCAAGGCGCCCGCCCGCGAAGGTACGGAAATTACCGATGCGTCGGGCAGGAAGATTGGCGTGGTGACGAGCGGCGGTTATGGGCCGAGCGTCGGCGGACCGATTGCAATGGGCTATGTCGAGACCGGCTCCGCAAAGACCGGTACCGGCGTTGAACTGATGGTGCGGGGGAAAGGGCGTCCGGCGAAAGTCGCGGCGATGCCCTTTATCACGAAGCGTTTTCACAAAGCAGGCAAATAGGATTTGCCGCGGCTAACAGGAATCAGGGGATTGGCATGAGCGACATTCGCTTTACGGATCAGCATGAATGGGTGCGCGTCGACGGGGACATCGCAACCATCGGCATCAGCGATTATGCACAGGAACAGCTTGGCGATGTCGTTTTCGTCGAACTGCCGGAAGTCGGCAAGGAACTGGCCGCGGGCGATGAAGCCGCCGTGGTCGAAAGCGTCAAGGCAGCCAGCGAGGTCTACTCGCCCGTTAGCGGCGAAGTCGTTGATGTGAACGGCGACATCGAAGCGACGCCCGCAGGCGTCAACGAGGACGCGATGGGTGATGGCTGGTTCATCAAGCTGCGCCTCAGCAATCCCGGCGAACTCGACAAGCTGATGGACGAAGCCGCCTACAGCGAATTCGTGGAAGGTCTCCAGTAAGGCTTTCCCGGAACAAACCGGATCCTCCGAAAGGACAATGCGATCATGCGCTATCTGCCCCTGACCGAAACCGACCGGCGCGAGATGCTGGGCGTCATCGGCGCGAAAAGCGTCGATGAACTGTTCCGCGACGTGCCGGAAAGCGCGCGCCGCGAAGGCCTTGTGGACCTTCCGCGCCGGAAAGGTGAACTCGAGGTCGAGCGCATCTTTTCTCGCATGGCCGAGAAAAACGTGGCGGCGGGCAGTGTCCCCTTCTTTGTCGGTGGTGGCGCCTACCGCCACCATGTTCCCGCAACGGTGGATCACTTGATCCAGCGCTCGGAGTTCCTGACGTCCTACACGCCCTATCAGCCGGAGATCGCGCAGGGAACGCTGCAATATCTTTTCGAGTTCCAGACCCAGGTCGCGATGATCACGGGCATGGATGTGGCGAATGCGTCCATGTATGACGCCTCGACGGGGTGCGGAGAGGCGGTGCTGATGGCGCATCGCGTGACGAAACGGCGCAAGGCCGTTCTCTCGGGTACGCTGCATCCGCAATATTCGGCGGTGGTGAAAAACCTTTCCGATTTTGCGGGCTACAAGCTGGAGATCATGGCGCCTGCCCTGCCGGATACGGCTGAGGACATCATTTCGCACATCACCGAAGAGACGAGCTGTGTCGTTGTGCAGACGCCGGGCTTCTTCGGTGAGTTGCATGACCTGCGTCCGATTGCGGAAGCGGCCCATGCGAAGGGCGCGCTGCTGATTGCCGTGGTGCCGGAAATCGTTTCGCTCGGCGCGGTAACGCCGCCCGGCGAAATGGGGGCCGACATCGTGGTTGCCGAAGGGCAATCCATCGGCAATGGCCTCAACTTCGGCGGGCCTTATGTCGGACTTTTCGCCACACGTGAAAAATACGTTCGGCAAATGCCGGGCCGCCTTTGCGGCGAGACGGTCGACGCGGATGGCAAGCGCGGTTTCGTGCTGACACTTTCGACGCGCGAGCAGCATATCCGCCGCGAAAAGGCGACATCGAACATCTGCACCAATTCCGGTCTGTGCTGCCTTGCCTTCACGATCCACATGTCGCTGCTGGGCGAGGACGGATATGCGCAGCTCGCCCGTATCAATCATGCCGCGGCGGTGAGCCTTGCCGAAAAGCTGGCGTCGGTGCCCGGTGTCGAAATCCTGAACAAAGCCTTCTTCAACGAATTCACGATGCGTCTGCCGAAGCCTGCGGCGGAGGTCGTCGACGCGCTGGCAGACAAGGGTGTACTTGGCGGTGTGCCCGCCTCGCGGTTGCTGCCCGGCGTGAAGGGGGTCGAAGATCTCCTCATCGTGGCATCGACGGAAATCAATACGGATGCGGATCGCGCGGCCTATCAGGCGGCGCTGAAGGAGGTGCTCTAATGTCGGGTATGAACAAGCAGGGCCGTCCGACCTCGATCGGCGGCGGATCGGCCGAGGGGGCACGCGAAACCTTCACCGGTAACAAGGCGTTGCAGATTGAAGAGCCGCTTCTCTTCGAACTCGACAACCCTGGTGCCTGCGGCGTCGATTTCGACGAACCCGCCGAGTTCACCTCGCATCTCGGTAACTTTGAACGACAGGGCCGGATCGGGCTGGCGCGCGTGTCCGAGCCGGAAGTTATGCGCCACTTCGTGCGGCTTTCCTCGAAGAATTACTCCATCGATGCAGGGCTCTACCCGCTCGGTTCCTGCACGATGAAGCATAATCCGCGCATCAACGAGAAGGTGGCGCGTCTGCCGGGGATCGGCGACGTGCATCCGTTGCAGCCGCAAAAGACGGTGCAGGGGGCTCTCGAGCTGATGAACGAGCTGTCGCACTGGCTGAAGGAGCTCACCGGCATGCCGGGCGTCGCACTTTCGCCCAAGGCGGGCGCACATGGCGAGCTTTGCGGCATGATGGCAATCCGCGCGGCATTGACCGCGCGGGGCGAGGGCGAGAAGCGCACGCGCGTACTGGTGCCGGAATCGGCACATGGCACCAATCCGGCAACGGCGGCGTTGCTCGGTTACAAGGTGGATGCGATCCCTGCGACGAAGGAAGGCCGCGTCGACCTCGAGGCCTTCAAGTCGAAGCTCGGGCCGGATGTCGCGGCGATCATGCTGACCAATCCGAACACTTGTGGCCTCTTTGAGCGCGACATCGTGGCTATTGCCGATGCGGTGCATGAGGCGGGCGCTTACTTCTATTGCGATGGTGCGAACTTCAATGCCATCGTTGGCCGCGTGCGTCCGGGCGATCTCGGCGTCGATGCGATGCACATCAATCTCCACAAGACCTTCTCGACGCCGCATGGCGGCGGTGGGCCGGGCGCTGGCCCGGTGGTCTTTTCCGAAGCGCTCACGCCCTTTGCGCCGCTGCCCTATGTCGTGCAGGACAAGGATGGTTTCCGCCTCGTCGAGACGGAAGATGAAGCGAACGCGGATGGCACCCAGCCCTTCGGCCGCATGACTGCTTTTCACGGTCAGATGGGGATGTTCGTTCGCGCACTCTCTTACATGTTGAGCCACGGCTCGGACGGTCTGCGTCAGGTCGCGGAAGACGCGGTGCTGAACGCGAATTATGTGCTCGCTTCGCTGAAGGATGACCTGTCGGCGCCCTTCGAAGGGCCCTGCATGCATGAAGCGCTGTTCGACGACCGCTTCCTGAAGGGCACGGGCATCGAAACTCTCGACTTCGCCAAGGCGATGATTGATGAGGGCTATCATCCGATGACCATGTATTTCCCGCTGGTTGTCCACGGTGCCCTGCTGATCGAGCCCACCGAAACAGAATCGAAACAGGCCGTCGATCTCTTCATTGCGACGCTGAAGGATCTGGCACGTGCAGCAAGCTCGAACGACAAGGACCGCTTCACCGGCGCGCCCTATATGTCGCCGCGCCGCAGGCTCGACGAGACGGCGGCCGCCCGCAAGCCCGTGCTGCGCTGGGCGCCACCGGCGCCGGCCCAGGCTGCGGAATAGGATGAACGAGGCGCGGTTCATCGAGCTTGCACTTGCAAACGACGTGAACCGCGACATCCTCGAACGCCTGCCCGCGCTCGGCCTACCCGATGTCTGGCTCGTTTCGGGTTCGCTCTTCCAGACTGTCTGGAACGTGCTGACGGAGCGTCCGGCCGACTACGGCATCAAGGATTACGACATTTTCTATTTCGACCCGGACACGAGCTGGGAAGCGGAGGATGAGGCAATCCGGCGTTGCGGTGATCTTTTGGTGAACTTCGACGTGGAAATCGAGTTGCGCAATCAGGCCCGCGTTCATCTCTGGTACGAGGAAAAATTCGGCGCGGCTTATCCGCCGCTGCATTCCTCATGCGAGGGAATAGATCGCTTCCTCGCGCCCGCCTGCATGGTTGGCCTGCAGCCTGACGGAACGCTCTATGCGCCCTGCGGGCTCTCCGACATCGAGGCCATGACGATCCGGCCGAACCGTGTCGCGAATTTCAATGCCGGGCGCTATGCTGAAAAGGCCGCCCGCTGGAAGGCGATGTGGCCGGAACTGACGGTTATCGCGCCTTAAGCCGCGAGAAGACGTTCCTGAAAAAAGGCGATGACGCGCTTCGCCGCTTCCCTGGTTGGTTCGCCGTCCTTGTCGACGAGATCCACGGTGAGGCAGCTATGGGGGCTGGGTGCGGGCGAATCTGGGTTCGCGTCCTTGTCCTCAAGCTCGATCCCCTCGAAAGCATCACCAAGTTCGCGCCGGAGCGTCTCGAATTTCTCCGGTGGTGACATCCGGTCGCCCTTGAAGCGAAGACCAAGCACCTTGTCCCCCTTTGCACAGCGGTCCTTGACGCACTGGAACTCTTCCTGCGAGACGTGAAGCGCGGCCTTGCGTTCCGCCCCGAGCGGGAAGGGCATGGACGGCTGCGAAAGAACCGGGGCCATAAGCGCAGGCTCCAGCATCATGGAGAGCGCAAAGTTCCCCGAAAAACACATGCCGACCGCGCCAACGCCCTTGCCGCCCGCTTCCTCATGGGCGTGGCGGGCAAGCGCGCGCAGCCATATTGTCACCGGGCTGGAACTGTGGGAGGCGAGGATGTGGAACTCGCGGCTGATGCAGAGCCGGGCCATCGATTTCGCGACATAGCCCATCGTGAGGGGCGGCCCTGCCTTGCCGATGAGCAGAGGCATGTAGACACGAAACCCGGCATCCACGACCCAGTCCGCAAAGCGGACCGCCTCCGGCGTAATCCCCGGTATTTCATGCATGACGATGACGGCGGGCCCCGTCCCCCGCACATAGACGGGCTTTGTCACGCCTTCATGGGTGAAATGGGCCGCTTCATATCTGTCGAGCATCTTGCCTCCCCGGTTATCCTCCATTGAACTGGAGGCGGGAGAGAAAAGGCAAACAAAAACCCCGCCCAGCCTGTTCGGCGGGGCGGGGTTTTCGAAAGCTTGTGTCGCCTAATGGAGTTTAGTGCTGAGGTCGGCGATCGACTTCTCGATGATCTGCGCATCCTTCCCGGCATCGACCTTCTCGGCGATGACACGGCGCGCGGCGCTGACGGCAACATCGGCGGCGGCGGAGCGAACATCGTTCACAGCCTGAGCCTCGGCCATGGAAATCTTGTCCTCGGCAAGCTTCGTGCGGCGTTCGACCTGCGCTTCCATATTTGCGCGGGTCTCCTTCGCAAGCTGCTCGGCCTCGGCCTTGGCCTGAGAGATGATATCCTCGGCTTCCTTCATCGCCTCGCGCTGCTTGCGCTGATAGGAGGCGAGGAGCTGTTGCGCTTCCTCACGCAGGCGGCGGGCTTCATCGAGTTCGGCCGCGATGTCGGCAGCACGCTTGTCGAGCGAGCTGGCCAGTGTGCGGTGAACCTTGAAATAGCCAAGGATCGCGAAGAACGCGACAAGGCAGGCAAGGATCCAGAATTCGGCTGTAGCGAGCATATGGGCTCGTCCTTCGCGTTACTTGAGTTCGGTGTCGACTGCCCGTTCGGCGGCGGCGGGGTCCGCCTCGCCGAGGAGCTGCGTGACAATGGTGTCCGCCACATCCACGGCAACGCTGCGCACATTGGAGAGAGCGGCGTCCTTGGTGGCTGCGATCTGCTTTTCGGCTTCCGAAATCTTCTCGGCGAGCCGGGCCTCGATGGCCTGGCGCTGCCTTTCGGTTTCCTCATGCAGGCGGTCACGCGTTTCCTGCGCGATTTCGTGGGCCTTGGCACGGGCTTCCGCCAGCGCCTTTTCATAGGCCTCGATCGCTTCATCGGTCTGCCGCTTGAATTGCGCGGCCTGGTCGAGATCGTCTGCGATGCGGTCGCGGCGCTCTTCGAGCACCGTGGCGATGCGCGGCAGGGCCACGCGCGACATCAGGAAGTACAGAGCGAGAAAGCTCAGTACCAGCCAGACGATCTGGGACTCGAACGTCGTAGCGTCGAAAGGCGGAAAGCCTCCCGCATGCTCAGCGTCCGGGACATGGGTCTCGGCGATGAGTTCACTACCAGGTTCCTGAGCCATGGCTTCGGCGATCATGTAGGTCTCCGGTCAGGCAAAGTCGGCTGCCGCCGGCTGCCCCGCAAGGCAACCGGCTGGCCGATCCGTGAAAGGATCAGACGAAGAGCAGGATGAGCGCGACGAGCAGCGAGAAAATGCCCAGCGCTTCCGTCACGGCGAAGCCGAAAATCAGACGGGCGAACTGGCCATCGGCCGCCGACGGATTGCGCAGCGCGCCCGCCAGGTAGTTCGCGAAAATCTGGCCCACGCCAATGGCGGCGCCGCCCATGCCAAGGCACGCAATACCGGCGCCGATGAACTTCGCTGCTTCTGCTTCCATAGTTAGATGCTCCTTTTGGGGTCGTTTTGGAGAGTGGGAACGGCCACCGGAGCCGCCACCATTTCTGTTTAGGGACTTGGCGTCCGCCGACCGGGTCAGTGACCCGGGTGGAGGGCGTCGTGAAGATACATGCAGGTCAGGATCGTGAAGACGTAGGCCTGCAACGCAGCGACGAGAAATTCGAGCGCCGTGAGGCAGACGATCATGAAGAGCGGCAGGATCATGCCCGCCCAGCCGACCACACCCATCGTCATGAAGGTGAGGACGAAACCGGCAAACACCTTGAGCATGATGTGTCCGGCCAGCATGTTGGCGAAAAGACGGACGGAATGGCTGATCGGGCGCGAGAAATACGAAATGATCTCGATCGCGACCACGAGGGGAAGAAGCGCCACCGGTACGCCGCTCGGAACGAAAACCTTCAGGAACTTCGCGCCGTGGAGAATGAAGCCTGTCAGCGTCACGCCGACAAAGACGGTGCCCGCCAGCACGAAGGTGACGACGATGTGGCTCGTCACGGTGAAGGCGTAGGGGAACATCCCGATCATGTTCGCAAAGAAGATGAAGGCGAACAGCGAGAAGATGAACGGGAAGAAGCGCATCGCATCCTGGCCGGCATTGTCGCGGACCATGTTGGCGATGAAGGTGTAGAAGCTTTCCACCACTGATTGCATGCGGCCCGGCACCATCGAGCCCTTGCCCATGCCGAGCATCGTGAAGGCGGCGACGGCAACAACCGTGACCACCATCCAGAAGCTCGCATTGGTGAAGGAGGCGTCAAGGCCACCAATGTTGAGGGGAATGAGGGGCTGCACAACAAACTGGTGCAGGGGATCGACGGGAAAACCGCCTCCGGATTGTTCGGCGCCTGTTGCCACTGGTATGCCTCAACCTCAGATTTAGTGCCGGACAGAGAGGCCGGCCGTTACGTCGCCGGGCTCAATGCCCGGATGGATCTTTTTTCTTCTCCGCCGCGGTCGCATTCATCGCCTGCGTCGCGCGAAGCACATTCTTTACGCCTGCCACCGTCCCGAGCCCGGTGAAAATCACCAGGAATATCGGCAGGGTGCCGAATAACCAGTCGAAGAACCAGCCGATGCCAGCCCCCATCAGAACGCCTGCAACGAGCTCGGAGGAGAGCCTCATGGCAACCCCCATATCGGAGGGTTTGCCCGTCGGTGCCGGCCTCGTTCCCTTCGCTTCCGTGCTGCGATGAGCGTCGCGCGCGGTCGCTATACGCCGGTCCAGAAGATCGAGTTCTCTCTTCTGGGCGACCTTGTCGCCATCCGGGGGAGTACCAGCTTCCTCATTCCGTTTCAAAGCGAAGCTCCGCCGTCAGAAATGCTCTTTCAGAGCCCCGCCCCGGACCGAAGCCGCGCGCACCCTACTGTCAGGGTAATAACCTGTCAAGGACCGCTAGAGGGAGTGTAAGTCATTGAATTGACGCTATTTTTTAGCCGATTTCGCGGCTGCGGCATTCAGCCTCGCCGGGAGCGGACGGAGATGCCCCCGCGAGTCTCTGGAAGACATGAAAAAGGCCCCCGTAGGAGGGGGCCTTTCCCTTACGTCACCGCACTTGACGGCCTTGTCAGGAAGCCTCGCGAAGCGTCTCGGCGACATCGAGATCGACCGAGACAAGGGTCGATACGCCGCGCTCCTGCATGGTCACGCCATAAAGGCGGTTCATGCGGGCCATGGTGAGCGCATGGTGAGTGATGATGAGGAAGCGGGTGTCCGTGGTCCTCGTCATTTCTTCCATCAGATCGCAGAAACGCTCGACATTGGCGTCGTCGAGCGGCGCGTCCACTTCGTCCAGCACGCAGATGGGTGAGGGATTGGTGAGGAAGACCGCGAAAATGAGCGACATGGCGGTAAGCGCCTGTTCGCCGCCCGAAAGCAGCGACATAACCTGCAGACGCTTGCCCGGCGGCCGCGCCATGATTTCGAGGCCCGCCTCCAGCGGATCGTCCGATTCGGTGAGCTTGAGATGGGCTTCTCCGCCGCCAAAGAGATGGGTGAAGAGGCGCGAGAAATTCTCGTTCACCTTCTCGAAGGCTTCGAGCATGCGCTCGCGGCCTTCGCGGTTGAGGCTGCCGATGCCTTGGCGAAGCTTGGCGATGGCGCTGACGAGGTCTTCGCGTTCGCCTGTCATGGTTTCGAGCTGCTCGGTGAGTTCACGCGATTCTTCCTCGGCGCGAAGGTTCACCCCCCCGAGGCTTTCGCGCTCGCGCTTCAGCCGTTCGAGCTTCGCGTCGATCTGGTCGTGTTCGGGAAGCTCGGCGCCTTCTTCGAGGTTGGCCTGAGTGATTGCCGCTTCCGGTTCGCATTCAAGCACTTCGCGGATGCGTTCTTCCGCTTCGGCGCGGCGCTGACGTCCCCCGTCCACGAGCCCGTCGATACGGGCGCGTTCTTCGCGGGCAGCTGAAAGCTGATGCTGCACATCCTTGGAATGCTTGGCCGATTCGGTGAGAATCTTTTCGGCCTCGGCCAGCTCATCCGCAGCCTGCGAACGGGCCGTTTCGGCCTCCGAAATATAGGTGAGGAGGGCATTGCGCTTTTGCTCGATTTCGGCAGGCACACCCTCAAGCGCCTTGAGCTCGGTTTCTGCCTCGGCCTTGCGTGTCTCCAGCGTGCCGATCTGATGCTCGGCATTCGTGGCACGAAGCTGCCAGGCATCGCGCTCCTGCGCGATGGCGGCAAGGCGTCGCGCGCGCTGTTCGGCCTCGCGGCGGAGCCCTTCATGTTCTGCGCGCGCTTCCGATAGTTCGAGGCGGAGCGCTGCCACCTTGTCGCGAAGCTCCGCAGCGCGGGCGCGCGGCTCTTCATCGGGCTTCAGGCTCTGCAGCGCGACTTCCGCTTCCTCAAGCGCCCGGACCGCTTCGCCCTTGTCGCCCGACAGACGTTCATCGGATTCCGCCAGCGCCGCAAGCCGCGAAAGCTGCGCGGATGCAGCCCGCTCAGTCGAGGCGAGGGCATCGCGAATGCGGTTATTCTCCCCCTGTGCCTCGCGAAGTGCGGCGCGGCGGGCCTGTTCTTCCTGCATCGCCTGTTCGGCGGCGACATGAGCGGCATCGAAAGCGTTGCGGGCTTCCATTGCCTTGCGGCGCGCCTCGGCAAGCTCGCCTTCGAGGTCGGCAAGGCGATTGCGCTGTTCGAGACGGCGGGCGGAAGCGGTCGGTGCATCGGCGGCGGCGGTGTAGCCATCCCAGCGCCAGAGGGCACCTTCCTTGGTGACCAGCCGCTGGCCCGGCGCGAGCAGGGCATGCAGACGCTCGCCATCTTCGATCGAAACCACAATGCCGATCTGCGACAGGCGGCGCGCGAGAGAGTTCGGGCCTTTCACGAAATAGGAAAGCGGGGTCGCACCTTCCGGCAGGGCGGGCGGTGTGTCGAAGGGGGGCAGGGCGCCCCAATGGATCGGCGCCGCCGCATCTTCCGGTACGCCAAGATCGTCGCCAAGCGCGGCGCCAAGCGCCGTTTCATAGCCATGTTCAACAGCGATGGCGTCGATCACGGGCGGCCAGAGGTCGCTTTCACCGACGGAAAGCATGTCGGCAAGCGTCTTCGCCTCGGCGGCGAGGTCGCCCGCCGCGCGTTCGGCTTGCTGCATCGGCTCGCGGGCGGCTTTTTCGCGCTCCTGGGCGCCGCGCCGGGCTTCTTCCGCTTCAAGCGCGGCGCGTTCCGCATCGCTCACCCGTTTGGCCGCTTCGTCGAGTTCGGCGGACTGCAAGGCAATCTGCGCCTTTTTTTCTTCGGCGTCCGACAAGGTCTCGCGTTCGCGCGCGATTTCGGCGAGCTGACGCTCCAGCTTCTCTATGCGCTGCCGGCCCGCCTCGATGGTACGCACAAGGCTCGTGCGCTCGGCGCTGAGGGCTGCGATTTCCTGATTGAGCTGGTCGAGCTCCTGCTCGGTCGCATCGAGCGAGACGCGGTTTTCCTCGACGCGGGCCTGCGCGGCGGCCTGAGCCTCCGCCTGACCTTCCTCGGCCCCCTTGAGTTCCTGCGATTCTGCATCGAGCCGCGACATTGCGCCCTGCGTATCCTCGATCAGGTGCCGTTCGCGGCCGAGATCCTGCTCGATCTGCTCGAGACGGGCGGTGAGACGAGCAGCCTGTTCTCTGGCGCGCGCTTCCTCGGCATCAAGGTTTTCGCGCTCGACGGTGAGGCGATGGAGGCGCGCTGCGGCTTCGGCTTCCTTTTCGCGCAGCGGCGGCAGGCGGTCGGCGGCTTCGGCTTCAAGCGTCGTCGCGGCGGCAGCTTCGCGGGTCAGTTCGGTGACGCGGACATCCGTCTCGGCGAGCTTTTCTTCCGACTGCTTGAGGGAGGTCACGGCTTGCGTCCAGCGCAGATGGAGGAGGATTGCCTCCGTCTCGCGGATCTGGCCGGAAAGATTGCGATAGCGCACGGCCTGACGCGCCTGACGCTTGAGGCTGGCGAGCTGGGATTCGACCTGCGCCACCACATCGTCGAGGCGGGTGAGGTTCGTTTCCGCAGCTTTCAGCCGGAGTTCGGCTTCGTGACGGCGCGTATAAAGGCCGGTAATCCCCGCCGCCTCTTCCAGAATGCGGCGCCGGTTGATCGGCTTGGAAGAAATGAGCTGCGCGATCTGGCCCTGCCGCACGAGAGCGGGAGAGTGCGCGCCGGTCGAGGCATCGGCGAACAGGAGCTGCACGTCGCGGGCACGAACTTCGCGGCCATTGATGCGATAGGTCGAGCCCTGCTCGCGCTCGATCTTGCGCGAAACCTCGATCACCTCGCAGTCATTATAGGCGGCGGGCGCAGAGCGGTCGCCATTGTCGATATAGAGGACAACTTCCGCATGATTGCGGGCGGGACGGCCCGCCGTGCCTGCGAAAATCACGTCTTCCATGCCCGAGCCGCGCATGTTCTTGAACGAGTTCTCGCCCATGACCCAGCGCATGGCTTCGAGCAGGTTCGACTTGCCGCAGCCATTGGGACCGACGACGCCCGTCAGCCCCGGCTCGATGATGAGATCGGTCGAGTCGACGAAGGATTTGAAACCTGAAAGCCGGAGGCGATTGAACTTCACTGTCTGTCTCGATCTTGCTGTGGCGCTTTATCCTTTTGAATCAAGCGCTTGCGGTTATTCCTGTTCGGGCGTGGCGTCGCTGCCTGCGGCCTCGGGGGTGATCGCCTTGCCCTCAATGGCCTTCTCGATCAACGGTTCGAACTCCGCCCAAGGCAATGCCCCTTCCACTTTCTCGCCATTGATGAAGAAGGTCGGCGTGGAGCGCACCCCGAAGGTCTTCGCGCCGCGCGTGGCCACGTCCTTGACGTGGTCGAAGATCCGCTCGTCCTTCATGCACTGGTCGAAACGCTCTTCGGAGAAGCCGCCCTGCCGCGCAATGGCCTTGAGGTCTTCCATCGGCGTCTGCGTGAAGGCCCATTGCGTCTGCTGCTTGAAGAGTACGTCGATGAAGCCGTAATAGCGCTCTTCACCCGCGCAGTGCGACAGCATGAAGGCCGCCGTCGCGATCGGGTCGAAGGGGAAGTCACGCAAGATGTAGTAGACCTTGCCTGTCTCTATGTACTGCTCTGTGAGCTTCGGCTTCACATTATTGTTGAAGTCCGCGCAATGATTGCAGGTGAGCGAGGCATATTCGATCACCGTCACGGGCGCCATCGGATCGCCCTGCGCCATGTCGCCAAGGGGGCCGGGAACCAGAAGTTCCTTCTCGAAAGCCGTATCCGGCGTACCTGCGAGAGGCTCCGAGGTGCTGCCATTAGCACCCAGAAACAGATATCCGAGATATCCGAGCACGAGAACGACGATAGCGGCCGCACCGGCCATGATTGCTTTATTTTGATTCACGAGAGCTGCTTCCTACCAGATGTTGAGGCATTATGGCGGTGGCGCGGGGGCCTCTCAACCAAACCTTTCTGTTGCCTTGAGCCGAGAATCGGGACTCGCGGGGCTTAACGCCGCCGTTCCGCCCCGATGACCCGCTCGCCAAGCCTTTCGAGAGCTTCCCGCAGCGACGGTTCTTCAATTTTTTCAAGGTCTTGCTTGAGGCGCGCCCTTTCCTCGGGGCGCAGCGCACGAATCCGGCGAAACCTCGGCCGGGGTTTCTGCGGCAGCGGACCCTGCACGAGTTTCAGCCGCGCGACCGCGCCATAGCCGTAATAGGAGTTGATGCGCTCGATGATCTGCGGTTCGAGATGCCTGATTTCGACCGCGATAGGCCCGTCGACACGGATGGTGAGGGTGGCGCCGCTGCGGCGCGCCTTGCCGCCGTCATCGCCCGAACCCCTTGGAAAGACAAGCTTTTCCGGCGCGGAGAACTCTGCAAGACCATCGCCCACGATCTCGGGCCAATGGGCAAGGACATGGGCCTCCTGGAAACCGCGCTTCACGAAGACGGAGCGCGCAACGGCAAGCACCTTCGCGCCGATGGGCGGCTGGCTGTAACGGCGCGTGGCCACTTTATTCCCGGTGATCCCGTTCATGGCGCGCATTCTGACTCGAAATTGGCCGCCACGCGAATTGACGAAGAGGCCGCTTCCAAGCGAAGACTAGAAGATGTCCGCACGATCCGAAAAGCCCAAGAAAAAACCCAGGAAAAACCCCAATAAAAACAAGGCCAAAGCGGCTGTGAAGCCGCTGCTCGCCTGGTATGACAAACATGCCCGCGTGCTGCCCTGGCGCGCGCGAAAGGGCGAAACACCGGACCCTTATGCCGTCTGGCTTTCCGAAATCATGCTCCAGCAGACGACGGTGGCAACGGTCGGCCCTTATTTCATGCGGTTCCTGACGCGCTGGCCGACAGTGGAGGCGCTGGCGGCGGCCCCCCAGGAAGAGGTGATGAAGGAGTGGGCGGGGCTTGGCTATTACAGCCGCGCGCGCAATCTTCTGGCCTGTGCGAAGGTAGTTTCATCCGAATACGGAGGGAAATTTCCTGAGAGAATAGAGGAGCTTGGCAAGCTGCCGGGCATCGGTCCCTATACGGCGGCGGCGATCTCCGCGATTGCCTTCGGGCGCTCCGCGACGGTGGTCGACGGCAATGTGGAGCGCGTGGTGGCGCGGCTCTTCGACTTGCGCACACCGCTGCCTGCCGTGAAACCCGAAATTCGCGAAAAGGCGGCGACGCTGACGCCCGAAAAGCGGGCAGGCGACTTTGCTCAAGCTATGATGGATCTCGGCGCGACGGTCTGCACACCGAAGAACCCGAGCTGTAATCGCTGTCCGATCAATGACTTATGCGATGCGAGGGAAGCGGGCACGCAATCCGTATTGCCGGCGAGGGCACCGAAGAAGCCAAGACCCGTGAGACGCGGCGCCTGCTTCTGGCTGACAAGGGGCGAGGAAGTCTGGCTCCGCCGGCGGCCGGAAAAGGGGCTCCTCGGCGGCATGATGGAAGTGCCGGGCACGCCCTGGGACAAGCGCGACTTGTCCCCGGGGGCGGGGATAAAGACGGTCGACCGTCATCGAAACGTCACCGAACCGTTACAATCGGCCAAGGACGGGGATAAAGGGGGTGGGGATAAGACGGGTACGGATGATATGCCCGGCCATACGCCGCTCGATCACGCGCCGCTCGATCATGCACCGCTCGATGCCGACTGGAAACTTGTCCCCGGTCTGGTGGAACACACCTTCACGCATTTTCACCTGGAACTCGAAGTCTACACCGCGACGACGCGCAAAAAACTTGTCCCCGGTGAAGGCGCATGGGTGCCGCTCGATGAAATCGCAGGCGAGGCACTGCCGACCGTGATGCGGAAGGTCGCGGCACATGCGATGCCGGATGCGGGGCAGCTATTCGCGAAGCGGTAAAATTATTCTGTGTAAGGAATAAAGATAAAGTTGTCACCCCGGCTTTCGCCAGGATGACATTCTTGTTTGGCTTCGCGCTTTCGCGCTCCCAGCAATGATGACGGGGGGAACCTAGGACGTCCCCATTTCCGCACGGACTTTCTGGCGCAGGATGTCGATGGGCTTGAGTTTTCCATCCGTCTTGAAGTGCCAGAAGGTCCAGCCATTGCAGGCTTCGAGGCCCTGCACATGCGCGCCGATCTTGTGGATCGAGCCGGTCGCATCGCGGCAGACGAGCGAACCGTCGGCGCGAACGCGCGCGGCGTGGCGGCGCTGCGGATCGTAAAGCGTGACGCCGGGCTCCAGCAGGCCGCGCTCGACAATGGTGCCGAAGGGCACACGGGGCTCGGCCTTTTTCGAGGTCGTGACTTTCAGGTCTTCCGCCGCGCCCGGCTTGATCTGGCGGATGCGCTCGCGCGCGACCTTGATGTAACGCTGCTCGCGCTCGATGCCGATGAACTTGCGGCCGAGCTTCTTGGCGACGGCGCCCGTCGTGCCGGTGCCGAAGAAGGGATCGAGAACCGTGTCGCCCGGATTGGTCGTCGCGAGAAGAACGCGGTGGAGAAGGGATTCCGGCTTCTGCGTCGGATGCGCTTTGCCGCCTTCGTCATCTTTCAGCCGCTCGCCACCGGTGCAGATCGGCAGCGTCCAGTCGGAGCGCATCTGCAGGTCGTCATTAAGCGCCTTCATGGCGTCATAGTTGAAGGTATATTTCTTCTGGTCCGCATCGCGCACGGCCCAGATGAGCGTTTCATGCGCATTGGTGAAGCGCGTGCCGCGAAAATTCGGCATCGGGTTCGACTTGCGCCAGACCACATCGTTCATGATCCAGTAGCCGAGATCCTGCAACGTCGCACCGACGCGGAAGATGTTGTGATAGGAGCCGATGACCCAGATCGCGCCGGTATCTTTCAGGATGCGGCGCGCCGCCGTCATCCAGTTGCGCGTGAACTCGTCATAGGCCTGAAAGCTCGCGAACTTGTCCCACTCGTCGTTCACCGCATCGACCCTGGACTGGTCGGGCCGCGTGAGATCGCCGCCGAGTTGAAGATTGTAGGGCGGGTCCGCGAAGATGAGGTCCACGGACTTCTCGGGCAATGCGTTCATTGCCTCGATGCTGTCGCCCTGAATGATGATTTCGGCCGGATTCTCTTTTTTAGTGCCCGGCTTGCCGCTGACGCGCCCCACTCGATCTACCCCTCGAAAATGACAAGGCGGGGATCATGAGTCAGAGGGGATTCGCGGTCAATAATTCTTTTGAATCAAGAGGTTAACGGATTCGCTGGACACAATATCGAGTCCCCCCTCGAGGCCGGGACTCAATATCTTGCGTATCGGCGCGAAGCTGCGGCGGTGCGCCGGCGTCGCGCCGAGGCGCGAAAGTGCATCGAGATGCTGCGGTGTGCCATATCCCATGTGGCGTTCGAAGCCGTAACCGGGATGCGCTTCGGCGAGTTCATGCATCAGCCGGTCGCGCGTGACCTTGGCCACGATGGAGGCGGCGGCAATGGAAAGGGCACGCGTATCGCCCCCGACCACCGCACGAGACGCGCAGGCGAGGTCCGGCGGACAGCGATTGCCGTCGATGAGCGCGACATGCGGCGCGCGGGGGAGAGAGCCGACGGCGCGTCTCATGGCGAGCATGGTCGCGTGCAAGATGTTGATCTCGTCGATTTCCTCGACGCTGGCGATGCCGATGCCGATCTCGGCGTGAGCTTCAAGTTGCGCGAGGAGCGCCTCGCGGCGGGGAGCGTCGAGCTTCTTGGAGTCGTTGAGACCGTCCGGGCAGTTCGATATGTCGATGATGACGGCGGCGGCAACGACCGGCCCCGCGAGCGGGCCGCGGCCTGCCTCATCGACGCCGCAGACGAGGCGCGCGGGCGCCCCTTCTTCCATCTCGATGGCATAATCCGGCATTGTGACGGCGGGCTTTGCTCGCGGCTTCCGGAGCTTCTTTCTGGAGGCGGGCGGCTTTGAGGTGGGCAGCATGAGCGCGAGTGTGCCGCGAGTCCGGTGGGATGGGAAGGGGTGTGTCGCTGGGGAGGGCGCATCTCAGAAAAACATGTCATCCCGGCGAAGGCCGGGACCCATTGGCCGTGCCGCACATAGATGAAGAGATGGAAGGCAGCACCTTGCGGCAATGGAGGCCAAGTCTCCGGCACCGGCATCGTCCATATCACCCGCTTCTACACGCGGATTTGCGAGTGGGTCCCGGCCTTCGCCGGGATGACACTTTTTATTTGGTCAATGATTGAGCGAAGCATGCAGGTCGTCCCACTCGGGATTGCTGCGTTCGATGAGGCGCATATTTGCGTGTGAAGGATGACGCACTGCCAAGACGGTGTTCATCGACACGACGCGCAATGTCGTTCGTCACGCCGACATAAAGTGTTCCGTGTTTGCGGCTGGCGAGAATGTAGACGTAATAGTTCATCTCACTCGCACATTCCCGTTAGCGGCTCAGTGTCTCCGTCAGGTCGTCCCATTCGGGATTGGCGCCTTCGATCAATTCGATCTTCCAGTCGTCCTTCCACGCTTTCAGCGCCCTTTCGCGCCGGAGCGCCCGTTCCGCGTTGTCATGGGTTTCGGCATAGACGAGGCGGCGCACACCATATCGCTCGGTGAAGCGCGCACCTGCCTCTTCGCGGCGCTCCCAGGCACGGCGCGCAATATCATTCGTCACGCCGATATGGAGGGGGCCGTCTCTCTGGTCTGTCAGGATGTAAACGAAGTAGCGCATCTGTTTGCCGTTCCACACATGATTTCCGCACATGGTTTCCCGGCAGGCCGGGAGGGGGACTGTTTTTCAGAGAAGCGCGAGCTGCTTGCCGCGGCCGGGCACAAGGAATTGCGAGCAGTCGAGGGCGTCGCCCTCGCGCGAGCGGTAGCCGAGCCCGAGTTTCTTCGTGGCGATTTCGAAGCGGCGTGCGATCTGCCAGGCATAGGGGCCCGTGCCGGCCTGCCGCTCGCCCCATTTCGCATCGTAATCCTTGCCGCCGCGCATCTGGCGGATAAGCGACATGACGTGGTTTGCCTTGTCCGGCGCATGCTCGTGCAGCCATTCGACGAAAATATCGCGGATTTCGAGCGGCAGACGGAGGATGACGAAGTTGGCGTCTCGCGCGCCTGCATAGGCGACGCCGGTAAGGAGCTTCTCGATCTCCATATCGTTCAAGGCCGGGATGACGGGCGCGATCATCGCGCCGACGGGAATGCCGGCATCGGACAGGAGCTTTATTGCCTCGATACGGCGCGCGGGCGTGGAGGCGCGTGGCTCGAGCGCGCGGGCGAGCTTTGCATCGAGCGTCGTGACCGAAAGCGCGACGCGCACGAGATTGCGCTGCGCAAGCGAGGAGAGAATGTCGATGTCGCGCACGATCCGCGCGGACTTCGTCAGGATCGTCACCGGATGATTATAGGTGGAGAGCACTTCGAGAAGGCTCCGCGTGATCCGGTAACGCTGCTCGATCGGCTGATAGGGGTCCGTATTCGTGCCCATGGCGATGGGCGCGACTTCATAGCCGGGCTTTGCAAGTTCCTTTTCGAGGAGTTGCGCCGCATTGGGCTTGGCAAAGAGCTTGCTCTCGAAATCGAGACCCGCCGAGAGCCCCATATAGGCATGTGTCGGCCGCGCGAAGCAGTAGACGCAGCCATGCTCGCAGCCGCGATAGGCATTGATCGAGCGGTCGAAGGGAATGTCCGGCGAGGCATTGCGCGTGATGATGTGGCGCGGAATTTCTTCCGTGACCTGCGTCTTCAGCGCAGGCACGTCTTCGAGATTGTCCCAGCCATCATCGGCGAGTTCGCGCGAAAGCGGCTCGTAGCGGCCGCTCTTGTTGGTCAGCGCGCCCCGGCCACGGCGGCCGCTCTCGGGCAGATCAGGCTTGCGGACGCTCGGGGGGACGAGGGGCGCCCCGCGGGTGACAGGGCGATGGTCCGTGAAGCCGTAGGGCCGCTTGGCCGCGCGGTTGCCAACCGGGGAATTGGCGGTTTGCGCGGGGTGGCCGGGGGGCGCTGTTTCGCGACTCGTCGTCATGGGCATGAGTATATCCAGACATGAGAACATAACAAGAACATTATTCATGCCCACATGCGCCCCGGCGGGCCGCGCTGACGGCAGGGAAATAGCCCCATTTTGAGAAATGCGGCGCTGCGGATATCTTGCGCGCATGCTTAGTGTGATTATTCCGACCTTGAATGCCGAAGAGACCCTGACCCGGACATTGGCGCCGCTGGTGCCGGCCGCCGTGCGCGGGCTGGTGCAGGAAGTGATCGTGGTGGATGGCGGCTCCAGCGACGAGACGCTGGAGATCGTGGAGGCAGCGGGCGCAAAGCTCGTATGCGCGCCGAAGGGACGAGGGCCGCAGCTTGCGGCGGGGGCCAGGGCCGCGCGCGGCAACTGGCTGCTTTTCCTTCATGCCGACACGGTGCTCGAACCCGGCTGGATTCCCGAAGTCGAGAAGCTCTTCGAGCAGATCGAGAGCGGGCGCTTCCGCGATGGCGAGATGGCGGCTTCGTTCCGCTTCGCACTGGATGATTTTTCAGGCTGGGCGCGGCTGATCGAGAAGATGGTGGCGCTGCGCTGCGCGCTGATGAAGCTGCCCTATGGCGATCAGGGGCTGCTGATCAACCGGCGGCTTTATGAGAAGGCGGGCGGCTTTCGCGACCTGCCGCTGATGGAGGATGTGGATCTCGTGCGCCGCATTCCGCGCCGCCGCCGCCTCATGCTCCGCACGCTCGCGGTCACGAGCCCCGCGCGCTATCTGAAGGACGGCTTCGCCGCGCGCTCCTTGCGCAATCTTTTCTGTCTCGCACTTTATTATCTGCGTGTGCCGCCGCGTGTGATCGCGAAGGTCTATTCCTAGGTGTCGCTCGACCCGCAACTCGTGATCATGGCCAAGGCGCCGCTGATCGGGCGGGTGAAAACGCGGCTGGCGCGCGATATCGGCGCGGTGGAAGCGCTGCGCTTTTTCCGCACGGCGAGCGCGAGCCTGATCCGGCGCGTCGGGCGCGACCCGCGCTGGCGCACGCTGATCGCGGTGGCACCGGACCGTGCTGTCCATGACAAGGGCGTCTGGCCGCAGGACATTCCGCGCGTGGGGCAGGGCGAGGGCGACCTCGGCCAACGCATGGGGAGCCTTTTTCGCGACCTGCCGCCGGGCCCGGTCGTCATTATCGGCGCGGATATTCCCGGCATCGAAAAGAAACATATCGCGGACGCCTTCACCGCGCTGGGAGAGAGCGACACCGTGATCGGCCCGGCCGAAGATGGCGGCTACTGGCTGGTGGGCCAGAAGCGCCGCCCGCGCGTGAAGGAAATCTTCGCCGGCGTGCGCTGGTCGAGCGAGGAAACGATGGCGGATACGCTGAAAAACATCCGTGAACAGAATATGAGTGTTGCCTTGCTGGACCGGCTTGCCGATATCGACGAGGGCGCGGACCTTGCGAGATGGCGGAAGAAGGCGTGAGCGACCTCGATCCCTTCAAGCTGTTTCTCGATCTGCAGCTGGCATTGCCGCGCAACGGGCCCGGAAGCGCCGTTGCGACGGAAATCGCCTTTTCCATGCTGCCGCCGGAAGACTGGTGGGATGAATACTACACGCCGATGCGCAAGCGGATCGCGGAGATGCGAGCGGAATATGGCGAGGAAGCGGAGGGCGTGCTCAGTGAAGCGGAGGCCGAGATTGCCCTTTTTGAAAACAATCCCGGCCAGTATTCATATGTCTTCTAGGTGATGCGCCGGAAGGATTAGCTCTTCGCCCTGAGCGCGTCGCGGATTTCTTCCAGCAGCACTTCCTGGCGCGGCGGCGCGGACGGCGCCGGGGCCTCGCCCTTGGCGATGCGGGCTTTCAGCCGGTTCATCTGGCGGATGACGAGGAAGATCGCGAAGGCGACGATGGTGAATTGCAGGATCGCGTTGATGAACTTGCCATAGGCAAGAACGGCGACGCCCGCTTCCTTCGCTTCCGCAAGTGATGCGACCGCTGCGTCGCCACTCAGCACGATGAAATAATTGGTGAAGTCGACACCGCCCAGCATGACCCCGATGGGCGGCATGATGATGTCGTCGACAAGCGACTTAACGATGGTGGTGAAGGCGGCACCGATGATGATGCCGACCGCCATGTCGAGCACATTGCCCTTGAGGGCGAATTCCCTGAATTCCTTGAACATGTCCGAAGCCTCTCCCGCGTGATTGATTCCTGCCCAAGTGGAATCGTGACGCCATAAGAGGGTAGCTACAACGGAAAAAGAGCTTGAGGGCTTGAAATACCATATGGGTGTGATGTTATAACATTACGTCATGAGATCGACGCCCCCCTTTTTCCCTTCGAGGTGCTGCCCATGTCCGAGCGGAAACTACCCGTCACCGTGCTGTCCGGCTTTCTGGGGGCGGGCAAGACCACGCTGCTGAATCACATCCTCAACAATCGCGAGGGGCGGCGGGTGGCTGTCATTGTCAACGACATGAGCGAGGTGAATATCGACGCGGATCTCGTTCGCGCGGGCGATGCCTCCTTCACCCGCTCGGAGGAACAACTCGTCGAGATGACCAATGGCTGCATCTGCTGCACGTTGCGCGACGATCTTCTGAAGGAAGTACGTGCGCTCGCGGAAGATGATCGCTTCGATTATCTGGTGATCGAGTCGACCGGCATATCCGAGCCGCTGCCCGTTGCCGCGACCTTCGACTTCCGCGACGAATTCGGCGAAAGCCTTGGCGATGTCGCCAGGCTCGACACGATGGTGACGGTGGTCGATGCCGCGAACCTGCTGAAGGACTATGCCTCACGCGACTTTCTTGCCGACCGCGGCGAAAGCCTCGGCGAGGACGATGACCGCTCGCTGGTGAGCCTTCTCGTGGAGCAGATCGAATTTGCGAATGTGATCGTGCTGAACAAGGTGGATGAGGCGAGTGCCCGCGAACTTGACCTCGCCCGCAGCATCATCCGCTCGCTCAATGCCGATGCGAAGATCATCGAGACCAATTTTGCACGAACGAACCTCGGCGATGTGCTCGATACCGGGCTCTTCGATTTCGAGGAGGCACAGCGCCATCCCCTCTGGTTCAAGGAACTCTTCGGCTTTGCCGAGCACACGCCGGAGACCGAGGAATATGGAATCCGCAGCTTCGTCTATCGCGCGCGGCGGCCCTTCCATCCCGAGAAATTCCACAGCTTCCTCAATTCGAGCTGGCCGGGCGTCATCCGCGCCAAGGGCCATTTCTGGCTGGCAACACGGCCCGAATGGGTCGGGGAGGTGAGCCAGGCGGGCGCGCTCGTCCGCAACGAGGCCATTGGCTACTGGTGGGACGTGCTGCCGCGCGACCGCTGGCCCGACAATGCCGAATGGCGCGAAAACCTGAAGAAGAACTGGCATGACGTGTGGGGCGACCGCCGCCAGGAAATCGTCTTCATCGGCCGCGACATGGATGAGGCGTGGATCAGGCGCGCGCTCGACGCCTGCCTGCTGGGTTCCGATGAAAAGCCGAGATTCGACTGGGAGGAATGGGCCCGGCTTCGCGATCCCTTCCCCGTCTGGCAGAGCGACGCGGCGGCCTGATATGAACGTTGTCACGAAGATCGAGCCGCGCGCGGTCGCGCCCGAAATCCTGTGCCGGAGCGTCCCCGGCGAGATAGTGGAATGGCTGGATGCGCTCGCTCCCGACGCGCTTCCGTCCGCTCGCTTCATTGCCCCGGCGGAGCGCATTGGCGATGAGTTGCCGAAGGGTTGCGTGCCCTGGCTGCGAAACGACATTGCGGCGCTTGCCCGCGATTTTGCCGCGCGCGCGGGGGGCGGCGAACTCGAAGTGCGGCTGGAATGCATCGACGACGATGCGTGCAGCCGGTTTCATCAGGACCACGTGTCGATGCGCCTCCTCTCGACCTATCGCGGGCCGGGAACGCAATGGGTTGCGCCCGGCGAGGCGGATCTTGCGCTTCGCAGGCAGCGCGATTTTCGCGGCACGGTGCACGAGATGCCGCGCTTCTCGGTGGGAATCTTCGCGGGCAGGAAAGACGTGTCGGGCGGCGTGGTGCATCGCTCGCCGCCCATCCTCGGTACGAACCTGACCCGGCTTCTTCTCTGTCTTACGCCCGCCGCCGAGGGTTGCGGCTGTCCCCTGGACCATTGAGGAGAAGGCAATGCATACCGTTGAGCTCTCACACGACCAGGCCACGCATTTTCTCGATCTCATCGAGAGTTTCCGCAAGGGCGAAATCACGAGGCAATCGCTGCGCAACCGCCTGAAGCTTCTTGAAGAAGGCGCCAATGAACACCTCTGGGAACTCTTCCTCATGCGCTTCGATCGCACGGAAGAGGACGCATGGAACAGCTACTGAATAAAACAAAAAAGGGAACGCAAGATGGCAACGCTTACATTCTGCACGACAACTCTTTTCGATCACGGCGCGATCGGCCAGATCGGCGATACGCTCAAGGCGCAAGGGATATCGCGTCCGCTTGTCTGCACCGATATAGGTCTTGTTCGCGCGGGTATCGTGGACAAGCTGCGTGGTGCGATGTCTAACGAGTTTCAGGCGACGGTCTTTCAGGACACGCCGGAAAACCCGACCGAAGAAGCGGTTCTCGCCGCAGCGGCGCTATACCGCGAAGCAGGCTGTGACGGCATTGTCGCGCTTGGCGGCGGATCTTCGATGGATCTTGGAAAGGCAGTCGCCCTCACCGTCACACATGAAGGCGACATGATCTCCTTCACGGCCGCACTCGGCGGTGCGCAGAAAATCGGCCCGGTTGCTCCGCTCATCGCCGTCCCGACCACGGCAGGGACCGGCAGTGAAGTCTCGAGCGGTGCTGTTGTCATCATGTCGAATGGCGAGAAGCTCATCCTGGCGAGCAAGCATCTCGTGCCGCGCGTTGCCATTTGCGACCCGGACCTGACCCTCGGCCTGCCGGCAATGCTGACGGCCGCGACGGGCATGGATGCGGTTGCGCATTGCATCGAAGCTGTGTGTTCGCGACAGGTCAATCCGCCCGCCGACGCGGTCGGTCTCGATGGCATTACCCGCGCGCTCGGGCAAGGACATCTGGAACGGGCGGTCTCGGACGGCAGCAACGCCACCGCCCGCTGGAACATGATGATGGCTTCGAGCGAAGGCGCGATGGCTTTCACGAAGGGTCTCGGCGCGGTTCACTCCATGAGCCATGCCTGCGGTTCGCTTCCCGGTCTGCGTCTCCATCACGGCACGCTGAACGCTGTCTGCCTGCCTCCGGTACTCCGCTTCAATCACGAAAAGATCAGCGAGGTTCTGCCCCGCATTGCCTCGGCGATGGGGCTGGCCGAAGGCGCCGATGTTTCGGACGAGATTGAGGCGCTCAACACGCGGCTCGGCCTTCCCAAAAATCTCGGGGAGATGGGTGTCACGACGGACATGATCGACTATCTCTCGGCCCATGCCGCAAAGGATGTCTGCACCTTGACCAACCCGCGCAACGTGAGCCGGGACGAGTACGCGGTTCTTTTCGAGCAGACGATTGCGGGTTAGGAGCGCTTCCTACTTGCGTAGCTTGTGCTCTTCGAGACGCGGCATGATCTCGACGAAGTTGCAGGGCCGGAAGCGATAATCGAGCTGGTGGACGAGGATTTCGTCCCAGCCATCCTTGCAGGCGCCGGGCGAACCGGGCAGGGCGAAGAGATAAGTGCCCCCGGCGACGCCCGCCGTCGCGCGCGACTGGATGGTGGAGGTGCCGATCTTCTCGAAGCTCACGCGGTGGAAGAGGACGGAAAAGCCGTCGATCTCCTTGTCGTAAACGGATCGGAAGGCTTCCGGCGTGACATCGCGGCCGGTGAGGCCGGTGCCGCCGGTGGAAATGACGGCATCGACGTCATGACTGGCGATCCACGACTTCAGCGCGGCGCGGATGAGTTCCTTGTCGTCCGGCACGATGCGCCGCGCGGCGACCTTGTGGCCCGCTTGTACGATGCGTTCGGCGAGAACATCGCCGGACTTGTCGTCTTCCGCGCTGCGCGTGTCGGACACGGTCAGGACCGCGATGTTGAGGGGAATGAATTCGCGCGTCTCGTCGATGGGCATGAGAGGGCCTTTCTTCACTGCACTGCTTATAACCGGAAAAGAGGCCACCGCGCCATCGGCCTGCGCTACCGGAAAAACGGTCGGGACGGAGTTCCCCGCAAGGAGCTCCTTACAGGCGAGTTCCGTTCACTCGATGGAAAATCCCGTCGGCAGGTTTGTATATGGGGTCTTGAAGGGCTCCCCTCGAGATGTTTATGTAGTGGGAACTAAAAAACCATGGAGAACATCTCATGGCCATGGGCAGGCCCCGTGCCTTCGACGTGGACGAGGCGCTCGACAAGGCGCTCAGCGTATTCTGGGAAAAGGGATATGAGGGTGCGTCGCTATCGGAACTGACGAGCGCGATGGGCATCAAGCCGCCGAGCCTTTATGCCGCTTTCGGCAACAAGGAAGGCCTCTTCCGCCGCGCCCTCGATCGTTATGAAGAGGTGAAAGGCGGCTTGATGGACGAGGCGCTGGCCGCGCCGGGCGTGCGTCAGGCGATGGAACAGCTGCTCTGTCATGCCGCCTCTTTGCAATGCGAGAAAGGGGCACCGCATGGCTGCATGCTGGTGACGGCGGGCCTTGCGGGCGGTGAGGAAAGCAGTGCCATTCGCGACGAACTCGCCCGGCGCCGGCAGGCAAGCTGCACCAGGATCAGGAAACGCTTCGAACGCGCGAAGAAGGAAGGCGATCTGCCCGGCGATACGAACCCTGCCGCGCTCGCACGTTATGTGACGGCGGTGATGAACGGTATTTCCGTTCAGGCCGCGGGCGGTGCGACGAAGAAGGAATTACAGCAGGTTGCCGAAATGGCGCTGAAGGTTCTGCCGGTGTGAGGCAGTGTCAGCGCGCCGGGCTGTAGACCGGCCAGACGCCGGAGGCGGAAGCGTCGAGCGAGCCGACAGGCTGCCCGAGGCGTTCGCTGTAGATCCAGTAATTGGTGACGACGCGCTCGATATAGCCGCGCGTTTCGGCGGCCGGGATGCTCTCGATGAAGAGGAACGGGTCGCCCCGGAAATCCATGCTGGCGAGCCAGCGATTGAGGTTCCCCGGACCGCCATTATAGGCCGTCGTGAGCATGAAGAGGTTGCCATAGGGTTCGCCCGATCCCATCAGTTCGGTCAGATAGTCCTGACCCAGCGTGATGTTGAAGGTCGGATCGAGAAGCTTGTCCTTGTTGGCACGGGCAAGCGAACGGTCCCGCGTGATATGGCTCGCCGTGGCCGGCATGATCTGCATGAGACCCCGCGCCCCCGCCCATGACATCGCATCCGGCCGAAACTTGCTCTCCTGCCGCATGAAGGCGAGGAGAAGCGCACGGTCAACCTTGTAGCCCGTGCTCGGCTTGTAGTCCGGCACCGGAAAAAGACCGGCATTGAGAACGATGCGTCCGCGTGGCGCGCGCGATGCGGGCACATAAGCGGCATTGGCAACCTGAAGCTGGACAGCGGGAAGGTCGTAGAAACTTGCCAGCGCGATCAGCGCCTGATCGAGCGAGGGATCGATGAGCCCGTGGGCGCGGATAAGTTCTTCGCGGGCGAGGTCGCGCTTGCCGATCTGCATCAGCGCGACGGCGCGCGCCACCGCATCCGTTTCCGTCAGCTTGCGGAAGGAGGCTTCGTCGATGCGCGGCTCCACCCAGTCGATATGAAGGTCGCGGCCAAGCTGGCGCGTCGCAAGAACGCCGTAGAAGGTGGCGCCGGTGTCGGCGGCAAGTTCGAGCAGCGGCGCGACTTTTGCCGGCTTTCCTGCCGCGAGCCAGGCGCGCGCGGCCCAGAAACCGCCCGCTGCCTTCGTCCACGGCGAAAGGCGCGGCATCGAGGCGAGATATTCGAAATGGCTGGCGGCGGTGGCATAGTCTTCCATGCGCCACGCCGCGAGACCCGCATACCATCTGGCGCGCTGCATTCTGCCGCCATGCGATTGCAGGATGGCGGCGGCAAGCGAATAGGCTTTCTCGTTCTGGCCTTCGAGGAAATAGGAGGCGACGACGCGCTCGCGCACCTTGTCCAGTTCGAGGCTCGTCAGCGCGTTGCGCACATTGCTGCGGCGAAGCCAGGCTTGTGCGCGATCCGCCGTGCCGCTCGATACCATGCGACGAACCTTGCGATCGATTTCGCGGAAGCGCGGCGATGGATTTTCGACGTCGCCGTCATCGACCGCATAGGCCGCATGCATGGGCTGGCGCCAGCGGCGCGGCGCGGGCTTTTGGGGCCGGGCGGCGGACCCGCGCTTGCGGAGCGCGAGCTTGTAGATGTCGGCGGCGCCCGGATGGTCGTTATATTTGGCGAGCCACGCCTTCAGCTCCGAATAGCGCGTGATGTAGTGCGGGCCCATATATTTGATGTAGAGGACATGGCCCATGAGGCGCTTGTCCTTGAGCTTCGCCACCAGCTTGTCAGCCGTCTTGAAGTGCCCGCGCTCGGTCGCCGCTATGATGTCGCGATAGAGTTCGCGGTCGGCGCCGCCCAGGATTTCCGGGCTCCAGATGCGCATGGGCTGCTGGCCACTTGCCTTGGCAAGCAGGATGTTTCCGGCACTGGCCGGCGAAAAGACAGGAAGCGAAGAGAGAACAAGTGACGCAAAAAGGAAAAGCGCGGCGCTGACAGCTGCCGCACAAAACTGACGTCCCGCCGCGCGAGCGACGGGGAGATGATGAGCCCCCCGGTTCATGGGCACATATTAACGGCGTCGCCGCCGCTCACAAGCGCAGATCGGCCCGCCTGTTCTGAAATCGGACGAATCGGTTAACGCTCAGGCAGGTGGCTGTGTGAGCCGCGCCTTGAGGGCGAGGAGGTCGCGCCAGGCGAGCTGTTTCTGTGCGGGCTGACGGAGCAGATAGGCGGGATGGAGCGTCGGCAGGGCGGGGATGTCGCGCTCGCCGATTCGCACCGTCGCCCATTTGCCGCGAAGCCGCATGATGCCGGTGGCGGTCTGGAGAAGCTGTTTGGCCGAAACGCCGCCGAGCAGGACGAGAACCTCCGGCTGGACGAGTTCGATATGGCGTTCCACGAAGGGCATGCAGACGGCATGTTCGGCGGGCGTTGGCGTACGGTTGCCGGGCGGACGCCAGGGCAGCGTATTGACGATATAGACCGAGCTCCGGTCGAGCCCGATGGCCGCAAGCATCCGGTCGAGCAATTGCCCGGCGCGGCCGACAAAAGGAAGACCTTGCAGGTCTTCGTCGCGGCCCGGTGCCTCGCCGACCATCATCACGCGCGCTTTCGGATTGCCATCCGCGAATACGAGATTCTTCGCCGTGTAACGCAGCGGACAGCCTTCGAAATTCGCAAGCGCCTCGCGCAATTCCTCCAGCGTCGAACAGCGCGCCGCAAGGATGCGCGCATTCTCGGCGGCCTGTGCATCCTCGAGCGGAATGGCGGAGGGGGAGGCGGGACGCGGCGCGGACACCGGCGCGGCGGGCGCGGCGGAGGCCATCTCGCCACGAGGATCGGGGCGCGGACCGCGCGGCGCTTCGCGTGGCTCCGGCCTTGTACCGGCAGCGCGCGCGGCTTGCTCCGGCGCGGCGGCGTCGGCAAGCGCATAGCGGTTCACGGGCTCGTCGCAGAAGAAGTCCGCAACGCCCGCCTCCACATAGAAAGCGAGAAGCGCGGCGGCTTCCTGCGGGTTGAGCGGTTCTCCGTTGCCGGAGCTGTTCATTGGCGTTCCTGGCGTCTCTGGATTTGAACGGTTCACGGATGCAACACGATTTGACGGTCGCAAAGCCAAACCTACACTTGTTCTAACGCGGGCGGGGCCGCGCGTCTTGTTGAGAATGACACGCAACTGGCGCCTGGTGGTTCCCCAAGCCCGGTAATATTGACCCGAAAGGGCATTCGCACCATAACGGAGCCCTGATTTCAGCGGCGATCCGGCGGCGCGCAAAACGCGAAAAGCGCCGGATAAGGAGAAGAAGAATATGAGTGAGGCGGCAGTCGAACGCGAATACATGGAATATGACGTCGTCATCGTCGGCGGCGGCCCGGCGGGCCTGTCGGCAGCGATCCGGCTGCGCCAGCTTGCGGCGGAAGAAGATTTCGATATTTCGGTTTGCGTGATCGAAAAAGGATCGGAAATCGGCGCGCATATCCTGTCCGGCGCGGTGATCGACCCCATCGGTCTCAACAAGCTGATACCGGACTGGCGCGAAAAGGGAGCGCCGGTCGACACAGAAGTGACCGCCGACCATTTCCTTCTGCTCGGTCCGGCCGGCAGCCTGCGCCTGCCCAACATCCTTTTCCCGCCGCTGATGAACAATCACGGCAACTACATCGTCAGCCTCGGCAATGTCTGCCGCTGGCTCGCCGAACAGGCCGAAGCACTGGGTGTCGAAATCTATCCGGGCTTTGCCGGTGCGGAAGTGCTTTATGCCGAGGACGGTTCGGTGCGCGGTGTGGTGACCGGCGACATGGGCGTGGCCAAGGATGGCAGCCACAAGGACAGCTATACGCCGGGCATGGAGCTGCGCGGCAAGTACACGCTGTTCGCAGAAGGTGTGCGCGGTTCGCTGTCGAAGGAACTGATCCGCAAGTTCAAGCTCGACGAAGGCCGCGACCCGCAGAAGTTCGGCATCGGCCTGAAGGAACTCTGGGAGGTCGATCCCGCGAAGCACAAGAAGGGTCTCGTGCAGCACACGCTGGGCTGGCCGCTCGACGACAGCACTGGCGGCGGCTCCTTCCTCTATCACTTCGGCGACAACCTCGTGTCGGTCGGTTTCGTGGTTCACCTGAACTACAAGAACCCCTACCTCTCGCCCTTCGATGAATTCCAGCGCTTCAAGCATCACCCGGCGGTGGCCGAGACGCTCGAAGGCGGCAAGCGCATTGCCTATGGCGCGCGCGCAATCACCGAAGGCGGCTTCCAGTCGGTGCCGAAGCTCACCTTCCCCGGCGGCGCGCTGATCGGCTGTTCGGCGGGCTTCGTCAATGTGCCGCGCATCAAGGGCAGCCACAACGCCATGCTGACCGGCATGATGGGCGCGGAAGCGGCCTTCGAGGCCGTGAAGGATGGCCGCCAGGGCGACGAACTGACTGCCTATAGCGAGGCCTACGAAAAGAGCCCGGTCTACAAGGATCTGAAGCGCGTCCGCAATGTGAAGCCGCTTCTCACGCGCTTCGGTACGCTGATCGGCACCGGCCTCGGCGCCATTGAAATGTGGATGAACAATCTCGGCATCGGCCTGCCGTTCACGCTTCGCCACAAGAAGGCGGACTTCGAATCGATCAAGGAAGCGAAAGACTGCAAGCCGATCGACTATCCCAAACCCGACGGGAAGCTCTCCTTCGACAAGCTGTCCTCCGTCTTCCTCTCGGCGACGAACCACGAGGAAGACCAGCCGGTCCATCTGAAGCTGAAAGACCCGGCCATTCCGATCGCCTATAACCTGCCGAAATATGCCGAGCCCGCGCAGCGCTACTGCCCGGCGCAGGTTTATGAGGTTGTCCGCGACGATGACGGCTCCAACCCGCGCTTCCAGATCAATGCGCAGAATTGCGTTCACTGCAAAACCTGCGACATCAAGGACCCGGCCCAGAACATCAACTGGACGGTGCCGGAAGGTGGCGGCGGACCGAATTACCCGAATATGTAAGGCCCGATCCGCGGATGGCGGGGGACGAGGCTTTTATATAGTGTTGTGACGGCCCGCCCTCCGGCGGGCCGGACACCTTTAGGCACGGAGGCCAGCCCCCGGATGAAATGTAAAGATGCGGCGTTCGCGCACGTAACGCCGATCCTGCGTATCGGGCGTGCGGCAAGGACGGCTGCGCTGCTTACCGTTTTCGCGCCGGTGCTTGCCGGTTGTGCCGGTACGGGAAGCTTTACCGATGGTCTGTTTTCCCGGGGTGAGGCGGCAACACCTTACGGTGCCTATCTTGCGGGGCGCTACGCCGCCTCGGTGAACGAAAACCTCAAAGCCGCGGATTTCTACGACCGTGCGCTCGCCGACGAGCCGGACGATCCCGTCATCCTCGACCGCGCCTTCATGTCGGCGCTGGTGGGCGGCGACATGGACCGCGCCATAAGGCTGGCAAAGAAGCTCGTCGCGCTTGAACCCGGCGAACGGATGCCGCGGGTCACACTTGCGCTCGCGGACCTGAAACACGGAAATTATGCGGAGGCACGCGGCCAGATCGCTGCGGCGACGCCCGGCCCCTTCACCGCGCTTGTCGGCACACTGACCGATGCCTGGGCAGCGGTGGGCGAGGGTGACAAGGAACTGGCGATGGAGCGGATCGGCGCCTTCGAGGGGCGCGCGGCCTTCGCGCTTTTCCGCTCCTTCCATGAAGGCCTGATGCTCGAAGTGCTTGGCGACGACAAGGGCGCGGGCGAAGCCTATGCCGAGGCGATGGAAACCAGCGGTGGCGGCTCGATCCGCATCGTGCAGGCCTATGCGAGCTTCCTTCAGCGGCAAGGCCGCAGCGACGAGGCGCGCGCCGCTCTTGAAAGCTTCATCGAACTTTCGCCCGAACACCCGCTTGCCGAACACGCGCTGAAGCAGCTTGATGCCGGTAAACCGCTGCCGCCGCTTGTCAGCAACGCGGCGGAGGGCACAGCCGAAGCGCTTTACGGGCTCGGCAGCGCGCTGGCGAATGACACGGCGAGCAACCTCGCCGAACTCTATCTTCGCCTCGCACTTTACATGCGGCCCGATTTCGACATCGCGCAATCGCTGCTTGCCGGTACCTACGAACAGCAGGAACGCTGGACGGACGCCGTTGCAGCCTATGCAGAGGTCGATGAGGATTCCGCTCTCTATCTCAATGCGCGTATCCAGACGGCATTGGCGCTCAACGAGCTCGGCAAGGAAGAGGAAGCCATCGCCATCCTTAAAGCCGTGTCGAAAAAGGCACCGGGCAAACTGGAGCCTATTGTCGCCATGGGCGATATCTACCGCGCCAAGGAAGATTACACGCAGGCCGCAGAGCAATATGAACGCGCGATCACGCTCTCGGGCGGGCCGGGCCCGGCGAACTGGACGCTTTATTACGCGCGCGGTATCTGCCGCGAGCGGCTCGGGCAATGGGACAAGGCGGAAGCCGATCTCCTGCTGGCGCTCGATCTTTCGAATGAGCATCCGCTGGTGCTGAACTATCTCGGCTATTCATGGATCGAGCAGCACCGCAACCTCGACGAGGCGCTCGACATGATCGAGAAGGCAGTGGAGCGCCGCCCGAATGACGGCTTCATTGTGGACAGCCTCGGCTGGGCCCGCTATCGGCTGGGCGAATACGATCTTGCGGTGAAATATCTCGAACGTGCAGCCGAGTTGCAGCCGGGCGATCCGACGATCAACGAGCATCTGGGCGATGCGCTCTGGAAGGTCGGACGCCGGATCGAAGCGCGCTTCCAGTGGAGCCACGCGCTGGCGACGGAGCCCGAAGAACAGCGCGTGGGTATATTGCGCACGAAGCTCGATCTCGGTCTTGAAGCGGGTGAGCGCGCGGAAAGCGAGCTGAAGGGTACCATTCCGGCCGGAGCGGCAGGATCGTAAGCCTATGCAAGGGCCCGTAAGCGAAGACGCCTTCGCGAAGATCAATCTGACATTGCGCATCCTGGGTCGCCGCGAAGACGGCTATCACGAACTGCGGAGCCTCGTGGCTTTCGCGCGTCTGGGCGACCGCGTGACGGCAGCCGCGGCGGACGATCTTTCTCTCGAAGTCACCGGACCCTTCGCGAAGGGACTTGAAGGGGAGACGGACAATCTGGTGCTGCGCGCGGCGCGTGCGCTCCGCGACCTCACCGGCGTGACGGCGGGCGCGCATCTGACGCTTGAAAAAAACCTGCCGGTCGCCTCCGGCATCGGTGGCGGCTCTGCCGATGCGGCGGCGGCCCTGCGCGCGCTGATACGTCTGTGGAACGTGAACCCAGGCGAGACAGCGCTGGTCGCGCTTGCCGCCTCGCTCGGCGCGGATGTGCCGGTCTGCCTTTCTTCATCATCGGCGCTGATGTGGGGTATCGGGGAGAAGATCGTCCCCCTGCCTTTGCCACGCTCATGGTTCGTGCTGGTCAATCCGCGCTTTGTCCTGCACACCTCGGCCGTCTTCCGCGAACTGGAGGCGCCGCTCCTGTCCGAGGCGCCCGCCGCGCCGCCACTGCCTGCTTTCGCAAGCCTTGATGATGTTGTGCGCTGGGCGAGGGAAGAGGGAAACGGCCTTGAAACGCCGGCGATCAGAATCGCGTCGCGTATTGGCGAGGTGCGAAAGGCAATCGCAGGGACGGTGGATTGCCTGCTCGCGCGCATGTCCGGCTCCGGCGCGACCTGCTTCGGGCTTTATCCATCCGGGGAGGCGGCCGAAGAAGCCGCGCATATCATCGCCGCCGCCCATCCCGATTGGTGGGTCGCGGCGGGCGAGGCGGTCTGACCTTCACCCCCGCGAGGGGCGGGGGATCAATGATTGCGGTTGATGCAGAATTCGACGAGCGCGGTAAGCGCATCTCGGTAGGAACTCTCGGGAAAGATTGCGAGCGCGTCGATGGCGATGGCGCCATAGTGCTTCGCGCGCAGGATCGTGTCGTCCAGCGCGGAATGGCTGTTCATCAGTTCGACCGCCTTTTCGAGATCGCCGTCGTGCCGGTTGCCCTCTTGCAGCGTGCGTTGCCAGAAGGCGCGTTCTTCCGCCGAACCGCGCCGGAAGGCGAGGACGACGGGCAGCGTGATCTTTCCTTCGCGGAAATCGTCGCCGGTATTCTTTCCAAGCGAGGCGGCGCGTCCGCCATAGTCGAGCGCATCGTCGACGAGCTGGAAGGCGATGCCGAGATTGCGGCCATAGGATTCAAGCGCAGCGGCCTCGCCGCCATCGCGCCCGGAAATGACGGCGCCGATTTCGGTCGCGGCAGCAAAGAGCGCGGCGGTCTTGGCTGAAATGACGCGCATATAGGCGTCTTCGGTCGTGCCGGTATCCTTTGCGGCGGCAAGCTGCATCACCTCGCCCTCGGCGATGATGGAGGCGGCATCGGCAATGATTTCGAGGGCGCGAAGCGATTTCGTCTCGACCATCAGCTTGAAGGCGCGGCCGAGCAGAAAATCCCCGACGAGCACGCTTGCCTGATTGCCCCAGATAGTGCGCGCGGTTTTCTTGCCGCGGCGCATGTTGCTCTCGTCCACCACGTCGTCATGGAGGAGGGTTGCCGTGTGCAGAAACTCGACGGTGGCTGCGAGCTTGATGTGGTCCTTGCCCTCATAGCCGCACATGCGCGAGGCGGCGATGGTGAGCATGGGCCGCAGGCGCTTGCCACCGGAATTGATGAGATGGCTTGCGAGCTCGGGAACCATAGGTACTTCGGAGGCCATCCGCTCACGGATGAACTCATTCACGGTCTCCATTTCATCGGCAACCAGCGCCTGAAGCTGTGTTACCGCATTCTGACCGCGACCGGGATCTTCCTCCAGGGGAATAACAACGCCCACACATCACTCCTGAACTGAGGCCGGACTTCCGTCTGGAATCCCGAATTTTCCACATACGGCTTGTGTTATCCTGCCGTCATGACTGAGCATAGGTTGGGGTTCGGGAGGCGGCAAGGGTGGCAGGCCATATGTCGCAGCTGGTCCAGCGGCAGGCAGGACACAAAAGGAGAAAAATTGCGCGTGAAAGAGCTGATTCGCACCAACGATCCCGTTTTCATTTCCTATCTGAAGCACAGGCTGCGGGAAGAAGGCATCGAACCCTTCGAATTGGACAGCCATACCAGCATCGTGGAAGGCTCGTTGGGTATCCTGCCGAGGCGTATCATGGTTGCCGACGAAGAGTTCGGTAGTGCACAAAAGATTCTCGACGACGCCAAGGAGAGCTGAACCCCGAGAGAGAGTGAATCCCCCGAAAGGAGTGAATTCCAATGAGTGGCGCTGCGACCGGCGAAGAAACCACCGATGACGGCTTTCTGGACGGCAGGCTGAAAATCCTGCAGCCGGCCAAGGGCTACAGGGCGGGGCTGGATGCTGTGCTGCTGGCAGCCGCCGTGCCCGCCCGGGAGGGCGAGCGGGCGCTGGAGGCGGGCGCGGGCGTCGGTGTGGCCAGTCTCTGCCTTGCCTCCCGTGTGAGCGGGCTTGAGGTGGCGGGAATCGAATTGCAGCCGGAACTGGTGCGGCTCGCCACCGCGAACATCACCCGCAACGGGCTTGGCGAGCGGGTATCCGTCGCCGAGGGCGATATCGGACATCCCGTGCGCGACCTCGCGGCGATGGGCCTCGAACCCAATAGTTGGCATCACGTTTTTGCCAATCCGCCCTTCCACGACCCGGCGGCAAGCCCCGCCTCTCCCAATGCGAGCAAGGCACAGGCGCATCTGACGCTCGGCTCCGATCTCGACGACTGGGTGCGCTTTGCCTGCGTGATGGCCCGGGCCAAGGGCACGGTGACCTTCATCCACCGGGCGGAAGCGCTGGGCGACCTTCTTGCCTCCATGACGGGGCATCTGGGGGGCATCGAGGTCTTTCCCCTCTGGCCTGCGGCGGGCAAGGCCGCCTCGCGCGTCATCGTGCGCGGTCAGCGCGGCTCGCGCGCGCCGCTCACGCTCCGCCCGGGCCTCGTGCTTCATGGCCGCGACGGGCGCTTCACCGAGCGCACGGAAGCGCTGCTCCGCCGGGGGGAGGCGCTGCTGCTTGACCAGCCCGCCTGAGAACTCTGTGCAGTCCGGCTTGCCGGGAGGCCGCCTTCTCCCTATCTAAGGTGTCATGAAAAAACGCATCGCGCCTTTCCTTCCCGCCCCCCTCCGTAAACACATCGTTCCCGGCTGGGAGCCGAAACCCGTCGTCGCCGTGGTGCGGCTCTCGGGCACCATCGGCCCCTCGCAGCCCTTGCGCGGCGGGCTCAACCTCGCCAGCGTCGCAGGCCCGCTCGAAGCGGCCTTCTCGCTCAGGGGCGTGAAGGCGGTGGCGCTCATCATCAATTCGCCGGGCGGTTCGCCCGTGCAGTCCTCGCTCATCTACAAGCGCATTCGCGCGCTGGCGGAGGAAAAGGAACTGCCGGTCTATGCCTTCGCTGAAGACGTGGCGGCATCGGGCGGATACATGATCGCCTGTGCGGCCGACGAGATCTACGCGGATGAAAGCTCGATCGTCGGTTCCATAGGCGTCGTCTCGGCGGGCTTCGGCTTCACCGGGCTGATCGAAAAGCTTGGTGTGGAACGCCGCGTTCATACGGCAGGCGAGAGCAAGGCCATGCTCGATCCCTTCCAGCCGGAAAAGGAAGACGATGTGAAACGCCTTGTGGCGCTTCAGAAGGATGTCCATGAATACTTCAAGAAGCTCGTGCGCGATGCGCGGGGCGAGCGGCTGAAAGCGGACGACCCGGCAATCTTCTCCGGCGAGTTCTGGGCGGGGCCCGGCGCGCTGGAGCGCGGCCTCATCGACGGCATTACGGATCTGCGCGCCAAGATGCGCGACCTTTTCGGCAAGGAAGTGAAGTTGAAGCTCGTGACCCAGCGCACGCCCTGGTGGCGGCCGGTCGGCGGCATGGGCTTTACCCGCGCAAAGGGCGGATTCGAGAGATTCGGGTCCGATTTCGGAGCTGATTTCGCAGAGGGACTGATCGCCGCAGCGGAGAAACGTTCCCTTTGGAGCCGTTTTGGACTTTAATAGAATTTTCCTGGCCGGGCTCCATCGGGTTCGGCAATTCGAAAGGACGATGACATGACGAAGATCGTCTTTGCAGCCGTTTTGATCGCGGTCTGCTATGCGGCCTATACCGCGCTTGCCCGCACGGCGGAGCGCCAGCGCGAAGCTTTTGCGCGCGCCCGGAGCCGCTCGCACGTGGAACCGCTTGACCTTGGTACGCTACGTGACAGCGGCGACGGCATCTATGTGCCGGAGCACAGCCGCCGCGACCGCTGAGGCGGGGCGCGAAGAGAACCGATTCGCTTACGGCAGTCATGATCCGGTTGCCTGCTGCCCTTTTCATTCCTGGCTTGCCTTGCCAGCCTTCAACTTGACCCTCCCCGGAGCGGCGGCTAGGTTGCGCCCGTCCGAGGCATGCGCCCAAGGGCTCCGATTCCGCTGGCCGATTTCGCTTGAAAGCGCCTCCTCACATGACGGCGAAGCACGACAATTCGTTCCAGTCCCTGATCCTGAAATTGCAGGCTTATTGGGCGCGGCAGGGCTGCGTGATCCTGCAGCCTTATGACATGGCGATGGGGGCGGGCACCTTTCATCCGGCGACGACCTTGCGCGCGCTGGGCCCGAAGCACTGGAAAGCAGCCTATGTGCAGCCCTCGCGCCGCCCGACCGACGGGCGCTATGGCGAGAACCCCAACCGCTTTCAGCATTACTACCAGTTTCAGGTGATCCTGAAGCCGAACCCGGACAATCTTCAGGAGCTTTATCTCGAAAGCCTGAAGGAACTCGGCATCGACGCCGCGAACCATGACATCCGCTTTGTGGAGGATGACTGGGAGAGCCCGACGCTCGGCGCATGGGGGCTCGGCTGGGAAGTCTGGTGCGACGGCATGGAAGTCTCGCAGTTCACCTATTTTCAGCAGGTCGGCGGTTTTGACTGCTCGCCCGTCTCCGGCGAGCTGACCTACGGGCTTGAGCGTCTCGCCATGTATATCCAGGGCGTCGACAACGGCTATGAGCTGGACTTCAACGGCGCCGAGGGCGAAGACCGCGTCACCTATGGCGACGTCTTCCATCAGGCCGAAGTCGAATATTCCGCGCATAACTTCGAGGCGGCGAACACGGAAATGCTGTTCCGCCATTTCGAGGACGCGGAAAAGGAATGCGCGGCGCTGCTCGACCGCGAGAAGCCGCTGCCGCTGCCCGCTTACGATCAGGTCATCAAGGCCTCCCACAATTTCAATCTGCTCGATGCGCGCGGCGTGATCTCGGTCACCGAACGTCAGGCCTATATCGGCCGCGTCCGCACGCTGGCCAAGGCCTGCGCCGAGGCATGGCTGAAGACGCCGGCCGGGGGCGCGGAATGAGCGAGCTGCTTCTCGAACTTTTCTCGGAAGAAATCCCCGCACGGATGCAGAAGCGCGCCGGCGAAGACCTTGTGCGTCTCGTCACCGATGCGCTGAAGCAGGCCGGCGTCGAGGGAAAGAACGCGCGCGCCTATACGACGCCGCGCCGTCTCGCCCTCGTGATCGACGATCTGCCGGAAAAGACGCCGGATGTGAAGGAAGAGCGCAAGGGCCCCAAGGTCGGCGCGCCCGAAAGGGCCATTGAAGGTTTCCTCCGCGCGGCGGGCTTGTCGTCCATCGACGAAGCGACAGTGCAGGAAGACAAGAAGGGCGCCTTCTATGTCGCGGTGACGGAGAAAAAAGGCCGCGCGACGGCGGATGTGATTGCCGAGATCGTGCCCGCCACGATCCGCGCCTTCCCCTGGCCGAAGTCGATGCGCTGGGGCAGGGGCACGCTGCGCTGGGTGCGCCCGCTTCATTCGATCCTCTGCATTCTCGGCGGTGAAGTCGTTCCCTTCGAGGTCGACGGCATCAAGTCAGGCAATACCACGCGCGGCCACCGCTTCATGAGCGGCGCTGAATTCGCGGTGAAGGACTACACCGATTACGACATGAAGCTTTTCGAGGCGAAGGTCGTTCTCGATCCCGAGAAGCGCGCAAACTTCATCCATGAAGGCGCGAAGGCGCTGGCATCGGCGGAAGGGCTGACGCTCAAGGAAGATGACGCGCTGCTGCATGAGGTGGCCGGGCTCGTCGAATGGCCGGTGCCGCTGATGGGTGCCATCGACGACGAGTTCATGTCCGTGCCGCAGGAAGTGCTGACCAGCACCATGCGCGCGAACCAGAAATATTTTGCCTGTCTCGACGGGCGCGGGAACCTCGCGCCGCGCTTCATCGTGGTGGCGAACCTCGAAGCGGAAGATGGCGGCAAGGCGATCGTGAACGGCAATGAGCGCGTGCTGCGCGCCCGCTTTGCCGATGCGCGCTTCCTCTGGGATCAGGACCGCAAGCACACGCTGACGAGCCGCCTGCCGAAGCTCAAGGAAGTCGTCTTCCACGCGAAGCTGGGCACGGTGCATGACAAGGCGATGCGTATTGGCAAGCTCGCGCGGGAACTGGCGGCTTTCGTGCCGGGCGCGGACGCGGAAAAGGCGCAACTCGCGGGCGAACTCGCCAAGGCGGACCTCACCACCGGCATGGTTGGCGAGTTCCCGGAATTGCAGGGCCTGATGGGTGCTTACTACGCGCGGAACGATGGCCTCGGCGACGACATCGCGGATGCGATTGCCGAACATTATTCGCCCGTCGGCCCGACCGATGACGTGCCCGCGAGCGCGCTCGGCAAGGTTGTTGCGCTTGCGGACAAGATCGACACGCTGGCGGGTTTTTGGTCCATCGACGAGAAGCCCACGGGCTCGAAGGATCCTTATGCGTTGCGCAGAGCCGCGCTCGGCATCATCCGTATCGTGCTGGAAGGCAATCTCCGAATTGATTTGACCAAGGTTCTCATCGAGCATGGAGATTTGTTCAAACAAAGAGATTGGGCAATAACTGCGTTTGATCTGCTCGATTTTTTTGGCGATCGTTTGAAAGTTCGCCTTCGTGACATGGGTAATAGATTCGACCTCGTGGATGCCGTTTTCCTGATGGGATCAACGGCGGATACGCAAATTCCCGGTATGCGGAACAGCAGGGACCTACAGCAGATCGTGAAGCGCGTCGAGGCGCTCTCCGACTTCCTGTCGACGGAAGACGGCGCGAACCTGCTTGCCGGCTACAAGCGTGCGACGAATATTCTGCGGATCGAAGAGAAGAAGGACGGCGAGGGGGCGTTCGACGCCGCGCCGGACGCTTCGCTCTTCGCGCAGGACGAGGAGAAGGCGCTGGGCGACGCTATAGCCACCGCGACGAAGGAGGCGAAAGCCGCCGTCGCAAGGGAAGACTTCGCCGCCGCCATGTCCGCGCTGGCTTCGCTCCGCGCGCCCGTCGACGCCTTTTTCGACAAGGTGACCGTGAACGCAGATGACGCAGATGTTCGCGCAAACCGGCTGAAACTTCTGGCGCAAATCCGCGCAGGCCTCCACGAGGTCGCCGATTTTTCGAAGGTCGAGGGATAACCCCGGCCGTTCTCCTGTTCGCCTCAACAAAGGCAAGTGCAATGGCTGAAAAAAAGTGGGTCTATTCCTTCGGTGACGGCAAGGCGGAAGGCGCGGCCGCGATGCGCGACCTTCTCGGCGGCAAGGGCGCGAACCTCGCCGAGATGTCGAATATCGGTCTGCCGGTGCCGCCCGGCTTTACGGTAACCACCGAAGTCTGCACCGCCTTTTATGCCAATGACCGCCAATTTCCCGAAGGGCTGAAGGAACAGGTTGAGGCCGCGCTCGCCCAGATCGGCAAGACCGTGGGCATGACATTCGGCGACCCGGAAAACCCGCTGCTTGTTTCCGTGCGCTCCGGCGCGCGCACCTCCATGCCCGGCATGATGGATACGGTGCTGAACCTCGGCCTCAATGACGAGACGACGGCGGGCCTTGCAAAGCGCGCGGGCGACGAACGCTTCGCCTATGACAGCTATCGCCGCTTCATCCAGATGTATTCGGATGTGGTGCTCGGCGTCGATCACCACAATTTCGAAGAGCTGCTGGAATATTTCAAGGAAGAGCAGGAATATGCGCTCGACACCGAGCTTTCCGCCGATGACTGGAAGGAATTGATCGGACGCTACAAGGAGCGCGTCGAAGAAGAACTGGGCAAGCCCTTCCCGCAGGATGTGAACGAGCAGATATGGGGCGCAATCGGCGCCGTCTTCGGCTCCTGGCGGAACCGCCGCGCGGAAACATATCGCCGCCTGCACAATATTCCCGAAAGCTGGGGCACGGCCGTCAATGTGCAGGCCATGGTCTTCGGCAATATGGGCGATACATCGGCAACGGGCGTTGCCTTCACGCGAAACCCCTCGACCGGCGAGAAAGCCTATTACGGCGAGTTCCTCGTGAATGCGCAGGGCGAGGACGTGGTGGCGGGCATTCGCACGCCGCAAAGCCTGACCAAGAAGGCGCGCATCGAAGGCAACGACAAGAAGCCCTCGATGGAAGAACTGATGCCCGACGCATTCGCGGAACTCGCCGCGACCTTCGACCGGCTGGAGCGCCACTACACCGACATGCAGGATGTCGAGTTCACCGTGCAGGAAGGCAAGCTCTGGATGCTCCAGACGCGCGCCGGCAAACGCACGGCGAAGGCCGCGCTGAAGATCGCCGTCGACATGGTGGCCGAAGGGCTGATCTCCGAAGAGACCGCGATCGGCCGTGTCGATCCGGCATCGCTCGACCAGTTGCTGCACCCGACACTCGATCCGGAAGCGCCGCGCGACGTGATCGCGACGGGCCTGCCCGCCTCACCCGGCGCGGCATCGGGCGAGATCGTCTTCAATTCCGACGAAGCCGCCGCCATGCGTCAGGCGGGCAAGGATGTCGTGCTGGTGCGCGTCGAGACGAGCCCGGAAGACATCAACGGCATGCATTCCGCCGTCGCGATCCTGACGACGCGCGGCGGCATGACGAGCCATGCGGCTGTGGTTGCGCGCGGCATGGGCCGTCCTTGCGTCTCCGGCGCCGGTTCGATCCGCATCGACTACAAGGCGGAGACGATGACGGTGGCGGGCGTGTCGCTGGGCAAGGGCGATGTCATCACGGTGGATGGCTCCACCGGCCAGGTCATCAAGGGCCGCATTCCGACGCTTCAGCCGGAACTCTCCGGCGATTTCGCGACGCTGATGAAATGGGCCGACAAGCACCGCCGCATGGAAGTACGCACCAATGCCGAAACCCCGCATGATGCGGAGACCGCGCGCAAGTTCGGCGCGGAAGGCATCGGCCTTTGCCGCACCGAGCACATGTTCTTCGAGGAAGATCGCATCGTCGCCGTGCGTCAGATGATCGTTGCCGACGACGAGAAGGGCCGCCGTGCCGCGCTGACGAAAATCCTGCCAATGCAGCGCGACGATTTTCGCCAGCTCTTCGAGATCATGCACGGACTGCCCGTGACGATCCGCCTGCTTGATCCGCCGCTGCACGAATTCCTGCCGAAGGGCGAGGCGGAGATCGCGGACTTCGCGCAGGAGACCGGCATGGATGCGGAGAAGCTGCGCCGGCGCCTCACCGAGCTTGATGAAACCAATCCGATGCTCGGGCATCGCGGCTGCCGCCTCGGCATTTCCTACCCGGAAATTTACGAGATGCAGGCGCGGGCGATCTTCGAGGGCGCGTTGCTCGCCGCGGAGAAGACGGGTGCGCCCGTGATCCCCGAAATCATGATCCCCCTTGTCGGCATGAAAGCCGAACTCGATTTCCTGAAAGAGCGCATCGTTTCCGTCGCGGCGGAAATTGAGAAGGAGAAGGGTGGCAAGCTCGAATATATCGTCGGTACCATGATCGAATTGCCGCGCGCGACGTTGATGGCGCGCGAAATCGCACAATCGGCCGAATTCTTCTCATTCGGCACGAACGACCTGACGCAGACGACCTTCGGCATCAGCCGCGACGACGCCGCGCATTTCATGAACGACTACATGGGCAAGAAGATCCTGACGCAAGACCCCTTCGTTTCGCTCGACCGCGAAGGCGTGGGCGAGCTTGTGAAGATCGGCGCGGAGCGGGGCAGGGAAACGCGCCCCGATATCAAGCTCGGCATTTGCGGCGAGCATGGCGGCGATCCGGCTTCCATCGCCTTTTGCGAGGAAGTGGGCCTCACCTATGTCTCCTGCTCGCCCTATCGCGTGCCGATCGCACGTCTCGCAGCCGCACAATCGGCTCTCGCTGGTGCGAAAGACGCCGGGACGGCATGACTGTTTCGAGAACTATCCGTAGACAGATTGTCCCGTTTCGGTATTGATATGTGTACGGAAGGTTAATAATTTCGGCGAAATTGAGTCTTCGGCGTTAATGCTTTGAGTCGATGTGAAATGCGTGTCTGTGCGTCATTTTAACACACTCCATGGCGTTAATTTGTGCCGAGTGCGATTTGTCGCAGCCAAATAGTCGTTATTCTTCAATCACATAACGCGCGCGAGCAATAATAAGTCAATTATGACGTTGTTGTGCCTGAGTCCCGATGTTATCTCCCGGCCAGTGATTAACGAATAAAGATTGCCCGGATGTCGATGCGGCATCGGGCTCTATCACGTGCGGTGCTGTCCGTAGTTCACGAAAGGGCCTCATAAGGGCCGGACAGGAACCCTCGACAAGGGGGAATGTCCCGCGAACTGCACAACAAAGCAGACGGGTTTTAGAGAGCGATGCGTAGATTGTTTCAATGGCTCGACCTGGGCCATCTTGTTGGAGGGGCCGTGCAGACGGCCGCCGCGCTCGTTTGTCTCGGCGTGGTGTCCAGCACGGTGCTGAGCGCCATGGCGACGCCGGACCCGGTCACCCCCGTCCGTAAATACGCCCCCATGGTTGCCTATGCGCCTGCGCATGGCCGCGATCTCGCAGGCGCCTTCTCGGGCGACAGCTCCATTCTCGACAATGCCGTACAGACAGCGAGCATCCTCATGCCTGCACCGGGTGTGCCGATGGACGTCGATACGCCGCTCGTCCGCGTGAAGGCGAGCGTGATGGAGCAAGAACGCCGCTGCCTTGCGGCCGGCATCTATTTCGAGGCGCGCGGGGAAGCGAGCGAGGGGCAGATGGCTGTCGCGCGTGTGATCCTCAATCGCGTGAGCTCGAAGCACTATCCCGACAGCATTTGCGGCGTCGTCTATCAGGGTGCCTCGCGCAAGACGGGCTGCCAGTTCTCGTTCACTTGCGACAGGAGCGTGAGCAAGAAGCCGAGCGAACGCCGCGCCTGGGCAAAGGCGATGCGCACGGCGGAATATGTGACGCTGGGCCGGCTCGATGACACGGAGGTCGCGCCTGCCATGTTCTATCATGCCGATTATGTGCAGCCCTATTGGGCGGCGAGCATGGTGGAAGTGGCGAAGATCGGCCGCCACATCTTCTACAAGCCCGCGCGGAGCGAGGGGCGTTCCTGATCCTCGCCTGACGCGCGATTGGTATGACTCAGCCCTTCGCCCTGGCCTGTTCTTCCTTCATCAATTCCAGCATCTGACCGATAGGGCCTGATGTCGCGATCTGCTCGCGCGCCATCTCCGGTGCATTGCCGGCGGCCTTACCGAACTCCGTGCCCGACGCCGCGCTCATCATGAAGATGGACGGCCATCCGTTCGCCTGTTCCATGATCGCTTCCCTTTTGTCTTTTGATTTTGTGGACCGTAGTCCAGTTCGGTAAACGGGGAAGCGCGAAGAGGTCAGGAGGCCGTCAGGCTGTCGAAGTCGAGGCCGATATCCAGGCAGGGCGCGGAATGCGTGATCCAGCCGCAGGAGATGAGATCGACGCCCGACGCGGCGATGGCGGGCGCCGTCTTCGCGGTGATGCGGCCCGATGCCTCGGCAATCGCGCGTCCGCCGATGCGGCGGACGGCCTCGGCAAGGGTCTCCGGGCTCATATTGTCGAGGAGCACGGCATCGACACCGGCTTTCAGCGCTTCGTCCAGCTGGTCGAGCGCATCGACCTCCACCTCGATCTTCACCATGTGGCCGCTTGCTTCCTTCGCGCGCGCAATGGCAGCGGCAATCCCGCCGGAAACCGCGATGTGGTTGTCCTTGATGAGAACGGCATCGTCGAGGCCGAAGCGATGGTTCATGCCGCCACCGGCGCGAACCGCATATTTCTCGAATATGCGCAGCCCCGGTGTTGTCTTGCGTGTGCAGCAGACACGGGCCTTCGTGCCTTCGATGGCGCGCGCGATCTCGCGCGTCGATGTCGCGATGCCCGACAGGTGCCCGAGAAAGTTCAGTGCCACGCGCTCGCCTGTGAGAATACCGCGTGCGGGGCCCTCGATGGCGGCGATGGTGTCACCCGGCTCGACATCCGAACCATCGCCTTTGGCGACCGCAACCTTGAGTGAGGGGTCCACGAGCCGGAAGGCCATGCGTGCGCAATCGAGCCCGGCGACGCGGCCGCTCTCTCGCGCATTGAGAAGCACGCGCGCTTTCGCTTCGACGGGCACGGTCGCCTGCGTGGTGATGTCGCCCGCGCGGCCGAGATCTTCCGCAAGCGCCGCCCGAACAGCAGGCTCGATCATGAGAGCGGGAAGTGGCGTCAGGATCATGCGCTTGCCTGTGTTTGTGTTGTCTGCGATGTGGGCAGGGCGTCGGTCGCGGCATCCGCAATGCGGTTCGCTTCCTTCAGGGTGATGAATGTGCGATGCCGCCACGGCGCGCGGGGCTCTGCGAAATCGGTGCGATAATGGCCGCCGCGGCTTTCCTCGCGCGCATAGGCGGAAGCGGCGATGAGCTTTGCCGTCGTCGCGATATTGCCGAAGAGGCTTGCCGGACCCGCCGCGCGTTCGAGCCGCGCGATTTCGGTGAGCGCAAACGCAAGGCCCGCTCCGTCGCGCTCGACGCCTACATGGGCTGTCATGATCTGGCGAAGCTGATCCACGAAGGGTGTGTCGATCGAGGTGGCAGAGCCGATCAAGGGCGGCGCGATGTCCTGCGTCGCGCGGCCTTCCGGCACGGAGCCATCGACATCGGCGGCAATGCGCGCCCCGAAGACGATGGCTTCAAGCAGCGAATTGCTCGCAAGCCGGTTGGCGCCATGCATGCCCGTCGAGGCGACTTCGCCACAGGCCCACAAGCCTTCCACCGTGCTGCGGCCGCGCGCATCCACGTGAATGCCGCCCATGTGGTAATGCGCGGCGGGCGCGACGGGAATGGGCTCGTGCGCCGGATCGATGCCGAGCGAGCGGCAATTCTCGTAAACGGTCGGGAAGGCTTCGGCGAAACGTGTTCCCAGCGCCGGACGCGCATCGAGAAAGGCGCCGCGCCCGCTTGCGATCTCGCGGAAGATTGCGCGGGCAACGATGTCGCGCGGGCCGAGTTCCGCCTCCTCATGGATGGCGCACATGAAGCGCTGGCCAGCCTTGTTGACGAGGATCGCACCTTCGCCGCGAAGTGCCTCGGTGACGAGGGGCGCGGGATCGCGCGCACCGGCAATGGCGGTCGGATGGAACTGCACGAATTCAGGATCGGCAATCAGCGCGCCCGCGCGCGCCGCCATGGCCACGCCTTCGCCGCGCGCCTGGAGCGGATTGGTGGTGACGGCGAAAAGCTGGCCGACACCCCCCGATGCGAGCACCACGGAACGTGCCTTGATGAGGAGGGGCTGCGGCGCGGTCACGGCATTGGCCGGCCGCGCAAAGACGCCTGCCGCGCGCCCGTTCTCGATGGCGAGTTCATAGGCCGACAGCCCTTCCATCACGCGGATGGAGGGGCAGGCGCGCACGGCCGCGACAAGCGCCTGCATGATCGCCTTGCCCGCCTGGTCGCCTTTGACGTGAACGATGCGCCGGTGGCTGTGTGCCGCCTCGCGGCCGACCGCGAGCTTGCCCTCAATATCACGGTCGAAGGGCACCCCGAGCCTCAGCAAATCCTCAATGCGGATAGCCGCCTCGCTTGCGATGGAGAGCGCAGCCTCCTCGTCGACCGTGCCGGCACCCGCCGCAATCGTGTCGGCCGCATGGGACTGCGCCGTGTCGCCCGCTTCGATGGCAGCGGCAATCCCGCCCTGCGCCCAGGCGCTCGATGCGCCGTCGCCGATGGGCGCGCCCGCAAGCACGGTGACGGGACGGGGGCTGAGCTTGAGCGCCGTGAAAAGGCCGGCAAGGCCCGCACCGACGATCAGAACGTCGCCGGCATCGACGATGTTGCCTTGTGTCATGACAGCCCCTTCCGAATGCCCCCCGAAGTAATGGGTGGCTCAGTTACCGAGATTGATCATCCGCTCGACAGCCTGACGCGCGCGCACGGCCACCGTCGGATCGACTGTCACTTCCTCGCGCATATAGACGAGGCTTTCGAGAATGTTCTTCAGCGAGATCCGCTTCATGTGCGGGCAGAGGTTGCAGGGCCGCACGAATTCGACGTTCGGATTTTCCACTGCCACATTGTCGCTCATGGAGCATTCGGTCACCATGACGACGCGCTTGGGCTGGTTGTCCTTTACCCAGTTGATCATGCCGGAGGTCGAGCCGGAGAAGTCCGCTTCCTCGACGACGTCGGGCGGGCATTCGGGATGCGCGATGATGACGATGTTCGGATCGTCCTTGCGGTACTGGCGCAGTTCCTCCGCCGTGAAGCGCTCATGCACTTCGCAATGGCCCTTCCAGGTGAGGATTTTCACATCCGTCTGCTTGGCGATGTTCTTCGCCAGAAACTCGTCCGGGATGCAGAGTACGCGATCCGTGCCGAAGCTCTCGACGATCTGCAATGCGTTTGAAGAGGTGCAGCAGATGTCGCTTTCCGCCTTCACCTCTGCCGACGTATTCACGTAAGTCACGATCGGCACGCCGGGATAGGTCTCGCGCAGCATCCGCACATCCGCGCCCGTGATGGAATCGGCGAGCGAGCAGCCCGCCTTCGCATCGGGAATGAGCACGGTTTTCTGCGGGTTCAGCAGCTTCGAGGTTTCGGCCATGAAGTGAACACCGCACTGGACGATGACGTCGGCATCGACCTTCGCCGCTTCCTTGGCGAGTTGCAGACTGTCGCCCGCAATGTCCGACACGCAGTGGAAGATTTCCGGCGTCTGGTAGTTATGCGCAAGCACCACCGCGCCGCGCTCTTTCTTCAGCGTGTTGATCGCGTGGATATAGGGCGCGAAGAAGGGCCATTCGATGGAAGGAATGACGTGCTTCACCTTCTCGTAGAGCGGCGCCATCTCCTTTGCCATGCCGGGCGTATATTCGAGCTCGGGCATGTCCATCCGTTTGAACTGACGCGCTGCGGGCTTGTTGTCGCCACCCGTCTTCCGCTGCATTTCACCTGCGAGGGCCATATCGACCTCCCTGGTCGTGCCCATTTATGCTCACTTTGAGTATAAATGGGCTGTCAAAAACGCCGGCACCCATCTTCACACGATACTCACCGGGAAACGGGGCCGGGCTCAAATTCGAGCTTATGCTACAACTGAGCATTAGCTGCGTCAACGCACTTTATGTTGGCGGGATGACAGCGGGATTCAAGGTGAAATATACGGCTGATCCATCCGTATAACCCACTGATAAGGCTCAGCTATTCGCCCTGCTGCGCGACGGGGCGAGCTTCAGGCCCGGCGCCGGGCGCTCGTTCAGCACCTCCCGGCGGAAGCGGAACTGCTCCGCGGGGCGGCCGCCCGTGCGGGTGGACATGCGGCCCGTGCGTTCCACAAGCCCTGCATTCTCTACAAGGCGGCGGAAGTTCTGCTTGTGGACATGAAGCCCGAGCAGTGCCTCCACGGTCTTCTGCAATTCATAGAGCGTGAAGGCCGGTGGCATCAGCTCGAAAGCGACGGGGCGATATTTGATCTTGGCGCGCAGCCGGCTCATCGCCGTCGCAAGAATGCGGCGATGATCGAACTGCATGGGCCGCCCGAGTTGCGGCGTCTTGCCCTTGAAGAGATGCTGTGCGTTCGGCCGTCCGTCGCGCGCCGCTTCGAGCAGGAGCCCGGCGCTGTAGAGAAGTTCGTAGCGCTCCAGCGCCTTCTCGTCATCCCATGCAACGCCATCGACGCCGAAGCAAAGCCGCATTCGGTCGCGGCGCTTGCCGCGCGTCAGTTCCGGCGGTGATGCCTCCGACTGCTTGGCCACCCATTCGCGCAACAATGGCACGATCACCTGATCGATGATCGGCGGCTTTCCCTCGCGCCAGTCTTCCCAAGGGAAGTGCTGATACCAGTCGCGCCAGGCGGCGCCCTTCAATGTTTCGTCGTGGCTGCGCGTCAGCGCCAGATAGCCGACGGAGACGACATGTTCACCCGGCGCCTCGATTTCCAGCGAGTGCCGTCCGCGGTCGCCAAAGGTGTAGAGCTGTTCGACATAGCCGAGTTCGAGCTGCGTTTGCTCCTGCACCCAGGAACGCAGGCCGATTTCGAGCGTGCGGTGTTCGAGCGGATTGAACGGACCGAAGGGCAGGGCGTCCCAGCCGCCCGTGCCGTCCGCCTCGTCATGCGGCACGACGAGAATTTTCGGCTCGTAATCGGAAACGGTGACGATAGCGGCATTGAGCCCGATGACGACAGCCTTGTCGGAGCGCATTGCCGCTTCGGCGGCGGACTGAACGGAGGGCTGCTTTGCGGGGGCCTTTGCCATGCTTCAGTCACGGCCGGGGCGAAGGGGGATCGCGAAGAGCTCGCCTTCCCAGCAGGCGCGTCCGGGGCCGAGCGCCTCGATGGCGGCCATCATGCGCCCGTCGCGCTTCAGCAATCGATCCGCATGGCGCACCATGAGCCGGTTCGGATGGGCGTGGGCGCCGCGCGCGCGCACGAGCTTCGCGAAGCCGTCTTCCGGGTAGCCTTCATTGAGCGCGCAAAGCGTGATGAAGGCGGCGGCCGTCGAGCGGCTGATTCCCGCCCAGCAATGAACCAGCAGCGGGCTTTTCTGGTCCCAGCCCTGAACGAACTCGATGAGCTCCGCTACATGTCCAGCGCCCGGTGGCACCAGATCGTCTACCTCCTCGGAGATGTCGTTCACCGAAAGGCGCAGATGCTGCGTGGGAACAACGCCCTGCGGCGTGTCGATCATCGAGTCGGGGTCGAGCAGGCTCACGAGATGCGAGGGCCTGATATCCCTTATCGCATCTTCGACGGCGCTCAGAGGGCTCACATAAATCATCATTCACTCGGGGATGGCGGTGCCGGTCTCGCAGGCCCGCACGGCGAACCTGCATCGGAATCGACTATACGATCTTAATAACACAAATTTGTGCAAACTCGGGCGTAAGTCGAGAAAAAACCGCTACTTATCGGCATCGAGACCGTCGGAAAGTTCCCGGAACCGGGCCAGAAACCGAGCCTGCGCCTTCGTCGTGGGCAAGGGCTCGATCATGATCGGCGTGAGCCCGCGGGGACGCCCGAAAAACTCGGCCGCCTCCTCGTCGGAGAAGCCTGCGATCTGCGTTGCCTCAAAAAAGGCCGAGGCATGGTCTGCGCGTTTGATAAGTGCTTCGACCGTCTGCGGCAGCTCGTCCGGCAGCCCGAAACGGCGATGGATCGCCACTTCGAGACGATGTTCGAAGGCCTTGTAGTTGATCCCGAGCGCCGCCTTGAACGGGCTGATCATGTCGCCGATCACATATTCCGGCGCATCGTGCAGCAGGGCAGCGAGCCGCCATTTGACGGGCCAGCCGGGCCGGAAGCGCGCGCAGATATCGTCCACCAATACGCAATGCTCCGCGACCGTGAAGGCGTGGTCGCCATGCGTCTGCCCGTTCCAGCGGGCAACGCGCGCCAGCCCATGCGCAATGTCGTCGATCTCCACGTCGAGAGGCGAGGGGTCGAGCAGGTCGAGTCTGCGTCCGCTCAGCATGCGTTGCCAGGCGCGAGGTTGCGTCTGGCGCTTGCGGGCCGCCGATTTGCGTTTGGCTGTCGTCATGGAAGCCGGAACTTACGTTGTCCTCGCGCGGATTGTCACCTGCTGCCTGTCATTTTCGATCCCGGCAGATAGCAGAAAGCATTTGATAATGCGGATCACTCTTAATATCAATCTGATATTGATGATCATTATCAGAATGAGGGGACAATTTTCCATGCGTATCCGAAACGCTCATTTGAGACCCGCAAGGTTGACCGCAGCCGTTATGACGGCACTCGCCATGCAGCCTGCAATGGCGCAGGGGCAGGAGGCGCAGCCGGAACCGGCCGACCAAAGCATCACCCTTGCGCCTTTGGTCGTGGAGGGTTCGACGGAAAATGAAGGGCCGCTTGGCCCCATCATTCAGGAAGAATCGAGCACCGCCACCAAGACGAAGACGCCCATTGCGGACACCGCTCGCTCGGTCGCCGTGGAAACGCGCCAGCAAATGTCGGACAAGGGCATGATGCGTCTCGAAGACGCCTTTCTCTATACAGCCGGCATGCATGGTGGTTCCTATGGCTTCGACTCGCGCGGCAACTGGTCGTCCGTGCGCGGCTTTCAGCCGTCGGATTATCTCGACGGCCTGCCCTTCGGCAATGACGGCTACTACAACGACACATTGCCCGAAATCGAGATGCTTGAGCGTGTCGAAGTGCTCAAGGGCCCTGCAAGTTCGCTCTATGGTGCAAGTACTGTCGGCGGTCTCGTCAATGCGGTGAGCAAACGCCCGGAAGAAGATGCATTTCGCCGGATGACGGTTGAATACGGCACCTTCAATCGCAAGCAAATATCGCTGGACGCAACCGGCAAGCTCGATGAGGGCGGCAAGATTCTCGGACGTATCGTCGGCTTTCTCCGCGATGGCGAAACGCAGGTCGATTATTCGAACAATGATGCGGAATATATCGCGCCCTCAGTCACCTTCCGGCCCGACGCGAATACGGACATCACCATTCTCGGCCGCTATCAGCACAGTGACTTCACGCCGGACACGCAGTTCCTCTCCGTCTACGGTACGCTGCTGCCGGCGCCCGCTTTCGCGAACGGCACGAAGGTGCCGACAAGTCTTTTCGTCGGCGAACCCGGTTTCGACAAGATCGAAGCGACGACATATGCCCTCACGCTGGATGGATCGCACGATTTCAACGAGGTCTGGTCGCTCAACGGCACGTTCCGTTATTCGCGTAGCGATGGCGAGTACAATCAATCCTGGTGGGGCTACGCCAACTATCCCACGCGCTACGACGCCACGGGCCAGATCGACCGCTCTTTCTATATGCAGAGAGGCGAAACGGAGATGTGGCTTGGCGATGTCAACGCCACGGCCGATTTCAATACCGGTCCCGTCGACCACGCCTTGTTGTTCGGTGTGAACTACAGTGACATCACATTCGACAATGACTGGGGCATATGCAACACGGGCACCCCCTGTTTCCCCGCGGGAGGAACGATTGATCCGTTCAATCCCGTCTACACCGGCGCCCCTGCCGTGACCGTCATCGATTTTCCCTCTGTCAACTTCAAGCAGACGGGCATCTATGTTCAGGATCAGGCAACGATTCTCGAGCGCATCGTCCTTTCGGCGGGCGCACGCTGGGACAAGTTTGAAGCGGCCGACCCTTATGGTGGTGCGGGCAATGAAGACAGCGACATCTCGATCAACGCCAGCCTTCTCTATCGTTTCGACTCGGGCTTGCGTCCTTATGTGAGCTACGCGGAGAGCTTCCTGCAGGAAAACTACGGCACGACAGCCACAGGCAGCACCTTCGATCCGACGCGCGGCGAACAATATGAAATCGGCCTGAAGTATCAGCCCCCGGGAACGGCGTCCCTCTTCACCGTCGCGCTCTTCGACATCACAAAATCGAATATCCTCGTGCAGGATCCCGCCAATCCTGCCTTCCAGATTCAGGAAGGCGAGGCGAAGTCGCATGGCATCGAATTTGAGGCGCAGACAAATCTCGGGGAGGTCTATCTCGAAGCGAACTACTCATTCGTGCAGACGCAAGACGAAAGTGGCCGCGTTTTCGAGGTCGTGCCTAAGCACCTGGCATCCGCCTGGGCGACATGGCGTCCCGAAGGGGCTTGGCGGGGGTTCAAGCTTGGTGGCGGCGTACGCTATGTCGGCCCGAGCTACGGCTTTCACTACGCCGATCCGGCTTTCACCGTTACGCAGCGCCTCACCGTGCCTTCCTATACGCTGGGTGACGCCATGATCGGTTACGAAACGCCGGATTGGGATCTGACGCTCAATATCCGCAATATTACGGATGAAAAGTATGTGGCCGGTGCCGATAGCAATGCGGGCTATTGGGGTGAGCGCCGCACTGTCGTTCTCAAGCTTGGCTATAATTTCTGATGTTTTGATCGTGAGGCGCCCTTCCTCCTGGCGGGGGACGGGCGCTTTTATGTCGCGCGGCCTTCCATTTGCCGAAACCGGACCTGCGTCCTAGAGTTTCTATGGACGAAGCACACGGCGTAGCAGCTCAAAACAGGAAGAAAATGGCCGTCGACCCCATACCCTCCGAACTCCTCTATCGCGCCTGCGACACGAGCCAGTTCGAATTCACGACGACAGCTGAACTCGACGACCATACAGGTCTCGTCGGGCAGGAACGTGTGCTCGATGCGCTGCGTTTCGGTACGGCCATTCGCCGTCAGGGCTACAACATCTTCGTGCTTGGCCCGGAGGGAGCGAACAAGCACGAATCTGTGCTGCGCTTCCTTGCAGACGCCGCGAAAAAGGAACGCGCGCCCTCCGACTGGGCCTATGTGAACAACTTCACCACGCCTCACAAGCCTGTCGCGCTTGAACTCGCCGCCGGAACCGGCCGCGTGCTGAAGGACGGCATGGACCGGCTTGTCGAGGATCTGCAGGTCACGGTCCCTTCAATCCTTGAAAGCGAGGAATATCAGAACCGCCGCCAGTCCATCGACGAGGAATATCAGGAGCGGCAGGAACAGGCTTTCGAGGAATTGCGCGGCAAGGCGGAGGCACAGGAAATTGCGCTGCTGCGTACGCCTGCAGGATTCGCGCTTGCGCCCGTGCATGACGGCAATGTTCTGAAGCCCGAGGAATTCAACAAGCTGCCGGAGGACGACCGCAAGCGCATCGAGGCGACGATCCAGTCTCTCCAGAAAGAACTCGCCGAAACGCTTGAGCGTCTGCCCGGCTGGGAAAAGGAACACCGTCAGCGCATCGACGCGCTGAACAAGGAAGTCGCGGAGCGTGTCGTCACACAGTCGATGAGCGACCTGCGCTCCCACTTTGAGGGGCTTCCCGCGGTCGCCAGCTGGCTGGACGATGTAACGCAGGACCTCGTTGCGAATATCGGTATGTTCGCGAGCGGTGGCGGTGAGGGCGAGAGCGAGCAGCAACGCATCATGGCTGCCATGCAGGCCATGATGCAGGGGCGGGGCGGCGGTTTCGCACCGAGCGATCCCTTCCGCCGCTATGAAGTGAACGTGATCGTCGATAATTCGGACGATGCCCGCAAGGGTGGCGCCGCGACCTCGCGCGCACAGGACATCGCCGATGCGGGTGGCTATATCGGCGGCGGTGCCCCCATCCTTTATGAAGACCACCCGACCATGGCCAACCTGCTCGGGCGCGTCGAACACATGCCGCAGATGGGCGCGCTCGTCACCGACTTCATGCTCATCAAGCCGGGCTCGCTTCATCGCGCCAATGGCGGTTATCTGCTGATCGACGCGCTGAAACTCCTGCGCGAGCCGCTTGCCTGGGATGCGCTGAAGCGTGCTATTCGCCGCCGCAAGCTGGTGATCGAAAGCGCCGGCGAATATATGAGCCTCGTCAGCACGGTCTCGCTGGAGCCCGATCCCATTCCCCTCGATGTGAAGGTGATCCTGCTCGGCGATCGCTACCTCTATTACATGCTGAGCAATCTCGATCCGGATTTCGGCGAACTCTTCAAGGTCGCCGCCGACTTCGAGGACGAGATCGACCGCGAGACCGAGAACGACCTTTTCTATGCGCGCCTCCTCGCCAGCACCTGCCGCGAGGAGAACCTGCTGCCGCTCGACCGCTCCGGCGTTGGCCGCATCATCGAGCGCTCTTCGCGTCAGGCGGAAGATGCCGAAAAGCTCTCCATGGTCATGCGCCCCATCGTCGACCTCATGTGCGAGGCGGATCACATCGCGAGGAGCGGCGGCGCAACGGCAATTACGGCCGACCATGTGGACGAGGCCGTCGAGGCGCAGATCGCGCGCGCCGACCGGCTGCGCGAGCGCAGCCTCGAAATGATCACGCGCGACATCGTGATGATCGACACGGAGGGCGAGCGCATTGGTCAGGTGAACGGCCTCTCTGTTCTCTCGATGGGCAGCATCACCTTTGGCCGCCCGAGCCGCATCACGGCGCGCGTGCGCATGGGGCTGGGTTCCGCCCGCGTCATCGATATCGAACGCGAGGTGGCGCTGGGCGGCCCGATCCACACCAAGGGCGTACTCATTCTCTCCGGGTACGTCTCGGGCCAGTTCCTGCCCGAGATCCCGCTCTCGATGAGTGCGAGCATTGTTTTCGAGCAGTCCTATGGCGGTGTCGATGGCGACAGCGCGTCCTCAGCCGAACTCTACGCGCTGATTTCGGCGCTTGCCGAAGCGCCGATAGCACAAGGTCTCGCCGTTACGGGTTCGGTAAACCAGCTCGGCGAGGTGCAAGCCATCGGCGGCGTCAACGACAAGATCGAAGGCTTTTTCGATATCTGCATGCGCCGTGGCCTCACCGGCGATCAGGGCGTGCTCATCCCGGCATCGAATGTGAAGCATCTGATGCTCCGGCAGGATGTCGTCGATGCGGTGGAGCGCGGCATGTTCGCAATCTATCCTGTGGAACATGTGGAAGAGGGCGTGGAACTTCTAATGGGCGCCCCCGCTGGTGCTCGTGGACCGGACGGCCACTTCCCTGCGGGGTCGATTTTCGCCCGGGCGGAAGAGCGCCTCGCCGCCTTTGCCGACAATCAGCGCCGTTTCGCCCAGCGTTCGGACGAAAACGCCAGCAGCAAGAAGGGCTCGTGATGGTCAGTCCCGCGAACAGGACGCAGAGCAGGAGGCCGGACGGGCAGGAAGGCGATGACGCCGTGCCGCGCATCGTGATCGGCCTCGACACCTCCTTCGTCGCTCGCGAAACACTGGCTCTGGCCGCACGTCTTGCTGCCTCCGCCGATGCGCGCCTGAAAGGTGTGTTCGTGGAGGATGATAATCTGGTCGCGTTGGCAAGCCTTCCCTTCGCCCGCGAGATTTCCTTTTCCGGCGATGTGCGCTCGCTCGATCCCGAGCGCATGCTTCGTGCCATGAAGGCGCAGGCCGAAAGCGCGCGGCGCATGCTCGCGCGCATCGCAGGCGAAGCGCATGTGGACTGGAGCTTCGATGTGCGTCGTGGTCGTCCGCTGACATCGCTCGCCGCAAGTGCCTCCTCCGACGATACGCTTGTTATCCGTGCGCCCGGAGAATCCGCGCGCGAGGTCGGCCGCACCGTCCGCGCCGCGACGAGCGAGGCGCGGGCCGATGTTCTTCTTGTATCTGGCAGCGCCGGGCTTCGCGGCGCATTGCCCCTGCGCGCCTCTGCCTCTCTTCGCCCGGCCTTTCAGCCCGTGCTGCCCGGCCGTCCCGTTGGCGTGGTCGATGACGGATCGAGCGCGGGCGAAAGCTGCAGCGCCTTCGCCGAAACGCTCGCCTCCCGTATTGGCGCCACATTTCTTCGTCTCCCTGCAAGGGGAAAGACACTTGCTGACGTCGCGGCTGCCGCCCGTCATGGGGGTGTCGGACTGCTTGTGATAAATGCAAACTGGCTTGGCGGCGATGAAGATGCGGCGCGCCTTTCGGCTGCCGCAGGCTGTCCTGTTCTGCTACTCGGCAAGGAACGTGGTTCCCTCTTCGCGCAGGCACAAGACACTGAAGATAACAACAAAGGAGACTGACCATGTCCGTCCGCAAGATTCTCGTTCCTCTGGCAGGAAGGGCGGAGGATGTTGAAGTGCTCACGACCGCACTCTCCGTCTCCCGCGCGTTCGAGGCGCAGCTTGTCGTCCTTTTCACCCGCCCCGACCCGACGGAGGCCCTGCCTTATCTCGGCGATGGCGTTTCCGGGCAGGTGATCGAGGATCTGATGCAGGCGGCCCGCGAAGGCGCCGACCAGGCATCCGGCCGGGTGAAATCGGCCCTCACGAAGATTGCCGGAGATGCGGGCGTGCCTCTCGCGGAGAAGGGCGGTGAGGTGAAACTACCCTCTGTTCGCTTCCTTGATGTCACGGGGAGGCGCGATGAAGTCGTCGCGGCGCATAGCCGCCTTTCGGACCTGATCGTCTTTGGCGAAGGAACGACCGGCGTCGCGGGCGGTACCGCGCTTGAGGCGGCGATGATGAGTGCGGGCCGTCCCGTGCTGATCGCCCCGCAGAAATCCTGGAACCCGGTCGGCGGATCGGTCTGTATCGGCTGGGACGACAGCGCGGAAGCCGCCCATGCCGTCACCGCGGCCATCCCCTTCCTCGAAGAGGCGAAGAAGGTGACGATCCTCTGTGTCGGCGGCAAGGAACTCGATCCCGGCCCCGGTTCGACACTTGCCGATTATCTGGAGCTTCACGGCGTCGTCGCCGACGTGCATCTCGTCGATGCGGCGGGCCGCGCGGCGGGTGAGGTGCTGCTGGAACAGGCGGAAGCGGCGAAAACAGACCTGCTGGTCATGGGCGGCTACAGCCACAGCCGTCTGCGCGAATTCATCATCGGCGGTGTGACGCAGCACATCCGCTCCCACGCCACGATCCCTGTGCTCATGGCGCATTGAACCGGGCGCATTGAACCGGGCACATTGAACCCGGCGACCTGAAAACACAACGAATTGAAAGAGAACGGAAGACCGAATGACCCTCTATCACGTCCATATGAGTCTCGCCCGCAACGAGGACTATCCGAACGGTTCGCCTGCGCATGGCTACGATCTCATCGTCCCGCTCGACGACAAGATGATGCTCGACCCGGAAGAATGGAAAGCCCATTCCAGGGAATGCACCGTGCGCCGCTTCTGGGAAGGCGAGCCCGATCAGAAGGGTCTTCTGCGCCATATCGGCCGGGGCTGGTCGATTGATTACGACGTCTCGACGCCAGAAGCAGACGAGCCCTTCTTCAAGCTCGACCGCCACGAATTCAAGCTGGGTGAATATCTCTCCGTGCGCGAACAGGATGGCGAGATGCAGACTTTCCGCATCGTCACCATCGAGCCGCTGAAGAAGAAGTGATGCGAATGGGAAAGCGCGTCGTCAGGCGCGCTTTCTCACCAGCACATTGCCCGCGGAGTAGCCCGCGCCGAAGCTGCAGATAAGCCCGAGATCGCCTTCCTGCATGTCTTCGTTGAACTTGCTGAAGGCAATGATGGAGCCTGCCGAACTCGTATTCGCATATTCCTGCAGGATGTTGGGCTGTTCGCCGGGCTCGGGGTCGCGGCCAAGAACCTTGCGGCCGATGAAGTCGTTCATGTTCTTGTTTGCCTGATGCAGCCACATGCGCTTCAGGTCTTTCGGGTCGAGGCCCTCATCAGCCATATGGTCGAGAATGAGCTGAGACACCATCGGCACGACTTCCTTGAAGACCTTGCGGCCTTCCTGCACGAAGAGCTTGTCCTTCGCGCCGATGCCTTCCGGTGTTGCGCGGTTGAGGAAGCCGAAATTGTTGCGGATGTTGTTCGAGAATTTCGTCATCAGCCGCGTACCGAGAATTTCCCACGCGCCCGCTGCCGTGCAGGTTTCCTCGCGTTCGAGGATGATCGCTGTGCAGACGTCGCCGAAAATGAAATGGCTGTCGCGGTCGCGGAAGTTGAGATGCCCCTAGCAGATTTCCGGGTCGACGATCAGCACGCAATCGACCGAGCCCGAGCGCAGCATGTCATAGGCGGTCTGGATGCCGAAGGTGGCCGACGAACAGGCGACGTTCATGTCGAAGCCGAAGCCTTCAATGCCGAGAAGGTCTTGCACTTCGACGGCGATGGCAGGGTAGGGGCGTTCGAGATTGGAGCAGGCCACCAGCACCGCATCGATATCCGCAGCGCTCTTGTTCGCGCGCTTCATCGCCTTGTTGGCGGCATCCACCGCCATTTCGGCCAGGATCGACGGCTCGTCATTGGATCGCTGGCGAAGTCTCGGTGCCATGATGTCGGGATCGACGATGCCCGATTTGTCCATCACGTAGCGCGACTCGATACCGGAGGCCTTGACGATGAATTCGACACTCGATTCCGCAAGAGCCTCCATTTCGCCGCGCTCGATGGCGGCGGCGTTTTCCTCATTATGCTTGCGCACATAGGTGTTGAAGGTCTCGACGAGTTCCGCGTTACTGACGGAGTTGGGCGGCGTGAAAACGCCCGTCCCGCTGATGACGACTTTGGTCACTGTTCACCTGATTTTGATCTTGCTGCCGGCGCGCATTCCGGGTGTAGAGCTTCCTTGTGTCGATCGGAATGCACGATACGGCTCCCCTTGCCACCCCGATAAAATAGAACAGCCGCCCGGGGGATGCTACCGCCGAGGAAACAGAAACCGCTATGAAGGAAGGAACTGCGATGCCACTGATGGATATTCCCTCCACGCCGCTGGAGGGAGAGGCGCTGAGGGCTCTGACGCTTGGGGATATGGCGACCCTCGCACTGGTTCTCCCGGCAGCGGGGCTTGAAAATGCCGCCTCACCCCTGCGTAAACCTTCGCTGTCAACGCTTACGGCCGATGGTGCCCCTGCCACGCGCACGGTGATCCTGCGGGCGCTGGAGCGCGAGGCGCGGCGCTTTTCCTTTTTCACCGATGCCCGCTCGCACAAGGTGGCCGAGATTGCCGCAGACCCGCGTGCTTCTCTGCTTTTCTACGATCCGGCCTGCGATATTCAGGCTCGTTTCTCCGGAAAGGCCGCAATTCACCGCCAGGGCCCTCTCGCCGATGCGGCATGGGCCGGCGCCGCGCCGCCGAGCCGCCGCGCCTATCTCGCCGAGGCCGCGCCCGGCGCGCTTTCGTCCGGCCCCGTATCGGGCCTGCCGCAGGATGTGGAAGGGATCATTCCCCCGCTTGAGAGACTGGAGGAAGGACGCAGACATTTTGCGCTTCTCGAATTCATCTTCGAGGAGGCGGACATTCTTGTCTTGAGCCGCTCCGGCCACCGCCGCGCGCGCATCCGCTTTTCGGCGGAAGCGGCGCAGGGGACGTGGCTCTATCCCTGACGGGATATCAGATCATCGAAGCTGAACGGCTGGAGCTGCTGGCGGAACCCGGGAAGCCGTCATCGCTCTTCTTGCTTTCGTCCTTGCCGCTCGACGAGGCGAGGCGTGGCTTGTCGGAAGCAGTTTCGGCCCCTTCGGCGCGGATTTCGCCGCTGACCTGGCCGCCTTGCTCCACCTTGAGCTCGCCATAATGCACGGTGCCCGTCACGCGGCCCGACGAATTGATCGTCAGGCACTTCTTTACGGTCAGTGTGCCGTCGAACTTGCCGTTGATTTCTGCCACATCAACGGTCGCTTCGCCGCGCACGTCACCAGTTTCGGAAATCGTCAGTGTACCGCTCTCGATCGTTGCCTGCACATCGCCTTCGATCACAAGCGAGTCACACGACTGGATCTTGCCTTCGAGCTTTAGCCCTTGCCCCACATGCAGGTTCGCCGCGGTGGACATCGGCGAGGTGGAGGAGCTGGCAGTCGATTGAAGAGTGCGCACGGTCGGCTTCCTTGCTTGGTAGGATGGTGTGATGGAACGCGCGGTATTGTTGGTGTCGCGTTCGCGGTCTTCGGGGTTGATGTCGGGCGGCGTCTGTTTCGGGTCGACGCCCGCAGTCTGTGCGCCGGAAGAACCCGGCGACGGCATTGGTCCGGTATCGGAAACACCCTTGGGGCGCTTGAACATTTCTGGAATCCCCTCCGCTGGCTGGAACGGAAGCAAAGCTAAGAGCGCAACGTGGCCCGCATGTGCCGACAATGTGGCGGAACATTGATGGTGTGCGAACAGAAGCGCATAACGCCGCTTAATTATTTGTTTTGATTTCGCGCCAATGCGGAGCAAGTCGTATGACGCGGGCAGGTCACGAGATGATCGTTGACGATGCCGACGGCTTGCGCGAACGCATAGACAATCGTCGGTCCGCAAAATTTGAAGCCGCGCTTCTTCAATTCCTTCGACATTGAAACACTCATCGGTGTCTCGGCAGGCACCTGGGAAATGCTCTTCCACTTGTTCTGTTGAGGCACACCATCGGTGAAGCTCCACAGAAAATCAGAGAAGCCTTCACCCTTCTCCCTCATGTCGAGCCAGGCGCGCGCATTGCCGATGGTTGCTTCGATCTTGCCGCGATGACGGATGATCCCCGCATTTTTCAGCAGTTTCTCGACCTTCGCGGGCTTGTAGCGCGCGATGACCTCAGGTTCGAACCCATCGAATGCCTCGCGGAAGCTCTCGCGCTTGCGCAGGATCGTGATCCATGAGAGCCCAGCCTGGAAACCGTCGAGGATCAGCTTCTCGAAGAGCGCCCGGTCGTCATATTCCGGCACACCCCATTCCTCGTCGTGATAGGCGACATAAAGCGGGTCGTTGCCCGGCCAGGGGCAGCGCCCCGCGTCACTCGCCGTCGGCGTCGTCACTATCATCTCCCTCTGCCGCCAGGGCCGGCAGCCATACGGGGATTTCCGGGCGGATTTCTGCGGTTTCGGCTTCCAGCACCGATGCGCGCACGAGATCGAGCCGGATGAGCGCCAGCGCGCGTTCCGTCTCGGCATCGGTGGATAGAAGGGTGCCGACTTCGCGCGCACCGCCCTTGATGGGGGTGCCGGGCACGGGCATGTCGCCTTCCACATGCACCGGCAGCAGCCGTTTGCGCACGCTGCCGCGCCGCTTCGTGCGTGAGGTCACTTCCTGGCCGATATAGCAGCCCTTGTGGAAGTCGATACCGTTAAGTTCGTCGAAATTCACCTCAAGGGGAAAGGTCCGGTCCGGTTCGAAATCTTTTGCCGCATCGCCAATTCCAAGTCCGATTCTCAGCCGGTGCCAGGCATCCTCGCTCGCGATCGTGGCATCGGCGGCCTTGATCGCGCTTTCGATCTCGCCCTTTGGCAGGATCGCGCGCCGCCCCATGCCGGGCAGACGGGGGTCTGCGAAGCCCGGCCCTTCCGCCATCGGGCTCCCATCCTCATGCCAGAACGCCACGACGCCCAACGCCTCGCTCATATCCTCGATCGTCACCTTGGCGCGCAGCTTGTACATGCCGAGCCGCTTTGCGAGGTCGCCCGCCCGGGCGCCGTCGCAATCGAGGAGCAATGCACCCCCGCCGCCGGGCTCTTCCACGATGAAGAAGTCGAACAGGAATTTGCCTTGCGGCGTCAGCAGGGCGGAATAGACGGCCTCTGCCGGTCCGGCTTTTTCCACATTATTGGTGACGAGGTTCTGCAGGAAGCTGCGCGCTTCCTCGCCTGCGATCCTGAGAACGCCGCGCCCGCTCAAGGGCGAAGCCAGAGCCTCCGAAGGAAGTGCCCCTGACATGAGTAGTGCCTCTTTTTGTTCCGGTCTCCAGATTTAGGACCGGTCGCCCTTCGCTGCAAGGAAGCTACAGAAGTCTGCCGAACTTGGCACGTCCTCTCATGCCCCCTATAACCCGCCTGTAACCGGAAAATGCGGAGGCGTCGCCGCCGCGCCCGAATCTCAGGCCGTTCGCGGACCCGTAAATGCGAATTCTCTTCATTGCGTCCAACCGTATCGGCGATGCCGTCCTCTCGACAGGCGTGCTGGGTGGCTTGATGGACCGCTACCCGCAGGCCGAATTCTGGGTCGCCTGCGGGCCACTTGCGGTCCCCGTCTTCGCTCATGCGCCCCGCGTCACCCGCATCATCGAGATGCGCAAGGCAAAGCGCATCGGCCATTGGCGCAAGCTCCTGAAGGCCACCATGTTCCGCCGCTTCGACATCGTGGTCGATCTGCGCGGCTCCGCGACCGCCTGGCTTTTGTGGACCTTCGACCGCCGCATCCTCAAGCCCGAGCACACGCTTCACCGCGTCGAGCATAATGCGAAGGCCGTGGGGCTCGCCCCTGTACCGTCCCCGCGCCTCTGGCCGGGGACGGAAATGGAGGCAAAGGCGCGGCAGACAATTCCCGATGGGGTGAGCGTCCTTGCGATCGGGCCGACAGCCGCATGGCCCTACAAGATGTGGCCGGTGGACCGCTTCGCCGAACTCGCCCGTCGCCTCATCGCTCCCGGTGGTCCGATGGAAGGCGCGCATCTGCTTGTCACGGGCGGTCCCGGCGAGGACGAGGCCTGCCGCCCTGTGCTCGAAGCCGCGCCTCCAGAGCGCCGGATCGATCTTGTCGGCGCAGGCATTGATGAAGTCGGTGCCTGCTTCGCGCGCATCCGCCTTTATGTCGGCAATGATTCCGGCCTGATGCACCTTGCCGCCGCCGCAGGCGCACCGACCATTGGTCTCTTCGGGCCGACGGCGGATGCGATCTATGCGCCCTGGGGCCCTAATTCGGTGACGGTCCGCGTGCCGTATTCGCTTGAGGAAATTCGTGTGGAAGAGGGCGGGGCGATCACGTGGCACGCCAGCCGCAATTTCATGGAAGATCTCGCCGTCGGCACCGTTTATGACGCCGCCGCCGGCCTGCTGGCGAAAACCGCGCCGAACGGCCAGAATGCCGGTCACAATGCATCACCCCGGTCCGACAAAGGATAAGCCCCGTGAGCCTTACCTACGATCTCATCTTCCGCCGAGGCACCGTCGTCAATCATGACGGGATCGGCGAGACCGATATCGCGGTGAAGGACGGACGTATCGCCGCCATCGGCGATCTCTCGCGAGCCGATGCCGCCGAGATCGTCGATGTGAAGGGGTTGCATGTTCTGCCCGGCGTGACCGACAGCCAGGTCCACATGCGCGAGCCCGGCAACGAGCACAAGGAAGACCTCGAGGCGGGCGGCCGCGCTGCGGCGCTTGGCGGCGTCACCTCCGTTTTTGAAATGCCGAACACCGCACCACCGACGACGGACCCGGACGCCATCACCGACAAGGTCAATCGCGCTCGCCACCGCATGTATTGCGACTTCGCCTTCTATGGCGGCGCGACGACGCAGAACGTCGACATCCTGCCCGAGATCGAGCGCACGCCCGGTTGCTGCGGCATCAAGGTTTTCATGGGGTCGTCCACCGGCACATTGCTCGTGGAAAAGGACGAAGATGTGCTGCGCGTGTTGCGCGCGATCAACCGCCGCGCCGCCTTTCATTCGGAAGACGAGTTCCGCCTGCGCGAGCGCCGCGAGCTTGCGCAGTTCGGTCACGTCGAGACGCACCCGGTCTGGCGCGATGCGGAGGCCGCCGTCCTCTGCACCACACGTGTCCTGCGTCTCGCGCGCGAGGCCGGCAAGCGTATCCATGTGCTGCACATCTCGACAGCGGATGAAATGCCGCTCCTTGCGCAGAACAAGGATATCGCAACCGTCGAAACGACGCCGCAGCATCTCACGCTCGCCGCGCCCGAATGCTACGAGAAGCTCGGCAGCTACGCGCAGATGAACCCGCCCATTCGCAGCCGCGAGCATCGCGACGGCATCTGGGCAGGCCTCGCCGCCGGCATCGTCGACGTCATCGGCTCCGATCATGCCCCGCACACCGCGGAAGAAAAGGCACAGCCCTATCCCAAGTCTCCTTCCGGCATGCCCGGCGTGCAGACGCTCGTGCCCGTCATGCTGAACCATGTGAACGAAGGCCGCCTTACGATCCAGCGTTTCGTGGACCTGACATCCGCGGGCCCGCAGCGCATTTTCGGCATGTCGCGCAAGGGGCGCATCGCGGTCGGCTATGACGCGGACCTCACGATTGTGGATATGAGCGCAACCCGCACCATCGAGAACAAGTGGATTGCCTCGAAATGCGGCTGGACGCCCTATGACGGCATGGAAGTGAGGGGCTGGCCCATCGGCACGGTCGTGCGCGGCCACCGCGCCATGTGGGAAGATGAGCTTGCGGCGCAGGCGACCGGCGAACCTATCACCTTCGTCGAGGCCCTGCCGCGTCACTGAGCAATGACCGGCCCCGTCTACGACATCCCGTCTACGACATCCCGTCTGCGACACGCCGTCCATCTTGAAACGCGTCTTGTCCTTCCTAGATTGAATCCGCCGGCTGGCGAATATCTTGCCTCGGCCGTGGGCTCGACCAAACGTCTGAGTCGCCGTGCTCGCGCATCGCTTCTTGTGGAGGGGTGTGTTCGTTCGCGGTTTGCTTCCGCTACCTGGATTGGCGGTCGCAAGGCGGGAATGCATTAGTTTCGGTCCCTTTGTCCCTCCTGAAGAGCTGCTGGAGCGCACAGGCTCTGCGCGGGTGAACCCATGCGGGGCATTCGAGTGGTGGCCTCCTGCGTCGCCCCTTCCTCCCTGCCGGTTTCTTGTTGCAAAGGCATTTCTTGAGAGAAACCGAGATGAAGATCGCCCAGATTTCACCTTTGATCGAAAGCGTGCCGCCGAAACTCTACGGCGGAACGGAGCGTATCGTTTCCTATCTCACCGAGGAACTGGTGCGTCAGGGGCATGAGGTTGTCCTCTTTGCGAGCGGCGATTCCCGGACATCGGCGGAACTGGTTGCCTGTTGTCCCGAAGCGCTGCGCCTGGCCGATGTGCGTGACACCATGCCCCACAACATTCTCCAGCTCGAAAAGGTGCGCCGCCGCGCGGGCGACTTCGATATCCTGCACTTCCATCTCGACTATCTGCATTTCCCTCTCGCGCGAACCATGCCGCGCGGAACGGTGACGACCCTGCATGGCCGCCTCGATCTGCCCGACTATCCGCCGGTTTTTTCCGAGTTTCACGACATGCCGCTGGTCTCGATCTCGTATCGCCAGCGCCGTCCGCTCAATGCCCGCTGGGCTTCCACCGTCTATCACGGTCTTCCCGCCGATCTTCTGCGGTTCTCGCCCGATGGCGCCGATGGTTATCTCGCTTTTCTTGGCCGGATCTGCGCTGACAAGCGTCCCGACCGGGCCATCGAGATTGCAATCCGCTCCGGCCTCGAACTGAAGATTGCCGCAAAGGTCGATCCGACGGATAAAGACTATTTCGACGAGGTGATAAAGCCGCTTCTTGCCGACCCCCATGTCGAGTTTATCGGTGAGATAAACGAGGAGGAAAAGCAGACATTTCTCGGCGGCGCGCGCGCTCTTCTGTTTCCGATCGATTGGCCTGAACCTTTTGGTCTCGTCATGATCGAAGCCATGGCTTGCGGTACGCCCGTCATTGCCTGGCCCGAAGGCTCGGTGCCCGAGGTGATCGATCAGGGCGTTTCCGGCTTCATCGTCAAGTCGGTAGACGAAGCGGTCGCGGCCGTGGAGCAGGTTGGTTCGATAGACCGGCGCATCGTCCGGCGCCGCTTCGATCAGCGCTTCACCGCAGAGCGCATGGCGCAGGGCTATATCCGGACCTATGAAATGCTTACGAAGCAGCGGTCTTTCCTGGAGCAAGGAGCGGAGCCTGGTGACATTGTGCTGCCAGCGTTTCCGCCCGGTGGAACGAATGGAATGCCAGAGACTTTCCCCGGCAGGTTTGTGCAGAATGGAGAACGGGTTGGGCAATGAACGAACGAGACCGGGAAGCTTCTCCTTTTTCCGATCAGGCCGAAGGTATCCTTGCGCCGATCCAGTTCTATATTCCCGCCACGACGTCGCTCCTTGAGCGGCGTCCACGAACACTGAAGCATGGCGACACCTTCGGTGTGTTCGATCATTACGGCAACATTGTGCCGGGAAAGGGCAGCCCGGAAGGCATTTATCACAAGGATACGCGGCATCTCTCGGATTTGCGTATCTTTGTGAACGGTGCCCGTCCATTGCTGCTCAGTTCCACCATTCAGGACAACAACGCCCTCCTGAGGGTAGACCTGACCAACCCCGATTTTGTCGAGGATGGAGGCATCGAATTTCCGCGCGACGTGATCCATATCGCGCGCTCCTGGTTCTTGTGGAACGGGATCGGCTATGAGCGCTTTGGCATTCGCAATTTCGACGTGCACTCTCACGAGATCGAGTTTTCGATCAAATTCGCTGCGGACTTTGCCGACATGTTCGAAATCCGCGGCAACAGGCGGGAGCGTCGTGGAAAAATCTCGCATGAAATTTCCCGGGACGGCGTGACCTTCATATACAAGGGGCTCGACGATATCGTCCGCCGCACCGTGCTGCGTTTCGATCCGCAGCCTCGATCGGTCGACGATAGATCGGCGCATTTCCGCTTCGATCTGATGCCGCAGGAGCGCATGTCCTTCTTCCTTTCCGTGGCCTGCGAGCAAGGTAGTGCGGCACCGGAGCGCCCGGCCCATTTTCTGCCTGCCTTGCGCGAGGCGCGTCGCGCATTGCGCAGATCGACAAAACGTGCGGCGTCGGTCGAATCCTCGAACGAGGTATTCAACGAAGTGCTCTGTCGCTCAATGGCGGACATCTACATGCTGCTGACGGACACGGAGTGCGGGCCCTATCCCTATGCTGGCATTCCCTGGTTCAGCACGGCTTTCGGGCGCGATGGCATCGTTACCGCACTCCAAATGCTCTGGGTTGATCCGGCCATTGCCAAGGGCGTTCTGAAATTTCTGGCGGCCACGCAGGCAACTGAAATCGACCCTCAGTCGGAAGCCGAACCCGGGAAGATTCTCCATGAAACCCGCTCCGGCGAAATGGCGCGCCTCGGAGAGGTTCCTTTCGCGCTTTACTACGGCTCGATCGATAGCACGCCTCTATTTGTGGTCCTCGCCGCTCGTTATCTTGAACGTACCGGTGACCGGCAAACCCTGTCGCAGCTCTGGCCGAACATCGAGGCGGCACTTGTCTGGATCGATGAATATGGCGACCGCGATGGTGACGGATTTGTCGAATATGAGCGCGCCGGTGATGGAGGTCTCGTCAATCAGGGCTGGAAGGATTCCGTCGATTCCGTTTTTCACGCCGATGGAACCTGGCCCGAAGGCAGCATCGCGCTATGCGAGGTGCAGGGTTATGTATACGAGGCGAAGCGTTGCGCCGCCGATATCGCCGAAACGCTGGGATATTCGGCGCGCGCGGCAAAATTGCGTCTCGAAGCCGAGAGTTTGCGCGCGCGTTTCGAAGATGTGTTCTGGTGCGAGCAGATAGGCACCTACGCCCTGGCGCTGGACGGCCGCAAGAGGCCCTGCAAGGTGCGCTCTTCCAATGCGGGTCATCTTCTCTTCTCGGGTATTGCCTCGCCGGAGCGCGCGCAGCGCGTTGCAGATCAATTGCTGGGCAGCAGCTTTTTCACCGGCTGGGGTGTGCGGACGATTGCGTCGACCGAAGCGCGCTACAACCCGATGTCCTATCACAATGGGTCGATCTGGCCCCATGACAATGCGCTGATCGGACTCGGCTTTGCGCGCTACGGGCTGAAGCAACACGTATTACGCCTCTTTTCCGGTCTCTTTGGTGCGGCTGTCTATATGGATATGCGCCGTCTGCCCGAGCTGTTCTGCGGCTTTCGCAAGGCGCCCGGAAAAGGCCCGACCTTCTATCCAGTGGCCTGTTCGCCACAAGCATGGTCAAGCGCCGCTCCCTTTGCATTTCTCCAGGCAAGCCTCGGTCTTGAACTATGCTGTTCGGGCGAAAAGGTACTTTTCCGGCAGCCGCGGTTGCCGGACTTCATCGATGAGGTCGTGATCAGTTCACTGACCATCGGCCAGAGCGAGATCGACATTCTTCTTCGCCGCTACGGAACGGATGTGTCCGTGAATGTCCTTCGCCGGACCGGTAGAGCCGATGTCGCGGTCACGCTCTGACTGGTGGTCATGCGTTTACTCCGGGATCTTGTTCAGTGAATCGTCCCCGAGAAGTCCGCCCGCACGAACTCGCTCGGATGGATCACCCGGCGTGTGCCCACACGCACCGAATGGATCGGTCCGTCGAGCTTGCGTCCCCAGAAATCCAGAAACTTTGAAAGTGCCGGATATTTCGGCTCCAGATCGTAATCCTGCCAGATATAACTTTGCAGGAGCTGGGGATGATCCGGCATCCGGTAGAGAATTTCGGCTGTCACCAGCCGGTAGCCGTCGATGAGCTTTTCCAGTTCCGAAATCTGTCTCACGCTCGAACCTCCAGATCGCTTGAATCCAGACAACAACGCTGCAAACCGCCACAAGTCGAAAAGGCGTCGTAACGCGTGAATCCTAGTCGGGGAAAATTCACGCGTCGAGATTGACAAGCTTGCGAAAGTTGCAATTCGCTCAATGAAATCAAGGAGCTGGCACTCACCCGCCCCGGTGAGTGCCGGGGTGCTCGCACCCGCCGTCCCCGCTGCTTGACCCGGCGGCTGATTTGGGCTCGTTTGTGCTCAACAGGCATCCCGAAAATCGCTGTAAAGCGCCAAAACATTTAGAGGCAGGACGGAAAATGACAGGGACATTTCGCGCCATCCGCGTATCGAAGGGCGACAAGGCCCCGCAGGTCGAATTCGCAGACCTCACCGAAGCCGATCTCATGGAGGGCGATGTCACCGTCGCCGTCGATTATTCGACGGTGAACTACAAGGACGGCCTCGCGATCACCGGCGCCGCACCCATCATCCGCAACTGGCCGCTCATTCCGGGTATCGACTTTTCGGGCAAGGTCGAGAAATCCGATAATCCGAATTTCAAGCCGGGCGACCGCGTCGTGCTGAACGGCTGGGGTGTCGGCGAAAGCCATAATGGCGGCTATGCGCAGAAGGCGCGCGTGAAGGGCGACTGGCTGGTTAAGCTGCCCGATGCGATTTCCAATGAACAGGCCATGGCCATCGGCACGGCGGGCTACACCTCGATGCTCTCCGTTCTCGGCCTTGAAAGGAACGGCGTGAAGCCGGGCTCCGATGTGCTGGTCACGGGGGCGGCGGGCGGCGTCGGCTCCGTCGCTGTCGCCATCCTCGCCAAACTCGGCTATCGCGTCATCGCCTCCACGGGCCGTGCTTCCGAAGCCGATTATCTCAAAGGCCTCGGTGCCGCCGAGATCATCGACCGCAACGAGTTGTCCGAACCCGGCAAGCCGCTCGGCAAGGAGCGCTGGGCGGGTGCCGTCGATTGCGTCGGCAGCCACACGCTCGCGAACGTCCTCGCCTCGACGAAATATGGCGGTGCGGTTACCGCTTGCGGTCTCGCGCAGGGCATGGATCTGCCGGCTTCTGTCGCGCCCTTCATCCTGCGCGGCATCACGCTGGCGGGCATCGACAGCGTCATGGCGCCGAAGGAAAAGCGCGAGGAGGCGTGGGCTCGCCTCGCCAGCGATCTCGACATGAAGAAGCTCGAAGCGATGAGCTTCCGCGCGAAGCTCGACGATGTACCGAAACTTGCAGGAGAAATTCTGCAAGGCAAGGTGCGCGGTCGCGCCATCGTCGATGTGAACGCGTGACGGGGGTGACGAACGTGGACCTGAATGTGTCTCCTTATCGCGATCCGCGCTATGTGGAACGCAAGCTCGAGGTCGAGCGTCGTGCGGATGGTTCCATCCTCCTGCGCAATCCGCATCCGCTGCGCGCCATACCCTCGAACCCCATCGAGCCGATCCGCAAATGGGCGGCGGAAGCGCCGGACCGCATCTGGCTCGGCAAGCGCAAACCCGTCAAGGAAGGGTTCGGCGACTGGGATCTTCTCACCTATGCCGAAAGCAGCGCGAAGGTGAATGCCATCGCGCAAGCGCTGCTTGATCGCGGGCTCGACGAGTCGAAGCCCGTGATGATCCTTTCTGGCAATTCCATCGAACATGCGCTCATGACCTACGGCGCGATCCTCGCGGGCGTGCCCGCCGCGCCGGTATCGCCGTCCTATTCCACCATGAGCTCCGACTTCGAAAAGCTTCGCTACGTCTTCGACCTCGTCGAGCCGAAGCTGATCTTCATGCAGGAAGGCGCGCCCTTCGAACGTGCGCTGAAGGCACTCGATCTGGATGGCGTCGAGCTCGTCACCGTCGATGGTTCGTTCGGTACGCCCTTCGCTTCCCTCACCCAAACCACGCCCGGCAATGATGTCGAGGAGAGCTATGCCAGGCTCAACTTCGACATGGTGGCGAAATATCTCTTCACCTCCGGCTCCACCGGCATGCCGAAAGCCGTCATCACCACGCAGCGCATGATGTGTGTGAACTCCGTCATGCCGAGAAGCGTGACCGTGGAAGAAGAAGACGAGGAGCCTTCCGTGCTTCTCAACTGGCTCCCCTGGAATCACTGTTTCGGCGGCAACGCCATCCTGAACAACCTTCTCGTCGGCGGCGGTACACTCTATATCGACGGCGGCCGTCCCGTGCCGGGCGGCTTTGCCGAAACCGTGCAGAACCTTCGCGAAATCGCGCCTACCGCCTATTCGAATGTGCCCGCCGCCTACACCATGCTGGCGGACGAACTCGAAGCCGACGAGGCGCTGGCGAAGAACTTCTTCTCGCGTCTTCGCACACTTGCCTATGGCGGCGCGGCGCTGAGCCAGGATCTTTATGACCGTATCCAGAAGGTCGCGGTCCGCGCGGTGGGCGAACGCATCGTCTTTTCGTCGGGCTATGGCGCCACCGAAACCGCGCCCACCATCTGCAATGTCCATTGGCCGACCGAGCGCATGGGCCTTCTCGGCTTGCCGCTTCCCGGCGTCGAGTTGAAGCTCGCGCCTGTCGGTCAGAAGATGGAAGTGCGCGTCCGCGGCGATTGCATCACCCCCGGTTACCACAAGAACCCGGAAAAGACGTCGGAAGCCTATGACGAGGAGGGCTTCTACCGCCTCGGCGATGGCGCGCGTTTCCTCGATGACGAACGCCCGGAGGAAGGTCTCGTCTTCGATGGCCGCGTGGCTGAAGACTTCAAGCTCTCCACCGGCACATGGGTGAGCGCGGGCAAGCTCCGCGTCGATGTCGTCGCAGGCTCGAACGGCGTCTTGTCCGATGCGCTCGTCACCGGTCTGGATCGTTCATGGATCGGCATTCTCGGCTTTCCGAACATTCCCGCCTGCCGCAACATTGCGGGCGATCCCTCGCTCGCCGTGGAAGATCTCGTGCGTCATCCCGCCGTGCTGGAGCGGCTGGCTGAGGGCTTGCGCGCGCATAACAAGGACAATCCCGGATCGAGCACGCGCGTCGTGCGCGCGCTGCTTATGACGGAGCCGCCAAGCGTCGATGCGGGCGAATTGACCGACAAGGGCTATATCAACCAGTCGGTTGCGCTTGGTCGCCGGGCCGCGCTTGTCGAGAAGCTTTATGCTGACCCCCCCGGCAATGATGTTGTGGTTGCCTGAGTGGTATTTCAGCAGAAAAGTCGAATACCGGCATGATTGATCTCGGTCTGGTGGTGAACGGTGTGGCGATCGGTCTTGCGGTCGCGGCACCCATCGGCCCTGTCAATCTCATCGTCATTCGCCGCACGCTGCGCTACGGCCAGTTGAACGGCTTCCTGTCCGGGGCGGGCGCGGCCACGGGCGATGCGATCTTTGCCGCCATCGCCGCCTTCGGCCTCACTGCCGCCATCGAAATCGTGATCCGCTTCGAAACCGCGCTGCAGATCGTGGGGGGGCTTTTTCTCCTCGCGCTCGGCATTCGCACGCTGATGTCCCATCCGCATTTCGACGAGACGACGGAAGAAAATCTTTCCGGTGCAATGGCGGCTGTTTTCGCCACAACCTTTTTCCTGACCATCACGAACCCGGCGACCATGCTCGGCTTCATCGCGATCTTCGGCGGTGTTGCGGGGCTCGCGGATGCGGGTGAGGATTACGAACACGCTGCAACCGTCGTCCTCGCCGTCATGGCGGGCTCGGCTCTCTGGTGGGCGGGCTTGTCCGGCTTTGTCAGCCTCTTCCGGCAGAAGATGAACGACCGCCTGCTCGCCGTCGTGAACCGTGTCTCGGGCGCTCTTATCATTATTTTCGGCGTCGTCGTTCTCGTGCGTGTCGCGGGTACGTTTTTGCTCTAATCTTGAAATCTGAAAAAAATTTCGGGGAGACCAATCATGAACGGTGCGGAAAGCCTTGTGCGGACGCTTGTGAACGCGGGCGTTGAAGTCTGCTTCTCGAACCCCGGTACATCGGAGATGCATTTCGTTACCGCGCTCGACAAGGTCGAGGGCATGCGCGCGATCCTCGGGCTCTTCGAAGGTGCGGTGACGGGCATGGCGGATGGCTATGGCCGCATGGCGGAGAAGCCCGCCGCGACGCTGCTCCATCTCGGGCCGGGCCTCGCGAACGGCCTTGCGAACCTGCACAATGCGCGCCGCGCTTCCACCCCCATCGTCAATATTGTCGGCGATCACGCGACCCATCACGCGCAATATGATGCGCCGCTCGCCTCCGACATCATGGGCTTTGCGCGGCCCGTCTCCGGCTGGCTCCATTCGTCGAACAGCCCGAAGACCGTCGCCGCCGATGGCGCGCGCGCCGTGCAGGCCGCGATGCAGGCCCCAGGTCAGATCGCAACGCTCGTCTTGCCTGCCGACACCGCCTGGCTCGATGCGGAACATGCCGCGCCCGCGCTTCCCGTGCCCGGGCCTGCCGCCGTTTCCGGCGAGGCGGTTGATGCCGCCGCAAAGGCCCTGAAGAACGGCAGGAAGACCGCAATCCTCGTGCGTGGGCAGGCGCTGAAGGAAGAGGGTCTCACCGCAGCCGGCCGCATCGCGGCGGCCTCCGGCGCGCGCATCATGTGCGACACCTTCGCGCCCCGCCTCCAGCGCGGCGCGGGCCGCGTCGCCATTGAGCGCATTCCCTATTTCGCGGAAGACATCGTGACCTCGCTCGCCGATATCGAACAGCTCATCCTTGTCGGCGCGAAGCCGCCCGTCTCCTTCTTCGCCTATCCCGGCAAGCCGAGCTGGTGCACGCCGGAGGGAACAGACATCATCTATCTTGCTCATGCCCATGAGGATGGTGTCGCTGCGCTCGACGCGGTGGCGCAGGCGATCGCCGCACCGAAGGAGCCGGCCAATGTTGCGCCGCTTCAAAAGCCGGACCTGCCGCAGGCAGGCGCCGCGCTCGACCAGTTCACCGCCGGTCAGATCATCGGCCATTTCCTCCCCGACAACGCCATCATCTCCGACGAGGCGGCGACTTCGGGCATCGGTGCGGCCATCGCCACCACCAATGCCGCCCCCCACGATCATCTCTCGCTTACCGGCGGCGCTATCGGTCAGGGCCTGCCGCTTGCGACCGGCGCGGCCGTTGCCTGTCCGGACCGCAAGGTGGTCTGCCTGCATGGCGATGGCGGCGCGATGTATACGTTGCAGGCGCTCTGGACGCAGGCGCGCGAGAAGCTCGACGTGACGAACGTCATCTTCGCCAACCGTTCCTATGCGATCCTGAACATCGAGCTGATGCGGGTCGGTGCCGAGAACCCCGGCCCCAAGGCGCTCTCCATGCTCGACCTCCACAACCCTGAGCTCAAATGGGTCGAAATCGGGCAGGGCATGGGCGTCGAGTCGGTCCGCGTTGAAACCGTCGAAGACTTCGCCGACGCTTTCAGCTCTGCCATGAAGCAGAAAGGCCCGCGCCTCATCGAAGTGATGATCTAGAGATCGACGCCGCCGCGCCTGTGAAAAGTGTTGGCGAAAACACAGTGTCACCCCGGCGCAAGCCGGGGGGCATCTGAGCGCCAAACTTAGTTCCCAAAACTCAGTTCAAAACTCAGTTTAGTGTGCGGTTCAGCGTGAATTCGCCCTGGCGCACCCGGTCGGCAAGACCGTTGGCCATATCCGCCACAGGCTCCTCGCCATAGGCTTCCACCATGTCGGAAAGCGCGGCGAAAATCGCGGTGGTCGCAAGGATGTCGGCATCCACGCCTTCGCCCAGCGCCTCGTCCCATGCGTCCAGAATATTCTGGAGCGCGACCCGGCGCTGCTCGGTTTCGGTCAGCGGGGAAGCGTCATGTCCGTCTTCGTCGAGCGGACCGAAACTGGCGTCTCCGGGAAAATCTTCTGCCATGGGTCCTTCTCCAGATGTTGGACGCCAGCCTCTGTGAACCGGCCATCCTCGTAATTTCCACCTTTGTAACACACTGACGGCGAATGTCTCCCGTTTCGTAAAAGACAGGTTAATAGCGCCCGGAATAGGGTAATTCGACGTAAATACAGCCTTGAAAAGGCTTTTATCTGCCCAGCCCGCTTGCCGCGAGTTCCTCGGCCAGCCGGTGCCCGTCCTGCATCAGGCGGTCGGCCTGGTTGGTCGCCGTCGGTGTGCAGTTGGGATAGGCGTTGCGGTAGCGGTAATAGGCATCGTTGAAATGCTTGATGAGCACCTGCCGTTCGGCCTCGCTCGGGCTCAGTGCGCCCATCATCTCGATCATCTTGTTGCGCCAGAGCTGGCCTTCATTCGTGCCGCACAGCGTCCTGAGATGGTGAACGCCGCCCAGCACCGCCGCCAGCTGTGCCACGCTGGCGGGCAGGGCCTCCGCCCGCACCGTGAAAAAGGGCAGGGCGGTCAGCGCAGCCGCAAGCACGAGCGGCAAAAGCCGTTTCTTCTTCGCCGTCCCGTTTTTGCACAAGCCCTGTGCCATATCGCCCCGAAGGCCCTCCAGCAAGCCGCGGTGATCGCTCGATGGCAATCACCGCTGCACGAAGCGGGCCTTACTGGGGCGGGACGAGGTCGCTCAGCCGAATTTTTTCAGCCGTTCGAGCACACGCTCGGCCTCTTCCATCGTCTGGTCCACGATCTCCTTGGCCGACAGCACTTTGTGAATGCCGCCTGCGCCCTGGCCCATGGCGAAGCAGGAGCGGTCGCGCTCCAGCCCTTCGGTCTGGCCGCCAATGCCGCCCATCACATTGTTCTGGGTTGAAATAACGGCCTGCTGCGGGAAGGGCTGGATGTCCTGCGGGCGGCTCTCCCAGTCCTGCACGTAAGGATTGTTGAACACGCGCATCGTCTTGCCGGAATAGCAGCGCGTCACGATGGTGTCCGTGTCCTTGGCTTCCACGATCACCTGCCGGTACATGTCGCCCGCATGGGATTCCTTTGCCGCGATGAAGCGCGTACCCATCCAGACGCCCTGCGCGCCGAAGGCCAGCGCTGCCGCAAGGCCGCGTCCGTCGATGATCGAGCCTGCCGCGACGACGGGGACCGTCTTCACCGCGTCCACGATCTGCGGGATCAGCGCCATGCCGGCAACCTTGCCTGTATGGCCGCCGCCTTCGGTCCCTTGAGCGATCACGCCGTCGAGCCCGGCCTTCTCGCCCGCCACGGCATGTTTCACCGTACCGCAGACATTCATCACCTTCATGCCCGCGCCATGCAGCTTTTCGAGGATGTTGTTTGGCACACCGAGCCCGGAGATGAAGGCCGTCGCGCCTTCCTCGATCATGATGTCGGCGGTCTTTTCGAGCGATTCGGGCACCGCTGCGAGCAGGTCCACGCCGAAGGGCTTGTCGGTGAGGTCTTTCACCTTCTTCATCTGCACACGGATTTCTTCCGGCTGCAATCCGGCCATGCCGAGCGTGCCGAAGCCGCCCGCGTTGGAAACGGCGGCGGCGAGTTCCGCGTAGGAGACGCCGCCCATGCCCGCCAGCATGATCGGATATTTGACGCCCAGAAGGTCGCAAAGCGGTGTGTGAATGGCCATGACTGTTTCTCCCTCAAGCGTTTTCCGCGAAAGCGCACCCCGCTTTCGCGTTTCGAAAACGCGATAAAACGATGAACTGGAACCGTTTATCGTTTCCGTGACCGGTGAACGGCGCCAGTGCAGAATGCCCGGCCCTTTGCCGGTTTTCTTATTTAGTTCGGTTACCTAACTAAACCTTTTGCCTCTTAGCCTGTCAATCCCGTCTCCCCGCCATATTTTCGTCCTCTCCGCCGGAGAGCTTGTGGAAATGACATATGCAGCCCAGCGTTTTCCCCTTGCCGCCGTTGCTCTCTTTTCAGCGGGCGCCTTCCTTCTTGTCGCCTGCACCACGGAGAAGCGCTCAGCGCCGTCCCGCACCGCGACCGAACAATTGATGATTTCCGCCGCCGCCGACCGCGCGGCGCAAAACCTCTCGGTCGACATTCCCGTCGGCACGAAGGTCTTCGTCGATCCGGCCTATTTCGAGGGCATCGACAGCAAATATGCGATTGGCGCCATTCGCGACCGCCTGCTGCGCCGTGGTGCGAACCTGGTGGAGAAGCGTGAACAGGCGGACATGGTTCTGGAGCTTCGCGCAGGGGCACTCTCCGTCGACGAAAACTCGATGGTCGTCGGTATCCCGCAAATGAAAGTGCCGATCCCGCTCGCGGGCAGCTTCGCCCTTCCCGAAATCGCACTCTTCAAACGCGACCGCCGTCAGGGCGTCGCAAAATTCTCGGCGACCGGCTACGACGCGGAAACCGGCGAACTGATTACCAGTTCGGCTTCCGATTTCGGCTTCTCTCAGAAAACCGAATATGACGCTCTCTTCGTCATTTCATGGTCGTCGAGCGATATCATGCCGGAAGGCACAGAAGCCCTGCTGGAAGACATGCCGAAATCCGCTCATACGGGCGCGGCCTGGAACCCGAAAGGCAGAAGCGCTGCCAAAGCCAGAGGAAAGAAATGAACATGCGAAGCGCTGTCCCCGCTTTATTTGCTTTCTTTGTTGTGTCGGCCACCCCCGCTCTCGCGCTGGATGAAACTTTCCAGACTGAAAAGGTGAAGATCCGCGTCGAGACGGTGGCGCGAGGTCTCGACCATCCCTGGGGCCTTGCCTTCCTGCCGGACGGCAACTTCCTTGTCACCGAGCGTCCGGGCTTCCTGCGCATCGTCACGCCGCAAGGAAAGATCGGCGATGCCGTCTATGGCGTGCCGCAGGTCGATGCGCGCGGGCAGGGCGGTTTGCTCGATGTCGCGCTCGATCCGGACTTCACCGAAAACCGCCTCGTCTATCTCACCTATGCCGAGAAAGGCGAAGGGGACGCGAACGGCACCGCCGTCGCGCGCGGCCATCTCACCGAGAGCACGTCGCCGCAACTGAAAGACGTGGAAGTGATCTTCCGCCAGCAGCCCAAGGAGCCGAGCACACTGCATTTTGGCTCACGTCTCGTCTTCGACCGAGAGGGCCATCTTTTCATTGCTCTTGGCGAACGCTCGAAGAAGGCGTTTCGCGGACAGGCACAGGAGCTCTCATCCCATCTCGGCAAGGTCGTGCGTATCTGGCCGGACGGTACCGTGCCGGAGGACAATCCTTACGTCGGTGAAGAGGGCGCGCGCCCTGAAATCTGGTCTTATGGCCATCGCAATCAGCAGGGTGCGGCGCTCCACCCGGAAACGGGCGCGCTATGGACCAATGAGCACGGGCCGCGCGGCGGCGACGAGGTGAACATTCCCGAGCCCGGCAAGAATTACGGCTGGCCCGTTGTGACCTATGGCCGGGAATATAGCGGCCTGGCGGTCGGCTCGGGCGAGAGTTCGGCGCCGGGCATGGAAGACCCCGTGCATTATTGGGTGCCCTCCATCGGTCCCTCCGGCATGGCCTTCTATACCGGCGATGCGATCCCCGAATGGCAGGGCGACCTCTTTGTCGGCGGCCTTGCCATCCCGCAGCTCGCCCGCCTCACCCTCCACGGCAATGAGATCACGGGCGACGAACCCATGCTGAAGGAACTCGGCCTGCGCATTCGCGACGTACGGCAGGGCCCCGATGGCGCCCTCTACCTCCTCACCGACGAGGAAGAAGGCCAGATCCTCCGCATCACGAAGGCGGAGTAGGGCTCCGCTAGGGCCGCATCAGCCAGTCGCGCGCCTCGGCGGCCTGCGTCTTGTCGAACTGAACGCCGAAAATGTCACAGTCGAGCTGGGTCAGTTTGCCGGACGCCCTGATGTGAATGACGCCATTATCCGTTTTCTCGATGTTGAGCATGGCTGCCTTCCTTGCTGCTCCGCCGGGGATTGCAGAAAGAACGCATGGGCCGCTTCACCGTTTCATCGCGCTCCGGTCACGCAATGGCGCTCTTGTCGATCTCGCTTGTCTTCGTGCTGCCGGTCAGCGCCATCGCCACATGCATTTCCTGCTTCATCGTGCCGAGCATGGCGGTAACGCCCGCCTCGCCGCGCGCCGCCAGCGCATAGACCCAGGGCCGCCCCATCAGGCAGCCATCCGCGCCAAGCGCCAGCGCCTTCACGATGTCGAGCCCGCTGCGGATGCCGCCATCGAGCAGCACCGTGGTTGCGTCGCCCACTTCCTCACGGATCGCGGGCAGCGCCTCGATGGTTGCGGGCGTCGAGTCGAGCTGTCGGCCGCCGTGGTTCGACACCACGATGCCTTCGGGCGCAATCGCGTTCATCGCCAGCCGCGCATCGTCGGCGTCCATCACGCCCTTGATGATGATCTTGCCCGGCCAGTTCTTGCGCACCCATTCGAGGTCGTCCCAGGTCATCGAAGGGTCGAGGTTCTGCGACACCCATGCGCCGAATGCGCCGAAGCCGCGCGCGCCCGGCACCGCCTCGCGCAGATTGCCGAAGTCGAGCGGCCGTCCGCCAAGCGCCACGTTTTTCAGCCAGTGAACACGCCGCGCGAAATCGGCGGCCACCTTGAGCCGCTTGCCGAGCGACATCTGCGTGTTCATGCCGTTGCGGATGTCGCGGTAGCGCGCGCCGAGCACGGCAAGGTCCACCGTGAAGACGAGTGCCGAGCAGCCGGCTTCATGCGCGCGCTTCATCAGCTCCGCCGCATAGCCGCGATCCTTGATCACATAGAGCTGAAACCAGAAGGGCTTGGTCGTCGCCTTGGCGATCTCCTCGATGGAGCAGATGCCGACCGTCGAAAGCGTATAGGGCACGCCGAATGCCTCGGCCGCGCGCGCCGCCTGCACTTCGCCGCGCCTGGCATACATGCCCGCAAAGCCGACCGGCGCGAGGGCGGCCGGGATCGTCCATGTATTGCCGAAGATTTCCGCCCGCGTGTCGATGGTCGAGACGTCGCGCAGTACGCGCTGGCGCAGCTTCAACCGCCCGAAGGCTTCCACATTGTCGCCGAGTGTGCGTTCCGAATAGGAGCCGCCATCGAGATAGTCGAAAAGCTGTGTCGGAAGCCGCTTGCGCGCCACCTCGCGATAGTCCGAAACGGACACCGGATTGAGATCGAGACTCATGACGTTCCCCCACCTCTATGTTTTCAGCCCCGGTCCGTGTCTTCCACGAGATCGTCCACCGCCACCGGGCCGGTATTCTCCCGCCGGCTGTCGATGATGTAGGCGAGTTCCGAAAATGCGTCGAGCATCCGTCCCCCGTCGCCTGCGTCGAGCAGCGAGGGCAGGTAGCGCGCCAGTGCCTCCTCGAATTCGCGGTGCTTTTTCAGCCCCTTCGCCGTCAGGCTGAGCTTCACGCTCCGCCCGTCATCCTTGTCCGGCTTGCGCGCGATGAGCCCGCGTTTTTCCATGTCGGCAATGAGGCCGGAAGCGGTCGGCTTTCTGATCGCCGCTTCCACGGCCAGTTCGCCCGCCCGCTTCGGCCCGCGTTTCAGGAACAGCAGAAAACGGTATTGCGGGATCGTGATCTCAAGCTCGCGCGCGATCTTCTCGAACTCACGGAACAGCACCACCACCGTGCGTGCCATCAGGATGAGGCGCCGGTCGATATCGGCGTCCTCCGTCAAAGTGCTGTCCCGCTTGTTCGTCATGTGTCCTCAGAAAATCGCGTAGCCGCCGTCGATCACGAACGTGTCGCCCGAATGATAGGATGAGGCATCCGAGGTGAGATAGACGGCAACGCCGCCAAAATCGCCGGGCTCGCCCCAGCGCCGTGCCGGCACGCGCGGGATCACCTTTTCCGCGAAGGCGGGCGCGGCCTGCGCCTGCGCCGTCATGTCGGTGGCGATCCAGCCCGGCAGAATGGCATTGGCGCGCATGCCGTAGCGTGCATGTTCCACCGCTACGCTCTTGATCATGGAGATGACGCCGCCCTTCGTCGCCGCATAGGCCTCGTTGCGCGCCGCGCCCTCGATGGCGGCAAGGCTTGCAATGCCGACAAGCGAACCACCCGCATCGCCGTTTTTCGCGCGCTCGACCATGTGCCGTGCGCTTTCCCGCAGCGTCCAGAACACGCCGTCGAGGTTCACCGCCAGCGTCTTCCTGTAGACGTCAGTCGACATCTCGATGAAGGAAGGCGCCCCGAAGCCGACGCCCGCATTCGCGAACACTGCGTCGATCCGGCCAAGCTCTTTCACCGTTTCACCGATGCCGTCGATCACTTGGCTCTCGTCGGAAACGTCCACCTTGCGCGAATAGACCTTCACGCCATGCGCGCGAAGCTGATCGGCGGCCTTTTTGTTCTTGTCTTCATTCGTGCCCCAGATCGCGACATCCGCGCCCGATTGTGCAATGGCATCCGCCATGCCGAGGCCGATACCGCCATTGCCGCCCGTCACAAGGGCCACCTTTCCCGAAAGGTCGAAAGGTTTGTAGCTCATCTGTCTTCTCCCTGATCCTGTTTCGCGTTTCTTGGGATTCCCGGTTTCAGGCGCGCAGCATTATGGCCGCGCTGCCTTCGGTCAATTCTCTGTTTCGGGAGTCTCTTCTTCTTCTTTTTCGCTTGCCGTTGCCTCGCGGGGCAGTTCCTGAAGTTCCGCGCAGACGAAATAAGGTTTGAAGTCCAGCTTTTCGGGATCGGGCGGGATCTGGCAGGAATAGACGGAAGCGCCCTTCTGCAGGATCAGCGCCGTACCGAGATTGCCCTTGATCTCATATTCGTCGCCCACGAGGTCGCTCAGCGATTTCTCCGTCGCCACGAAAGGGCCCGAGCGTGTGCCCGTCTGGTATTTGGGGCTGATTGCCCCCGCGCTCGTCGCGGTGAGGGAGATACTGGCAGCCGCGAGGCACGCGAACAGAGGCAGGGGGCGCATCATGATGGGAAAGCTCCGTGGAAAGGCCGGTCGGCGGCGATCCTAGAGGGTTTTCGCGGCTATGGGAAAAGTCTCGCGCGGAAATTCCATCCAGACCCGTGCGTCAGGCCGCACATCGGGCGCACAGCCCCGAAATCTCCACCATTTTGCGTTCTGCTACGAAACCGGCCCGCTTCGCCGCCTGGTCGAGCGCCGTTTCGAGCTTCGGATCGCTGATCTCTTCCGTCGCGCCGCATTGGTGGCAAATCAGGAATTGGCCGGAATGCGTCGCGCCCGCTTCCGTGCAGCCGAGATAGGCATTCAGCGATTCGATCTTGTGAATGAGACCTTCGCTCATCAGGAAGTCGAGCGCGCGATAGACCGTCGGCGGCCGTGCCGCCTTATGGCTCCGCGAGAGCTCGTCCAGCACCTCATAGGCGCCCACCGGCTTGTGGCTCCGCCAGACGATCTGCAACACCTTCTCGCGCAGCGGCGTGAGCTGCACCCCGCGCGCCGCGCAAATATCGCGTGCCCGCGCCAGCGCATCGTCGATGCACTCGCGGTGATCATGCGATTGATGCGCCTGCGCCGTGGCAGGGCTCGCGTTCTGTGCCGCGTCGCGCGCCGCCATGCCGCCTCCTTCTGACCGCCAGATGTTACATCATAACAGCCCCATACAAAAAAATCCCGACTCACCTTACCCTTCCGTTCATGTGCGGACGCTTTTCCATCACCACGCCCCCGGAGGCGATGCGCGGCCTTTTCGGCTATCTCGACGAGCCGGATTTCCCCCCGCGATACAATATTGCGCCCTCCCAGCCTGTCCCTCTCGTGATCCGCGAGCAGGACGGTGAGGGCGGCAGCCGCCGTCGCTTCCTGCTGGTGCGCTGGGGCCTCGTCCCTTCATGGGCGAAGGAAATGCCGCAATCCCTCCTGATTAACGCCCGCGCCGAGACGATTGCCGAAAAGCCCTCTTTTCGCGGCGCCTTCCGCCATCACCGTGCGCTGATGCCCGCCGATGGCTTCTATGAGTGGAAGGCCGTATCGGGAAAGGGGCCGAAGCAGCCCTTCTTCATCCGCCGCAAGGACGGCCGGCCCTTCGCAATGGCCGCCATCTGGGACATATGGATGCCCTCGGGCGGCAGCGAACTCGATAGCTGCGCCATCGTGACGACAGAGGCGAACGAGACGCTGAAACCCGTCCATCACCGTATGCCCGTCATCCTGGCCGAGAAGGACTGGGATCTCTGGCTCGATCCAGCGGCGAGCGAAAAGGAGCTTCTCGCGCTGCTCCGCCCCGCACCGGACGATCTCATGGAGGCGATCCCTGTCAGCACACGGATCAATCGCGTCGCGAATGACGACCCCTCCCTTCAGGAGCGAGCCACCGTCGAGGCCGAGCCCGAAAAACCCGCCCGCCCGAAAAAGCCTGCCGACGAGCGCCAGATGGGCCTGTTCTAGCGGATAGCGCCAGACGCGATTCTAAATCCCTCCCGCTTTGGGGGCTTTCCCTCTGCGCCGCCAAATACCGCAAAAACAGCTATCCCCGCTTCCCCGTCGCCACGGGCGCACTTTGCCCCTATAATCGCCTTCCAGGCCTCCGGGGACATAATGCTCTCGAACATCATCATCCTGCTCGTTCTGATCCTCTTGAACGGGTTCTTTTCGATGTCGGAAATGGCAGTCGTCTCTTCGCGCCGTCAGCGCCTCCAGTCGCTCCTGTCGAAGCGCAAGCGTGGCGAGGCCGCCGGTGCCGAGGCGGCGCTCAAGCTCCAGTCGGAGCCGGGCCGCTTTCTCTCTTCCGTCCAGATCGGGATCACGCTGGTCGGCATCTTTGCCGGCGCCTTCGGTGGCGCGACGCTCGCCGGGCCGCTTTCCGTCCTCATCGCGGACTGGCCCTGGATCGGCGAATATGCCGAGCCCGTCGCCTTCGGCTTCGTCGTCGTCATCATCACCTATCTGTCGCTGATCCTCGGCGAACTGGTGCCAAAGCGTCTCGCGCTGGCAAACCCGGAAGGCATTGCCTCCGCCATTGCCCGGCCGATGAACCGGCTCTCGAAACTGCTCGGCCCCGCCGTCACCTTCCTCTCCTGGTCGACCGAGGCCGTTCTCAAGCTTTATGGCTTCACGGGCCGTGAAGTACCGAAGGTCACGGAAGACGAGATCAAGCATCTGATCGAGGAGGGCGCCGCCGCGGGCGCCATCGAAAGCGTCGAGCGCGATATCGTGAACCGTGTCTTCCGTCTCGGCGATACGCGCGTCGCCGAAATCATGACGCCGCGCGTCCAGCTCGTCTGGCTCGATGTGGAGGAAACGGTCGAGGAAAATCTCGCCGTCATCCGCGAGCATCAGATGATGCGCTATCCGGTCCGGCGCGGTTCGAACGGGCCCTTCATCGGCATGGTCCGTCTCGAAGACCTCTATCTCAACCCGCGCTCCAACGATCAGCTTCTCGCGCGCATGTCGCAGCCGATCTATATCCCGCGCACGGCCAGCGTGTTGAAGGCGCTCGGCATCCTCCAGTCCGAAAACATGTTCATGGGCTTCATCATCGACGAATATGGCGATGTCGTCGGCACCATCACCATGTCTGAAATCTTCTTTGCCATGATCGGCGATATTTCCGATCACGCGGCGTCCGGCAATTCCGCCGTCGCCATCCGCGAGGACGGTTCGTGGATCATCGACGGTGTCGTGTCGGTGGAGGAAGTGCGCCGCCTCCTGAAACTTCAGAAGCTGCCGGGCGATGAAAGCTCCGAGGTGAATACGCTCGCAGGCGTCATGTTCAACTGGTTCGGCCGCTTGCCGCGCGAGGGCGACTATTTCGCCTGGAACGGCTATCGCTTCGAGGTCGTCGACATGGACGGGCCCCGCATCGACAAGGTGCTGATCGTCCCCGCCCAGAACCTGCCCATCGGCAGCGCCCTTGCGCGGAGTGCGGATTAGACGCGCACATAAAAAATACTGTAATTGCCTTGCTTGATCGTCCCGGCGAAAGCTTTTGGCTCGGACATAGCCAAACAAAAAGTGTCATCCCGGCACTTGTTGCCGGGACCCACTCGCTTATCCGTTCAGTTTGTCGTAGAGGTCATCCCACTCGGGATTGTCACGCTCAATCTGCCGGATCTTCCAGACACGCGGCCATTCTTTCATGGTCTTTTCGCGTTGGATTGCGCGTTCGATGTCCTCATACGGCTCTGCATAGACCAGTCTGTGAACACCGTATTTCTTCGTAAACTTTGATCCGATGCCTTCCCGGTGTTCCCAGACGCGCCGTGCAAGATTGTTCGTCACACCAATATACAGCGTTCCGTGTTTGCGGCTGGCGAGCACGTAGACGAAATAGCTCATGCATTTGCCGTAAGGTGGATTGGGTCCCGGGGACAAGCCCCGGGATGACATCCTTTGTTGAAAAAGCAGCGGAAAATTTATTTCCTCAAACAACCTTTCCCGGATTGAGTATCCCCTTCGGGTCGAGCGCTTGTTTCAGTGCCCGCATCATCGCCATCTCGACGGGCGATTTCGTCGCCGCGATTTCGTCGCGCTTCAATTGCCCCACGCCATGCTCCGCGCTGATGGAGCCGCCCATCCCGCGCACGATCCCGTGCACGATGGCGTTCATCTCGCCCCAGAGCGCAAGAAACTCGCTCTTGTCCATCCCCACGGGCTGGCTGAGATTGAAGTGAATATTCCCGTCGCCGATATGGCCGAAGGGCACGGGGCGGATGCCCGGCAGCCGCGCTGTCACCGCCTCGCTCGCCTGCGCAATGAAATCTGCCATCCGCGACACCGGCACGGAAATATCATGCTTGATGCTGCCGCCTTCCTCGCGCTGCACGTCCGACAGGCTCTCGCGCAGGCGGCGGAAGTCGCCGCGCTGCGTTTCCGATTGTGCAATGGCCGCGTCCGTGACGAGCTTCGTGTCGAGCCCTTCTTCCAGCGCCATTTCCATCGTCTCGTCGAGCTTCGCCATCTCCGCGCCCGCCGTCATCTCGATCAGCACATACCAGGGCGAGGCGTCCGGCAGCGGATCGCTTGCGCCTTCGAGATGCCGCGTCACGAATTCGACGCCGATGCGCGGCACCAGTTCGAAGGTCGTCACCTGTCCGCCCGACAAGGCGTCCGCCACACGCAGGAGCTTCACCGCCGCCCCCACATCCGGCACGGCGGCAAAGGCCGTCGATATCGCGCGCGGGCGCGGAAAAAGTTTCAGCACCGCCCCCGTGATGATGCCGAGCGTCCCTTCGGACCCCATGAAGAGATGACGGAGGTCGTAGCCCGTATTGTCTTTGCGCAAGCCCGTCAGCCCGTTCCAGATATCGCCATTCGCCAGCACCACTTCGAGCCCGAGCACGAGGTCGCGCGCATTGCCATAGCGAAGCACCTGCGTGCCGCCCGCATTGGTGGCGAGGTTGCCGCCGATCTGGCACGAGCCTTCCGAGGCGAGGCTCAGCGGGAACAGGCGGTCTGCTTCGCGTGCCGCCTCCTGTGCGGCGGCCAGCGTCACGCCCGCGTCCACGCTCAGCGTGTTGTTCTCCGCGTCGAGCCCGCGCAGCTTGTTCATCCGCGTGAGGCTCAGCACGATCTCTTCGCCCGTACCGTCCGGCATCTGTCCGCCGACAAGCCCCGTGTTTCCACCCTGCGGCACCACATGCAGCCCCGTCTCATGCGCGACTTTCATGATCGCGGAAACCTCTTCCGTTGAGGCCGGGCGCAGCACCGCCGCCGCGCGCCCCTTGTAGAGCTCGCGCCGTTCCACGAGATAGGGCGCCATGTCGGCTTCATCGGCGACAAAGCCCTTGTCGCCGACAATCTCCTTCAGACGCTGCAATGTCTCGAGCGTGGGTTTCATGACGATGCCGGGTTACAGGAAATCAATGTCATCCCGGCGAAAGTAGTGCCGAATAGTCAAAACTCAAACAAACATGTCACCCCCGGGCTTGACCCGGGGGTCCAGTAGCCGCCGTCGGCGGCGTCTCTCTTCGGGAGACTCAAAAGAGTTCCGGATAAAGATCACGCCACGAAGGATTCATTTCTTCGATCAGTGCGATCTTCCATGCTCGTGACCAGTGCTTCAGGTTTTTCTCGCGTTGTATCGCCGCCCGCGCCTCGCTGTGTACTTCGTACCAGACGAGGCATTTGACACCGTATCGGCTTGTGAAACCGCAGGCGGTTTTTTCACGATGCTCTGAAATGCGTCGCTGGATGTCGTTGGTGACGCCGGTATAGAGCGTCCCGTTTCGGCTGCTGGCAAGGATATAGACATAATAATCCCTCATGCACTTCACCCTTGGCCCTTGGACCCCCGGGTCAAGCCCGGGGGTGACAGGCTATTTTAGTTTTGGAAAAGAAAGCCCTCACTCACACCCGGCGGTGCGCCCGCGCGCCCGTATGGAGATAAAGCGCGCGCCCCTGATCGTCTTCCCCAAGGAAATGATAGGTCGCGGGTCGCGTATAGCCCTGCATGGTCCCGATGAACAAGGTCTCGTTCACCGGCTTCAGTTCCACCGTGTAAGTGCCCTGCAGCGCCGCGAAGTCCGGCGCGGGCCGGTGAAGCGCCACAAGCGCGCCATCCTTGAGCGAAATCTCGACCGTCCCGCTCGCCTTGCCATAAGTGCCGGTAAGCCGCGCGGGTTCGGGCATGCCCTCGCGTGCGGGCGCCGGCGGCTCCGGCGGCGCGATGCCCGCGCTGTCTGAAAAGATCGCCGCCAGCATCTCGTCGGCGAGCCCCTTGCCATTGCCGCCATTCGTCAGCAGCGCCACCGCCGTCTCGCTCTCCGTGTGATAGCGCAGCCACGCGGCCTGTCCGATGGTCGAGCCGTCATGGCCGAACACGTCATAATGCCCGTCGCCGTTCCAGTCCCAGAGAAAGCTGCCAAGCCCGATTGCATCAATGTTCATCTGCGGCGGGCAGGTCACCGTGCGCAAATGCATCTGGTGGACGCTTTCCGCACTCAATATCGGTGTGTCATTCGCCGCCACGCCATCATTCATCATCATGCGCGCAAAGGCGATCACGTCGCTGGCCTTTGCCATCGGCATCGAGCCTGCGGGCGCGTTCGATTGCGCGAGATAGGTGATTGGCGTCACGGCGAGGGCGCCGGGCGCGCCCACATGGCCGATTGCCGTCTGATAGCGCATGGCCTGTTCGGGCAGCGTCGAAAAGGCGGGCGTGCCGATGGGTTTGGCAATGCGCTCGCGAATGGCCTTGTCCCATGTCTTGCCCGTGGCCAGCTCGATCATGCGGCCCGCGACCACGAAGCCCGCATTGCAATAGGAGAACATCTGCCCCGGCGGATGTATCTGGGCGACATCCTTCAGTAGGCGGACATAGTTTCCCACGCGGTCTTCCCCGCGCCCCGCATCCTCGAAAAAATCGCCGTCGATCCCGCTCGTATGGTTCAGCAGGTGGCGAAGCGTGATCCGCGCTGCCGCCTCCTCGTCCGCCACTGCGAAATCGGGGATAATGTCGCGCACCGGCCGGTCGAGATCGAGCTTGCCTTCCTCCACGAGCTGCATGGCAAGCACCGTCGTATAGAGCTTGGTGATGGAGCCGATCTGGAACAGCGTCTCCGTCGTCACCGGCACCTTCGTCTCGATATTGCAGACGCCCGCCGCCGCCTCTTTCATCTCGCCGCCGGACCACACGGCAAGGGAGGCCCCCGGCACACCATATTGTCTTGTCAGCGTGTCGAGCATGCCGCGCAGGCGGGCAGGGGAGAGGGACATGTCTGGCACCTTCTTCTGGGTGGGCTTTGAGCGACGATCTAATCAGACGATCTAATCAAATGTGTCACCCCGGCGAAAGCGGCGCGCCGGAATGGGGATAACTCACCGGGGACGACTTTTCTTGCTTGGTCTCCCCCTTTGAGGGGAGGTGCGAATCGCGGAACGCGATTCGGGTGGAGCATGGCTTTGGAGGCGAAGGCAGGGAAATTGGGGATTGTTTATTTTCCATCTGTATACAGATGAATGAGAAATGCCCTTTGTGACGGTTTCGTGACGTTTCGATGACGGTCGCCCCGCTTTGTCCCCGCACCCGGGCACAAATTCCGCGCAAATCCTCTTGCTTGCCGTCCTCTGGCGGCCCTCCCGCAATATGCCTAGAGTGCCGCCCAGAAGCCCTCGAATGGACTGCCGCGAATGACCGAAGTAATGACCGAAGTAACGAGCGTCGACCACATCATCATCGCCGTCCGCGACCTGAAGGAAGCGGAGAAGAACTACACGGCGATCCTCGGGCGCGAGCCCTCCTGGAAGGGCGTCCATCCGGGCGTCGGTACGGGTAACGTCTTGTATCGCTTGGCAAATACCTATGTGGAGCTCTATGCGCCGGTCGCCGAAGGGACGAATGCCGATGCGCTGAGGGCTCATCTCGATGCGCGGGGCGAGGGGCTTTTCGGCATCGTTCTGGGCGTGGACGATGCGGCGGCTGCCAGCGCCGCCTTCAATGCGCGCGGCCTTGCCTCCGGTGCGCCTGTCGACGGCAAGGGCCGCGACGAGATCACGGGCGCCATCCGCGAATGGCGCACCATCGCCCTGCCAAAGAACCAGACCCGCGGCCTTTTCATGCTGGGAATTCAACACCTTAGCCCTGCCGATGCGCTCCCGCCTGCACCCCTCGTGAAAGGTGTTTCTGAGGCGGAAGCCGTCACCGCCTGCGATCATGTCGTGGTGATGACCCCCGATGCGGAAGCCTGCAAGGCGCTTTTCGGGGACAAGCTGGGCATCCGCCTCGCCCTCGATCACACGAAGCCCGAATGGGGCGTCCGCCAGCTCTTCTTCCGTACCGGCGGCCTCACCATCGAGGTGGTCCAGCCGCTCGACAAGGCGAAGGCGCCAAAAGCCGAGCATTTCTGGGGACTTGCCTGGAAGGCGGAGAATGTGACGGCTGTCCGGGATCGTCTCGCTGCCGCTGGCCGCGACGTTTCCGAGGTAAAGCCCGGCCGCAAGAAAGGCACCGCCGTCGCCACCATCCGCCCGCCGACGAACGGCATCCCGACGATATTGGTCGGTCCTCTCTGAGCATTTTCCGGAAAAGTGGAAGCCGGTTTTCCGTAGAAAATGCGACCGGAAAAAGAAGCTAACCCCTTGGGGCTGCAGCCCTTTTCAGCCGGTCGTTGATCGCCTCGCCAAGCCCCGTCATGGGGATCGGCATGATGGCGATGCGCCGCCCTCGTGCCTCCGCATCTATCGCGCGCAGCATTGCGAACAGGTTTGCCGCCGCCTGCCCGAGATCGCCGGAAGGCGAGAGATTCATTGAGGTTTTCGCCTCCGGTGCGTCGGGGCCGAAGGCGAGAAGCACCTCGTCTTCCGCGACCTCCCGGGCGTTGAGCCGGATCGGCGACCCCGGCGCATAATGGCTTTCGAGCTGGCCGGGCGAGGCACGGCCTTCTTCGCCGGCCCCGGTATCGGCGTTAGCCAGCGGCTTGCCCAGCGCCTTCTCGATCTCGTCCCGTGCCACCGCGCCGGGCCTCAGAAGTGTTGGAATTCCTTGAGGAAATCCGATCACGCTGGATTCCAGTCCGAGCGGGCAGGGCCCTCCGTCGAGCACGAAGGCAAGTTGCGGCGCGCCGCCAAGCCCCTCCATCACATGGGCGGCGCAAGTCGGGCTCACCTTGCCTGACGGGTTTGCGGATGGCGCGGCGAGCGGGCGTTTCGCCGCCTTGATGAGGGCGCGTGCGGTCTCATGCGCAGGCACGCGGATTGCCACCGTGTCGAGCCCCGCGCTCACCAGCAGCGAAAGCGGCGTATCCTCGCGCCTCGGCAGCACCAGCGTGATGCCGCCGGGCCAGAAACGGCGCGCGAGTTCTTCCGCTTCTGCATTGAAAACACAGTGTTTTTCGGCTTCCGCGAAATCCGCCACATGCACGATCAGCGGGTTGAAGCGGGGCCTGCCCTTCGCCTCGAAGATGCTCGCCACGGCTTTGTCGTCTGTCGCATCGGCACCGAGGCCGTAGACCGTCTCTGTCGGAAAGGCGACGAGCCGGCCCTCGCGGATCGCGGCGCCCGCCCGTTCGATCGCTTCCGCCGTTGCCTTCAGGCATTCCGCCACGCCACCCACCTTCAATCCATTCTTTCGCTCGGTACACACGGCGCGGAGAATACAGTAAAAGGCACGCAATCAGCCTTCCCCCGCGTCTCTTTGTGATTGAGGAGCCTTCATGACATATCGTCCGCCCGTTCGCGACATGGCTTACACATTGAACGAGGTGGCGGGCCTCGATGGTTTGATGGGTGCCGGCCCCTTCGCGGATCTCTCGGCGGATCTCGTGGAATCCGTGATGGAAGAGGGCGCGAAGCTCGCGGCAGATGTCCTGGCCCCTTTGAACCGCTCCGGCGATGCCGAAGGCGTCAAACTGAATAACCAAGACGTTTCAGTACCTTCGGGCTTTGCTGATGCCTACCGCAAATGGGTGGAAGGCGGCTGGGGCAGCCTCGCGGCAACGTCGGATTTCGGCGGTCAGGGTCTGCCGGTCGCGCTTTCCGTCGCCATGCAGGAGATGTGGAATGCGGCCTGCCTTTCTTTCGGCCTCTGCCCGATCCTCAGCCAGGGCGCCATCGAGGCGCTGACGGCGCACGGCACGGAGGAGCAGAAGAAACTCTATCTCCCCAAGCTCATCTCGGGCGAGTGGACCGGCACCATGAACCTCACCGAGCCGCAGGCGGGGTCCGACCTTAACGCCTTGAAGACAAAGGCCGTTCCGCAAGGCGATGGCACCTACCGCATCACCGGCACCAAGATTTTCATCACCTATGGCGATCACGACATGGCGGAAAATATCGTCCATCTCGTCCTCGCCCGCCTGCCCGATGCGCCCGCTGGCACCAAGGGCATATCGCTCTTCCTCGTGCCGAAGTTTCTCGTCAATGAAGACGGCTCTCTCGGGGCCCGCAACGATGCTTTCTGCATCGGCCTTGAAGAGAAACTCGGTATTCATGGCAGCCCCACCTGCGTCATGGCTTATGGTGAAAAGGAAGGCGCCATCGGTACATTGATCGGACAGGAGAACCGGGGCCTCGCCTGCATGTTCACGATGATGAACAACGCTCGTCTCCTCGTCGGTACGCAAGGCGTCGCCATCGCCGAAGCCGCGTATCAGCATGCGCTGGATTACGCGAAGGAGCGCAAGCAGGGCCGCCCCGCAGGATCGGACCTTCCGGTCGGTGAAATGGCACCCATCATCGAACATCCCGATATCCGCCGTATGCTGCTCACCATGAAATCGCTGACGGATGCGTCGCGCGCGATCTGCTACGCCACTGCCGTCGCGATTGATTCTGCACATGCGGACGACACCGGGGACAAGCGCAGTGCCGCGCAGGCCCGCGCCGATCTCCTGACCCCCATCGCAAAATCCTTCTCCACCGATATCGGCGTCGAAGTCGCCTCCATCGGCATCCAGATTCATGGCGGTATGGGTTTCATCGAGGAAACGGGCGCGGCGCAATTCCTGCGCGATGCGCGCATCCTGCCGATCTATGAAGGCACCAATGGCATTCAGGCAATCGACCTCGTGACGCGCAAATTGCCGCTGGGAAATGGTGATGTCGCGCGCGGCTTCATTGCGGAAATGCGCGAGACAGCGCGTGACGCGCGCTCCTCCAACGACAAGGTTCTGACAGGCATCGGCGCCGCGCTCGACGATGCGCTGGACACGTTGGACAAGGCGACGGACTACATGCTCGCAAATGTGAAGTCCGCCCCGAACGATTGCCTTGCGGGCGCAGCGCCTTACCTCCGCCTCTTCGGCACGGCGGCGGGCGGGCATTACCTTGCTCGTGCGGCGCTTGGCGGCAAGGCAGCATCGCGCCTCGAAATCGCGCAGTTTTATGCAGCGAATATCTTGCCTGCCGTGCACGGCCTTCTTGCCCCGGCGACGGCGGGAGCCGAGAGCCTCATGACGTGTGATTCCGCCGTTTTTGCGGATTGAGAAGCCTCTTTCCGCAGCGTCGGGCTGGCATGGTAAAGGGCCGGTTTGACCTCGCTTCGCCCTGCGCCTATCACGGATGGGCGCCGCACGAGTTTCCGTGTGCGCCCGTTCGAGAGTTCACATGTCCGATATTTCCCAGGCGCCCATAGAAAGTCGCGGTTTGCGTTATCCCTTCGACAGGGTGCCGGAGCCGGCTGAAATGATGGAAGCCGCGCCGGGCGTCTGGTGGGTGCGCATGCCGCTGCCCTTCCAGCTCGACCATATAAATCTCTGGCTTCTGGAAGATGGAGACGGCTGGACGGTTGTGGATACGGGTGTCGCCTCCGATGAAGTCAAGGCGCTCTGGCGGGAGGTCTTCAAGACGGGTCTGCGCGGCAAGCCGGTCACCGGGCTCATCGTCACCCATCTTCATCCCGATCATGTCGGCCTTGCGGGCTGGTTCAGCCGCAAATGGGGCGTCGATCTTCAGATGTCACGCACCGATTTCCTGATGTGCCGCAATCTCGTCCTCGATACGGGCCGCGACGCGCCGCAGGAAGCCCTCGATTTCTACCGCGCCGCCGGTTTCAGCGATCGTGGCGTCGAAAGCTATCGCAAACGTTTCGGCGATTTCGGTCAGCGCGTTTCGCGACTGCCCGATATCTTCCGCCGCCTGCGTGAGGGAGACGAATTGAGTGTCGGCGGGCGTACATGGCGCGTCGTCATTGGCTCGGGTCATGCCCCCGAGCATGTCTGCCTCTATTGCGATGAAGGTCGTATCCTGATTTCCGGCGATCAGGTTCTCCCGAGGATATCGTCGAATATCAGCGTCCATCCGACCGAAGCCTATGAAAACCCGCTTCAGGAGTGGATCGACAGCTGCAAGCGCATACGAGAGAGCCTGCCCAACGATGTCCTCGTTCTGCCCGCGCATAACGAGCCTTTTTACGGCCTTCACGAGCGCCTGACGCAGCTCATTGACGGCCACGAGGAGGGCCTCTCGAAGCTCCTCGACATGCTGGACGAGCCAAAGCGCGCCATTGATGTTTTCCCGGCCCTTTTCAAGCGCAAGATCGGCCCGGAAGTCTTTTTCATGGCAACAGGCGAAAGCCTCGCCCATCTGAATTGCCTGCTGGGGCGCGGTCTTGCGACAGTGCGCCGCGACGAGAAGGGCGTGGACTGGTATAGCCGCGCCTGAAGCTTGCTGTACCATGTGCTAAGCTGGGAAAATGACCACGCTTCTCGTCACTCATTCCGCTTGCCTCGAACATGAGATGCCGCCTGGCCACCCCGAATGCGCGGACCGGTTGCGGGCCGTGTTGGGTGCGCTCGAAGTGGAGGAATTTGCGCTTCTCCAAAGGGTTGCTGCGCCGCGCGCAACACGTGAACAGATCGCCCGCGTTCATTCCGAGGGCCATATCGAGTTCATCGAGGGATCGGTGCCGCGGGAGGGCTTTCGCCGCATTGACGCCGATACATCGATGTCGCCGGGCTCGCTTGAAGCGGCTTATCGTGCGGCGGGCGCCGTCATTCTTGCGGTGGACGAAGTGATGGCGGGAAGCGCCCGCAACGGCTTCTGCGCGGTGCGCCCGCCGGGGCATCACGCCGAGCCTGAAACCGCCATGGGCTTCTGTCTTTTCAACAACATAGCCATTGGCGCGCTCCACGCTCGTGAAGTGCATGGCTGTGAGCGTGTCGCCGTGCTCGATTTCGACGTCCATCACGGCAATGGCACACAAGCTGCCTTCGAGATAGACCCCTCGCTTCTCTATATTTCGACCCATCAATGGCCCCTTTATCCGGGTACGGGCCGGGCAAGTGAGCATGGGCTCGGCAATATCTACAATCGCTGTCTGCAACCCGGGGCTGGGTCCGATGAATTTCGTGCCACAATTGCGGATGCGGTTATCCCCACCATTGAGATGTTTCGCCCCGATTTCATCTTCATTTCGGCGGGTTTCGATGCGCATATGGCGGACCCGATGGCCAATTTGCAGCTTACCGACGAGGATTTCGGCTGGGCAACCGCCGAACTGGTGAAAGCAGCCGGCAGGCTCTGTGGAGGCCGCGTTGTTTCCGCCCTTGAGGGCGGGTATGACTTGAAAGCACTGGCGGCGAGCGCCGCAGCTCATGTGAAAGCGCTGATGCTCACCGCCTGAAGACCGCTACCGATGCGCGATAGGAGACGAACATGTCCGCCGCCAAAGCTGACGCCCATAAGGACATCGAGAAGCTGAGCTTCGAGGAGGCGCTTGCGCAACTCGAAAAGATTGTAAGCCAGCTCGAATCCGGCAGCGCCGAACTGGAAAAGTCCATCGATCTCTATGAGCGCGGCACGGCGCTGAAGGCGCATTGCGAAGCGCGCCTCAAGGCGGCCGAAGCGAAGATCGAAAAAATCAGCCTGTCCGCTTCCGGCGAGCCTTCGGGCACCGAACCCCTGGATGTGGGCTGAGCGCCCGCCGCCGATGAGTTTTCCCCCTGGTACGACACAATCATTTGAAGCCGCGCTTGCGGCCACGGCTGAAGACGTCGTCAAGACGCTCGACCGTTTGCTGCCGCGCGCCGAAGGGCCTGAGGGCCGAGTGGCCGAGGCCATGCGCTATGCGGCGCTTGGCGGTGGCAAGAGGTTCCGGCCCTTTCTCGTTTGCCAGAGTGCGTCGCTTTTCGGTGTGGCGGCGGACGCCGCGCTCCGGGCAGCGGCAGCAGCCGAATGCGTGCATATCTATTCGCTTGTCCATGACGATCTCCCGGCCATGGACGATGACGACATCCGCCACGGCTTGCCTTCGACGCACCGGGAGTATGACGAGGCGACCGCCATTCTCGCGGGCGATGCGCTCCTTACGCTCGCCTTCGATATTCTTGCCGACCCCGAGACCCATGAACGCGCGCGTGTCCGGGTGGAGCTTGTGCGCCGTCTGGCGCATGCCGCGGGCGCACATGGCATGGTGGGGGGGCAGATGATCGATCTCGCCAGCGAGGGCAGGGAACTCGACATCGGCGGCGTCACCCGCCTTCAGCAATTGAAGACAGGGGCGCTGATCTCCTTCTGTTGCGAGGCGGGCGCTGTTCTTGGCCGGGCCTCGGCGGAGGCCGATCACGCGCTTCACGCCTACGCACACGATATGGGCCTTGCCTATCAGATCGCGGATGACCTGCTGGACGCCGAAAGCGATGCCCGAACGCTGGGCAAGACGGCCGGAAAAGATGCAGCCGCGGGCAAGGCGACCTTTGTTTCGATCATCGGGGTGGAGCGCGCGCGCGAGCAGGCTCGGATGCTTGCCGATCAGGCCATCCAACATCTTGATTTGTTTGACGAAAGAGCCGACCTTTTGCGTCAGGCCGCGCATTTCGTTATAACGCGCCGCAACTGAGAGACGTGAATGGCGCATGATTTTCCGGCTCTCGTTTCTAGGCCGAATTCCGGCCATATCGGGCCCATGGCGGCCGAGGTGAGTGTTGACCAGCAGTACTGCCACCCCCCTTCTTGACCGGGTAAAAATACCGGCGGATCTCCGCGCGCTCGACGAAGCCGATCTGCGTCAGCTCGCCGACGAGTTGCGCCTGGAGGTGATTGATGCCGTCTCGCAGACGGGGGGACATCTCGGCGCGGGGCTTGGCGTGGTCGAGCTCACGGTAGCGCTGCACTACGTCTTCAACACCCCGGATGATCGGATCATCTGGGATGTCGGCCATCAGGCTTATCCGCACAAGATTCTGACCGGCCGCCGCGACCGTATCCGCACGTTACGCCAGAGCGAGGGCCTCTCCGGCTTCACCAAGCGCGCCGAAAGCGATTACGACCCCTTTGGCGCCGCTCATTCCTCGACGTCGATTTCGTCGGGCCTCGGCATGGCCGTCGCCCGCGACCTCAAGGGTGGGGACAACAACGTCATTGCCGTGATCGGTGACGGTGCGATGTCTGCTGGCATGGCCTATGAGGCGATGAACAATGCCGGCTCAATGGATAGCCGCCTCATCATCATCCTGAACGACAACGACATGTCGATTGCGCCTCCTGTCGGCGCCATGAGCGCCTATCTCGCGCGCCGGCTCTCGGGCGGCACCTATCGCTCCATGCGCCATCTCGGCAAACAGCTCGCGAAGCTCCTGCCGAAGCGTCTGGAGGAGAGTGCGCGGCGCGCCGAGGAATATGCGCGCGGCATGGCAATGGGCGGCACGCTCTTCGAGGAGCTGGGTCTTTATTATGTCGGTCCGATAGACGGGCATAACCTCGACCATCTGCTACCCGTCCTGAAGAATGTGCGCGACGCTGAAGGTCCGGTTCTCATTCATGTCGTGACCCAGAAGGGCAAGGGCTACGCACCTGCCGAAGCGGCCGAGGACAAATATCACGGCGTCTCGAAATTCGACGTGGTCACGGGCGCGCAGGCGAAGACGAAGGCCAATGCGCCGAGCTACACAAAGGTCTTCGCGGAAGCGCTTGTCGCTCACGCGGAAGAGGACGACAAGATCGTCGCGATCACGGCAGCCATGCCGTCCGGCACGGGCCTCGATATCTTCGGTGAAAAGTTCCCCACGCGCACTTTCGATGTCGGCATTGCCGAGCAGCATGGGGTGACTTTCGCCGCAGGCCTTGCTGCGGAAGGTTTGAAACCCTTTGCCGCCATTTATTCAACTTTCCTGCAACGCGCCTACGACCAGGTTGTGCATGACGTCGCAATCCAGCGCCTGCCGGTGCGTTTTGCGATCGATCGCGCAGGCTTTGTCGGCGCCGACGGCCCCACTCATGCAGGCTCCTTCGATGTGACCTATCTCGCCTGTCTGCCGGGGTTTGTCGTCATGGCGGCAGCGGATGAGGCGGAGTTGAAGCATATGGTCGCGACGGCGGTTGCGATCGACGACCGCCCGTCTTCTTTCCGTTATCCCCGGGGCGAGGGTGTTGGCGTCGAGATGCCGGCGATCGGCACACCGCTGGAGATCGGCAAGGGCCGCATTCTGCGCGAAGGCTCCAAGGTGGCGATCCTCTCGCTTGGTACACGTCTCGCCGAAGCCTTGAAGGCGGCGGATCATCTGGCCGCGCTTGGCCTTTCGACGACGGTCGCCGATGCGCGCTTCGCCAAACCGCTGGATGAGGATCTGATTGCCCGCCTCGCGCGCGAGCACGAAGTGCTCATCACGGTGGAAGAGGGCTCCATCGGAGGGTTTTCCAGTCATGTGCTGGATTTCCTTGCCCGCTCCGGCGTGCTTGATCGCGGCTTGAAAGTGCGACCCATGGCGATGCCCGACATCTTCGTCGATCAGGACAAGCCCGAGAAGATGTACGACATCGCGGGGCTCAATGCGGCCCAGATCGCGGAGACGGCCGTGACGGCTCTCGGCCTTGAACGGCAGATCGCGGATTTGCGCGAACTTACGCCGCAATCCTTGCCGAAGCTCGTCTGAGCCTCTCCATGCATAGCGGGAAAATGCGCCTCGACCTCGCACTGGTCGAACGGGGATTTGTGGCGACGCGTACGCGCGCGCAGGCTGCGATCAAGGCAGGCCAGGTCCGCGTGCGGGGACAAACCGCCTCCAGGCCTTCCGACATGGTCGGGCCGGCAGATGAAATTGAAATGGATGCAGCGGGGCAGGAATATGTCTCGCGCGGCGCCCTGAAACTCCTTCATGCGCTTGATGCTTTCGACCTCGATCCTTCGGGCGAGACCTGCATTGATCTAGGCGCATCCACTGGCGGCTTCACGCAGGTTCTTCTGGAGCGAGGCGCGGCATTCGTCGTCGCCGTGGATGTGGGCCATGATCAGCTTGCACGGGAAATCATGGAAGATGGCCGGGTGCGCTCGCTTGAAGGGATGAACGCGCGCGATCTTACGCGTGAAACGATCCCCGAACCCTTCTCTTTCATTGTTGCGGATTTGAGTTTCATCGGTCTTCAAAAGGCGTTGCCCCCGGCGCTCGTTCTCGCCGAACCCGGGACGACGCTTGTTGCGCTCATCAAACCGCAGTTCGAGGCGGGGCCGCAGAATGTCGGCAAGGGCGGCATCGTGCGCGATTCTACGCTGCACGAGCGGATATGCGAGGATATCTCGGTCTGGCTGTCGGAAGAAATGAACTGGCAGGTTCTCGGCGTAACGCCGAGCCCCATCGAAGGTGGCGATGGCAATCGCGAATTCCTCATAGCGGCGCGCAAACATGGCTGAGATCGATATCGACATTCATGCACTCGGTGCGCAGGCCGATGGTCTCGCCGACGTTGAAGGCGAAACGCTCTACGTTCCTTATGTGCTGCCGGGTGAGCGCGTCCGCGTTGCCACGGAAGGGGGAGGGCGCGCTGCTCTCCTGAAGGTCGTCACGCCCTCGCCGGAGCGTGTCTCACCTGCCTGCCGTCATTTTACGCGCTGCGGCGGCTGCTCGATCCAGCAACTGGTGCCTGCCGGTTATGCGGTCTGGAAGCGCGAGCAGGTTGAGGCAGCTTTGCGCGCGCGCGGTATCGAGACGGAGGTCGCGCCGCTTCTTCTCACTGCGCCGCGAAGCAGGCGCCGCGCCACCTTCGCGGCCACGCGCACAAAAAAAGGCGTGACGGTCGGCTACTACGAGCGCGGAAGCCACGAGATCGTTGCCATTTCCGAATGTCCGCTGGTTGTTCCCGAAATCGAGCAATTTGTGGCGCAGTTGGGCGAACTTGTCTTGCCGGGTCTCTCGCGTCGTACCCGCGCTTCCATTCTCGTTACCTCGACCTTGAATGGCCTCGACGTCGCCGTCACGGGTGGAAAGCCACTCGACGGACCGTTACGCGCAGAACTCGGGCAACGTGCACAAGTTGCGGATGTTGCGCGCCTTTCATGGGACGATGAAATCCTCGCCGAGCGGCGTTTGCCCGAGATCGATCTTTCCGGCCTGCGTGTTGGTTTGCCGGTTAAAGGGTTTCTCCAGCCGACAGCTGAAGGGGAGACGGCGCTTGTACGTCTCGTGCGTGAGGGTGTGGGCCGCGCGCGCCATGTCGTCGATCTCTTTGCCGGTTGCGGGACTTTCTCGGCCGCACTGGCAGGCAAGGCCTCGGTTCACGCTGTCGAAGGAGAAAAGAAGGCATTGGCCGCGCTGGAGCGCGCCGTCCGTCGCCAGGGGCCGGATCTCGGTCTGAAGCCCGTGACCATCGAAACGCGAGATCTTGCGCGTCGTCCGCTGCTGGCGGATGAGTTGAAGAAGTTCGACGCCATCGTCATCGATCCGCCGCGCGCTGGCGCATTTGCGCAGGCCGAAGAGATCGCAAGGTCGGATGTGCCGCTCGTCGTTTCGGTTTCCTGCAATCCGGCAACCTTCGCGCGCGATGCACGAGCACTTCTCGACGGGGGATATCGTCTTGAGGGGGTGACGCCCATCGACCAGTTCCTCTGGTCGGCACATGTCGAACTGGTGGGGATATTCCGGCGCGTTTGAGCGGTATCAGATATCGCGTGGAAGGTGCTGGCGTGCCACCGCTTCGACTTCCTCCGGCCTCTTGTCGAGCGTCGAAAGCTTCACGAGGACTTCCATCGAGGAAGGCGCCTTCCAGCAGCGGTACATGTAGCGTCGCAAAATATCTGCGTTTGGCGGGTTTTCTACCGCCGCATCCAGTGGCCGGCGCAAGGTGATGTGAAGATCGGCGTTGCGGATCATTCGGATATATCGTTCGACGATGGTCACATCCGCAATCGCGTTCCACGGTAGAAGGCCCAGCCGGTCAAGTGTGATCCCCGCAGGAGAGATAGCCAGCGCCTTGCGGTTCTTCCTGACAAAGGGCCAGTGATAGACGGCCACCCCTGCAGAGAAAGCCGCAGCGACAAGGGAAATGAGCGGCGCGCGCACAACACCGAAAAGAACGATGCCGAAGGCGATCATCAGACCGCCATAGACGATGCCTTCGCCCTTTTGTTTCTCATATTGAGCGGACAGATAGTCCTGCTCACTCATGGGGTATGTCCTTCGCCGACCTGCGCGCGATGGCGCAGCCAGTGGTCGGCGAGGACGCAGGCCATCATCGCCTCGCCCACGGGTACGGCGCGAATGCCGACGCAAGGGTCATGTCGGCCCTTGGTCACGATTTCTGTTTCTTCGCCATCCTTTGTCACCGTCTTGCGAGGGGCAAGGATCGATGAGGTAGGTTTAACTGCGAAGCGCACCACAACATCTTGCCCTGTAGATATTCCGCCGAGAATACCGCCCGCATGGTTCGAGGAGAAGGCGAGGCCGTGATTGGTGGATTGCATTTCGTCGGCGTTATCCTCGCCGGAGAGGGCTGCCGCCGCGAAGCCTTCGCCGATCTCGACACCTTTCACCGCATTGATGCTCATCATTGCGCTCGCAAGGTCGGCATCCAGTTTGCCGTAGATCGGTGCGCCGAGACCCACGGGAACGCCCGAGGCCACAACTTCGATCACCGCGCCGCAGGATGATCCGCTTTTGCGGACGCCATCCAGATAGGTTTCCCATTCAGCAGCAGCTTTTCGGTCCGGGCACCAGAAAGGATTGTTTTCGGTTTCCTCCCAGTCCCAGTTCGCGCGATTGATCTTGTGCGGTCCCATCTGCACAAGCGCGCCGCGAATGCTGACGCCGGGCAGCATGGCGCGCGCGATGCCCGCCGCCGCGACTCGCGCTGCCGTCTCGCGCGCGGAAGAGCGCCCGCCGCCGCGATGGTCGCGAATGCCGTATTTGGAGAAATAGGTGAAGTCGGCATGACCCGGTCTGAATTTCTCGACGATATCCCCGTAGTCCTTCGACCGTTGATCGACATTCTCGATCATCAGCGAAATCGGCGTACCGGTGGTGAGCTCGACGCCATCTTCGACAAAGGTACCCGACAGGATTTTCACGGCATCGGGTTCGCGCCGCTGTGTCGTGAAGCGCGACGTGCCGGGCCGCCGCCGGTCAAGCCAGTGTTGAATATCCTCCGCCTTCACCGGAATGCGGGGCGGTGCGCCGTCGATCACGCAGCCGAGCGCCGGCCCGTGGCTTTCGCCCCAGGTCGTGACACGGAAGAGATGACCGAACGTATTATGCGACATGGCTGTCCGTCTGGCCTTGAAAGGCCTGCCTCAAACTGTGAACCGGCAGGAACAATACAGGAGATTGTCAGACGATGCTCATATCCGGCGCGTCTTCGGCCTTCATGCCCACGACATGGTAGCCCGCATCGACATGATGGACTTCGCCGGTAACGCCCGAACCGAGGTCGGAAAGGAGGTAGAGCGCGGTATTGCCTACCTCGTCGATGGTGACCGTGCGCTTCAGCGGCGAGTTGAGCTCGTTCCACTTCAGGATATAGCGGAAGTCGCCGATACCAGATGCGGCAAGCGTCTTGATCGGCCCGGCGGAAACGGCATTGACGCGGATATTGTTGCGTCCCAGGTCGACGGCAAGATAGCGCACGCTTGCTTCGAGCGCGGCCTTCGCCACACCCATCACGTTGTAATGGGGGATAACCTTCTCCGAACCGTAATAGGTCAGCGTGACGATGGAGCCGCCATCCGGCATCAGCTTTTCGGCGCGCTGCGAGAGCGCGGCAAACGAGTAACAGGAGATGGCCATGGTGGCCGTGAAATTGTCCAGCGTCGTATCGACGTAGCGTCCGTCGAGCTCGTCCTTGTTCGAATAGGCGATGGCGTGAACGAAGAAATCGATCTTGCCCCATTCCTTCGAGAGACGTTCGAAGAGTGCGTCCATGCTGGCAGCGTCGGTAACGTCGCAAGGCAGAACGAGTGTCGATCCGACCGATTCCGCGAGCGGAGAAACACGCTTCTGCAGCGCTTCGCCCTGATAGGTGAACGCGATTTCAGCGCCCTGTTCGGCGCAGGCCTTGGCAATACCCCACGCGATGGAGCGATTATTCGCGACGCCCATGATAAGGCCGCGTTTGCCCTTCATCAGGCTGCCCTTCACGATCGGGCTCGTGCTGGTGATGGCTTCGCTCATCGTTTCCCCGTGAACTGTCTTGGCCGAAAATCGAGCCGCATCCTACACAAAAGCCCCTACCGGTCTAACAAAAAAGCCGTGCGGCAAGGATGGGCTTTCTTCACGATTCGTGTCGATTCGTGACTGTTCAGTTTTCCCAAAACCCCTTGCGCGGATCATGCTTGAGGCCAGGGGCCCAGCTCGCCGCGAAGTCCTTGAGGAGGGGGTCGGAAACGTCCGGAAGTGTGAGTGTGAGGGTAACGTATTGGTCGCCGCGGGTTGTGGCGCCTTCCTCGGGAACCCCTTTTCCCCTGAGCCTCAGCCTTGTGCCTGAATTGGAACCCGCAGGGATCGTCAGCGTCACAGGGCCGGCAATGGTCGGCACTTCCACTTTTGCGCCGAGTACGGCCTCCGACAGTGTGACAGGCAGGGTAAGGTGGATATCCGCACCTTCCCTCAAGAAATAGGGATGTGCCGCAACGTCGACGGTGACGATGGCATCGCCCGGTGCGGCCCCGCCATGGCCTTCGTTGCCCTGACCGCGCATGCGGATTTTCCTGCCATCCGTGGTGCCGGGGGGGACGGCGAGCTCGACAGTCCGTCCGTCGGCGAGCTTCACACGCTTTCGTGCGCCGTTTGCTGCTTCGAGAAAGCTCACGGAAAGGCGGTAGTTGCGGTCTTCGCCGCGAGCGCGAAAGACGCGCTTGCCTGCATTCTTGATGCCCTCGAAGAGCTCGGAGAAGACATCGTCTTGTGCGTCTTGCGCAGCAACTGAAGGAGAAGCGGTTTCCTCGAAGGCGGGCTGCCGTCGCCGCTGAGCGGCTTCGTTCAGCCGCTCCGCTTCGAAACGGCGGCGTGAGGCTTCATCCTTGAGCTGATTGTAAGCAGCCGTCACTTCCTGAAAACGGGCATGAACTGCATCCGATCCGCCTCGCGTATCGGGATGCAGTTCTTTCGCAAGCCTGCGATAGGCCGTCTTTATGTCCGCATTGCTTGCGCCAGGGCCAACGCCCAGGACTTCATATGGATTGCGCAAGGGCGCTACTCCCAAACCGCTGAAGAGCGCAGATTAGACGAGCCGCCATACGAATTGGTTAACGCTTTCCGTGGTCGAGCCGGTCGAATTCGGCAGGCGCGGGGGGCGGAGCGGTACGCGAAAGTGCGGCATCGGCCTCGCTGGGCGGTGGCGGGCCGGGCAGGCTGGGGACGAGCAGCGTTAACCTTTGAAGCGCCTGTTCATGGCCGACGCGCGCCGCAAGCGCGTACCAGCCAAGAGCACGGGCAGGGTCGTGCTCTACCCCGAGGCCCTTCTCATACATGACGCCGAGATTATACCGCGCGGCGGGAACGCCAGCGATGGCCGCGGCATGAAACCAGAAGGAAGCCGTCTTGTAGTCCCGTTCGACACCATCGCCTTCGAGATACATGAAGGCGGTGTTCAACTGTGCGGATACGAGGCCGCCGCGCGCCGCCCGCTCGTAGAAATAGAGCGCTCGTGCGGGATCGCGGGCCACGCCGCGGCCTTCGCGAAAGAGAAGGGCGACATTGCGCATGGCCGCGAGATCGTCCTGCTGCGCGAGCGGGAGCCAGATTTCGTAGGCTTTGCTGAAATCACCCGCATCATAGGCCGTAACGCCCTCATTAAAGCGAGCCTCTTGCTCCGCTTCGGACGGCGCAACCTGACGGAGCCCCTCGTCGATCGTAACGCCAGGTGCTGCCTGCAAGGGCGAGAGATGAAAGACGAAAAGCAGTACCGGCAACACAAGGCCGGACGAGAGGGTGGACCGACGAAAACTCATGATAAATGGCCCACCCTCGCGATTTTGTCAGTTCTGAATCTGCCAGGAGCCGTCCGCCTGGCGGCACGCTGTGCCATGTGCCTGCTCGCTGCGCCCGTCGATATAAACAGTCTGCGTATACTCGCGGCAATTGTAATTGCCCTGCTGGTAGGCAGGCTGCGGCGTTACCGTACCATAATGGCCGGAATCCGGGTTCTGCCAGCGAACCGGCTGCCCCGACCGCCCGTTTTCAAGCGTATTGTAGGTCGTCTGACTCATATATTGCCGGTCGGCGCGGTCGAGCGACTTGCCGATTTCGCCGCCAAGGAAGGCGCCCAGAAGCACGCCGGCACCCGTCGCCCAGAGCTGGCCCGACCCGCTGCCGATTTGAGAGCCTGCAAGGCCGCCTGCGACCGCGCCGCCAACTGTACCGACGGTCTGCTTGTTGATGCCACTGCTATACATGCTCTGGTCACAAGCGGCGAGCGAGAGTGCAATCGCGCCGATGGCCAATCCCTGAACGAATTTCATAACGATCAATCCTGTGCTTTGGTCGCCCCCAAGCGATATAAGTCTTATCTATATAGAAGCGCGATTGTGGCAAGATTGGAGCGGAAATCCGCGACAAAACGCACAGGAATCTGCGCTTTTTGCATGAGGACCGTGAATTGGATCAAGCATGACGGACGTGAAGGCCGAAGCGGAAGAGAGCCGGATTTTCGACAGTGAGGAGCCGATTGCGCTGTTTCACGAGTGGATGACGCTTGCGCGCGAGAAGGAACCGGAGGACGCGAACGCCATGGCGCTGGCGACGGCAGACAAAGACGGCTTCCCCGATGTACGGATGGTGCTGCTGAAGGACGTGGACGAGCGCGGCTTCGTCTTCTACACCAACCTCGAAAGCATCAAGGGACTGGAATTAAAGGAAAATCCGGCCGCCGCGCTGTGTTTTCACTGGAAGAGCCTGCGCCGCCAGGTGCGCGTCCGGGGCGAGGTTGTCCCCGTAAGCGAGGAAGAGGCAGACGCTTATTTTGCCTCGCGCGCGAAGGACAGCCAGATCGGTGCATGGGCCTCGAAGCAATCGCGGCCGCTGGAAACCCGCTTCGAGTTGGAGAAGCAAGTCGCTGTTTTTACAGCAAAATTCGGTCTCGGGAAGGTGCCGAGACCACCTCACTGGTCCGGCTTCCGGGTTGTGCCGCGACGGATCGAGTTCTGGCGCGACCGGCCGTTCAGATTGCATGACCGCCTTGTTTTCAAACGGAAAACGGCCGCAGACCGGTGGCAAACCGAGAAGTTGTATCCCTGACTGTCATCTTAATGTCATCAAACTGTCACAAATGCCGGAAGGCAGGTCGCGCATGAGCGCTCCAGAGATTGCCGGCGAGGCCACTGACGCAACCGGCACAAAAAAAGAAATCCCCGTAACGGCCGAAACGGGGGTCGCGCCTGAATATGAGCGGCTGATGCGGCGCGCGACGCTCGCCGCCGTCGCGGTCGCCCTGGTGCTGATCGGGCTCAAGGGAGCAGTCTACTGGGCGACGGGGTCCATCGCCATGCTCGGCACATTGACCGACTCGCTGCTCGATGGGGCCGCCTCGCTGCTCAACCTTTTCGCCGTGCGCGCCTCGCTCGCGCCCGCCGACCTGGAACATCGCTTCGGCCACGGCAAGGCGGAAGCGCTGGCGGGGCTCGGCCAGTCGATCTTCATTTTCGGATCGGCGGGCTACATCACCTTCGAGGCGATCTCGCGGCTGATGAACCCTGAACCCGTGGATTACTCGGGCGCGGGGATCGTGGTGGTCGTCATTGCCATTGGACTGACGCTCGCGCTTGTTGCCTATCAGCGCCACGTGGTGAGCCAGACGCGCTCGCTTGCGATCGAGGCGGACTCGATCCACTACCGCGGCGACTTGCTGATGAACCTTTCGGTGATTGCGGCGCTGGTCCTGTCGGGTTATCTCGGCCTTCACTGGGCGGACCCCGTTTTCGGCATCCTGATCGCGGCGCTCATTGCGTGGAGCGCGGCAAAGATCGTGATGAACGCTTTCAACCAGCTCATGGATCGTGAGTTTTCCGAAGACGAACGCGAGCACATCAAGGATATCGTGCGCCAGCATTCGGAAGTGGTGAACCTGCACGAACTGAGGACGCGCACCTCGGGCATCTACAGCTTCATCCAGTTTCACCTTGAACTCGACGGCGAGATGACGCTGGCGGAAGCGCACCGCATTTCCGACGAAGTAGAGGAGGATGTGATGGCGGCCTTCCCCGGCTCGGAAGTCATCATCCATCAGGACCCGGCAGGCAGCGAAAAGCTCACCCGGTTCCAGCGTGCCTGAACAAGCGGATAGCGGGATTGACCGGTAGAAACGAGAATGAGGAACTGCTCGCTTTTCTCGAAAGCGCAGGCGCATACGGGCTCGGCGCGGGCGAGACGGTAAAACGCATCGAGACGCATGCCTCGCACGTGTTTCTTGCGGGCGAGCGCGCCTACAAGATGAAGAAGCCGGTGAAGTTTACCTTTCTCGACTTCTCGACACTCGAAAAGCGCAAGGCTGCCTGCGAACACGAGGTCGAACTCAATCGCCGCACGGCGCCCGACATTTATCTCGGCGTAACGCCCGTGCGCCGCAGGGGCGTGGATTTTGTCATCGGTGGCGATGAAGGCGAAGTGGTCGAATATCTCGTCGAAATGAAACGCTTTGGCGGCGACGGGCTGCTCGCGACACTGGCGGAGAAAGGCGCGCTCGACCTTTCGGCCGTGAAGGAACTGGCGGGCAATATCGCCGCCTTCCACCGAAAGGCGGAGGTGACGCCCGATTTCGGCGGAGCGGCAGGCTGTGCGCGTATCGTCGCGGGAAGCGCGGAGGACATGAAACCCCTCGCCGGAACCGTGCTCGACGCGGAGAAGGTGCGGCGTGTGACGGTGCTGAGCGAGGCGCTGATCGAGAGACATGCCGCGCTGCTCGATGAACGCCGCAAGGCCGGATATGTGCGTCACTGCCACGGCGATCTCCATCTCGGCAATGTGACGATGGTGGAGGGCCATCCCGTCATTTTCGACTGCATCGAATTCGATGACCGGCTGGCGCGGATCGACGTGCTTTACGACCTTGCCTTTCTGCTGATGGACCTCGCCTTTCGCGCCGAAAGCGATGCGCGGCTCGCCGGTTTTGCGGCCCGCGCCCTCAATACCTGGCTGGACAGTCTCGGCCAGGATGAAATCGAACCCGCGATCCGGGGGCTCGCGTTGCTGCCGCTTTTCGTTTCCATGCGCGCGGTGGTGCGCGCCAAGGTGACGGCAGTGCAGGTGAAGGGCGGCGGCAACACGAAGAAGCGGGACAATGAGAAACGGGAAAAGGCGCGCGCCTATCTCGATTTCGCGCTGAAGATGCTGGAGGAGACACCGCCCCGCCTCATCGCTGTGGGGGGGCTTTCAGGCACGGGCAAATCGACGGTGGCGAAGGAGATCGCCGCCAGGACGGGCGGTGCGCTTGGCGCGGTGCATCTCAGGAGCGACATCATTCGCAAGCGGATGTTTGGTGTCGGACCCCTCGACCGGCTGCCCGGCGAGGCTTATGCGCCGGGCGTTGGCGAGCGGGTTTACGAGGAAATGCGCAGCCTCGCGCGCACCGCACTCGATGCGGGCATGAGCGTGGTGACGGATGCCGTCTTTGCGCGCGATGAGGAACGCCGCGCCGTCGAGGAACTGTCATCGCAGGCGGGTATGGCCTTTGCCGGGCTCTGGCTCGAAGCGCCGGCCTCCGTGCTGGAGAAACGGGTGGCGGCCCGCGAAAAGGAAGGGCGCGACCCCTCCGATGCGGGCGTCGAGGTGCTGCGGAAGCAACTTGCCTATGATCTGGGCAAAATCGAATGGGCGCGGGTGGACGCATCTGGCACACCGAAGGAGACGCTGGCGCGGGCGCTTGAGGCGCTGGCGTGTGCGCCTGCCTTCCTCTAGATTGCTGCCATGACACAAATTGACAATGCAGAACGGAAAACGCTGATCCTGACCGGCGCGAGCCGGGGTATCGGCCATGCGACGGTGAAGCGCTTTTCAAGCGCGGGCTGGCGCGTGATTACCTGTTCGCGGCACCCTTTCCCGGAGGACTGCCCCTGGGAGGCAGGACCGGAAGACCATATCCAGGTGGATCTTGCCGATGTGAAGAACACGGAAGCCGCCATCCTGGAAATGCGCGAACGGCTGAAGGATCAGGGCGGGCGGCTGAACGCACTGGTGAACAATGCGGCGATTTCGCCCAAGGGGACGAGCGGCTCCCGGCTCGGCGTCTTCGACACGGATGTCGATACCTGGACGCGGGTCTTTCAGGTGAATTTCTTCGCGCCGGTGATGCTGGCGCGCGGCCTCGTGAACGAGCTGAAAGCGGCACAGGGCTCGGTCGTCAACGTGACCTCGATTGCGGGCGAGCGCGTGCACCCCTTTGCGGGTTCCGCCTATGCGACCTCGAAAGCGGCACTCGCCGCTCTGACGCGCGAAATGGCCTCCGAGTTCGGGCGGCTCGGCGTGCGCGTGAACGCGATTGCGCCCGGCGAGATCGACACGGCGATATTGTCGCCGGGGACGGACAAGATCGTCGCCGAAATTCCGATGCAGCGCCTCGGCACGCCGGAAGAAGTTGCGCGGACGATCTATTTTCTGTGCACGGATCAGTCGAGCTACGTCAACGGCACCGAAATCCAGATCAATGGCGGCCAGCACGTCTGAGGGTTTCCCTGTGCATCAGCCAAGACAACAAGTGCCGGGATGACATTGAATTTTAATCGACGAAAATGACCGCGCTCTGGCTGTCGCGGACGCGGGCGTCCTCGTTCACGGTGAAGGCGGAGACGATATAGCCGCTCGCGCCCGCGAAGACGCCGGTGCCGCGCTCGACGCGGAAGGTGATATGGCCGAGTTGCACCTTGGGGTCCGGCGTTTCGCCGAGGCTTCCCTCGCCCGTGCTCGCATAGAAGAGCGAGCCGCCGCCGAAAGTGATCTCGCCTGTTTCGGTGAAGCCGCCATAGTCGTCGTTTTCGACCACGGCATTGCATTTCGCCGTGGCCGCGCCGCCCGCGACCTGCGCCTCGATGGCGCCGGGCTGGAGGATCGCCTCTGTCTCGATATTCATGCGGCGGCCCATCTCGTCTTCCGGCGAGGCCTTGCCTTCGAAGATAAGCTGGAAACGGATTTCACGGGTCATGATCCGGCCTTTCAGGCTGCGCGGAGATTGTCCTTCTTCACCATCGCTTCCACTTCGTCGAGCGCCTTGTGGACGGCGGCGAACATTTCCTCGACCTGTTCGAGCGTGATGATGAGCGGCGGGCAGAAGGCGACGATATCGCCCGCCAGCGCGCGGAGAATGAGCCCGTGGCGCTGTGCGGCAGCGACGACGGCGGCGGCGATACCAGCCTTGGGGTCGAAGCTGCGCTTGTCCGACTTGTCGGCGACAAGCTCGATGGCGCCGATGAGGCCCTTGGCGCGGGTGTGGCCGACCAGCGGATGATCGGCGAGGCGCTCGACATGGCCCTCGAAGCGGGGGGCAATGCCGCGCACATGGCCGAGGATGTTGCGTTTCTCGTAGATTTCCAGCGTCTTCGCGGCGACGGCGGCACCGACGGGATGCGCGGTATAGGTGAAGCCATGACCGAAGGTGCCGAGCTTTTTGCTCTCGTCGATCATCGCCTGATACATGTCTTCGCCGACCGTGACAGCGGCAATGGGGAAATAGGCCGACGACAGCGCCTTGGCGACGGAGATCGAATCCGGCTTCATGCCGAAGGCTTGCGAGCCGAACATTTCGCCCGTGCGCCCGAAGCCGCAGATGACTTCATCGGCGATGAAATAAATGTCGTATTTCGTCAGCACCGCCTGGATCTTCTCGAAATAGCCGGCGGGCGGAACGATGACGCCACCAGCCCCCATGATGGGCTCGGCGATGAAGGCGGCAACCGTGTCCGGGTCTTCCTTGATGATGAGGTCTTCGAGGTTCTTCGCGAGCCGCGTTGTGAACTCGTCTTCCGTTTCGCCCGGCTCTGCATAGCGGTAGTAATGCGGACAGTCGGTGTGGAGGACCCCCTCGATGGGCAGGTCGAAATCGCGGTGGTTCGCAGGGAGCCCCGTCAGCGAACCCGACGCCACGGTGACGCCGTGATAGCCGCGCTGGCGCGAAATGAACTTCTTCTTGTTCGGCCGGCCCTTGGCATTGTTGTAGTACCAGACGAGCTTCATCTGCTGGTCGTTCGCTTCAGAGCCCGAACCGCAGAAAAGAACCTTGGAAGCGGCGTGCGGCGCGATGGCCTTGAGGCGTTCGGCTGCTTCCGCCGCGCGCTCATGGCTCTTGCCGCCGAAAGTGTGCGTGAAGGGGATCTGACGCATCTGCTCGGTGGCGGCGTCGATCAGCTCCTGCTCGTTATAGCCGAGCGAGGTGCACCACAGCCCGGCAAGCCCCTCGATATATTTGTTGCCGCCATTGTCGAAGACATAGATGCCCTCGCCGCGCTCGATGATCATCGGGCCTGTGTCGCGGAACGTATCGAGATTGGTGTAGGGGTGGATGACCGTCTCGATGTCGCGAACGGCGGCGTTGGAAAGGCTCATCGGGGAGCTCCTCGGGGGTTCATGTACGGGCTTGGCGGCATAATGGGAGGGGCGGGGCAAGGTGTCAAAGGGAGGCTTTTCCCGGCCACCCTCCCACAGGGCGAGGGTGGGGCGCCTGATCTCTTGTCTGTTTCTGTCGTCATTGCTTCGCTCGCAATGACGGTATTGGAGTGGTGAACCTCACCATCCATCCGGCGGCGTAAACCCGCCGAGGATTTCCTCGAACATCGCGGCGACGGCGATGGTTGTGTAGTCCTCCAGATGCGGGCCGATGATCTGGATGCCGACGGGCTTGCCGTCGCTCGTGACGCCGACCGGCGCGACGGATGCGGGGAGATAGGAGACGACGGCGGGGCCCGCCCAGACAAGCACATCCATGTAGGGCCGCATGACGCCGTTCACTTCCAATACGCGCTTGTGCCAGTTGCTGTCGTGATTGTGCTCGAAGGCGGGGCGCATCATGACCGGCGCGAGGACGACGTCGTAGCTCTTGAAGAACTGATGCCACTTCCAGCGGAACTGGGCTTGCGTTTCCTTCCAGATGGCGCGCTCGGCGAGCGAGAGCGTGCCGCCGATGGCCTGAAGCGCGGCATGGCTCTTGTCGTCGGCGGCGAGGCCCTTCTTCATTTCCGCCCAGTGATCGCGAATGCTTTGCGGCATGCCAGCACCAATCTGCGCATGGAGCAGGATGAGATAGCACTCGGTGATTTCGGCGAGGGTGAGATCAGGCCGCGCGTTCCAGTCGACGCTGGCGCCCGACGCTTCGAGTGCCTTGGCGGCGTTCGTCAGCAGTTCGGCGCTTTCCGCGTCGATGTCGCAGAAATCATCCTCGATCCAGACGGCGACGCGAAGTTCGCGCGGCTTGGTGGCGCGGGGCGCGGGAAGGTCGAGCTTCCAGCCTGCGGCGTCCGCCCAGTCCGGTCCGGCAGCCAGCGAAAGGAGAAGCGTCAGGTCTTCGGCGCTGCGCGCAAGCGGGCCCGCGACCGAGAGGTCGCCTTCGTTGAGCGCGCCGGGCGGCGGCGCGAGGTGACCACGCTTCGGCACGATGCCGAAAGAGGGCTTGTGACCGAAGACGCCGCAGAGATGGGCGGGGGTGCGGATCGAGCCGCCGATATCGGAGCCGAACTCACCCGCCGTGAAGCCCGCCGCAAGCGCGGCGGCGGAGCCGCCCGACGAGCCGCCGGGGCCGCAATCGAGCGCCCAGGGGTTGTTCGTCGTGCCGTAGATGTCGTTATAGGTCTGCAGGTCGCCCGAGAGATAGGGGACGTTGGTCTTGCCCATGACGATGGCGCCCGCGCGCTGGAGGCGCTCGATGGCGGTGGCGCTGCGGGCGGGTACATGATCCTTCCAGACCGGCGCGCCGCCCGTCGAGACGATGCCCTCGACTTCATAGGCATCCTTGATGGTGAAGGGCAGGCCGTGCAGGGGTCCCTTGATCTCGTCGCGGGCGAAGGCCTCGTCGGCTTCCTTTGCGAGCTTCATCGCGCGGTCGAAATCGCGGGCGACGACCGCATTGGTTTTCCCGTCGAGCTTCTCGATCCGCGAGATGTAGTGGCCGGTGAGCTCCACGCTCGACAGCTCGCGGCGGCGGATGATCCGGCCAAGGTCGGAGGCGGACCGGAAATGAAGCTCGGTCATGGGAAACTCCCTGTTTCGATATGTTTGGCGGTTTGCCGTTGTTTTGCCGTCCATTAGAGGGGGCAAGGCCATGCGAGGCAAGGATTTGGCGGCAGGCGTCAGGGCAAGCGTTGTTCGCCGGGAGCTTCGCCGCTAGACTGCCCCAAACGGGGATAAAGCTGGGAAAAACCCGGCGTCACCACAGGAAATGAGGAAACAAGACCCATGCAGGGATTGATGCAAAACTGGCCGCTGCGCGTGACGACCATTATCGACCATGCTGCACGCTTTCATGGTGACCGGGAAATCGTGACACGGACTGTCGAGGGTCCGATCGCGCGCACCACCTACAGGGAAGTTCATCTGAGGGCGCGCAAGGTTGCGCAGGCGCTGACGCGGCTTGGCATCAAGGAAGGCGACATCGTCGCGACCATGGCCTGGAACACGGCGCGCCACCTCGAAGCCTGGTACGGCATCATGGGGATGGGCGCGGTCTGTCACACGCTGAACCCGCGTCTCTTCGCCGAACAGCTCATCTACATCATCAATCACGCGGAAGATAAGATCATCTTCCTCGACCTGACCTTTGTGCCGATCCTCGAAGGCATCGCCGACAAGCTGCCGAACGTGAAGACCTATGTCATCATGACGGACAAGGCCCACATGCCGGAAACGAAGCTCCCGAATGCACTCTGCTTCGAGGAGATCGTGGAAGCGGAAGACGGCGAGTTCAAATGGGCGGAAGTGGACGAGAACGCCGCCTGCGGGCTCTGCTACACGTCGGGCACGACGGGTAACCCCAAGGGTGTCCTCTATTCGCACCGCTCCAACGTGCTGCATTCCATGGCGGTCAATACGGGTGATGCGCTCGGCATGAAATCGGCAGATACGATCCTGCCCGTGGTGCCGATGTTCCATGCGAATGCCTGGGGCATCGCCTATGCCGCGCCGGCTGTCGGCGCGAAGATCGTCATGCCCGGCGCGAACATGGACGGCGAGAGCATCTACGAGCTTCTCGACAAGGAAGGCGTAACCGTGACGGCGGCGGTGCCGACCATCTGGCTGATGCTGCTGCAATATCTCGAAAAGACGAAGTCGGAATTGCCGAAGCTCGACCGCGTGGTGATCGGCGGATCGGCCGCGCCGCGCTCGATGATCGAGGTCTTCGAGCAAAAATACAATGTGAAGGTTTTCCATGCCTGGGGCATGACGGAAACGTCGCCCATGGGCACGCTCGGCGCGCTGAAGGCGGGCATGGAAGACTGGCCGCTCGAAAAGCAGATCGACGTGAAGGCGAAGCAGGGCCGCGCGATCTACACGGTCGAGATGAAGATCACCGACGATGACGGCAATGAACTGCCGTCCGACGGCAAGGCTTTCGGTCATCTGATGGTGCGCGGACCGGCGGTTGCCGGCGCCTATCTCAAGAGCGAGGGCGGCAACATTCTCGACAAGGATGGCTGGTTCGACACGGGCGACGTCGCGACCATCGACGAACAGGGTTACATGCAGATCACGGACCGCGCGAAGGACCTCATCAAGTCTGGCGGCGAATGGATTTCCTCCATCGAGATCGAAAACCTCGCGGTCGGCCACCCGAAGGTCGCGGAAGCTGCCGTCATCGGCATCGCGCATCCCAAATGGGACGAACGCCCGCTGCTGATCATCGTGCCCAACGAGGGCGAAAGCCCAACCAAGGACGAGATCCTGCGCTACATGGAAGGCAAGATCGCCAAATGGTGGATGCCGGACGACGTGGTCTTCGTGGATGAAATTCCGCACACGGCGACGGGCAAGATCCAGAAGCTCGCGCTGCGCGAGAAGTTCAAGGACTATACGCTGCCCACGGCAACCGCCGCCGAGTAGAAAGGCGCGCCGGGCAAGGCAAAACACATCCCGGCGGACACCCCGTCCGCCGCAACGGAAGAACAGGGCACCATGACAGGTGACAAGTCGCGGCTTGCGGCGGCGGGCTTGAGGATATCCGTCCTCGGCCTCGTGATACTGGTGCTCGGCATTCTCGCTCACCGCTTCGGCGTGGCCGACTTCCGTCTTGCGTTGCTCGGCCTTGCGGGCGGAGCGGGCCTCGGCCTGCTTGGTGCGCTGGTTTCCGCGATTGCGCTGGTCATCGGCATCGTGTCGTCACGGCGCGGCGTGCGCACGGCCATCGCCGGTCTCGTGATCGGGCTTCTCGTCGCGGCACCTGTCGGACAGGCGATGATCGCGGGATCGAAAGTGCCGGCCATCCACGACGTCACGACCGACCTCGACAATCCGCCCGCCTTTGACGCGGTAGTGGCCAAACGCGGGGACACGTCGAACCCGCTCGACCGGGCGGAACCGGCCGATCTCGCCGAGTTGCAGGCGCAGGCCTATCCCGACCTCACGACGCTCGAAATCGACATGCAGCCCGGCAAGGTATATGAAGCCGCGCTCGAAACCGCGCGCGAGATGGGCTGGGAAATCGTCGCCTCCAATCCCGAGGCGGGGATGATTGAAGCGACCGCAACGACGCGCGTCATGAACTTCAAGGACGACGTGGCGATCCGCGTCACCGAACGCGGCGAAGGCGCCGCAGTCGATATGCGCTCGGTCTCGCGTGTCGGCATTAGCGACATGGGCGCGAACGCGAACCGTATCCGCACTTACCTTCACACGCTGAAGGTGAAGCTCGACGCGGCGGAGTAGGAGGCAAAACAGATGTGTTATCCCGGCGAAAGCCGGGGTGACACCGGTTTTTCTAAGCCAGCCAGTAGTCGCCGCCGAGGGTGGGCTTGCCTTTTGTTACGACGGCACCGGTTGCGACGAGGTGCTCCATATGAGCGAAGACGGAGCGCGCGGCAGCCGGGTATAGCCGCTTGTCGACGGCGGCATACATGATCGGCACCATGTCCTGAATGCGCGTGTGGCCGGCGGCGAGCTGTTCCATGATCTGGCGCTCACGGTCTTCGCGATGTTCGATGAAGGAGCGCACGATCGGCTTGGGATCGGTGATCGCGGGGCCATGCGTCGGCCAATAGACTTCATCGTCGCGCTCAAGAAGCAGGCGAAGCGAAGCCATGTACTGCTCCATGTTGCCATCGGGCGGACTGACGATGCTGGTCGACCAGCCCATGACGTGATCGCCGCTGAAGAGCGCCTTTTCTTCCTGAAGCGCGAAGCACATATGGTTCGATGTATGGCCCGGCGTGTAGACACATTCGACCGTCCAGCCATTGCCTTCGATCACGTCGCCGTGGCGGATCTCGAAATCTGGCACAAAAGCCGTGTCGCCGTCTTCCTCGACCTGGACATCGTCCGGGGTGTTGAGCTGGCCCGAGCCATGCGGCCCATAGGCATAGGTCTCCGCGCCGGTGAGTGCCTTCAGGGGCGCGGCGGCGGGCGAGTGATCGCTATGCGTATGAGTGATGAGGATATGGGTGACGGTCTCGCCTTCGAGGGCGCGCATCAACGCTCCGACATGCTCATTGAGCAGGGGGCCGGGATCGACCACGGCAACCTCGCCCTTGCCGATGATATAGGTGCCCGTGCCCTTGTAGGTGAAGGCGGATGGATTGTTCGCGACGACGCGGCGGATCAGCGGCGATACCTGATCGCAGTCGCCATATTCGAACTCGATTTCGCGGACATAGGGGATCTGAACGGGCATCTTTCCTCCGGTTTTGGCGGCAGATTGGACCCTTGGGCGGCGAACTTCAATGGGTAGCGGACACCTAGTCGAGATGGGCGGCGGCTGCGGGCGCGCCACCTTCGGCGGCACCGTTCTTTTTTACCCGCAGCAGAAGCAGCAGCGGCAGGGCGAAGATCGTCATGTACATCATCAGTTTGAAGTCATTCAGATAGGCGATGGACGCGGCCTGCCTTGTGACTTCGCTTTCCGCCATTGCCAGCCCCTGCGCGGTGCCGACATCCCAGCCGGGCGGGGCCTGATCGGGCCGGAGCAAGGGATTTAGTTCGGAGACATTCCGCGACAGAAGCTCGTGGTTCACCTGCGTGTAGCGGGAGATGAGGCCCTGCGTGATCGAGATGCCGACGCTGGAGCCGATATTGCGCATCAGGCTGTAGAGGCTGGTGCCCTCGGTGCGCAGTTCCGGCGAAAGTGTTGCAAAGGTTGCTGTCGTCAGCGGCACGAAAATGAAGCCGAGGCCGAAGCCCTGGATGACGCCTGTCATGACGACGGTCGTTTCGCTGATATAGAGATTGAAGTTCGACATCTCCCAGAGCGAATGGATCGTGAGAAGAAAGCCGAACGCCATGATGAGGCGAATATCGACTCGGTTCACGATGCGGCCGACAAGGAACATGGCGATCATGGTGCCTATACCGCGCGGCGCGAGAACGAGGCCGGTTGTAACGACGGGATAGCCCATCAGTGTTTCGAGATAGGGCGGCAGCAACGCCATCGTTGCGAAGAGAATGACACCCACCATCGTGATGAGAACGAGGCCGACGCACAGATTTCGATCCTTGAAGAGGTGTAGCGTTATGAATGGGCTCTTCGTCGTCATGGAATGGACGATGAAGAGATAGAAGGCGAGGATGGCGACGGCGGCTTCGATGACGATTTCGGTCGATGAGAACCAGTCCTCGACCTGTCCGCGGTCGAGCATGATCTGGAGGCTCGCAATGGCAAGACCGAGCCAGGCAAAACCCATCCAGTCGAAACGGCGCGACCTGTCGCCTTCTCGCTCGCTGCTAGCGGCAAAGATACCTACGAGCGCGAGCAAGCCGAACGGGACATTGATGTAGAAGACCCAACGCCAGTTATAGGTATCCGTCAGCCAGCCGCCGAGCGCGGGGCCGAGAATGGGGCCGACCATGACGCCCATGCCCCAGACGGCCATGGCCGAGCCGTGCTGCTCCTGCGGATAGGTGTCGAGCAGGATTGCCTGCGACAGCGGCACCAGCGCCGCGCCGAACATGCCTTGCAGGAGGCGGAAGAGGACGATCTCCTCGATACTCGTAGCCGCGCCGCAAAGCATCGACGTAACGGTGAAGCCGATGACGGCAGCGGCGAGAAGATTGCGCCGGCCGAACCGCGAGGCAAGAAAGCCGGTGGTCGGCGTGAAGACGGCGGCAGCCACGATATAGGAGGTGAGAACCCAGGAAATCTGTTCCTGGGTTGCCGAAAAACTGCCCTGCATATGAGGCAGGGCAACATTCGCAATAGTCGAGTCGAGCGTCTGCATGATCGTCGCAAGCATGATGGAGCCCGTGACGATCAGTCGTTGCAGGGAAGGGTTCACGATGCCTTGCCTTTTTGCACGCTGGCGTGGCGGACAGGCCCGGAATCTGTATCGATCTCGACCTCGCAGCTCATGCCCGCGCGGATAGCAGGATCGTCCTCGCGGCGCTCGATTGCGATGCGGACGGGAATGCGCTGCACGACCTTGACCCAGTTCCCTGTCGAGTTCTGCGCCGGCAGGATCGAGAATTCTGCGCCCGTCCCTTGCGCGATGGAGGCGACTTCGCCCTCCCATTCATGGCCAGGATAGGTGTCGATCTCGATGGAAACCTTCTGGCCGGGCTGAACGTTGGTGAGCTGCGTTTCCTTGAAATTGGCCTCGACCCAGACGTGATCGCGCGAAATGAGGCTGACGACGGGCGTACCCGCGGCGACCGTGTCGCCGATCTGCGGCTGCTTGCCGAGAACGCCCGCAAAGGGAGCGCGAACGATTGTGCGCTTCAGGTTGAGAGCGGCATTGTCGCGCGCGCCGAGGGCCACGCGATAGGCAGAATGTTGCTCCACAGGTGCTTCCGGCGCGCCGTCGAGTTCGGCGACGATTTCACCCATGCTGGCGGCCAGAACTTTTGCGAGCTGCGTTGCCGTTTCGAGATTATGGCGTGCCTCGTCGAGCTTCTGCTTGCTGGCAAAGTCACGCTTGGCGAGCTGATTTTGCCGAGCAAATTCACGCTGATAGTACTCGGCATTGGCCTTGGCGAGATCCATCCGCTCAAGCGTCATCTTGTAGCGCGCCTGCTGACCCTTGACCTTGGCAGCAGCCTGGTGGAGCTGGGCTTCGGCTTCGTCGAGCGCAATGCGGTAATCGTCGGGGTCGAGCCGGAAAAGAGGCTCGCCCGCTTCGACCATCTGGTTTTCCTGAACGAAGACTTCCTCGATGGTGCCGGAGACCTTGGGGCTGACCGCTACCGTGTCGGCCTTCACATAGGCATTGTCGGTGCTGACATATTGCCCGCCGGCAAGGAACCAGAAAACGCCTGCAAGAATGACGATAGCGGGAATGCCGATCATCAGGATCGGACGCAGGCGAGATGAAACGAGTTGCCGGAAGCGCGCGCGCAAACGCTCGCTCCGTCCCGCAGACAGATCGGACATTTTTCTAGCTTGCCTTTCTGAAGACGTCGCGGTTGCGCGCTCCGCCCTGTGCGACACGTGCGAGGTTGCTACGCATTCGCACAAGCATGTCTATGAACATGGTTCTTTCTTCATCGCTGAAACCTGCATAGGCCTCATCGAGAATTTCGTCGGCAGCGTCCCACATCTGGTTGAGCAGCGGCTGCGCCTTGTCGGTAAGAAAAAGCTGCTGCGCGCGCCGGTCGTTGGGATCGGGCCTGCGCTCCACCATGCCAAGGCTTACAAGCTTGTCGATAAGCCGCGCCACGGTAATGGGCTGAACTTCGAGAAGATCGGCAAGACCGACCTGATTGAGCCCCTCATGCCGTGATAGCTGTGCGAGGGCGCCCCATTGCGCTTGTGTGAGCCCGCTGACGCGCTCCGAAAATGCCACTTTCATGAAGCGGGAATTGTCCCGAAGAAGGAAACCCGTGCTGCGATTCGGATTCTGGTTCCTGTCATTACTCATGATTTTCAGCCGCTCGCTTGAGTGAAGTGTATGCCTGTTAATAAGGAAGGCTTATTATATGGGTGAAAATCGAGGCCGGACAGGGGGCTTGCGCAGATTTGATGAAAACCAGGCTATGCAGGAAAAGGCAAGCGGGGCGCGGCGGACGGGCCGCCGCACCCCGAAATTCGGGTCGCCTTCAGGAAGACGATCAGTAGATGGCGGCGATATAGGCCACGAAACCGGCCGCATAAAGCGAGAGCAGTGTGTAGCCGCCGGCCACAAAGGCTTCGGTACCGTTGAAGCCGCGAAACGCCTTGGCAGGCACGGTTTTGACGACCGTCCAGAGGCGTTCAGCCTGGGACGTGATATCGGCACCAAGAGACCTCGTATGAGCCGCCACATTGGATGCGAGATGCTGTGCGGAAGTCATGGCTTACCTCGTTCGTTCAAGTGATATTCAGTCCGGCCCGATCGTTTCCATCCCCCTGAAGGGCCGTCGTCTTGCCGGCGATTCTCTTATCTCGTTGAACTGAAGATATGCTGCATTGCACAAACTGACAAGATGTCAGCGCATGAATATTTTGCGATGCGGCGAGACATTCTGCCGCACTGCACCCAAAAAATAAGGGGCGGTTTCCCGCCCCTTTTCGCGCCTGCCTTGCTCGGCACCAGATGATGCCGGAAAAGTCAGATCTTGCGTCCGGCGGCTTCCCAATAGGGTTCACGAAGCTTGCGCTTGAATATTTTCCCGGAATCCTCTCGCGGTAGGTCGCCGCGGAACTCGACTTTCCGGGGTACCTTGTAGCTCGCGACCCGCTCGCGCAGGAAAGAACGGACCTCGTCCTCCTGAAGGGTCACGCCCGGCTGGGGCTGGACGACGGCGCAGAGGGATTCGCCGAACTCCTCGTCGGGAATGCCGAAGACGGCGCAATCGCCGACGCCCGGCATCTTGTGCAGTTCGGCCTCGATCTCGGCGGGATAGATATTCACGCCGCCCGAGATCACCATGTCCTTGGCACGGTCGCAGAGATAGAGAAAGCCGTCCTCGTCGAGATAGCCGACATCGCCAAGCGCGATGAGGCCGGCCTTTTCCGAGTTGCGGCGTTTCTCGTCGTCGCCGTGGTAGGTGAAGTCGGGAATGGTGGAAGTGCGGCAGACGATCTCGCCGGTCGCGCCATGCGTGAGCTCCTTGCCGTCCTCGTCGATCACCATGACCTTCGCATCGTCGATCGCCTTGCCGACGGTGCCGGGATGGGCGAGGTATTCTTCCGAATCGCAGAAGACGACGGCGCCGGTTTCCGTGCCGCCATAATACTCGTTGATGACGGGCCCCCACCACTCGATCATCGCCTGCTTGACGTGAACCGGGCAGGGCGCGGCGGCATGAACGACGAAACGCAGCGAGGAGAGATCGTATTTTCTCTTCACTTCGTCCGGCAATTTCAGGAGGCGCACGAACATGGTCGGCACCATGTGAAGATGCGTGACCTTGTGGCGTTCGATCATCTGCAGCAGTTCTTCCGGGTCGAAACGCGGCTGAAGGATGATGTTCGCGCCGACGCGGAAAGCATAGAGCCCGTAGGCATTGGGCGCGGAGTGATACATCGGGCCGGTGATGACGGTGACCATCTCCTGCGGCTCGCCATAGCTTGCATTGAAGCCCATCACCTTGCCGATGATCGAGGCCCCGGCAACGGCTTGCTCTGCCGTGGGCGGCGCGCGACGGACACCCTTCGGATGGCCGGTGGTGCCGGATGTGTAGATCATGGAGCCGGGTGGCTCGGCGGCGCCTGCCTCGATGGGCGGGAACTGCGCGAGCCATTCGTTCCAGCTCTGCGTGCCCGGCGGAAGTTGCGCGTCGTCCGGTGACAATCCGTAGGCCGAGACGATCTCGGGCGGCGTCTCGACGACGAAGACCGGTACATCCTTGGGGATCGCCTTCTCGATGCCGCGCCAGAGATCGGCATGGATGACGATGGCCTTGGCGCCCGAATTCTCGAAGATGTAGTGCGCCTCATCCGGCGAGTTGTGCCAGTTGACGGGGGTCGAATAGGCACCGATGAGCCCGGCGGCTGCGGAGGCCTCCATGAAAGGAAAATCGTTGCGCAGATAGACCGCGATCACGTCGCCCGGCCCGATGCCGAGACTTTTGAGGCCGCTGGCGGCGCGGGCCGCCCGCTCCTGAAGTGCAGCATTTTCGGCCACGCGCTTGCCGGAAGTAATTGTCGCTCCGCCCATCGTCTCCTCCCCAGGTGACTTTCTTGTTTTAGGTTGTTTCAGGGGAGTGTAGCAGCATGACCGCTGGCGAAAATGGCAATCGGGGCTCGGTAAGCCCATAATCGGGCCCTGCCCGGACGGCGGGGAGGCTGCCCCTGCGTCAGGCATTTTATGGAACTCCTATGGAACCCGGATGAAAACCGGGCGTTCTCTCTTCCGACCCGGCACGGCGGTTTTGCTGCCGGCCACACTGTCCCGGCGCATGACGCGCCGGACCTGTCACCACAGACGGAGACTATTCATGTTGCGCAAGACTCTCTTCGGCATTGCCCTGATCCTCCCGCTCGCGGGCGGTCTGGCCGCATGCGACGACGAAGGCCCCATGGAAGAGGCGGGTGAGGAACTGGATCAGGCCGCGGATCAGGGCTCGATGTTCGATGACGGCCCGGCCGAGGAAATGGGTGAAGGCATCGACGACGCGACCGGGAACTAATCGGTCGCGGGGACGTTGATTTTATATGTCCCCGGTGACTAGTTGCGTATGAGTAATTTGAGCCCGTTTCTCCTTCCCCCGGGGAGAGGCGGGCTCTGCTCATGTCGGGCTAGCTGTAGCGCGCCTCGCGCTTCTCGCCTTCATTGCCGGCCTTGACCTCGCCTAGCGCCCATTCGAGATCGGTGAGATAGGTGCCGGTCACGTTCTCATGGAAGGGCGAGAGCATCAGGTGGAGGCCTTTCGGCTCGGTGGTGAGGCTGGTGAACCAGCCGCGCTCGAAGAGCTTGCCCCAGACGGCGAAGGGATCGACTTCGTCGTGTGTGAAGGAGACGATGCCGAGCTGCGGGCGGCCGAGAACACGGAAGCCGAGCTTCGCGATGCCCGCTTCGATGGTCTCACGCGCATTCGTCACCTGTTTGTGCTTCGCGCGGTAACCTTCCTCGCCCAGAAAATTCATCACCGCCCAGGCCGCCGCAATGGCACCGCCCGGTCGCGTGCCCGCAAGGGTCGGCGTGACCATCCGTCCGCCTGGCCAGTCAGCACAATCGAAAATCATGTGCGCACGAAGTTCTTCAGAGCGGAAGAGAACGGTGGAAGCGCCCTTGGCGCAGTAGCCATATTTGTGAAGGTCGGCGGACATCGACATGACGCCTGGCACTTCAAAGTCGAAGGGCGGCACGTCGCCGCCATTCATGCGCACGAAGGGCGCGATATAGCCGCCGACACAGGCATCGACATGGAGCCAGAGCTTTTTTTTCTCCGCCAGCGTACCGAGCGCTTCGATCGGGTCGATGAGACCATAGGGAAAGCAGGGGGCGGAACCGACGATCATGATGGTGTTGCTATCGACCGCCTTTTCCATCGCCGCGACATCGGCCAGAAGGTCGACGCAGGGGATGCGGCGGATCTCAAGCTCCATCAGCTTCGCCGCCTTGTCGAAGGCGGGATGCGCCGACCAGGGCGCGACGATGTTGCATTGGCCCTTGAACCCTCGTTCCTTGCGGGCGTAGTCGCGCGCGGTCTTCACAGCCATCGTGATCGAGTCCGTGCCGCCCGATGTGATATTGCCGGCCGCGCCTTCCGGCCCGTGAAGCAGGGTGAGGCCCATCTGGACCACTTCCTCCTCCATTTGCTTCAGGCTCGGAAAGGCCATCGGGCCGAGGCCGTTTTCCGACATGAACATCGTGTAGGCCTCCTTCTGGACCTGAGCGACATCCGGGCCGGCATTGAAGACGTAGACGGCGGTTTTCCCGTCACGCCATTTGACGTCATGGGAACCGCGCGCCTCCATCTCGGTTTTCAGCTTGCCCCATTCGGTGCCCCGCTTCGGCAGCGTCACGCCCATTGCTTCCTCCTGTCATTCGTTCGGGAGAAGACTAGCAGATAGGCATGAGGAAGCATCAATGGTGATGTTCGTGACCCTCGCCATGATGCAGCATCAGCGCCGGTGCCGGATGGGCAAGCGAATGCGGATCAACGCCGGGCGCAGGGAACTCGTCCCAGGAAATGGCGCCTTCCTCGCAAGTCTGCGTGACCGGGAAGAAGATCATCATCGTTTCCTTGTCGTCCGGTAGCTTCATGGTCAGCGCGAATTCGTCGAACATGTCGTCTGGAAGCGGTCCGCCCTCCCATGTGACCTCGACCACGCCTTCAGAGACTTCCTTGCCGTGGATTTGATAGGCTGCGGCATAGGGCGCGGTTTCGGTCTTTACCGTCCAGCCCGGTTTCGGCTGCGGCTTCACGGCGATGACGCCTTCGGGAATACGAACCGAGACGGAAGTGGTCGGCGAACCGTCACAACCGTGAGGAACGCGGAAGACCGCCTTGTAATAGGCGCCAGCAGAGGCCATCGGCTCGTCAAGGACGACATGCGCGGCGGCGGGGGCCGCCGTGGCGAGAGCCACGGCAGCTGCAAGTGTTGCAATGAAGTGTTTCATGATTGCTGATCCTCTCAGAAGGCTATCTTCAGCCCGGCAAAGACACTGCGTCCTTCGCCCGGATAGAAGACGTTGGTTGCGGCCAGAGCTGCATCGGTGATGTTGCTGTAGGTCGAGACATAGTGCTTGTCGGTCAGGTTGCGGGCGTCGACGAAGAGACGCACACCCTTCATGAGATCGATGCCGCCCTCGACACCGAAAGTGGTGTAGCCCGGCGCCTTGAGCCGGTTGGCGTAATCGACATAGCCGCCATCCGGCACCCATTCCATTTTCGGAGCGATGTCCCACCCAAGACCGTTGGCGGACACCGACTTGTAACGGAGCGCCGCGACATAGACATGGGGCGGCATACCCGCGAGCTTGTTGTCGCCATAGGTCGTGTCGCCGTCGAAGGCGAAGTCGCTATACATATAGGCCTGCTCGAAGAGGAGACGGTCGCCGTCCGGCAGATTCCGCAATCCCCACGCGCCCAGATCGAGCGTGAGCGAGGCCTCGACGCCCTGATGGATCGTCTCGTCGGCGTTGAAGGTGGTTGCGGGTATACCGGGGCTCACCGTGTAGTTGATGAGCTCGCCTTTCACCCGGGCACGATAGGCGGCAATGTCCCATGCGATGTTCTTCGCGGTGCCGCGCGTGCCGATCTCTGCCGTAACCGCGCGCTGCGGATCGAGCGGTACGAACTGGAAGACGGTCGCCTGCACGAGTTCGGAGAAGGTCGGCGGCTCATAGCTGCGCGTAACATTGCCATAGACCTGCGCCGTCTCTGTCACGTCCCAGAGGACGCCGGCTTTCGGGCTCACGGAGGTGAAATCCGTGCTGTCGCTCTGCGCGGGCGCGAGGTCGTTGGTGAATTTCCTGTAGGAGTGAATGGCCTGCAACCCGCCAACCAGCGCCACATCCTCAACCACATAGAAATGGTTCTCGGCGTAGATCTTCAGATTGGCCGAGGTTTGCGTGCCGCTCGCGAGCAAGGCGCCGCGTGAACCGGAAAGGTTTGCATATTGCTTGGCGTCGACCTCGCCCCAGGAGAAATCGCCGCCGACGGTGAGCACGTTGCGGTGCCCCGCAACAAGGCTTTCCGTGTTGTAGCGCGCGAAGAGACCGGCAAGCGGCCCGCGCTGGTCGAGTACACGGAAGATCGGATGGTAGAGACGCTTGTAACCGGCATAGCCACCGAAATCGAGGGTCGAGCTTTCATCAAGCGTCAGCGTCGTCTTGTTCGCAATGCGAAGGGAGCGGACATTGCGCTGCTGGTTGAGCGCGATGTTGCCGGGGTTTGCGAGTTCCGGTGTGTTCTCCGCCTGCGCCAGCGTCAGCGTGCCTGGCAGTTCCTGGTCGACAGTGTTGGAGACGAGATAGAAGCGCGTCTCGGCCGCGTCGTTGAAACGATGACCGAGATTGGCAGAGAAACGGATACTCTCTTCCGATTCCTGCTGGCGGAAGCCGTCTGCATAATTGGCGCTCATGGCGGCAAAGAAATCCGTATTGCCGAGAATGCGCGCGGTTTCGGTGTGGATGCGGGCCGTGCCGTAGCTTCCGCCTTCGAGACGGACAAGATTTTCGGCCTGCGCCGTATGTGCGGTGGGCGTGACGAAATTTACTGCGCCGCCCAGCGTTGCCGAACCGAAGCGAAGGCCGTTGCCGCCTTTATAGACTTCGATGTGTTGCGCGATGAGCGGATCGATTTCCTGAAAATCGGCAGCGCCGTCCGCAAGGTTATAGGGAACGCCATCCTGCAGGATTTCGAGGCCGCGCATGTGATAGGAGCGTGAAAGGCCGGAGCCGCGAATGGAAAGGCGGACCTCGGCGCCAAAGCGCTTGCGCGCATAGACGCCGGGCGTGAAATCCATCACATCCTCGAAGTTGTGCGCGTAGATGTCCTGATAGCGGGTTGCCGGAATGAGGGAGACGGCGCCGGGAATGAGCGACATTTCCTGCTGCGCTTGCGCGACGCCGGGAACGGTGAGTGTGCCGGGCGAGAAGGAAGGATCGGCAAGACCGGAAAGGGGAGTGGCGAAGTCTTCGCCCTCCACGACGATTTCCGGAAGGATGACCGCTTCATCTTCCGCCGCATAAGCGGGGGTAACAATCGCAGAAAGGAGCGCGGCCAGAGCCACGCCCCCAAGCGGGAGAGAGTTCTTCATGTTTCCTGCCTGAAAAGGATATGCGCCCGCTAGCGGAGCGCGCTGCAGGCGTCGTTTTATAAAAGACTTGCGGAAGGTCGCGCTAAATCAGGCAGGAGGCGCGCGGGAATGGTTGCTGACAGAAACACTGCCAGAGAGCGCGGCATAGGCAACACGCAGAGGCGCGGGGAGCGCCCATGACGGTGCGCCGAGAGCGAAGATGGTGGAAAGCGCAGCAGCACCGCAATGATGAATGCAGGATTTGCAGTCATGTGAGCTTGAGGCAGGGGCGACCGGCTCGACGGGGTTTCCCTGTTCGTCGAGATAGACCGTCTGCGTAACGCCGCCGGAACAGATAACGGTCTGGAAAAGACCATCCGTCGAAGGAGTGGCGAGCTGAAGCGCTAGGGGCGAGGCGATATGAAAGAACATCGCAAGCAGCGCCAGCACCTGTACGGTACCGAGGCGGGCGAGCGGCTTGTGCCCATATGTTTGCGTCTTCCCCATAAAAAAAACATACGCCGGGAAAAGCCGCAGCGCCATAGTTTCGAAAAGCGCAGTTTGTCGCATGTGCCCCCGTTGCACGGTGGAGGGTGGGGGCGTTAAACCGCCATCTCGTCTTTGCCGGGTCAAGCTCGGCAAAGACGGGGCGGGCGACAGCGAGATGCAGAAAAGCTTCGACAGCGCCGACTTCAAGGAAGGCGCCGCGCATTTCGTGGAGAAGCGCGCGCGGCGAATTTCACGGGCCGGTAGTTGCGGCGGCGGAAATGAAAAAGGCGCGGGGGTCGCTCCCCGCGCCTTTTGTTTTGTAGCGGGCGTTCCTCAGAAAGTGACTTCGACGCCCGCCAGGGCTTCGATGCCCGGCGCCACGAAGCCGTTGGCCGGCTCGTAATGCGCGTCGAGCAGGTTGTTCACCCGCGCCGTGAGCTTCACATTGTCCGTGAGGCGATGCGATCCGGCAATGTTCACGACCGTGTAGGGTCCGGGATCGAGATAGAAGCCGAAACCGTCGCGCGGGATGTCGCGGTCGATGTCCACCCACTCCGTATTGGTCGAAAGGACCGTGCCGGGAATGACTTCCCAGCTTGCCGTGAAGTTCAGCTGGTGACGCGGGCGGCGAACCATCGAACTCGCGAACTGATCGGAATTCACGATCGTCAACGTGTAGTCCAGACGCGTGGTCAGTTCCGTAAACGGATTGTACTCGATGAAGGCTTCGACGCCTTTGGTATCGAGTTCGTCGATATTGATGGCGGTCGAGTTGGCGCCGACAAAGACGATGGAGATTGCATCCTCGATCTTCGTTTCGAACCAGGTGGCACCCGTGCGGACATCGCTGCCGAAGCCTTGTTCGAGACCGACTTCAAAACCCCGGCTTTTTTCGGGCGCGAGGTCGGGATTACCCCTATAGACGCCCGACGGGAAGCCGCCAAACGTGTTCACGTCGAAGCCGTAACGCTGATAAAGCGAGGGCGTCTTGAAGCCCGTGCCGTAGGAAACAGTGACGCGCGTATCCGTCTCCGGGTTGTAGATGCCGGGGGCGAAGGTGAAGGTGAAACGGTCCTCCATATCTTCCGGCATGTCGTAGCGAGCGCTGATCGTGGCGAAGAAGCGATCGCCAACACTTATGTGGTCGCCGGCATAGAGGGCGAAGGCATCCGTCTTCGCATCCGAAGATTGCGTGATGACGAAGCCGCCGAGATCGCGGTAGCCGCTCGATTCGAACTTGTCGCGCGTATAGCTGCCGCCAAAGGAGAGCGTCTGTTCCGGCGTGAGGTCGAAGGCGTTGTCGAATGCAGCCTTGATGGTCTGGCCCTCATTTGTCGTGCGGTCGAGATAGATCGAGCCGCCGGGGTCGGGATTGTCGCTCGATTCCGATTTCTGGTCCGTGTAGCCCAGCGAGAAGTGCGGCCGCCACTTGCCGTCGAGGAAGCGTCCCGAAAGGTCGCCGCCAATGAAGAGACGCTTCGATTCGAAGAGACTGTCGAAGTTCTGGTAGACGCTGGCAAAGCCGGCGGTCGAACCGTCGGAATCCGTATCGGCTTCGGCATCCGTATACTGAACGAAGATGGAGCCGCTCACATTCTCGTTGAACGTCGTGCCGATACGGCCGGAAGCGGAAAGCGTTTCCGTACCGTCTTCTTCTTCGCCGCGGGTATCGCGAAGGCGGGTAGGCGTGATGTCATTGCCGTCCGTATCCTCACGTGAGAGCGAAAAGAAATAGTCGGTCGCGCCGAAGGTGCCGCCGGTGCTCGCATAGGTGTTGAGCGTACCGAGCGTGCCGCCTTCGATGCGCGCCGTCACCGACGGTTCGCCCGCCCCCGACTTGGTGATGATGTTGATGACGCCGCCGATGGCCTGGCTGCCGTAAAGAGCCGATTGCGGACCGCGCACGACTTCGATGCGGGCCACATTGTCGAGCGGAATGCCGGCGAGATTGGTCGCCCCGCCGGGCGAGGAAGGATCGTTGATCGGCATGCCGTTCACGAGCACGAGCGTCTGGTTGGAATTCGCGCCGCGCGTGAAGACCGATGTCACCGTGCCACGCGCACCGGAAGGCACGACATGGAGCCCCGGCACGGAGCGGAGTGCGTCGGTGACGTCCTGGTACTGGAATTTCTCGATCTCTTCCGCCGTGACGATGGTGTAGGAGCTTGAGACTTCCTTGGTGGGAATGGGTTCGACGCCCGCTGATACGAGAAGTTCCGGTGTGACGGTTGCCTCGTCCGCATGTGCAGAGGTAGCGGCGAATGCCGCAAGTGTGAGGGCTGCGCAGGCCCCCCAGCCTTTGATGGTCATTGAGTTCAGAATCCTGTCTCTCTTGCGCGGCCACCCCGGCCGCATGGCGCCGGTGCGCGGGGAGAGAGACATGGAAACGGAAATCCAGACGGCTCATTGCCGAAAGGCAGAATGCCAGCGGATCGACGTCCCCCTGGCACACCCCCGGCCACGGCAGATGACGAACTCGCTGGCAGGTCTCCTGGCTCGCGGGTCGTGGGCATCGTTCCGTCTTCCCGGGATGCCAGCCCTTGAAAGGACCGTGGCAGCCAGTGACATGATTGGAACGAAGCCTCGCCGCTTACAGTTGCGGGGGCAGCCAGGGCATTGGCTTTCGCCTCACCCTGTTCCCTCTTGCCTCCTCGGATGCGCCCTTCAAAGCCTTCAAAGGACGTCCCTCGGAACCATCGAGTGGGCGCATCATAGGGGGGAGGGGGCTTCTGTCAAATGCGTGGTTTCACGCCTTGGCGCTGGGCCGGGCCGACACCGTCGCGTACCAGCGCAGCAGGTCGGTGTGCTCCGGCTTCGGTTCGTGCTTCACCCATTTTGCGAAGTCGATGCAGACAAGTGCCGTGATGTCGGCGAGTGAGAAGCTGTCGATGGCAATGTAGTCGCGACCCTGGAGACGCTCGTTCAGCATGTCGAAGAAGTGTGTGAGACGTTGCGAGCCGCGCGCCGCCAGTTCGGGAATCTGCGGCAGGTCGATGGGGCCGGGAAGGGCGCGGCCGGCCATGCCCTTCGACGTGTTGCGCAGGATTTCGGCGATGGGCATGAAGCCCTCGAATTCGATTCGTGCATTCCAGCTGAATACGAGGCCCTTTTCGACAGGGGTGGCACCGAGAAGGCGGGGCTGGGATGAGATCTCTTCGGCCCAGGCGGCGATGCCGATATTTTCCGTGAGGATCGTGCCGTCTTCGAGTTTCAGGGCGGGCACCGTGCAGGCGGGGTTGATCTTGCGATAGGCCTCGCTGAGCTGTTCGGCCTTGGTGAGGTCGACCTGCACCGTTTCATGGGCGATTCCCTTCTCCGCGAGCAGGATGCGCGCGCGGCGCGGGCTCGGCGCGGCGGTGAAGTCGTAAAGGGTGACGGCCATCGGGAGATTCCTCGCAACTTTATCGTTACCGGCGGTGGGGCCGCTGTTCCGGCCCGCATTTTGCTGACGGTAGCCGATGCTACTCAACAGCTACAGGGGATGTCTTGTTATGAAACTATTTCGGTTGACCCGTCTGAAAATGACGGCCTCGGCAGTCATGCTTGCAGCGGGTGCAGGCTCGGTGGCTTTTCTCATGAGCGCCAAGCCGGTCCATGCCTGCGCGCCGGGCGACGGCGGTGCCGTCGGTTCTATTCTCGACCTGATCGGCGGCCTGCTGGGCTGGTAGAGCCAGCGGGAATCCACGATCCGAAACAAACAAAGGCTCCCGCGCCGATGAGCGCTGGGAGCCTTTTATTATGAATTGGCGTCTTTTAGTGGTCGGAGTGGCAGGATTCGAACCTGCGACCCCCTCGTCCCGAACGAGGTGCGCTACCAGACTGCGCCACACTCCGCTCGCCAATTCGAGGCGGCGTTATAGCCGTCAAACCCCGGGGCCGCAAGCGCGAACGGGGCAGGGCGGCCCCACTTTCCGCCTGAATCGGCAAGCGCTGCATCCGGTTGCACCCCCGGAGCGATGCCGGTATGTTCCGCCGCGTTTCGCAAGGCCGTTTATATCGGGCCTCGCGGTCCTGCTGGGGCGTAGCCAAGTGGTAAGGCAGCGGGTTTTGATCCCGCCATTCGGAGGTTCGAACCCTCCCGCCCCAGCCAGACCGGTCTGGCCTTCCATGCCCTTCCCGCCACGATATTTCCCGCTTGCCCAAAGGTGTTTCGGCCTCTGCCTGCTTCTGCTTTGCTGCCGATGCTCTGTCTGCTGATAAAAGCAGCATGTTGTGATCCGAAGCCGATCTCCGGGAAGGCTTGCCCTGCGTCAATTTAATCGCACCTGAACCAAATTAGGGTATTGACCCTAAATTTTACGGGGTCAAGATGGGGTCATTGAAAATCCGGCGACCCCAAAGAAGCGCCGACAGGAGGAGAGTCAGAATGGCAGGGACAGAAACCCTCACAAAACCGGCTGCGGGACAGAAAACCGAGCATTTCGACGTGCTGATCGTCGGTGCGGGCATTTCCGGTATCGGCGCCGCCTATCATTTGCAAGAGCAGTGTCCGGACAAGACATTCGTCGTCCTTGAAGGCCTCGACGGCTTCGGCGGTACCTGGCACATGCATCGCTATCCGGGCATCCGCTCCGACAGCGATCTCTACACCTTCGGCTATCGCTTCAAGCCCTGGACCGGAACGCCCATCGCGACGGCGCAGGAAATCCTTACCTATATGAAGGAGGTAATCGAGGAGAACGACCTTGATCGCCACATTCGCTACAACCACCGCATCACGACGGCGAAGTGGTCGAGCGAGGACAATCTCTGGACGGTCTATGCGACCGACAAGAAGACGGGCGAGGAGCGTCGCTTCACCGCGAACTTCCTCTGGATGTGTCAGGGCTATTACCGCCACTCGGAAGGCTACACGCCCGAATGGCCGGATATGGACAAGTTCAAGGGCCAGATCATTCATCCGCAATCCTGGCCAGAAGATCTCGATTACAAGGGCAAGAAGGTCATCGTGATCGGCTCTGGCGCGACGGCGGCGACGGTCGTCCCCGCGATTGCAGGTGACTGCGAGCATGTAACGCTGCTCCAGCGCTCGCCGACCTACTTTATTCCGGGCCGCAACGAGAACGAACTTGCCGACCGGCTGCGCCAGCTCGAAGTCGACGAGACTTGGATCCACGAAATCACGCGCCGTGAAATTCTGCACAACCAGGCGGAGTTCGCTCGCCGCTCTTTCGAAGAGCCGGAAGAAGTGCGCAAGGAATTGCTCAACGCCGTCCGTCTCTTCCTGCCGGAAGAAACGGTTGAGAAGCACTTCACGCCGCGTTATCGCCCCTGGCAGCAGCGCGTTGCCTTCGTGCCCGATGGCGACATCTTCAAGGGTATTGCCTCCGGCAAGGCCTCGGTCGAGACAGACGAGATCGAGCGCTTCACGGAGAAGGGTATCCTGCTGAAGTCGGGCAAGGAGCTCGAAGCGGACATCATTGTCACGGCAACGGGCTTCAATCTCAGCGTGCTCGGCGATATCGACTTCGATATCGACGGCGAGCCGCTCAACTTCGCCGATACAGTGACCTATCGCGGCATGATGTTCACAGGCGTGCCGAACCTGGTCTGGGTCTTCGGTTACTTCCGTGCGAGCTGGACACTTCGTGTGGATCTGCTTGGCGATTTCGTTGCCCGTCTCCTGAAGCATATGGACAAGAAGGGAGCGAAGAAGGTGACGGTCGCGCTCCGCAAGGAAGACAGCAACATGCCGCTGCTGCCCTGGATCGACCCGGAGAATTTCAATCCGGGCTACCTCATGCGCGGTATGCACCTGCTGCCGAAGCGCGGCGACAAGCCGGAGTGGCAGCACACCCAGGACTACTGGGCCGAAAAGGACGAACTGCCCAAAATCGATCTCGACGGCTCCGAGTTCGTCTACGAATAAGACTGCGGATCAGCGGACGCCGGAACCTTGAAAAGAGGTTCCGGCGTTTGTCGTTTCCACAGGGCTACCGAGCCTTCCGGCCTCCATCCGATGCGGTGCAGCATCGGCGGCGATTCTTCTTTTCTTGTGCGTTGCGTCTTCTCGTCTAGAATCGGAGCAACAAAAACAAGGGAGGAAAAAATGGCTGCTCAGGGAGAGAATGCGCGAGCGAGCGCGCAATCCGAACAGATCGACGCGGTAATTGTCGGCGCGGGGTTTGCCGGCATGTACATGCTTCATCGTCTGCGGGAGCTTGGCCTGTCGGTGCAGGTCTTCGAGGCGGGCGACAGCGTGGGCGGAACCTGGTACTGGAACCGCTACCCCGGCGCACGGTGCGACGTCGAAAGCCTCGAATATCAGTATGGTTTTTCGGACGAGATTCAGCGCGGCTGGACCTGGAGCGAGCGCTACGCCGCGCAGCCGGAAATCCTGCGATATCAGAACTATGTAGCCGACAAGCTGGATTTGAGGCGCGATATCCGCTTCGAGACGCGCGTGACCTCGGCAAAATACAATGAACGGAACGGCCTTTGGGTGGTAGAGACGGACAAGGGTGATCTCGTCTCCGCGCGCTTTTGTATCATGGCGACGGGCTGCCTTTCCGCGGCGCGCATACCCGATTTTGACGGACTTGATGATTTTGAGGGCGAGCACTACCACACGGGAGGCTGGCCGCATGAAGGTGTCGATTTTTCCGGCCAGCGTGTCGCAGTGATTGGTACGGGTTCGTCCGGCATCCAGAGCATCCCGGTTATCGCGGAGCAGGCAAAGCAGCTGACGGTGTTTCAGCGTACAGCGAATTTCACGCTGCCCGCGGGCAACCGCCCGCTACGCCCGGAAGAGGTCGAGCGTTCAAAGGAGACGCTGCTGGAAGACCGCCGCCATGCCCGCGAAACGCCCGGCGGTATCATCTGCTTTGAATATAACAGGACGCCGGTCGAAGAGATGGCGCCTGATGCGTTGCAGAAGGAACTGGAGACACGCTGGAAACAGGGTGGCTTTGCTTTTCTCGGCGCTTATGGCGACCTGATGGCGACGCAGGAAGCAAACCAGATCGCTGCCGAATTTGCCCGTACGAAGATGCGCGCCTCGGTGAAGAACAAGGATGTGGCGGAAAAGCTGCTGCCCGTCGATCACCCGATCGGCGTGAAACGCCTCTGTCTCGACACGGACTATCTGGAAACCTTCGACAAGCCGCATGTCGATCTCGTGGATCTTCGGGAGAATTCCATCGAGCGAATTTCAAGGAAGGGTGTCGTCTGCGGCGGCAAGGAATATGAAGCCGACGCCATTGTTTTTGCGACCGGATTCGATGCAATGACCGGCGCGCTGCTTGCGATAGATATAAGGGGACGAAACGGCGCGGAACTCCGGGAGAAGTGGGCGGCGGGACCGCGCACCTATCTGGGATTGGGATCGGCGGGCTTCCCCAACCTCTTCTTCATTACCGGCCCCGGCAGCCCCTCGGTGCTCTCCAACATGATCGTTTCCATCGAACAGCATGTGGACTGGATTACCGACTGCGTGAAGCGTTTGACGGAAGGCAATATCCGCTCCATCGAGGCGACGCGCGAGGCGGAAGATGAATGGGTTGCGCATGTTAACGAACTCGCCAGCGGAACGCTCTATCCGCAAGCAAATTCCTGGTACATGGGAGCGAACATTCCCGGTAAACCGCGCGTCTTCATGCCTTATACGGGCGGCGTGAATGTCTATGGCAAGAAAATCGACGCCGTCGCGGCTGCCGATTACGAGGGCTTCCAGCTTGGAGCCTGAGATGCGTTGAGGAGAAAGGGCCACTCCAATCTGGACCTTGTGACCTCTTTCCCGAGGGGCGGCCGGTGCTGAAACTGGCCGTCCCTTTTTATTGCGGGAAGAGAAAAATGGTGGAAGCGGAGACTGTCGACTACCGGCGTGTCTGGCACCGGCAAGACACGGATGCTACGAACGACGCTATTGCCATGTGGAAGCGCGAAGGAATCCTCTCCGCCGATACATCGCCGGAGCGTCGCGCCGAAGAGATGGTGATCGCCATCTATGCCGGTGATGAAATTGCAGGCTGCCTGACGGCGGATATCCAGGTTCTTCCGAGGATGCGCGAGAAGTTTGCTTTCTGCCGGAGCTTCATCGCGCCGGCCTGGCGCGGGAAACGACTGACCGACCGGCTGATGATCGACGGACATGACGAACTTTGCCGCTGGTCGAAAGCGCATCCCGGCGAGAAACTCGCGGGATGCGCGGCGATCTATGAAAACCGGGTACTCGGCAACAATCCGGTCGAACCTTCGGGTCTCTGTCTTATCGGCTACACGCCGCAAGGTCGGCAACTGCGCGTATTATGGTTCGATCATTACCAGTTGGGGCAGGGAAGCGAAGGTCAAAACCCACAGCTATAAGTGCCGTAACCGTTCTCGACCGTCATATGCGCGTGAAGGCGGGCGCGCGCGTCGCGATTGAACTCCGTGACGGATATGACGGCTTCGCCACCATCCTCGATCACAAAGTCGCCGGCTTGCCGCACTTCCGATGTTCCGCCGGAACCCGCGCGCTCGAGAGACATGGAGTAAGAGCCTGCTTCGCCCGGCGCGCCATAGACGATGCTTTCAAGCTGCAGACCGGAGGCCGTTTCAATCGCCCGGATCGGGCGGCAAGTTTCGCAGGAATGGATGCAGCACGTTTTTCGGCGGTGGAAACACGGCTTTCGCCACGCAGAACGGTGGCGGCAATTCCGCTTATGTGAGCCAGCAGGGCAGCAGCAATCTCGCCGGCACCATTCAGGACGGCTGGAACAACAAGTCCTGTGTCATCCAGAAGGGCAACGGGCACGAAGCGTTGACCCAGCAGTACGGAAACAACAACACCTCTGCGATCATTCAGCGCTGCTGATGAATGGTTCCCCGGTTCCGCCGATCCGTTAAGCTGGGCTTCAGATCCGGCGAAGGAAACAGGAACCGCATATGTCAGTAAAGCTTGTCACTCTCACCCTGAATCCTGCCGTGGATGTCTCGACATCCGTGGAACGCATTGAGGCCGAGGTCAAAATGCGATGTGGCGAAGCCCATCGCGACCCCGGTGGTGGCGGCATAAACGTGGCCCGCGTCCTTTTGCGGATGGGGGCGGATGTAACGGCGCTCTACCCGGCGGGTGGGGTGACGGGCAGGCTCCTGCAGGAACTGGTCGAGCGCGAGGGGATCGAGGATGTCGTCATCCCTGTGACGGGAGAGACACGCGAGAGTTTCACCGCCTTCGAACGGCAGACGGGCAATGAGTTCCGGTTCGTTTTAGCCGGACCGGAATTGGACAAGGCGGCCTGGACCGCGACGAGGAACGCTCTGGAGGCGATGAACGGCGTTTTGTTTGTCGTGGCGAGCGGAAGTCTTCCGCCGGGCGCGCCGGAAGAGGCCTATGCCGAGATTGCGCATGTAACGCGCAAACTGGGGGCAAGGCTTGCCGTCGATACATCGGGCGTGGCTCTCGCCGCAGCACTTCGCGAGCGCCCCTATCTGATCAAACCGAATCTCCGCGAAATGCGCGAGCTTACCGGCCTGCCCATCCAGACGGATGAGGAAACGCTCGATGCAGCCCGCAGGCTTGTTGGTGAGAAAAAGGCGGATGTCGTCGCCGTGACGCTGGGTGCCGATGGCGCCATGCTTGTTTGTGAGGAAGGGAGCTGGCGAGGCCGGGCACCGGAAATTACGCCGGTGAGTTCGGTCGGCGCGGGAGACAGTTTCCTCGCCATGCTTATCCATGCGCTTGCATCGGGCCAAGGCATGAGCGAGGCGTTGAGGGCTGGAATGGCCGGAGGCACAGCGGCGCTCCTGTCGCCCGGCACAGAGCTTTGCCGGAGGGACGATGTGGAACGGTTGCTGCCGCAAATATCGATAGAAGAACTCTGAGCGTCAGGCCCAGGAATAGCCAGCGAGCAACATGCCCACATGCCCCTCGCCCCAGAGGGGGAGGAGAAGCCGCGTATAGGTATCCGTCGCATAATAAGTGGGCGCCCCGCCTTCCGCGGTCGCGCTCGCCTGTGCCCTCAGAAACTCGACCGGAGAGTGGATGTCGATCTCGTCGGTGAATGTGCCTTGAAGCGTGCCGCCATATCGCGTGCTGATTTCCTTGCCGGCAATTTCGATGCGGAACCGCTGAGGCTTGTCGAAGACCGTCATCAGCATGGCGCTGTCCGCGCCGCTGCCGAGATCGGAGAGCTTCACATCGTCCCAGTAAGGCATATCGCTCGCCTTGCCGCGAATGAGGCCGCGCCAGTAATCGGCGACACCGGAAAGGGCCGGGTCCAGCTGGGCAGGAAGGGCAAAAGGCAAGACTTGCTCGGTCATAAGAAGGGCCACTCATTGCGTTTCAACTGATATTGACGCTACTTCAGCTCCCATCGGGGGGCAACTCCTGCCGCGTCATGAAGCTGCATCGCCAGCGCCCAGATCCTGCACCTGAAACTCGTAGAGCGTCTTGTAGAGACCGCCCTGCGCCATGAGTTCTTCATGTGTACCGACCTCGCGGGCCTCGCCGCTCGTGAGAACGACGATGCGGTTCGCTTCCCAGATTGTCTGCAGGCGGTGCGCGATGATGATGGAGGTTCTCCCCTCGGTCGCCCTGGCGAGCGCATTCTGAATGATGAATTCCGTTTCCGTGTCGATGCTGGCCGTGGCTGAGGTTTCGCCCGCCCTCCGTCAGCACCGTGTCATAGCCTTGCGGCAGCAGGCGGATGAAGGGGTCGGCATGAACGAGGCGCGCGGCCCCTGAAGCTCAAGATGCCAATAGAGCCGCTGGCGCAATTCATAGGCGACGGCAATGCCGACTTCGCGGACATAACGGCGGCCGCGATTGAAGGCGATATAGCGCAGCACCATGAGGCCGAGAATTGCGAGCGCAGGAAGCGCGAGGCGGTAATCCTCCGCAGCGATCCTGTCGATCCCTATCTTGAGGAAGAGGGGCATGAAAGCTTCGAGCAGCCGCCCCCCATTGATGAGTGACATGCCACCCCAGAAGCGCCACTTGTGGCGGTGAACAAGCGGGACCAGGCGCCAAAGCGGGTTGGAATCCGAAGGACTGTCCGTCCGGGACGTGGTTGCGCGCGACTCCACGAGAATAAATCCGGATTTTGGCGCGAGATGGCCGCGCCGGGCGGGCGTCGTTCTCTGCCGAATCCGGCGATCCTTGCCGACACGACCTGAAGACGGTGCTTCCTGGAGTTTTTTCGGTTCGTTCCCTCGAACTATATGCCTCTCTTTCCGATTCGGAGGCGGTGCATCGCGAGACCGTCACACGAACGTTACGCAAACGCTGTAGCAGCAAGTCAGGGCCGCGCGCAAAGCGAGTCGGCCATCTGCAAACGGAGTGATCCCCTTGTCAGACACGACCGCCGAAGCGACCAGTGAAACGCTTGCCGAGGATGCCGCCGTCGCGGGGGGCAGGCGCGACGTCCGCCGCCGCCTGAGCGCGGCCGTTCATCGCCACAAGGCAGTTTCCAGGGAAGGGCTGACCGAACGTCTTTTTACGTGGCTTTTCACGGGTCTCGTTTATCCGCAGATCTGGGAAGATCCCGACATCGATATCGCCGCGATGGGCCTTCGTGCCGACATGAGCGCGGATACGCGGATCGTTACGATCGCCTCCGGCGGTTGCAACGCGCTGTCCTACATGACGGCGGCGCCCGTGCGCGTGACCGCCCTCGACCTCAACCCGACGCATGTGGCGCTGGTCAAGCTGAAGCTTGCGGGCGCGGCGCATTTGCCGAGCTACGAGCACTTCTTCCGCTTCTTCGGGCGTGGAGACAGGCGCGAGAACATCGCTGATTACGAACGGTTCATTCGTCCGCAACTTGACGAAAAGAGCCGTACTTACTGGGACAAGAGGCCCGCAGGTTTCCGGCGCCGCATTTCGCTCTTCGCGCGCGGATTTTTCCGTCATGGGCTGCTCGGCCATTTCATCGGCATGGCGCACATCGCCGCGCGGATCTATGGCGTAAGGCTGCGCGATATTCTCGAAGCGCCGACGATGGAGAGTCAACGCCGCTTCTTCGACGAGAAGCTCGCCCCGCTCTTCGAGAAACCCACGATCGCCTGGCTGACCGGCAAGCCCTCGACGCTCTACGGACTCGGCATTCCGCCCGCCCAATATGAAGCCTTGTCGGGCGGCCGCGAAATGCGCTTCGTTCTCCGCGAAAGGCTGGAACGTCTTGCCTGCGGGTTCCCGCTCACGGAAAACTACTTCGCCTGGCAGGCCTTTGCGCGCTCCTATGCACCCGGCGAGGATGCTGCGGTTCCGCCCTATCTGAAGCGCGAGAATTTCGCGGCGTTGCAGGCGCGGGCCAAGGGCATGCAGGTCTTGAATGCGTCCTTCACGGACCACCTGCGCGAATGCGCCGATGCAAGCCTCGACCGCTTTGTGCTGCTCGACGCGCAGGACTGGATGACGGATGCGCAACTGAACGATCTTTGGTCGCAAATAACACGCACCGCGCGTCCCGGCGCGCGTGTCATCTTTCGTACGGCGGCGGAACCAACCCTGCTGCCGGGACGGGTGGACGATGCCATTCTCGCGCGGTGGGACTATCGCGCCGAAGAGTCGCTGGCCTTCACCGCGCGCGACCGTTCCTCCATCTATGGCGGGTTTCACCTCTACATCCTGAAGGACTGAGGCAGTGAGCGCGGTTGAACAAGGCGAGGAAAATCACGCGCATCTGATGGATCGGACCTACCGGTACCAGCGCCATATCTACGACCTCACCCGCCGATATTATCTGCTTGGCCGAGACCGGCTGATCGACGATCTGCATGCCGGACCCGGAACGACGGTGCTGGAGATCGGCTGCGGCACCGGACGCAATCTCGTCCGCGCCGCGCGGCTATTTCCCGAGGCAAGGCTGCACGGGATGGACATCTCGCACGAAATGCTGGAGACGGCAGAGGCAGCCGCCGCACGACAAGGAACGAAGCTGCGTTTCGCGCAGGGGGATGCCACGCGCTTCAATCCCTATGCGGCTTTTGGCGTGAGCCGCTTTGAGCGCATCTACATGTCCTACACGCTGTCGATGATCCCGGACTGGCATGCGACGCTTGCACAAGGCGTCTGCAATCTTGCGCCGGGCGGTAGCTTGCATATCGTCGACTTTGGGCAGCAGGAGCGGTTACCGCGCTGGTTTCGTTCGATGCTGCGGGCATGGCTTGTGCAATTTCATGTGAGCCCGCGTGGAGACCTCAAGCGTGTGCTGGAAGCGCTTGCGGCGAAGCTCGGAGCGGAACTCCAGTTCCGCTCCCTCTATCGCGGCTATGCCTGGTACGCGGTCTTGCGTTTGCCGGAGACGCTGAAAGAGGCTCAGAAGAACGCCTGAATACCCGTCTGTTCGCGGCCGAGGATCAGCGCATGAACGTCATGCGTGCCCTCATAGGTGTTTACCGCTTCGAGGTTCATGACGTGGCGGATGACGTGATATTCGTCCGAGACGCCGTTGCCGCCATGCATGTCGCGCGCGACGCGGGCGATATCGAGAGCCTTGCCGCAATTGTTGCGTTTCATGAGTGAGATGGATGCGGGCGCGGCCTTGTTCTCGTCGAACATGCGGCCGAGCTGCAGGCAGCCCTGAAGACCGAGCGTGATCTCGGTCTGCATGTCGGCAAGTTTCTTCTGGATGAGCTGGTTCGCGGCGAGCGGGCGACCGAATTGCGTGCGGTCCAGCGTGTACTGGCGGGCGGCATGCCAGCAAAATTCTGCGGCGCCCATCGCGCCCCATGCAATGCCGTAACGCGCACGGTTGAGACAGCCAAAGGGCCCGGCAAGGCCCCGCACATTTGGCAACATGTTTTCATCCGGCACGAAAACATCCTGAAGCGAAATTTCGCCGGTGATGGAAGCACGCAGCGAGAACTTGCCTTCGATCTTCGGCGTCTCGAAGCCTTTGAAGCCGCGCTCGACGACGAAACCGCGGATGACGTCATCGTCAGTCTTCGCCCAGACCACGGCGAGGTCCGCGATCGGCGCGTTGGTGATCCACATCTTTGCGCCGTTCAGCACATAGCCGCCATCGACCTTTTTCGCGCGCGTCTTCATGGAGCCGGGGTCCGAACCATGATCGGGCTCGGTGAGGCCGAAGCAGCCGACCCATTCGCCGGTCGCGAGCTTCGGGAGATATTTCTCGCGCTGCACATCGCTGCCATAGGCATGGATCGGATGCATGACGAGCGAAGACTGCACACTCATGGCCGAGCGATAACCGCTGTCGACATATTCGACCTCACGAGCGGCGAGCCCATAGCAGACATAGGAAAGACCGGCGCAGCCATATTTCTCGGGCAGCGTCAGGCCGAGCATGCCCTGTGCGCCCATCTCGTTCATGATCTCGCGATGGAAAACCTCGTTGCGGTTCGCTTCCTTCACACGGGGAAACAGCTTTTCCTGGCAATAGGCGCGGGCGCTGTCGCGCACCATGCGCTCTTCCTCGGTCAGCTGGCTTTCGAGAAGCAGCGGATCCTGCCAGTTGAAGGAGGCGAGCGGCGGATTGGGCTTTTCGCCGGACTTTGCGGGATTGGTTTCGGCCGCTTGAGACATGAAGGATCCTCGAAACGCAGGGGAAAGCTTGTTTGCGAGTGATATAGCAGGCGAGAGCGCGCCGGGCGACCGCTTACTTGCGGCCTTGCCTTTCCGCGGGTTCCCGGGGCGAAAGCCGCGTATAGGCCGCCATCTCCTCCGCCAGATGATCGAACATGAGGCGCATCCGGCGGCTCGTCTTCAGGTCTTCATGCATGGTGATCCAGATATCCAGATCGAAATGGAGGAGGCCCTTCAATATCGGCACGAGATCGGGGTGGCGCATGGCCAGCTGGTACTGGCACATGCCGAAGCCGAAGCCGGCCTTCAGTGCCGCGAACTGCCCGATATCGCTGTCGCAACGAAAGGCAAAGAGTTCGCGGGTGAGCGGCACACCTTCGAGCTCCTTGAGCCGTCGAATGGAGGACTCGCGGTCGAAGCCGATAATCGGATAGTTGCCGATCTCATCGAGCGATGTGGGCATGCCCATTTTCTCGATCAGCTTCTTGTGGGCATGCATGCCAATTCTGACCTCGCCGGCCTTTTTCGCGACCAGCGAGGTCTGTGTGGGCCGAACCATGCGGATCGCAATATCGGCTTCCCGCCTGATGAGGTCGTCCGTCCGGTTGGAAAGCACGAGTTCGATCACGATGCGGGGATGTTTTTCACGAAAGCGGGCGAGGATCGCCGGCAGAACCTCCATGCCGATCATTTCGCTTGCCGTGATGCGGATGGTGCCGCGGTCATCGTCCGCCTCGCCGGAGGCCGCGCGCTGCAGCGCCTCTGCAGCCATGGCCATGGCCTCGGCGTGGGGGACGAGCGCGAGGGCAACCTCCGTGGGAGCGAGCCCGCCCTGCGAGCGGGTGAAGAGACCGACGCCCAGCGAGGCTTCCAGCGCATCCACATGGCGGCCGACCGTGGGCTGGGTGAGGCCGAGCAGCCGGGCAGCGCCCGAAAGGCTGCCCTCGCGGACAACCGCTAGGAACGATCTGTAGAGCTCCCAACCCGGCGATGCGTTAGTCATACGAAAATGTATATCAGATAGCAAATATTCGGCAATTCATATTCGTACATGAATAAACCATTCTCCAGTCAACGAAACGGCGACTGGAGACGGAAACATGGCTTCGACAGCACTTATTCTAGGCGTAACGGGCGGCTTCGGCGGCGAAATGGCCAATGCGCTGCGTACTCATGGCTGGCAGATACGTGCTCTCAACAGGCATCCCGAGGCTGCTGCCCGGCAGATGAGAGCCATGCCCTTCATCGACTGGGTGAAGGGAGATGCCATGAAGGCAGACGAGGTTCGCGAAGCGGCAGAAGGGGTGGACCTGATCGTCCATGCGGTGAACCCGCCTGGCTACCGCAATTGGGCGGGGACTGTTGTGCCGATGCTCGACAATACGATTGCCGCAGCGAAAGCCGTGGGCGCCCGGATCGCCTTTCCGGGCACGGTCTACAATTACGGTCCCGATGCCTTTCCTGTGATCCGCGAGGACACACCGCAGAATCCGAAAACGCGGAAGGGCAAGCTTCGCGTCGAGATGGAGCGGCGTCTGCGTTTGGCGTCCGAGGAGGGCGTGCCCGTTATCATCCTGCGGGCTGGCGATTTCTTCGGCGGCGTCAGGCCCGGTAACAACTGGTTTGCCCAAGGGCTCGTGAAACCGGGCAAGAAGGTTCGTTCAATCACTTATCCGGGGCCGTATCGCGTCGGCCATGCCTGGGCCTATCTGCCTGACATGGCGGAAACGATGACGCGGCTTCTCCTTCGCGCTGACGAGCTGCCGCGGTTTGCGCTTTTCAATTTTGGCGGTCACTGGCTGGAGCAGGGAATCGAGATGGTGGATGCGATCCGCTTCGCCGCCCGCGTGCCGGATGCGCCGGTGAAGCGGTTGCCCTGGTTCGCGCTGACGCTGCTATCACCTTTCGTTGAGACGTTCAGGGAGATGCGTGAGATGCGCTATCTCTGGAAACAGCCGGTCCGTCTCGACAACTCGAAGCTCGTGAATTTTCTGGGACACGAACCCCACACCCCGCTCGATGTCGCCGTGAGATCGGCCCTCGCCGAACTTGGCTGCATCGAACCCGCGCCGGCAGAAACGGGCTATGCCTCGCCTTCCCTCATCGCAAAAGGATCGGTCTGATGAAAATCGAAAATCGTATCGAGTACATCTTCCGCGCTTTCGCCGCTTCCGCGCTCACCTTCTACGCGCTCGGCCTTCTGAACCTGACATTCGAGCGCTACATCGCCTGATTGGACGGGCGCTCAAACAGAAAGGGCGACGGGATTTGTCCCGCCGCCCTTTTATTCTTTCTGTCGCAAGACTTACTCGGCGGCGGCCTTCGCCGCAGTCAACGCCTCGGCGGGCATGCGCGCGGCAAATTCGCGGCAGGCCTGAGTATATTCGCGCTTCAGCCGGTCAACGAGTTCGGCGACAGGCGGTGCGTCGGCGATCTGGCCAATACCCTGACCCGAACCCCATATGTCCTTCCACGCCTTCTGCTTCATGTTGCCGCCCGAACCGAAATTCATCTTCGACTTGTCGGCCTCCGGCAGATTGTTCGGGTCGAGACCAGCAGCGGCAACGGAGGGGGCGAGATAGTTGCCATGCACACCTGTGAAGAGGTTGCTGTAGACGATGTCTTCAGCGGCATATTTGATCAGATGATCCTTGTACGCCTGATCGGCGTTTGCTTCCGCCGTGGCGATGAAGCGCGTTCCCATATAGGCGAGGTCTGCACCCATCGCGAGCGCGCCCGCGATACCCCAGCCGTCCGACAGCGCACCTGAAAGAATGACCGTACCGTCGAACCACTGCTTCACTTCACGTACAAGCGCGAAAGGAGAGAGCGTGCCCGCATGGCCGCCCGCACCGGCGCAGACGAGGATCAACCCGTCCACGCCCTGTTCCGCCGCCTTCTTCGCATGCTTCACATTGATAACATCGTGGAACACCTTGCCACCGTAGGAATGTGCTGCGGTAATCACTTCGGCGGGCGGGCGGAGCGAGGTGATGACGATCGGCACTTCGAGCTTCGTGCAGATATCTATGTCATGCGCGAGACGGTCGTTCGAGGCGTGGCAGATCTGGTTGACCGCGAAAGGTGCAACCTTCTTTTCGGGATGCTTTGCCTGATATTCGCCGAGCTCGCCTTTGATCCGCGTGATCCACTCTTCCAGCACATGTGCGGGGCGCGCGTTGAGTGCAGGGAAGGAGCCGACGATGCCTGCCTTGCACTGGGCGATTACAAGCTCGGGGCCGGACACGATAAAAAGCGGTGAGCCGATGACCGGCACTTCGAGTTTGTCTTTCAGGATATCGGGCAGGGCCATGGATTTTCCTCCGGAATTTTGTCGCGCGCATAATGGCGTGGAATGCCAAATGCTGCTTGTTCAGGGGTGCGAATGCCGGTGTTCGCGAACGTTCAGCCCGCGTTGCGGCCCGACAGGCGGTCGCGGTCGATCTTTGCCTTCTCGCCAAGGAAGTCGATGACTGCGCGCACAGGCGCCGTGTCGCGCAGGTCAGGATGGGCGAGGAGCCACATTTCCGTACCGTTCGCCAGCTTTTGCGGCGCGATGCGGATAAGATCGGCGTAATGGTCGCCGGTAAGGCAGACGAGCGTGGAAATGCCCACGCCCGCGCGCACGGCTTGCACGAGATCAGCGTCCGAGAAGCAGCGCAACGCAACGCGCGCGCCCTGCGTCACATGGGCGAGCCAGTCCGCAAGCTCCACTTCCGCTGCGCGGCCACCGAAGCCCACGATGCTGTGATCCTTCCACTCTTCGCGCTTCGAAGGCAGACCGAACTGTTCGGCGTAAGAGCGCGACGCATAGAAGCCGACGCCGATGCGGCCGATCTTGCGGCCAACGACATTCTCACGGCCAGGCCCGTAGGGGCGGATCACGATGTCGGCATCGCGCCGCTTCACCGAAACCTGCGTCACCTCGTTCACGATCTCGATTTCGATGCCCGGATGGCGGCTTTGGAATTCGGCGAGGTAGGGCATGAACCAGTAGGAGGCGAGGCTGTGGGGAATGGCGACACGGACAAGCCCCTGTGCCTCGCCATCTGCACCGAGGGCAGCGTGGAGCGCGCGCTCGGCGGCAAGCGACATCGGTTCCACTTCCGCGCGCAGCCGCTCGCCCGCGCCGGTCAGCGCATATCCGGTCGGCTCGCGCACGAAGAGCTTCGCGCCGAGGCGTTTCTCAAGCGTCGCTATATGACGCCCCACCGTGGCATGGCTCAGCTTCAGCCGCCGGCCAGCGCCGGAAAGGCTTTGCGTATCCACTACCGCGAGGAAAATCCGGTAGGCGTCCCAATTGGCGTCGTTGTTCATGCTTGAACAATCTGATGTTTGATCTTGGATCGGCAGAGTGCGCCGGTTTTCCCGTTATTTCAAGCATTTGGGAAGCGTTGGACGACGCTGCGGGAGGGCACTTTCCAATGTTTGCAGTGGATTCGCGACGTGCAATCGGCTCGGCGCATCTGCTAGAACTTTTCGCATCGGCGAATTGACGGAGACGGTCCCGAAGAGGCCGGACTTCATTGAGGGAGAGAGAACGTGCTCAAAACCAGATTCACGGAACTGTTCGGGGTCGAACACCCGATCGTGCAAGGCGGCATGCAGTGGGTCGGCCGCGCGGAACTTGTGGCGGCAGTGGCCAATGCCGGCGCGCTCGGCTTCATTACCGCGCTGACGCAGCCCACACCCGATGACCTGCGCAAGGAAATCGAGAAGTGCAAGGGTCTGACAGACCGGCCTTTCGGTGTGAACCTGACCATCCTGCCCGCCCTGAAGCCGCCGCCCTATGCAGAATACCGCCAGGCGATCATCGAGTCGGGCGTGAAGATTGTCGAAACCGCAGGCTACAAGCCGCAGGAACACGTCAATCACTTCAAGGAACATGGCATCAAGGTCATTCACAAGTGCACGGCCGTTCGCCATGCGCTGTCCGCCGAACGCATGGGCGTCGATGCGATCTCGATCGACGGTTTTGAATGTGCGGGCCATCCGGGCGAAGACGACATTCCGGGTTTGATCCTCATTCCGGCCGCAGCCGACAAGGTGAAGATTCCGATGATCGCGTCGGGCGGTTTCGGCGATGCGCGCGGCCTCGTTGCCGCGCTTGCTCTGGGTGCGGAAGGCGTGAACATGGGCACGCGCTTCATGTGCACCAAGGAAAGCGCTATCCATCAGAAGGTGAAGGAACAGATCGTCGCCAATGACGAGCGCTCGACCGATCTCATCTTCCGCACACTGCATAACACGGCCCGCGTGGCGAAAAATGCTGTGAGCCAGGAAGTGGTGGAGATCGAGAAGAAGGGCGGCGCAAAGATCGAGGATATTGCGCATCTCGTAGCCGGCGCGCGCGGCCGCGTTGTTTACGAGGAAGGCGACCCCGATTACGGCATCTGGTCTGCCGGCATGGTGCAGGGTCTGATCCACGACATCCCGTCGTGCCAGGAACTTGTGACGCGCATGGTTTCGGAAGCCGAAGCCATAATCAAGACGCGCCTCAATCGTATGGCAGGTATCTCGGCGGCGCAGGCAGCCGAGTAATCGCAAGAAACAAATGACGAGAAGCCCGCACCGGAAACGGTGCGGGCTTTTTTATTCGGTGGGTGCCAGGGCAACCCGTTGCAAGCCTGCCGGATCGATGACGTTGATGTGGCGATAGCCGGTTTCGATAAGCTTGTGTTCTTCGAGGTCTCTCAGAATGAGGTTTACGGTTTTTCGTGAAAAGCCGGTCAGCTCCGATAGCTCGTTCTGGGTGATGGGAAGGACCGCAGGACCGCCCTCGCCCCACGGGAACGTATAAAGGTAGAGGCGGCTTGCGATCTGGGCGCGTGGGGGAAGCCGCAGGCGTTCCGCATAGGCGCGCGCGGCCCACACAAGCTGTTCTGTCGCCAGTTCTGCGAAATGCAGCCAGAGTTCCGGCATGTCTTGCACAATGGCAGCCAGAGCGTGCTGCGGAATGAAGATGACCTCGGAGCGCTCCCTCGCAATGGCGGTTGTTACACGCCGCCCTCCGAGCACCTGCGCCGCATAACCAAAAACTGTGCCGGGCCCTGAGATGCTGATCGGTACGCTTTCGCCATTATCGAGCAAGACATGGGTCTTGACCGATCCGGAAAGGACACCGTAAAGGCCGTGCGCCTCGTCGCCTGTGTCGTAGATCCAGTGTCCTGTCTCTGCCGGCGTGATTTGGGCATGGGAGGCTATCGCTTCTCGCAACCTTGCCGGGCAGCGGGAGAACCATCCGTTTTTGCTGAAAGTTTCGGCAATCCGTTGCCGATCTGAATTTGATCGCATGGATTTTCTGAATTGTTACCTAGGTGACAATGTTGCGCTCGGCCGGACATATTCTCAAGGGAGGAAATGCCACGGGAGGAAAATCATGGAACGCCAGACGGCAACCATCAGGAAGGTCACACCCGGTTGCGGAGCTGAGGTGCTCGGCGTCGATCTCGCCAATCCAGGCAATAGTGGCATGGAGACAATCCGCGCAGCCTATCGCGATCATGGCGTGATCTTTTTCCGTGACCAGACGCTGACGCCAGAAGAACACATTGCCTTTGCGCGCCGCTTGGGTGAGATCGAAATCAACAAGTTCTTCCCCGCTAATGGCGAATACCCCGAAATTGCAGAAGTGCGGAAGGAGAAGGAGCAGAAGGTGAATATCGGCGGCGGCTGGCACACCGACCATTCCTATGATGCCGCGCCTGCGATGGGGTCAATCCTTGTTGCCCGGGAATTGCCGGAGACAGGCGGCGATACGCTCTTCGCCGATATGTACAAAGCCTATGAGGGCCTGTCGGATGGGCTCAAGAAAACGCTCGAAGGCTTGAAGGCCGTGCATTCGAACGCACATGTTTTCGGTGCCGCGGGTGCCTACAAGTCCAGCGATCAGGCTTCGGGCTTCAAGGGCGAGAACATGGTCGGCGAGGCGGTACACCCGGTCGTCATCACGCATCCGCTGAGCGGGCGGAAGGCGCTTTACGTAAATGCCGCCTTCACGACCCATTTCGAGGGCTGGACGTGGGCGGAGAGCAAACCCCTCCTGGACTATCTGTATGCCCATGCCGTAAGCCCGGAATTCACCTGCCGGTTCGAGTGGCGTGAAGGCTCGGTCGCCTTCTGGGACAATCGCGCGACGTGGCATTTTGCGGTGAACGACTATCACGGTGAAAAGCGCCTGATGCACCGCATCACGATTGGCGGTGTAGCGCTTCAGTAGAGCAACTCTCCGCGATATAGCACGCTTTCCTCAAAGCCCGGCAAACAGAGCAGGGAGGAAAAGCCGTGTCGTAGAGCGCTATGCGGTCGAGACAAATTCATGTGAGACCGAAAGAGAGCTGTTTCGGGGCGGAAATTACTGGCCTCGACCTCTCTAAATCTTTGCCGGCAGATATTCTCCGCGGGCCGGCGTCATACACCGCACGACTATGACGGATGATGTTCGCCATTAGAGAACGTACATTTTGAAGGCATTTATAACGTCGTGTATCGGAGTTTGTGCCGCATCGGGACAGGCTGGATAGAATCGTGCGTCTACGGACGAATCTTCTTTTCTGGAAGGGGTCTCTGTTCTATTGTCGTTATGTCGGGTTGCGTCCGGTCTGATGCCCCATAGCCCCCCGGACAAAATCAGATAGCTGTTCCAGGCTGATAAAGACTAACTGTCAGATGCGAATGTTCGCGGTGGAGCGTCCCTTACCACCATGGCATTCGCACCCGGCACCCACCTCGGCGCGCACTTCCAGCGCGTCCGGCGGTGGTGGCGGAAGAGTTGCCAGCGACCCCTTGCCCCCCACGCTGCGGCAGCTCGGCTTTCCGCGGCCACCTAATTCCCGGGGCCGGCGCAAGCCGTGCCCCGGGACGAGGGGCACAAACCCTAGCGAACAAAAATAAGCAGCAGGATACCGCCGATCACGAGCCCTATGCCTGTGAGTTCGAGGGCATTCGTTTTCTCACGAAAAAGAAAGTGCGAGGAGGCAAAGGTGAAGACGAGTTCGATCTGGCCGAGTGCGCGCACATAGGCCGCATTCTGGATCGTCATCGCCGTGAACCAGCCCATCGACGCAAGTGCGCCAGCGAGGCCGACAAGGCTGCCGATGCGCCATGTGCGAAACGAGGCGGCGAGCTCGTTGCGATGGCGCAGATAAAGCCAGATGGTCATGGCTGCAGTCTGAATGAGAAGGACAGTGGCGAGTGTGTAGCCTGCTGAGAGAAGGAAATCCGGTTCCTCCAGTGACAGCGATGCCGCGCGGTAGCAGACGGCGGCGATGCCGTAGCATGCGCCCGACCCAATTCCCATCAGCATCGGGCGGTCGCCGAGCGAGCGCCAGAAAGTGCCCAGCGTGAGGTGGGACTGTGCAATGGAAATGGCGACGACGCCCGCAAGCGAAATAAGGATTGCCGCGAAAGCGCCGAGGCTGAGATGGTCACCCAGCACGATGATGCCGAAAAGCGCCGTCTGGATCGTCTCCGTCTTCGAATAGGTCGTTCCCACCGCGAAGTTCCGATAGGCGAAGAGCGCGACGAGCAGCACCGTTCCCCATATCTGTGCGATGCCGCCGATCACGGCATAAAGCAGAAAAGACGGGTTTGGCTGGGGCAATGCCGCATCCGAGAAGGCGGTAAGCCCGCAGAGATAGAGCGCCGCTACCGGCAGCCCATAGACAAAGCGGACGTAAGTCGCGCCGATGGCCGACATCTGCCCGGTAAGTTGCTTCTGCAGTGTCGAGCGCAGGTTCTGCAGGAAGGCAGCCGCAATTGTCAGTGGGATCCAGAGGGGCACGATGAGTGGTTACTCGATCACGGCGCCGTAGACGAGCTGCTGAAGCTGCGGCCGAAGCGGGTAGGTGGAGGAGGGATAGAGTTGCGTCATGAAGATCGCTATCAGATCCTCCTCCGGATCGATCCAGAAATAAGTCGATGCGGCACCGCCCCAGGAGAAATTGCCCACCGACCCGATGGCCTGGGATTCGGCGGGGTCCAGCAGAACCTGAAAGCCAAGACCGAAGCCCGCGCCTTCCGCCGCCAGCTCGCTGAAAGCCGAAATCGACATCTGCTTCATCGTCTGCCCGCCCGGCAGATGGTTCATGGTCATGAATTCGATGGTCTTGGGCGAGCAGAGGCGCACGTCTTCAAGCTCTCCGCCATTGAGCAACATCTGGCAGAAGCGCCAATAGTCCGCGATGGTGGAGGTGAGGCCGCCGCCACCGGACAGGAAACGCGGCGGGCTGGCATAGGAGCTTGTCTCGTCGCCCATATCCATGATGCCGGATTTGCCTGTCCTCGGATCGCGAAAATAATTGGTGGCGAACCGGTCGAGCTTGTCTTTCGGTACGAAGAAGCCCGTATCGTTCATGCCGAGCGGCGCGAAAATACGCGAAGCGAGAAATTCGTCGAGCGGACGGCCCGAGAGAACCTCCACAAGATAGCCGCAGACATCCGTGGCAACCGAATAGTTCCAGTGCGAGCCGGGCGAAAAGAGCAGGGGAATATTCGCCAGCGCCTGAACCGTTTCCTTGAGTGTGAGGCCGACCGTGTTTGCGCCCTCGATGCCTGCCTTGCGATAGAGCTCATCTACGGGATGTTCGTACATGAAGCCGTAGGTAAGGCCCGACGTATGCGTGAGCAGGTCGCGGATCGTCATCTCGCGCTCGCAGGGCTTCGTCTCGTATTTCTCCGCCGTGCCGCCCGCCCAGACCTTGAGCTCCTTGAATTCGGGGATGTAGCGAGAGACGGGGTGCGTAAGCTGGAAGTGACCTTCTTCGTAGAGCATCATCAATGCGAGGCTCGTGATCGGCTTCGTCATCGAATAAATGCGGAAAATCGTATCCTTCTCCATCGGAAGGGCGCGCTCGCGATCGCGCTGCCCGGCCGTCTCGAAATGCGCGATCTCGCCGTGGCGCGAGATCAGTGTCGAGAACCCGGCGATTTTTTCCCGGTCTACATAGGATTGGAAGTAGTTGGTGATGTTCGACAGTCGCGCCGGGTCCAGTCCCAGATCTTCCGGTTTCGCGATGCGCGCCATGATGTTCATTCGATCCTCCCGTGTATTTGTTTTCTTCAGTTTTTTCAGACGAGGGGAGAAGCGCGCGAAAGAGATCTTCCGGACTGCGTCCGCTCGCGGCGACGACGCCTGCATCGTCTGCTCCCATCGAAATCGCTTCCCAGCCTTCCGGTGATTTCCGAAGGCGAAAGCTTGGGCGCAGATGCCCGCAACGCGTCAGATAAGAGACGAGGACGCCTTGCGCATTCTTGCGGAATTCGAGATCGAATGGAGACCCCTCTGCGGCGGATGTCAGCCGTCGCCTGTCATGTTCGGTGATGAGATCGCCGGGAAAACGGACAATGCTGCCCAAGGAAATACCCCTGTACCGTTGTTCGTCGCGCAGTCTACACGAGCCGGGAGGGAAGCGCGCCGCAATTTGACGTCGTGGGGAATGGCTCAGGCCGTGCGGAAACAATTCACTACATCTGCAATCCACCGCTTCGGGTTGAGCTTGGCTTCGAGGGGTGTTTTCCCGTGCCGCACGACCACCATGTCGAGCTCTGGTACCAAGACCGTGTATTGCCCCTCATAGCCATTGGCTGAGAAGCTGCCGGGTCCGGCAATGTCGAGCCACCAGTGCGCGCCGTAAGGGCCTTCGTTGTCCGGCTGCTGCCATGTCGGCGTGCGCGCATAATCGACCCACCCTTCGGGGAGAAGGCGTTCGCCTTCCCACACACCGTCGCGCAGATAGAGATAGCCGAAGCGGGCGAAATCGCGCGGTGTGCAAAAGCAGAAGGAAGAGCCGATGAAGGTGCCCGCCGCATCGAATTTTGGCACCGCGCTCGTCATGCCCAGAGGATCGAAAAGCCGCTTGCGCATGAAGGCCCCGAAATCCGCCCCGAAAGCGCCTGCAGCTCGTGCCGCTGCGCGGCTCACGATATTTGTGGTGCCGCTCGCATAGGACCAGTAGCTGCCGGGCTCATGCTCCAGCGGGAAGGACGCCGCAAAATGCGCTACATCGTCCTTGCCCGATCCCCACAGCATCTCGATCACGTCGGACGGGTGTTCCGGCACATAATCCTCGCGGAAGGCGAGCCCGCTCGACATGCGAAGCAGGAGGTCAAGCGTGATGCCGTGGCGCGGATCGCTCTCGTCCGCCCATTCGGGTACATCTGCGGGCGCATGGATGTCGATCTTGCCGTCGCCAACAAGGAGGCCGACAAGCGCATGAGTGATGCTTTTTGCCTTTGACCACGAGGGGCAGGTGACGTCCGGTCCGAAGCCCGTCCAGTATCGCTCATGCACGAGCTTGCCGTCCTTGATGATGACGGCGGCATGAGTTTCGCCGAGATCGGCGGGGGCTTCGTCGGCGAAAGCATGATCCATCAGCACCGCAAGCCGCTTCTTGTCGGTTCCCGCAGGCAAATCGCCTTCGGGCCATTCTTCGGTCGGCCAGGGCAGGCCTTTCGGTTGGGTCGGCAGCGGCGGTAGGTTGCCTCTCGTCTTCTCACTTGTCGGCGCGTTCACGGTCTTCTGCTCCCCAAGGGTTCTCGCACTTCGATGGCGGGATGGTGCCCCCTCGGGCGCTGGGTTGCAAATATTGGCCTTTCCTAGCGTCCGTGCCCGTTATCGTCGGATCAACAACAAGAGGAGGGCGGGATGACGTTGCCCCGACTTGGGATGGAAGGGGTGCATAACGCGCTCGACCAGTTGCTGATGAATTTGACGCACGATTTCCGGCCGGCCGCTCAAGATGAAGTTCAAGCGCGGAAGCGGCACGTTTCGTTTCGTCTACGAGGGGGCAGGGGCGAGACGGAAATCTTTGTGCCACGCCTGCAATATCCGAATGGTTACGATGTCGAGGTCGAAGGCGGCGAAGCGGCCCGGGATGAGGAAAACCAGAGCCTCCGCGTCCATGCGATCGGTTCCAGCAAGGTCGCGGTGACGATCACCCGTCGCTGAGCATGCGTTCATGTGCGGCGGCGATACCATCTGCCGCGCGTTGCATCGGGGCGAGATAGCGTTTTATCGCGTGCGCTTCGCTCATGGTGGAGCCGATATAGCGTATCGTTATACAGGCAGCGACCTTGCCATTGCTCCTGACAGGGACGGCGATACCCATTGAAGAATCCCCTTTCATGGGAGCTGTCGTCGCATATCCCCGTTCACGGATCGTGGCAAGCATTGAGGAGACATACTTCTCGTCACGAGCCTGCGCGTTCACGGTTGCATTGGAACTCCTGATCATCGCAAGAAGGAGGCGGCGTTCCTCGTCGGGGCAGAAGGCAAGATAGGCGCGGCCGAGCGCCGATATGAGCATTGGCAACCGCCGGTTGAGCCAGTCCGGATCGGTGCTGAACGGGCTCTCGTGTCGGGTCGAAAGGCGCATGAGCATCGCATCGTGATCGAGTGTTGCGAGAGCGACGGGCCATTTATGCTCCGCTGTCAGTGCGGAGAGAAAGGGTCGTGCCGCCTCCACCACGAGATCCTTGTGCCGAAAGCCGCTTGAAAGCCGCAGCACGCGCTCCGTCAGTTCGTAGCCCGCGCTTCTCGAAACGCGCCGCACATAGCCCGCTGAAATCATCGTGTCGAGCAGGCGGACGAGCGTCGGTTTTGGCAATCCGGTATCGTTGTGCAGGCTTGAAAGGGTTGCCGTGCCAGCGGCATTGAGCGTTTCCAGGAGCTTCAGGCTCCTCAAGACGGGCTGAACACCTTCGGTTTTTGCCGGTAATTGCGACATAGCAGTTCTCCGCTCCGTGCAACACAATCTAATTCCGCAAGGTGGAATTGCCAAGTTTGCCGTGAGCGCGCGCGGTAAGAGAACCCAGACGTTGATCCATCGTCGGAAAGGAACAGCGGAGGAGGAGATCCCATGAGCCAAGCCGCAGTCCCGGCACAAACGGCACCGTTTTCAATACCGTCCCTGACCATCCACGATTGGTGCGGCCCGAGCTTTTTGTGGATCAGCTTTTTCCGTCACGGCGAGCGCGAAGGCATAGACGCGCGCAACCTCTCTCAGCCGCTCGAAGCGGCCGGAAGCCCCGCCATGACCTGCATCCATGTTGATGTGAAGTAGCGTGATGCCGTCATTCGTTCGGCATTCCCGAAGCTTCGCAACCCATTTTGCAGGCTCCCAATAGGTGACGCGTGGATCGGTCAGACCGCCCAGCGCGAAGATGTGGGGATAAGCCTGTTCGCGGACATTATCGTAGGGCGAGTATGAGGCGATGTTCTCATAGGCCACGCGGCTTTCGATCGGGTTGCCCCACTCGTTCCACTCCGGCGGTGTGAGCGGCAGCGAAGCATCGAGGATCGTTGCCAGCACGTCGACGAAGGGAACTTCCGCAAGAATACCCTTGAAGAGACCGGGCGCCATGTTTGCGACCGCACCCATCAGCATGCCGCCTGCACTGCCGCCATGTGCAACGATGTTCCCGCGCGAGGTGAATCCCTCCTTCGCCAGGTGTTCGCCGGCCGCAATGAAATCGGTGAAGGTGTTCTTTTTCTTCAGCAGCTTGCCGTCCGAATACCAACGATATCCCTTTTCCTTGCCGCCGCGAATATGCGCAATGGCATAGACGAAGCCGCGATCGGCAAGCGAGAGGCAGGTCGTCGAGAAAGATGCCGGAATGCTGATGCCGTATGAGCCATAGCCGTAGAGAAGGCAGGGTGCGCTGCCGTCGAGCACAAGGTCACGACGATGAACGAGCGAGACCGGCACTTGTTCGCCATCGGAAGCAGTAGCGAAGATGCGACGCGTGACATAATCGGCGGGGTTATGCCCGGAGGGAACTTCCTGGCGCTTGCGAAGCGTGCGGGTCCTTGTTTCGAGATCGTAATCATACACCTCGGCTGGTGTCGTCATCGAGCTGTAGGCAAAGCGCATCACCGTGGTTTCGTACTCGTAGCCCGAACCCATATTGAGGTCATAGGCTTCCTCGTCGAAGCCGATCTCATGCTCTTTTCCATCGGCGATGCGGCGCACCGCGATGCGCGGGAGCCCGTCTTTCCGCTCAAGGCGTACATAATGGTCGCGATAGGCGACATGGTTGAGGATCAGTGTGCCCGGCCTGTGCGGGATATACTCGTGCCAGTTCTCGCGACCGGGCATATCTTCCGGCGCTTCGACAATCTTGAAGTCTTCGGCGCCATCCGCATTGGTAAGAATGAGAAAGCGGTTTCGGGGCGCATCATGTTCTAGATCGTACTCGACGCCATCTTCGCGCGGCGCGACGAGCTTTGGCGGAGTCTCGGGCGCATCCGCGGGGATCAGATGGATTTCGCTCGTCTGGTGATCGTGGCTCGATATGACAATCCATTTGCCGCTTTGCGTCTTGCCGACGCCAACGAAGAAGCCTTCGTCCTGTTCCGTATAGATGAGCTTGTCTTCGGATGCCGGCGTTCCAACGACATGACGGAATACCTTCAGCGGGCGATGTTCGTCGTCCACTTGCGTATAGAGGAAGCTCTCGCCTTTCGCGTCCCATGCGATACCGGGCGAGGTATCGGGCACTTCGTCATCGAGATCCTTGCCTGTTTCGATGTCTCGCAGGCGTACCGTGAAATATTCCGAGCCCTTGCGGTCTGCGGACCAGGCGGCGAGCCGGTGCGTCGGCGCGTGATCGACGTCGCCGACACGAAAATAGGCCTCGCCTTCCGCTTCCTTGTTGGCGTCGAGAACAATTTGCTCGCCCGTTTCGCTGTGGCGGGGACGGCGGCAAAAGAGCGGATGCTGCGCGCCTTCGACAAAGCGGGTGTAGTAGGCGAATGGGCCGTCGGGCAAGGGAACGGAGCTGTCATCCTCCTTGATCCGGCCCTTCATCTCCTTGAAGAGCGTCTCGCGCAGTCCTGCCAGAGGCTTGAGCGCCTCTTCCGTATAGCTGTTCTCGGCTTCGAGATAGGCCCGGATTTGCCCGTCCAGAACATTCGGATCGCGCATCACATCGCGCCAGTTCTCGTCGCGGAGCCAGGCGTAATTGTCGATGCGTGAAATACCGTGATGCTCGTCGGTCACCGGCCGCTTTTCGGCACGGGGCGCAACGCCGGGAGGAGTGAGCTTCATGTTCTGGGTATCAGTCTTTCGGAACGTCGGGATCGAAGTCGAGAGCCGTGCCGTTCATGCAGTAACGCAGTCCCGTCGGACGGGGACCATCGGGAAAGACATGCCCGAGATGAGCATTGCACTTTGCGCAGACGACTTCCGTGCGCCGCATGCCATGGCTGTCATCGACACGCTCGCTGACCGCCTCCTTGCTGATCGGTTCATAGAAACTCGGCCAGCCAGAGCCGCTTTCATACTTGGTCTCGGACCGGAAAAGTGGTTCGCCGCAACAAACGCATTTGAATGTGCCGGCCCGGTGCTCGTCGAGCCAGGGGCCGGTAAAGGCGCGCTCCGTGCCCGCCTCGCGCGTGATGGCATATTGCTCGGGTGTGAGTTTCTCACGCCATTCAGCGTCGTTTTCCGCAGTCTTGTCGGACTTGTTCTGGGCCATTGCGTCTTCCGGTCGGTGTCTTGTCTCGAAAAGATATGGGGTGAGCGCGCGCCCGGACAAGCCGGCGCGCGCTCGGCTCCCTTATTCGAAGATCAGGCTGATGGTTTCTGCGATCATGGCGGGACGCTCCTGGCCTTCGATCTCCATCGTCACTTCATTGACGACCTGTGTGCCACCGGCCTTCGGCGCCGCATCCTTCAGCTTCACCCGGCAGCGCACGCGGGAACCGACCGGCACCATGTTGGTGAAGCGAACCTGGTTCGAGCCGTAATTGATGCCGCGTGTCGCGCTTTTCACACTGCTGATCTGGCCCATGAGGTGGGGCAGGAGCGAAAGCGTCAGATAGCCATGGGCGATGGTGCCCATGCCGAGTTCCTTTTGGGTACGTTCAGGGTCGATATGGATCCACTGATGGTCGCCCGTCGCATCCGCGAAGAGGTTCACCCGTTCCTGATCGATCGTGAGCCAGTCGCTCACGCCAATTTCATTGCCTTTTTCAGCGACATAGTCAGCGACCGTCTCGAAAACACGCATCTCGTTCTCTCCATTGCGATTTTACAATTTGTGCGGCCGCGCCGCCGGTTCGGGCTTCAAGGTAACGGTCCCGGCCCCATATCTCCAACTTCATAATCCGGGTCCGTCTGTTCTCTGGAAAAACTACCTCGACAGCCGGATGCGCACGCGCCGGTCTTCTTTTGCATCCCAGGTCAGCGTTTCTTCGAGCCAGCCCCAGGCCTCCCCTTCGGCATTGATGACTATTTTCGATGCCGGCCAGCCGAGTGCGGTGAAGGCATCCGCAACATTGCGCGCACGCTTGCGGGACAGTTCGGCATTGGCCGCCGGGTCGCCAGTTTTGCTCGACTTGCCGAAGAGGCAGATTTGCTGCGCATTCTGGCCTTTGGCGAGATTGTAGATGCGCTCGAAGTCGTCCTGGTATTTGGGATCAATACGGCTCGAATTGGTCTCGAAGTAGACGTAGTAATTCCGGTCGAAAAGCTTGTTGGATTTGCCAAGATTACGGCACTGATGGCCCTGCGTGTGCATTTCGGAAGTCTGGGCCTCGGCCATGCCTGAAAAGCTCAGCCCGCCAAGCGTCGCCGCCAGCACCAGTGCAGCGGGAGCCGCCATGCGAAATCTTTTGCTCATGTCTCGCCTCCATTGGGGTGAATCGTCCCAATCTAGCACATAAAGGATTTGCGGCGCGGCGGATGCAGGCGCCAAGTAAAAACGGGCGCCAAACAGACGCCCGTTCCAAACTTTACCTCGCGCTGAAAGGGTCAGACGATCTTGCTGTCCCGATTGCCCCAGTAGCGGTCACGGATGAGCCTTTTGTAGAGCTTGCCGGTCGGATGACGCGGGAGTTCTTCCTCAAAGTCGATGGAGCGAGGACATTTGATAGCGGCGAGATGCTTTTTGCAGAACTCCATCAAATCCGCTTCGAGCGCTGGCCCCACATCCGACCAGTTGATCGGCTGTACCACCGCCTTCACTTGCTCGCCGAAATCCTCGTTCGGTACGCCAATCACCGCGACGTCTGCCACGCTCGGGTGCATGACGAGGACATTCTCCGCTTCCTGCGGATAAATATTCACGCCGCCCGAAATGATCATGAAGGCTTTGCGGTCGGTGAGGTAGAGATATCCCTCCTCGTCCATGCGTCCGATGTCACCGAGGGTCGACCAGGTGGCGTGTTGCGGATGCCGTGCCTCCTTCGTTTTCTTCGGGTCGTTATGATACTCGAACTGGCTTTCGCTCTCGAAATAGATCGTGCCGGATTCGCCGACAGGCAGTTCGTTGCCTTCCTCGTCGCAGATATGGGCGATGGCATTGAGGGGCCTGCCGACGGAGCCCTTGTGCGCCAGCCATTCCTCGGAATTGATTGCAGTGAAGCCATTGCCTTCCGAGCCGGCATAATATTCGTAGATTACCGGGCCCCACCACTCGATCATCTGCTCCTTCACAGGAATCGGGCATGGCGCCGCAGCGTGGATCGCGACCTTCAGCGAGGATACATCGTATTTCGCGCGGACCTCCTCGGGCATCTTGAGCATGCGAACAAACATGGTCGGCACCCACTGGCTGTGGGTCACCTTGTGCTTCTCGATGAGACGCAACGATTCTTCCGCATCGAAGTGGTCCATCACGATGACGGTTCCTCCGAGACGCTGCACCGTCATCGACCAGCGCAACGGTGCTGCGTGATAAAGCGGTGCGGGCGACAGATAAATTGAATTTGTATCCATGCCATAAAGCAGCGTCGCCAAACCTTCGAGCGAAGTATCCTCGTCGATGGAGCCTCCTGTCAGCGGATGCTTCACACCTTTCGGGCGTCCCGTGGTTCCGGAGGAATAGAGCATGTCCGTGCCGGCGGTTTCATCGGCGATGGGCGTTACCGGGAATTTTGCCCGCTCCGCCTCGAAATCTTCATAGCCGGGAATGTCGCCGCAGACGGCGAATTTCCGTTCGATCCGTGCAGGCATGTGCCCGTCCTTGAGCAGTTCTTCCGCGACTTTCGAAAGCTCAGCCGAGGCGAACAGGAGGCGCGCGTTGCAATCGTCGATAATATAGGCGACTTCGCCGACGGTGAGGCGCGAGGAAATACACGTGTAGTAGAGCCCCGCGCGCTGCGCTGCCCAGCAGATTTCATAGTAACGGCCATTATTGTCCATGAAGATGGCGATGGAGTCGCCAGGCTTCAGGCCTGCATCCCGAAAGAGATGCGCAAGCTGGTTGGAGCGTTCGTCGAGCTCTTTGAAGCTTACGCTTTCGCCCGTTGCCGCCATGATATAGGCGGGTTTATCGGGTGTGGTTTTGGCATGAGCTGAAGGATGCATTGATGGTCGTCTCCCGGCATGAAACTGAGAGGCAGAGCTTACGCTCTGCCCGGATTTCGCTTTTATGCGAGTCCATTGTTATATCTGGCCCTAGAGAATTCGGGCCTGTCTGAGGCAAAGACACAGCAAGATGACGTGTTCGTCAACTTCCTTTGAGGGCGACGAAGTTGACGCAAGGGCGCTGCCAGACTGGCTGAAGAAAGATCAGCAAACGAGATTGCCGGAACCACCAGGGAGCGAATAAATGGCCTACAAGACGATCAAATACGAAGTGAGGGACAATATTCTCACCCTCACGCTTCATCGCCCGGACAAACTCAATGCTTTCACCGGCCGGATGATGTTCGAAATGATCGACGCCTTCGACAAGGCGGATGCCGATGACGATGTCCGCGCCATTATTGTCACCGGAGAAGGCCGCGCCTTCTGCGCCGGGGCCGATCTCTCTGCGGGCGCCAAGACCTTCGACTATGCCGAACGAGAGGACCGGCCGGAAAAGGCGAATACGCCGGTCATGGCCAATGGCGAGATCGACTGGAGTCACGAAAGCGTGCGCGATAGCGGTGGCCGTCTGACGCTGCGCATCTTCGAAAGCCTGAAGCCGGTCATCGGCGCAATCAACGGCCCCGCCGTCGGCGTTGGTGTCACGATGCAGCTTCCGATGGATATTCGCCTTGCTTCGGAAAATGCAAAATTCGGTTTCGTCTTTGCTCGCCGCGGCATCGTACCGGAAGCCTGTTCCAGCTATTTCCTGCCGCGCATTGTCGGCATCAGCCAGGCGCTCGAATGGACCTATTCAGGCCGTGTCTTCGGTGCGGAAGAAGCGTTGAAGGGTGGGCTTGTGCGTTCGCTTCACAAGCCGGAGGACCTGCTGCCCGCCGCCCGCGAACTTGCGAAAGAGATCGTGGATAATACGGCGCCGGTTTCCGTCTCGCTCACCCGCCAGATGCTGTGGCGTATGCTTGGCGCGGATCATCCGATGGAAGCGCACAAGATTGACAGCCGTGCGATCTACGCGCGCGGTGCTAGCGCAGATGCGAAGGAGGGCGTCATGTCCTTCCTTGAAAAGCGCCCGGCGACATATCCTTGCAAGGTCTCGAAGGACATGCCCTCCTTCTATCCCTGGTGGGATGAGCGCAAATACAGCTGACAGGAAAAGAAAATCGAAAAATGAGGGTGGGGGTTGTCCCCGCCCTTTTTTAGTCCGGAAGTTTCGGCGGCATCTCACGGGCGAGATGCGATTTTGCGCGGTCGATTGCCGAGGTTTCCTTCGGGGATGCTTCCGCCGCTGGTTTGACGAGGCTGGCGACCTGCCAGCCCGGACCTGCCTTGAAGGTGCGGTCCTCGGCGAAGGGATAGACGACCTTGTCCTTTGAAACGGCGAAGAGAGGAATAGCGTCGCCCGACTGCTGCTCCATCGCTTCCTTGAAGCCATATTCTTCGGTGAGCTTGGTTACCTTGATCTGGTAGCCTTCTTCGATCAGTGCCTGCAATCTTTCAAGGGTTGCTTCCTCCTTGAAAAGGATACGCCCCTCGATTGCGGCCACATCCTCGGCATTGTCCGCGAGCCGGATGCGGAAGACCGAGCCTGAACCGAACTCACGCGCATATCGCAGACAGGCCAGCGTATTGAGCGGCGCTCTCGTCGAGAGCGCGAGAAGTTGCCCGATGCCGACAAGGTCGAGCCGCCTGTCGGCATCGTCGGAAACGACATTGCCGAAATAGGTGCGGATGCCCGCCATGCGCGCCTTGCGCGTCAAATCCCATGATGTATCGGCGAGAATGACGTCGAAATCGAGTTTGTGAAGACTTGTCGCAATGGCGAGCGCGACAGGGTTACCACCAACGATGAGGATGCCGCGCGGTTCCGGGTCGGCGACGCCGAGAAGCCGTGCCAGAGGCCGTGCTGTGAGGCTCTGCAACAGCACGGTCGTGACGATGACTGTGAAGGTGAGTGAAACGAGCAACTGCGCGCCTTCGACATTGGCCTGATCGAGCTGGATTGCGAAAAGACCGGAGACCGCAGCCGCCACGATGCCGCGTGGTGCAATCCATGAAAGGATGGCGCGTTCGCGCCACGGCAGCGGGGTCCACATGGTGGAGATGAGGACCGAAAGGGGGCGCGCAATGAAGAGCATGATGCCCATCAGCGCCGCGACCTTGGCCCCGTTGGCGGTGAAGGCCTCGGTCGGCAGGCGCGCCGCAAGTACGATGAAGAGGATCGAGGTCAGAAGAACCGTAAGGCTTTCCTTGAAATCCAGAATATCCTCGACATCGACGTCGCGCATGTTTGCGAGAAATATCCCCATGACAGTCACGGCGAGAAGGCCGGATTCATGCGCAAGCTCGTTCGATGCGACAAAGACGGCGAGCACGAGTGCAAGCGCGCCGACATTGTGCAGATAGTCGGGCAGCATGTGGCGCCGAAGCAGCCAGCCGAATGCATAGCCGGCGCCCGCACCGAGCGCGATGCCTGCGGCGAAGATTTCGAGGATGAGAAGAAGGTTCTCCGGGTCCGCAGTGTCGATCGCCACGAACTGGAAGATAACGACGGCCGCCAATGCGCCGAGCGGGTCGATGATGATGCCTTCCCAGCGCAGAATATTGGCGGCGTTTTTCGTAAGGCCGACCGACCGCAGGATCGGCAGGATCACGGTTGGTCCTGTGACGGAAACGAGAGCACCGAAAAGCAGGGCTACTTCCCAGCTCAGCAGGCCCAGGCCCCAGGCGCCGAGCGCTGCGACGATGATGGTGGTTGCCGCGCCAAAGGTGACAAGCCGCGTCACGGTCTGGCCGTGACCGCGAATTTCCTCGAACTTCAGGGTGAGGCTTCCCTCGAACAGGATCACGGCGACACCCAGGGAAACGAATGGGAAGAGGAGGTCGCCGAACATGTCGTCCGGGCTGAACAAATGGAACCCCGGCCCGATGGCAAGTCCCGCGATCAGGAGCAGCAGGATCGCCGGAAGTTTCATCCACCAGGAAAGCCATTGTGCGGCCGTTCCGAGGAGGATGATCAGCGCAGCGGCCAGCGCGGGATTGTCATTCATATGAGGAAACTTTGCCTGACAAGGGTGATGCGGGGAGGCAGCATACACGTTCTCTCGAAAACGGGGATTATCGAGGAGCCTCGATCTTCCAGAGCGGCGTGAAAAAGAAAATCGCTGCCCACAGGAACAGCATCAGCCCTGACGGAATGAGCACAGCGTTAAGCGGTCCGATGCGGCCGATCAGGATGCCGACGAGGAGTGAGCCGATGGGACCGCCGCCCATGGTGCCGAGGTTGAAGCCCGCCAGCATCCGCGCCCTCAGCGCATCCGTCGCGCTTTCCTGGACGATGGCGCGCGATTGGCTCATCGATATACCCGCAGCGAGGCCCCAGCCATGCGCGAGCAGAAAGACGCCCCAGATCGGTGGGTTGAAATGCACGAGTACCATGACGACCGAACCGGTACACATGGCGAGCATGATCGCGCGGCCTTGCCTGCGGATCGGCCGGAAGCGGCTGAGTGCAAGGGAGGAAACACCGATGCCGCCGAAGAATGACATGAAAACGAAGCCGATCTCGCGCGAGCTGCCGTGATAGACGTCGCGAATGAGGATCGGGAACAGCACCATGAAGACTCCCGTGAACAGGATGCCTGAAAAGAACATCATGAGCAGGACGGGACGAATGCGCTCGTCACGCCAAACCGCGAGCAACCCCTCCTTCACGTCTCGCAGCGGCGAGCGGCGCTGGCTCGCCCGCGGTTCGGGGGGCGAAGCGGCGAGGCGCGAGGTGGTGAATGCGGCGAAGCCGAGCAAGGCGCTTTGCAGGATGAGGAGCGGCCACGCGCCGATATATTCCGCCGGACTGCCGAGAAGGTAGCCGCCGACCTGTCCGAGAAACTGCCCGCTCATGGCCAGCGCGACCGCGCGCTGGATATTCCCGTCCAGGCTCGTCGCGGCGACACGCGACAGCATGGAATCGCGAGCGGGCATCACATATCCGCCGATGGTCGAGAGCGCCAGCACGTAGAGGATCATGATGTTGTAGCTGACTATGCCGTTATATATCAGGCCTGCGAGAATAAGTGGCGGCAGCATGGCGACCGACTGAAGGCGCATCAGATGACGGCGAAGCTCCACGCGATCCGCCATCGCGCCCCCGAAAAGGCCGAGCAGGAGCATCGGCAGCATCGAAAACATCTGCGCGATACCCACGCGCTCCGAGCTTTCATGCAGGACAAAGGCGATAATCCACGGATAAAGGACGCCCTGAATACCAGCGGCCAGGAAATAGCCCCACAACCCCGCCATGTACCAGCGGTGGTCGGCCCTGTGATCGCGCGCTGGCGTGGTCATCCCCCCGAATCCCTCAAAAGAGTTAGTTCGGAAACCTTACTACACTCAGGTTTCGGTCCCGTCCCCCTCGATGTTTTCTATAGGGGCTTGTTCAGCCCTGTGCAGGCAACTTGAAGGGCAGTGTGCTGCTACTTACCTTATTGTAAATTAGATGGTGCATTCCGCGCTACTTCCAGATAGGAATCCGGGATCGGAAATCTGTGTGTCCCTACGTCAATCTGGAGCTCGGTTGATCCATGACAGTTGAACATTTCGACGTACTCATCGTCGGCGCCGGCCTTTCGGGGATAGGCGCAGGCTATCACCTTCAGCAGAACTGTCCCGGCAGGAGCTATGTCATTCTTGAGGGCCGTGAAGCCATTGGCGGCACATGGGATCTCTTTCGCTATCCCGGTATCCGCTCCGATTCCGATATGTACACGCTCGGCTATTCCTTCAAACCGTGGACGGAGGCCAAGGCGATCGCCGATGGTCCCGCGATCCTGAACTATGTTCGCGAGACGGCGCGCGAAAATGGCATCGACCGCCACATTCGTTTCAACCACATGGTGAAGGACGCCTCCTGGTCGAGTGAGGATGCCAGATGGACCGTGGAAGCGGAGCAGGGGCCCGGCAAGGACCGTGTTCGCTACACCTGCAATTTCCTTTTCATGTGCAGCGGCTACTACGACTACGACAAGGGGTATACGCCCGAGTTCAGCGGCATGGACCGCTTTCAGGGCAGCATCGTGCATCCGCAGAAATGGCCGGAAGATCTCGACTATGCCGGCAAGCGCGTCATCGTGATCGGCAGCGGCGCTACGGCTGTGACGCTCGTGCCTGAAATGGCAAAAGACGCCTCGCATGTCACCATGCTGCAGCGCTCGCCGACCTATGTCGTTTCGCGGCCCGCCGAAGACGATCTCGCGAATATGCTGCGCCGGAACCTTCCTGCGAAGCTCGCCTATGGCGTCACGCGCTGGAAGAACGTGCTGCTTGGCATGGCATTCTTCAGATACTGCCGTGCAAAGCCTGAAAAAGCCAAGCAGATGATCCTGAGCGGTGTGCGCGAACAACTGGGGTCCGAGTTCGTGAAGAAGCACTTCACGCCAACCTACAATCCCTGGGATCAGCGCCTCTGCCTCGTGCCGAACGGTGACCTTTTCGATTCTATCAAGGGTGGCAACGCCTCGGTCGTGACCGACCACATCGAGACCTTCACCGAAAAGGGCATCCTGCTGAAATCGGGTGAAGAGCTTGAGGCGGATGTGATCGTGACGGCGACGGGCCTCAACCTCAAGGTGCTGGGTGGTCTCGACCTCACGGTCGACGGGCGTCACGTCGATTTCCCGCAGACCATGAGCTACAAGGGCATGATGTATTCGGATGTGCCGAACTTCGCTTCGGCCTTCGGCTACACCAATGCGTCATGGACGCTGAAATGCGACCTCACCTGCGAATATGTCTGCCGTCTCATCAATCACATGGACGACAAGGGCATGAAGCAGGCGACGCCGCGCCTGCGCGACGGTTCGGTTGAAGAGGAGCCCTGGCTCGATTTTGCATCGGGCTATGTGCAGCGTTCGGTCGACAAGTTCCCGAAGCAGGGATCGAAGAAGCCCTGGAAGCTCTATCAGAACTATGCCCTCGACATCATGGCGATGAAGTTCGGCAAGGTCGACGATGGCGTGATGGAATTCGCAAAACCGCCCGCCAAAGCCCAACGCGAGCCGGAGCGTCTCGCCAGCTGACTTGAACGAGCGGGCTGGCGCCTGATGTCAGCCCGCTTCGTTGGCGCGATATCCCCAGATCGGCGAGAAAAAGTAAAGCATCGCCAGAATGCCGATCATGATGGTGGCGGGAATAAGCACGGCGTCGAAAACGCCGAGCCATCCGACAAGCAATCCCATCGTCAGTGCGCCGAGCGGTGCCCCCCCTGAAAACCCGAGCTGATAGGCGGCGAGCACCCTGGCGCGATGGTTTTCCGAGGCGGCGACCTGCACGATGGTGCGGCCCATCGTCATGGTCGTGCCCGCTCCCATGCCCCACCAAAGGATGAGCAGGCAAAGCAGCCAGAACGGCATGCGGAAGTGGAAGAGCGCGAGGATGATGAGGCCGCTCGTGAGCGAAGCCATCATGATCCGTCCCCGGTGGCGGATATGCCCGACACGGAAAAGCGTGAGATTTGCGATGATCGTGCCACCCCAGAAACAGATGTTGATGATGGCGAAATCGCGCGTGAACTGGGCGTCGTTGCTCTGGTAGATATCGCGAAGCATCAGGGGCAGGACCACCAGGAAACTGCCGACATAGAAGAGGCCTACCGCGAAATTGAGCGCAATAACCGTGGCTACGATGGGCGTTGCGGCCGCCGATTTTATGCCATCCGCGATCTGCACGAAGCGGTTGGCTGCCGAGGCCGTGTTTGTCGGCGGTAGCGGTTCGAGCTTCGTCGAGGTCCAGAACCCCGCAAACATCACAACAGCCTGAAAGATAAGCAGCGCAGGGGTACCCGTGAAGGCCGCGAGGCCGGCGCAAAGCATGCCAATGAGCTGCGAGCCCATCTGCACCCCCATCGCAAGCGTTACAGCCTGTTGGATATTTGTGCCGGCGACGCGCGTCAGCGCGCTGTCGCGCGCGGGGATGGCGAAGGCACCAAGCGTCCCCATGGTCAGGGCATAGACGATCAGCGAGCCATAGCTGAGGTTGTCAGTGAGGAAGACAAGCGCAAGAACGAGCGGTGGCAGGGTAGCGAAGAGGTGGACGCGAATGAGAATACGCCGGGCGTCGCTGTGATCGGCGATCGTTCCCCCGAGCAGCATGAAAAGGAGCGACGGGATCATCAGTGACATCTGTGCGATGCCGACACGAGCAGCCGGTTCGTGAAGCACCTGTGTCACGAGGAACGGGAAGATGACAAACTGGATACCGAGGCTGATGAACCAGCTGGCCTGTCCGCCGAGATAAAGCCGCAGCCGCAATTGCCGTGCGGCGTTGCTGGAATTGTCGGGCTGCGGTGCGGCCGGTCCCGGCCCGTTCACGCGCTGCGCTCCGTTGACCCGATAGTGAAATTTTCGCTGAAAACGGCCATTGCCGCTCCCTCCCCAGTCAATTCATTTTTGGAACCTTACCACAGGCGCCGCGATTTACCGGCCTGTATATTGGCGAATGGCGTCATAGGCGTGGATAAGGACGCCTTTTTCCTGGCCATGTGCGGCCCCTCGCATGCCACCTGCAATTGTCTCCGCAGGGATCGAGCGGTATGGCCGGGCAGGGCCCAGCATCAGCGGGTTGAGAAAGGGCGCGAGGCTCATGCCGATGGCTTCGAGCGGGCGCCTTTCCGAGCGGTCTCCGAGGATAAGACCGGGGCGGAATATATGCAGCGTCTCGAACCCGAGAGCCGCAACATCACGCTCCGTTTCCCCCTTCACCCGCGAGTAGAAGATGGAGGAGGCCGGGTCCGCGCCCATGGCAGAGACGAGCAGGAAGCGCCGGACCCCGGCTGCCTTTGCCGCGCGTGCGAAACTCACGATGTAGTCGTGATCGACCCTGGCGAAGGCAGGCTGGCTCCCCGCCTTTTTGATTGTTGTGCCGAGGGCGCAAAAAGCATCCTCCGCCACGATATCCGGCAGGACGTCGTCGAGCGCATCGAAATCCGCAATAATGGTTTGAAGCTTCGGCGATGTGACGCCGTCCAGCGGGCGCCGCGTCAGCACGATGGTTTTCGCATAGGCGGGGTCCTCGATCAGTTGACGGACGAGATGCCCTCCAACGAGACCCGTCGCGCCTGCGACAAGCGCGCTTCTTCCTTCCGTCATGATTTTTCTCCCCGCCCTGTTGTGTGACATTTTCATGAAATCTACAGGGGAGCGCCTTGGTTTTCAGCCTCCGTTAAGCGCCGCGCGAGGATAAGTGAAGCCGCCACTTCGGTACCCTGTCAGTTCTGGTACATGCATGACACCGCCTACCGCCCGCGACCTCGCAATCCAGGTAATGCCAGTATCGCCAGAGGCGACCTGCGCCGCCGTTTTCAACCGGCTCCTCTCGGACCCGGAAACGCGCCACATCCCCGTCGTTTGGAATGGCAGGCCCATTGGTCTTATCAGCCGGAAGAACTTTCTCCTTACCTATGTCCGCATGTATGGCGCGGAGCTCTATGGACGGCGCCCGGTGAAAGAACTGATGGAGCGGGATATCCTCATCGTCGATGCGAAAACGAGCTGCGAGGCAATCAATGCGCGCGCGAGGAACGCATTCGGCGACGGACGCATGCGCCCTTTCGTGGTGACGGACGGGGGTATCTATGCGGGTATCGGCAATGCCGAAAAGCTGATGATGGTGATGGCGGATCTTGCGACGGCCCGCGCTGCGGCCCTTGAAGAACAGACGCGCCGCGCCGAGGCCGCGAATGCCAGCAAGACGCAATTCCTTGCCAGCATGAGCCATGAATTGAGGACACCGCTAAACGCGATTATCGGCTTTGCCGACCTCATGCGGCTGAAGACCATGGGGGAGATGCACCCCCCGCGCTATGGCGAATATATCGAGGACATACATCGCAGCGGCGTCCATCTTCTCAAGATGATCAATGAGTTGCTGGACATGGCGAAGATCGAATCCGGCCATGTGGAGCTGTGCGAAACCATCTTTCACCCCATGAATGTGGGCCTTGAGGTGGTGCAGATGCTTCGCCAGTCGATCGCGAATGCGAAGCTGCAATTGCACATCGATGTGGTGGATGGCCTGCCGCCCATCCATGCCGATCAGCAGCAAATCCGCCGTGTTCTGATCAACCTTCTCTCGAACGCGATCAAATATACGCCGGCGGGCGGCACCGTGACGCTGGCGGTCTGCGTTTGCGCGGAGGACGAGGGATGCGGTGTCGAAGGCATGCTGCTGACCGTCGAGGATACGGGTATCGGAATACCGGCGGAAAAGATCGAGAAAGTGCTCGAGCCTTTCGAGCAGGTAGAAAACTCCTTCACCCGGACAAGGGCGGGGACGGGGCTCGGCCTTGCGCTGACCAAGGCTATGGTCGAGGCGCATGGCGGCAGGTTCTGGCTCGAAAGCGAACTCGGCAAGGGCACGAAGGCGCATGCTCTGCTGCCGGTATCACGCATTGTGCATGACGCGGAAGTGGCGCGGAAACGCGTAGTTTAGCGCGGTGCCTCGCCCGTATAGCGCGCGCGGGGACGGATCATCAGGCCCGTGCGGTACTGCTCCATGGCGTGACCGATCCAGCCCGCCGTGCGGCCAAGCACGAACATGCTGAGCCCCGCGCCGCGCGGCAGGTGCAGGACGGCCCCCACGGTGGCGATGGCGAAGTCGATATTCGGCTTGAGCCCGCCAGCCTCCGCCATGACGCGAACGATGCGCTGCACACGGAGGAAATTCGCGTCGTCGCCATACTTGTCCCCGACCATGGCAATGAGCGCCGCCGCGCGCGGATCGCCATCGGGATAGAGCGGATGGCCGAAGCCCGGCACCGGGTCATTGTCCTTAAGTCGTTGAATCACCGCATCTTCTACGTCCTGCCTGTTCGACATATCGAGCAGGAAACCTTCGACGCGGCCAGACAAACCGCCATGACGCGGGCCCTGCGCGGCGCATATGCCTGCCTGCACGGCGCCATAGAGCGTGGCGCCCGTGCCGGCGACACAGCGCACCGTGAAGGCCGAGGCATTGAGTTCGTGGTCCGCGGAGAGGACGAGGGCCGCGCGAATGAGATCGGCGGCGGGCTTCTCGCCCTGCGTGAGGGCGCGCGTCAGAACCTCGTGGACCGGCTTGTCGCTTGGCGTCTCGCCCGCAATGACGGCGGCGACATAGCGCAGCAGCCGCGCGCCCGTGGCGGCGAGCCCGCGATCCGTCATGTTGTAGACGGCGGCATCCTCCAACGCTGCTTGTGGTAGCAGCGAGAGGCAACGCTCGATCCGGGGCACACGCGAAAGCGAAGCGGCAAGTGCGGCGAGACGCTCGGAAGGGCGGAAAACGGCGTCTTTCGTGAAGGGCTGAACGTCCCGGCAGCCCCAGAGAAGGGCGGCGACCTGCTCGAGGCTCGAATTGCGGGCGAGCGCCGTGGCGTCGGAGCCGCGATAGTGAAGGCGGCCATCGGCGATCAGCGTGATGGCGGAGTCGAGTACCGGCTGGCCGAAGGAGAGCGTCCCCGGCGCGCCGCCAACCTCTTGATTTTCCTGTGATCTTCGCCGCTTCAGCGCACGCACATCCTCCGCCCGGTAGCGCTTCGCCCGGCTGTCGGGCACAGGCTCGGAGCGGATCAGGTCGCGGCTGACATAGGCGTAAAGCGTGGGAAGCGAGATACCGAGTTCAGCAGCGGCCTCGCGCGCGGAAAGGTAGAGATTCTCCGGTTTTTCAGCCATGACGCTCTCTTTTTCATATATTGATTAGATTAATCAAGATTGACCACTAATCAACCTGTCTCCAGCTTCAAGGGCGAGAAGGCCCGCCGCATCGCGCGGGCCGGTACCGGAGGCGAGCTACCAAACCATTGGAAGTGCTTGCTTTTCCGAACGCGACAAGAAGGAGACGAGAAATGTCAGGCAACGTGACGCTGAAGAGCGAGATGCCCGCCGTGACCGCCAGCGGCCTCGATAATGTGGTGGCCGCCGAAACGGCGCTAAGTCATGTCGATGGCGAGGCAGGACGCCTGATCGTCGCGGGCTATGATGTGGAAGAGCTTGTAAAGGCTCACGATTTCGAGGGTGCGGTGGCCGCGCTCTGGGCGGCGGCGGGGCTGGAACCGGCCCCCTCGGCGGCAGAGATACGCAATGCCCTCGGACGGGCGCGCGAGGCGGCATTCGGGTATATCCCGGCGCTACTGTCATCGAAACGTCACGAAACCGTCACAGAAGGCCTCCGCACCGGATTGTCGATGCTGGCCGACGAGCCGGGCGAGGATGCGGCGGACCGGGATATCCCCGCCCATATCCGCGCGCCGGTAAGTGCTCTTGGTGCGGCGGCGGTGATAACCGCAGCGCTGGTCCGCGCGGAAGCGGGGAAATCTCCCGTGGCGCCCGACCGGCACGCGGGGCACGCGGAAGACTTCATCCGTATACTGAGGGATGAGGCGCCCGCTGCCGCCGAGGTGGAGGCGCTCAATGCCTATATGGTGACGGTGGCCGACCACGGCATGAATGCCTCCACCTTTACGGCGCGGGTCATCGCCTCCACGAAAGCGGGGACAATTTCAGCGGTCGTCGGCGCGCTCTGCGCCTTGAAGGGCCCGCTTCATGGCGGCGCGCCCGGCCCCGTGCTCGACATGCTCGACGAGATCGGGACGCGCGAGAACATCGAACCCTGGCTTGAGAGAAAAATCGCGGGCGGCGCGCGGCTGATGGGCTTCGGCCACAGGGTCTACCGCGTGCGCGACCCGAGAGCGGATGTCTTCAACAAGGCCGTGACGATCCTGACCAATGGCAATGAGCGCGTGCGCTTTGCGCGCGAGGTGGAGCTGGCGGCGCTGAAGGCGCTGCGGGCGGCGAAGCCCGGCCACCGTATCGACACCAACATGGAATATTACACGGCGGTGCTGCTGGAAGCGCTAGGCATTCCGCGCGACGCGGTGACGAGCGTCTTTGCGATGGCGCGCATTGCGGGCTGGACGGCGCATGTGATGGAGCAGGAACGCGTCGGACGGCTGATCCGCCCGCAGTCGCGCTATGTCGGTCACTGGCCGGAAGGCGAGGCGGCGGCTTGAGCGAGCCTGTCCAACGATTTGACGCGTCATTGCGAGCGAAGCGAAGCAATCCAGAGCGTTGGAGACGGAGCAAGCGGCCCCTGGATTGCTTCGTCGCTGTGCTCCTCGCAATGAGGTGAGGGAAAGGTTCACACCTTCAGGCGATATCCCGTGCGGAAGATGTACCAAATGCCTGCGGTGCACAGCGCGAGGAAGCCGAAAATGGCGAGAAAGCTCAGTTCCACACCGACATCGGACGAGCCATAAAAGCTCCAGCGGAAACCCGACACCAGATAGACCACCGGATTGAACAGCGTCACCGTCTGCCAGAAGGGCGGGAGCATGCTGATGGAATAGAAGCTGCCGCCGAGAAAGGTGAGCGGCATGACGATCAGCATGGGCACGATCTGCAACCGTTCGAAACTGTCGGCCCAGATGCCGAGAATGAAACCGAACATGGAAAAGGTGAGCGCGGTGAGGACGAGGAAGGCCGTCATCCAGAAAGGATGCTGGATCTCGTAATCGACGAAGAAGCGCGCGGTGATGAGGATGAGAACGCCAAGGATGAGCGACTTTGTCGCCGCCGCACCGACATAACCGATCACCGTTTCGACGCCGGAAATGGGCGCGGAGAGAATTTCGAAGATGGTGCCCGAATATTTCGGCATGTAGATGCCGAAGGAGGCATTGGAAATGCTCTCGGTGAGAAGCGAGAGCATGATGAGGCCGGGAATGATGAAGGCGCCATAGGAGATGCCGTCGACTTCCTGGATACGCGAACCGATGGCCGCGCCGAAGACCACGAAATAAAGCGAGGTCGAAATGACGGGAGAGGCGATGCTCTGCATCAGTGTGCGGAAGGTGCGCGCCATTTCGTAAACATATATGGCGCGAATGGCATGAAAGTTCAGCGTCATCAGCGCGCCCTCACCAGGTTGACGAAGATTTCCTCAAGCGACGTTTCATGCGTGCGAAGATCGCGGAAGTCGATGCCGAGATCGTCGAGCGTTTTCAGAAGTTCGGGAATGCCGGTCTCGTCGGCCTGCGCATCGAAACTGTAGACGAGCGTGTGGCCATCATCGGCAAGTTCGACGGGGTGGCTGGACAGGGCATCGGGCAGGGTGGCAAGGGGTGCGCGCAGGTGAACCGCGAGCTGCTTCTTGCCGAGCTTCTTCATCAGCTCGTTCTTTTCCTCGACCAGCACGATCTCACCATTATTGATGACGCCGACACGGTCGGCCATCTCCTCGGCTTCCTCGATGTAATGCGTGGTCAGGATGATGGTGACACCACGCGCGCGAAGGGCGCGCACCATCTCCCACATGTCGCGGCGAAGCTCCACATCGACGCCGGCGGTTGGCTCGTCGAGGAAGAGAATATCCGGCTCGTGGGAGAGCGCCTTGGCGATCATCACGCGGCGCTTCATGCCGCCGGAGAGTTCCATCACGCGGTTGTCGCGCTTGTCCCAGAGCGAAAGGTCACGCAGCACCTTCTCGACATAGTCGGGGTTCGGCGCCTTGCCGAACAGGCCGCGGCTGAACTTCACCGTGTCGATGACGCTTTCGAAATGCTCGATGGTGAGTTCCTGCGGCACGAGACCGATGATCGTGCGCGCGGCACGAAACTCGCGGATGATGTCATGCCCGCCTGCGAGCACGGTGCCGGAACTCGGATTGACGATGCCGCAGATGATGCTGATGAGCGTCGTCTTGCCCGCGCCATTGGGCCCGAGCAGCGCGAAGATCTCGCCCTTGCGGATGTCGAGGTCGACATTCTTCAGTGCCTGGAAACCGCCGGGATAGATTTTCGACAGGCCGGTAATCTGGATGGCTGGCTGCATGGGGGCCGCGCGTTTTGGGGGATATGAAGACGGGAAGACCCTGCGGGAAACGCGGGCCCTGACGCATATTGTGAATCTTTGGCCGGGTTGCAATGCCGGAAATTAACGCTAAGCCACGGAAACGGGCCCGCAACAGCCTCAACGGCAGGCTGCACATTGCGAAGGGCCCGCCCGCTCCGTAACAATGGCTTGCTGCAGAGAGGCCGGACAACCGATCGGGCAGATCGGGGCCGGACCCGGCTGGGGAAGAGAATGAAATCGCGGATACTCGTCTATGGCGTCGACGGCTTCATGGGCGCGTTGACCTCGCATACGGCGTGGCGCGCGGGGCTTTCGCATGTCGCGGGCGGACGGGCGATTGCGGGCGTGGCGCAACATGCGACGGCGCTGGCAAAGGAAGCGCGCGCGGGCAAGGGCGCCGGTCCGGCGGAACCGCGCATTTTCACGCTGGGCAATGCGGAGCGGATCGCCGGGCAGCTCGACGATGTGGGCGTGGTGGTGAATTGCGAGCGCCTTGAGGGCGACGATCTGCGCTCGCTTGTCGTTGCCTGCATCGCGACGGGCACACATCTGATCGATCTGTCGGCGGATCGTGCGCGCGTGGCGGCGCTCGCCGCTTTCGACGAGAGGGCGGGCAAGGCGAAGACCATGCTGATGGCGGGGGCGGGCTTCGATTTTGCGGCGACGGATGCGGTGTCGGTGCGGCTTGCGCAGATATTGCCGGGGGTGCGCGCGGTGACGCTGGCGGTGAAGGCCGGACAACGCACCATGGAAGAGGCGGCATGGCTCGTCGCGGCGATGCGCGAGGAAGGCGAGACGCTGAAAAACGGGCAGTTCGTGACCGCGTGCGCGGGCGAAAAGGCGATCGAGGCCGGGTTCGGCCGAGAGCCGGAAAAGGCATGGCTCGCGCCCTGGCGCGGCGAGGCCCTGGCGGCGCGGCATCGCGGCATCTATTCAACGCTCGAAGTCTATGAAGTCCTTCCGGAGAAGGTGGCGCGCGTGCTGGAGCGAGGCACGATGGCGCATCGCCTGTTCAAGCGCGGCTGGGGCCTGAAGCGGCTCGAACGAAAGCTCGCCAGGGAAAAGATTGCGCCGGGCAAGGCGGAACTGCGCAACGGGCGCGCGGTTGTCTGGGGCGAGGCGCGCCACCCCGACGGGCGCATTCGCCGGGCGCGGCTCGAAACGCCGGAGACGCATGTCTATTCGGCGGAGACGGCGGTGCTGCTGGCGCGCATGACACTCGACGGTGCGGCAAAGCCCGGCTATCAGCTTCCCTCCGCGATTGCGGGCGCTGCGCTGGTGGAGGATATCCCCGGCGTGACATGGCGCGAGATCGTCGAGCGCGCGGAAGAAACGGCGGATGAGGACGGCCGCCCCGTGGCCGTCACCGCGCCGCCCCAGGGCGAGCCGGAAAGCGTTTGAAGGCGATCCGTTAACGGATTATTCCTGGTCGTCTGTCCAGTTTTCCCAGAGCTTGTCCACGCATTCGCGCGCCGTCATCTGGCTCGTGACCAGGCGCATGGAACTCACCATCGCGGGCGGCACCTCGTCCGGGTCGTTGCCGACAAGCTCGGCGAGCGGGCCATAAGCATCATGCGCCATATCGACGGCAAGCATGCGGCAGGGATCGGTCTCGCCGTAATAGATGACGGGGATCGCGATGGCGATGACGGCGAGCAGGATCAGTCCAAGGATGATGCGCATGCGGGTTTCCTGTGCGGGGGTTAGTGAACGCCGGTGCCGCGTTCACTTGTGCCGGGCATGCCCATGGACCCGGAATGATCGCGGATCGTGCATGCGCTGTATCCGGCCTTCCAGCCGGCGCGGTAGGCTTCGCTCTGCTTCCAGGCCTCGTCATTGCGCGTGATGGTGGAAGGATCGCCGGGCACTTGCGAGGTGGCGCTCCAGCAGCCATCGGAATGGCCGGCCTTGTAGTCGGGCGTATCCGCATATTCGCTGCGGCCTAGGCTGCAACCAGCCAGGGCGAGCGAGAGAAGGAGGGTGAGCGCGAGGCGCATGGGCGGGCTCCGGTGGCGTTGCGAATGGGCGCAAAGGATAGGGCGGGTGCCCCGGAACCGCAAATCGGGCGCGAAGGCCCTCCACATGCTTTACGCGCCGTTAACGGCGGGGATGCTCTGATAGGGACGGACAAAACCAGCCGGACGGATGAGATGGCGCTCGAGAGCTACAGAATGGCGGAGGGTGAGGCCCTGAGCACGCGTGCCCAAAATGTGCAGGCGGGGGACGCGCTGCTGCGCCGCCTTGCCGACCTCGCGCTGCTGCCCGCCTCGCTCATTTCGCCACAGGAACGCAGCATCCTCGACTCCATGCTGGCGACGCTGGCCGCCCGGCTCGATCCGCAGATGCGGGTACGCCTTGCCGAACGGCTTTCGCAGCATGTGGACGCGCCAAGGGAACTCGCGCTGGCGCTGGCGCTCGACAACGACATCGAAATCGCGCGGCCGCTTCTCTCGGAGGGGCAGACACTGAAGAGCGGCGACCTCATCCATATCGCGCGCGAAGGCAGCGCGACGCATCGCGAGATGCTGGCGGCCCGCAAGGACTTGCCGAGCGCGGTGGCCGACGTGCTGATCGAAACGGGCGATACGGCACTGGCGAGCCGCTTGCTCAAAAACGGCACGGCGCGGCTTTCCTACCGGGCCATCGAGATACTGGCGCGGCGCAGCGCCGCCGAGCCCGAATTGCAGACGCCAGTGCTGGCGCGGCCGGAGCTGACCGTGCGCCTCGGCCAGCTGATGTTCTGGTGGGTGGCGGCCGATCTGCGCCTCGAAATCCTGAACCGCTTCACGGTCGAACGCCGCCACATCCATTCCGCGATGGAAGATGTGCTTCAGGCGGCGGGGACGGGCGACGCCGCTCTCGATGCGGCACTGTCGCAGGTGAGGAAGCCTGTGCCTGTCGACAAGCAGCGCCTCGCCAGACTCCTGGCCGACAAGGGACCGGACAGGGCGGAATTGCTTGTGGGCGGGCTGGCCGCGCAGGCGCATGTGCGGCCTGAAACGATGTTTCGTATCCTGAACGATCATGGCGGCGAACCGATTGCCGTTTTCGCCAAGGCGGTTTCGATGAACCGCAAGGAATTCGGCGACCTGATCGTCGCGGCGGTGGATCTGCGCCAGGGCGGGCTGCCGGACAAGAAAGATCTGGAGCGGATCGGCGAACTCTTCGACACGATCTCGACGGACCGCGCGGACCTCGCGCTTCGGGCATGGGATGCGGCGCTGGCGAATGAAGTTCTGCCCGCGGACATCGGTGCCGCCGGGGCTTGACGGTTTATTCCGCTGCGCTTTGCGGCGTCCAGCGGACCTCTTCTTCCTGTTCGATACGAGGCGGTGGCGCCGTGAAGCGGAAGCCCGGACCCGAGACGATTTCTTCAAGTTCGCGGCGCGCCTGACGCGCGGTGCCGATAATGTCGCTTTCCGCACGGTCGACAAGATCGAGAATGGCGCGCGCGCCTTCGAGAATATCGCCGAGCCAGTCTTCCGCGTGAGGTTCCTGCGCCTTGAGCGTCACGGCATCGCTGACAAGCGTCGTGACCGTGCGGCGAACCGCACCGGTGTCGAAGGAGGAGGGCCCGGTGACGAGCGCGACGACCTTGCGGATCTGCGCACGGATACCGTCGGCCAGTGCGGCGCGCTCGCGGGCGCGGCGATCTTCCTCGCCGGCGGGCGGGGCGAGATCGTCGAGCGAGACGGAAAGAACGGACGCAATCGCCGCCATGGTGCGGAAGGTGCCGTCCTTCTTGCCGGTCTCGATTTCGGAGAGATAGGGCGCGCTCATCGCTGCCGCGCGGGCAAGCTCGATCGCCTTGAGGCCGCGATATTCACGCCAGACCCGGACGGGATTTTCGCCATCGGCAATGCGATGCGCGACGATGGCGGGAACGGGCGGCGGCCCTTCGGAGCCGAGCGCGAGCGTTGCGCCTGCCGCGCGCAGATCCTCGATGTCGTCGGCGGCGCGGCACAGCGCGTCATAATCGGCGGCGGGCACGAGCACGAAAAGGGTCTCGCCATCGCTCCCGAGGATTTTCTGATGATCGCGCTTGTGCGAGGTCATGCCGCCCTCCAGCCGGTGAGGGCGAGAACGGAGGCGGTGTCGGCCTTGCGGCTGAAGACGACGCGAAGGCCGGGACCTGCATCGGAACTGAAAATGCCGGGCGCGATTTCGCGCGTTCCCTCGGCACGGGCTGCCAGACCGATCAGGCGCCGCGTATCGGCATCGAGTTTCAGGAAGATATCGTAGGCGGCGCGAGAAAACTCGATATCGCCAAGGGGCTCGCCCGCAGGCGTCATGTGCCGTTCGAGAGTTTCTTCCTGCATGCCCGCAAACCTGAATATCGCAGCCCGGTAATTTAACAGGGCGCGTCGCCTTCGCCGCTTGCCAGCATCGTTCCCGAACGAGCATCGCGAAGCGCGAATCGATGTGTGAATCAAATCACAGGGAGGAATGAATGTCCAAAGAGGGCAAGGGCATGGAGATCGCCGTTTGAAGGAACTGATCCGGGCGCGCTGGCATGTTTTCTGCCAGCACTTGCCGTAGGGGGAGCGGGCAATAGAACGGCTCGGCAGCTATTTTTCGCGACGTTGAACAGCAGCACGAAGAGGTGCGGCTATTTGAAATTCGTCATGCACTTCGTCGTGATCAAAGAAGAGGAGAAAACGAAGGGTTCCCCGACGACTTCCTTTTTACTCAAGCGCAGGTAGTCGGCTCCGGATTTATCTGTCCTGCGATGAATTTATCCACATGCAGAACAGTTTTTTCATTGTGACATTGCGAAAAAAGGTCGCGACAACCCGATCCTTGATTGTTAAACAGCAGGAGAGTTATAGGATTGGGAGAATATTGGTTCCTTTTCTGACTTGATTGTTTGTGTGACGGCGGAATTTTTAGGCCGGGTAAACGAGGTCATGGTGACAGACAAGGCGGATCTGATTGATATGACGGCCGATATCGTGTCGGCCTATGTCGGACACAATACTGTTGCACCGGACGAACTGCCGGGCATCATCAATAGAATTTACGCCGCGCTGACAAATGCCGCCACGAGCGGAGCTGACGGGGCAGGGGCCCCGAAGGAAGAACCCGCTGTGCCCGTCCGCAAGTCGATCACGCCGGATTTTCTGATCTGTCTCGAAGACGGCAAGAAATTCAAATCGCTGAAGAGACATCTTCGCAGCCATTACAATCTGAGCCCGGAAGAATATCGCGAGAAATGGGGCCTGCCGCGCGACTATCCCATGGTCGCGCCGAACTACGCGCAGGCGCGCTCGCGGCTCGCGAAAAAGATGGGCCTTGGCCAGGGCGGACAGAAGAAGCGCCGCGCTTCGGCGAAATAGCCCCTTACCGCCCGTCACTCCTTACGAATGCCCGCAATCTCCTTGCATCGCAACGCACACACGCCCAGAATTTTTTGCGTTGATTCGCAACCTGGCGGCTTGCCGCCCTTGCCGAGGATGATCCGCTGACCAGCGCAGACCAGGCCATACGAGCGCAACTTATCGTACCCGAGCAGCGCGACGTCTTTGACTACTGGCGAGCCAAGGCTCCGGAAGGCGGATATCCGACGCGCGCGGACATTCAGCCTGCTGAACTGCGCCGCAGTCTTCCCTCGCTGAGCCTGATCGACGTAATCGAAGATGACGAGCCGCGCCTTCGTGTGCGGCTTGCCGGAACGCGGCTACGCGATTACTTCGGCGTGGAAATGACGGGGCGGTATCTCGACGAATTCGATTTCGGCGATCAGATGGACTATTGGGACGCCGCATATCACGAGGTCGTGCGCGGCGGCCGTCCGGCGCAAGGCGTGGTTCCGCTCACGCCCTGGAACCAGCCTGATGTCTTCCAGTTCTGGCTGCGATTGCCGCTTGCGAACGACGACGGGCGCATCGTCATGGTGCTCGGGCACGATGCCTTTCTGCTTTCCGAGAAAGCGCACGCGCTGGCAAACAAGGCCAATCTGCGCATCGCCTGATCTTCTTCATGTTCCGCTCCAAGGTGTTCGGCCATTGATCCCTTGCCTGCGTCCGGTCCAAACTGTTGCCGGGGCAGAGAGGGAGATAGCAATGCCGGGTCTTGAATTTGTGCGGGCTTTACGCGTGTCTGCGGCCTTTGTCTGCGGGGTGCTTACCTTGGCCATGCTTGCCGCAGGGGCGGCGCCCGCCAATGCAGAAACCGCAACGCTCAACGGAGGGACGGTTACGCTCACGGAGGGCGAGAGCGCGACCTTTTCGATCAGCGGCGGCGATAACGGTCCCGCAAATCTCAGCGCGCAGTGCGAAATCAGCGAGGTGAGCGGCTCCGCCAGCATCACCTTCGACGGTGAATATTATGTCCCGCTGTCCGAGCCTGCGGTCGGCGATGTCATCACGCTTTCGCGCGGCGATACGCGCAGCTATCAGCTTGCCGGCGTGGTCGATTCCAAGGGGCAGGACGCCTATATCGCCTTTCGCTTCGGCGGCGCGGCAGCCGCCATGTGCTTTCCCGGTATGGATTGCAGCGGCGCGGAAGGCCAGTCGGGCAGCGTAACCGTCAGTTGCCGGAACGCATCCTGACATTTGAAGCCGCGTTTATCTTTCCTGCCTATGTCTTGAGCGGCGGATAGTTCCTGAGCAGGGTGACAACAGGCGCAACCCATCGGGGCGCCGAGACGTTGCACGGGTGCGCGCCGTCTTCCGGCGGCAGCAGCAGGCAGCCGTCCATGCCAAGCGTGACCAGCCGGCCGAAGAAAAGATCGTCTTTTTCACTGGCGGCGAAACAGTCGCGCCCGAGGGCGACGGCGGCCTGCGCCACCGGCAGGCAATCGGCAACCAGCAGATCCCCCCGCATATAAGGTCCAAGCGCCTCGCCCACCTGGAAAACCATCGGCGCGCGCGCATGGGAAAACAGCGAGGGCGGGAGGGAAGGCGGCTCCGCAAAAGCGGCAACGCCGCCGCCGCGCAGCACCTCGCCCATGCAGGCGGGGCTGTGTTCTCCCTGCGCTCCCAGAAGATCCGTTACCGGCACGTCAAGTTCGCCCGCGATCCGCTCAAGCCAGCCGGTCGACACCGTCATGTCCGCCGTCTCGAGACGTGAAACGGTGGCTGCCGTTGTGCCGAGCCGCGCCGCGAGCTCGGTCTGGGTGAGCCCGCGCTGCTTTCTGAAATGCCTGATCCGCGTACGCACGAGAAACTCCTCGACCGCATAAAAACTTACGGGATTTATCCCCGATATGTACGAAATATGCAAATCTTGTTTTCAGGACGAGTTTTCAAAGCAGGCGCGGCGGCGCCGGGGCGGAGGCAACAACATGAATATTGAAGAGATTTACCGGCCGGGCGACCCTGGCATGGCGGCAATCCGCCGCTCGCACAGGGAGCGCGAGCAGGCAGCGAAAGTGGCACTGATGCAGGAAACGGTGGCGCGGGCCTGGGACGTGCCGATCTGCGAAATGCGTTCCCCGACGCGGCGGCGCAAGCCCGTGGCGCAGGCCCGGCAGGTCGCCATGTATTTGACCCATGTGATCTACGGCTTCAGCCTTTCTGCGGTTGGCCGCCATTTCGGCCGGGACCGGACGACCGCCGCCCATGCCTGCCGCCTCATCGAGGATCGGCGCGACGACGAGAACTTCAACATGCTGCTCGACCGGCTGGAACATGCGCTACGCCGGGCGGGAGACCGGGATATCGCCCGATGATGGCGGGGCCGGGAAAAGGAAGGCTCGGCGAAAAGCAGTTCGAGCGCGAGGTGCGGCGCTTCTTTCGCCGCTTCGTGGAGCCGGAGGTTCACGCGGCGGCAACCGCTGAAGGCCGGGTCGGGCTGTTCCTCAAGGCAGGCAAGCGCCCGCTAGCGACCATGGAGGCGCCTGTCTGGGCGGTATGCGTGGAGCGCGACCTCGTGGAACGGGCCGAGGGGGCGGCAGAGGAGCGGTGGCGCGCAAGCGATGCGGGCCGCGCGCTTTACCGGCGGCTGACATCGGCGGCCGACCCCTTTCGCACCCAGCACCAGTTACCGGGTGTGCGGAGCTACCGGATGGAAGAGGGCGAGGTGCTGCTTGCCGTCAATGAAGCGGAGACGCCGCTCGGCTGGCTGCGCCGCCGCAAGGGCGCGGATGGAGAGCCGCTCATCAGCGAGACGCAATTCGAGGCGGGAGAGAAGCTGCGCGCCGATTTCACCCTCGGACAGATGAACCCGCGCGTGACGGCAGACTGGTCGGGCACGGGCGGGGGGAGCGGCAAGCGGCGCGGGCCGATGCGCGGGCCTGCGGAGATTGCGATGCATGCCCTTGCGGCCCGCGAGCGCGTGGGCCGCGCCATCGAGGCGGCGGGCCCGCATCTCGGCGATATTCTGCTGAGCGTCTGCTGCCATCTCGAAGGGCTCGAAGCAGCCGAGCGCGGTTTCGGCTGGCCGAAACGATCCGGCAAGCTGGTGCTTCAGATCGCGCTCGACCGGCTGGCCGCGCATTACGGCATGACGGGAAAGAGCTAGGCCGAGGCTGCTTCGGCTGCGGCCTTGGCATCCGCCTGAATGCGGCCGACCATCGAATAGAGGCCATTGGAGCGCTGCGGCGTCAGATGTTCGTCGAGACCGAGCGAGGTGAAGATGGCGCGGGCATCCGTATCGAGGATTTCCTTCGGCGTCTTGTCGGAATAAAGCCGCATCAGAATGGCGACGAGGCCGCGCACGATATGGGCATCGCTGTCACCGCGAAAATGGAGGATGGTCTCGCCCGACGCATTCTGGCGTGTCTCGCTCACCAGCCAGACCTGGCTGACGCAACCCTCGACCTTGTTTTCGGACGAATGCTCCGCCTCGCTGAGCGGTTCAAGCTCCTTGCCAAGCTCGATCACATAGCGATAGCGATCCTCCCATTCGTCGAGGAATTCGAAATCGTCCACGAGATCCTGAATACTCATGCCGTCCTTCCCGGGCTTCCGGCGGGCGCTGGGCCCGGCTCACTGCTCAGGACATAGAGCAGATTGTGGCCGAATGAAATCCTTTGCGATTTTATCCGGTCACGAAAATCCGCTTGTCGGAAAATCGGCCTGGTGAGAAAGCCTCCAAAGGACAAGCGCCCCGCAGGCCGGGAGGCGGCCGCAGGGCGCTAGGGCTACCGGCCGCCTCTAGGAAGGCACCGGAAACCGACAGGCCCGATGGGTGAGGTCAGGCGCCTGTCATGTAGTCCTCGGGGCGGGCCGTGGCAGGCACGGCGGCGGCCGCGACGCCTTGACCCTGTTCCCGGGCCTTCTCGGTCAGCCAGGCGATCGCCATGCCGCCGTAATGTGCGGTCTGGCGGACGACATGGCTGACGATGGCGTGGCTCTTGTCGCAGATATCCGGGTTTCGGCCGCAAAAGCCCATGACGTCCTGTGCGGAGCGGGCAGCAAGGGTGAGGGCTTCGCCGGCACCTATATCGTCGGTGGGACGGGGGGCGGAGCCGGTGCTGACAAGGGCGGCGCTGGAAAACCCTTCAAGGCCTGCGGGCTGCGGCGCGGATTCATATCCTGCTGCCGGCAGAAGGAAGGCCAGCACGGTCAGCCAGAAGGCGGCTCTCAGAATGAACGACATGGCTCGGTCCTTTCCCGGCGGATGTTCGCTTGATGGGAAAAGGCTAAGTCGCGGGCTGCTGCCGCGCCGTTAATCGGATAGATAAAATGCAAGTAAAAAGAGGTTTTGTTCAATCAAAATCTTCGATTGGTTGATTTCAATACTATGTAATTATAGTATTTGTATTATAAATATAATAAAAACAAAGAAAAATGCACCACAAATTTGAAGCGCATTTCACTCAAATGCCTCAGGCATTCAATTCAAATTGTGCAGTTCGAGCAGCTTTCCGGCGCGCTGCGCCTTGTGCTCAGTTCGCGAGGGTGGAGGGCGGCAGGGCTTCGGCCCAGCAACTGCCGACTTCGGCGATCGCATGCTTGCCCGTGCAATAGGCTTCCTCGGAAGGGAAGTGGGCGGCGGCGATGCACTGCGCGAGATTGAGGCGGGCCCAGTTGAGGCAGCGCCCCGTCGAGGTCTGGCTCTTGGCGAGACCCTTTTCCATCGATCCCTCAATGACCTGATAGGCGCCGAGAGTGAGAATGCGGTTCATCACGCTGGGGCTATAGGCCTGAGCGGTGGAGACGGGCGAGAGGGAGGCGGCGAGAGCACGCGCCTTGTCCGCGAGGCTCGGCTCTTCGTCAAGGGCGGCAGTCTTCGTTTCCGCCATGCCCGGCACCGGCGTCGACATGCCCCATTTCTGCTTCTGGAACCTGTAGGCCGTATCGATGAAACGGTCGGCGAGGCCCTGGATATGCTGATGCTCGTTGCGGATCGAAACGGCGACCGCGGCAGAGGCGGAACTTACGCCCGGAAGCTGCATGACGAAATTTTCGTCGGTCGAGAGTGCTTCGAGAACGGCTGTCTTGTTGCGGGCGCGGACTTCTGTGCGCACACCCTGCGCGAAGACGGGATCTCCGGCGGCGATCATCGCCTGCTTCACATACCAGCCCTCGGCCAGTGCATTCGGCTTGTCGAAGGTGAGCGCGGCGAGGGCCCGGCGGACATCGCTCGGGGTGCGCAGCTTGTTTGCACCGGCAGCCGCGATGGCCGAGCCAAAACTGCCGTAGACGCCCGCGAAATCCTGCAAGGGCGACCGCGAGGAAAGCGCGGAGACACCGGCGGAAGGGTCGATGGAGGCGACCTGGACCGGGCTCGCGCGGCGCGGCGCGGGAAGGGGGATGGGAATGCCGGACGAGGAGACCGTCAGCGGATGGGCGGAAGCGATGGCCTGATTGGCGAGAGTGACGGCCTGGGCGGCGGAAAGTTCCACCTTGTCCTTGCTGGTGCCCTCGGAGGCGTTGCCGCCTTCGATCACGGTGCAGCCGGCAATCAGGAGTGCGGTGGAAACGGACAGACCGGCAAGCCGGACGGTATTCCGAAAATTCAGAGCCAAGTTTTTACCCCTCATGGCAACCCCGCTGCCCCGGAAGCCGTTGCGCTTCCTCATTCGACCGGGTTTCTGAGCCCGATGACTTGTCTTAATGAAGTGTTGCCGAGTCTAATGCCGCACGCGCGTGTCCGCAAACGCGAAACGCGTTAAGGATGAATTCCGGCAGCGAAAAAGCACCGGGAATCGAGGGTTACGGCAACAAACGGCCGCAGGGGCCGTCGCAGAGGTCAACGGAAACGACAATGGACACCGCGCCAAGACTGAAAGCAGATATCTGGGTGAAGGCGCTGATCCGCCGCGCGGAAGTGAACGGCGCCTCGGCGATGGTCGTGCGCAAGGGCGATCTGACCTCCGGCACCGTGCTCGTGAAGGTGAATACGCTTGATGGCGAGGCCGAGATATTCAGCCCCGCGCGCGACGGCGACGGCGCACTCGTCTGGCTGTCGAAGGGCAGGCAGCCGGAGCCCGATGCCGACGCCTATATAGAAAAGCAGAGGCGCTTCGACCCGGACATATGGGTGGTCGAGATCGAGGACCGGGAAGGGCGCCATTTCCTGCAGGAGAAAGTGGGCTGACCCGGCGAGATGGCGGGACAGCTGCTATCCGGCTGGGATCAGGCTTCCATCTGCCGCTCTGTTTTCGCCTGCGCTTCCTGACGCAATTCGCCAAGGGCTTGCCGGAAAACGGCCCATGCGCCCTGCAGGGCCAGCGCGGCCATGATCGCGGCAACGGTAAGGTCCGGCCATGCGGTGCCCGTGCCGAACACCCCGAGTGCCGCGAAAATCACGGCGAGATTGCCAATGACATCATTGCGCGAGCAGAGCCAGACGGAACGCATGTTGCTGTCGCCCGAGCGGTGACGCCAGAGCAGCACGAAGACGACGGCGTTGGCGAGGAGCGCGGCGACGCCCACGACACCCATCGTGATTGCCTCGGGGGCATCGCCTTGAACCAGATGCCAGAGCGTCGAGCCGATGACCCATAAGCCGAGCAGGCCCATCGTCGCGCCCTTGGCGAGCGCGGCTTTCGCCCGAGCGGCGAGCGACATGCCGATGACAAAAAGGCTGATCGCATAGGTACCCGTGTCGCCCAGAAAATCGAGCGCATCGGCTTGCAGGGAGACGGAACCCGCAGCAAGCCCCGCAACGAGCTCGATGGCAAACATGACGCCATTGATGAGGAGCGCGGTCCAGAGGACACGCCGATAGGCGGCGTCGCGCAATTGCGTTTCGGAGGTTTCATGTTCGCAGCATTGTCCGCTCATCGCCGTCCTCGCAAGTTCGAGCCCATGCTGCTAAGGTAGGGTCTATAGTAACTATAGGGTCAAGCCGGGGAGTTTCCATGACCGCTGACATGAGCATCGGGGAACTGGCGAAGGCGACGGGCACCAAGGTTGTGACCGTGCGCTATTACGAGAAGATCGGGCTTTTGCCCGAGCCGCCCCGCACAAGTGGAAACTACCGGGCCTATAGCGCGGCGCACCGTGAAAGGCTGCATTTCATCAGACGTTGCCGCGATCTAGGCTTTACGCTGGAACAGGTGCGCGAACTGCTCGATCTTTCAAGGAAGACGGACCGGGACTGTGCCGGGGTGGACAGGCTTGCGCTTGATCACCTGGCGGAAATCGAGCGCAAGATTGCCGATCTGAAAAAACTGGAAGCCGAATTGCGCCGCCTCAGCGCATGCTGCCAGGGCGGACGCATTGGCGACTGCCGGATCATAGAGGCGCTGTCGGCCCCGTGAGGGCGAACCTCCACGGCCGCATGAGCCTCCCCAAGCCGTTCACGGCCGCATGAACATCCCCAGGGCGTTCACGGCCGCATGAACATCCCGAGGCCGTTCACGGCCGCATGAACATGAAGTCTTCGTCCGGGTCGAGATGATCGGCGGCTTCCATGAGCTCGGCCTTGATGTCTTCCGGCGCGCGCGCCTCGCGCCAGATATGCAGCACTTTTTCGAACATGATGCGGGCCATCGCATCGGCGGATATTTTCTTCTCGACCGCCTCGGCCAGTGCCGCCTCGATATGGGGCTCTATGATGTCGCGTGCCGTGGTCATGGGTCTTTCTCGTTCTTAAATGGCGAATGGCGGCATGGTCGCACGGGGAGCTTGCTTGAAGCATTGGCCAGTTTGTCGCGCCCGCCGGTTTGACGCCTGAATATTCAATAGGTGCCTTTTTGTCCCGGGTGGCGCAAATTCCGGCTATCGGCTAGTGTCCGGCGCAAATTCTCAGGAGTTTCACGTGAGCACGACCGAAACCGCCGCCCGGTCGGGCGAGGTGGAGTCGGAGGTCCGCCATCGTCGGACCTTCGCGATTATCTCTCATCCCGACGCCGGCAAGACCACGCTGACCGAAAACCTGCTGCTGAAAGGCGGCGCGATCCGCCTTGCCGGTCAGGTGAAGGCGCGCGGCGACAGCCGGCGCGCCCGCTCGGACTGGATGAAGATCGAGCAGGATCGCGGCATCTCCGTCACGTCCGCCGTGATGACCTTTGAGTACAAGGGCATCATCTGCAACCTGCTCGACACGCCCGGCCATGAGGACTTCAGTGAGGACACCTATCGCACACTGACGGCCGCCGACAGCGCCATCATGGTGATCGACGCGGCCAAGGGCATCGAAGCGCAAACGCTGAAGCTCTTCGAGGTCTGTCGGTTGCGTGATGTGCCGATCATCACCTTCATCAACAAGATCGACCGCGAAGGCCAGGATCCGTTCGAGCTGATGGACGAGATCGCGTCGAAACTGGCGCTCGATACCGTGCCGATGATCTGGCCGGCGGGCATGGGCGGTTTGCTGCGCGGCATCTTCGATCCCGTAAACGACCGCTTCATTCCCTACGCGAAGCCGGGCTCCGGAGAGGGCAACGAGGAACCGCCGAGCCTGCCGGGCGACAAGATTTCCGAATATGCGGGTGCGGAAGAACTCGCGACATTCCGCGAGGAGATGGAACTGGCGCGCGAGGGTAGCCCCGCCTTCGATATCGAAGCCTATCGCGCAGGCCACATGACGCCGATCTATTTCGGCAGCGCGCTGCGAAAGCTCGGTGTGCGCGAACTTCTCGACGCGGTGGCCGAGTTTGCGCCGCCACCGCGCCCGCAGCCGGCAGCGAGCCGCGTGGTCGAGCCGACCGAACCGAAAGTGTCGGGCTTCGTCTTCAAGGTGCAGGCGAACATGGATGCGAACCATCGCGACCGCATCGCCTTCATGCGTATCTGCTCGGGCAAGTTCAAGCGCGGGATGCGGCTGAAGCTTTCGAGCAGCGGCAAGACGATCGGCGTTCACAACCCGATCCTCTTTTTCGCGCAGGATCGCGAACTGCTGGAAGATGCATTTGCAGGCGACATCATCGGCATCCCGAACCACGGCACGATCCGCGTGGGCGATACGCTGACGGAGGGCGAAGACCTGATCTTCACCGGCATCCCGAACTTCGCGCCGGAAATCCTGCGCCGGGTGCGTCTCGACGATCCGATGAAGGCAAAGCATATGCGCCGCGCTCTCGAAAGCCTCGCCGAAGAGGGCGTGACGCAGGTCTTCAAACCGGAGATCGGTGCGAACTGGATCGTCGGTGTCGTCGGACAGCTCCAGCTTGAAGTGCTTTCATCGCGCATCGCCGCCGAATATGGCATTGCCGTTCATTTCGAGCAGGCGCCCTACGAAACGGCGCGCTGGGTCAGCGCGGAGGATGCCAGCGAATTGAAACGCTTCATGGAAGCACATCGCGGTAACATGGCAACGGATCGCGACGGCGCTCCCGTTTTCATGGGCAAGAGCGCGTGGGAACTCGGCTATACGCTGGAGAAATGGCCGAAGGTGACATTCTCGGCCACGCGCGAGCGCGCGCCGGTAGCCGCCTGAGCGAGTGAGGCAGGATAGATGCAGGACGTCGTCGGCAATTTCGGAGAATACTGGGAACTGGTGAAAAGCGTCTGGCAAACGGGCGTCTTCGGCCACAGCATCGGCGACATTCTGATCGCCGTCGCAATCTTCGGGTTCTTCTACGTGCTGCGCGGGCTCTTCACGCGCTTCGTGCTTGCCATTGCCGACCGCTGGGTCGAGCGGACAGACACGAAGCTCGACGACTATATTCGCGATGCGATCAAGAGCCCCTTGCGCTTTCTCTTCTTCGCGCTCGGCTTCTTCTTTGCAACCGAATATCTGGACTTCGGCGATACGGCCGGCGTCATCACGGAAAATCTCAATCGTTCCCTGATCGTCGTTGCGATTTTCTGGGCGCTCTACAACTGTGTTGGCCCCGTAAGCCTGGGGATCAAGAAACTTGAGCGCATTCTGACGCCGGAAATTCTCGACTGGCTGATCGCAGGCGCAAAGACCGCCGTCGTCCTCATCGCCATCGCGACGATCCTGCAAACATGGGGCATTCAGGTTGCACCGATTATTGCGGGCCTCGGCCTTTTCGGCGTGGCGGTGGCGTTGGGCGCACAGGATCTTTTCAAGAATCTGATCGGCGGCATGTCGATCCTGATCGAGCGCCGCTTCGGCTTCGGCGACTGGATCAAGGTCGATGGCGTTGTGGAAGGCAATGTCGAAAAGATCGGCTTTCGCTCCACGCTGGTTCGCCAGTTCGACAAGGCACCCGTCTATGTGCCGAACCAGCACCTGTCCGACAATGCGGTGATCAACTATACGGCGATGACCTATCGGCGGATTTCATGGATCATCGGCGTCGAATACCGTACCACGCATGAACAGCTTCAACGGATCGTGGATGACATTCGCAACTACATCGAAACGACCGACGACTTCGTGCAACGCCCGCTGGCACCGCTCTTCGTAAGGATCGACAGCTTCGGCCCATCCTCCATCGACATCCTGGTCTACTGCTTCACGAAGACGACCAATTGGGGCGAGTGGCTGGAAGTGAAGGAAGCGCTTGCCTATCGCATCAAGCAGATCGTGGAAGATGCGGGTACGGGCTTCGCCTTCCCCTCGCGCTCCATCTATGTGGAGACGATGCCGCTTCCGCCGGAAGAAATCGCCGCCTCGCAGAGCGACTAGGCATTCGCGACGCAAGATGCGTCCAGCCCCTGATGATGCGACTGTTTTGCCGTCGCCAAACCGTCGGCGCTTTGATAGGGCTTAGGCAAGCGCCGCAGATCGCGGCGATCCTCGCAAGGTGAACCCGTGACGCCTCCCCAAACCGCCCCCGAAACTGTGATCGTTGTCGGTGCCGGCATTGCCGGGGTCTCTACCGCATATGAACTCGCGCTGCGCGGCGTGAAGGTGACGCTGATCGACCAGCGCGGCGGCGCGGGCGAAGGCACCAGCTATGCGAATGGCGGTCAGCTTTCAGCCTGCGAAGTTGCGCCCTGGGCGGGGCCGGAGATCCCCTGGCTGGTGCTGAAATGGCTGGGCCGCGACGATGCGCCGTTTCGTCTGCGCCCGAAGATGGATCCGGAACAGTGGCTCTGGTTGATGCGCTTTCTGATGCGCTGCCGGACATCGGCGCGGCGCGAGCGCATCGGCCCCAATCTCGAACTGGCTCTGCTGACCCGCGCCCGACTTGGCGCCTATGAGGAGGAGTTCGTACAGGCAGGCGCGGCGCTCGACTATCAGCGCAAGGAGAAGGGCATTCTCCGCATCTTCCGAGACGCGCATGAACTGGGCGAAGCCGAACGCGAGGCTGCGCCGCTCGCGCGAATGGGCGTCGGGCAGGAGCGGCTGACGCCTGCCGAATGTATTGCCCTCGAACCAGCGCTCGCACCTGCCATGCAGCGCGGCGACATAGCGGGCGGGCTTTATGCGGCGTCGGATGGGAGCGGGGATGCGCATCTCTTTTCGCGTGCTCTTGCCGAGGGCGCGAAGCGGCGCGGCGCGACCTTTCTCGCCAATGCGGATGTGCGGCGTCTCGTGACGGACGGCGCGCGCATCCGGGGCGTGGAAACCGCCGAAGGGATCATGGAGGCGGATGCTGTGGTGCTTGCGGCGGGGGCGGGCAGCCAGGCGCTGCTTCGTCCGCTCGGGCTACGCAGCTATATCTATCCGGTGAAAGGCTATTCGGTGACGCTGCCCGCGCCGGAAGGCAACGCGCCGGAAGTGAGCATCACCGATGAGGCGCGAAAGATCGTCGTCAGCCATCTGGGCGGCCGGCTCCGCGCGGCGGGGCAGGCGGAAGTCGGCGGCTACGATCTGACGCTGGAACCGGGCCGGGCGAAGTCGGTGATGGATTCGCTGGAAAGTCTTTTTCCCCAGACCGGCCCCTCGCGCGGAGCCGCCGAATACTGGTGCGGGCTCAGGCCAATGACGCCTGATGGCAGTCCGGTACTGGGCGCGGTGCCGCGGTTCAGCAATCTTTACATGAATAGCGGGCACGGAACGCTGGGCTGGACGCTCGGTGCGGGCAGCGCCGCGGCCGTCGCGGCCCTGATCTGCGGCAGTGCGCCGCAACTTAACCTAAGTCCTTTTTCTATCAGCAGATTTTGACTTCAGGCCAGTCGGGTGGGTTCAATTTTTGTGCAATGCACAAAAAATACTTGACGCTGGGGTAGGGGTTAATTATCTCATTGTGCAGCGCACAAATCCGGCGCGCCGGTATGTGCGGGGAACCGCTCCCTTCCAAGTGAGCGACCACGCGATACAGGAGACAGAAAATGGCTGAAGCAGCCCCCAAGAAGACCACGAAGCCGCGCGCCAGGAAGGCGACGGCGAAGACGAGCAAAGCGAAAGCCGCCCCCAAATCGGCTCCGAAGTCGGCCCCGAAGGCCGATCCGAAGAATGCCATCGAAACGGTGTCGGGCATCGTGACGACGCTCGCGCGCACCAATTTCGAGGAAGGCGTGGAGACCGCCCGTGCCGTACTCCAGTCCGGCAGTGTCAAATCGGCGGTGGAACTCCAGAGCGAATATGTGCGCTCGACCCTGAAGCGCAATATCGACGCGGCCCGCGAGCTGAACGAGCTCACCGTATCGAGCATGCGCGATGCCGTCGGCCCCTACACGGCGAAGTTCACGGAAGCTTTCGAGAAACTCCGCGCTGCGTAATTGCGTGGGGCTCCCCCAGCCGCATGTTGCGGTTGTCTGTTGAGTAGTTGCGTTGCGTATTGAAAAGCCCGGCCCTCTTTCGAGGAGCCGGGCTTTTTGCTGTTGCCTCGCAGGATCGAGGTGCATGACGGGATGTCATGGATCGGGGTCAGGCGGAAGCCTTTTCCTGCGCGCGCGCCGCGAGACGCTGGCGCAACGAGAGAACGGTTTTCTTCCCGTCAGCCGCCGGCTGATAGAAGAGGCTGAAAACTCCGGCATTCTCGGCAAAGATTTCCGGGGTGATGTTGTCGGCGACTTCGAGCGCGTCGAAACCGCAGCGGATCATGTATTGGAACTGGTCGCGCAACACATTGCCGACCGCGCGGATCTCGCCCTTGAAGCCATGGCGTTCGCGCAGCAGGCGCGCATAGGAATAGGCGCGGCCATTGCGGTAGCTCGGGAAGTCGAGCGCAACGACATCGATATGATCGAGATCGCCGGCAATGGCATCGGGTTCCTGACCGCTCTGGAGCTTCACCCCGATGGGTGAATTGCGTGCGCGCAACGTCTCGCGTTCCGCCTGCCAGCGCTCGAGGCTGACAATGGCCGGACCGTCCGGCAGCGCATCGTCGTCGCCAACGGTGACAAACCTGTCCTCGACGAACTCGCCGTTCTTAATGAGTTTCATAGAGGCTCTCCTTGAACGGATCGATACCGACGCGGCGATAGGTGTCGATGAAGCGCTCGCCATCCGTGCGGGCGCCGATATAGGTGGTGACGATGGTCTCGATCGCGTCCACGACTTCGCCTTCGGTAAAGGCGCGGCCCACGATATCGCCGATGGCGGTCTTCTCGTCCGCCGCTCCACCAAGCGTCACCTGGTAATATTCGACGCCCTTCTTGTCGACGCCCAGAATGCCGATATGGCCGACATGGTGGTGGCCGCAGGCATTGATGCAGCCCGATGTGTTGATCTTCAGCTCGCCAATCTCGTGCTGACGCTCGATATCGGCGAAGCGTTCCGAAATCTGCTGCGCGAGCGGGATCGAGCGCGCATTGGCCAGCGCGCAATAGTCGAGGCCGGGGCAGGCGATCTGGTCGGTGATGAGGCCGATATTCGCGGTCGCGAGATCATGCGCCTTGAGTGCCTCATAGACCGCATGGAGATCCTTCTTGCGCACATGTGCCAGCGTGAGGTTCTGCTCATGCGTGACGCGCAATTCGTCGAAGCTGTATTTCTCGGCAATGTCCGCGACGGCATCCATCTGGTCGGACGTGCAATCGCCCGGTACGCCGCCAATGGGCTTCAGCGAAATGTTGACGATGCTGTAACCCGGCACCTTGTGCTCGGCGACATTCGACTTCACCCAGTTGGCAAAGTTCGTGTCCGCAAGGATCGCCTTGTTGAGCTCGGTGCTCTCGTCCGGCAGCTCTTCGTAGGCGGGCGGCTGGAAATAGGCTTCGATGCGCGCGACCTCTTCCTGTGGGAGATGCAACGCGCCGCCCTTCTGGATTTCGGCGAATTCCGCTTCGACTTGTCGCTGCATTTCCTCGACGCCGATCTCGTGGACGAGGATCTTGATGCGTGCCTTGTAGATATTGTCGCGGCGTCCATACATGTTGTAGACGCGCAGGATCGCTTCGAGGTAAGCGAGCAGGTCTTCCTTCGGCACGAAGTCGGAAATCTTCTTGGCGACCATCGGCGTGCGGCCGAGACCGCCCCCGACATAGATTTCATAGCCGATTTCGCCCTTTCCGTTCTGGACGATCTGGATGCCGATATCATGCACGCGGATCGCGGCGCGATCGTCCGGCGTACCGGAGACGGCGATCTTGAACTTGCGGGGCAGGTAGGAAAACTCCGGGTGGAAGGTCGACCACTGCCGGATGATTTCCGAGACGATACGAGGGTCTTCAATCTCGTTCTTCGCGGCGCCCGCATACTGGTCCGAGGTCACGTTGCGGATGCAGTTGCCTGAGGTCTGGATGCAATGCATCTCGACCGAGGCGAGATCCTGCAGGATATCCGGCACGTCCTTCAGCGCAGGCCAGTTGAACTGGAGGTTCTGGCGCGTCGTGAAGTGACCGTAGCCGCGGTCATATTTGCGGCCGATCTGCGCGAGCATCCGAAGCTGCTTTGACGACAGCGTGCCATAGGGAACGGCGATGCGGAGCATATAGGCGTGAAGCTGGAGATAGACGCCGTTCATCAGACGAAGCGGCTTGAACTCGTCTTCCGTGAGCTCGCCGGCAAGCCGTCGCGCGACCTGTCCGCGGAACTGGGCGACGCGCTCATTCACGAGCTGCTGATCGAATTCGTCGTAGCGATACATGGGACTGTGCCTTTACCTGTTTCCGGCGTTCTCGCGATTACTGGTGAACGCCGGGCAGTTCCGCCTGCTTGCCGAGATCGCGCCGGACGGTGGGGCCCGCCTGACGGATCGTCTCGCGCACGCTCACCGCGCGGATGCCGCCATCTTCGGGTGACACCTCGAAAAGATAGGGATCCACAACGACGTTCTGCTCCACAAAAGGCGTTGCGCGCGCGAGGAGGGCGTCCGCCGCCTCCTTGCCTTCCGCAACGTCGGCTTCCTGCAGTGTTTCCGACCAGCGCTGATCCGCCGTCAGATAGACGACGATGCCATCGCTGAGCCGATTGGCCGTGAGAGCCTGGAACTGGGCGCCCTTCCGGGTGTGCTGAGCCATGCGGAACTGTCCTCGAATTGCGTGATATGCCCGGTCATACAGCCCTTTTACGGGTAAAGCGAGCGGTCCGCCCTCCCGAAAACCAGCCGGTGTATTTGCCAGACAAGATGGGTTCTTTCAGAAAGATCGTCAATAGTTGTGTAAAATAATATATTTAACAAATAAATTTTGTTCAATAAGCGGATTCAGCGGTTTTCTGCGACTTGTTCTCATATTTCTCGGCGGATGGCGCTTTCGTGCCAATGCCGGAGCAGCCGTTGCTCGATGAGCGTGAGACAGAAGAAAATGCATATTCCGAGTGTGGAAAGCAGGAAGAGGGCGGCGAACATACGCGGAATGTCGAGCCGGTTGCCCGCCTCCACGATGCGCCAGGCGAGGCCCGTGGCGGCGCCGGAGCCCGCGACGAATTCGGCCACCACAGCGCCGATAAGAGCGAGGCCGCCCGAAATCTTCATGCCGGCGAGAATGTAGGGCAGTGCGGAGGGAAGCTGGAGCTCGCTCAGCACCTGCCAGCGGCTGGCGCCATATAGCCGGAAGAGATCGCGCAGATTGTGGTCCGTCGAGCGGAGCCCCAGCGCCGTATTGGAGAGGATCGGGAAGAAGGCAACGATCCAGGCAAGGATCAGCACAGCGACCTCGACCCGGTCATAGCCGACCCAGATGATGATGAGAGGGGCGATGGAGACGACGGGCGTGACCTGCAATGCCACCGCATAGGGAAAGAGCGCCGTTTCGATCAGGCGGTTCTGCGAGAAGACGATGGCAAGACCGACGCCGCCCACCACGGCGAGCAGAAAGGCGGCGAGCGTCACGCGAAACGTCACCCAGAGCGAGCCCATGAGCGAACCGAAATTCACAACGAGGCTCTCGGCGATGGCGGAGGGCGCGGGCAGCACGAAAGGCTTGACGCCGCTCACCCGCACCAGCCCTTCCCAGAGGAGAAGAAAGGCAATGCCGACGAGAAGTGGCACGAGAATGCGGGTGAGGCGCGAATAGCGTTCGTCATTCATGCCGCTACGCCTTCGCGAAGGGCGGCGCTGACCCGCGCGCAGGTTTCGATATAGTTCGCGGACTCGCGGAAGGCTCGGCCGCGCGGATAGGGGGCGTCGATGGCGATGTCGGCAAGGATGCGGCCCGGCCGCGCACCCATCACGAGAACGCGCTCCGATAGATAGACGGATTCATAGATGCTGTGCGTGACGAAAACGGCGGTGAAGCGCTGCTCCCGCCAGAGTGTGACGAGATCGTCATCGAGATTCTCTCGCGTGAATTCATCGAGCGCGGCGAAAGGCTCGTCCATGAGGAGAACCGGCGGCTCCGTCACGAGCGCGCGCGCGATCGAGACACGCATTTTCATGCCGCCCGAAAGCTCGCGCGGGAACGCATCCGCGAAATCCGTCAGCCCGACACGTGCGAGCGCATCATGCACGCGCGGCATCGCTTCGTTTTCAGCAACGCCTTTGAGCTTTAGCGGCAGATAGACATTTTCCGCGACCCGCGCCCAGGGCATGAGCGTCGCATCCTGAAAGACGAAACCGATATCGGAAGGGCGCGCGCCCGATGCCGGCCAGGAAAGCTGCCCGTGATCGGGCGCAATAAGCCCGGCAATGATACGAAGCAGTGTGCTCTTTCCGCAGCCCGACGGGCCGACAAGCGAAACGAAACCGCCCTCCCGCACCGACGCATCGACGCCCTCAAGCGCGACCGTGCCGCTGCCATAGGTCTTGCCGATGCCCTTGAGGCCGATGAGAGGTGGAGTTGGCGGAACGGTCATCGTCCTTGTGATCTCTTGCAAGGCAGATGATTGACTGGCGGTGAGAAAACGAAAAGCTTGCCGTCGATGTCGATATCCGGCCAAGGAGACGGCCGCGGCGGTAGTAGCTTTGGCTTGTGGGCAAGAAAACCCTGGAGGGACGGCGCGCAGCCATCTTCCGCCTTCCAGTAGCCGAAAGAATCCCAGTGCCCTTCCTCGTCGACCCGGAACCCGACTGTTGAGTAGGCGGTCACGTCCAATACCTCATCGACATTATCGCCGTCGAGATCGACGACATAAAGATCGCAGTTGTGGATTGCCGTGCAATTGGGGCGCACGCTGAAAGCTGCACTCTCCCAGTCCTGCTCGATGAAAGAAGACGGAAGCTGCTTCTCCGCAGGGTAGACATTGGCGTGATCAGCGAGGTTCACATCTCGATCGAAGTTGGGCCTGTTGTACCAGTTCTTCAACGCGATCGCCTTTTCTGCCCTCGCCTGAAAGTTGGCGGACGGTCCGTTTGCGGTCAATCCCTCCAGCGCTTTTTTGCCGAAACGGCCGCCATCCAGACGTAGCGCTGCAAAATCAAAGTCCTCCGGCGCCGTTTCGCCGTCATGTAAGTGCGCCATCTGGTCCGCGACGGCAATCCGCATGGGATCCACAATGGGACCAAACAGTATGAGAAACAGAGCAAGCGAAAAAAATGCCGCGTAGACGTTCCATCGCTCGATAGGTTTCAGCCAGCCGCCGCCCGGACGGAAAACGGCTGCGGCATAACCTGCCGCGTAGAAGGCGACGATAGCGACGACAGCCGCCGCAAGAACGCGGTCTGCCGTCCAGCCATACTGGTTGATACGAAGGCCGAGCGCATAGGTTGCCAGCGCAACCAGCGGTGTGAGCAGGAGCGCAGCGAGCGTGCCTGCGTGGCGCAGGAGAAAGGGCAAGTCGCGTTCGGGTTTGCCATCCTGATAGGTGGCGTTCACGAGCAGAACCGACGCGGCAGCCGAAAGGATGAGGAGAGTCGTGGCACTACCGGTTGACCAGAGCGGTTGGAGGCCAGTGAAGATCAATGCGAGGAGGAATCCAGAAAGGATCAGTGTTAGAAGCGGCATGAGCCAGGACAGGAGCGTATGCACGAGCGTTCGTGTGCCGCGAATGAGGTTCGCGCGAACATCCGTGATGTGGATTGCAGCGGACAAGGCGAGCGCCGTCGCTGGAATCGCAAACCACCTGTGTTCGATCAATTTCTGGAAGAAATCGAGGCCAATGAGTCTGAACAACGCGGATCCGAGAAAGAGAAACATCCAGAATACGGCAAGGAAGGCGGCGGAGAGGCAGAGCTGAACCGCGAGCTTCCACGCGATGTCGAAATAGGTGGGGTAGTCGGCAATGACCCGGCGATCTGAATCACCTGCCGAAACGAGCGCATGGGTGACAAACAGGACAGGCGACAGCGTCAGCAGGAACGATACCGATGGCAGGAGGATCGGTAGCCACGAACCGGACCTGGGGAGGCCAATGCCACGAGAAGATGTCGCGGCAACCTCGTCGTAGACCCATTCAACCGGCCATGCACGCCAGATATCGTAGAGAGTAAACGCCACCAGAAGGAGAGCGGCGGAGCCGATCCAGATGAGGAGCGTGCGCATCCGCAAATTGCCGAGGCCCTGAAGCGCGACGAGAGGAATGAACAGCGACAGGGTGAGCAGCGGTGCAAAGAGATAGCCGCTCGTCGCAGGCCAGGTCCGGTCATCATGCGCGGAGTAGAGGAGATAGAGAGCTAGGCCCTGCACGAGACCGATCAGGAGGCGCGCGGAGAACAGTTGGTTTGCCGGTATCCGGACCAATTGGTCTGTCATGATGTTTCCCGATGTCCGCGCCGCCTCGCTCATTCCCCCGTCAGTTCCTTCTTGAGGTCGAGGCCGACGCCCTGGTTCACGAATTCCAGCGTATAGGCGCTGTGGACGCTGAGATCGCTGTCATAAACGCCCGCGGTCACCATCTCGTCATGGAATTTCTGCCAGCGTTCATTCGTCATCGCACCGACGCCGAGAGTGAGCGTCTCGCCGGAATCGACGATGCCATTCTCCTTCATCAGCCGGATCGCATTCGCGAGGATGTCATCCGTCATGTCCGGATTGTCGCGCTTGATAAGCTCGTTCGCAGGTGAGGGGTCGCCATAGATATAGTCGACCCACCCCCTGATGCTTGCATCGACAAAAGCCTGCACGATTTCAGGCCGCTCGGCGATCATGCGGTCGCTGGCGAGAATGAACGCGGCATATCCCGGATAGCCATAGTCGGAGAGAAGGAAGACCTGCGGTTCCACGCCCTGCTGGCGGATCATGTAGGGCTCGGAAGAGAGATAACCCTGCTGGATTGCCTGTTCGTCGGTGAGGAAGGGCGCGGGGTTGAACGTGTATTTGCGGATCTGCGTATCCTCGAAACCATATTTTGATTTCAACCACTGCCAGAAAGCGCTCACCGTCGCGTCGGAGACCATGATGGGCTTGCCCTTCATGTCGGCGATGGATTTCACGTCGTCGCGCGGATGGGTGATAAAGACTTGCGGGTCTTTCTGAAACGCGGCCATGACAGCCTTTGCCCCTGCATCGGCGGCTGCCATGTTGAGCGGGATGAAGCTGTTGGAACCGAGGCCGAAATCGACGGAATGCGCGGCGAGAAGTTGCGGCACGTTTACGCCGGGGCCTCCTTGAAGAATTTCGACATCGAGGCCCGCTTCTTCGTAATAGCCCTTGGCGAGGGCCTGATAAAAGCCGCCATGCTCGGCCTGTGCCTTCCAGTCCGTTGCGAAGGTTACGCGAACGAGGTCGTCTTCCGTTTCACGGTCCGGCTGGATCACGAGGACGATCGCAATGGCGACAGCGACAGCAGCGCCCATCAGGCCGAGAATGATATTGCGGTTCATGGAGTTCTCTCCGGGGAAGGCGCGGTTAGCGCAAAACCGGGGGGATGGTAGCAGCGAGCAGAGCCGCGGGCTACTGCCGGGCTTCTACCGAATGGGCCTCAAAGCGGCTCGCAATTCGCCTGCCGGCGCTTCGTGTCGATCTCGGCACGGAGGTCTTCGGAAGGCACGAGCGAACGGAAGAGAACAATGCCCTTGCTGCTCGGCGCGACAATTACGGGAATGCCCTTGTTGCTGCCCGCCTCTTCGCTTGAGGCGAGAATGATCTCGATACGGTCCGTCTTTACCTGCCGGTCGTTGACGACAAAGAAATTGTCTGTGTTGGAAGCGAAGGTCGAGAGGGACCAATAGGTGTCGGGTACCGGCGAGGTGAGCTTCACGGGCCGTGCGCTGACGTCGTAGACGCAGGCCGTATAGAGGAGGTCCGGGCTTGGCCGCACGATCCCCCGCGCCTCGGCTGAGGGGCGATCGGGATAGACGGGTTTGTTGACCCCGCCCGCCTGCGAAGCGATGCCCGCCATCGCCCGGTTCATGATGCCGTAGGGCAGGCCGAATACCGTCAGGGTGTGGAAAACGGCGACGAGGGCAATGGTGCCCGCCGCCCACATGGGCCAGGTTTTCATGTGCGACATGCCTCCTTGGCGATATGCGGGAGCACGACCCCGGAAGGGTCGCGTGCCGCTTCCGGCTCTGGATTGTAGAGCCGCAAGGTAAGAGAAAATGTGTCACCCGTTCGGCCGCCGGTCGGAATCCAGTTTCCATTCGTTTCTTCGGGGCCGACAACGATGACGAAGCTCCCATCCGCTTCACGGGCGACGGTGTCGCCGCCATAGGAGTAACGGTCGAGCGGATTGGGAACGAGATAGTGGTCCGCGCCGTAAAGCGTCACGCTCCACCAGCGCGCGGGCGGATCGGAACCCGCCATCTTGTAGGTGCAATCCGAACGAAGTTTGTCGCCCGCATCGTCATGCGATGCCGTGAAGTAGACGGTTTCCGCGCGATTGAGCGCGAGAAGCCCTGCGACAGCGATCTGCGCGCGTGTATAGGGGTCTGCTTGCGAACTGCCGATGACAAGGCTCGTCTGCCAGGGGCCGACAGCGACATCGCCGCCGAGGCCTGCGCCTCGAATGAAAAGCAGCGCGGACCCCGCACCGATAATCAGCGCGACGATAACGACCGCAACCAGCTTCAGGGCCAGCTTCAAGAGTTTTTCCCCGCTGGAGCCCAGCCGGGCTCCGGGTTTTCGACAATGCTGCTTCGCGACACCCCCATGCGCGAATCGATATGGCCCATCCAACCGTCTGAAATTGGAACAGTCAAAGGTATAATGCGCGGGTAGTTAACCGAGGTGCGGGAAGGCGGTGAAGCGTCTAGTTTCCGGAGAGTTCTTCGCGCTTCATCTCCAGTTCCAGCCAGCTTTCTTCCGATTTTTCCAGTTCCGCCTTCAGCGCGTCGTGGCGTTCTGTCGTCTTGTGGAATTTGTCGGGATCGCGGGCGTAGAGATCAGGATCGGCGAGTGCCGCTTCGAGCGCGGCAATCTCCTTTTCGAGCTGCGGCATGCGCGACTGAAGCTCTTCCAGCGCGCGTTGGTCCTTGTAGCTGAGCTTTGTCTGCGCCTTCGCACGATCCTGCTTCTGCGAGGTAGAAGGAGAGGATTTCGCGGCTGACGATGCGTCCGGCTTTTCTTTTCGCTGGCGGAAATAATCCGAATAGCCGCCCGGATATTCCTGCGCCTTGCCATCGCCTTCAAGCGCGATGACGGACGTCACGATGCGGTCGAGGAAGTCGCGATCATGGCTGACGAGAAGGACAGTGCCATCATAGTCGGACACGATCTCCTGCAGCAGGTCGAGCGTCTCCATGTCGAGATCGTTCGTCGGCTCGTCGAGGATCAGGAGGTTTGAGGGCTTCGCCAGCGCACGGGCGAGAAGCAGGCGGCATTGCTCGCCGCCGGACAGCGCCTTCACGGGCTGACGCGCCTGCGACTCGCGGAAGAGAAAGTCGCGCAGGTAGGAAACGACATGACGCGGTTTGCCGCGCACGATCACCTGATCGCCGCCGCCTTCGCAAAGCGTATCCCAGAGCGTTGCTTCCGGATCGAGGGAGCTGCGCGACTGATCGACATAGACGGGTGTGAGGTTCGTGCCGAGGCGGATCGTGCCGCTATCGGGCGCGAGGACGCCTGTGAGAATTTTGAGAAGGGTCGTCTTGCCCGCGCCGTTGGGACCGATCACGCCGATCTTGTCACCACGCATGATCCGCGTCGAAAAATCGCGTATGGCGACACGCTCCGAGCCGTCGGGCTGTGGCCATATCTTGGTGATGTTCTTTGCTTCCACCACGAGCGAACCCGACGCCTGCCCCGTCTCGACGGCGAGGTCGGCACGGCCCGTCTGTTGAACACGCTGCGCGCGCTCCGAGCGCATGGAATGGAGACGGCGAAGCCGCCCCTGATTACGCGTTCGCCGCGCTGAAATACCTTCGCGTGACCATTGCGTTTCCTGCTCGATCAGCTTGTCGAGCTTGCGTTGCGTGACTTCTTCCTCGGCAAGAATTTTTTCCGACCATTCCTCGAAGGCGGTGAAGCCCTTGTCGAGGCGGCGGATGGCGCCGCGGTCGAGCCAGAGGCAGCCCGCCGCGAGACGACGCAGGAAAGCGCGGTCATGGCTGATGAGAACGAAAGCGCCGCGAAATTGCGAGAGCCGTTCTTCGAGCCATTCGATGGAGGGAAGGTCGAGATGATTCGTCGGCTCGTCGAGAAGGAGAATGTCGGGCTCCTCCGCGAGTACGCGGGCAAGCGCGGCTTTGCGCCCTTCACCGCCCGAAAGCGTCGCCGGATCGGCCTCGGGCGACAGGCCGAGTTCGTCGAGCGAGGCCGCTGCCTTGTGTTCTTCCGCGCCGCCCGCGGTCGCGTAATCGATGACACGAGCAGCACCGCCGAAATTCGGAACCTGCTCAAGATAGGCGATGCGGGTGCCGGGCTGCCGGAATATCTCGCCGCCATCGGGCTCGATGAGACCTGCCGCGATGCGCAGCAGGGTAGACTTGCCGCTGCCATTCCGCCCGACAAGGCAAAGCCGGTCGCCCGGCGCGAGCGCGAAGCTCGCTCCGCCTATCAGAACCTGATCGGCAAAGACGACGCGAATATCGCGCAGGGCAAGGAGAGGTGCGGCCAAGTCGAGTAATCCTGTTGAACTGGCCGCCTGTATGGCGCATCACGCGGATCCGCGCAATCGCCCCGGATAAAAGCCTAGCGTCCGCCCATGCGGAAGTCCGGCGCTCTCTCGGACGAAGGGCGGCTTTCGAGCTTCGGTGCAGCTTTGAAAAGGTCCGCAAGTTCCGCGAAGAAGCCGCTGCGAGGCGCGGTCGCGGTCACCATCGGTGCATCGCGGTAGCGCACGGCACCGGGGAGAGGCGCCGCGGGCACCCCTTGTTCGGCGGCGGTCATGTAGTTGCGCCAGGCGAGAGCGGCGAAGTTGCCGCCTGCCGCGCTCTTGGTCGGCGAATTGTCGTCATTACCAAACCAGACCCCCGCGACCTCGTTGCCGGTAAAGCCGATGAACCACGCATCGCGATAATCCTGGCTGGTGCCGGTCTTGCCTGCGGCGAGGCGGCCGGACAATGCGGCGTTGCGGCCCGTACCTTTCGCGATGGCCTGATGGAGCATATAGGTCATGTCCTGCGCCTGATTGCGGGTCATGACTTGCTCCGATGTTATTTCATGGCGGTAGAGCGTGTCGCCGTTCTCTGCCTCGACGGAGACAACAGCATAGGGCGCGGCACGGGTGCCGGCGTTGCCGAAGGCAGTGTAGGCGGAGGTGAGCTCGAGCAGCGATACTTCGGCGCTACCGAGCACAATGGAAAGATTGCGCGGCAGCGGGCTTTCTATGCCGAGGTCTCGTGCCGTCCCGATGATGCGGTCCATGCCTACACGCTCGCCGACCTGTACCGAAATGGTGTTGATCGAATTTGCGAGCGCGGTGGCAAGGTTTACCGTCCCCCAATCGCGCGCAGATGCGTTCTGTGGCGTCCAGCCGCCCATCGAAACGGGTTCATCCGTCACCGGACTCTCCGGCGTATAACCGGTCTTGAGCGCAGCAAGATAGACGATCGGCTTGAAGGCGGAACCAGGCTGCCGCTTTGCCTGCGTTGCACGATTGAACTGGCTTTCTACATAGGAGCGCCCGCCCACCATGGCGCGCACCGAACCGTCCGGGCCAAGCGCGACAAGCGCGCCTTGCGAGACATGTTTCTCGGCGCCCATCTCGGCCAGCGCCTTTTCCACCGCTTTTTCCGCCGCGGCCTGACGGCGCGGATCGAGCGTCGTGTGAACAATGACACGGCCCGTCGCGTCGGGAAGCAGCCTGCGGACCTCTTCGGCAGTCCAGTCGATGAAATATTCGCGGCCTGTTTCCTTCGAACGCGTGAGAACATCGGCGGGGTGTTCGCGTGCACCGGCAACATCCTGTTCGCGAAGGCTGCCGGCGTCGACCAGCCGGTCGAGAACCTGATTGGCGCGCGCTCTCGCGCGTTCAAGATCATTTGCCGGCGAAAAACGGCTTGGTGCTTTCGGGAGACCGGCGAGGATCGCGGCCTCGGCAAGCGACACATCGCGCACAGACTTGCCGAAATAGTAGCGTGCAGCGGCATCCATACCGTAATTTCCGGCGCCCATATAGATGCGGTTCAGATAGAGCGTGAGAATCTCGTCCTTGGAGAGATTGTTCTCCAGCCACATGGTGATGAGCGCTTCCTGGGCCTTGCGCCAGATGGTGCGGCTGTGGTCGAGATAAAGATTCTTCGCGACCTGCTGCGTAATGGTCGAGCCACCCTCGACGAAGCCGAAGGATTTGACGTTCGTCCACATGGCCCGCGCGATCCCGCGCGGGTCGAAGCCGTTATGCTCGTAGAAGCGACGATCTTCTGTCGCAAGTAGAGCCATTATCAGATAGGGAGGCATTTCGCCGAGCGGCACTGTCGGCGCCGTGCGGTGCCCGCGCACGCCAAGCTCATCGCCATTGGCATCGACAATGGTGAGCGAGAGCGCTTCCGTATGCGGCGCGTCGAGCACGCGTTGCAGGTCAGGCAAGGTGATGAAGACGATGGCAATAAAGCCAGCGATCAAGGCCGTTACGCCGAAGGACGCGACGGTGAGCGCACGCGTGAAACCGGATCTGCGTTTGCGCGAGGCACGTTCGCGAACGGGTTCACGATCTTCCGTCTCCGAGGGCTGCTCGCGCTGAACCTGCGCGCGGCGCATCTGTGCGCGCATCGGATAGTGCGGATCGATTTCGTCGTCGTCGCTCAAGGTTAACCGCCTCGCTGGACCCAATCCGGGTGTCTGCCGGGTAGCCGATTCATGCGAGTGTCGTGCCATTCCCTTTGGACCAAAACAAGACTTGCCGAACTTTGTGCATTGAATAGGGCAGGATCGGGGCGATGGCGCGGCAGGGTGAGGCTTTGACAAATTCTTCGCGGCGATGTTTTGTCCCGGAATGACCGGCAGCCCTGAACCTTTCTGGCGCACGAAGCGCCTCGACGAAATGACCCGCGAGGAGTGGGAAAGCCTGTGCGACGGCTGTGCGAAGTGCTGTCTGGTGAAGCTGGAGGACGAAGACACGGGCGAGATCGAATATACCGATATTGCCTGCCGGTTGCTCGATGCCGAGACCTGCCAATGCTCGGACTACCCCAACCGTTCGACCCGTGTGCCCGACTGCGTGACGCTGACGGTCGAGAACCTGGAAGACATCGACTGGATGCCGCCCTCCTGCGCCTACAAGCTCATCAAGGAGGGCAAGGACCTGCCCTGGTGGCACCCGCTTGTCTCCGGCGAGTATGAAGCGGTGCGGCTGGCAGGTATGTCTGTCCACGGACGGTTCCTCCATGAGGACGAAGCGGACATGGAAGACCTCGAAGACCGGATCGTCGATTGGCCGCTTTTGCCGCCGGAGTGAAAAAGCTGTGATCCAGCAGCGTTTTTGCGACGTAAGAGATGGAAAACAGAGGGCCCCATCCCATGACCTATCTCTTTGCCTATGTCGCAAGCGCCATTGTTTTCCTTGGTCTCGACTACATCTGGCTGAGCCGCGTGGCGCGCGATTTTTACGCAAATTCGCTCGGAAACATGATGCGCGATGCGCCGGACTTCTTGGCGGCGGGCGCCTTCTATCTCTTCTATATTGGCGGCATCGTCTTCTTCGCGGCCATGCCCGCGGAGAGCTGGAAGGGCGCGGTTTTTCGCGGCGCGCTCCTTGGGTTGCTGGCCTATGGCACCTACGACATGACTAACCTGGCGACGCTGAAGGGCTGGCCCTGGCGCATGGCGGCGGTGGATATGGCCTGGGGAACGGCACTGACCGCACTCGCGGCGCTGGGGGGATATCTGGCCGCAAAAGCGGCCTGACCGTCATCGAAACGTCAAAAAAACGTCACACAGGGTAGGCTTGTCCCCGGCGAAGTGCTAAAGGCTCCCCGCGGCGAGATATGCCCGGGTTTTGGCCGAATCGTTGGGGAGCCCCCGTGCCGAAAAGTGCACTCGACAAAGACCTGAAAAAGGTCGGCAAGCTCGAAGAGGCCACGCAGGATCTGTCGCGTTCCATCGCGGCCCCCGGCCTCTCGGTCCTGTTCCTAATCGCCATCTTCCTCGTCATGAGCGGGCTCGCCCCTTCGGGGCCGCTGAGCTACTTCGTGATCGCGGGCGGCGTCATCGCCGGCTACATGGCGCTCAACATCGGCGCCAACGATGTTGCAAACAATATGGGCCCCGCAGTCGGCAGCCGCGCGCTGCCACTCGGCGCCGCGCTCCTGATCGCAGCGGTCTGCGAAGCGGCGGGCGCGATCCTCGCGGGCGGCGATGTCGTGAACACGATCTCCAAGAACATCATCGTGCCGCATCAGAGCTTCGAGGTGCGCGACTTCGTGATGCTGATGATGGCGTCATTCCTCGCGGCAGGAATGTGGCTCCATCTGGCGACCTTCCTGAATGCACCCGTCTCGACCACGCACTCGATCGTGGGCGGTGTGCTGGGCGCGGGCATTGCGGCAGCGGGTTTCGGCATCGTCTCCTGGCCGACCATGGCCGCGATTGCGGCTAGCTGGGTGATCTCGCCGGTGATGGGTGGCGTGATCGCGGCGGCGCTGCTCGGCTTCGTGAAATGGCAGGTACTCTTCAAGCCGGACCGCGTGACGGCCGCGAGACGCTGGGTGCCTGTGCTGATCGGCCTGATGGCGGGCGTCTTCGCGATGTATCTCGCGCTGAAAGGCCTGAAACACATCTATCATCCCTCGACGAGCATGGTCTTGCTGCTCGGCCTTGCAAGTTTTGTTGCCGGCACGCTCGCTTCCCGGCCCTGGGTCGCGCGCCGCGCCCGGGACATGGAAAACAGGCGCAAGCACGTGGCCGGGCTCTTTACGCTGCCGCTGGTCTTTGCGGCAGCGCTTCTTTCCTTCGCGCATGGCGCGAACGATGTTGCGAATGCCGTCGGGCCGCTCGCCGCCATCGTGGCGGCCGCCGAAACGGGGACGTCCGCGTCCGGCAATGTCGCGCTGCCCCTATGGGTGCTCGTGATCGGCGCGCTCGGCATCTCGCTGGGGCTCGCGCTTTTCGGCCCCCGCCTTATTCGCACGGTGGGTACCAAGATCACGAAGATGGACGCCCCGCGCGCCTATTGCGTTGCGCTGGCTGCTGCCATCACCGTGCTCATCGCCTCGGCGCTCGGTCTGCCCGTATCTTCCACGCATATCGCGATTGGCGGTGTTTTCGGTGTCGGCTTCCTGCGCGAACAGCTCGCCAATCTCGGCCTCAAGGCGGATGGGCCGAAGCCGCCAAAGCCCGTGCCCAACGAGCCGTCATCATTGTCGAAGACGCCCGAAGACGCGGTCAGGAAACAGATAAAGCGCGAAAAGCGCCGCCTCGTGCGCCGCCGCCACGTGCTCGGCATAGCGGCCGCCTGGGTCGTGACGGTGCCTGCCGCAGGCTTCCTCGCTGGCATCCTCTACGCGGCAATGAAGGCCGTGTCGGACCTCTGAGGCGGCCTTATTTTTCGTCCTTGAGCTTCATCGCGATGTCGGCGAGATAGGGATCGCGAAGAAGCTTGCGCGCTTCGCGGAGCCCCGCCCAGTGGCGCCGCCGCTCATGCTGCTCTTCCCATGTTTCATGCTGCTGCGTGACGCGTAGCGGATACATATCGACCTCGATGGGTTTCACGCGGACGCCGCGACGCTTGATCGTGCGCCATGTGCCGAGCGGTTCCTCGGCGACAATGCCCTCGACCCCCGCTTCTTCGAGAGCCTCCTGCGCGGCGGCGTCATGCGGATCGAGCCCTTCCATGAGCCCGCCCTTCGGAAATATCCAGCGGCCCGTGCGGCGCGATGTGATGAGAAGGACCGCGACCTTGCCATCGACGACCGCATAAGGGATCACGCCCGCCTGCCGTTCGATCGCCGACTGGCGCGCAACGAAGCGAAAGCGTAGCGATGTTGCAAGTCTCTGAAACATGGTCCCCCTCTGCGGCTGGCGGGAGTTTGCCGCGACTCGCGGAGAAAGGGGAGTCGGATGAAATGAAAGTTCCGAGATATCCCCAATTGTCAGCGTCACGCTCGCTCCCTACCTTACGTCCATCTCCAGAATTGTGCGGGTGACCATGACGAAAGCGGCGGTGAAAAAGCCGGTGGCGGAAGTGCCGCCGCGCGTGATGGCGGATGAGGATATCGACTGGGAAACGATCCGCGCCGATTACGAGATCGGCAGGAAACGGCTTTCCGATATCGGCTTCGAGCACGGCATTCACTACAACCGGATCATCGCCCGCGCAAAGGCGGAGAGCTGGCCGAAGCGCGGCGAGGTCGAGCAGGAAAAGCGGCTGGAAACGGAACTGCCGCAGGACGCGGAGGCGCTGGCCGCGCGGCTGACGAAACTGATTGCGCGCGAGATCGCCGATATCGAACGGCAGCGAAAGACGACGCGCGACGAGGCGGAAGGCGAGCGGCAGGCCCGCAGAATTGCGACACTGGTGCGTTCCATCGACAAGCTCCATGAAATCGAAAAGGCGGCGCGTCTTGCCAAACGAAACGATCCCGAGGCCGACAGGGCAAAGCGGCGCGCGGAAGACGAGCGCATCCGCGCCGGACTTGAGAGCCGTCTCGCTCGCCTCGCTGGCGCCGGAGGCAAGGGCAGGCTTCCTCAGAAGTCTGACGCCGCGCGAGCTGCGCCTGCTCGACAATGACTGGCGCTTCTGGGCGCGGGACGACCAGCTGCCGCCGCAAGGCGACTGGACGACATGGCTGGTGCTGGGCGGGCGCGGCGCGGGCAAGACGCGCGCGGGCGCCGAATGGGTGCAGGGCGAGGTCGATGCCGGACGGTCCGGGCGCATCGCGCTGATCGGCGAGACGCTGGGCGATGTGCGCGAGGTGATGATCGACGGGCCCTCGGGGCTGCGCGCCATTGCGCGTGAAAATGAAAAGCCGCGCTATGAAGTGACGCGCAAGCGGCTGCTCTGGCCGAATGGCGCGGTGGGGCATGTGTTTTCCGCGGGTGAGCCCGAAAGCCTGCGCGGACCGCAATTCGACGCGGCCTGGGGCGACGAACTGGCAAAATGGCGCTACGCCGAAGCCGCCTGGGACATGCTGCAATTCGGATTGCGCCTTGGGCAAAACCCGCGCCAGGTGATGACGACGACGCCGCGCCCCGTGCCCGTGCTGAAGCGGCTGATGGCGGACCGGCGCACGGCGGTGACACGCGCCTCGACACATGCGAACCGCGCAAACCTGGCCGACGGATTTTTCCGCGCCGTGATCTCGCGTTATGAGGGTACGCGGCTCGGGCGGCAGGAACTCGACGCGGAACTGATAGAGGACAATCCGGATGCGCTCTGGAACCGCGAGACGATAGAGCAGGGCCGGATCGAGCGCGCGCCGCTGGCGCTTGTCCGCGTGGTGGTGGGCGTCGACCCGCCCGCGACGGGCGGCACGAAATCGGACGAATGCGGCATTGTCTGTGCCGCGCTCGGGCAGGACGGTCATGCCTATGTGCTGGATGACCGCTCGATGGGCAGGCTTTCGCCGCTGGCCTGGGCAAAGCGCGTCGCCGGCTGCTACCGCGCGCATGAGGCGGACCGGATTGTCGCGGAAGCGAATATGGGTGGCGACATGGTGGGCACCGTGATGCGGCAGGAAATGCCCGATGCGCCGATCCGGCTGGTGCGGGCGACACGCGGCAAGCGAGTGCGCGCCGAACCCGTTGCCGCGCTTTACGAGCGCGGGCTGGTGCATCACGTGGGCGGCTTCGCGAAACTCGAAGACCAGATGTGCGACTGGGTGCCGGGCGGCAAAAGCCCCGACCGGCTTGATGCGCTCGTCTGGGCGCTGACGGAACTCATGCTCTCCGGCGAGGCGGGGGAGCCGAAGATGCGGCGGCTTTAGAGGATAAAAGCGCCGGAATGACACTGAATATTTATCGCGGCTGAACGCCCGTTACGCCGCCTTCCACAACAGGAACCAACATGCCCAATCCGCTTGCCGCGCTCGCGAGCGCGTTGCGCTTTCGCGCGCCCGAAATCAAGGAAAGCCGCGTCGCGCCGGTGATCGCGCTGCATATGCAGGGCCACGCGGTCTGGACGCCGCGCGACTATGCGGCGCTGGCAGAGGAAGGCTACAGGCGCAACGCCATCGCCTATCGCTCGGTCCGCATGATCGCGGAAGCGGCTGCGAGCCTGCCCTGGCTGCTTTACGATGGCGACAGGGAGCTTTCCGAGCACCCGCTGCTGAACCTCATCGAGCGGCCGAATGAAAGCCAGTCGGGCGCGGACCTGTTCGAGAGCTGGTACAGCTTTCTGCAGGTGGCGGGCAACAGCTACATGGAGCTTGTGGAGGTCGATGGCGGGCCGCGCGAGCTTTATGTGCTGCGGCCGGACCGCATGAAGGCGGTGCCGGGGCGCGCAGGCTGGCCCGAGGCCTATGAGTATTCCGTCAACGGACGGGTTGTGACGATCCCTTGCGGGGGACGGAGCCCGGTGCTGCATATGCGGCTTTTCAATCCGCTCGACGATTATTACGGGCAGAGCCCGCTCGAAGCGGCTGCCTGCGCCATCGACATTCACAATGCGGCAGGCGGCTGGAACAAGTCGCTGCTCGACAATGCGGCGCGGCCTTCCGGCGCGCTCGTTTACAAGGGCGGCGAGGCGGGCGCGAATTTGAGCGAGGACCAGTTCGAGCGGCTGAAGCGCGAGCTTGCCGAGAATTATCAGGGGGCGGCGAATGCCGGGCGGCCGCTGCTGCTCGAAGGCGGGCTCGACTGGACGAGCATGGGGCTTTCCCCCAAGGACATGGATTTCATCGAGGCGAAAAACGCGGCGGCGCGCGAGATCGCGCTGGCCTTCGGTGTGCCGCCCATGCTGCTGGGCATTCCCGGCGACAATACCTATGCGAATTTGCGCGAAGCGAACCGGGCCTTCTGGCGCGGCACCGTGCTGCCGCTGGCGGGACGCACGGCGCGCGCGCTGACGCAATGGCTCGGGGCCCGCTACGAAGGGAAGCTGCGACTCTGGTACGACGCGGACCAGGTGGACGCGCTGTCGGCCGACCGCGACGCATTGTGGGCGCGAGTGAGCCGCGCGGATTTTCTCAGCGACGCGGAAAAGCGCGAGGCGGTGGGCTATGGCCGGACGAGAGAAATCAGGACGGAAGGGCCTTCGACTTCCTGATGTTCTGCGCCGCGATGATGACGTCGACGAAGCCGAACACCATGAAGACGAAACCCATGCCGATGCCGCGCATCTGCCAGGAAATATAGATCAGCATGATTGCGATGATGAGGCTGAAGGCGCTGTGCGGCGTGACCTTGTAGCCCTTCACGGTGACGAGGGAGGGCACGGAAGCGCCGCGGGCGCGCGTGCGCTCTTCGAGCCAGACGAGGAGCACGGGGCCGCAGGCCAGCGCCATGCCCATGATGAGGATCATCCAGAGGTCGGTCGTCATGAAATCCGGTCTTTCGCATGGAAAAGGTCGATGAAAAAAGCAGCATACACGAAAGAGGAGCGCGTGTCGGCGCCAGAACGCCCAGCGCCAGAACGCCCGGTGCCAGAACGCCCGGTGTCAGAGCGATGGGCGCCAGAACGATGGGCAATTGATCGGCGCGTGCCGCTGGCGGTGGTCCTGGCGATCCTGATGCAGTCGGCGGCGGCGCTTCTCTGGGCCGGTGCGGCGAACGAACGCCTCGCGGGGCTCGAAGCGCGGACGGCGCGGATTGGCGAGCTCGTGGAACGCACCGCGCGGCTGGAGGAGCAGACGAAGGCGGCGAATGCGGCGCTCGGGAGGATCGAGGAGCGGCTGAGATAGGCGTTCATACTCAATCAAAATGAGGTGTCACCCCGGGATTTATTCCCGGGGCCCATTGGCGGCTGCGGCAAGTGGAAAGGCGAGCGGGTCCCGGCAACAAGTGCCGGGATGACAATTGTGGGTTGAGCTGGCGCCTCCGGGCGCCTTTTTTGTTGCGCGGATAACATCCCCATACGGAGGAAGCGAGTGAGAGAACCCGTGAGGACTACGGCGGGCGAGCGGAAGGCCGCGCGCTTCGAGGCGAAGGCAGTGAAGGCGGATGGCAGCTTCGAGGGCTATGCCTCGCTTTTCGGGACGGAGGATCTGGGCCGCGACGTGGTGATGCCCGGTGCGTTCCGGAAATCGCTCCTGAAGCGGGGCGCGCGCGGCGTGAAGCTCCTCTATCAGCATGAGCCGAACGAGGTGATCGGCACCTGGGAAGAGATCAAGGAGGATGCGCGCGGGCTCTTCGTGCGCGGGCAATTACTCACCGATGTCATGCGCGCCCGCGAGGTGCTGGCGCTGATGCGGGCGGGCGCCGTCGACGGGCTCTCCATCGGCTATCACGTGGTGAAGGCGGAGACGGACCGCGCGAATGGCACACGCCGCCTCATCGAAGTCGACCTCTGGGAAATTTCGGTCGTGACCTTTCCGATGCTGCCCGCAGCCCGGGTGAGCGCGGTGAAGCGGGACGGACGGCCGACGACACGCGAATTCGAACGCTGGCTCATGCAGGACGCTGGGTTCAGCCGGACGGAGGCCCGCACGATCGTCCAGCGGGGCTTCAAGGCGCTGCCCGTCCCGCGGGAGGCGGGAGGCGGCGACCAGGCGCTCGCCCGTGCGCTTCGTGCGGCGGCGCGCCTTTTCACGAGCTGAACTCAAGACACAATCAACACAGATCAGGAGACGACACATGTCGCATTTCAACGACGGCGTGCCGCGCATCGGCGCGTCGCTGAAGGAAGAGGCGCGCGCGCCCGAGACGAAGAACGACGGTATGCGGGCCGCAAGCGCGCATGAAGTGCGCGACGCCATGGACGAGTTCCTCACCTCCTTCGAGGATTTCAAATCCGCCAATGACGAACGGCTCGGCGAACTGGAGCGCAAGCTCACCGCCGATGTGCTGGCCGAAGAGAAGGTGGAGCGCATCAACCGCGCGCTCGACACGCAAAAGAAGAAGCTCGATGAGCTGACGCTGGCCGCGCGCCGCCCGGAAATCGGCGGGGCGGCGGAAGGCGGCGCAGGTGCGCGCGAACACAAGCGCGCTTTCGAGCGCTATGTGCGCAAAGGCGAGGCGCATGAGCTGCGCGGGCTGGAGGCGAAGGCGCTTTCCGCGCAGTCGGACCCCGATGGCGGCTATCTGGTGCCGGGCGAGACGGAGCGCATGATCGACCGGATCGTGTCGGAAGTCTCGCCCATCCGCGCCATTGCAGGCATCCGCCAGATTGGCACGGCGAGCTACAAGAAGCCCTTTTCGAAGGGCGGCTTGCAGACGGGCTGGGTCGGCGAAACGGAAGCGCGCCCGCAGACGGCCTCGCCCGCACTGGCCGAGATCGAGTTTCCGGCGATGGAGCTTTATGCAATGCCCGCGGCAACGCCGACGCTGCTCGACGATGCGGCGGTGAATATCGATCAGTGGCTCGCCGAAGAGGTGCAGACCGCCTTCGCCGAACAGGAAGGGGCGGCCTTCGTCACCGGCGACGGCGTGAAGAAACCGCGCGGCTTCCTCGACTATGACCGCGTGGCGGAAGGCGACTGGGAATGGGGCAAGCTCGGCTTCATCGCGAGCGGCAACGAGGGCGGCTTCCCGACATCCAATCCGGGCGACAAGCTGATCGACCTCATCTATGCGGTGAAGGCGGGCTATCGCGCGAATGGCCGCTTCGTCATGAACCGCTCGACGCAGGCCGCGATCCGCAAGTTCAAGGACACCGATGGCAACTATCTCTGGCAGCCCGCGCTCGCGGCCGGCCAGCCGCCGACACTCTTGAACTATCCGGTGACGGAGGCGGAAGACATGCCCTCCGTTGCGGCGGATGCACCCGCCATCGCCTTTGGCGACTTCAAGCGCGGCTATCTGATCGTCGACCGGCTGGGCGTGCGCGTGCTGCGCGATCCCTACAGCGCGAAGCCTTACGTGCTCTTCTACACGACGAAGCGCGTGGGCGGCGGTGTGCAGAACTTCGAGGCGATCAAGTTCCTCCAGTTTTCGGCGTGAGGGGCATGATGCGCGATCTGCATAGCGGCCTGAAGACGGTGCTGACGCTGGACCCGAAACTGACGACGGAAACGCGCTACGGCGCACCCGTCGATTGCAGGGGCTTCGGGGCGGTGGAGCACATCGTCTGTATCGGCACGGCCGGCGACGAGCTCTCGGAAGAGCTCTCGATCGCCTGCATCATCGAGGCATCGGATGACGGCACGTCTTGGACGCCGGTGATAGCGGCGCATGAGGTGCTGGGCGACCCGCCGGACGAGACGGGCATCTTCGCTCTTCTCGATGGCGACGGCCAGGACATGCGTGACTATCGCATCGGCTATGCCGGCCCGGCGCGCTATACGCGCATCGGTGTCGTTCTCGATGGCGACCATGAGGAGGGCACGCCCATTGCGGCGCTCGCTCTTCTCGGCTCGGCACATCTGAAGCCGGTGAACTAGTCGTCGCCACGATGTTGCGAGGAGGCGAAGCAATCCATTGCTGCCCATGCCGCTCTGGATCGCTTCGTCGCTTCGCTCCTCGCAATGACAAATGAAAGAAAGATCATGACCCTGACACTTCTTGCCGGGCCGGCAGAGGAGCCGGTGTCGCTCGCGGAAGCGCGGGCCCACCTGAAGCTCGATGCGACGGAGGAGGATGCGCTGCTGACGGCGCTTCTGACGGCCGCGCGCGCGACGCTCGAAGCGGAAACGCGCCGCGCCTTCGTGGCGCAGAACTGGCGCCTGACGCTGGACGAATGGCCCGTCGGCCCAATCGCCATTCCACTCGCGCCGGTGGCCGAGGTGACATCGGTGAAGGTGGCCGCCCTCAGCGGCGCGATGCTGCCGCTCGATCCCGGCTTCTACGAAACCGAGACAGGCGAACACCCGCGCATTGCCGTGAAAAGCGGGCAGGCCTGGCCCATGCCTGCAACGCGGCTTGCGGGCATCGAAATCGGCTTCACGGCGGGCTATGGCGCGGTGGCGGACGTACCCATGCCGCTTCGCCAGGCGATGCTGATGCTGGCGGCGCACTGGTTCGAGCATCGTGAGCCCGTCGGGGACGGAGCGAATTTGCCCCGCACGGTCTCGGCGCTGGTGAAACCCTTTCGGAGGATGCGGCTGTGAGCGGCATTGCGATTGGCGAAATGCGCGAGCGCGTGACGCTGCAATCGCCCTCACGGACACCGGACGGGGCGGGCGGCGCGGAGGTCACATGGACGAGCGGCGCGACCGTCTGGGCGAAGGTGGAAGATCGTGGCGGCAGCGAGAGGCTCGCCGGTGAAAGGCTCGCGGCAGGCACGAAGCTCCGGCTGACGATCCGCTACCGCTCCGGCATCACGACGGAAATGCGCGTGCTCTGGAACGCGCGCGTGCTGAACATCCGCGCTGTTGGCAACCCGGACGGGCGCAAGCGTTTTCTCGTGCTCGATTGCGAGGAGGAGACATGAACGCCGATCTTGCCTTGCAGAAGGCGATATATACGCGCCTCGCGGGGGATGCGGCGCTCGCCGCACTCGTCGCGACGCGCCTTTACGACAATGTGCCCGGCGATGCGGGCTTTCCCTATCTGGCGCTTGGCGAGAACGAAACGCGGGACTGGCCGGGCGGTACGGAGCACCGCCTCGCGCTCCACGCATTTTCGCGTGGCGGCGGCCGCGCGGAGGCAAAGCGCATCATGGGCGCGGTGAACGCGGCGCTGCATGACGCATCGCTGATGCTTGAAGGACATGAACTCGTCAATCTGCGCTTCCTCGACGGAACGACGCGGCGCGAGGCCGACGGCATGACCTGGCGCGGCACGATCCGTTTTCGCGCGGTGACGGAACAAACAGGAGAGACAGCATGACGGCACAGAAAGGCAAGGACCTGCTGCTGAAGCTCGACAGCACGGGCGAGGGCAGTTTCATCACGGTCGTGGGACTTCGCTCGCGCGCTATTGCATTCAACGCGCGGGCGGTCGATGTGACCCATGCGGAATCCGCCGGGCGCTGGCGCGAGCTGCTGGAAGGCGCGGGCGTGCGCTCGGCGGGGATCACGGGGCGAGGCATCTTCAAGGATGCCGCGTCGGATGCGAGCCTGCGCGAGATTTTCTTCGCGGGCGCAGTCCGCAATTGGCAGGTCGTGATCCCCGATTTCGGCACGGTGTCTGGCCCGTTCCAGATTACGGCGCTGGAATTCTCCGGCGATCATGACGGCGAAGTCGGCTTCGACCTCGCGCTTGAAAGCGCAGGCGAAATCAGCTTCGCGGCGATGTGACAATGGCGAACAGGCACAGGGGCGAGGTCGAGGCCGTGCTCGACGGCGAGCGCATGACACTGGTGCTGACGCTCGGTGCGCTGGCGGAACTGGAACAGGCCTTTGGCGGCGAGGACATGCTGGCGCTCGCCAGCCGCTTCGAGACCGGGTGCATCGCGGCAATGGATGCGGTGCGGATCATCGGCGCGGGGCTGCGCGGCGCGGGCTATGAACGCTCGGACGAAGATGTCGCCCGCATGACGGCGGAAGGCGGCGCGGCGGGCTTCATCGCCATCGTTGCGGATCTCCTCTCCGCAACCTTCGGCGGCTCTGCGTGAGCAGCCCACGTTTTCCCTGGGAAGAGGCGATGACACTCGGCCTCGGTATGCTGCGCATGTCCCCCGAAACCTTCTGGCGGATGACATTGCCTGAACTCGCGGCGGCAGCCCGCGCGCTGCGGCCGCACGCGGAAGCGCCGATGGGGCGGCTCGCACTCGACAGGCTGATGCGGACATTTCCCGACTGAGGACAACATGGCAGACACAGATCCTGAACAACTCGCTGCCGCGATGGGGCAGGCGAGCGAAGCGGCGCGAGGCTTTGCGCTGAATGCAGAGCGCGCGCTGAAATCGGTGAGCGACGAAATGCGCCGCGCGACCCGCGAGGGCCGCGACTTCGGCAATGCGCTCGGCAATGCCTTCGAGGGGGCGGCGCTGAAAGGGCGCTCGCTCTCCGATGTGCTGAAGAAGCTGGCGCTCGACCTTTCGCGCGTGGCGCTGGAGCGCGCGACGCAAGCCATATCGGGGGCTGTGTCGAACGGCATCGGCGACATGGTGGGCGGGCTCGTGGCAAGCGGCAATGGCAACGCGATTGCCGATGGGCGTGTGCTGCCTTTCGCGAAAGGCGGCGTCGTGTCGAGCCCGATGCTCTTTCCGCTGCGCGGCGGCACGGGGCTCGCAGGCGAGGCAGGCGCGGAGGCGATATTGCCGCTGAGGCGCGGCGCGGACGGACGGCTCGGCGTGACAACGCAAGGCGGCGCGGGGGCCACGAACATCACTTTCAACGTGACGGCGACTGATGCGGCGAGTTTCCGCCGCTCGGAATCGCAGATCGCGGCGATGCTCGCGCGTGTTGGCGCGCGCGGTCAGCGAAACATGTGAGGCAGTGCCGATGGCATTTCATGAGGTGAGGTTTCCGCTTTCGATTGCGCTGGGCGCGAGCGGCGGGCCGGAACGGCGGACCGAGATCGTGACGCTCGGTTCGGGCCGCGAGGAGAGAAACAGCCCCTGGGCGATGTCGCGCCGGCGCTACAATGCGGGGCTCGGACTGAGGAAGCTCGACGACATTCACGAGGTGATCTCCTTCTTCGAGGCGCGGCACGGAAGGCTGCATGGCTTTCGCTGGCATGACCGTGGCGACTGGAAGAGCGGTGCGCCCGGCGTGGATGTGACGCCGCTCGACCAGACGCTCGGGACCGGCGACGGCGAACGCACCGCGTTCCAGCTCGTGAAGAGCTATGTGTCGGGCGGGGCGAGCTATATGCGCGAAATCGCAAAACCGGTGGCGGGAAGCGTGCGCATTGCCACGGGTGGCGCGGCGATGGAAGAGGGCGAAGACTTTGCACTGGACCACGCGGCGGGCATGGTGACGTTTGCCGTGGCACCGGGCGAGGGTGTTGCCGTGACGGCGGGCTTCGAGTTCGACGTGCCGGTGCGCTTCGACACGGATTTCCTCGATATCGGCCTTGGCGCATTCGAGGCGGGCAGCGTGCCGGATATTCCGGTTATCGAGATCAGGATCTGATCCATGAAAAATCTTTCTGCCGGATTCGCCGCGCATGTCGCGAGCGGAACGACGACGCTTGCCTGGTGCTGGAAGCTCACGCGCCGCGACGGCATAACGCTCGGCTTCACGGAGCATGACCGCGATTTGAGTTTCGGCGGCACGACCTATGAGGCGGCGGGCGGTTTCACCGCTTCGGCGCTGGAAAGCACGAGCGGGCTGAATATCGACAATCTCGATGTGACGGGTGCGCTTTCATCCGCGCGGCTGGACGAAGGCGACCTCGCGGCGGGAATTTACGACGATGCGGAAATCGAGATCTGGCGCGTGAACTGGGAGGATGTGGACCAGCGCGTGCTGATGCGCAAAGGAAATCTCGGCGAGGTCTCGCGGAGCGGCGCGAGTTTCACGGCGGAGCTGCGCGGACTGGCGCATCGCCTCAACCAGCCGACGGGGCGGCTCTATCAATATGGCTGCGACGCCGATTTCTGCGATGCGCGCTGCGGGCTCGATGGCGGGGACTGGACGGCGGCGGGCACGGTCGAAAGCACCAGCGGCAATCGCGAAATTGCGAGCACGGGTCTTGGCGCCTATGCAGCGGCATATTTCACGCGCGGAAAACTCACCTTTACGAGCGGCGCGAACGCGGGCGAGGTGATGGAGGTGAAGGATCACAAGGCGGGCGGCGGCCTGGAACTCTGGCGGGCCATGACGCGCGATATCGCCCCGGGCGACACATTCACGGTGATGGCGGGATGCGACAAGCAATATGCGACCTGCGCGCAGAAATTCGGCAATGGCGAAAATTTCCGTGGCTTCCCGCATATGCCGGGCAGCGATTTCGTGATCGCGAGTGCGGAATGACAAGGCGCGAGGAAATCGTTGCCGCGGCGCGCTCATGGATCGGCACGCCCTATCGCCATCAGGCGAGCATGAAGGGCGCGGGCACCGATTGCCTTGGCCTTGTGCGCGGCGTCTGGCGCGAGGTGGTGGGCCCGGAGCCGGAAACGCCGCCCGCTTATACGGCCACATGGGCGGAAGTGCCGGGCGGCCATGCGGAAGAAATGATGGTGCAGGCGGCGCGGCGCCACATGGAAGAGATCGGCTGCAGTGCGGCGCGAGCGGGCGACATCATGCTTTTTCGGATGCGCGCGAACGGTCCGGCGAAACATGCCGCGATCCTTTCCGCCGACAACCGCATGATCCATGCATGGTCGGGCCGCGCCGTGGTGGAGACGGTAATGGGGCGCTGGTGGCGCGCGCGGGCGGCTCACGCATTCCGCTTTCCGGGCCTGGAGGACTGACATGGCGACGCTGGCACTTTCGAGCGTGGGGTCTGCGCTTGGCAGCACACTCATGCCCACGGGCCTGAGCTTTCTGGGTACGACGATTTCCGGCGCGGCGATCGGCAGTGCTATCGGCACGATTGCCGGCTCCTATATCGACGCGCAGCTTTTCGGATCGTCCATGAGTGCGGAAGGACCGCGCCTCGGCGACCTGCATGTGATGGCCTCCAGCGAAGGCGCGCCGATCCCCCGTGTCTATGGACGCGCCCGCCTCGGCGGGCAGGTGATCTGGGCAAGCGACTATGTGGAGCACCGGCGCACGCGCTCGGCGGGCGGCGGCAAGGGCGGCGGCTCGGCGGCGAGCGTGACGGAATACAGCTACACGGTGTCCTTTGCCGTTGCGCTCTGCGAAGGCGTGGTGACGCGGATCGGCCGCGTCTGGGCGGACGGCAAGCCGCTTTCGCTCGGCAATGTGATGTGGCGGCTGCATGGCGGCGGGGAAACGCAAGCGCCGGACCCGCTGATCGAGGCGGCGGAAGGCGCGGCGCCCGCCTATCGCGGTACGGCCTATGTGGTCTTCGAGGATCTCGATGTGTCGCCTTTCGGCAATCGCATTCCGCAGTTGAGTTTCGAGATTTTCCGCGCACTGGATGACGTGGAAGAGCTGGTGCGCGGGGTGGCGGTGATCCCGGGCGCGGGCGAGTTCGTCTACGAGACAGAAGCAAAGCGCGAAATCGTCAGCGAGACATCGAGCCGCGCGATCAACACGCATAGCACGGACGGGCGAGCGGATTTCATCGTGTCGATGGACGAGCTGGAAGCGGCGCTGCCCAATGCGCGCGCGGTCTCGCTCGTCGTTTCGTGGTTTGGCGACGACCTGCGCTGTGGCGAATGCAGCCTGCGGCCAAAAGTCGAAATGGCTGAGAAAATCGTTTCGCCGGGCGCGTGGAGTGTTGCCGGGCTGACACGCGCGACCGCATTGACGGTGAGCACGGTGGAAGGGAAACCCGCCTATGGCGGCACGCCGTCGGATGCGAGCGTCATCAACGCGATCCGCGACCTGAAGGCGCGCGGGCTCGCCGTGACTTTCTATCCTTTCGTGATGATGGACGTGCCGGCGGGGAACGGCCTGCCGGACCCTTATGGCGCCAGCGAGCAGGCGGCCTATCCCTGGCGCGGGCGCATCGTGCCGGTGAGCGATGCGTCTGCGGAAGTGGCAAGCTTCTTCGGCAGCGAGACGCCCGGCGCGGGCGAATGGTCCTACCGGCGCATGGTGCTGCACTATGCAGGTCTTTGCGCGGCGGCGGGCGGGGTCGATGCCTTTCTGATCGGGTCGGAGCTGCGCGGGCTGACTCAAGCCCGCGATGGCGCGGCCTATCCTGCCGTCACCGCCTTGCGCGACCTTGCCGCCGATATACGCGGCATATTGGGAGAGACGGTGAAAATCTCCTACGCTGCCGACTGGTCGGAATATCGCGGTCATGATCTCGGCGGAGGGGCCTTCGCCTTCCATCTCGATCCGCTCTGGGCGGATGCGAATATCGGCTTCATCGGTATCGACATGTACGCGCCGCTGACGGACTGGCGCGACGGAGACACCCATCTCGATGCACAGGAATGGGGCTCGATCTACGACCTTGGCTATCTGCGCAGCCGGATCGCGGGTGGCGAGGGATATGACTGGTACTATGCGAGCGAGGAAGATCGCGCCGCGCAGAACCGCACGGCGATTTCGGACGGTGCCTATGGCAAGCCCTGGATCTGGCGCGCGAAAGACCTGAAACGCTGGTGGTCGAACGCGCATTATGACCGGCCGGGCGGTGTCGACGCGGCAGCGCCGACATCGTGGGTGCCCAAGTCAAAGCCCATCTGGTTTACCGAACTCGGCTGCCCCGCCATCGACAAGGGAACGAACGAGCCGAATGTTTTTGTCGATCCGAAATCGTCGGAAAGCGCTGTGCCGAAATTCTCGCGGGGGACGCGCGACGATTTCATCCAGCGCCGTTTCATCGAGGCGGAAATGTCGTTCTGGGATGCGGACCATCCAGACCATGGGGAGGGCGCGAACCCGGTCTCGCCCGTCTATGGCGGACGGATGGTCGATGCATCGCGGATCTTCTTCTGGACCTGGGACGCGCGGCCCTTTCCCGCCTTCCCGGAGCGGCGCGACATCTGGTCGGACGGAGCGAACTGGCGGCTCGGCCACTGGTTGAACGGACGCATGGGTGCGGCCCCGCTTCCGGCACTGCTGCGCGCGATCCTGCACGATGCGGGCTTCATGGATTTCGATGCCGAAACACTGACCCGCGTGGTGGAAGGTTTCGTCATCGACCGCATCATGAGTCCGCGCGCGGCCATCGAGCCGCTGATGCTGGCCTGCTTCTTCGACGCGACGGAGACGGAAGGCACGATCCGCTTCCAGCACCTGACGGGCGATAGCTGCGCGGTGCTTGCCGGCGGTGATCTTGCGGTGGCGGAAGAAGCTGCATCGCCGGGCTGGCGGCTGACTCGCGGGCAGGAGACGGAACTGCCGGTTTCCGCCAAGCTCACCTATATCGATGGCGGTACCGACTACCGCCAGGCGGCGGTGGAGGCCCGGCGGCTTGCGGGCGGAAGCGAGCGCGTGGCATCGACCGCGTTGCCCCTGGTGCTGACGCAGGCCGAAGCGCAGATCGTCGCGGATGTCTGGTTGCAGAAGACATGGGGCGAACGCGAACGCGCGGAACTCTCGCTGCCGCCAAGCCTGATCGCGCTCGATCCGGGCGATCATGTGACGCTCGATCTCGGGCACCGCGAAGCGCTTTATCGCCTGACCGGCGTGACGGATGCGGGCGCCAGAGAGGCAAGTGCAGTTGCGAGCGAGAGAAGTCTTTTCGGCGCTTCCGCTTCCGCGCCCGAACGCGAGACGCTTCCCGCCGAAACCGAAAGCTGGGGCGCGCCGCTCGCGGTGTTCATGGATCTGCCGCTTGTGACCGGCGAGGAAACGCCTCATGCGCCGCGCATGGCAGCGGCAGCCGATCCCTGGTGCGGCGTTGCGATCTACAAGGATGCGGGCGCGGGGCTCGTGCTCGATCAGGTGCTGCGCGACGAGGCGGCACTCGGGCGGACACTGACACCGTTGATGCCCGGTCCCGCATCGCGCTGGGACGAGGCGAACAGCCTCTCCGTTTTCTTGTCGAGCGGCGAGCTCTCAAGCGCGGACAAACTTGCCGTCCTGTCCGGAGCGAACCGGGCGGCACTGGAAACGCCGGAGGGAGACTGGGAAGTCATCCAGTTTCGCGAGGCAGTACTCACAGCGCCTGGAACTTATGAACTGCGCGGGCTCCTGCGCGGACAGGCGGGGACGGAAGCGGCGATGCGCAGCCCCCTCGAAGCGGGTGCGCGCTTCGTGCTTCTCGATGCGGCGGTGACGGAACTCGGGCTCTCCGATACGGAGCGCGGCCTTGAGCGGAGCTGGGCCTTTGGACCGGCGAAGCTGCCCTATGACGACCCTGCCTATGCGAGCGTGACGCGCGCCTTTGACGGCGTGGGGCTGCGGCCGCTTTCGCCGGTGCATGTTCGGGCGCGGCGCGACGAAACGGGCGCGATCCAGTTGACGTGGATACGCCGCACACGGATCGGCGGCGATAGCTGGGCAGGTCTCGATGTGCCGCTCGGCGAGGAGAGCGAAGCCTATGAGGTGGAAATCCGTGACGGCGAAACCGTGAAGCGCATGATTACCGCCGCCAGCGCGCCCGAAGCCGTTTACGGTGCGGCGGAGCAGGTCGCCGATTTCGGGGGGACGGAATTCACCACGCTCGGCATCACCATTTATCAACTGAGCCGCGCATTCGGACGCGGCACCGGAAGGAGCGCCATTCTTCATGTCTGACACATTCCATCTGGAATTGCCTTTCCTCGAAGCATCGCAGGCACAGAAACATGTGACGGTGAACGAGGCACTCAGACGGCTCGATGCGCTGCTGCATCTCTCCGTTGCCTCGCAGCTGACGGCGCCTTTGCCAGCCGCACCGGCGGAGGGAGATCGCTATATCACCGAGACGGGCGACGTCGCCGCCTTCATCGACGGCGCATGGGTTCACTTCACACCCAAACCGGGATGGCGCGCATGGAATGAGGCGACGGACACGCTGCTCGTCCATGACGGGTATGGCTGGTCGCCGCTTTCGAGCGCGGGCAGCTTCACTTTCTTCGGTGCAAGCGGCGCGGAAACGAAACTCACCATCGTGCAGGGCGAACATGAAGTGGGGACGGGCGCAAGTTCCGATACGTCGTTCGTGATCCCGGACCGCGCCATCGTGTTTGGCGTGACGGGCCTCGTGACGGAAGCGATCACCGGGGCAACCTCATGGAAGCTCGGCGTGGCCGCCGACCCCGTGCGCTACGGCAACAGCATCGGCGTTGCCTCGGGCAGCACGGTGATCGGGCCCAGCGGAACGCCCACCGCCTATTACGGCGCGACGGCAATCCGCGTGACGGCGGAGGGGGGAAGCTTCACGGGTGGCAAGGTGCGGCTCGCCATTCATTGCCTGGAGATGAGCGGCCCGAGCGCCTGACAAATCTTGACAATGTTCCGCATATGTTCTCATATATAGGAATAAATACCTTATTCGAGATCGGCGGGACAAGATGGGCGTGCGGTGCGGAAAGAGCGGAGTGGAGGAGGCGGGTTTTCTGATCGATCTCGCGCTGACGCTTCGGGGGCTTGCCCGAGGCGAAGGCGAGGAGGGTCGAACGGCGCTTGCCTGGGCGCTGGTGAACCGGCGGGGAGCGGAACGCAAACCCGACCGCGAGTTTCTGCTGGCGCTCGCCGCACTCTGCCGGGCGCTTTGCGGCGCAGAGCAAGACCCGACGGGCGGCGCGACACATTTCCATCTGCATACGGAAAACCCGGACTGGGCGACACGCGAAACACCGCGGGCGCTGGCGGGCGGACACCTCTTCTATGCGCCCCGGGAGGCGGGGCATCACGGCTGAAAGGAGCCTTATATGGAGTATATTCTGAGCGGCTTTATCGGTGGCGCTTTCACGGAATGGGTGGAGGCGCTTCTTGCTGTCATCGGTGCGGCCTCCGCCGTTGCAGCGGCAACGCCGACAAAGAAGGACGATACGGTGGTCGGTACGATCGCTCGCGTCGTCGATCTCCTTGCCCTCAATGTGGGCTACGCGAAGCGGAAGTGAGGGGGGGCTCCCACCAGGTCTTCCCGATTGATTTGAATTCGAGGTTTTACCTTTAGTTTTCGGTAAACCTTGATCTGCATAATCGCCATAACCCCCCCCCCCGCCGGGCGGCTCTTGTCCGCTGGCGAACGATGCAGAAGGGGAGAACGATGGCGAGGAAGATCTTTTACCACCGCCGGTCCCGCCGCCGCATTTTCGCTGCGGCGGGATTCGTGCTGACCATTTTTCTGTTCTTTTCGGCAGGGCTTTATACGGGCATTGCCCTCGCGCCCCTGTTCAATCCCACCCAGACCGCAAGCGCGAACGAGCCAGCCGCGCAGCTTGCCGCAGCGGAATTCTGACTTCCTGTCTTCCGCTTCCTTTCTCCCGACTGTTTGTTTCCTGCCTGGACAGCATCCGCGCTCTTCCAGACCGGACAGAGCCGCGCATTGCTGCTAGAAAAGCCGCCCGGAGATTAAAACCGGATAATAAAAACGGTGAGGGCGGAGCGGCATGGACCTTCAGCTCAACGGCAAACGGGCGCTCGTCTCGGGCAGCCATCGCGGCACCGGTCGTGCCATCGCACATGCGCTGGCGCGCGAAGGTGCGCATGTAATCGTTCATGGCTTCGACCTTGAAGCAGCCGAGGCGGTGGCCGGCGAAATCCGCGGAGCAGGATTTGCCGCAAGCGCCCTGGCGGGCGACATCTGCACCGACGAGGGCGCGGCGAAGGTCGCAGACGGAGCGGGCAGCATCGATATTCTCATCAATAATTACGGCACGGCGGATGCGGGCTCATGGACCCGCACGGAAACCGATGGCTGGATCGACGCTTATGAAAAGAACGTTCTTTCCGCCGTTCGCCTGACGCGCGCTTTCATGGGCGCGATGAAGGAAAAGGGCTGGGGACGGATCGTCATGCTCGGCACCATCGGCTCGACAGAGCCTGCCGCGCGGATGCCGCATTATTATGCCTCCAAAGGCGCGCTTGCGACCATGACCGTGTCGCTGGCGAAGGAGCTCGCGGGCACCGGCGTAACCGTGAACCTCGTTTCGCCCGGCCTCATACGCACGAAGGAAGTGGAAGAGCGCTTCCTGAAACAGGGCCGCGAGCGCGGCTGGGGCGAGACCTGGGAAGAGGTCGAGCCGCATGTGCTGAAGAATTTCATGGGGAACCTCACCGGACATATTCCGCGTCCGGAGGAGATTGCCGATCTCGTTGCCTTCGTGGCGAGCCCGCGGTCGGGGGCGATCAACGCGCTCAACATCCGCATCGATGGCGGCACCACGGCGCTGGTGACCTGAAGAACAGCGTGACCTGAAGAACAGAAAGAAGAGACTGGGAGAAAGAGATGCAGCCTTTCAGGTTCGACCTTTGCGAACTGCCCGGCGAGACCGAAGGGCTCCGGCAGGAAATCCGCGCCTTCCTTGCCGAAGAACTGAAACAGATACCCAAGGTGACGCGGGCACAGACCTGGTCCGGCTCCGACCCTGAGTTCAGCCGCAAGATGGGTGCGAAGGGCTGGATCGGCATGACCTGGCCGAAGCAATATGGCGGACATGAACGCAGCTTCTTCGATCGTTATGTGATGCTGGAAGAAATGCTGGCCGCTGGCGCCCCTGTCGGTGCGCACTGGATCGGCGACCGGCAATCCGGCCCGCTGCTGCTGCGCTTCGGCACGGAAGAACAGCGCCAGAAAATCCTGCCGCGCGTGGCGAAGGGCGAATGCTATTTCTGCATCGGCATGTCGGAACCGGATTCGGGCTCGGACCTCGCTGCAACGCGTACCCGCGCCGAGAAGGTCGATGGCGGCTACCGGGTGAACGGCACCAAGCTCTGGACCTCCGGCGCGCATACCGCGCATTATATGATCGCGCTCTTCCGCACCGACTTCGCCGCCGAGGCAAAGCATTCCGGGCTGACGCAGTTTCTGGTCGACCTGAAAAATACCGATGGCATTACCATTCGCCCCATCAAGGATCTGGCGGGCAATGCGCATTTCAACGAGGTCGTCTTCGAGGATGCCTTCGTGCCCGACAATATGCTGGTGGGCACGGAAGGCAGCGGCTGGGGACAGGTGACGGCGGAACTCGCCTTCGAACGCTCCGGTCCCGAACGCTATCTTTCGAGCTTCATACTGATGGTCGAAATGATCCGCGAACTTGAAAAACGCGGCGGCGAAGAGGGAGCGCGCGAAATCGGCCGCCTCGTCGCGCATCTCGTCACGCTGCGCCAGATGTCGCTTTCGGTTGCGGGCATGCTGGAGAAGGGCGAGAACCCGGCGCTCGAAGCCTCGGTGGTGAAGGATCTCGGTGCGATCTTCGAACAGGACATGCCGGTGCGTGCGCATGAACTGCTTGGCATCGCGCCGGGGATTGGCACCGGAAACGACTATGAGGACGTGCTCGGCTATCTGACGCAGACAGTGCCGAGCTTTTCGCTGCGCGGCGGTACGCGCGAAATCCTGCGCGGCATCATTGCCCGCGGGCTTGGGCTTCGCTGAGGGAGGGAACCATGAACGAATTGCAGACGATCCTTTCCGACAGTGTGAACGGGCTGCTTGCCGAGCGCGTCACGAAAGCGCTGGTGCAAAAGGCGGAAGAAGGCGATTTTCCCACCGCGCTGTGGAACGAAGTGGAAGCGAACGGGCTTACCCGCGTTCTCGTGCCGGAGAGCCAAGGCGGGGCGGGCGGTACCTGGGCCGATGCGGCCATCGTGCTGAAGGCGGCGGGCGAACATGTCGCGCCGCTGCCGCTGGCCGATGCGCTGCTGGCGAACTGGTTTCTCGTGCAGGCGGGCATCGAGGTGCCGGACGGCGTGACAACGCTGCTCGACGGTGCCTTCACGCTTGAAGGCGGCAAACTCTCCGGCGAGGCGTCGGGCGTGCCCTATGGGCGGAATGCGGCGCATGGCGTTGCCATCGTGAAGGGTGAGGTGGTGCTGGTGCCGCTTGAGGGTGCAGCCATCGAGCCGGGCCTCAACGTGGCGCGCGAGCCGCGCGACCGCGTCGTGCTGAAGGGCGCGGAGGCGACGGCGAAAAAGACCGCGCTCCCCGAAAATGCGATGAAACTTTACGGTGCGCTGATCCGTGCCTGCCAGATGGCGGGTGCGCTTGGCTATCTCTCGTCACAATCGGTGGCCTATGCGAATGAGCGCACGCAGTTCGGCAAGCCCATCGGCAAGTTTCAGGCGATCCAGCAGCAGCTTGCCGTGCTTTCGACACAGGCCGCAGCCTGCGGCGTGGTAACGGATCATGCCTGCGCACAGGTGGACAAGCGGGGCGCCGAAGCGGCGTTCGAGATCGCGGTTGCCAAGATCCGTGTGGACGACGCATCGAGCATTGCGACATCCATTGCGCATCAGGTGCATGGTGCCATCGGCTTCACCTATGAGCACGGGCTCCATTTCGCGACGCGCCGCCTCTGGTCTTGGCGGGCCGAGTTCGGCGCGGGAAGCGAGTGGGCAACCATGCTCGGCCGCGAGACGATTGCGGCGGGCGCCGATGCGCTCTGGCCGAACGTCACAGCAAGATAGATTCCGAAACTCCGAAGGAAATTCCCATGAATGTCTCCGAAGCCCTCAAGACCCGCATCACTTGCCGCGCCTTTCTCGACAAGCCAGTGCCGGAAGAGACGGTGCGTGAAATTCTGGAACTCGCAAAATACGCACCCTCTGGCGGCAATCTTCAGCCCTGGCACGTCTATGTCGTGACGGGAAAGAAGCTTGAGGAATTTCTCGGCATCATTGCGGAGAAGCAGAAGGAAAACCTCTTCGGCGAGGGTACGGAATACGACATCTATCCGAAAGGCCTGAAAGAGCCCTACAAGACGCGGCGCTTCAAATGCGGCGAGGACATGTATGCGAGCATCGACGTTGCTCGCGAGGACAAGGCCGGAAGGCGCGCGCAGTTTTCGCGCAACTTCTGCTTCTTCGATGCCCCGGTCGCCATGTTCTTTGCCATCGACCGGCAGATGGGGCTCGGCCAGTGGTCGGATCTCGGCATGTTCATCCAGTCGCTGATGCTTATTGCCCGTGAAAAGGGACTGCACACGGCACCGCAGGAGGCGTGGGCGATCTGGTACAAGACCGTCGCCGAATTCGTCTCGATGCCGGAAGAGCTGATGCTCTTTTGCGGGCTCGGCCTTGGCTATATGGACGAGAGCGCACCGATTAACCAGTTGCGGACGGATCGCGCACCGCTGGAAGAATTCGCAACCCTGACTGGATTCTGAGCCGCACTTCCTGAAGGATAGGTGCAAACTCCGTTCATCCGGGGTTCAGCGTAGGCGGCTTAGGTTCGGGGCATGATGCAGAAAGCCACATGGATCGCCTTGACGATCGCTGCCTTCCTCGCCCTTGGCTTCGGCCCGGCGCGGGCAGACGGTCTTCTTGTGCCCGTTCAGTGGGGCTATCACTCCGAGCAGGACCGTGCGCGCGATGCCGTGCGTTCGGGCCAGGTGGTTTCGCCCGGGCAGGCGAAGCAGGCAGCCCTGTCGCGCTATCCTGGCCGGTTTCTCGATATGAGTTTCGGCGGCAACGCCTATTACGTGAAGATCATGACACCCCAGAACAGGGTCGTCGTCGTGACGGTCGATGCGGTTTCGGGCCGCGTCATGGGCGCGCGATAGGCGAGGAACGGAGAAGGTTATGCGGCTTCTTGTTGTCGAGGACGATCCCGATCTCAACCGTCAGCTTGTAGCGGCGCTCGAAGAGGCAGGCTATGTGGCCGATAGCGCGAAGGACGGCGAGGAGGGGCATTTTCTCGGCGATACCGAACCCTATGATGCCGTGATCCTCGACCTCGGCCTGCCGGAAATGGATGGTGTGACCGTCCTCGAAAAATGGCGGCGCGACGGCCGCACCATGCCGGTGCTGATTCTCACCGCGCGCGACCGCTGGAGCGACAAGGTCGCCGGTTTCGACGCCGGAGCCGACGACTATGTGGCCAAACCCTTCTACATGGAAGAAGTGCTGGCGCGGCTGCGCGCGCTGCTCCGCCGGGCGAGTGGCCACGCGACGAGCGAACTGGAATGCGGCCCCGTTCGCGTCGACACGAAAAGCTCTCGGGTGACAGTAAACGGCCGCGCGATCAAGCTCACCTCGCTGGAATACCGGCTGCTGGCCTATCTGATACATCATCAAGACCGTGTGGTCTCTCGCACGGAACTTGTCGAACATCTATATGACCAGGATTTCGACCGGGACAGCAACACCATCGAAGTGTTTGTCGGCCGTCTTCGCCGCAAGCTCGGCAAGGATGTAATCGAAACCGTACGCGGCCTGGGCTACCGTCTGGTGGCGCCCGAAGATGCGGTCTGACAGTCTTGCATTCCGGCTGATCGCGGGCGCCGCGCTCTGGAGCGCGATTGCGCTGGTCGCGGGCGGATTGACCCTCTCTGCCATTTTCCGAAATTCCACCGAGCGTAGTTTCGACGCCCGCCTCTCCGTTCTCCTGCACTCGTTGATCGCCACGACCGAAGTAAATGATGATGGCGAAATAGAGCGTCAGGGCGGCCTCTCTGAAACGCGCTTCGATCTCGTTTATTCCGGCTGGTACTGGCAGATATGGCCGGTGGCTCCGCGCGCGGCCGTGCGTTCGCGCTCGCTTTTCGATCAATCGCTCGATCTTTCGCCCGCCGATGAGACGGTTCGAAACGATGTCGGTCTGAAGGTTTTCGATACGGTTGGGCCCGAGAACCAGCCTTTGCGTGTGGTTGAACGCCGGCTGACTTTACCGGGCTACGATGTACCTGTTTCCTTCGCGGTGGCGGGAGACCGCTCGGAGATGAACGCCGAAATCCATAGCTTCAACACCTGGGTTTTTGCTGCGATGGGCGCATTGGGGGCCGGGCTCCTCGTTGCGCTGCTGATCCAGGTGCGCTTTGGCCTTCGCCCGCTGGAACGCGTGCGCGGTTCTCTTGCAGAGATACGCTCCGGCCGGGCGACGAAGCTTGAGGGAAAGTTCCCCGCGGAAATTCAGCCGCTTGCCGACGAACTGAACGGGCTTCTTGAGGGAAACCGGGAGGTGATAGAGCGCGCCCGCACTCATGTTGGCAATCTCGCCCACGCCCTCAAGACTCCACTCAGTGTACTGACAAATGAGGCGCGGAGCCATGATGGTGCGTTCGGTGAAACGGTGAAGCGCATGACCGGGCAGATGCATGAACAGATCGATCATCATCTTGCTCGCGCGCGCATGGCGGCATCCGCAAACGTACTTGGGGCGCATACGCCGGTGGAGCCGGTGCTGGAGCGGCTGGCGCTCGCGCTTGAGCGTATCTATGAGGAGAGCGGCGTCACCGTCGAACTGGATTGTCCGGACGAAGCCGGCTTTCGGGGCGAAGCACAAGACCTTGAGGAAGTGGCGGGCAACCTCCTCGACAATGCCTGCAAATGGGCGAACAGGCGTGTGCGCGTGACAGTAATCCCGAATGCCGCCACGCTACGGGCAAGACCCTTTTTCTGCCTGCGTGTCGAGGATGATGGACCGGGGCTTCCCGAAGAGGCCCGTGCTGCTGTGATGAAGCGCGGCACGCGGCTTGACGAGTCGAAGCCGGGATCGGGGCTTGGACTTTCCATCGTGACGGAGATTGCAGAGCTTTACGGCGGCGAGGTGAGGCTCGACAAATCGCCGCTGGGCGGCCTCCGCGCCGATCTTTATCTGCCTGCCGCAGCTGGATGAGAAAAAGGGCGAGGCTGTGAGCCGGCAAGCTGAACGCCACATGAATGGCGTGTTCAGGGTCTGCTCAATGGCCGTCATCTACCTTCATGACCATCGGATCAACCAACAAGGAATTGGGGTGCGTGTCATGAAGATCAGGAATGTCTTTCTCGTCAGTGCTCTCGCCGCAGCGCTTGCCGGCTGTCAAACCGGAAATCCCTACGGCTATAGCGGCGGCCCGAAGCAGGGCATCGGTACGGTCGCGGGCGCCGTTGCCGGCGGCCTTGCAGGGTCGCAGATTGGCGGCGGTTCTGGCCGTCTCTGGGCGACAGGCGCTGGCGTGCTGCTCGGTGCGCTCGTCGGTAACAATATTGGCCGCAGTCTCGATCGCGCGGACCAGAGTTATTTGCAGAACGCTTCTTATGGAGCCTTCCAGAGCGGCCAGCCGACGCGCTGGAGCAACCCGGACAGCGGCAATTACGGCTATGTTGAACCCGGCCGCTCTTACGAGACGGCGCGCGGCGAGTACTGCCGGGAATACAGCCAGACCGTCTATATCGGCGGGCATCCCGAAAGCGCTTACGGCACAGCATGCCGCCAGCCGGACGGAAGCTGGCAGATCGCGAACTGAAATTGATTTCCGGCGAACTGACGTGAAAAGGCCGCCGCCTTCCCGAAGGAATGCGGCGGCCAGTTCGGAACGGCAGCGACGCGGTCTCATTTTTTGTATCTACGGGACCGCCCCGTTTGCACCAAACTATTCGTCTCGAAGAGTCACCGCGCCCTCAAGGGTGCGGCAATAAAGGATAAAGGCTCAGGCAGAAAGGCCCCCTGAAGTGTCCGGCTCTTCCTGCCTCGCCACACGACCCTCTATCGAGATCGAAACTTTGGCGATGGCAAACGGCGTCAGCAAACCGTTAGACATCGGATCACCTCCTTTCAATTGTTGAACCAAGGATCTTCAGCGTGAATCCCCGCAGGGCCCGCGTCAAGCAAATGTGTGTGAAACTTCCGCACATACATCATGCAGTAGGGTTCACTGCGGTTTATTGAGAGTTTTCCAGGTGAGAGAATGATGCATGACGGTAGCAGCGCGTGGACGCGGCGCTGCTACGAGCGCATTCCTGCCATCGTTACGAATCAAGGCGTCAACTTGCTGCGGTTGCCGAGATGACTTTCTCCGGCTCGTTTTTGTCTGCCGCCATCAGCGACGCGATGGTGATGGCATCGACAATCTCGGATTTCCGTTCATCCAGCTTTTCGAAAAAGGCTTCCACGCGGGGTTCGTGAGCGAGGGTGCTGTCTGCAATACTGCGCTGATACCGCTTCGCCCGAACGGCGTCGAAGACATCGGCGAGCTTCGTCTTGTCTGCCGGACGGCCCGGCACGAAGCGGCTTGGCGTGCCGGTCGTGAAAGTGAGAAGCCCCGCCTCGCAGAGTGCCGTGCCGATCTCTCCCATTGACTCCATTGGCACATGCAGCCGCCGCGCGAGCGTTTCTTCGGTCCAGGGTGTTTGTCCGCGGTCGAATGCGTCATGCACGAGAAGCAAGGCCTGCACGGCCATACGGTCGAGCTGGCGAAGTGTGAGCAGGCTGACGCCCGCATAGGGTGAGAGATAGTCCCTGTTTTGATAATAGAACGCGATGGCGCAGCCGCCGAGCAGAATGAGCCAGGCGGCATAGAGCCAGATCATGAAGAAGACGAGGCTCGCAAAGGCGGAATAGATCGCGACATATTGTGCCGACTTCACGACGAAGGTGGCGAATGTCCAGCCCGCCGCGCCCCAGGCAATACCGGCGACCGTTGCGCCGACCACCGCAGCACTGGCCTTTACCCGTGTATTCGGGATCATGATGTACATGAAACCGAAAGCGGCGATGAGAACGGCATAGGGAAGCAGGCGGCTCGACTGCTCGAGTATGTACCGCACGGCCGCATATTCCGTGAGGCTGCCGACAAAGGAATTCGACACGGCCCCGGCCATGATGCCGAACACGGTCAGCACAAGAAGCGGCCCGAGAACGCTCATGCTGACGATCTCGGTAAACTGGCGGGCGAAGGAGCGGTTCGACGCCACGCGCCAGATCGAATTGAAGGCCGCTTCCACTTTGTTGATGAGCGAGATGACGGTGTAGAGCAGGAAAGCGAAGCCGACCGTGCCAAGCACATTGACGTTCACACGCTGCACGAATTCCAGCATTTGCTGTGTGATCTCGACCCCCTGATCGCCGAGGGGGGAGAGGAAGTCCGCAAGCAGATCTTCGATCCAGCTATCGAAACCGAAGGCGCGAAACACAGCAAAGGCGATGGCGAGCGCAGGGACGATGGACAGCAGCGTGGTGTAGACGAGGCTCATGGCACGCAGGCTGAGCGCGCCGCCGAGAAGGTCACGTATCACTGCCCAGCCGATCCGTGCCGCAAGAAAAAGCGACCTCTGCCACCAGGGCAGCTCGTTCAGCGGGCGCTCCCAGATAAAGGCGTGAGCGCGTTCAAGAAGCGTGTAAGGTCCGAACATGGGATGATGCTACCTGCCAAGCCGAGCTCCGGCCAGTTTTGGCGCCGGTCAGCTCTTCCGTCCACAACAAAAAGGCCCTCCACCGAAGGGGAGGGCCTTGGTCTTCTCGAACGTGCGGCGATATGCTCCGCACGATCCGATGTTAGCCGAGAACCAGTTCTTCGGCAGAGAAGCGGCCGTTGCGCCCCTCGACCAGTTCGTACTGGATCTGCTGACCTTCTTGCAGGGATTTCTGACCGGCGCGTTCGACGGCAGAGATATGGACGAACACGTCCTTACCGCCATCCGCCGGCGCGATGAAACCATAACCCTTAGTGGCGTTGAACCACTTCACGACTCCGCTAGCCATAGTGCCTTGAATGCCTCGTGTAGAAATAAAGGACGGATGTCAGCCTGACGATGACACCCGACTAAAAACGCTATCACCGAATTTTCCCGAGGCCTATCGAAAATCTAGGGGAACGACACCGGATTTTTGACGCAGTTTACAGAGAAATTCTCTGATTTTTCGGCGTGTGGAACCAAATTTTAAGCATGGCTGGCTAGCCTGCACGGAAACCCCGAAACGGAGGCCGATATCCTGGATTGGCCATCGGTCAGCCAGAAAAGGCCGCCGGAACCAGCGATTGCACCGCGAAAGCCGATGATGACGGAACAGCAGACGTCGATCAGACAGAAGCTCGCAAGCTATCTGGCGCAACTTCCGCAGCCGGCCGCCCTGAAGCTCGCCTCCGGCCTGGAGCGGGAACGGCTGCGCGGAACAGCGAACCTTCCCTACGAAATGATCCTTGCCGGCCTTCGTCCCTTGCTCGCCTCGTTCAGGGGCGCGCGGCCCGGCTTGCCGGATGCCCTGCGTCAGTTCTGCCGCCCGTTCGAAGACCTGCTGGTGGATCGGGACGACAACGGCGCGCGTCAGGGGCGGATATCCCGTGTATCTGTCATGCGTGTCTGGTCTTGGCTTGAACAGGACTTGATGCCGGACACGCTTCCCGATCTGAAGGCCCGGATTGCAGAGCATACGTTGAAGAATGATGAGGTCGCGCTGAACGCGGCCGTGTCCGTCATGCATGCTTCCACCGCTGCCGCCATCCACGCCGCGTTCGATGAAGCGCGTCAGGATACTGCGAGGCGCAAGCAGGTCGAAAAGCGTCTCGGCGGCGAGATCGGCTTTGAGGATGCCTGCGAGATCGCCGATGTTCTTTCCGTGGCGCCTGCCATGCTTGAACTACAGGCGGTCTTGCCAAAACAGATTGCCGATTTCGATGAGGGCATGGTCGCGACGCTGAAAGAACTTTACGAGAGGGTGGAAGAAACATCGCCATCCAACGCTCTCTATCTGGTCTTTGCCGTAATGGGGCGTCTCAGCGAACCTTCCCAGATTCTGCGCTTCGTTCGCAAGGTTGCGCAGCAGCGTGACGACAAGGTGATCAGCCGCTGCGAGCTCTCGATCTTCGGCGAGCAGTTGCTGTCGGATATGGAGAAGATCGCGCGCCGTTGTGAAGCGCTGCGACCCGGTCATGCCGACCTGGATGAACTTCTTGAAGATGTAAGACGTTTTGCGCATCTCTCGAAAGGCTTCACCGCCGAGATCGACCTGCACCGCAATGGCGAATGGGGGCAGCGGCTGCTTTCCGCGCGTGGGCGCTTGTCGGCTGCGATTTCGCAGGAAATGTCACGCTTTGAGACGGAGCTCGTCCGTGCGTTGCCCTTCCATCAGTTCGGCCAGTATGGCCGCGGTGGGCCAATGCGTCCCGATTTGGGGAAAGCACCCGACCGCTCCCGTCTTGACCGTGTTGAGGCATGTCTGCGTTTTGTTAGAGGCGTGACGCCGATCTGTGAGTCGCTCGGCGCGCAAAGTCACTGCCGCAGCATTCGCCAGCAGATCGAAACCTATCTCGCCTCGTACGAAGACAGGCTGCTTGAGGAACTGCGTGTTTCGCAGGGGACGTCGCGCACCAATGCCGGAGATTTCCTCGAAGCAGCCGCAAGGCTTCACGAGACGCTCGGCGAGGACAGGCAAGCCGAAGTGTTGCGCCGACGCGGTCAGGTTGCAGCGCAGGGCTGATCGTCACCCCGCCGTGAACTCTTCCTCATAAGCGAAGAGGCCGGACGAACCGCCTGTGTGCAGAAAAACCGCAGCTTCCTTTTGGGCATACTTGCCGGCCATGATCTGTCTGATGAAACCAGCCATGCCTTTGCCCGTATAAACTGGATCGAGCAGCACACCCTCCATGCGCGCGACAAGTTCGACTGCGTCTTTCATTTCCTGTGTGGGCAGGCCATAGGCCTCGCCGAGGAACTCGCCGTCGAGGTCAATGGAGCCCTGAGCGGGCGATGGAGTTTCCAGCAGAGCGGCTGTTTTGCTGGCGAGTGCATGGATGCTCTCTGCCATTGCCGCATTATCCTTGCGATAGACGTTGATGCCCGCGATGGCAGGACCGGCGCCACGAAGCTGTGCGCCAGCAACAAGCCCGGCCTGGGTACCGCCGCTCGAAGAAGCGTGAACAAGTACCGATTGATCGAGGCCGAGTGCATCGAGCTGATCGGCAAGCTCCAGATAGGCATTGGCATAGCCGAGCGATCCCGTCGCGCTCGATCCGCCGACGGGAACGAAATAAGGCTTGCCGCCCTTGGCCTTGATCTCCTCGAAGAGCGCGCCGAATATTTTCACCGCATCTGCATCGGCGTCTTCAACGCGAACCTCGGCTCCGAGAATGCGATCGAGCAGCAGGTTGCCTGAACGGCGATAGGCGGCGGCCTTGTAGGGCACAGTGTCGAACAAAACGAGGATACATGAGAGCCCGGCAACGGCCGCCGCGGCCGCCGTTTGGCGCGCATGGTTCGATTGCAGTGCGCCTGTCGTCACGATCGTGTCGCAGCCCTCCTCAAGTGCTTCTCCCAGCAGATATTCGAGTTTCCGCGTCTTGTTGCCGCCGGTGGCAAGGCCGGTGCAGTCGTCCCGCTTGATGAAAAGGCGGGGAACATTCCGTGCTCCGCGTGCCCTGAGTTCGTCACGCAGGTGGCGCATCTCCGCCAGCGGTGTCGGTAGATGGGCAAGCGGCAGATGCGGAAATTCGTCGAGGGCCTTCGCCATGCTTCAGATCACTCCTTCCGAGCGGAACGACAAAATTTCGTCTGCCGTGTAACCGAGCTCGCCAAGAATAACTTCCGTGTGTTCGCCGAGCAGCGGCGCGCGCTCGCGGAGGGAACCGGGAGTGCGTGAAAGCCGGAGCGGCGTTTCCATGACCGGTGCCGGGCCGGGCAGGCCCGGAAAGGCGAGAGGTTTCAGATAGCCCATTTCATTTATATGTCTGTCATCAAGCGCCTGTTGCGGTGTGTAAACCGGACCGGCGGGAATGCGCGCGGCTTCGAGCTCGGCAAGCGCTTCCCCGGTCGTGCGCGTTTCCGCCCATTGCTGAGTGCGCTCCGAAAGGATTTCACCATGATCGCCGCGTGAAAGATCGTCCTTGAAGCGCGGGTCCGTCAGCCAGTGATCTTCACCCATGAGCCGCGCCCACCGCTTGAACAGCGGCATGCCGATTACCTGAACCAGTATCCAGCCATCTTTCGTGCGGACAATATCGGCGGGGCCGGCATAGGGAGAGCGGTTGCCGATAGCGATGCGGTCTGTCTTGCGCAGATCCTGTTCAATGAGATGAAAATTGAAATAGGCGAGGGCGGTAGAAAGAAGCGATCCTTCGACGACCTGCCCCTTGCCGGATTTCGTTCGTTCCATGAGCGCTGCCATGGTTCCGAAGGCCGAGAGCGACGCTGTGCCGAAATCGACCCAGGGTGCATAGCTTTTTACGGGCTCCTCGGGATGGCCGGTGAGATAGGCTGTGCCCACCATTGACTGCGCCACCCCGTCGAAGCCGGTCCGCTCGCTATATGGCCCGCCATGCCCGAAGGCGGAAACCGTGGTGAGGATGATGTCGGGTTTTTCCGCCGTGAGGCTCTCGTAGTCGAGACCCATTGCCTTCAGTGTAGAGGGAGGCAGGTTTGCGACCACGACATCTGCCGTGGCGACGAGCCGGCGTACGATACCGCGTCCCGTTTCCGTCATGGGGTCGAGGGTGAGGCCGCGCTTGTTGCGGTTCATCTGCAGGAACATGGCGCCTTCGCCACCTTCCCCGGGCCCGGCTTCAGGCACGATCGGCTGCACGAAACGATCCTCGGACCCTTCCCGCCGCTCGATGCGGATGACCTCGGCGCCCATATCGCCCAGCAGTGCCGCGCAATAGGGCCCCGCTATATAGCGACCGAAATCGAGTACGCGGACGCCTTCCAGAATGCCGCCGCTTTTCTCCCCTGACATGACTTCTCCTTGCAGCAGATTGATTTGTCTCATTTTCATACAGCGGACAGGTGCCCGGACGATAGGCAAGGCTACCGCAATGAGGAAGACCAGCTTTCCGAATTTTGTATTTTATTTAGCCTTTGCTCCGTAATCTACGCGCGCTGGGATCGCGGGAGGAGCGTCCCTTGGCGTGGAATGAAGAGGGGACACTTGCGTGACGTGGCCGGCTGACACGAGTGGGAAGGCATTGTCCGCATTACGGTGTGAGCCGGAGGACGAGCCCGCATATCTCTGGACTGGCGAGTTTGCCGATCCGGTGCTTGAAGATAATTATCTGCGCGCGAGCTGGGACGAGATACATTCGCGTCTGGGCGTGGTGCTGATTGCCGTCTATGTCTTCACGAGCTGGATGGTTTTCGATTTTATCGCGCTCGGGTTCAGCTGGTCATCTTTTGCACTTTCAGCAGGCCGCCTTGTGGCGCTCGGTGCGATTCTCCTCGCACTCAAGTTTTTCAGGACGCCCGATGACAGGCGCTCTTTCATGTTCTGCGCCATTCTCACGCAGGCGCTTGTCGCAATCATTTCACCTCTCTCGCTGATGCTCGGCGAGGTCGACTTCGCCGCCGCGCTTCTCAGCATTGTTGTCATTCTCTTTGCCTTCTATATCGGGGTGCCGACGCGCCTCACCGCCAACCTCGCCTTGTCTTCTGCTCTGTGCATCGGGTTTGTCGCGGTTACGCCTTCACTTGGTGAGGTATCCGCTCTCACCATGCTGGAAGTCTGCGTTCTCTTCGCCGTCGTGAACGCTATCGGCGTCGAAATGGTGCGCGCCGCAAACAGGCTGCGCCGCAATGGTTTCACGACACTCCTGCGCCAGCAGGAACTCTACGATGAACTGAAACGGGAAGTGGGTGTTCGGCAGGAAGCCGAACAGGCTGTGCGCGCGACGGAAGAAAGCTTCCAGAGCATCTTCTATGCTGCACCTTTGCCTATTTCATTGATCGATCCCGCGACCTTTCGCGTGATGCAGGCGAATATGGCCGCCCTCCAGCTCTTCGATGTCGAGGACGAGGATGTAACCGGCCTGGATGTACGCCAGCTATTCCAGGAAAACGATCTTCCCGCCCGCCTCGACCGTCTCGTTTTGAAGGGCCGCGCCGGTTCACCGGTGGAACTTGGCATGAAACGCATGGATGGGGAGCCCATCCATGTTCTTGTCTCGGCGGCGACCGTCCATTTTCAGGGGCGGCGCGCCGTATTGCTGGGTCTCCAGGACGTCACAGCCCGGCGACGGGAAGCAGAGGCGCTGCGCGATGCGCGCGACCAGGCAACAGCCGCGAGCCGCTCCAAATCGGAATTCCTGGCCAATATGAGCCATGAACTTCGCACGCCGCTAAATGCCATTATCGGTTTTTCAGAGGCGCTGGAGCGTGAGCTCTTCGGGCCGGTCGGCAATCCGCGCTATCGTGAATATGCGGAAGATATTCACAACAGCGGTGTGCATCTTCTCAGCCTCATCAACGACATTCTTGATCTTTCCAAGATTGAGGCGGGGCACTTCAAGCTGCATGAAGACGAGACGGACCTCGATCATGTTGTGGAATCCGCCGTGCGCATCGTCCGGCACCGCGCACAGCAGGCAAATATCGATCTTGCATGTAGCTTGCCTGATCCCCCGCTTGTGGTGGTGGCAGACGAGCGTGCCTTGAAGCAGGTGCTGATTAATCTCGTTTCGAACGCGGTGAAGTTCAGCCCGGACGGTGGGGAGATTTCAATCTCGGGAGAGCTCGCATCCGAGCATTTGCGTATCTCTGTGACGGATAGAGGTTGCGGCATTTCCGAGGAGGATATTCCCCGGGCGCTCACGCCATTCACACAGCTCGACGGCTCGCTCTCACGTCAACATGAAGGAACGGGCCTCGGCCTGCCACTTGCAAAACATCTGACGGAGCTTCATGGCGGCGTCCTTACCATCGAAAGCGAACTTGGACAGGGAACAACGGTACACATAGAGTTGCCGCTCTCGCGCGTTGTTAATCGGGACAAGCCGAAAGGCGTGGTGGCCTATTGAGGGTCTTTTTCGCTTCCACTCCTACTTCCGTTCCCACACCACGAACATGATGAGTGCGTCACCGTGTGCGCGCGCTCGGCGTTCCGTCGTTCTCTGCCGAGCCGGGCGACTGGCTGCTTCCATTGAATTGCCGGGGCCGGGGCAAACCACCGTCAAACCGGGCTGCGTCCCTCCGCCGCTTTCGGCGCCACGCTGAAACCTCTATACAGGCTCGGCGCCTCTTTGCCGCCAGCCCTTTGAAGAAGGTTTACCCGTGCTGCTTTCGTCGAACGACATATTTCTCTTCATCTCGTTTGCGGCGCTCACGGGCGTCGCGCTCTGGCTGTTGCTGCGCCCGTTGAGAAGTGAAGCATCAGCATCGGAGACGAGCCGGGGCGATAGCGAGGTTGCGCTTTATCGCGATCAGCTTGAAGAAGTCGACCGCGATCTCGAGCGCGGCGTAATCGGTGAGGTGGAAGCGGAATCCGCCCGCCTTGAAATTTCGCGCCGCCTTCTCGCAGCGGATGAGGAGCGCAAAAAAACGGGACGCACCGCCACCGATCCGCGCTGGCGCAAGGGCACGGCGCTGGTGCTTGCGCTGGCCGTGCCGTCCCTCGCGCTCGGCGTCTATCTTGCCGAAGGTTCTCCCGGCATGAAGGGGCAGCCATTTGCCGAGCGTCTCAACGTTCCGCCCGAAGAATTGCCCCTGGAAGGTCTGGTGCTCAGAATCGAGCGCCACCTGAAACAGCAACCGGATGACGTGCGCGGATGGGAGCTTGTTGCGCCCGTTTATCTGCAGCTTGGCCGCTTCGAGGAGGCAGCGAACGCCTGGACCCGAGCCATGCTGGCAGACGGGGTGACGGCGGGCCGTCTTGCCGCGCGCGGCGAGGCGCGCGTCATGTCGAATGACGGTGTCGTGGGGCCGGGTGCGAAACAGGATTTCGAAAAGGCGGTCGAGCTCGACCCGGCAGAACCTCGCGCACAATATTTCCTCGGCATGGCGGATTTCGAAGCCGGGAACCGCGATGCGGCGCTCGCGCGGTGGAAAGAACTCCTTGAAACGGCCCCCGATGATGCGAACTGGGCGCCCGCCATTCGTGCGCGCATCGCATCCCTGGAGCAGCGCCCCGCAATTTCCGCCGCCGATGAGCCGATGATCCGCGGCATGGTGGACGGTCTTGCGGCACGCCTTGCGAAGGACCCCGCCGACCTCGAAGGCTGGCTTCGTTTGATCCGCTCCTACGAGGTGTTGAACGAAATGGAAAAGGCGCGCGCGGCGGTGGCGGAGGCCAGGGCGGCCTTTCCCGAAGACGAAGCGGCTCTCGCCCGGATCGCAGAAGCCGAAAAATCGCTGGCCGACTAATCCCCGGCCTGCCGTGCCTGCCTGTAGGATGTGCGCCGACTCACACGCGCAGAGGACGGCAGACACCCATGTTGAGCGAAACCCAAAAGGAAACGGCAAAGGCCATCGTCAATATCTTCGAGACGGGAAGTGCACGAGGCGACTATGCCCGTGTCACGTTACTCGCGGGCGATAGTGGGCACCTTACCTATGGCCGCGCTCAAACCACGCTCGGCAGCGGCAATCTCCACCTCCTTATCAAATCATATTGCGCCATGCCCGGCGCCTCGCATGCGCGATCGCTCCAGCCTTATCTGCCACGTCTTTCCGACATTGATCTTCGCCTCGACACGGACCGGGCGTTCCGAAATCTTCTGAGCGAAGCCGGCGCCGATCCTGTCATGCAGGAGACGCAGGATGCTTTTTTCGACCGGGTTTACTGGACACCGGCGGTAACGGCAGCAGGGAAACTCGGTCTCGTCGAGGCGCTGTCCGCCGCCATCGTCTATGACGGCGTCATTCACGGCTCGTGGAGCGCGATGCGCGATCGCACGACCGCAAAGGCCGGGACGCCGCTGAAGGCGGGCGCACGCAGATGGACGGAGACCTATATTGGCGAGCGCCGTTCATGGTTCTCCAGTCACTCGAACGCCCTCTTGAGGAAATGTGTCTATCGTATGGATGCCTTCGCGGCGCTGGCGAAAGCTGGCAACTGGTCGCTCGCGCTGCCAATGACGGTTAGGGGCGTCCGTATAGATGAGGATGTGCTGGATATTGGCCCTGCCATTCCTGCTTCGGCCGAAGATGCGACAGTTCGAACGCTCCGCCTTGCCGAGCCAAGAATGAGTGGGAACGATGTCCGCGCCCTTCAGGAGGCGCTTGTGAAGGAGGGCTATGCCCTGAATTGCGATGGTATCTTCGGCGAAAGCGTCGAAAAGGCGCTGAAATCCTTTCAGCGTGACTTCGGGATCATGGATGACGGTATTGCGGGCCCGGCAACCCGCCTGATGCTGGGGCTTTGAGGTCTCTGGCCCCGAAAACCTTTTCCCCCGCGACGATTTAGCGGTTTCAAGGGAAGGTTCCGGCAGGATATACCTCTCCCCGTCGGCCGCCTTGCGGCCCGGGACGGGAGCGAAACATGACGCGCAGACAGCGCCGCGCCACATTCATCTTCGTCAGCCTCGGCATTCTGGGCATGGCCGCCGGGCTCGTGCTTTATGCGTTGAGCGACAGCGTTACGTTCTTCTATAGCCCGAGCGACGTGGTCGAGCGCGGCGTGGAGCCGGGCGAGCGGATTCGTCTGGGCGGGCTGGTCGAGATGGGGTCGTTGCAAAAGCTTGACGACGCGAATGTGCGTTTCAATGTGACCGATTTCGTGGAGACGATTCCCGTCACCCATCGCGGTGTGCTGCCGGACCTCTTTCGCGAAGGCCAGGGCGTCGTCGCCGAGGGTGCCATGCAACAAGATGGCACCTTCACCGCCGACAAGGTGCTTGCCAAGCATGATGAAAATTACATGCCGCCCGAAGTGGCCGATGCGCTGAAGAAGACCGGCAACTGGCAGGGCGAGGGCGCCGAGGCGTCGCACGCCGAGACCTACGGACAGGGCAGCTACCCATGATTGCCGAGCTCGGCCATTTTGCGCTGGTGCTCGCCTTCGTCGTCTCGTTGGTGCAGATGGTTGTGCCGATGGTCGGCGCGCATCGCCGCGACGCGCAATTGATCGGCGTTGCAACCCCCGCTGCGCTGCTTCAATTCCTGCTTGTCGCATTCGCCTTCGGCGCGCTTCTCTATCTCTTCATTGTCTCCGACTTCTCTGTGAAGCTTGTCTTCGACAATTCGCATTCCGAGAAGCCGATGATCTTCAAGATTTCGGGTGTCTGGGGAAATCACGAAGGCTCAATGGTTCTCTGGGTGCTTATCCTGGCGCTCTTCGGTGCGCTGGTTGCGCTCTTTGGCAAAAATCTGCCGGACACGCTGCGCGCCCGCGTCCTCGCGGTGCAGGCTTCCATTGCGGTTGCCTTTCTTCTTTTCATCCTCCTGACCTCCAATCCCTTCCTGCGCCTCGATCCTGCGCCCTTCGAAGGCAGCGGGCTTAATCCGATCCTGCAAGACCGCGCACTCGCCTTTCATCCGCCCTGGCTCTATGCGGGCTATGTCGGGTTCTCCATGACCTTCTCCTTCGCAATTGCCGCTTTGATCGAAGGCAAGGTCGATGCGGCATGGGCGCGCTGGGTGCGGCCGTGGACGCTTGCCGCCTGGCTGTCGCTCACCATCGGCATAGCCATGGGCTCATGGTGGGCCTATTACACGCTCGGCTGGGGCGGCTTCTGGTTCTGGGATCCGGTGGAGAACGCCTCGCTGATGCCCTGGATTGCGGGGACGGCGCTGCTTCATTCCGCCATCGTCGCGGAAAAGCGGGGCGCGCTCAAAAGCTGGACCATCCTTCTGGCGATCCTCGCTTTCTCGCTTTCCCTACTCGGCACTTTTCTTGTGCGTTCGGGGGTGCTCACTTCTGTCCATGCCTTCGCCGTCGATCCCGATCGGGGCGTCTTCATTCTTGGCATCCTTGTCGTCTTTGTCGGCGGTTCGCTGGCGCTTTATGCGTGGCGCGCACCGCTTCTGAAGACGGGCGGCATTTTTGCGCCGATCAGCCGTGAGGGCGCGTTGCTGATGAACAACCTGTTGCTGTCGGCGGCCGTGGCCTCCGTCTTCATCGGTACGCTCTATCCGCTGCTTCTCGATGGCTTGACTGGCGCGAAGATCACGGTGGGGCCACCCTTCTTCAACTACACCTTCGTGCCCATTTTTGTACCGCTTCTCTGCCTCGTACCGCTCGGGCCGCTGCTTGGCTGGAAACGGGCCGACGTGAAGGCAGCCGCCGAACGGCTGATCGCGGCGGCAGCTCTCGCCTTCATCGCTTGCCTCGTGACTTTCGCTTTTGCCTATGACGGGCCCTGGCTCGCGCCCTTCGGCATAGGGCTCGCCGTCTGGCTCGTCGTGGGCGCGGCTTCCGAGATCGCGTGGCGCATTCGCCTGTTTACGACGCCTCTGCGCGAAAGCCTCTACCGTGCGCGCCGCCTGCCGCGCGCCGCGTGGGGCACATCGCTGGCCCATGGTGGGCTTGGTATTGTGGTGGCCGGCATCGTGGGCGTGACCGCGTGGCAGAGCGAGCTCATCACCACGCTCGCCCCGGGAGAGAGCGCCGAAATCGCCGGCTATACGCTGACGCTCGAGCGCGTGGGGATGCGCGACGGACCGAACTACGAAGCAACGGTTGGCGTCGTTCGCGTGGAGAAGGCCGGACGCATGATCGCTACCCTGACGCCGGAGAAGCGCCGTTTCCCCGCCGAGCGGCAGGAGAAAACCGAACCTGCAATTCGGACCAACGGGCTTGCGGACCTCTATGTCGTACTCGGCGAGCCGTCCGATGACGGCAAATGGGTTGTGCGCGCCTATCACAACATTCTCGCGCCGTGGATATGGATCGGCGGCGCAATCATGGCGCTGGGCGGGATCATGTCTCTTGCCGACCGGCGCCTTCGTGTCGGCGCGCCAACCCGTGCGCGACTTCGCGCGGCGCCTGCGGAATAGCGCCATGCGTCATATCCTCGCCACTCTGTTTCTTTCCCTCATGCTGACGTGGCCCGCGCTTGCGCTTGTCTCTCCCTCGGAACGCCTGTCCGACCCGGTGCAGGAGGCCCGCGCGCGCGAAATATCGAAGGAATTGCGCTGTCTCGTCTGCCAGAACCAGTCGATTGACGATTCCGATGCGGAACTGGCAGGCGATCTTCGCCGTATCGTCCGTGAACGGATCGCAGCAGGCGATACCGATGAGGAAGTCTTCGATTATGTCGTCGACCGCTACGGCGAATTCGTGCTGATGACGCCGCGTTTCGAGCCGGCGACCTGGGCGCTCTGGCTCGGCCCCTTGCTGGTCTTGCTCGTTGGCGGGGCCGTGACGGCCGCCTTTCTGCGCCGCAAGCGGCAGGAAACGGGCGAGGCGGGTCTCACCGAGGCCGAAAAGGCCCGGCTCGCCGAGCTGACATTCGCGGAAAAGCCCCGGGATTCCGCCTCCTGACGGCGTCATTTTTTCGCCTTACCATCCTGTAATGGTTTGTACATGATTTGGAAAGGATCAGGACATGATCCTGTCCGTCAAGCATGGCCGCCAGCGCGCATCGGGCTGGGCAAACAGGCGGCGCAACGACAGGGAGTTATTCATGCGGAACGGTCGCAATACCACACTGCGCCTCAAGGCGCTGGCGCTCACCACGGCTGGCGCGCTCGCCTTCGGCTTGCCCGCAGCGGGCGCCTACGCGGAGACGGCGCCGCTCGACACCCAGTCCGCCGCTCCGACGGCGAACGCGCTCGAACGTCTCCCGAGCTTTGCCGATCTTGTCGAAAAGGTGAGCCCGGCTGTAGTCAGCATTCGCGTTGACGAAGAAGTCAGCGCCCCGAGTTCGAACATACCCGACCTTCCGTTCCCGCCCGGCAGCCCTTTCGAGAAATTCTTTCGAGACCTCCAGCCGCAAGGCCCTGACGGCAAGCCGCGGTCGCGTCACTCGACGGCGCTTGGTTCGGGATTCCTGATTTCGGCGGATGGCTACATCGTCACCAACAACCATGTGGTGGGCGAGGGCAAGGACATCACGGTCATCCGTGACGACGGTACGGAAATGCCGGCCAAACTCATCGGCAAGGATCCGAAAACGGATCTGGCTCTCGTCAAGGTGGAGAGCAAGAAGCCGTTTCCCTACGTGGTCTTCGGCGATTCTGACAATGTGCGGGTAGGCGACTGGGTGCTCGCCGTCGGCAATCCCTTCGGTCTTGGCGGTACGGTCACGACGGGCATCGTTTCGGCGCGCGGCCGCGAGATCGGCGCAGGCCCCTATGATGACTTCATCCAGATCGACGCTTCGATCAACAAGGGTAATTCCGGCGGACCGACCTTCGATGTCTACGGCAATGTAGTGGGCGTGAACACCGCGATCTTCTCGCCGACCGGCGGCAGCGTCGGCATCGGCTTTGCCATTCCCTCGTCGATCGCGAAAAACGTGATTGCCCAGCTCAAGAAGGACGGCAAGGTCACGCGTGGCTGGCTTGGCGTCACCATTCAGCAGGTGGATGACGATATGGCGGCCTCTCTCTCGCTCGACGAGGCGCGTGGCGCCCTCGTGGCCCAAGTGGGTAAGGACAGCCCTGCCGAAGCCGCCGGTATCAAGACCGGCGACGTCATCCTGAGCGTCAATGGCCGGCAGATGGAAGACGTGCGCGCCGTAAGCCGCACCGTCGCCGATCTGAAGCCCGATACGGATGCAGAAATCATTGTCTGGCGCGATGGCCGCGAAAAGACCATCGACGTCGAGATCGGCGTCTTCCCCGATAACCCGCAAATGGCGGCGGCAGCGGAAACCGGCGGTGAGGCCGAAACCGCAACCACCGAATCCCTTGGCATCGCGCTTGCCATGTCGCCCGACGGTGTTGTCGTCAGGAGCGTCGACCCGGATAGTGATGCGGCGGAGAAGGGTGTGCGTCCCGGCGATATCATCGTGAAGGTCTCGGGCCGCGACGTGAAGAAGCCCGCCGATGTCGTCTCCGGTGTCGAGGAAGCGAAAAAGGCCGGCAAGAGTTCGGTTCTTCTGCTCCTGCGCAGCCGGGATCAGCAGCGCTTCGTGGCGATCACGCTGGAGAAGTCCTGACGCGAGAACGAGAGGGCAGCCGGAGTTCTCCGGCTTGCCCTTGGGTTTGAGATCTGGAGTTTGGCAAGGCAATGCGCATTCTTGTGATTGAAGACGACCTGGAAGCGGCGGCCTATGTCGTCAAGGGGTTGCGCGAAAGCGGGCATATCGTCGATCACGCGGCCGACGGCGAAGAAGGGCTCACGCTTGCCCTCTCCAGTTCCTTCGATGTCATGATCGTCGACCGCATGCTGCCCAAGCGTGATGGGCTCAGCGTCGTCGAGACCCTGCGCGAGGAGGGTGTGCGCACGCCCGTCCTCTTCCTTTCCGCGCTTGGCGAGGTGGATGACCGCATAAAGGGCCTGAAGGCGGGCGGCGACGATTATCTGACCAAGCCTTATGCCTTTGCCGAACTTCTCGCGCGGATCGAGGTTCTTGTCCGTCGGGCAAACCCCGATCAGGTCCGCACGAAGCTTCAGGTCGGCGATCTCGAAATCGACCTTCTCGCCCGGAAGGTCGTCCGGGAGGGGCAGGAGATCGACCTCCAGCCGCGCGAATTCAGGCTGCTCGAATATCTGATGAAACATGCGGGCCAGGTCGTCACCCGGACCATGCTCCTCGAGAATGTCTGGGAATATCATTTCGACCCGCAAACGAATGTGATCGACGTTCATATTTCGCGGTTGCGAGCGAAGATCGACAAGAATTTTGAGCAACCGCTCTTGCACACCGTGCGCGGTGCGGGATACTCGCTTCGTGCCGCTGATCAAACTTCTTAAAACCTCGACCTTCAGGCTCGCGGTCATCTATCTGGCTCTGTTCGCCGCCTCGGCGATCGCGTTGCTGGCCTATGTCTATTGGAACACGGCAGGTTTCCTCGCCCGCCAGACCGATGAGGCGGTGGAAGCGGAGATTGCGGGGCTCGCCGAGCAATACCGGCAGGGCGGGTTGCCGCTCCTCGTTCACACGGTAATCCAGCGCTCGCGCGATCCGGGGCAGAGCCTCTATCTCGTGCTCGATCCGGCGGGCCGTGTTCTCGCCGGCACACTGGATGCCCGCCCCCAGGTCGAGGCGGGCCCCGATGGCTGGTTCGATTTCAGCTACAACCGGAAAACGTTGGACGGCACGGAGGTGAAGGTGGCCCGCGCGCGCGCCTTCTATTTGCAGGAGGGGTTCTATCTGCTCGTCGGCCGCGACGTGCAGGAACGGCGCGAGATCGAGAACCTCATCACGAATTCGCTCATCTGGGCAATCGGTATGACCATTGCGCTCGGCCTTGTCGGCGGCCTTTTCATGAGCCGCAACATGCTGGCCCGCGTCGACGAGATCAATCGCTCCAGCCGCGACATCATGGATGGCGACCTTTCGCAGCGCCTGCCCATTGCGGGCACCGGCGACGAACTCGACCAGCTCGGCCTTAATCTCAATGCCATGCTCGACCAGATCGAGGCGCTGATGACGGGTATGCGCCAGGTCACGGACAATGTGGCGCATGATCTTCGTAGTCCGCTGAACAGATTGCGAAACCGCGTCGAAGTCACGCTCATGCAGGAGGCGTCGCCGGAGGACTACAAGCAGGCGCTTGAAAAGACCATTGTCGAGGCAGACAACCTTCTCGGCACGTTCAATGCGCTTCTCATGATTGCGCGGGCCGAAGCGGGTGCGCTGCGCGACTCCATGACATGGGTGGACCTCAGCGCAACGCTTCACGACGCAGCCGAACTTTATGAGCCGGTCGCCGAAGAAAAGGATCTCGCGATCCGCATCGATGTTCCCGAAGACATGAAGATCTGGGGCAACCGCGAATTGCTTTCGCAGGCCGTCGCCAATCTTCTCGACAACGCGATCAAGCACGGTCTTCCGCAGGAGACCGGCGATGACCGCGTCATCACCGTTTCCGCCGGCACCGACCTCGCGCGCCCCGGCCGCGGTATCGTTCTGTCGGTGGCCGATCATGGCCCTGGTATTCCCGCCGCCGAACGGCAGCATGTGCTGGAGCGTTTCGTCCGGCTTGAGGCAAGCCGCAACACGCCGGGCTCCGGGCTCGGCCTCAGCCTCGTTGCCGCCGTCGCGCGGCTTCATGGCGGTTCGATCGAGCTTGACGATAATCGGCCCGGCTTGCGCGTGACGCTTCATCTGCCTGTTTCTGGGCGTTGAAGCGCACCGGAATCTGTTACTCTCCGCCTGTTTTTATCCGCGCTGCGGAAGGAGAGGCGAGTGCAGGACGTTGAGGCTACAAGAACACTTCGCGAATGGGCAGGGGCCGCGCCTGCGCCCTATGACGCGGAGCGTGTCGCTCGCGAAATCGAGGACTTCGACGCCGCCGTCGCGACTATCGGAGATCCGCAGCTTCAATCGCTCGCCGTCGATGAGAATGTCCGTCATCTCGTCTCCTCCATTTTCGGTAACTCTCCTTTTCTCGGCCGCATCATCCGCCTCCATGCGGACTGGCTTCCGCGTCTTGTCGAACGGACGCCGAATGCCGCCTTCGATGATCTTCTCGTTCGAACGGCATCGGCCGGCGCGCTCGACAAGCAGGAAGAAGTCATGTCGGCGCTGCGTCTTGCAAAGTCCGAGGCCGCGCTTCTCGTCGCCATGGCCGATATCACCGGCGCCTGGCCGCTGGAGCGCGTAACGGATGCGCTTACCTCCTTCGCGGACGCCGCCGTCAATGCCTGCATCGGCTGGCTGCTGCGCAATGCGGCGGCGCGTGGACAAATCGCGAAGGCACCGGAAGAAGTCAGCGCCGAAGGCTCGGGGCTCGTCGTCCTCGGCATGGGGAAATATGGCTCGCGTGAACTCAATTACTCCAGCGACATAGATATCGTCGTTTTTTACGAACCCGGACAGTTGCCGCTGAAGGCGGGGCTCGACGATAGCGGCTTCTTCGTGCGCCTCACCAAGGATCTCGTGAAGATGCTGCAGGAGCGCACGGCGGATGGCTATGTCTTCCGCACCGACCTGCGGCTCCGCCCCGATCCCGGCGGTACGCCCGTCGCAGTTTCCTTGCCTGCGGCAGAAAGTTACTACGAAAGCCGCGGACAGAACTGGGAACGCGCCGCCTTCATCAAGGCACGTGCCATCGCGGGAGATCTCGAAGCGGGCGCGCGCTTCCTGCAAATGCTGACGCCCTATATCTGGCGCAAGAATCTCGACTTCGCCGCCATCGACGACATTCATTCCATGAAGCGGCAGATACATGCCGTCGGCGGCCATGGCACCATCGCCGTGGCTGGCCACAACATCAAGCTCGGGTGGGGCGGCATTCGTGAAATCGAATTCTTCGTACAGACGCAGCAACTGATCGCCGGTGGCCGCGATTATGATCTGCGGGGCAAGCAGACCTGCCTCATGCTGGACGAATTGGCGCTGAAAAAGTGGATCACGAACGAGGCAGCGGAGGAACTGAAGGAAGCCTATCGTTTCCTGCGTACCCTTGAGCACCGCCTCCAGATGATCGAGGATGAACAGACGCACTCCCTGCCGACTTCGGATGCCGATCTGGACCGTGTGGCATGCTTCATGGGGTTTGCCGATCGCGACAGTTTCGCCAAGGCGCTTACCACGCGTCTTGAATGCGTCCGCGATCACTACACGAAGCTGTTCGAAACGGCGCCGCCTTTGGGAGAGGAGAGCGGAAGTCTCGTCTTCACCGGCACGGAAGACGACCCCGAGACGCTCGAAACATTGCGCGGCATCGGCTTCACTCGCGTCTCCGAAATGTCCGAAGCGATCCGGGCCTGGCATACGGGCCGCTTTCCGGCGACACGCGCTTCGCGTTCTCGCGAATTGCTGACCAGCCTCATGCCCGCGCTGCTGCGCGCGCTCTCGCGCACCTCGAACCCCGACACGGCCTTCGACCGTTTCGACCGCTTTCTCACCGGCCTCCCGGCCGGCGTGCAGCTTTTCTCGATGCTCTATTCCAATCCGCATCTGCTCGACCTGCTTGCGGGCATTTGCGGCATGGCTCCGCGTCTCGCCAATTATCTGAGCCAGAACCCGCGTGTGCTCGAAGCCGTGGTCGATCCGGATTTCTTCAAGGTGCTGCCCGACAGTGAGACCTTGAACCAAAGCCTTTGCGATGAGCTTGCCCACGCGGAGGATTATCAGGACATTCTCGATTTCGCCCGTGTCTGGGCGCGTGAATATCGCTTTCGTCTCGGCGTTCGGGTGCTTTCGGGCAGTGCCGATGCGGAGGAGGCGGGCCCGGCCTATGCGGCGTTGGCAAGCGAGCTGGTCGCGGCCCTGGCACCCGCCGCGGAAACGAGAGTGGCCGAGAAACACGGACGCATTCCCGGTGGGCGCTTCGTGGTCGTTGCAATGGGCAAGCTCGGCAGTGAGGAAATGAGCGCGGCCTCCGATCTCGATCTGATCATGATCTATGACGCAGATGCCGAAGCCTCGTCCGATGGCGAGCGCCCGCTCCACGCCGCTCAATATTACGCGCGTGTCTGCCAGCAACTCATCAGCGCGCTCACCGCGCCGACGGCGGAAGGAAAGCTCTACGAGGTCGACATGCGGCTCCGCCCATCGGGCAATGCCGGACCGATTGCCACTTCCTTTTCGAGCTTCGTTGCCTATCAGGAATCGGAAGCATGGACCTGGGAGCACATGGCGCTGACGCGCGCGCGGGTCATCGCCGGGCCGGACGATCTCAAGCAGCAGGTCGAGAAGGCCATCGCCGATACGCTGACGCGCCCGCGCGACAAGGCGAAAATCGCCGCGGACGTTGCGGAAATGCGTGCCCGTCTCGCAAAGGAACGGCCAAGCTCGAACCCGTGGGAGATGAAGCATGTGCGCGGCGGCCTCGTCGATCTCGAATTCATCGCCCAGTTCCTTCAGCTCGCGCATGGCGCCGCGCATCCCGAAATCCTGACCCCGCATACGCGCAGTTCTTTCCTGCGTATTGCGGAGGCAAACCTCCTGCACCCCGAAACGGCGGACATGCTGGTGCGCGCCATCGCTCTCATTCACAACCTGACCCAGGTGATCCGCGTCTGTGTGGAGGGCGTGTTCAATCCCGCCGAAGCATCTTCCGGTCTGCGCTCGCTGCTTGCCCGTGCCGGCGATGCGCCGGATTTTCCCGCCCTTGAAGCCGAACTCCTGGAAAATCAGCGCAAGGTTCGCGAGGCCTTCGAGAGCATCGTTACCCCCGACTGAGTCTCCCTTTCTCTGGCTGAACTCTTGCACCGGCGGAGTACTGGCCGGGGTATCGGTGCGTTAACGCTGTTGGGCGTTGTCGTGCCGCAAGCAAGGCAATCCCCGGACATTCTTGGTTAACCCGTCTGCCGCTTTCCTTTTTCGGCAGGTGCTGTCTGGTATCGGACGTGTCAAAACGGCACGTTTCGGATAGGTAAAGCCGAAGGCATCCTTCGGGACCGTCCCATGCCGGGCAGGTGTTGTGGAGTTAGGGGCGCATGGAGCGTCACGATGCGATCGTGATTGGAGCCGGACTCAACGGGCTCGTCGCCGCCGCCTGTCTGGCGCGGGCGGGTCTCTCCGTGCTCGTGCTCGATCGCGCCTCGGCGCCGGGCGGCATCGCTTGCGAGCATGAGGTCGCGCCCGGCTATCGTCTCCCCCGTTTCACGCTCGGCAGCGGCGGTCTGCCGCCTCGCATCGTCGCCGATCTCGATCTGCCGCGTCATGGTCTTCGTTTCATCCGCGCGGAGGGAGGTGTCACCTGCTTTCCCGGCGGGGAATATCACGCGAGCTACCGCGACGGCGTGGTTCAGCGCCGCGAAATCGCGCGCTTCTCCCGCGTCGACGCCGATGCTTTCACGCGCTATCGCCGGGACATGCTGCGCGCCGCGCGCGTCCTCGCGCCGTTGCTTGCCGGGCCTGCCCGTCCCCGGCGCAAGGGGCTCTTTGCCGGTTTGCGCGCCCGCCTTGCGAAGGCGGACCGGATCTCCGCGATGGCGCCCGCCGATCTTCACGGCTTGCTCCGCCTCGCGACGCTCCCCGCATCCGAATTCCTCGACAGCTATTTCGAAAGCCCGCATGTGAAGGCGCATCTGGCCGCCGCCGCCATGATGGGAGCCACTCTGGGCCCCTGTTCGCCGACCAGCGCCGCGCGGCTCGTTCTGCCGTGGCTGGAAACGGCGGGCGATGCAATGGGCGGCGCGCCCGAAACATTGATGCCCGTCGGCGGTCCGGCCGCACTTGTTTCCGCCCTGCGTTCCGTCATCCTTGCCGCTGGCGGCCAGCTCCGCATGGAAGCGGAAGTGACCGACATCCGCATCAAGGACCGCAAGGTGCAGGGTGTCGTTCTGGCAAATGGCGAGGAAATCGGTGCCGATGCGGTCTTCTCCGGTCTCGACGTGAAGCGGAGTTTCCTCAGCCTCTTCCAGTGGAAGGATCTGCCGGAGGGCCTGGTGGAGCGCGTTGGCCGTGTGTGTATGCGCGGCGTCGCGGCCAAGCTCAACATCGCGCTCGATGCCGCGCCGGACTTCCCCGGTCTGCCGGAAGGCTGTCCCTCGCTTGGCGGAGGCTTGCGCCTTGCCGCCGAAATTCCCGCCATGCAGCGTGCATATGACGATTGGCGCGCGCGCATCCCGCCGCGCAATCCGTTGATCGACGTGTTCATTCCCTCCTTCCTCGATCCCTCCCTCGCGCCGCAGGGCGGACACGTGCTCTCCGCTCTCGTTCAGTATGTGCCCGACGTTCTGCATGAAGGCCCGTGGTCGGCAGAGCGGCGCAAGGCGCTGGGCGATCTCGTCATGACGCGCCTCGCCGAAGTCAGCCCCGGCATGGAAAAGCATGTCGTTGCTTTCGAGGTTCTGTTGCCGGACGACATCGAAAACGAGATCGGCCTCACGGGCGGCGATTTCTCCTATGGCGCGACGACGCTGGATCAGCTCTTCTTTAACCGTCCTTTTCCCGGCACGGGAGGGGCGGAAACGCCGTTGCGTAACTTCTATCTCTGTTCGCCCAGCGCCCATCCGGGTCCGCTCGTCATGGGCGGAGCAGGCGCCAATGCCGCCGCGGCGCTTCTTGCCGCCAAGCGTAAGGAGGCCCGCACATGAGTTGGGACAGCGAGGGGTTCGACGCGATTGTGGTGGGCGGCGGTCATAACGGCCTTGTCGCGGCCGCGCGTCTGGCCGGCGAGGGAAAGCGCGTTCTCGTCGCGGAAGCAGGCCCGCGCGCGGGCGGTGCCGCCGTCACTTCCGAAATCACGCCGGGTTACAGCGTCTCCGCCGTCGCACATCTTCTCGAAGGGTTTCCCCGCCGGATCGAGCGCAAGCTGAAACTTGCGAGGCACGGCCTGCGCTACGCCGTGCGCAACGTCGCAACCGTCGCCCTCGACCGCGATGGAAAACATCTTCTTCTGCCGCGTACACGCAAGGAATTTGCTGTATTTCGCGAGGCGCTGCCGAAAGATGCGGAGGCCTACCGCGAATATGTCGCGCACCGCCGGGCACTGGCCGGGCTTGTTGCGCCGTTACTGGGCGAGCGCCCGCCGGAACTGGCGGACCCCGACGCGTTAAGGCGTTTCCTCCGCCGGTCTGTCTGGCGGGCAATGTTGAAGGGGCGTGGCACGATGCAGAACCTGCTTCGTACTCTGCCCGAATCCATCGGCGACCGGCTGGATGCCGAATTCGAGTCGCCGCTTCTGAAAGGCGCGCTCGCTTTCGACGCAACGCTGGGTGGGGGCGAGGGGCCATATGCGCCGGGCACATCCTTCCGCGCCGTTCTTCGTGAGGCGATGCGTTTGCAGGGGCAGGGCGCTTGCCTGCCCGCGGGCGGTATGGGGGCGCTCGCCGATGCGCTTGTCGCAGCCATTGCCGCATCGGGTGGCAAGATCCATCTCGATACGGAGGTTTCCCGCATCCTCGTCGAAGAGGGAAGGGTCAACGGCATCGTGCTTTCAGGCGGCGTCGAGATCCGCGCGCCCCTCGTCCTGTCCGCCATCTCGCCAGGCGTGACCATGCTTGAGCTCGTTGGCGCGCATCATGTCGAGACAGACGATATTCGTGAACTTCGAAACTTCTCGCCGCGCGGCACGGCTGCGAAGATCAATCTCGCACTTGATCGTTTGCCGCAATTCACCGGCCTTGCGCCGGAACTTCATGGCGCGCGGCTTCTCATTGCGCCTTCTCTTGCCGAACTCGATGAAACCTCGCACGCCGCGCAGAATGGCGATCTGCCGCTCGAACCCGTGATGGAACTTCTCCTGCCGAGCTTTGCCGACCCCTCGCTCGCGCCCGAAGGGCAGCACGTCATTTCGATCATCGTTCACAACATACCGCATGAAATTGAAGGTGGCTGGGAAACGCATCGTGAGGCGCTCGTGCAGCGTGTCATCCGTACGCTTGGCGGTTATGCGCCGGAGATCGCAGATGCGATGATCGCGGGTGAGATCCTCATGCCGCATGACATCGAGAGGAAGTACGGGCTCGCGGGCGGCGACTGGCACCAGGGCGACATCCGCCTCGATGGACTTCTGGTTTCCCGCCCGGCGCCGGGTTACAGCCGCTACGAGACGCCGCTGCCGGGCCTCTGGCTTTGTGGCGCGGGCAGCCATCCAGGCGGCGGCGTCACCGGGTTGCCGGGTTGGGTTGCGGCCGGTGCCGCACTCGAAAGGGGAGACGCATGACGCCCGACACAGCACATCCAGACGAGACTGCGCAGGAACAGGTCGATCTCGACAATGAGCAGGCGGCTGTCGATCCCGCACTTTTCGAGAAGCAGCCCGTCGAGCCGCCTTTCGCGCGCACCGTGCATACGACGCCGCTTCATCTCCTCATTTCTGCTGAAAGCCGGACGAACCGCTGGACGGAATGGAACGGATACACCGTCCCCGATGTCTTGACCGATCTCGGCGATGAATACCGGGCCTTGCGCGGTGCGGCTGTTCTTGCCGATCATTCGCCGCTGGTGAAGACGCGCATCTCCGGCCGCGATGCCACGGATTATCTTCAGCGCCTCGTCACGCGCGATCTCTCCTCGCTCGCCGTTCATGCCGCCATCCCTGTCATATTCTGCGAGGGTGCGGGGCTTGTGCTCGGCGACGGAATTCTCTTCCGTCTCGGCGATGAGGAATATCGTCTGGTCACGGAGGAGACGCATCTCGCCTGGATGACGGAGAGCGCCCTGGGTTTCCGCGTCCGCATCGAGGATGTGAGCGCGACGCTGGCCATGCTCTCGCTTCAGGGCCCGCTCTCTGCCGCCTGCCTTCGCGATGCGGGGGTCAAAGACATCGAATCTCTCGCGCCTTTCGCCGCATGCTGGGCGGATATTGGCGGCATGCCCGTCTATGTGAGCCGCACCGGAGCAAGCGGCGATCTTGGTTATGAACTTTGGGCAGACGTGGAAGACGCGCCGCATCTCTGGCGCCGCCTGATGAGCAAGGGCATGTCTCACGGTTTGCGGCCGGCGGGCTTTGCCTTGCGCGAACTCGCCCGCCTCGAAGCGGCTTTGCCACGCGCGGGCCGCGATTATCTTTCGGCCTTTGCCGCGGTCATGTCCGGCGATGCGGCAACACCCTTCGAACTCTGGTCCGCGCCCGCCATCTCTTTGAACAAACCGGTCTTCAACGGGGGCAGGGCGCTTCGCCGTCTCGCGGATAAGCCACCGCGCCGCCGCCTCGTTGCACTGGTTGCCGAAGCCCTCGAACCCGTAGCTCTTTCGACGGTCCTTTCCGGCACACGCCCTGTCGGCACAGCGACGACAGCCGGTTTCTCTCCTGCGCTCGGTGCCAATATTGCCCTTGCGCTGGTCGAGACGTCCGCACTCGATGGCTCTCTGTCGTTGACGGGGCGGCGTCGCGAAGGGCTTTCCACGCAGGAGCTTGTCCTGCCGGCACGGATTATGGAAGAACCGGCCTGGAAAATGGCCCGTGGCAGTGCTTTTCCCGCAGCTCTCGGTCTCTGAAAAAATCTTCTGAAATTTCTCGACGGATTTGCTGCCCTCGCGCGTTTGTCTTTGTAACGGGCGCCTGGACGGCCACCGCTGCTTGCCCCCCAAGAAGCAGACATATGCCGTCTGGATGCACCGGTTCCGGAGACCCGCAGGCACCTCCCGCAGATAGCGCCTGTGGCTCCGGAACATGAACTCCCAGGGGTACGGAAACCCAAGGAAGAGGATTTTTTAGATGCGTAAACTCAGATACGGACTGCTTGGCACCGCCGGTGCGCTGGCTCTCGCAATTGCCCTGCCGGCCATTTCCCATGCCGGACCCGGCAAGGGCGATCACGGTGCCCGCCTGTTCGAACAGACGGACAAGGATGGTGACGGCTTTGTTTCCAAAGCGGAGATGCAGGCGGCGAGCGAACAGCGTTTCACCAAGGCGGACGCGAATGACGACGGCGTTCTGACCAGGGAAGAAATGGACGCGGCGCGTGAAAAGATGCGCGAAGAGTCCAGGTCGCGTCGCGGCGATCCCGCCGAGCGTTTTGCCAAGGCCGACGCCGATGGCGATGGCAAAGTCACGCTTGACGAAATGAAGGCCACCGCCACCGCCCGCATGGCCGAGAAAGGCAAGGATGGCAAGGTTCCCGACCGTCACGCTGAGCGGATGGAGAAGTTCTTCGCTGCCGCCGACACGAATGGCGACGGTGGTCTCACTCAGGACGAGATGGAAGCCGCCGGCGACAAGATGAAGAAGAAGCATGCTGACAAGCATGCTGACAAGCGTGGCGGCAAGAAGGGCGACATGTTCAGCCGCGTCGATGCCGATGGCGATGGTCAGGTGACCAAGGCCGAGTTCGTGGCGGGCGGCGACAAGATGTTCGAACGCCTCGATCGCAACGGCGACGGCAAGCTTGAGAAGGGCGAAGGACGCCCCCATCATGGCGAACGCGACGGGCGTGGTGCCAAATCGCCTGAAGCCGAGTAAGCTCGTTCATGGCGGATCGCCGCCTTGAAGCCCTGCAGGGCGCCGGCTCCGGCCGGCGTCCTCGCATGGGTGACGGGCGTCTTCCCGTGGACAAAACAAGCGGACCTCCCGGTCCCGCTCGCGCAAGGGAAATGCGGTTGGAGCAGCCGTCCGACGATGACCTGGTAGCCGCCGTCGCCACTGGCGACGAAGCGGCTTGCCGTGCGTTGATGGACAGGCATCTCACGCGCATGCTCGCGCTCGCCCGCCGTATGCTTGGTAATCAGGCGGATGCGGAAGAGGTTGCGCAGGAAGTCTTCATCCGCGTCTGGACCCATGCGGATCGCTGGGAGCCGGGCAAGGCGCAGTTCGGCACATGGCTTTACCGTGTGGCCACCAATCTCTGTCTCGACCGCTTGCGCAAGAAGCGCCCGACGGACGACATAGACGACATGCCCAATCTCGCCAGCGGCGATCCCGGGCCCGACCGGCAGTTCGAGCAGCGTGAACTGGCGGCCCGTGTCGATGCCGCCCTCCAGGAATTGCCCGAACGCCAGCGCGCTGCCATCGTGCTCTCGCATTATCAGGGCCTCGGAAATATCGAAGCGGCGGATATTCTCGGTGTGACGGTGGAAGCGGTGGAATCGCTCCTGTCGCGCGCCCGCCGCCAGTTGCGGGTATCACTCGCGACGGAAAAGGATGAGTTGTTGCGTTCAAAGGAAATCAGCGCCTCTTGAGGGCGCCGCGAACAGGCTTGATACGGATGCAAAACGAAATGACAATTGAGCGGCTGAGGGAGATCGTCGAGGCTTACGGAGCCTCCCCCGCGCGCTGGCCGGAGGCTGAAAGGCCTGCTGCCGAAGCCATGCTCGCTGCTTCTGCACATGCGCGCGCGCTTGTGGAGGATGCTGCCCGCTTCGATGCATTGCTCGATATGGCGCCGGTCGAGGCGCCCTCTGCCGCGCTCACCGAACGCCTGGTGGCCGCGCGTCCGCGCGCTGCCGCGCCTCTCGTTCAGCCCGCGCCGGATTTGCGCGCCCGGACGACGCGAGGCTTCTTCGGCGGTCTGGTCGAGGCCGTCTGGCCTTATGGCTCGCCCGCCTTTCCCGCCGGAGCTTTGGCCGCCGCGCTTGTCATGGGCGTTGCGCTCGGCTCCACCTCCGGCATTTCCGTGCTCGATACAGACAACTCCGTCGCCGCCATAACCGATACCGAAGCTGGCGAAGGATTGATCGCGCTTGCCATGGCCGATCAGGCCTGGCCCGAGGAGTGGATGCAATGAGCGAAACAAACGTCACCCCGCCTTCAGGCAAGCAGCCGCGCCGCTGGCTGGGTCCGGCTTTTCTTGCATCGCTCATGGTCAACATTTTCCTTGTCGGCCTGATTTCCGTGCCGCTCTTCTTCCGGGCGGGGCCTGACGGGGATTTCAGCCCGCCACCGCGCGGTGCCGGGCCGGGCATCTTTCATCAGAGTTTGAAGTACTTGCCGGAGGAAGATCGCAGGGCGATCCGCAAGGTGATGCTCGGCCACTTCCCGCAGATTCGCCCGCATCTTGTCGAGATCCGCGAGGCCAAAATGGAACTCGCCGCCGCTGTTGCCGCCGATCCCTACGATGAAAACGCCGTCCGCGCCGCCTTCGAGAAGATCGAGCTGGCGATGAAGGAAATGGGTGAAGTCGGCCGCGATGCCATGATGACCGGCTTCGCGAAGCTCACGCCGGAGCAGCGCCAGCGTGTTGCGGAGGCGATGCGCAAAGAGCAGGAGCATGGCCGCATGCGCTGGCGTGACCGCCGCGAGGGTCGCGAGGGCCGCAATGATCTCCCGGAAGATCGCGTCGACATGGAATCGCCCGCGCCCTGATATCCCGATCTCCCCTTGGCAGCCGGGTGGCGGGCCATGTTAGGCTTCGTTGGGATGCAATCGGGGGGATGCAATATTCATGAAGGCGTTCCACATCTTGTCGTGTGCGCGGCCTCTCTTCTTCTCGCGCTGGGCCGCATGATCGGCATGGATTTTTCGTCCCTTCACCTGAAATCCAAAAATCGCACCGGCGCAGGCACCATGCTCGATGAATATTACACGCCCGAAACGATCGATCCGGTGCGGCATGTTTATGTCGTGGATTTCGAAACGGTCGGCTATTCGCGGGATCTGCCGGAACAGTGTATCTCCGCGCCGCTTTCGAAACGGGCCGCCGGAAAAGGTCAATACGGAGTGTCCGTGTTGAGCGAGGCCGGAAGCTGAGCTGGTATCACTCAAGCATGTATGATGCGGAGGCGCCCGCCCGCAGCCTCTGGGAAGAAACGGCGCCGGCCCTCGCCGATAGCGCGGATACCGGCCCCAATGGCAACGAGACCTGCGATGTCGCCATCATCGGCGGCGGTTTCACGGGCCTGTCCTGCGCACTGCACCTCGCGCGCGATTTCTCTCTCGATGTGCGCCTCCTCGAAGCGGGGCCGCTCGGCTGGGGTGCCTCCGGCCGCAATGGCGGCTTCTGCACGCTTCCGCCGATGGGGCTTTCCCTTGGCAGTCTCATCTCCCGCTATGGCGAACCGGAAGCAAAACGCTTCATTGCCTCGCAAGTGGAGGCGACGCGTTTCGTGCGCTCTTTCACAGAAGACGAGGGGATCGACATCGAACTGCAGGGCGAGGGCGAACTCCATGTTGCCCATGCGCCCTCGCGCTACGCCGAACTGGAACATGAGGGCGATCTTCTCACCGGCACATTCGGCATTCCCGCCCGCCTGATCCCGCGCGAGGAAGTCGCAGCGGAGTGGTACGACTCGCAAGAGCAGTTCGGTGCGCTCCATGTCGGCGCGGGTTTCGGTCTTCATCCGCTCCGTTTTGTCCGTGGTCTCGCTGAAGTTGCGGCGCGTGCGGGCGCGAAACTTCATGGCCATTCGCCCGTCACGCAGTGGGAGAGGGAAGGGGCGGCGCATCGTCTCGTCACGCCCTCGGGCACCATCCGCGCGTCACGTGTCGTCGTCGCGACCAATGGCTTTACCCGCGCACCCATGCCCGCCACGCTGACGAACAACCTTCTCCCCGTCATGTCGAACATCGTGGTGACGCGCCCGCTGACGGAAACGGAACTCGCCGCGCAAAACTGGCGCACCGAAACGCCCTGCGCCAATACGCGCAATCTCCTCTTCTATTACCGCCTCCTGCCGGACCGCCGCTTCCTCTTCGGCGCGCGCGGCGATCTCACCGGCAAGCCGAAAGATGGCGTCCGCATGCGCCGCTTCATGGAGCGGCGGCTGGGCGAGGTATTTCCCGGCTGGGCTCATGTCGAAACCACACATTCATGGCGCGGCTTCGTGTGCATGGCCGCCCGCCTCACCCCTTCGCTTGGCGCCCTGCCGGATGATGAAAGCGTCTTCTTCGCCCTCGGCTATCATGGAAACGGCGTTGCCGCCGCGCCCTGGGCCGGCCGCCTTCTTGCCCAACTCATTGGTGGAAAAGCCGAATTTTCGGATATTCCCGCGCCTTTGCGCGGGCCGCCTCGCTCCATTCCCTTTCCCGCGTTGCGGCGCTGGTATCTGAAGGGGGCTCTCGGCTACTATCGTTTCACGGACCTATAGGACGAATTCCAGACGCTGCAGAGGGCTTCGCAGCGGGGAATGACAGTTGAAATGCAGGACATCATGAGCGATCGCGAAAGACCCGGCCCGGCGGCCGGGGCTACTCTCGGTGAATTCAATGCCTTCCTCGCCGAGCATGGCGAAATCGACTATCTGGACGCCATCTTCTGCGACATGTGTGGCACGGTGCGCGGCAAGCGGTTCCCGTCCGAAGAAGCCGACAAGGTCTTCACCTCCGGTGTGCAGATGCCGCAGTCGATCTATTTCTTCGATGTGACGGGCGTCAACGAGGACATCCTCGGCATGGGCTTTTCGGATGGCGACCCGGATGCGCAGGCCCATCCCGTCTCCGGCTCCATCGTCCCCGTTCCCTGGGCGTCGATGAGACAGGCCCAGGTTCTGATGACGATGGTCGATCATGAAGGCACGCCTCTCATGCTTGAGCCGCGCAATGTGCTTGCCCATGTCGTGAAGCAACTCGACGACATCGGCCTCAAGGCGACGGTCGCCTGCGAATTTGAATTCTACCTGCTCGACAAGGAGATGGACCGCAAGGGCCGCCCGCAACCGCCGATCAATCCTGCGACCGGCGCGCGCGAAACCGCGCACGAGGTTTACGGCATCACCGAACTCGACGGCTTCATGGGTCTCCTGAAGGAGATCGACGAAGCCGCCGCAGCGCAGGGTGTGCCCGCTTCCGGCGCAACGGCGGAGTTCGCGCCCGGCCAGTACGAGATCAATCTCAAGCATGAGGATGATGTCATCCGCGCGGGCGATCATGCCGTCATGCTGCGTCACATCATCGGAACGATCGCACGCAAGCACAACTTCCTCGCGAGCTTCATGGCAAAGCCCTTCGTGGAGCAGACGGGCAATGGCATGCATGTTCATTGTTCGGTGCTGGACGAAAAGGGCAATAACATCTTCAACGATGGCACGGATGAAGGCTCGCCGAAGCTACGCCACGCCATTGGCGGCCTGCAGGCGACCTTGCCCGATGCAATGGCGATCTTCGCGCCGAACCTCAATTCCTATCGCCGCTTCGGGCCCAATCTTTTTGTCCCGGTCAATGGCAGCTGGGGCTACAACAACCGCTCCGTCGCCTTTCGTGTGCCGAACGGTTCGCCGGACTCGCGCCGCATCGAACATCGTGTCACCGGCGCCGACGCCAATCCCTATCTCGTCCTTGCCGCGATCCTTGCCGGCATCCATTACGGCATCGTCAACGAGATCGATCCGGGCGACCCGGCGGAAGGCAATGCCTGCGAAACGGTGGATGAGGGGCTTCCGCTTTATCTGCCGAGCGCGCTCAAGCGTTTCCGTAACTCGCAGGTCATGCGCCAATATCTCACCGACCGCTATGTCGATGTCTATGCGGAGACCAAGATCCTCGAATACGAGAAATTCCAGGAAGCGATCTCGCCGCTCGAATATGACTGGTATCTCTAGGCAGGCTCGCGCGTTCCGAGCAGCCTGTAGGCGATGACCTTGATTGCGCTCGCGATCAGGAAGGCCGTGAGCGCATAGGCCCAGACGAGTAGCGCATAGCCCCATCCCGTCGGCTCCATGAACCAGCCATAAACAACCGCAACGGTGCCGAGCACCTGTGTCAATTCGCATGGCACGACGAGCTTCCAGTTCGGCCAGGGCCGCATCCAGAAGGCCCCCGTATTGCGCGTGAGATAGATCGTCATGTGCCCGGCGACGAGAAGTTTCAGAAATATCAGCGACTGCACGAGGCCTTCATCAAGCTCGAGATAGTCCCGGGCGATCAGGAAGAGGCCGAAACTGCTGATGACGCCGAAGACGCCGAGTGTGGACGAAATCGTGAGGACGCGCCGCATGTTCCAGCGCACCGGCGCCTGTGCCGCGGGCGCATTGTCATAGGCGATCATCATGATCGGAACGTCGTTCAGAAGCGCCAGCAGGATCACCATCACGGCCGTCACCGGATAGAAATCGAAGACAATGATGCTGAGCGCCATGAAGAGCAGCACACGCGCCGTTTCCGCCACGCGGTAGATCGCATAGCCGGTCATGCGCTCGAAAATACGTCGGGCTTCTTCGATGGCGCGGGTGATGACGGAAAGACCGGGCGCCGTCAGCACGAGGTCGGCTGCCGCGCGCGCTGCGTCCGTCGCGCCGCTCACTGCGATGCCGACATTTGCCTGCTTCAGTGCGGGCGCGTCGTTCACGCCGTCACCCGTCATGCCGACAATATGGCCAGCGTCCTGCAGCGTCTTCACGATCTCGAACTTGTGTTCTGGAAAGACCCGCGCAAAACCGTCCGCCGCAAGGATGGCGGGCAGGCGGTTTCGCTTGCCGTCATCGTCGAACACGTTCTCGGCAACGAGGATGTTCTGGCCAAGACCGATTTGCCCCGAGATTTCCCGGGCGATGGCTTCGTGGTCGCCCGTCACCATCTTGATCCCGACGCCCATCTGCTGTGCTTCGCGGAGCGTGGCCGCGCTGTCTTCGCGGGGCGGGTCGAACAGGGGAACAAGACCGATAAAACGCCACGCCCCGTTGTCCTGCCGCGCGACCGCCAATGTGCGGTAGCCTTTCATGGCAAGCCGATCCACGGCAGCGGTAACGGCGGGATCGCTTGCTGTGCCGCAAAGTGCGCTGATGACCTGCGGCGCGCCCTTCGCGACACGGAAATGTTTGCCCCCGGCTTCGACTTCCGCTTCCGTTCGCTTTGATACGGGGTCGAAGGGATGAAATTTGAGGATGCAATAGGCATCAAGCCCGTCCCCGTCCGGGAGTGCGTTCAGGATGGCCTTGTCGATGGCGTCCGGTGCATCGCGCTCCGAGGCGAGGGCGGCGGCGCACATGAGCTCGTCCTTCGTCACCCCCTCCACCGGCTCCGGTTCTCCGGGCTGCAACTCGTTCTTCGTCAGCGTGCCCGTCTTGTCGGTGCAGAGAATATCCATCCCCGCCATCTCTTCGATGGAGACGAGCCGCGAGACGATCGCCTTGAAGCGCGCAAGCCGCTCCGCCCCGACCGCCATGGTGACGGAGAGAACGGCCGGCAGCGCAACGGGAATGGAAGCGACGGCCAGGATCAGCGCGAACTGGATCGTCTCCATTGCCGGGTCATGGCGCAACATCGAGATGACGACGATGGTCGCGACCAGCACACCCGTCAAAGCGATCAGGAAATTGCCGATCCTGAGCACGGCGCGCTGGAAATGCGAAATGCTGCTCGCCTCTTCGACAAGCCCGGCCGTCTTGCCGAAATAGGTCTTCATGCCCGTCGCGGTGACGACGCCGTTCATCTCGCCTTGCCGCGCGATGGAGCCCGAATAGACCTCCTCGCCGGCCTTCTTCTCGACGGGCAGGGACTCGCCCGTGAGCGCCGATTGGTCGATGGTCAGATAGTCGCCTTCAACGAGCGTAAGATCGGCGGGTACAATGTCGCCGATCCCCACATGCACGAAGTCGCCGGGCACGAGCAGGCGCGCCTCTATGTCCTGCCACTTGCCGTCCCGGCGCACGCGGGCGCCTGGCGCCAGCCGCTTCTTCAGCAGTTCAATGGCGTTCTCGGCCTTGAATTCCTGCCAGAAGCCGACGCCCGCATTCACCAGCAGCATGGTCAGGATGATGCCGAGATCTGCCCAATGTTGCAGCACGAGCGAGAGCAGGGCAGCTATTTCGATCATCCAGGGAATGGGCCCCCAGAAGAAACCGGCGAGCCGTTTGAGTGCGCTCGTCTTCTTTTCGACAAGCACGTTCTCGCCATGCAGGGCGAGCAATTGGCGGGCTTCATCGCTGGTCAGGCCCGTGGCCTTCGCGTGAGCGGTAGTCGAATCCATGAGCGGCCTCGGCATCGGCGAGGAGCCGCCGCGCCATTGCGGCGGCTGTGCTATGGAAAGCCTATCGCATTTTCCGGTGTTGTCCTTGCGACGAATACCCACATCTATAGAGCGGGGTGCTCACCACTGCGAATAGCTGGGCGTCGTGCGCTTCAGATGTATGTGTCTGACGAGGCGGATGGCCGGGCGGATGAGAAGCTGCGCGCTGCCGATGACGAAGAGCCATGTTCCCGCTTCTGTCGTCTGTGCCCGGAAGAACAGCACGCTTCCGATCAGAAACCATGTGCCGATCATGAAATCATTGACGATGCTGATGACTTCGTAGCGTTGCTCGATCACGATTTCTTCTTGCCCGAGCGTGATATAGAGATCGTCGGGGTTCTGTCCGGCGCTTCGCTTTGATTTCAGGGCCATGGTCTTCCCCCACTCAGGCTGTTTCATGCGGGGTAAGGCTCCCCGCCGGCAGCCGCTCGCAATGCGGCGGGGCTCAGGCCGGCAGCGTGAAGCTAACCGTCGTGCCGACGCCTTCGGTGCTCTCGATGGTGAGCGTGCCGCCATGCAGTTCCACCAGCGAGCGCGACAGCGCGAGGCCGAGCCCGGTACCCTTGTGCTTCTTCGAATGCTGGCTCTCCACCTGCTCGAAGGGCCGCCCGATCTTCGGCAGCGCGCTTGCCGGAATGCCGATGCCTGTATCTTCCACCGCGATGGTGACAAGCCCGTCCGCGCTGCTTCCCTTGAGGTGGATCGAACCGCCCGCAGGCGTGAACTTCACCGCATTGGAGAGCAGGTTGAGCAGCACCTGCTTCACCGCGCGCTTGTCCGCATGAACGGCGGGAAGGTCCGGCAATTCGTTTTCGATCGTCACCTTCGCAACATCCGCCCGGCCCGAGACGAGCCGCAGCGATTCCTCCACCACTTCGGAAACCTCAAGCGGCTGCGCTTCCAGCGTCATGCGCCCGGCCTCGATCTTCGACATGTCCAGAATGTCGTTGATGAGTTCGAGGAGATGCGTACCGCTCGCATGAATGTCGGTCGCGTATTCCTTGTATTTCGGCGAGCCCAGTTCGCCGAAAAGCCCGGAGCCCATGATCTCCGAGAAACCGATAATGGCGTTGAGCGGCGTGCGCAGCTCATGGCTCATATTGGCGAGGAATTCCGACTTCGAGCGGTTGGCCGCTTCCGCGCGCGTTTTTTCCGCAGCATATTTCTCGGCCAGGTCGACAAGCTGGCGCGCCTGCTCCTGGAGCTTGCGGCGCGAGCTTTCGAGGTCGCGCACGGTCTTTTCAAGCGCCGACTTGTTGGCTGTCAGCGCCGCTTCCTGCTCCTTGATTGCGGTGATGTCGGTGCCGACATTCACATGGCCGCCGGTCTTGGTGCGCCGCTCGCTGATCTGTAGCCAGCGTCCGGTCGGCAGGCGGATTTCGCTGAAAGCCGCTTCCGTTTCCGCGCCTTCCGCCACCGGCCACCCGCTGCCCACGCCCGCGCGCGTCATCACGTCTGCCCGTGTCATGCCCGGCGCCGTCGCGTCGTCGGCGAGGTTGAGGAATTCCCCGAACTTGCTGTTCGCGGTGATGAGCTTTCCCTCCGCGTCCCAGAGCACGAAGGCTTCGCCCACGCTTTCGATCGCGTCGCGCAGGCGCTCATTCGCTTCCGATACGCGCTCTTCGGCGAGCTTCTGTTCGGTAATGTCGATGGTGATGCCGACAAGCCGGTCGCCGGCCGCGCGGTTGCCGCTCCAGACCTGGCCCTTCGCATGCATCCACACCCAGCTGCCATCGGCATGGCGCAGGCGGAATGTCGTGTCGTAGGAGCGCGAGGGCCGCGTCACGGCGCGGGAAATCTCGTCAATGGCGTTGATGTCGTCGGGATGGGCGAAGGCCTTGATCTCGTTCGGCGAAAGCCGCTTCGAGGGCTGCTTCAGCCCCACCATGTCGAACATGGCGGACGACCAGTAAACGCGGTTTTCCGAAAGATCCCAGTCCCAGATGCCGCAGCGCGCACCGGCGAACGCCATGTCGAAGCGCTGCTGGTTCTCGACCAGCGCGTCTTCCGCTTCGAGCTTCGACTCGCGAAGCCGCACCAGCATATAGGCAAGGGCGATATAGCCGGCTGAAAGGAACGAGGAAAAGAGAAGCGCGCGGGACAGGCCGTCCTGCGCGTAGAGGGCGACATTGAGTGCGACGAGCGCAAGCCCGGAAAATCCCAGCGCAAGGCGCGGCAACAGTCCGGCGGGCAGGGCGCGGCGGCGCCGGCCTGCGGCCTCGCGCCACTTCATCGCGTCCTGTCTTGTCGTCGTCACGTCGCTCATGCGTTCTTCCGTCCGCTCGGGTTCCGTCAGCATTGCCCGGTCCCGGCCATTGTCCGAATCACTGCCCTTGAAGCGATGATTCGGCCTGAGAGTCCGCCTGTCCATAGCTGGCGTTAACTTTTTGTTAATAGATGCAAACGGGACTCACTCAATGTCAGTCACAACCCACGTGATCGGCCGTGCGATCCTCATATAACTTGGAAAAAACGCCGATTTAGTGACTCCTGAGCCGTGTTCCTTAATTCTGCGTTAAGCAGAATGGTTAACATGTGCCGTAGCGATACAAATCGCGCTTCGGTGGCATAAACCGGCGTTCATCCGGGCTGTTTGGTGTGTTTCGGGCCTGCCGGGCAGGCGTCAGGCGAGTGTCTTGCTCGCGATCTCGTAAACGTCGCGCGAGAGGCCATCCGTGCCCGCGATCCGCTTCAGCTCCTTCTGCATCAGCTTGCGGCGTTTCGGCTCGAATTGCCGCCAGCTCTTGAAGGCGCCCAGAAGCCGGGCCGCCACCTGCGGGTTCAGCTTGTCGAGTTCCAGCACCTTGTCGGCCACAAAGCGATAGCCCGCCCCCTTCGCATCATGGAAGCGGAGCTGGTTGGCGCTGGCGAAGCTCGTGATGAGCGAGCGCACCTTGTTCGGGTTCTTCATCGTGAAGGCCGGATGCTGCGTGAGGCGCTTCACCTCGTCCAGCGTCCCCGGCAGCGACGACATTGCCTGGATCGCGAGCCACTTGTCCATGACGAGGTGGTTGTCCTTCCAGCGTTCATGGAAGGTGGCAAGCGCCTCTTCGCGTTCCGGGCAATCGATATGCGAGAGCACGGAAAGCGCGGCGATGGAATCCGTCATGTTCGTCGCATGGCGGAACTGTTCGGCCGCGAGCCTCACGCCCTCATCGCCCGGCGCGGCGGCAAGATAGCCGAGACAGGCATTCCTGAGTGCGCGCTTGCCCGCATCTGCCGCGTCGGGATTGTAGGGCCCCGTCACTTCCATGCGCGCATAGGCGGAGAGAAGCGCGTCTTTCGCATGTGTCGCGATGGCAAGGCGAAGCGCCTCGCGCGCGGTGTGGATCGCATCGACATCCACATCCTGCCCGATGATCTGTGCCAGTGTCTGTTCGCTCGGCAACAGGATGATCTGCGCCACGAAATCGGGGTCGATCTTCTTCGCGCTGAGAAGGTCATGCACCATCTCGGCAAACGCCGTTCCCTTGCGCGGTGTGCTGCCGTCCTTCGCTGCCTCCACCATGCGCGTGAGCAGGTTCGTCGCATAGCGTTGCGCCGCTTCCCAGCGATTGAAGCTGTCGCTGTCATGCTTCATCAGGAACACGAGGTCGCGTTCCTTGAGATTCGCATCGAGCTTCACCGGCGCCGTAAACCCGCGCAGGATCGAGGGCACGGGCTTTTCGGGCACATTCTTGAAGCGCCATGTGCCTTCGCGCCCGGTGAGGTGCAGCACGCGCGTTTTCGCGCCTGGCTTCTCCTCGCCGTCGAGCGTCAGGGGGATGTCCTTGCCGTCCGGGCCGACAAGGCCCACGGCAACGGGAATGTGGAAGGGTTCCTTCACGCGCTGTCCCGGCGTCGGCTGGCACACCTGGCTCATTTTTAGCGTATAGGTCTTGCGCGCCGCATCGTAGCGCCCGGAGGCCAGCACTTCCGGCGTGCCGGACTGCCAGTACCAGCGCTTGAACTGCGTGAGGTCGAGCTTCGCCCCGTCTGCCAGCGCATTGAGGAAATCTTCCACTGTCGCGGCTTCCCCGTCATGGCGCTCGAAATAGAGGTCCATGCCTTTGCGGAAACGCTTCGGTCCCGCCATCGTATGGATCATGCGGCAGAGTTCGGCACCTTTCTCGTAAACGGTCGCCGTATAGAAATTGTTGATCTCGATATAGCTGTCCGGCCGCACGGGATGGGCGAGAGGCCCGCCATCTTCCGGGAACTGATGCGCGCGCAGCAGCCGCACATCCGAAATCCGCTTCACCGGACGCGAGCGCATGTCGCTCGTGAATTCCTGATCGCGGAAAACGGTCAGCCCTTCCTTCAGGCAAAGCTGGAACCAGTCGCGGCAGGTGATGCGGTTGCCGGTCCAGTTGTGGAAATATTCATGCGCGATGATCGCCTCGATCGCCGCATAGTCGGCGTCCGTCGCCGTGTCGGGCCGCGCCAGAATATATTTGTCGTTGAAGACGTTGAGGCCCTTGTTCTCCATCGCGCCCATGTTGAAGGCGCTCACCGCGACGATCATGAAGATATCGAGATCATATTCGCGGCCAAAGCGCTCCTCGTCCCATTTCATGGCGCGCTTCAGCGCTTCCATCGCATAGGCGCAGCGGTCTTCATTGCCCTTTTCAACGAAGATGCGCAGCGTCACCTCCCGGCCCGACATGGTGGTGAACTTGTCTTCCACATGGCCGAGATCGCCCGCCACCAGCGCAAAGAGATAGGAAGGCTTCGGAAAGGGGTCGTGCCATTCGACGAAATGCCGCCCGTCTTTCGTTTTGCCCTTTTTCACCGGATTGCCGTTGGAAAGCAGCACCGGCTCGCTCTTGCGGTCCCCCGTGATCCGGGTGCGGAACACGGCCATATTGTCCGGCCGGTCGAGATAATAGGTAATGCGGCGAAAGCCCTCCGCCTCGCATTGCGTGCAATAGATACCGTCGGTGAGGTAGAGCCCCTCCAGCGCCGTGTTGTCCTCCGGCGCGCAGGCCGTCACCGTTTCGAGCGTGAAATCTCCCTCCGGCGTCTCATGGATGGTCAGGCTCTCTTCGTCCACGCTGTAGCGGTTCGCGCCCAGCACTTCGCCGTCGATCTTCACTTCGAGAAGTTTCAGCTTCTCGCCGTCGAGCTTCAGCGGCGCCTTCTTGTCCGTGCTTGCCGGATTGCGCGCCATTTTCAGCGTGGCATGGACCCGTGTGGCCTTCGGGTCGAGCTCGATATCGAGCATGACCTCATGCGTGTCAAAGGCGGGAACCTGATAATCCTTCAGGCGGATGGGGCGGGGGTCTTCATTGCGCATGGGGTGCTCGGCGTCGGAGGGGATCACATCCCTCTATATAGGTGAGTCGGCAGAGACTGCGAGGGGCAGATTCCGCGCCCCGCATGGCGGAATTGCGGCAGACCCGTCGCTCGCCAGACCGTCTCAGACCGTCATGGTCCCGGCCTTCCCGCGATCACTCCTCCGCCGGCCCCATGATGCTGCTCACGATCGCGTCGGCGTCGCCCGCCAGCACCATCACGTCTTCGGGCAGGTTCTCGGGGTTGTGCCGCGCCGTATCGGCGAGGCGACTCAGCAGCACCATCATTTTCGGCGCCGCCGCGATCACCTTCGCCTGAAGCTCCACGCGGTCAGGCGCCATGTCGTATTCCACGCCCGGCACGCGCCAGCCCCCGCCTTCGTGAGAGCCCGTCACCACGACCGGATGCGTTCCCGGCACGGGGTGGCCCGCGCATTCTTCCGCCGAACGCCATTTGTTCGGCACGCGCACCACATGCCATTCCTCCATCTGCGGATCGAGATGGGAGAGTGTCGCCACTTCTTCCGTTTCGAGTTCCTTCGCCGCGAAGTCGCGGCCAAGCCCCACATCGTAATGGATACGCAATGGCTCATCCATGTCCTTGACCCATTGCGGCACGACGCGCTCGATCGTCGCCCAGGTGCCCACGGGCCGCACATAGACCCGCTGGTTTTTATGGAACTGCGCTTTCGCCATCTGAGGTGGAGCCTCCGCCCGAACGTCTGAAATCCGGGCTTCAATATGGCCGCCGAGCGGTTAGCGCCCGCTTAAGGAAATGATCTGGTTTGTTCCCATTGAGGGATTTTACTCCGGCTCTCGCGGAGCAGGGCGGTGCCGGGGAGTGGAAAGGGAAAACGGCTGCCATCCGCAGACTTTCGCCGGGATTCGGCCTTCACGCGCCCCCTCGCATCCCAAGCGGACGCGGCGTCAAATCGAAACCCTTTTCACATCGCCAAATTGCAGTGAGAATGCGCGCCAAACAACGATGTGGAGACCCGCGCCCGCGCGGAAATCCTCAAAAGAATGCGCCAGCGGCGCGACAAGGGAGACATCATGAATTTCGATTTTTCCGACGACCAGAAAATGCTGAAGGAGCAGGTCCGCAAGTTCCTTGCCGACAAATGCCCCATGAGCGTGACGCGCCGCGTCCTGGAAGGCGACGAGCCCTATGCGAAGGATGTCTGGAAGGGCCTCGTCGAGATGGGCCTGACCGGCACGGCGATCCCCGAAGAGTTCGGCGGCCTCGGTCTTGGGCCGCTTGAGCTTTGTGTGGTGGCCGAAGAGCTCGGCCGCGTCGTCGCGCCCGTTCCCTTCTCCTCCTCGATCTATCTGGCGGCCGAAGCGATCAGGCTTTTCGGCACGCAGAAGCAGAAGGAAACCTGGCTGCCGAAACTCGCCGCCGGCGAGATCATCGGCACCGTCGCGATTTCCGAAGGCCTGCACGCCGCCCATCCGGGCAACATCGAGACGGCCTTTGCCGGCGGCAAGGTTTCCGGCGTGAAGCAGCCCGTCACCGATGGCAGCATTGCCGATGTGGTGATCGTTGCGGTGAACACGGGCGGCCCGAATTCACAAAAAGAGGGTGAGCAGGCCATCTCGCTTGCCATCGTCGATGCGAAGGCGGGCGGCGTCTCCACCGAGGAAGTCCGCACCATCGACCCCTCGCGCGATAACGTCACCATGACCTTCAAGGATGCGCCCGCCGAAATCCTCGGCGACAAGCAGGGCGAGGGCTGGTCGCAGCTTTCCCGTATCCTCGACGGCGCGGCCGTTCTTTTCGCCTTCGAGCAGGTCGGCGGCAGTGAGGCAGCCCTCGAAATGGCACGTGAATATGCGCTTGAGCGTTATGCCTTTGGCCGTCAGATCGGTTCCTATCAGGCGATCAAGCACAAGCTCGCCGACATGTATGTGAAGAAGGAACTCGCCAAGTCGAATTCCTATTACGGCGCCATGATGCTGAACGACGAGGGCTCGGAACTCACCGAGGCCGCTTCCGCCTCGCGCATCGCGGGTTCGGATGCCTATGTCTTCGCCGCCCAGGAAAACGTCCAGACGCATGGCGGCATCGGCTACACATGGGAGTCCGACTGCCAGTTCCATTATCGCCGCGCGAAGTTCCTTGCCCTGACGATCGGTGCCCCGATCCAGTGGAAAGAAAAACTCGTCTCGCGCCTTGAAGCGAAGAACGCAGCATAAGCGGCTCAAATAAAGATATTCGGGAGAACCAAAATGGATTTCAACGACACACCGGAAGAAGCCGCCTACCGCAAGAAGGTGAGGGAGTGGCTCGACAAGAACGCGACGAAGAAGTCGGATGCGAAAGGCATGGAGCTGCCGCGCGATCTCGATGAACTGATCGCCCAGTCCAAGGCCTGGCAGGCCAAGAAGGCCGATGCCGGCTATGCCTGCATCACCTGGCCGAAGGAGTGGGGCGGCGGTGGCGGCACCACCATCGACAACGTGATCTACAGCCAGGAAGAGGCGAAATATCTCGTCCCCGGCGGCATCTTCGCCATCGGCCTCGGCATGTGCATCCCCACCGTCATGGCCTGGGGCTCGGAAGAGGCGAAAAAGCGTTTCGTCGGTCCCGCCGTGCGCGGTGACGAAATCTGGTGCCAGCTCTTCTCCGAGCCCGCAGGCGGTTCGGATGTGGCGGGCCTGCGCACCAAGGCCGAAAAGGATGGTGACGAATGGGTCATCAACGGCCAGAAGGTCTGGACGTCGGGCGCCCATTTCTGCGACTACGGCATCCTTCTGACACGTACCGACCCCAATGTGCCCAAGCACAAGGGCCTCACCATGTTCTGGATCGACATGAAGGATCCGGCCGTGGAAGTGCGTCCGATCAAGCAGATGTCGGGCGGCTCGGAGTTCAACGAGGTCTTCTTCACCAATCTCCGCGTGAAGGACAGCCAGCGTCTCGGAAATCCGGGCGACGGCTGGAAGGTCGCCCTCACCACGCTCATGAACGAGCGTCTCGCCGTCGGCGGCTCGCAGGGCAATGCCGATACGGACGATCTCATCGAGCTGGCACGCGACACCAACATCGCCGGTGAGCCCGCCATCCGCCACGGCGGCGTGCGCGAGCGCATTGCCGACTGGTATGTGCAGGCTCAGGGGCTGAAGTTCACGCGCTTCCGCACATTGACGGCGCTGTCCAAGGGTGAGACGCCCGGACCGGAATCCTCGATCTCCAAGATCGTGGCCGCCAGGAAGATGCAGGATCTCGGTTCCTTCGGCATGGACCTGCAGGATATGGGCGGCGTCATTCGCGACCGCAAGCTCTCCCCTGCCGATGGTGCCTATACCGAGCAGTGGATCGGCGCGGCGGGTTACCGCATCGCGGGCGGCACGGATGAAATCCTGCGCAACATCGTGGCCGAGCGCGTGCTTGGCCTGCCGGGCGAAATCCGCGTCGACAAGGATCTGCCCTTCAATCAGGCCCCCAAGGGGAAGTAACAAGGGGAAATAAGTCGTCTCCAATCGACCATGTCACCCCGGCCCTCCACTAAGTTGGCCGGGGGGCATGGGCGGTGCAGCAAATGTCGCTGTTGGCAAAAGAACAAAAGCCCGGATCGCTTGATCCGGGCTTTTTATTTCGCTGGCGAGAACGTGACGGGCGCCGCCGCGCTCACTCCCGGCCCATCGCCTTCAGTATCGCTTCCCTCACGCTCTCATCCTGCGCCGCCACAGCCGCCGTCAGCGAGTTGAGCCTTGCTCGCGTGTCGTAAAGCTGGTCCATCAGCGACAGCACGACGGGAAGCGTCTCTGCCTCGATTTCCAGATCGTAACGCAGCGTACAGATGAGCCGGACCCGCGCACATTCCATCTCGGGAAAAACCGGCGCGCCGGCTTCCTCCTCCGGCGAGACGAGCGTCTCGGCGATCCATGCTTCGAGGTCCGCGCGTTGCAGCGCCGCGATCTCGTTTACAAGCTCCTCGATCCCCATCATGACAGCATCTCCTTGCGCGGATCGTCCGGATGTTTGGGCTTCCAGCTTTCGAGGAAGGCGGCGAGTTCCGGTTCGTCGCCCTCGGGCAGCACAACCTTCAGCGTGACGATCTGGTGTCCGGCGACACCCGTCTTCCGGTTGCGCACGCCCTTGTCGCGCAGCCGGAGTGTCGTGCCCGTATTCGATCCCTTCGGCACAGTCATGGTCACCGGGCCTGTGATGGTAGGCACCTCGATCCGTCCGCCCAGCACCGCTTCCTTCAGCGTGACCGGCACCTCAACATGGATATTGTCGTCCTTGCGCTGAAAGAAGGCATGGGGCGCCAAATGAAGTTCGACATAGGCGTCTCCCGCCGGTCCGCCGCCGAAGCCCGGCATACCCTGGCCCTTCAGCCGCAGCATCTGCCGGTCCTCCGCGCCTTCGGGAATGGTCACCTGTAGCGTCTTGCCGTCCGGCAGCGTGATGGTGCGCTTGGCGCCCGTCGCGGCTTCGAGAAACGTCACCGGCAGCGTGTAGCTCACATCCTGTCCGCGTGCCTTGAAGGTCGCGCTCGATTGCCGCCGCGACCCGCCGCCTCCCATACCGGCACCCATGCCGCCAAAAGCGCGCGCCAGGAATTCCTCAAGATCCTCATTGCTGGCAAAGCCGTCCTGCGCGGCATGCGACGTATAGCCGGGCCCGTCCGCATATTCGCGGTAGTAGCGCTGCTGCGGCCGTTCCGCGCCGCTCGCGTCGATCTCGCCCGCATCGAAGCGCCGCCGTTTCTCCGGGTCTTTCAGAAGGTCGTGCGCCGCCGATATGTCCTTGAACCTGGCTTCGGCCTCCTTGTCGTCCGGGTGCAGGTCCGGGTGAAACTTGCGCGCGAGTTTCTTGAAGGCGGATTTGATTTCGGCGTCGCTGGCAGTACGCGCCACACCTAATGTTTCGTAGGGATCTTTCATGAAGCCGGTCCTGTCATCTTCCCGCTTCTGTTGGGTCTGGTCGCGACGGGAGCCTTACCAGTATACCCTGATCGGCGCTCTTTTCGCCGCTTCACTTTGCCGCTTCGGGTCTTGTGGTTTGATATCAACCAAAAATCCACGTAGCAACATGCCATGATGAAGAAATCCGACGATCTCTATCGGGCGACGGCCCATATCCGCGAGGCCTGCCTTTGTCTCCACGCACAGCGTGCCGCCCGTGCACTTGCCCGCCATTTCGACGAGGCGCTCCGCCCTTGCGGGCTGACCAGCGGCCAGTTCTCGCTGCTGGTCGTGTTGAACAGGCCTGATCCGGTGGGCATGGGGCCGGTGGCGAATTTCCTGGCGATGGACCGCTCGACCCTGACCGCGAACCTGAAGCCGTTGGAACGCGACGGTCTCGTCGCCGTCGCCATCGATCCGCAAGACCGGCGTGGCCGCAAGCTTTCGCTTACGCCCCAGGGGCGCAAGACCCTCCGTGCCGCCATGTCCATCTGGAAGGGCGAGCACGAGGCGCTGGAAAAGGAGATCGGCGCCGACGCCGATATGTTGCGCGCAGGGCTGCGCGCCATCGCCTAGAAAGCGCCAGAACGCCACGTCCCGTCGCGCTGCCGCGCTCGCTCGAACCGGCGCTTCTCTCCGTGTACGGAAATATATTGTGTCAGGAGCGCGAGCGGGGCCCGCGCGTCTTCCGCGTCAGGAAGAGGCTTCAGAGGCGTCTGGCCGCCGAAGCCGGTCAGGCATAGGCGAGGATCGCCGTCATGCGGTTGAGTTCCGCATAGGCCGGCACGAAGCGCAGCGGACCTTCCGTATACTGAGCGATAGCCGCCGGGTCGTTGAAGTTGGCGATCATCTGCGTCATCGCGTCAGCTTGCATGGGCCCTCTCCAGTTCGTGGGGCGCGCCGCGCGCGGCAATGCGCTTTTTGAAACCCTTTGCGAGCGCCGCCAGCGTCACCTCGCCGAGCCGCTTCAGCAGCAGCGCCTCCGCCTCCTCGAATGTCTTGTCGAGCTGCGCAAACCTCGGGCAAAACTTTTTTCGCCTCGCGATGCGCCGAATGCCCCGAGCCACGCGAAGAGCAGAAGCGAATGGCATAGGCGGCGATGCGAAATACGGGGATTATTTTTTTATAATCCGTACACAAATAAACGACTTATCCCCTTTGTGACGGTTTGATGACGTTTCGATGACAGTCGGCGCGACTTGTCCCCGCCCCCGGGGACAAGCAAAACCGGAAAGTCCCTGCCCCCGGTGATAATTGAGGGGCAAAGGAGGGGACAAGCGAAGCTGAAATGTCCCGCCCCCGGCGACAACGGGGGGATAACCGCCACGCCCGCCACACCCAAAGTATCCCGTTCGATCCTGTGCTAGTCTCGTTTCTCAGGTGCGGTCACGAGTGGCGGGCTGATTGCCGGATTTTAGAATGAAAACTGGAGCTTGGTGGGCGCGCGCGCAGGCGCTCGTTTCTCGTTTGGCGTCCCGTGCGCATCGCAGCCGCATACCCTGGATTATCCCCGTCCTCCTCGTCCTTTTCGGCGTCAACCATCTTCTCTATCTCTATGTCTATCTACCGCCTGTTCCTCAAGGCATTGAGAGCATTAGGGAATCCGGGAAGCTCGTAGTGCTCACGCGCGAAGCTCCCGCCTTCTTCTATGAGGGCGCGGAGGGTCGCACCGGCTTCGAATACGAGATGATGAAGCGTCTCGCAAAGTCGCTCGGCGTCGAGGTGGAGTTTCGGATTTACGATACGGAACAAGCACTGATGGACGCGCTCGCGGCGCGCAAGGGTCATGTGGCCGCCGCCGGCCTTGCCGTCACCGCCGCGCGCAAGGCCGCCTTCGTCGTCGGCGCGGAATATGAAGATGTGACGCAGCAGCTCGCCTGCCACCGCGCCAAAGGGCTTCCAAAAAATATAAATGATATCAATGGGTTGTCCATTGCTGCCCCGAGAGGCACACCCGCCGCCGAGGCGCTCGTCGTGGCCGCCGAGGGGGCGGAAGATGTCGTCTTGCATCTTGAAAAACAGTCTGCGGAGGAATTGCTCATCCGTGTCGCCGCAGGCGATTACGACTGCGCGGTCGTGGACTCGCTGACCCTCAAGGTGATCAATCCCTACCACCCGGAACTTGCCGAAGCCTTTGATATATCTGATGAAATGCCACTCGGCTGGTTTCTCGCGCCGGGCTCGGAAGACCTGAAGGATCGCTTCCGTGCCTGGTTTGCAGGCACGAAAAAGTCAGGCGCGCTGGCCGCTCTGAAGCGCCGCTTCTGCGGCTTCCTGCCGCTTTTCGATTACGTCGATATCCGAGCCTTCAAGCGCGCGATCAATGATCGCCTGCCCGCCTACGAAAAGGTCATTCGCCGCGCCGCGCGGCAAAATGGCCTTTCATGGCAACTGCTTGCAGCTGTCGCCTATCAGGAGTCGCATTGGGACCCGGAGGCGAAGAGTCCGACCGGCGTACGCGGCCTTATGATGCTGACAGAGCAGACGGCGCGCGAGCTGGGTGTCGAGGATCGTCTCGACCCGGTTGAGAGTATCGAGGCTGCCGCGCGCTATCTCGCTGATCTGAAAGGCAGATTGCCCGCAAGCATCAAGGAGCCGGATCGCACCTGGTTCATGCTCGCCGCCTATAATCTCGGCCTTGGCCATGTGTATGATGCGCGCGCTCTTGCCGCTCGTCTCGGCCGTGATCGTGATAGCTGGATGGATCTCCGCCGCGTCCTGCCACTTCTCAACAATGCCACCTATGCCGAGACCTTGAAGCATGGCCGCGCAAGGGGCGGGCAGGCGGTTCATTTCGTCCAGCAGGTTCGCACCTATATGCACATACTTGACGGCGGCGCTGGGACATAAGCCCTTGTCTTTGCTGCGACATTTCGCGCCGGGCCTGCGACCGAATGACCACTCTCGAATTGTGGACATAGGGCGCAATCTGGTTGCGGAACTTGCGCGGGCCGCTGGGGCTGGGCGCAGCGAACTGGAGAAAAGCGAAAATGAAGACCGACCGGAAATTGGGCATGGGCGTCGCTGCCGTCGCGCTCGGGGTGATGGTGGCAGGCGCGGCTCAGCCTGCTTATGCGGAGTTTCAGGGCAAATCCGCGGGGGATTTCATGGTCCGCGCCCGCGCCATCGGCGTGATCCCGGATGAGTCCGCCAATGTTACCGTCCTCGGTGGCGACGTCGACGTGTCGAACGAGTGGGTGCCGGAAATCGACTTCAGCTATTTCCTGACCGACAACATCGCCCTTGAACTCATCGCGGCGACCACGAAGCACGACGTCTCGCACAACTCGGGTCTCAGCCTCGGCGAAGTAAACCTTCTGCCGCCGACACTGACGCTGCAGTACCACCTCATGCCGAAGGAGCGCTTCAGCCCCTATGTCGGCGCGGGCGTGAACTACACGATCTTCTACAATGAAGACGCGCCGGGCGGTGCCGTTACCAGCATCGACTACGACAACGCCTTCGGCTTTGCCCTGCAGGCCGGTGTCGATTACGCGGTCGCGGACAACTGGTACCTGAACGTCGATGTGAAGAAGATCTTCCTCTCCACGGACGTGTCCATCAATGGTGGTGCCATCCGTGCGGATGTCGACCTCGATCCGTGGATTGTGGGTGCCGGTATCGGCTACCGCTTCTGATCCTTTCGGAACGCGGTTTTCGGAGCACCGCCGCGCTCTCCACCGGGGGCGCGGCGGTGGCTTTTTCACGCTTGTCCGGTTTGCCGTTCTGCCTTGAGTCCGATAAAAATAGGGCGGAAGCCCTATTTGCCCGCCGCACCTGCGGGATCGGCGTGAAGGGCAAGAAAACCAATAAACAGAACAAGTTGGGAGAAGGCTCGTGGGAGACTCCATTAGCTCGCGTGTCGAAGGAACAGAGGTGAAGAAGCGTCCCCTGAGTGTCGCCATTCTGGGCGCGGGTGCGGCGGGGCTCTGCACCGCGATCAAGCTGCGCGCGGCTGGTATCGAGGATTTCACGATCTTTGAAAAGGCGGCCAGCGTCGGTGGCACCTGGCGCGACAATACCTATCCGGGGGCGGGCTGCGACGTGCCCTCCATGCTCTATTCCTATTCCTTCGAACCGAAGCCGGACTGGAGCCGCAAATTCGCCCCCCAGCCGGAAATCGTGGCGTATTTCGAGACCGTTGCGCGGAAATACCGCCTTCTGCCAAACATCCGTTTCAATACCGAAATCGTGGAAGCGCATTTCGACGAGGAAGAAGACCTCTGGCGCATCCGTTCGGCATCGGGCGAGGAATTCACGGCCAATGTCCTCATTTCCGGCGTCGGCCAGCTCAACCGCCCGACCAATCCGAAAATTGAAGGTCTCAACGATTTCAAAGGTATAGCCTTTCATTCCGCGCGCTGGAACCACGACGCCGATCTCGCGGGCAAGCGCGTCGGCGTCATTGGCAATGGTGCGAGCGCCATTCAGTTCGTGCCTGAAATCGCACCGAAGGTGGGCAAGCTCACCATCTTCCAGCGCACACCGAACTGGTGTGTGCCCAAGCCCGACCGTCCCTTCAGGGAGTGGGAAAAGGAGCTTTACCGTTCCTTCCCGTTCCTCGCGCGCATTCAGCGCTGGTGGACATGGTTGACGCTTGAACGCAACTACCTCGCCTTCGTGCAGGGCAGCTTCTTCGGCAAGCTCTTCGAGAAAGCCGCGCTGAAGGAGATGAAAACCCATATCAAGGATCCCGAACTTCGCAAGAAGCTCACCCCGGATTATCCCGCAGGCTGCAAGCGCATCCTGCTGACCAACGACTGGTACCCCGCGCTTGCCCGGCCCAATGTCGAGGTGGAGACGAGCCACATCGCAAAGGTGACGGCCGACGCGATCGTGACGGAAGACGGCGCCTCCCATCCGGTCGACATCATCATCTATGCCACGGGCTTTGAGTCCACGGACTTCCTCGCGCCGATGAAGATCACGGGCCGTGACAATGCGGATCTGAACGATGTCTGGGCGCGCGGCGCGGAGGCGCATCGCGGCGTTGCAGTGGCGGGTTTTCCCAATTTCTTCATGCTCTACGGCCCCAACACGAATCTCGGCCACAACTCGATCATCTTCATGATCGAATGCCAGGCGAACTACATCGCGCAATGCGTTTCAGCGCTCCGGAATAGCAAGCTGCGTTACCTCGACGTCCGCAAGGAAGCGATGGACAGCTTCAATCACGACCTCCAGCAGGACATGCAGAAGACGGTCTGGGCCGCAGGCTGCTCAAGCTGGTACAAGACGGCCGATGGCAAGGTCACCAATAACTGGTCGAGCTTTACCGCCAAATACTGGTGGCAGATGCGCCATCCGAACTTCGCGGAATATGCGCTGAAACGCGCCTGAGCGCGTCCCCGGCAGCGGTTTGGACGTAATGGCCCAGTAATCAGGCGTGTGTAGGCAAGACGCCGAAACCGGGAAGAGCGAGGCTCGGAGCCTGCGATCGGCGGTCAATCGTGACTGTCGCGCACCGAGCGAACGGAGCTTGCCTTGTCCTATCCGAATACCTTGATTTTCGTTGACCTCACCTCTGACGATCCTGCTGCCTGTGCGGCCTTTTATGCGGATGTGTTCGGCTGGGAGAATGACCCGCGTCCTTACGGCGTGTTCCACCGCATGGTGCCGGGTGGCAATGCGCTGAACCCGGATGGCAGCGAAAGCCAGATCGGAAATTTCCATATAGGCATCCACAACGCCGCCAACACGCGCCCGCATCCAGATGCGGATGGCGTGGAACCTCGTTTCATGGCGGGCATGGGCCGCAAGCCGCGGCTGTGGATTCTTGTGAGCGCCGATGACAGCGTGGAGCGAATTCTTGCCGACGCCGAAAAGCGCGGGGCGGAAATACTCTGGCGCGACCACTACTGGAAAGAATTCAACGGTCTGAACCATGCTTTCCGCGATCCCTGGGGAAACGAGATCATGCTTTGGCGCAAGGGTGGCGACAACCCGGAAATCCCTGATCACTACACACGCGAATAGAAGACACGTCAGACCGGAACGATATCCGATAATGAACCCGGCCCCTCTCGGGTGACGCGAAGCCGCTTGAGGCTCGACACGGTGTAGTCGCGCGAACGAACGGTGGAGACGGCCTTGTATTCCGCCTCCACGGCTTCGGCATCTATTTCAAGCAGGATGTATCCCCGGTGCCGCGTATCGCAGTAGACGATCTCCGGCACCTCGCGCAGGAGCGTTTCCTCGGCAATGTCGTAAACGCGAGGATCGGCAGCGAGGTAGTCGTAACCTCCCTTTGAGCTGACACTGCTGGTGCCGAACTCGACGCCGATGCGCCTTCCGCCGGGTGTTTCGCGAAGATCGTTCGCCCAGAATTGGTGCGAGTCACCCGTGAGAACGACGAGGTTGGCCTCTGCTTCGCGCACCGCATCGTAAAAGAGCTGGCGGGAGACCGGATAACCATCCCAGGCGCCCGGGTTGATAGGCAGGCGGAGCCTGGTGCGTTCAACCCAGCGCCGGGTATATTCATTGTCGCGGATCGCGGGATCTATGACCTCGGGAGGGAAGGCGACCGTGTAATCAGGTGCATCCATGCGCGCCATGATGACCTGATTGCCGAGAATCTGCCACGGCACGTTCCGGGCGCGCGATGCTTTCAACTCACCACCGATCCAGCTCATTTGTTCGTCACCCAGGAATTTCCGAGCCGGATTGCCGAGGACTTCCGTCCGGAAGCGCTCAAGATCGGGCTTGTAGAAATAGCCCCCTGGCAAGCCGGTATCGGCCCACTCGCGGGCCTTGGCGTAGTCCGTTTCGGCGGTGCCGTCGCTCTCGCGCCAGGGAGTTTTTACCCGCACGATTTGAGGCGGCGGGAGGGACCGGGCTTCCTCTTCGCTCAGGGCGACCGGTGCCGCCGGATTCGAAATGTCATAGGCGGTTTCGAAATAGACCATGTCGTCGTCATAGCTCACCTCGGCGCTGCGCGCAGTGAGCCGCGTCTCGATGAGGTGCAGCGTGGCAAGTTCGCCCATCTTGTAGGTCCGGTGAAGGCGGTAGAAGGACTCGCCCGGTTTCGGATCGCGCATCGGCATCCACTCGAAATAGGCGCGAAGTGCCGCATCCCGCCGCGTCTCCCATTTACCTTCAGTGTCTGGCTGATGGTTCTGCGCACCGCCGGACCATGAGTTGTTCGCGGTCTCATGATCGTCCCAGATGGTAATGAAAGGCGCTGCGGCATGGGCGGCCTGAAGATCGGCGTCGCGCCGGTATTGCGAGAAGCGTGTGCGGTAATCCTCCAGCGTCACGATCTCGTGTGGCGGTTCGTGCTCCCGTCCGATCTCCTTGGCAACGTCACCACCATAGCCATCAGGGCCATACTCATAGATATAGTCGCCGAGGTGGACGATGGCGTCGAGATGCGGCTCCTTGGCGAGTTCGCGATAGACGTTGTAGAAGCCGAAACCGTAATGGGAGCAAGAGATGACGCCGAGGCGAAGCTTCGTCGCGTCTTTGGAGGCCAGTGTGCGTGTGCGGCCGACAGGCGAGACCGTCTCGCCGGAGAGAAATCGGTAGAAATAGCTCTTGCCGGGTTCGAGACCGCGCACGTCGACCTTGACCGTATAATCGCTTGATGGCTTGGCGGACGCCTCCCCTTCGCTCACGATTTCGTCGAAGTATTCGTCTTTCGCCACTTGCCAGAGAAGCGACACCTCGGCGGTAGCGGTCGCGCGGGTCCAGATGATCACAGCGGTCTCTTCGGGATCGCCACTGGCTACGCCGTGAAGAAACTCGACGGGAACAGCCGGTGCCTCCGAGCAGCCGGACGTGCTCATAAGCGCCGCGCCCCCTGTAAAGGCAAAGCCCTTCAACGCATCGCGGCGTGTTGGTCGGAAACTCATCGCTAAACCCCCGGGAAAGACGGCAAACCCATGACACCAGATCAACTATTCTGGGCGACGGAGAAGAGGATTTCAGGCCCCTGCGCGCACGGAAACTTGGCTTTCTCCAGCTCGTGCAAATTATTGAGCGGTTTGGCCACAGAAACGGAAACCCGCCCGGTCTAGGATGTTGTGGATTGCACCTATCCAGGAGCCGCCGCATGAGGGGCCAGGTTTTATGTGTCGGACGTAACAGTCTCGATCTTGTCTTTGGCGTCGATCTCGCGCGTCTGCAGCCGGACAGCAAGCAGCGCACGAGCGACCCCGCCTTGCTTGTCGGCGGTCAATGCGTAAATGCGGCGGTAACGCTGGCAGGTCTTGGCTGCGCGGTAGCTTACGCAGGCGTTATCGGTGACGACGCGGCGGCGGCGCGTGTGCGGGGCTTTCTTGAGGAGCGCGGTGTCGATTGCAGCCCCGCCGAAACCGCGCACGGTATGGCGGCCCCTTGTGCCTATATCATGGTGGATAGGGCGACGGGCGAGCGCGCTATCGTGGAAACGGCTCCACCTGACTTTCCATCTTTCTCCGGAAGGGTGGCGGAAGACCTCTGGAACAGGACGCTGAGCGTCTATTTCGACGGGCATGAAGTGGAAGCATCCATCGCGATTGCCGTCGAGGCGGCGCGTCGGGGGATACCGACTCTGACCGATGCCGAAGTGTTGACAGATGGGACGCGAGAGCTGTTGACGCGTGTGAATACGGCGATTGTGCCGCGCGCCCTCGCGGTCGATCTCGCCGGTTCCAGTGCGCCGGAGGACATGCTTCGCGCGCTCGCCGAACTGGGTGGCACGGCCCATGTCGTCACCATGGGTGAAGAAGGCGCGGTGGGGGCGATTGCGGGCGAGGCGGTCCATTTCGTTCCTGCCTTTGGCTGCACAGCCATCGACACGACAGGCGCAGGCGATGCATTTCACGCAGGCTTTTTGTTCGCCGACCTTGCCGGCGCGGCTTTCCCCGATGCGATGGCTTTCGCTGCGCGCGTCGCGGCGGCAGCTTGCGAGGTGAAGGGCGCCAATCTCGGCGTGGATAGACTTGCGGCGCTGGCCGCGTCCTTCAATCGAGAAACATCGATTTCCGAATGATGGCGTGAACGCCCCAGTTGCCATCCACGACCTGAGTGATGCCGAAATCGACGGCGACTGAAATGAGCGAGATTGCTTCATCTTCGCTCAACCCCTTCGTCGTCATCAGAAAGCGGCGTGTCTTCCTGAAGGCATCTCGCATCGCCATATCGACCGATGCTTGCTTGTAGACCTCGCTTTGCGCGTTCTTGCCCAGCTCTTTCAGATAGTTCGGATGGGCAAAGCCGGTGATAACCCATTCCTCCTCCGTCTCGATCAACGGGTAATCGAGATCGAGCAACTTGCCCCGGTGATCACGCTTTTTGTGCAGCACAACCTGAAAGACACCGGTCAGCGAACATTCGATGGCCGTACCGCAAAGCTCGGAATCGCCTTGCGATGCATGTGGATCGCCGACGGAAAGCAGGCCACCTGGAACAGAGACGGGCAGGAAGATGCGCGAGCCCGCGCCAAGCCGCCAATTGTCGATATTGCCACCGAAATAGGCCGGTGGAACGGAATCGACAATACCCCAGTGATCGGGTGCGAGAGCGACCACACCGAAATGGGCTCGCAGCGGGATTTCGATGTTCTTCAGGACATCGAAGTTCTTTTCGATGGTTGTGTGGTCGACCGGAACACCTGGATAATCGATCGTCTCATGCACGACGCCGAAGGGGTCGGTCTGCGGGGTCCAACGATAATTGTAGACGGCGCGGGCGACGTCGCGTTCATCCCGCTGCTCGATCTCGTAGATCGTAATGACCTCGCGTGGCGTTGGCGGTGTCAGAAGCTCATTGTAGTGAAAGCCCCACCACGCGGCGGCGTTGCTGCCAAAATAACGGCCCTCGAAACGCTGGCTCGCACTTGGCCGGGGATGAATGTCGAGAATACGAAGTTCGACGATGTCTCCCGGTTTCGCATCCTGAATGGCGATGGGGCCGGTGCAGATATGAACGCCGAAACCTTCGCCGGGCCCGCGCCCGTAAGTAGATGCATCCATAGGCCCCGCGCCGCGCCTGTCGACATTTTTTCCGTCCTTCGTCCAGTGAAAGACGCTTTCGGCGCCGGGATCATTTTCGATCATGCGCTCGTAATCGTCATAGGCGTGTTGCGTCAGCGTTTCGATGGTGACGAAGTCGCCGGAACGCATTTCAAGGACGGGCGGCAGAAACCGGCTGAAATATCCCCAGTGAACGGTCTTTGCGGTAACCGGAATATAATGGTGCCGCGCACCGTCCTCAGACAGCGGCACGGGAATGGAGGGCGTTTCGGCCTTGATGAGCGGTGCTTCGAGAACAAGTTCATCGATTTCCGCGCTGTCTTCGCCACCGGAGGGCGCGGGCCGCTCCTCGCGGGCGCTGCCGTCCGGACGGCCGCGCGTTGTGCCCCAGTGGTGGAGCTGCTGCTGGTTGCCGGGCGCGGCACGGCGATACTCGCGCGGGGAGACACCATACTGATCACGAAAAGCGCGGCTGAAATGGGCGGCGTCGTTGAAGCCCCAGCGGAAACAGATGTCGGAGATCGAAAGCTGGCCGTGGATGGGGCTTTCAAGGTCGTAGCGGCAACGTTCCAGCCGACGGTAGCGGATATAGCGAATGAAGCTCTGGCCGACGGATTCGAAAAGCTTCTGTACATAGCGGGGCGAGATGCCGTGCGCCTCGGCGATATTGGCAAGGGAAAGCTCCGGGTCGCCGAGCTGGGATTCGATGGTCTGGCAGATGCGATGGAGAAGCGCGGCGCGTACGCCGGCGGCGCCGCCCAGTGCGCGGGTATCCGCCTGGCGGAAAATGCCCGCCATGAGAAACTCCGGTAGCGCAAGCTCAATGGGACGAAGCTGGTCGACGCTGAGGTCTTCAAGGGCTTCCGCGACGGAGGCAAGAAAGCCCGCCAACACATGCCCGATCCCTGCGCGGCCTGAAAGATGGATCACCTTTGTCGGCAGCGGTGCCATCAGGCGTGGCCGGAAGGCGGCGCGGGGAATATAGATAATGACGACGCGACAGAAGGTTTCGAGCGTGAAGGTGGTGCGTGAACCCACAGCGCCATAAACGATATCCCCGCCCGTTGCTTTCAGGTCGGTGCCACCATCGTGGAAAGTAATGTGGCCTTCAAGAAGTGAAGCAACCCAGACACCGTCTTTACCGGAGGACTTGTTCAGCTCGTGAATGGCGCTGATGTCCTGCGGTGTAGAAATGAGGCGTGTAAAACTGATGCCAGACTGCGAGACGACCGCCGACATCAAGCCATAAGCACCATCCTCTGTTTCATGCCCTATCGGCTTGAGAGCAAGGCGTTCAAGTGCCTCCTGCCATGCCTCATAACGATCCTGCTTCGGGTAAGCCTCGGTTGAAAATCTCCATGCATCCATGCGTCCGCACACACTCCAACAACGCGCCGGCGCGGACTGCCGAAAAAACGGTCCACTGCCTGCCGTAAATATGTGCAGTTCGGAGGGCTCTAATGGTCCGACACTTCGGAAACCGTTGCACTTGGCCCGCCGTCTGCCTCACATGCTTGTTGCATCGCAAAAAGCATGCCTCAGGTGAAAGGCCGCGATTTGCAGCTATTTCTTGTCCGGTGCAAAGATAGTGCGCGGCATGCGGACGTGAACGCCTTGTCGCCCATCCACCACTTGCGTGACGGTGAAGTCGGCTGAAATGCTCATCAGGGAGTAGGCGTCGTCCTTGCTGAGATCGCGTTCTTCGTTGAGGAACTTCAGCATGTCGAGCGAGGCATTGCGCATCGCGACGTTCAGATCCTCGTCGAAACCGTGGACGATCCAGTAATTCGGCGTTTCGAGAAGCGGTGAGGGAAATTCGAAATCCTTGCGCAGCACGATCTGGAAGAGAACATCCAGCGAGGCTTCGATGGCGGTGCCGCTGATTTCGCCATCGCCCTGCGAAATGTGCGGATCGCCGACGGAGAAGAGGCCGCCATCGACCGCGACGGGGTAAAACATCGTGGCGCCAGCGCCGATACGCCAGTTGTCGATATTGCCGCCATGCGCGCCTGGCGGAATAGTACTGACGCGGCCCGGGGCATCAGGCGCGACGCCCGCCGTTCCAAGATGCGGGCGCACGGGAACGCGCACGCCGTTCAGCGCCTTGTGCCGGTCGCATTCCGGGCAATTGGTGATCTTGCCCGGGGTCTCGTAGAGACCCGGATAATCATAGGCATAGTGAGCTTCCGCCTGGTTTGTCGCGCGGTCGAGCCGGTAGATCGTCACACGTTCCTTTTCGCCGAACTCCTTGTAGAGGTGGCCCCAGTTCGCGGCGAGATTCGAGCCATAGTCGAAGCGCGGCACCATGCGCAGGTAGCGTACTTCCAGCATGTCGCCCGGCTTTGCGTCCTTGACGTAGATCGGGCCCGTCATCAGGTGAACGCCGGGATTGCGGTCACTCTCAGGGATGGTGTCGTAGATGTGGCGAACGGCGTCGTCCATCATCAGCTCTGGAGCGTCGCCCGCATGATGTGTGACGGCCTCGGCTTGAACGAGGTCGCCGCTGTTCACGGTAAGTACGGGCGCAAGCGACGGATCGAAATACCCCCAGTGACAGGTTTCTGGCGTGGCCTTGAGGAGATGAAGCGCCGTGGGGTGAGCGTGCGACGCCGCCTTGGACTCTGGAATGACAGAATGCGCCATGAAAACTCCTCGTGCCTTGATACTGGTACTCCCGCAGAAGGCGGGAGCGAATATCACCAGTTTCAGGTTTCACGCGGAAACGGTCTTGCTTTGACGCGCAGAAGATGTTGCCGGATGTGCCTGCCGTTTCAGGCGTTGCCTTGTGGGAAGGCAGACTGCCGGGCAACCTGCCTCCCGATGCGGCGAAAGGAAGTGTCAGCCTCCGATGACGACGGTGGTCATGTCCAGCGAGCCATATTCGACAATCGGCGTCTCGAAACGCACGGGTTCGCCGACGCGCCGGGCGCCCATGACATAAAGAAGAGGCAGGTAGTGATCGGGATGCGGCACGGAAAGCGTAGCGTCCCTGTCCTGCGATACATAGTCGATGAGATTTTCCGGCGTGTCATTGGCAATGCTGCCACGGATGTAATCCCCGAAACGGCTGGCCCAGTCATAGCTGCCGTCGCGCATCTGCCAGTCCATCTCCGACAAGTTGTGGACGATGTTGCCGCTCCCCATGAGGAGGTAGCCTTCGTCGCGGAAAGCACCGAGAACCTTGCCGATTTCAAAATGCTGCGCCGGAGAAAGAGAGGCATCCATGCCGATCTGGACGAGCGGCACATCGGCTTGCGGAAAGGCCTTTGTGAGAACGCACCACGAGCCATGGTCGAATCCGCGCTCCTTGTCGAGTTCGACATCGACCGGAGCGAGCCTATCGCGGATGGCCGCGGCGAGCGCGGGGCTGCCGGGCGCCGGATAGTGCATGTCGTACATCGCTTCTGGAAAACCACCGAAATCATGGATCGTGCCGGGATGGGCGCCCGCCGTTACCCGGACACCACGCGTATACCAATGGGCAGAAATGCAGATAATGCCCTTCGGTTTGCCGAATTCGCGGCCGAGATTTTCCCAGGTCCGGGTGACGAAATTGTCCTCCAGGACATTGCCGGGGCTTCCGTGTCCAAAGAAAATCGCGGGCTGCGGCCTGCCGCTATTGGTCTGCATCTGATGTCATCCAGTTTCAATATGCGTCACGAAGCGGCCTTGCGGCGCTGCCACTCCTGCTGATAGCGCGTGACGAGCCAGTGATTGAGGTCGCTCTGTGCGCGCTCCTGCCACGAATAGCGGCCGCGCACGGAGAAGCGCGATTTGAGACCAATCTGCACGAGCTTGTCTACATGGAGATCCTGCTCTGTGATTTCCATGGCAGTTCGCATGTTCATGTCGAGGCGCTCTTGAAAGAGCGGCTCCGACATGGCGCCCGGTGCGACCAGCCAGCCGATGGTCATGGAGTGGCTGTTGGCGGATTCCGCATGAAGGATCAGGTAGATCACCATGTCGGAGGTGATGACGAGCGAAAGCGAGGGAGGGATATTCGCGAACATCGCGCGATGACGCTCTTCGGAGGTCAGCTTCGGAAAGACCGGAAGCACAGCTTTCTGCAGCGGATTGAAGGCAGCGTCGGGATGAAGCGTTCCATTAAACCGCAGATAACCAGCGCTTCCCTCCGGCATTTCCGGAAAGGTGGCGAGCTCGCTCGGAATGAAGTCGTGGAGCGGCCCTTTGTGAAGACGGGTTGCGTGATACCCGTCATTGTTATTCTCCATCATGACCTTCCAGTTCCACGGATAGCTCTGCGGCTCGTCCGGGACGGCGCCCTCGGCGTTCGGGAGGTCATAGTTGACCAGCGCCTCGCTCACCGTTGTGAGACGTGGCGCCAGTGGCAGCGCATCGGCATCGAAATTGACGAAGATGAAGCCTTCCCAGATTTCCGTCTTGATCTCCGGCAGGCTCACATCGTTGCGATCGAAGTCGCAGGTCTTGCTCATGGCCGGCGCGCCCACCAGGCGGCCATCCAGCCCATAGGTCCAGTGGTGATAGGGGCAGACAAAGGCCTTGGTATTGCCGCGCCCTTCCGCGACGAGCATGGCTCGATGCTGACAGACGGCCGACATGGCCTTCAGCTCGCCTTCGCGTGTTCGCGAAATGATCAGCGGTTCGCCGATATGCGTTGCTGTGAAATAATCGCCCGGGTTCTTTACCCAGTCCTCGCGCCCGACGCAGAGCCATTCGCGATTAAAAAGGGCATCTTTCTCGAAATCGAAAAATTCTTCATCCGTATAGCAGGCGGGAGGCAGCGTTTCCGCTTCGGTGACGTCGCCAAGAGAGCTGCTGAATCCCTCGAAGAACGCATCGGTGAGGATATTAGTGGACATGAAAACACTCCGCTCGAACGCTGGCCCGTATTGAAGGAGACGCAAATTTCGGGCCTCTGACTATCTGACGGCGATATTAGGCAAGCGCCTTCCATATCTCTTGCGGCTGTGCGTCCAAACTGTTGTCCGTGAGCGGGGCAGGGCGCGCGACTGCCTAGAAAACCGGCGAGCGGCCGCCTTCAAAAGCGGCATTCGAGGTGGTTCTGCGTTCGTTGGGCCGCAACGTGAAAACAAATGCGCGCCTGCGGACAAGACCGTGACAGCAGCAGAGCCTAGTCTTTTCCGGACAATGAACGGCACGACAGCGGCGTGCTGCACAATGAAGGGCATCATGAAAATCAGCATTATATCGGGTAGCCAGCGACCGAAGTCTCAATCGCTCAAGGTCGCGTCTTATCTGGCCGAGCGACTGAAAGCGCGTGGCGCGGTGGCGGGTGATCCGATTGACCTCGGACTTGCGCCCCTGCCTTTCTGGGATGAATCCGCCTTCTCTTCGGAGCCTTCTCCGTTGAACGATGCGTGGAAGCCCATCTCGGCAGAGCTTTCTTCCTGTGACGGTTTCGTTGTTGTCGTGCCCGAGTGGCACGGCATGGCACCGCCCGCGTTGAAGAACATGCTTCTGCTCTGCACAAGCGAACTAGCGCACAAGCCGGGTCTTATCGTCGGTATCTCCGCGAGCGCGGGCGGCACCTATCCGATGGTTGAGCTGCGGCTGACCGGCTTCAAGAACAATCGTATCTGCTGGATTCCCGACCATCTTGTCATTCGCGGCGTTAAGGGGGTGCTCAACGGAACCCCTGCGAAGGACGAGGAAGCCGAGACGGCGATCGAGAATCGCTGCGATTTCAGCCTCGCCATGCTTGTCGAATATGCCAGGGCGCTCAGGACGGTGCGTGAAAGCGAGGCTTTCGACCTCAAGACCTATCCATTCGGCATGTAAGGCCGGTCGCGGTCAAATGCTTGGGCGTTCCCAGACAAGCCTTTGGCATGGCTTTTGATTAGTGTTCCCATGGGCGCGGATGCCGTGTCCCGTATGGTGAGTTTTCCTCGAGTTCAGTGCAGGGCCAAGGCGATGAATTACGAAGTCTTGACGGTAAAGCCGATGACGGCGCGGATCGGAGCAGAGATCGAAGGTGTTGATCTTTCCAAGCCGTTGACGAACAAGATCATCGATGAGCTGCACGACGCGTTGATGCAGCATCAGGTTATCTTCTTGCGCGATCAGGATCTTGATCATGTTCGGCATAAGGAACTCGGCAGAGCTTTCGGCGAACTGGCCATTCATAGCGGCGTGGCGGGTCTTGCCGAGCACCCCGAGGTCGTCGCGATCCACGCCGACGAAAATTCGAAATTCGTGGCAGGCGAAAACTGGCATTCGGATCTTACCTGCAACGAGATTCCGCCGATGGGCAGCATTCTCTATCTGCCGGTCGTGCCGGAAGTGGGTGGCGATACCATGTTCGCCAGCATGTATGCCGCCTATGAAGCATTGTCGCCCGGCATGCAGACTTATCTTGAGGGTCTTCAGGCCGTGCATGACGGTGAACATGTTTACCGCCCCATTGTGAACGATCCGAACAAGCGCTTCCCCTGCAACACACATCCGGTGGTGCGCACACATCCGGTAACCGGGCGTAAGGGCATTTTCGTCAATCCCTCCTACACGACGGAGATCGTCGGCCTCGGCAAGGCCGAGAGCGATGGCGTTCTCCAGATGCTCTACAAGCACTGCGCCAATCCGAACTTTCATGTGCGCTTTCGCTGGCAGCCGAAATCGGTCGCCTTCTGGGACAACCGCTGCACCTGGCATCTGGCGGTGTGGGACTATTTCCCGCAAGTGCGGTCAGGCTTCCGCGTCACCGTCGCGGAGACACAGCGTCCCGCCTGATGGCGGGCCGCCCGTTCTGCCACGAGGGCTTTCGCGGTGGCGGCTTTTTCCGGTTAGCTTTCGTCGTGGGCAATCGACAGCGTGACGGGCGCCCAGTCCGCGATTTCTGCGTGAAAGGCACCGAGCTTTCGCCCCACATAATGAAGTGCATCCGCCCCGAGCAGAAGATGAAGCGGCGGTTCTTCCGCATCCACGGCTTTCAGGATCGCAAGCGCGGCCTTTGCGGGATCCCCGCCTTCGCTGCCGCCATGACCTGAAAGAATGCTGCGTGCAAGATGGGCGGTTGGTTCGTAATCCGCGATTTCCGATTTGCAGACCGTAAGCGAGCGTGTGGCAAAATCCGTGCGCAATCCGCCTGGCGCGATATTCGTGACCTTTATACCGAGAGGGCGGACCTCTTCGGCGAGTGTCTGGCCGATGCATTCAAGCGCATATTTCGTTGCGCCGTAGATCCCGGTTCCCATCCAGGGCGCAAGGCCGCTGACGGATGTCACGTTGAGGATGTGCCCGCGTCGCCGTCCGCGCATGAAGGGAAGAATGGACTGGATAACGCTGATGGCGCCAAAAACATTCACTTCGAACTGAGCGCGAATTTCTTCCGCGCTTGCCTCCTCGATCGCGCCGATGAGACCATAGCCTGCATTGTTGACGAGAACGTCGATGCCGCCTGTACGCTCTTCGATGGTGGCCGCCGTCTTTCTCACAGCGTTGCCATCCGTCACATCGAGGAGGAAACCGAGCGCTCGACCGGGCGCCTGCGCCTCGAAAACGTCGAGATCCACTTCCCGGCGCACCGTGCCGGCAACGAAATCGCCACGCTCCAGCGCGGCCGCGGCAATCGCCTTGCCGAGTCCGCTGCTCACGCCTGTAATCCACCACTTGCGGGAGGTGTCCGGCATGGCTTTATTCTCCGTTTTTGATGTCGCGGCAGGTGTCAGAAGGGTTTGTCGCCCTTGACCCAGAGGCGGTGCATCAGCCGGACATATTTCGTGTCGTCAAACACGGTTCCGGTATGCAGCGTACAGCGATTGTCCCACATGAGAATGTCGCCAGCCTGCCATTTGTGACGGTGGACGAATTTCTCACTGGTGACAAACTCGACAAGCTCTTCGATGAGCGTATGAGCTTCCTCGTCGGGCATGCCGACAATGCCTTTCACCGTGCCCGTACTGACCCAGAGCGCCTTTCGTCCGTCGGCGGGGTGGGTGCGGATCAGTGGATGAAAGACATCCGGGTTGGCTGCTTTCAGTTCATCGCTGATTTCCATGCGGCCAAACTGCCGGGTGGACATCAGGTGCTGATAGCTGTGATGAAGAACGAGGTCATCGAGCTTTGCCTTCTGTTCTGCAGTCAGTGAATCATATGCAGCGCAGAGATCGGCGAGCAGCGTGTCGCTGCCTTCGTCGGGCACCTCGACGGCGTAGAGCATGGTGCACATGACCGGCTCTTCCTTGTAGGAATAGTCGGTGTGCCATCCGACACCGTCATTATGTGCACCGATCGGCTTGCCGTCGACGACCTTGTTTGAAAGCAGGAAGATTTTCGGATAGCCCGGCAGGGTGAACTGCGTCTGGGTGTGATCTTCGGCGTCGCCGAAGAGTTCGATGAAAGACATGAGTTCGTCTGGGGCCAGATCCTGACCGCGCAACAAAATCGCGCCGTTCGCATGAAACAGCTTGACGACTTTCCGGCGTGCATCGCTGCCGGCGGTCTTCAGGTCAACGTCGAAGATTTCGACACCGAAGCCCGGCATCAGCGGCCGGGTACGCAGTTCAAGATCGGTCGTCATTATCACGCCATTTTGTACCGGATGTTACCGGACCTTACGGCCACATACTCTTGACGGTCTTGCTTGCACGCGCCCTATGAGTTGGGTGGTTTTTGCGCCTTTGGGGCGCGCATGGCGGTGTGACCAAGATTTCATCATTCTTGTGAACGGTGACGCCCGAGACGCGAACGAAGAGGGCAGCAGCATTCTTTTCGCCGCTTTTCTGCACTCTGCCGAGTGCTCGATGCCTTGGTGAAATCATCATTCATGGAGGTAACACACCTCTACCGGTAGGCGATTTGCCTGCTGATGAGCCGCGCACCGCTCCTGGAGAACTTGTCCGGCGGCGTAAAGGCGAACGGATACTTGACCAAATTCCCCCATCGCCCCGGTAGCTGCCGCGAACGGATGCACGAGGCCTGATTTCTGCTGCGATGCATGATGATTTTTTGTCAGACACAACGCTTGCTTCTGAGAAAATCTAAAAAAACGTAGAAAAATCAGCACCATGTGAATCTGGCACATGCCTTGCGTTCTATGCCGCATCTGCGAAGAAAATTGCTCTTCCTTGTATTGCGATTGGGGGCGTCACGTATGAGCAAATCACATTACCTCGCTACCACCTCACATCTGGCCCTGTTGGCCATGGTCGCTGCCCTGATCGTGCCGTCGGGCACGCAGGCGCAGGAGGTCGTCGACGAAGACATTCCTGTAATGGAGACCGCGCCGGTCGAAATCTCCGGCGAGGTCAAGGAGATGACAGTTATCTCCGAGCGAGACAGGGCCGGTCTGCTGGAGCAGCAGCCGAGCGATCTGTTGTTCGGCATGAAAAAGCCGCTTCTCGAAACGCCGCGGTCGGCGACCTTTGTCAGCGACGAAACACTCGACGCTTATGGCGTGACCACCGTCGACGATCTCGCCGCTGTCTCGCCGGGTACCTTCACGGCGTCGTTCTATGGCGTTGAAGGCGCGCTCAATGTCCGCGGCTTGCTTGCCGAAACCTACTTCCATGGTTTCAAGCGTATCGAAAACCGCGGTACCTACCAGACACCGATCGGCGCCGCCTCGCGCATCGACATCCTGCGTGGCCCGCCGACGGCCAATTTCGGCCCCGGCAAGGTCGGCGGTCTCATGAATCTTGAGCCGAAGACGGCGAAGATCAGCGAAGAAGCAGGCTACATGACGGACATCTCGGGTGAGGTGACCGGCACAATCGGTTCTTATGAGAAAAAGAACGGCACCTTCGAGACCGGAATACCGCTCAACTTCGGCGATACGGCCGGCGGCGTTTACATCTATGGCGAGCTTGAGGATTCCGAGAGCTTCTATCGGGGTATCGAGCCCGAACATCAGTTGCTGCAGAGTACCGCTCAGTTCGAAACGCTGGACGGCTGGACCTATGGCGGCGGGCTCATGTTCTACCAGTCTGAAGGCTATGTGCAGACACCCGGCTGGAACCGCGTCACCCAGAATTTGATCGACAATGGCACCTACACCACCGGAACGAATTCGGGCCTGATCGACGCAAATGGCAATGGCTATATCGATGCCGGTGAATTGCCGCCGGGCGGCTTTACGGGCGCGCCGGAATGCTTCGGTGGTTGCGATGTTCCCCTTGTCTATCGTCAACTCGACACCGGCGTTGGCACGACCACCTTGAGCCCGCGCGATGTCTATACGAGCGATCTCGATTTCTCCGACACGACGACGGTGACGCTCTATGCCGATCTTATAAAGGGGTTCGCGAACGGGTCGGAACTCAAGTTCCAGCTCTTCTATGACTCGCTCGATAACGAGCGCTTCGTCAGCTACGGTTTTCCGGCGGACTATGATGCTTACACGATCGAAGGCCGCGTCAGCTACAACTTCGACGTGAAGGTGCCTGACGAGCCGGTCACAGCCGCCTTCAATGTCGGCGTGAGCAACCGCTTCTACGACGCGACGAAAAAAGAGTCATTCAACTACGGCGGTATCGCGCTCGATCGCCGCGACATCTCAAATGGACCGACGCCGACCGATACACTCGGCTCGCCCTTCATTCCGGGCTCCGGCTACACCTGGGACATCGACACCAAGTCGAAGTGGAACGATATCGGCATCTTCGCGATGATGGATATCGACATTGCCGACACCCTGTTGATTACCGGTACGGGCCGGTACGACGTCTATAGTGTGGACTCGGAAGAGCGCGGTGCGCTCTGCTTCTGTGCCGGTGGTTCACAGAGCGACGATAGCGACGCTTTCACCTATAGCGGCATGATCATGTACAAGAGCCCCTATGGCGTTCGTCCCTACCTGACCTATGCCGAAACCGTCGCGCTGGAATTCGGCCAGGCTGGCGATATTTCCACTAGCAACATTGCCAACGGCTCCTATCTGTCGGAGGGCGACCTGCTCGAAGCCGGCGTCAAGCTTGAAGCATTCGATGGTGTTCTCACCGGCGCACTCTCCGTCTATCGTCAGCACCGCACGGTCCTCGACAATGTCAGCGGTAATGTTGACGAAACGGAAGGCGAGGGCGTTGAACTCGAGCTGCGTTATCTCGCAACGAAGAACCTGAGCTTCACCTTTGCCGGTAACGCGCAGAAGACCAAGTTCCTCGGCAGCTACGATGCCTTCTACTACTTCACGCCGGAGACCTTTGGCTACAACCCGGAGGACTACTACGGTGCGGCACTTGTCGGCTATTCCTTCAGCGGTATCGCTGGCATCACCGGAAACAGCTACTACGCAGGCGAGATCGAAGACCGCCGTATTCCTGAAAGGGTTTTGAGCCTCTTCGGTACCTATACGTCCGATCAGTACGCATGGGGTCACGCCGGCACGACATGGGGCGTGCGCTATGTCTCCGAGACGGCTGGGCTTGCCGCTGATCCTGTGAAATATCCCGACTACTTCGTCGTCCAGGCGTCGGCCTATGCGGACTTCAATAGCTGGAAGCTCGCACTCAACATCGACAACCTTCTCGACGAAGAATACTTCACCCCGCTTCAGGATCTCTATGGCGACGTCGCCGTGCTGCCCGGCAAGGGCCGCGAATGGAGACTGACGGCAACCTACCGCTTCTGAGTATCGAAGCTACGACCGCGTAACCCGAGTACATGATGGCTGGAGGCCAGCAGATGAACGACACAAAAGAGTTTGTATATCCGTGGTTCGTCTTGCTGTCCTTCAGCGTCCTGTTTTTTCTTGTGACAGCCGGCACTTTCACGTCCCTTGGCGTCGTGCTCCCCGACATGGTGAGCGAACTCGGTTGGGATTGGACGGCAGCCGGTCTGGGTTTCACCCTTCTTGGCGTCTCCTGCGGCCTGTCGAGCTATCCGCCCGCTTACATGATCCGCAAGTTTGGTGTCCGCGCGACTGTTCTGTTCGGTACGGCCATCCTCGTTGCGGGCTTCATGCTCCTTTACGTCGTGCAGGATGTTCCCACTTATTTCATTGCCATGCTGCTCGCAGGCACAGGTTTCTCTTTCGTCGCGACGGTTCCCGGCACCTACATGATCGCCCGCTGCTTCAAGAAGCAGTCCATGGCTTTCGGCATCTATTTCACAATCGGCGGCGTCGGCGGTATTGCCGGTCCGCTCGTTTACTTCGCGGCCGTCGGCATCTGGGAAGAATGGCGGATGCACTGGATGATCATCGCCATTCTGATGGCGGCGTCCGGTGTGCTGACCGCCGCCTTTCTGCGTGAAGGCGAGGCGGAAGACCAGCGCGCCGACGATATCGCGAATGCAGCCGTCGATGAGTCCGCTTCCGGCGTCTACATCACGCGGCAAAAATGGACTGCGATGCAGGCCCTCCGTACACCGCAGTTCTACATAATCGCGGCGGGCTATATTTCGTTTCTGCTTTGCGGCATCACGGTCAACAGCCTTTCTGTCGGCCACCTGACCGAGATCGGTGTCGGCATGGCGGTAGCCGCCGGTCTGCTCAGCTTCGAGGCGTTCCTCAATGCGGCATCGCGCGCCGTCAGTGGCTTCATCGGTGAATATATCGATCCGAAACACCTGCTGATGGTGTCGCTTGCACTTCTTGTCGTAGGCATGATTGGCTTGGGCGTTGGAACCAACTGGCTGGCTCTCATCGTTTATGCGGTCGGCATCGGTATCGGCTACGGCACTACCTTCCTCGCGACGAGCGTGCTGCTGATGAATTATTTCGGCCGCAATGCCTATCTCGAACTCTTCTCCTTCATGAATGTGGCGGCGACGCTCGCTTCCTTCGGTCCCTTCCTCGGTGGCTATCTGCGAGATATGACGGGCACGTTCATTTGGGCTTTCTTTCTCTACGCGCTGGTGCCTTTGGTGGTGATGGTCGCCGTCTTCTTCATGCGCCCACCCATGCAAATCTCCGACGAAGAAGAACGGGAAGAAGAAGCGGTGATGACCGCAGCAGCGCTCGCCCAGGCAGGTGACATGGAGCATGCGATGGAAGGCGAGCCCGCCAAGCTCGGCGTCTGACGCGGCGGTACGAAACAGATTACTGGTTTAATACGAGGTTGAAAAAATGTCTTCTTCCACCGGAAAGAAAGAATTCGGCGTCTTCCTGCCCATCGCCAATGGCGGATGGATTATCTCGAAGAACACGCCGCCGCTTGATGCGTCCTACAAGCAGAACCGCGAGGCAGCGATGATCGCCGACGAGATCGGCCTCGATTTCATCATGTCGATGATGAAGTGGCGCGGCTTTGGCGGCGAAACCGGGCATTGGGGGACCTCGCTTGAATCCTTGACCATGATGGCGGGCATCGCCGAAGCGACGAAGAACGCGCGCATCATCGCCACCGTTCATACGCTGCTGCAGAATCCCGCCGTGGTCGCGAAGATGATTACGACGCTGGATCACATCTCCGGCGGCAGGGCGGGTCTGAACATTGTTTCCGGCGCCTTCAAGGATGAGTTCGACCAGATGGGCGCTTGGCCTGCGGACCTCGATCATGATGGCCGCTACCGCTACGCCGAGGAGTGGACCAAGCTCGTCAAGACCATGTGGGAGAAGGACCATGTCGACTATGACGGTGAGTTCTTCAAGTTCAATGATTGCGTCTCCGACCCGAAACCCATGTCGAATCCGCGGCCCTATTTGATCTGCGCGGGACAGTCGGAGCGCGGATTGCGGTTCACTGTGCAGAATACCGATGCATGCTTCATCGGCGGCAAGACCGCGGAAGATACGCTCCGCATCAGCCGCCTGGCGCGTCGTGTGGCCGCCGAATACGGCACGACGATACGCGTCTTCGCCATGAGCACCATCGTCTTTGGCGATACCGATGAGGAAGCGGCAGAGACGGTTGCCTACTACAAGCGAGGTCTCGACTGGGGCGCCGTGCAGGGAATGATGCGCAGCTACGGCATGGAAGCCGATGGCAGTGCGAGCGTCATGGGAGAGAAGGCCAAGGAAACCTTCATGACGCATACCGTCGCCGGGACGCCTGCGACCTGTCTGGAAAAGCTCAAGGAACAGATCGAAGGCTGCGAACTTGACGGCATCATGACCATCTACCCCGATTACGTGAAAGGGTTGACGACTTTCGGCAAGGAAGTGCTCCCCGGCCTCAAGGCACATTTCGCATGACAGCTATGGCCGAAAGAAAGCCCGAGAGCGGCGGTCCCGGTGAACTCGCCGACTGGATTTCCCCGAAGCGTGCGGCGCTCTGTGTCATCGACGTGCAGGTCGATTTTGCCTCGCCGGACGGTCTGATGGCGAGTTATGGCGTCGACATGAGTGCCGTCCCCGGGGCCATCGCGAACATGAAACGACTTGTCACCGCGGCGCGAGGAGTTGGTGTGCCGGTCATCTTCATCGGGTTGGAAACAAGCGTAGAAACAGACTCACCCGTCTGGATGGAACGGATGCGCCGCCGTGATGGCGACCCTGAGTCCGAAAGCAATGTCTGCCGCGCGGGAACACCGGGCGCCGCATTTTACGGACCTCTGCCGCAGCCGGGTGACACGGTCGTGATGAAGCCGAAATACAGCGCCTTCCACGCGACCAACTTCGCGGAAATACTGATGGAAAAAGGCGTCGACACACTTGTCGTCTGCGGTCTTACGACGGAATGCTGCATCGACAATACCGTGTCCGATGCCTTCCACCGCGACTACCACATCATTATAGCGGACGATGCCAGCGCCGCTTATGGCGAAGATGTTCACCGTTCTGCTCTCAATATCCTGGAGATGAACTGCGCTGTTCTGCGCAGCACGGCGGAGATCGAAGATACATGGAGCGCTGCCGATGTCTGATCCCTTGAACATCGAGACGAAGGCACCCTACCAGGTGACCGAGGAAGAACGCGCAGCTATTGCCGCGGCAATTGACGAAGACGAGCTTTGCAAACTGGCGCTTGAACTCGGCAATATCCCGAGCCCGTCGCGAAGCGAAGCGGCAGCGAGCCAGTATGTCTTTGACTGGATGCAACGCGAAGGCTTCAACCCGCGCACCGCGGGCGCCACACCCGAACGCCAGAACGTGATCGGCGAATATGGGGGGAGCGCGGAAGGTACGAACCTTCTCTTTACGGCGCATCTCGATACCGAGAGTCCGACCTACGAGCCCGATCTCGACAATGCGAAATACCGGCCCGAAACACTCTCGAACCGGGAATGGCTTGAATGCTGGCTCGAAGACGGAAAACTCTTCGGCTATCCCATCGCGAATGATCGCGGGCCGATGAGCTGCTTCATGATCGCGGCCAAGGCCTTGCGCAAATCCGGTATCCCGCTCGCGGGAAAACTTTACCTCACGGCTTGCCCCGGTGAGATCGGCCCGGAGCCGATCGAAGACCGGAAGGGCGTCGACTATCTCGGCAAGGACATAGGCGCGCATTACCTCTTTCACCACGGCGGTGTCGCCCCGGATTACGCAATTGCAGCCGAAGGCTGCGACTTCGGTCTCACCTGGCAAGGCTGCGGCTATGTCGTTTTCCGTATCCGGATTTTCGGACAGGGTGTCTTCACGCCCATTCTCGATTATCCCGGCGACCCGCTTAAGCATCCGAACCCGATCTATCGTCTGGGGCCGATCATCGATGCCCTGCATGACTGGGGCATGACCTACCCCGAACGTCATCGCTATGAAAGTGCGGGTGGCGTGTCGATCCCGAAAACCCAGATCGATTCCATCAAGGCCGGCATTCCCTATTCCTTCGGCACCGGAACCGAAGTCGTCTCGATCTATCTCGAAGCGGGGCTGACACCGCGTCAGAAGGCGGCGGATGTCGAGCATGAGCTTGCCGCCCTCATGCGGCAGTTCGATATCGAGGGCTTCGACATCGAACCCATGGTCGTGCGTCATGGCTTCGAGGCGAATGAGCAGGACGTGGCGCCCCTCGTCGCTGCCGTTGCGGACGCGACCGAGTTCACGCTTGGCGAGAAGCTTCAACGTGCCAACCCGGTCTATTCGAGCATGTGGCGCGACCAGAACGTCTTCAACATGCACCGCATTCCCGCTGTCACCACGGGCATGCCCCGCTGGCGGCCGACACCGGCGGACCTTGCCAAGAGCGCGCTGATATACGCGTTGACCGCACTTTCAATCTGCGGCCGCGCGCCGGATGGGGCAGAAAACGCTGCCTACAAGCCGGTCTATGGCGACAACCCTTTCTGATGCGTCGGCGCAAACAGTGAGACAGTGAGTATGAGTCAGTCATCGAAATACGAGCAGGGTTCCGTCGATCCCGTCACCTATCGAAGTGCGCTGGGAAACTTTGTCACCGGCGTCACCGTCGTGACGACAACATTGGGCGGAACGCCTGTCGGCACCACGGTCAGCGCCTTCGCCGCGCTCTCCCTTTCGCCGCCGCTCATCCTCGTGTCGCTTGCGCGCAAGAGCGAAACGCTAGCGCAGATAAAGCGCGCGGGCATTTTCGCCGTGAACGTTCTCTCCGAAGGACAGCGCGAGATTGCCGCGTGCTTTGCGACCTCAGCGGGTGCCGGGAAATTCGAAGGCATTGAATATGAAAATGGGCAGAGCGGTGCACCAATCATCGCCGACGTAGGTGCTTCCATCGAATGCGATCTCGAAGACTGCTTCTCCGGCGGTGATCACGAAATTCTCGTGGGCCTTGTGCGGAATGCCACTGTCGAAGGCGATCTGGCACCACTTGTCTATTTTCGCGGCAACTTCTCCGGGCTTGCCGGTGAAAATGCCGTGGTCTGAGAGAGGAGACGGTCGGCATCTTTCGTGCATGAGCCTTTGGAACGGCATGCATTGAAATGTTCGGCCTGAGTTGCGGAACGGCTGCCTGGAAGTGACTGGAACATGAGTACGCTTGATTTTCGTGAAGGCCATCCTTCGTCTAGCCGTGTCGTCGGACTTGCGGCGGTTATCGGCCTCCATATCCTTTTGTTGTGGGCTCTGTTGAGCGGGCTTGCGCGCAACATCGTCGAGGCTGTCCAGGAGCCTTTGCAGGTTGCGCTGATTGCGGAAGCGCCAAAAGAGGCGCCGCCCGCGCCGCCGCCGCCGCCTGAAGTGGTGAAGCCGCCCGAGGCTTATGTGCCGCCGCCGGTGGTGAAAAAGGCGCCGCCACCAACCCCGCCAAAGACCATCCAGCAAGTGCAGACGGTCAAGCCGGATCCGGCACCGGTTGTCGTCGAACAGAAGCCTGTGCTTCCGCGCGCGGACCCCAGCCACGGCAATACGCAGCCGCCTTATCCGCCGGCATCGCGCCGCATGGGCGAGGAGGGGCGTGTGATCCTTCTTCTCTACGTGTCGGAGAACGGGCGGGTGACGGATGGCAAGGTGGACCGGTCGAGCGGCTTTAAGCGCCTGGACAAGGTCGCGCTGATTCACGCGCGGCGCACATGGCGCTTCCTCCCGGCGACAAAGGACGGAAAGCCTGTGGGGCATTGGATGAGATTTGCGGTCAACTTCAAGCTGACCGATGGCTAGCGGCTCCCTTGTTTGGAAACGCAGCAGAGCATTAAACGAGACAAGTAGTACAGAGGACCCAGTAATGAAGACCCGGACCAATCAGATCAGCCGACTCATCGGGGCCGTCGCGCTTGCCATCGCCCTTTCTGCGGGAATGATTTTTGCCGCTGCTCCCGTCGCGGCGCAGCAGCAGGAAGAAGCAGCTCACGTCACGGCGGAAACGCCCGAGGGTGAAGAGGCAGAGGCAGTCGCCGCGGATGAAGCCGCAGCGGAAGGCATGGAAGGCGAAGAAACGGCGGCGGAAATGGCCGCCGAAGAAGCACCCGCCGAACCGAGCGCCGCCGAGTCCAACCCGTATGGGCTCGGCGCCTTGTGGGAGCAGGGCGACTTCGTCTCCAAGGGTACGCTCATTATCCTCGTCCTCATGTCGATGGGGTCGTGGTACGTGCTCATCACCAAGCTCTTCGAGCAGCGTCGTCTGTTCGATCAGTTCAACCGCGTGATCAAGCTCTTCGCGCCGACCGACACGCTGAAGGAAGGCATCGAGGCTCTGCCCAAGCGCAACTCCTATCGCGCGATCGCGGAGAGCGGCGAGGAAGCCCATACCCAGTTCAGCAAGGGGCTGAGCAGCGAGGTCACGCTTTCCGATTGGTCCACCGCTGCACTCAATCGCGGCGTCGATGCGCTTGCGGCCAAGCTCCAGGGCGGGCTCGCCCTGCTTGCAACCGTTGGCTCTACGGCACCTTTCGTCGGCCTGTTCGGCACGGTCTGGGGCATCTATCACGCGCTGGTGGCGATCGGCGTTTCGGGGCAGGCCTCGATCGACAAGGTTGCAGGGCCGGTGGGTGAGGCCCTGATCATGACGGCCATCGGCCTTGCCGTCGCCGTTCCCGCGGTGCTCGGCTACAACCTGCTGACCCGCCGCAACAAGGCCGTTATCTCCCGCGCGCGCCGCTTCGCAACGGAAGTTCATCTCCGGATCCTCTCGGGTAAGGTCGCCTGAGACGGGCACTGAAGAAACGGAGTTACTGAAATGGCGATGAATGTCGGGGCTGAAGGTGAAGAAGACGAGGTGATGTCGGCGATCAACACCACACCGCTCGTCGATGTGATGCTCGTTCTGCTCATTATCTTTCTTCTCACTATCCCGGTGGCGATCCAGACGGTGCCCGTGGAGTTGCCGAAAGCGAGCAGCGAGGTCAATCAGACGCAGCCGGAGAACATCACTCTCGCGGTCGACAAGGACGGCAAGACATTCTGGAACGCAACATTTGTCGGGAGCCGGGAAGAGATGCTGGAGCGGTTGATCGAGATTGCGAAAATGGAGCCCCAGCCGGAAATTCAGGTGCGCGGCGACCTTTCCGTACGCTTCGAGGCCGTGGGCCGCCTGATCCTCGACATACAGAGAGCGGGCATCCAGAAAGTCGGTTTCATCACCGAACCCGTTCAGGGCAATTGAGGAGAACGCGTCATGGCGATGAATGTCGGAAGCGGCGGTGACGAAGACGAACCGATGATGGAGATCAACACCACGCCGTTGATCGACGTGATGCTGGTTCTGCTGGTCATGCTCATCATCACGATCCCGCTACAGACGCATGCAATCAAGCTCGACATGCCGCAGGCGGTGGCGACGGAAATCAACGACGAGCCTTCCATCGTGCAGCTCGTCGTCGATGAATACGGGCTGGTGAGCTGGAACGGAGAGGAACTGCCTGACATGGCGGCGCTGGAGTCGAAGTTCGCGGGCGCGGCTGACGCCACGATCCAGCCGGAAATCCATCTACGGCCGAACCGCATGGTAGAGTACGATCATGTGGCCAAGGTGCTCGCCGCCGCACAGCGTCTCGGCGTCACGAAAATCGGCTTCGTCGGCAACGAACAATATATCGATTAGAGGCATGTCTCTTTCTTGCAGACCCTGACCGCTCCAAGTGGTGGTCGTGATCGCTTCCAACAGTAGCCTGCTATCGCGCCCGGCTTTTGCTCCATGCTTGCCGTTTGCGATAGAGCGTCGAGGGGTTGGCGCCGAGAAACTGCGGTCAAGGTCGTGCAAAATGCAATCTACTCGCCCGCAGGCATTTGGCGCATTCGAGTGTTGAGATTTCGCCCGTCTGGCATTCGGCTCTCGAAGCGTCCTAAAACACCTGAACCGGATTCGGCGCTCTCCACTGCTGGGGCATTCAACAACTGCACACGACCGAGATTGTCGATTTCGGCGAATGTCCGGTTCGGCGTGAGAAGCGGCGCTGGACGCAGCGCCATTTTTCTCATCGCTTCGTTTGGCGCGATCTGCCGATCATTGGTATCGAAGACGAGCACGCCTTCAGGTCTCTGCGAGACGAGTTCTTCCAGATGCATGTGACCTTGATGCGCGCCTTGAAACTAATGCGTGAGCTCGACCTCTTTCCCTGGCAATGAAGGCAATTTGCGCCAGCGTGGCGCGTTGCCCGGCGGAAAATGCGGTCGAGCAAGGCCCCTGGACGTCGCGGTTTTTGCCGCGGACGCGAGGGCATTTGGTCTTGACTCATTGTCCAAATTAAACTTGTTATGTTATAACATCGCATTTGTTCTACAGGGCGTCGGCAGCGTCTTATTTTGCCAGTGGGGGTTATATGTTGCGTTTGGTGAACCGGCACAGGGTTGCCGGTGGTTTTTTTGTTGTGACCGCTTGCATGGCGTTTTCGGATGTAGCGGTGGCCGAGCAGGCAACGGCCGAAAAGAAAGCGGTTGAGCTCCCACAGCTTGTCGTCAGTGCAACATCCACCGAACGTATGCTCCGGGACGCACCGGCAAGCGTCACCGTGATTTCCGGTGAGGAGCTTCGCGAGCGGCCCGTGCTGGATCTGACGGACGCCCTGCGCGGCTCTCCGGGTGTCACGATCAACGACGTCGGGCTCGGCCGCCGAGGCATCAGCATCCGCGGCATGCCCGACGACTACACGCTGATCCTTGTCGACGGAAAGCGAACCAACAACGCGAGCAGCGCCATTGCACATGCCGATTTCGATCTCGGCTGGGTGCCGGTGGAAGCGATCGAACGCATAGAGCTCGTGCGCGGACCCATGTCCTCGCTTTACGGGTCGGAAGCGCTTGGGGGTGTCGTCAATATTATCACCAGAGCCGCCACGGACCATTGGCAGGGAAGCGCCAATCTTCGCGGAGGAATCCAGCAAGGCACGGGTGGTGACGAATACCAGGCGGGCGTTTATATCGCTGGTCCCATCGTCCCGGGCAAGCTTGGCATGAGCTTCACCGGTGAGGTTACAGGGCGGGGTGAAACACCGGACGCCTTCAATCCGCAGCTTTCCGAAGTCGAAGAACGCGAGGCACAGAACGGCGCGCTCACGTTCACCTTCACGCCGGATGAAGCTCAACGCATTGATCTCGGCTACAGCTATGGCAAGGAGAAGCGCGTTCGCGATACGCAGACGGTCGGTGGTGTGCCGGTGCCCTATACATCGACCGACGATGTGTGGCGTCAGCATCTCTCGCTCTCCCATACCGGAAAATGGTCATGGGGCGAAACGCGGCTGCGCGCATACCGTTCGCAGCTCGACAGGGACAACAGCCGCACCGTTGGTGTGCCCACCGGATCGACAAAGCTGATCGACGATGTGCTCGATGGGCAGGTGACTGTGCCGGTCTTCAGCAATCATGTCGTCAGCGCCGGTGGCGAATGGCGCAAGGAGAGCCTCGAAGATCCGACGGTCAATGCCCAGGGTGAGGACGACGCGCAACGCTATGCCTTGTTCTTGCAGGACGAGTGGCAACTGTCCTCCAATCTCTCTTTGGTTATCGGCAACCGTGCCGATCATCACGAACAATATGGTTGGGAAAACAGTCCGAGGGCCTATCTCGTCTATCACCCCACAGAGGCATGGACGCTCCGGGGCGGTGTAGGTCAGGGGTTCAAGGCGCCGACGCTCAAGGAACTCTCGCCGGGCTATCAGGCGGTTGCCGCGGGCGGCCGGTTCACGATCATTGGCAATCCCGACCTCCAGCCGGAGACGAGCACGACTTATGAGTTCGGCGTTGAATATGATGCGGGTAACTGGAAACTGGGTGGTACGGTTTTCCAGAACGACCTGGAAAACCTGATCCAGACGCGGTGTATTCTGTTTTGCGGCATTTTCGGCGCGGAACGCCGTACCTATGAAAATGTCGATGAGGCGCAGATTCGCGGTATTGAAATTGGTGGCGGCGTGAACCTGCCCTGGGATTTCCGGCTCGATGCGAACTACACCCATCTCGACACAGAGGACAAAACCACGGGCCTTGAGCTCACGGAGCGTCCGCGTCACGCAGCAAATGTCACGCTGGCATGGTTCCCGCTTGACGATCTGACGGCACAGCTTCGCGGTGAGTATGTCGGTCGCCAGGTCATCGTTTCCGGCGCCAGCAGGCTGGATCTCGAAGCCTATTCGATATGGTCGACGGATATTTCCTATGAGCTGTCCGACAGCACGACACTACGCGGCGGAATCGAGAATATCTTCGACGAACGCCTCGTGGAGACATCGGTGAATTACCCATATGCGGAGCGGCGGCGCATGCTCTGGGTCGGTCTTGGATACAGCTTCTGATGTTGCGATTTGTCCTGTTCCTCGCGGCGCTGTTCGCGGTGGCGGCACCTGCCGCTGCCGCGGATGTGCGTGTGCGCATCCTCACCAACGATTTCGTTCTGCCCGGTAAGTTTACGAAACTTGCAAAGCTTGCCGAGGGAGAGGGAATTCACCTCGATTCCGTTAACGTGAGCCGGGACGGAGGCTCACCCGCCGGCTGGCTTCGGGATGCGGATATTCTCATCATTGACACACCACGGCCGAACGATCGCGCGGAGGTGCTGGAACACCTTGCCGGCGCGCATGAGGCGCAAGGCGCCGTGCCCTGGGTGCTCGTAGGCGGTGGCCCTCCCGCTTTTGGGGGAGGGGTGGAGCCGCGTCACGCGCGGACGCTCATGGCCTATTACGGCAATGGCGGTGACGCAAACATGCGGCACCTCATTGCCTATATTGGCGCCTGGAAACGGAACGGCGACGTGGCGTCGGTTCCGGCACCGATCATTCTGCCGAAACAAGGCATCTATCACCCGGATGCGCCGAATGTCTTTTCTTCGCCGGAAGAATATCTCGCTTGGGGCAAAGAGCGTTGGAAAATAGATGCCCCCGTGATCGCCCTTTCGATTCACGACGGGTACCTGTCCAACATGCAGACAGGTCCGATCGACGATATCATCCGCGGCGCGGAAGAACGGGGGCTGATTCCGTTCGCTTTCTGGTTCGAGGCGCGCGATCCCAAGGGCCTCCTGTCGATGCTGAAGCCCGCTGGCGCGGACATGTTGGTCAACCTGACACATATGCAGAACGGCGCCGCGCGGCAGGAAGAGTTCCTTGCCCTCGGAATTCCGGTTATCCAGGGTCTCTCCCACCGCATGGGAACACGCGATGACTGGCGAAAGGCCCAGAGCGGCGTCGCGATGCACATGGTCGCGCCCTTTATGTCGGTGACGGAAACCTGGGGGATGAGCGATCCCGTCGTGCTCGATGCGGTGGAAGACGGCGAGCCGGTCTCGATCCCGGAACAAGTGGACCTGCTCCTTGGCAAGGCCGTCGCCCTCGGCGTACTCCGCAAAACGCCGGCTGAGGAAAAGCGTCTTGCGCTGATGTTCTGGAATTATCCGCCCGGTGAACGGAATTTCTCGGCCTCGCATCTCAATGTCCCGAGAAGTCTGGAAACCCTGACAGGAGCGCTCGCCGGTGCGGGCTATGACGTGCCTGCGACGGCGGAAGAAAGGCTCATTGACGCTGGTCAGAAAATGCTCGCCGGATTCTATCGACCGGAGACACTTCCTGCACTTTATGAAGAAGGATTGGCAGCGGCATTCCCGGTCGAAGCCTATGAGAAATGGTTCGCGACCTTGCCCGATTTCGTTCGCGACGACATGAGCAAGCGATACGACACGCCAGCGGAGAGCTCACATCTCCATGAGATCGATGGCAAACCGCATTTTCTGATCCCGCGCTTCACGCTCGGCAATCTCATTGTCATGCCGCAGCCGCCACGCTCGGGTGAAGTTGGCGCTTCCTATCATGATGGCAAGGTGCCGCCATCCCACGCCTATCTTGCGTCCTATCTCTATATCCGCGAAGCCTTCGGCGCTCATGCGCTCATCCACTTCGGAACGCATGGCACGCAGGAGTGGACGCCGGGCAAGGACCGCGGGCTTTGGGCTTATGACTATCCTTACCTCGCGCTTGGCGATCTGCCGGTTTTCTATGCCTATATTCAGGACAACATCGCTGAAGCAATACAGGCGAAGCGGCGCGGGCGCGCTGTAACGGTCAGCCACCAGACGCCACCTTTCGCACCTGCCGGTCTCTATGACGAGTTGCGCGACATCCATGACCTTATTCACGAGTACGAACAGCTCATGGAAGGTGCCGTGCGCGATGAAACCGCCACGCGCATATCCGCGCTTGCCCTGTCGAGCAACCTTGCGGCCGACATGGAATGGGACGAAGCGCGGATCGACGAAGACTTCACCGGCTTTATGCGAGATCTGCACGATCATCTGCACCGTGTGGCTGCCGCGGCCATGCCGCTCGGCTTGCATACATTCGGTGAGGCGGCAGCGCCCGAACATCGCCTGACCACGGTCATGCAGCAGCTCGGCCCGGATTTTTATGCAAAGCTCGACGTCGATCCGGACGAAATGTTTGCTGCGGAAAGCGACAAGGTCGAAACGTCTCCGGCCTATCTCTTCCTCACGCGCTATCTCCGTGCCGGTGAAGCCGTTGAAGAGATCGAGGATCCGGAGCTTCGCGCCATGATCGAGCGCGGTATCGCACTCGACAAGCACCTCGCAAACATGCAGGAAACCGAAGCGCTACTTGCGGGTCTTGCCGGCGGTTTCGTTGCGCCAGGTTCAGGCGGCGATCCGATCCGCAATCCGGACGTCCCCAACGGGCGGAATATTTATGCCTTCGAGGCAGACAAAATCCCGACCCGCGCCGCTTATGAGGCGGGTGGGGAAGCCTTCGAGGCGCTGGTAGAAGCCTTCCGCGAGGAGCACGGCCGAATGCCGGAGAAGCTCGCCTTCTCGCTCTGGTCGTCCGAGGCATTGCGGCATCTGGGTGTGCTGGAGGCGCAGGTGCTGCATGCGCTGGGGCTCCGTCCGGTCTGGGATCAGGGTGGCAGACTCGTGGCCCTTGATATTATCCCGGCAAACGAGCTCGGACGGCCGCGCGTCGACGCGGTTCTGCAAGTCACCAGCGTCTATCGTGATCAGTTCGATCATTTCATGCGCCTGCTTGCCGATGCGATCGAAAGGCTCGCCACTCTCGAAGAAGAGGGGAATGCCGTCGCGCGGAATGCAGCCCGTATTGCCGGTGCGCTTGAGGAAGCGGGAACGGATCCTGAGGAGGCGAAGGGACTTGCCGCTCTGCGCATCTTCTCCAACGAGCCCGGCGACTACGGGACAGGTCTGCCCGATGCGACGCTTGCCTCGACGGAATGGGAAGATGATGCGCCACTTGCGGAAAACTTCCTTGCGCGGATGCGCTATGCTTATGGAAGTTCGCGTTGGGGCGAGGCGCCAGCCGAAGGAAATCTGCTCGCCGAGCAGCTTCGCGGAACGGATGCGGCTGTTCTCTCTCGGTCGTCCAATCTCCACGGCGTTCTGTCGACCGATCATCCCTTCGAATATCTGGGTGGGCTTGCGCTCGCCGTTCGCCACCTTGATGGCAAGAGCCCCACGCTCTACATCTCCGATCTCCGCGACCGCGAGCCGCGTCTTACGACTGCCGCCCGCTTTCTCGCCGACGAGATGCGTAGCCGATACCTCAATCCCGCCTGGATCGAAGGCATGAAGGAAGAGGGCTATGCGGGCACGCTGGAAATGCTGAACGCGGTCAATAATCTTTGGGGCTGGCAGGTGAGCGCACCGGAGACGGTGCGGGCGGATCAGTGGCAGGCAGTGCATGACACCTATATCGCCGACACGCGCGGCCTCGAACTCAACGAATGGTTCGAGGCGCACAATGCCGCTGCCCAGGCCCAGCTCCTTGAGCGCCTCGTCGAGGCGATCCGGAAGGGGTATTGGGACGCCGAGGACGAGACGCGCCGCGAGATTGCCGAACGCTGGCAGGAACTGCAGCAACAGGAATTGCCGCAAGCAGCGGAAGCGACAAGGGCGTTCGTTGATGAGATGTCGGCCGGCTTCGGTATTGCGGCTTCCACGCCGCCAGATCCGGGCGCGACAAGCGGGGCTTCGGCGACCATGCCTGTCCAGGGACAGGTGATGGAGCCCGTGGCGCCGCCACAGGGATCGGAGCCGCAATTATGGCGCTTCTGGCTCTCTCTCGCAGCGCTTGCGATTTTCTTCCTTCTCGGCGCGGGGCGTCAGCTTCGTGCGGCACAATCTTCATGATCGGAGTTCTGTATGAGTGCCCTTGAAGGCAGTCTCTATGAGATTGCACAGATATTTCTCATTCCCGTTCTTCTGCTGATCCTCGCCTCGCTCGCCTACAGCTTCATGCTGCTGGGTGGCTTTGCCGTCGAGGTATGGCAGCGGCGCAGCCCGACCTTTCGCTCGTCCTTTTTTGCTCAGGCCATCAAGAGCGGCATGGCAAGCGACGATCTTGAACTGGACATCCTGAAGCGCCTTGAATGGCCAAGGGTCGTCTCGCGCAGCGCACCCATGCTGGGGCTTGTCGCAACCATGATCCCGATGGGGCCGGCGCTTCTCGCTCTGTCCGAGAACGACACGGCAAATGTCGGTCGCAATCTTGTGGTGGCGTTCTCCGCCGTCATTCTGGCGCTCATTTCGGCAAGCATCTGTTTCTTCGTCATGACGGTGCGCCGCCGCTGGATGCTTCAGGAGCTACGGCTTGTCGAGAAGGATAGGGGCGCGCGCCATGCGGTTTCTTGATCGCGAAGACGATGACGATCCGCTTCTCTCGATTGTGAATCTCGTCGACCTGTTCCTCGTTATCATTGGTGTGTTGATGGTGGTGATCGTCACCAATCCGCTCAATCCCTTTTCGAGCGAGAACGTGACTATTGTCGAAAATCCGGGCGAGGCCGATATGAGAATTGTGGTGAAGCGCGGCGAGGAGCTCACGCGCTATGAGTCCACCGGCGAGATCGGCGAAGGTGAGGGTACAAGGGCGGGTGTGACCTATCGCCTGCCGGACGGCCGCCTTGTCTATGTGCCGGAGGGTGCGGACACGGAATAGCGAATTTTCGTCCCCGCGCGAGCGTACCGGCTGGAGGCGTTTGAGCCTCTGCCGGTCGTCGGGCGGCCTGCACATCCACAGGTCGAAGAATGTCTTCCTCCGTCTTTGAGCCGGAGACAGACAGTGCAATATCCGACGCATCGGGCTCGTGAAATGCCCATATTTGCTCTCGCGCCACATCCTCCGGGCTGCCAACAGCGGCGGCGACTTGAGTGGAATTTCTGAAGCTCGTCGCAACACATGGCTGCGTTGATCTCTTTATTGGGATAGACATTGGCCGGGAACACCGAAGATTTTTCGTGAAAGCGAGATCAGGATGATGCTGGCCGGTGTCATCATTGCAGGAGGTAATGCCTCGCGGATGGACAATGCCGAGAAGCCGCTCGCGCTTCTTCGCGGCCGTCCCCTTGTCGACTATGTAGTCGAACGGACCCGTCCGCAGGTCAATGCGCTTGCCCTCAATGTGAAGGAAGAGGTGGGTGCCCTCTATCGCGATACGGCGGCAAAGGGGCTTCCGCTTCTCGTCGACAGGTTCGGCGGTGAAGTTGGACCGCTTGGTGGAGTGCTCGCCGGACTCGAATGGGCGACCGCATGCGGCAGCGACTGGCTCGCGACTTTTCCGGCCGATACGCCCTTTCTGCCTCATGACCTCGTCGCAAAGCTCGCGACGCTCGCGCACGCCGGCGCCCCGGCAGTCGCCACCACGGAAAACAGGGTGCAAGGCGTTTGCGCGCTGTGGCCCGTTGGCTGCCTTGCCGCGCTCGAAGATGGAATCGAGACGGGCCGCTACCGCAGTCTCTGGTGGACACTGGGCGAACTCCGCGCCGAGCGGTACCACTTCGAAGAGTCCGGTGCCTTCTTCAACGTGAACACGAAGGACCAGCTCGCTGAAGCGGAGATGATTGTACGGGAAACGGAAGGCCGCGGATGAACGTTATTGGTGTCGTGGGATGGAAGAATAGCGGCAAGTCGACATTCATCGTGAAGCTGGTGGAATTGCTCACGAGTTGCGGCCTTTCCGTATCTACGGTGAAGCATGCTCACCACGAATTCGATATCGATAGGCCGGGCAAGGACAGCTATCTGCACAGGGAATCGGGAGCACGTGAGGTGCTGGTCTCGTCCGGCAGGCGCTGGGCGCTGATGCATGAGTTGCGAGGGGCGGAGGAACCGCCGCTCGATGAACTTCTTGGACATCTGGCACCCGTTGACCTCGTGATTGTCGAAGGATTCAAGAACTATACCCATCCGAAGATCGAGATCCGGCGCGAGCAGCAGACGGCACCGGCGCTCGCGCCCGGCGATCCCGATATCGTGGCGCTTGCGGCCGATTACACACCGCCGGATACGACACTGCCGGTTTTGCCGCTGGGAGAGCCCCGGATCGCAGCCGGTTTTGTTGCGTCTCATTTCGGGTTTTCCCTGTAATCCCGCGCAACCCTCGCCTAGCCACTCTGGAATGAAAATTGCTATGTCACATTCGGTGCAGCCTGGTGGCGTGGGCGCCCGACGTCACTCAGCAATGGACGGCGGTACGTCAATTGAACAGTTCCAGACCTCTGAAGATTCTCATTATCGACAGCAACGACGAGCGGGCCGCCGTCGTCGAGGACGGACTGTCGGGTTATGGCGACGCGCAGATTCTGCGGATGGGACTGCTGACCGATCTCGTGCGGAAGATAGAGGAAATCCAGCCGGACGTAATCTTCGTCGATGTCGATTCTCCCGACCGCGATACGCTGGAAAACATGCGCAGCGTCTCTGACGTGATGCCCCGGCCGATCATCATGTTCGTGGAAGAAAGTGAGGCGTCGCTTGCGGAAGAGGCGCTTCGTGCGGGTGTCAGCGCCTATATCGTCGACGGCCTTAGTTCCAGGCGCGTGAAGCCGATTCTCGATGTTGCCATTCTGCGCTTCAAGGTCTTTCAGAAGATGCGGGAGGAGTTGGACAAGGCGAAATCCGATCTCGCGAGCCGCAAGATTGTGGAGCGCGCCAAGGGCCTTCTCATGGAGCAACGGAAGCTCTCCGAGGAGGAAGCCTACAAGCTCCTCCGCAACACGGCGATGAAGGATGGAAAATCGATTCTCGATATCGCCGACAACCTGATTTCGATATCGAGATTGCTCAAGGGCTAGGCAAAGACTGATCGCGCCGTAGTCATCTCGTTGAATTTTTGTGCAATGCAAACAAAAATTCCCCTTTAAAATCAAAACCCTATTGCGCTGCCGCAGCGCTTACGTATTCTCGATGACAGTTGAGCGCGCGGATCGATCCGCGGCGCTCTCCGCTCAGGGATCAACGGCGACCCTCCGCGGACATATCCGGGCCAATGGCGGCCCACCTCAGACAATGGCGTCTGTTTCGGCGAGTGATCGCTGGGCAGGCGCTTTTTTGTTTTCTGCGGCAGGACCGCGAGATGAAGGGTCGCTGGCAAATGGTTTTGAAGCGAATGGAGATTGGTCTTGGTGTTCTTGCCGCGATGATCGCGGCAGCGGGGCCTGCCCTCGCGGCGGAAGATTTCGGCGAGGCGTTGCTCGGCGGCAAGCCGATCATCGACCTGCGAATCCGTTATGAGCATGTCGAACAGGATGGCGTGGCGAACAACGCGGACGCTTATACGGGCCGTGCGCGTCTCGGCTACGCGACAGGCTCCTTTCACGGCTTCACGGTGCTTACGGACTTCGATCTCGTCGGTCATGCCGGATCGGAAGACTACAATGACACCATCAACGGACGCACGAGCTATCCCGTCGTCGCCGACCCTGACACGGCGGAACTGAACCGCCTGCAGATCGCGTATGACGGGCTGCCTGACACGATCGTAACGCTTGGCCGCCAGCGCATCATCCTCGGCAATGCGCGCTTCGTCGGCAATGTCGGCTGGCGGCAGAACGAGCAGACCTTCGATGCGCTTCGCGTCGTCAATTCGAGCATCGACGGGCTGACGCTCGGTTACACTTATCTCAACCGCGTGAACCGCGTCTTCGGCGAGGATAGTGTTGCGGGTCGCTTCCGCGGCGACTCGCATCTCGTCAACATCGATTACACGGGCGTCGGCGGTGTAACACTCGGCGGTTATGCCTATCTGCTCGATCTGAACGAGGCGCCGCAGTTTTCGACCGAGACCTATGGCGCGCGCCTCTCCGTGCCGCTCAAGCTCGCCGAGAAGACGAAGCTCGTGCTGACGGGCGAATATGCAAACCAGACGGACTACGAAGGCAACCCGGCTTCCGTTGATCTCGACTACATGCTCGCCGAAGCGGCGTTCTCGCATGACGCCTTCGGGTTCACCGTCGGTTACGAAGTGCTGGAGGGAGACGGGACGACCGGTTTTTCGACGGCGCTCGCCACGCTGCATGCCTTCAATGGCTGGGCAGATGTGTTTCTGACGACCCCAGCGGCGGGTCTCGAAGACCTTTATCTCGGCGCGACATACGCCCTGAACAACATTCCAGCCATCGAGAAACTCGTGCTTGGCGTGACATGGCATGACTTCTCGGCCGAGCGGGGCGGCGCCGGCTTCGGCGACGAACTCGACGCGGTCGCCAACTTCGTTCTCTCGAAGAATCTCTCGCTCAATCTGAAGTTTGCGAGCTTCAACGGCGGGAGCGGCTTCGCCAGCCGTGACAAGACCTGGCTCTCCCTGACTTACGCCTATTGACCCGCCAATCCTGCAAGGAGTGCGACATGAAGGACAAGAGCGACAAGGAATTGAAGACCATCGACCGTCGCAGCGTGCTCAAGACCGGCGGAAAGCTGATCGGCGTGGCGGCGCTCATGAAAGCCGCGGGCGCGCTGGTGCCTGGTGGTGCCTGGGCCGCGGGAAGCGAGGGGATAGAGAAGACCGATCTCACCCTCGGCATCATTCCACTCACCGATTGCGCGCCGCTCGTGATCGCGCATGAGAAGGGATATTTCTCGAAATACGGCATCAACAGCCAGATTTCGAAGGAAGCCTCCTGGGCGAATATTCGCGACAAGGTGTCGATCGGCGCGCTCGATGCGGCGCATATGCTTGCCGGTATGCCGATCGCTTCCACGCTCGGCGTTGGCGCAATCAAGAAGCCAACCATCACTTCCTATTCGATGAACCTGAACGGTAATGGCATCACCGTCTCGAACGAACTCTACGACCGTATGGTGGAAGCCGACCCGCAAGCGATGGCTGAGCGGCCCGTTTCCGCCCGTGCCCTGAAGAAGGTGATTGAGGCGGATAGGGCGGCCGGCAGGAACCCCATGACCTTCGCCATGGTGTTCCCCGTGTCGACGCACAATTACGAAATCCGCTACTGGATGGCGGATGCCGGTATCAATCCGGACAAGGACGTTCGTCTTATCGTCATTCCGCCGCCCCAGATGGTCGCGAACCTCACCGCGAGAAATATCGACGGCTACTGCGTCGGCGAACCGTGGAACGAGCGCGCCGTCATCGCGGGCATCGGCAAGACGCTCATCACCAATTATGAAATCTGGAACAACAACCCGGAGAAGGTGGTTGGCGTCAATCTCGACTGGGCGGAAAAGAATCCGAACACGCATATGGCAATGATCCGTGCGCTGGTCGAAGCGGCACAATGGATGGACAAGCCGGAAAACCGCCTCCAGGTCGTCGAGATCATCTCGCGCAAGTCGTATGTCAACGCGCCCGTCGATGTCGTGAAGATGTCGATGACCGGCACCTTCCGTTATGCAATCGACGAAGAACCGCGCCCGCTACCGGACTTCAACGTCTTCTATCGCTACGCCGCAACCTTCCCCTGGCGGAGCCACGCGGTGTGGTTCCTCTCGCAGATGGTTCGCTGGGGCCAGATTGAAAAGCCGCTCGATATCGTCAGGACGGCGAACGAAATCTACCGGCCAGACATCTATCGCGAAGCAGTGAAAGACATGGGCATTCCCCTCCCCACCATCGACATGAAGACCGAGGGCACGCATGCCGAGGGCTGGACTCTTGAAGAGGCGACAAAGCCTGTCGCCATGGGGCCTGACCTCTTCTTCAACGGGGATGTTTTCGATCCCTCGAAAATCCTTTCCTACATCGACGGCTTCGAGGTGAAGAACCTGGCATTCGCCATGGATGAACTCTCGAAGCTGAACTCGTGAGGAGGTCGAGATGAACTCAGCAGTACTCAGCATCGTGGAGCCCGAAAAGGGATTGGACATGGCGGCGTCCAACACCGCGCCTGTGCCGTCGCCTCAGCTGCGGGAGCCCGAGGCCGCCCGTGAAAGGACGCCTTTCGAAACGTTGTTGAGAGCTGTCCTGCTGCCGGCCATCACCTTTGGGCTGGTCCTTCTCGGCTGGACGATCATGCAGGCGGCTTTCGTTCCGGCCTTTCCGGACGTCCCGGCCGTGTGGAACAAGGCGGTCGAAATATTCTCGGACCCCTTCTATGTCTACGGCCCCAACGATATGGGCATTGCCTGGCAGGTGATGTATTCGCTGGGGCGTGTGCTCGGGGGCTTCCTGCTCGCCGTGGCTGTCGGCATTCCGGTGGGGTTCCTGATCGGTTCCAACAAGACCTTCGAGCAAGCCTGGTTGCCGCTCATTGCGATCCTGCGACCCGTAAGTCCACTCGCATGGTTGCCGATCGGACTTCTCATTTTTCGTGCTGTCGATCCCTCCGCGATCTTCGTCATCTTCATCACCAGCATCTGGCCGATAATCCTGAACACGGCGGCGGGCGTGAAAGCCATTCCCCAGGACTATCTGAACGTTGCGCGTGTGCTGAATTTCAATCGCCGCGAAATGGTGGCGAAAATTTACGTGCCTGCAACGCTGCCTTACATGCTGACCGGCATGCAGCTTTCGCTCGGCACGGCATGGATGGTCATTGTCGCCGCCGAAATGTTGACCGGTGGCATCGGCATCGGATTCTACATCTGGGACGAATGGAACAACCTCTCCGTCCCCTCGATCATCGTCGCGATCATCATCATCGGCTGTGTCGGCATCATGCTCGAAGCGGGCATGGGCTTCGTCCGCCGCCGTTACGACTACACCAGCAAGAAGGAGTAGGGGCCATGACGGACCGGCATCCGGTTCTTCGGATCAGCAAAGTCGGCAAGACCTTCGACACACGCTCGGGCTCGTTCGAGGCGCTGCGTGACGTCGCTCTCACCATCCATGAAGGCGAGTTCGTCTCCATCATCGGTCACTCGGGATGCGGTAAGTCCACGCTTCTCAATCTCGTGGCGGGCCTCGAAACTGCAACGCTTGGCGGCATCTTTCTTGATGGCATTCTGGTCGACGGGCCGGGACCGGAGCGGGCGGTGGTCTTCCAGAACCATTCGCTGCTGCCCTGGCTCACCGTCTACGGCAATGTCCGCCTCGCGGTCGACAAGGTTTTCGCTGGCCGTAAGTCGCCCGCCGAACGCGACGACTGGACGCGTGAGATGCTCGACCTCGTCAACATGGCGCATGCCGCTGACAAACGCCCGTCGGAAATCTCCGGCGGCATGAAGCAGCGAGTCGGCATCGCCCGGGCGCTCGCCATGGAGCCGAAGGTTCTGCTCCTTGACGAGCCTTTCGGTGCACTCGACGCGCTCACACGCGCACAACTCCAGGACAGCGTGATGGAAATTCACGCTCGCCTCGGCAACACCGTCGTCATGATTACGCATGACGTGGACGAAGCCGTCCTGCTTTCCGACCGCATCGTAATGATGAGCAACGGACCCGCGGCTGGCATTGGCGAAATTCACGATGTCGCTCTGCCGAGACCCCGGCGGCGACTGGAACTTGGAGAGAATACCGACTATCTCGCCGCCCGCTCGGCAGTGATGCGCTTCCTCACCCGCAACCGTACGGACAAGGTGGCCTGATTATGAGCAGAAAGCAAAAACTTGTGGTGATCGGCAATGGCATGGCGGGTTGCCGTGCGGTGGAAGAACTCCTCGCGCTCGATCCGGATCGCTATGAAATCGTGATCTTCGGTGGCGAGCCCGAGGTGAACTACAACCGCATCATGCTCTCTCCTGTCTTGGCAGGAGAAACGAGCTTCGACGAGATTGTGATCAACGGTGCGGACTGGTATGCGGAAAATGGCATCGAACTGAGGAGCGGCGAAGAAGTCGTCGGGATCGATCCGGTTTCCCGCATGGTCGCGACCGACAAGGGAGACCGCTGCATATATGACCGGCTGCTGATCGCGACAGGTTCGCTTCCCTTCATCTTGCCCGTGCCCGGCGCAACACTGGATGGTGTCATCGCTTTCCGCGACATCGCCGATGTGCGCCGGATGATCGCGACGGCCGAAGGCGGCGGTCGTGCCGTGGTGATCGGCGGCGGTCTGCTCGGCCTTGAGGCAGCGAACGGCCTTCGGACGCTCGGCATGGACGTTACTGTCATTCACCTGATGGAAACGCTGATGGAGCGCCAGCTCGACGAGGCTGCGGGTTTCCTTTTACGCCGCGAGCTGGAAGGGCGAGGCATCGAAGTGCTGACCGGGGCGTCGACCGAAGAGATCGTCGGAAGAAGCGCCGTCGAAGGCGTGAAGCTGAAGGACGGACGCACCCTCCCGGCCGACCTTGTCGTCATGGCGGCGGGCATACGGCCGAATATCACGCTCGCCCGCGACGCTGGCCTTGCATGCAACCGCGGCATCGTCGTTGACGATTTCATGCGCACTTCGGACCCTGCAATTCTTGCCGTCGGCGAATGCGTCGAGCACCGAGGCCAGGTCTACGGCCTCGTCGCGCCGATCTGGGAGATGTGCCGCGTGGTCGGCACCACGCTCGCGGAAGAGGATGGCGAGGGCTATCAGGGTTCCGTCATCAGCACGAAGCTCAAGGTAACGGGCGTCGAAGTCTTTTCGGCGGGCGATTTCGCGAGCGGCGACGACCGGGAGGACATCGTTTTCCGCGATGCCGCGCGCGGCGTCTACAAGCGCCTCGTCATCTCGCGGGATCGGATCATCGGTGCCGTCCTCTATGGCGATACTCAGGACGGAAGCTGGTATTTCAATCTGTTGCGCCAGAAAGAAAACATCGCGGAGAGCCGTGAGACGCTGGTCTTCGGTCCCGCGCTCGCAGGGGCGTCCCAGGACCCTAACGCCGCCGTTGCCGCATTGCCCGACACGAGCGAAATCTGTGGCTGCAACGGCGTCTGCAAGGGCGCGATCGTGAATGCGATCAGGGAGAAGGATCTGACGACGCTCGACAGTGTGCGCGCCCATACAAAGGCGTCCGCCTCCTGCGGTTCCTGCACCGAGCTTGTCGAGAAGCTGATGGTGCTCACTCTCGGCGACACCTACAACCCCGCCGCCGTCGAACCGATATGCGCCTGTACCGACCTAGGTCATGACGAGGTTCGCCGTCTCATCAAGGCGAAGGAACTCAAGACCATTCCCGCCGTGATGCAGGAACTGGAATGGAAAACCTCCTGCGGCTGCGCAAAGTGCCGGCCCGCGCTTAACTACTATCTCGTCTGCGACTGGCCGGATGAATATGCCGACGACTACCAGTCGCGCTTCGTCAACGAGCGTGTCCACGCCAACATACAGAAGGACGGCACCTACTCGGTCGTACCGCGCATGTGGGGTGGCATGACCAGCGCGAAGGAGTTGCGGGCAATCGCCGATGTGGTGGACAAGTTCGCCATTCCCGCAGTGAAGGTCACAGGCGGCCAGCGCATCGACATGCTGGGCATAGCCAAGGAAGACCTGCCCGCCGTCTGGGCTGATCTCGGCAAGGCGGGTTTTGTTTCCGGCCAGGCCTACGCCAAGGGGCTCCGCACGGTAAAAACCTGTGTCGGCACGGATTGGTGCCGCTTCGGCACGCAGGACTCGACCGGCCTCGGCATCCGCATTGAAAGATTCATGTGGGGGTCCTGGACACCCGCCAAGGTCAAGGTGGCCGTCTCTGGCTGCCCCCGCAATTGCGCGGAGGCGACCTGCAAGGATGTCGGCATCGTCTGTGTCGACTCCGGCTACGAGATCCATTTTGCAGGCGCTGCTGGCCTTGACATCAAGGGCACGGAAAAGCTTGGCACCGTGATGGCTGAAGACGCCGCGCTCGAGCATGTCGTGGCTCTCGTCCAGATGTACCGCGAACAGGCGCATTACCTGGAACGTATCTACAAATGGGCGAAGCGCATTGGCTACGACGAAATCCGTCGTCAGATCATGGACGATGCGGAGCGACGCAAGGCTCTGTTCGATCGCTTCGTCTTCTCGCAGAAATTTGCACAGGTCGACCCTTGGTCCGAGCGCGTCTCGGGCAAGGACAAGCATGAGTTTAGGCCGATGGCCGAAATCGGCTTTTCCCGGGCTGCGGAGTGAGCGCGATGACGAACTGGATCGAGATCGGAAATTTGTCGGACATTCCCCCGCGCGGAGCGCGCTGCGTGACGACGCCTCTGGGGCGCATCGCCGTCTTCCGGACGGCGACCGACGAGCTCTATGCCATCGAAGACCGTTGCCCCCACAAAGGTGGCCCCCTGAGCCAGGGCATCGTTCATGGCGCGGCCGTCGCATGTCCACTGCATAACTGGGTGTTCTCGCTCGAAACTGGCGTCGCGCTCGGCGCGGATGAGGGGGCGGTGCGCACCTTCGCGCTGCGGCGGGAAGGAGAAAAAATCCTGATGGATGTCGAGATGATGGCGTCCGTAGCGGCGGACTAGGAGGCTTCGGTACGCGGCATATGGAAACGATGAAACAGCCTTTTGCGAAAACCACTTGCCCCTATTGCGGAGTTGGATGCGGTGTCGTTGCCCCCCGCGGCGCCGCGAGAGGGGCCCGCATTTCCGGAGATATCTCGCACCCGGTGAATGCGGGTCGCCTCTGTTCCAAGGGCTCTCTTCTCGGCGAGACAACGGGTCTTGAAGGCCGCCTCCTTCATCCGATGAAAAAGGGCGCGCGCGTCGGCTGGGACGAGGCGCTTGACGAGATCGCGGCGAAATTCACCGACATCGTCGATGCGCATGGGCCCGATGCCGTCGCCTTCTATGTCTCCGGTCAGTTGTTGACCGAGGATTATTACGTGGCGAACAAGCTGATGAAGGGCTTCATCGGCAGCGGCAATATCGACACGAATTCTCGCCTCTGCATGTCGTCTGCCGTCGCCGCGCACAAGCGTGCATTTGGCGAGGACGTCGTGCCGGGTTGTTACGAGGATTTCGAGGAAGCGGACCTCATCGTGCTTGTCGGCTCCAACACGGCCTGGTGCCACCCGATCCTCTATCAGCGGTTGCTCGCAGCGAAGACGAAGCGTAACGCTCGCCTCGTCGTCATCGATCCGCGCCGCACGGCCACCTGCGACGATGCCGATCTTCACCTGCCCATCGCGCCGGGCACCGATCTCGCGCTTTTCAACGCGCTATTCTGCGAACTCGCGGCGCGCGGCGTCACCGATCCGGACTATGTCGCAAACCATACCGAGGGGCTCGACGAAGCGCTCTCCGCCGCGCGCGAAGGTCACGGCTCCATTTCCGCAGCAGCGGAAGCCTGCGGCCTCGATGCGCGCGATATGGAAACCTTCATCCGCTGGTTCGCGGAGACGGAGCGCACCGTCACCGCCTTCTCGCAAGGGGTCAATCAGTCGAAGACAGGCGTCGATCAGGTCAACGCCATCGTCAATTGCCATCTTCTCACTGGCCGCATCGGTAGGCCCGGCATGGGGCCTTTCTCCATCACCGGCCAACCGAATGCGATGGGCGGGCGCGAGGTCGGCGGCCTCGCGAACCAGCTCGCCGCTCATCTCGATTTTTCGGAAGAGGGTTGCGCCACGCTCTCCCGCTTCTGGCAGACGGATCGCGTCGCGACCTCCCCCGGTCTCAAGGCAGTCGATCTCTTCGACGCGGTCGCAACCGGTCGCGTGAAGGCGCTCTGGATCATGGCGACGAATCCGGTCGTTAGTCTCCCCAACGCGGAGTTCGTGCGACGAGCGCTTCGAACTTGCGACTTCGTCGTCCTTTCGGACTGCATCGCGAACACGGACACCGCCGCCTGCGCGGATATCCTGCTGCCTGCCGCCGCCTGGGGTGAAAAGGATGGCACGGTAACGAATTCGGAGCGCCGCATTTCCCGCCAGCGTGCCTTCATGGCGCCGCCCGGCGAGGCGAAGCCCGACTGGTGGATCGTCGGCGAAGTTGCCCGCCGCATGGGCTTTGCCGATACCTTTCCTTATCGCGGCCCGGCGGACATCTTCCGCGAACATGCGCGTCTTTCCGGCTTTGAAAATGACGGCGCCCGCTGCTTCGACATTTCCGCGCTCGCTCATCTGAGTGATGCGGAGTATGAAGCGCTCGCTCCGGTCCAGTGGCCGGTAGATACGCGCGGCGGCACATCGCGTCTGTTTGGTAACGGCCTCTTCCCCACGCCGTCGGGCCGCGCCCGTTTCGTGGCCTCGGTGCCGCCTGTCCCCGCGAAGCGGCACGGCGCTTTCCCACTCGTCTTGAACAGCGGTCGTCTGCGCGACCAGTGGCACACCATGGCGCGAACCGGCCTCTCGCCGACACTGGCATCGAATGCGCCGGAGCCTGCCGCTGAAATTCACGAGGCAGATGCCCGCGCCGCTGGCATCGAGGATGGCGGTTTCATGCGCATCGTCACTGCCTATGGTTCTGGTATTTTTCGCACTTCGGTGACGGCGGCGCAGCAGCGTGGCTCGCTTTTCGTTCCGATCCACTGGTCGAGCGCAACCAGCGCGATGAGCGGCGCGGGCCGTATGGTTCATCCCGAGACCGACCCGGTGTCGGGGCAGCCAGCCTTCAAACACACGCCCGCCCGGGCCGAGCCGGTCATGCCGCATTGGCGTGCCTTCTTTCTGTCGCGCCATGAGATTACGTCGCCGTCATGTGGCTATTGGGTGGTTCGGCGCTTGGAAGGCGGCTGGCTTTACGAGCTTGCTGGTCTCACCACGGCAGACGCGCCGCCGGACATCGACACTCTTGTGCAATTGCCCGATGCGGAAGTTGAGCGGGTCGAGATGCGCGACACGGCGCGCGGAGTGCTCCGTCAGGCAAGGGTGCGGGACGGTTGCCTCGCGGATTGCCTGATGCTGACGCGAACCGGTGAGCTTCCGTCGCGCGACTGGCTCGTCGGTCTTCTCGCCCTTGAGGCGCTGGATGAGAATGTGCGCGGCGCCCTGCTAACGGGTCATCCAGTCGAAGGGGAGGGTGGAGAGGGCCGCATCGTCTGTGCCTGCATGGGCATACGCTCCGGCGCCATTCTCGCCGCAATCGCGGACGGAGAGTGCGATGTCGCGTCGATTGGCGCGTGCACGGGCGCGGGCACGAATTGCGGATCGTGCCGCTCCGAAATCCGCGGCCTGATAGAACGGACAAGAACGGAGGAAGCCGCATGACCGCTCTGAAGGGGAAGACGCCGTTTGTTTCGTTCGTGGGCGCAGGGCCTGGTAACCCAGACCTTCTCACCCTTCGCGCCATGCGCCGGCTCAAAGAGGCCGAGATCGTCCTGCATGACGCTCTCGGCACACGGGAAATTCTCGACTTGCTCCCGGCGCCCGTGCGGCGCGTGAACGTCGGCAAGCGTGCGGGACGGCACGCCATACCGCAGGAAGAGATCAATCTCCTGCTCGTCAACCTTGCTTTGCGCGGGAGACGCGTTGTCCGGTTGAAGGGCGGCGATCCCGCCATCTTCGGCCGTCTGGAAGAGGAGGTGGCGGCGCTTGCCGACGCAGGCATCCCTTACGAGATCGTTCCCGGCATCACGGCTGCATCCGCCGCTGTGGCTTCGGTTGGGCTTTCGCTTACCATGCGCGGCGTTGCGCGGCGGGTACAATTCGTGACCGGCCATACTCGGCAGGACGAGGCCTTCGACCCCGTGGCTTCGGGCATCGGCGATCCCGGTGTCACCAGCGTGGTCTACATGGCCCGCGGTGCTGCGGCTGGCATCGGCGCGGGTCTCATCAATGCAGGCTGGCCCGGAACGACGCCGGTTCTCGTCCTCGCAAGCGTGAGCCAGCCAAATGAAATCCACATTTGGGCCAGCCTGAATCGGTTGGCGCATGCCGTTGCTGCTCTGCCGGCGGACGCGCCGCTCGTCCTCGTATTGGGAAATGCCGTCGCTGCCAGCAAACTCCGGCGCGAGGCCGTTGCCGGGGCAGCCCATGAATTGCGCTTGCGAAGCCAAGAGTTCACTTTTCGAGAGGATGTTGACCCGGGCATTTGAGCTTGCATCCATTTCGTTGAACCACCATGCGCGACCAGGTCGACTTGGCTGTGTCTTGCCGCGCCATTCGTCGAAAAGAAACTTTCAGAGTATCGTCATCGATCGCCGCAAATTTTTATGTGCACCGCACCCGCATGGGCGGGTACAACAGCGCAAACTAGGCCGCATGAATATTCCCGAAAACCGGGTAAGCTGTTGAACACGCAGACAAATAAAATTTCCGTCGCGCCGATGATGGACTGGACGGACCGGCATGACCGGTTTTTCCTGCGTCTCATCACGCGTCATGCACTTCTATATACGGAGATGGTGACGACGGGTGCGGTGCTGTATGGGGACCGCGAGCATCTTCTCGCCTTCGATCCGTCCGAACACCCCATTGCCGTTCAGCTTGGCGGCTCGGAACCGGCGGATCTCGCCGAGGCCGCGCGCATAGCCGGGGATTTCGGCTATGACGAGGTGAACCTCAATGTGGGCTGCCCTTCGGACCGGGTGCAGTCTGGCCGCTTCGGTGCCTGCCTCATGCGCGAGCCGGACCTTGTTGCGCGTTGTGTCGAGGCGATGCGGTCGGCGGTCTCCGTCCCCGTTACCGTGAAGTGCCGCATCGGTGTGGACGAACAGGAGCCCGAGGAGGCCCTCCCGGCCATGGCTCAAGCCGTTCGCGAAGCCGGTTGCGAAACGCTCGTCGTCCATGCGCGCAAGGCCTGGCTTGAAGGTTTGTCGCCGAGGGAAAACCGCGATGTTCCGCCGCTCGACTATCCGCTCGTCTATCGCCTGAAGCAGGCCATGCCGGACATGACCATCATCCTCAATGGCGGCATCGCGACGCTCGACGAGGCGGAAGCGCATCTTGCCCATGTCGATGGCGCCATGCTCGGCCGTGCCGCCTATCAGAACCCCTATATGCTCTCAGGCGTGGACGCGCGTTTCTACGGCGATGATCACCCGGTTCCCTCGCGCCATGAGGTGCTAGATGCTTTCCTGCCCTATGTGCAAAGAGAATTGGCGCATGGAACACATCTTCATGCGATGACACGTCATATATTGGGGCTCTTTCAGGGGCGTCCGGGCGCACGGGCCTTCCGCCGTCATATCTCTGAAAACGCGCCACGACCCGGTGCGAATGAGCATGTCATTCGCGAAGCGATGGCGTTGGTAGGCGAAGAGACGAACGGTGAAGGGCGCAGCACGCTGTCATGGGCTTGATGGGAGGGAGCAAATCGCCTGATCCCTGCAGGACAGGTAGGAATGCCAGCCACGATACTCTAGATTTTTTGCGTCCTCGGGGTTCTTCCCGTCCGTTGACCGCCAGCCGGAAGTTTTTTCATGCAGATTGAAGCCATGTCGTTCATGGAGCTAGCGCCTTTTGCGCTCGGGCTCATTGCCACCGGTCTTGTCGCCGGCGTCCTCGCCGGGCTGCTCGGCGTCGGCGGCGGCATCGTCATCGTGCCCGTCCTCTATCATGTCTTCACGCTTCTCGGCATCGACGAGGCTGTGCGTATGCATCTCGCCGTCGGCACCTCACTCGGTACCATCGTGCTGACCTCGATTCGTTCCGTCCGTGCGCATGCCAGGAAAGGCGCGGTCGATTGGCCGATGCTGCGCAGTTGGGCCGCGCCCATTCTCGCAGGTGTCGCCATCGGAACGCTGATCGCGGCTTACGTCAGCGGCGATGCGCTCACTGGCGTTTTTGCCACCATCGCGATCCTCGTTGCGGCCAATCTCGCTTTCGGCAAGGAAAGCTGGCGTCTCGGCACGGAACTGCCGGGCAAGACTGCGCAATATTCCGTGGCGGGCGTTATCGGCGCGCTCTCCGCGCTCATGGGCATTGGCGGCGGCACCTTCGCCGTCAGCTTCATGACGCTCTACGGCAAGAATCCGCGCGAAGCGGTGGCGACCTCATCCGGCCTTGGTGTCTTGATTGCCGTCCCGGCGGTAATCGGCTTTGTCTGGGCCGGCTGGAACGATCCGCTGCTTCCGCCTTTCAGCCTCGGCTATGTGAACCTGATCGGCATTGCCTTCATCGCGCCGCTCTCGGTGCTGGCCGCGCCCTGGGGCGCTGCCATCGCGCATGCGATCAGTCACAAGGCGCTCATCCGCGCTTTCGCCTTCTTCCTCGCGCTGACATCGCTGCAGATGTTCTACCGGCTGTTTTTCGGCTGACCGTCAGCCGAGAAACCAGTCCATGATCCGTGCATTCTCTTCTGCCGGATAGGTGTGGGAGAGGTCCGCGATCTCGCGATAGGTCACCTCCGCCCCCGCTGCCGAAAGCTCCGATGAGGCGAGCCGCGCCATGTCGGCCGCAAACATCCAGTCGAGCGCACCATGCGTGATGTAGACCGGCAGGCCGTTCAGCCGCGCCGGATCGGCGGAGCCGATGAGCATCGGGTGCCACGCGGACGAAACAGGCGCGAGATGCGTATAAGGTCCGCCCGCCAGCCCCGCGAGATAGGTGAAGGTGCCGCCATCGCTCATGCCGGTCAGCAGCACATGGGTAGCGTCGATGTTCCAGCGTTCGTTTACATGCGCGATCATCCGCGCCAGCGAAGCGCGGTCCTGCTCCGGCTCCATCAGCGACCATGTTGTGTCGAGCGATGTCGGGCTGAGAAGAATGGCCCCGCGTGAGCGCGCTGCCGTAAGCCATGTCCAAAGGAATCCGCGTCCATGTCCGCTGCCGCCATGACAGGCGACGATCAGCGGGTGGGGGCGGGTGGCGTCATATGTTTCCGGCACATAAAGCGAGAAGCCGCCGCGCTGTTTTCTCTCATTGCCGAAATGATGAATGCCCGTGCCCTCTTTCCCGACGCCTTGCGCCAGCTCCTCGACCAGCGCCTCGTTGTCCCGCGCGCTGTCGTCGAGGAAAAAGCGGTTCACCGGCGGCAGCATCGCCGAAACGGGATAAAGCGCTTCCATCGCCCGCGGCCCGTGCCGCATGCCGCGATAGGCGGCGAAGATGGGCCCGCCCGGCGACGACTGATCGCCCACCGCCTCGCGCAACCCCTGGAACACGGCCTCCGTCTCGTCCGCCGCTTCCCGGACATGTGCCGCGAAGGCGGAAAGATGCTTCGGCCATTCCGCCGCGTCGAAGGCGGGCCGCGCTTGCTTCAGCTTCGCCGCCACCGGCTCCATCTGCTCGACCAGGCTTTCCAGCAGCGGCGGATGCATGTGCCGCGCGATGAACGACACCGCATCCATCCCCTGCAACAGCGCGGGCAGCAGCGTATCGACCGCCTTGATCAGCTCATCGCCCGGTGTTTCGCTCATGGCATTGCCTCCCGGTTTCTCGTTGCTGCGAGAGTGACCGGAGGGGCAGGGGAGGGCAAGCGCGGAAGTGGCTCAGATCTTCTGGTCGTATTCGCCGACTTCGGGCTGCGCGGAGAGGTGCCTGTCTAGTTCCGCGAACATGGCCCGCATATTCGCTTCCGACGCCGGGCTTTCTACCACGACGACGAGCCCCGGCTTGTTGGACGACGCACGCACCAGTCCCCATGTCCCATCCTCGACGGTCACGCGCACGCCGTTCACGGTCACGACATCGCGGATCTTCTGGCCGAGGAGTTTCTCACCCTTCTCCGCCATATCGGTGAAGAGCTTCACCATCCGCTCCACCACTTCGTATTTCTTCTCGTCCGGGCAATAGGGCGACATGGTGGGCGAGCCCCATGTCTTCGGCAGGTCTTCGCGCAGCTCCGACATCTTCTTGTCCGGGTTGCGGTCCAGCATGTCGCAGATCGCGATCGCGCTGACGAGCCCGTCATCATAGCCGCGCCCGATCGGCGGATTGAAGAAATAGTGTCCCGACTTTTCGAAGCCGACGAGAGCGTTCAGTTCATGCGCGCGCCGCTTGATATAGGAGTGGCCGGTCTTCCAGTAGTCGGTCTTCGCGCCGTTCTTCTGAAGCACGGGATCGGTGAGAAAGAGTCCGGTCGATTTCACGTCGACCACGAATTGCGCGTTGGCATGCCGCGCTGAAAGATCGCGCGCCAGCATCACGCCCACCTTGTCGGCGAAGATTTCCTCGCCCGTATCGTCCACCACGCCGCAGCGGTCGCCGTCGCCGTCGAAGCCGAGGCCCACGTCCGCGCCCGTTTCCAGCACCTTGTCGCGCAGCGCATGGAGCATCTCCATGTCTTCCGGGTTCGGATTGTAGCGCGGGAAGGTCCAGTCCAGTTCGCAATCGAGCGGGATCACTTCCACGCCGATCCCTTCGAGCACTTTCGGCGCAAAGGCACCCGCCGTGCCATTGCCGCAGGCCGCGACGACGCGCAGCTTGCGCTTGATCTTCGGGCGGTTGGTAAGGTCCGCGATATAGCGGCCTGCCATGTCTTCCACGCGGATATAGCGCCCGCCCTCGCGCGCCACGCCCTTGCCGTTCAGCACAATCTCTTTCAGCCGGTTCATCTCGTCCGGCCCGAAGGTCAGCGGCCGCTGCGCCCCCATCTTAACGCCCGTCCAGCCATTTTCGTTGTGGCTCGCCGTCACCATGGCGACGCAAGGCACATCGAGTTCGAATTGCGAGAAATAGGCGACGGGCGAGAGCGCGAGCCCGATATCGTGCACCTCGCAGCCCGCTTCCATCAGGCCGATGATGAGCGCCTGCTTGATCGAGGCGGAGTAGGAGCGGAAGTCGTGCCCCACCGCGATCTTCGGCGCCACGCCGAATTCATGGATCACCGTACCGAGCCCCAGCCCCAGTGCCTGCACCCCGACGAGATTGATTTCCTTTTCGAAGAGCCAGCGCGCGTCATATTCGCGAAACCCGTTGGGAGAGACGAGCGGCAGGTTTTCGAAATCCGGTGTGTTGGGCTTCAGATCGGTGCGCGGCTTCAGCGTCATGTTATCTCCGAGGAGGCGGGTTGGAGCGTTTCCAGGTCAGGGGCCTCCGTCAAGATGAAGAGGGCGGCTCGCCGCCGGGAAGCGCGACAAAACAATAAGTCTAGATAGTTCCTTATAGCGAATTTTCAGCGTCAACGGATGACAGTCTGATCCGCTATTGAAGGCCCGAATGAGGCGGGAGAATGGCGTCTCGATCAGTAGCGCAGCATCAGCCGCTCGCCTCGTACCTCGAAGGAGTCGAGCCGCCCGAGGAAGCTCATGCCGAGCAGGGATCTGTCGAGTCCGCCCCGCGAGACCGAGGCATCCACGTCGCGCAGGGCAATTCCACCGACCTTCACCTCCTTGAGCGTGATGGCGGCGGCATGGATGACCCCGTTCGCCGTGTTGTAGGGAATGGTATAGCGCAGCGTGGAAAGGTCGATACCGATCCGCTCTGCATCTGCCGTACTGAGCGCCACGTCGCTCGCGCCCGTATCCACCATGAAACGCACATGAGTACCGTTGACCAGCGCATCGGCATGGAAATGTCCGGTCATGTCGCGCGAGAGATAGGCCGTGCCCGGCTCGCTTGTTACCGGCGCGGAAGGCGCAAGTTCGCTGCGCAGACGGCTTCCAACATCCGAAAAGACGTCGCGATAGGAATAACCGATCACAAGCACGAGCCCGATCGCCACCCAGGCCAGCGCCTGCTTCAGCGCCACCCCCGCGCGCTCCCGCCAGCCCATGATGACGCTGGTGCCCACCAGCGCCAGCAGCAGCACGCCATAGACGAGGCGCATCCGTGCATTCTCGCTGTCGAGTGCACCCGGAAAGCGGTTCATGAGGAGTAGCAGCAGCGCCGCGGCCCCCAGAAGGAGCAGGGCGGCCCATGTCCAGTTGTTCTGTCTCATGGAGGTGAGACTAACGCAGGAAGTTGAGAATTGCGTAACCGGTAACCTTCTCCCCCTTTTTCTGAATCTGGAATCCTCCAGCCCTTGGAAGCTGCGCGACAAGCTCTTATTTACATGTTAGAGTTGAGTTGATTGTTAATTCACTTATATAAAGAGTGAAATATTGAGCGACCCGCAGGATAAAGTCATATCGCTGACAGGCGTCCGCCAGGCCTCTCCCGTCCCGGAAGGTGCGGCCGAGGCGGCGTCCGCGCTTGGTCTGCCCGAGTTCGAGCCGGGCTGGGTCTGGCTCGTCGGTGCAGGGCCCGGCGATCCGGGTCTTCTCACGCTTCACGCGCTCAATGCGCTCCGCCAGGCCGATGTCGTTGTCTATGACGCGCTGGTGGATGAGACGGTCCTGCAATTTGCCGGTCCGCATACCACTCTCGAATATGCCGGCAAGCGCGGCGGCAAGCCGAGCCCGAAGCAGCGCGATATTTCCGCGAAGCTGGTGGAGCTTGCGAGCGCGGGCAAGCGCGTGTTGCGCCTGAAGGGCGGCGACCCCTTCGTCTTTGGCCGGGGCGGCGAGGAGGCGCTTGCCCTTGTCGATGCGGGCATTCCCTTTCGTGTGGTTCCCGGCGTTACGGCGGGTGTCGGCGGCCTCGGCTATGCCGGCATTCCGGTCACGCATCGCGACGTGAACCACGCCGTCACCTTCGTCACCGGCCACATGGCGGGTGGCGATGTGCCCGAAAATCTCGATTGGCCCTCCATTGCCAAGGGCTCGCCTGTCATCGTTCTTTACATGGCGCTCTCCCATCTCGGCGAGATTTCGAAGCTTCTGATTGAAAATGGCCGCCGGGCGGGTGAGCCCGTCGCTCTTGTGCGCAACGCGACCTTGAAAGATCAGTCGGTTCTCGAAACGACCCTCGGCACGGCAGCGCAAGACGTTGCCCGCGCGGACTTCAAGGCCCCTGCCATCATCGTCATCGGCGATGTCGTGAAGCTCCGCGAAGGCCTCGACTGGCTTGGTGCCATTGATGGCCGCATCCTCCAGCGCGATCCGCTGAATCTCCGCACGAAGCGGGACGCCGGTTAGGTTTTCCCGTTGCGGCAGCGGGGACCGGGGCTTAAAGAGGTCAAAACTCCTCTTCAGGGCAGGCGAATACTCATGAGCGACGATGTAGTGAAAGACAGCAACGGCAACATCCTTGCTGATGGCGACAGTGTCATGGTCATCAAGGATCTGAAGGTGAAGGGCACCTCCGTCACCTTGAAGCGCGGCACCGTTGTGAAAAACATCCGCCTCACCGGCGACAGCGATCACATCGAATGCAATGCCGAGAAGGTGAAGGGGCTCGTCCTCAAGACCGAGTTCCTGAAGAAGGCCTGACAGACGGCGCATCAAAATAAACTTATCCCCCTCTCTTCCTCCGTACCCATATTAGTTCGATCTCGCTCCACCGAAGGGCGCGTCCGGACTGGCCGAATGCGTGGAGAGGGAACCGATCCTGCGGCGTGGGGAACAGTCCCGCGTCCCGGGCGATTTCAGGAGGTTGGCGGGTAATACGGCCCGCGGGTTGCCCCGGCCGATAAAAGCCGGATGCGGCTCATGAGGTGGGAGGAATCGTAACAGTCGGTGCGCGGAGCGTCGGAGGAGGACGCACCCCGCCTATTACATAAACATACTGGCGGCGTCGCCGCCGCTCCGCGCAACCTTCCTCTTTTGAAGGCCGCACATCACGCAAACCTCCGAAGGCCCATGCCTTGCGGAGCTATCGGCGCTTCTATTCCCATCGGCGCTTCTATCCAGTGTCTCTATTCTCCAAGCGCCTCGCGGATCTTCGCCAGGGCCTCTTCCCGCGCGCTGGCCCTGTCGCCCAGAGCATCGATCCGTGCGGGCAGTTCGCGCAGCACTGCGTCCCGCTCGTCATCGTTCAATCTGCCCCAACCGGCAATTTCCTTGAGGGTCCGCCCGCAGCCCCGGCACACATTCGCGCAGCCGTCCACGGCGCAGACGCGAAGGCAGGGGCTTTTGATCGGCTTTGAATAACTCATGGGTTTCCTGTGGCTCTGCGAGAGAGTATAGAGCGGGGCACTTCAATTCCCACGCCACATCCGAGGCGTCAATGTCCCGCGCCGCAACCGGCATGCCCTTCGACGATATCCGCAACCTTCTGGGGGGCCTGCCCCCGGTGGATGATGAGGCGCGCGCCGCAGCCGCCGCGCACACTGCCTCGCTCGCCGTGCCCGAGGGGGCGCTTGGCCGCATGGCCGAAATCGCGGAATGGGTGGCCGGCTGGGCCGGCATGACGCAGCCCGCCATCACCCGGCCTCTCATCGCGATTTTTGCAGGTACCCACGGCCTTGCCGCCGCCATGCCCGATGCGGAGCAGGGCGCAACCCATCGCCTCGTCGAGCTTTACGCAGCGGGCGGCGGCGCCGTGAACCAGCTTGCCCTCGAAGCGGAAGCTGGTCTCAAGGTCTTCGATCTCGCGCTCGACATGCCCGTGCCCGACATCCGCTCCGAGGAGGCGCTTTCCGAAGCGGCCTGCGCGGCCACCATGGCCTTCGGCATGGAATCGATCGCGGGCGGCACCGACATCCTCTGCCTTGGTGCGGCGGGAGAGGGCGGCCGCATTTCCGCTGCCGCGCTCATGGCGGCACTGTTCGGCGGTGCGCCGGGCGGCTGGACAGCGCAAGACCGGAGCAATGGCTCCACCTTCGCAAATGAAGCTGTCGCCGCAGCCCTAGCCACCCATGAAGGTCATTTCGGAGATCCGCTGGAGGCGCTTCGCCGCATCGGCTCACGTGAGCTTGCGGCCATTGCCGGCGCGATCCTCGCCGCCCGCTATCAGCGCATCCCTGTCCTGCTCGACGGTTTCGTTTCCTGCGCCGCCGCCGCCGTCCTCCACAAGATGGAGCCCTCGGCGCTCGATCACTGCATGGCCGCGCATGTCTCGGCGGACCCCGCTCACGCTCGTCTCCTTGCTGCCATTGGCAAGACGCCACTCATCGAAAGCGGCATTTCCCTGGAGGAAGGCGCGGGCGCGGCACTCGGCCTTGCCATGGTGAAATCGGCCCTCGCCATCCATCGTGGCACAGCCACGCGGGACAAACTCTGAGCTCTGCCTCCGTTCATGGCTGCACAGCGCCCCGTTCGCTTCTTACGAAGCGGCATGCTTGCAACAGAGGACGTTGCGACTATTATCACCGCGAAAACAAGGCTATGGGCGCGGGATCGGCGGGTTTTCCGTTCGGGGCGACACCGGGCCAGTACAAGTGATAATCCGGTATGTTGGCGCTGAGGTGGAAACCCGCCCGCGCGTCTGCCGCAATGGAGGTTGACCCATGGATATGCGCTTCTCCCCCGAAGAGATGACTTTCCGCGACGAAGTCCGCGAATTCATCGCCAATAACTACCCCGAGGAGCTCAGGGGCGCCCGCCGTGGCGAGATGTCGAAGGAAGATATCCTCAAGTGGCACCGCATCCTCTACAAGAAGGGCTGGGTCGTCCCCCACTGGCCTGTGGAATATGGCGGCACCGGCTGGACGATCACGCAGCGCTATATCTGGAACGAAGAGAATGCGCGCGCGGAAACGACACCGCTGCTTCCCTTCGGCCTCTCCATGGTCGGCCCCGTGATCTATACCTTCGGTAACGAAGAACAGAAGAAGCGCTTCCTTCCCGGCATCCTTTCGGGCGACGACTGGTGGTGTCAGGGTTATTCGGAGCCGGGTTCGGGGTCGGACCTCGCCAGCCTGCGCACCAGGGCCGTGCGTGAGGGTGACCACTACATCGTCAACGGTTCGAAGACCTGGACGACGCTCGCCCAGCATGCCGACTGGATGTTCTGTCTCGTCCGCACGGACCCCAATGCAAAGCAGCAGGAAGGCATTTCCTTCCTCCTCATCGACATGAAGACGCCGGGCATTACCGTCCGTCCGATCATCACGATGGATGGCTCGCACGAGGTCAACGAGGTCTTCCTCGAGGACGTGAAGGTTCCCGCCGAAAATCTCATCGGCGAAGAGAACAAGGGCTGGACCTACGCGAAGTTCCTGCTTGGCAACGAGCGTTCGGGCATCGCGGGCGTTGCGCGCTCCAAGAAGGCGATCGAACGCCTGAAGAAGCTCGCGACCGCCGAGCTTCTCGATGGCGAGCCCCTGATGAAGACGGATGAGTTCTCCCGCAAGGTGGCCGAACTCGAAATCGACCTCTCCGCTCTCGAAGTGACCGAGCTGCGTACGCTCGCCGCCGAGAGCAAGGGGCGTGGTCCGGGACCGGAAGCCTCGATCCTCAAGATCAAGGGCACCGAAATCCAGCAGCGCATCACCGAACTCGCCGTCGAGGCGGTTGGCAACTATGCGCTGGTCGAGGCGCCGCGCCTCGAAGTGACCGGCAATGAATTCGTGCCCGGTCCGGAGGGCTCACAGGGTGTTGCGCAGGATTATTTCAACATGCGCAAGACTTCGATCTATGGCGGATCGAACGAGATCCAGCACAACATCATCGCAAAAATGGTGCTCGGCCTTTAAGGTCCGCGCAAAAGAACAGCAACGAGGGAAGGTCGGAAGATGGATTTTTCGTTCACCGAAGAGCAGACGCTGCTCCGCAATACCGTGCAGAGCCTGCTTCAGGACAAGTATGACTTCGAGACGCGCCGCAAGGTTGCGAAGTCGGCCGATGGCTGGCGTCCCGAGATGTGGGCGCAGTTCGCCGAGCTTGGTCTTCTCGCCGCGCCCTTTTCGGAAGAAATGGGCGGTCTCGGCGGCGGTCCCATCGAGAACATGATCGTCATGGAAGAGTTCGGCCGTCACCTCGTGGTCGAGCCCTATGTCGAAACGGTTGTGATCGCCGGTGGTTTTCTGCGTGAAGGCGGTTCGGCCGCGCAGCAGGAAGCACACATTCCCGGCATCGTCGGCGGCGAGACGGTCTGGGCCTTCGCCTATGCCGAACCGCAGGGCCGCTACAATCTCGCGGACCTCACGACGACTGCGAAGAAGGACGGCTCCGGCTACACGATCAACGGTTACAAGGCTGTCGTTCTCGCCGCGCCCTGGGCGCAGAAGCTCATCGTGACCGCGCGCACCTCCGGCGGCCAGCGCGACCGTGACGGCGTTTCGGTTTTCATCGTCGACAAGTCGGCGGCGGGGGTCTCCACCCGCGATTATCCGACGGTCGATGGCCGCCGCGCGTCCGAAATCACCTTCGAGAACGTGAAGGTCGATGCTGACGCGCTGATCGGCGAAGAAGGCAAGGGGCTGCCTCTCGTCGAGAAGATCACGGATCAGGCGATTGCTGCTCTCTCGGCCGAAGCCACGGGCTGCATGAAGGAGCTGAACACGGCAACCGTCGAATATTGCAAGACGCGCAAGCAGTTTGGCGTTCCCATCGGCAAGTTCCAGGTTCTGCAGCACCGCATGGTCGACATGTTCATGGCCTATGAGCAGTCCGTCTCCATGACCTACATGGTCAACCTGAAGCTCGAAGAAGACGATGCAGAGCGCACCAAGGCTGCCGCAGGCGCGAAGGTCCAGATCGGCAAGGCCGGCCGCTTCGTTGGCCAGGAGGCCGTGCAGCTTCACGGCGGTATGGGCATGACCGACGAACTCAATGTCGGCCACTACTTCAAGCGCCTGACGATGATCGACACGCAGTTCGGCAATGTCGACTACCAGCTCAAGNGNTATTCGCAAGCNGCGTGAGCCCGAAGGATTGGTGGACTGACATAAAAAAGGGCCGCATCCGAGATGCGGCCCTTCGCATTTCCGGATTGTCCGTCAAAGTCCCAGAACGGCCTTTGCTATGACATTGCGCTGGATTTCGTTCGAACCGCCATAAATCGAAGCGGCGCGGCCGAAATTATAGGCACTTGTCACGCTCACCGCATAAGCAGGTCCGACGGGTGTTTCATTGGTGGCTCCAGTCAAATGCTCCTTCTGGAACGNCATGGCATAGAAGGCAGCGGCTTCGACGGCAAGCTCCGACAACGCCTGCTGAACTTCGGTCCCTATAATCTTCAAGGTTGAGGAAGAGGGGCCAGCGGGACGGCCCGCCACTTCCTCCGCAACGATCCTGAGATTGGTATATTCGAGACCCGTGAGCTTCACCTCGATTTCGCAGAGTCTCGTCATGAACGCCGGTTCGTCCGCCAGCGTCGCGCCATCGCCAAGCCTTTCCTGTTTCGCGATTTTTCTGAGGTGCGCGATCTTGCGCTTGGACTCCGGAACACCTGCAATGCCAGTGCGCTCGTTGACGAGCAAGAACTTGGCGTAGGTCCAGCCTTTGTTTTCATCGCCGATGCGGTTCGTCACCGGCACTTTGACATCAGTGAAAAAAACTTCGTTCAAGTGATGCAGGCCGTCGATCGAAATGATCGGCTTCACCTCGATGCCGGGCGTCTTCATGTCGATCAGAAGGAACGAGATGCCTTCCTGCTGTTTGACAGTCTCATCCGTTCGCACGAGACANAATATCCAATCGGCTTCATGGGCATAGNATGTCCAGATTTTCTGGCCGTTGACGATATAATGGTCGCCTTGACGCACAGCCTTGGTCTTCAGCGAAGCGAGGTCCGACCCGGATCCCGGCTCCGAATAACCCTGACACCACCAGACATCGCCGGTAAGAATGCCCTCCAGGTGCTGCTTTTTCTGCGCTTCGTTGCCGAAGGTGTAGATCACCGGTCCCACCATGGACAGGCCGAACGGAGAAAGCCGCGGTGCATTGGCCAATGCCATTTCCTCGTTGAAAAGGAACTTCTGCATCGGCGTCCATCCAGTGCCGCCATACTCCTTGGGCCAATTGACCGCTACCCAGCCTTTCTCGTGGAGATCTTTCTGCCAGCGCCTGAGCGAGCTGCGCTCACCAGCCGCGCCCACTGTGTCTCTCTCCGCGAGCTCCCTGGGCAATTTTTCCGAAATGAATCGGCGGACTTCCGCGCGGAAGGCTTCGTCCTCTTTCGTAAGCTCTATATCCATCTACTGACCTTTCGCGGTAACGATCCGGATGTTTGCATTTTCGTTATAATGAATTATCTGAGCGGGTAAAAACCTAATTGTCCACCGCGTTCAAAGATTAAGGATCACCTTGGCGATGACGTCTCGTTGAATCTCATTCGATCCACCATAGATGCTCGCGGCGCGACCGTAGCCATAATCCGCCCACACGTTCCTGGCATGGGCAGGGCCTATCTCCCATACATTGGCGTCGTCAGGCGGAACTCCTTGCTCGAACGGCTCGATATAATAGCCGACGGCTTCGACGGCGAGTTCGCCCAACGCTTGCTGAACCTCGCTACCGACGATCTTCAGCAGGGACGATTGCGGTCCGGCCGCCTTTCCTGCCGCCGCATCGGCGAGAATCCGCAGATTCATGTATTCGAGACTGGTGAGCTTGACTTCGATCCCGGCGAGTTTGCGCTGGAACGCGGGATCGTCTATCAGCGCTTTACCATCCGCGTTCCGCTCCGCTTGGGCAATTGCCCTGATATGCGCCGCCTTCTTCTTGGACTCGGAGACGCCGCCGATACTCGTTCTTTCATGGACGAGCAGGTATTTGGCGTAGGTCCAGCCTTTGTTTTCTTCGCCTATGAGATTTTGCACCGGCACCTTGACGTCGGTAAAAAACACTTCGTTGAGATGGTGCAGACCGGCGATCGAGATGATCGGACGCACTTCGATACCGGGCGTCGTCATGTCGATGAGCAGGAAGGAAATCCCTTCCTGCCGCTTGACGCTCTGTTCGGTGCGCACCAAACAGAAAATCCAGTCGGCCTCATGCGCATAGGACGTCCATATTTTCTGGCCGTTGACGACATAATGGTCGCCGTCGCGCACCGCCGTCGTTTTAAGCGAAGCAAGATCGGAGCCGGCACCCGGTTCGGAATAGCCTTGGCACCACCAGACATCACCCGAAAGTATGCCCTGCAAGTGGCGGCTCTTCTGTTCGGCGTTGCCAAAGGTGTAGATCACCGGACCAACCATGTTCAGCCCGAAAGGCATCAAACGTGGTGCATTGGCTCTGGCCGTTTCCTCGTTGAATATAAACCGCTGCGTCGCGTTCCATCCCGTACCGCCAAACTCCTCCGGCCATCCGGGCGCGGCCCAGCCTTTTTCGTAAAGCGTCTTGTGCCAGCGCTTGACCACACTCTTGTCGGTCATCACGCCCAAGGTCGACGAATCCGCACATTCCGGCGGAAGATTCGTTGCGATAAACTCGCGAACCTCGTTGCGAAATGCCTCATCCTCCGGTGTGAAGTTGATATTCATGCGTATCTCCCCATTGCCGGGCCGGTGCAAATATCACCGCGCCGTGTGTCGCGGCAACACTCACCAACAGTAACCTGAACCCGGTTCGGAATATCCCTGGCACCAGACCGCCTCGCCGCGAAGCGTCGGCTTCACCCATTTCTTCTTCTGCTCTTCGGTGCCAAGTTCCAGAAGTGTCGACATCACCATGGAGATGCCCTGGTTCTGCAATGCAGAAGACACACGAGCCCTGGAAAATTCCTCCGCGAGGATGCGCGATTCCAGAATGTCGGGCATGGCACCATAGCTGCCGTAGTCTTTCGGAATCGCCCGCGTCGCATAGCCGTTCTGAATCAACTGTCGCTGCCAGGAACAGGCTTCTGGAGACGGGCGCCCGGCAACGGCAGGGCCGCCCCTCGGCGCCTGATCCTTGTGTTTTGCCAGGAACGCCCTGACCTCTTCCCGGAAAGCCTCATATTTGGAACCGTATGCCAGATCCATTCCAGATATCCGATATGCCGATGGCGAGTGGCTCAGTCTTATTTAGTCGCAGGCTTGAAACACGGAAGCTTGAACCCGTCGCCGATGTCCTTGAAGACAAGGGTCACAGGCATGTCGAGTGTCACCGCTTCCGGGTCGCAGTCGAGCAAACGCGTTGCCATGCGGACACCTTCCTCCAATTCCACGACTGCAGCTATATAAGGTACGTCGCCTGCGAAAGCCGGATGAAAGGGCTGATAGGTCACGGTCCAGGAAAAAATGCGGCCGCGCCCGCTGCTCGCCTTCCACTCATAATCCGGCGAGCTACATTTTGCGCACATGTAACGCGGCAGAAACCGCCATGTACCGCAAGAGCTGCATTGTTGAAAACGCAAGACGCCGTCCTGGCAGAGCTTCCAGAATTCCGCATCGATCGGATCGACAGTCGCGGGCTGAGGATATTTCGGTTGTTCAATTTCCATTTCTACCTCCTCAAAATCGCGAGGCTGCCATCGCCCAGATCACCCCATCCGGTCACAAGGCCGATTTCAGCGTCCGGAATTTGCCGCTTTCCCGCATCTCCGCGCAATTGGCGTGTCGCCTCAAGTACATGATTGAGACCCCACACATGTGCCTCGCTCAAAAGACCGCCATGCGTATTGAGCGGAAACTTGCCGCCGAGTTCGATCTGTCCATCCTTGACGAAATCGAGTGCGCCGCCCGGTTCGAAATAGCCCAGCGCTTCGAGTTGCAGCAACACGACGTAGGTGAAGCAGTCATAAACCTGCAGAAAGTCCATGTCCTTCGGCGTCACACCGGCCATAGAGAAAGCGCGCGGCGCGGCATAACTCAAACCGATCTTGAAGGGGTCCGGCCGTGAGGGAATATCGTCGGCAGGATAAGGATGGCCCTCGGCCGCGCCGGAGATATAAACCGGCCTGTGAGGCAAGTCTTTCGCCCGCTCGGCGCTCGTCACCACGACGGCGCAGGCCCCATCCGTTTCGAGACAGCAATCGAATAGACGGAACGGGGAGGACACCATGCGCGACCGCATGTAGTCATCCATCGTCATCGGTTGGCCGCAGGTCAGGGCGCGGTCGTTGAGTTGGGCATGCTTGCGGCAAGCCATCGCGACCCAACCCGTCGCCTCGGGGCTGACATTGTAAAGTTTCGAGTGCCGCGTCGCGAGCCACGCATACATCTGCACCGGCAACAGGACACCATAGGGCAGATAATAACCCCGGATGGTCGAGGTCAGCGTGTTCATATTCATCGGCCGGCTTGGTGGCACCCCCGCCTTGGGACGCAGCGCCGAATAGCCGTTCCAGCCGAGTGTGACCAGCACGTTGTCGCAGACGCCGGAGGCCACGGCCATGGCGGCATTCTGCAACGCGGTCGTCGGACTCGCGCCCCCCATGTTGACCGTCGAGGCATATCGCAGCACATCGACGCCAAGGTTAGCGGCCAATTCCTCCGACGTTGTATAGATGGGCGGCGGCACCATGCCGTCAATGTCCCTGGGCTTCAGCCCCGCATCCGCGATGGCCCGCCTGGCGGCATCAAGCATCATGGCCACTGCCGTCTGGTCCGCCCCTTTTACATAATTGGTCTCGCCGATCCCGACGATCGCGGCCTTGTCGCTGAAATTCTTCACGAATCTGCCCTCATTAGCTTTGTTCCCGGCACACAGTTTTTCGATGAGCGTCCGAAAACCTTCCGTAGGAAATATTCTTTGGGCAGATCAAGTCGCCGGAATAAGACATGAATGAACGGATTCCTGTCCCTCGATTTGGCGCGCCAGCGTCTTGATCGCCAGTTCAGCTTCCTCAAGCTCGAAATCATGAGTGTGCATGAGTTCAAGGGGATATTTGCGGCGCTCAATCATCTCAATCGCCTTCTTGTACCCCGACGACGTAACGCCGATTGCGCCTTTGATGGAAATTTCCTTCATGACGATAAGGTCGGACACGAAGTCGGATACAGGCTTAAATCCCTTGACGCCGGCAAGGACGACCGTTCCGCCCATACGGACACAATCCAGCGCATCACGGACCGGCTGAGTCGCGTAGGACGTAACTTCAACAATGACGTCCGCGCCTTTTCCGTTTGTCAGCGCCCGTACACGATCGACAACATTTTCGTTCTGCACATCGATTATGTGATCGGCGCCAAGAGCAAGAGCCATCTGGAGCTTGTTTGAATCGGCCGCAAGTCCCGTAACTATGATCTTTCCCGCGCCGGCCTCACGCGCGGCAACGACGCTCGCAAGCCCGCGCTGTCCGGGCCCAAAAATCAAAACGGTATCGCCAACCTGCGTCTGCGGAATCTCTACCGCCCAACGAAAGCCTGCGCCCAGCGGATTGAACATGACCGCCAGCTCCGCCGGAAGGTTCTTGTCCATCTTGTGAACGATCGTGTTGGGCGCGAGATACATATATTGTGAATAAGCACCCCAGAGACCCGGTGCCTCCGTGAGCGGAATATACGAGTAGATCTGACGGCTGTCGCACAGATGATAATGCCCGCCGACACAGGTGTCGCAGCAATGGCATGACAGCATCGTCTCGACGGCAACCCGGTCGCCGACATCGACACCCCAGCGCTTGGCGGCCTTGTCGCCGATCGCTTCGATGATTCCGAGAGGTTCGTGCCCCGGGATCACCGGCATCGGAGTCCGCAAAGCCCCTTCGTATTGTTCGTAATCGCTGCCGCAAATGCCGCAGGCTTCGACACGGAGGATGGCGCTGTCATCGGCGATCTGGGGGATGGGCAAATCGCGGGCTTCGAGTTTGCGCGGAGCTGTCTGCACCATCGCCATCGATTTTTCCGGCAACATCTTTCGCCTCCCCGTTTCGTGTCGGCACCAGCGATGCACCAATAACACGTATATATTTTTTAATGCTCGTATGTGTTATACAGGCTCAAAATCAAGATGCGAAGACCTAAAATGCCGGCTTCGCCGAATTGGGAGGAGGAGAAATAATGGCCGACGAAACACCCAGGGTTCCATTGCTATCCGTGGCGGAAGCGGAAGCCGCGGCAGCGAAAGCCGGCATATCGGAACAAATGGCGCCACTCAGCGTCTTCCGGGTTTTGCTCCGTCATCCCGATGTGGCGCGCGAGCTTGCTTCGACGCTCAACACTCTGCTTTTCCAGGGCAACAAGCTCGATGCAAGACTGCGCGAACTCATCATCATGCGCATAGGCTGGAAAACGAAATCGCTCTATGAATGGACGCAGCATTGGCGTGTCGCCCGTATGTTGGACATCCCGGAAGCTGATCTGGTCGCGACGAGGGACTGGAAAAATGCCTCCTGCCTGTCTGACGCCGACCGTGCCATTCTCGCGGCCACCGACGAGACGCTCGACGACGGCATGATCTCGGATGCCACTTGGGCCGCATGTGCGACGCACCTGAAAACTGCCGAAGAACGTATCGAACTGGTTGTCGCTATCGGCAACTGGACGCTTTTCTCGCAATTGCTCAAGAGCCTGCGAATCCCGCTTGAGGATGGCGTCGTCGCCTGGCCGCCGGATGGCGAGAAGCCCTGAGCAGAGGAGAGATGCCATTCAAGAACAGGACCGAGACAATGAGCGAAAAAAAGGCGATTTCAAAAGATCTGGTCGGCATGACGTTTCCGGCCGTCGACGTGGAGTGGTCTGACAAGGACACGATACTCTATGCACTTGGCGTCGGCGCTCGTCCCGCCGACGGGCTTGATTTCATTTACGAAGGCCGGGGACCGAAAGTTCTGCCGACCTATGCCGTCATCCCCGGCGGACGAGGGCTCGCCGGGCTGATGAGCGGGGTCGAGATGAAGTTGGAAATGCTGCTGCATGGCGAGCAATCCGTCGAATTGCTGCGCGCGCTGCCTTCATCGGCCAAGGTCAAGGTAACTGGGCGCGTTTCCGAGGTTTGGGACAAAGGCAAGGCGGCTGTCATCGGAGTTGAGAGCACGGGTTCCGACGAGAAGGGACCGCTCTTCAAAACTCATGCGACATTATTTGTGCGCGGCGCCGGCGGATTCGGTGGAGAGCGCGGGCCATCGGGTACGGACGCGACGCCGCCGGACCGGGCCCCTGACGCCGTCGTTGAGGACGTGACGCGTCCCGAGCAAGGGGCGATCTACCGTCTCTCGGGTGACCGCAATCCGATCCACATTGATCCGGATTTTGCCAAGTTGGGTGGCTTTGAAAAACCTTTTGTGCATGGGCTTTGCACATATGGTTTCGTCGGGCGCGCGGTTCTGAGCGAGCTTTGCGGCAATGATCCCGCCCGCTTCAAATCCCTCAGCGGACGCTTCGCCGCTCAGGTCTATTTTGGCGACACGATCATAACGAAGATGTGGAAAGCGGGCGATGGCATTGCTATCGTGCAGGCTGAAACCCAAAACGGCAATGTCGTCCTGTCTCAGGCTAAGGCGACATACAAGGTCTGACGGGCGGAAGTTGGTCAAAGAAAAAATGTCAAACCGTTTTTCTCATCTGCTTCAGCCGCTTGATCTGGGGTTTGTGACACTGAGAAATCGTGTGTTGATGGGATCGATGCACACCGGCCTCGAAGAAATGCCGGACGGCTTCGCGCGGCAGGCCAAATTCTTCGCAACACGCGCCAAGGGCGGTGTTGGAATTCTTGTCACCGGCGGCATTTCGCCGAATAGGGCAGGAAGACTCGCCGAGCACACGTCGGTAATGACTGAAGACCTTGTTGAAGGTCATCGCGCGATTACGCGTGCGGTCCACGACGAGGGCGGAAAAATCGTTCTCCAGCTTCTGCATGCTGGCCGCTACAGCCGACACGCAGAACTGGTGGCGCCCTCCGCAGTCAGATCCCGCATCAACCCGCTTACGCCTCGCGCCTTGAGCGAGGAGGAAATCCTTCAGACTATTGAGGATTTTGGCACCGCCGCGGCGCTCGCCCGCGAAGCCGGATACGACGGTGTTGAAATCATGGGTTCGGAGGGCTATTTTCTCAATCAGTTCACTGCGGCGCGTACAAATCAGCGTACAGACGATTGGGGCGGTTCAGCTGAGAACCGGCGACGCCTGCCGGTTGAGATCGTAAAGCATGTCCGCAAACATTGTGGTTTGGACTTCATCGTCGTCTACCGGATATCCGTTCTCGATCTCGTCGAGGGGGGGAATTCCTGGCCAGACGTCGCCGCCCTTGCAAAAGATGTCGAGGGGGCGGGAGCGAACATCCTCAACACCGGCATAGGCTGGCATGAATCGCGTGTGCCGACGATCGCTCATATGGTGCCGCGCGGAGCTTTCATCTGGGCGACCAAGCGCCTCAAGGCGGAAGTCGCAATACCTGTGGTCGCTTCCAACCGGATTAATACGCCGGAACAGGCGGAGCAACTGATTGCAGACGGGCAGGCTGACATGGTTTCGCTCGCGCGTCCGCTATTGGCCGACCCCGATTTTGTCTCGAAAACGGCATCAGGCGCATCGTCAAGCATCAATACTTGCATCGGCTGCAATCAGGCCTGCCTCGACAATGCTTTTACCGGGCGGCTGACAACCTGCATGGTCAATCCTGCGGCCTGCCGGGAAGCTGAGTTCGAGATCGCGCCGGCAGCCAAAGGAAAGCGCATCGCGGTCCTTGGCGGCGGCCCGGCGGGTCTTGCCTGCGCTGTGACCGCAGCCAAGCGCGGCCACAAGGTGGCGTTATTCGAAGCCGACATCGAAATCGGCGGTCAGTTCAATCTGGCGCGACGTATTCCCGGTAAGGAGGACTATGCCGAGACCATCCGCTATTTCAAGAACCGGCTCGACGAACTGGACGTCGAGGTTCGTTACGGTCGGCCGGCCTCGCTCGCCGATCTGGAAAGCGGAGGATTTGATGAAATCGTCGTCGCAACCGGCGTTCACCCGCGCCGTCTCGACATTCCGGGTGCGGATCATCCTTCGGTCATGACCTATGTGGAGGCAATCACAAATCCCGCAGACGTCGGTACCGAGGTTGCCATTATCGGTGCCGGCGGCATTGGCTTCGACGTGGCGGCGCTCCTCTCGCACCCGCAAGGCGCGCACGATCCGTCACAGCCTGACATCGAGAGATTTTCCTCGGAGTGGGGAATTGATTTGAGTTATACGCAACCGGGCGCGTTGCTGGCCGCCAATCATAAATGGCCGTCTGCACGCAAGGTTCATCTTCTCCAACGTAAGGCGCGTGACAGTTTCGGCGCTGGCCTGAGCAAGACGCGAGGATGGGCAAACTTTTTGGAGGTGATGTTCCGGGGCGTTACGATGACTGGTGATGTAACCTATCTGAAAATCGACGACGCCGGGCTCCACATCGAAGCGGGCGGCAAGCCGCAGACGTTGAAAGTCGACACAATTGTCGTCTGTGCCGGACAGGAACCGGCGGACGATGCGTTGTCATTCGCACGCTCGCTAGGCAAACCCGTTCATGCTATCGGCGGGGTCGACAAGCCGCAGCAACTTGATGCGGTCAGGGCGATCGAGGACGGTACGCGCCTCGCGCTCTCTCTTTGAGGAAACAAATGAAAAACCAAGGTCGCGGCAAGAGAGACCATATGGAGTCAGAGTTGTCGCATGAACGCTAACATTCTCAAATCCGGACTACCGTCGGCGGCGACGGTAAAATCCGCAACCCGCGTTCTGGAGATTTTCGAATATTTCGACGAAGTCAGACGCCCGGTGACGATTCAAGACGTGGCGCAGGCGCTGAGTTATCCTCATTCCAGCACCGCAGCTCTTTTGAAGAGCCTCGTCAGCCTCGGTTATCTGGAGCACGATGATCGAAGCAGAACTTTCTTTCCGAGCATCAGAATATCTCTGCTGGGAAACTGGGTGGAGGCCGAGGCGTTACCGATCCGGAATGTTCAGCGCCTGATGAAACGGCTTTCGGCCGATACGGGGTGCACAATCATCCTTGCTGCGCGTCTCGGAGACCATGCGCAATATGTAAAGGTGATTCAAGGCACGTCGCCCATCCGCTTCCATGTCAAGCCAAGCACCAGGCGAATGCTTGCTTTTTCGACGATTGGCCGCGTTCTGCTCAGCGAACTTCCCTTGCCCGAAGCAAGGCGTTTGATTCAGGACGCCCTTGCCGCCATGCCGGAGCGGCGGGCATCGGCGCAGGAGATCGAAGACGAACTGCAAAAAATCAGAAAACGTGGCTTCGCGCTTTACAGCGATCTCGTAACTCCGGGGGCCACGATGTTGGCGATGCCCATTCCGATGGGGCCGTCCGGACGTCCGGTTGCCATCGGAATAGCCGCTCCCAAAGAGTATTTTCGCAATCGCAAACAACCATTCACAGAGTTATTGAGGAACGCCATCGCCGAGCACATCTCACAAAACAATCAAAGTTTTGGGGAGGCCCTCGTCGACGTGGACCAGATCGACGTCGACGATGATATAGCGCTGTAATCATCCGAGTTTTGTATTCAGGAAGTCGGCCATCTCGCCGATCGCAGCGCGGCCCTCGCTCAAGACCGGCGCAAACCAGTGCCAGACATGAATCATGTCCGGCCAGACACGGAGATCGGCGAATACGCCGGCCTCTTTCAATCTATCGGCCAATAAATGGCTATCTGAAAGCAAAACCTCAGAACTGCCGACCTGAATCATGAATGGCGGCAACCCCTTGAGGTCGGCGTATACTGGCGATGCCAGAGGCGTCCTGCGCGGGGTTGAAGTACCCAGATAGGCCGAAGTCCACACCTCAAGATCGGCATGACGCACCATCGGGTCCACATTCGCTTTCTCGTCGTAGGATGTGCCCTTATTTTCAAGATTAGCCCATGGCGAAATGCAAACGGCAGCAGCCGGAAGCCTGAGACCGGCATCGCGCGCCGCAAGAAGCGTGGCGACCGTTAGACCGCCGCCAGCCGAATCTCCCGCCACAGCGAGCTTCGCCGGATCTACACCGGTCTCGATTAGCCAGCGATAAGAAGCAACTGCATCATCAACCGCAGCCGGAAATGGATGCTCTGGCGACCGCCTGTAGTCGATAAGCAGAACCCGGCCATTCAGGGCAAGAGCTATATGCGCCGCAAGATGGCGATGCGAGTCGAGAGAGCCAAGCGCATAGCCACCCCCATGCAGATAAAGCAAAACCCGCTTGCCGGCATCGGCAGCCGGCGCCAGCCATTCGCCGGGAACCCCGCCGGCGGAAACCGGCGTGACTGTCACGCCTTCAGGAAGACCGAATGCTTTTCCGGCCTCATCATACGAGGTACGAAAATCCTCAAGAGAACGAGCCTCCTCGGTCACAAGGCCCGCAAGCAGCTGACGAACGACAGCAAGTTCCTCAAGACTCATTTTTGTACCCCCTCCTCAGGCTGCTGCGCCATGTCGTAACAGATGGCCTGGCAAACGACTTTCGTCGCCCAACACGTCGACGCCATTGCGCCGGACCAATGTCCCATTGACGAGGACGGCTGAAATACCCGAAGCATCGGAAATCAGTCGATCTTCGCCAGCAGGCAGGTCGTAGACCCTGCGCAGAGAACTTGCACCAACCGTTTCGGCGTCGAAGATCAGGACATCGGCGGGCATCCCCACGGCAAGACGACCGCGATCCTTGATGCCGAACACTTCGGCGGGCCGCGACGTCAGCATCCGCACCGCCTCCTCCAGCGTCAAGACTTGCTTTTCACGAACCCATCTCCCGAGAAGGTGGGTGGAAAAACATGCATCGCAGAGTTGGCTCGCATGCGCGCCTGCGTCCGAGAGGCCGAGCACCGTGCAGGAATCGCGCAGCAACGTTGCCACCTCATCTTCGTCCGCGTTCGCGACAGGCAGGCGGAACCGCGTTTGAAGGTCGCTTTGAATCGAGAGGTCCAACGCAAGATCGATCGAGTTGCATCCGAGTTCTGCGGCGACGTCGCTCACCAGCCGCTCCGCGAACTCCGGCCGATCCGGACAGTGAGCGATGACCGCTTTGTCCCATGCATTGAGTATCGGGCCACGCATCGCGTCCCGGAATTCTGCTCGGAAAGAATTGTCGGAATAAAGCCTCAGTTTTTCCGCGCGGTCGGCTTTGTTCACTGGCGCGAAGGCCGGCATGCTCTGGAACAGAAACGGCTGTTCGAATCGAAATTCAAAATTGAGCGGCCGGCAGGTGACCTGCGGAAATACTGCGTAACCAGCCGATTGAAGTTCGTTTGAGCGTGCCAACTGCTCGGCTGTTGAGCCGACATTCAGCACGCCGCCACCGCCCAGCAACGCCGTCCAACTGACATGGCGGCCTGAAACGCGGTTCAATTCCGCGAATTCGTCAAACGACAACTCCTTGCCGACGGTCGCCTGTATCACACCTTCGCCGGCCTCGCCCAGCGCCGACGCGATCTCCCGTATCTCGCTGAATTCCGCCAGCCGGCTTGGAACCGGCCGACCCTCATAGCCTACATGCGTTGGCGATTTCGAAGTTGCATAGCCGAGCGCGCCGGCCTCCAGTCCTTCACGCATGATACCCTTCATGCGCCTGATTTCGTCCGGCCGCGCCGCCCGTTCGGTAGATTCAGGTCCGAGGGCATAAAGACGTAGCGGCGTATGCCCAAGAAGAACGGCCACGTTGATCAACGTACCCTTCTTTTCCACGACATCGAGATATTCGGGAAACGTCTCGAACCCCCAATCGTCGCCGAGGCCGGCCTCAAGCGCCTTGACGCTCATGCCCTCGACATTCTCAAGCGTCCGCAGAATAAGGCTGCGGTGCTCCTTGCGCGTCGGTGCGATGCCGAAGCCGCAATTGCCCACCACGACTGTCGTCACACCGTGCCACGGCGAGATCGACAGCTTCCTGTCCCAAAGAAGTTGCGCATCGTAATGCGTATGGATGTCAACGATGCCGGGAGCAACCACCTGTCCACCGGCATCGATAGTCGTCTTCGCATCGGCAGGGGCATGTCCCATAGCCACAACTTTGCCGTCGAGAATACCGATGTCTCCGGCATAACCCGGAGAGCCGGTACCGTCCACGATGAATCCGCCCACGATCTTCAGGTCGTAGTCCATGAAAACGCCCTTCCTATGAATCGCAAAACATCAAGCCAGTACGTCTGTACACGGAGCGTCAAACGGCAAGCTTGTAGAGCTCCGCGACGTTGTCGTGGCATATCCAGTTGCGTTCCTGCTCGCTCAGATCTTTCGTGTGTTCTTCGAGCATCGCTTGCGACCAGGGCCAGGTCGAATCCGAATGGGGGAAGTCGTTTGCCCACATCAGGCGGCGAACGTTGCACATGTCCTTCATTCTGAAGGCAACCCAGTCGTCCTGGAACGTCACATAGATGTTGTCGCTGAAATATTCGCTCGGCATGCGCTTGAGCGGCGGGGCCTTCATCCAGTAGCGGTGACGCTTATAGGCATGGTCCATGCGATACATGTAGTGCGGAACCCAGCCCGCATCGGCCTCGACGCAGACAACCTTGAGGTTGGGGAAGCGATCGAAGACGCCGCCGAATATAAAGGTGCCCATCACGTCCTGGCAGCCGCGAATGATCGACAGGAAGCCGTTGATGCGCGGTCCACGGACCTGACCCGAAAGACTGTCCGATTTGCCGGTCAGAATATGGAAGGAGAGCGGCATGTCGCACTCGACAGCGGCGGCCCAGACCTTGTCATATACAGTTGAATCATAGTCCTCGACGGCGGGGTTCCCGGGCATCATCACACCCTTGAAGCCCATCTCCTTCGCATGCCTGATTTCCGCAACGCCCTCTTCCGGCGACCGCATGGAAACCTGTGCAAGACCGTAAAGACGGTCGGGCGCCTCCGCGCAGTATTCCTGCAGCCAACGATTATAAGCGTCGAAGCAGGCTTTCTTGTAGTCGAAGTCGGGATGATTGCAGATCACCATTCCGACCGTTGGATAGATGAATTCGGCAGCAACGCCGTCCTTCTCCTGGTCCGCGACGCGGAGCTTGGCGTTCCAGCCGCTTTCCCAGAGGTCTTCGAACGCGACGCCCTCTGTCGTAATGTCTGCCGGGTCCTTTCCGGCAGCAGCTACCAGCCCCATTGGAACCGGAGAGCCCATGCCGTCGACGATGAAAGCGTCGCCAACCTTGTCGATCCGCTTGATGCGCGGCGCGCGGTCGCGAAATTTGGGATCAATGTAGTCAACATAGCAATGCGGAGGTTCGGTGATGTGCGAGTCCGCGGATATGGGCTTCTTGATCATGTCTCTCCCCGTCGCATTTGGTTTCAAGGCCAGGACTTCCAAACAAGCAACCTCTGATCATAAATCTTCACTGGTCGTGCAATCCGAGTCCAGATAAAGTTACATTTATGTTATAAACAACACATATGTGTTATCCGGAGGAGACGCGAACATGACGACCGAACCGGCCCTGCTTGAAAAAAGGGGGCATATCGCCTTGATCACTCTCAACCGCCCGGAAGCGCGCAACTCGTTCAGCCCGGAGATGCTGGTCAGACTTGCCGATCATTGGGAAGAGGTGCGCGACGATGCGAATATTCGCGTCGCCATCGTCACCGGGGCCGGAGACAAGGCATTTTGCTCGGGCGCGGACCTCGGTCAGCTCATCCCGCTCATAAATGGCGCACGCGAACCGCAAAACGAATGGGACCGGAAGATTCTGGCTGACCCGGATATCCTGGCCAAGGGCTTGTTGCGCACATTCGATGTGACCAAGCCGGTCATCGCCGCGATCAACGGCTTTGCCGTCGCGGGGGGGATGGAGCTGGCGCAAGGAACTGACATGCGTATCGCTGCGGATACCGCAAAGCTCGGTGTGCAGGAAGTCAAATGGGCGATTTTCCCGGGCGGCGGCTCAACGGTGCGACTTCCGCGCCAGATACCTTATGCAAAGGCGATGGAACTGCTGCTCACCGGTGACCTGATCAGCGCACAGGAAGCCTGCGATCTGGGATTCCTGAATCGCGTCGTTCCCCAGAACCAGGTGCTCGACGCGGCATTCGAACTCGCGGAGAAGATCGCCGCGAATGGGCCAATCGCCGTTCAGGCAATTCGTAAATCCGCCCGCGAATGCCTGGGCCGCCCTGAGCATGAGGCGATGAGTATGGAATCGCGCTTCGCAGCGCCCGTGTTCAAGACCGAGGATGCGCGCGAAGGGCCCAAGGCATTCATGGAGAAGCGCAAGCCAAACTATAAAGGCCGCTGAGACAAGAAACCGAGATCGTTACAACAGGGAGGTGTTCCGATGCAGTTCGGCATTCAGATGGTTTTTCAGAATTTCGACAAAGCCAACTCCGGGGTAACCGACGGCCAGGTCTATGACAACGAAATCCGCCTCGGAATTTTGGCGGAAAAACTCGGCTTCGACGCATTGTGGCCCGTCGAGCATCATTTCGAGGACTATTCGTTTTGTCCCGACAATACCCAGTTCCTGAGCTACATGGCGGCGCGCACTGACCGTATCAAGCTGGGCACCGGTGCCGTCATCCTCCCCTGGAATATGCCCGTTCGGATCGCGGAAAAGGTTGTCCTTCTAGATCATCTTTGCCAAGGCCGGACACTGTTCGGGATGGGGCGCGGCCTGGCGCGCAAGGAATATGCCGGTATGGGCGTGAACATGGATGAAGCGCGCCGGCGCTTCGATGAAGCAAGCCCGATGATTATCAACGCTCTCGAGACTGGATTCATCGAAGGGAATGGCCCCTTCTATCCGCAGAAGCGGATCGAAATCCGGCCCAATCCGCGCGGCTCCTTCAAGGGGCGTATTTATCAGGTCGCCATGTCGCCGGAATCCGTTCTTCAGTGTGCGAAGGCGGGGGCGCGGATGGTGATCTTTGCGCAAAAGCCATGGGAGGATCAGGCCGAGGCCGTCAAGGAATACAAGGCTGCGTACAAGGCGCAGCATGGCAACGACGCACCGCCGATCATGATATGCGATTTCACCTATTGCGACACCGATCCAGCTCGCGCCAGGGAGCTGGGACAGAAATACGTGACCAACTATCTGCTTTCGGTACTCGATCACTATGAACTGGCCGGCGAGCATTTTAAGGACGCCAAGGGCTACGAGTCCTACGCTCAGGCTGTCGGCGCCATTCGCGCACTCGGCAAGGAGGGAATGGCCAAAACCTATCTTGATGTCACGGCCTGGGGGACGCCTCAGGAAATCATAGAGAAGTTCGAATATCGCAAATCGCTTTTAGGCGAATTCGATATCAATCCCTGCTTCCTTTTCGGCGGTATGAGCTATGAAGAAGCAGCCGAAAGCATGCGTTCATTCGCCAAGCACGTCATACCTGTCCTGAAAAAGAACAGCAATCGCAAGGTGGCCTGACGTAATCGTTTCCCGAGGTCGCCCCCCCGCCTCGGGGAATTGATGAACTTGCGTGTCGGTCTCGCTATGACGCCATTGCGGCGGACATAACGGTTGGGCTGGCACCGCAATTCCCGATGCCGTGAGACAACCTCGTCCGTAGACGAACGGATTGCCTCCGCTGCATCCGTGCATATCTCCGGATCGTTGCGTCGAGCGGGGCCGCCAGGTCTTGCTCCCTTCCCCGATAGATTTCGGCCATGCCGGAATGGATGTCGGGCACGTCGGGCTGACTTCCTTCATTCGCGCGATCGGCCTTCTGGCGCTTCAGCTTGTCCATCCATGCCTTCATCGCTTGCTGATCCATGCCCTCAAAGGTGGCCATAATGCCAGCAATGCCGCGCTCGATCTCTCCAGCGCCTTGTTATCAAGTTCTCCTTGCGCCGGCGCCGACGGTTTTGCTGATTGACGGCGTTTAGCGTAACGCTAATTGGCTTGCCTATCACTATTAGCGGGACTAGGCTGATCCTTCGCGTGAGCGCCTGCCGTCACGCAGGGGAACCTGATAAACAAGAGGGATGCCCGATGAAAAAGGTCGCAGCAGTTTCGTCGAAAGCTGACTGGCGTGGGCGCGACATGCGTCAGACCGAAGATTGGATCTACCATCTTTCATCCAGCGAGATCCGCGAAATCGACGCGGCGCTGAGGCATGCCAAGAGCAAAGGGCTTTCCGGCATTCAAGTCGCCCGCCAGGATTTCCCGCTGCCGACCTTCGCCGCCACGATCGACAAGATCACGGACGAACTGGCCAATGGCCGAGGCTTCATCCTCATTCGCGGCTTTCCTGCACAAGACTATTCCAAGGAAGATGCGGGCACGATTTTCTGGGGCCTCGGCACTCATATAGGCAGACCGTGGCCACAAAATGCTCAAGGTGACGTGCTGGGCGACGTCCGCGACACGGGGCGCAGCATCCTCGATCACACCGTTCGCGGCTATCAAACGCGCGTGGCATTGCCCTTTCACACCGATGGTTCGGATTTGGTGGGGCTGTTGTGTCTGCGTAGTGCCAAGAGCGGAGGATTGAGCAGCATCGTCAGTTCCGTCGCTTGCCACAACGAGTTGGCGCGCACACGGCCTGATTTGTTGGCGCGGCACTACGAACCCTTCTATTACGATTGGCGCGGCGAGCAGGAGCCCGGCACCAAACCGTATTACGCGGCGCCGACATTCACGCTGCATCAGGGCCGGCTCTTCAATCGCTACATCCGCGGATATATCGATAGCGCACAGCGCATTGCCGAAGTGCCGCGTCTGACGGCGTTTGAACGCGAAGCGCTCGACGCCCTCGACGCGCTGACCGTCAACGAGGAGTTCCGGCTCGACATGGAACTGCGCGTGGGGGACATGCAGTTCATCAACAACTACGTCACCTTTCACTCACGCACCGACTATGTCGATCACGAGGAAGACGACAAGAAGCGTCATTTGAAACGCCTTTGGCTTGCCACTGACAAGATCGGCGAGCGGCCGGCGGCGTTCCAGGATCGCGGCTACGACATGAATTGGTGGAGCCAAAACGCACCCAAACTGCCGGCCGTCAAATAGATGCTGCGGGGCCCGGCGAACGCCGCTTTATCATCTGTTTAGCAAAACGCTAATTGCCTGAAACGCACACATATGTGCCGTATATTTTCCGCGACCTTGCCGATATTCGCATGTCCGGCATCTCGCCATAAGCCGAAACGGAGCGCAATGGAATGAACGCAGCGACCGCGATACAACGCCCCGAGGCGGCGCCAATCCTGACGGAATTGAAAGCAATCGCCGCCGATTTTGCTGCAGAGCGCCCCGCGCGCCAGGCCCGCCGCCATCTGGAGCGCGCCGATTTTGATCGGCTGGCCGAAGCGGGTTTTCTGCGCACCGGCATTCCGGCTTCGATGGGCGGGCTGTGGAGCGACACGCAAAGCTCGGTGCGCCTTTATTGCGACATGGTACGAATTATTGCGAGCGGCGATCCATCCGTGGCGCTGGTCGCTTCGATGCACCCGACGGTGCTTGTGTTTTGGCTTGCCGCCGAAAACGCGCCGCCGTCGGACGCCGCCGCCTGGCAAGAGCAACGCAATTGGTGCTTCGGCACGGCGCGCGAGGGGCATTGGTGGGGAACCGTGACGTCGGAGCCGGGCAGCGGCGGCGACATCATGAAAACGCGAACCCTTGCCCAACCGGCGGGCGCGCCGAACTCCTTCTCCCTCACGGGCGAGAAACATTTCGGCTCCGGCTCCGGCATCACATCGTTCATGATCACGACGGCCAAAGTGGCACAAGATGCCGCTCCTTCCATGTTCTTCATGGATATGCGCGACATGCCGTGGGACGGATCGAAGGGTGTGACGCTCGCGGCCGAATGGGACGGACACGGAATGAGCGCGACGCAGAGTCATGCGTTCCACTTCAACGGCGTTGAGGCAACGCAAATGGCCTGGCCTGGAGGTGTTGCTCAAAGCTCGCCGGCTGCGGCTCAACTCGGCGCCTGCATGTTCACCTCCGTGGTCGTTGGCGTGATGGAAAGCGCGCTCGCCTATGCGCGCAGCAAACTTCAGCCGCGCAAGGATGGGCTGCGCAGCTTCGAGCGGGTCGAGTGGGCACGCGCTGTGAACGAAGTTTGGACGATCCTTCAAATTCACGAGGGCATGGTCGCCGCGGTGGAAAGCGGCGCGGGCGGCGTCGCTGCCAGCGCACGTGGCAAGGCGATTGTTGCGGAACTTGCCGAGGTGTGCCTCGCACGGATGAGCAAAGTCGTGGGCGGCAGTTCCTTCTCGCGTAGCGCGCCCTTGGGACAGTGGGGCCAGGACGTGCGCGCGCTCGGGTTCTTGCGCCCACCCTGGGGCTTGGCCTTCGACCAATTGTACGATTTATCCTGGAAGGACTAGGCCATGTCCGGCGCCGTCAAAAAGGAGCCCATTCCCGGCGCCGAACATCAAAAGCGCGGATCGGCCAGCCGCGCGGCGCGGGAAGCGGCGCTCGAGCAGGCGGCCTTGGCGCTATTGCGCGAAAATGGCGCGTTGGCCGGTCTTAATCTGCGCGAGGTTGCCGACCGGGCCGGGATCAATCGCGGTTTGGTCTATCACTATTATGGATCGCGCGAGGAGCTCTTGCGCACGACACTCAAGCGCAATCTCGCGCCGCGCTTGGCCGAGATCAGTGCGGGCAGCTCGCTGCCTTTCCCCAACCGGGTGCGGCAGTTGCTCAGAACGCTGGTCGGTCACGAAGAAGCTATCCGTCTCGTGACACTTCTACTGCTCGACCGCGGTGGGCCACTCTCGCTGATGCCGTTGCTCGCGGATTGGCTGGAGAATCTGGAGCGCGACCAGCGCGACAAAAAAGTGAAAGAGGATATCGACGGCCCGGCAATGGTGGCTCTGATCACCTGTCTCGGCTACGGCTTTGTGCTGTTCCGAAAACAACTGGCGCGCGAGATGGGGACGTCGGTGGCCGACTTCGATTGGCGGATCGACGAGGCGCTCCGCCGCCTGCTCGACGCGTTGGAGCCGGATCCCGTTCCCGACCCGACCGCAACGAACCGGTCGAAGTGCGGCCCAAAAGCTTCGCCAAAGGGTGATCGGAGGAGGAGAAAATCATGACCACTCAGAGCATCGCCGTCGAAAAACTCGGAGCCCATGTTGGCGCCGAGATTTCGGGCATCGATCTCGCCCGTCCCCTCGGCAACAAGGCCTTTCGAGAGGTTCACGACGCACTCATGAATCATGGCGTTATATTTTTCCGCGACCAGGACATAACGCCCGCTCAACATATCGAGTTCGGCCGCAAATTTGGCGAGCTGAATGTGCACCCCTTTGCGCCGTCGCTTCCCGGCCACAAGGAGATCCTGGTCATCCGCAACGACAAGGATCACCCGCCCAACATCAATGTCTGGCACACCGACGTGACGTTCATGGAGCGTCCTGCGATGGGCTCGATCCTCAAAGCAGAGCGCCTGCCCGACAACGGCGGCGACACGATGTGGGCCTCCATGTACGCGGCTTTCGAGGCCCTCTCGGACAAGATGCAGCGCTTCCTCACCGATCTGGTGGCGTACCACGATTTCGAACACGTCTTCTTCAGCGCCCGCAACAAAATGGACCCGATCGAAAAGGCGCAGGCTGTCAAGAAAGCGCGCGCGGAGTGGCCGCTGATGGAACATCCTGTCGTGCGTACGCACCCGGTCACCGGGCGCCAGGCGCTGTTCGTCAATTCCTCGTTTACGCTGCGCATCAAGGACATGAAAGAACTCGAGAGCCGCGCGCTGCTGCAATTTCTCTACGAGCACGTCACCACGCCAGAGTTCCAATGCCGCTTTCGTTGGCGCGAGAATTCCATCGCATTCTGGGACAACCGCTGCACCCAGCACTATGCGCTTGCTGATTATTGGCCGCAGGAGCGCTGTATGCACCGCGTGACCATTGAAGGCGACCGTCCGTTCTACCGAGCGAGTGTCAAATAATGCGCGCGAACAAGAAAATTCATTTGACGGGCTTCATGCTATACGGCCCGGCACCGCACATGATCATGTCATGGGTCTACCCGCCGGAAAAGATGACCGCGGGCAAATGGTACGAAATCGAGTATTGGACTGCGATCGCCAAGACGCTCGAACGCGGCAAGTTCGACATGTTCTTCTTTGCCGACGGTTGGGCGGGCGGGGTCAATGACCCCAGCGTAAAATACGCGATTCAATTTCCCACTCACGATCCCGTGACGTTACTGCCATATCTCGCCGCAGTCGCGCCGAAGCTCGGCCTGGCCGTAACCATGTCGACAACGTTTTACGAACCCTACATGGTTGCGCGCAAGTTATCCTCGCTCGATCACATTTCGAAGGGCCGCGTGGGCTGGAACATCGTCTGTTCGATATCCTCTGGCGAGGCCAAGAATTTCGGCATGGACGAATTGCCGCCGCATGAATTGCGGTACGACCGCGCCGATGAGTTCATGGAGGTTTGCTACAAGCTCTGGGACAGCTGGGAGCCCGGGGCGATGCTCATGGACATGGAGCGCAAGATTTTCGCCGACCCCGCCAAGGTTCGGAAGATCGACCACGTCGGCAAATGGTTTAAATGCCAGGGTCCGCTTACCGTCATCCCTTCGCCGCAGGGGCGCCCCTATCTGTTTCAGGCAGGGTCCTCCGAGCGTGGCCGCGATTTCGCCATCAAGCATGCCGATTGTATTTTCGCGGTCGGGACGGGCGTCAAGCAAATGCGCGAATTCTGCGACGACATCAAGACACGCGCGGATCGCGCTGGCCGCAATCCAGACGAGATCAAGATCATCTGGGGCGCTCAGCCGCTGGTTGCCGATTCCGAGTCCGAAGCGCGCGACCGAATTAAGAAAATTCGCGCCCGCATTCCCCTCGAAGCGTCGCTGGCGCTGATGTCCGGCCATTTCAACACCGATCTGACGCGTTTCGACGTTGATACGCCCGTATCCGAACTTGCGGGGCTTGATGTTACCGGCACGAAGGGCATGTTCGAGACCTATTCGAGACAGAATCCCAACATCACGCTGCGCGACATCGCCAGCAGCTATCTCTCGGGCAGCGACGATAATGCGATGGCGGGAACGCCGGACCAGGTCGCCGACTACATGATACATCTGATCGACGAAGGCGGCGGCGACGGCTTCCAGATTACCCCTGCCTATTACGCACCGCAATTTTTCGAGGACATCGTCGACAAGCTTATACCCGTGCTTCAGAAGCGCGGCGTCTTCCGCAGCGAATATGAGGGCAATACGTTGCGCGATTACATGACGAAGTAACGGGAATCATCATGCCAAAGACGAGCGTGAGCGTCGGGGTGATCGGCGCGGGTCTGAGCGGTATTCTGATGGGCATTCAGCTCAAGCGGGCCGGCATAGACGACTTCGTCATCTATGAAAAAGCTGGCGACGTCGGTGGCACATGGAATTGCAATACGTGGCCGGGCTTGCACTGTGACGTACCCTCGCACCTCTACGCTTATTCGTTCGAGCCCAACGCCAATTGGAGTTTACTCTACGCAGGCCAGCCCGAGATCAAAGCCTACCTGCGTGGTTGTGCCGAAAAATACGGCCTGTTCGATCATCTACGGCTCGGGACCTGTATCGAGAAGGCGCGTTACCGCGAAGAAGACGGATCATGGGCGCTCGAAATGCAGGACGGCAGCACGGCCAATCACCGCGTCGTCGTTTCAGCAACCGGCGGATTAACCGAGCCGAACCTGCCGCCCATCGAAGGTTTCGACGATTTCCAGGGAAGCTGGTTTCATTCCGCTGCCTGGCGTCACGATTACGATTTGAAGGATAAGCGCGTCGCCGTGGTCGGAAGCGCGGCCAGCGCGGTAACGGTTGTGCCCCATGTGGCCAGTCTCGCCTCAAAGCTCTATGTGTTTCAGCGTACGCCTAACTGGATCTTGCCACGCATGAACGCCGCCTATGACGATGCGGCGAAGGACGCGTTCGCCCGCGATGCGACAGGCGCATTGAGCAAGCATCGTCAGCAACTCTATCGCCGGTCATTGGTGACCTATCAGGCGCACAAGAAGCAGCCGGCGGCGATCGCGTTTCTGCGCGAGGTCGGTATGCACAACATGAAGGCGCATATCAAGAATCCCGAATTGATCAAACGTCTGACGCCCGACCACGACCCCGGCTGCAAGCGGATTTTGATCGCGGACGATTTCTACCCGGCCCTGGCCAAGGACCATGTGGAGCTGGTGCCCGAAGGCATCGCCCGCCTCTCGCAAAATGGCGCGGCGACGGTCAGCGGGCGCGAAGTCGAGGTCGATGCCGTCATTTTCTGCACCGGATACAAGCTGGGTGCGCGCGCTGACGGGCGGCCCGCGGTGGAGGTCGCCGGTCGCGGCGGCGTCACGCTCATGCAGAGCTTGATGTCGCGTCCAGAGAGCTATCGCGGCGTTGCCTTCTCCGGATTTCCGAATTACTTCACCGTCTGCGGCCTCAACGGCGTCGTTGCCTATACCGCGCTGTTCGCCTCCGCCGAGGTGGAAACGGACTATATCGTCAAGCGCATCAAGGATATCGAGCAACACAATCTGCGCTCCATAGAAATCAAGCCCGAAGTCGTGAGGCGTTACAACGACGCCATTCAGCCCGAACTGCAAAAAATGAGTTGGACGGGCCCTTGCCAGAATTTCTATCGCGATGCGACGGGCCGGGTTCTCTCATTCTATCCCGGTACACTCGGCCGCATGCGCCGCGAATTCCGCAAATTGACGCTCGACGACTACACCGTCGAGGCAGCGCGCTAAACGAGCACCGCCCCACGGAGCTTGTGGCTATCCGTTCTTGACACGGCGTTCCCCGCAGGCTGCGATATCATCAAGGGTTGGCGCAACACGGGAAGGAGCCCGCCATGCTGAGAGAGCGGCTCCATGCCTTTGGCTCCGCCGAGAAATGGCAGCTCGACTATCTGTTCGATCTGAGCTTTCAGGCTTGGCTCGTCCATATCGGCGTTGTCACGGCGACCATGGCGCTGCTTGTCTATGCCTGGCCGGGCGAGACCTGGCCCTGGGTCTGGTACGCCGCCATATGCAGCTTCTCCGTCGCGCTTGCCGTGCTGGCCTGGCACTACACGCATGACCGCCCGGAGGACGATGCCGCCGCCCGGCCTTACGGCGTTGCCCATAGCGTGCTCACCTTTTTTGTCGGCATGAGCTGGGGGTTGGGCGCTTTCGGCGCCGCGACGGGCGATTTTCACTATCTGCTGGTCTATTCGCTGGCCCTTGGCGGTACGGCGCTCGCCGCCGTCTCCTCGCAACATGCGCTGCCGCGATCCTGTTTCATCAGCTTGTGGACCTCGGTGCCGTTGCTCGGCCTCGCGCATCTTTATCATGATCCCGGCCTCGGGGGCGTGGCGGTCATGGTCATGATGCTGCTCTATGGTGGCGTCCTCTCGATCCTCAGCTTCCGTCTGCTGCGCTTCATGACGGCCAATGTGATGCTCACGCGCTCGCTCGATGCGAAGCTCGGCGAGATCACCGAAATGGCCGCCGAACTGGAAGATGCCCGTCGCGAGGCAGTCGAGGCCAATCTGTCGAAATCCCGCTTTCTCGCCCATGCGAGCCATGATCTGCGCCAGCCCGTCCATGCCATCGGTCTCTTCACCGCCTGTCTGCGCGACCTGCGGCTCGATCCCGAAGCCCGGCAGCATGTCGCCAGCATCGACAATGCGGCGCGCTCGGTCAGCCGTCTTCTCGGGTCGCTTCTCGATATTTCGCGTCTCGATGTCGGTGGCATCGTGCCCCAGCCCGAGCGCATTTCTCTCGACGATGTGCTGCGCGGCATTGGCCGGCAGAATGCGGATGCCTTGCGCGAGAGCGGCGGCGATCTCGTTGTGGAGCCCGCCGGCACTTGGGTATCGGCGGACCCCGCCCTTCTTTCCACCATGATCCAGAACCTCATTTCCAATGCGCTGAAATATGCGCGTGGCGCAACGGTTCGGATAAGGGTGCGCCTCGATGGCGAGCACCACGCGGTGCTGGAAATCTCGGATGACGGGCCGGGCATCGCCGAAGCCGACCTCCGCCACATCTTCGACGAGTTCTACCGCGCCGGAAACGATGCGCACCACAAGGAGGAGGGGCTGGGTCTTGGCCTCGCTATCGTCCGCCGCCTTGGCGGGCTCATGGGCCTCGATGTCGGCATCGACTCCGCCGAAGGGCGCGGCACGACGATCCGCATTGCCGGTCTTCCCGTCGTGGAGCCGGGCGCTATCTCCGTGCCGCGCGCGCACCGCCAGCATCCGCTTACGGGCCTTGCCGTCTGCGTCATTGATGACGACCCGGACGTGCTCGCCGCCACGGCCACGCTGCTCCGCCGCTGGGGCTGCGAGGTCATGGAGTTCACGAGCCTGCCGGAAGAAGCGGTCGGTTGCGATGCCGTCGTCAGCGATTTCGATCTCGGCGGCTCGCTGGATGGGTTCGGGATCGTCGCAAGGATACGCGAGATGGAGGGCTGGAATGTTCCCGCCGCCATTCTCACCGGCCGCTCGGAGCCGGAAACGCTGATGCATCTCGCTCGCTCCGGCATCCCCTTCCTGCGAAAGCCCGCCCATCCGGCCGAACTGCGCGCGCTCCTGACCGGCTTTGCGCTTGGCGATGAGGTGCAGGAAGACGACGCGGCTATTTCCTGATCGTTCAGAGAAGTTTCAGCGCCACGCCCGCCGCCGCCGACCGGCTCGCGACGCCGAGCGTCCGGAGCAGCGCCGACACATGCATCCGCGCCGTCACCGGCGATATGCCGAGTTCGCGCCCTATTTCCTTGTTGGTCATGCCCGCCGCGACGAGCTTCAGCACTTCGCGCTGGCGCGGCGAAAGCTGCGCCGCATTTCCACCTGTTTCGGCCCCCATGCCTGCTTTCGCGGCGGGTGTCGGCAGATGCGCCGCCGCCGACTTCACCACGATCTCGCCGTCATGGATTGCGGCAATTGCTTCGGCGATTTCCTCCGGCGGCACCGCCTTGCCGACAAAGCCGTCCGCGCCCGCCGCCATCACCACGTCGATGGTTTCGCTGTCATCCGCCATCGAGACAATGGCAAGTGTCGCGCGCGGAAACTGCCGCCGCAGCGTTCCGATGGACTGGTCGGGCACGAAGCCGGGAAACAGCAGGTCGAGCACGAACATGGCGGGTGCCGTGCCCTCTCGCGCCGCCGTCAGCACTTCCTCGAAGGAGCCCGCCTCGCATATCTCCGCGCCGGGGCAGGCCCGCCCGAGGATATGGCGCATCCCCATCCGGAAAACCGGATGATCGTCGGCGATAATGATGCGTTCTTCGCTCAAGAAACTCTGTCTCGCCCCTGAAAAATGCCGGAATCTGCGAAAATATTGCAGTGTTTCGCGACTCTAGCCCCATCCGCACCGCCCCGCACCTGTACATCTGTACATCTGTCGCCTCGCTTCCCTGCCGCTCATGATCCCCTTGATCTTCTTCAATGGCGGGCTGTGGGGGCCGATCATGGGCATGAAAAGCGGAAAACGGGCAGCGGCGGGGCGGCGCACCATGCGCGTTACCACATGGCGCTTCATGCGTGTCCGGCGCAAGGTGGCGGAGCCCGCCATCATCCGGCGCAACCTGACACGACGTCTTCTCTCCGGCGTCGGCATCGCCGCCCTTCTCACGGGCGCGAGCCTCGCGCTGCTTCCAGCCCCCGCCCGCGCCGATACTTCATGGACGGGCGCCGCCGACAGCGACTGGAACAATCCGGCCAACTGGTCGAACGGTCTGCCGGTCAACACTTCCGGAACGACCAAGATCGTGGGGCCTGTCGCCGCAACTGTCGATGGTATCGGTGTCACGGACTCTGGCCGCACCAATATCGGCGGCTCCACGCAGGACGGTTCGCTCATCGTGCAGGGCGGCGGTACGCTGAATGTGGGGGTATTTGAACTCTTCGGATATAATGGCTTCAGCGGCACCGCAACTATCCGTGGCGCCGGGTCCGGGATAACCGCTTCGTCAAACACCTTTATCGGCTCCTATGCGGGCATCGGCCATATCTTTATCGAGGATGGCGGAACCCTGACCACCTCCTATTCTACATATATGAGCCAGTATAACGGCTCGCTCGGTACCGTAACGGTGACGGGGTCCGGGTCGACCTGGAACAGCGGCAGCACGATCCGGTTGGGTGGCTCCGAAGGCAATTACGACGCCACGGGAATCCTGACGGTCGCGGATGGCGGTCTAGTCAGTCTGAACAGCGGCAACAGCGATCTTCTGGTCGCCTACTCAGCCGGTGGCACCGGCACCCTGAATATCGGTGCGGCGGAAAGTGATGACGCTGTAGCAGCGGGAACCTTGCTGGCGCGAGGCGTTGTCTTTGGCGCTGGCGATGGCACGCTTGTCTTCAATCACACGGATGTCGGTCTAGACTTTTCGACAAATATTTCGGGCAATGGCGAGGTGCATCAGATCGCAGGCACCACCATTCTCTACGGGTCGAATACATGGTCGGGCAGTACCGTGGTCGATGGCGGCACGTTGCGTGCGGGCAGTGCGACCGGCTTGTCGAATTATTCCGGCTATGAAGTGAATGGCGGCACGCTCGATCTCAACGATTTCGACCTCACCGCAACCGAACTTTCCGGTACGAGCGGTACGGTCGATCTCGGCAGCGCCGAACTTGAAGTCGATCAGGACAGCGACTCCGTTTTCGGTGGCCTCATTGCGGGCACGGGCAGTCTCGTGAAGCTCGGCACCGGCGTGCTCACACTCACCGGCGCGAACACCTTTTCCGGCGGCACGACGCTGGGCGAGGGCACGCTGCGCCTCGAAGATGACGATGCCATCGGCACCGGCGCCCTCACCGCCACCGGCGGCACCCTCGACTATGATGACGGCATCGACCTGTCGAACGATATCGACCTGCGGGCAAACACGAACCTGAACGTTACCACCGGCGCTGCCACCCAGTCCGGCAATATCGGCGAGACGGGCGGCAGCTTCGGCATCGTGAAGACGGGGGCGGGTACCCTCTCGCTCACCGGCACGAACAGCTATACCGGCGGCACCACGGTTTCCGGTGGCACACTGCGCGCAGGCAGCGCGGGCGGTCTCGCCTCCGGCGCCTATGTCCTGAACGGTGGCACGCTCGACCTCAATGACTTCGGTCTCACCGCGTCGTCGCTCTCGGGCACAAGCGGAACCGTGAATCTCGGCATCGCCGAACTCGAGGTCGATCAGGACGGCGATTCCATTTTCGGGGGCATCATCTCGAGCGCGGGCAGTCTCGTGAAGCTCGGCTCCGGCATCCTCTCGCTCACCGGCGCGAACACCTATTCCGGCGGAACCACGCTGGGCGAGGGGACGCTCCGCCTCGAAGACGATGATGCCATCGGCACCGGCGCCCTCACCGCCACCGGCGGCACCCTCGACTATGATGACGGCCTCGACCTGTCGAACGATATCGACCTGCGGGCCCAGACAACCCTCAACGTCACCACCGGCGCCGCCACCCAGTCCGGCAATATCGGCGAGACGGGCGGCAGCTTCGGCATCGTGAAGTCAGGGGCGGGCACCCTCTCGCTCACCGGCACGAACAGCTATACCGGCACCACGACGGTCTCGGCAGGCACGCTGCGCGCAGGCAGCGCCACCGGCTTCGCCTCTGGCGGCTACGTCCTCGGTGGCGGCACGCTCGATCTCAACGACTTCGATCTCTCCATGTCGTCGCTTTCGGGCACGAGCGGTACGATCGATCTGGGCAGCGCCGAACTCGAGGTCGATCAGGATGGCGACTCCGTTTTCGACGGTCTCATCGCAGGTGCGGGCAGCCTCGTGAAGATGGGCTCCGGTATCCTGACGCTGACAGGCGCCAACACCTATTCGGGCGGCACCACGGTTTCCGCCGGCACGCTCAAGGGCGATACGACGAGCCTCGCTGGCGATATCCTCAACAACGCAACGCTTGCCTTCGATCAGGTTACGGACGGTATCTTCTCCAATGTTGTCTCCGGCACCGGCAGTCTGGAAAAGACCGGCGTCGGCACCCTCACCCTCACCGGCGCCAACAGCTATTCAGGCGGCACCACGGTTTCCGCCGGCACACTTAAGGGCGACACGAATAGCCTTGTCGGCAACATCGTCAACAACGCGTTCCTTTTTTTCGACCAGACATCGGATGGCGAGTTCACCGGCGCTATTTCCGGCACGGGCGGGCTCAGCAAGACAGGTGGCGGCGAGCTTCTCTTTACCGATGCCGATATCGCGGCCGGCTCTTTCTCCGTTCACGGCACCGGCGCGGTGATCGACGGCGGCGCCGTCGATATCGACGGCAGGCTTGATGTTTCCAATTACGCCGAAACGGGCGAGACGACCGATGCCGAATTGACGATCCGGGGCGGCGCAAATGTCACGAGCTTCTCAGGCAACATCGGCGAGATCGACGATTTCGAAGCCGCCGTCACCGTGTCCGGCGCGGGCAGCACCTGGACGATTGGCGAGGTCGTCGATCCCACCGTCTTCCGCGTTGCAGGCAAGGGCGCGGCCAGCCTTCTCGTGGAAGAGGGTGCGAAGGTAGAGGTTATCGGTTCGGCATCGGTTCATTCGCTGAATGGCGGTGCCGCGTCGTCCGTGGCTATTGCGGGCGAGAATTCACTCTTCGATGTGTCCGGACTTCTGGATATCGGCGGCGCCGGTACCGGCGAACTCACCGTCTCGGACGGGGGCTCCGTGCACAGCGGCAGCGCCCGGGTTGGCCTCCAGTCGCCCAAGACCGGCACCGTCACCATTACAGGTACCGGATCGGAATGGCTGGTCGATGGAAGCCCCTTCGTGCTTGGCGGCGATGCTGATGGCGTTCCCGGCACCGGCCATCTGACGCTCGCCGATGGCGGTCTCCTTCAGCTCGACGGCGGCACAGGTACGCTTCATGCGGCGCTCGGCGACGGCTCCACCGCGCGCATCAATATCGGCGCGGCGGAAGGTGAGGATGCAGCGGCGGCAGGTACCCTCGATCTCGGCAACATCGTCTTCGACGACGATGGTGGCGGCGACGGAAGGCTTCTCTTCAATCACACCGCGACGGACTACCTCTTCGGCGCAGTGCTCGAAGGCGCGGGCACGATCTCTCATCTCGCGGGCGTGACCACCTTCACCGGCCTCAGCTCCGCCTTTACCGGCATGACCTCGCTCACCGGCGGTCAGCTCAATGTGGACGGAACGCTTGGCGGCAGCATGAGCGTCTCCAATGCCCGCCTCGGCGGTTCCGGTACCGTTGGCGATACGACGCTCAATGGCGACGGCGTTCTCTCGCCGGGCAATTCCATCGGCACACTCACCGTCGATGGCGATCTGGCCTTTGGCGACGGCTCCTTCTTCGAGGTCGAACTGAACGATGGCGGCACGGTCGCGGGTACGAATAACGACTTCGTCGATGTGACGGGCGGCGTTACCATCGACAGCGGGGCCTCCGTCTTCGTCGCGGCGGCAAACGGTACCGATGACGGCACGACCTATGCGCCGGACGCGACCTATACGCTCATCGCTGCGGATAATGGTGTGAGCGGTATCTTTGGCGCCATCGGCACGAGCTTCGCCTTCCTCGCGCCGACGCTCAGCTACGATGAGAACAACGTCTTTCTCTCTTTCGTGTCAGCGGCGGATTTCGAGGACACGGCCGTCTCGCCGAACCAGCAGGCGGTCGCCACCGCGCTGGATGAGCTCGGCGCCGGCAACGAGATTTACGATGCTCTTCTTCTGATGACGGAAGAAGAAGCGCGTCACACCTTCGACACGCTCACCGGCGAAGCCCATGCGAGCACGGTCTCGGCTTTCTTCCTTGGCGCGCAGCAGGTTCGCGAAGTGCTGACCAATCGTCTGGCCGCGCTCTTCGGCGGGCTTGGCGGCGTTGCAAGCCGCGACATCGGCTATGCGCCTGCGGCGGGCGATGCGACGCCTCATGCCGTCACCGTCTGGGGCCAGGTCTTTGGCGGCTGGGGCACGACTGACGCCACCGCCGCGACCGCCGCGCTCGACCGTTCCTCGGCGGGCTTCCTTGGCGGGGCCGATCGCGAGGTCGGCACGGCAAGCCGCATCGGCATCGCGGCAGGTTACAGCCGCTCGACTTTTGATGTGAACGGCCTTGCCTCCTCCGGCGAGAGCGACAACTTCCATATTGCGGGCTATGCGGGTACCGAGCTTGGCGAGGTCGAGGTCAAGGCCGCGCTCGCCTATAGCTACCAGATGGCCGATACGGAGCGCACCGTCCTTGGTTCGCGCATCAAGGGCGATTACGGCGCGCACACCATACAAGGCTCCACCGAGGCAAGCATGGGCTTCGATATGGGTGACCTCACCCTCACGCCTTTTGCAGGCCTTTCCGTCGTCCATATCGAAACGGAGAGCTTCACCGAAACGGGGGGTGCCGCCGCGCTCGCCATTTCCGGTACCAGCAACACGACCGGCGTCACCACGCTCGGTCTGCGTGCGCGTCACGAATGGGAAACGGTCGATCTGTTCGGCTCGCTTGCCTGGCGTCACGCCTTCGGCGATATCGATCCCGTCTCGCGCGCAGCCTTTGCGAGCAACCCCGCCGCGCCCTTCACCATTCGCGGAGCGGCCCTCTCGGAGGATGTTCTGGCGCTCGGGGCCGGCGTGGAAATCGAGCTGGGCACCGCCTCCGTTCTCGAACTTTCCTATGAGGGCGAGTTTGGCGAGGATGCGCGTGACCACGGCCTCAAGGCGGAAATTTCCTTCCGCTTCTGAGGTGGAAAATCCGCATGCATTGTTTGTTGCGGCTGGTTTGGGATTTCCTGTCCGCTAAACCGCCGTCATGCGCAAGGCTGGATCGCTGAGCTCTGCGACCTGACGGTGTCTGCCGTTCAGGACGGATAGAGCTCGGCGATGTCCATGAGCGCCTCCATATTGAGTATGGTCAGTACGCCGCCCTTTACACGAACGACGTCATTTTCTCTCAGGCTTCGCATCACCCGGCTCACATGAACCTGGGTCAGACCCAGCGCATCGGCGATGTTTTGCTGGCGAAGCGGGAACGGGATGGTACGGCCATCCGCCAGCTTCTTGGCCGTCAGCCGTTCATGCAGATCGAGAACGAGCCGTGCCAGCCGTTGCTCCGCGTTGCGCCGGCCGAGATCGACGAGACGCGACTCGCTGGCCTCTCTGCCCGAAAAACATATGTCGACGAAGGTCCAGACAAGGGACGGGTCATCCTTCGCGATTTCCTTGAGGTTTTCGACGTCGAAGGCGCAGTACTCGACAGGCGTCACGCTGTGCACGGGTGTGCGGACCTGATCGTGCATGACGAGTTCGCCGCCCGCGATATCGCCGGGCAGTAAAATGGAAAGCACCTGGCGACGACCGTCGGACGTCAAGGCCGAGCGTAGCGCCCATCCGCTCCGTAGAACAATGACACGCTTGGGCGTCTCGCCGGGTCTGTAGATATGCTGGCGTGCGCGGATCGAGCCTTTCGCGCTGCGGCCACGCTTTGCATCCGATGCGGCGTCTATGACGGCATGGCAGAAACCGACATGCCGGAACTGGCAAGTATTGCACCCTTCGATTGAGGCGGGCGTCCTTCTGTTCTCGTCAATATCATCCCCCGAACGAATGTTGTTCTTGCTTGTGCTCAAGGAATATTCACCACCGGACGGGCCGGATCCCGGTCGGGATAGGCAAATAAACTGTCTCATAAAGAGATTTAACGTATCCGATCCAGTTTTTCCAGAATGAACATAGGTGAAATACATTTTTTAACTTGAGTTATAAACATCAAGCATAAGTAATTGTTATAATAAAACTTGAACTGATTCAGTACAATTAACCATTTGTTTTATGTCGACTATTAGCATCGAACTTAACAACTTTGATTTGAAGGTAAAGTGCCGCAGTAATCGCTGGCCGTGCCGTTAAAGAAGAGTTTGGGGGGATATGCGCCCGGCGGAGCCGGGTGAGCGTAAATGGGGGAACATTATGACGAACGTCGAAATATCTGCTGTGGACCGGGATTCGCGTCTGCGTTTCATGGAAGTATCCGAAGCGACGGAAACATCGCTTCGTGAGTTCTGGAAGGTTCTGGAGCCGCATTTGCCGCACGTCATGGAAGACTTCTACGCCCATCTTGTGACTGTGCCGGAGCTTTCGAAGCTCCTGGGCAGCCAGACTCCGCGTCTCAAGCAGGCGCAGGCCGCGCATTGGGCGCGGCTTTTCGCCGGCACCTTCGACGACACCTACATGAAAAGCGTTCATACGATCGGTCTCACGCATAATCGCATCGGTCTTGAGCCGCGTTGGTATATTGGCGGCTACAAGTTCGTGCTGAACCGGCTGGTCGAGATTGCCGTCAAGAAGTATCGTTGGAGCCCCGGTCAGCTTTCGGACGTTCTTTGTGCCGTGAATACTGCCGTTTGTCTTGATATGGACCTCGCCATTTCGGCTTATCAGGATGCGATGGTCGAAGAGCGGGCAGGCCGGCAAAGGGTGCTGGAAGAGGCCATCTCCGATTTCGACGTTGCGGTGAATGAAATCATCAAGTCGGTCGCCTCTGCCTCGACCGAGCTTCAGGCCTCGGCTCAGGCCATGTCGGTAACGGCCGAACAGACAAGCGGGCGAACGACCACGGTTGCCGCGGCCTCGGAAGAGGCATCCACCAACGTGCAGACCGTCGCCTCGGCAAGCGAGCAGCTCTCCAGCTCGATCGCGGAAATTGGCCGACAGGCCTCGATGTCGACCAAAATCGCCGGGCAGGCTGTGCAGGATGCTCACCGTACGGACGAAAAGGTCCAGGGTCTTGCCGAAGCCGCACAGAAGATTGGCGACGTCGTGACGCTCATCAACGATATCGCCGCCCAGACGAACCTTCTCGCTCTGAACGCGACCATCGAGGCCGCGCGGGCCGGTGAGGCGGGCAAGGGTTTCGCCGTCGTCGCCTCGGAGGTGAAGAGCCTCGCCAACCAGACTGCAAAGGCGACCGAAGAGATCGCCGAGCAGATCAAGGCGATGCAGGGCGCAACGCATGAATCCGTCGATGCAATCAAGTCCATCGAGCAGACGATCACGGAGATGAACCAGATCGCCACCTCGATTGCCGCTGCCGTCGACGAGCAGGATGCGGCGACGAATGAGATCGCACGCAATGTGCAGGAAGCTGCACGAGGAACGCAGGACGTCTCCTCCAACATCGTCTCTGTGTCGGAAGCGGCCGCGGAAACGGGCGCAGCTGCGGCGGAGATCTCCGGCTCGTCGGATATCCTCGCAAGACAGGCCGAAACGCTTCGTCAGCAGGTCGACACTTTCCTCAGCCGCGCAAGAGCTGCCTGAAGTAGACGATCCGGGAGGCAAAGGTGGCTTACCGCCAAAGCGCATTGCCGCGCATGCCGGCAGTGTTCGTCTTCGACCCTGCGACGAAGCAGCTCGTTTCCCAGAATGCAAGTGCCGGTGAGCTGCTCGCGGCGATCGGCTGGCAAGGTGACGAGCTGCCGACGCTCTCCGCCGTGGAGCGGTTGCTCATTCGCGACGCCAGGGTTTCGGCCGATCCGCAGGTTGTTGTCGGCGATGAAGAGCGCAACTATGAGCTGCGCAGGCGTTGTCGCCGTCCCGATAGCAGCGAAATGATTCTGACCCGCATCTGGACGCCGGGTTCGAGTACGACGCTGATCGTGGCCGACATCACGCAATCGGTGCAGGCAGAGCGTCAGCTTCGCTTTGCGCAGATGACCATCGACCGGCTGATGAAATCGGACTCGCTGTCAGAAGCGCTTGTCTCGCTGTTGCGCGCGGTCATGCTTTATGCGGGCTGGAAGAGAGGGGCGGCCTGGATACCGAAGAATGGTGTTCTTTCCATACAGGAAAGCCTTTCGCGTCAAGGTGCCGATGCGATGCCGGATCGCGAGGCGATACAGAAGTTCATCCGCCCGCTGGCCGAAACCTGCTGGCAAAACGGTGAGACATCCCACGTCTGGGATGAAGTGCGTGGCTGCGTCATCCTTCCGCTCAGGGCGAATGGCGAGGTCATCGCCGTTCTCAGTTTTTGTACGGGAGAAATATGCGCACGTGACCAACTCACGCTCGAAGTGCTGGATGGCATCACGGACCGGATAGGCATGGCGCTGAAATGCCGGATCAATGCCGAGGAAGCAGCGAGTGCGCGCCGGCAGCTCGACGAGCTGCTTGACGCGGCGGGGGATGCGATAGTCGTCATGGATGCCGAGCGCCGCATTCGCATTTTCAACAAGCGCGCGGAAAAGATATTCGGCTATACCGCCGAGGAGGCGATTGGCAACAAGCTCGATATGCTTTTGCCGCAAGGCATTCGCGCGCGGCACCGCACACATGTTGCTCGCTTCGCGCGCGAGAAAGCAACGACACGATTGATGGGGCGTCGGCCGGAAGTGAAGGGACGCCGCAAGGATGGCACCGAGTTTCCGGCGGAAGCGTCCGTCTCGCGCATCATGCTTAGTGGTGAGTTGGTCTTCACTGCGGTGCTGCGTGACCTGACGGCGCTTCGTCAGGTGGAGGACGCGCTGCGGGCGCGTGAGCGGCAGATGCGCATGATCATCGAAGCCATGCCTTTCGGCCTTGCAACAATCCAGCAAGAGACGGGCGAAATCCTCTTCGCCAACAGCGCCTTCAGTGCCCTGGTCGATTGCGGGCGAAAGCGGCTCAGCGGCCGTCACATAACGGATTTCGCCGATAGTGATCTCACCGCGAAGCTCATGGCTCGCAAGAAACTCGACGGGCGCATGGGCGAAGTTGAGGGAGCGTTGAAGCGCGCCAACGGCGAGGAATTCTGGTGCGTTTTCTCCGCTGTCGCGCTCAGCATGGGCGGCCAGAATGTTGTTCTCATCGGCTGCTACGATGTCACCGACAGGCGCCGTGCCGAAGAGGCATTGCGCAAAAGCGCGGCCAATCTCGCAGCCGCGGAGCGCATTGCCCATCTCGGCAACTGGCAACTCGACATAAAGACGAACGAGATCTCCTGTTCCGAGGAGGCTTTCCGTATTTTCGGCGGCCGGCCGCAAGAGGACCACATAACGCTCCCGCGGTTTCTGGAGAGGGTCCATCCTTCCGACAGGCCGCGTATGCATGCGGCGGTGCGAGAAGCCATTGCGCGCGGTACGCCGTTCCGCATTACACTTCGCATCGTCTTTGCCGATGGCGATATCCGCTATATCCGCAACGAGGCCGAGCCCGTGCGCGATTCACATGGCAATGTCGTGGAGCTTATAGGCACCGTTCTCGATATTACCGACATCCAGAAGGTGACGGAGGAGCTTCGTGCCGCGCGCAACAAGGCCGAATACGCGAACCGGACAAAGTCGCAATTCCTTGCCAATATGAGTCATGAGCTTCGCACGCCGCTCAACGCCATTATTGGCTTTTCGGAATTGATGGCGACGGATGTTATGGGGCCCATGGAAGCGTCGCAGTATCAGGCATATGCAAAGGACATTAATGATAGCGGGCAGCATCTCCTTGCCATCGTGAATGACATTCTCGATCTTAACCGGATCGAAGTGGGCGTGACTGAACTCGAAGAGACGGAAGTCGACGTCGAGGAGCTGGGCCAGTTCTGCATGAAGACGGTGGAGGGCCGGGCGCGTGCGGCTCAGCTTGATCTGGTGCGGTTGCCGGTCGCGTACCCGGTAACGCTCCATGCGGACAAAAGGCTCGTCAGGCAGATCCTCCTCAATCTCCTGTCCAATGCGATCAAGTTCACGCCCGCCGGCGGCACCGTCAGCCTCGCTGCGGAACTCGCCGAGGACGGAGCTCTGGTATTTTCCGTCGAAGACACCGGCATAGGTATCGCGGTGGAGGACATCGCCCGCGTGACGGAACCTTTCATACAGGTAGAAAATCACATGTCTCGCCGCTTCGACGGCGTGGGCCTCGGTCTCGCTCTTACCAAGCAGTTCATCGAGCTGCACGGGGGCGTCATGTCGATCGAGAGCACGGAAGGCAAGGGAACGCGCGTCGACATTCGCTTCCCTCCCGAGAGGGTGCGCACCGGCTCGCCATCGCTGCTCGCCGCGACCGGCGACTAGCTCAAAACACAATTCATCTCTAAGTATTGATGAAATAATAATATAAAAATATCGATCTTTACCTATAGTTATAAAAATAAAAATAGTCTGTTTCTTGTACAAATAGAGAAACGGGCTATTGAAGATGGACGATCTTCTGAAGGATTTTCTTGCGGAAACCAGTGAATCTCTCGATCTGCTGGATAGCGAGATCGTAGAGCTGGAGCAGCGTCCCGGTGATCCGGCGCTTCTGGGCAGCATTTTCCGTGTGATGCATACGATCAAGGGCACCTGCGGTTTCCTGGGGCTTCCCCGGCTCGAAGCCGTGGCGCATGCGGCGGAGGATGTACTTGGCCGGGTCCGTGATGGCGAGCTTTCCGTCTCGCATGACGTCATATCCCAGGTGCTGATCGCGCTCGACCGCATCAAGGAGCTTGTCGGCCTGCTTGGCGAGACAGGCGTGGAGCCGGAGGGCGAAGACCGCGAAATCATCGCGGCGTTGCGGGCAATTGCGAGCGGTGAGGCGGCGGCTCCCGCAAAAGCGGCGCACAATGAACAGAAGGAGGAAGCGCCTGGCAGGAAAGGCTCGCTTTTCGAGCGCGCTGGGGGCGCCTCCGGTATCGACACGGCTTGCGAGCTCGCCTGTGCGGGGTTCATCGCGAAGTCGGAAGAAGGAGCCACCCTTGAGCCGGAAATGCTGAAGCTGCAATTCGCGCTCGCCAAAGGCTTCGAGGTCGCTCTCGAAAAAACGCCGGGCATCGACATTGCCGACGTGCTGACCTGCCTGAAGGAGAATGGCTGGACGAAAGAGGACATCGCACTCCTCGAAGTGGAACTGGGAACCGCTTTCCGCACGCTGGGGGTGGAAGACGACGACGTTGTTTCGCTGCTCGCGCATCTGCATCGCGGTGAAGTACCCGAGCCGGAGATGCGGGCCGAAGTGCTGCCGCCCGAGAAACCCGCCGCCGCGGAGAAGCCGCAGGCCGTTACTGAAAAACACGACGCTGCACACGGACAAAACCAGACACTTCGCGTCAACATAAACGTGCTGGAAGACCTCATGACGCTGGTCAGCGAGCTCGTTCTGACGCGCAACCAGCTTCTCCAGATCATGCGCAGTCATGAGGAAACGCCGTTCGCCGCGCCGTTGCAGCGCTTGAATCAGGTCACCACCGAGCTGCAGGAAAGCGTGATGATGACGCGCATGCAGCCCATCGGAAACGCCTGGGGAAAGCTGCCTCGTCTCGTTCGCGATCTGTCGCAGGAACTTGGCAAGAAGATCGAACTGACGATGACGGGCGCCGACACGGAGCTCGATCGTCAGATACTCGAGTCGATCCGCGATCCGCTGACACACATGGTGCGCAATTCCGCTGACCACGGCATCGAGATGCCGCATGAGCGCGTCGCAGCCGGCAAGCCCGAATACGGCACCATAGAACTTGCCGCACGGCACGAAGGCGGTCACATCGTCGTCATCATCTCCGATGACGGACGAGGTCTTCCCACGTCCCGCATCCGCGAAAAGGTCGTGGCGAACGGTCTGGCAACGGAATCGCAGCTCGATGGCATGAGTGAGCAGCAGATTCAGCAGTTCATATTCAGGCCCGGCTTCTCGACGGCAGCGGCGGTGACGAGCGTGTCCGGCCGTGGCGTCGGCATGGATGTCGTCCGCAACAATATCGAGAAGATCGGCGGCATCATCGAGTTCCACTCGACGGAAGGCATTGGCTCGCGCTTCGTTATCAAGATTCCGCTGACGCTTGCGATTGTCTCCGCCCTCATCGTCGAATGCGAGGGCGAGCGTTTCGCTTTGCCGCAGAACAGCGTCGTTGAACTCGTGCGCATCAACCGGGCGGCGACCAAGGGGCTCGAAAACATCAATGGCCGACCGGTTTATCGCCTGCGCGACCGGTTGCTGCCTCTCGTTTCCCTGAGCGAAATCCTCGGCCTTCCGGATTCGCCGGACTCACCGGATTCAGATGAGACCGGGCCGCAAGAGCGTGACCCGTCGGACAGCACCTATGTCGTTGTCTCGCAGGTTGGGGCCTTCGTCTTCGGCATTATCGTCGACAGGGTATTCGACACCGAAGAGATCGTCGTGAAGCCCGTATCGCGTTGCATGCGTCATATTTCCTGTTTCTCCGGCACGACAATCCTGGGCGACGGGCGCGTGATCATGATTCTCGACCCGAACGGACTTGCCTCCGCCGTCTCCTCCTCTCCCCATGCGGAAGCTGCGGCTCTCACCGCCAAGGCCGGGGGCGGCGGCGTCCAGCGGAACGAGGCAATCTCGATGCTCGTCTTCGAAGCCCGCGATGGTGGTCCCAAGGCCGTGCCTCTTTCTCTCGTCGCACGTCTCGAGGAAAAGGATCTCGCCACCGCCGAAAAGGCCGGATCGCGCACGGTATTGCAGTATCGCGGCGGCCTGATGCCGCTCATCGATCTCGACGGAAAACCCGCGGAGCGGCAAGGCAAGAAGCCGATCCTCGTCTTCGTGGATGAGGACCGCATGCTTGGTCTCGTCGTCGATCGTGTCGTCGATATCGTCGAAGCACCGCTGGATCTTCACCTCGCGGGCGGCGCCAGGCCGGGCATTCTCGGCAGCGCAATCATCGCCGGCAATGCAACCGACATCATCGATACGGTTCATTATCTCCGGCAGAGCGATGCCGACTGGTTTGATGTCAAAACCGAAAGCCCTTTCGGGAACGAGGGCGAACGGCATGTATTGCTCGTCGAGGATAGCGCCTTCTTCCGCAATCTCCTGATCCCGATGCTCACCATCGCCGGTTACTCCGTGACCGTTGCGGAGCATGCGGAAGCGGCGATCTCGCTCTGCAAGGACGGTGCGTCCTTTGACGTCATCGTGTCCGATATCGAAATGCCGGGACTTTCCGGCTTCGACCTGGTGCGACAGCTTCGTGCCGATAAAAGGTTGAGCGATGTGCCCATCGTTGCCCTTTCCTCGCACGCAAACTCCAGGGACATAGAGCGCGGCATGGAGGCGGGTTTCACGGATTACGTGACCAAGCTCGACCCCAAGGCGTTGCTCAATGTTCTTTCGCGTACATCCACTGCCGAAATGCCCCGGGAGGCCAGCGCATGAACACGTCCCCCAATATGACAGCACCCGCCGAGGGTTCGGAGACGTCGACCGAAGACTATGTGACGATGAAGGTTGCCGGGCAGACTTTCGGCATCCCGGTCCTCAATGTCCGCGATGTGCTCAGTCCCCAGATCATCACGCGTATTCCGCTCGCTTCCGTGGAAATCGCGGGCTCGCTCAACCTGCGCGGGCGTATCGTAACGGCGATCGACATGCGAACGAGGCTGGGCCTGCCCGCGGACGGCTTCGTCGAACGCGCGATGGCTGTTGTGGTTGAGCATGACGATGAGCCGTTCAGCCTCCTCGTCGATGAAGTGGGGGAGGTGCTCAGCCTGCCGGTGTCGGAGCGCCAGAGCGTGCCCGCGACGCTTGATGAGCGCTGGCGCGAAGTCTCCCAGGGAATTTACCGGCTTGAAGACCGGCTTTTGCTGGTCTTGAGCGTCACCAGCGTACTCAGCGCGATTGGCGTCGACGCGGTTCACGCAGCATAACGGAGGATAAATCTATGGCCGTCGACATGAAAATGCCGATCCTGATCGTGGATGACTACAAGACGATGCTCCGCATCGTGAGGAATTTGCTCAACAAGCTGGGCTTCACTGAGATCGACGAGGCGACCGACGGAACGGACGCCCTGACGAAGCTCAAGAGCAGGAAATACGGGCTTGTCATCTCCGACTGGAACATGCAGCCGATGACGGGATACGAGCTGCTGCAGAAGGTCCGTACGGATGACGGGTTGAAGGCGCTCCCTTTCGTCATGGTCACCGCCGAGTCCAAGGTTGAAAACGTGATTGCCGCCCGCCAGGCAGGTGTCAACAACTACATCATCAAGCCGTTCAGCGCCGAGGTGCTGAAGGCAAAGCTGAAGACGGTACTGGGGGACTTCTGATGGCGGGGGAGGGAAAACTCGAACGCATCGAACGCTTGACCAACGAGTGCATCGACATGTGCCGGACCATGTTGCACGGGCGCAAGCATCTCGAGGCGCTGCTCGAGCCGTCATTCCGCACACACAAGCTGCAAAGAGCCGTGAGCGAGCAGAAGGTGGCCGTCAAGGAGATGGAAGCAGCCGTCGACCGCATCCTGACAGCGGTCGAGGGAATGTCGGAGATCGACTTTTCGGATGCTGCGTCCGCCGGGGAGAAGGTTGCTGCGGGGTGCGACGAGATCATGGAAGCCTGCTGTTTTCAGGACATGGTCGGCCAGCGCATGTCGCAGGTGAACGAAACGCTCGCCGAAATCGAGAGCACGCTCGCGAAACTGGCCGAAGGGCAGGAGGCGCAACCGGCACCTCCCCTGCAAGAGGACGAGGGCCTTCTCAACGGACCTGCGCTTCCCGGCGCGGCTATGGAGCAGGGCGCGGTTGACCGGCTCCTCGCAGGTGGCAAGGGAAAGCGATAGGCGCAAATGAAAAGCAGCTCGGAGAGAGAAAACAACGAAGAGGAAAACCCTTGCCGGGTGATGGTCGTTGATGATTCCGCAATTGCGCGCGGCATCGTTACCCGCACCCTCGACGGGGAAGAAGGTATCGAGGTCGTCTCCTCCGTACCGAACGGGCTCATGGCGCTGAAGGCGATCGGCAATCACGAAGTCGATGTTGTCGTGCTCGATATCGAGATGCCGGAGCTCGACGGGCTCGCAGCACTTCCCCGCCTGCTGGAACTGAGGCCGGGCGTGAAGGTCATCATGGTGTCGTCGGCAAGCCAGCGCGACGCGGACATATCGCTGAAGACGATGACGATGGGCGCGGCGGATTATGTGGCCAAGCCGAAAGCGGGGCTGGGGGGCGCGGAAAGTTTCCGGGCCGAACTCGTGAGCAAGGTGCGTGAACATGGCGCGCGCGACGCGAAGACGGTTCCCGCAAGGCCCGCACCCGCTGCCGTCCCGGCGCCATCGCCGCCACGCAAGCTCGCGCGCAAGCTGGCCCGGCCCGAGGTCATCGCCATCGGTTCTTCGACTGGCGGTCCGCAGGCGCTGGCCGAGGTACTGAGGGATATCGACTCGCGGCTCACCCAGCCGATCATGGTGACGCAGCACATGCCGGCCACATTCACGGGCCTTCTCGCGGAGCATATGACGCGATATTCCGGCCGCTCCGCCACGGAGGCGCGCGACGGCGAACCGCTCAAGCCCGGCCACATCTATATCGCGCCGGGCGGCAAGCACATGCTGGTGGAACGCCGCGCGGCGGGCGGAACGATCATCCGGCTCGACGACGGTCCGCCGGAAAATTCCTGCAAGCCTGCAGTGGACCCGATGCTGCGCAGTCTTGCGAAGAACTTCAAGGAACGTCTGCTCGTCGTGATCTTGACGGGCATGGGGTGCGATGGCCTCAAGGGGGCGGAGGCAGCGATTGAAGAAGGGGGGCGTGTGCTCGCGCAGGATCGCGCGAGCAGCGTTGTATGGGGGATGCCCGGTGCGGTCGCGCAGGCGGGCATCTGCGAGGAAATTCTGCCGTTGCAACTGATAGGTCCGGCGATCTTTCGTATCGCGGGGGGAGAAGCGAAATGAACAATACCGAATTCGATTATCTGAAGCAGGTTCTTTACGATCGGGCCGGCCTAGTGGTCACGCCCGAGAAGGGCTATCTCATCGAAAGCCGGCTTGCGCCGCTCGCGCGCCGCAGCGGTCTCGATAGCGTCAGCAGTTTCATCGGCGAAATTCGCCGGACGCGAAATGAGGTTCTGCTGAAGCAGATCATCGACGCCATGACGACCAACGAGACGCTGTTCTTTCGAGACGCCTGGCCGTTCGAACGTCTGAGCAAGAGCCTCATGCCGGATGTGATGGAAAAGACAAAGGCCTCTCGGCGCATCCGTATATGGAGTGCCGCCTGTTCGAGCGGGCAGGAACCTTATTCGCTTGCGATGACCCTGGCCGAGATGGGCTCCGTCCTAGACGGCTGGCAGGTGGAAATCGTCGCGACCGATATTTCGGACGGGATGCTCGCAAGGGCGGAGGCGGGTCGGTACTCGCTTTTCGAGGTGTCGCGCGGCCTCCCCGATTATATGCTTCGCAAATATTTTGTGCCCGAAAGCGACGGTTGGCGCGTGAAGGACGAGTTGCGAGAGATGGTGGACTTCCGGAACTACAATCTGCTGGACGATCCCTACACGAGCGGCATGGGGTCTTTTGACGTCATCTTCTGCCGCAATGTCCTCATCTATTTCGACGAGGCGACACGAAAGCGCGTCTTCACCGGCCTCTCGAAGATCATGCGCCCCTGGGGCTATCTCTGCCTCGGCGGGGCGGAAACGGTTGTCGGTATTTCGGATGCGTTTCGGGTACTCACGGGAGAAAGAGGCCTTTTCGGCCTAGCCCGATAATCCGGCCCCGCTTTTGCAGCAGCTTCCGCTTCCGCTTCCGCGTCACGGGGTGGTCCTCCGCGGGGTCTGCGTCATCGCGCATTATCAGCCTGCGGAATAAACCTCGGCCTGCCCGATCCGGCTCCGGTCCGGCCCCGGTCCGGCCCTCATGGGTCCCTCATTGCAGGCATGGGGGCAGGGCGCGCCCCTCCAGCCCCTCATGCAGATTGCCCTGCCTTCGCGCCCGGCGAAGGATGGCAATTTTCCATTCAAAAAACGGAAAAATTCTCCTGGGTGAATAAGTGTCGTGGAACCTCTATATAGGAACCAGTCGCCATTTTTTTGCCTTCGAGGATCTCCGATGCCGAACACGAACAAGCTTGCCGAGCCGCTTTCGCTCGCTCACGGCCCCGCCTGGCAGAACCGCTTCATGCTCGCGCCGCTCACCAACACCCAGAGCCATGAAGATGGCCGCCTCTCGGACGACGAGTTTCGCTGGCTCACCATGCGCGCCAAGGGAGGTTTCGGCCTCACAATGACCTGCGCTGCGCATGTGCAGGCAGGCGGGCAGGGCTTTCCCGGCCAGCTCGGCGTCTGGGACGACAGACACCTCGAAGGCCTCACGCGGCTGGCTTCCGCCATCAAGGCAGAAGGCTCGGTCTCTTCCGTCCAGCTCCACCATGCCGGTATCCGTTCGCCAAAGGACATCGTGACGGATGTGGTCGGCCCCTCCGACGACAAGGACACGGGTGCGCGCGCCATGACGCTGGAGGAAGTCGAGGCATCGCGCGATGCCTTCATCGCCGCGGCGAAGCGCGCGGAAAAGGCGGGCTTCGACGGCGTCGAGGTCCACGGCGCGCATGGCTATCTCCTCGCGCAGTTCCTTTCGCCGGAGCTTAACCGTCGCAATGACCGTTATGGCGGCTCGCTGGAAAATCGCGCCCGCCTCACCTTCGAGATCGTCGAAGGCATCCGCGCCGCCTGCCGTCCCGATTTCCAGTTGGGCATTCGCCTCTCGCCGGAGCGCTTCGGTCTCAAGCTCGCCGAAGTGCGCGATGTCGCGACGGAGCTTCTCCGTGATGCGAAGATCGACTTCCTCGACATGTCGCTCTGGGATGTGGCGAAGGAACCCGTCGAGGAGGAATTCCAGGGCCGTTCGCTCATGAGCTATTTCACCGATCTGCCGCGTGGCGAGGTTCGCCTCGGCGCTGCGGGCAAGATCATGAGCGCGGCCGGTGCCGCCGCCGTCATCGATGCGGGCTGCGATTTTGCCGTCATCGGGCGTGCCGCGATCCTGCGTCACGATTTCCCGCGCAGGGTGCTCGCCGATCCCTCCTATGTCTCACCCGCGCTTCCCGTCACCGCAGAGCATTTGCGCGACGAAGGTCTCGGCAGCGCCTTCGTCACTTATATGCGCGGCTGGAAGGGCTTCGTCGCCGAAGAAGCCGCCTGATCCTGAAAACGCCTGCGAGAAAATCCGAAAACAGGGAGACGTCACATGTCCGATACAGCCTATGTTCCGCCCAAGGTCTGGACCTGGAACCAGGACAGGAACGAAAACCGCTTCTCGAACATCAATCGCCCCATCGCCGGTCCGACCCATGAAAAGGAACTGTCGGTCGGCAAACATCCTTTTCAGCTTTATTCGCTGGCCACGCCGAATGGCGTCAAGGTCACGGTAATGCTGGAAGAGCTTCTGGAGCTCGGCCACAAGGACGCGGAATACGACGCCTGGCTTATCAATATCGGCGAGGGCGACCAGTTCGGCTCGGGCTTTGTCGCGGTCAATCCCAATTCCAAGATCCCCGCCCTGATGGACCACAGCACCAATCCGCCCACCCGTATTTTCGAAAGCGGTGCGATCCTTCTCTATCTCTCGGAGAAATTCGGCGGGGCCTTTCAGCCGAAGGAACTGACGAAGCGCGCCGAGTGCTGGTCCTGGCTCATGTGGCAGATGGGCTCCGCGCCTTATCTCGGCGGCGGTTTCGGCCACTTCTATGCCTATGCTCCCTTCAAGATCGAATATGCGATCGACCGTTTCGCAATGGAAGTAAAGCGCCAGCTCGACGTGCTGGATCGCCGCCTCGGTGAAAGCCATTACATCGCGGGTGACGAATACACCATTGCCGACATTGCGATCTGGCCCTGGTATGGCGCACTTGCGAAAGGCGTTCTCTATGAGGCCGCCGAATTTCTCAGCGTTCACGAATACAAGAATGTGAACCGCTGGGCGGATGAAGTTTCCGAGCGGCCCGCCGTGAAGCGTGGCCGCATGGTCAATCGTGTCTGGGGCGAGAAGTCGAGTCAGTTGCCCGAACGCCATGATGCCTCGGACTTCGAAAAGGTAGCGAAGGAAGCCGGAGCCTAGAACGTTTTCCGGGCAGAACTCCATGACCGCTCTGAAGCGCCGGGTTTCCGCCCTCTCGCCGTTCACCAGGTATCGATAAAGGGCCGCGTTATGCGCGCCTCTGCGGGCGGCAGCGATTTCAGCCCCCGCATTATCCAGTGGCGTGTCTCGGCCGGGTCGATCACCGCGTCGATTTCGAGGAAGGAGGCCATGTTGGTCGCCTTCCCGTTTTCGTAATAGCGGTCGACCATCTTGCGGTAGAAGGCATCGCGCTCTTCAAGTAGACGGCGACCGTCCGTCCTCCGAGTTCTGCACCCGCGCGTGCGATGCGCACGGCAATCTCGCCACGATTGGCGATCAACAGGCTTTTCATGGGTTAGGACCTCGTCCCGTCTGCCGGGGACAACTTCGTCATTTGTGACGTTATCGTGACGTTACGATGACGGTCGGGCGCGGATATCCCCGCCTTCTCGTTGACTTGTCCCCGGCTTCGCGCCTAGATCGCCCGTTCCGCTATGAAAAAGAGGCAGGGGATTAAGGCGATGCGGCTCGTAACATTCGAACATGACGGCAGGGAAAAATTCGGCCCCCTTATTGGCGACGAAGTTGCTGATATTTCAGCACTTTCCGGGTCGCCTTCCTCTCTCCTGGCAACCCTCCAGGCGGGCGAGCAGGGCTTCGAGGCCATCAGCAGTGCTCTTGAAGCCGCACCGCGTATCCCTTTGTCGCAAATAGCTTTTCTTCCGCCGGTCCCGCGCCCCGGCAAGATCATCTGCCTCGGTCTTAATTATGCTGCACATGCTGCAGAAGGCGGCCGCGAGAAACCTGACTATCCGAATTTTTTCATGCGCAGCGCGACCTCGCTTGTCGGCCACGGCGCGCCCATGCGTCGGCCCCGCATCTCGCAACAGCTTGATTTTGAAGCAGAACTCGCTGCCATCATCGGCCGCCGCGTCCCCCGCCACACATCGACGTCGGATGCGCTTTCATTCGTTGCGGGATATTCCTGCTTCAATGACGGGTCTGTACGCGATTACCAGCGACGCACGCCGCAATGGACGATCGGCAAGAATTTCGATTGCACGGGCCCCTTCGGACCCGCTTTCGTTTCCGCCGATGAACTGCCGCCGGGAGCCACCGGATTGAATATCCAGTCCCGTCTCAATGGTACAGTCATGCAGAACGCCAACACGGCGGACATGATCTTTCCCGTCGACGAAACGATCATGCTGCTCAGCCAATGCATGACGCTGGAGCCCGGCGACGTCCTCGTCATGGGGACGCCTGCAGGCGTGGGTTTCGCGCGTACGCCGCCTCTCTGGATGAAGCATGGCGATATGATCGAGATCGAAATTGAAGGCGTGGGCGTTCTTTCCAATTCCGTGATCGACGAAGCGTGAACTTACTCGGCAGCGCGCCGGGCGCTGTTTTCTGAATTATCGTTCCACTCCTGCGATGTTTCACGTGGTGCCTTGCGCTTTGCCTTGATGACGGAGGGGGCTGCGAGTAGCACCGGTATAAGGACAAGCGTAAGCAGCGTCGAGAAGCCAAGTCCGAAAATGATCGCGGTCGAAAGCTGAACCCACCAGACCGATACGGGACCACCGATTACGATATCGCGCGAGATGAAATCGAGATTGATCTGAAGCGCCATCGGCAACAGGCCGAGCATGGTCGTAATGGTCGTCAGCATGATGGGACGCAGGCGCTGGCCTGCCGTACGCAGCACTGCCTCCACGGCATCCATCGAGTCCTCCCGTAGTCGCTGGTAGGTGTCGATCAGCACGATCGAGTTGTTCACGACGATACCCGCAAGCGCGACGACGCCGGTGCCGGTCATGATCACGGAGAATGCCTGCCCCGTCACGATCATGCCGATCAGCACACCGATCGTGGAAAGAACGACTGTCGAAAGCGTGAGGGCGGAATGATAGAAGCTGTTGAACTGTGTCAGCAGGATGATGAACATGAGGAACAGCGCACCAATAAGCGCTCCGCTGAGGAACGATGCCGACTCTGCCTGTTCTTCATTTGCACCGCGAAATTTCACTTTCACGGCCGGATCGAAATTCTGTTGAGAAATCCAGGCAGAAATCTCACCGACTTTTTCGTCAATGTTGATCTTGTCACCCGTGACCGGATCGACCGCTGTGTTGGCCTTGATCATGATACGGCGAAAGCCGTTAATGCGCTCAATGGTGCTCACCTGCGGTTGTGCTTCCCGATGCACGAAGTTCGAGATCGGGACGAGGCCGGATGAGGTTTGCACCCGTAGCTGATCAAGCTGATCAAGCACTCGGTAGTTGTCTGGAAAACGCACCCGGATATCAACTTCATCTTGTGCATCGTCTGGCCTGTAATCGCCGATCATGATGCCGTTGGTGACGAGTTGGATGACCGCGCCGACGGAGGTCACATCTGCGCCAAACCGTCCGGCCATCTCGCGGTCGACGGTCATGACCCATTCGACACCGGGCAAGGGTCTTCCGTCCTCGACGTCAATAAGGCCCTCCACCTCATTATCGAGATGCGCTCGAATGATCGACGTGGTTTCGAGCAGCTTTTGGTGGTCGGCCGAGGTCAGCTCGATCTGGATATCCTTGCCGGTCGGCGGTCCATTTTCCTGCTTGCGCAGTTCAACCTTGATACCGGGGATCAATTTTGTCTGCTGGCGAATGTCCTCAAGAATAACGGCACCTTTCCGCCGTTCCTCATAAGGCTTCAGTTCGATCATCATCTGGGCAATGAGATCTTTTGGAACGTCACTACGGCCCGATGAACCACTGCCGAGGCCGGGGCCTGTACGGGTAAAGACGGTGGCAACTCCGTCCGTATCAAGCACAATCTGCTCCACGTCACGCGCAAGTGTCAGTGTGTCCTGCGCGGAAAGATTGCCGCGCGCGCTGACCAGTACGATGGCGCGTTCCGGTTCGGTATTCACGAAGAACTCGACGCCATTGTTGAACGCCGAGAACAGAACAATGGTAGTGACAAGTACCCCTCCCGTCACCGCGAGCACGCGCCCAGGATAGCGGATCAGCCGGTCGAGGACCCGCACATAGGAGCCGGTGAGTCCGGACAGCGAGCGGATGTCGCCGGTTTCGGCTCCGGCGAGCTGCTTCAAGACTTCGTTGTTCTCAGTTTCGGCCTTGCCAAAGATCGTGCCCATTGCAGGTACGAAGATCAGAGCTGTCAGAAGCGAAGCGGAAAGCACCACGATCAACGTAATTGGCAAATAGCTCATGAACTTGCCGCTTACGCCCGGCCACAGCAGCATGGGCAGAAAAGCTGCAAGAGTTGTCGCGGTCGATGACGCAACCGGCCAGAACATACGCTTGGAGGCGAGTGTGTAGGCTTCGCGTCTGTCGAGACCTTCCGACATTTTCCGGTCGGCATATTCCACCACAACGATGGCGCCGTCGACCAGCATACCGACGGCGAGAAGCATACCGAACATCACCATCATGTTGATGGTGTAACCGGCGGAAGCGAGGAAGAAGAAGGCGATCATGAAGGAGGTCGGAATGGCAATGCCGACCAGCATTGCGGAGCGCAGGCCGAGTGCGGCAACGACGACGATCATGACAAGAACAATCGCTGCCATGATGGAGGATTGAAGCGAACCGAGAGAGCGGAAAATCCATTCGGAAGCATCGAGCGTGAAATTCACATGGATAGCTTCCGGCCAATCTTCTGTGAATTCCGACACGACCTGCCGGACCTGAGTGTTGTTGTCGACGATATTCGTGCCGAGGCGCTTCGTGATTTCGATGGCAATGGCCTGATGCCCGTTGAAACGGGCATAGCCGTCCGCATCCTTGAAGGTACGGCGAATGTCGGCGATATCGGAAAGCGTGACGACACCTTCCCCGGAGACTTTCACGGGGAGATTGAGAACGTCTTCGCGGTCCTCGAAGAGCCCCGGCACCTTGACCGAGAACCGGCCTTGACCGGTATCGATATTGCCGGCCGCAATCAGACGGTTATTCTGTTGAACGACGTTGATCAGTTCTCTCTGCGAAACATTGTAGGATTCGAGCTTCGCCGGGTCGATCACGACTTCCAGAAGTTCATCGCGATGACCTACAAGTTCAGCCTGGAGAACCGTCGGAACGCCTTCGATCTCGTCCTTAAGTCGACGAGCGGCATTGTAAAGTGTTCGCTCTGGCACCTCGCCGGATAATGTTACGATGAGAACGGGGAACAGGGCTGCGTTGAACTCCCGGACGATGGGTTCTTCCGTATCACTCGGCAGTTTCGCGCGAGCAAGATCGACCTTTTCGCGCACATCCTGGAGCGCTGTGTCCTTGTCGAAGTTCACGTCGAACTCGAGCAGGATACCGGCATGACCCTGGGAAGCGATCGCCGTGATGTCTTCGAGCCCTTCAAGCGAGCGAAGTTCTGTCTCCATCGGACGAATGAGCAAACGCTCGGCGTCTTCCGGGGAGATGCCTTGATGAATGATCGAGACATAGAAGATCGGAATCGGAATATCCGGGTCGGCTTCCTTCGGGATCGTAATGAAGGAAACGATGCCAGCTGCGACCAGCAACACCATTGACGTCAGGACAGTGCGCGAATGTCCGAGAGCGGCCTCAATAAAGGAGTTCACAGCGACGCTCCAACCTGATTGCCGGTCACAGCCTCAACTTTCTGGCCTTCCTTGACGTAATCCTGCCCGACCGTGATCAACATGACTTTCTCCGGCAGGCCGGTGACCCAAAGGCCGTCCGGCGTGTCGTCCACGAGGATTACGCGCTTGAACTCGACTTGCTGCTGCTCATTAACCGCGCGTATGCCGATTACGCCATTATCATCAAGAGTGATGACGCCGCTTGGAATCCGATGCGCCATGATCTCCTCGCCGGGAACGATAATTTCGGCAGTCACGCCCGAACGCATAGACAGGTCCTCGTTGGGGACTTCGAGTTCGACCCGGAAAGTGCGGGTTGCGGGGTCGGCTGTTTTTGCCACGAACCGGATGGTGCCTTCCGCCGTTTCGCCGGTGACGAGCCTTGCCTTGCCCCCTTCGCCTATCTGAAGTGAGGCAACGCGGTCTTCCGAGACCTGGCCCACGATCAGAAGAGGATTCAGCTCGACCACGAGCCCGCAGGTATCGCCCACGCGCATGTAGTCGCCAACTTCAACGGGTCGACTGTCGAAGACGCCATCGAACGGTGCTTTGATCTTTGTTTGCTCCATTTCGACCTGCATCTGCTTCAGACGTGCCCGAGCGGCGTCAAAAGCGGCCTTGGATCCAGCAGCGACGGTGGGCGCGCGATAGCCTTTTTTCGCCAGTTGCCGGGAGGCGTCATATTCGAGCTGCCGTTGTTTCACCAGCGCCTGCGCTTCAGCAAGTTGCGCGCCGCGGGCATTGGGGGCGAGTTCACAGAGAACGTCACCTTCGGAAACGCGTTCGCCTTTCTCGACTGGAAGCCGTGCCACCGTTCCTTGCGTTTCCGCCCGAACTTCTACGGCGCGCTTGGCTTCGGTGCGTCCGCGAATAATGATGGAGCCGCGCCGCGCAGTCGCGGTGGATTCGGCCACGCGAACACGCGTTACTTCGGTGTTTGCGGCATCCTGCTCAGCTGCAGTAAGCTCCGATTCCGTGTTCTCGCTCCTGCTGAAAATACCCGTCGCGAACCATAATGCGATCACGATGGCAATGCCGATTGCTATGAAATGCGAGCGGTGAAGACGTCCGCCCGTTGTTTTTTCAATTTGTTCTTTTATCCGGTCAAACATGCGCTTCTTCTTCGGTTGCGATATCTTCGATCAGATGCCGATTGTTTTCGAGAAAGTCGATGGAGGCGGAATAGATCGCGTATCCATATTGCCGGGCGAAATCCATACCGGGAGTATCTTCCGCGTCTGGCTGCGAAAGCTCGATGAGCTTTTGTTTCATTGCCGCAAGCCGGTGGTCCACCATGGTGCGGACGCGATTGCGTGGAAGAAGATGCGCAAAGAGCAGGGTAAAAAGGAACTCGGAGCGAAATTTATCGTCGGCAATGGGCTGCTGTAACGCATCGCGGAGCTTCAACCGCCCTTTTCCGGTCAGGGAATAGATTTTCTTGTCCGGGCGGCGTTCTTGCGCTTCCGCCTTGCAGGTTACGAGCCCTTCCTCCGCCAGCCGCATCAGCGCCGGATAGATCGAGCCATAGCTCGCATCAAGGAAATGGCTAAATGGCCCATCCTCGAACATTTTGTTTATTTCGTAGCCGGTGGCGTCGCCGAAAACGAGCGCGCCAAGGCAGAGGGTCGTGACTTGCATAGGACTGTTCCTGGCCGGTGGACTGCCGGGTATATAGGGCCGATATATCGGCGCTATATATGTTAAGCGCAGGTCAACATCCAATATCGGTGGCTGATATTTTCCTTGGAGAATCGTATTTTTGTGCAGTGCGGCACAGAAGTCACACACAGCTTTGGCCGTGCAGCAAATCCGTGCAAATACACTCCATAATCTTTCACAAAAGAAAATTGGGACTGGCAGGACTCGCCATCAAGAGTATTCGTGTTCTCGCGCAAATTTCCTTCAGGTGCCGCCTCAAGACGCCAGTGCACCCAGAAGCAGGCGTCTGTAGAAACGCTCTTTCAGGCTGCTGGGGTTTGAAAGACCCATTCGTTCGAGGCTTCTTCGGGTGCTGGCGGTTTCCGGTCCGCCGCGAAGCATCAGTTTTGCCAGATCGCTTCTAGAGGCATTGCTCAGCCGGGCGAGGGCAGGCATCAGGGCAACTTCGGTTTCGGTAAAATCGCTGCCAAAGGGGAAGAGCGGCAAGTGCCCCGCTTCCCGCGCCTCTCTGAGCGCTGCTTCCAGATGTGCGGGCGTATTGTGGCGCTGTCTTTCCGGGATTTCGTAGTGGGCTGCGATCTTGCCGGCCTTCTTCGCCTGTTCAAGCAACTCCGGCTGGAAACGGGAATCCGCGACGGAAAGCATTTCGGCAATCACATCGCTATCTGTCTTTCCCCGCAGATCTGCGATGCCGTATTCAGTCACCACAATGTCGCGCAGATGCCGCGGGATAGTGGTGTGGCCATAGGAAAAGACGATGTTCGAGACCGTCTTGCCTTTTTTGCTGCGTGTGGCGCGCACAGTGATGATCGAGCGCGCATCCTCGAGTGCAAAGGCCTGCGCGACGAAATTATACTGACCGCCCACGCCGCTCACCACACGTCCGTCCTCCAGCCCGTCTGATATGACGGCGCCTGTCAGTGTCGCCATCATCGCTGTGTTGACAAAGCGTGCCTTCTTGCGGGCGGCCCGCTTGCGCTCTTCATCGCCATGCAGGTCGTTCACGAAAGAAACGGGCACCATCGAGATGCGGGCGCGCTCCTCCGGCGTCATCTCCCGCAGACGCCGATAGAGCGATTTGGAACCAAGAAAGAAGCCGCCATGCACGAGCACACCGTCGACCTCGCGTTTCAGAACACCCGCCTCAATGAGGTCGATAAAACACTCGACCAGCATTTCGCTGGCGCCATAGAGCCCTTCCTCGAAAGGTACTCGCTCCTCGCCTCGAACATTCAGAGCAGAGGCGGTTGCCGCAAAGATTTCGTTGTTCAGATGACGCAATACCAGCGCGCGTCCAATGGCGTCCCCGATCGAACCTATGCCGATCTGGAGAGTGCCGCCATCGGGTACGAGGCTCGCAACATGAACCCCGATAGCGTAGTCAGCCAGCGATACGGGTTCGCGTGGCGGAGCAAAGAGTGGAAACTGAAGCGCTTCGTTGTCGAGAAGAAAGTCGAACTCGGCTGCCTCGACTTCCGCCTCGCCGCCCATATAGGGAAGCGCCAGATTTGTCTCGCCAGCACAGATGAAATCGGCCTTCCCATCGCGCCGGGCTTTCAACAGGTCGATTGTTATGTCGGGATTTGAACTCAGACTAAACTGGTCACGAGAATCCGACGGCGCAACCAGCTGGCCCACGACATTGACATTCCTCTCGAGAATATAGCGCAGCGCATGGGTGTAGTTGGCGGAAATATAGTTCTGCTGCTGCCGCGGCGAGTTGAGCCAACGCCCGGCCTGCATGAAGAACTCATTGACCTCAATGTTCGGCGGCAGCGCGCCGGCGTGGAGCGCATTCGCGTAAACAAGGTCAGGGTAGCCCTTGAATAACCGCTCCAGAACCGGACTCAGAAAACGGCGTTCGAGGTCGCTTGAAGGGCGCGGCACTTCAAGCGTCAGCGCGGTAAAAATTTGCAGTGAAATCGAGGGGTCGTCGATGGCACGGCGGACCAGCGCATTTGCCAGATGGTTCGGCTTGCCGAGACCGAGCGGCAAAGCCATGACGATCTTCTTGCCCACCCGTGAGATAATTGCATCCGCAAGGGCAGCGGCATCGTCAAAAGTCGTGGGCGAACTGGACAAGGTCTGTTGTTACCGGATTCTGGGTCTGCTCGGCTTTGTTCTTCAGTCTATCAGCCGCCCGACCGGCTCGCACCCGCTTCTCCATAGGCGCGGCTCAGAAATTTCCTGCCAATCCGTGCCCATTCATCTTGGCCGCGGAGAACGCAAGTCAAGGCGTGCCCGGTCGATTTCCGCCTATTCCGCGCCTTCGGGCCGGGGGCGTATCGGGTCGCCTGCTCCCGACGCCATCTCCTGTTCCAGGCGGCGTTTCGTATCGCCGGGTGAACCTGTGCCCCGGGCCAGCAATTGATAGGTGACCGGCACCACGAAAAGGGTGAAGGCCGTGGTAGCGATGATACCGGAGAAGATAACGACGCCAATGGCGGCCCTTGTTTCCGCGCCGGCGCCAAAGGAGAGGATAAGCGGCACGGCTCCTGCAGCCGTCGTAATGGCCGTCATCAGGATCGGACGGAGACGAATACCGGCAGCTTCGATCAAAGCGTCGTGAAACCCGCGACCCTCGTCGCGCAGCTTGTTCGCGAACTCCACAATGAGAATGCCATTCTTTGCCGCGAGACCGATCAGCATGATGAGACCGATCTGCGTGTAGAGATTGATCGTTCCGCCCGTGAGCCAGATGCCGAGAAGCCCGCCGGCGATGGCGAGCGGCACCGTTGTGATGATGATGATCGGGTGAATAAAGCTCTCGAACTGTGCGGCAAGCACGAGGAAAACCACGACGAGGCCCAGAACGAAGATGAAGGCGAGCGCGCTGCCGGATTTGACCAGGTCGAGCGATTGACCGCGATAGTCGATCGTGACCCCGGCAGGCAGCTTCTCCCGTGCAAGTCCTTCGAGGTAGTCGAGTGCTTCACCAAGCGTATAACCATCCGCAAGGGCCGCCTCGATGGTGATGGCGCGTACGCGATTATAACGGTTGAGGCTGGATGGGCCTGCCATTTCGCTCACTGTTACGAGATTCGCGAGCGGAATGAGCTCACCCGACCGCTCGGAGCGTACGAAAAGATTGCTCATGTCGCTCGGCGTACGTTGGGCTGCGCGCTCGCCTTCGAGGATAACGTCGTACTCCTCGCCATCCTCAATGAAGGTCGTTACCCGGCGAGAGCCGAAAACGGTTTCGAGCGTCCGGCCGATATTGTTTACGGTCACGCCGAGGTCGCCAGCATTGTTCCGGTCGATCTCGACGCGAAGCTGCGGCTTGGTTTCCTTGTAGTCGTGGTCGACGCCGGTAAGTCCGGGATTGTTTTCAGCGATGGCGGCGAGAAGAATATCGCGCCATTCGCGGAGCTCTTCATAGGTTCCACCGCCAATGACGAATTGCACCGGCTTTGATGTGCCGCCGCCAAAACCCCGGCGCATCACAGGCGAGATGGTAACGCCGGGCAGATCGGCCGTGCGAGCCTTCACATCGTCCATGATCTCCCAGGCCGAGCGGCGCTCGCTCCAGTCGTTCAACACGGCAATGGCAATGCCGGAATTGAAGGTGGCACCGCCGCCGAACGAGCGCGGCGCGCGGACGAGTAGCCGGCTGATCTCCCCATTTTCGACCAGCGGCATCATTCGGTCTTCGATCTCGTCCATATAGGCTTCGATATATGAGTAGGACGACCCTTCCGGCGCGTTCACCATCACGAAGAAAGCGCCCCGGTCCTCCCGTGGTGCATATTCCGAGGGAAGTATCGTGAAGAGCCCATAGGCCAGAACGGCAACGATGCCGAGTATGCTGAACATAAATACAGGTCGGTGGAGTGCTTTTCCGAGCGACGAGGCATACCAATTCTGTGTGTTCTCGAACGCTCGATCCACGGCGATATTGAACCGCGTGTGGTTGGAGGTCGGCTTCAGAATCTTCGAGGAGAGCATGGGGGAAAGGCTCAGCGCGACGAGGCTGGAAAAGGCGACGGCCGCCGACATGGTGATAGCGAACTCCGAAAACAGCCGCCCAACCGATCCTTCGATGAAAGCCAGCGGCAGGAAGACCGAAATCACCACAATCGTTGTTGCAATGACAGCGAAGCCGACCTGCCGTGCGCCGTTGAATGCGGCGACGAGTGGCGTCTCCCCGGCCTCCATGCGGCGATAGATGTTCTCAAGCACCACGATCGTGTCATCGACAACGAGCCCGATGGCCAGAACGAGCGCCAGCAAGGTCAGCAGATTGACGGAAAAGCCGAGTATATAGAGGACGAGGAACGTCGCTATGACCGACACAGGGACAGTGACCGCAGGCACAAGTGTTGCCCGGGCACTGCCGAGAAAGACAAAGATCGTCAGGACGACGAGGAAGATCGCGATGCCGAGCGTCTTGTAAACTTCGCTGATTGCCGACTCGATGAACACACTGGTGTCGTAGCTCTGCTTCAGCGCCATTCCTTCAGGCAGTGAGGACGCCAGGCGCGCCGCCTGGGCCTTGACGCCGTCCGTCACGGTGATCGTGTTCGCCGTCGACTGCTTGATGATGCCGACACCGATCATCTTCACTTTGTTGCCGCGAAAGAACGTCCTGTCCTCGGCGGCCATGCGTTCGACACGCGCGACATCGCCAAGCCTCACCAGATAGCCGTCTTTACCCTGGGCGAGGACAAGTTCGCGGAAATCCTTTGGCGTCTTGAAGCTCCGCTCGACGCGTGCCGTAAATTGCCGCTGGGCGGATTCGATATTGCCCGCGGGAAGTTCGACATTCTCGGCTATCAGCGCCTGCTCGACATCGCCGACCGTCAGCTGTCGGGCTGCAAGTGCATTCCGGTCCAGCCATATCCGCATGGCATAGCTTCGCTCACCGCTGAGCCTTACCCGCGCCACCCCGTCAAGCGTGGAAAAACGGTCGACAAGATGGCGTTCCGCATAATCCGTCATATCCAGAACGCTCATGCGGTCGCTCACGAGGTTGAGCCACATGATGACGTCGTCGCTTGAGTCTTCCTTGCGGATGTCCGGCGGATCGGCCTCGGCGGGAAGGTCGTCCACGATTCCCGATACGCGGTCGCGTATGTCGTTCGCGGCCGCATCGACGTCTCGTCCCGGGTTGAACTCGATGGTGATGCGCGAGCGGCCATCTTCGCTGGACGACTCGATGTAGGAGATGCCCTCGATTCCCGCGATACGTTCTTCGATGGGTTCGGTGATGCGTGTCTCGATGACGGCCGCCGCCGCACCGCGATAGTCGGTGGTGATCGAGACGATGGGCGGGTCAATATCGGGATATTCACGAAGCGGCAGGCGGTCAAAGGCGACAAGGCCGAACGCGACGAGCAACAGGCTGATGACGGCGGCAAAAACCGGCCTTGTAACGGAGATATCCGAAAGCTTCATGCCTGCCTCGTTAGCGCACGGTCGTGGTTTCGTCGCTCAGCCCGCCCAGCGTTTTGATGACCCCTTGCTCTTCGACGATGTGCACAGGCTGTCCGTCGCGAAGCTGCATGGTGCCATGTGTGACAACGCGTTCGCCTTCACTGAGGCCGCTCAGTATCTCGACCTCACCCAGACGTCGAGCACCAGTGTGAACTTCGCGGCGGTGCGCAATGGGGTTTTTCACGCCCTCGGTGACCCCGTCCTCAATGACAAAGACGAAATTCTGTGTGCCGACCGGAATGAGGGCTTCTTCAGGGATGACCAGCGCCTGTCGCGGGTTTCGCAGAAGCTGAACCGTCATCAGAAGGCCCGGCTTTAATGCATGGTCGGGATTGTCGATCAGCGCGCGGGCGGTAAAGGAGCGCGTCACCGGATCGACCTTGCTTGAGACACTCCGGATTTCACCCTTGAACTGAATGCCGGGTAGCGCCGTCGTGGCGGCGACGATTTCGAGGCCGGGCCGGATCGTTGCGAGGTAGGCGGCGGGAACGGTGAAGTCGAGCTTGATAGGGTCGAGGTCATCAAGCGTTGTGATGACGCTTCCGGGCGTCACGAGGGTGCCGACACTGATATTGCGAAGGCCCACAATGCCATCGAAGGGCGCCCGGATTTCACGGTCCGCAAGGCGCGCGGCGGCAGCATCGCGGTTGGCTTCCGCTTCGCGTAGCGCGGCAAGGCGCTCTTCGAGTTGAGCTGTTGTCGTATATTGGCGGCTTTCAAGCTCGCGCGCCCGCTGATAGGCCGTCCTGCGTTCACTGAGAACCGCTTCCGCGGCTGCGAGAGCGGCGCGCTGCTCCGCGCGCTGGAGGGCGACGAGGAGATACCCTTCCTCGACTTCCTGCCCGTCCTCGAAGTGGATCTCGACAATCTTGTCCGACACATTCGCCGTGATCGTTACGCTCTCATTGGCAAAGGTCGTGCCGAGCGCTTCCACCCTGTCGACAAAGCCATCGCTTTTCACCGAGGTGACAATGACATTCTGTGGTTCTTCCTCTGCTTGCGCGGGCACGGCAAGCAGCATGACGGCAAGGGCGAGGGGTATCAGAGGGCGCATGGGCTCTCCGGCAATACGCGATTCAAACAGGGCACAATGACACGGTGTGTCGACACGAGGGGACAATACCCTCAACTTGTTCCCGAGTCCGCCGCTTTCAGTCCTGAACCATGCGAGCAGACGCCGGAAAGCTTCACTTTTCCGTGTAGGGCGGCACGATGGCAGGCCGCGTCCCGCTTCTCGAGATCGACAGGCTGAGCAGGATCGCGGGGATGAGGCCGAGCAGCACGATCATCAGCGCCGCAGTGCTGGCTTCACCCAGTTTTTCGTCGGAGGCGAGGCGATAGGTACGTGTCGCCAGCGTCTCGAAATTGAAGGGACGGAGGAGAAGCGTGGCGGGCAGCTCCTTCATCACGTCGATAAAGACGATGAGGGCTGCGCTTGCGAGGGCGCCGCGCAGGAGGGGCACGTGGACGGCGGAAAGAACGCGGCGCGGGGCGGCGCCAAGGCTTCGTGCGGCAGCATCAAGTGTCGGATGGATTTTTCCGAGCCCGCTATGCGTGGCGTTATAGGCCGCAGTCAAAAAGCGCGCCACATAGGCGAAGACCAGCCCTGCGACCGATCCGGTGAGGATAAGTCCGGGTGAAAAACCGAGCCCTTCAACGGCATCCGCAAAGGCATGATCGATCCCTGTCGAGAGCGTAAGAATGCCTATGGCGATCATCGCGCCGGGCAGCGCATAGCCGAGTGTCGCAAGACGGATCGACACGCGATTGAAGCGCGTCGGATGCAATCTCTCGCCATAGGCAAGCAAAAGAGCCAATGTGGTCGCAAGGACGGCGGCAAGGGCGGCCACGAGCAGGCTGTTCCAGGCGAAGTCGAGGAAGTTGCGGCCGAGCATCGGATCGCCTTCGATGATGGCGTAGCGCAGGAGAACCGCCACGGGGACGATGAAGCCGAGAATGATGGGCAGCGCGCAGGCAATAGCGATGGCGGTACCCGCCAGCCGCCCGAGTTTGCGAGGCGCGGGGGCCATGTCGCGCGATAGCGGATTGGCCACACGGCCCCGCCGGCTCGCAATCTCGATGAAGACAAGCGCAATGGCAAAAATGAACAGCCAGGCAGCGATTTGCGCGGCGGAAAGGGCATCGCCCAGATTGAACCATGTGCGAAAGATCCCGGCTGTGAGCGTGGGCACAGCGAAATAGTCGACGACACCGAAGTCCGAGATCGTTTCCATCAAAACGAGAGCAAGACCGCCCGCAATTGCCGGGCGCGCGCAGGGCAGGGCGATGCGCAGAAAGGCCCGCCACGGCTTTGCGCCGAGAATGCGCGCCGCATCGAAAAGGGCAGCGGACTGCCGCTCAAAGGCGGTTCGCGCAAGAAGATAGACATAAGGGTAGAGAACGAGGCTCAGCATCACTGCCGCACCGGGTAGCGAGCGCACCGGCGGAAAATAATAATCCCCGACATGCCAGCCGGTGATACCTCTGAGCGCGCTTTGCACAGGCCCGGCGAAGGAAAGAAGGTCCGTGTAGACATAGGCGACGATATAGGCGGGTGTCGCAAGCGGCAGGACGAGCGCCCAATTGAAGAAGCGACGGCCGGGAAACTGCGTGGAAACGGTGAGCCATGCGGTACCAACACCGACGAAGGCGGTCATCGCCGCGACGAGCGCCATGAGCTGCAACGTGTTGAAGATATAGCCTGGAAGAACGGTCGAGCGCAGATGGGCCCAGTTCTCGCTTGCCGGTGCCGTGAGGCTCCAGAGCACCGTGAGAGAGGGGGCGAGCACGATCAGTGCGATACCAAGCGCGGTGAGCGTCCAGCCCGAACCGAGCCGCAGCTTCACCCGTTCCCTGAAACCCGCGCCCCCGGGGTGGCGATCTTTTTCCGTGACTGACATGGGCTTGTTGTGACAAATACCGCGACGGGCGGCAAAGTAATTTTGCTACGCATTCGCACGATATACGGCAGATACATCCCGTCGCGAGAGGTGTTTTAATGTCCTTGGCCTTCCGGAATGTCGGCCACAGCTATGGCGGCCATCGGGTGCTGTCCGGCGTATCGCTGGAAGCGCGCCCGGGCGAGATCCTTTGTCTGCTGGGGCCGTCGGGAAGCGGCAAGACGACTTTGCTCAGGCTCGCAGCAGGGCTGGAAGCGCTGCAGGAGGGAAGCATTGACCTTGGCGATGTGCGGCTTGCCGCACCGGGCCGCGACGTGCCGCCCGAAAAGCGTTCCTTTGGCATGGTGTTTCAGGACCATGCGTTGTTCCCGCATCTGAACGTCGCGGAAAACATAGCCTTTGGCCTCGCCGGAAGGCCGAAAGGCGAAATTCAGAACATAGTCGCGAGCCGCTTGAAGGCCGTCGGACTTGCAGGCTTCGAGAGCCGTTATCCCCATACATTGTCGGGCGGACAGCAGCAGCGGGTCGCCTTGGCGCGCGCCCTCGCGCCCTCACCTGCGGCCATGTTGCTTGATGAACCCTTTGCGAGCGTCGACGTCACGCGCCGCCGCGAATTGAGAGAGGAAGCCCGCCGGGCGCTCAAAGCCGCCGGTGTCGTGACGCTGGTGGTGACGCACGATCCCGACGAGGCGATGGAAATCGCCGACCGGATTGCCGTCATGGAAGGTGGGCGGATTGCCCAGTGCGCAGCGCCCGACGAACTCTATGCAAATCCTGCAAGTGCTTTGGTGGCCTCGCTTTTCGGTGAGGCGCAGCGTTTTCCCGCCGTGATCGACGACGGCGCGGCGGTGATGGCCTATGGCTCCTTGCCGGCTGAAAATTTCAGCCAGGGCATGGCGGCCGAGGTGATCGTGCGGCCCGAAGCCGTGACCCTGGAACTTGCGGATGGCGCCAACGACGCCTTCCGTATTGGCGATATCCGGTTTCTCGGGCGGGACTGGCTGGTCCTCCTGTCGAGCGAGAGTTTCCCGAACCTCGAACCGCTTCGCGCCCGCGTCGATGAGCTTGCTGGCTTTGCCATTGGCGAGGCCGTTTCCGTGCGTTTCGATCCGTGCGGAACCTTCGTTTTTGCGGCCTGACGCGACCTTTCGTCCTCTCGGCCTGCTTGCGCCGGGCCTGTTCCTCGGGGTAAGCTCCCATCTGCAATTGCAAGTCGTTATCAAAATTACGGACAGCCCATGTTTCGTCTGCTTACCGCCGTTCTCATCCTTGCCTCTGGTCTTGCTGTCGCCGTCGGCGCGAAGGCCGAGACGCAGGAGGTCAATATCTACTCCGCCCGTCACTACGACACGGACCTTGAACTCTATGACCGCTTTACCGAGCAAACGGGCATAAGCGTAAATCTGATCGAGGGCGGCAGCGACGAGCTGATCGCGCGGCTCGAACGCGAAGGAAAGCAGAGCCCTGCGGATATTCTGGTGACGGTCGATGCGGGCCGGCTGTGGCGCGCGGAGGAAAAGGGGCTTTTCTCGCCGGTGCGCTCCGAGGTGCTGGAATCGCGGATTCCCGCGCATTTGCGCCACCCTGAGGGGCTCTGGTTTGGCCTTTCGAAGCGCGCGCGGATCATCATCTACAACAAGGAGATGGGCCGCCCGGAGAAGCTCGAAACCTATGACGACCTTGCCGACCCCGTGCATAAGGGCGAGATCTGCATGCGCTCCTCGTCGAACATCTACAACATTTCGCTGCTGGCCTCTTTGATCGAGCATGAAGGCCAGGAAGCCGCAGAAAACTGGGCGAAAGGCGTGATGGCGAACCTCGCGCAGCAACCCCAGGGCAACGACACGTCGAACATCAAGGCGGTGGCGGCGGGCGAATGCCGGATTTCCGTGGTGAACACCTATTATATCGGCCGCATGCTCGGCTCGGATGATGCCGCCGATGTGGCGGTCGCGGAAAAGGTGGGCCTCATCTTTCCGAACCAGAATGACCGCGGCACGCATGTAAACATCTCCGGCGCGGGCGTGATGAAATACGCACCCAATCGCGAAAACGCCATTAAATTCATAGAGTTCCTGACCGGGGACTGGGCGCAGAACGCCTTCACCCAGCTGAACCACGAATATACGGCGGTGCCGGGTGCGATGAAGACATCCCCGGTGAAGGGCACAGGCCCCTTCAAGGAAGATGCGATCAATGCGAGTGCGCTGGGCGAAAACCAGGCCGAGGCGGTGCGCATTTTCGACCGCGCAGGCTGGCAGTAAGCGGGGATAAACAGGCCCCGAAACGGTCCGACTGTCACACAAACGTCATCGGAACGTCACAATACGAAAAAGAGCCGGGTACGGATGATTTCCTGCCCGGCTTTCTTATGCCCGCTTCGGGGATTACCTGACCCCGGAAGCGATGTGAAGCGGGGATAACTAGACCAGCACCGCGCGCGACCCGTTCTCGCGGGTGAGGATTTCCACCTCGACCTCGAAACAGGCCCCGAGCCCCTCGCTCGTCATGACCTCGCCGACCGGACCGGCGGCGAGCAGACGGCCGCCGCGCAGCAGAACCACATCGTCCGCATAAGCGATGGCGAGGTTGAGGTCGTGAATCGCGGCAAGGACGCCGACACCTTCTTCAGCAAGGCGGCGCGCAATATCGAGCACCATGCGCTGATGACGAAGATCGAGGGCGGAAGTGGGCTCGTCGAGAAGGAGGTAGCGTGGCGGACCGGATTTTCCCGCCGGACGCCAGACCTGGGCAATGGCGCGCGCGAACTGCACACGCTGCTTTTCGCCGCCCGACAGCGTCTGGTAGGAGCGATGACGGAAGGCGTCGATCCCCGCAAGACGGCAGGCGGCGGCGATGGCGTCATCATCTTCATGCTGTTGGGGCGTACCCGAAAAGGGGAGGCGGCCAAGCTCGACGACCTCTTCGCAGGTGAAGGCGAAGTCGAGCCCGGAATCCTGAAGCAGCACGGCGCGCCGCCGCGCGAGGGCCTCTCCCCCATGCGCGGCAAGCGGCGTGCCTTCGAGCATGACATCGCCACCGTCGGGACGGCGCTCCCCCGCAAGCACGGAAATGAGCGTCGACTTGCCCGCGCCATTGGGACCGATCAGCGCGGTGACGCGGCCCGGTACGATGGCTGCATCAATGCCGTCGAGAAGATGCTTGCGGCCGACAAGGACCGATATGTTGCGCGCCTCGATCACAGCGACCTCTTGCGGTGCGTGAGAAGCCAGAGGAAGAAGGGGCTGCCGATGGCCGCCGTGACGAGGCCGATGGGAAGCTCGGCGGGTGCGACAACGATACGTGCGAAACTGTCGGCGGCAAGAAGAAGCGCAGCGCCCGCGAGAATGGAGCCCGGCAGCACGATGCGGTGATCGGGACCGGCCAGCATCCGCACGACATGCGGCACCACGATGCCGACAAAGCCGATGACGCCGCTCACTGCGACGGACGAGCTGACCGCGAGCGCGGCGGCGATCATGACAATGTGCTTGAGGCGATGAACGGGGATGCCGAGATGCAATGCCTCGCGTTCACCCAGCAGCATGGCATCGAGCGCACGCGCGCGCGAGAGGATGATCCCGAGCGCGAGGGTGACGGGCACGGCGCTGAGCCAGAACGCCTTCCAGCCGCCGGACGCGAGACTGCCCATGCTCCAGAAGGTGAAGTCGCGGATCTGGGCATCGTTCGCCATGTAGATGGTGAAGCCGGTCAGCGCCCATGTGAGCGCATTGATGGCGATGCCTGCGAGGAGAAGCGTCGCGGTCGCCGCCTGGCCGCGCGACTGTGCAAGCCCCTGAATGGCGAAGGTCGCGCCGATGCCGCCGGCAAAGGCGAAGAAGGGAAGAAGGAAGGGCGAGGCGAGAAAGGGAACCGCCGTGGCGATGAGCCCGCCGAAAACGATGACGACGACGGCACCGAAGGCCGCACCGCTGGAAACGCCGATGAGGCTCGGATCGGCCAGCGGGTTGCGGAAAAGGCCCTGGAATGCGGCGCCGGAGCCAGCAAGCGCCGCGCCGACGACAAGGGCGAGAAGCGCGCGCGGCAGGCGGATCATCTGGATGACGGCGGCTGTCTGTCCATCGACATCAAGGCCGAAAAGGGAGCGCAGCACATCGCCGCCGCCGATGGGCACGGCACCCGTGGCGAGGGAGAAAAGGAAGGTCGCGCCAAGAAGCACAGAGAGGCCGGCGAGGATTGCCGGCCGTCTCAGCGCGCGAGAGACATGACCTTGTCTTTCGGCGATCTCGCTCATTCGGCTTCCGTCCAGGGGCGTGCCGGAAGAGCCGTGAACTCGTGTTCGGGATGGAGCTTCTCCGCGAGGTCATGGATCGCATGGGCGAGCCGCGGCCCGAAGCCTGCGAGATAAAGCGCATCCATCGAAACGAGGTTTCCGTTTTGCGCGGCGGGTGTCGGCGCAAGGGCTGCCTGCGAGAAAACGGCGTCCGCTCCGCCAAGTGCCTCGACCGTCTCGTTCGTCATGAGAATGACATCGGGCGCAGCGAGCGTGGCGGCTTCCGGCGAGAAGGGCTTGTAGCCGCTGAACTCGCTGACGGCATTAACGCCGCCTGCAAGTTCGATCATGGCGCTCGCCGCCGTGTGCTTGCCGGAGACGAGCATGGGCCCGCGCCCCGCCTGAAGCATGAAGAGAACGCGCGGATGCGTTTTGACCTTCGCGACCTCGGCGAGAACCGCCTTCACGTCGGCGAGAAAGATGTCCGCGACCTCGGCGGCTTTTTCCTCGCGGCCAAGCGCGGCGCCAACCGTTTCGATATGTTCTGCGACCTCGCCGGGCGTGTAACCCTCGTCGAGCTTCACGATCCTGACACCTGCCGCCTCCGTCTGGGTCAGCGCGGCTTCGGGGCCTGCCTCCGCGCCCGCAAGAATGAGCGTTGGCCGAAGCGAGAGGAGTCCCTCCGCCGAAAGCTGGCGGACATAGCCGACATCGGGAAATTCGCTCGCTGCCTTCGGGTAGAGGCTGGTCGAGTCGACGCCGACCAGTTCGCTCTCCGCACCGAGCGCATAGACGATTTCCGTGGTCGAGCCGCCGACACTGACGATGCGGGCATCTTCGGCATGAGCGGGGGAGGTGAGAAGGAAAAGCGCGCTCAAAGCTATCGCAGACCGGCGGAAAGAGGTTTTGCACCAGTTCCACACAAGGGTGTCATCCCGGGATTTATTCCCGGGACCTATTGGCCTTTCGCTTTGCGGAAACGTGGATTGGGTCCCGGCAACGAGTGCCGGGATGACATCTGTATTTTTCATCATGCGTCCAGTCTTCTTCGCTCTCGCAGAGGAAAGGCGAGTGGCGTCTTATGCCGCTTCCTTTTCGGGCAAACCGTTGACGATCTCGCGCCAGGCTTCGTCTTCGGGTATGCCCGGCCGGCGCTTGCCGAAAAGCGTGGCGATCAGGGCACCGTCCTTGTCGAAAATTTCGAGCGAGGTGACGGTACCGTCCTCCGTCGGTTTCCAGACCACCCAGGCGCTGTCGATGTGGTCTTCGCGCAGATGCAGGTTGAACTTCTCGTCGAGCACGTTGAACCAGGGGGCCATCGGCTTCAGGTTCTCGACCGGGCCGGTATGGATCTGGATCATGCCGTGATTGCCGACAAAGACCATGATCGGCACGTCGCGCGAATTCGCCGCTTCACAGGCCGCGCGGAGCGCGCTGGCGGGCACACGGACCGCACGGCCTTCGCCTGCGAGCCGGAGCCCCTGAATACGCTCGACCTTGAACTTGTTGAGAAGGCCGTGGAACTCATGCGTATCCTTCATCGTATCCCACGCCGCACGGAAACCCGCGACATCGATGTCGCTGTCGGGCCGCGCCTTTCTTCTCTCGGGCCGTGCCTTGACCTCCACGGGGCTTGCCTCTGTTGCGAAGCGCTCTATCAGCGCGTCGAAGGCGGCGATGTCCGTCTGCTCGGTCTGATAGATCTTGTGGATCGCCATGCCATGCCCATCGAAGAACTGGAGGCTGCGGCGCAGGTTCCCATCTTCCATGCGTTCGACCTGAGCGAAGCCGAACTTCCAGTGCGAGAAGAAGATGCGCAGGTCGATATCGTCGCCGACGATGAGGCCGACATGTCCGCCACCCTCGAGTTCGCCGTAGACGCCCTTGCGTTCATGTACGGCGGATTCGTTTCGCGTCAGCGCCATGACGCGGCCAAGTGCGCCGACACTGGCGATGATCTGCTGCCATTCCGGGCGGAGCTGCGTGATCTCCGCTTCGGCGCTGCCGAGGGCGACAAGTTCGGCTTCGGTAATACCGAGCCTTTCAGCGAGATTGCGCGCGCGCAGTTTCGGTTCCTCTGCGAGGATGGCTGCTCGGCGTTCCAGGAGAGGGGAGAGAGGCGAGTTGACAGACATGATGCTTCCTTTCATCTGCCCAGGCGGTAACCGGACCTGTTATCGGGCGTCGGTAAGAACGAACTCCACCGGCATTTCAACAAAGGCAACGACCGGACGGCCGTTGCGGATTTCAGGCTCGAAGCGCCACTTGCGCGCGGCCTTGATGGCGGCGTGATCGAGCAGCGCATAACCGGAGCTTGCAAGGATGGCGACATCCATCGGATCGCCCCGGTGATCGAGCTTGATGCGGACCTTGACCACGCCCTGCTGATCGAGTGAGCGGGCGCGATCCGGGTAATGCGGAGGCTGCGGCTTCATGCGATAGCGCGGATTGAGGACGATGATATAATCCGTCTGCTGACCTTCGGTTTTCTCAAGGCCTTTTGGCGCGCCCTCTCCGGGTTTTTGGCCCGTGCCGGTGTGAAGCGAGGCAGGGGTGACGGCGGCGACCTGCTGCGGCTGCGGGGGCTGCTGCGCGACGGCCTTTGCGGGCTCGGGCTTGCGAATCTCGGGGCGCGGCTCGGGCTTTGCTTCAAGCACGACTTCCGGCTTAACCGGAGCGACGGGCTCCGGCACATGTTCGGCAACCGGCTTGACGGCAGGTTCGGGTCCGGGCTCGGCTGCGATCAGGGGCTCGACCGGCGCGGCCTGAATTTCCTGCGGAACTTGCGGCGCGGCGGGAGCGGGATCGGAAAGTTCGATGAAGGTGACGGACATGCCGTCGGGGAGACCGCGCGGCGCGGAGGCGCCGTCGGATTGCCACCACGCAAAGAGGCTCGCGAAGACGGTGGCGTGAAGAAGAAGAGAGACCGCCACCGGCTTGCGGAGCGCGCGATGGTTCCAGGCAAGAGCGGAGGAACCGTCGCTCATGCTGGTCATCTGTCCGTTAGCGGTGGCGGTCATGCTCATGGCCTACGTTTCCATCAGAACCGGAACGTGGCGTTGACGCCGAAGTTGCGGCCCGGCTGGGCGTAACGGCCGGCAATGGAGCTGCCTGCGGCCAGCCCGATCACATCCTGCGAGTTGTAATATTCCTCGTCGAAGATGTTGAAGACGCCCGCATTGACGGTGAAGCGTTCCGACATGTCGTAATAGGCCGTGAAGTCCACCACCGTATAGGACGGCGCCTGGAAGTTGCCGGGCGTCGAGACGCGGTCGTGACGCCAGGCATGGGTTGCGATGAGCTGCGAACCCCAGACCTCGCCTTCATAGGCGATGCCGGCGACGGTCTTCACCGGGTCGACGGAATCGATCGGTGCGCCTGTCTGGTCGTCCTCGCCGCGTGCATAGGCGATGCTGCCACGGAGAGCCCATTCCGGCAGGAAGCGGTATTCGCCCTTGGCTTCCGCACCATAGATCGTGACTTCGGACAGGTTCTGATACTGGAACTGCATCAGGCCGCCGGAGAAGCCGACCATCTGTGTCTCGATGAAATCCTCGTACTCATTGTAGAAGGCCGAGAGCGAGAAGCTGGAGCCGTCCGGGAACGCGCCGCGGACACCGGCTTCGTAGCCATCCGAGGTTTCCGGCTTCAGGTTCGGGTTCGGCAGGACTTCATAGCCATAGCCCGGATTGGAGAAAGCGAAGTTCGCATTGTCGTAGGGCGGTGCGCGGAAGCCGTGCGCATATTGTGCAAACAGCGTGTACTCGTCCGTCACGTCGAAGGTGAGGCCGAGCTTGGGCGACACTTCCGTCTCTTCCTGATCGTGAACGGGAACCGCGCCCGCCGTCGAGTTGAGGAAGAGCTGGTCTATTTCCGGGTGCAGCTTGAAATAGTCGAAACGCAGCGCCGGGATAATGCCGAAGCGCCCCATCTCGATGCTGTCCTGAACATAGATGCCGGCCTTGATCGTCTTCGTGTCCGGGAAATTCTTGTTCGGGAAGGTTTCATCGTTGAAGGGGAAGTAGGACGAAGTGACGGTCGTCGTGAGGTTCGTTTCCGAGCGATGACGCGGACGCGAAGTCTCCGTGTAGTCGACTGTGCCGCCATAGGTGAAGTCGTGAGCCACGCCCGCCCAGTCGCGCGCGAGGTTGAACTGCAGGTCGGCGCCGAAAATCTCCTGCTCGAACTCCATGTTGGAGACGCGGTAATAGTCGAAGGCCGGGTCGCTCAGTATCTGCGTCGTCTGCTCCGTGCGGTCGACCCGTGTGTAGAAGAGCTTCGCATTGAGACTGTCGGCAAGGATGAAGGGCGTGTTGTGCGAGTAGTCGGCGCTCACGAGCGCGCGCTGCGTCTCGTCTTTCGCCCGGGAGCTATCCACGGTCGCGAAGAGGAAGACGGGCGAAGTGGAAGGAACGCCGCCCCCCACATCGGTGAGCATATTGATGTCGGATTCGTTTTCGTCGAACTGCGCCGTGAACTTCAGCGAATTGCCCCAGAGCCCGTTGAAGACGAGCTTGCCGAGAAAGGAATTCGATGAATAGTCCTGCGGGTTGTAGAGGGCGCTGGAGTTCGGCTCGACTTCATGGCCGTCGCGGCGCGTGTAGATGCCGAGCATTTCGACATTGCCCGCGCGCTTCACGCCGGTGAGCGATTCCATGAAGCTCTCATCGGCGCTGTCATATCCGCCCTTGATGCTCGCATACCAGTCCTTGTCCGTACCTGCGAGATAGTCGGCCGGATCTTTCGTCACATAGGCGACGGTGCCGCCGATACCATCCGAGCCGTAAAGCGCGGAGGAAGGACCGCGGATGATTTCGACGCGCTTCATGCTGTCGATATCGACATAGTCGCGCGTGTAGCTGCCGGCTGCCGTCGAGGTGATCGGCGAATCGGGCGTCGGCAGGCCGTCGACGAGAACCAGCACACGGTTGCCGCCGATGCCGCGAATGACGAAGTTGCCCGAACCGGCGCGCGAGGACGAGTCGCCCACCGAGACGCCGGGCTCGTAGCGCACGATGTCTTCCATCGAATTGGCGTTGCGGCGCTCGAGCTCTTGCGCCGTGATGACGGAGACGGTGCCCGCGACGTCCTTGATCGCGGTCGGGTTGCGCGTGGCGGTCGAGGTGACGGCGTCGAGCTGCGTCGCCCTGGGGGTTTCTTGGGGCGCCGTCTGCTCGGCCTGTGCCTCTTCGCTGGTAGTTTCCTGCGCAGAGGCCGTGGAAAGAGCGAAGACGGATGCCGTCGCGAGAAGGAGTGCGTGGAAGGAGCGTTGCCCCGTATGTTTTTTCATTGCCAGTCCCAGTGATGCGTGGATGAAGCATTCCTGGCTGGCTGGCCCCCGCTCGGTGGCGGGTCTGGCTGGCTCGGTTGCCTTCGGGTTATGTGCATGCCGGCTTGCGGCCGGTTTTCCTCACTTGATCAGGATCAGTTTGTTGCTGTTGGTGAGCCTGAGCCGGTAGAGCTCGGCCCCGTGGCGGATGACGATTTCGCGTGCGCCGCTGAACAGGTCCGTGCTGTCGAGGGCGGGCGTGTTGCCTTCCTTCGACACGCGGATCGTCCTGTCTGTGGCGGTCATGTCCATGTGAATACCGTCCGCATCCCCTGCCTTGTATCTATGAGAATGACTCGCAATAGCATGAGCAACCGGAGCCTGCAACTGCTATTATCCCACAGAAAAAATAGGGGTATTTCCCGAGTGACATTTATGTCGCCGGAAGGGGCGGAAACATTGGGGATTCGTGAGGGGAGGAGCACGCCGGACGGCGGCGGAAAAATTACCGCTCTGCCGCCCGGGACGCTGGAAAGGATGCGCGAAATGCGCGGTCAGACACTCAGGCGGTCTGGCGACCGGCCTTTTCGAAATTCGCTTCGGCGAATTCCCAGTTCACAAGCTTGTCGAGAAAGACGTCGAGATAGTCCGGACGCCGGTTCTGGTAGTCGAGATAATAGGTATGCTCCCAGACATCGGTCGTCATGAGCGGCACGTCCTTCGTGTCGGCGATCGGTGTCTCGGCATTCGCCGTGCCATAGACCTTGAGCTTGCCGTCGGCGCCGATCACGAGCCAGGCATAACCCGAACCGAACTGCCCGGCGCCCGCGTCCTTGAAAGCCTTCTTGAAGTCGTCGAAGGAGCCGAAATCCTCGGCGATCTTCTTTGCCAGCGCGCCCTTCGGCTCGCCGCCGCCCTTGGGCGCCATGGAATGCCAGTAGAAGTCGTGGTTCCAGATCTGCGCGGCATTGTTGAAGAGGCCCTTTTTGGAGCCGTCCGCCGCCGCCTTGCGGATGAGTTCGATGAGGCCGAGCTTTTCGAGGTCCGTGCCCTCGATCATCGAATTCGCCTTGTCGACATAGCCCTTGTGATGCTTGCCGTAGTGGAACGACAGTGTTTTCGCCGAAATATGCGGCTCCAGGGCGTCCTGTTCGTAGGGAAGGGGTGGAAGTTCGAGCATGACATCTACCTTTTATTCTTGAGTTACGACTCCCCTTGTCACTTCGCCCGGTAAGCTCTCCATTTCAAGCCCGTCAGCATGGTTTTCCGCAAATAATGGCCGGGAAATATAGGAAAAAGGCGCAGAAATGCGCGTGTTGCAAACGTCTTGCAACTGTCTCGCACTTGTCTTGCATTGCCAGCCCGCACTCCCCACATATACGGGGAAGCGGTGCCGCTTAGCGGGCCGCAAAATGCAAAGTCGCTCGGATAACGGGACTTTGGGACATGACCCGCGTGATGCAGTTCAACAGCCCTTTCTTGCTGGGCTTCGACGGGCTGGAACGGTTGCTCGACAGAGTGGCCAAGGCCTCGGATGGCTATCCGCCGTACAACGTCGAACAACTCACCTCCGAGAAGGGCGAGGCCCTGCGGATCACGCTGGCGGTTGCCGGTTTCTCCCGTGACGAGCTTTCGGTCACCGTCGAGGACAACCAGCTCGTCGTTCGCGGCCGTCAGCTCGAGGATGAAGACCGCACCTATCTTCACCGCGGCATCGCCGCTCGTCAGTTCCAGCGCTCTTTTGTGCTGGCCGACGGCATCGAGGTGAAAGCGGCACGGCTCGAGAAAGGTCTTCTGATGATCGATCTCGAAAAACCGGAAGCGGTGCGCACGGTGCGCAAGATCGACATTACGGGCGAGAACAAGGACGAGGAGTCCGCGCCATCGCCTCAAGCGCGCGTTGCGCGCGGCGCGGTCTGATTATCCGTCCGACGGATCAGGCTCTTTGCTTCGTATAACAAGGAAGGGCCGGAAAGGAGAACCAAGATGCAGAACGAATCTGATTTCGACGTCGCAGACGAGGAAACGACCGGCTGGGGCGTGAGCGATTTCCGCAAGCTGACGCCGGAAATGTTCGCGCAGATCGGTACGCCAAACATCGTCTATGTGCGTGAGGTGGTTGCCAGCGACCTGGCAGGCGAGCTCGGCTCCGAACTCGACGTACCAGCCGATACGCGCCTCTATGCGGTCCACGCCGCGAACGGGCAGCGCATGGCCGTGCTCGATAATCGTGACGCCGCCTTTGCGGGCGCGCGCCAATACGATCTGGAGCCGGTAAGCGTGCACTGAGCCCGAACGAGTGAACGGCGAGTGAAAAGAAACAACAAAGCCCCGCGCGGAAAGCGCGGGGCTTTTTGTTTTCAGCGAGACAGGCTCACGCCGCGTTGGTGGCGGCAGGCTCGGTCAGGATCGCGAAAAGGGCGGAAGCATCTTCCGAGGCGCGGAGCTTTTCGACCACCGAGGAATTGCGCAGGAGCCGCGAAATACGGGCCAGCGCCTTCAGATGGTCCGCCCCCGCCGTCTCCGGCGCAAGCAGGAGAAAGATGAGATCAACCGGCTGGTCGTCCACGGATTCGAAATCGATCGGCGTGGCAAGCCGCGCGAAAAGGCCGTAGAGACGGTTGATCTCCGGCAGCTTGCCATGCGGGATGGCAATGCCCTGGCCGACACCCGTCGATCCGAGGCGCTCACGTTCGAGAAGCGTCTCGAAGATCGCCCGCTCGGAAAGCCCGGTGATCTTGGCGGCGCGCTCGGAAAGCTCCTGCAGCGCCTGCTTTTTGCTGGTGACTTTCAGGTGAGCGACGACGCCCTCCGGTTGCACCAGATCTTCAAGCTCCATAATCCGAATCCTGTTCTGCGAAGCCGCCAGACGCACGGGGTGTTCCCGCGTCTCTCTCTGTGGCTTTCCCGGCATCGCGCGGCTTCCGCCGGCCCGGGGTTTCGCCTTCAGTGTTTCAAGCCTTTTGAGCATCATGGCCCGTATCGATCCAGCCGATATTTCCGTCGGTGCGGCGATAGACGATATTGAGCCCGCCATTGGCGCCACTACGGAACATAACGAAGGGCGCATCGCTAAGATCCATCTGCATCACGGCATCCCCGACACTGAGAACGGGGATCGCGGTGGTGCCTTCGGCGATGATGACAGGCTGTGCGTCTTCGGCGATCTCCTCCTGCTCGTCACCGGCTTCGATGACATAGGAGGGATAGGCCTCGGCCGGCAGTTCGGCCTTGTTGCTATTGTTGTGATTCTTCAGCCGGCGCTTGTAGCGGCGCAGCCTCTTTTCCAGGCGCTCCAGCGCGGCTTCGAAGGAGGCATAGACCTCGTTCGCGGAACCTTGCGCATTGACCCGCAGGCCCGAGCTGAGATGCGCCGAGCAATCGGCGCGGAACTCATGGCCCTGCTTGGAGAAGGTGACCTGTCCGTCCACCGGACGGTCGAAATACTTCGTGACCGCGGCTTCGAGCCGTTCGGTCGCATGTGTGCGGAGAGCATCTCCCACGTCGAGATGATGGCCGCTTACCTGAACCTGCATGAAAGACCTTCCTGGGCCCACTACGCTACAACAGACGGTTGCCGAACTGTTCGGCCTGACTACCGCCTTTTGCAGGCGGCCGCATTTCCAATTCCGCCCGACAGTGCCGGGCGCTCGAATTTGCCATTGTACATGCCGCCTCAGCGGCTCAACCCACCGCCTCACCACCGGGTATGAAGCCCCGGGGGCGTTTGAGCGCGTGGAAACTAGTTGGCCCCATCATGGGTGTCAACCACGGCCAAGGCAAACCATTAAAAGTCTTTTTTATCAAGGAGATAGGAGGCGAGAGCGGGGGCTCGAAAGGGAGTCTGGGAAGACTCAGGCATAGGCCTTTTTTTCGCGCCTGCGCTGCACCGAAGAGGGAATGTTGAGTGCTTCCCGATACTTGGCGACGGTGCGCCGGGCGATGTCCACGCCCTGGCCCTTCAGGATGTCGACGATGTTGTCGTCGGAAAGAACGGCGTTGGGGCGCTCCGCGTCGATCAGTTCCTTGATGCGGTGGCGGACGGCTTCGGCCGAATGCGCCGCACCGCCTGACGAGGAGGCGATGGAGGAGGTGAAGAAATACTTCATTTCGAATATGCCGCGCGGCGTCGCGACATATTTATTCGCGGTGACGCGTGACACGGTCGATTCGTGCATCGAGATCGCTTCGGCGATGGTCTTGAGATTGAGCGGCTTCAGATGCTGGATGCCGTGGACGAGAAAGGCGTCCTGCTGGCGCACGATCTCCGAGGCAACTTTCAGGATGGTGCGGGCGCGCTGGTCGAGACTTTTCACAAGCCAGTTCGCATTGTTGAGGCACTCGGAAATATAGGCCTTGGCGTTCTGGTCGCCCGAAAGCTTCGTGACTTCCGTGTAGTATTGCTGATTGACGAGAACGCGCGGTAGCGTTTCAGAATTGATCTCGACAGCCCAGCTTCCATCCGCGCGCGAACGCACGAAAACGTCCGGCACGACAGGCACAACCGGCTCGGTGCCGAAGGCGAGACCGGGCTTGGGATTGCAGCCACGAATATCCTCAACCATGCTTGCAATGTCTTCGCGGTCGGCGCCGGTGATCTTCATGAGCTGGTCGAAGTCGCGCCGCGCGAAAAGTTCGAGATGTTCGAGGAAAAGCTGCATCGTGGGGTCGAGCCGGTCGCGTTCGGCAAGTTGCAGCGCGAGGCATTCCTTCAGATTGCGCGCGCAGATGCCGGTCGGCTCGAAGGACTGCAAGACTTGCAGCACCGCTTCGACATCCTCCACGTCGGTGCCGATACGTTCGGCGACCTCTGCGACATCGGCGGTCATGTAGCCCGCCTCGTTCACCTGATCGATCAGATAGGAGCCAATCAGCCGGTCGCCCGGCGTCTTCAGCGCCGTGTGCATTTGTTCGGTGAGATGCTCCGCCAGCGTCGTTTCGCTCGCCAGCGTTGCCTCGAAACTGAAATCGCCGTCGCCGCTGCCGCCACCGCTGCTGCCGCCCTTGACGTTCTGCCAGTCCGACGATGTCTGTCCGGGCGTTGCCGCCGCTGCTGCTGCATCGTTCTGCGCATCGGAACGGCTCTCGTCGGCATAGATGTTGTCGTAATCCGTATCGAGCTCGCCCTCGCGGCCCGGAGGGGGACCGTCTTCGCTGAGCGTGAGTGAGGTTTCCGACGAGATCACCTGTTCGCGCTCGCCTTCATGGGCATCGCGTTCGGTGTTGCGCTCGACGGGCTCGGCGGTGCCCGCTTCGAGCAGCGGATTACGCTCAAGCTCCTGCTCGACATAGTCGGCAAGTTCGAGATTCGACAGCTGTAGCAGTTTGATCGCCTGCTGGAGCTGAGGCGTCATGACCAGGGATTGTCCCTGGCGAAGCTCGAGTCTCGGTGCTAGTGCCATGCCCCTGTCAGCCCCTTTCCACTACAGGCTGAACCGTTCGCCGAGATAAAGCCGCCGTACATCCTCGTTGCCGACGATGTCGGCGGGACCGCCTTCCATCAGAACCGTGCCGTCATGGATGATGACGGCATGGTCGATGAGTTCGAGCGTCTCGCGTACATTATGGTCTGTGATCAGCACGCCGATGCCGCGATCCTTCAGATGGGCGACGAGATCGCGGATGTCGCCGATCGCAATCGGATCGATGCCGGCGAAGGGCTCGTCGAGCAACATGAAGGAGGGCTGCGTTGCGAGCGCGCGCGCGATCTCCACGCGGCGTCGCTCGCCGCCCGACAAGGCGATGGCGGGCGTACGGCGAAGATGGGTAATCGAGAATTCGGCAAGGAGATCGTCGAGTTCGGCCTCGCGGCGGTCGCGGTCCGATTCGACGACTTCAAGCACCGCGCGAAGGTTCTGTTCGACCGTCATGCCCCGGAAGATCGAGGCTTCCTGCGGCAGATAGCCGATACCCCGGCGCGCGCGCCGGTACATCGGGAAATCGGTCACATCGTGCCCGTCGAGCAGGATCGTGCCGTAGTCCGGCGCGATAAGCCCGGTAATCATGTAGAAGACGGTGGTCTTGCCCGCGCCGTTCGGCCCCAGAAGCCCGACAGCCTCGCCGCGCTGGACATCAAAGCTCACGCCTCGGACAACCGGGCGGCCCTTGAAGCTCTTGCCGAACTTCTCGACCGAAAGGCCCGGATTTTCGGCCACGAGATGCGGTCCGCCATGGCGTTCGCCCGCGGTCGCTTCACTTTTGCCGATTGTCCCCGTTTCGCCCGTCATAGGACCCCACTTCTCATTAACTAATGCCATCAAACGTCACTTGGCATTAAAATTGTATGAAGTGAAGGGATTAACCAAGCCTTCTTTCGGATTTTTACTCCGAGGGAGGTTGAAAAAGGCCTTTCACCCGCCCGCTTCCGCCATTTTCTCCACCCGTTACACGGGCGGCGCCGCCTGCGAGGTCGACGGTGAGGCGCGAGCCGCGAATGATGTTTTTGCCCTGGCGCAGGGTGACGGAATCGCCCATTTCGAGTTGTTGCGTGCCGACGAGATAGGTCGCCCATTGGCCGCTCGCGGTCTGGTTGTCGGGCGCGGAGACGAGAACATTGCCGGAAGCGGTGATCTTGCTGATGCGCGAGCCCCCCGCCTGGCCGTCCGAATAAAAGACGGTGAGCCGGTCCGATTTCAGGCGGATATCGCCCTGGACGACGCGGACATTGCCGCTGAAGGTCGCGCTTTTCCTGTCATTCTGGACTTCGAGCGCATCCGCTTCGACCTCTATGGGCTGGTCGGGATCGGCGCGAAAGCCGCCGCCCAGCACGTTTTCCTGTGCGGCGACCGGAAGCGCGTGAAGGAGGCCCGCAAGCAGAAGCGCGCAGACTGCGCCGGCCCCAAACCGGCTTTGCGATGTCCTCGTCGGCTGGCCTGCTTTGGAATGGGCTTTCACTCTTGTTCCCCCTGGCTCGGCCGATCCGGCAGGATCAGCATTTTCACGTCGCCGTCGAAGCGAAGCACCTGCGTCGCATGATCGGCACTCATCCGGTCGGCGCGCAACGTGCCCAGGGGGCCGTGCCCCTGGACTTCGGTTTCGCTCAAGAGCGTCCCCCGCTCGAAATCGACGGTGGCCTCGTTACTGTGCATCTCGTAACCCCAGGTCGTGAAGATGTCGATCTTCTGCGTGAGGTCGAGTATCTGTGTTTCGGAATTGTAGCGTCCCCGCGAGGCCGTCAGCGACAGCCAGTTCTCCTCGCTGTCCGCCTGCACGTCGGCCTGGATATTGTCGAAGGTGACGAAATTGGGCTGCGAGGGGTCCTGTGTCGCATTGTCGGCGGTGATGACATAGGGCGCTCCGTCACCCGTCAGGCCCGCCACGTGCGGGCTGACCATGCGCAGATCTCCGGGTTGCGTGTCGATCTCGCGGAAGGCCGTGTCGAGGCTGTCCTTGCCGCTGAAGACGCCGGAATAGAACAGGATGACGGTGAGGAGTACGAAGGCGCCGAGCGGCAGCGCAATTTTCATCAGCGCGACGAAGCGGCTGTAGCGGCCCTCGCGACGCTCGGTGCGGCCGCGATAGGACTGGGCGCCCGCCGCGCGCGATGGCCTTTTGCGGATCGCTCCGGCGCCGGGCCTGTCCTTGCCGGGCCTGTCCTCGCCGGATCGCTCGCTCATGCCTTGTTTGCTCCAGACCTGCCCGCCTGACGGGCACGAAAATACCCGCCGAAGCGGGCCGTCAGTATGCGCGGAAGCGCCATAATGCGTCAATTAACGCGCCGGAATACTCCCGGGAAGAAGATCAGTGGGAGAAGATGTCTTCTTCCGGCCAGCCAGCGAGATCGAGTGCGGCGCGCACCGGCAGGAAGGCAAAGCAGGCCTTTGCGAGTTCCGTGCGGCCCTCGCGTGCCAGCATCTCGTCGAGCACGGCCTTGATTTCGTGCAGATGCAGCACGTCGGAGGCGGCATAGGCAAGCTGCGCCTCGGTGAGGTCGCGCGCGCCCCAGTCGGAGCTTTGCTGCTGCTTCGACATGTCGACATTGACCAGTTCGCGGGCGAGATCCTTGAGACCGTGGCGGTCCGTATAGGTGCGCACGAGCTTGGAGGCGACCTTGGTGCAATAGACCGGCGAGGTGACGACGCCGAGATAGCGCTGCATCATCGCGACGTCGAAACGCGCGAAATGGAAAATCTTGAGGACGTCCTGATTGCCCATCAGCGCGCGCAGATTGGGCGCGTTATAGGTGCCCCGGTCGAGCTGCACGATATGGGCGTTGCCGTCGCCGGCCGAAAGCTGAACCACGCAGAGCTGGTCACGCTCGGGCTTGAGCCCCATCGTTTCGGTATCGACCGCGACGCTCGAACCGAAATCGAGGTCTGCCGGAAGATCGCCCCTGTGCAGCGTGACCGCCATGTTCTGGCTCCGCTTGGCCCCTGGCGGGGGCTGGCGAGCAGCGGCATTCCATGAGGGAGGAAAGCCGCCGCGGGAAAGGAATGGTGCCCAGGAGAAGACTCGAACTTCCACGCCCTTGCGAGCGCCAGCACCTGAAGCTGGTGCGTCTACCAATTCCGCCACCTGGGCACGTGCGCAGTTGCTTAAATAGGGCCCGAGGCAATGTCAATGGAGGACAAGCGCGCCGGCCATGTTTGCACGCTCTTTGCCGCGCCGCCCGCATAGGCTATCAAGGGGGCGAATGCAGGGGCCCGGCGGGAATAACGGGACCGGCGGGACGTTCAGACGAAAGGCATGGACAGATGGACGTGGACAACGCAGACCGGGAAATGATGGAGAGCATGCGGCCGACGGCGGGCATGGTGACGGTCTTCGGCGGTTCGGGCTTCCTCGGCCGCCACATCGTTCACGCCCTGGCGCGGCGCGGCTACCGGATTCGCGTGGCGGTGCGCCGCCCGAACGAAGCCCATTACCTGCGGCCCATGGGCGTGGTCGGGCAGGTCGAGCCCGTCCAGGCGAATATTCGCGACGAGGCCTCCGTGCGCATGGCGGTGCGCGGCGCGGTTGCCGTCGTCAATCTCGTTGGCCTCATGCATGAAAGCGGCAAGCAGACCTTCGACGCCGTGATGGCGGAAGGCGCGGGCCGTGTCGCACGTGCCTGCTCGGAAGCGGGCGTCAAGAAGCTCGTCCATGTGTCCGCAATCGGCGCCGACGAGAAGAGCCCGTCCGATTATGGCCGCGCCAAGGCAGCGGGCGAAAAGGCGGTGCGTCAGGCGTTCCCCGCGGCGGTGATCGTGCGCCCCTCCATCGTTTTCGGACCGGAAGACGATTTCTTCAACCGCTTCGGCTCAATGGCGCGGTTTTCGCCCGCGCTGCCGCTGATCGGCGGCGGAACGATGAAGCTCCAGCCCGTCTATGTGAAGGATGTGGCGGAAGGCGTGGCGCGGCTTGTCGAACGCGATGGCACGGAATGCAAGACCTATGAATTCGGCGGACCTGAAGTAAAAACCTTCCGTGAACTGATGGAAGACCTGCTGGTGAATATCGCGCGCAAGCGCATCCTGCTGCCGGTGCCCGCCTTCGTGGCGAAATTCATGGCCTTCTTTACACAGTTCCTTCCCAATCCGCCGCTGACGCCGGATCAGGTGCGGCTGCTTGCCATCGACAATGTGGTGAGCGAGGCGGCCGAAAGCGAAGGGCGTACACTCCGTGGTCTCGGCGTGAACCCGACCGCCCTTGAAGTCGTGCTGCCGACCTATCTCTACCGTTTCCGCCGCAGCGGGCAGTTCGAGCGCATCAACGCGAGCTGAGAACATGAACATCGGAGAGGCGGCGGCGCGCTCCGGCGTACCCGCCAAGACCATTCGCTATTACGAGGACATCGCGCTGATCGAGAGCGCGGACCGCAATGCGAACGGTTATCGGGCCTATTCGGATGAGGATGTACATACGCTGCGCTTTCTTGCGAGCGCGCGTTCGCTGGGGTTCACGGTGGCGCAATGCCGCGATCTGCTCGCGCTTTACCGCGACCGCAAGCGCTCCAGCGCGGATGTGAAGGCGATTGCGGCGGCCCATGTCGCCGAGATCGACGAAAAGATCGGGAGCCTGCGCGCCATGCGGGCGACGCTCTCGACGCTCATGCATAAATGCCAGGGCAACGACCGGCCCGACTGTCCGATTATCGAGGAACTGGCGGCCGGCAGCACGTCCGGCACCGACACGAAATAACGACAAGCAACAACGCCTGCGGACCCTGCGATTTCATGCGCCAGCTTTATCATCTGCCGATTTCCCCCGCCTGCCGCAAGGTACGCCTTGTCATGGCCGAAAAGGGCCTCGACTTCGAGCTGGTGGAGGAGCGCGACTGGGAACGCCGCGACGAATTTCTGATGCTGAACCCGGCGGGCGAGGTGCCGGTGCTTGTGGAAGAGGGCGGCGAACCGATTTCGGGCTCGATGCCGATCAGCGAATATCTCGAAGAAACATCGACGGAGTTGAAGCTCCTGCCCGAAGAGCCGGTGGAGCGCGCGGAAGTGCGACGCCTCATCGACTGGTTCGACAGAAAATTCGCGATGGAAGTATCGGACGGGCTGATCTTCGAAAAGGTGACGCGGCGCTTTCTGAGCACGGCGGAAGGCGGCGGTGCGCCCGACATGACGGTGGTGCGCGCCGCGCTTCATAACCTGCGCTACCATCTCGATTATATCTGCTACCTGATGGAAGAGCGGAACTGGCTGGCGGGCGAGGTGCTGACGCTGGCCGATCTCACCGCCGCCGCGCATCTCTCCTGCCTCGACTATATCGGCGATGTGCCCTGGGCGCAGTATCAGGGCGCGAAGGACTGGTATGTGCGCATCAAGTCGCGCCCCGCCTTTCGTGGCATCCTCGCGGACCATGTGGCCGGCATGCCGCCGCCGAAACTCTATGCCAATCTCGACTTCTGACGCAGGCCGCCCGGCGGCATTGCGCGAGGCGCTTGTCCTCCGCGCGAAAGAGGCGGGCTTCGACGATATCGGCATCGCGCGTAGTGACGCCCGCGCCGACCTCCCCGCAAAACTGGATCGCTGGCTCGCTCTCGGCCGTCACGGGCAGATGGGCTGGATGGCGGACACGGCGGCGCGCCGCGCCGACCCCGGTACATTATGGCCGGAGGCGAAATCCGTGATCATGCTGGCGATGAATTACGGGCCGGACAACGATCCTCTGGAGACGCTTGAACATCGCGACCGCGCGGCGATTTCCGTCTATGCGCAGAACCGCGATTATCATGACCTCGTGAAGAAGCGGCTGAAGCAGGTGGCGCGCTGGCTGGCCGAGACGAGTGGCGCGGATGTGAAGGTCTTTGTCGACACCGCGCCGGTGATGGAAAAGCCCTTCGCGGCAGCCGCAGGCCTTGGCTGGCAGGGCAAACACACCAACCTCGTCTCGCGCAAGCTCGGCTCATGGTTTTTTCTCGGCGCGATCTTCACGACGCTCGACCTCGAAGCGGACGAGGCCCATGACGACCGTTGCGGCGAATGCAGCCGCTGTCTCGATGTCTGTCCGACGAAGGCTTTTCCGGCGCCATATGAACTCGATGCGCGGCGCTGTATTTCCTATCTCACCATCGAGCACAAGGGACATATCCCGCTCGAATTCCGCGCGCCCATGGGCAATCGCATCTATGGCTGCGACGATTGCCTGGCCGTTTGTCCGTGGAACAAGTTTGCCAGCCGCACGCGCGAGGAAGCGTTCCATGCGCGAGAGGAACTGAAGGCGCCGCTGCTGGCGGAACTGGCGCGGCTCGACGATGCGGCTTTCCGGGCGCTGTTTTCCGGCTCGCCCGTCAAACGCATAGGGCGCGACCGCTTTGTGCGAAATGTGCTGATCGCGATCGGTAATTCGCGCGAGATGGAACTGGCGGAAGAAGCGCGTGCATTGCTCGACGATTTGTCGCCGCTGGTGCGCGCCATGGCGGTCTGGGCGCTTGGACGTCTTGCGCCCGATGAGGTGCGCGAGCGAGCGGCGACGTCGGCGCAGGCCGAGGAAGATGAAGCCGTGCGCGGCGAGTGGCGCTACTGGCTCAGATAATGCGCGGCGGCGAGCGCCGCCGGATCCTCTTCGTTGCCCGTGGCCTTCGCGTATTTCACCGCCGCAGACCAGTCGGCCCGTGCAGCGGGAATGTCGCCCAGCGCCTTGTGAACGAGCCCGCGTTCGAGCAGGGCGCCGAGATTGTGCGGGTTGAGGCTGACGGCATTGTTGGCATCGACCAGTGCGGCGCGCGGATAGCCGAGTATGCGGTTTGCGGCGGCGCGGATCAGCAGGGCAGCGGGGAAATTCGGCTCAATCGCGAGAGCTTCCGCCGCATCGTCGCGCGCACCTTCCCATTTTTCCGCCAGGGCCTTCACGCGGGCGCGGCCTTCATAAAAAATGGCGCTGTCCGGTGTGCGCGCGATCGCATTGTCATAGGCACGGATGGCGGGGTTGAACTCCCCCGCCAGCGCCCAGGCATCGCCCGCCTGCGCATAGACATCGGAGCGAAGCGCATCGTCGGCTCGCAGCAACCGCTCGGCCAAATCGAAAAAGGCATCGCCCGCTTCCGCCGCGCGGCCGAGCTTCATCAGCGCCAGCGCCTCGCAATGCGTCCCGCCTGCTTCCGCCTCGCCGCCCCGCGCTTTCAGGGTTTTCGCCATGCCGAGCGCCGCCGAGGCATCGCTTTCGACAAGCGCCGTGCAGGCCGCGTAATTCTCGGGGCTTGCCTGCGTCTCTTGCGCGCGCGCCGCTAGCGGTGCGAGAAGAAGGACGGATGCGAGAAGAAGGCCGAAAGCGGGGCGCTGCATGATCTGGTTTTTCATGGCGCACAGCCTTACCCCGCCGCCTCTTTCTTGCAAGTGAAAGCCGCGTCTTTTTTGCGAGTGAAAAAAGGAAGAGAAAACGATGCCGGATGAAGGAAAGCTCTTCTGTTTCGGCTGCGGCTACAGCGCGCGGGTCTTCGCGGCCCGCCTGGCGGCGCGCGGCTTTGCGCTCGCCGGCACTTGCCGCAGCGAGGAAAAGGCCTCGACGCTGAGGGGCGGAGGCATCGAACCGTTCATTTTCGACGGTGACAAGCCGCTGGCCGATCCAGAAGGCGCGTTTGAGGGCGTGACGCATCTGCTGATCTCGACCCCGCCGGGAGAAGCGGGCGACCCCGTTCTCGCGGCGCATCGCGACCTTCTGAAGCGGATCGCGCCGCAGATAAAATGGGCGGGCTATCTTTCGACCACCGGCGTCTATGGCGACCGCAAGGGCGGCTGGGTAAACGAGGAGACGCCGCTCGACCCGAATGTGACGCGAAGCAACCGCCGCGCCGCAGCGGAGAGCGAATGGCAGGCGCTCGCGGCGGAAAGCGCGTTGCCGCTCCACATTTTTCGTCTTGCGGGAATTTACGGGCCGCGCCGCAACCAGCTTCAGGGCGTGATCGACGGCACGGCAAAGCGCATCGTGAAGGAAGGGCAGGTTTTCTCGCGCATCCATGTGGAGGATATCGCGAATGTGCTCGAAGCCTCGATGGCGAGGCCCAATCCCGGCGCGATCTACAATGTCTGCGACGACGAACCGGCGCCTGCGCCTGTCGTCGTTGCCTATGCAGCGGAACTTCTGGGGCGTACCCCGCCGCCCGAAATTCCCTTCGAGGAAGCCGGTTTGTCGCCCATGGCGCGGAGCTTCTACATGGCGTCCCGGCGCGTCTCCAATGCAAGGATGCATGAGGAACTTGGCGTGACGCTCGCTTATCCGAGCTATCGCGAAGGATTGAAGGCGCTGCTCGCGACGCTTTGAGAAGGACGTTTCGTCGTAGGCCATTCTGCCGCAGCGCAGGGAGGCGCAAGAGAGTTATACTGATGGAAACTCACAGGGAGGCCGCATGACCCAACATTTCCACGCCGTCGTCTGGATCGACCATCACGAGGCGCGCATTCTCGACTTCAATGCCGATGATGTGAATGTCGACAAGGTGACGGTGAAGCACAAGGCGACGCGCAAGCAGTCGGCGCGCACGGGCAAGGCAAGCTGGCGCGAATCCGAAGATGGCACCTTTTTCGACGAAGTGGCCGAAAAGCTCGCCGGGGCGGGCGAAATTCTTATCGTCGGTCCCGCCAATGCGAAGCTCGGCTTTCTGAACCGTTTGCAGAAGAAGCACGGCGCCATTGCCGAACATGTCATCGGCATTGAGACAGTCGATCATCCAAGCGACGGACAACTGCTCGACTTCGCGCGCTCCTATTTCCGTAAAGCCGACCGGATGCTGCCGCAGGTGGATTGAACGTCTGCCTCTATCCCTCGACCTCTTCGAGCAGCGTATCGAGCGTCTGCGTGAGCCGGGCGATGTCTTGCGGCGTCGAAAGCCGGTGATCACCTGACTTCGAAAGATTGATGGTGACATCGGTACTGTCGAGCGCGTCCACCAGACGCATCGCATGTTGCCACGGCACGTCCGGGTCTTTCATGCCTTGCAGGATGCGCACGGGGCAGGTGAGCGGGATCGGCTTGTCGAGAATGAGATGGTTCCGCCCCTCTTCGATCAGCTTCATGGTGATTTCGTAGGGCTCGTCGTCATAATCGGAGGGTTCGCGGTAGACGCCCTCGCGCGTGAGCGTCTCTCTCACCTCGTCTGAAAATGTTTTCCACATCAGTTCCTGCGTGAAGTCCGGCGCGGGTGCGATGAGAACGAGGCCTTTCACGCGCTCGGGCCGCGCCAGCGCGGCGAGCAGCGCCATCCATCCGCCCATGCTGGAACCGATCAGCACTTGCGGGCCTTGCGCGAGCTGGTCGATGGCGGCCAGCGCATCGTCGAGCCAGCGCCCGATGGTGGCCTTGCGGAAATCGCCGGACGATGCGCCATGCGCGTAATAGTCGAAACGCAGGAGGTGACGGTTGGCGGCGCGCGCCCAATCCGCCAGGGCGGTGGCCTTTGTGCCCGTCATTTCGGACTTGAAGCCGCCGAGCCAGGTGAGGCCGGTGCCGTGAGACGGTGTTTCCGGCGCTTCGACCAGATAGGCGAGTTCTTCGCCGGAACTGCCTTCATAAGCGGGACGTGCAAGCTTGCGGGGAGAGGGGCTGTCGGTCATTGTCGGATTTTCCGAGTCGTCATTTTCGACACGCATCCAACAGGGATTCCCCGGCTTGGCCAACCCCTTCGAAAATTTATCGCCCCGCCCGACGGTTCTCCAGGTCGTGCCCGCGCTCGAAACCGGCGGGGCGGAGCGCACCACGATCGATGTGGCGCGCGCGGTCGTGGCGGCGGGCGGCCGCGCCCTCGTAGCGAGCAGGGGCGGGCGCATGGTGCCGGAACTGGCGGTGCTGGGCGCCGAACATCTCGACATGGCGGTGCATTCCAAGAATCCGGTCGTCATGGCCTTGAATGTCGAACGGCTTGCCCGCGTGATCGCACGCGAGGGCGTCGACCTCGTTCATGCACGCAGCCGGGCGCCGGCCTGGAGCGCACTGGCGGCGGCGCGGCGCGCCAAGGTGCCCTTCGTCACGACCTATCATTCGCGTGTGCATGAAAAGCCGCGCCTCAAGGTTTTCTATAATTCGGTGATGGTGCGCGGCGATGCCGTGATCGCCAATTCCGCCTATACGGCAGAAAGCATCCGCGCCGTTCACGCGCCCGATGAAGGCCGCATTTTCACCGTGCCGCGCGGCATCGACCTCGAAACCTACGCAAATGTGGCGCCCTCGCGCGTTGAGGCGCTGGCGCGGCGCTGGGGCGTGGGCGCCCAATCCGGCACGGTCTTCGTGCATCCGGCGCGGCTGACGCGCTGGAAAGGGCAACTGGTTTCCATCGAGGCGGCGCGGCTGCTGGTCGAGCGGGGCTCAAGCGATTTCACGTTGCTGCTGGCAGGCGATGCGCAAGGACGCGACGGCTATATCGGCGAACTCGAAAGTGCCATCGGGGCGGCAGGGCTTCAGGGCCGGGTGCGCCTTGTCGGGCATGGCGAAGACATGGCGGCGGCCTATGCGCTTGGCGATGTCGTGCTGTCGCCCTCGATCAAGGCGGAGCCCTTCGGGCGGACCGCAGTGGAGGCGCAGGCGGCCTCGCGCCCGGTCATTGTGTCGGATGCGGGCGGGCAGCGCGAAACCGTGATCGAGGGCAAGACGGGCTTTCGCGTGGCCCCCGGCGATGCAGGCGCGCTGGCCGACGCCATGGCCCGGACGATGGCGATGGGCACACAAGCCCGCGCGGCGATGGGCGCGGCGGGCTTCGAAAATGCGCGGGCGCATTATTCGGTGGGCGCGATGTGCGATGCGACCCTCGGGATTTATGCGCAATTGATCGCGAAACACCGTGGCTGAGACGGGCCGGACGGTGGTCGCGATCTGGCTGGAGGCGGGCGGCGAGGACCATCTGCGCGCTGCATTGGCGGCGATCCGCACGGCCCATGAGGGGGCCCGCCTGATTCTGCTGACCACGCCCGAAGGCCGCCGAAAGGCTGGCGATCTCGCTGATATAAGCTGGGAAGACGGCGCGGCGCGGGGCGCTGGCGCCTTTCTCGCGCGGGCGCGGCGCTTGTCATGGGCCTCCGCACTCCATATTTATGATCTTGAAGGTAGCCGGGCGACGCGCTTTATGCGTTTGTGTGTGTGGCCGAGGCCACAATGGCACGAAAGAGCGCCCGGAGAGGCCTTCGAGGCCGGAGGTCCGCGCCTTTCTTGACTTGCGGGCGAGTGGCTTCAAATCTATAGCTGTGCAGGAATTTTCCGGAAGGTGTCCGTGTGGGGCACCGCCGGGAGCAGGGCGGAACGCCCGGGCGGTTGAATTGTCCCGGTGTCATGCCCTTTTCCCGGGCGCAATCAGGCATCCGGACCGATAGAAGGAGAAGTGTTCATAGCTCGCAGACCGATGCAGGCGCCGCCCACGAAAGAGGGCCCGCGCGTAAACGACATGATCGATGAGCCGACCGTGTTGCTCATTGACGCCGAGGGCGAGAAGCGCGGCGTTATCCCCACCGACGAAGCGATCCGCATGGCCGAAGAGGCCGGGCTGGATCTGGTCGAGGTATCGCCGAACGCGAAGCCTCCCGTATGCAAGCTTCTCGACTACGGGAAATTCAAATATCAGGCCCAGAAAAAGGCCAACGAGGCGCGCAAGAAGCAGAAGACCGTCGAGGTCAAGGAAATCAAGATGCGCCCGAACATCGACGTGCATGACTATGACGTGAAGATGCGTTCCATGCTTCGTTTCTTCGAGGAAGGCGACAAGGTGAAGGTGACCCTTCGCTTCCGTGGCCGCGAAATGGCGCATCAGGAACTTGGCATGCAGCTTCTGAACAAGGTCAAGGAACAGGTGGACGAGATCGCCAAGGTCGAGCTCTACCCCCGCCTTGAAGGCCGTCAGATGATCATGGTGCTGGCGCCGCGCTGAGGCTGCCGCATCGCGAATGAGGAAAGGCCCGGCATTGCCGGGCCTTTTTCTTTCGGGATCAGCCGAGTGCCTTTGCCATCCGGTCGGGGCGGTCGGTAAGGATTGCCTCGACGCCGAGTGCCGCGAGCCGTTTCATCTCCGCTTCTTCGTCGACCGTCCAGCAGGAGACGGCGAGACCGAGCGCCCTTGCCTGTGCCATCGTTTCCGGCGTCACGTCGCCCGCCCATGCGAACCAGCCATCGGCGGGACCCGAGGCGATGGCGCGCAGCATCCGTTCGGCGAATGTCGCGCCCTTCTGGCTGCGCCAGTCGTAGCCATTCATCCAGGGCGCGCCATTGGCGGAAGCCTGGCGGATGAGATCGTCCTGCGAACCCGGCACATCGCGCGCGGCGGAGGCATCTTCCGGGTCGAGCTGGAAGAAGGGCAGCGTCGTGAAGGCATTGAGAATATGGGGTGCCTGTTCCTTTGCCCGGGCAAGCGCACGCCAGTCGAAGGAAACGAAGGTCACGGTTTCTTCCATCCCGTGCTCGCGGGTGAGCGCAACGGCGGCATCGGCCAGCGTGCGCGGGTCCGCCGACTGCGTGAGATCGAGAAGCGCGGTCTTGAGTTCGACATAGAGGCGGAACCCCGCCTTGGCCCTCTCCTTCACGAGGCCGTAGACATCCGACAATAGCGGAATGCGAGCACCATCCGAGGGTGCCTGATCGGGATAGCGGGCCGAGTAGCGCGCGCCGGGGCGCAGTCGCCCTATGTCATAGGCCTGCATTTCCGCATGAGTGAGATCCTTCAGCAGCGGCGTCGGACGCATGAGCCATTCGCCGTCCGGGCCTCGCGCGATGGACGGCTTCAGGCTTTCGTCGTGATGGACGACGAGAAGCCCGTCCCTCGAAAGATGGACGTCGAGTTCGATTCCATCGGCGCCCGCCGCGATGGCCCGCTCGAAGGCCACCATTGTGTTTTCCGGCCAGAGCCCCGCACCGCCGCGATGGGCCACATGAAGCGGCTTCTTCATTTGATCCTCTCCATTAACTCGCTCCGCAATCGTGCAGCGGCTCCGGCGCGAAAGCCAGGGCCGCCACATAAATGGCGTGAGAGATCATGTTCTTGTTCCATTGCGGCTCTATCACCTGTCGCAGGCTGCGTGGGCGTCATCATAGATTCGCGAGGCCTTCATTAGCGTGAGCTTACTTCTGGTGTTAACCTGACCATTGCAGCAATCTCTTTCCCAAGACCGCAAAGAAGCACCGCTTTCGAGAGTGCTTCACAACAGGGTCGGAACGCCGGAATTCAAAGGCACCTTGTGTCCGCGAGCAAAGGCCGGTGAGCAAATGTCGATTTCTGATTTTTGGCGGCGTCTGACGACCCGCACACGGCGCAAGCGCTCTTTCTATGAGTCGCAGGAAGTGATGCGTCTTGCCGTCGAGCGGACGGGACCCGTCGACCTGCGGCTGCATAGCGACGAGGAACTGCACTGCATTCTGGAAACGGACAGGAGCGCCCTGCGCCGCCAGGCTGCCGAACGGGAACTCGATATCCGCAGGATGCGCCGCCACGATCATCATGAGGGCGCACTGCCGAACGGACTTCACTGAGGGCGGCGGGCTTCTGAACTGAGCGGCTTTGGTGCCCCGTGGCGGCGAAGCTCGCACCGCGCCTTTTTGACGTCTACACTCTTCCCATTGAAAAATGAAACAGGCGCGCGGCGTGGAAATTCGCACGGGCGTCGAAAAAATATCGGGGAGGAGTAGTCCATGAAATTCGGAGTGTTTTACGAACTGCAATTGCCGAAGCCCTGGAAAGAGGGTGACGAGCAGCGGCTGTTTCACGAGGCGCTGGAGCAGATCGTTCTGGCGGACAAGCTCGGCTACGACCATGCGTGGGAGGTGGAGCATCACTTCCTCGACGAATATTCGCATTCCTCGTCGCCGGAGGTCTTTCTCGCGGCTGCCGCCTCCGTGACGAAGAATATTCGTCTTGGCCACGGCATCCGCCAGGTGATCCCGAACTACAATCATCCCGCTCGCACCGCGGAAGGCCTTGCGACGCTCGACATCATGTCGAACGGGCGGGTCGAATTCGGCATCGGCGAAGGCGCGACCCGGCTCGAACTTGGCGGCTTCCATATTCCCGCAAAGGAAAAGCGCGCCATGGCCATAGAGGCCGGCGAGCAGATCGCCAACATGATGGTGCTCGATCCCTATCCCGGCTTCGAAGGAAAATATTTCTCGATGCCCTGCCGCAACGTATTGCCGAAGCCCGTGCAGCGGCCCCATCCGCCCATGTGGATGGCCTGCACCAACCGCGACACGATCCGCGTGGCGGCGTCGCTGGGCGTGGGCGCGCTCGCCTTTTCCTTCGTCGATCCTGAAGAGGCAAAGGCGTGGTCCGAAATCTATTACGACATCATCAAGTCCGACGAGTGCAGGCCCATCGGCCATTCGGTGAATGCAAACATCGCCATGGTCTCGAATTTCTCGCTGCATGAGGACCGCGAGGAAGCGATCCGCCGGGGCCATGAAGGCTTCGAGTTCTTCGGCTATGCGCTGAACGCGCTCGTTGCACATGACACGGTGCCGGGCCGCACCGATATGTGGGGCGACTACATCAAGGCGCGCGGCAACCGCACGCAGGAAGTGATTGATGCGGCCAAGCGTGCCGATGCGATCGCAACCGGCATTGGCACGCCGGACGACATGCGCGCACATTTGCGCGCCTTCCGCGATGCGGGCGTCGATCAGGTGATCTTCATGCAGCAGGCCGGCCGCAACAAGCACACGCATATCTGCGAATCGCTCGAACTCTTCGCGAAGGAAGTCATGCCCGAATTCAAGCGCGAAGCCGCAGAGCGCGAGGCGAAGAAACAGGCCGAACTCGCGCCTTACATTGAGGCGGCGCTGAAGCGGAAGAACTGGATGAAGCCTCTTGAGGATCACGAGATCCCGGTGGTGGAGGCTTCCGTGAAAAAGGCGCAGGTGAATAACAGTTCAAGTGCGGCGGAATAAATCCGCGCCGCATGAGGCCCGGCCGCGCGGCTTGCGTGGCCGGGTTTGCGCTCTTATCGTGTATCTACACAAAATTCGGTAGAAAAATGGGTCAGTCGGTCAGCGAACAGGAAGTCCGTGAGAATTGCGCCGCGCTACGCGCGCGCATGGCCGCGCGGAAGCTGACGCGCGCCTATGACAAGGCGCTTCGTCCCGTCGGTCTGAAGATCACGCAATTCACGCTGCTGATCGCAGTGGAGGAAGGAAGCGCGAAATCGCTGACGGCGCTGGCCGATGCGCTGGCGCTTGAACGCTCCAGCCTCGTGCGCAACGTGAAGCTTCTGGAGGATGAGGGGTTGATCGAGGCGACGCCGAGCGGCGAAGGCCGCTCGCTCGGCCTTGCGCTCACCAGGGCGGGACGCAGGAAGCTGACTCAGGCGCTTCCCCTGTGGCGCAGCGCGCAGACACAGGTGGAAGAGGCGCTGGGGGCGAGCTGGCCCTCGGTGAAAAAGTCGCTCGGACAGCTTGTCGAGAAGACCTAGTTCGCGCGGCGCTGAAAGGTGAGGGTGAGGCCGAACAGGAAGGAGAAGGGGTTGTCGGCAGAAATATTGTAATCGACGAGCTTGATCTCTTTCGTCTTGAGACGCCGGGCACCTGCAACATTGCCTTTCGCCGAAAAGGTGCTGGACGAGGAATTGCCGGTGTCGTCGGTGAGTGCGATCCCGATTACGCTGCCCGGTCGTGAAGGCGGTTCGAAGCTGATCCGGCAGCGGACCTCTGACGAAATGTATGAGGACAGGACGGCGGGGTGAGCCAGCATCTCCAGGCTTCCTTTATGGAACCACGAGAGCCGGCAGGCATTTAATGGAGAGCGGCCAGAACGCAAAAAGCCGAACGGTGGCGAAATACGCCTTGGAAAAGCCAGAAAGCCGGGTTTTCTGAACCTGCGGCATTCATGCCGGAGGAAGCTCACCATCAACGGGAGAGAGAGAATGAAATATTCGGTCAAGCACCTGCTCGGCTCCGTGGCGATCGCCGCGCTGGTAACGGTTGCCGCGTGCGACCAGAACGAAGAGGAGCAGGCTGCCGATACGACGCCGCAAGAGGCGCCCGCTGTCGAAAACGCCGTGCCGATGACGGCGGAGCCGGGCGATGCCGAGCCTGCGATGAACGGCGCTGACAACACCATGCCCCGCAGCGAAATGCCCGGCGGCGAGATGCCCGCTGACGGCGAAACCGGGATATCGATGGACGAGGAAGCGGCCGCCGGTGCCGATACCGCGGCGGCGGCTGGTTGCCAGGCGGCGGCCGATGCTCTCGGCGTGTGGACCGGCAAGGCCTATTCGGAAGCCGAAAGCGAGATCACGGCTGGCGAAAACGTCGCGACCATCCGCGTGATTCGTCCCGGTGAAGCGGTGACCGAGGACTTCCGTCCCGACCGGCTCAATGTCGAGCTCGACGAAGAAGAGAATGTTTCCAGGGTCTATTGCGGCTGATCTGCCTGACCTGACCTGACCTGAACGGGGTGGGGGCCGTGTGACTTAACGCACGGGCCTCACCGGCTCGCTGCCGTCCCAGCCGCGATGGCGCGGTCATAGGCGGCTTCGATGTCGCGCACGACATAGCCATTCTGGCAGACATTCCCGAAAAAGCGGCTCATGGCCCCTCCTTGTTTGCGAACGGTTATGTCACAGGCCCGGACGGGGAACGAGCGCGCTTCAAAGCCTTGACGCGCCCGGCTTTTCCCTTATAAATCCGCGGCTTCGGGGTGGCCCGGCCTGTAGGGCATGCCGTGACCGCCCGTAATGCCAAGACCCGGACCCGCCACCTTCCGAATTCTTCAATGAATTCAAGGTCTTCAAGGCGAGTTCCCAAAACACGGAGAGCAAAATGCCCAAGCTGAAGACCAAGAGTGGTGTGAAGAAGCGTTTCAGCTTCACTGCCACCGGAAAAGTGAAGCGCGGCCAGACCGGCAAGCAGCACGGCATGATCAAACGGACCAACAAGCAGATCCGCAATCTGCGCGGCACGACGCTCGTCGCCGAGCCCGATGCCAGGCGGATTGTGAAGATTTTCGCGCCCTACGGCCTGAAATAACCGCTTAGGTCCCATTTTCTTTCGAGGAGAATTCTCATGTCGCGCGTCAAACGGGGCGTTACCGCCCATGCCCGGCACCGCAAGATCATCAAGCAGGCGAAGGGCTATTACGGCCGTCGCAAAAACACCTTCCGTACAGCCAATCAGGCGGTGGAGAAGGCCGGCCAATATGCCTATCGCGACCGTCGCACCCGCAAGCGCAATTTCCGCGCGCTCTGGATCCAGCGCATCAACGCCGGTGTTCGCGAGCACGGTCTGACCTATTCGCGATTTATCGACGGCCTCGCCAAGGCTGGCATCGAGGTGGACCGCAAGGTGCTCTCCGATCTCGCCATCCATGAGCCCGAGGCCTTCAAGGCTCTGGTCGCCCAGGCACAGTCGGCCCTCCAGTAAGGGCTGCCGCCTCGATATCAGAGCCGATCACCCGTCCGGGGCCCGCGCCATTATGCGCGTGCCGCTCTCGGGGGTGAGGCGGATCGCCGGTCGATACCATCGTTCGTACGCCGTTCCCTCATATCACCCGAGAGCTTGCCGAAAGGCAGGCGCGGGTGGTTTGAGCGAGCTTGCGTTTTCGCGAAACGATCAGAAGCCGGTGAGAAGATGACCGACAACACCGATCTCGAAACACTGCCGGAAAAGCTGGAAGCGGAATTCACCGCTGCTATTGCCGATGCGGTGGATATCGACACGCTCGAAGCCGTGCGCGTGGCCGCTCTCGGCAAGAAGGGCCGCGTCTCCGAGCTGATGAAGGGCCTGGGGCGCATGTCGCCCGAAGAGCGCAAGGAGATGGGGCCGAAGCTGAACGGCCTCAAGGACCGGCTGACCGATGCGATTGCCGCGCGCAAGGATGCGCTGCACGAGCTCCAGCTCGAAGCGCGCCTCGCGGGCGAAAAGATCGACGTGACGCTGCCGGTGCGGCCTTCCGCGCTGGAGACGGGCCGCATACATCCGCTGAGCCAGGTCTGGGACGAGGTCGTCGCGATTTTCGCCGATATGGGTTTCGCCGTGGAGCAGGGCCCGGATATCGAGACGGATCATTATAATTTCGGTGCGCTGAACTTCCCGGAAGGCCATCCCGCGCGCGAAATGCACGACACATTCTATTTCGAACCGAAGCCGGACGGATCGCGGATGCTGCTCCGTACGCATACGAGCCCCGTGCAGGTGCGCACCATGGAAACGGGTGAGCCGCCTTTCCGCTTCGTCTGCCCCGGCCGCACCTATCGCTGCGACAGCGACCAGACCCATACGCCGCAGTTCCATCAGATCGAAGGCCTCGTCATCGACGAGACAACGCATCTCGGTCATTTGAAGTGGACGCTTGAAGAATTTCTGCGCGCCTTCTTCGAAGTCGAAGGTGTGGAACTGCGCATGCGTCCCTCCTTCTTCCCCTTCACCGAACCCTCGATGGAAGTCGATGTGCGCTGTGCACGTCTCGGCAACGAGATCCGCATCGGCGAAGGCGACGACTGGCTGGAGATTCTTGGCTGCGGCATGGTTCACCCGAACGTGCTGAAAGCATCGGGCATCGACCCGGAAAAATATCAGGGCTTTGCTTTCGGTGTCGGTCTCGACCGGCTCGCCATGCTGAAATACGGCATCCCGGATCTGCGCGCTTTCTTCGAAAGCGATTTGCGCTGGCTTCGTCACTACGGCTTTGCGGCGCTCGATGTGCCGACGCTTGCGGGAGGGCTCTCGTCGTGAAATTCACCCTCTCCTGGTTGAAGAACTCGCTTGAAACCGATGCCTCGCTCGACGCTATCGTCGAGAAGCTGACCATGCTCGGCCTTGAGGTCGAGGGCGTCGAAGACCCGGCAAGGAAGCTCGAGGTCTTCTCCGTCGCGAAGGTGCTGGAAGCCGGCCCTCATCCCGACGCCGACAAGCTGCAAGTGCTGAAGGTCGAGGCGCTTGTCGAAGGCGAAGTGAAACAGTTGCAGGTCGTCTGCGGCGCGCCCAATGCGCGCGCCGGCATGACAGGTATCTTCGCCCCGCCCGGCGCGACGATCCCCGTGAACGGCATGGTGCTGAAGCCGACCAAGATTCGCGGTGTCGAATCGAACGGCATGATGTGTTCCGAGCGCGAGCTCGAGCTCTCCGACGAACATGAAGGCATTATCGACCTGAAAGGCGACTGGAAGGTCGGCACGCCCGCGGCCGAAGTGCTGGGCCGGAACGATCCCGTCATCGAAATTGCGATCACGCCGAACCGTCCGGATTGCCTCGGCGTTTATGGTGTCGCGCGCGATCTTGCGGCGGCGGGCCTCGGACGCCTGCTTGAAGGCGACCTCACGCCGGTCGAAGGCAAGTTCGAAAGCCCGATCGGCATCGAACTCGACTTCCCGGCGGATGCGGCGAGTGCCTGCCCGGTCTTCGCGGGCCGTCTCATTCGCGGTGTAAAGAACGGCCCCTCGCCCGAATGGTTGCAGACTTATCTGAAGGCAGTTGGTCTGCGTCCGATCAATGCGCTGGTCGATATCACGAACTTCATTTCGCTGGACCGCGCCCGCCCGCTGCATGTCTATGACGCGGCGAAGCTCAAGGGCAATATCCGCGCGCGCCTCGGGCGCAAGGGTGAGACGCTGCTCGCGCTCGACGGCAAAACCTACGAGATGGAGCCGCATTTCACTGTCATCGCCGACGACGAGAAGGTGCTCGGTCTTGGCGGCGTGATGGGCGGCGAGGAAAGCGGCTCGACGGAAGAAACCACGGATGTCTTCGTCGAAAGCGCCTATTTCGATCCCTATCGCACGGCGCGTACGGGCCGCGACACCGGCATCGTCTCGGATGCACGCTACCGCTTCGAGCGCGGCGTCGACCCGGAGTTCGTACTGCCGGGCCTCGAACTCGCGACAAAGATGATCCTTGATATGTGCGGCGGCGAACCGTCGAATGTTGTCGTGGCGGGCAAGGTGCCCAACACATCGAAGGTGATCGAGTTCGATCCCGCGCGTATCGAAAAGCTGACCGGCCTTTCGCTACCGAAATCGGAAGCGGTGGCGATCCTCACCGCGCTCGGCTTTGGCGTGTCGGATGCGGGCGCGCTTCTCTCCGTCACGGTGCCGTCCTGGCGGCCCGATATCGACGGGGCCGCGGACCTCGTAGAAGAGGTTGTCCGCGTGCATGGGCTTTCCGAAGTGAAATCGACGCCGCTGCCGCGCTTGCACGCGGTGGCAAAGCCCGTGCTCTCGCCCCGCCAGCGCCGCGAACGCACCGCGCGCCGGGCTCTCGCCGCACGCGGACTGGTCGAGACCGTCAACTGGTCCTTCATTGCGGAGCGGGAAGCCGATCTTTTCGGCGGCGGCAAGGCGACGCCTGCGCTGAAACTCGCGAATCCGATCTCCGCCGAAATGAGCCATATGCGGCCAAGCCTGCTTGCCGGATTGATCGCGGCGGCGGGGCGCAACATGGCGCGCGGGGTTTCGGATATTGCGATGTTCGAAGTCGGCCAGCAATTCGAGAGCGATGAGCCCTCGGGCCAGGTGCTCGCGGCGACGGGGCTTCGCCGGGGCACGGCGCGCCCGCAAGGCGCGGGCCGCCACTGGCAGGGCAAGGCCGGTTCTGTCGAGGCGATGGATGCGAAGGAAGATGCGGTCGCGCTTCTCTCCGCGCTGGGTGCGCCTGTTGCGAGTTTCCAGATCGCGGCGGATGCCCCCTCCTGGTATCACCCCGGACGGTCCGGCGTGTTCCGTCTCGGCCCGAAAAACATCATCGGCTATTTCGGTGAACTGCATCCGCGCGTGCTGGATGCGATGGATGTCGCAGGACCCATCGTCGGTTTCGAGATTTTCCCTGACGCGATCCCGGAGCCGAAGCGCAAGGCAACGCGCGCGAAGCCACCGCTCGACATGTCGGACTTGCAGCCGCTTCGCCGCGACTTCGCTTTCGTTGTCGCGGAGAGCGTGACGGCGGATCAGGTGATCCGCGCCGCGCGTGGCGCCGACAAGAAGCTCATCACCGATGTATCGCTCTTCGACGTCTTCGAGGGTGGCTCACTCGGCGAAGGACAAAAGTCGCTTGCCATCGAAGTGACCTTGCAGCCGGTCGAGAAGACGCTGACGGACGAGGAAATCGACGCCGTGTCGAAGAAGATCGTCGCGGCGGTCGAAAAGGCGACAGGCGGTACGCTGAGGGGCTAGAATACCTCGCTCGGAACCATGTCGGGGCAGGGGGAAGTCATGGAACTGAAGACGATCCGCTACGATCTCTCGGATGGCATCGCGATCGTCACGCTCTCGCGCCCGAAGCGCCGCAATGCCTGGACGGGGCGGATGCACACCGAATATCGCTGGGTGCTGGCGGAAGCGGACAAGGACCCGAAAGTGCGCGTGATCGTCGTGACAGGTGATCCGGAAGGAAAGGCCTTTTGCGCAGGCGCGGACATGGCCGCCCTTGAGGGGCATTCCGAAAAGGGTCGCTACGACAGCGGTACGGGCGATGACATCGCAAAGCCCGGCTATGGCATTGCGCCCGAGTTCGATGCGACCTTCGCCTATCATTTCGGCCTGACGAAGCCTGTGATCGCCGCGATCAACGGCGCGGCGGCGGGTGTCGGCCTCGTGCTCGCGGCCTATGCGGATCTGCGCTTCGGCGTGCCCGGTGCGAAGTTCACCGCCGCCCATGGCCGCTTCAACTTTCCGGCGGAATTCGGCCTTTCCTGGGTATTGCCGCGGATTGTCGGCCTGACGCATGCAAACGACATCCTGCTGTCGAGCCGCGTCTTCACCTCGGACGAGGCAATGGAAATGGGCTTCCTCAACAAGCTGCTGCCGCCTGATGAGCTTATGCCCCATGTCATGGATTATGCGAGGAAGATGGCGGACGGTGTCTCGCCGGGCTCGCTGAGGGAGACGAAGAAGCAGGTCTATACCGATCTCCACCGCGACGCGGCTGGCGCGGTGGTGGCTGCCGAGCGGCTTCTGGAGGAGATGATCAAGCACCCCGACTACAAGGAAGGGGTCAAGGCCTGGATGGAGAAGCGCCGTGCCGACTGGCAGGGATAGAAGGCGCCAATTGGCTTAAACTCCGGCCAATGCTATATGGGCCCGTCCGAGCATCAGTAGGCCCCATGACCGACCTTTCTCATATCCGCAATTTCTCGATCATCGCCCATATCGACCACGGCAAATCAACCCTTGCCGACCGGCTCATCCAGCTTTGCGGCGGGCTGACCGTGCGCGAGATGAAGGAGCAGGTGCTCGACTCGATGGATATCGAGCGCGAGCGCGGCATCACCATCAAGGCCCAGACCGTCCGCCTCGAATACAAGGCGAATAACGGCGAGACCTATGAGCTGAACCTGATCGACACGCCCGGCCATGTAGACTTCGCCTATGAGGTGAACCGTTCGCTGGCAGCGTGTGAGGGCTCGCTTCTCGTTGTGGACGCGAGCCAGGGTGTCGAGGCGCAGACGCTTGCCAACGTCTATCATGCGCTCGACGTGAACCACGAGATCGTGCCGGTCCTCAACAAGATCGACCTGCCCGCCGCAGACCCGGAGCGGACGCGCCGGCAGATCGAGGATGTGATCGGCCTCGATGCGTCGGACGCTGTCGAGATTTCAGCAAAAAGCGGTATCGGTATTCCCGATGTGCTGGAAGCGATCGTGAACCGGCTGCCCGCGCCGAAGGGCGACCAGTCGGCACCCCTGAAGGCGATGCTGGTCGATAGCTGGTATGACGCCTATCTGGGCGTCGTCGTGCTGGTGCGCATCATTGACGGCGAGATGAAGAAGGGTCAGCGCGTCAAGATGATGAAGACGGGCGGTACCTACACGATCGACCAGGTCGGTATCTTCAAGCCGAAAAAGGAGAATGTCGCGAGCCTGACGCCGGGCGAGATCGGTTTTTTCACGGCCTCGATCAAGGAAGTGGCCGATACGCGCGTCGGCGACACGGTGACGGAAGAAAAGCGTCCTACCGCCACGGCGTTGCCGGGCTTTCAGCCGGCCCAGCCCGTTGTTTTCTGCGGCCTCTTTCCGGTGGATGCGGCCGACTTCGAGGATTTGCGCGACGCGATGGGCAGGCTTCGGCTGAACGACGCCAGCTTCGAATACGAGATGGAAACATCCGCCGCGCTTGGCTTCGGCTTTCGTTGCGGTTTTCTGGGGCTTCTCCATCTCGAAATCGTGCGTGAGCGTCTTGAGCGCGAATTCAACATCGACCTCATCACCACGGCGCCCTCGGTCATTTATCAGCTCCACATGGTGGACGGCTCGATTAAGGAGATGCACAACCCGGCCGACATGCCGGATCCGACCCGCATCGACCATATCGAGGAACCCTGGATCAAGGCGACGATCCTTGTGCCAGACGAGTTTCTCGGTGCAGTGCTGAAGCTCTGCGAGGACAGGCGCGGCACCCAGATCGACCTGACCTATGCGGGCGCACGCGCCATGCTCGTCTATCACCTGCCGCTGAACGAAGTGGTGCTCGATTTCTACGACCGGCTGAAGTCCGTGAGCCGTGGCTATGCGAGCTTCGACTACCAGATCGAAGGATATGAGCCGGGTGACCTCGTGAAGATGTCGATCCTCGTCAATGAGGAGCCGGTGGACGCGCTGGCGACCATCGTGCATCGCTCGCGCGCCGAACAGCGCGGCCGGGTCATGTGCGAGAAGCTGAAGGAACTGATCCCCAAGCACCTCTTCAAGATCCCGATCCAGGCGGCCATCGGCGGGCGCGTCGTCGCGCGCGAAACGATTTCGGCCATGCGCAAGGACGTGACGGCGAAGTGCTATGGCGGCGATATCTCCCGCAAGCGCAAGCTTCTGGAGAAGCAGAAGGAAGGCAAGAAGAAGATGCGGCAGTTTGGCCGCGTCGAGATTCCGCAGGATGCCTTCATCTCAGCGCTCAAGATGGACGCGAACTAGGGCGCCAGCCGCCTTCCGGAACAGAAAAAGGCCGTCCCTCGGGACGGCCTTTTTCGATGGCGGTGCAATGCGTGGTCAGTCGGCGCGGCGGAGCAGCGCGATCAGACCCGCAAGCACGATACCGATGATGCCGAGCACACCCCAGGCCGGAAAACCCATTACCGCATCGATCGGCATTTTGAGACCTTCAGGCGCGCCCGAGCTCACCCAGCCAGTGAAAGCATCGCGGCTTCCTTCATGCAGCAGCGCCCAGAGCTCGCTGAACGAACGCATGGTGACTTCGCCGTTTTCGAGCGAAAGCAACGCATCCGAGCCCAGCGCCATCAAGGCAGCGACAATGAAAAGAAATCCAAGAAGCCTGAAAACGACCATGACACGAGCCCCCCAGCCCAACGCGGTGTTATAGAAAATGACCGCCGAACGGTAGCTGGATCGAGTGTGCCAAACAAGCACAGCGTATGAAGAAGTTTGACAGATCAAAGGCCTAGGCCCCGTTTCTCCGGTTGCTTCGGGGCTTTTGTTGCGTATAGTGCCGCCGCAATCGTCCGCTTCTAGGGACGATCTGGAGGGGTGGCCGAGTGGCTGAAGGCGCACGCTTGGAAAGCGTGTATGCGGGTAACCGTATCGAGGGTTCGAATCCCTCTCCCTCCGCCAGCGCGATTTCCTTTTATTTTCATGCGTTTGAATGGGTTTTTCCGTGCGCCGGGTGGCGGCGTGGCATGCGGTGCGTTGTGACCTGCGCGCTGGGACCTGCGTGTTTCCTGAAGAGATCGTCGCGGGCTGCGGCAGAAATGCTACAACGCGTCCGCCAATCATGGTTAACGTACGTCCCGCAGTGCGTTTGCGGGCCGATGGGTGGTTGGTCAGTTTGTTCTGGCGATCTGCGCTGCGCGTCGCGGTTTCAGATAGGCCGTGTCGCTGAAGATGATTGGCGACCAGATCGTCCAGCTTCTGCATCGGAACGGCCATGCCTGTGCAGGCGGTCGGTCCCTGCCGCGCCTTCATCGAGCAGGTATAATAGCGGTAGCGCCTGCCCTCGCGGGTGAACATGCGCGGGCGCTCTGGACCGCGAAGGGGAAAAATCACGAATGAATCGTTTACCCCCGAACCGGCACCCGACGGCTTAAGAAGCCGGTGTCAATCTGGAGAGCGTCCAGCCTTATCAACGCTGTTCGCGATCTCCCTTCAACACAGCAACCAGCAAACTGCACGGCGCGTGAGCAAGCAAGGAAGCGCCAGTGGAGCCGCGCCACCATCGCGCCAGCGCGGTCTGTTCGCGGTGGCCAACGACGATCAGATCCGCGCCGACCTCACGGGCTGTGCGCCCGATTTCTTCTGCTGGATTGCCCAAGGCCAAGCGAGTTTCGACCTGTAGACCAGATGCCTGCAAGGTCTTGGCGGTCTCCGTAAGGAGGCGGCGCACTTCCTGATATTCTCGTTCTGGCAAGTCTGAGGGAGCTGCCGCCTCAGCAAGCGCCACACCCAGTTCGTGGGCAACGACGGCGAGGAGATAGATACGAGCCCGGCAAAGCGAGGCCAGCTCGGTCCCCTGCTGCAACGCCTCGCGGCCTTGCCGGCTGCCATCATAGGCCATGAGGATCGTACGATACATCTTGGTTCTCCTTTCCGGATGGGACGCTTTTCCCGGCGTTGTAGCCGACGCTGTAGACAGTGCAGCCATCGGAACCTATATCTATCCGAACATTTGATAGGTAGCTATCTTTTAGATATAAACCGGTATGACAACCATGCAGGCAATCAGATGACAAAGCCTCTCGACGATCAGGAACAATTCGGTTTTCGCATCGGCTTGGTCGCCCGGCTGTGGCGGGGCGAGATCGACCGGCAACTGGCCACCTTTGGCCTCACTGAATCCCGCTGGTTGACACTGTTACATCTCTCTCGCTTGCCCGAATCCGTAACCCAGCGGGAACTGGCCGAGGCGGTCGGGGTGCAGGGACCGACCCTTGTGCGCACCCTCGACAGGCTTGAGGCCGAGGGGCTGATCGAGCGTCGGACAGAAGCCGCCGACCGCCGCACCAAATCGGTTCACCTGCGCGCAGAGGCCGCCCCCATCCTGGAACGGATCGAAGAGGCTGCGGCGGCAGTGCGCGCAGAAATCTTCTCCGACATATCCCATACCGAGGTGACGACCTGTCTGAAGGTTTTCGACCAGATCGCCAGCAAGTTGGGCGGTCCGCCAAGAGCGACGCAGCTTGTGCGCGAAACCCGGATGGACAGGTGAGCCATGGATCAGCATATGAGTCATCTGGAATGCCAGAGCGATGAGACCGATCTATCCCCGGTCGCGGATACCGAGACGGAAGCGGCATCGGAGTCTGTTTCACCGCCAGCCCCTGCGCGGGCATGGCGGCTCTATGGCGCAATCCTGGCGGCGCTCATCGTTCTCGGAGCCGGGGGCTGGTGGCTGTATCAGCAGTTCACCCACGTCTTTGTCACGGATGCCCGCGTCGCGGCCGACATTGTCGCCCTGAGCAGCCGGGTTCCCGGCTGGGTCACGGCCGTCGAGGTCATCGAGGGCGATGCCGCCCGGAACGGCGGTGTGCTGGTCCGGATCGACGACCGGGAAAGCCGTCTGCTCATTCAGGAACTTGATGCGCAGATCGCTGGCATCGCCCGTCGCCGGGAGGAAATCGAGGCCCGAATCGCACTGACCGATCGCCAGACGACGAGCCGGATCGCTGCCAAAGAGGCAGCGGTAAGGGCTGCGGAGGCTGCGCTGGCCGCGGCGGCGGCGCAACGCGATCTTGCCAGGCAGGACAATGATCGGGCTGAGAAGTTGGCGCCGAGAGGCACCATCACCCGTGCGCGCCTGGACCAGACGCGGGCGGCGCTGGAGACGGCAAAACAACAGGCGTTGAGCGCGCAGGCCAACTTGGAGAATGCCCGCGCCGCCCTTGCCGAGGCCGAAGCCGCGCGCGAGGAACTCACGGTACTCCGCACCCAGCTCGCGGAGCTTGGTCCGGAGGAGCAACGCCTGCAAGCGCAACGGGAGCGCGCGGCTCTCGATCTCAAAGACCGCATCATCGTCATGCCGTTCGACGGGGTGGTGGACCGGGTTTTCGTGGACACCGGCGAATACGTCACGCCCGGCCAGCGTTTGTTGATGGTGCACGATCCGGAGCGCGTGCGCGTCGAGGCGAACGTCAAGGAGACCGACATCCGCTTTTTCCGGCCCGGAAAGACCGTCACGATTACCGTGGATGCCTTGCCGGGGCGACGCTTCGAGGGCACGGTCGCGCGCGTCGGGCAGGCTGCCACCAGCGAGTTCGCCCTGCTGCCCAACCCCAATCCGAGTGGCAACTTCACCAAGATCACCCAGCGGCTTCCGGTACGCATCGCGGTCGCGCAAGACGGCGGCGAACTCAAGCCCGGCATGATGGTGGAGCTGGAGGCCACAGCAAGTGACTAGTGCCCCACGGCCGGACAGCATCGAAGGGCTGTTCGCCCGCTTCGGCCCAGCCTATCGCTGGCTGGTGACGGTAACGGTCATGATGGGCACGATCGCCACGATCCTGACCGCCACCATCGTCAATGTGGCCTTACCCGACATCATGGGCGCCTTCGGTATGGGCCAGGACAAGGCGCAGCTTCTGTCCACCGGCTTCCTTGCGGCAATGACCGGAACCATGCTTCTCAATGCCTGGATGGTCGAGACCCTCGGCCAGCGCGCGACTTTCATGCTGGCAGTATCGGTCTTTATCGTCGCTTCCATCTTGGGTGGGCTCGCGCCCGCAGAGGGCGTGCTGATTCTGGCGCGGGTGCTCCAGGGCGCCGCCGCCGGCATTCTTCAACCGCTCGCGATGCAGACGATCTTCCAGGTCTTTCCGCCGGAAAAGCGCGGCTCGGCCATGGGTATCTACGGCATCGGCGTGGTGTTGGCCCCGGCGCTGGGGCCAACCTTGGGCGGCATCATGGTGGACAGCTTCAGTTGGCGTTACGTCTTCTTCATGGCCGTGCCGTTCTGCCTCGTCGGCCTGTTCCTTGCCACGCTCTTCATGCCGGGGCGCGCAGCCTCCGGTCCGCCGCGCCGGTTTGACTGGATCGGCTTCGGCCTACTGACAGTGTTCCTGGTCACCTTGCTGAACGGATTGTCGAACGGACAACGCTATGGCTGGCTGTCCGATTCAATCCTGACCGATTTCGCCTTCGCCTTGGTCACGGGCATCGGTTTCATCGTCTGGGAATTGCGCACACCCACACCCATGTTGAATCTCAAGCTTTTCATAAACTGGACCTATGCCGGTGCCTCGGTCGTGGCCTTCATCTTCGGGGCGGGTATCTACGGCTCAACCTTCTTGATTCCGCTATTCGCCCAGACGATCCAGGGCTACACGCCGACCCGTTCGGGCCTGCTGCTGATGCCGGCGGGCCTGATCCTGGCTATCGTCTTCCCCATTGCCGGGCGGCTGACCGACAAAACGCCGGCCTATGCCACGGTCATGTTCGGCTTGGCGCTCTTCGCGCTATCCTCGTTCCTGATGACCGGAGTGGACACGAATACGTCGTTCTGGCTGTTCGTCTGGTGGATCATGCTGGGACGGATCGGTCTCGGTTTCATCATGCCGAGCCTGAACGCCGGCGCCCTCAAGGCCCTGCCGATGACGCTGCTCGGCCAAGGCTCTGGCGCGATCAACTTCGTGCGCCAGCTTGGCGGTGCATTCGGCGTCAATCTTCTTTCCATCGCCCTGGAACGGCGATCACAGCTCTACGTGGACAGCTTCACGGCGGCGCAGCATGCGGGCAACAGCACGACGACCGGCTTGTTGCACGATGTGACCGGCTTGCTCGCGCAGGCCGGCGTGCCGGAAGCGATCCGGCAGGCCGGGGCGATGAATTATCTCGGTCGCGTGATTTACAGCCAGGGCAATATGCTGGGCTACCGCGACAGCTTCTTTATCGTCGGCATTATCTTCCTGGCCGCTCTTGTTCCGGCGCTGATGATGCGCCAGAGGCCCGCGCGCCAGGCGATACAGGCAAGTGAAGCCATGCGTCACACGCCTTCCTCGCAGAACGCGTCCCAATGAGGTCAGTGAAGCCGGCTCTTGGCGCCGATTATCGGCAGCCCAACCCCTGATCGGAGTCGGAGGCAAACAGCACGGGACGGCGCGTACTCTCCCGCCAACCCCCATGCCAGCCCGCGGCGCGAGATGCTTTCCAGGGCATCGCGGGCTGCGGCAGAAATGCTACATGCGCCCGCCAATCATGGTTAATGTAGGTCCCGCAGTGCTTTTGCGGGCCGATAGGCGGTTGGTCAGTTTGTTCTGACGATCTGCGCCGTGCGCCGCGGTTTCAGATAGGCCGTGTCGCTGAAGGTGATCGTGTCGGTCACTGTTTTGCTGATGGGCGAGGAGTATTCATAGACGACTTCTGCCACGATGACGCTGGTGCCAGGGGTGGTCAGGCCCGCCGGAAGCGTCATGGTCGAGTTCACGGACCGGCCGGCGATCTGGTAGCCGTCGCTCCAGGCGACCTTGTTCACACCGTTCGAATTGGCGACAACGCTCGAGATGCGAATCGAGAGAGGCGTGGTGCTGAAGGGACGAAGGATGGCGGAGCTGGCTGTGAAAATATCCGTCATGTCGGCGTCGCCGATGGAGATAGCCTGAGCCGTGATATCGGCGGCGGTATAAGCGACGGAGGTAACGCGCCGGTTCGCCGTCAGCATGTTGGTGCTTTCGATTGCACCGAAATAAAACGCAATCATCAGTGGAAAGATCAATGCGAACTCGACCGCCGAAACGCCGCGGCGATCGCTGAATATCCGGCCGAGAATGCCTTTGTTTCCGGCGCTGCGTGTCGATTCCGGCATCTCCATCATAGCCGCCCTCCCTCAGCTCGTCGGCAGAATGCTGTCGAACGGCTCGTTGCGGAATGCAACAGCCGCAGCGATCAAGCGCCCGCCACCCTCGAGATTGGAAAGTCCGACCATACCGGGGCTGACCACGCCGTAGGAATAGTAGGCGTTCACGAGCACGACATCGCCCGCTTTGCCCGGCTGGAAAACGGTGCTGTCGACGATGTTTCCGTCCTCGTCGATCAACGGCAGATAGGTGAGGCTGCTGAAGGAAGTGAAGTTGCGAACATCGACGTGCAGGTTCGACTCGCAATCATTGATGAGCGCCAACTCGTCGCAGATATAGTTTTTGAACTGCGCTTCGGACATCCCGGTCGACTGAACCTGCCCGGTACGGATGAGCCGCCCGGCCTCGGCCACCACGCTGTCGAGGTTGGCTGTCGCAAAATAGATTATACAGACTTCGATGAGGGCGAATAGAAGAGCGAAGAAGGGAATGCCGAGAAGGGCGAATTCCACGGCGGTGGCACCGCTCTCGGCGCGCGCAAAGCGGCGCCCGAAGAAGAACGGGAAGCGCGTTTTATTGACCGTATCTCGATCCTGCTCGCTCATGGGCTGCCCTCGCGCCCTGAAAATATGCGTGGCGCAGTTTTCTTGATACTGCTTTCGCCGTTACCAAAAGGTAACCGCGCGCCGGCACGCGCCAGGATTCATCTCTTCTTAACGAGCAGGCCGTTAAAAAAGATGGTGCACATTTACCTGCTATGCGCCGGGCTTTAGCCGCGCAACGGCAACCAAGGGCGGATCAATATCCATGAGCTCCCTGAAAGCTCTCTTTTTCAGCTTCCTGGCGGACCGTCGTGGCAATTTCGCGATAATCTTTGCGATTGCCGCGATCCCGATTCTCATTGCTGCGGGTGCCGCCGTCGATATTTCCCGGGCCTATATAGTCGAGAACCGGCTGAAGGCGGCGCTTGATGCTGCGGCGCTTGCCGTTGGCGGCATGACCGGCAGGTCGCAGAGCGAAATCGAGGCAATGGCCCAAGCCTATTTCGATGCAAATTATCCCACCGACAAGCTTGGTGTGCCCGGCTCCGTCAGCGTCGTTCAGAGCGGCAATGAGGTGATACTAAGTGCTGCGGCCGAACTTCCGACCTCCATCATGGGCGTTGTCGGCATCAATACGCTCAATGTCGGCGCTTCATCCCAGGTTACGCGAATGGGCAAGAAGCTCGAAGTTGCCCTGGTTCTCGACAATACCGGCTCAATGAATTCCGGCGGCCGTCTGACCGTTCTGAAAGCGGCCTCAAAAGACTTGATCGACACGGTCGGGGGCGCGGCGCTGAATCCCGGTGACGTTAAGGTGGCGATCGTTCCGTTCAACGTCGATGTTAATGTCGGGACATCCTACGAGAGTGCCACCTGGATCAGGTGGGATGAGTTTACCCCCACAAGCAATGGAGGCGGCTGGGGTGGTGGCGGCTGCAGCTGGTGGGAGATTTTGACAGGCAAGTGCAACTCGAACCCTCACGCAGGCTGGGACGGTTGCATCATGGATCGCGACCAGAGCTACGATGCACAGAACACGTTGCCTCCGTCGACCAGCGGCGGATCGGACGCGACACGCTACCCTGCAAGCAACAGTGACAAAGACAACGGAGAGTGCAGCCTTCAGACGATCATGCCGCTCTCCTATGATTGGACGGCACTGAAGGCGCATATCGACAACATGGTGCCGGCCGGGAATACGAACACCACGATCGGCCTTGCCTGGGGATGGAACATGCTGACGCCGGGACATCCCCTGTCGACGGCGGCAGCGTATGCCGACGATCTCGACAAGGTGATCGTGTTCCTTACCGACGGCGACAATACGCTGAACCGCTGGAGCAACAATTCCAGCACGATCAATGCACGCACGACATCGATCTGCGCAAACATCAAGGCGAGCGGTATCCAAGTTTATTCGATCCGCGTAATTGATGGCAATGCATCGCTCATCCGCAATTGCGCAACCGAGACAAGCATGTACTTCAGCGTAAGCTCGGCGAGCGAACTGACTTCGGTCTTCGCCTCCATCGCCCAGTCGCTGTCGAACCTGCGTATCAGCCGATAGCGGGTGGCAGTTTGAAGCCGTAAACGGAAAGGCCGCCCCGTGGGGCGGCCTTTGTCATCCGGAAATATCGAAGCTTTCTATTCGGCCAGGCCTGTCTGTCCGCCTGTAGAGTTCTGAGCCGCACTGGCGCCAGCGCCCAGCGCACCGGCAACCTGCTTCATCAGGGCATCATAGGAATCCGGGTTGTCGCCTACGCCGGCGATGCGCTCGCATCGTGGTGTACAGTTGTAGGAAAGCTGGCCGCCGGGCCCGCGTGTAAGCGTGACTGTCGAGGCGCTTTGGGAGGTAACACTTACATCGAGATCGAGAACGGCTCTGCCGTCGCTGTCGGTAGCGACGAGATTGGTCGTTCCGAAGCTCCTCCCGATGACATACAGAAGCCTGGAGCCTTCAACACTCACGTCTGCAATCGCCGGGTTCCCGACGATAACGGTGGAAACCGGCGTTCCGAGATGCAGTGCCTTCGTCTCGTTCAACGCCACCTTGAAATCGTTGGCTTGTGCAGCGCTCGCAACGAGGGCGGCGCAACCGGCACCGATAAGTATACGGCGCAGGGCTTTTTTCTTGGTCCGGTAAGCACGCATCGTATTGCTGCCTTCCTTGCGGCTGGTCTGGCGCATGATGCGCCGGTTCCCATGGAGCCTATGCCCTAGGAGTAAAGGATCTGTTGACCGTAAGCCTCGCAGCGGGAATTTAACGGGAGATTAAATGCGGCACACTAGGTTACGCGAGAGCAGTCGAGGAGTACGAAACAGATGAAACGCGAGGCGCATAGCGGACAGAATGTCACGTCCGCTCACACGGGTTCCCTCGCTGGCATCCATGTTCTTTCGTCGCTTCCTTCTCGCGAGCTCACTCTCCTTGCGGTCGAATGCGAGTGGCGCGCCGTCGCCGAAAACGAAATCATCCTCAGCCTTGCACAGCCCGGCGACATGGACGGCGTCATATTCGTCGTCGAAGGTTCGGTTCGTCTCGCACGCAGCATGGGAAATGCTGGACGTATTGCCTATACAGACGTCAATGCCGGAGGGCAGTTCGGGGAAATGGCTGCCCTTGGTGTGGTCGAAACAGACCTCACAGCGGTCGCCCGGGAAGCGGGACTCATCGCCACTTTGCCGGAAAAGCGCTTTCTTGAACTTCTCTCACGCGAAGAATCGGTTTCGCGGGCGCTCTTGTGCCAATACGCGCGGCTGCTGCGGGCCAAAGAGGCCGGCGCGCCCTCATTGGAAGCCAGTGGAAATGCGCTCGAAGGGACCGGCACCCAGCGGGTCTATAAAGAACTTCTGGCTCTGGCCGAACCGCAGCGGGACGTCGAGGGAGGCGAGTGCTTGCGCATAGACCGCCTTCCACGCCACCGGGTACTTGCCGCCCGCGTCGATACCACCGAAGAAGTCGTGGCTCGCGCGATCGCCGAGCTGGTGCGCAAGGGCATAGCGAGTCGCGATTATCCAGGGCTCATCGTCGCTGATGAAGCGGCGCTAAAGGCCTTGTGTGAATGAGCTTGAATAAAACTGTTCCGGCTCAAAATGAGGCACAAAAGTAGCTGGAAAGTGAAGGGCGACCAGCCGGCGCGGCAAATGCCCGGTGAAGGAAGTTTCCAAGGCATCTTAACCTGCAATTAACGCTATTCTAAATCGGTTTTGGTCAGATATTCAGCGTCCAAATAGAGATATTGCATTTATATCGTTTGGGCACAGTATTATTTCCAACTAGACTTCGGATATACTCAAAGTGCGAATAAAGAGAGGAAGGGTTCTAGAGTATTCATTAGCAATTGAGTAAGGGTATCCGTCTAATCTTGCCTCCAGTCCGAAAGGACGCCCGGCGGCTTTGATGTCCGTCAGGTTAGGTGCTGTCGACAGTCAATGAATTGAAGGAGGCTTGTTATGGGCCAGTTTCTGAAGTCTTTTGCGAAGAATGAGTCCGGCGCAACCGCGATCGAGTACGGTCTGATCGCCGCCGGTATTGCGGTTGTGATCATCGGGGCTGTTCAGCTCGTGGGCACGAATCTGGACACGCAGTTCAACGATATTGCTGCCGCGATCGCCGGCGAGGGCGAGGGCGAGTAAGCAACTGCGATAGCGGCATTGCCTTAGGATGCCGCAAGTTCAGAGCCGCCAAGGTCATTCGCACCTTGGCGGCTTTCTTTTTGAGCATTGCTCCTTCCGGTACAAGCAATTCCGGCTCATTTTGAACCTCCATTTACTCCAAATTTACGGTCCCGCGCCCACTATCCCACAGCACGAGAAGGCATGGGGCTTTCTGTGCGGGTCAATTCGGCCCTTGGGAAACTAGGCGTCTGCCGTGATGAGCATGCTCCTTCTAGCCGTCTTCCCGCTCGCCATGATTTTCGGCGCCTTGTGGGATCTGACGACGATGACCATCCCGAACCTGCTGACGCTCGCGCTGGCGGCGGCATTCGCGGCGCTTGTGCCGTTCGTGGGCCTGACCTGGCAGGCGATGGGTCTTCATGTGGCGGCGGGCGTGTTGATGCTTCTCGTGGGAATGGGGCTCTTTGCCTTTGGCTGGATCGGCGGAGGCGATGCAAAGTTCGTCGCGGCGACGATGCTCTGGGTCGGGATGAGTGACCTTCTCGTCTATCTCCTCCTCGCGTCGGTCTTCGGCGGCATCCTCACGCTTCTCGTGCTGGCGTTCCGCTCGCTGCCATTGCCGCTCTTCATGTTGCGCCAGGACTGGATTGCAAGACTTCACGATCGCAAGGAAGGCATTCCTTACGGTGTCGCGCTCGCGATGGGCGGGCTGATGGTTTTTCCGCAGACCGTCTGGTTTGAGGCAGCGGCACATGCTGTTTGATTTGGAAGGAGCGTCTGCGGCACGAAGCCGGGGATGCGGAACGAAAGGGTTAGACAAGTGAACGCTGCACGCATTGGAGTTCTGGTTCTGGCGCTCGTCGCCGCGGGTCTCGCAGCGTTGCTCGCGCGCGGGCTCATGTCGTCCGATACCGAACAGCCTGTGAAGCAAGTTGTCGAGGAGCCGACGGCCGAAGTTCTCGTTGCCGTCAACAATCTTGATGTCGGCCAGCGCGTATCGTCCTCCGACCTGCGCTGGCAGCGCTGGCCTGAAGATGCGATGAATCCGGCCTATATCTCGCGTGTGCAAAAGCCGACCGCGATCGAGGAGTTTACCGACAGCGTTGCTCGTTCGGCCTTGCTGAGCGGAGAGCCGGTTACGCTCGACAAGCTGGTGACGCTTACTGGTGCGGGCTTCATGTCGGCTCTGATCGATCCGGGTATGCGCGCCGCGGCAATCAGAATCGAACCGGAAACGAGCGCGGGCGGTTTCATCCTCCCGAACGACCGGGTGGATGTGATCGACGTGGAGAAGGGACAGACCATTCTCCGCAATATCCGTGTCCTCGCGATCGATCAGCGCTTCAACGAGAAGGCGGGCGAGCAGGTTGCGGTCGGCCGGACGGCAACGCTTGAGCTCACGCCCGGGCAGGTCGAACTCATCTCGGTTGCGCAGGCAGGCGGCATGCTCTCGCTCTCGCTCCGTAGCATGAGCGACCGCGATCTGGCCGGTACGGAAGATCAGATCCGGAAATCGAGCGGATCGGTAGTGAAAATTGTGCGCTACGGCACCACGCAATCCGTACGTGTGAAGTAGGCGAGGGACCGGGCATGAACAGGATGTGGAACAAGCTGAAGGCGGTATGCGCCGCACGGGAGGGCCGGAATTTCCGGCATGCCGCTGCGGTCTTGTGCACCATTGGGCTCGCTTTCTTGCCGCTGGGCGGAAGTTTGCACGCGGGTGACGCGCGCCTCGTCAAAATCGATCAGGGTGGCGTCGGCCAGGCTTCTCGCAGCATCGTGCTGGGGCTCAACAAGGCCGCCATCGTGGAACTTCCCGTTGCCGCGCGCGATGTACTGGTTTCGAATCCGGCAATTGTCGACGCGGTGGTGCGCACGAACAAGCGGACCTACCTGATCGGCCTCGCGGTCGGGCAGACCAATGCGTTTTTCTTCAACGAGAACGGCCGGCAGATTCTCAACCTGGAAATTCGTGTCGCGCGTGATCTGAAGGGTCTTCGCGATTCGCTGCGACAGTATTTCCCGGCCGCTCGGATCGATGTGGAATCGATAAACGATCATGTCGTGCTCTCAGGCATGGTCGCGAGCGCCACCGAGGCGAGCAAGGCACAGGATCTCGCGGCCCGCTATATCGGCGTCGACAAGGAAAACGTGCTCAACATGCTCGGCATCGAGGGCAAGGAACAGGTGATGCTAAAGGTGACGGTTGCGGAAATGCAGCGCAACGTCATCAAACAGCTTGGCGTCGATCTGTCGAGTGCGGCGAGCTTCGGCGATCTTGCGCTCCAGCTTGCGACGAGCAATTCGTTGAGCCTCCAAGGCCGCTCGCTTGGCGGTCTGGACGGGAGCGCGACGGTAAGCGGCAATGACGGCTCCATCGGGGCCGCAATCAACGCGCTGGAGCGTGATGGCATTCTGCGGACACTAGCGGAGCCGAACCTGACGGCGATCTCGGGTGAATCAGCGAAGTTCCTTGCCGGTGGCGAGTTCCCCGTGCCGGCCTCGCGCGATCAGGACGGCAACGTGCAGCTTGAATTCAAGCCCTTCGGTGTTGGCCTCAACTTCACGCCCGTCGTGCTGAGTGAAGGCCGTATCAGCCTCAAGATATCGACCGAAGTGAGCGAGCTTTCTTCCGATGGCGCCTATGTCTTGCAGGGCGGCGGTGTTGACGGCGTTACCGTTCCGGCGCTCAAGGTTCGTCGCGCGGAAACCACGCTCGAACTGCCGAGCGGCGGATCGATCGTCATGGCCGGTCTTCTCTCGGACACCACGCGTCAGAATATCGACGGTGTGCCGGGCGCAAAGGATGTGCCTGTCCTCGGCCAGCTCTTCCGCAGCCGCGATTATCAGAAAAACGAAACAGAGCTTGTCGTGATCGTGACGCCTTATCTCGTCGATCCGACCTCCCGCAAGAATCTCGTTCTGCCGACTGACGGATATGCACCGGCGAGCGACATGGACACGATCCTCATGGGGCGGCTGAATGCGACCTATGGCGCCCGTGGCGCTACCCCTGGAGATAAATCGCTGCAGGGGCCGGTTGGCTTCGTTGTGGATTGAGCACGAAGGAATGAATGAAATGGCAAAGCAGATCGTAAAGCATGCTGCCAGGAGTGTCGTCGTCGTGCTGGCTTCCAGTCTTGCAGGCTGCGGCGGCTTCAATGGCATCGAACAGGCGCAGTACGATGCGAACTACACGCATCCGATATCGGTGGAAGCGGATGTCGCGACACTCAATGTCAGCGCTGTCGCCGGACAGCCGGGGCTCTCCTCGTCGGACAAGGCGGCGATCGAGAATTTTGCCAGCGCCTATCGCCAGCGCGGCCATGGGCCTCTCACCATTTCCACACCGTCAGGCTCGCCCAATGCAGGCGCCGCTGCCGTGGCGTTGAGCGATGTGCGCGACATCCTGGCGGCAAACGGGGTAACCGATCTCGCCTATACGCCGTACCGTGCGTCGGGTGCGGATAGCGGGGCGCCGTTGATCCTTTCCTTCAAGCACTATGTCGCAAAGCCGACCGCATGTGGTGACTGGAGCGCGGACTATGCCTACGACCCTGCCAATGGTTTGCTGCCCAATCATGGCTGCGCAACCCAGAACAATCTGGCGGTAATGATTGCCGATCCGGCTGACCTCGCAGGGCCTCGTACAATGACGTCCGCCGATGCGGAGCGCCGCAACACGGTCCTCGAAAAATATCGTGCCGGTGAATCGACAGCGACCGAGCGTAGCGATCAGGACTCGGGCGCTGTGAGTGAGGTGGAAAAATGAGCAATCTTGCACGCAAGGAACCGGCGGTCGGCGCGCCGCCAATGCCGGCCCCTGCATCTGAGGCCACCCCGGAGGCACCACCCCTGGTGCAACCGGTAACGGTTGCGGAAGAGACGGATAGTCTTGCCGTTCTGAAGCCGGTGCCGCGCATCACGATTCATGCCTTCTGCGAACAGCCTGGCACGGGCAGCGCCATTCAGCGCGCCAGCGAGGACCGCCGTCTCGCAAAGGCTCACCTCACGGTGCATATGGGCGGTATCCCCGGCGCAATCGAGAACTACCAGCAAACCGCAACGCCGAACCTGATCATGGTCGAAACGCGCATCGGCGGGCCCGAACTCTTCAACCAGCTAGGTGCGCTTGCCGAAGTCTGCGACGCCGGCACCAAGGTTGTCGTTATCGGTCACATGAACGACGTTTCACTTTACCGCGAAATGATCCGCCAGGGAGTGAACGAGTATCTCGTTGCGCCGCTTCGCCCTCTCGGCGTGATTGAAGCCATCTCCCGGCTTTATGTCGATCCGGACGCGCCGCCCATCGGCCGTACCATTGCTTTCATCGGAGCGAAGGGAGGCACTGGTTCGAGCACCATCGCGCATAATATCGGCTGGTGCATTTCGAGCAGCATGAACGAAGATGTCGTCATCACCGACATGGATTTGCCCTTCGGTACGGCGGGTCTCGATTTCAATCAGGATCCGGCACAGGGAATCGCCGATGCCCTTACAGCACCGGAGCGTATGGATGATGTTCTGCTCGATCGTCTTCTCGTGAAGTGCTCGGACAAGTTAAGCCTTTTTGCGGCGCCTGCCGTTCTCGACCGCGACTTCGAGATGGATGCCGACAGCTGCGAAACAGTCCTCGATATCGTACGCGAAGGTGTGCCTTGCGTTGTCGTCGATCTGCCGCATGTCTGGGCGCCGTGGACCAAGAAGGTCCTGCTTGCTGCGGACGAAATTGTCATCACTGCGACGCCGGATCTCGCCAGCCTTCGCAACGCGAAGAACATTCTCGATCTGACGCGGCAGGCCCGTCCGAACGACAATGCCGCACATATCGTACTCAACCAGGTGGGAATGCCCAAGCGCCCGGAAATCCCCGTGAAGGATTTCGCGGAAGCGGTTGGCGGTGACGCAACGCTCATTCTTCCGTTCAACCCCGGCCTGTTCGGTACGGCCGCGAACAACGGACAGATGATCGAAGAGATCGAGCCGAAAGGCAAAGCAGCGGAAGGTTTCCGCTTTCTCGCCCAGCAGCTTTGCGGGCGGGAGGCACGTGCGCCCAAGGCAGCCAAGTCGTCTCTGTTCAGCTTTCTTTCGCGCAAGGGTTAACCGGAGGTAGTTCACGTGTTTGGAAGGCGGAGCGAAGGTCAGGCAGTACCGCGCAAGCCCGCATCGGCGCCGGCATCCAGCCCAAGGCAGGATGCAGCGCCGCATGCGGTGAGCCCCACTGTGCCCAAAGCCGGACAGGAAAAGGCCGCATCCGTGAAACCCGCACCGGCGAGGGTGGCGGCCGCGCCACGCGGGGGTGACCATCGCTCGGAGAACTACTACCAGATCAAAACGACGATCTTCAACGCGCTGATTGATACCATTGACCTGACGCAGCTCGCTCAGCTCGACGCAGAAAGCGCGCGAGAGGAAATTCGCGACATCGTCAACGAGATCCTTTCGATCAAGAACGTTGTCATGTCGATCTCTGAGCAGGAAGAGCTCCTGCAGGATATCTGCAACGATGTTCTGGGTTACGGTCCGCTTGAGCCCTTGCTCGCGCGAGATGATATTGCCGATATCATGGTGAACGGTTCAGAGCGTACCTTCATCGAAGTCAATGGCAAGGTCGAGCTCACGAATATCCGTTTCCGCGATAACAGTCAGCTGATGAACATCTGCCAGCGGATTGTAAGTCAGGTCGGTCGTCGTGTGGATGAATCGAGTCCGATCTGCGATGCGCGCCTTCCTGATGGCAGCCGCGTAAATGTCATCGTACCGCCGCTTTCGATTGACGGTCCTGCGCTCACCATTCGTAAGTTCCGCCGCGACAAGCTGACCATGCGCGACCTCGTGGAATATCACTCCATTTCGGAAGAAGGAGCGGAGGTTCTCGGCATTATCGGAAAAGTTCGCTGCAACGTACTTATTTCCGGTGGCACGGGCTCGGGCAAGACGACGCTACTCAACTGTCTCACCGGCTTCATCGATGCGGACGAGCGCGTCATCACCTGTGAAGACGCGGCCGAGCTTCAGCTGCAGCAGCCGCATGTTGTGCGCCTGGAAACGCGCCCGCCGAATCTTGAAGGTCAAGGTCAGGTCACCATGACCGAGCTTGTACGCAACTGTCTGCGTATGCGTCCTGAACGCATCATCGTGGGTGAAGTACGTGGCCCCGAAGCCTTCGACCTTCTTCAGGCCATGAACACCGGCCACGACGGCTCAATGGGTACGCTCCACGCGAACAGCCCGCGTGAAGCCCTTTCCCGTCTCGAAAGCATGATCACCATGGGCGGTTACGCCCTGCCTTCGAAGACGATCCGTGAAATGATTTGCGGCTCCATCGACGTGGTTATCCAGGCGGCTCGTTTGCGCGACGGCTCGCGTCGGATCACGCATATTACGGAAGTGCTTGGTACGGAAGGCGATGTCATCATCACCCAGGATCTTTTTGTCTATGACATCGAAGGGGAGGATGAATCGGGCCGCATTCTCGGCAAACACAAATCAACTGGCATCGCTCGCCCGTCCTTCTGGGACCGCGCCCGTTACTACAATCAGCATCACGCCCTTGCGGCTGCGCTCGACCGCGCCCAGGGCTAGGAAAGCGGAATGGATCACACCACCCTGATTATCCTGGCGATCGCGCTACTAGCTGCGCTTTGCATTGGCGCGGTGGGATTTGTCTTTGTCAGTGGAGAAACGAAATCGCAGAAGCGGGTGGCGCGAGTGACGCGCGCCGGAAATGCACGGCCCGCTTCCGCCGCGTCCAACAACGAAGTAGACAACAGTGACAAGCGCCGCAAGCAGATGCAGGAGACGCTGAAGGGTCTCGAGGAAAAGCAGAAGGGACAGAAGAAGAATATTCCCCTTTCCACACGCATCGAACGCGCCGGACTCAATATCGAAACGCGGACTTTCTATATCGCCAGCGCAGTGTGCGGCTTTGTGGTGATGCTGTGCCTCATGCTGTCGGGGCTTTCCATGCTCATTGCATTGCTCGGGGGCTTTGCAGCGGCTTTCGGACTTCCGCGTTGGGTGCTGTCCTATATGATGAAGCGTCGCCAGAAGGCCTTTGCCGAGGAATTCGCGAACACGATCGACGTGATCGTGCGCGGTGTAAAGTCGGGTTTGCCGGTGAACGACTGTCTGAAGCTCATCGCGACGGAGTCGCCGGAACCCATTCGTACCGAATTTCAGGATATTGTTGAAGGCCAGCGTCTTGGTGTGACTCTGGAGCAGGGACTCGACAAGATTTACGAACGTATGCCGCTTCCGGAAGTGAACTTCTTTCAGATCGTCCTTTCGATTCAGCAGAAAACCGGCGGCAATCTCTCGGAAGCGTTGAGCAATTTGTCAAAAGTGCTTCGCGAACGGAAGAAAATGCGCGCAAAGATCCAGGCAATGTCGCAGGAAGCGAAGGCGTCCGCCGGTATTATCGGTTCGCTGCCCCCCGGTGTCATGCTGATAATCTATTTTAGCTCGCCCGACTACATGAACGTTCTGTTCACGACGACCGCCGGGAATATGATCATCGTTTCCGGTCTGGTCTGGATGGGTATAGGCGTCTTGATCATGAAGAAGATGATCGACTTCAAGTTCTAGGAAATCCGAAGTGGCAATTTTCGATCTCGTCGAGAACATGTTCAATATCGAAAACGTCGTGATGCTTCTCACGGCGCTTGCCGCATTTGCGACCATTCTCACGCTGACAGCACCGCTGATGAGTGGCGACAAGCTGGGTACGCGCATGAAGCTCGTCTCGACCGAGCGCGAGGCTATGCGCGCGCGCGCCCGCGAGGCGCTTACACAGGAGAGGACGCGGCTCCGCCAGGCACCGACCCTCGGTTTCAAGAAGAAGGTCGTCGAGATGTTTGCCCGTGGCAACATGCTCGAGAATGCGGAGATCAAGGCAAAGCTGCGTCAGGCGGGGTTTCGCGGTCCCGGGCCGATGTACACCTTTGTCTTCTTCCGCTTCGTGATGCCGCCGATCCTTTTCGTGCTCACGCTCTTCTATCTTTCGTTTTTGAACGATTTCGGCCTTGAACCCATGGCGCGGTTTGCTGCTTCTTGCGCAGCGGCCTTTGCCGGTTTTTATCTGCCTAATGTCTTTGTCCAGAATGTCATCGCCCGTCGTCAGGACTCGATCCGCAAGGCGTTTCCCGATGCACTTGACCTGCTGCTCATCTGTGTCGAATCCGGCATGTCGATCGAGGCAGCCTTCCAGAAAGTGGCAGCTGAAATCGGCGAACAGTCCGTGGAGCTTGCCGAGGAATTGGGATTGACTACGGCCGAACTCTCTTACTTGCAGGAACGGCGGCTGGCATATGAGAATCTCGCCAAGCGCACGGGGCTTCCCGGCGTGAAAGCGGTATCTACAAGCCTCATCCAGGCCGAACGCTACGGTACGCCGCTTGGACAGGCACTACGTGTCATGGCGCAGGAGAACCGCGACATGCGTATGTCCGAAGCGGAAAAGAAAGCGGCCGGTCTTCCACCCAAGCTTACCGTGCCGATGATCGTGTTCTTCCTGCCAGCGCTTTTCTGCGTGATTCTCGGCCCGGCCATCATCAAGGCGACTTCAACTTTCTGAGCTGGCCACAAGCCGTAACGAGAAAGGCGTCTCATGTTTCCGTGAGACGCCTTCTTTGTCTGACGATGGGGGAGGTGCCCTGGTTCAGCGCAGCGTTGCGCTCGTTTCCGGCGGTAAGGATGAAACCTGGTCAGTGTCAGAAGATTTCAATTTGCTCTCCGGCTGCACGGCGACAGCGGGCTTGTCGTCCAGCGCCTCCATCTGTTTCCAGAGTGCGGGCTGAGAAAGCATGGCGCGAAGATAAGCCATGTTGCTATCGGCGACATTGGGCGGCAGGTCCGCGCGCGCAAGCCGTTCGGCTTCATCGAAGTTACCCTTGAGACCCAGCACGATCGCAAGGTTCTGACGCGCATAGGCATCGGCCTTCTGATCGGCGACGGCCTTGCGCAACGTCTGCTCCGCTGTGTTGAGATCGCCGGTAAGCGCGTAGGAAAGACCAAGGTTAGTCAGGACCGAGGGATTGTCCGGCGAAAGGCTCAGTGCACGATTGTAATGGCTCTTTGCTTCGTCGTAGCGGCCCATCTGGTCAAGGGCGACGCCCAGCGCCGACTGGATCGTCCAGTCGCGCGGCAATGCCGCCGCTGCTTCGTTGAGCATTGTATAGGCCTGATCGGGACGGCCGCTCGCCGTCAGGGCCTTACCAAATTCGGAAAGGACATCGGCGTTGCCTGGCGATTTGATCCGCGCGCGCTTCATGATGTTGAGCGACTGTTCGATGGAACCGATCTGGCGGAGGGCCTTGGAGTAATGAACGGCAACCGCCGGATCGCCCGGCGAACGCTCGTAAAGCGCGCCCCAATAGGCCGCGGCGGCAACATAATCTTGGGTCTTGGTGCTTTCGACGGCTGCTTCCCGCAATGCCGGTTCGTCGATCTGGCCCTCGGCCGCTTCTCTGGGGCTCAGTTCCGCTCCGGGCGTCGCGCCAGTAGAGGCGCAGCCGGCGAGAGCAAGAACAGAGCAGAAAGTGGCTGCGACAACGCTCCCGCGCTTTCGAGCGGCAGGTCGCAAGGTGTTCTCAGCGAATGGCTTCATGATGGCAGATCCCGGTCCATGGCTTCCGGAAGTCCCGTCAGCGTCCTGATGGGGTATGATTGAAGCTGATTTTCAGCGAGACCCGTCAAGAAATGATTAATTATAAGATCGCTTGGAATGAGCGGCTTTCCCGAGGTTTCGGTCCCTTTTCGACCCTTATTGAGGCGCATGACTCGGTTTATGGAAATGAAAAAAATCGGAGAACCGGTCGTGCGATTGCTGGAAAGGGGGCGTGAGGTCGCTGCTCGAATCTCCGCACGCACCTTGGCCATTTCGCTCGGGGCTGGAATTATCCTGGGGCTCGGTCTGCTTCTTTATCTGCGGCCGCCGGTGAGCCTTGAAGAGCCGCCTGAAACGGTCACCTTTTTCCAGGTCGGGACGGGCAGCGCGGGCGACGAATATTTTGCCGTTGGCGAGCGCCTTGCAGCCGCGATCAGCCGTCCGCCCGGAACGCCCCGCTGCGAGAAAGGTCTTCCTTGCGGCGTCGCGGGTCTCGTCGCGGTAGCGAAATCATCCGCGGGGCCAGTCGCGAATGTGCGCGCGGTGAGCGCCGGCAATTACGACTCCGCTCTTGTCGCCGCACCCATTCTCGACCTCGCGACACGTGCCGAAACGCCTTTCCGCGGCGAGGCGCCGATCCGCAATCTGCGCGCCATTGGCGGCGTCTACCGCGAAGCGCTCTATCTGATCGCAAGCCGCAATGCGAATGTTTCTTCGGTGGCGGACCTCGACGGAAAACGCGTTTCCGTCGGCACGCCAGGTTCCGGTACGCGCGAGGCCGCGCTTCCGGTGCTTGCGGTGCATGGACTTGGCCGCCGTACGGTCACGCTTCTCGACTATGATGCGAGCGCGGCCGCCGATCTCATGCTGCGTGGCCAGCTCGATGCCTTCTTTCTTGTCGATGCATTGCCATCGGCCGAAATCGCGAGCCTCGCCGATCGTGGTTCAATCGTCATTGTACCAATCGATAGCGAAGGAACGGCGCAACTCACACGGGCGGGGGCGAATTTCCAGCCCCTCGAAATAGCCGGCGATCTCTACCGTTTCGTACCGCCGACGAAAACGCTCGGTGTTTCGATGATCTGGATCGTGAACGAAAACGCGGATGCGGATCTCGTCTACCGCATCACCAAGACATTGTTCTATAACGAAAATCGCGTGCTTCTGAGCGATCCCGCGCTGCCCGGTCTTCTGCCTGGCGAGGAGGGGGAAGAGGAGCGCCTTGCGGTCGCCTCGCTCCCTGTGCCGCTGCATGAAGGCGCCGCGCGCTACTACCGTGAACTGGGGATAAACTTACCGGATGACGGGGACAAGACGCCCTGACTGTCATCAAAACGTCATCAAAACGTCAAACTGGGGATTTCGCCGCTTCTTCCGCTTCAGCTCCCCTGATCCAGTCCTGCATCGAGGGGAGGGTCATCACGGCGTCCATATAGGCGCTGACCGTGCCATCGTCGCCAAGCGCGGCGAGGTCGACGTCATAGGTAAGGAAGCGGGTAACGACGGGGGCGTACATGGCATCCGCGACGCTGAAGCTGCCGAAAAGAAATCCCTGATCTTCGCTCGCCTGCCGGCCGAAGCGCACACGGCATGCTCGCCAGAGCGAAACGACGCGGCGCGCATCGGCGAGCGCTTCTTCCGTGTGCCCCTCACCCGGATGTTTTTCGAGAACGGCCATCGGCATCTCGCGGCGGAGGTTCTGGAAGCCGGAATGCATTTCGGCTGCCGCGCTGCGGCACATCGCGCGCGCGACCGTATCGGAGGGCCAGAGCTTCTTCGTCGGGTAGAGATCGGCAATGGTCTCGCAGATCGCCAGCGAGTCCCCGATCACGACGCCCTGCCATTTGAGTGCGGGCACGAAGCCGGTGGGCGAATGGGCAAGGATCTGTTCCCTGGTGTCGGGCTGACGAAGCCGGATCGAGGTCTCGGTGAAGGGAATGCCGGCCTGCCGCATCAGAAGCCAGGGCCGCATGCTCCAACTCGACCAATTCTTGTCGCCGATAACGAGTTCGAAATCCTGCACGCTCATGCTGCCCTCTGCCTGTCCGCCAAAAGCCTTGCCGTTGCAGGCCCGACAGCCACTCTATAAGGTTTCGTCCCGGCAAAATCAAAGGAGCCCCCGCGTGCTCGATATCTTCATCACCGACAAGGATGTGGCGGCGACGCCCGTCTGGCAGATCCGCGCGAACGAGGCGGAAGCCTGGTGCGAGACGCATGCGGGGCCGGGTGCGGCCTGGGTCGCGACCTCGGGCTTCAAGGGCGAGGCGGGCAAGGTGCTGCTCCTGCCCGATGGCTCCGGCGGTCTGGCTGGCGTGCTGCTCGGCATCGGCGATGCGAGCGACCCTTTTGCGGCGGGCGCGCTTGCCGCTTCGCTGCCCGCAGGCGACTACCGGCTGGCCGGCGAACTCCATGGCGACGTCTCGAAGGTGGCCTTTGCTTTCGCGCTCGGCACCTATCGCTTCACGCGCTATTCGGGCAAAACGCGCGAATGGCCGCGCCTCGTCCTGCCCGAGGACGTCGATGGCGAAGAGGTGAGCCGCCTCGTGCGCGCGGTCTTCCTGGCGCGCGACCTCATCAACACGCCCGCAAGCGACATGAGCCCCGCCGACCTTGCCGCCGCGGCGGAGGATGTGGCGAGCGCGCATGGCGCCTCGCTCACCGTGATCGAGGGCGAGAACCTTCTGAGCGAAAACTATCCAATGATCCATGCGGTGGGCCGCGCCGCCGAAATCGCACCGCGCCTCATCGACATGCGCTGGGGCAGGGAGGACGCACCGAAAGTTACGCTGGTCGGCAAGGGCGTCTGCTTCGATACCGGCGGCCTCGACCTCAAGCCTTCAAGCGCCATGCTGCTGATGAAAAAGGATATGGGCGGCGCGGCCTGCACGCTTGCCCTCGCGCAGGCGCTGATGGAGGCGAAGCTCGATATCCGGCTGCGGTTGCTGATCCCCGCCGTCGAGAACGCCGTGTCGGGTAATGCTTTCCGGCCCGGCGATGTCTTGCAGAGCCGCAAGGGCCTCACCGTCGAGATCGGCAACACGGATGCCGAAGGCCGCCTCGTGCTTGGCGACGCGCTGGCCGAGGCAGATAGCGAAGCGCCGGACCTCATCATCGACATGGCGACGCTGACAGGCGCGGCGCGCACCGCGCTCGGCCCCGATCTGCCGCCCTTCTATACGAAGGACGAGGGATTGGCCGAAGAGATTGCCGCTTCGGCGGAGGCCATGTCCGATCCATTGTGGCGGATGCCGCTCTGGAAGCCCTATGACGCCTGGCTCGAAAGCAAGATCGCGGATGTGAACCATATCTCGGATGGCCCCTTCGCAGGCTCCATCACGGCCGCGCTCTTCCTTGCCCGGTTTGTTGAAAAGGCGAGGGCTCACGTGCATTTCGACATTTATGGCTGGGCTCCCAAGGCAAAGCCGGGCCGTCCCGTGGGCGGCGAAGCGCAAGGCATTCGCGCGCTTTATCATCTCCTGAAGCGGCGCTACGGCGCGTGAGGCTTGCCCCGGCGTAATGGCGGGTTAGACTGATCCGGGCCCGGAACGGAAGTGCCGGGTGGGATCATGGCAGCGCTGGGGGGAGGCATGCCGGAACTTTATGGGGGAGCCCCGGAGTTGAAGCCTGTTGAGGCTTTGTCTCTGTGGCACGACGTCGTAGTGCAATCGGTCCGCAATGACGGGCCGGATCTTTCGTCGAGGCAATTGGCGATCATGTTCACCGTCTATCTCGATCCGCCGCCGCATACGGTGCGAGGCCTTGCCGCCGCTCTCGGCGTATCGAAGCCCGCGATCACGCGGGCGCTCGATACGCTGGGCAGCCTCGACCTGCTGAAGCGTTCGCGCGATGAGGCCGACCGCCGCAACGTGCTTGTATCGCGCACGATGAAGGGCTCCGGCTTCATGGAGGAATTCGCCGAGCTGATCATCCGTTCCTCGCGAGGCGCCCTGACATGAACCGCGAGCGCGGTCCGGATCATCGGCTGAATGCCTATCGCGAAGATCTCGCGGCCGCGCATCTGCGTGGCGAGGTGAAGGCGCCCCGCTTCGTGGAGGGTGTGGACCGGCTCGTGCGGACATCCGTTCTGCCGCTGCTGCGCCACCCGGAAGCCAATGCGCCGATGGACACGCAATTGCTCTTCGGCGAGACCTTCCGCGTTTATGAGGAAAAGAACGGCTGGGCCTGGGGCCAGTCGGTACAGGACGATTATGTCGGCTATGTCGCCGCCGGCGATCTTTCGCCGCGCGCGCTCCAGCCAACGCATACCGTCGCGGCGCTGCGCACTTTCGTTTATCCCAAACCCGACCTGAAGACGCGGCCCGCGACACCGCTTTCCATGAACGCGAAGCTGAAGGTTGCCAGTGCGCGGGGCAATTACAGCGAACTCGAAACCGGCGGCTGGGTCTTTGGCGCGCATCTGGCGCCGGTCGGCTCGCATGTGCGCGACTTCGTGGCCGTGGCGGAAGAATTCATCGGCGTGCCCTATCTCTGGGGCGGACGCGACAGCACGGGGCTCGATTGCTCGGGCCTCGTGCAGATGTCGCTGGAGCGCGCAGGCATAGCCTCCTTGCGCGACACCGACATGCAGGAAGCAACACTCGGCGAGGCATTGCCGGAGCCCATTGACTTCACGAAGCTCGCGCGCGGCGACCTCGTTTTCTGGAAGGGGCATGTCGGCATCATGGTGGACGCGGAACGCATGATCCATGCGAACGCCCATCACATGCGCGTTGCCGTGGAACGCCTCGACATCGCCATGTCGCGCATCGCGCGTTCCGATACGGGCCATGTGACAAGCATCAAGAGATTGGTGAAGCGGTAGCGCGCCCGCGCCCTCGCTTGCCCCTCCCCGAAAAATCTCACGTCTCTCCATTTTCCGACCTTTCCACAGGGGGCTGTCGGAGAGGTTGAAGTGAATATCTACTCCGACACGACGCCTGCGGGGGCGGTTTCGAGGTCGAAAGCGGCGGCCATGAGGGCTTTTGTATAATCCGTCTTCGGACGGTCGAAGACCTCGTCGGCGCTGCCTGCTTCCATCACCTTGCCATCCTTCATCACGATGATGTCGTCGGCCAGTGCGCGCACGACTTTCAGGTCGTGGCTGATGAAGAGATAGGCGAGATTGTTCTTGCGCTGAAGCTCGCGGAGCAGGTCCACGATCTGCGCCTGCACCGACATGTCGAGCGCCGATGTCGGCTCGTCCAGCATGACGAAACGGGGCCCGAGCGCCATCGCGCGCGCAATCGCGATGCGCTGGCGCTGGCCGCCGGAAAACTCATGCGGATAGCGGTCCTGCATGGAGGCATCGAGGCCGACATCGCAAAGCGCCTGCGCGACACGGGCGCGGCGCTCCTCTGCCGATAGTTCCGGCTGCTGGATTTGCAGCCCTTCGCCCACGATCTGCGAGACGGACATGCGGGGGGAGAGCGAGCCGTAAGGGTCTTGAAAGACGATCTGCATGTCGCGGCGGAGGGGGCGCAGTTCCTTCGATTTCAGATCCTGAATATTCCGACCTTCGAAACGGATGCCGCCCTCGCTCGACAGCAGCCGCATCATGGCAAGCCCGAGCGTCGTCTTGCCGGAACCGGATTCACCGACGACGCCGAGCGTGCGCCCCTGCCGGAGCGCAAGCGAAACGCCGTCCACCGCCTTGACATATCCCACCGTGCGGCGGAGCAGGCCGCGCTTGACCGGGAACCAGACCTTGAGGTCGTCCGCCTCCATGACGACCGGCCCGTCCTTCGGCGCGCCGAGCGACCGGCCCTTGGGTTCGGAGGCAAGCAGATGCTTCGTGTAGTCGTTTTTCGGCGCGGTGAAGACCTCTTCCGTGAGGCCGTGTTCGACGATCTTGCCCTTCGTCATCACATTGACGCGGTCGGCCATCTTTCGCACCACGCCGAGATCATGCGTGATGAGAAGAAGTGCCATGCCCATCTCGCGCTTGAGCTCGGAGAGAAGTTCGAGAATCTGTGCTTGCACGGTCACGTCGAGCGCCGTGGTGGGCTCGTCGGCGATGAGAAGATCGGGCTCGTTCGCAAGCGCCATGGCGATAATGACGCGCTGGCGCTGGCCGCCCGAAAGCTGATGCGGATAGGCGCCGAGGCGCTCCTCCGCATTGGGAATGCCGACGCGCTTCAGCAGGTCGAGCACACGCGCCTTGACGGCCGGCCCGCGCATTCCCTTGTGCTCGATCAGCACTTCGCCCACCTGCCGCTCGATCGTGTGCAGCGGGTTCAGCGAAGTCAGCGGCTCCTGAAAGACCATCGTGATCTTGTTGCCGCGGATCTGCCGCATTGTCTTTTCATCCGCGCCGATGAGGTTTTTTCCCTCGAAGAGGATTTCGCCCGAGGGGTGAAAAGCCTGCGGATAGGAAAGGAGCTGCATGATCGAGAGCGCCGAGACGGACTTGCCCGAACCGGATTCGCCGACAAGTGCGACCGTTTCGCCGGGGCGAATGTCGAAGGACACCTTGTCGACGGCAATCGTTTCCTTGCCGTCCATGCGGAAGCCGACGGAAAGGTCTTTCACGGTGACGAGAGGCGCGCTCATCGCAGCACCTTCCGGGGATCGAAGGCATCGCGCACGGCTTCTCCGATGAAAATAAGCAGGCTCAACATGATGGCGATGGCGAAGAAGCCGGTGAAGCCGAGCCATGGCGCCTGAAGGTTGGCCTTGCCCTGCTGCAACAATTCGCCGAGCGAGGGCGAACCGGGCGGAAGCCCGAAGCCGAGAAAGTCGAGCGCGGTCAGCGTCGTGATCGACGAATTGAGGATGAAGGGAATGAAGGTGAGCGTTGCCACCATCGCATTCGGCAGCAGGTGACGGAACATGATCTTCGTGTTGGACAGGCCGAAGGCGCGCGCCGCATTCACATATTCGAAATTGCGCGCGCGCAGGAACTCGGCGCGCACCACGCCGACAAGCGCGACCCAGGAAAAGAGCAGCATGATACCGAGCAATATCCAGAAATTCGGCTCGATGATCGCGGCAATGATGATGAGCAGGTAGAGCTGCGGCACGCTCGTCCAGATTTCGATGAAGCGCTGGAAGATGAGGTCGGTCCAGCCGCCGAAATAGCCCTGCACTGCGCCGGCCGCGACACCGATAATCGAGGAGAGAATGGTGAGGATGAGGCCGAAGAGAACGGAAATGCGGAAGCCATAGATGAGGCGCGCGGTGACATCGCGCCCCTGGTCGTCCGTTCCCAGCCAGTTGTCGGCGGAGGGAGGCGAGAGCGCGCGGCGTTCGAGATTGATCGTGCGATAGGAATATTCGATCAGCGGCCAGACCATGATGCCGCCGGAATCCCGGATGAGTTCCTTCACGAAGGGGTCGCGGTAATCGGCTTCCGTTTCGAAGAAGCCGCCGAATTCCGTTTCCGGGTAGGCGACAAAGACCGGGAAATAGGCTTCGCCCTGATAGGTGACGAGAAGCGGCTTGTCGTTGGCGATGAACTCCGCGAAGAGCGAGACGACGAAAAGGACGGCGAAGATCCAGAGGCTCCAGTAGCCGCGCTTGTTCGCCTTGAAATTTCGCCAGCGGCGCTGGTTGATCGGGCTCATCGGCTTTCTGCCCATGCTGAAGGAGGCCCGGTTGAGAAGGGGAAGGCGCATGGGATCAGACCTCCCTCGTGTCGAAGTCGATACGCGGATCGACCCATGTATAGGTGAGGTCCGAGATCAGCGTCATCACGAGGCCGAGCAGGCCGAAGATATAAAGCGTGGCGAAGACGACCGGATAGTCGCGGTTCACGATGGACTCGAAGGAGAGGAGCCCGAGCCCGTCCAGCGAGAAGATCTGTTCGATGAGAAGCGAGCCCGTGAAGAAGGCGCTGACAAAGGCACCGGGAAAGCCCGCAATGACGATGAGCATGGCATTGCGGAAGACATGGCCGTAGAGCACCTGCCGTTCCGAGAGGCCCTTGGCGCGCGCCGTCATCACATATTGCTTGCGGATTTCGTCGAGGAAGGAATTTTTCGTGAGCAGCGTCGTCGTGGCGAAGGCGCCGATCACCAGCGCGGTGACGGGCAGGATGATGTGCCAGAGATAATCGAGCACCTTGCCGAAAAGGCTCAAGGACTCCCAGTTGTCGGAGGTGAGGCCGCGAAGCGGGAAGACCGACCAGTAGGAGCCGCCCGCGAAAAGCACGATCAGGAAGACGGCAAAGAGGAAGCCCGGCACGGCATAGCCGACGATGATGACGCCGCTCGTCCATGTGTCGAAGGGGCTGCCGTCGCGGATCGCCTTGCGGATGCCAAGCGGGATCGAGATGAGATAGGTGAGAAGCGTCGTCCAGAGGCCGAGCGAGATGGAGACGGGCATCTTCTCGGCGATGAGGCTCAACACGCTTACATCGCGGAAATAGCTTTCGCCGAAATCGAAGCGCGCATAGTCCCACATCATCTTGATGAAGCGCTCATGTGCGGGCTTGTCGAAGCCGAACTGTTTTTCGAGCTCTTTCAGGAACTCCGGGTCGAGGCCCTGCGCGCCGCGATACTTGCTGTTGATGGAACTGTCGGCGCCGGACATCTGGCCCTGCGCACCGAAATCGCCGCCCGACGCGCCGCCGATCCGCGCGGTGGCGGAAACCTCCGTTCCCTGAAGCTGCGCGATGATCCGCTCGATGGGACCGCCCGGCGCAAACTGGATGAGGGCGAAGCTGACAAGCATGATTCCGAAAATGGTCGGGATCATCAGCAGGAAGCGTCTGAAAATATAGGCGGACATGGGCCTCAGTTCTCCCCGGTCATGGCATCCGCAGACCACCAGGTCGCGAGTACGCCACGATGATATTTCGGTTTTGTCTCCGGACGGGCGAACTTGTCCCAGAAGGCGAGATGGTGGACATTCTTGTGCCACTGCGGCACCCAGTAGTGCCCGGCGCGCAGCACCCGGTCGAGCGCGCGCGCGGCGACTTCCTGCTCCGCGCGTGTCGGTGCGGCAATGACCTTCTCGATCAGCGCATCGATGGCGGGATGGGAGATGCCCGAAAGATTCCGCCCGCCGGGAATTTTCGCGAAAGCCGACGACCAGTAGCTGCGAACCTCGACGCCGGGCGTAAGGCCGAGCGAATAACGCTGCATGACGACATCGAAATCGTAATTGTCGCGGCGCATCTGATATTGCGAGGTGTCGATGGTGCGGCTGTCGGCATCGATGCCGAGAAGGCGGAGGTTTTTTGCAAGTGGCGCGACGATGCGTTCCGCCATCGGATCATTATCGAGAAATTCGATGGAAAGAACTTCGCCTTCCGCATTACGGCGCTTGCCCTCCTGCACGGTCCAGCCTGCTTCGTCGAGAAGGGCGGCCGCACGGCGCAGAAGCCTGCGGTCCTGCCCCGAGCCGTCGCTTGCGGGCGGCGTGACGGCGGGTCCGAACACGGCATCGGGAACCTTGCCGCGCCACGGCTCCAGCAGCGCAAGCTCGGCGGCATCGGGCTCGCCCGTCGCCTTCATCGGGGAGTTCTCGAAATAGCTCTCGGTGCGCTTGTAGAGATCGTGAAAGAGATTCCTGTTGGTCCAGGCGAAGTCGAAGGCAAGCCCTATCGCCTCGCGCACGCGAATGTCCTGGAACTTCGCGCGCCGCGTATTGAGGAACCAGCCCTGCGCGCCGGAGGGCGTATCGTCGGGCAGGGTGAGGAGTTTCACACGCCCGTCCTTCACGGCGGGGAAACCATATTCGGTTGCCCAGGTCTTCGAGGTGAACTCCTCGCGGAAGAGATAGCCACCTGCCTTGAAGGCCTCGAACTGCGCCGTGCGGTCGCGGAAATATTCAAAACGCACTTCGTCGAAATTCCACTGGCCCTTGTTCACGGGCAGGTCGCGCGCCCAATAGTCCTCGACGCGCTCATAGGTGATGGAGCGCCCCGCGCGGACCTTGCCGACGCGGTAGGGCCCGCTGCCGAGCGGCGGCGTGAGCGAGGCATCGGCGAAATCATGTGCCGTGTAGAAGGCCCTGGAGAAGACCGGCAGCGTGCCTGCGATGAAGAGCGGCAGGTCGCGTGTCTGCTCGCCGGTCAGCGTGATGGTGAGCGTGTGCCTGTCCGCGGCTTCCGCCGCTGCCATTTCGCGCAGATTTTGCGAGATCAGCGGATGGCCTTTCTCCTTCAGCAGGTTGAAGGAGAAGGCGGCATCTTTCGCCGTGAGGGCCGTACCGTCATGGAAGCGCGCATCCTCGCGCAAGTGGAAGGTCAGGCGGTTGCCGTCTTGCGATATCTCGACGCTTTCCGCGAGAAGCCCGTAGACCGCATCCGGCTCGTCATAGGCGCGCACCATCAGCGTGTCGAAAAGGAGTTCGAGACCCTGCGCCGCATTGCCCTTGAGGATGTAGCCGTTCAGCGTGTCGAATGTATAGAAGGAGGCGTTATAGGCCGCCGTCGGACCGATCTGCGAGAAGCTGCCGCCCTTGGGCGCATCCGGGTTCACATAATCGAAATGCGTGAAGCCGGGCGCATATTTGAGCTCGCCGAAAATCGACATGCCGTGACGCCGCGCGGGCGCCGCCGCACGGGCAGGCGGAAGGGGAAGTGAAAGGGCCGCCGCCGCACCCCCGCTGAGCGCAAGCATCTGCCGCCGCGTCAGCGCGCCGAGCCGTCCCATACTGCGCCTCATTCGGCCTCGCCGTGTTCGGGGGGCGCAGGTGCCGCCCCCTCGTCTGCCCACCAGATCGTGGGGAAGCCGGTCGAATAAGGCGGCATGTTCTCGGGATGCTTCAGGCGTGCCCAATAGGCGAGGCGCGTATTCGGCGAATACCATTGCGGCACGACGTAGTGCCCGAACAGCAGAACGCGGTCGAGCGCGCGGCTCGCGGCAATGAGTTCCGCCCGGCTCTCGGCATAGATGACCTTGTCGATGAGCTTCTCGACGACCGGATCGCAAATGCCGGCCGTGTTGCGGCTGCCGGTCTTTTCCGCCGCCGCGCAACCCCAGAACTCGCGCTGCTCGTTGCCGGGCGAAAGAGACTGGCTGAACGTATCGACGATGATGTCGAAGTCGTAGCTATCGGTGCGGTTCTTGTATTGCGGTGTGTCGACGGTGCGGATCGTCGCCTCGATGCCGAGCTTCTTCAGCGATTGCTGGAAGGGCGCGACCACACGCTCGAATGTTGGCTGGTCGAGCAGGAACTCGACCGTCATGACCTGGCCCTGCTCGTTGGTGAGCTTGCCGTCCTTGATCGTCCAGCCAGCTTCCTTGAGGAGAGAGGCCGCCTTGCGCAGGTTCGCTCGGTTGTTGCCGCTGCCATCGGTCGTCGGATTCTTGTAAACCTCGGTGAAGATTTCCGGCGGCAGCTTGTCCTCGAACTCCTTGAGGATGGCGAGTTCGCGGCCCTCCGGCAGGCCGTGTGCGGCCAGTTCGGAATTGGCGAAGTAGCTGTCGGTGCGCGTATAGGAATCGTAGAAGAGGTTCTTGTTCATCCACTCGAAATCGAAAGCCTGGTTGAAGGCTTCGCGCACCCGGGCATCCTTGAACTTGTCGCGGCGGGTGTTGAAGACAAAGGCCTGCATCCCGGCCGGGTTCATCGTGCGGATTTCTTCTCTTATGAGATCGCCGCGGCGAACGGGCGGAACGTCGTATTCCGTTGCCCAGTTCTTCGCGCTGTTCTCGATGCGGAAGTCCACGCGGTCGCCTTTCAGGGCTTCGAGCGCCACCGTCGTATCGCGGAAATATTCGAAAACGATCTTGTCGAAATTATTGGTGCCGACATTTACCGGCAGGTCCGCCGCCCAATAGTCCGGAACGCGCTCAAAGGTGATGGAGCGGCCGGGCGAGACCTTGCCCACGCGATAGGGGCCGCTGCCGAGCGGCGGTTCGAGCGTCGTCTCGGAGAAATTACGGGGCTCGCCCTTCGCGTTCTTGCCCGCCCAGTAATGCTTCGGCAGCACGGGAAGCTGGCCGACGATCTGCGGCAGTTCGCGGTTGCCCGTCTGGTTGAAGGTGAAGGTCACTTCGTGTTCGGCCGTCTTCTCCGCCTTCACCACATTGGCGTAATAGGCATTGTAGAAGGGGTGGCTCTTTTTCAGCGTTTCAAAGGTCCAGACGACATCTTCCGGCGTCACCGGCTCGCCGTCATGCCACTTCGCCCGCGCGCGCAGCCGGTAGGTGACGGAGGAATAGTCTTTCGGATGGCGGACGCTTTCGGCGAGAAGCCCATATTCGGAAGCGGGCTCGTCCATGCTCGCGATCATCAGCGTATCGTAGATCAATGAGCTGCTGCCCGCAGCCGCCTGTCCCTTCACGATGAAGGGATTGAGGCTGTCGAAACTGCCGAAGACGCCATAGCGCACGGTGCCGCCCTTGGGGGCATCCGGGTTTACATAATCGAAATGGTCGAAATCCGGCCCGTATTTCAGGTCGCCGAAAAGCGACGAGCCGTGGCGCGGGATGGTGGGATCGAAATCGGCATCTTCCGTCACCGGGATGACGACTTCATTCGGGCGGAACTCTTCTTCGGAAGTCTGTTCAGTCGAACTTGCGACGTTAGGGGCGGTTTCCGCCGGTCCCGGTCCCGTCGCGCTCGCGCCGGCCATTCCCGCTTCCTGCCCGGCTTCGCGGCTGGTTTCCTCGCCACGCGAAAAGTAGAAGATCGCCGCCACCATCAGAAGGATGACGGCCGCACCGGCTATCACCGGCCTGGTCATGAAACCACGCACACTTATTCTCCCTCTTGCCCGATGCCTCGCGCCGGACATGTCGGGCCGCCGTGCCGCGCCCCCTCGATCGGTTTCTTATTGTGCCCTGTTTTAGCGGTTTTATCCCATTAAAACAAAGTCATCCGGGGCGACGGCACAAAAGAAAACGCGCCCGGATTTCTCCGGGCGCGCTTCAAATCCTGTCTTGCTGCCGGGTTATTCGGCGGCGGCCTCTTCCTCGACCGGCGCGGCTTCTTCGGCCGCACCGTCTTCTTCGGGGGCTGCTTCTTCCGCGGGCGGCTCAGGGAGCGGCTGGTTAGAGCCGAGCGAGTTCAGATAGACCAGCAGGTCCGCGCGCTCCTGCGGCTTCTTGATACCGGCAAAGCTCATCGCCGTACCGGGGATATAGCCGCGCGGATCCTCGATGAAGTGAGAGAGTTCTTCGAAGTCCCAGGTCTCGGAGGACTTTTCCTGCATGGCTGGCGAATAGGCAAAGCCGGCCATATGGGCATGCTTCGCGCCGACGATGCCGTAAAGGTTCGGGCCGATACGCGCCGCGCCGCCTTCTTCGAACGTGTGGCAGGCTGCGCACTTCTTGGCGGCCTTTTCGCCACGGGCTGGATCGGCCTGCGCGAGGAGCGTCGCAAGCGGCACTTCCTTGGGTGCTTCGGTTGCGCCGCTGCCTTCGCCGCCCTCTTCGAGCGCTGCTACCGCATAGGCCTGCGGATTGGCTTCTTCCGTTTCGTAGAGCATGTCGGCGAGAAGAGACACCGAAATAACGAAAAGGATGGAGCCGAGCAGTGCGCCTGCAAACTTGTTGAATTCGAAAGAGTCCATTAGCTCCTGCTCCGGCCGGTTCGTTTATTTGATGAACGGTAGCCCTGGCGGCAAAACAGCAAAATGCGTGTTTCCGCCCTTCAGCGAGGCCCCCGCGGAATTGGCGCGGAGATTAGCCGCTTCCGCCGCCACGCCGCAAGCCGTATAAGTGCGCGAAATCCGCGTGTATCAAGGAAAAACGCCCCCAGGGTGTCAGCACGATGCGCTGGCGGCATGGCATGGGGCGCGGAAGAGGCTCAAATTGCGGCGATCCGTCGCACCGTAGCCGCGCGCAGCAGGCAAAGGGAGACTGAAGCAGATGGCTGAGCAGGCGACAAAGGCAGGGGGCGACCTTGCCGGGCATCCGATTGTGGTGATTCCCGCCCGCATGGCCTCGACCCGGCTGCCGGACAAGCCACTCGCCGATATCTGCGGCGCCCCGATGATCGTGCAGGTCTGGCGCCGCGCGATGGAGGCGGGCGTGGGCCGCGTCGTCGTTGCCGCTGCCGAGGCCGAGATCGCCAACGCGGTCCGCGAAGCGGGCGGGGAGGCGGTGCTCACCGATCCCGATCTTCCCTCCGGTTCCGACCGCGTCTGGCAGGCCGTCTGCGACATCGATCCGGACGGGCACCACACCATCATCGTCAATGTGCAGGGCGACCTGCCGACGCTCGACCCGGCGCTCATCCGCCGCACCTATGATGCACTTGTTCGTCCGGGCGCCGATATTTCGACTCTCGCCGCCGAAATTTCCGACGCGGAAGAACGCACCAACCAGAATGTCGTGAAAGTGGTGACTTCGTTCGGCGAGAGCCGCGTTGCGCGCGCGCTCTATTTCACGCGCGCCACCGCGCCCTGGGGCGACGGCCCGCTCTACCATCACATCGGGATTTACGGTTATCGCCGCGAGGCGCTGGCCCGTTTCGTCTCGCTGCCGCCTTCGCCGCTCGAAATGCGCGAAAAGCTGGAGCAGTTGCGCGCGCTCGAAGCAGGCATGGCGATAGAAGTAGCGCTCGTTGACACTGTTCCGCTCGGTGTCGATACTTCTGCCGACCTCGAAAAAGCCCGCGCGGCGCTATCCGGGAGACCTGCGTGATGACGGATACCGCCACTGCCGACAACATTATTGCCTTTCAGGGCGAGGCGGGCGCGAATTCGCACATCGCCTGCCGCGAAGCCTTCCCCGACATGATGGTTCTGCCTTGCGACACGTTCGAGGATGTGTTCGCGGCGGTGAGCGAGGGACGCGCGCGCCTTGCCATGATCGCCATCGAGAACTCGCTTGCGGGCCGCGTTGCCGATGTTCATCACCTCATCCCCCGCACCGGCCTCTATATCGTGGGCGAACACTTCCTGCCCGTGCGGCACCAATTGCTCGGGCTCAAGGGAACGAGGATCGAGGACATAAAATCCGTGCACAGCCATGTGCATGCGCTTGGCCAGTGCCGTCGCGTGATCCGGGAGCTGGGACTGAAGGCCATTGTCGCCGCCGATACGGCAGGCGCCGCGCGCCAGATTGCGGAAGCGGGCGACCCGGCGCAGGCGGCGCTCGCATCGGAGCTGGCCGCGAAGATCTACGATCTCGATGTCCTGCGCCCGAATGTCGAGGATGCCGAGCACAACACGACCCGCTTCATTATCATGGCGAAAGAGCCCGACGATGCCGGGCCCGACGAGGGGCCCGTCATCACGAGCTTCATCTTCCGCGTGCGCAACGTGCCCGCCGCGCTCTACAAGGCGATGGGCGGCTTTGCGACCAATGGCGTCAACATGACGAAGCTCGAAAGCTATCAGCTCGAGGGCAGCTTCAACGCCAGCCAGTTCTATGCCGACATCGAAGGCCACCCGGATTCACGCAACGTCCGCCTTGCGCTCGAAGAGCTGGAATTCTTCACGAGCGAGTTGCGGATTCTCGGAATCTATAAGGCACATGGCTACCGGGCGAGCCTTGCGGGCGGGAAAATCTAGCGAATTTACCTGCTTCCGGGAACCCGATCCCGGTGACGCAGTTATTACAAGACAGATCAATGACACTGTGGTGTCTTAAGTGTAGCGTCGTCCCGGCGCAACAGCAGGGCAGGGTCGTGTATTGAGCGTGGACAGCACCTTCCGGCAAGAAGACGGCGGCACCGAACGTGCTCCCGCTGTCATTCGCGTTCCCGATATCCGGCATATAGGGGACTGGCTTGCGGGTGCGGCCATATTCATCGTCTGCCTTGAACTTGTCTTCTCTTTTGGCCATGTCAGCCTTTATGGAGAAAACGCACTGATTGAACTCAGCCAGTGCATGCTTCTCTGGGCAAGCGGCGCCCTCTTCATTGCGGCAGCGGTGCGGGCTGGCGACAGGATATCCTTCCTCGCCTTTCTGTGGCTTGCGCTTTTTGTTCTTGCTCTTTTGATGCGCGAAATCGAATTCGACGGTACGCGATTTGCCACTTGGCGCGTCTCGTCTTTCCTGCATGAAATCAAATACGCCTTTACCGGTTTCCTTGCCGTGCTGCTCTTCGTGTCCTCGTACCGCGCCACGGTGCCGGTGGTGCGGGCGGGAGCAACCTGGGTGCTGAAGGGGGCGGGCCGATGGATGGCCGCAGGTCTGGCTGCCTATCTTCTGGGCGATCTTGGCGACAAGGAATTCTTGTTCGCGGACAAGGGAGCAAACCTCATGCTGGAGGAGAGCGCCGAGCTTATCGGGACGCTCTGCTTTTTCATTGCAGCCCATACCGCGCTTCGCCGTCGCAGTATTCTTCTGCCTAGCCCTCAGCAAAAGCCTTGATGAGCTGATGCGCGATGGCAAAGGGCGGAGGGAACCACGCCGTTCCGTCGCCCTGACCGGCAATGATCGCCTTGGCTTCTTCCCGTGTGAACCAGCGTCCTTCAGAAAGCTCCACGCCGTCGATCTCGAACTCGTCGCTGTCGGCGACGGCATGGCAGCCGATCATCAGCGATGAGGGATAGGGCCAGGGCTGCGTCGAGTGATAGCTCACCTCCGAGACCTTGAGGCCCGCTTCCTCGTCCAGCTCGCGCGCCACTGCCTCCTCGATCGATTCGCCGGGCTCGACAAAGCCCGCCAGCGCCGAATGCATGCCCTTCGGCCAGATTTTCTGGCGTCCGAGGAAGCATTTGCCGTCATGAATCGCGAGCATGATGACGACGGGGTCGGTGCGCGGGAAATGCTCCGCCTTGCAGGAGGGGCACTGGCGCTTGTAGCCGGCTTCCGCCATCTCGCTCTTGTGGCCGCAGACCGAGCAGAAGCCGTGGCGGCTGTGCCAGTCGATCATCGATTTCGCCTGCGCCATGATTGCGAGTTCGCCCGGCGTGATCTCGCCTGCCATGGCAAGCCCGCGCAGATCCTCGAAGGCGCCCTGACCCTTGAGGGCGGGGTGCTCTTCCACGTTTTTCGTGCCGCTCACATCGGCCGCGAAAAGCGCCTTGCCGCGCTTGTTGATGCCGAGAAAGACGAGACATCCCTCGCCTGCGAGTTCCGGGATCAGCGAGGCGGGGAGCCAGCCGATATCCTTGCCCTGCGACGGCACGGCCTCCGGCAGCACGAAAGGTTCCCAGTCGCGCTTCGGCAGGCGCCGGAAGGGCACGAAGAGGCTGGTGGGATTGGCGAGTTGCTCGTCGATCCAGGCCTGGTCGGTGCGGCGGTAGCTTGCGCGGTCGAGCGGATTGTTGGCGAAAATATTGGGATTTTCGGGCAGGGCCATTGGCGTTTCCGGCTTGTCTTGTTGAATGTCGGGGTGGCGCAGACTGGCACAGGCCGGAAATTCGCTCAATCTTCTTGGAGGGCGGACGGATTCAGGCTCAAGACCTTGCATCCGCGGCCCGTTCCCCTGATATAGTCCCCTCGGGAGGCTGGCGCGGACGAGTACCTCGCCAACCCGGTCAGATCCGGAAGGAAGCAGCCGTAACGAGTTCCGCTCGGGTCGCTGTCCAGTCTCCCACCTTTGTTTCCCCTTTCAGCCGTAGAGGAGCCCGCGATTTCCATGACCGACAGCGTGGAAAATCTGGCGGGTGACGAGAGCGAAGACGCGCCCCATGTGCCGGACCCGGCGACGGAGCCCGGTTTCGACCTCGGCGATGACCCTGCGCCGGCAGCCGCCGCTGCCGAGCCCGCCTCCGAGACCTCCGGCTATCAGGTGCTGGCCCGCAAATACCGCCCCCGCGTCTTCGAGGACCTGGTGGGGCAGGAAGCGATGGTCCGCACCCTCAAGAACGCCTTCGAGACCAACCGCGTCGCCCATGCCTTCATGCTGACCGGCGTGCGCGGTGTCGGCAAGACGACGACCGCGCGCATTCTCGCCCGGGCGCTCAACTACGAGAAGCCGGGCGTGGACGGCCCGACGATCCATATGGATGGGCTCGGTGTTCATTGCGAGGCGATCATGGAGTCGCGTCATGTCGACGTGATGGAAATGGACGCGGCATCGCGCACCGGCATCGACGACATTCGCGAGATCATCGACAGCGTGCGCTACCTGCCGGTTTCGGCGCGCTACAAGGTCTATATCATCGACGAAGTGCACATGCTCTCGAAGCAGGCCTTCAACGGCCTGCTGAAGACGCTGGAAGAGCCGCCCGCGCATGTGAAATTCATCTTCGCGACGACGGAAATACGCAAGGTGCCGGTGACGGTACTCTCGCGCTGCCAGCGTTTCGATCTGCGCCGTCTTTCGGTGGAGGAGCTGGCGGGCCTGCTCGGCAGCGTGGCGGGCAAGGAAAATGTCGAGGCGGAAGAAGCCGCGCTGAAGCTCATCGCCCGGGCGGCGGATGGTTCGGCGCGCGATTCGCTCTCGCTGCTCGACCGTGCCATTGCGCATGGGCAGAACGGCGTGCGCGAGGACGATGTGCGCGACATGCTGGGCCTTGCCGACCGCGCGCGCATCTTCGATCTCTTCGACCTTCTGATGAAGGGCGATATAGGCGGGGCGCTCAACGAGCTTCGCGCGCAATATGATGTCGGCGCCGATCCGGCCGTGGTGCTCTCCGACCTCGCCGACCTGACGCATTGGCTGACACGCCTCAAACTCGTCGACGGCGCGAGCGAGGACATCGCCATGTCGGAGACGGAACGCCAGCGCGGCAGCGAAATGGCGAAGAGGCTACCGATCCGTGTTTTGTCGCGCACATGGCAGATGCTCTTGAAGGGCCTCGCCGAAGTGCAGGGCGCGGCAAGGCCCATTGCCGCCGCCGAGATGGTCATGGTCCGCCTTGCCTATGTCGCGGACGGGCCGAGCCCGGAAGAACTCGCCGAACAGTTGAAGAGCGCTGGCGGCGGTGCGCCGGGCGCATCGCGCACCGCGGCGCCATCGTCGGATGGACCGCGCGCGCAACTGCGCTCCGTGTCGTCGCTGCGCAGCGAACCGCGCCCCGCTCCCGCGCAAGCCGTGCCCACCCTGATGCTGTCGAGCATCGAGGATGTGGTGGCGCTGCTCGCGAAGGAGCGCAACATCCGCCTCAAGCATGCGCTGGAAGCGGGCGTGCGCGTCGTCAGCTTCGAGGCGGGCCGCATCGAGATCGCGCCGCTCGAAGGCACACCGAACACGATCGCAAACGAGCTTTCCGAGGCGCTGTCGAAAGCGACCGGCCAGCGCTGGTTCGTTTCCGTTGCGAGAGGCGAAGTGCCCGTCGCGCCGACCTTGCGCGAGCAGGCGAAAACACGCGAGGAAGCCGCCAAGGAAGAAGCACGTAGTGATCCGCTGGTGAAGGCTGCCCTCGCCGCCTTTCCCGGCGCGGAGATCGTCGATGTGCGTTCGCCCGATCTCGCACTGCCCGAAGGCGAGGATGTGATACCCGCCGACCCCGACGACCCCGACGATCCCGGCATCGACCTCGATGCGATGGCCGCCGATTATGACAGCAGGGAGCCCGACCAGACGTGAAGAACATGTTCGACATCATGAAGCAGGCGCAGCAGCTTCAGTCCCGTATGCAGGACCTGCAGACCGAGCTCGAGACCGCAGAGGTCGAGGGCCGTGCGGGCGGCGGGCTCGTCGCCGTCACCATGTCGGGCAAGGGCGAGGTGAAGAAAGTGTCTATCGATCCTTCGCTCATGAAGGAAGATGAGCGCGAAGTGCTCGAAGACCTGATGGTCGCGGCCTGCGCCGATGCGAAGACGAAGGCCGAGGCGATGGCCGCGGAAAAGATGAAAGCCGTCACAGGCGGTCTGCCGATCCCGCCCGGCCTAGGGCTCTGACACGAATGGCCGTTACCGGTCCCGAGATCGAGCGCCTGATCGCGCTGCTTGCGAAGCTGCCCGGCCTCGGCCCCCGCTCGGCGCGCCGCGCCGTGCTTCAGCTCATCAAAAAAAAGGAAACGCTGCTCACTCCGCTCGCCCAAGCGATGGCGGATGCGGCGGAGAAGGCGCGTGTCTGTACGACCTGCGGCAATGTCGATACGCAAGACCCGTGCGCGATCTGTGCGGATGGCCGCCGCGACCCGCATGTGCTGTGCATCGTGGAGGAGGTGGGCGACCTCTGGGCGCTGGAGCGCGCGGGCGCGCATAAGGGCCGCTATCATGTGCTGGGCGGCGTTCTCTCTGCGCTGGATGGCGTCGGCCCCGACGACCTCAATATCGGCAAGCTGGTCGAGCGGCTTTCGGGCGGCGAGGTGAAGGAGGTCGTACTGGCCATGAATGCGACCGTCGATGGCCAGACCACCGCGCATTACATCACCGACCGCATTTCCGGCCTCGGCATTTCCGTTTCGCGACTCGCGCATGGCGTGCCGGTGGGCGGTGAACTCGACTATCTGGACGATGGCACACTGGCCGCCGCCATGAAGTCACGCCGGCCCTTCTAGCTCTGGTCCTTCCAGATTCAGCGTCTAGTTCTTCGACCAGTAATTCTTCGTCATAGCGAAGATAGCGGGCGAGAGGATGAGAAGCGCGATCAGGTTCGGGATCGCCATCATCGCATTCAGCGCATCGGCGAGCAGCCAGACGAAGTCGAGGCTGGTGATTGCACCGACCGGCACCGCCAGCACCCAGACGATGCGATAGGGCACGATCGCTTTCACGCCGAACAGGAATTCGACGGCCCGCTCGCCGTAATAGGACCAGCCGAGCAAGGTGGAGAAGGCAAAGAGCGCGAGGCAGACGGTCACGATCACGCCGCCATAGGGCAGGGCACTGCCGAAAGCTGTGCCGGTGAGAACGGCGCCGTTCTCGCCGCTCATCCATGCGCCCGTCGTGATGATGACAAGGCCGGTGATCGTGCAGACGATGATCGTGTCGATGAAAGTGCCGAGCATGCCGACAAGGCCCTGGTGGATCGGATCGTCGGTCTTTGCCGCCGCATGAGCGATGGCGGCACTGCCGAGGCCCGCTTCATTGGAGAAGATGCCGCGCGCAAAACCCCAGCGGATCGCGAGCATGACGGTGGCACCGAGGAAGCCGCCTTCCGCTGCAACCGGCGTGAAGGCAGAAGAGAAAATGAGCGCGACGGCGCTGGGGATTGCCGCAAAATTCATTGCGAGGATGATGAGGCCGGTGCCGAGATAGATAACGATCATGGTCGGCACAAGCGCGCTGGCGACATCCGCGATGCGGCGGATGCCGCCGATAAGGACGAGGCCGACAATGACCATCAGCGCCAGGCCGGTAACCTCGACGGGAACCGCGAATGTGTCGCGCAGCGCCAGTGCCACCGAGTTCGCCTGCACGCCATTGCCGATGCCGAAGCCCGCAAAGGCGGTGAAGATCGCGAAGGCCGGGGCAAGCACCAGCGCAACCTTCGGGAATTTCGCGCCGACGCCATTCTTGATGTAATACATCGGTCCGCCGACATGATTGCCGAGCTCGTCCACCTCGCGATAGGCGACGGCACAAACGGCCTCGGAATATTTCGTCGCCATGCCGACAAGCGCGATCACCCACATGTAGAAGAGCGCGCCCGGTCCCCCGAAATAGATGGCGGTCGCAACACCCGCGATATTGCCGGTGCCGACCGTTGCGGCCATTGCCGTCATCAGCGCCTGGAAGGGCGAGATGTCGCCCGGGCCTTTGGAGGGATGAACCGCGAGCTTGAAGGCTTGGGGAAGTTTCCGCCAAGGCATGAAGCGCAGCCCGATGGTGAGGAAGACGCCGGTCAGCGCCAACGCGCCGAGCATCCACGGGCCCCAGAGATATCCGTCGATCATCTCCACGAAGTCGTGTAGCGCCTGCATGCCTTGCCCCCGTCACTATGCCGTCTCCGCCCCTGCGGTTCGGCAACCCCTGCTTGTGGCGAGCCTAGCAAAGAAAGCGGCGCTGTCCCTCAAAAAAGCTGGTTTGTACCGTGGCAATATGGAGGTATCGGCCGGCCCGGCATGCGCCGGGCGGAAACAGCTAATCGGCTGCTTCGTCTTCTCCGGCCTCGCCATCCGGCGCCGCGATATTCAGTAGTGTCTCTGTCTCCAGCGGAAGGGCTTCCACGTCCTTGAGTTGACGGTTCATGGCCCTTGTGCGGGTGCCCAGCGCATCCACGCTGTTGGACGCGGCATTGAGCTGGCTCTTGAGCTTGTCGAGAACCGCTCCATGTTTGCCAAACTCGGTGCGGACGGCGCCCAGAACCTTCCACACATCGCTGGAGCGTTGCTGGATGGCAAGCGAGCGGAAACCCATCTGGAAGGCGCTGAGCAGAGAGGAGAGCGTGGTCGGGCCGGCCACCGTCACGCGGTAGTCGCGTTGCAACCTGTCGAGGAAGCCGGGGCGGCGCAGCACTTCGGCGAAGAGGCCTTCCGTCGGCAGGAAGAGAATGGCGAAATCGGTGGTGTGCGGCGGATTGATATATTTGTCCGAGATTGTCTTCGCCGAATTCCTGATCGAAGTTTCGAGTGCGGCGGCCGCGGCTTCCACGGCATTGAGATCGGCGGCTTCGGCGGCAACGACCAGCCGCTCATAATCTTCGCGCGGAAATTTCGAGTCGATGGGAAGATACATATCCGCTCCGTCCGCATCCCGCGCCGGAAACCGGATTGCAAATTCGACACGTTCGGAGCTGTTCGGCCTCATGGCTGCGTTCACCACGAATTGATCTGCCGTCAGATAATCTTCCAGCAGCATGCCGAGCTGGATTTCCGCCCATGTGCCGCGCGTTTTCACATTGGTCAGAACGCGCTTGAGATCGCCGACGCCGGTCGCGAGCTTCTGCATCTCGCCAAGCCCTTCATGGACATGCTTGAGCTGCTGGCTGACCGTATTGAAGGATTCACCCAGCCGTTTTTCGAGCGTCGATTGCAGTTTCTCGTCAACGGTCTTGCGCATCTCGTCGAGTTTTTCGCTGTTGTCCTTGCGAAGAACCTCAAGTCGCGTTTCGACGGTTTGCCGCAGCTTCTCCTGCCCCTCGGCGGACTGTTCCGTGAGCGCCTTGATCCTCTCGGAAAATTCGTTCAGCCGCTGCTGCTGATCGCCGCCCATCTGGCGAAGCGTCTGGGAAATGAGAGTGCTGGTCTTGTCGAAATTCTGCGTGAGTTCGGTACGCAGCGCCGTGGCGGCATCCGAATGTTTCGTGGTGGAGACATCGAGTTTCTGTTCCACGAGCGTGCGCAGGCCTTCGCGGCCTTCGACGGCGCTTTTCTCCATCGCCGCCACGTCCCGGTCGAGCTTTTCGCCGATGGCGCGCACGCTGGCCTGAATGCTCTCGACACCTTGCGTCAGACGCTCATTGAGGGTGCGGGTCAATTCGCCTGCGGCCTGCGACTGCGCATTCTGGATCGCGGTAAGCTGTCCGTCCTGGGTCTTCTGGCCATCAGTCAGTTTCTCGAGGTCGGCCTTCAGTTCCGCGAGCCCGGTCTTCAGTTCCGCGAGCCCGGTCTTCAAGTCGTCCAGAACGGTGGCATCCGTGCCGTTTTTCCGGCGAATAAAGACGAGCAACAAGGCCGCCACAATGACGGCCACGACGACGACCAGCCCGGCAATGAGCGTTTCATTCATTTTCTGTCTCCGTTTGAACCGACTATAGGCCGATTCCCGGTCTTCTGGCGTCCCGGTTCTGTGTCGGTATCCCTGCCCCCGCTTGACCCGATAGCCACCGGGGCTTATCTGAAAGCCCATGGCCATACGCGAAATCATCACCGCGCCGGACCCCCGGCTGAAACAGGTCTCGACCCCCGTTGAACGGGTGGACGACGAGTTGCGCGCGCTCATGGACGACATGCTGGAGACCATGTATGCCGCGCCGGGCATCGGCCTTGCCGCCATTCAGATCGGTGTGCCCAAGCAGGTCATCGTGATGGACCTCGCCCGCGAAGGCGAGGAGCCCCAGCCCCGCTATTTCATCAACCCGGAAATCACCTGGTCCTCGGAAGACACCTCTGTCTACGAGGAAGGTTGCCTCTCCGTCCCCGATTTCTACGAGGAAGTGGAGCGCCCGGCCAAATGCTGCGTGCGCTATCTCGACTATCAGGGCGAGATACGCGAGGAGGAGTGCGACGAGATGCTCGCCACCTGCCTCCAGCATGAAATGGACCATCTGAAAGGCATTCTCTTCATTGACCATCTCTCGCGCATCAAGCGCGACATGATGCTGAAGAAACTCGCCAAGCAGAAGAAACTCCAGAAGGAACCGGCTTGAGCATCTTGCGTCTCGCCTTTATGGGAACGCCGGATTTCTCCGTTCCCGTTCTCGCCGAGATTCTCGCCGCCGGTCACGAGGTGGTTGCCGTCTATTCGCAGCCCCCGCGCAAGGCGGGCCGCGGCATGGCCGAGCAGCCCTCACCCGTCCACCGCTTTGCCGAGGATCACGGCATTCCCGTTTTCACGCCGGTCTCGCTGAAAGATGCAGCCGAGCAGGAGGCTTTTGCCTCGCTCGATCTCGATGTGGCGGTCGTCGTCGCCTATGGTCTCATCCTGCCGAAGCCGGTGCTCGATGCGCCGCGTCTTGGTTGCCTCAATCTCCATGCTTCGCTGCTGCCGCGCTGGCGCGGCGCCGCGCCCATCCAGCGCGCCATCATGGCGGGCGACAAGGAGACGGGCGTCATGGTCATGCAGATGGATGAGGGCCTCGATACGGGCCCGGTGCTGCTGGCCGAGCGCACCGAAATCGGCCCGCAGGAAACGGCAGGCAGCCTTCACGACCGGCTTTCGCAGACGGGCGCATCGCTGATGGTGCGCGCACTTGCTGCCCTCTCGCGCGGCGGGCTCGTGCCGTCGCCGCAGCCCGAAGAGGGCGTCACCTATGCAAAAAAGATCGAGAAGGCGGAAGCTCGCATTGACTGGTCGCGCCCGGCAAGGGAGCTCGACTGCATCATCCGCGGCCTCACGCCTTTCCCCGGCGCGTTTTTCGAGGCGGGCGAGGGCAAGGACAAGACGCGCATCAAGGTTCTGCGCGCAAAGCCGGTGGCGAAATCGGGCAAGCCGGGCGAGGTATTGTCCGCGCTCGACACCGTCATCATCGCCTGCGGGCAGGGCGCGCTCGAAATCGAGGAGCTTCAGCGCGCGGGAAAATCGCCCATGTTCGCGCGCGATTTCCTGCGCGGCTTTCCGCTGGAACCCGGCAAGGTTCTCGCCTGATGCCGCGCTACAAGCTCACCATCGAATATGACGGCTCGCCTTTTGTCGGCTGGCAGGCGCAGACGAATGGCAATTCTGTCCAGCAGGTTCTGGAAACGGGCTTCAAGGGTTTTTGCGGCGAGGACATCAAGGTTCATGGCGCGGGCCGCACGGATGCGGGCGTTCATGCGCTGGGGCAGGTCGCCCATGTCGATCTGCCGCGCGCTGTCGCCTGCGACACGCTGCGCGACGCCGTGAACGCGCATATGAGGCCGCACCCCGTTGCGATCGTCGAGGCGGAGGCGGTGCCCGAGACCTTCGAGGCGCGCTTTTCCGCCGTGAAACGCCACTACATGTATCGCATTGTCAATCGCCGCGCGCCCTTGACGCTCGACAAGGGGCAGGCATGGCTCGTTCACAAGCCGCTCGATGCGGGAGCGATGCATGAGGCGGCACAGGCACTTGTCGGCCACCATGATTTCACGACCTTCCGCTCTGTCCAGTGCCAGGCGAAATCGCCGGTCAAGACCGTCGACGAGATCACCGTCTCGCGTTATGCCGACGAGATCGAAGTGATCTGCCGTGCACGGAGCTTCCTGCACAATCAGGTGCGTTCCTTTGTGGGCACCTTGAAGATGGTAGGCGAAGGAAAATGGACAAGGCGCAGCGTCGAAAAGGCGCTGGCCGCCGCCGACCGTTCGGCCTGTGGCCCTGTCGCGCCGCCCGACGGTCTCTATCTGCTTCAGGTCGATTACGAGTAAGCTTTACGTCGGCTTGATATCCACAAGCTCGACATCCTTCACCCGGATTTCCTCGCCGAAGAAAATGCCGCCTACGCGCGCAAAGCGTTCCGTGCTGTCGGTCGCGAGAAAGCGCGTCTTGCCCTTGCGCTTGTGCTTGGCGGTGAGGTCTTGGCGTGCGAGTGCTTCCTCCACGGCCTTGGCCGTTGTTGCCGCCGAGTCGACAAGCTTGACGCCCTTGCCGGCGACCTTCTTGATCGTGCGCGCGAGCACGGGAAAATGGGTGCAGCCGAGCACCAGTGTGTCCGGCGCGTTCCGTCCCTTGAAGAGCGGTGCGAGATAGCGCTTCGCGGCCGCCTCCGCGACCTCGCCCTTCGTCCAGCCTTCTTCGGCCAGCGTCACGAACAGTCCGCAGGCCGCCTGGCTCACTTCCGCCTCGGGCATCAGCGCATGGATGGCGCGCGCATAGGCCCCGCCCTTCACCGTCGCCTCCGTGGCGATGATGCCGATGCGGCCCGTCTTCGTCGCCTTCACGCCCGCCTTCGCGCCCGGTTCGATCACGCCGATCACGGGAATGGGCGCGAGCGCCTGCGTAAGCGGACCGAGGGCGACGGCCGACGCCGTGTTGCAGGCAATCACGATCATCTTCACGTCATGGCCGAGTAGATGCTTCGTCGCCTGCGTCGCATAGGCCGTGACCGTTTCCGGGCTCTTCGTGCCATAGGGCAGCCGCGCCGTGTCGCCGAGATAGACGAGGTCTTCATGCGGCAGTGCCTTGCGCAGGGCCTTCAGCACCGTAATGCCGCCAATGCCGCTGTCGAAGACGCCGATAGGCCGGTTCCTTCCGTTCAGGGCATCGCGTCTTGCGTTCATGCCGAAACCCCGACGCCCGGCATCAGCAGCATGCCGAGTATCTGGTCGACGGACAGGCTCAGCACCACTTCGAAAACGATGATGGCAAAGGCGAGCCCCGCCTCCGCACCCAGCACTTCGCGCGTGATCTGCCAGCGATACCAGGCGAGCAGCCCCATGACCGGCATGGCGAGCATGAAGCCAGCTGTGGCGGAGTAGATACCCAGCGCATGCGGAATGAGCGGCAGCGCGAAGGCGATGGTCGTGAACAGCGTGCCCCAGTTATAGGTGATGAGATAGGGCGTGAAATAGGCGTCGAGCTTCAGCATTCGCGAGACGCGCGCCATCGCCGCGAGAAAGAGCGCCCAATAGATGATGGTGCTCGCAAGTTCCGTAGTGATGAAGAGCCCGTAGGACACGTCCTCGCCGATATCGAAAGCCTCGCGCGCGAACCGCCAGGAAAGCGTCGATGTGAAGAAGATGACAGGCAGCGCAAGGAGCAGCGCCCCGAAGCTGCGCATCGCGCCCGCCGCGCTCAGGTCGAAGCAGTCCTTCGCGTTCGCATCGCGTATGATGATGCGCCAGGCGCCGGTCAGCCCGTTTGTGATTTCCGCGATGTTCAAGAGACCCGTCCGGCGAAATAGCCGCGCAGAATGGCTTCGTATATGTCGGCAAGCTTGCCGAAGTCATCGGCGGGCACCTGTTCGTCCACCTTGTGCATGGTGGCATTCCTGAATCCGAATTCGACCACTGGCGCATAGGCGCGGATGAAACGCGCATCCGATGTGCCGCCCGTGGTGGAAAGCTCGGGCGTGATCCCCGTCACCTTTTCGATGGCATCGGCGATCAGCGCCGAGAAATCACCCGGCTCGGTGATGAAGGCTTCGCCCGAAATCTTCGTCTCGAATGTATAGCGTCCGCCCATCTCCTGGCTGACCTGGTCGAAGACGCTGCGCATCCATTGGTCGAGGCTCGCGCCCGTATGTTCGTCGTTGAAACGAATATTCATCACCGCGCGCACCGCGCCGGGAATGACATTGGTCGCGGTGTTGCCCGTGTCGATGGTCGTCACTTCAAAATTCGATGGCTGAAAATGATCGTTGCCCTTGTCGAGTTCACGGGCGTTCAGGCGCCGCAGCATTTCGATAAGGCGCGGGATCGGATTGTCGGCCTGATGCGGATAGGCGACGTGGCCTTGCGTGCCGTAAACGGTCAGCCAGCCATTGATGCTGCCGCGCCGCCCGATCTTCACCATGTCGCCGAGCCTGTCGGCGCTGGTCGGCTCGCCAACAAGGCAATGGTCGAATGTCTCGCCGCGCGCCTTCAGCGCCTGCAGCATCTTGACCGTACCATTGACGCTCGGCCCTTCCTCGTCGCCGGTGATGAGCAGACTGATCGAGCCATCGGCGAGCTTGCCGTCCTGCACCAGCCGCGATGCGGCGGCGACGAAGCTCGCAATCGAACCCTTCATGTCGGCGGCCCCGCGCCCGACCAGCATGCCGTCCCTGATATCGCCGGCGAAAGGGTCGGCGGTCCATGCCTCGGCATCGCCCACCGGCACGACATCCGTATGTCCCGCAAAGCAGAAATGGGGGCTTCCCGTCCCGAGCCGCGCATAGAGATTGTCGACATCGGGCGTGCCCTCCGCCGAAAAGCGCATCCGCTCGCAGGTGAAGCCGAGCGGCTTCAGCCATTTTTCGAGCACGGAAAGCGCGCCCGCATCCTCCGGCGTCACGCTTGGACAGCGGATGAGTTCCTTGGCGATCTCGAGGGGATCGTAGGGCGGGGCGGGTGTGGCTGGCGCGTTCATGGGCAACTTGGTACCCCGCGCCCCCAAGGTCGTCAAATGGGCCGTCAAATGGAAGCCGTCAAATGCGACCGGAAACCTAAGTCCGCAGCAGCTCGTTGATCGAGGTCTTGGAGCGGGTCTGCGCATCGACCGTCTTCACGATCACGGCGCAATAGAGGCTCGGGGCGGGCGAGCCGTCCGGGCTTGCCTTGCCGGGCAGCGCGCCGGGCACGACGACCGCGTAAGGCGGCACCTTACCGATATGCACTTCGCCCGTCGCCCGGTCGATGATCTTGGTCGAGGCGCCGAGATAGACGCCCATCGAGAGCACCGCGCCCTCACCCACGATCACGCCTTCGGCGACTTCCGAGCGCGCGCCGATGAAGCAGTTATCCTCGATGATGACGGGGCCCGCCTGCAGCGGCTCCAGCACGCCGCCAATGCCCGCGCCGCCGGAGATGTGCACATTCTTGCCGATCTGCGCGCAGGAGCCGACGGTCGCCCATGTGTCGACCATCGTGCCCTCGTCCACATAGGCGCCGAGGTTCACGAAGGAAGGCATGAGCACGACGTTGGGCGCGATATAGGCCGAGCGGCGCACGATGCAGTTCGGCACGGCGCGGAAGCCCGCCGAGCGGAATTCCGCCTCGCCCCAGCCGTCGAACTTCGAGGGCACCTTGTCCCACCAGTTCGTGTCCTTGCCGGGGCCGCCCGGGATGGTCGTCATGTCGTTCAGGCGGAAGGAGAGCAGCACGGCCATTTTCAGCCACTGATGGACTTCCCACGTACCCTTGAATTTCTCGGCCACGCGCGCCTTGCCGCTGTCCAGCGCATTCAGCGCTTCGTTCACGGCATCGCGAACCTCGCCCTTTGTCTCGGCGTTGATCTGATCGCGGTTCTCAAAGGCCTGTTCGATGACGGGCTTCAGGTCGGCAAGGCTCATGGGATTGCTCTCTCGGCTTGTTTTGCCGGGGCAAGATAGAGCGTGATCCGCCGAAGTGGAAGCCGGTTCGGCGCAAGATCACGCGGCAAGTAAAAAATAGCTGACGCATGACCGCGTCAGCGGGCCGCCCCCCTGTCAACCGAGGGGCATTGGCCATGAGAAAGCGGCTGTTTCGGGCGTTCAGTCCGCCGCGAGCGGCATCTCGGGTGCCTTCGGGACACTGGAGGGCTCCTCGCTCAGCACGCTTTCGCGTACCGGGCGCGGCTCGCCGAAGAGGTAGCCCTGGCCGAATTCGACATCATAGTCGAGCACATCCACGACCTCGCGCTCGTTCTCGATCTTGTCGACGATGAGCTGGATGCCGTTGCGCTTGAGCAGTTCCTTGAGGTCGGCGGCGTGAATGTCGCCCGCCGTATGCGTGCCCTCGAGCATGGTCGCAGCCGAAACCTTGATGAAGCGGAAATTACGGTCATGCAGCGTCGCCGCATCGAAGCGCAGATTGGTCACCTGGTCCATCGAGAAGCGGAAGCCGAGTTCGGCCAGCGCTTCAAGGCTCGCGCGTTCCACAGGGCCCGCGCCGTTCACCGTCATCTGGCTGAACTCGAAGATGAGGTGCTGCGCGAGATCCGTATTGTGCTGCATGTAGTCGATGAACTGCGGGAAGAAATCCTCGTCCAGCAGCGAGAAGGCGGAAATGTTGCAGAAGACGCCGGCCTTGCTGTTGCGCTGCGCGAGCTTGCGCACCACCTGGATGCAACGGAAAAGCAGAATATTGTCGACGGTCGGCATCATGCCCGCGGGCTCGGCCACGCGCATATAGTCGCGCGGCATGATGAGCTCGCCCTTGTCGGTGCGCAGGCGCGACAGGCCCTCATAATAAAGGGTCTTGCGCTGCGGAAGGCTCACCACCGGCTGCAGGTAAAGATCGACGCGGTTCGTTTCTAGCGAACGGCGGATCGTGTCCAGCAGTTCGGAATCATTCATGTCCTCAAGCCGCTTTTCGGGCTTGGGCGGCGGTACGTCGCTGTCGGCGAGCGCCTGTGTGCTCTCCGTCTGCGCCTCCAGCGCAGGTCCTTCCGCCGCGGCGGGCGCGGCAATCGCGTTCGAGAATTCGCGTGTTTCGGCGAGCCGCTTCACGAGGCTTTCGACCACGCGAATTTCCGAGAAGATGCGTTCCATGCGCTCGGTCGTCTCGCGCTCGAAGCGTTCTTCCAGCTCGATGATCTTGTCGGCAGCGTCATCGAGGTCGCGCGAAAGCCCGGCGGCAAGGCTTGTCAGTTCCTGCAATTCCTTGCGCACGGCCTTGCGCTCGATGCTGCGCGAGATCGCGGCATGCGCTTCCGCGCCCAGCAGCGCGGCAATGAGCCCGCCAAGTGCGGCAAGTTTCGGGTCGAAGCCGAAGAAATGGATGAGACCATAGGCAAGCCCGATCGACGGCACCGCATAGAGCATGGTGGCGGCAAGATGCTTGAGCGGCAAAGGCATCGGCATGGCGCGGTATCCCCCGGAATCTCGCGGGCCCCCAAAAAACAAGATACCGGCCCGCGGGAAATTCATCTGTTCTTCACCGTAAGGGGAGGCTCTTGAAAAACCGTTAACCAGTTTTGGCCGGGGTGCCCGACGCTGGAACGCGAGCGAAGAGCTGGTAACAACTGGGCGATTCCTTCAGCCCCGTGCCTATCTCCAGTCGCACATTTCCTTATCCAAGCGTTTTGGTTCACACCTTCACTATTGCTTGGTTGCCGACTTGCTCATTTTTCACCGGCTGGCGCTAAGCCTGACGTTAAAGACATGCCGGTCAACGCCCGCAGAAACGAGAACGGAGACGTACTTGCTCTCGCCCGTCCCTTGAGGCACGTCGAAAACTATTTCCCCTGAATGAGAATCTCCGGGTGAAATAGTCGTTGTTTTGAGGATTTCCTGAAGTCGGCGTTCGTTCAGCGCGTTAGCCATCTGTACGCTTTTCAGGTTGGCTATATTCTGTTGATTGGCAGTCGCCTGGGCGGCCTGAGCTTTTGCGGGATCGTATGTCGTTACATAGCCTGAGCCATAGGTTGTTGCGGAATATGGAGAGCCACCGTAAGTCCCGTAAGTACTTCCCGTATAAGAACCATAGCTCGTTGTGTATCCGGCATTTGCTGCTTGCATAGAGTTGCCAGCAGCAGCTAGCGCCGCAGCAACTGCAGCCCAAGCCTGTCTGGATTTTTCTTCATCCAGTAGTTCAGCATACGAATATACATGCACGTGCGCGCCGTCAGCAGCCTCCACCGCTACGTTCTCGCTCCCAAAATTTATCGGATTTGTTCCACGATTGACGGAAACGATACCGAATCGGCCGCGCTTCTCGACGGCATGCGCCGGGGGAATTACTACGACGACGCTGTTAGCTAATTCCGAAATCACGGCAGGAACGCCATCGAAGTAACGGGTTGTCTGCTCATTGGATGACGGCGAAACGCTAACAGTGTAAGCAGTTGTGCACGCGGACAGCGCGATAGATGAAATAAAAAACAAGGCAATTCTAATCATACCGCTGCTCCCCCGATACAAACGATAAACGTATTCTAATACTATGTGAAATTATGTCTCGTGTCACTTAGTGACGTGCTCCCGTCATCTGCCGCCTCCATGCTATAATGTGAGTTGGTGGTGAAACGAGGAGACGAAGCCATGACGAGTGACGTAACGGCATTTGAATTCGAATTTCGCACCATTCAGGGCGAAGCGTTGCCGCTCTCGCGCTTCGAGGGCAAGCCCGTCCTCATCGTCAATACGGCCAGCCAGTGCGGCTTCACGCCCCAATATCGCGAACTGCAGGGCCTCTGGGAGCAATATCGTCAGCGCGGCCTTACCGTCATTGGCGTGCCCTCCAATGATTTCGGCGCGCAGGAGCCCGGCACCGAACAGGAGATCGCCACCTTCTGTGAGGTGAATTACTCCGTCACCTTCCCACTGACCGCTAAGCAGCAGGTCGTGGGGGCCGAGGCGCATCCCTTCTATCTCTGGGTGAGCGAAGTCGCGGGCGAGGATGCGCGGCCGCGCTGGAATTTCCATAAATATCTGATCGGACCGGACGGCAGGCTCGTGAATATCTATCCGAGCAAGGTGAGCCCGCTCGACAAGGCGCTGGTCGATGAAATCGAAAGATTGCTCGGCTGAAGCCCGGAAAAAAGTCCGGCGAAAGGCCATGTGAAAAAAAGGCCCGGTGTTTCCACCGGGCCTTTCCTTGTTCATGTCGCGGTAATCAGCTCGTTGTCAGCGGCGACAGGCGAATTTCCACGCGGCGGTTCTGCTCGCGGCCGGCCGCCGTGTCGTTGGTCGCGATGGGCTGGCTCTCGCCCGCGCCGACAATGTAGAAGCGGCGGCTGTCGAGGCCCTGGCCGATCAGATAGCTCGCAACGCTCTGCGCGCGCTTCTGCGACAGTTCGAGATTGTACTGCTCCGAACCCGTCGAATCCGTGTGGCCCGTCACGTCGATCAGCGTCTGGTTATATTCTTCCAGCACGATCGCGACAGAGTTCAGCACATCGTAGAAACGTGCATTGATGTCGGAGGAGTCGGTGGCGAAGGTCACGTTGCCCGGCATGTTGAGAATGATGTCGTTGCCGACGCGCGTCACGCTGACGCCCGATGAACGCAGCCGCTGGGTCAGTTCCGCTTCCTGCTTGTCCATGTAATAGCCGATGCCGCCGCCCGCGAGCGCGCCCACGCCTGCGGCAATCATTGCCCGCTGCCGCCGGTCGGTCGAGTCGCCGCCGCCGATCAGCGCACCGCCAAGCGCACCGAGAACGGCGCCGCCAAGCGCGCCATAGGTAGCCTTGCTGGTTTTCTGTTCACCGGTATAGGCGTCCTGCGTCTGGCATGCCGCAAGCCCGAAGCTCGCGCAAATCGCCAGCACCGCAAATTTCTTCATCAGCATTTGTTTCTCCGCTTGATGTTGCCCGGGAGTTGAAAGCGCAGAAGGGGTCGAGAGAGTCCCCGTCTGTGGTTTCAGCGCCCGATGGTGTAAGAAGACCCATACCCCGCTGGTCCGTGTCCAGCCTATCAAAGGCAGCGCCTGGCGAGAACAGAAATACGAGAACGGCCTTAGAAGACCGGAATTGAAAGCGGAAAACCGCGCAATTTGGCCAGCAGGGCCAACCGGCAGCGTCAAAATGATCGGCAAAGCCGAAATGAAAAGAAGGAGATGCGTCATGGGTTTGTTTGATCTCACAGGGAAAGTGGCCATCGTCACCGGCTCCACGAAGGGCATCGGTGAGGCGATCGTTCACCGTATGGCCGAACACGGAGCAAAAGTCGTGGTGTCGAGTCGCAAGGGCGATGCCTGCGATAAGGTGGCCGGCGAGATCAATGCGAAGCATCCCGATAGCGCCATTGCCGTCCCCTGCAATATTTCCGACAAGGGCGATCTCGAACGCCTCGTAGACACGACGATGAAAAAATGGGGGCGCGTCGATAGTCTCGTCTGCAATGCCGCCGTGAACCCCTATTTCGGTCCCTCGAAGGATCTGCCGGACGACGCCTTCGACAAGATCATGTCGGCCAACATCAAGTCGAACCATTGGCTCGCGCATATGGTGTTGCCGCAGATGGTTGAGCGCAAGGACGGTTCGATCACCATCATTTCCTCCATTGGCGGCTTGCGCGGTTCGCCCATTCTCGGCGCCTATTGCGTTTCCAAGGCTGCCGACATGCAGCTCGCGCGCAATCTCGCGGTTGAATACGGCTCCTCGAATATCCGCGTGAACTGCATCGCGCCGGGCCTCATCAAGACCTATTTCGCCAAGGCGCTCTGGGACAATCCCGACATCCTCGAACGCTCCACGGCGGGCGCGCCCTTGAAGCGTATCGGCATGCCCGATGAGATCGCGGGCGCGGCAGTCTTCCTGGCGAGCCCCGCAGGCGCCTTCATGACCGGCCAGACCATGGTTATCGACGGCGGCGCGACCGCCGCCTGATCCGCACTTTCATACGGGCGGGGAACACCGCAATGCGGCTCCCACCCGAATTTTAGCTGCGCTTCGCCGAAAATTCTGATTCTTCCCGTCCGTTCTTCGGAGCCTACGTCCCGCGACCCTACGTCCCGCGACCCTGCGCCCCGCGACGAAATGCGTGCGGTTTATGCTCTATTCCTATTTCCCATAAGTTTTGTGTGATGATAGCGTTGAGGCATGCAGAGCGTTAGAGGGAAGCTCTTGCTCACGCTACATATGGGAGAATAGAGCCAATGATGAAGTTGAACACAGTTATCATGACGGCAATTACTGTCGCATGTCTCGGCATGTCCACGGCCTTTGCCGATGTATACATGACGGGCAAGGAAGTCGCCGCGCTGGTCGTCGGCAACACCATCGAAGGGCAGTATCGCGAATGCACCATCGGCCGAAAGGACTTCTCCGAATTTTTCGATGAAGACGGAACAGTTCGTGGCCGCGAGCGCGAATGCCGCATGACCGGCAACTGGACGACCTATGGCGGCAGCTGGAAAGTCGAGGACGGCAAATTCTGCGTCTATCTCGGCTCGGACCGGACGAGCGGCTGTTTCGACTATCAGGTCGATGAAGATGGCACGCTGCGCCGTTTCAATGAGGAGGGTGCCATGGATCTGATGTTCAAGATTTACGACGGCAATCCCAATAATCTCTGAGCCGGAATGGCGAACGGCACATAGCCACCGATGAAACGGTGTCTTCCTAGGGAGCGGACGGGAAATTCCCGCCCGCTTCCGGAGTGCCATCCCCGGACAAGGTGCACTCCTTATAATCTCTGCGACCAGCTCGCCTCAATGAACAGGACTGGCGAACAGGACTGGCGAACAGGACCGGCGGCGCGACGGCCTTGACCTCTGACCCGGAATGAGCATTTGTTCTCATTGGGGCATCGGGGAGAAGCAGTCATGAAATCTGTCGTCGTCACGGGCGTGTCCACCGGCATCGGTCATAGTGCTGCCAAGGTGCTGGCAGGCAAGGGCTTTCACGTTTTCGGCTCCGTTCGCAAGGAAGCGGATGCAGAGCGCCTGAAAGCGGAGCTCGGCGACAAGTTCACCCCGCTCATTTTCGACGTGACGGACGAAGCCGGGGTGCGGCGCGGCGCGGAAACGGTCCGCGCGGCGCTCAAGGGTGAGACGCTGGCAGGCCTCGTCAACAATGCAGGCATTGCCGTTTCCGGCCCCTTGACCGAGGTCGACCCGGATGAATTTCGCAAGCAGTTCGACGTGAACGTGACGGGCCCGTTCCTCGTCACGCAGGCTTTTGTGCCGCTGCTCGGTGCCGATAAATCGCTCAAGGGCGAGCCGGGCCGTATCGTCAATATCTCATCGGTTGGCGGCAAGCGCGCCTTCCCCTTCATCGGCCCCTATGCCGCCTCGAAATTCGCCATCGAGGGCTTTTCCGAGGCGCTTCGCCGCGAGCTCATGCTTTTCGGCATCGACGTCATCGTTATCGGCCCCGGCGCCGTGAAGACCGCGATCTGGGACAAGGCCGAAGAGATCGACATTTCGCGCTATGCGAATTCCCCTTATCTGCCGATCCTCGAAAAGTTCCAGGCGACCTTCGTCGAGCAGGGCCGCAATGGCCTTGCGCCCGAAAAGCTCGGCCGCCTCATCCACAAGGCGCTGACCACCGCCAATCCGAAGGTCCGCTACGCGATCAACCCGTCGAGCCTTGCCGAAAAGGCGATAATGCATTTCGCGCCCGCCCGCACGATGGACAAGGTCATCGCCAACATGCTGGGCCTGAAGCGGTCGTAATTCCGTCTCGCGACCTCGGCGCGGGCGATCATGGACAAGCCGAGCCTCAAGCCCGTCTATGACGAACCGGAACTCCGCCTGAGAATCCAGGCGAGTGTCACGCCTCGGCGGGCACCGCGAAGATGATCACCGCGAGCGCGATCAGAATGCCGCCAGCGAAGAGGGCCGTCCGTCCATATCGCCGCTGGCCATAGGCGGAGAGGGCGGCCTGCGCCGATTGCAGCGCGTAATAGAGAACGAAGACCTGTGAGGCGAGCGTGATGATCTCGTAGATGTCGGCCATCCATGTGAGTGCGATGGCGACGAGCGCGGTCACGAGATTGCCCGTCTTCACTTTCAGCCGGTGGCGCGAGGTTTCCTCGATCAGCCCGCCCGCGCCGTTCATGTCGGCCACGGCGGCCGAAAGCTGTGAGGAAAGCGCGGCGAGAATGATGAGCGGCGCCACTGCTGTTCCCAGCGGCATCAGCATGTCGATGATCGCCGTCTCGCCGCCCGCGAGCGGCAGGTCGCCGGTGAAATAGCTGGTGATGAGCACTATGAAAACGAAATAGATGCCCGTCGAGAACCATTGCGCGCGCCGCATCGTTTTCACGCGCGTCTCCGCGTCATATTCGTCGCCCAGATAGCGCGATGTCTCGAAGCCCTGCACCAGGATCACGAGCCCGAGCAGAATGCCGATCTCCTTGCTGCCGCGCACATGGTCCGGCGCATACCAGCTGAGCGTCCCGTTCGCCACCATGATGATGGCGGCAAATCCGAGCGCCACGACAAGCCCGCCGATCAGCGACAGCTTCAGCCCGACCGCGCCCACCTCCAGCCGTTCGAGCCCCCTGAGCCCGCCCAGCGCGCCGATAACGCCGACAACGGCAATCGCCCCCGTTGCGCCGATGCGCACAGCAACAGGGTCGACCACATCGACAAGCCGCAGCCCGAACGCGGCGAAGAGATTGAGGTAATAGGCGACGGAGACGAAATAGGCGAAGGAGAGCGCAAGGTCGGATGCCGTCTCCAGCGCCGCCACCGGCAGGGGCGGCTTGTGTCTGAGCTTCGGCTCGACATGCAGAATATTGTGCCGGATTGCGCTGCCGAAGAGATAGCCGGTGGCGCAGAGGCCCAGCATCGCCGCCCAGGCAAGCGTCCCCGCCGCATGGGCGAGCAGTGGCCCCGCGACCAGAAAGCCCGAGCCGATGATGGAGGCAAGCGGCGTCACCGTTGCCCGCCATGTCCGCGACCTCAACAGCTTCGGGCGGAAGAAGATGACGGCACACAGAAGCGACGCGGCCACCAGAACGAAATTCGTCGCCGCCATTCGGCCGCTGCCTCGTCTTGTGGGGAAGATGCGCAAATTCTAGCGGACCGGGGGGAGGGCGGCTACCGGCGTCCGGCCAATAAAAAACCTCCCGGCCAGAGCCGGGAGGTTTGAATGTACGGGCCCGTTTGAGAGGAGGGGGGAGGAGGCGGGCCCGCCTTTAGAGGGAACAATTCTCAGATAGGGTGGCTTCGTGCTCCTTCCAAGGGATACCCCCTGCGGCGGGACGTCGCGCCCTCCTGAAATACGCCTCCCGGAACGCTCCTCCTGGAACTACGAAACCTTGTCGAGCGTCCTGCGGAACTTGTCGAAAGCCTCCTCGATGTGCTTTTCCTCCACGATGAGCGGCGGCGAGAAAGCGATGGTGTCGCCCGACACGCGGACCATCATGTTCTCCTCGTGGAAGGCGACGCGCATGGCGTCGAAACCGCGCTTGCCGGGCAGGCCCTCGACGCCCGCAAGGTCGAACGCTGCCACCAGGCCGATGGTGCGGATGTCCTGCACGAGAGCGTGGTCCTTGAGACCCATCGCAGCTTGCGCAATCACGGGCTCCATTTTCTTCGAGCGTTCGAACAGCCCTTCATCGCGGTAAAGGTCGAGCGTCGCAAGCCCTGCCGCGGCGGCGAGGGGATGGCCCGAATAAGTGTAGCCGTGGAAGAGGTCGATCATATGGTCGGGGCCTGTCTGGTAGGCCTCGTAGATATGCTTGCGCACCACGCAGCCGCCCATCGGTACCGTGCCGGAGGTGACGCCCTTCGCAAAGGTCATGATGTCCGGCGTGACGCCGAAGCGTTCCGCTGCCGTCGCATGTCCAAGCCGTCCGAAACCCGTGATGACCTCATCGAAAATCAGAAGGATACCGTGCTTGTCGCAAAGTTCGCGCAGCCGTTTGAGATAGCCCTTGGGCGGCGGCAATACGCCTGTCGAACCTGCCATCGGCTCGACGATGACGGCCGCGATGGTCGACGCATCGTGGAGGTCGACCATGCGCTGCAATTCGTCGGCGAGATGCGCGCCCCATTCGGGCTCGCCCACCGTGAAGGCCTGCTCGGCGCGGTTATAGGTATGCGGCAGGTGATCCGTGCCCGAGAGCAGCGGGCCGTAGAACTTGCGGTTCGCAACCATGCCGCCGACCGAGATGCCGCCGAAGCCGACGCCGTGATAGCCGCGCTCGCGACCGATCAGGCGTGTGCGAGTGCCCTCGCCATTGGCGCGGTGATAGGCGATGGCCATCTTCAGCGCGCTGTCGGCGGCCTCCGAGCCGGAGTTGCAGAAGAAGACATGGTCGAGATCGTCCGGCGTGAGCTCCGCGATGCGGCTCGCAAGCTCGAAGACTTTGGGATGCCCGAACTGGAAGGAGGGCGCGAAATCGAGTTCCCCCGCCTGTTCCTGGATCGCCCTGACGATCGGCTCACGGCAATGGCCGGCATTGGAACACCATAGCCCCGCCGTCGCGTCGAGTACCGCCGTCCCGTCCGGCTTGTAATAATACATGTCCTTCGCGCGCGAGACGATGCGCGGTTCGCGTTTGAACTGACGGTTCGGCGTGAAGGGCAGCCAGAAGGATTCGAGATCGTTCGGCATCGCGTCGGCACTCATGGGCAGGTCTCCGTTTAATAATTTATGCGATTGAAAGTCCGCGCTGCCCTGAAAGCAAGCCTTCTCCTGCGTCACTCCGCCATTCCGAGAGCATGAAAACGCGGACAAACAGGCACCACTGTCATCGAAATGTCGTTCAAACGTCGCAAAGGGCCGAGCCGGGGACCCCTTCGCCGCGTCCTTCGCCAATATCGTGGAAGACGGCAAGACGCCTTATCTCGGCGCTGATGAAAGGCACGGGCTTGCCGGACGGCGAAGAGCGCGTCACTTTCCAGCGCTATAACGAGTTGATTGACCTCAACGAGATGTTGGCCGATGCAGCCGCGATAACGCAAAAGACGGTGTGAAGGGGACACGATGCCGAGCTGGGCGAATATTCTGAAGCGGATCGAGGCGGGCGAGGCGGAGAAGGCACCGCCTCATGTGACGGCGCTCAATCTCTATGCGGGCAAGCTGACCGTGCTGGAGCCCGGCCGCATCCGCTATGACTGGCCGGTCGATCCGGCTTACATGAACCCGGTGGCGGTGTTCGGCGGTTATCTCGCGACGCTCGCCGACCAGACCTGTTCCTTCGCGCTGATGACCATGCTGAAGGGTGACCAGAACTTCACGACCGTGGACCTTCAAACGCATTTCTTCCGCCCGGTGACGAAGGGTATGCTTTCCTGCGAGGGGCATGTGCTGAACGTCTCGAAGACGCAGGCCTATGTGGAGGCGGTGTTCACGAATGCGGAAGGCAAGCTGGCGCTGAAGGCGCGCGCGGTGGAACGGATCATTCCGGCGTGAGATTTCACTCCACCCACTTTGAAAACAGCGCTTCCTTCTCGCCGCTCTCTTCCATTTCGCCCAGCCACGCGTCGACGCGGGCCTTCCACGCATCGTCCTTCGGCAGCAGATATGCCTTTTCGGAATGTGTGAAAGGCGCATTGGGGTTTACCGCACAGAGCGCGGGATGCTCGCGCGCGATGATGCGTGTTTCGATGGCGTCGGTGATCATCACATCGGCGCGGCCCGCCGCGATCTCCTCGAAGATGCTCGCATTGTCCTTGTGAAGGACGAGGCGCGCCTTGTGGATGTTCGCGCGGGCGAAAGCCTCGTTGGTGCCGCCTGGATTGACGATGACCGTGACGCCTTCGAGGTCGATCCCGTCCAGCGTCTCGAAACGCGAGGCATCCTCGCAGCGCGCGATGGGGGCCTTGCCGTCGCTCAGCAGTGGCGTCGAGAAGAGGGCGTGTGCCTTGCGCTCCTCCGTCACCGAAATGCCGCCCATGCCAATATCGTATTTGCCTGCCTTCAGGTCTTCCATCAGCGTTGGCCAGCTTGTCTTCACGATAACGAGACGGGCGCCGAGATCCTGCGCAAGCGCTTGCGCCATATCGACGCCGAGGCCCTGGAAGGCATCCTCCGGCTCTTCCCATGAGAAGGGCTTGTAGTCGCCGGTGAGGCCGACACGGACCTCGCCCGAGGCCTCGATCCGGGTGAGGACCGGGCTCTCTTCCGCATGGAGAGCGAGAGGCAGAAAAAGGGCGAGAAACAGGGCGGAAAGGAGGCTGCGCATGGGGGGACTATAGACGGCAAGGGCCGCTCCCGGAAAGCCGCGCCTTTACTGGACTGTTAAGGGACCGGCTGCTAGAAACTCGCCCCATGACGATGCTCATGAAAATGCCGGGAAGCGGCGGCGCCCATCCCGCCATAATAGCGCGAATTACAGGCCCGGCCTGCCGCTGAGGACGCCCGCCGGGCGGTCCGGGGCAGGAGCCGGGTTTCTCCGTTTTCATTGCGCAACCCAGATTTTCTGGACCATTCCCGGGATCATCCATGTCCACCGATACGACCTCTGAAAATAAAGGTACCGAAGAAGCCGGCCGCGACTATCGCGAGACGCTCTTTCTGCCGAAAACCGACTTTCCGATGAAGGCGGGGCTTCCCGCGCGCGAGCCCGAATGGCTGGAGCGCTGGCAGAAGCTCGATCTCTACAATCGGCTTCGCGAAAGCGCGAAGGGCCGCGAGACCTTCGTCCTGCATGACGGTCCTCCTTACGCAAATGGCAACATCCATATCGGCCATGCGCTGAACAAGATCCTGAAGGACATCGTCGTCCGCTCGCAGCAGATGATGGGCAAGGACGCCGCCTATATTCCCGGCTGGGACTGCCACGGACTTCCGATCGAATGGAAGATCGAGGAAAAGTACCGCAAGAAAGGCCTCAACAAGGACGAGGTGCCGCCGCTGGAGTTCCGCCGCGAATGCCGTGAGTTCGCGCAGCACTGGGTCGATGTGCAGAAGGAAGAGTTCAAGCGCCTCGGCGTTTCCGGCGAATGGGACAATCCCTACCTCACCATGTCCTTCGATGCCGAAGCGAAGATTGTCGAGGAATTCCAGAAATTCCTCATGAACGGCTCGCTCTATCGCGGCTCGAAGCCGGTCATGTGGTCGGTGGTGGAAAAGACCGCACTGGCGGAAGCGGAAGTCGAATATGCCGATCATGTGAGTCACACGATCTGGGTGAAGTTTCCTGTGGTGACGGGCGACGCCTTGAAAGGCGCCGCGGTTGTCATCTGGACGACAACACCCTGGACGATCCCGGCGAACCGCGCGATCTCCTATTCGCCGAAAATCGCTTACGGCCTCTATGAAGTGAAGGCGACGGGCGAGAAGCTCGTGCTTGCCGATGCACTCGCGGCGCAGGTCGCGAAAGATGCGGGCATCGAGGACTGGACGCGGCTTCGCGACGTGACAGCCGATGAACTGCGAGGCGTCGTTTGCGCGCATCCCTTCCGTGGACAGGGCTACGACTTCGATGTGCCGCTGCTGGCCGGCGATCATGTGACGGAAGAGGCCGGTACCGGCTTCGTCCACACTGCACCCGGCCACGGCCAGGACGACTACATGATCTGGGTCGAGAATTTCGGCTCGAAGGACATCCCCGAAACCGTGAACGAGGAAGGCTGCTACTATGACCATGTGCCGCTCTTCGCGGGCAAGTTCGTGCTGACACGGCAGGGCAAGGAAGGCAACGCCAACGCCGCCGTGATCGAGGAGCTTGAGAAAGCGAATGCGCTGCTGGCCAAGGGCAAGGTCAAGCATTCCTATCCGCATTCATGGCGCTCCAAGGCGCCGCTCATCTTCCGCAATACGCCGCAATGGTTCGTGGCGATGGACGCGAAGATCGAGGCGGCGGGCGGCCGCGAATTCCGCGAGGTCGCGCTGGAGGAAATCGACAAGGTACGCTGGGTGCCCGCGCGCAACCGCAATCGGATCTACTCGATGGTGGAAGGCCGCCCCGACTGGGTGCTGTCGCGCCAGCGCGCCTGGGGCGTACCGCTGACGCTCTTCGTGAAGAAGGAGGATGGCTCGCTGCTCCGCGACGAGGCGGTGAACGCGCGCATCGTCGAAGCCGTCGCCAAAGAAGGGGCGGATGCCTGGTTCGAGCATCCGGCATCGGACTTCCTCGGAAGCCAATACAACGAAGCGGACTACGAGAAAGTCACCGACATTCTCGATGTCTGGTTCGATTCAGGGTCCACCCATGCTTTCGTGCTGGAAGCGCGCGGGATACCGACACCTGCCGACCTTTATCTCGAAGGTTCCGACCAGCATCGCGGCTGGTTCCAGTCCTCGCTGCTCGAAAGCTGCGCGACGCGCGGCCGTGCGCCCTACCGGCAGGTGCTGACGCATGGCATGACGCTGACCGACAAGGGCCTCAAGATGTCGAAGTCGCTCGGCAACGCGATCGAGCCCGCGGCGATCATCAAGCAGAACGGCGCGGAAATCCTGCGCCTGTGGGTCGCGAGCACCGACTACTGGGAAGATCACAGCATCGGCAACGACATCATCAAGTCGAATGTCGAGGCCTATCGGAAACTCCGCAATACCTTCCGCTACCTGATCGGCAATCTTGCGGGCTTCGACGATGCGGAGCGCGTGCCTGTCTCCGATATGCCGGAACTCGAACGCGTGATCCTGCATCGCCTTGCCGAACTCGATGACCTCGTGCGCAAGGCCTATACGGATTACGATTTCAAACGGGTGTCGCATACGTTGTCGAATTTCATGAATGTCGATCTGTCGGCCTTCTATTTCGACATCCGCAAGGATGCCCTTTATTGCGATGCGCCCTCGGCGCTGCGCCGCCGTTCCTGCCGGACGGTGCTCGACCATCTCTTCTCCTGCCTCACGGCATGGCTGGCGCCGGTGCTTTGTTTTACGGCGGAAGAGGTCTGGCTCTCGCGCTTCCCCTCGGACGAGGATTCGGTGCATCTGCGCACTTTCCCGGAAATTCCCGCCGATTGGCGCGACGAAGCGCTTTCCGAAAAATGGAAAAAGGTGCGCGAACTCCGCCGCGTGGTGACGGGTGCGCTTGAAGTCGAGCGCCGCGAAAAGCGGATCGGCGCGAGCCTCGAAGCGGCCCCTGAAGTCTTCGTTTCGCGGCCCGAGCTTGTCGAGGCGATGAAGGGCGTCGACCTCGCCGAAATCTCGATCACGAGCCAGGCGACGCTTACCGAAGGCGAAGGCCCCGCCGATGCCTGGCGGCTCGATGATGTGCCGGGCGTTGCCGTCGTGCCGAAGCTCGCAGAGGGACGCAAATGTGCGCGTTCCTGGCGTATCCTGCCTGAAGTGGGAAGCGACCCGGACTACCCGGATCTCTCGCTCCGCGATGCGGCGGCGGTCCGCGAATACGACGCGCAGCACTGAACGCGAGAGGGAGATAAGGGATGACGAGCCTGAACCGCGAGACTTTCTGGGGCCCCTGGTCCCTCTACGGATCGCTGATCGGGCTGGCGGGCTTTGCCGTCGACCGGCTTCACAAGTGGTGGATGATCAATATTTATGACATCGCCGCGCGAGGCCGCGTCGAGGTGACGTCCTTTTTCGATCTTGTCATGGCCTGGAATCAGGGCGTCAGCTACGGTCTTTTCGAGGCGCAGACGGCGCTGGGCGTGGCGATCCTGGCGGGCTTCGCCATCGCGGTCATTATCGGCCTCAGTCTCTGGCTTGCCCGGGTGGAGTACAAGGTGACGGCGCTTGCCATCGGCCTGATCCTCGGCGGCGCCCTCGGGAATGTCTATGACCGCATTTTCTACGGCGCGGTGGCGGACTTTTTTAGTTTCCACGCCTTCGGATTTTACTGGTATATCTTCAATATCGCCGATGTATGGATCGCGCTGGGCGTCATGTTCATCATCCTCGAATCGGTCTGGCCGGGCCTTGTGGGCGCCGGTAAAAAGGACAGCCCGGACGAAAAATCGGGCGGTACGCCAGCCTGACAGGCGATTGGCCGGCAGGATCGGCAAAAAGCCACGATCAAGGAGAGCCGTTAAGTGACTATCGAAGCGAAAGTCTCCCGCATCGCCGGGTGGAGCGCGAAAGCCGGTCTGTTTGCCGCGCTGTCGCTTTCCCTTGCCGCCTGCGGCGGTGAAAGCCTTAGCGATACGCTTGGTTATGGCAAATCCGCCCCGGACGAGTTCGCCATTGTGACGAAGGCGCCGCTGGTCATCCCGCCGGATTATTCGCTGCGCCCGCCGCGGCCCGGCGCACTGCGTCCGCAGGACATGGAAATGCAGCCCTCGATTGGTGCGCAGCGCGCCCTGATCGGTGAGGAAGCGCTTTCGGCTGAAAACGTCGCTCCCTCGCAGAGTCAGGGCGAGCAGGTGCTGTTGCAGGAAACCGGCGCGACGGAAGCCGATCCGCGCATCCGTCAGGTCGTGAACGCCGAAACGCGCTCGCTGGTCGAACGCGACAAGACGTTCGTCGACAATATTCTCTTCTGGAAGAACTCGGGTCCGGCACCCGATGAGCGCCTCGTGAACCCCAGGGGGGAGAGCGAACGCATCCAGCAGAACGAGGCGGAAGGCAAGCCTGTTACCGAAGGCGAAACGCCGACTGTGGAACAGAAGAAAGAAGGCTGGCTCTCCGGCATTTTCTGAGCGATCGGGATATGCGAATGGCGGAAGGGCAAAGGTCTTTCCGCCTTTTGTTTTTCCGCGCCTCGAAAGCCGAAACGAGAGAAGCCATCGCCCCGGAGGGATGAGACTTGTTGCGCACACGCTACCTTGCCGCTCTCTCCTTTGCTCTTCTGATAATGCTCGTGTTCTTCGGCCTCGCTTTCGGGCGTGGCAGTTCGTTGACTGCCGCGCCGCTGCCGGAGACTTTCGAGCTGTCCAACGGCATGAATGTTCTGGTGATCCCCGACCACCGGGCGCCGGTCGTCACCCACATGGTCTGGTATCAAGTGGGCGCTGCCGACGAGGACGCAGGCAAGACAGGGCTCGCGCATTTTTTCGAACATCTGATGTTCAAGGGTACGCAGAAAATAGGGCCGGGCCAGTTCTCGCGCATCGTCGCGCGCAATGGCGGGAAGGACAACGCTTTCACCCATTACGACTTCACGGCTTACTTTCAGGTGATCGCGAAAGATCGCCTGCCGCTCGTGATGGAGATGGAAGCGGACCGCATGACCCACCTCCAGCTCACCGATGCCGAGGTTCTGCCCGAGCGCGACGTGGTTCTGGAAGAATTACGCATGCGTATCGAGAACAAACCTTCGGCCGAGTTGCAGTCGGAGATGAACAGCGCGCTTTACGGCGAGCACCCTTATGGCCGGGATATCATCGGTTACAAGGATGAAATTGCCGCCCTGACGACGCAGGACGCGCTCGATTTCTACAAGCGCTATTACACACCGAACAACGCGACGCTGATCGTCGCCGGTGACGTGACGGCGAAAGAACTGAAACCGCTGGCCGAAAAATATTACGGCTCCATCGAGCGGCGCGCGCCGACCTTCATCCGCAAGCGGCCCGATATTGAGTGGCCGGACGAAAGCAAGCGCGTGATACGGCGCGATGCGCGTGTGCGCGAAGCGACATGGATGCGCTACTATCCGGCACCCGGCTATGCAGGTGCGGGGGCCAAAGAAGGTGCGGCGCTCGATGTGCTGGCCGAGATCCTTGGTGGCGGTACGACAAGCCGTCTCTATCGTTCACTCGTGGTGGAGCAAGGCATCTCGACCGGTGTGCAGAGCTGGTACGAAGGCAGCCGCCTCGATGGTGGCAAGTTCGGTCTTTATGCGTTGCCGCAGGTGGGCGGCTCTCTCGACAAGTTGGAAGAGGGGATCGAGAAGGAACTCGCGAACTTCCTCGCTGAAGGCGTGAGCGATGAGGAACTCGACCGTGCGAAGACAGTGATTGTCGCGAGCGCGGTCTATGCGCGCGATAACCAGCGCAGCATGGCCTACGCCTATGGTGAGGGGCTGATGACGGGCATGAGTGTGCAGGAAATTCACGAATGGCCCGACCGCATCCGCGACGTGACGAAGGAGGACGTGATGGCGGCGGCAAGATCCGTTCTCCAGGATACGCATCCGGTCACGGGCGAGCTTCTGCCGGAGGGAGCGAAGTGATGCGCGCCGTGATTGCTTTTTTCTGTTTTGCTTTCGCCGCAATCCTGCCCGCGCAGGCGATGGATATCGAGCGCGTGGTCAGCCCCGGCGGTATCGAGGCATGGCTGGTGCAGGAAGATGAAGTGCCCGTCGTCGTGATGGAAATCGCGTGGAAGGGAGGCGCCGCGACCGATCCCGAGGGGAAGTCGGGGGTTGCGAACATGGTGTCGGGGCTTCTCGATGAAGGCGCGGGCGAACTCACCTCGGAAGAATTCCAGATCCGCATGGAGGAGATTGCCGCGCGCATGTCCTTCTCCGCCGACAGCGATCATTTCAACGCTACGTTGATCACGCTTGCAAATCACAAGGACGAGGCCTTCGATCTTTTCTCGAAGGCGATCTCCGAGCCGCGCTTCGACGACGACGCGGTCGAGCGCATCCGCAAGCAGATCGCGACCATTGTTGCGCGCAACCGCCAGTCACCGGACTGGATTGCTCGCAATAGCTGGTACAAGGCGGCTTTCGGCGATCATCCTTACGCGCGCGACGAAGACGGCACACCCGAATCCGTCGCTGCGATCACGCGCGACGATCTTCTCGGATATACGGACCGCGTGCTCGCGCAGGATAATGTGAAGATCTCGGTTGTCGGGCCGGTCTCGCCATCGGAACTTCGCAACCTTCTCGACCGGACATTTGGCGGCCTGCCCGCCAAAGCGCAGGTGGCGGATGTGCCCAAGGTGGACGTTACCGGAAATGGCGAAGTCCAGGTCGTGGTGCGCGACTTCCCCCAAAGCGTGATGATCTTCGGATTGCAGGGCATTGCGCGTGACGACCCGGATTTCATTCCCGCCTATGTGATGAACTACATTCTGGGCGGCGGCGGCTTCTCTTCCCGGCTGACGGAAGAGGTGCGCGAGAAGCGCGGCCTTGCTTACTCGATCGGCACCTATCTCTACCCCATGGACCATGCGGCGATGTGGCTCGGGCAGGTTGGCACGAAGAACGAGCGCGTCGGACAGACGCTTTCGCTGGTGCGCAAGGAATTGGCGCGAATGGCAGAGGAAGGCGTGACGGCGGAGGAGCTGAAGGACGCGAAGACCTATCTCACAGGCTCCTATCCGCTGCGTTTCATCTCGAACCGGTCCATCGCGAACCAGCTTCTGGGCATTCAACTCGGTGGGTATGGCATCGATTATGTGGACAGGCGCAATGCCCTGATCGAGGCTGTAACGCGCGAGGATGTGGCGCGCGTCGCGAAACGGCTGCTGAAGCCCGATAACCTTCGCGTGACGATCGTCGGCAAGCCGAACCTCTCGCCGGAACCCGAAGGCCTGCCCGAGACGGACGACATGGCGCCCGCCAGGTCCGGTGGCCCGTCCGAGAGGCGGCATTAGGGAAGGGCCGCGCGGGGGAACGCCTCCGGCTTTCCGGGGGTTTGCGTTCTTGTTACGCTTTATTCCGGCCTCGCGATTCTAGACGCGGGTCTTTCCAGAAAGGTGGAGCAAGTTCATGGCCGATACCGACCTGCCTTATCGTCAATCTCTGGATAACTGCTTTGCCGCTGCAATCGGCGAAAATGGCCTGTCCCGCGAAAGCTACGACAAGGCGCTGGCGCGCGCGGAAGGCGCGCTTGACTGGTTGCGCAAGGCGCATGAAACGGGTGAGTTGCCGCTCCTGCGCGTACCTGCGCGCCGCGACGACTTCGCGCGGATCGAGGAAGTGGCGGAAAAGCTTCTCGACAATACGACCGACATATTCATTTTCGGCATTGGCGGCTCGGCGCTCGGCGCGCAGGCGCTGGCGCAGCTCACCGGCTGGGGCACGCAGGCGAATGTGCAGAAGGGCGTGCGCATCCATATTCCCGACAATCTCGATGCGGCGACCATGGACGCCGTGTTCTCCAACGTGGATCTGCGAACGACGCGCTTTCTTGTCGTCTCCAAATCGGGGGGAACGGTCGAGCCCGCGATACAGACATTGGCAGCGATGAGCACGCTCGCGGAGGCAGGCGGCGCAAAATACATGAAGCATCACTTTGCCGTGCTGACGGAACCCGCCAAGGACGGCAAGCCGAACCCCATGCGGGCGCTGGCCGAAGCGCAGGGCTTCCCGACGCTGGAGCACGATCCGGGCGTTGGCGGACGCTATGCCGTGCTCACCAATGTGGGGCTTCTGCCGGCCCGTCTGATGGGGCTCGATATTGCGGCGGTGCGCGAAGGCGCGGCCGCGGTGCTGGCGCAAGTGCTCGACAAGCGCGGCGCAGGCGATATTGCGCCCGCGGCTGGCGCGGCGCTTTCCGTCGCCATGGCGGAGGAGAAAGGCGCGTCCATTTCCGTCGTCGCGGCCTATGCCGACCGGCTTGAGCGTTTCCTCGCCTGGTATTGCCAGCTCTGGGCAGAAAGTCTCGGCAAGGATGGCAAGGGCACCACGCCCGTGAAGGCGCTTGGCCCCGTCGATCAGCACAGCCAGTTGCAGCTCTGGCTTGCAGGCCCGAAGGACAAGCTCTTCAACATCTTCATGACGGAAACCAAGGGCAAGGGTCCGAAGGCCTCACCGGATATCGCGAAAGACACGGCTTTCGATTTCCTCGGCGGGCACAGCGTCGGCGATCTCGTGGATGCCGAGCAGCGCGCCACGGCGGATACGCTGGTGAGAAACGGGCGGCCCGTGCGCAGCTTCATGCTGCCTGCGCTCGACGAGCGCACGCTCGGCGCTCTCTTCATGCATTTCATGCTGGAGACGATCATCGCGGGCCGTATGCTCGGCGTCGATCCCTTCGATCAGCCGGCGGTGGAAGAAGGCAAGATTCTCGCGCGCAAATATCTCGCCGAAGGGAAAGACTGAGGCATGAGCCGTATCCGCCGCTTGAGCGAAGGGACGATCAACCGCATCGCCGCGGGCGAAGTAGTCGAGCGCCCGGCAAGCGCGGTGAAGGAACTCGTGGAGAACGCACTCGATGCGGGGGCGCGCCACATCGAGATCGTGGTCGGCGGCGGCGGGCGCGACCTCATTCGCGTCACCGATGATGGCATCGGCATGAACGCGGAAGAGCTGGCACTTGCAGTCGAGCGGCATGCGACCTCGAAGCTCCGCATAGACCGCGAAGGCCTTGAAGATCTGCACGACATTGCGACGCTCGGCTTTCGCGGAGAAGCGCTGCCCTCGATCGGCGCGGTCGCCCGGCTGAGCATTCTGAGCCGCCCGAAAGATGCGCAGACTGCATTCCGTATCTCGCTCGAGGGGGGGAAGACAGGTGCCGTCGAGCCCGCGGCGGGCCGCCAGGGCACACAGATCGAAGTCCGCGACCTCTTCTTTGCGACGCCTGCGCGCCTGAAATTCATGAAAAGCGAGCGCGCCGAAACGCAAGCCGTATCCGATGTGGTGAAGCGGCTGGCGATGGCGCACCCGGAAACGGGCTTTACCCTGACGAGCGGTGAGCGAAACCTTTTGCGTCTCGAACCGGAACTCCCCGGCGACGCGGGCAGGCTGACAAGGCTTGGCGCGATCATGGGCCGCGACTTCGAGCAGAACGCGCTCGCGATAGATGCTGTGCGTGAAGGGATAGCGCTCACGGGCTTTGCCGGATTGCCGACCTATAATCGCGGCACGGCGCAACTTCAGTTTCTCTTCGTGAACGGGAGGCCCGTGCGCGACAAGTTGATCGTTGGCGCGGTACGCGGGGCTTACGCGGACTTCCTCGCACGCGACCGGCATCCTGCCGTCGCACTTTTCGTCGATCTCGACCCCCGCGATGTCGATGTGAACGTGCATCCGGCCAAGGCCGAGGTGCGCTTCCGAGATGCGGGGCTGGTGCGCGGGCTCATTGTCGGCGCGCTGAAGCGGACGCTCGCCGAAGCCGGACACCGCGCCTCGACGACGGTGGCCGGTGCGGCGCTTGGTGCGGTGCGGCCGGAAATGGCGGCCGCCTCTCCCGGTGCTCATGCGCCGCGCTGGCCCTCGTCCGGTCCCGTGCGCCAGCCCGGTCTCGCCGAAGCCACGGGCGCATGGCAGGGCGCTTTCACCGATCTCGGTGGTCACGCCGCGCGCGTCGAAACGGCAATGGAGCCTGCAAACGAGACGGCGCCGGATCTGCCGCTCGGGGTGGCGCGCGGACAGTTGCACGAAACATATGTGATCGCGCAGACGGCGGATGGCATCGTGATCGTCGACCAGCATGCGGCACATGAACGTCTCGTTTATGAGCGCATGAAGAAGGCAATGGCGGCGACGGGCGTAGCGCGGCAATTGCTGCTCATTCCCGAAGTCGTGGAGCTGGACGAGGCAGAGGCCGAGCGTCTCGTGGCGCGCATTCCCGAACTCGCCGAACTCGGTTTCGTGATCGAGGGCTTCGGGCAGGGGGCGGTTGTCGTGCGCGAAGTCCCGGCCATCTTCGGCAAGCTGGATGTGGCGGGGCTGGTGCGCGACCTTGCCGACGACCTCGCGGAGCTTGATGAGGCGCTGTCGCTGAAGGAGCGGCTGGAAGAGGTTTGCGGCACCATAGCCTGCCACGGCTCTGTGCGCGCGGGGCGCCGGCTTACCGGTGAGGAAATGAATGCGCTTTTGCGCGAGATGGAGGCGACGCCTCATTCCGGCCAGTGCAATCATGGCCGCCCGACCTATGTCGAGCTGAAGCTCTCCGATATCGAACGCCTATTCGGGCGCCGCTGAGGCGCGCGCAAGCCCTTCCAGAAACCCTCTGAGATTGTCGGTCACATAGTGGACGTGATCGCCTTCGGCCCCTTCATGCGAGAGGCGATGATGCCGCTCGGTGCCTGCGATGGCGGGACGGACCCAGACCGTTGTCATGCCAAGCGTATGCGGCACTTCGAGATTGCGGGCGATATCCTCAAACATTGCCGCGCGCGTGGGCTCGATGCCGCTGGCATGGAGGAAGCGCTCATAGGCGCGCTGGCGTGGCTTGGGTTCATATTCCGTCGAGACGATATCGAAAATGCCGCTGAAGACATGAGCGATCCCGAGCTGCCGGATAACATTTTCCGCATGGGCGAGCGAGCCATTGGTGAAAACGATTTTCCGCCCCGGCAGCGCCTCGATCGCCTGACCGAGTGCTGCATCGGCGAGCACGGCGGTAACGTCGATATCATGCACGAACTGAAGGAACTCCGTCGGTTCGATCCCGTAAACACTCATCAGGCCCGATAGCGTCGTGCCGTGTTCGATATAAAAGTCTTTCTGGATGCGCCTGGCTTCGGCGGCATCAACATCCAGATAGCGCGAGATGAAGGCGGTCATGCGCAGGTCGACCTGGGCGAAGAGGTCGCATTCGGGCGGATAGAGCGTGTTGTCGAGGTCGAAAACCCAGGTTTCGACCGCCGGGAAATCCCGTGGAACCGCCGCTTTTCCGATGCCGCTTTCGATAATCGTCATGGTTCATATGTGCCCCGGCAGGACCTGCTTGGCAAGGCTCGCGTGCCACGTGGCCGCTTAATGGAGTGTTAAGCGGATAAACCGGAAACTCGGACTGTAATCCGCGCCGGGACCCGGCGTTTTCGGAGGAAGGCGCAGTCGGAGTGCAGCGATGTCGTCCGGATTTTTTGCCAGGCTTTTCGGCCGGAAGCGGCTCCCCGAGGAGCTTCGCTACGAGGATGCGCGCCGGGTTCTGGAGAGCCACCAGTTTGAAATGAAACGCGAGCTTGCCTCGCGCGAGGATGCCCCGCAGGAGGCGCTCTATTATCTGGCCTGCGACGACGACCCGCGGGTGCGCGGCCTCGTCGCCGCCAACAGGTCGGCGCCGGTTCAGGCCGACGAACTGCTGCATGGCGACAATGACGGCGAGGTGCGCGGCGAGCTGGCGCGCAAACTCTCCCGTCTGATGCCGGATATGCCGCCCCATGAGCGCAGCGCCGTCCAGGAACGTGTTGCAGGGCTGCTCGAAAAGCTCGCCGCCGACGAGTTGCCGCGCGTGCGGGCGATCATCGCCGAAGAGGTCGCCGGCTGTCCGACCATTTCCGCAACGCTTGCAAGACGCCTCGCGCGTGACGCCGAAATTGCCGTTTGCGGGCCGATCCTCGAATACTCGCCGCTTCTCTCCGACGAAGACCTGATAGAGATCATCGCGACGTCGCAGGTGGAGGGTGCCGCCGCTGCCGTGGCGCGCCGGGCTTGTGTCAATGCACCGGTTTCAGACGCCATTGTTTCCTCGCATGACAATGACGCGATCGAGACGTTGCTTGCAAACAAGGGAGCTCGCATTCGCGAAGACACGATGGATCGCGTCATTACGCGCGCCGCCGGTATAAAAAGCTGGCACAAGCCTCTCGTGACGCGCCCCGAACTCTCGATGCGCGCCATGCGCCGTATCGCCACTTTCGTTTCACGCTCTCTGATCGAGGAATTGCGCCGCACACACGAGCTCGACAAGGAAACAGCGGACTGGCTGAGAACGAAGGTGCAATCGAAGATCGAGCGGGGCGAGGAAGAGCACGAACCATCGCCACGCGAGGATATCCGCGATGCCTATGCTGCGGGACGTCTTGGCGACGAAATAGTGATGGAAGCAGCAACGACCTCGCAACGCGCCTCCGTTGTGCTCGCGCTGTCGCTGCTTGCGGGTGCCTCCGCCCGAAGCATTGAAGAAATATTCACCGCGCAAAGCGGACGCGGCATTGCCGCCCTGTGCTGGAAGGGCGGACTTTCCATGCGCACCGCGCTGGCGGTCCAGACCTATATTGCGCATGTGCCGCAGCCCAATCTGATACTGCCGCGTGAAGGTATTGCCTATCCGATGACCGAGGATGAGATGCGCTGGCACTTGCAGTATTTCGGCATCGAGGAGGCGGCGCAGAATTAGTCGAAATCGATCCGGCGCAGGGGTTTCCCCCCTGTTTCGACGCGCATGAATCCGCGCTCGTCGAAACCTCGCGCCGCGCAGCGTTCCCGGCCTCTGATCTCGAAACGCGTCGTCTTGATGCAGAAGCTGTTATTGCCACTCCAGATCATTGCGTCTTCACCGGCTCGTGCGATGGCGCCAGCATCGTCCACGCCTTCGGCATAGACGTAATAGGCGGCCTGATCGAGCTTCCCCTTGATTGCCTTGCGGCAATTGCCCGGTTCGATCCTCACCCATCCGCTGGACATGTCGTCTTCGCCATTCGCATAGCCGATGGCGGCCCAGACGAGCGTATCCGTCTTGTTGCAAAGGTCGAGACCCACTGCTTTCTGTTCCTCGACGGCGTGTTCGATGAGCCGGTCGATCAGCTTGTCGTCGATCTTTCCCGTCACGGTAATATTGGCCGAACGCTGAAAGGCTTCCACGGCGCGGAGCGTGTTTCGCGCGGCTATGCCGTCGATGCGATTGAGTGCAAACCCGTTATCCTTAAGAAGTCTTTGTGCCGCAGCGATGCGTGCCTGATCGGCGGTATATTCGCTCGCCTCGGCGAATGTCGTGGACCAGTCCTTGCCTGCCTTCGTCCGCACACGCAGAAAGTCGGCGGAGTCATAACCGCGTAGCGCACATTGGTCCGCGCCTTCGATGGCGAAGTCGTCCTCCAGTGTGCAGAACTGAGTATTGCCCGAAAAATATTTGACGCGCCCCACATGCGCGTCGATAGAGCGGGCGAAGACGAAATAATCCTGCTCGGCAATGTCGCCATCCAGCGCTGACGCGCAGCCGCCCGGCAGCACACGCACCCAGCCCTGGCTCTTCATGCGGCCATCCGCCTCGAAGGCAATGGCGCCGTCGAGGACATAACTCGTCTTGTTGCAGAACCTGTAGTGGGCATGCGCAGGCGTACCCAGCATGAACCATGCTGTGAGGGCGGCAGCGGCTATCTGCAAACAGCGCATCATTGATTTACGGCATTTCCCCAAACTCGGGAAACAGCATAACAGCGAGACGCGATGCGGCAAGACCGTGTGGCCTGCTCCTACTTCTGAATCAGAGTACCCGCACCATGCTCGGTGAAGAGTTCGAGCAACACCGCGTGGCGAACCCGACCGTCGAGGATAACCACAGCTTCCACGCCGTCCTCGACGGACTCGATGCAGGTTTCGAGCTTCGGGATCATGCCGCCGGAAATCGTGCCATCCTGCATCAGGCTCTTGGCCTGATCGACGGTAAGGGCTTCCATGAGCTTGCCCTGCTTGTCGAGCACGCCCTTCACGTCGGTGAGAAGCAGAAGACGCGCGGCGCCCATCGCACCTGCGATCGCGCCTGCGACGGTGTCCGCATTGATGTTGTAGGTATGGCCATCCGCCGAAACGCCGATCGGCGCAATCACCGGGATGATGTCGGACTTCTGGATGACTTCGAGAATTTCCGGATTGATCTTTTCCGGCTGGCCGACAAAACCGAGATCGAGAATCTTTTCGATGTTGGATTCCGGGTCGTGGATCTTCTGCTCGACCTTGCGCGCGACGATGAGATTTCCGTCCTTGCCGCAAAGCCCGATCGCGCGCCCGCCGGCCTGATTGAGCTGCGCCACGATCTGCTTGTTGATCGACCCCGCGAGAACCATCTCGACGATATCGACGGTCGCCTTGTCGGTGATCCTGAGGCCACCCGAAAATTCGCTCTTGATGCCAAGCCGCGTCAGCATCGCGCCGATCTGTGGCCCGCCGCCATGCACGACGACGGGATTGAGGCCGGCCTGTTTGAGCATCACGATGTCGCGGGCGAATTCAGCGCCGAGTGCTTCGTCGCCCATCGCATGCCCGCCATATTTCACGACGACGGTGCGCTTGTCGTAGCGCTGCATGAAGGGCAGGGCCTCGGAAAGAATACGCGCGCGCTCCACTCTCGGGTCTTCCTGCTGCGCAGCGCCTTTATCGGTCTTGTCCGCCATGCCTGTCCGTCTGCCTCCCTGGCTGCCTCCGGCCCATTGCCCGAGAGCCTCTCAAGCCTGCGGTTTATACCCCAGCGCGGCCGGGTCGGCCAGTGACGCGACCTCCGCGCGAAGCGTCGCGATGCCATCGCCCTTCTCGCTCGAGGTCGCAACGATCCGGGGATGCGCTGCGACATGGCGGCGGATGTCGGTGCGTACTTCCTCGAGCCGCCGCTCGAGTTCGCCTCTTTTCAGCTTGTCGATCTTGGTGAGAACGATCTGGTAGGAGACGGCCGCTTCGTCGAGCATGGTCATGACCTCGTGGTCGTTTTCCTTGAGGCCGTGCCGTGCGTCGATCAGCACGAAGACGCGGCGGAGCCCCGCGCGCCCGCGCAGATAGGACATGACGAGCCGGGTCCATTCGCCGACACGCGCTTTCGTTTCGCGTGCATAGCCATAGCCCGGCAGGTCCACCAGCATGACAGCGGCCTGCCCCTGGGGGCCGAGTTCGAAGAAGTTGAGTTCCTTCGTGCGGCCGGGGGTGTTGGAGGTACGCGCCAGCGTTTTGCGGCTGGTGAGGGCGTTGATCAGGCTCGACTTGCCGACATTGGAGCGTCCGGCAAAGGCGACTTCGGGAAGCGCCGTTTCGGGCAGTCCCTTCATTTCGACTACGCCGCGCAGGAACTCGCAAGGCTGCGCGAAGAGCCAGCGCCCGGTCTCGATATCCGGTGTGTCGTCGTCCGGTCCTTCAGGCGCTGTGTTCATCGCATCACGATTTCGGCTTGTTGCCGCCGACCAGCTTGTTCAGACCGAGATTGCTGAAAATCTCGATAGGAACGCCCTGCCGCTTCATGATGACGCCTTGCTGGATGACGGACAGCGTGTTGTTCCACGCCCAGTAGATCACGAGACCCGCCGGGAACCCCGCCAGCATGAAAGTGAAGATCACCGGCATCCAGGTGAATATCTGCGCCTGGATCGGGTCTGCGGGCAGCGGGTTCATGCGCTGCTGCACGAACATGGTGAAGCCCATGATGAGCGGCCAGATGCCGATCATCAGCATGGAAGGCGGATCCCACGGGATAAGGCCGAACAGGTTGAAGATCGAGGTCGGGTCCGGCGCGGAGAGATCGTTGATCCAGCCGAAGAAAGGTGCGTGACGCATTTCGATGGTCACGAAGAGCACTTTGTAGAGCGAGAAGAAGACCGGGATCTGAATGAGAACAGGAAGGCAGCCGGCGAGCGGATTCACCTTCTCCTTCTTGTAAAGCTCCATGATCTCCTGCTGCTGCTTCATCTTGTCGTCAGGATAACGCTCGCGCAGCTTTTCCATTTCCGGCTGCAGCTTCTTCATCTTGCTCATCGCCACATAGGACTTGTTGGCGAGCGGATAGAAGACAAGCTTGATCACAACCGTGACGATCAGGATGGCGATGCCGAAATTGCCGACGAGAAGCGCGACGAAATGGAGAGCGGAAAACATCGGCTGCGTCAGGAACCAGAACCAGCCCCAGTCGATCAGCAGATTGAACTTGTAGATGCCTGCATCGTGATAGGCATCGATCACCTTGGAGACCTTGGCGCCTGCGAAAAGGCGATTGGCGATTTCAATGCTGCCGCCGGCGGGAACTTCCTGCGCGTCGTACCGGAAATCCGCCTGATAGTTTTCGATGGCGTCGCTCGGATGCTCGCTGAAACTTGCGGTAAAGGATTTGCCCGTTTCAGGCACCAGCGCGGCCGCCCAGTACTTGTCCGTAATGCCCAGCCAGCCATCATTGTCGCTGACCTTCACCGGCCCGTCTTCGGCGGCGTCGTCATATTTGATGGCCTTTTCACCGACGCTCGGGAATTCGCCAATGAAGCCTTCATGCAGGATGAAGAAGGAGCTGCCCGCAGGCTTGCCCGTGCGCGAGACGAGGCCATAGGGATAGAGGGTGACGGCGGCGCCGGAATTGTTCTCCACGCGATCGTTGATCGAAAAGAGAAAGTGTTCGTCGAGCGTGATCGTGCGGTGAAAGATGAGGCCTTGGCCATTGTCCCAGCGCAGTGTCACCGGCGTGTCGGGCGTGAGCGTCGCGCCTTCCTCGACCTGCCACACGGTCTGCGAACCGGGCAGCGCGACATTGCTGCCGGGTGCGGCGATGAAGCCGAATTCGGAGAAATAGGGCGCCTGCGTACGCGCGGGCGAGAAGAGGGCAACTTCCGGGCTGCTCTGGTCGACGGTCACATGATACTTGCGAAGCTTAAGGTCGTCGAAGCGCGCGCCCTTGAGCGAAATCGACCCTTCAAGCTCTTCCGAGCGGATGGGGAGACGCGGCGCCTGCGCCAGCGCTTCCGTGCGCTCGAGCGTCGCTCGCGGGTCGCTTGCGGCGTTTAGCGTGCGCCCCGGGCTTTCGACGCTCGGGAGGCGTACATCGCCGGGCGCAGACGTCCCCGGTTCCGTGGCCGCCAGATTGCCGCTTTCTTCCGCCGCTGCCTGCTGTTTGGCCTGCTCGGCCTCCATCTGCGGATTGATGAAGAAATATTGCCAGCCGATGAAAACGACTACCGACAGAAAAATGGCGATGATGAAGTTGCGGTTGTCACCCATGAGGACGGTCTTTCCCGGAATCGGAACGCTTTGGTCTGGACGGATTGCCCGCACCCCCGCGCTTTCCGTGAACGGAGGCGAGTGCGCGGCTGAGATCGTTGAGAAGGTCCGGCCAGCTCCGCGTGAGCGTGGCCTGCCGCCCGATCAGGACGTAGTCGTAGCCGTCTTTGGCGGTGAGTGAAAGCACTTCGGCCGCCGCAGCGCGAAGACGGCGCTTGGCACGATTGCGCTCGACAGCGCAGCCGACTTTTTTCGTGACGGTATAGCCGATACGGGGAGGTGCCTCGTCGCCGCGCGGGCGAGCTTGCAGCACGAGGCCTGCCTCGGCGCGCTTGCGCGCGCGGGCGGCGGCAAGAAAGTCGCGGCGTTTGCGCAGACGGTCCATAGGGGGGCTCGCGGCGAGGCTCAGCAACGCGGCGTGCAACGGAACCTCAGCCTGAAAAGGCAACGGGCCGAAGCCCGTTTGCGCTGTGCCGGATACCACTGCCGCGGGATCAGGCCGACAGACGCTTGCGTCCTCTGGCCCGGCGCGCAGCCAGCACCTTACGGCCACCAGTGGTCGCGGTGCGCGCACGGAAGCCGTGGCGGCGCTTGCGGACGAGCTTGCTCGGTTGATAGGTCCGTTTCACGTCTCTTCTCCGGCGGGTCTGGGCCGAGCACGTTCCCGCCAATTTTCTGGCTGGTCCGGCTCCGGGGGGCGGCTTTTCGGGCCACCGCTCCATGCCATAAAAACAAGAGCCGCAGGCGTTGTCGCCCGACGGCTGTCTGGCGGGGTGTATAAGCGATATGACAGCGGAAAGTCAACGGCACCCGGGCAAATTGAGGCCGGATTGGCCCCTGGATCACCGCGCCTGAACTTCTGTCACGTTTGGGTGAGGGGGGCTATCGCCGGACGGGGGAGCGCGTAATCTCCGCGCATCATGACAGTGACCTCCTTGCCCCTCTCTTTCAGCCGTACGGCATCTCGATATGTACTCTTTTTGTTCTTGTTTTTGGGCCTGATGGGCCCGACGGCCCGTATGGCAATGTCTGCACACGCCAATCCGATGGATGCCGATACTCGCCCCGATCATGCGCCCTGGGCGCGCCTCCTCGACATTTATCTGACGGAAGGTGCAGGGGGCGCTCCGAACCGCTTCGATTACGGGGCGCTGAAGGCGGCCCCGGCGGACCGGGCCGCACTCAAGGCCTATATCGAGGCATTGGCGCAAGCCGATCCCGAGGCGCTGGACCGCGACGAGGCCTTCGCCTTCTGGGTGAACCTCTATAATGCGCTCACCGTCGACATCGTGGTTGACCACTACCCCGTCGCCTCCATTCGCGACATCGACATCTCGCCAGGTCTCTTCTCGAACGGCCCCTGGGGCAAAAAGCTGGTGAGCGTGGCCGGACTGGAGCTTTCTCTGGACGACATAGAGCACGGCATCCTCCGGGCCGATTTCGGCGACCGCCGCGTCCATTACGCGGTGAATTGCGCCTCGGTGGGCTGCCCGGACCTGGCTCCCGCGCCCTATACGGGCGCCGGGCTCGACGCGATGCTCGACCGGGCCGCGCGCGCCTATGTGAACAGTCCGCGCGGGGCCCATGTCGAAGGGGACAGGCTGACAGTTTCCAGCATCTTCAAATGGTACATGAAGGATTTCGGCGGCACGGAAGAAGGTGTCCTCAGTGAAATCCGCCGCTATGCGGGGCCGGAGCTGAGCGGGAAACTTGAGACCGTGACGGGTGTGGCGGCCTATGATTACGACTGGTCGCTGAACGATGCGCGGAAGCCGGAGAAAAGCGAATGACGGAAACGAAGGGCCGGAGCAGCGTCTTCAAACGCTTCCTGCCGCTGCTGGTGCTGCTGGCCGGCCTCGGCGCCTTCTTCGCGCTCGGTCTCGATCGCTATGTGACGCTCGATACATTGCGCGATAATCGTCAGGCACTCACCGCATGGGTGGTGGAGTACTGGGCGCTTGCCGCCTTCATTTATGTGCTCGCCTATATCGCGGTGGTCGCCTTTTCGCTGCCCGGTGCGCTCGTCGCGACGCTCACCGGCGGCTTTCTCTTCGGAACGGTTTTCGGCGGCTTGCTCACAGTGGCCGGTGCAACCATTGGCGCGACGGCGATATTTCTCGCCGCAAAAACGGCACTCGGCGACATGCTGCGCGAGAAGGCCGGGCCGAAGCTCCGCAAGCTTGAGGATGGCTTCGGCAAGAACGCCTTCAGCTATATGCTGGTATTGCGGCTCGTGCCGGTCTTTCCCTTTTTTCTGGTCAATCTCGCGCCCGCTTTTCTCGGTGTGCCGCTGCGGACCTATGTTGCGGCGACCTTTGTCGGCATCATTCCGGGGACATTCGTCTTTGCGAGCCTGGGCAACGGGCTTGGCGCCGTCTTCGATGCAGGCAGCGACCCTGATCTCGGACTTATCTTCAAACCGGAAATTCTGGGGCCGATCCTCGCGCTCGCCGCCCTTGCACTGGTTCCTGTTCTCTATCGCCGCTTCGCCTCCGGGCGGGCAGCGGACTGATTTATCGTCGTTTTACTCAGAAAGTTGCAGAGGATTGCATGGCCAAGCGGATCAAGGCTGATATCTGCGTCATCGGTGCCGGCTCCGGTGGCTTGTCGGTTGCGGCGGGCGCCGCGCAAATGGGCGCCCGCACCGTGCTCATCGAACGCGATGCAATGGGCGGCGACTGTCTCAATACGGGCTGCGTACCCTCGAAGGCGCTTCTCGCTGCCGCGAAGCAGGCTTACCGCATGGGTGCGGGCGAGCCCTTCGGCATCGCGCCCGTGGAAGCCAAGGTCGATTTCGCGAAGGTGCATGAGCATGTGCATGGCGTGATCGGAACCATCGCCCCCAACGATTCCGTCGCCCGTTTTGAAGGCCTCGGTGTCACGGTCATCAAGGACTATGCGCGCTTCCGCGATGGCAGCACGGTGCTGGCGGGCAATGCGGAGATTGCCGCGCGCCGCTTCGTCATAGCCACGGGTTCGCGCGCGTCCGCGCCGCCCATACCGGGCCTCGACAAGGTGCCCTTCTATACGAACGAGAACATCTTCGAGAACAAGGAGTGCCCGGCTCACCTCATCGTCATTGGCGGTGGGCCTATCGGCATGGAGATGGCGCAGGCCCACCGCCGCCTCGGCGCCCGCGTGACGGTGCTCGAGGGGGCGCGCGTATTGTCGCGCGAAGACCCTGAACTCTCCGCCGTCGTCGTCGACCGGCTACGCCGCGATGGCGTTGAGATACTGGAAGGCGCGAAGGTTCTCTCCGTCTCGGGCGCGGAAAACAATATCGCGGTCGAGATTGTGCACGGACAGGAGACGCGCCGTATCGAGGGGTCGCATCTTCTCGTTGCGACCGGCCGCCGCCCGAACGTCGAAGACCTCGGTCTCGAAAAGGCCGGCGTCGAATATACTGAGCGCGGGCTGAAACTCGATGAGCGCCTGCGCACGACCAACAAGCGCATCTTCGGCATCGGCGATGTTACTGGCGGGTTGCAGTTCACCCATGTCGCGAATTATCACGCAGGCATCGTCATCAGGAACGCGCTCTTCCGTGTGCCAGCCCGCGCTGACCATCATGCGGTGCCCTGGGTGACCTATACGGACCCCGAGCTTGCCCATGTTGGAGAAACCGAGGAAGAGGCGCGCAAGCGCTACAGCAAGATCAACGTACTGCGCTGGCATATGGCGGAAAACGATCGCGCCCAGGCGGAGCGCGAGACGGAGGGGGTGATAAAGGTCATCACCGACTCCCATGCGCGCGTACTCGGCGCGACCATCGTGGGGCCTCATGCGGGCGAACTGATCCTGCCCTGGGTGCTGGCAAAGTCGAATGCCCTGAAACTGAGCGCAATGGCAAGCGTCATCGTGCCTTATCCGACGCTTTCGGAGATCAGCAAGCGTGCGGCAGGCGCCTATTACACCCCGGCTCTGTACAGCTCGAAAACGAGGATGCTGGTGCGCTTTCTCTCGCTGTTCGGCTAGGATTGCCGGATCGGCCGCAACGGGGCGTAATTTGCGAATGAAGGCGACGGCACACAGAGACGGGCAGGAGGCCGGGTGGCTTGCGCGCGCCATGGGGCCGCTGCGGGGTTCCTTGTCGCGCCGCCTGCTGGTGCTGACGCTCCTCTTCGTGATGCTGGCTGAAGTGCTGATTTTCGTGCCCTCGGTCGCGAATTTCCGCCTGAACTGGCTGGAGCAGCGCCTTGCCGCCGCGCAGATCGCGTCGCTCGCCCTTGAAGCGCGGCCCGACAACATGGTGTCGCCCGCGCTTCGCGAGGAGCTTCTGAAAAACGCGCAAGTTTACGCCGTGGCCCTTCATCGTGGCGGCGCGCGCCGCCTCGTCCTCAGCGAGGACATGCCGCCGGTGGTCGACACGAGATTCGATCTGCGCAGCGCGACGGCCGTGGAACTCATCATGGATGCGTTCGACACGGTCTTCACGGGCGACGGGCGCATCATTCTTGTGACGGGGGAGCCGCGCTTTGGCGCGGGCGAATCCATCGAGATCGTGTTTGATGAAACCCCGCTTCGCCATGCGATGCTTCGATACAGCAAGAATATCTTTCTGCTCTCTCTCGTCATTTCCGTTATCACCGCCAGCCTTGTCTATCTTGTTTTGCATTTCGTTCTCGTTCGTCCCATGCGCCGTCTGACGAGCAACATGGTCGGCTTCCGCGTGAACCCGGAAGATGCCCGCCGCGTCATTGCGCCTTCCGCCCGCGCCGACGAGATCGGCGTGGCCGAGCGCGAACTGGCCTTGATGCAGAAGGAAATCAGGGCAACGCTGACGCAGAAGGCGCATCTGGCCTCGCTGGGTGCGGCGGTGAGCAAGATCAATCACGATCTGCGCAACATTCTCGCAAGCGCGCAGCTCATTTCCGACCGCATCGGCGCAATCGACGATCCGGCGGTGCAGCACCTGGCGCCTCGTCTCTTTGCCTCGATTGACCGCGCGATCGACCTTTGCACGAAGTCGCTGCGCTTTGGCCGTGCGGAGGAGCGGACGCCTCAACGCCGCCCTGTTGCGCTGGCGGAGCTTGCGGAAGAGGTCGCCGAAGCAGCATGGAGCGAGACGGACCCCATTCGCTGGGTGAACGATGTGCCGGCAGATCTTGTCGTGGACGCGGATGCCGATCAGCTTTTCCGCATCCTGCTCAATCTGGCGCGCAACGCCGCCCAGGCGCTGACGGAAGATGCCGGGGGCGCCGTGCGCGCCAGGCATGGCGGCGAAATCCGTCTCGCCGCGCATCGCACCGCCGATCATGTCCATATCGAGATATCGGATAATGGCCCGGGCCTGCCGCCAAAGGCGCGCGAGCATCTGTTCGAAGCCTTTTCCGGCAGCAGCCGCGCCGATGGAACGGGGCTCGGGCTTGCCATCGCGGCCGAACTCGTTCGTATGCATGGCGGGCATATTGAACTTGTGCGGAGCGATGCCTCGGGTACCCTCTTTCGCATCTGCATCCCCGACGATGCGGACACCCCTCACGACTGCGGCCAGGCCGAACGCCTTGCCGGACAATCGGCATAATGGAATGAACGATATGAACGATGGCGCGCGCGCGCTGCCCGCGCCGCAACGCAACTGGGCCTTGTTTCTCGACTTCGACGGAACGCTGGCGGAACTCGCACCGACGCCGGATGCTGTGGTCATCGACCCCGAACTCCCGGAGGTTCTGGCGAGCCTCATGGAAAGCCTCGATGGTGCCGTGGCGCTTATCTCCGGCCGCACACTCGGCGAGCTCGACCGCTACACCGGGCTCGAACTGCCGGGTGCGGGCGTGCATGGGCTGGAGTTGCGCGAGCGGCAGGGCATGGTGCCGCATCTGCCCGATGAATCGGGTGCAATACATGAAATCGCGGCGAAGCTCGCGCCGCTGGTCGATGGTGACGATCGCCTGATCGTGGAAATGAAGCCCGGCGCGCTGGCGCTGCACTACAGGCGTGCGCCGGAGCGTGAGCAGGAATGCCGCGCGGCCATGCAGGAGGCGCTGGCCTCGACCTCGGGGCTTCAGCTCATGGATGGCAAGATGGTGCTTGAGGTGAAGCCTGGCCACGTCAACAAGGGGCATGCCATTGAAAAGCTCATGTCGCTGCCGCCTTTTTCGGGCCGGGTTCCCGTGTTTGCAGGCGATGATCGCACCGATGAGGACGGCTTTGGGGTCGTCAATGCGCTGAAAGGCGTTACGATCAAGATCGGCGAGGGTGAATCTGCGGCGGCATACCGCATTGCGTCCGTCGGGGGTTTCGTCGCCTGGTTGAAAGATGCAGCCATGTCGCTTCGCGGTGCTGGCTGAGATAATTGTGTATAGGAGGTAGTTTGTCGTCGCTTGATCTCGGGATTGTCGGAAACGGCACATATGGCGCGCTGATCGACAAATGGGCTCGCATCGTTTGGTGTTGTCTGCCCCGGCTTGATGGTGACCCTGTTTTCTACAGCTTGCTGAACGGCAAGAACGCCGAAGATGAAGATGATGCGCGCGGCTACTGGGGCGTGGAGCTGGAAAACGCCGCAACATCGCGCCAGTATTATCGCCACAATTCAGCGGTCCTCGTTACCGAAGTGACGGACAAGGACGGCAACACAATAGAAATCACGGATTTCGCGCCGCGCTTCATGCAGCGCGAACGCATCTTCCAGCCGATGACGCTGGTGCGCCGGGTGCGCCCCCTGGAAGGTACACCGCGCATCCGCATTCGTGTCCGTCCCGGCTTCAATTACGGCGCCGAGAAGCCCATCATCACACGCGGCAGCAATCATGTTCGCTACCTGCATAGCGGTCTCGCGCTCCGTCTGACCACCAATGCACCCATCACATATCTGCTCGACGAAACCGTCTTCAATCTCACCGGCCCCGTGAGCTTCATTCTCGGCCCCGACGAAACCTTGAGTGACGGCATCGAGGATACGGCGCGCCGCTTCGAGGAGCGCACGGACGATTACTGGCGCAGATGGGTCCGCCGCCTCGCCCTGCCGCTTGAATGGCAGCAGGCGGTGATCCGTGCCGCGATCACACTCAAGCTCTGCTGCTACGAGGAGACGGGCGCGATCGTCGCTGCCCTCACGACAAGTATTCCCGAGGCCGCGAATACCGAGCGCAACTGGGATTATCGCTTCTGCTGGCTGCGCGATGCCTTCTTTGTTATTCGCGCGCTCAATTCACTCGCCGAAGTGGAGACGATGGAGAACTATCTCCGTTATCTCGGCAATATCGTCGGTAATGCAAAAGACGGCCATTTGCAGCCGGTCTACGGCATCGGCCTCGAAACCGATCTGACGGAATCGCTTGTCGATACGCTGAGGGGATACAGAGGCATGGGGCCGGTGCGTCGCGGCAATCAGGCCTATGAACATTTCCAGCACGATGTTTACGGCAATGTGATCCTGGCTGCCTCGCAGTCCTTCTTCGATGAGCGTCTGATGAAGCAGATGACGAAGGCGGATTTCGAACGCTACGAAAAAGTAGGCGAGCGGGCCTATGCCATGCACGATCAGCCCGACGCCGGCATGTGGGAGCTGCGGACACGCGCGCATGTCCACACCTCGTCGAGCCTGATGTGTTGGGCGGCATGCGACAGGCTTGCCCGTATCGCCGAACATCTCGGCCTGCAGGAACGCGCGCGGCACTGGCGCAAGCTCGCCGACGAAGTCCACCAGACGATCTGCACACGCGCATGGAACGAAGATCTGGACGCTTTCGCCGACAGCTTCGACGGCGAAGGTCTCGATGCCGGCCTCCTGTTGATGACGGAGGTGAATTTCCTGAAGCCCTCCGATCCGCGCTTTCAGGCAACGCTAGCGGCTGTTGAAAAGGTGCTTCGTCGCGGGAACCACATGTTCCGTTATGCGACGGCGGACGACTTCGGAGTGCCCCGGAACGCATTCAACATTTGCACGTTCTGGTATATCGACGCCCTTGCGCGGGTGGGGCGAACCGATGAAGCACGTGAAATATTCGAATCGATCCTCGCTTGCCGCAACAGCCTTGGTTTGCTCTCAGAGGATACGGACCCGGCAACCGGCGAGTTGTGGGGGAATTTTCCCCAGACCTATTCGCTTGTTGGTATCATCAATGCCGCGACGCGCCTGAGCCGGAAGTGGGAAGAGCAGATATGAGCCGTCTCGTTGTCGTTTCCAATCGTGTCGGCCCGGTGAAGGATGCCGCGCGAGCTGGTGGGCTGGCGGTTGCTCTGGTCGATGCACTGAAGGCGCGTGGCGGGCTCTGGTATGGCTGGAGCGGCAAGGTTGACGAACATGGCCAGGATCAGGCGAAGATCGAGAGCGCCGGCAATCTCTCGCTTGCGACCGTCGATCTCAGCGCCGAGGAGCATGAGGAATACTACAACGGTTTCGCAAACCGCTGTCTCTGGCCGCTCTTCCATTACCGCATCGATCTCACGGCCTTCGACCGCCGCTATTACGAGGGTTACAGGCGCGTCAACGCAAAGTTCGCGCGTGTGCTTCACCCACTACTGAAGGCGGACGATACGATCTGGGTTCACGATTATCACTTCCTCGCATTCGGCAACGAGCTGCGCCACATGGGCGCCAAGCAGTCGATCGGCTTTTTCCTGCACATTCCCTTCCCGGCGCGCGAAGTGCTCTCGGCACTGCCGCATCATGACGCAATGGTGCGCGGCCTTTTTGCCTATGACGTTCTCGGCTTTCAGACGGAGCGCGATTGCGAGCGCTTCCGCGACTACGTAGTGCGCGAGGCACATGGCCGCGTGGAGGGCGACAAGCTTCACTGTTTCGGCCGCACGGTGACGGTGCGCGCCTTCCCCATCGGCATTGATACGGAAGGCTTCGCGCGCATGGCCGCGACCGACAAGGATGCGAAGAAGCAATATGAAAAGGCGACGATATCGCTGAATGGCCGTACACAGATCGTCGGTGTCGACCGCCTCGATTACACCAAGGGCATCGCTGAACGTTTTCACGCCTATGAGCGGCTGCTGCAGGACTATCCCGAGACGCGCCGCGAAGTCTCCTATCTCCAGATCGCCGCCACGTCGCGAGGCGATGTGCAGGAATATCGTGAGATGCGCGAGGAGCTCGATGGGCTTTCCGGTCACATCAACGGCAGCTATGGCGAGTTTGACTGGACGCCGCTGCGCTATCTGAACCGTCCCATGGCGCGGCGCTCGCTTTCCGGTCTGTATCGCGCGAGCAAGATCGGCCTGGTGACGCCGCTCCGCGACGGCATGAACCTCGTCGCCAAGGAGTATATGGCCGCACAGGACCCTGAAGATCCCGGGGTTCTTGTTCTTTCGCGCTTCGCGGGCGCCTCCTACCAGATGCCGGAGGCGATCATCGTGAACCCCTATGACATAAAGGGAGTGGCGGACGCACTCCAGATTGCGCGTTACATGAGCCTGCAGGAACGTCGTGAGCGTTTCGAGGCCCTGATGGATCGTTTGCTAAAGGAGGATGTCGCACATTGGCGCGATGATTTTCTGACCGAACTGGCGAATGTGCCGGGCCCGGATCGTCAGGGAGGCAAATGACGGCCGATATGGGCAGGACGGATAATTCTCTCCTCGTTGCCGATATAGGCGGCACCAATGCGCGTTTTTCGCTGGCGCGAGTGAAGGCCGGGGGCATCGATGTTGCCTCGCCCACCATCTATCGGACAGCGGATTATCCCGGCCTTGAAACGGCGCTGGCGCATTTTCTTGATAATGCGGGGCGCCCCACGCTCGCGGGCGCGGCGGTGTGCGCTGCCGGCCCGGTCGAGGGGAAGGGCAATGCGGCGTATATTTCCATGACGAACAGCCGCTGGAATGTCACGGCGGAAGCTCTGGCGCGCGTGGCGGGCGTTGAAAGACCGCGCTTGATGAACGACTTCGCCGCGCTCGCCTTGTCAATTCCAGGTCTGGAAGCATCGGATCTTTCACCTGTCGGTCCCGCGCGCGAAGCGCTCGCAGGCGAGCCGGTCGGCATACTTGGCGCCGGTACGGGGCTCGGTGTCGCATCGCTCGTTTTCGGTGCAGGCGAGGAGGTAGTGGTGCCGGGCGAGGGCGGTCATGTCGATCTCGCCGCCGGGAATGACCGGGAAGCGGCGGTCATTGCCTGGCTGCGGGCGCGCTACGGCCACGTCTCGGTGGAGCGCGTGCTGTCTGGTCCGGGGCTCGTCACGCTTTACGGGGCGCTTGCCGCCCTTTCCGGCAAGGAGGCCGATCCCGCGCTCACGCCGCCGGATATTGCCGAGCGGGCAAGGCGCGGCACCTGCGATATCGCATCGGAAACGGTGCAGCTTTTCTGCGGCTGGCTCGGCGCGGTCGCGGGCGATCTCGCCCTCACCATCGGCGCTCGCGGCGGCATCTATATCGGCGGCGGCATCGTGCCGAGCTGGCTCGCGGGTGGACCGGGCCTCTTCAGCGAGGAAATTTTCCGCGCTCGCTTCGAGGCGAAGGGCCGTTTCAGCGCATGGCTTTCGCGCATTCCCGTCCATGTCATCTGCCGCAAGGATGCGGCGCTGCTCGGTCTCGCCCGTGCGGCAAGGGATGCGTGACGCCTCCGCCTCTAGGGTTGGCCCGTCACCACATTGCCGTCACGGCGCGGATCGGCACCACCATCGAGCCCCTCCGGCGTGACGAGAATGCCGTGCAGCCCGCTCATCAGCGGAACGGCTTTCACTTCATGGCCGAGCGATTCAAGGTCCGCCGTCATTTGTTCGAGTACCGTCCCGGCCTCGATTTCGAGCGGCCCGTTCCGGTCGATGAAGCGCGGCAGGCTAATGGCAGCTCTCATGTCCATGTCCCAGTCGATCAGTGCGATCAGGGTCTGCGTCACATAGCCGATGATGCGGCTGCCGCCGGGTGATCCGATGGCAGCATGAAAATCACCATCCTTGGTGAGAACGATGACCGGCGTCATGGACGAGCGCGGACGCTTGCCCGGCGCCACGGCATTTGCGACCGGCTTTCCGTCTTCCTCCGGCATGAAGGAAAAATCGGTGAGCTGGTTATTGAGCATCATGCCGCCCGCCATCAGGTGAGAGCCGAACGGCCCTTCGACCGATGTGGTCATGGAGACAACATTACCTTCGCTGTCGAGAATGCTGAAATGGCTGGTCGAGGGCTTGTCGATCGGCTGGTTCAACCCCCGGTTCATGGCGCGGCGGTCCACGGGCTCGCCCGCCTCTGCCTTCTTCATCGAAAAGCTGGCATCGATCCGGTTCGCGCGCGCCTCGAGATAGGCGGGATCGAGCATCGCCTCGACCGGAACATCGACGAAATCCGGGTCGCCGATATATTTGTCGCGATCCGCATAAGCGAGCTTCTCCGCTTCCGCGATGAAGTGCACGGCGGTCAGCGTCATTGGGCCCATGCCCTTCAGGTCGTAATTCTGCAGGATGCCGAGGATCTGAAGCGCGGTTAGCCCGCCCGAAGTCGGTGGCGGCATGGAGCAGATGCGATATTCGCGATAGGGCGCGCAAACAGGTTCGCGCTTCTTGGCTTCGTAGGCGGCGAAATCCTCAAGTGACAGTGTGCCCGGCCGCGCAGGCGCATTCTGCACCGCGTCCACGATGGCCTGCGCCACCGGCCCTTCATAAAACCCCTTTTCGCCTTCGCTTGCGATCCTCTTCAGCGTTGCCGCATAGGCCGGGTTCTTCAGCACATCGCCTTTTTGAGCGGGGATGCGTTCCCCGTTCACGTCGAGCCGGTAGAAATAATCCTGCGCCACCGGCATGTTCATCAGCACCGGATCGCGAGCAATGGCTTCCGCGAGCTTGGGCGGCACGGCAAACCCTTCTTCCGCCAGCTTGATCGCGGGCTTGAAGAGTTCGGCCCATTGAAGCTTCCCGTGATCTTCATGTGCGAGCCAAAGCATCTTCACGACGCCCGGCGTACCGACAGAGCTTCCGCCGATCATCGCTTCGAGAAAGGGCAGCGGGTTGCCTTCTTCGTCGAGGAAGAGCTCCGCTGTCGCGCCCATCGGCGCCGTCTCCCGGCCGTCATAGGCTTCGATGGCGCCGCTCAAAGGGTCGAAATGCATCATGAAGGCACCGCCCGCAAGGCCCGAAGATTCGGGCTCGACCAGCGAGAGAACGGCCTGTATGGCAATCGCCGCGTCCACGGCACTGCCCCCCGCCCGCAGGATCTTGGCGCCCGCTTCGGTTGCATAGGGGTTCGCCGCTGCGATCATGAAGGGGGCGGGTTCTGGCGTATCGCTCCGCCACCAGGAGGCGGTAATTCCAAGGATGAGCAGCAGCGCGGCTGCGACGATGGCCAGCGCCGGCAGAATTCGCGTCATCTTCATGGAAAACAATCTCCCGCCTTATTTCAGGTCGCGCGGGCAGTGGCGCCTGCGGATTTGCTATGGTGTGCCCCAACCGGGCTGATCCGTATCCTAGCAGCCCCGTCCCGCGATACGAGAGGCTTCAGATATGCACTTCGGCGTTATTCGCAAAGGCCCCCGCAATCACATTGGCGATGTAGGAGGCATTCTTGTCGGCAATGCTGCGGACGAGGCAGCGCGAACCGGCGTTACGGTGGTCCTGCCCGAAGCGCGCGCGGTCGCGGGTGGCGATGTGCGCGGCGGCGGGCCCGGTACGCGCGAAACCGATCTGCTGGACCCGTCCTGTCTGGTCGATGCGGTGGATGCGATCGTTCTTTCGGGCGGGTCTTCCTGGGGGCTCGATGCCGCCTCCGGCGCCGCCGCCTGGCTTGGCGCGCGGGGAAGGGGCTACCGGGCCGGCTCCAGCCCGCTCGTCTCCCCCATCGTGCCTGCCGCGATCCTTTTCGACCTCGCCAATGGCGGAAACAAGCAATGGGGTGAGGAGCCGCCCTATCGTGCATTGGGCAAGGCGGCGTGCGAGGCGGCAGCCGCCGATTTTGCGCTTGGCAATGCGGGCGCGGGGCTCGGCGCCATTGCGGGAAAATACAAGGGCGGGCTCGGCTCTGCCTCCGCGGTGACGGAAAGCGGCCTTGCCGTCGGCGCACTCATTGCCGCCAATCCCTTCGGCGCCGTGGTCGCGCCCGGCACGGACCGCTTCTGGGCGGCACCCTTCGAGATGGATGGCGAGTTCGGCGGCCGTGGCATACCCGAGCCGGGCGGATTTGCCGCTCTCGATCCTCTGGCGGGCTCCAAGGCCGACGCTTCCCCAGGCGGCAACACCACCATCGGCGTCGTCGCGACCAATGCGGACCTCACACCCGCCGATGCCCGTCGTATCGCCATCATGGCGCAGGACGGGCTTGCGCGCGCCATCCGCCCTGTTCATGCTCCGGTCGACGGGGACACGATCTTCGTTCTGGCTACGGGCGCTTATGAGCTCGGCCACGAGGCGCGGCACGGCCCGCTTTCGGCGCTCGGCGCAATGGCGGCGGATTGCGTTGCCCGTGCTGTCGCTCGTGCCGTCTATGAGGCCGGGACGCTGGGTGCCGCCATGTCCTACAGGGATCGTCACAAAATTTGAGGCTCGGTGATCCTGAAAGGTGAGGAAGGTGGACAAGTCTCGCGGCTTCCGGCGGATTTTTTGGGGCAGGGGCCCCCGATTTGGCCTCTGCGCCCCCTTGCCTTTGAGCCTTCAAGGCTTTAAGAGTGGCCCGCCTTCGACGAGATGGTGGAAATATCCGCCTGCCCCCTTGGGGTTCCGCGATGTGCATGCGCCCGTAGCTCAGCTGGATAGAGCATCAGACTACGAATCTGAGGGTCGGACGTTCGAATCGTTCCGGGCGCACCATTCCCCCGGGAATGGGTTCCTTCTCCATGAAAAAGAGTTCGAACGGGTGTACCGTTTCTCCGTGCGGACAGCCGCCATGCGGAGTTTCCGTTGCCTAGGATAGTTTATCTGATTGCCGGATTTATCGCGCTCGGGCTGGGCGGGATCGGTGCGGTTCTGCCGCTCCTGCCGACGGTGCCGTTTCTCATTCTTGCTGCGTTCTGTTTTGCGCGCAGCAACGAGGCGCTGGAGCAGCGGCTTCTCGACCATCCGAAATTCGGCGTTCACATCCGGCTGTGGCGGGAACGAGGGGCGATTTCGCGGAAGGGCAAACAGGCAGCACTTGCTGCTTTCGCGATCAGCATTGCCATTTCGCTCCTGTTCGCGCCTCTGCCCTGGTCGCTGGCGCCGGTCGTGGCGGCACTGATTGGTGGAAGCTGGATCTGGACACGCCCGGAGAGGTGAGCGGGCCGTCGCCAATATGCAGAATGAGTTCCATCTATCTCGCATCCCTGGCGCGTCCTGGCCGTGGCGGGCAGTGTCGCCGCTTGGCCTCGTCAGCCCGGCCAGTAGATATATTCGTCTTCCGGCGTCGCTTCTTCCTCAAGCGTCTTGTCGATCGTGACCGGCATTTCCGCGACAGCCGGAAAAAGCGGCTCACGCTGCGTTGCGTCATGCGCTTCGATCAGCGCTTTCAGTTCCGCCACCTTCTCCGGGTACTTGTCCGCGACATTGTGCTGTTCGGTCGGGTCTTCGTTCAGGTTGAAGAGCCAGACCTTGTCCGGGCGTGCGAGGTACTGAAGCTTCCAGCCGTTCATGCGCACGGCATGATAATGGCCATCGCGCCAGAAGATCGGACGTTCAGGGGCGGGCCTGTGCGCGACGCCTGTCGCATAAGGCAGAATGTCGATGCCGTCGATCACGCGGCCGGCCGGCAGCGGCGCACCGGCGGCGGCGACCAGCGTCGGAAAGATGTCGAGATGGGCGACCGGCATGTCCCGCTCCGTGCCGGCTTTGATCCGGCCCGGCCAGCGCACGAAGAAAGGCACACGAATGCCGCCTTCGAAATAGGTGAGCTTCCAGCCGCGATAGGGCTTGTTCACGTCAGGAATACCAATATAGCCCGGCGCGCCATTGTCGCTTGAGAAGATGACGATGGTGTTGTCGTCCAGGCCATTCTCCTTCAGCGCCTCCATCACGCGGCCAACGCTGCGGTCGAGTGCGCGGATCATCGCCGCATAGACGCGTTCGCGGTGGTTCTCGATATGTGAAAGCGCGTCATAGTCGGCTTTCGAGGCTTGTAGCGGCGTATGTACGGCCCAATGGGCGAGGTAGAGGAAGAAGGGACGGTTCCTGTTTGCCTCGATCGCCTTCACCGCTTCATCCGTATAGAAATCGGTGAGATAGCCCTTCGGCTCGAACCACTCGCCGCCATTGTAAGATGTCGCATATTGCATCCGTGCCCAGAAAAACTGGTCGAACGGATCGAATGGCAGTTTGGCATTCACGACATCGGGGCTGTCTTCCGGCAGGAAGAGTCCGCTCTCCAGCATCACGCTTTCGTCGAAGCCCTGTGCATTGGGAAGGAACTCGGGTGAATTTCCGAGATGCCATTTCCCGATATGCATTGTGTGATAGCCCTGCGGCTTCAACGCTTCGGCCAGCGTGATCTCCGATCCGGGCAAGCCCTGTTCCTTGAACGGCGGAGCATTTTCTGCCGCCGTCTCGTCGAAGATCATTTCATGCAGACGTGTGCCGTCATTGTAGAACATGTCGACGATCTTCGTCATGCCAGGCGGCGTCGGCGTGAATTCGAAGCCGGTGCGTGTGCCGTAGCGTCCGGTCATGAGCATGGCGCGCGATGGTGCGCAGGCCGCCGTGCCGGCATAGGCATGAGAGAAATTCGCGCCCTCTCGTGCAAGCGTGTCGATATTTGGTGTCTCGATGAGGCCGCCGCCGAAATAGCTGATATCGTTGAAGCCGAGATCGTCGGCGAGGATGACGACGATATTGGGCGGGCGCTTCTCTGCCGGAACGCTCGCCACTTCGGGCCCCTTCTCCCAGATGATTTCGCGGTTGGGCGCCACCTTTGTTGCGTCGCGCGCACGTGTCGCCACCGCATAGAGAACGATATCCTTGCGGAACGTATAGGCCGAGCCCGCCAGCGCCGTGACGATGACGGCTGCCGCCAGCGAGTAAATCTGCCACTTTTTCAAGCTACGCCCCTGTCCCTTTGAAACTTTTGGCATGATTAATGACGTTAAGTTCTGCGTCAAGCAGACCGTCATGTGCCTTTTCAGGACCATTTTCTGTCGCGGGCAAGGCCGTCCGCCGGAATATATGTCTGAGGGGTTTAAATGTGGCACGTTATATGCCAATTAATTGACAGGGCGGCGCGGCTTGTGCGCCTGCCGTAAACCCGCAAAACCCCCGGAGGTTAAAATGCGATATATGATTCTTGGCGCGGCTCTTGTTGCGGGGGCCTTCGCGGCGACGCCGGCGGCTGCGGCCAAATACAAGTGCAATTGCTACAAGGATGCAAAGGCGAGTCTTGAGGCGAGCGAAGGGCAGAACATCAACTGCGTCGACACCTACACCAAACATAACGAAAGCTCTTCGGTGAAGGAAAAATATCTGAAGGTCTATGTCGACAGCGATAACAAGGTGCAGGGCGACAATGACGCGACAATCCGCTTTCGTCCGCGCGACGGCAGGTGCCTGCTTGCCGTCTATGACGGCAATGCGAGCACCATTCGCTGGGGCGGCGTCTATTGCAACAATGACAGCTACAAGAAGATCAAGCCGTTCAACTTCGAAAAGCAGCCAGCGGCCTATACGCCGAGCGGCGTGAAGATGCCGGATACATACACGGCAACCTACAAGGCCGAAACGGACAGCAAGCATTACAAAGGCTTCCTGCTCTTCACCAAGGCCGCCGACGACAAGAAGTATATGCAAGCGGTCTGCATTGAAGACCGGTAGAGCTTCCGGTAATTACTGATATCATTCCGGCCTCCCGGGGGGGATTCTAGGGGAGGCCGGAACATGTTTCGGGGCGGGGAATGAAGTTCAAGTCGTTTCTATATGGCTGCTTGCCGGGATTGTTTCTCGCGTTTGCGCTTTCGGCCTGCGTGTCGGGGGCGCCGGGGGACAAGGTCAAGGAAGCGCTCATCCTTCCCGACCCCGTCACCGCGCCGGATCTGGCGGCCGCACCCCGATCCTACGAAAATCATTTTCGCAAGGCGTTGCGACTCCTTCATGTGAGCGGGCGTACCGATTTTGACCTGCATCAGGCGAGAGTCGGTTTTGAAACGGCTGCCCGCCTCTCGCGGGATTACTGGCCTGCTTGGTTCTATGCAGGTGTCGTGCACGACATGCTCGGCAATTTCGAGCAATCCATGAACGCATTCGTTGAGGCGGCATCCATTACCGACAATGAGGCGCTCTGGAATGCAGCAGCGCTTGCCGCCTTGCGCGGCAATTACGAACAGCTGGCCTTCAGCCTGCATCGGCGCGCGCTTGACGCTCGTGTGAAAAGCCGGGACACGGTCACGCTCTATATGAAGGCTGCCTATGATGCCCCGGCGGATGCACGCGCGCCCCGCATCGTGGTGCCGCCGCTCGATGAGGTGATCGATCACGATGATGAGTTTGTTTGCCGCGTGCTGGCGAAGAGAGACGATGATGACGATGACGACGATGATGATGACGACAGCGATGGCTATAATTTGAGCGGGCTGAACCTCGACTTCAGCTTTATCGACGAAGAAGGAGACGAGCGCCCGGCCTCGAAAGAGGAAGCAGAGCGTCTCGGCAAGAAGTGCGAACAGCAGAATGTCATCGTCGACGCCTATATTATCCGCCGCAATGGAGAAGCCGCTTCGACAACCGGAATCGATCTGCTGTCCGCCCTGCAGATTCAGTTCGGCGCGCAACTTCTCGATTTCACCTATACCAACCCGTCGGGCAGCAACAACTCGACATGGAATGTGTCGAGCTCTGCCACCATCGACATTCCCGAAGTGACTTATGCGCTGAGTATCGCAAGCGACCGGAAAAGCTTTGTCACCATCGACGCTTCACCCTCCATCGTTGCGCGTCTCGGCGAGAAGTCGGAGATTTTCGATGGCACTGAGGTCTATGTCGTCGCGGCGGGCGATGGCTCCAGCGGTGAATTCGAGAAGGAAATCGGCGTCAAGATGTCGATAGAGCCGCAAATTCTTACCGCTTCCGCCGTAACCATGACGGCGGGTGTGGAGTTTTCCATTCTCAATACGGAGAACACGACCGCGAGCAACTTCCGTTCCCTCAACACCGACAAGCTCATTTTTGATATCAACGGCACGTTTCCCTTCGGCGCGGCAGTGCTGATCGGCAAGCTTTCCTCCTCCGTCGTCAAGGATGGGGAGGCGGGGCAGAGCAGTCTGCGCGATGTGCCGGGGTTGAGGCACTTGTTTGGAACGGAAACCGCCACGGCAAAAGGCCGGGATGTGCTGGTGCTGGCCGTCGTGCGCCAGCCCGCCGCGCCCGGTGCGGCTCTCCGCGAAAAGGTTGAGACGCTGCATGAGCGTTTCGGTGTTTCGCCGCTCGAAACCACGGTCACGCGCTACGGATTCATCCATGATGCCCCGCCGCTTGCCGTCCTGGCGCGCGAGCTGGCGCTTGAGGATGCCTGACCTTCCCCGTCAGTGAAGGCTCAACCAGCTGTTCGCATCTGAACCGGGTTTTGTCTCGGGGCGAGTTCCGAAAACCTCTCGATAAGGCTATCCTGCCGGGCAGGAACATGCAGCCGCGCCGCAGGCCGGCAAGAACAGTCACTCGGGAGACGTCCTACATGAAGACGCGCATCACGGAACTTTTCGGCATTCAGCATCCCGTCATCCAGGGTGGCATGCACTTCGTCGGCCTCGCGGAAATGGCCGCCGCCGTTTCAAATGCGGGCGGCCTCGGCATCATCACCGGCCTCACTCAGCCGACGCCCGAAGCTCTCGCGAAGGAAATCGCGAAGTGCAACGATATGACGGACAAGCCTTTCGGCGTGAACCTCACCTTTCTGCCGGGATTCACCAATCCGCCTTACCCTGAATATATCCAGGCAATCATTGAAGGCGGCGTGAAGGTCGTGGAGACGGCGGGCCGCAGCCCCGAGGCCTATATGCCCGCGCTCAAGGAGGGCGGTGTCAAGGTCATCCACAAATGCACCTCCGTTCGCCATTCCCTGAAGGCCGAGCGCATTGGCTGCGATGCGGTGAGCGTCGACGGTTTCGAATGCGGCGGTCATCCGGGTGAAGACGATATTCCCAACATGATCCTGCTGCCTCGCGCGGCCGAGGAGCTGAAGATCCCCTTCGTCGCCTCCGGCGGCATGGGCACGGCTTCGCAGCTCGTTGCGGCTCTCGCGCTCGGTGCCGACGGCATCAATATGGGCACCCGCTTCATCGCCACGAAGGAAGCGCCCGTGCATGAAAATGTGAAGCAGGCGCTCATCGCCGCGAGCGAACTCGACACCCGCCTCATCATGCGCCCGCTCAGGAACACCGAGCGCGTGCTGGCGAACCCTGCCGTCGAGAAGATCGTGGAAATCGAGCGAGAGAAGGGCGCTGCGACCACCATCGACGACATCAAGGATCTCGTCGGCGGTGTCTATCCGCGCGTCATGCAGGAGGGCGACATGGATGCAGGCGCATGGAGCTGCGGCATGGTTGCCGGCCTCATCCACGACATCCCGACCTGCAAGGAACTGATCGACAGAATGATGTCGGAAGCCGAAACCATCATCCGCAAGCGGCTCGAAGGTCTGCTCGCGGCATAAACTGCATGCGATAACGAAATTCAGGGCGGCGGGTTGCTTCGGCATCTGCCGCCTTGAATCGAAACGGCCCCGTTGTAGCGCTGTATCCAGGAAACCTCCCTGCATGTTGTCACCGCGCTCCGTCCGCTCGACGATTATCGAAGCGGTAAAGACCATGTTGAGAAGCGAGAAGCCATAAAGCGCATAGTCCTTCATCGATGCCGGGGAGGCGACAGGCCATGACTGAAAACATTCCGGTCGATCCTGGCTGGCTGCTGGCCTCAAGGCGGCGGGCCAGTTGCCGGCGATCAGCTTCATGCAAGCACGGCCGGCCTTTTCGAGCGTGCGCTGGATCTGCTGAAATGGAATCTGAAAAAAGAGAGAGGGAATTGTAATGAAGGACACGGATTTTACCGGCAAGCGCGTACTTGTCGTTGGCGGCTCCAGCGGCATCGGCAACGGCATCGCCCATGCCTTTCGCGAGCGTGGCGCGGAAGCCCATGTCTGGGGTACACGCGCCAGCGCAAAGGACTATGAAGGCATTGAAGGCTCCGACATGACGGGCCTTCACTATGCGCAGATGGATGTCGCCGATTTCGACGCCATCGAGGCCTATGCGCCGCCATTTTCCTCGCTCGATGTACTCGTGCTTTGTCAGGGTACGGTCATCTACAAGCGCGGCGAGTTCAAGATGGATGGCTTTCGGAAGGTCGTGGATGTCAACCTGAACAGCCTCATGGCCTGCGCCATCAAGTTTCACGACATGCTGGCTGCCGCGAAAGGCTCGCTCATCACGGTGAGTTCCACTGCGGGCTTCCATGCGACGCGCGGCAACCCCGCCTATAATGCATCGAAGACCGGCGCCGTCGGTCTCACGCGCACATTGGGCGAAGCATGGGCAAGCGATGGCATCCGCGTGAACGGTATTGCACCGGGCCTTGTCGATACGAAACTGACGAAGGTAACGACGGAAGACCCGAAGCGCCGCGAAATGGCCATTCGCGGGATTCCGGCCGGCCGTCTTGGCAAGCCGGAAGACATGGCAGGCGCCGCGCTCTTTCTCGCCTCGCCGCTCTCTTCCTATATCTACGGCCAGACGCTCATCGTCGATGGCGGCCTCATCCTGTCGTGAGGTTGCCCGTGGCGAAGTGCATGAGCTTGCTCAACGGTCGAGATTGAAGCGGATCGGCACGACCACCTCGAAAGGATCGCGCGAAATGTCCTGCGGCACGGGCGGAAAGGGGTCGGCCCGCGTCACCGTGTCGATTCCGCCCCGGTCGAGCCTTGAACTGCCGGACGTCCGTTCAAGGCTGTGCGAGAGCAGCTTGCCCTGCCGGTCGATCTTGAAGCGCACATAGACAGTGCCTTCCTGGCCGCGCCGTTGCGCTGAACGGGGGTATCGCTTGTAGCGTTCGAGATGTGCGAGCAGCGCCTGTTCATAGGTCGGCAGGGCGCGCGCCTCCGCCGCATTTGGCGCTGCTTTGACGGGCGCGACAACTTCCTTGGCCACGGGCAGGGGCTGAGCGCGCGGAGCCGTCGTTTCCTTCACGACCTTTTTCACCGGCTTCTTTTCCGGCTTCTTCTCGGGTTTTTTCTCGGGCTCGGGAATGGCCTCGCGCGGCAGCGGCGGTTCCGGCAGCGGCGTCGGCTCGATGATCTCCTCGGGCGGCGTTTCCTCTTCCTTCGGGCCTTCCGGCGCGCTCACCTCCGGCACGGGCGGTGCGCTCACCATCGGCGCAAGGTCGATAGTGATGGCCGCCGCCGTCTCGGGCGGAGGCGTCTGTCCGAACTGCCAGGCAACGAAGCCGCCGGCGACAGCCGCATGAATGACGATGGCGAAAATGGCGCCGCTGCGCCATGCCGGAGCAACACCGGTATATCCGGCCCGGCCAGGGAGTATGTCCGCCCCGCCAGGGAGAGTGCCTGCCTGGCCAGAGGAAATATCGCTCCCCGTGGGGACGGCTATACTCATGGCGCGTCCGCGGAATCCAGGCTGACAAGAGCGATCTTCAGATAGCCCGCACTGCGCAGGCCGTTCATCACATCCATGAGGTCGCCATAATCGACTGACTTGTCCGCGCGCAGGAAGATGCGCTGCTCCCGGTCGCCGCCCGTCTGCTCTTCAAGGGCCGCGCGCAGCCCGTCTTTCGCCACCGGCTCCTCACCGATCAGCAGGCTGAGGTCGGCTTTCACCGAAAGATAGAGCGGTTCTGCGGGGCGCGGTTGCGGCTCGGCATTGGCCGATGGCAGATCCACCGGAACGTCGACTGTCGCCAGCGGTGCCGCGATCATGAAGACGATCAGCAGCACCAGGATCACGTCGATGAACGGCGTGACGTTGATTTCATGCACTTCGGCGAGATCGTCGTCGCCATGATCGAGATGAACGGCCATGGCTCAATCCGCTGCTTTGGCCAGCCGTGAGCGGCGGCCGAGATCGAGGTCGCGGCTCACGAGGCGCAGCAGTTCTGCCGAGCTGTCGGCGATGAGTGCGCGATAGCCTGCAATGGAGCGCGAGAAAGAGTTGTAGATCACAACGGCTGGAATGGCGGCGACAAGGCCGAGCCCCGTCGCGAGCAGCGCTTCGGCAATGCCCGGCGCGACGACGGCGAGGTTCGTCGTCTGCGTCTGCGCGATGCCGATGAAGCTGTTCATGATGCCCCAGACCGTGCCGAACAATCCGACGAAGGGGGCCGTTGCGCCGATGGTTGCAAGGACGCCCGTACCGGCGCCGATTTCGCGCGCGGCATTCGCCTCGATGCGCTGGAAGCGCCATGCGATGCGTTCCTTCACGCCTTCCTTCTCCGGGTTGTCGCCGGAGGCCTGCACCTCCTGCGTGGCGGCGCCGGCGAGCAGCGTCACCGGCCCTTTCGATTTGGCAAGGCTGGTGCTTGCTTCGTCAAGCGAAGAGGCGGAGGCGAGCGTCTGGAAAGCCGCCTTCGCGCGTCGGCGCGCACCGGAAATCTCCATCCGTTTCGCAAACCAGATTGTCCAGGTGACGAAGGAGGCGAAGATGAGGCCGATCATCACGACTTTCACCACGATGTCCGCCTGCATGAACATGCCCCAGGGCGAAAGGTCGTGTGGCAGCGCAAGCTCCGCTTCCGCGTCCGGCGTCGTCATGTCGAAGCCGTCCTCGCTCGCATCTTGCGTAAGAGCGCCGTCCTCAACCATGCCGCTGGTCTCATCGGAAAGGGGCGCCGTGGTTGCGCTTTCGCTCTCCATGCCGGTCGCCGGCGTTTCCTGCGCCTGCAGAGGTCCAGCCAGCATCAGGCAGACAAGGCCCGCGCCAAGGAAACCGGCAAGCCGGCCGAACGCCAAATCGTAAATCATCTCGTCACCATTTTTCATCCGGGCGCCGCCAGCATACCACTGCGACCCGCGCTCCCGCTCCGCCTGATCCGGCCGGGGGCGGACAGGCAATCTGCCTCTTCCCACGCAGCCACATAGGGCATGTATGCGAGTAATTATCAATAAGACTAAATGCCCCGGTCCGCTTGCGAGGCTTCGTCCGGAATGCGGCTAGGTGCCTGTCGTTTAAGTGTGGTCCCTATGCCACATTTGAGAATGATACGCAATAAGATCGAAAATATGAATGGAACTTGTTGGCCCCTTTGATAAGAGCAGTTCGCATTATCATCATGATCGAGACTGCATTCTGTATTCCATGGGGGCTTCCAGACCAATGAAGAATGAAACTGTCCTGCTTTCATCCGCCTCGCGGCTTGCGCTTGCCGCAGGCATTTCCGTATCGCTGACCACCTTCGCGGCGGTGCAGGCCGCCGCCCAGGAGGCAGCCGCGAAAGAAGAGCAGGAAGTTACCGCGCCCATCGTGACGGCGCCGCTTGAGGTTTGGGGAGCCGAAGATACCTACACGACCGATCATCTTTCTTCCGCCAAGCAGACCGCGCCGCTTCTCGACACGCCGCAGACGGTGAACGTCATTCCCCAGCAGGTCATCAAGGAGCAGGGCGCACGCAACCTGACCGAAATTCTGAGGAATACGCCCGGCATCTCCTTCAATGCCGGCGAGAACGGTTTTGCCGCCAGCGCCAATAATTTCCAGCTCCGCGGTTTCGACGCGAGCGGCGATATTTTCATGGATGGCTCGCGTGACAGCGGCAGCTATACCCGTGACGCCTTCAACATCGAGGATGTCGAGGTGTTCAAGGGCCCGGCCGCGGATAATGGCCGCGGCAGCGCCGGTGGCTATGTCAATATCGTCACCAAGACGCCAGGTCTTCGCGACTTCATCAATGCCGATGTGAGCTATGGCTTCGACGAATATGACAGCGAGGACCGTCGCCGCGCGACCGTCGACGTCAATCAGAAAATCGATGACAGCACCGCGGTTCGCATCAACGCGCTGATCGAGGATAGCGGTGTGCCGGGTCGCGAGATGGCGGAGGCGAATGCCTGGGGCTTTGCGCCCTCCATTGCTTTCGGCCTTGGCGAGGAATTCCGCACCGTCTTTTCCTATGAGCATGTCGAGCGCAATGACATCCCCGACTGGGGCCTGCCCGGCGCCGCATTTTCGGAAACCGGCTCGCCGGACGCTCAGGCCGCCTTCGATCCCGCGCTGTCAGGTATTTCTCGCGACAACTATTATGGGCTTGCCTCGGACTTCGACGATGTGACGAGCGATGTGTTCCTCGCCAGCTTCGAATACGACCTCTCTTCCGCCGTGACGCTTAGCAACCAGACGCGCTATTCGGTCGTGGACCGGCAGTCCCGCTTCACTACGCCGACAGGCAATGCGGGCGGCGGCGTGATCAACACGCAGACACTGTTCTACGATCGCGAGAACAAGACGCTGTCGAATCTTACCAATCTGTCCTACGAGTTCGCGACGGGATCGCTGAAGCACCACCTCTCCGCCGGTATCGATCTGACGAAGGAAGAGTCCGCCGCCGGCCGGTTCAACGGTGTCGCCAGTGCGACCAACGCCTATAACCCGGACCCCTACCGCGCCGGGGCCTTGCCCTTCGTGCCCGCCTCGACGAACGAGGTCGAGGTGAAGACGGTGGCGGCCTATGTCTACGACACGATTGAGTTCAGCCCGCAATGGCAGGTAACGGGCGGTGCGCGCGCCGAACGCTACGATGCGGAGGTCAGCGCCTCCGACGCGAGCATTGGCGGCTTGCCCCGTTATGAGGAAAGCGAAACGCTTTTCGGCGGCAAGATTGGGGTTGTCTACAAGCCCGCCCCCAATGGCACCTTCTACGTGTCGGCGGGCATGGCCGAGGATCCGCATACCTCGTTCCTCTCAAACCCCGATATCTCGCGTACGGGTGGTAATGCTTTCCCGGGCTTCGTACCCGGCGTTGGCCCCGTCACCTCCATCAACTATGAAGTCGGCGCGAAGTGGGATGTGCTGGACGAAAGGCTCTCGCTTACAGCCTCGCTCTTCCACACGGAAAAGCAGGATGTGCCGGTTGCGCCGCGCGGCACTCTGATCGGCTATCAGGATCAGGTCGTCCAGGGTCTGGAGCTGGGCGCTGCGGGTCAGATCACGCCGGAATGGAACGTCTATGGCGGATTGCTTCTGATGGATAGCGAGCGTCAGCTCGACAATCCTGCGCTGATCGATTCCATCATCCTCGATCCGCTGAACCCGGCGGGCAACCGTGCGGGCGATTACGGCACGGCCACGACCTCGGATGGCGATGAGCTTGCCTTCACGCCCAATGTGACGGCGAATCTCTGGATGACCTATCGCTTCCCCGTCGGTCTGACGCTGGGTGGCGGCGCACGCTATCTCGGCTCGGCCTGGCTCGGCCGCCCGGACGATGCGCTCCGCATTGTCGCCAACGGCACATATGGCAAATTGCCGGCCTATACCGTCTTCGATGCGATGGTTGCCTATGAGGTCACGGAAAATGTCGCCGTCCGTCTGAATATCGAAAACATCGCCGACAAGACCTACCTCTCGACATCCAACTGGAATGGCCGCCGCGTCATGCTCGGCAATCCACGGACCTTCACCCTCACCACCAGCTTCACCTTCTGAGGAGAAGCCTCTCTCCGGGGGATAGCAGGTCCATTGCGAAAATCGGTCCCGGCCCTTCGCGGCCGGGACCTTTTTCTTGTCCACCTCAAAACTGGCCCGAGCCCGTCCTCTCTTCTATACATGTGAGAAAGCGTACCAGGGAGCGCCCCGCCCATGATGATCACCATTCCCGATTTTCTGACGACGGATCAGCTGCGCCGTTGCCGCGAGGCGCTGGAAAAGGCGGACTGGCAGGATGGCCGCGAAACGGCGGGAGATCTTGCTGTCCGCGTCAAGGCGAACAAGCAGCTTGCCCCCGCCGACCCGCTTGTCCGCGAGCTTGGCGACCTCATTCTCGATTGTCTCGGCAAGAACGACCGCTTCCTGGCCGCCGCTCTGCCGCTCAAGGTCTTGCCGCCCCGTTTCAACCGCTATGAAGACGGTGGCACCTACGGCAATCATGTCGACAACGCGATCTTCTCCGTACCCGGTACGCCGCACCGCATCCGCTCCGATGTTTCGGCCACGCTTTTTTTCAGCGAACCGGATGAATATGAAGGCGGCGAACTCGTTATCCAGGATACCTATGGCAGCCACACCGTGAAGCTGCCCGCCGGACACATGGTTCTCTATCCGGGCACCAGTCTGCACCGTGTCACGCCGGTTACGAAGGGTGTGCGTCTCGCTTCCTTCTTCTGGGTGCAGAGCCTTGTCCGTGAAGACAGCCGCCGCGCTCTTCTCTGGGAGCTCGACCGTGCGCTCGGTGATGTGCGGCGGGATAATCCCGAAAGCGAGGCCGCGCCCAAACTCATGGCCGTCTATCACAATCTGCTGCGCGAATGGTCGAACACATGACGGCCTTCCCATGAGCCATTTTCTGAAACCGCCGCTCGAGCGGATTCCGCCTTCCATCGTTTGCGCCGCAGACTATGAGGCGCCTGCGCGCGAGCGGATAGAGAAGGGCGTCTGGGCCTATCTGAATGGCGCGGCTGCCGACAGCCTGACCCTGGCGGAAAACCTCACTGCCTTTCGCCGTCTGCGTCTTGTCCCGCGCGTTCTCGCGGAACTGGAGGGCGGCCATACCGGCGTCGAGCTTTTCGGCACCCGGCTTGCCCACCCGCTTCTCGTTGCGCCGGTCGCCTTGCAGAAGCTCGCTCATCCCGATGGCGAGATCGCGACCGCGATGGCAGCCTCCGCACTCGGCGGCGCCATGGTGGTGAGCATGGAGGCGAGCACGAAAATCGAGGACATCGCGGCCGCCGCTCCCGGTCCCCTCTGGTTCCAGCTCCATATCCTGCCCGACCGCGAATTTACGCTGGCTTTGGTCCGGCGCGCGGAAGAGGCGGGCTGCCGCGCGCTTGTTGTTACCGTGGATGCGCCGGTCAGCGGCGTCCGCAACGACGAGCAGCGCGCGGGCTTCGTGCGTCCTTCCTCCGTCGCGCCGGTGAACCTTGAAGGCATGAAACCGCTTCCCCCGCACATCGCCGCGCCGGGCGAGAGCGCCATCTTCTCGTCGCCGCTTGCCGCCGCCGCGCCCGGCTGGGCGGAAATCGCCTGGCTCTTGTCGAATACGCGCCTGCCGGTGCTTCTGAAAGGCATTCTTCACCCTGCCGATGCCGCCCGCGCCGTCGAGGCGGGCGCAGCGGGCATTGTCGTATCCAATCATGGTGGCCGCACCCTCGACACTCTTCCCGCCACCATCGAGGCGCTGCCCGCTGTCGTCCGGGCCGTTGCTGGCCGCGTCCCTGTGCTGATGGATGGCGGTATCCGCCGCGGTACGGATGTTCTGAAGGCGCTCGCCCTCGGTGCGAAAGCCGTCATGATCGGCCGTCCGGTCATTCACGCGCTTGCTGCGGCCGGGGCGCCCGGTGTCGCCCATCTTCTTCACATGCTGCGCGCCGAGCTTGAGGTTTCCATGGCACTCACCGGCTGCCGTCGTCTCGAAGATGCGACGGAAGCCCTGCTCTGGCGCGACGCACAAGCGTGATCCGCCGCCCGGCGTTTCCCTTGAAATTCGCCTTTTGCCATATCGCTGCGCCATATAGGCTCTGCGAACGGCCAATGGAGCAAGGGAGGGCAGGAATGCCATTTTTTGGAGGCACTAGACCGGCGCCGATCGAATTGCCGCCCATTTCGCTGGATGCGAAGCTTGAATTCCGTTCGGCTGCGTTGGCCGACAGCCTCTCCTATTGGAAAAAGCAGGCGGCTGGGCGGCAAATGCCGCTTCTTTCCGATATCCGGCCGGAGGAAATAGCGCGCCTGCTTCCGTTTCTCTCGCTTTTCGAGATGCGAACGCAAGACGGCGAATTCAGCCTCTTTCCCCGTCTCGCCGGGTCGAAATTCGAAGAGGTCTTCGGGCCCATACACAAGCGTGAACTCCACACCGTGCTTGCACCGGAATTTCTCGAACGCTGGCATGGCGCGGCCCGCGCCATGATCGAGGCGGGCGTCCCCCTGCGCGCGTCGGGGCAGGTGCTTCACGAAGACAAAAGCTTCATCTCCTTCGAGATGCTTCTTGCACCGCTGAGCCGAACAGGCGGCGATATCGACACCCTTTTTCTGATGTCCGATTTCGAAATGCCCGGCCTCTCGGGCTGAGTACGTTATGGTGGAGAATGCCGTCTTCCACCATTATCCCGGCCGCGAGGCAAAGGACGCGTCCATCGTGGCGCGAACAGCTCGAAGCCGCCACGCCGGACGGCATCGACGTCAATTTCGAGAATGTCGGCGGCAACATCGGCAAGCTTGTCGTCAAGCGCTAGCTCTCGATACGGCGCGTCTTGCCAACATTGCTCCTGAGATGCGCCGTATAGGTGATGCGGCCGCCCGTCTCCACCTTGGTGATGGTCGCGTCGACCGGAAACTCCGTGCCGTCCTTCCTGAGGCCGGTCACGGGGCCGCGGTCGCTCATCCAGCGTGAGGCATCGCGGCCCTGGCCGAAATTCACAAGCTGCTTGTTGTGGGCAACGCGGTAGCGCTCCGGCAGCAGCATTGCGAGCGGCTTGCCGAGCACTTCTTCCGCGCGATAGCCGAACATCTGCTCGGCCTTCAGGTTGAAGAAGGTAATTTTCTGTTCCGCATCGACCGAGATAATGCCGTCTTCCGCCACCATCAGGATACGGGAGAAAAGCAGGTTCTTCTCCTTGAAGGCGATATGTTCCTGCCGCTGCGCCGTGTTGTCCCGGAACGTGATGAGGAACCGGCGTTCCTCGCCGAGCTTCGCCTCCACCACGCGCACATCGGCGGGAAATTCCGTGCCGTCCTTGCGCCGCGCGATGAGGTCGAGATAGCGCGACTGCTCATGTTCGGGCTCCGCGGCCCAGCGCTGTAGCCACTTTAAGGGGTCTGCCCGTCGTCCGGGCTGTTGCGGAACGAGCGTTGCGATGTTGCGTCCAGTCACTTCCGCGGCGCTGTAGCCAAGCAGCCGTTCGGAAGCCGGATTGAAATAGGTGATCTCGCCTTCGGGTGTCGAAACGATAATCGCTTCGGGCACGCCCTCCACCAGCATCTGGTGGAAGCCGACGGTCGCGCTGTCGTCCATGCTCATTCTGTAGCTCCCGTCTCGTCGAATTGAAGAACCCCGGCGGCGGCGCCGCCGGGGTAATATTCGTTCGCTCGCCTCAGGCAGTATTGCCCGTCGGATGGCCGCCTTCCATCGCCTGCAGCACACGAATGTCGTCGAACACGGGAATACCCGCCTCGTCGTACTTTTTGCGCACGGTCGGCGTCAGCAGGCCGACACGGGCGAGCGCCGGCATCATCAGGTCTTTCAGCGCATGCACCTGGCCCGGCGGCAGTTCCTGCGTGATGCCCGCATCGGACGCTTCCTGCAGGCCCTTGAAGAAGTCGTCGGCGTCGATGCCGCTATTCTCCAGCACCTGCATGAAACCGGGGTCGACGCGGTTCGCGATCGTACCGGAAGTCTGCGCCTTCACGAGGATGTTGACGGCCTCGAAGGCGAAGTCGGCGAGTTCTTCCAGGTCGTCCTTGTGCATCGTCTTGAAGACAGGGCCGAGGAACACATGCCCGAACGACACATGCCGGCTTTCGTCGCGCATCACGTTGAAGGTGAGCTGCTTCAGCAGCGGGCAGGTTGTGGTGCGGTACATGTTGTTGAAGGCGCCCAGCGCGAGCCCCTCGACGATCATGTTCATGCCGATCATCACCTTCTCGTAGCGTTCGGACTGAAGCGTCACGTCGATGAGTTGCTTCAGCCAGGGTGACATCGGATAGATGATCGCGATCTTGTCGCAATACTTCGAATAGACCTCGACATGCCGCGCTTCGTCCATCGTCTGCGTCGCCGCATAGAGTTTCGCGCCCTCATCCGGCACGGAATGCGTCACGCAGGCGGCCGTCATCAGCGCGCCCTGTTCGCCGTGCAGGAATTGCGAGAGGATTTGCGCGGTCGAATGCGCGGTAAAGGTTTCCTGCTGCGATTTCGAGAGCTTCTTGAAGAACGGCATCTTGTGATAGATGTCGCTGTCGTTCGCAATCAGCGGACGGGACGGGTCCACCTGCGTGTCCCAAGGCAGCAGGTCGTCCGAGTCCCACTGGTTCTGTTTCGCCCGATTGTACAGATCCTCGACCTTGTCTTCCGAGAACATATAATCGAACGTCCACGCGATATCCATCGGGTTGCGATAGATGTCATCCGGCGTCATCGTCACTTTCCAGTCGCCCTTGTTAACGACCTTCGCTTTCGCACTCATGGTCTTCCTCCTGATTTGGGCCGCTTGCCGTTCTTCTTGCGGCCGGGTTTCTCGCGCGTCTCAGTACTGGCGGGCGGGTGTGCGCACTACGAGCCCGTCGAGCGACGGATCCACCTTGATCTGGCATGAGAGTCGGCTGTTCGGATGGACGTCGAAGGCAAAGTCGAGCATGTCGCGCTCGAGCTCATCCATTGGCGGCAGCTTTTCGAACCATCCGTCCTCGACATAGACATGACATGTGGCGCAGGCGCAGGCCCCACCGCAGTCGCCTTCGATGCCGGGGATGGTGTAGCGGGTTGCGCCCTCCATAACGGAAAGCCCCTCCGCCACGTCGACCACATGTTCTGTGCCGTTGAATTCGATATAGGTAATCTTGGTCATCTCGGTACTCAGTCGCTCGCTTCCCGGGGTCCGGTTGCTTCCGGATCTAATATCCATAAAAAAATTGTACCTATTTTCACCCGTCTGGCGTTGCGACAGAATGTCCATCAGTCACCGGACCCCTGCGGCAGATTGTCCATTGCTGCAGGTGCACGATTCCTGCTGCAACAGCGAAATCCACTTGCGGCTATATTGTTTGTGTACGGAATAAAAAGGGTTGTTCCGGCGCCTCCGTCCCGCCGTGGGACGGCTGAAATTGGCGGCGGATCGTGGCAAATCCGCCGCTCCACGAGACCGGGATTTGTTGTAAGCTATGCCAAGTAGCAGTCGCAGGGCGGACATGCCCTCCTCTTGAAGGCGTATTGGCATGAGCGGAAAGAATTTGTTCCTCGGTATCGCGTTGGCATCGGCCCTGCCCCTGTTCGCCATTTCGGCGGCTCTCGCCGAGGAGCCGGCCCCGGCCCCCGCAGGCGACATCCATTACGAAACCGCCGACCCGGTGGACTCGCCGCCCGTGAACTATCGTTCCAGCGCGGACGAGGAGTTTGATACGCCTCAGAACCGCGACGCTGAAATGTATGCCGAGGAATATGAGCGCCGGCAGCGTGAGGAAAAGCTGCGCAACAAGGATCAGCTCGAGCGCATCCAGGACTTCTCCTCCGGCGCGATCACGACCGATGGCGTCACGCCGACGAATGATTTCGGCCGCTAGGTCTTTCGCCCGGCCTCAATAGTCCCACTTCCAGTTCACGCCGACATCGCTCGACGCGTCATTGCCGATCTTCGTCTCGACGCTGATATTGTCGGTCACGTCCACCTCGACCTTCACGCCGCTGTCGCTGGCGAGCGCGCCCTGTTCCACACCCACATAAACCCCCTCGCGGAGATACTTGCCCGCCGAGACCGTCGTGCCGCCGGACGCGCCGGTGTCGACGCGCAGCACGTCGAGCCCCAGTTCGTTCTGGATCTGGCTGAGCAGGCCGAAGCCGCCAATGCCGCTGCCGGAAAGTTCAGCCGCCGTGTTTGCAAGCTGCGCCGCTTCGAAGGCGGAAAGCTCGCCCACGTTCTTTCCGAACAGGATGCGCGAGATGATCTCGTCGCGCGGTCGCGACGGCACCGAACTCAGCTCGATGTTCGGCGACGAGCCGCGCCCGGTAATGTCGACCGTCGCGCTGAAATCGCTGCGCGAATAGTCTAGCGAAATGTCGATTAGCGGGTCGATGGGCTTCTCGCCCGCAAAGCTCACGCTCCCGCTCGATAGCGTGAAGGTCTTGCCCGCGAAGTCGAGCGTGCCGCGCTGCGCAACCAGAACGCCATTGAGCGCCGGGTCTTCGGCAAGCCCCGTCGCCGTCACCGATCCGGTCCAGAGCGAATTGACGCCACGCCCCGAAACCTGCGCAGGCGAATTGCCGATCTTCAGCGTCACGTCGAGCAGCATTGGCAGCGGCGGCGTTTCCTGCGCTTCCTCCGTGATTTCCTCGTCCGGCCCCTGTATCTCGATCACGTCGATATGCGGTACGCCGCCGCCGATCTGGTCGGGAATGTTGAAGCGCGCCGTTGTCGTGGTGAGTTCGCCTTCGAGGCGCAGCGGTTCTTCCATGCTTGCAGGCAGCGCCGGTCCCATCAGGGTCAGCGTTCCGTCCATGGCGAGAATGAGATCGCTCCGCCGCACCATCTCCATGTTGTCGAGTGTTGCGCGCATGTCGACCGCCGGGTTCGCATCTGCCGCCAGAGAAACTGTGCCCTCCGCCTCGATCCGGCCTTGTCCGATGTCGCGCGCCGTCATCGTGAAGCGCAGCTGCTCGCTTCGTTTGCCTTCCACGGTCATATCGAGATCGCGCATCATTGTGCCCGTTTCGAAATTCTCGAATGTGCCGTCGCGCAGCGTCGCGCGCCCCGAAACGACCGGCGAGGAGATATCGCCTTCCACCGTCACCGAAATTTCGGTGTCGCCTGTCAGCCGCTGACCGCTCAGGTCCGCCAGCGCCATCAGCGATGCCATCGGCCCGTGCCAGTCGAGCCGCGCATCCACGCTGCCGCGTTTCGGCAGTGCCGGGAAAGCGCCTTGCGGATCGCGGATCAGCGGCAGCGAGCCCTTGAGCATGAAGGGTTCCACGGATACGCCCTGCGCCTGCGCGGAAATGTCGAGCCGCCGTTTCGCCCAGCCCGCATCCAGGGTTGCGCTGAAGGCGGGAAGCCGGTCGCTGCTCGCTTCCGTCAGCACCACCTCGTCAAAGGAGAGCCTGGCCTCGCCCCGTTCGCGCGCCGTGTCGAGATCGGCCTTGCCGGAGATCGTGCCGCCCAGCGCGTCCATCGGCAGGAAAGGCACGATGAGTTCGACCGGCAGCTTCTCGATGGTCGCGTCGATATCGGCGCTGCGCGCGCGCAGCGTCATCGAGGCGGCGAGGCGGCCCGCGCCCTGCGGCCCGGTGAAAGCGGCGTCGAGTGACTTCAGCCGCGTCATGCCGCCTGTCATCTCGATGGTCGCGGGCGCGGCAAGTGTCGCCTCCGCATCGCCCACATTCGCGTCGAATGTCTGAAGCGTCAGGCGGGAAGCCTCGTAAAGCGCGTCCAGCTTGAGCGCTACGGGCTGCGTTTCCACGGTCAGGCGTTCGCCATGAATGCCTGCCGATATTGCGAGCTTGTCGAAGGGCCCCTTCGCACTCGCCTCGATCTGCGTGAAGCGCGTATTGCCGCTGCCGCCGCCTTCTGCGGAAAAATAGGCTTCAAGGGCGCCATCGCCCAGCGCATCGCTCACTTTCGCTTCCGCCACCACGCGGTCGAGCGTGATGCGGTCGGTCAGTTCCATGTCGATCTTGCGCGAGGAGAGCAGGGCATGAATGCTCTGCTTGCCGTCTGCCGCGTCGAGCTCGATTTCGATATCGGCCCGCCCTTCAAGAGGTATGCCGGCAAGCGTGCCGATGGGGCTGAGCGCCACCCGCTTGCCGCCGAGTTTGCCGGAGGCGAGCCCCTCATCCGAAATGGCGAGACTGCCGTCGAGTTCTGCCCCGAAAAGATTGGCCTCGATGGCCTCGAAGCGCGCGCCGCCTTCTTCGGGCATCGCAAGTTGTGTGGCGAGCGTTGCCGTGCCGTTCGCGCCCTGAAGCCGGAAGGAGACGGGGCCTGTGCCCTGCGCGATCTCGGCTGTCAGTTTCGCATCGCGCGCATCCATGCCGCCAAGCGTGCCTTTGGTGAGGTGCGCATCAAGCGCAAGCCCCGGCGCATCCATCGTGCCCGAAAGCACCGCACGTGCCTCAAGCGCGCCCGTTGCGGCGCCTCCCGCGATGGCGCCGATTTCATTGGCCGCGATCCTTGCATCGCCCGCCAGCGCGCCATCCGCACCAAGGGAGAAATCGCCCGTCGCGGCAAAGCCCTGCGCCGCCTTCAGCGACACGCCCCTGGCCGAGAAGCCGCCATCCGCGCCGAAGGCGAATTGCGCACTGCCGCGCACACCCTCGGCGAGAAGCGCGTCGAGGTTCGCATCGCCCGTTTCGATGGTGCTCGTTTCCAGCGTGAAGCTGGCCTCGCCGCCATCATCTCCATAGTGGAATGAGGAAATGTCGAGCGTGCCCGTGCCTTCCATCCTTTGTCCGGCGATCTCGCCGAGGGGGCGGAGGTCGGTGATATCGGCATGGCCTTCGCCGCTGATGCCGAAGCCGTCCTCGCCAATCGTCACATCGCCGCTGAAGCTCGCTGTTCCCGCTTCCGTCACCGCCCGCGCATCGGCAATCGCGATCTGCGTGAAGCCGGTATCGGTATCGCCCGTGAGGCGCCAGCCCACCGTTTCGAGAAGGCGCTCATTATCGAGTCCCGTAATCTCGCCAAGGCCCGTTGCCGTGCCTTCCGCCTCGATGCCCCAGCGGCCGCCGGTCAGTGCGTCCGCCTGGCCTGTACCATTGACGGTCAGGCCGCCTGCCTCCACGCGCAGCATGTCGAGGCGGTAGCTGTCGGAGTCCTCTGCCGCGATCTTGCCCTCGATATGGGCCGCGCGCGCATCGGCAAAGGAAAGATTCTCCGCGACGAGGCTTCCTTCCGCATCCGCCGAGAAAGTGAAGTTCGTGTTTTCCGCCATGCCGCCATGCGCGCTCGCGGCGAGCGTGAGTGCGGACCCCGCGTCGAGCGTCACCCCTCCGGTCATCAGCCCCGCAAGGCTTTGCCCTTCCGCCGTAAGTGTCACCCGGTTGAATTCGCTCATGCCCGTAAGCGCCGCCACGATGCCCGGCTTGCCTGCGCCGCCATCGGCAAGATCGAGCTTCAGCTTGCCGCGCTCCGGCCCGTTCACATAGCTCACCTCCGCATCGATCCGTCCGGGCGTTGCGTCTGTGCGTTCCGCGCGCAGCGCAAGCTGGCTGCCGCCACGCGTCAACGCAAGGTCGCCCGCCGCGTCGAACGCCACGGCCTCGCCGATCACCGGCTCGCCCAGCGTGATCCCGCTCGTCTCGAAACGGTCGATGCGGATTTCTACCGGCAGCGAGGGGAGGGAGAAGCCGTCATCGCTCTCGGCCGTCTCGCCGCCTGCGGGCAGCCGCGCCACATCGAGCCCCCGCACGTCGAGCCCCGTCACATGGATCTGGCCCTGCCAGAGCGCGAGCGGCCGCCACTCGAGCACCGCTTCGTCGAGCGTCAGCCATGTGCCCTCGCCATCGCCCGCCGTCAGCCCTTCGAGATGCAGCCGCGCGGGCCAGCTTCCGCCAATATCCTCGGCCGCAATGACGGTCTCGCCGGTATTGGCCGCCTCGAGCGCATAGTGCAGCAGCGCGTGGCGCAGCGGCGCGATATTGAGAAGTCCGGTGCCAATGGCGATCAGGGCGAGCAGCACGCCCGCAAGCCCCAGCACCACGGCCATGAGCCCGCCCGCGATCCGCCGGGCGCTCCCTTTCCGCTGCAGATATGTCTGTGTCTCCGCCATCAGAAAGCCTGCCCCAGCGAAACATAGATCTGGAAGGCATCGTCCACATTGTCGCGCCGGTTCAGCGGCACGGCCACATCGAGACGGACGGGGCCGATAGGCGTGTAGTAGCGCAGCCCAAGCCCTGCACCCCAGAGCAGCGGATCGCCGAAGGAAGGTGTGGGGTCGTCATAGGCCTGGCCGCCATCCACGAAGGCGACGATGCCGATATCCTCGAAGGCGCGGTAGCGCACTTCCACATTGGCTTCGAGCACGGAGCGCCCGCCTGTCGGATCGTTACTGGCATCGAGCGGCCCCGCCATCTGGTAGCCATAGCCGCGCACGGAGCCGCCGCCGCCTGCATAGAAGCGCGTCGAGCCCGGCACATCCGTCGTCTCTCCCGCCGCGATCATTCCATAGCGCCCGCGAAAGGCGAAGGTCAGCTCTTCCAGCGGCGTCACATAGGTCGATCCCGTCGCTTCGAGCTTGGTGAAGGTTGTCGGCTCCTCGTCGCTGGCGCCGAAATAGGGCGTACCCTGAAGCGTCGCGCGAATGCCTTGCTTCGGATCGAGCAGGTCATCCGCCGTGTCATATTTCAGCGTCACGGGTACGCCGAACAGCTGGTAGCTGATGCGCCCGTTGGAATCTTCCGTTTCGGAAAGCTGGAAGGTGAGGCCGAGCGAGCCGGTCCATTCCGGCGTCAGCACCCGTTCGAGCGACACGCCCGTCTTGATGCGGTCTTCCTTGTAGGCGTCGCTGTCCTCACGCGCGATTTCGAAGCTCGCAAGCAGGCTCTGGTCTTCTCGCAGAAAACGCGGCTTGCGGAAATCCGCCGTCGCCGATTGTTCGATCTGCGCGATCTCCAGCGCGAGCATCAGCTTTTCCGCCCGGCCGAAAAGATTGCGGTGTTCCCAGCTCCCGGTCACGCCCGCACCTTCGCTCGACGACCATTTGACGCCAAGCCGCACGGTCCGCGCCTCGCGCTCGGTCAGCTCGATCTGTTGCGGCAGCGCGCCGTCTTCCGGCTCGGCGGAAGAAATGCCGATAGCGGAAAAGAGGTTCGTCTTGCGCAGCGCCTCGCTCGTCGCATCCACCTTCGAGCGGTCATAGACCTCGCCCGCCTTGAACGCCGTCAGCCCGCGCACATAGTCAGGGTCCGTCCGGCCGCCTTCATTGCTCACAAGCACAGGGCCGAACACATAGCGTTCGTGTGCCGTGATGTAGAGCGTGATGTCGGCAAGGTTCGCCGAGAGGTCCACGATCACGCGCCGCCGGTCGAGCTTCGCATTCGGGTAGCCATTATTGTGAAGATGCGTGATCGCCTTCTGCGTGAAGTCGATGACGCGCTGCGCCGTTGCCGCGCGTCCGGGCTTCAGGCCGAGTTCGCTTGCGCTTTCCACAAGCCCCGGCCCGCCTTGCCTGTGCCCGCTATATTGCATCGTGAAGTTGCGGATCATGGTGCGCGGCCCCATCACCACGAGATAGACGACCTCGAAGCCGCCGCCTTCGCGCTGCCGCACGGAGGAACTCACGCTGCCATTGTAATAGGCCTCGGAGCGCAGCACCTCTTTCATGGCTTCCGCGTCTTCTTCCGCCCGGCGGCGAAGCTGCGCCAGCGTGGCGGGCGGCGGTACGCCGTCTTTCGCGTCCGGGGTCAGCCCTTGCGCGTTCTCCATAAGCGCGCGCACATAATCGGGAATGCGCCGCCCCGCGATCCGCGTCGAGAACTCGATGCCGTCCTCGGCGCGCTCCCAGGAATAGCCGTCTTCCGCCTCGCTCTTCTGCGTTTCTTCCTCCGCATGTGCGGCGGTAGCCGCCGCCAGCGTGAGCGCCATCAGAAGGGCCAGTTGTTTCAGCGCGGCGGACAAAAACGTAAAACCTCAAATAAGCCCCGAAAACGCGACCCGAAAACGCAGCAAGGCGGCGGGCGGCCCCAACCGGGGATCATTCCAAGTGCCAGCCTCTCCCGCCAGCGTCAAGCATGCTGCCGGGTCTTGACCTTCCAGTCGATGGAAGCCCCATATTCGCCTCCAGTCCAGCGATCTAGAGCGGAGAGAGACGAAGTCATGAGCGGCCCCCGAAATGAACGTGAAAATGAGCCGGCAAGCTGCTGTTCCGGCCACGCCGCGCCCTCCACGCCTGCTGCCCCCGCCGCGCCAGGCAGCAAATATACCTGCCCCATGCACCCGGAAGTGGTGCAGGACGGCCCCGGCGCCTGCCCGGTCTGCGGCATGGCGCTGGAGCCGATGAGCGTTTCGCGCGAAAAGCCGGAAAACGAGGAACTGAAGGATATGACGCGCCGCTTCCTTGTGGGGCTCGTCTTCGCGCTTCCTCTTTTCCTCATGGAGATGGGTGGTCATCTTTTCGGCCTCGACCTGCCGCTTGGGCCCCGCGCCGCCGCCTTCCTGCAACTGGCCCTCGCCAGCCCCGTCGTCCTCTGGGCGGGTGCGCCTTTCTTCCAGCGCGGTTGGGCTTCCCTGCGTTCCATGAACCTCAACATGTTCACCCTCATCGCCATCGGCACGGGCGCGGCTTACGCCTATTCGCTGGTCGCCGCCCTCGCGCCCGGCCTTTTCCCCGCCGCCTTCCGTATGGCGGACGGTTCCGTGCCGCTTTATTTCGAGGCTGCCGCCGTCATTACCGTGCTCGTGCTGCTCGGTCAGGTGCTGGAGCTTCGCGCCCGCGAGCGCACCGGCGATGCGCTCCGCGCGCTGCTCGACCTCGCCCCGCGCACGGCCCGCCGCGTGACCGGCAGTGGCGACGAGGAAGTGCCGCTGGAGGAGGTCGCGAAAGGCGACCGCCTCCGCGTCCGTCCCGGCGAGCGCATTCCCGTCGATGGCGAGATCGTGGAAGGCCGCAGCGCGGTCGACGAATCCATGGTCACCGGCGAAAGCGTGCCCGTCGAAAAGGCGCCGGGCGCCCGCGCCATCGGTGGCACGTTGAACGGGCAGGGCTCTTTCGTCATGCGCGCCGAGGGCATTGGCGAGGATACGGTCCTTGCCCGCATCGTCGCGCTGGTGGCGGAGGCTGGCCGCTCCCGCGCGCCCATTCAGGGCCTGGCCGACAAGGTCGCGGGCATTTTCATTCCCGCCGTCCTTGCCGTCGCCGTCACGGCCTTTGCCGTGTGGACCGTCTTCGGCCCGGACCCCGCCTTCGCCCATGCGCTCATCGCCGCCGTCTCCGTCCTCATCGTCGCCTGTCCTTGCGCGCTTGGCCTCGCCACGCCCATGTCCATCATGGTCGCCACGGGCCGGGGCGCGGGCCTCGGCGTCCTCATCCGCAATGCGGAGGCGCTGGAGCGTTTCGAGAAGGTCGACACGCTGGTGATCGACAAGACCGGCACCCTCACCGAGGGCAAGCCGGCGCTCCGCGAGGTCGTGCCCGTTGAAGGCATCTCGCGCGAGGAACTGCTTGCGCGGGCCGCCAGCCTCGAAAATGGCAGCGAGCATCCGCTGGCCGCCGCCATCGTCGCGGGCGCGCAGGCGGAGGGCCTGAGCCTTCAGGATACGGAGGATTTCGACGCCCCCTCCGGCAAGGGTGTCACGGGCCGCGTTGGCAGCAAAAGCGTGGCGCTCGGCAACCGCGCCTTGTTCGACGGGCTCGGCATCGACGTCTCGCCCCTCGAAGCGCGCTCAAATGCGCTGCGCGGGGAGGGCGCCACCACCGTCTTTGTCGGCATCGGGGGCAAACTGGCGGGCCTCATCGCCGTCGCCGATCCGGTAAAGAAAACCACTGCCGAGGCGCTTCGCCTTCTCCACAAGGAAGGGCTTCGCATCGTCATGCTCACAGGCGATGGCCGCGCCACGGCTGAAGCCGTCGCGAGGGATCTCGGCATAGATGAAGTCGAGGCGGAAGTCCTGCCGGAAGACAAGGCGGAAGTCGTGAAGCGCCTGCAACGCGAAGGCCGCATCGTCGCGATGGCGGGCGATGGCGTGAACGATGCGCCTGCGCTCGCGAGCGCCGATGTCGGCATCGCCATGGGCTCTGGCACCGATGTCGCGATGGAATCCGCAGGCGTCACGCTGGTGAAAGGCGACCTCTTAGGCATCCTGCGCGCCCGCGAGCTCTCCCGCGCCACCATGCGCAATATCCGCCAGAACCTCTTCTTCGCCTTTGTTTATAACGCGGCGGGCGTGCCCATCGCGGCGGGCATCCTCTATCCCGTCTTCGGTCTGCTCTTGAGCCCCGTCTTCGCCGCGGCGGCCATGTCGCTCTCTTCCGTCTCCGTCATCGCCAATGCGCTCCGGCTCAGGCGGGTGCGGCTGGGGTGAGGTTGCAGGGCTGAGAGATGTTGACCAACAGAAAACGTTAGCTCAATGATGTTGAAGAATTAACTCTGAGGGCTGACAATAATGATTCCGGAGATATCTGAATTCAGCTACGGATTTGCGCTTGTGAATGAACTTGTCGGTTGGACGGCCCTACATGCCGCTCCCATTTTTCCGAGTTTGATTGAAGAAGGAAAGGTGGGAAGAGGATATGACGTCAAGTTGGATCGACCTGGCGTTCCTCTTCTTCTGCAATTCAAGCGATCTGACTATATGAAGACAAGAGGCGCGCGCGAAATCCATAAGTATAGGTTGGATCTCGATGTGCCATTCTACCGTTTCGCGATAACGGAGCGAAACCGGTCCTTTCAGCACATTTCTTTGATCTCTTTGGAGGCTGAGGGGAATCTGGTTTTCTACGCAGCTCCAATGTTCCACACGTTGGATGAAATCAACAGCGCATGGGCATCTCAAAGGGTGGTGGAACGCTCGATATTCGTTAGCCCGAACGAGATTGGTTTGATCAATGACAACGAACGGCACTGGGTATCATTTGATGAACTAAAGACGTATTTCTGCTCTGAGCCTAGGAACATAGCTGCTCTACGTGCAGAAGATTTGCGCGAGAAGCTTGAGGGAGCGCTAGCAGAAGACGCGCGGCCAATGCGTGAGCAGCTACCTGATTGGCTGAGAAGTATTGATCGCGCAGCGCTTGGTAGAAGAGCACTGTTTGAAAAGCTTAAAACAGGCGCTGATGGGAGAGTGACTGGCGCTACAGGGATACCCCAACCAGAAGCGCGTCAGGCTACAGTCGCTTTCGAGCAAGCTCCAGAAGGTGCTTTCCGACGTCGGATTCAACGCAGATTTATCCGCAGAGGCTCTGTTGAAATTCGGAGCGCGAAGCCGCTTGATCCTGAGCGCAAAATGTTGCGCGAAATCAGCGACAAGGCGATGTACAAGTTTGGAGTGCAGATGATCGTGGTGCAGGCGACCGACAAGAAAAGCTAAGCTGATCAGGTTGCACTGGTTACGCTTTCCGTTGTTTTCGCCTGTCCGTCGGCTGCAAGAGACTTAGTGCCTTTGGACGAATGGGGGCACGTCGTTCTCTCATTTCCCATGTGAGGCCTAGAAGGTTGTTGTTTGGGTGAAATGCCCCTCACAACTTTTCTAGATTGGGTAGCGCAGAAAAGAGTTCGTTATTAGCAGTTTCAAAAATCTAACGAATCCGCATCTACCTGCTCAATTATTGCATACCTTGCACTGCCGACGGAGTAAGCCTTGAGTGAATCCTCAATAATCTGAAGGCCTGCGTTTGGCGCGCTCCACCTATCTTGTAAGAAGTTTGCCATTGAGGTTGGAAGAAGATCGTCGACGCCAGCATGACGACTTTTTCTTTCAGGGGATGGGTTGGTGGGCCGCACCTCAGCGGCGTCTCCAAGCAGCACTATGTTACGACCTCCGTCAATTTGAGCTGACTGGTAGATGATTGCTTCGATACGGGCTACTCCGTCGCCCTTCTTGAACTCATGATGATAGCGAAAGTACTCAGCAACTGCTTGTGTAGGGATGTAGTCGAGGTACTCGTCTGCCGGAGAAACTGGCTGAGATATTTCTCGCATGAAGTTCTGCATGAATAGCCATTGCTGAACTCGACGAATATAGTCTTTGGCAAACAGACTCATTGTTTTAATTGGACGCTGGAAACGTGTGGTGTCGAGGACGTAAATGGGGCGAGTGAGTTCAAACTCTGCAGTAACGACAGAAGCTCCGACGGCCGGTCGAAGTTCTGCAACACATGTGTCAGCTCCGAATGCTGCATAGAAAGTTGCAATGCCAGCGGAGTTCATCCTGCCGGGTCGTCTCTTTCTGGCGGGTGGTGAGCTTAGTTCTCTGCTTGGATTTCGACGGATGTTGAGAGCTTCTTGCTCACTAGTTGCTATACGAGCGCGCGTAAAGATCGAATCCGGTCCTCTTGGCACAAGCTCATAAACGGGGCACTCGGAAGCGTTGTCTCTTTGGAGGTGAATCTCACGGAATATCTCCGAGAGAAGCTCAATTGCTTCCGAATTAAAGAACCGTTGCCGGTGCAAAATGCTTTCGCAGAAACTACGCCACAGTTCGCTGTGATGGTAGTTGCCTAGTTCGCTGCGTAAATAGCATTCAGTCTCATCATAAAATGCCTCTCCCCCATCTGGGGGCCAATAGTCATCCTGTTCAATAAGTTGTTTCAACAAAGCGTCGCGTATCTCTTCTTTGTCTGCCCTGACGAGGTCCTCGACGGCAAAAGCAAGTTCATCGCCCTCTTGGTCACCTAAGTGGGGGGAATGCTGACCTATTCTGTAGTTGCTCCTGAAGACCTGATCCACGATTGCAGCAACTTCGCCTATGGGCACTCCCTTGAAACGGGGGTGAAATGTGCATTTGGAATTTGGAAACTGGCTTCGGATTTCTTTAATGCGGCGTGCTAGGCCGGGATCATGGAAGCACTGAGGGCACACGAGAGTCATATTTTCTCACCTGTTCTAAATCAGCGGCTTTGAAATCTTAGCGCCTTTCCCTTGCCCTCCATAATGCGCTTCATTACGCTGGCGTTATGACTGACCTTGCAGCACCGGCTCCGACCGGCAAGCGCGGCGACACGCGCCTCCGCCTGATGCAGGCGGCCGAGCGTCTCTTCGGCGAGCGCGGCCTCCATGCCGTGACCCTGAAGGAAATCAACGCCGCCGCCGGTCAGCGCAATGAATCCGCGCTCCATTATCACTTCGGCTCCAAGCAGCGCCTCGTCCAGGCGATCCTTGAGCATCGCGTCGCCGCCGTGGACCGCGTCCGCATGGACCGTGTCGAGGCGCTGGTCGCCGCGCGCGGCACGCATGACCTCAAAGCCATCATCCGCGCGACCTTCGAGCCCCTGACCGACCTTCTCGATACGGAGGAGGGTGTCCGCTTCGTCCGCTTCTCCTCGCAGGTGCTGAACGATCCCGATTTCGACCTGCCGACGCTCGCGCTCAAAAGCGGCTTCGAGGGTATTTCTCGCGCCAATGCGCTCATCGTCGCCGCCCTTGGCGATCTCGTGCCCGAGGTCGCGGTCCAGCGCCAGCGCCTGATGGTCGAAATGGTGCTGACCTCGCTCGCGCTGTGGACGCGCCGTCCCGACGCTATGGTGAACGAGCCCGCGCGGCGCTTCTTCGTCGAAAGCCTGTTCGATGCGGTTGCCGGTGCGCTCGCCGCGCCTGTCTCGCAGGAAACCCTTGCCGCGCTCCGGGCCACCTCGCGGAACTGACGCCACCTATTTCTCCACCTTGTCCTTCAGTACCGGCGCCCATTCCTCATAGGTGGGCATGATGCCGGGATCGTCATACTAGTCCGCCCGCTCGCCCCAGAAGGCATGGCCCTTCGATTTCGAGCCGCACCGTCCCGCAATTGCATGAGCCGCGATGGACGGTGCCGGTCATCTGTTTTCCTTTATCTCTTGAGTGCTTCTCACTCCGCCAGGAACTCGTCCAGCAGGCCAAGGAACTCGTCCAGCTTGTCATGCTGCACCCAGTGTCCTGCGCCCTCGACATTCACCACCTTCGCATTCTGGAAATGTCTGGCCCGACCGTCTTCCACAGGGTCGCTCGCCCAGCTTTCCGTGCCGCGAATGAGCAGCGTCGGGCAGGTGATGCGGCTCCACAGTTCTGTCGTCAGCTCCTGGTCGAAGCCGCCCGGCGGAAAGGCGCGCACATAATTGTCGAACTTCCAGCTATAGGTGCCGTCCTCGTTCTGGTTCACGCCATGCACGGTGAGGTGGCGCGCGCGTTCCGGCGAGAGGTGCGGGTTCTCGCCCTGCATGCGCTTATAGGCTTCCTCGATGCTGTCATAGCGGCGCGGCTGGCGCGAGGAGAGGCGGCGCACTTCGTCGATCCAGTTGCGGATGCGCTGCTCGTCGCTCACCTGCTCGCGGTCGGCGAGCATCTTGGGCGAGGGCCCCAGCCCCTCGATCACGACGAGCTTTTTCACATTCTCCGGGTAAAGTCCCGTATAGCGAAGCGCGATGGCGCCTCCCATCGAGTGCGCCACGATGGTCAGCGGCGCCAGCCCCTTCTGGTGGATGAGCTGCGCAATGTCATAGACATAATCATTGATCTCATAGGCACTGCCGATCATCCATTCGCTGTCGCCATGCCCGCGCAGGTCCGGCGCGATGATGTGATAGCGGTCGCGAAGCGCCTCCGCCGTCCAGTCCCAGTTCCGGCAATGGTCGCGCCCGCCATGGATCATCAGCATGGGCGGCTTGCTCTCATTGCCCCAATCCACATAGTGAAGCCGCAGCCGCTGCGAGAAGTAGTTATGCGAGGCCGGGCCGATCTGCGAGCTGGCGCTGTCAGTCATTATGTGGAGTGTCCTTCTTCGTTCCGTCGCCTGGGGCCCAGATTACCGTGAACCGCGCCGCGCACCAAACGGGGCCGCCCGCGCCAAATTTGTCGCCCGGCACCCGCCATGGTCCGGACAGGCCGGGGCGTGACAAGCCGTCGTTCAAGAACAAGTCTGCACACAAACGAAAACACCCCCCGCTGGCGGGAGGCGTTACGCGCTCTTGGGGAAGAAGCGGGTAGAAAAAGCGAGGAGGGCGACGCGGATCGGGCAACAGGAACGTACATCCGGCTCCTGTGCCCTTGAGGTCCGTCTGTGGCGAACCTCCGCGTCTCCAGACGATATGGAGGAGGGTGCCGTTGATTTCAAGCCGCTAGGCCCGGTGTCGCGAAAGTTTCACGAAGTGGCGCCACAGCCCCAGCAGCGCGAGCGCCAGCATGTCGGCGTTCTCGCGCGCGAAATGTCCGGGTGAGGGTGCGCATCCTTCTTGTCTGCGCTTTGTCCCCGGGTCCGGGGACTAACACGGTCTATGTGACGGTTCGATGACGTTTCGGTGACGGTGGGCCTCTCTTGTCCCCGCAGGCGGGTGCAATCTGGGCTTCTTGATCCGTAGGCAGATGATATTAAATCAGGCCTCTGCCGGGTCCGTTTCCGCCATACCGGAAAGCGCTCCGCCCTCGCGCCGGAACATGATCTTTCCGTAGGAAGCCGGCAGCAGCCGTTGCAGCAGGTCGATGATTTTCGCATCGATACCGATGAGGATACGGGGCTTGTTCTTCGCGATGCCGTTGACGATTATCTGCCCGGCTTTCTCCGGCGTCGTCATCGCAAGCTTGTCGAAGCCCGATACCGCTTCTTCGCGCGCCGTCGCTTGCGTGCTTTGCAGGAAGCGTGCATTGCGCACGATGTTCGTTTTGATGCCGCCGGGATGTACGCAGGAAATTTTGATCCTTGTACCCTTCATTTCATGCCGTAGCGCTTCCGTGAAGCCGCGTATGGCAAACTTCGCGGAATTGTAGGCAGCCTGGCTCGGCACGGACACGATGCCGAAAATGCTCGACACATTGACGATGTGTCCTTCGTCCTTCTTCTGGAGTTGAGGCAGGAAGGCCTTGGTGCCATAGACCATGCCCCAGAAGTCGATATTCATCACCCATTCGAAGTCTTCATAGGAGAGCTCGTCCACGCGCGCGATCTGCGCCACGCCGGCATTGTTGACGACGATGTCCGCGCCCCCCAGGGACTCCACTTCCTGTGCAAAAGCATAAACGGCATCGCGGTCCGCCACGTCCACGAGATAGGTCGTGACCGTGCCGCCGGCGGCCTCGATCCGCTTTGCCGTTTCGGCAAGGCCGGCCCGGTCGAGATCGGAGATCGCCAGCCGCGCGCCCCGTCTCGCGAGTTCGATTGCCGTGCCCCGCCCGATGCCGCTTGCCGCACCAGTCACCACCGCCAGTTTGCCGCCGATCACCGTCATTGCCGCCCCCGTCCTTGCGCTGTTCGATCTGTCGACAGCCTAGGCAAATTCATATGAATGTCACGTCGCGCACGCATTGTTTTGTCGTTCGCTGGCCCTTTCCAGGCTTTGCAAGCGGTTCACCGCATTGTCGTCGCGAAATCCGTGCTCAAGTGCTACCACGATGATATGAGTTGGGGCTTCAAGGTCTGACGGTATTAGAGAATGACGGCGACGGAAGAAGATGGGTCGAGGTTCGCGCGGGGCAGGGCGCATCTGAGGGATTTCGCGGCCCGCTGGACGGGTACGCGCACTTTCGTCGCTTCATCTGCCATCCTCCTTCTTTTTCTGGCGGTAACGGGGGCGCTACATCCCATCGCCGCCATTTTGAGTTTCTTTTTCCTGGCAGGCATTTCGGGCGCGCGGTTCATGGCCGTGGGTGAGACGGCGCCAATCCGCATTGGACGCTCGCGCAACGATGAAAGCGCGGCTGCGTTGAGTGGCGGTGCGGCTGTTGCGCTTCTCGATCGTTTGCCCGACCCCGTTCTCGTTGTGAACGGTTCGGGGCGTGTCGTCTATGTGAATGGTGCCGGAGAAATGCTGGTTGGCAAGGGCGCGTTCGGCCGTCATGTCGTGACCGTTCTGCGCAGTGCTCCGCTTGTCGAGGCGATCAATGCTGTCATTGGGGATGATGAAACGCGGACTATCGAATATACGGTGCCCGTTCCTGTTCAGCGCAATTACAGCGCCTTCGTTTCCTCCGTTCAGGGTGTCGGTCCCGCCTCGAAATATATTCTTGTGCTGCTCCGCGATGTCACGGAGTCACGACGGATCGAGGCCATGCGTGCGGACTTCGTGGCTTTTGCAAGCCATGAGCTGAAAACGCCCCTCGCTTCGCTCTCCGGTTTTATTGATACGTTGCGCGGCCACGCGAAAGACGATCCGGAGGCGCGCGACAAGTTTCTCGCCATCATGGCGGATCAGGCAACGCGCATGCGCCGTCTGATCGAGGACTTGCTCTCCCTGTCGCGCATAGAACTGCGCGAACATGTGCGGCCATCCGATGCGGTCGATCTCGTCGGGGTTGCGAACGACATTGCCGATGGGCTGGAGCCGCTTGCGGACCAGTATGATGTGACGATCGCAGTTGCGGCGCCGGCCTCGCTTCCAGAGGTGCTCGGCGACCGCGACGAGCTCGCTCAGGTTGTGCAGAACCTTGCCGACAATGCACTGCGCTATGGCCGCGCAGGAAAGCGTATCGATATCTCGTTGAGCCCTGACGAAAAAGGTGGCAAGCCGGTCGTCCGCCTCACCGTGCGTGACCATGGGCCGGGCATCCCGAAAGAGCACATCCCGCGGCTCACCGAGCGCTTCTATCGTGTCGACGCGGCCGCCAGCCGCGCGCGCGGCGGTACCGGCCTTGGCCTTGCCATCGTCAAGCACATCGTGAACCGCCATGAAGGCACACTCTCCATTGAGAGCGAGCTCGGGAATGGGGCCGCCTTCTCTGTGCTGCTGCCGGTCGCGCCCCAATAGTAAAACTTAAATTTTCCGGCATTCGTAAAAGTGTCACGGAACCGTCGTAAACCTTTTACGACGGCTCGATAGCGTGCGCCGGCCTGAGGGTTAACAGCCACTGGAATTCACTTGGCGAATTCACATAAGGCTCGGGCGCACAGGGGGGCTGACTGTGGTTGCCCGGTGCCCGGCATCACATGACTGGAGAATGAACGTGAAACTCAAATCCCTGACGATGGCCGCGACAGTTGCCGTCGCTGCTCTTTCGGTGGCTGGCGTTGCGCACGCCCGCGATCAGATTCAAGTTGTCGGTTCCTCGACCGTTTTCCCGTATTCGCAGGCTGCCGCTGAGCAGTACGCGAATGAGACGGGCGCTGCGGCCCCGGTTGTCGAATCGACCGGCACTGGCGGCGGTATGAAGATTTTCTGCGGTGGTGTTGGCACCGGCCACCCGGACGTGACGGGCGCCTCCCGCGCCATGAAGAAGTCCGAATATGAACTCTGCGCGTCGAATGGCGTGACGGATATCACAGAGGTGCTTCTCGGCTATGACGGTCTCTCGATGGCCGTTTCGCGCAGCGGCAAGCAGCTCGACCTCACGAAGGCCCAGCTCTTCCAGGCGCTGGCTGCGAAGGTCGAAGTTGACGGCAAGATCGTCGATAATCCCTATGAGAAGTGGAGCGAAATCGACAGCTCGCTTCCCGACACCGAAATCACCGTGATGGGCCCGCCCCCCACGTCCGGTACGCGCGATGCGTGGGTCGAACTCGTGATGGAAGAAGGCTGTGAAGAGTTTGCTGCCATCGACGCCCTCGAAAAGGACGCCAAGAAAGAAGTCTGTCAGCGCATGCGCACAGATGGACCTTTCATCGAAGCCGGCGAGAACGACAACCTGATCGTTCAGCGCCTCGAGTCCGACCCGAACGCATACGGTATCTTCGGCTACTCGTTCCTCTATGAGAACCAGGACAAGCTGCAGGCTGTGAAGATCGAAGGTGTGCTGCCGGAAGAACACACGATCGCCGACGGCTCCTATGGCATCTCGCGTCCGATCTTCTTCTACATCAAGAACGCGCATCGTGGTGTGATCCCGGGCCTCAACGAATTCATCGCCGAATACACGAGCGATGACGCGATGGGTGCCGGCGGTTATCTCTCCGAACGCGGTTTGATCGTTCTCTCCGATGCACGCCGCGCGGAAGTGCAGAAGACCGTGAAGGATGGGGTCAATATGCCCGCTCCCAAGTAATCGACTATCCACCCGGCGTCTGCGGACGCCGGGTGGTCTATTTTGTTCATCCGATCGCTTCGCAACATTTCTTCGTCAGGACTGCCGATGTCCGCCACCACTCTCCTCGCGATAGTCCTGATCCTCGCCCTCGCCGGGTATCTTTGGGGTCGCGCCAATGCAGGCGCGATCAAGCAGACCGGCAAGGCCATGCATTCAGTCCCGGCCTATCACGGCTATTTCGTTGCGCTCGCTTGTGGCCTTCCTGCCTTTCTCCTCGTGCTGGTGTGGCTCGCGGCGCAGAGCACGGTAATAGACGCCATCATCGTTGCAGACTTGCCCTCCTACATAACGGATGGCGTCGAAGCCTCGCGCATGTCGCTGATTCTCAGTGAAATCAAAAGCATCGCCGCAGGGCGCATCTTCGGAACGCCCGATCAGGCACTGCTCGATGCGGCGGAGCGTTACAGCGCCCTTCAGGATATTGCGTCCCTCGCGATGGTCGTCTCAACGCTTGCTATTGCCATTGCCGGCATGGTTTACGCGCGGTCACGCCTGTCGCTTGAGTTTCGTGCCCGCAATCGCGTGGATGGCATTCTTCGCTGGTTGCTGATCGTCTGCTCCATTCTCGCCATCATGACGACGCTTGGCATTATCCTGTCGCTCGTCATTGAAAGCTTTGCCTTCTTCAGCCGGGTGCCGGTCTTCGACTTCCTCTTCGGCATGACATGGAGCCCGCAGACACCAATCCGCGCGGATCAGGTAGCCGCCGCTGGCGCCTTCGGTGCGGTGCCGGTTTTCTGGGGCACCATCTTCATCAGCGCGATTGCGATGTTCGTGGCTCTTCCCACGGGGCTTTTTTCGGCGATCTACCTCGTCGAATATTCCAACAAGCGCATCCGCTCGGTGGTGAAGCCGCTTCTCGAAATTCTCGCCGGCATCCCGACTATCGTCTACGGCTTCTTCGCTATCTTGACGGTGGCACCTTTCATCCGCGAGTTCGGTACGTCGCTCGGCCTCGATGTCGCGTCGAACAGTGCGCTCGCAGCCGGCGGTGTCATGGGCATCATGTTGATCCCTTTCATTTCTTCATTCGCTGACGACGCCATTTCTGCCGTGCCGCAGTCATTGCGAGACGGTGCCTATGCGCTCGGCGCCACCAGGGCGGAAACCATCCGCCAGGTGCTGCTGCCTGCGGCATTGCCGGGTATCGTAGGTGGCGTCCTGCTCGCGGTGAGCCGCGCCATAGGCGAAACGATGATCGTGGTCATGGCCGCCGGCCTTACCGCCACTTTGACGGCCAATCCGCTCGAAGGGGTTACGACCGTCACTGTGCAGATCGTGACGCTTCTCATCGGCGATACGGAATTCGACAGCCCGAAAACGCTGGCTGCCTTCGGACTTGGACTTGTTCTTTTCATCTCGACGCTGGCGCTCAATATCGTCGCGCTCCAGGTCGTCAAGCGCTATCGGGAACGTTATGAGTGATACGACCTCACAATCCGGAAAAGCGAAGGTCCGGGCCTGGTATGAGCCTGACGCAAAGCTGAGCCGCAGGCATTCTGCCGACAAGCGCTTGCGTGCCTATGGCATTGCGGCAATCATCTTTGCACTGAGCATGCTGGCGACGCTTGTCGGAACGATTGCTATCACGGCCGCTCCTGCCGTGACGCAAACGATGGTGACGCTCGAGGTCGAGGTACCGGAAGGCGCCGTCGACCCGTCGGACCCGCGCGGCGGCAGCTACCAGAGAATCCTGAACGACTCGATCATGCGCATCTTCCCCGAGGTCGATACGCCGCGCGAGAAAAGAGAACTGCGCAAACTCTTCAGTAATGGCGGTCAATATGCGTTGCGCGACAAGGTGGTCGACGATCCCTCGCTCATAGGGCGGACATTCGATGTGACCTTTCCGCTGGCCGATATTGGCGATCAGCTTCACAAGGGCGTCATCGATCGTAATTTGCCTCCGGACTATCGCCGCGTCAGCGATATGCAGATCGGCTGGTACGATCGTCTCGTCGAACAGGGCCGCATTTCCGCACCGCTCAACTGGGGCATGATCTTCAACGCCGATAGCCGTTTCCCCGAACTTGCCGGATTATGGGGCGCGCTCGTCGGCTCCTTCTACGCGCTCCTTATCTGTTTTTTCGTGAGCTTCCCCGTCGGCATCTCGGCTGCGGTCTATCTGGAGGAGTTCGCGCCCAAAAACAGGCTGACCGACCTCATCGAGGTCAACATCAACAATCTGGCCGCTGTGCCTTCGATCGTGTTTGGCCTGCTCGGTCTTGCCGTCTTCCTCAATTTCTTCGGTATGCCGCGCTCGGCTCCCATTGTTGGCGGTCTCGTCCTCTCCCTGATGACGCTGCCGACCATTATCATCGCGACGCGCGCCGCCCTGAAGGCTGTGCCGCCGTCGATCCGCGAGGCAGCCATCGGTGTCGGCGCATCGAGAATGCAGACCGTTGGCCATCACGTTCTGCCTCTCGCCATGCCGGGTATCATGACGGGGACGATCATCGGTCTGGCCCAGGCTCTCGGCGAAACGGCGCCGCTGCTGCTGATCGGCATGAATGCCTTCATCACGGCCGCGCCCGACAGCATGTTCAATCCCTCGACCGCCTTGCCGACCCAGATTTACATCTGGGCCGACAGCCCGGAGCGCGGTTTCACCTCGCGCACCTCGGCGGCCATCATCGTTCTGCTCGGGTTCCTTGTTTGCATGAACGCGATCGCGATTTACATGCGCAAACGTTTTGAAAGAAGGTGGTGACATGACAACTCTGGATGCCACTGAAGTGTCAGGAATGATTATGAACAAGACAGCCGAAGAAGCGGGAACGCTGGCGAAAGCGGCCGCGTCCGTGCAAGCCGGACATGAAAGCAAGATCGCGGCAACCAACGTCTCGGTCTTCTACGGTGAAAAGCAGGCGCTCTTCGATGTCTCGATCGATATTCCCGCGCGTCAGGTCATGGCGTTTATCGGGCCTTCCGGGTGTGGCAAGTCCACGTTTCTGCGTTGTATCAACCGGATGAACGATACAATCGACATTTGCAGGGTAACGGGCACCATCGAGATCGACGGGGCAGACATCTACGATCCGAAGATCGACCCGGTGCTTCTGCGCGCGCGTGTGGGGATGGTGTTTCAGAAGCCGAACCCGTTTCCAAAGTCGATCTATGACAACATCGCCTATGGGCCGCGTATTCATGGCGTGGCGAAGAACGGTTCGGCGATGGACGAGATCGTCGAGACGAGTCTCTCTCGCGCAGGCCTCTGGAAAGAGGTCAAGGACCGTCTGAACGAACCCGGTACGGGGCTTTCGGGTGGTCAGCAACAGCGGCTTTGTATCGCCCGGGCCATCGCGGTCAATCCCGATGTCATCCTGATGGACGAGCCTTGTTCGGCTCTCGATCCGATTGCAACGGCGAAGGTCGAAGAGCTGATCGACGAACTCAGGCAGCACTACACCATCGTCATCGTGACGCATTCCATGCAGCAGGCGGCGCGCGTGTCGCAGAAAGCGGCATTCTTCCATCTCGGCAATCTGATCGAGGTCGACGAGACGGAGAAGGTGTTCACCAATCCGACCGACAAGCGCACACAGGATTACATCACCGGCCGCTTCGGCTGACCGCTCCCATGCGAGCAAAAGGAGATTTGGGTGTGACCCAGCATACGGTTAAATCTTTCCAGGAAGAGCTCGATACGCTCTCTGCGAACATCGCCCAGATGGGAGGGCTCACGGAAGCTCAGCTCTCCGCCGCTATCGAAGCCGTCGTTCGCCGCGACACGCAACTTGCCGAGCGTACGATCCTTGAGGATCAGCGTATCGACTTGCTTGAGGCGGAAATCGAAGCGCACGCCATTCGCATGATTGCGCTGCGCCAGCCGATGGCCACGGATCTGCGTGAAGCGATTGCAGCGATCAAGATTTCGATTGATCTGGAACGTATCGGCGATCTTGCAAAGAACATTGCGAAGCGCGCCATTGTTCTGCAGAACGATTTCGAGGGCGCGAACCGTCTCATTCAGGGCATTTCCCGCATGGGCCGTCTCGCCCAGCGCCAGCTCAAGCATGTGCTCGACGCCTATTCGAGCCGTGAGGCGCAGGCCGCGATGGAGGTCTGGCGCGACGATGAAGAAATCGACGCGATGTACAACTCCGTCTTTCGGGAACTTCTTACCTACATGATGGAGGACCCTCGGACGATCGGGGTTTCCACGCATCTTCTTTTTGTTGCGAAGAACATCGAACGGATTGGCGACCACGCAACCAATATCGCCGAGACGGTCAGCTATCTCGTCACCGGCGAATGGGTGAGCGACGAGCGCCCGAAAAGCGACACGACCAGCACGACAGCGGTAGAGACCGGTAGTTAGAGGAGGCGTCTTCGCCATGGGAATAACGCTTGCCCGTCGCGGCGAACAAGGTCAGGCTTCAATGGAAAGTGTGGAAAAGATTCGGACCGTTGCCAACGATGCGGAAACGACAACATCCGATCGCAGTCAATTCGATCGCAGAATGAAACCGACCGTAATGATCGTCGAGGACGAGGAGGCGCTGCTGACGCTCCTCCAGTACAACCTCGACAAGGAAGGCTACAAGGTTCTCGCCGCTGCGGACGGCGAGGAGGCGGATTTGATGATTCGCGAGACGACGCCGGATCTCATCCTGTTGGACTGGATGTTGCCCGGTCTGTCCGGCATCGAGCTCTGCCGGCGCCTTCGCGGCCGGGCGGAGACCCGTAATGTCCCGATCATCATGATCACCGCTCGCGGCGAGGAAACGGATCGAATCCGCGGCCTCGACATCGGTGCGGATGACTATGTGACAAAGCCTTTCTCGATGACGGAGCTTCTTGCCCGCATCCGGGCGGTGATGCGGCGCATACGCCCTGCCCTCACCGAGGATCTTGTTACCTTCGGCGACATTGTTCTCGACAGGGCGGCGCATCGCGTACGGCGTGGCGACCGCGAGGTGCGTCTCGGGCCCACGGAATATCGCCTCCTCGATCACCTGATCCAGTATCCGGGCCGTGTTTTCAGCCGCGAACAGCTGCTTGATGCCGTCTGGGGTTCTGATGTCTATGTCGAGGCGCGCACGGTCGATGTCCATGTTGGGCGTCTTCGCAAGGCGCTCAGCATCAAGGGTGAGAAAGATCCGATCCGCACTGTCCGCTCCGCGGGCTATTCGCTGGACGAGCAATTCCACAGCTGACGGTCCCGCAAGGGGTTATGTGCTGGCCTCACACAAAGGAAAACCGGCAACCACATTCTGTGGATGCCGGTTCCTTCCCCTCGGGTGCCCCCGGTCCGCCCCCGAAAAGCCCTGATCGATCGGCTTCAGCTGACCAGACGTTCCTTGCGCATGCGATCGCGTTCCCGGTTCCGCCTTGCCTGTGCTGGCTGATAGGCCATCCGCGCATGTTCGGTGCAGTAGGGTGAGCCATGCTCGGCGCCGCGGCCGCAGAAATGGAACCCCGGACGGCCCGGATCGCCGATTGGCCATTTGCAGGTATGTTCGGTGAGGGTGAGCACCGTGGCTCGCTGCGCGGGTTCGAGACCGCGCTCTTCGGTCTGCGAGGATTCGGCTTTCTTCGCGCTCTGGTTCTGCGCCTGTTCTTCCTCGCGCGGTTCCGCCGTCAACGGGTCGGGGCGGCCGCGCACAAGCGTACGGGGCGCTTGGGGCCGCGTACGGGCAGGACGGCTCGGCATGGCGCGCCCTGACAGGCCCAGACGATGCACCTTGCCAATCACGGCATTACGGGTCACGCCGCCGAGTTGCTTGGCAACCTGGCTGGCGCTCAGGCCTTCGGCCCAGAGCTTCTTCAGCAGTTCCACGCGTTCATCGGTCCACATGATCTTACCTTCCCCTTCGGGGCCTCCTTCGGCCCGGTTGGATGCCCGGAATTCAGCCTGATTCCGGCATCGCCTGCGAAACCGGCCATCTATCCGGCACATGCGGAATCTTGCGGGCACCACTAGATTTCGTAGGCATTAACGAAGAATATACAATATCCGGGGGCAGAATCGCAACATGCAGGCACGGTCGAAGGGGGCTTATCCACAGAAAAGAGCCGAGGCCAGGGGCATTTCCCGCTTGTGCCTGCGCTTTCGCGGCCTCACATGGGAGAGGCCCGTTTGTCGATAGCGGGCCTCGTCCTCATTGCCCGTCGCGCCGCTCTGGCGTATGCCTCGGCACCCCGCCGGAAAAGGCCGAACAGATAACGAGACAGTCCATGAGCTTCACTCCCTATCCGCAGGAAGGCACACGCCGCTTCGGTGCAGTCAACTGGCTGGGCGTCTGGACGCTCTATGTGAAGGAAGTTCGCCGCTTCTGGAAGGTAATGACGCAGACGGTCGCAGCGCCGGTCATGACGACGCTCCTCTATCTTGCGATTTTTGCACTCGCCATCGGCAAGTTTCGGCCCGACGTGCATGGCGTCCCCTTTATCGAGTTTCTGGCGCCTGGCCTAGTCATGATGACAATGATCCAGAATTCCTTCGCCAACACGTCTTCCTCGATCCTGATTTCCAAAATCCAGGGCAATATCGTGGATGTACTCATGCCCCCGCTTTCAGCCGGGGAGCTGAATGTCGGCATTGCGATGGCGGGTGTCACGCGCGGTATCGTCTGTGGCTGCGTTACGACGCTTGCCATGCTTCCCTTCGTGCATATGGGGACCGCCCATATCTGGGCCATCGTCTTTTATGCGGTAGGCGCGTCGCTGATGCTGTCGTTGCTGGGAATGCTGGGCGGCATCTGGTCGGAAAAATTCGACCATCTGCAGGCGGTGACGAACTTCGTCATTCTGCCGCTCACTTTTTTGTCGGGTACTTTCTATTCGGTGACGCAGCTGCCCGACTTCGCCCACAATCTGACCAAGTGGAATCCGGTCTTCTATCTGATCGACGGCTTCCGCTATGGCATCACGGGCCATGCGGACGGTTCGATTGCAACCGGCATCGCCATCGTCGTGGGTGTCAACGCGCTGCTCTGGATGGTTTGCCACACGCTTTTCCGCACGGGCTATCGCCTGAAGGCCTGAAAAGGGTCAAACTCAGCCTTCAAGTAAGGCCCGCATCGGTGCGGGTGCACGAGATTGACAGACTTGGTTCCTCGCCCTAATACTTCTCTGCTTCTCGAGCTGCCGCCCCTTGCAGGCGGCATTTTCTATTGGGCGTCCGGTCAAGGGACCGGCGGGGAGCCCCCGAAAGGGGCAAAAAGGGTGTGATCGTCATGATCCTGTGCGGGAAACGACGAGGCTGATAGCGAGATGGCCGGGGCGCGACGAGTGCTTGGGCCTTGCAGGAAACTGCTGTCTCGCCGGACCGTCGGAGACCCGCCGCCGCATGGAAACCCCGCGGCATTCTCTCCGTCATTCCGCGAACAGCGTTGCTCAGGATTTTATGAGAAGGACTGACTCCCGTGATTACGCCTGTTCTGCCGACCTATGCGCGGGCCGATCTTGAATTTGAAAGGGGCGAAGGCCCCTACCTCGTGACGCCGAGGGGCGAGCGCTATCTCGACTTCGGTGCCGGTATCGCCGTCAACGCTTTCGGCCATGCCCATCCCCGTCTTGTCGCCGCATTGACGGAGCAGGCGCAGAAGGTCTGGCACACCTCGAACATCTACCGCATTCCCGGTCAGGAAAAACTCGCCCGTACGCTTGTCGACGCGACATTTGCCGACACTGTCTTCTTCACCAATTCAGGGGCGGAAGCTCTCGAATGCGCGATCAAGATGGCGCGCAAATACCACGCCGCAGGCGGCGCGCCCGAGCGCTACGAACTCATCACCATGGAAGGTGCCTTCCACGGCCGCACACTGGCAACCATCGCTGCCGGCGGCCAGAAGAAATATCTCGAAGGCTTTGGTCCGGCGATGCCCGGGTTCCCGCAAGTGCCCTTCGGCGACATGAAAGCCCTCAAGGCGGCGATCGGTCCGGCGACGGCAGGCATTCTGATCGAGCCGATACAGGGCGAGGGGGGCATCCGCGTGATCCCCAATGAAATGATGCGGAATATCCGTGAGCTCTGCGACGAGACAGGCATTCTTCTTGTTCTCGATGAAGTGCAGACAGGTGTCGGCCGTACCGGCAAGCTCTTCGCGCATGAACTTGCGGGCATCGCGCCGGACATCATGGCTATTGCAAAGGCCCTGGGCGGCGGCTTTCCCGTTGGCGCCTGTCTCGCAACGGAAGAGGCAGCGCGCGGCATGACGGCGGGCACGCATGGCTCGACCTTTGGCGGCAATCCGCTGGCGATGGCGGTTGCGAGCGCGGTTATGGAGATGGCGCTTGACGAAAATTTTCTGCCGCATGTGAACATGCTGGGCCTGAAGCTCCGTCAGAAGCTCGCCATGCTCGCGGATCAGTATCCGCGGGTGATCGAAGGGGTGCGTGGCGAAGGTCTGATGCTGGGCATCAAGTGCAAGGTTGTGAATACCGATCTTGTCGCGGCCTTGCGCGACGAACACATGCTGACCGTCGGCGCTGGCGACAATGTCGTGCGCCTTCTGCCGCCACTTAACATTGAAGAGAAGCATCTCGAAGAGGCACTCGAAAAGCTGGGCAATGCCTGCGCGAGAATCGATGCAAGCCTTGAGAAAGAGGCTTCCGCCTCGGGAGCGAAGTCATGAGCACTCGGCATTTTCTCGATCTCGATGAGATCTCGCCCACGGACATTCGGGCGATTCTCGAAAACTCCAGACAGCGCAAATCCGCGCGCGCCGGTCTGGGACACGCCGAGCCCGACGCGGACAAGCCGCTCAAGGGCAAGCTTCTTGCTATGATCTTCGAAAAGCCCTCGACGCGCACACGTGTTTCCTTCGATGTCGCCATGCGTCAGCTTGGCGGCGAGACACTGCTGCTCAATGGCGCCGATACGCAGCTCGGGCGCGGCGAGACCATTGCCGACACGGCACGCGTACTCTCGCGCTATGTCGACGCCATCATGATCCGCACGACAGACCACAAGCATCTTCTGGAGCTTGCGGAATATGCGAGTGTGCCGGTTATCAACGGCCTGACCGATCGCTCCCATCCATGCCAGTTGATGGCGGATGTCATGACTTTCGAGGAGCACAAGGGGCCGGTCGCAGGCCGTCGTATCGCCTGGGTTGGCGACGGAAACAACATGGTGACATCCTGGATTCATGCCGCGACGCAGCTCGATTTCGAGTTGCGGCTCGCATGCCCGCCGGAACTGGCACCGAGTGCCGAAGCGCTTGCATGGGCGAAAAGCCGAAAGGCGAATGTCGTGCTGACGACCGACCCATACGAAGCGGTCAAGGATGTCGATTGCGTCAACGCGGACACCTGGGTCTCCATGGGTGACAGTGAAGAGACGGCAGCGCGCCGCCATAATCTTCTTGCGCCTTATCAGGTGAACGAACGTCTGATGGCGGCGGCGGACAAGGAAGCGATCTTCATGCATTGTCTGCCTGCACATCGTGGCGAGGAGATGACAGCGGATGTGATCGATGGCCCGTCTTCCGTGGTCTTCGACGAGGCGGAAAACAGGCTGCATGCACAAAAGGGCGTCCTCGCCTGGTGCTTTCAGTAATATCGGCTGGCAGAACCGGGAGTCTTTGTGAGCAGTTCAATCGGTGTCGCTATCGACGATCTCATTCAGCCATTCCAGATCGAGGATCTGGGCATTCGCGGGCGGGTCGTCCGGCTCGGGCCGCTGGTCGACCGTGTGCTGACTTCGCATGCCTATCCCGAACCCGTATCGCGGCTTCTCGGTGAGGCGCTGGCGTTGACGGCCATGATCGGTTCCGCGCTTAAGTTCGACGGCCGTTTCATCTTGCAGACGCAGGGCGATGGTCCGGTCAGCATGCTGGTCGCGGATTATGAAGCGCCGGGGAAAATTCGCGGTTATGCAATGATGAACGCGGAGCGCGTCGCCGAGGCAATCGAGGCGGGCCGCACCGAGCCGGCCGATCTGATGGGGAGTGGACATCTTGCGCTTACCATTGATCAGGGGCCGGACATGGCGCCGTATCAGGGCATCGTCGCGCTTCATCCAGACGGTCTCAGCCATAGCGCCCATGAATATTTTGCGAATTCGGAGCAGGTGGCGACCCGCATCCGCCTTGCTGCCGGTCCGTTCTATCATCGCGAAGCAGCGGGACCGGAAAAGAACTGGCGCGCCGGTGCCATCATGATCCAGCACATTGCGCGGGATGGTGGCCTGACCGGCTATCGCGAGGGCGATGATGACGAGCGCCCCTATACGGATGACGAGGAGGCATGGAACCGCGCTTCGATCCTGCTCGCCACGGTGGAAGATCACGAATTGCTTGATCCCGAGATCGAGCCCACCCGGCTTCTTTTCCGCTTGTTCCACGAAGATGGCGTGCGCGCCTATGATCCTTCTCCAGTCGAGTTTTCCTGTCATTGCTCGCGTGAGCGCATGAGTTCCGTTCTGCGCTCTTTCGGCGGTCATGAAATCGACGAAATGGCGCAGGAAGGTGTCATCACCGTGACCTGCGAATTCTGCAGCGAGGTCTACATTTTTGAGCCCGCCGAGTTGAAGGAAGGGCTGAATTGAAAGAGGCAAGGAATTGACCCGTACCGAAAGTCGGCATTGCTTTTTCCTGCGTTTCCTTTCAGCCATTCTTCTTCTGCCGCTGCTCGCGGCGTGTGCGGGCGATCCGCCTGCCGCGAATGTGCCGCAATCCGTTTCTTTCGAAGCACGGCCTGCCTTCCGCATTCCGGTCGCCCTTGTCGCCGTCGACAGCCATTTCACCTCTTCCGGCCGCGCTCCTTATGTCGAGCATCTGCACAATGTCTCGCCCGAGACGATTGCGCGCACATGGGCGCAGACGCGCCTCGTCGCCACGGGCGGTCCGGGCAAGGCGTCGCTCGTCATTCTGGATGGGACGGTGATCTCCGAACAGCTCGACAAGAAGGGCGGTCTCATCGGCATCTTCGGCGACCAGCTCGACACGCGGCTGAAGGCGCGTCTCAAGGCGCGCTTGACCATCGAGAAGCCCGACGCTGAAGGAAATCCCGCCTCATGGACCGCTGATGTGGATGCCACCGCGGAACGCACCATTCTCGAAAGCGCAAGCCTCAATGAGCGCGATGAGGCCTATGCTGCTTTGATGCAGAGCCTTGCCCGGAAGTTCGATGCCGCGCTTACCGCCGAGGTCGAACGCAGCATGGGCCCGGTGTTGCGCTAGCTCTCCGCGTAAAGGAGAAATCGGAAAGCGCAGGGGCTTCGTCCTGCGCCCGCCCGCGCCTAGATCGACCGCCCGGAGACGTGGTCCACGAGCCGCTTCATGAATTTTTCGCATTCGGCGAGCTGTGAAAGTTCGACGAATTCGTCGGGCTTGTGCGCCTGTGCGATGTCGCCCGGCCCGCAGATGACGGTCGGAATATCCGCAAGCTGAAAAAGTCCGGCTTCCGTATTGTAGGAGACCGCTTCGGCCGAATTGCACTGCGCGAGCTTCATGACGAGCGTCTCGCCCGGATCGCCGTCGAGCGCCGCCAGTCCCGGCGACTGCGCGCGCGTGATCGTTTCGATTTTTGCGCCGGCAAAGACCTTGCGCATGCGCGGCAGCACATCTTCTTCCGCGAAGGCGTTGAACCGATCGATGATCTCCGAGGGGGATGTGTCGGGCAGTGGGCGATATTCCCAGACGAAGGAACAGCTTTTCGGAATGATGTTGAGGGCCGTACCACCCTTGATGGTGCCGATATTGATCGTCGTATAGGGCGGGGTGAACCGGCTGGAGGGATCGCCCTGCTCGCGCATTTCCTCCGCAAGCCTCATCAGGAAGGAGATCAGCTCGACGGCATACTGGATGGCACTGACGCCGAGATGCGTCTGGCTCGAATGGAATTCGAGGCCGGTAACGGTCGTGCTGTAGGACTGAATGCCCTTATGCGCGTTGACGACCTTCATCAAGGAGGGCTCGCCGACAATCACGACCTGGGGACGCGGCAGGCTGCGCACAATGCTTTCGATCATCGGGCGGACGCCGAGGCAGCCCACTTCCTCGTCATAGGAAAGCGCAAGATGGACCGGCACCTTTGGTCCGTCCTTCAGGAATTCGGGCACATAGGCAAGCGCGAGAGCAATGAAGCTCTTCATGTCGCTGGTGCCGCGTCCGAAAAGTTTGCCGTCGCGTTCGACAACGCCGAAGGGATCGCTCGACCAGTCCTGCCCCTCCACCGGTACGACATCCGTGTGGCCCGAAAGGACGACCCCGCCTGCCTGGGTGTCGTCGCCAAGCGTGGCAAACAGATTGGCTTTGGTCCCCTCCTCGTTCATCACGCGCCGCGATGAGACGCCGTGGCTCGCAAGGTAAGTTTCCACGAATTCGATCAGTTCGAGATTGGAGAGGTGGCTCGTCGTGTCGAACGAGATGAGCTTTTCGATCATCTCTCGGGGCGTGAAGATTTGCGGCTTGGCCATGAGGTCTGTGTTCCGGCAGGAAGAGGGGGACGCTTTGAAAGCGTACATCATCCTAAACCGGAGCAGGCCGGGATGCGAGACGTGCGAAATATCCTAATGCAGCATTCGCAGGGCATGCGGGCTATCGAGCGAGAAGGCGGGAATGTCGACCTCGAAAGTCTCACCCTCGTCCGTCTCCATCTCGTAATTCCCGAACATGATGCCGGAAGGTTCTCCAAGCGGTGTGCCGCTTGTGTATTCATACCTTTCGCCGGGCTTGAGCACCGGCTGTTCGCCGACCACGCCGGGCCCGCGCACTTCATGCACATAGCCGTTGGCATCGGTGATCTTCCAGTACCGCGCGCGCAACTTCACCGTCTCACGGCCGCGATTTTCAATCGTGACGTGATATGCCCAGACGTAATAATCCTGTTCGGGCTCGGATTGATCCTCAAGATAGGTCGGTTCGACCAGAATATTGATGGACCGTGTTATGGCGCTGTACATCGGGCGATCCTTGCGCGAGAGCGTCGGTGTGCGGGGCAAGACCTTCCTGGCCGGGCCCTGCAGGGTTACGTGCCGCATGGGCCTTCCGGCAAGCGCCGTAAAGCCCGTCCCCCGCAGAATGCCGACCCTAGCGAATACCCTCTAACTTCCTGTTAATAGCGGTGTTTTCAGGACACAGGGTTAACGCTTTATGCAAGTGCCCGTTCCATGTCCTCGATAAGGTCGGCGGAATCTTCCAGCCCCACCGAAAGACGCAACAATCCTTCCCTGATGCCAAGCTCCTCGCGGGCTTCCGGGGTGAGCCTTTGATGGGTCGTCGTCGCGGGATGTGTAATGAGGCTTTTCGAGTCGCCGAGATTGTTCGAGATCTTCACCACCTGCAGCGCATTGGAGAAGCGGAAGGCGCCCGCCTTCCCGCCCTTTACCTCGAATGCGACTATATTGCCGCCGGCTTCCATCTGGCTCATGGCCAGATCGTGCTGGGGATGGCTTGGCAAGCCCGGATAGAAGACACGCTCGATCCCTTTATGGCCTTCGAGAAAGCGGGCCACGGCCTCTGCGTTCCTTGCATGTTCGCGCACACGCAGGTCGAGTGTTTCGAGGCTCTTCAGCATTACCCAGGCGTTGAACGGGCTGAGACTAGGTCCGGTCTGGCGCAGGAAATTCGCAAGATAGTCCGAAATGAACTGCTGATCGGCGAGGACCACGCCGCCGAGGCAGCGGCCTTGCCCGTCTATATGCTTGGTTGCCGAATAGACGACTACATCCGCGCCGAATTCCATCGGCCTCTGCAGTGTCGGCGTGGCGAAGACATTGTCGATGACGAGTTTGGCACCCGCCGCATGGGCGATGTCGGCGACGGCCTTGATGTCGATGACTTCAAGCGTCGGGTTGGATGGTGTCTCAAGGAAGAGGATTTTGGTATTTGGCTGTACGGCCTTCTTCCAGGCGTCGATATCGCGTCCGTCGACCAACGTCGAGGTGACGCCAAAGCGTGGCAGCAGGTCTTCCACGATGTAGCGGCAGGAGCCGAACAGGGCGCGCGAGGAAAGAACGTGGTCGCCGGCCTTCAGATAGCAGAGCATGGCCGAGGTGACCGCCGCCATGCCTGTCGCCGTCGCGCGGGCATCTTCCGCACCTTCGAGGGCGGCCATGCGTTCTTCGAAGGCGCGCACCGTCGGGTTGGAGAAGCGGCTGTAGACGAACCCCGGTTCCTCGTTCTTGAAGCGCCGTTCGGCGGCCTCCATCGAATCGTAGACATAGCCAGAGGTGAGGAACAGGGCCTCGCTCGTCTCGCCGAAAGCTGTGCGGTTCGTGCCGCCATGAACGGCTTCTGTCCGGGGCCGCAGCGTCCGGCCGTCTCGTGTCGTCTTGCTCATCTGGGCTACCCCATAAAAAAACCCCGACCGTGTGGGATCGGGGCTCGCGTCCCGACCTTTTAGCGAGTTGTTTAACGTGGCCGCAAGCCGGTCGGCTCAAATCACCACGGGATCGGCCGCATTTAAGGGGGAGGGGTTGCTTCCGTCAAGGCTCGATTCGCGTTCTGACACCTCGCAGGCCTTTCCCCGTCCCGCCGCGCCAACTATAAACGAGGCTGAAAAAGACAAGGCGAGCAAGGCCTCGCCGCTCCCAGGGCCCCGGATTCCATGACAAAAGCGGCGGACGATCTCTTCCCCCATCACGATGACGAGCCACGGCGCGTTGGCCCCGGCCAGTTGCATATGACGGGGATTCTGCCCTCGCATGGCATCCAGACGCTGATCCGCGAGAAAGAAATCTGGGGAGGGCATGAAATCGACCCGGGCCAGATCCAGCCCGCAAGCCTTGATCTCCGGCTCGGCGCAGTTGCCTACCGCCTCCGCGCCTCCTTCCTGCCGGGCCCGGAAAGCGGCGTGATGGAGCGCGTCGAGGAGCTGATGCTCCACAAGGTCGACCTCACCGAAGGTGCGGTGCTCGAAACCGGCTGCGTCTATCTCGTGCCCCTCGTTGAAGCGCTGGCATTGTCGGAGCGGACCTCAGCCTCTGCCAATCCGAAGAGTTCGACCGGCCGCCTTGATGTCTTCACACGGCTCATCACCGATTTTTCGAGCGAGTTCGATCAGGTGGCCGCCGGCTACAAGGGCCACCTCTATCTGGAGATCAGTCCGCGCACCTTTCCCATTCTGGTCAGGCCCGGATCGCGCCTCGCACAGATCAGGTTCCGTCGTGGAACACACACCTGCACCGACGCGGAAATGAAGCGCCTGCACGAGGAGGTGAAGCTCGTCGATGGCGAGGCCGATATCGATGGCGGCATTGCGCTTACCGTTAATCTCGCAACGGAAGCCGAAGACGAAATCGTCGGCTATCGCGCAAAGCGCCATTCCGGTGTCATCGATATCGACAAGGTGGACGCCTATGACGTGCGCGACTTCTGGGATCCTGTGCATGTACGCCCCGGTAAAGGGCTTATTCTGGACCCGGATGAATTCTACATTCTGGCCTCTGCCGAAGCGTTGCATATTCCGGCGACACATGCGGGCGAGATGGTGCCTTACAATCCGCTCGTGGGCGAATTTCGTGTCCACTATGCCGGCTTCTTCGATCCGGGTTTCGGCGCGCGCGAAGCGGGTGGGGCGGGCAGTCGTATTGTCCTTGAAGTGCGCTCGCATGACGTACCTTTCATCATCGAGCATGGCCAGATCATTGGCCGCTTCGTGCTGGAACGCCTGACGGACCGGCCTTCCGTTCTCTATGGCTCGGGCCTCGGATCGAATTATCAGCGCCAGGGTCTCAAGCTCTCGAAACACTTCCGGGCGAGCTGAGTGCGGGAATGCGCAGTTTCTTCCGCCTCGCTCTCGCCTTTGCCCTGCTTGCGGCCTGTGACATCGCGGGCCGCTTGCTCGTGTGGGGGCTGTCGCTGCCTGTGCCGGGAACGGTTGTCGGCATCCTGATCCTGCTCGCCGGGCTCGTGGCGATGCGTCGTGTGCCGGCGCCCTTGAAAGAGACCGCGGAGTTTCTGCTCGCTCATCTCAATTTCTTCTATATTCCGGCAGGTGTCGGTGTCATGGGCTATGCGGTCCTTCTCGCAGACGACTTGTGGCCCATCGTCGTTGCGCTTTTCGCAAGCACGTTTCTCGCAATGATCGCGGCGGGTTTTGCTTTTCAGTTCGTGGCCCGGCTCATGCACGAAAAAGGCGGCGGCTCATGAGCGATGTCGGCATCCAGCTCATCTATTGGGACCGCGTTCTGGAGGCGGGCTTCTGGATTCTCGTCACGCTTTTCTTCTATCACCTTGCGCGGCGCATCCAGCAGGCGCTTGACGGCTCACCGCTCGCAAACCCCGTGCTTCTCGCCTCGGCACCGATTATCGGTCTTCTCTGGGGCGCGGATATCTGGGTCGGCGACTATCAGCAAGGCGGGCAGGCGCTCATCTGGCTGCTGGGGCCGGCAACGGTCGGGCTTGCTGTCCCGCTCTACCGCAATTTCTCACGTGTGCGCGCAGCACTGATCCCGATGGCCATCTCGCTCGTCGTCGGGTCGGCGGTTGCGGTTCTCTCGGCCGTGCTGATCGGAGATGCGATGGGGGCAAGCGTCGAGACGATCCGCTCCCTCGCGCCGAAATCCGTCACAACGCCTATCGCGATGGGCATCGCGGATGCGATCGGCGGCTATCCGTCTCTCGCCGCCGCCTTCGTTATCGTGACAGGCATCATCGGTGCGGTTTTCGGTGCGATGATCTTCAACGCTTTCGGTATCCGCGATCCGCGCGCGCGCGGCTTTGCGATGGGTGTCGCCGCGCATGGCATCGGCACGGCGCGCGCCTTTCAGGAAGACGAAGTATCGGGAACATTCTCCGGCGTCGCAATGGCCCTGAACGGGATCGTGACGGCCCTTATCCTGCCGTTGCTCTGGCTCGCCTTTTCCTAGGCTGAGCAGCTCGCGCCGCCGAGCACGCAGAACGTCGCACAATGGCGATGGTTGAGCTTCACCGGCACAAGGCTTTCGCGGATCGTTCGTCCCATCTCGAATTGCGGATCGTCCGGAAGCAGCGTACAGGCGACGATAGCGGGCGCCGATGCCCCCTTGCGCTTCACCGCCATGCGGCTCGTCGCGCACATCATGCTCGCGGCGTCCTTGTGCAGAATGTCCCAGCAGGCTGTGGTGATTTCGGGCACGTCTGCCTTTTCGTCCATCTCCGGAAAGAGAACAAGAGTGGCGGGGTTGGCGGTATCGATCTCGATATTTTCGCGTGCAAAAAGCGCCGCATATCCCGCCCGCTCTTCGGCTTCAGGCTCCCCCGATATGGTGCGGCCTGCAATGGAAAGAGAGAAGCCGTTGGCGGAAAGCCAGCGCAGGCCCTCCATCGCCTTCGCAAAACTTCCCGCGCCGCGCTCCGCATCGTGCAGGGCCTGCGTGTGATGATCGAGGCTCACGCGAAATTTAAGTGCGTCGCCGAACCTGTCCCGAAGCGCAAGCAATCCCTGCTTCACCTTCGGTCGCATCATCGGCTGCATGGCATTGGTGAGAATGAGCACCTCATGTCCGCGTGCGAGGGCGTCTTCTGCCATCTCCAGCATGTCCGGGTTCATGAAGGGTTCGCCGCCAGTGAAGCCGATTTCCGGCAATCGTCCGCCATCTTCGGCGGCAAGCTCGGCTGCCTCGTCGTAAAGCCGCGCGGCATCCGCAGCCTTGAAATAGACAAGCCGGTCTTCTGTCGGGCTCGAATGGATGTAGCAATTCGCGCATTCGATGTTGCAGAGCGTACCGGTGTTGATCCAGAGCGTTTCAAGGCGCCGGAAGGATACAAAAGCGCGCGGCTCGCCCTTGGCGGTCACATCGGGATGGCTGAACTTGAGAGATATGGTGTGGTTCATGCCCCTGAAGCTAGTCGCGACGGGCCGCCTCCGCCATTCACAAATCCGGGAGGATTGGTAGTCTCGCGTCAGCTACAAGAAGAAAAGAGGCGGCGATGCAGCGGGAACTGACGAAAGGCGACCTTCTGGACGAAAAGGGCCGTCTCATAGAGAAGGGGTGGGCCCGCAGCGAAATGCGCCGCTACAGCCGCGCCGCCATTGGCGCGCCCTGGTATCGCATCAAGGAATGGGACTATTACTGCATGCTGGCGGGGCCATATGGCCTTTCCTGTGTGGTTGCGGATAATGGCTATATGGGCCTCCTCGGCGTCACCTGGCTCGATTTCGAAAAGCCGAAGGCAACCGAGGAAAGCATCGTCACGCCCTTCCCGCGGGGCCGGATGAAGCTTCCGGAAAGCGCGGATGCCGGCGACATCGTCCAGCACCACCCGAAAATCGGCATGGCGTTCCGGCATGAGCCGGGCGGGCGCCGTCTTTCCATCGACTGTCCGGATTTCGGCAAGGGCCGGGGTCTCAAGGCCGAACTCTTCCTTGAGCAGCCGCCCATGGATCGCATGGTGATCGCAACGCCCTTCGCCAATGCGCCGCGCGCTTTCTATTACAACCAGAAGATCAACTGCATGCCGGTCAGCGGCAGCGTTTCCGTCGGTGGCGAGAAATTTCCGTTCGAGCCGTCTTCCGCCTTCGGTGTGCTGGACTGGGGTCGCGGCGTCTGGACCTATGATAATGTCTGGTACTGGGGCTCGGCGTCCGGCCTCGCCGATGGCAAGCCCTTCGGCTTCAATATCGGCTATGGCTTCGGCGACACCTCGGCGGCCACGGAAAACATGATCTTTTTCGAGGGCAGGGCGCACAAGTTCGACGAGGTGACCTTCCATATCCCGCCAGGCACATTCGATGGCGCGCCCTGGTCCTTCACCAGCAATGACGGCCGCTTCGAAATGCGTTTCGATCCGATCATCGATCGTCACAGCGCGGTCGACCTGAAGCTGATACGCTCGATCCAGCATCAGGTTTTTGGCCGCTTTTCCGGCACGGCCGTCCTCGATGACGGGCGCAGGATCGAGGTGAAGGAACTCCTGGGCTTTGCGGAGGAGGTCCGCAACCGCTGGTAGCCTCTTGCGGAAACGCCGCCGAGAACGTAACTAGTTCGAGCCGGGCGGGTGTAGCTCAATGGTAGAGCAGAAGCTTCCCAAGCTTACGACGAGGGTTCGATTCCCTTCACCCGCTCCATCTTCCTCTTGTAAAGTTGGCGCCGCAGACGGCCTCCCAATTCCACCCCTGACCGGAGCTCAGTGAATCCCCTCGCATGGCCCAAACGGGTCATATGGCTCTCTCTCCGTTAAGGCAGTCTTCATGAGAGAAGGCGATCCTGATGGAATGGGACGAGGAGGGGAAGATGCTGGTTCTGCGACATGCCGCTGCGGCCACGCTCGGGCTTGTGCTCGGCACATTCATGTTCTTGTTGATCGCTGCGGGCGTGATCCTCGCCTGAAGAGTTCCTCCGGGCGCGATGTTTATTGCGGCATGCCCGGAATAGCCGCCATGCGCGCCTTCTGAATCACTCCCGGCACTAACTCCCGGCCAAGCAGCTTGAAGCCTGGCCTCCTTTGCGCTGGGGGGAAACGGCCTGAAACCCGGTGCCGGTCCGAAACGGGCGCATGGGTTGGCCCTCGGCGCCAGCTATGCAATGCTGCCGCCAAATCACATAACCCCGATCGGGAGTGCGGCGATCTCCTTCGCCGCCATGGCGCATTTTTCATGCGTGTAAATCAGCGAAGGGAGGTCCGGCATGGCGGTGGGCGACGAGAAAAGGCCGCGTTTTTTTCAGGCGAACGCACCGGTGTTCCTCGGATCGGCAGGGCTCATCTTTGCGGCTCTTTTCTTTGCGGTGCGCGATCCGGATGATGCTTCCACCATCTTTGCCGCGGTTCAGTCATGGATCGTGCATGAAATGGGCTGGTTCTATGTCGCGTCCGTGGCGACCTTTCTCGTCTTTGCCATTGGCATTGCCGCGAGTTCCATGGGCGCGATCAAGCTCGGACCGGACGATTCGGTACCCGATTTCTCGACGACCTCCTGGTTCGCGATGCTGTTCAGTGCGGGCATGGGCATCGGCATCATGTTCTACAGTGTTGCAGAGCCCGTGCTGCATTTCGCGTCCCCGCCGGTGGGAGAAGGCGGCACGCTGGAAGCCGCGCGCAACGCCATGCAGCTTTCCTTCTTTCATTGGGGGCTTCACGCCTGGGCGATCTATGCGGTCATGGGCCTCGCGCTTGCCTATTTTTCCTTCCGTGTCGGCCTGCCGCTTACCGTCCGCTCCGCTCTCTATCCGCTGATCGGTGACCGCATCCATGGCTGGATCGGCCATGTCGTCGATATCTTCGCTGTATTCGGCACCATGTTCGGCGTCGCAACCTCGCTTGGTCTCGGCGTCATGCAGGTCAATGCCGGCCTCAACTATCTCTTCGGCATCGAGCCGGACATAAGCGTGCAGCTCATGCTGATCGCGGGCATCACCCTGCTCGCGACGGCTTCCGTTGTTTCCGGTATCAACGCCGGTATCCGCCGCCTCTCGGAACTCAATCTCGCGCTTGCCATTGCGCTGATGCTCTTCGTGCTTCTGGTCGGGCCGACGGTTTTCCTTCTTCAGGCGACGATGCAGAATACCGGCGCCTATATCAGCGACATCATCGGCAAGACCTTCACGCTCTATGCCTATCAGCCGAATGAATGGATCGGCGGGTGGACGCTCTTTTATTGGGGCTGGTGGATTTCCTGGTCGCCCTTCGTCGGCATGTTCATCGCGCGTATCTCGCGCGGCCGCACCATCCGCGAATTCGTGATCGGTGTGTTGCTTGTGCCATCGGGTTTTACCTTTCTCTGGTTCACCGTCTTCGGCAACACGGCGCTCGCCATGCAGCTTGATGGCTCGGCGCAGATGGTCGATGCCGTGCAGGCGGATGTCGCCGTCGCCCTTTTCCAGTTTCTCGGGCATCTTCCCTTCGCCGGAATTTCGATGACTATCGCGACGCTTCTCGTCATCACCTTCTTCGTGACCTCGTCGGATTCCGGCAGCCTCGTCATCGATATCATCACCTCCGGTGGCGAGCCGGAGCCCCCTGTCTGGCAGCGCGTATTCTGGGCGGTAACGGAAGGCCTCGTCGCGGCGATCCTTCTTCTCGCGGGCGGTCTCGCGGCGCTGCAAACAGGCGCCATCGCAAGCGGCTTCCCGCTGGCGGCAATTCTGCTTGTTGTCTGCTACGGCCTCTTCAAGGCGCTTCGCGGCGAAACGAAACGTCAGCAGAGCCTGCAGGCCACGCCCGGCATGGCGACTGCGCACCCGGCAATCCCCTGGAAGCACAGGCTTGCCGTGTTATTGCACAACCCGACGCGCGAGCGGGCCGTCGCCTTCCTGCGCGATACGGTCGCGCCCGCCCTCAAGGAGGTTGCGGAAGAGATCCGTGGGCGTGGCATGTCGGCACAAGTCGATGTCGCCGAGCGCGAGGTCACCATCACGGTCACGCATGGCGAAGACGCCTTTGTCTATGGCGTTGCCCTTCGCAGCGTTCCTGTCCCGAGCTTCGCCATGACCGCGCTCGAAGGCGAGCGGGAGGGACCGGACCATACATGGCGTGCGGAAGTGGCGCTGCGCGAAGGCGGCCAGCGCTACGACATCATGGGCTTCAGCAAGGAGCAGGTGATCGCGGATCTTCTTGGCCAGTACGAGCGTCACATGCATTATCTGAACACGCATATGGCGGGTTGAAGCCTCAAAGGTGCGGTAAGGCGCATGCTCGGCTATAAGGTCGGTAACCGGCCAGAATAGCGAGACCATGAATATGAGCCCGTCCCTCTACACGCTCATCGAAGCGTCCCTTCCCGCAGACCGGACCCGGACCGCGATCGAGGCGCCGGACCGCGCGCGCGGCCCGCGCATATGGTCTTTCGCCGACCTCCTCGCGACCACGTCGCGCTACGCGGCCCTCTTTTCGCGTCTCGGACTCGTGCGCGGCGACCGTGTCGCACTCCAGGTCGAAAAGTCGCCTGAGGCGCTCGCCGTCTATCTTGCCTGCCTGCGCGGAGGGTTCGTCTTTTTGCCGATGAACATCGCCTATCGCGCGGACGAAGTGGACTACCTCATCGGCAATGCCGAACCTGCGCTCGTCATCTGCGATCCATCGGTGGGAACGGTGGTGCGCGAAATATGTGCGCGGCGCAAGATGCCTCATTTCTTCACGCTCGATTCCGACGCGGGCGGAAGTTTCATTGATGCGGCGGCGGAGGTGACGGAAGAGGTTGAGCCTGCCGAATGCAGCGCCGAGGATCTCGCTGCGATCCTCTATACCTCTGGAACCACGGGCAAGCCGAAAGGCGCGATGCTCACACATGGCAACCTCGCAGCGAATGGTCTCGCGCTTCGCGATGCATGGCGCTTCACCGACGCGGACACCCTGCTTCACGCATTGCCGATCTTCCATGCGCATGGTCTTTTCGTTGCCTGTCATTGCGCGCTGCTTTCCGGCGCGAAGATGATCTGGCTGCGCAAGTTCGACCGCGAGGATGTAATCCGCGAATTGCCGCGCGCGACCGTCTTCATGGGTGTGCCGACCTTCTACACGCGTCTCCTCTCGGGCGATGATTTCTGCCGCGCACCCGTTTCTCATATGCGTCTCTTCACTTCGGGTTCTGCGCCCCTGCTTGCCGAAACCTTCGAGGAGTTTCGCGCCCGCACCGGCCACGCGATCCTCGAACGCTATGGCATGACGGAAACCGGCATGAACACATCGAACCCTTATGAGGGCGAGAGGCGCCCCGGCACGGTCGGCTTTCCGTTGCCTGGCGTCGAGGTGCGTGTCATGAGCGATGAGGGCGAGCTGCTTGCGGCCGGAGAGGTTGGCGGTTTGCAGGTGCGCGGACCGAACGTCTTTCGTGGCTACTGGCGCATGCCGGAAAAATCGGCCGAAGAATTTGTGCAAGGCAACTGGTTCAAGACGGGCGATGTCGCGATGATCGATGCCGAGGGATATGTGCATCTTGTCGGTCGCGCGAAAGACCTCATCATCTCCGGCGGCTTCAATGTCTATCCGAAGGAAATCGAGGAGCTGGTCGACGATATGCCTGAAGTGCTCGAATCGGCGATTGTCGGTGTGCCTCATCCCGATTTCGGCGAGGCGGGCGTGGCCGTCGTCGTGTTACGCCAGGGCCATTTCATCGACGAGGCGGACCTTCTTGCGCGGCTGAAGGATCGGCTCGCAAATTACAAGGTGCCCAAGCGCGTCTTCTTCGTCGAGGACCTGCCACGCAACACGATGGGCAAGGTACAGAAAAACCTCTTGCGGGAGGAATACCGCATGGCCTGCGGCGCAGGCGCCTGAAGCTCAGCTCCGGTCGCTCTCGCGGCGTTTGACCGGCGCCTTGCCGTCCCTGCGGCGGCGGTCCGGTCCGGTGAAGGCGGGGGAGCGAACGGTGGCGCGAGGCCGCGTCAGCACGGTTTCGATCCGGTCGATGAGTTGCTGCGCGGAGAAGGGCTTGGACAGGATTTCCGTCACGCCCGCGTCCCGCGCTTCGATGATCGAGCCGCGTTCGCGCCGCGTCGTCACATAGATCACCGGGATATCGTTGAGGTTGCTTTCTTCTGCCGTGCGCACCGCCCGGACTACGGAAAGCCCGTCGAGCGGCGGTTCGAGGTCGTCCATGATCGCGATGTCGATCTTGCCGCGCATGAGGGCAGCCAGCGCATCCTCGCCGGTGCGCGCGCTCACGATGTTCTTTACGCCAAGTCCGTTCAGGATGCTGCGGAGCATGTTCGCCATATAGAGTGTGTCTTCGACGACCAGCACGCCGAGCTGGGCATAGGTCTCGGGCCCGATTTCCTTGCGATGGTTTTCCGCTTCTTGCGACATTGACGACTCTCGGCTTTTTTACAGGGTAGAGGGCCAATATCCGGCAAAGTCTTTAGCGATTGGTTAGTGAGCGCCCTCGGAAGCAAGTTTTTCGTCGCTTCCGCTAAAACGGCTTTCCAGCATGCTGCTGATGCCGTGCTCGGTCTTCTCCCAATGGAACGGGTTGGTGATGAGCTGCCACAGGGCCTTGTAGGCGGCGATGGAAATAAGCAGCCAGTAGACGGGCATCATCAGCGTTTGCCCCAGAAGCGGAAAAAGCCCTCGCGCCGAGACCGCCGCCATCCCGGCTGCAATCGATAAGGAATATCCCGACACAAGAACGAGTGCGTTGAAGACGGCAAGCCCTGCATGATTGAAATCGGTGAGCGTGCCGTTCTTTGCAATCGCAAAAGCCGCCGCCACATAGAAAAGCGGGTGAACGAGGCTCGAAAGGGTGAAGCCGCCGATCAGAAGCTGAAATCCCATAAAGCCTCTGAAGCCGATCGCCCGGTAGAGGCGGAGCGGGTGGCGCATCCGAACCAGATAGGTCTGCATCCAGCCTTTGATCCAGCGAGAACGCTGGCGCACCCAGTTCGGCAGGCGGCAATTCGCCTCTTCCTGTGTGGTCGAACGGATCACGCCGCAGCGATAGCCAAGCAGCGCCAGCCGCAGGCCGAGATCGGCATCCTCTGTCACATTGTTCGGGTCCCAGGCGCCCGCCTCGCGCAGCAAGGCCGTGCGAAAATGCGTCGAGGTTCCGCCAAGAGGTATCGGCATACCCAGCCGCACCATGGTGGGCAGCAACAGATCGAAAAAGGCCGCATATTCGATGGCGAATTGCCGCGTCAGCCAGTTCTCGTTCCAGTTGTAGTAATTAAGCTGCGCCTGAACGCAGGCGAGCTTTTTGTCGCCCTCCTCAAATGCGGCAACGGCCTTCTTGAGTTGCAGGGGCTCGGGCGAATCCTCGGCGTCGTAGATCACCAGATAGTCGCCGCGCGCGAAGGGCAGTGCGAAGTTGCAGGCCTTTGGTTTGGTGCGCGGCAGGCTGTCCGGCACCACGATGAACTCGAAATGATCCGGCAGTTTCAGCGCCTTTGCCGCCGCCAGCGTTTCGGGATCGCTCTCCTCGAAGATGAGCTTGATGTCGAGCTTCGACGCCGGATAGTCGATGTCTTGCAGTGCCCTGGCGAGAATGGGCAAGACCCGCGCCTCGCGGAAAAGCGGCACCATCACCGTATAGACCGGAAGTTCCGGGTCTTGTGGCGTGCCCTGGTTCTCATAGGCCATCTCTTCGCGGCTTGGGGGAGAGGTCAGGCCCACGAAAATCGACGTATAGCGAAGCCCCGACAGCGCGATAAAGACGAGCCCGAGGGTAATGTTGATACTGGTGACGATCGTTGTGGCAAAGCTCGGCAGCATCGCGAGAAGAAAAACGGCACATACCGCCAGAATGCGGATCTGTGTCTGCGTTAATCGCAGCGCAGCCGAACTTTCCGGCATTTGTCGCATCAGGCCGAAGACGGCCCGGTCGGTCAGCGTCGCCGCGAAATCCCGGGCAAGTGTTTGCCTCAGTCCGCTTTGCGAGGTAACGAAGACGGGGAGGTGGCGTCCCTCTCTCGTGGCGATGGCCGTTCTCGCCTTGTCCGGATTCCCGGCAATGTAGATCGTCTCCCCGGCGCGCATTTGCCAGGGCATGCAATCCTCTTCGAGGTAGAAATCAAGCGCTTCAGGGTCGGCAAGGGCGGGGTCGCGCGGCTCGTCCCGCAGGTCGACGCAGGGCACTCCTCGCTGGCGGCCATAGAGCCGTGCGACATCTGCCGAGCTCATGGCGCCCGTACTCACCAGCACCTTGCCGAGCGAACCGCCCCAGCGCTTCTGTCTGTCGAGCGCGGGCGTGAGCATGTCCGCGGGCAGGAGCCCTGCCTCCACGGCCAGCTCGCCAAAAAGGGGGCGCTCGCTTCGGCGGCGCGATCCCGGCGTCCGACGAGGCCGCACGGTTTCCTCGCGCGCGTATAGTAAAGCGCGCGCTTCATTCGTCTCTTTATCCAATATCCGGCCCCCTCATTTCTCCCGGCAATTTGTATTCGCGCCCGGAGACCGCCGTTTTATGGTTAAATTCTATGAATATGAGGTTTTGGCTTTAAATAGACCCAAAGGCCAGAAGCCGCGACGGCGGGCATAAACCTTGCTGTTTTCGGGAGGAAGCACTGGCTTGTCCCTTCCGGGAACGGGATTGCAGGGCAGGCTTGTGTCATAATGAAACGCCTGCCCGCATGGTATGGGACGGGCGGCACCAAGCAGGCGGGGCCGATGCGGTTTCTTCTCTATGTGAACCTGATAGCGATTGTTCTGCTCGCAGGCGCCCTTGCGCGTCTCTATGAGGGCGAGCCATTGCCCTGGCTGGAGCAGGGGGAGCGTGGTGCCATCGCCGAGGCGCCTGTCGCGCCTGTCGCGCCTGTCGCGTCAGTCCCGGCGGAGCCGGACTTGCCGGAAACAGAGGCCGTAGCAGATCCGGTTGAGAGGTCTGCCGAGCCTTCCGCGCCGCTCACCATCGAACAGATGATGGCCTTGCAGCTCCCGTTTCCAAGCCCGGCCCGTCTGCCGGCAGCACCTGAAGCACCCGTCGAACCCGAACCGCCTCGTGAGATCGTTATTCTGACCGAGGGGGCTTATCCCCCCTTCAACTACCGGGACAGCAGCGGAGCTCTGTCGGGCTTCGATGTCGAGCTTGCCCGCGCCCTTTGCGAGAAGATTGAGCTCCATTGCACCTTTGCGGCAAGGTCCTGGGACCGTCTCGTCCCCGCCTTGAGAGAGGGCGAGGGCGATGCCGTGATCGCCTCGATGCTGATCCCGAGTGCGAGCCGCGAAAGCCCGGCCTCCAGCCAGGGGCTCATTCTGTCGGACAGATATTATTCGACACCCGGTCATTTCGCCGCGCGCCGGAATGCGGTGCCTCTGGGGGCAAAGCCCTCCACACTCGCAGGCCGAAGCATTGCCGTGCAGGCAGGTTCGATTCATCAGGCTTATGTCTCGATGCGTTTCCCCGATGCGAAGCTTGAAACCTTTCCCTCGCTAGAGGCGGCGCAGCAGGCGCTGGCCGAAGGCAAGGCCCATCTTCTCTTTGCCGACAGGAACATGCTGCTCCGCTGGAGTGCGTCATCCGAGGGGGCTTGCTGCCGCCTTGTCGGACCGGCCTATGGAGACGCCGCCTATTTCGGGAAGGGCGCCGCCATTGTCCTGCGTAAGGGAGATGAAAAACTGCGTGACGATTTCAACGACGCGCTCGCGGCGCTGGTGGCCGATGGCACCTATGCACGTATCAGTTCCGGCTATTTCTCCGGCAGCATCTACTGAGCATTTGCCGAAAGATCAGTTTTCGGCTTCCGCCGCCATAAGGTCGCGCGGGCGGCCGAAAAAGACCGTGCGGCCTTCGCCTTCCGAAATGTCTGCCCAACGGTCGACGTCGAACTCGAAGACAATGAAGCCGCCTGTCGGCACGCCATGCGCAACGCGCAGCGCCGTTTCGTCGTCCGGATCTTCGGCAAGCGCCATCGCAAGCAGAACGAGTCCCGGATTGTGCCCGACGAGAAGCAATGTTTCGGCGTCGTCGGACGCGCGATGTATCTCTTCGAGCATCGTATCTGGCATCGCATGATAAAGTTCGTCGCGATAGGTAACGGGGACGTTCTTGCCGAGCGCATCGCTGAGCGGTGAACAGGTTGCGGTTGCGCGTGCGGCGGTCGAGCAGATCACGGCATCCGGGCGATAGGGCGAGCTTGCGATATATTTCGCCATGAAGTCGGCAGCCTTCGTGCCGCGCGCATTCAGCGGGCGGTCGAAGTCGTCTTTCGCCGGGTCCCCCCAGTCGGATTTCGCATGGCGCAAAAAACAAAGACGTTTCATATCGTTCGCTCCCGGCGGGGAGTATCGTCTGGATTCGTGCTGTTCCAAAATGGATTCATCAGGCTCCAGCCAAGTCCTTGCGGTGTGGGCGCCGGATATTCGGCGAGGCCGAGCCGCATGTTCTCCTGGCCCTCGCGCGGTTCCGCCCGGTAGGTGCCGAAAAGCCGGTCCCAGAATGAAAGATTGAACCCGAAATTCATGTCATGTTCGTCACGATGAATGGAGTGGTGAACGCGGTGCATGTCCGGCGTCACGATGATGCGGCGCAACCACCTATCGGCGGCGGGGCCGATCCTGAAATTCGAATGATTGAACATGGCCGCGGCGTTCAGCACGATCTCGAACAGGATCACGGCCCCGGCAGGTGCGCCGAGAAGGGCGACTGCCACCATCTTGATCGCCATGCTGATGAGGATTTCCACTGGGTGAAAGCGGATGCCTGTTGTTGCGTCGACATCCGTATCCGCGTGGTGAACGCGGTGCAGGCGCCAGAGAAGCCCGTATTTGTGAAAGGCGACATGCTGCGCGTAGACAAGCAGGTCGAGCGCGATAAGCGACAGTACGAAAGCGGCAACTTCAGGTGTGCCTGTCCAGTGGAAAAGCCCGAAGCCCTCCCGCTCTGCAAGTGTGGCCACGCCTACCGCCAGCAGCGGCACGGCAATGCGCAGGACGATTGTGCCTGCTCCCGCCAGTGCCACATTCGTCATCCAGCGATGCAGCCTCGGACCGGTCCGCCCCCGCCGGGGCAGGGCGACTTCGAGCAGCGCCATCAGGGCCAGCACACCGGCAAAGGCGGCGAGCCTGAGCGTAGGCTCGTGAAGCGTAAGGAAAGCGGACATGCAGGGTTTTGTTGGCCTTGTTTTCGTGAGTCTGAACTATAGCGGTGCCAGCCCCCGAATAAAAAGGCCCAGAAAAGGGCTCAAAACGGCTCTCGAAAGGGACGTTGGAAAAAGAACGCACAAGAAAAGGCCTTCCGGCGCATTCCTGCGCTAGAATAACCGAACGGTGAAACGAAAGATGGACGAAGAGGGCAGCGGAATGCATGGGTGGCTTCGTCTCTGCATCTGCACGGTGTCTCTCGGGGCAGCGGCGGGAACTGCTTTTGCGCAAGGAGCAAAACCCCTTGCGAGCGCACATCTCAATGATGTCGCGGCTGAAGCCGCCGCCGGTGCCGATGCGATACGCGATAATGTACGCGGCGACGAGACATTTCTCGGTACCTATAACTGCGTTTCGCCCTCCACGACGGATGGCAAGACACCCATCGTCTGTCACGGGCACATCAGCCCGGTCTTGCCTGAATTCTATTTCAGCCTTTCCTGGCATCTCGACGCGTTTGGCGACCGCGTCATCGGCAAGGTCGAAATTCGTCATGAGAGTGAAGTCGCGCCTTTTCAGACCATTGGCGATGCCGGATCTCGCGCCGCTGAAACGATCCCGAACAATGGCTTTGAACTGATCGATGTCAATTTCGACGGCTATCACGATTTTCGCCTGATCGCCGAAGGAACGGCAGGTCCGAATGTCCTCTATCGCAACTGGCTCTGGCAGCCGGAGGAAGAGCGTTTCGCCGCCAACGATGCGCTCAATGAAATCGTCTCGCCCGATTTCGATCCCGACACGCAGGAGATCGTCAGCCGCTGGCGTTCAAGCGCGGCGGAAGGCGGTGTGGACATCTACAATTGGGAAGAGGGGGTGCCCGTTCTCATTCATCGTGAAACGGACAGATATGCCGGACCGTCGAGCTGTACCCGCATCTTCTATGATCGGATCGACGGCGAACTTCGCGAAACCGGAACAGGCGCCTGCGATTGATCTGCAGGCACTGAATATTCACAGCGGCATATGTCTGGCGCGCGCGCCCCGTTCGATGGCCGCCGCCAGGAGCTTGTCGATCTCCAGCGTGTCGCGCAGCAATTGAAGCAGCCGCAATTCCTCCGCACCGATGAATTCATCCGCTGCGGCGATCTCGACGGCGAGCGCATAGCCTGTCTCGCGCAGCCGCACCGGCAGGGCGTCCTTCACAAGACCGAACACCGCGTCGAGCCCGCCATCTTCCTGCAGGATCGACGCACATTCCCGCGCCGCCGGGATGAGCTTTTCCTCATGGAAATCGCGGAAGGCGGGCAGCGTCTTCACGATGGTGCCGATATCCCTGAGCTCATTGTCGCTCATGGCGCGGTCCACCGCGCTCATCGTCACCATGATGTAGATCAGGGCATGTTCGGGAGAGATCGTGGACATGTTTCTTCCTTGGTCGATTTCGCCGGAGCTTAGGGGCTGCTCTTGGCGGGTGCAAGCGGCGGCGCTTCGGTTCCGAGAAAGCGCCTGGTCTCGGCAATGGCTTCGGCAAGCCCCACGCGGTGCACGGTGACCCCCGGCGGAAAGCCGGTGGTCAGTCGCGTCGGCAGGCGTGAATCGAGTGCGATGAAAACGCCGCGGTCGCTCGCCCGCCGGATCAGGCGTCCGAAAGCCTGCTTGAGCCTCAGCCGCGTGATCATGTCGTCATAGCGCGCCTTGCCGAATTGCTCGCGTCGTGCCTTGTGCAGAATGTCGGGGCGCGGCCAGGGCACACGGTCGAACACGATCATCCGAAGCGAGTCGCCGGGAACATCCACGCCGTCGCGCACGGCGTCCGTACCGAGCAGGCATGCATTGCGCTCGGCCCGGAAAATATCGACAAGCGTGCCTGTGTCGAGCGCATCGATATGCTGTGCATAAAGCGACAGTCCTTCTTCTTCGAGCGGCGTCACGATCCGCTCATGCACCTGGCGCAATCGGTGGATCGCGGTGAACAGGCCGAGCGCCCCGCCGCCCGCCGCGCGAAAGAGTTCGCGATAGGCTGAAGCGATCTGGTTCATGTCGTTCCGGCTCACATCGCGTACCACGAAAATGCGCGCCTGATTTTCATAGTCGAAGGGCGAGGCCATGAAGGCGCGTTCCGCGGGTAGCGCAAGATGCGACGCGCCGGTGCGAATTTCCGCGCTCTCCCACCCGCCGCCTGCGTCTTCCTCGCCGTCTTCCGGCTCGGGCAGTTCATCGCGCAGCGTCGCCGAGGTGATGAGAACGCCATGTGCCGGTTCGAGAACCGCGCCTGCGAAAGGCACGGTCGGATCGCGCCAATGCCTGTGCATGCCGACATCGGCCTCCCGCCCGAACATCCGCTCGATGGAAAACCAGTCGACGAACATGTCCGGCGGTGTCGCATTCAGGCTCGAAAGCATGCTTCGCCATGCGGGCAGAAGGAGACGGGCGCGCCGGTCAAGCCCGCGCGCCGCCGCATCCATGCGGATACGCGTCGATGTATCGAGATCCTCAGCCTCGTCGTCGAGCCTCGCGCGCAACCGGTCTGCAATGAGTTGCAGCGGTGTGGCGAGCCGCTTCAGCGCATCGTCGAGTTCTGCCGCCGCTTCCGGCAGCCCGGTGACGGGGGGCGCCGTTTCCGCTTCGAGAGAGAAGGGCGTGTCAGCATCTTCCGTGCGCGCATGAACCTGCTGGCGTACCAGCGCGAGAAAGGTCTCCGCCGCGCCGCGCGGCTGCCCCTCGTTGAGGCGTGTGCCCCAGCCGGGCCCCGGTAACGCCGCCGCCGCCGACAGCGCCGCCTGCAATGCTTCTTCCGCGAGATTATCTTCGCCGAAAAGGTCGCCCACGCGCTCATCGAGCCCGCGTCCGCGACGTCCGCGCTGTCCTTCCGCTCCCCTGATCCAGCGCCGAAGCTCCGCGGTTTCAAGCGCCGAAAGCGAAGCAGAAAAGGCGCTGTCCGCCGCGTCGAAAATATGGTGCCCCTCGTCGAATACGAACCGCGAGCGCGCCTCGCGCCCGCTTGGCTCTTCGTCTTCCGCATTGCCCGCCGTTTCCGTGTCCTTCGGCATTGCTTGCGCCACTGGCCCCATCGCCTGATCGAGCGCCGCCTGCCGCATGACGAGCGCATGGTTCGCAACCACGATCTCCGCGCGTCGTGCCTTGCGGATCGCCCGTTCGATGAAACACTTCTTGTAATAAGGGCAGGCCGTGTAGACGCATTCGCCGCGCCGGTCCGTCAGTCCCGTGCGTCCCGTTGCGCCGCTCAGCCGCGCCGCGAGCCAGGCCGGAAAATCGCCGCCCACCATGTCGCCGTCACGGCTTGCCTTCGCCCATCTGGCCACAAGGCCGACCGCGACGGCGCCGCCGCCGATAGCCGCCCGGTCCGCCGTCTCTGCGAAATTGAGCAGGCAGAGATAATTCTCGCGGCCCTTGCGGATCACCGCCTTCTCCGCCTTTTCTTCCGGGTCGGGATAGAGCCGCGTCAGTTCCTGGTCGAGCTGGCGCTGCAGGTTCTTCGTATAGGTCGAAATCCAGACCGTGCCCTTGTTGCGCTCGGCCCAGAGGCTCGCGGGTGCGATATAGCCAATGGTCTTGCCGATGCCGGTCCCCGCTTCCGCCAGCACGATATTGGGTGCCCCCGCCGCCTCGCGCGGCGCAAAGGCATGGGCGGCAAGACCCGTGAAAGCCACCTGTCCCGGCCGCGCTTCCGCGTCGGCGCCCGCGAGCAGTGCAAGCCGCTCCCTTGCTTCTCCCTCACTCACCGGCATCGAGCCTGCGGGCGGGCGGGGCCCGCGCTCTTCCCATTCCGGCAACTCGTTCCAGATGTCGAAACCGCGTGCGCCGGGTGGCTTTCCCTCCCGGCCCAGCGCATCGCGAAGCGCCGCGACGACGCCCGGCCCCCAGGCCCAGCCTCCTTCGGCCATCCGATAGGCAGTGCGCGCGGCGGAGGGGCGGTCGGGATAGGAGGGCTGCTGGAGGGTGGTGAGCATCTGCGCCGCCGCCCGGTGCAGCATCAATGCATGGTCTTCCGGGCTCTCGCCCGCATCGAGCCCGAGCGCACGGGCAAGCCCGCCCACCGTCGGCAGGCAGGGAAGGGCGGGATGTACGAAGGCGAAGAGTTCCATCAGGTCGAAAACCTGCGGCCCCGGATCTCGGAAATTGCGGCCCCTGGCGATCCGCCGCGCCGTGAAGCCCGCATGAACAAGCATGACGGGCTCGGTTGCGATCCGCTTCAGGGCTTGCTCGCTCGTCAGTTCCTCGATCTCGCCTTGCGCGCTGACGCAAACAGCGCCCCCCGCCGCCCCGCGTGCGGGCACGATGGCCGCCGCCTCGGGCAGGAAGGGGCCTTCTCCTCGTGGAAAGGTCGAATCGGAGGGGAGATGTTCAGGCATTGGAAGAGATCATGCCCGGATAGGATCGCAATGCAATTCTATCCGGCCATGAAAACCGGTTCGTTTCCTGCCGAAGTTCCTAGGCTGCGAGGCTCGGATAGGCCTTGGCGAGCGCGCGCCAGGTTGCGGTGATCTTCTGCTGCAACCGGGGCACCGCGCCCATCGCCGCATCGGGCTCGCCCTGTGAGATGGCGGTCTCGATGTCGGAGGCCGCCCGCGCCACGGCGCTCAGCCCGATATCCGATGCCGCCGCCTTGAGGTCGCCGGCATGGCGGCGCAGCGCATCATCGTCCCGCATCGTCCGCGCCCGCTCGATTTCGCGGTGGATTTCGAGAACGCGGTCGAGCCCCGTTACCAGATGTTCGGTGATGTGATGCCCGCCGACGCGAAGTTCCAGTGCATAGAGGTGGTCATGGTCGATCAGCCGCTCCGGCCGCCTTTCGAAACCGGGGAGGGATTCCGCCCGCAGCGAGACGAAATAGTCCATGGCTTCGCCCGGTTCGAGCGGCAGCAGGAACCAGAACGAGCTTCCTTGCCCCGGCGTACTGTCGACGCCGATATGTCCGCCCATCATGCGGATGAGCCGCTCGCTGATCGGCAGGCCGAGGCCCGCACCTGCTGCTTTTCCGGCAAAGCGGAAATCGCGTGCATCGGCGCCCTGCGTGAAGGCTTCGAAAATCCGCTTCTGTGCGTCCTGCGAAAGCCCCGGGCCCGTATCCGTCACCGAGAAGCGAAGCACCGTTTCCCCGCTCGGCACTTTCAGCGGCGCCACCCGCAGCACCACGCCGCCCTGGTAGGTGAACTTGATCGCATTGTTGACGAGGTTCATCAGCACTTGCCGCACCCGGTCCGGGTCGGCGTTCATTTGCGTGGGCGTTTCCGGGTTCGCGTCAAGTTCGAGCGAAAGGCCCCGGTCGATGGCTTGATGCCGCGTCACGCGGACGATCCCGGCGGCAAGCTCCACCGGATTGAAGCTGCGCGGTTTCAGTTCCAGCGAATGGGCCTCGATTTCCGAAAAGTCGAGCATGTCGTCGACGAGCCGCCGGAGAAGCTGGCTCGTCTCCTCGATGGAGGCGGCAATCTTGAACTGCGCTTCGGTGGTCGCCTCGTCGGCGAGATATTTCGCCATATTGCGAAGCCCATCCAGAGGCCCGCGCACTTCATGGCTGATAATGTCGAGAAATTCCTGTTTCGCCTGCGCGGCCGCAAGGGCCCGCGTTTCGGCGTCTTCCGCGTCGCGCCGCCTTTGCTCCGTCGCGGCATGAGCGCGCGCCATGCGCTCCACGAGGTCTGCATTCTCGAAGCGCAGCCGGAAAGCCTCGCGATAGCCCTCATTGATCCGCCTTGTCCACCCGAGGACGGTGGCAAAGAACATCGCGGCCAGCAGCACCGTCGCAATGGCAAGCATGTCCGCGCGCCACAGCAACAGCGCGGCGGCCGGAAGCGCGGCGGAAAGCGAGTAGCCGATGACAGCGGGAAGATGGTTCGCGCGGGTGATCGCCGTGGCCATGATGAGCACGGCCAGCACCAGCATATAGAAGATTTCATGCGCGAAGCTTGAGCCCGGCAGCCAGAGCAGCGCGCCCACCCCCCATGTCGATCCGCTCACGATCGTCACCAGGGCATAGCGATCCGCCCATTTTCGTGCGTTGATCGCGGCGTCGGGATCGGCTTGAAAACCGGCCCGCACCCGGTCGAACAGGAACTGTGCAATGAGCTGGATCGAGGCGACTACGGCGATCGACCAGATCGGCGCCGTTTCGTAGAAGACCGCGCCGACCACGATGATCCCGCCAAAGATGGTGAAGCGGCTGGCCTCGCCAAGCGACAACAGCAGTTTCACCTGCTCCGCATCGATGCGGGTTTCGACGGGAAGGGTGCGGCGGATCGGCCCGACAGAGGGGGCGTCTTCTCCCGGCTGTTCCGGGGTTGCGTCGGGACTGTCCGGACGGGTGTTTGTCACTGATTTGTTCTCCGGGCGTATTGCCACAAAACGCTATAACATGGCTTCCCGGAAGGACGTCCGTTCGCCATTCAAGGCTTGCCCGGCGTTCCTCACGCGGGGTGGTGCGCCGCATTGACTGAGGGAGGGGCAGAGCATAGGGTCCGCCCGCTTGACAAAGCATTAAGCCTTTCTCCAGGAACGTTAAATGTCTTCCGAACCCGCCGCCATAGCTCCATCCGAACTTCTTGAAGCCGCCCGTGTCAGCAAGGCATGGCCCTTCGAGGAGGCGCGAAAACTGGTGGCGCGGCTGGAAAAGGAAGGCCGCGAGCGCACGGTCCTCTTTGAAACCGGCTATGGCCCCTCGGGGTTGCCTCATATCGGTACATTTGGCGAAGTTGCGCGCACGACAATGGTGCGCCGCGCCTTCGAGTGCCTGATGCCGGGCGTTCCCACGCGGCTTCTCTGTTTCTCCGACGACATGGACGGGATGCGCAAGATCCCCGACAACGTGCCGGATCGCAGCTTCCTCGAACCTTATCTGCACATGCCGCTGACATCGGTGCCCGACCCGTTCGGTGGCGAGTTCGAGAGCTTCGGACACCACAACAACGCAATGCTGCGGCGGTTCCTCGACACCTTCGGTTTCGATTATGAATTTGCCAGCGCGACCGACTACTACAAGTCGGGCCGTCTGGATCCGATCCTCAAGCGTGTCGCCGAGCGTTACGACGCGATCATGGCGATCATGCTGCCGACGCTCGGGCCGGAACGGCGCGCGACCTATTCACCCTTCCTGCCGATCTCGCCCAGGACCGGGCGTGTGCTCTATGTGCCGATCAAGAAGGTCAATGCCGAAGACGCGACCATCACCTTCGATGACGAGGATGGCGAGGAAACCACGCTGCCCGTCACCGGCGGTCATGTGAAGCTTCAGTGGAAGCCGGATTTCGGTGCGCGCTGGGCCGCGCTCAATGTCGATTTCGAAATGTTCGGCAAGGATCACGGGCCGAACATGGGTGTCTATGATGCCATCTGCAAGGCGCTGGACGGCCGCCCGCCCGAGCACTTCGTCTACGAGCTTTTCCTCGATGAAAACGGCGAGAAGATTTCCAAGTCCAAGGGCAACGGGCTCACCATCGACGAATGGCTGACCTATGCGCCGACCGAAAGTCTCGCGCTCTATATGTTCCAGCGCCCGCGTCAGGCGAAGAAGCTCTATTTCGACGTCATCCCCCGCGCCGTCGACGAGTATTATCAGCACCTCGCGGCCTATCAGCGCCAGGACACGAAGGAGCGGCTGGGCAATCCCGTCTGGCATATTCATGGCGGCAATCCGCCGGCAATCGAATTGCCGGTTTCCTTTGCGCTGCTTCTCAATCTCGTCAGCGCCTCCAACGCGCATGACAAGGACGTGCTTTGGGGCTTCATCTCGCGCCATGCGCCGGATGTAACGCCGCAGAGCCATCCCGAGCTCGACCGTCTGGTTGGCTATGCGATCCGCTACTTCGATGATTTCGTGAAGCCGACAAAGGTCTTCCGCGCGCCGGACGAAGTCGAGGCGGAGGCGCTTCGAGGCTTGTCCGAAAAGCTGGGGACGCTCCCGGCCGATGCCGGCAGCACGGATATCCAGAATGCCATGCTCGATGTTGCTCGTGAGATCGAGCGCTATCAGGACCATACGAAAAAGAGCCCCGAAGGCGGTCCGGGCGTCTCCGTTGCCTTCTTCCAGATGATTTATCAGGTGCTGATCGGTCAGGAGCGCGGGCCTCGCTTCGGCTCGTTCGTTGCGCTTTACGGGATCGAAAACACGCGCAAGCTGATCGCCCGTGCCCTTGCAGGCGAAGACCTTTCAAAATCCTGACAAGCCGGGTGCCGCCCGGCATTCGGCATTGCCCATGCCCGCTATATGACCCGCCATGGCGCGCTGTCTGCACCTGCCACACGGAACCGCACGCGCTGACCGCGCATTTGCAGGCTGGCGGCCTGGTCACTGGCTCGCCCAGATGATCCGCGCCATCCACACGATCTCCTGCATGTCGAACACCCGGTCTTCATAGGCCGGGTTGAACGATCTGAGTTCCACGCGGTTTGCGCTCTTGCGCGCCAGCATCTTCACCATCACCTCGTCCTTCGTGGTCTTCACGACCACGCGGTCGCCGCGCCTTATGTCGGCGGCAGGCGAGACGATGATGATGTCGCCCTCGCGGTAGAAGGGCTCCATGCTGTCCCCGCTCACTTCCAGCGCATAGGCGTGTTCGTCCTTGAAGTCGGGGAAAGCGACCTCTTCCCAGCCCGCGCCTGCCGGAAAGCCTGCATCGTCGAAATAGCCGCCGCGCCCGGCCTGTGCGAGGCCGATCAGCGGCACATTTCTCTGCGCTCTCTCCGGGCTTTCGTCATTGGTGACGAGCGAAAGGAAAGCATCGAGCGAAGAGCCCGTCGCGTCGAGCACGCGCGCAAGGCTTTCCGTATTCGGCCAGCGCGGCCGTCCCGCCGCTGTCACGCGCTTCGACTTGTTGAAGGTCGTGGGGTCGAGCCCTGCCGCTTTGGCAAGCCCCGAGGCCGTCAGCCCATGCCGTGCGGCCAGCGCGTCGATCGCCGCCCAGAGGCGGTTATGCGAGAGTGAGCGGGGCATGAGGCTGCTGCATGGGGTTGAATGAATTCCTGTCTTTCGCCGGGAGAACGAAGAATGCCACAAGGCCCGTCACTTGGCACAGCCGAAAAGCGGAGTTTATTCCCATCTTTGTTCCTCTCTCCCCGCCTTGTCGCCCGCCTGGGCCCTCGCTAAAGTGCCGCGACTTTCCGCCTTCCAGCCCGATTTCCAGAAAGGACTGCCATGCCGCCGCCCGCCGGCCTTGTCTATAAGATCGTGAGCGCACATGAATGGGCCGCAGCCGAGGCGGAAGGCCGCTTCATCGGCTCTCCGGTCGATCTCGATGACGGCTTCATCCATTTTTCGACGGCGGAACAGACGGTGGAAACGGCTTCGCGCCATTTTGCCGGCCGCAAGGGCCTGCTTCTTGTCGCGGTCGATACGCAGGCACTCGGCGAGGCGCTCAAATGGGAGCCCTCGCGCGGCGGGGCGCTCTTTCCCCATCTCTATGATGTGCTCTCGCTCGAGGCTGTGCGGAGCGTCGATCCGCTGCCCCTGAACGAGGATGGCGAACACATTTTCCCGGCTCGCATCACCGGCAAGGCGGAAGGCTGAGCATGGACCTCTTCCCGCTCGCCCGCCCGTTCATGAGCCTGCTTGATCCCGAAACCGCGCATCGCCTGACGATCCGTGCGTTGCGGCTTGGGGTCGGTCCCCGTCAGAACGAGCCCGATCCCGCCTCTCTCGCCATCGATCTGTTTGGCCTCCATTTCGCGAACCCGCTCGGCATCGCCGCCGGCTTCGACAAGAATGGCGAAGTGCCCGATGCCATGCTCGCCATGGGCATGGGCTTTGCGGAGGTCGGCACGGTGACGCCCCGGCCTCAGCCTGGCAATCCGCGCCCCCGCGTCTTCCGCCTGCCGCTCTACCGCGCGGTCATCAATCGCCTCGGCTTCAACAATGAGGGCCATGAGGCATTGCACAGGCGCCTTGCCGCCCGCCGCAAGGGGGCATACCCGCGCACCGGCATCATCGGCGTCAATATCGGTGCCAACAAGGATTCGGCGGACCGCATCGCCGACTACGAAGAAGGCATTCGCGCTTTCGACGGGCTCGCCTCCTACTTCACGGTCAACATCTCCTCGCCCAATACGCCCGGCCTGCGCGCGCTTCAGGGCAAGGACGAACTTGTCGAGCTTGTCTCGCGCGTCCTCGCCGCGCGCCGCACGAGGCCTGTCGGGCCGACCCCCGTTCTTCTCAAGATCGCACCCGACCTCGCTGACGAGGAGTTGGCCGATATCGCCGAAGTCGCTCTCGAACAGGGCCTCGACGGGCTCATCGTTTCCAACACGACGATTGCGCGCGAAGGACTCGTGTCCGGCCTCCATGCGCATGAGACGGGCGGCCTTTCCGGCGCGCCGCTTTTCACCATGTCGACGGAAGTGCTGCGTGAGATGTACCGCCTCACGCAAGGCCGCCTTCCGATTGTCGGCGTGGGCGGCATCGGTTCGGGCGACGATGCCTATCTGAAGATCCGCGCGGGCGCCTCGCTCGTACAGCTTTATTCCGCGCTCACCTATGATGGTCCCGCGCTTGTCGGCCGCATCAAGCGCGACCTCGCCGCACATCTCGCGGCCGATGGTTTCGCGCATCTGAAAGATGCCGTCGGCGCGGATGTGAAGCTCTAACATTCGGAGAAAATCGATGCCACGTCCCACCATCTATCACAACCCGCGCTGCTCCAAGTCGCGCGCCACGCTCGCCCTTCTCGAAGAGCGCGGTCTCGACCCGCTGGTCGTCGACTATCTGAAAGCACCGCCCAGCGCCGTGGAGCTTCAGGCCATTCTGGAGAAACTGAAGATGGCGCCGCGCGATCTCATGCGCAAAGGCGAGGCCGTCTACAAGGAGTTGGGCCTTGCCGATGAAAGCCTGACGGATGAAAAGCTCATCCGCGCCATGATCGAAAATCCGATCCTGATCGAGCGCCCCATCGTGGTGTCAGGCGCAAAGGCGAAAATCGGCCGCCCGCCCGAAAGCGTGCTGGATATCCTCTAGGCCTCACGCGAGCGCGCGCCTGAGCTTCGGAAAATAAAAGCCGAGCGAGAGCGCGCGCGTCAGGTTGAAGCCCGCCAGCGCTCCCCATAGCCCGTGATTGCCATAGGGAAGAAGCAGCCACCACAGCAAAAGAAACACCGCGCTTGAGGCGAGCGCGGCGTTGCGCATTTCGCTGCTCCGCGTCGCGCCGATGAAGATGCCGTCGAGCTGGTAGCACCAGACCGAAAGCACCGGCAGCATTGCCGCCCAGAAAAGATAGACGCGTGCGCCCGCCCGCACTTCCGCATCGATGGTCAGAAAGTCGATCACCGCACCGCCGAAGAGGAAGACCGCGAGCGTGAGAAGAAGCGATATGCCTCCTGCCCAGAGCGTCGAGAGTTTTACCGCGAGGTCGAAGGATATCCGGTCGAGCGCGCCGGTCGCCTTGCCCACAAGTGTCTCGGCGGAAAGCGCAAAGCCATCGAGGAAGAAGGCGCTTACCGTCACGAATTGCAGCAGGATCGAATTGACGGCAAGCGTCATCGTGCCGGCCTCCGCGCTCTTCGCCGTGAACCACGCGAAGGAAAGCAGCAGTACGATGGTGCGGATCATGATGTCGCGATTGACGGCAATGGTGCGCGCCAGCCGCGCCGCATCCAGAAGCCGCGCACGCGTCCACACGCCTGGGTAAAACCCGAGCACGCGGCTTGCAATGGCAAGCCCGACAAGCGCCGCCGTCACTTCCGCGATCAGTGTGCCTGCCGCAATGCCCTGGACGTCCCAGCCGAGCCCCAGCGCGAACAGCACGTCGAGCGCAATGTTCACCGTGTTGAGCATGACCTGAAGCGCAAGCGCGAGCCCCGCCCGCTCAAGCCCGATGAACCAGCCCGTCAGCGCATAATTGGCCAGCGCGAAAGGCGCGCTCCATATGCGGATGTCGTAATAGGCATGCGCAAGCGCCTCCACTTCCGCGCCTCCGTCGAGAAGCGCGAAGGCGATGGTGCGGATTGGCCATTGCAGCGCAATGAGTGCCGTGCCGATGCCGCCCGCGATGAGTAGCGCGCGCCCCAGCGCTGCGCGGATTTCCTCGCCGTCCTCCGCGCCCGCCGCCTGTGCGGTCAGCCCCGTCGTCCCCATCCGCAAGAAGCCGAAGGTCCAGTAGACCATGGTGAAGATGAGCGCGCCGAGCGCCACCGCGCCGATATATTTCGGATCGCCCATCCGCCCCATGACGGCGGTGTCCGCAAGCCCCAGCAGCGGCGTCGAGATGTTCGAAATGACGATAGGCAGCGCAATGGCGAGAACTGCGCGATGCGTCACCCTCGGCCCGGTTTCCGCGCCTACCGTCATACGATGGTTCACGATGCGGCAGCGTCTTCCGCTACCTGCAACAGGAAGTGTCCATGTGCTGCCGCGATGGGCCGCGAGCGGTCCTCCTGCCAGGCTTCCGCTCGCACTGTCGCGACGCGCCGCCCCTGCTTGGTGATTTCCGCGCGGCCATAGGTGTCCACCGGCTTGCCGGAGCGCAGATAGTCGATGGTCAGCCCGATGGGTTTGGGCAATACGACCTTGCCGTTCCCCGCCCCGGCGAACTCGAAGGCAAGTTGCGCAACCGCCGTCGTTTCAAGGAAGGCGCCGATCGCGCCGCCATGAAGCGCGGGCAATACCGGATTGCCGATAAGCCGTTGCGAAAAGTGCAGCACTGTCGTGATCTCGTTGCCGCGCTGATCGACCGTGATGCCGAGAAAGCGCGCATAGGGGATCGCCTGCAGCAGTGCATTGACGTCAATAGCTGTCTTCGCGTCGCTCATGCGTCGCCCCCCTTTTTCTGTGCGAGAATCTTCATGGCTTCCGTCGCTGCTTTCGATGTCGTGGGCAGGGGCTGTGCGCGGTTCGCCGCCAGCATGAAGGTGCCGACGCAGGTTGCGATCGGGTCTTTCTCATCCGTGTGATAGGCCGTGCCGCGCACGAAGGCGATGTTCTTCGTCACCTTGTAGCAATGTGTATGCGCCATGAGGTCGAGCTTCGGTGTTGCGGGCTTCATGTAGTCGATGCGCAGATCGAGTGTCGCAATGGACATGCGTCCCGGCAGCGTGAGCTGCACCGCGATCCCGCAGGCATTGTCAAGCAGGGAGGTGATGACGCCGCCGTGAATGACGCCCGTTTCCGGGTTGCCGATCAGCTGTTCCGAATAGGCAACGGAAAGCCAGGCCTCGCTGAGCTTCACATCTTCCACTTTGAGGCCAATGGCCTTGGCGTGAGGTACATGCTCGATGAGCACGTCCTTCATCGTCATTAAATCCTCGGGAGAAAAATCTACGTCACTCATCTATGTCCCTCTGCTCTCCGGCAAATATAGAAGCCCATTTTCGTCCCGTTGCGGCCTTCCAAAAACCAATGTTGAGGAAAGACTGGGGCGAAGGTTGCAGCATCTGTTTTGCCAGGAGACGAAATTGTCCTCGACTTTCTGTACGTCTTTAATGGTTGCGCTGGTCATCGGCAAGCTCGCCCGAAGCTCTTCGAGCTTTCCCGGCGTGCCATCGCGACGAACCTCTGGGTCTCGGCGCGCCGTGGCGTCTGCATCTTCGCGAAATATATTCGCGGGCGTGTGGCCGACACGGCGTTCTCACCGCACCGAATGCCATTGCCGCTTCAGCATTGGCTGGCGGTCAGGGCGCTGAAGTGCGCCCTCGGCAATATGAAGGATGCGCTGCCCGCCAAAGAGGAGATGGAACGTGTGACCGGCGCCGACGAGCACCGCTTCATCGGTCATTTCCATGGCAGCCCGCGCCACAGGATGCGGGTCGATTTCAACATCTATCGCCACGACTTCAAAAAAGAGTGGAAGAAGGACGAGAGGCGTGCGAAAGCGGCGGGCAATCCGCTTCCCGTACCGCCTTGGGCGTCGTTCGTGCTGAGGCAGGCGGCGGAGTAGGGATAACCCTATGAAATGAAAGGGTTTTCAAGCCCTGGAAACCATACAGAAAGTTGACGATTTTCGTCATTCGAGTAAGTTGGGGTAATAATGTGTGAATCAGGGCGCGGTCGGCGGAGCGGGGCAGCATCGCCGGTCTGGTCCCCGGAGGGAAGATGAGCGACAGAGTGACCCCGTCGGGGACAGGCGGTGCCGTGTGAGTACCGATCTCGAAGATGCACCTGCACCGGCGAGGAAACTCGGCAAGCGCGAACAGACGAAGCAGAATAATCGCGAGGCTATTCTGGAAGCGGCGAAGACCGTCTTTGCCGATCTGGGCTATGGCGCGACCTCCGTGCGTGACATCATCCGCAAGACGGGGCTCGCTTCGGGCACCTTCTACAACTACTTCAAGAGCAAGGAAGAGGTCTTCGAGGCGCTCATGGACGAGGGCATGCGCCGCATCCGTCCGCGCCTGCGCGCCGAGCGCATTCGTTCGCGCACTTTCGAGGATTTCATCCGCAATGCCTACCGCACCTATTTCGATTATCTCGCCACCGACCGCGACACCTTCCAGGTGATCCGCCGCAACCCGAACACTGTTCGCGTGCGCATGGACACGCCGGAAATGATCGCGGGCTTCGAGGAAATCCGCGAATATATCGAGGAAGACATTCGTAACGGCACATTGCCGGGTGTGGATGCTGAATATCTCATGTCGGCGGTCGTCGGCATTGCGATGGAGCTTGGTGATCGCATGTTGCGCCGTCCGGAAATGAACGCCGGGGAAGCAAGCGCTTTTGCGACCGCGCTTGTTCTTGGCGGTCTCGGCGCCCTGCCGCACAAGGACAAGAAATAGCGTCCCACGCGGAAAACGAAGGAAAGAAAACAACAATGAGCCTTCAGAAATTCATCGTCCGCACACTTCTGAAACTGCCCGATAACCTGCTCGTCAAAATGTCGGGCGGCAAGCCGCGCGCAATCGACGGACGCATTCTCGACGCCCGCGCGCAATTCCTCGCCGCGCAGGGCGCGCGCCAGCCTTCCATTACCACGCTCGATCCTGCCACCGCCCGCGCAGGCTCGAAGAATGGCCTCGCCCTTCTCGATGGCGCGCTGCATCCCGGCGTCGAGGTCAGCGAGCTTCAGGTGCCCGGCCCCGGCGGCCCGATGGATGCGCGCCTCTATCTGCCTGCCGGCGCGCAAGGCCCGCTGCCCGGCCTCGTCTTCTTTCATTTCGGCGGTTGCGTTATCGGCGATCTCGATACCTGCCACGTCTTTTGCAGCATGATCGCGGGCATCGCCGGTTGCCCGGTCCTGAACGTCGCTTATCGCCTTGCGCCGGAACACAAGTTCCCCGCCCAGGTCGAAGATGCCGTCGCCGCTTATCGCTGGGCGAACGACAATGCCGAGCGTCTGCGCATGGCACCCGGCCGCATTGGCGTCGGCGGCGACAGCGCGGGCGGTTATCTCTCTGCCGTCGTCGCGCAGACCGCAAAGCGCGAAGGCTTCGTGCCTCCCGCCCTGCAACTCCTCATCTATCCGGTGACCGACTGGAACTGGAAGGGCGGCTCGATGGATAGCTGCGCCGATGTCTATCCTTTGACGCGCGAAATCATGGACTGGTTCGGTGCGCATTATCTGAACGACCCCGCAGAAGCCGCCGATACGCGCGTTTCGCCCATGAACGAAGCCGATCTTTCCGGCCTCGCGCCTGCCATCGTCGTGACGGCGGGCTTCGATCCCTTGCGTGATCAGGGCGCGGCCTATGCGGAGAAGCTGAAATCCGCGGGCGTCTCCGTCACCGCTCATTGCGAAGACAGCCTGCCCCACGCCTTCACCGCCATGACCGGCGTCATTCCCGCCGCGAAATCCGCCTGCGAGCGTATCGCGCGCGAGGTCGGCGCCGCGCTCAGGGGCGGCTGATGTTCTACGCCATCGTCAAGGCCGCGCTTTCGGGCCTTCTGGTTATGGTCGTCTCCGAAACGGCAAAGCGCAGCCCTGCCTTCGGTGCGCTTGTTGCTTCCCTTCCTCTCATTTCCATTCTTGCGATCGTCTGGCTCTGGCGGGATGCGGGTGATGTAGAACGTATAGCCTCTCATGCCGAAGCGACCTTCTGGTATGTCATTCCCTCTCTGCCGATGTTTCTCGTCTTCCCGGCGCTGCTGCGCCATGGTGTGAGTTTCTGGGCCGCGCTTGGACTTGGTTGCGCGCTCACCGTCATCCTCTATCTGCTCACGGTCTGGATCGTCGCGCGGTTCGGCATCGCTCTTTGACAAGCCCGCGCGCCGCTCTCACGCCAGAGCCCGCCTTGCCGGGAGCGGGAAGGCCGTGCTATCTCCGCATTGTCCTTAGGGGAGTAGCCGCCCTCCGCCCTACGCGGCAGAGAGGGGCGGGCGTCAACAAACTCGGAGCTTTCTTCCGTTCCGTGGCGTCCGCGCTCAGCATCCGCTGAACTGGCGAGACCTTTGGCTCACGTGCCGCCTTTTGCCGGGCGGGCGCGTTGGGTCATTGGTGTCGCGCCCGGCAGCGGAGTGTCCTTGTGGAAGCCTTTCTCGTCTCTCTCGGTGCCGTCGCCATCGCTGAAATCGGCGACAAGACGCAATTGCTCGCGCTTATCCTCGCTGTGCGTTTTCGTGCGCCCCTTGCCGTTCTCTCCGGCATCTTCATCGCCACCATCGTGAACCATGCGCTCGCCGCCTTCGCGGGCACGCTGGTTGCGGGCTGGCTCACCCCGCAGATCCTCGCCTGGGTGCTTGGCCTTTCCTTCCTGCTCATGGGGGTCTGGGCCTTGATCCCCGACGGGCCGCCCTCGGAAAAGGAAACGAAAGCCGTTTCCCGCTTCGGTCCCTTCCTCGCCACCGCCATTGCCTTCTTCCTCGTGGAGATGGGCGACAAGACGCAGATCGCTACCGTCGCACTCGGTGCGCGCTACGATGCGCTTTTCCTTGTCGCCTTCGGCACGACGTTCGGCATGATGGCGGCGAATCTGCCCGTTGTTCTTTTTGGCGAGGCGGCGGCGAAGCACGTGCCTCTCGGCGTCATGCGCTTGGCGACAGCCGCGCTCTTCATCGTGCTGGGCCTTGTCGCGCTCGGTTCCGCACTCGGCTAGAGCGTTCCCCGAAATCGCAAACGTCTCTATCATCCGCCGCAAAAGAATTGCCATAAGCGCCACGGGGAGAGAGCCATGCGGGCCATGCGTGTGAATGAGCTGTCGGAAGACATAAATGTTTTGCGGATGGAGGAGGTCACATTGCCGCCGCCCGGTCCGGGCGAGGTCCGTCTCCGCCTCAAGGCCTGCTCGGTCAACTTCCCCGACATCCTGATGGTGCAGGGCAAATATCAGTTCAGGCCGGAGCTTCCCTTTTCGCCAGGCATGGAAGGCGCAGGCATCGTCGAGGCGCTGGGCGAGGGCGTGACGAAGCTGAAGGTTGGCGACCGCGTCGTCGCCGGTCTGCGCATCGGTGGTTTCGCCGAAGAGGTGAATGCTTCCGCCGAGGCCTGCCGCCCCATTCCCGGCGCCATGGATTTCGCACAGGCCGCCGCCTATCCCGCCGCCTACCTCACGGCTTATGTCGCGCTCGTCTGCCGCGGCCATCTGCAAAAGGGCGAGACGCTTCTGGTGCATGGGAGCACGGGTGGCGTCGGCCTCGCCGCTGTCGAAATGGGCAAGCTTCTCGGCGCAACGGTCATCGCCACCTCGGCCTCCGATGAAAAACTGAAAATCGTGAAAGAACGCGGCGCCGATCACGTCATCAATGTCACGCAAGGCTTCCGCGAAAAGGTGAAGGAGCTGACGGATGGGCGCGGCGCGGATGTGATCTACGATCCCGTTGGCGGCGACGTCTTCGACGAAAGCGTTCGCTGCATCGCCTGGAACGGCCGCCTGCTGATCATCGGCTTCACCAGCGGCCGCATTCCTTCTGTCTCCGTCAATATGCCGCTCATCAAGGGCTTCTCCGTTGTCGGTGTCCGCGCGGGCGAATATGGCCGCCGCGACCCGGAGGCGGGGCGCGCGAATATCGAGGCCATCGACAGGCTTGCGGCTGAAGGAAAGATCGATCCTTACATCTGCGCCCGCTTCCCGCTGGAGCGCGCGGTCGATGCCATGCGCATGCTTCAGGAGCGCAAGGCGGTGGGCAAGGTCGTCATCGAGATGTAGAAAAACAACACGTCATTGCGAGAAGCGCGTCAGCGCGACGCGGCAATCCAGAGGCCGCTCGCGCCGCGCTTGCCGCTCTGGATCGCTTCGTCGGCCTTCCGATCTCCTCGCGATGACAATTGAAGGATAGGAAAACCTATTCCTTCCCGCCGCGCGCCATTAGCATGCTCCACAGCCGCACTGCGACGAAGATCGGGATCACGACCACAGCGCCGAGCAGCAGATATTGCACCGACCACTCGATGGCCTCGAAACCCATCTCCCAGATGCGGGCCAGCGTGTCGATGAAATCACGCCAGAGGTCGATCGGTTTGATACCGAAGACGGCGAGCATGACGCCCACGGCGATGGAGGCGACGGCGAGCTTGAAGATGGTGGGCAGCACGGGCCCGCCGAAGAAACGATTCATGGTCGCTTTCATCCTTGTTTGGCTACACAGGCCCCGCAGCCGTCAAAATCGGTCCGCTGCCGCATTATATCCCGCGGTGAGCGTCAGTCCGCCACCGCATTGTATCCCGCGGCGAGCGTCAGTCCGCCGCCGCATTGTATCCCGCGGCGAGCGTCAGTCCGCCGCCGCATTGT
>NZNS01000009.1 GCA_002694985.1 Parvibaculum sp. | reverse complement strand
CAGTAGTATGTCGGACGCGGTGAATGACCCAACCGCGCAAGCCGCTGCGCGCAGCAATTCTGACAATGTGGTTCCGATTGTCACGTATGGCGTATCTGCCGACTTAGTGGTGCTCGTTGGTGGCGGCTTAGAAGGCGGTTTTTATGTGGATTATGATAAACTCAGCCTTGGCTTCTACGGGAATATCTCTGGTGCAATTGGGGTTGATATTTCCGCCGCCGGAACAATGTCTGCATACAAATCGATAGATGATTTGAATGGAGCATTTTCAGGAGGATCGGCTGGCGGGGGTCACGTAGAATTTAGCGGAAGCTACGCTACGACCCCCGGAGGCGCATACTATGACTACAGCCACGCGGCTGCCCTCGGTGTTGACTACGGAGTAAGTCCAATCCCGTTCTCTTTCAAGCTCTACAGAGGAATAGGTGGCAGTGTTTGTGCCTTTAACTGCTAGATTATTCTCAACATGTAGCCTGCGAACCCGAGAGTACGTGAATACATGAGATACAAAGCATTGATGTCGACGGTAGCGCTCCTCGCTGCTTCCATATCCCTTTTCCATATGGGGGCTGTTTGCTTCGGCGCCCTTTATCTCTCCGCGATCTCCGCTTTTATCCTCGCGACAACTTGGTTGGTCTGCCCCCTGAAAAGTGGTCCTCCCTGAAGTAGGCTATTGAGCCATTGGAGAGGACGTTGGAATGCCCCAGAAGAAGCATAAGCCCGAAGAGATCGTCGCGAAGCTGCGCCAGGTCGATGTTCTGCTGTCGCAAGGAAGATCGGTTGGCGAGGCGGTTCGCACGATCGGCGTGACGCAGTTCACGTATTATCGCTGGCGCAAGGAGTTCGGCGGCCTGAAGGGCGATCAGGTGAAGCGGCTGAAAGAACTCGAGAAAGAGAATGACCGGCTGCGCAAGGCTGTGTCGGACCTCACGCTCGAGAAGCTGATCCTGAAAGAGGCTGCCTCGGGAAACTATTGAGCCCCGCCCGTCGCCGTCGCTGCGTCGACCATGTCGTGGCGAAGTTCTCCGTCTCGGAGCGGTTTGCCTGCAAGGTCCTCGGCCAGCATCGTTCGACCCAGCGAAAGAAGCCGCACTGCCGAGCAGATGAGGATGCGTTGACCGCCGATATCATTCGGCTTGCATCACGCTACGGGCGCTATGGCTACCGCCGGATCACAGCGATGCTGCGGTCCGAGGGCTGGACGGTGAACGCCAAACGCGTCGAGCGCATCTGGCGGCGGGAGGGGCTGAAGGTTCCCCAGAAGCAACCGAAGAGAGGACGGCTCTGGCTGAAGGACGGATCGTGCATCCGGCTTCGGCCGGAGCATCCCAACCATGTCTGGTCCTATGACTTTGTCGAAGGCCGGACCCATAATGGCAGGAAGTTCCGCATGCTCAACATCATCGACGAGTTCACCCGGGAGTGCCTGGCGATCCGCATCGATCGCAAGCTCAACTCGACTGATGTCATCGACGCCCTGTCGGACCTGTTTATCCTGCGCGGTGTGCCCGGCCATGTTCGTTCCGACAACGGTCCGGAGTTCATCGCCAAGGCCGTACGGGAGTGGATCGCCGCAGTAGGGGCAAAGACCGCGTTCATCGAGCCGGGCAGCCCATGGGAGAACGGCTATTGCGAGAGCTTCAACTCCAAGCTGCGCGATGAACTGCTCAACGGGGAGATCTTCTATAGCCTCGCCGAGGCAAAGGTCATCATCGAGGCATGGCGACGCTACTACAATACCGAGCGGCCGCACTCATCGCTCGGCTACAAGCCGCCGGCACCGGAGGCAATCGTCTGGCCCGGACAATCACCCGGATCGGCACCCCCATCTGCCCAGGCGATGGCCCAGATGCCCATCATGCACTAAGATTGAAACCGGACCACCCTATGGGGTCAGGCCAGGACCGCGCCCGCCCAGGCGGCGCTCGCAGCAATCTCTATGACGACATCACCGACAAGATCATCGCCGAGCTGGAGGAAGGCCGGCTGCCCTGGGTCCAGCCCTGGGGGACGGCGGCGGCGAAGGCGCCGCTCGCCATGCCGAGAAACGCCGCGACCGCGCGGCAATATTCCGGGATCAACGTCCTGATCCTCTGGGGCGCCGTGGTCCAGCACGGCTATCCGACCCAGCATTGGCTCACCTTCAGGCAAGCGCTCTCGCTGGGCGGCAATGTCCGCAAGGGCGAGCGCGGCACCACCGTCGTCTATGCCGACCGCTTCACCCCCGAGGACGAGAAGCGCCGCGCCCAGGAGACGGGAGAGGAAGCAGGCAGCATTCCGTTCTTGAAGCGCTTCACCGTGTTCAACGCGGCGCAATGCGAGGGCCTGCCCGAGGACATCGCCATCGCGGCCCCGCCACCGCCGCCCGGCATGATCGAGCCGCGGGTCGAGGCGCTGATCGAAGCGACCAGGATCGATTTCCGCATCGGCGGGGATCGCGCATTCTATGTTCCGGCGCTCGACTACGTCCAGGTGCCGCCGCCGGCCGCCTATTTCGAGCCGATCAACTGGCACAGGACGGCGCTCCACGAGATGGGTCACGCCACAGGCCATGCTTCGCGCCTGGGACGGGATTTTTCGGGCAGCTTCGGCACGAAGAAATACGCCTTCGAGGAGCTGGTCGCCGAGATGAACGCGGCCTTCTGCTGCGCCTCGCTCGGCATCGTGCCGACCGTGCGCCATGCCGACTATATCGGCTCCTGGCTGGAGGTGCTGCGCGAGGACAACCGCGCCATCGTCCTCGCCGCCTCGCAGGCGAGCAAGGCGGCCGACTGGCTGCTGGCGCATCTGCCCGACGAGGACGGCGATGTAACGGTTGCGGCCTCGATCGAGCGGAGGGTGGCGGCATGATCCTCCTGACCGGCACCCAGCGCGCGCAGCTCCTCGCCAATGGCCGGCAGCGCGGTATCGACCACGTTCCCGTCGTCAAATTCTTCAATCCCTTCGGCGAGGGCGTCTGGCTCGCGACCGAGCTGGATGAGGACGGCGACGTGATGTTCGGCCTGGCCGATATCGGCTGTCCCGAACTCGGAAGCTGGAGCTTCAGCGAACTGGAATCGATCCGGCTGCCCTTCGGTATGGGCATCGAGCGCGACCTGCTCTTCACCGGCGATTTCCCGATCTCGGTCTGGGCCGAGGCGGCCCGGGCCGCCGGCAGCATCCGCGCGGCCGAGCGCAGTCTCTACACCCGCGCTCGCGACGATGCCGGATCGGCCCTGAAAGCCGCCGATACGGAAACCCGGAAATACTGAGGTCCGGCTCTGCGGCTTTACGATCCCGCGCCGCTCTCTCCGAGGCAGAGGGCGGCGCTTCTCGCCGTGACGCGGTGAAAGTCCCGGCGCCCGGCCGGCTGCCCGTCGGGGAACACGAACATGACGCGACATACGAGGAAACCTGCAGCCGAATCGCCGGCTCTCCGGTTCTCGGCCCAGGAGCAGGCTGTCGTCTATGAAGCCCGCCAGATCCTGCTACGCCACCTCAACCAGAACCCGGTCCTGTCCTCCTGGCAGGCGGTGCTGGACTATTGCGCCCTCACCATCCGCGGCGAGGTGGAGCGCTTCCATGTCCTCTATCTCGACCGGAAGAACCGGCTCATCTCGGACGAATGCCTCGCTATTGGCACGATCGATCATGTCCCGGTCTATCCGCGCGAGGTGCTGCGGCGCAGCCTGGCACTCAACGCCTCCGCGCTGATCATCGTCCACAATCACCCGGCCGGCGATCCCGAACCCTCCGCCGCCGATCTCGCGATGACGAGGGAGATCCAGAAGGCCTGCGCGGCTCTGGGCGTGACGCTGCATGACCACATCATCACCGGCGCCGGCCGGGAGACCAGCCTGCGCGCCCGAGGCGAGATCTGATGGTCATGGGAATTGCGCCGGCGCGGGGCCCGGAGAGTGAAAGGAGGGATGGGGAGTTCGCGACGGGTTGGTTGCCGGAGAGAGAGGCTCCCCGGCGTCCGTCACGGAGTGAAGAACATGGCTACTGCCGCCCACAAGATCACCCTGTCGTCCTCGCGCGACATTCCCTTCAACAAGCTCGTGCTCTCCCAGTCGAACGTCAGGCGCGTGAAGGCCGGCGTTTCGGTCGAGGAACTGGCCGAGTCCATCGCCCGGCGCGGCCTGATCCAGTCGCTGCATGTCCGGCCGGTGGTCGATTCCGAGGGCAAGGAGACCGGCATGTTCGAGGTGCCCGCCGGCGGCCGCCGCTACCGGGCGCTGGAACTGCTGGTGAAGCAGAAGCGCCTCAACAAGACCGCCCCGGTGCCCTGTGTCGTGTCCGAGGCCGGCGCCGGCATCCTGATCGACGAGGTGTCGCTCGCCGAAAATATCGAGCGCGCGCCGCTGCATCCGCTCGACCAGTTCCGCGCCTTCCAGGCCATGGGCGAGAAGGGCATGACCGAGGAGGAAATCGCGGCGGCCTTCTTCGTCGACGTCAAGGTCGTGAAGCAGCGCCTGCGCCTGGCATCGGTCTCTCCCGCGCTGCTCGACATCTATGCCGAGGACGGCATGACCCTCGAACAGCTCATGGCGTTCACCGTCTCGGAGGATCATGCGCGCCAGGAGCAGGTCTGGGAGGCGATCAAGGACGGCTGGCAGAAGGAGCCCTATTACATCCGTCGCCTGATGACCGAGACCACGGTCAGGGCCTCGGACAAGCGGGCGGCATTCGTCGGCATCGCGGCCTATGAAGAGGCTGGCGGCTATGTGCTCCGCGATCTCTTCCAGTCCGACGATGGCGGCTGGCTCCAGGACGCCGTCCTGCTCGACCGTCTCGTCACCGAGAAGCTCAAGGCCGAAGCCGAGACCGTCGCTGCCGAGGGCTGGAAATGGATCGAGATCGCCGTGACCTTCCCCTATGGTCATGATCACGGATTGCGAGAACTCGTCGGCACCACGGTCGATCTGACCGAGGAGGAACGCGCGACCCGCGAAGCGCTGCGCGACGAGTACGACCGGCTCGATGCCGAATATTCCGAGGCCGACGAGCTTCCCGACGAGGTCGACCAGCGCCTCGGTGAGATCGAAGAGGCGCTGGAGGCCTACGATCGCCGTCCCATGACCTATGCGCCCGAGCAGATGGCCCGGGCCGGGGCCTTCGTCAGCATCGATTCCGATGGAACGCTGCTGGTCGAGCGTGGCTATGTCCGGCCCGGGGACGAGGCGACGGCCGAGCCCGAGGGCGACGATGGCGCTGACGCTGCTGGCACTGCGACCGAGGGTGATCAGCCGGCCGGCGTCCAGCGCGCCGTGATTACGGCTGGCGGATCCCCCAACGAGGCGGACGAGGAGGAGGATGAGGTCGAGACGATCCGGCCGCTTCCCGACCGCCTGGTCAGCGAACTGACTGCGCATCGTACGCTCGCCTTGCGCGATGCCGTGGCATCGAGCCCCCATGTCGCCATGACCGCGCTTTTGCACCGGCTGGTCACGGACAGTTTCCTCCCGCATTCCACGCGGGGCTGCATCGAGGCCCAGGTCCGCGATGTGCATTTCCCGGCGCAGGCCGAGGATCTGCGCGACAGCGCCTCGGCGCGGGCGGTGGCCGAGCGGCACGAACGCTGGGGCGATCATATCCCCGCGGATGACGCGGCGCTCTGGGACTGGCTGGCCGATCTCGACGACGACTCCCGCATGGAGCTTCTCGCCCATTGCGTGAGCTTCGGCGTCAACGCGCTCTACGAGAAGCCGAATCCCTATGGTGGCATGGGAGTCAGCCAGCACGGTCTTGAGGTGCGGCTGGCGCAGGCCGACCGGCTGGCGCGAGCAACCGGGCTCGACATGGTGGCCGTGGGCTGGCGGCCGACGGTCGCGAACTATCTGGGCCGCGTGACCAAGCCGCGCATTCTCGAAGCTGTGCGCGAGGGTGCGGGCGAACGGGCGGCCGAGCTTATCGACCACCTGAAGAAGGGCGACATGGCGAAGGAGGCTGAGCGCCTGCTCGCCGAAACCGGCTGGCTGCCCGAGCCGCTGCGCATGATCGACCCCGGCGGGGAGACCGACGCTATGGCCTCCGCCGATGTCGAGGCCGACGACCTGCCGGAGTTCCTGGCAGGCGATAGCGAGGATGAAGACCTCGCCGAGGAGGAGGAGCAGCACATGGTCGCCGCTGAATGACCTCCGCCTGCGGGGTCGGCTTCGGCCGCCCCGCATCTTCCCTCTCGATTTTCCATCCGCCCGGCCACCGCGCCGGGCACATTCGCTTCAGGAGCTACCGATGACCGACGATACTGAAACCGTCCCCGACGCCTGCCCGCCGCTCTCCGAGTGGAGGACGCTGGATGCCCTTCGTGCCCAACTCGAGGCCGAGCTGTTCAAGCTGAACAAGGGCGTGCTGCTCGATGCTCTCGCATCCGCGGGAGTCACGCATGTCGTCGTGACCTTCGACGGCTACGGCGATTCCGGCCAGATCGAGAATGTCGAGGTCCGGTCCGGCGACCATGTGATCGCGATGCCCGAGGGCACGATCGAGATCGCGCAAGCCGTCTGGGGCCAATCCGAGCCGGAACGATCCATCGTCACGATCGCGACGGCCATCGAAAGCCTGGCCTATGACGTGCTTGAGCGGACGCATTGCGGCTGGGAAAACTCCGACGGCGCCTATGGCGACATCACCTTCGATGTGGCGGCGCATGCGATCACGCTCGACTACAATGAGCGCTACACCGCCACCGAAAACTACACGCATCAGTTCTGAGGGAGGCGGCAATGGGACATTGTTATCATCACGCGCTGTCCTCGGCGCGCAAATGGGGCGGCACCGCGGAGGACTATCTGCCGCTGCATCAGTGGTTCGATGAATCGAAGGAGATCACCGCCGACTTCCGGCACCGGGCGTTGCGCCATCACGCCCAGGGCATATTCGAGCTGGAGCGGGTTTTCGGGCCGACCGTCACCGTCTCGACCGGCCGCGTCGTCCCCGTCCGATTGATCGGCGAACAGCATGTGCTGGAGGATCTCGGCTTCATTCCGAGCTTTGCCGATTGGGTGCGTTCGATCCGGCCCCAGCCCTGGATGGGCCGCGCCCAGCCGATTCACAAGCTGGTCGACCCTTTCGCCGCTGCGGCCGACGGTGAGCCGGACGCCGGCGGTCCACCGCATCCGGGCTCCGGCCCAAGGGCAGCCTGACCACGACCATCCCCCACGATCCGCCCGGTCCTTGTGACCGGGCTTTGCATTGGAGAGCCCAATGACCGGTTTGATCGATATCGACGAGATCTTCCACGAGGACCGCGACCATCCCCCAGCTGAGCGCTCGCTGCCCTGGGAGGAGACGCGCGACGGCGTCACCGTGGTGGTGGAGCCCAAGCCCCATTGGGCCGAGGACATGCGGGCGTTCCGCCTCGATGCCCGCGAATATTGCCGCTACGCCGACTGGACAGCGCATGGCGCCAGGGCGCGGTTTTTCGGTCATGTCGACACGTCGGGCGACGAGGTGATGATGAAGGCCCGCGCCATGATCGCGCGCGAAATCGCCGATGGGCTCTGGGACTGAGCGGCAAGGCCGGTTCCGCCTCCCTGCGGCGCCGTCGGTTATCGCTTTGCCGGCAGTGATGGACCGGGCCTCCAGCCTCACCAATTCCCTGGCTTTCTGCCACCAATGTCATGGGGCAATGGGTGCCGTCCCGATCTGAACGAACACGGATTCTCGGACAGCATGGCGGCAGGGCTGGCTGGGCGAGGCATCTGCGAAGGGTCTCCGGCAGCCGGTCAGATGCAAGGCACCACCCCCGCTTCCATACGCAAACCTTGGTCTGATCCGCTTCTTTGCATTCAACCCCAAGGGGTCGGCTTGACGCTGCGCGTGCCGCCCTCGCGGATTCGGGGGAACCCGAACGCGCGAGGGTGAGTGCAGATCCGGTCAGACACTTCGGGCGCCTGTCGCGCGGGGGATGGTCCCCCGCCTCCAAGACAGGAGCCGGAACCCATGTCCTATGCAGATGCCACCGCCTTCGCCGCCAGCCTCGCCGCCACGCTGATGGTCTCGATCGTCGTGTTCGAAGCGGGCGACGGCACCCACGGCGCCGTGCCCGCCAACGAGTTCGATGGCGATGAAGACATGGTGAAGCTGGAGCTCGATCCATGGGCCTGAGGCGCGAAAGCGCCTCATCCGCGACCACGCGGGACGCGGAAGCGCGTCCCGGGCCTTCCCCCTGGCGATGATCACCCATCGCCGGAGGTGGCGCCAGGGCCGAGGCCCTCGGCGACGAGAGGGAGAGTGCGGGCCGGTTTGGCCGTGACGGGTTGGAAGGTGGAGGAGAGGCCTCCGCCGCCCGTCGCGGAGCAACACCGATGACCCTTCCCCGCCACGATACCTTCCGCTCGATCGGCCAGATTCTCGCCGCTGATGTGCTTCCGGCGCTTTGCCATGCGCGAAAGCTGCCGCTGCGCGTCACCTGCGTCGGCGCCGCCAGTTACGATGATGGCGACGACGTCCACGCATTCGATCGCACCGTGCCGCTCGGTACGCGTCAATCCCCCGAAGAGGCCATGGACCTCGCCATTCTGCGCGTGTCGCGCGGCGACATCCACGCCGGTCGCGACGACACGCTGCGCTTCCGGCCGCGCATCGCGGTCATTCAGGACAGCGAATACGGCCTGGTGCTCGCAGGGGAAGTCCGTGCCGGGATCATCCTCTGGCGGCAGCCGGTCGCGTCCGACGCCGAGGCGCGCCGTGTCGTTACCGAGGCCAGCCGTCTGCGCGGCATGGCTTTCGCCGCGTCAGGGCGTGGGGAACACGGATCGGCGCGCGACCTGCGCCACCGCGCCAGCCTGCTTGAGGCGCGGTTGGTCGATGCGTTCTGGCGCGAGACCGCCGCCGAGCTGCTCAGCCTCCCGCGGGCCGCCTGATCTTCCATCCCTTCCTCTCCATTCGGCCCGGTCTCGCGCCGGGCCTTGTCATGTCCGGAGGCCGCCATGGCTGACTATTTCACCCATTTCTCCTGTCTGCTCGATGTGGGCACCCCCGAGAACGCCGCCCGCGCGCTCGAACTCTACAATTCGCTGTCTGACGAGAACGCCACCGAGGACCCGCCCTCGGATGGGTTCATACTGTCGATCCAGCCCGAGCATGGCGGCACGCATTTGTGGATGCGCGATGACGGGACCGGCGATCCCGAGCATGTGATCCGCTTCGTCATGCGCTGCGCCGCCGAGTTCGGCCTGACCGGGCGATGGGGCATGCAATTCGCCAACACCTGCTCGAAGCCGCGGGTCGATGGCTTTGGAGGCGGGGCGCATGTGCTCGATCTCGCCACCGGCGAGACGGTGGACTGGATCTATACCGATGGCTGGCTCTCCACCGTGCTGGACGGAGGCGACGCTCATGCCTGAGATCATCGAAACCACCGTCTACCGTCTCGACGAACTTTCCGATGCGGCGAAGGAGAAGGCCCGCGCCTGGTATCGCGAGGGCGGCTTTGACTACGACTGGTACGACGCCGTCTATGAGGATTTCCAGCGGATCGCGGAAATCCTCGGCATTTCCCTCAAAACCCGGTCTGTCCGTCTCTATGGTGGGGGCACGCGGCAGGAACCCTGCATCTGGTTCAGGGGCTTCTGGTCGCAAGGGGACGGGGCATGCTTCGAGGGTCACTGGTCCTATGCGAAGGGCGCCGCGAAACGCATCCGGGACTATGCCCCGCAGGACGATGCCCTGCACCGGATCGCCGATGTGCTTCAGGCGATCCAGAGGCGCAACTTCTACCAGCTACGCGCCGAGGCCAGTCATCGCGGGCATGATTATCACGAATACTGCATGGCGATCTCGGTCGAGCGTGACAGCCCGGCCTGGCAGGATATGACCGCCCATGCCGAAGAGGTCGTGATCGAGGCGCTGCGCGATCTCGCCCGCTGGCTCTATCGCCAGCTTGAGCGCGAATACGACTATCTCTCGTCCGACGAGGCCGTCGATGAGACCATCATCGCGAACGAATACACATTCACCGAGGCCGGTCGCCGCTTCGGTTGATCGAGAAGCGCCCCACCGTCTGGTCGGGGCGCTTTTCGTATGTCGCGATACTCAGAGTGAGAGGCCTGCCGGGACGGGGCGAGTCCGGGCGGTCGAGAGAGCGCTGACCGGGCTTTCCCGTTCCCGCTCTCCCGAGGCTTCCTCCCATGAACATGGCTTCTCCCGCGGCCGGTCCGGTCGCGCCGCTTGCGGCTGCCCCGGCGATCACTGCCGCGGCCACTCTCCTTCTTTTCCATCTGGAACGCGGCGAGCGCATTGACGCAGCGGTCCTGCGCGCCGCCATGGAAGCCGCTTGTCGAGGCTCCGACGCCACCGGCGCCTGGGACTGGAAGGCGGCTTATGACGCCTGCGAAGTCGCGACCGTCCTGTTCCTGCGCAAATACGGAAAGGCGCTTTTCCGTAGAGCCGCGGCTTCAGCTGCACGGCTCGACGCGCTCACGAGGATCGCGGGGTTGCTGCCGACGCATACGCGGCGCTCGGAAGAAAGCCAGAGCTTCCAGCAATTCAGCACGCCGGTCCCGCTGGGCTTCGCGGCGCTGAGCGCGGCCGCGATCACGCCAGATGATGTGGTGCTGGAGCCTTCGGCGGGCACCGGGCTGATGGCGATCCTGGCGCAGATTGCCGGCGGATCGCTGATCCTGAATGAACTGGCCGAGACCCGCGCCGATTTGCTGTCCTCCCTCTTTCCGGCCAATCCCGTCACCCGATTCGATGCCGCCCAGATCGACGATCACCTCGCGCCTGACGCCGTCCCGTCCGTGGTCCTGATGAATCCGCCGTTCTCGGTCATGGCCAATGTCACCGGGCGCATGGCCGATGCGGCTTATCGGCATGTCGCCTCGGCGCTCAACCGGCTTGCCCCCGGCGGCCGGTTGGTCGCGATCACGGGTGCGAACTTCGGCCCTGACGTGCCTGCCTGGCGCGACGCGTTCACGCGATTGCAGGAACGTGGGCGGGTGATGTTCACCGCGACTGTCGATGGCGCAGTCTATGCCCCGCACGGCACCAGCATCGACACGCGGCTGACCGTCATCGACAAGTTGCCCGTCGAGGATCCGTCCCTCTTCCCGTCCTCGCCGGGCATGGCCCCGGAAATCGCGTCGCTGCTGCACTGGGTCGAGGCGAAGGTTCCGCCCCGCCTGCCGGTCGCATTGCCGAAGGTTGCCGTTTCCGCACCGGCTGCCGCGCCAAAGACCGTGCGTGGTTATCTCGCCCGCCCCGTTGCGATGCGGACTGTTGCAGCTCCGGCCAGCGATCCGGACGGCGTGGAGCTGACTTACGAGACGCTCGACTGGACGCCGCCTGATGGGGCGCGGCTGTCGGACGCCATCTACGAGGAATATGCGCTGCAATCCCTGCGGATTCCCGGTGCGCAGCCGCATCCGACGAAACTGGTGCAATCCGCCGCCATGGCCTCGGTTGCGCCGCCCCGCCCGTCCTATCGGCCAATGCTGCCCGTCGACATCCATGAGCGCCTGTCGGATGCTCAGCTCGAGACGGTGATCTATGCGGGCGAGGCCCATGCCGACTATCTGGCGGGAGCCTGGACCGTCGACGCGACCTACGACAATGTCAGCGCGGCGCCCGAGGATGCGGCAGGCGCGGTGCGCTTCCGCCGGGGTTTCATGCTCGGCGATGGCACCGGCGCGGGCAAGGGGCGTCAGTCTGCCGGCATCATCCTCGACAACTGGCTGCGTGGTCGTCGCAAGGCCGTCTGGGTTTCCAAATCCGACAAGCTGATCGAGGACGCACAGCGCGACTGGTCGGCGCTCGGCATGGAGCGGCTGCTGATCACACCACTCTCGCGATTCGCCCAGGGCAAGCAGATCACGCTCACCGAAGGCGTCCTATTTACCACCTACGCTACGCTACGGTCCGACGACCGCGGCGAGAAGGTTTCGCGGGTGCGGCAGATCGTGGATTGGTTGGGATGCGATTTCGATGGAGTCATCATCTTCGACGAAAGCCATGCCATGCAGAATGCCGGCGGCGGCAAGGGAGAACGCGGCGATGTCGCCGCCTCGCAGCAGGGACGCGCGGGCCTTCGGCTCCAGCACGCCTTGCCGGACGCGCGCGTGGTCTACGTCTCCGCGACCGGCGCCACCACGGTCCATAATCTCGCCTATGCACAGCGGCTCGGCCTCTGGGGCGGCGAGGACTTCCCGTTCGGCACGAGGGCCGAATTCGTCGAGGCGATCGAGGCCGGGGGCGTGGCGGCCATGGAGGTGCTGGCCCGCGACCTGCGGGCGCTCGGCCTCTATACCGCTCGGTCGCTCTCCTATGATGGCGTCGAATACGAACTGGTCGAGCACCGGCTCAGCGGCGAGCAGCGCCGCATCTACGATGCCTATGCCGGGGCCTTCGCCGTCATTCACAACCATCTCGATGCGGCGATGGAAGCCGCCAATATCACCGGCAGTGAGGGCACGCTGAACCGGCAGGCCAAGTCCGCCGCACGCTCCGCCTTCGAGAGCGCGAAGCAGCGCTTCTTCGGCCATCTGCTGACCAGCATGAAGACGCCGACCCTGATCCGGCAGATCACGGAGGATCTGGAGGCGGGCCATGCCGCCGTCATCCAGATCGTCTCGACCGGCGAGGCGCTGATGGAGCGGAGATTGTCCGAACTGCCGACCGAGGAATGGAATGATGTCCGCGTGGACATCACGCCGAGGGAATACGTTCTCGATTATCTCGCCCATTCCTTCCCGGTGCAGCTCTACGAACCCTTCACCGATGGCGAGGGCAATCTGTCGTCGCGCCCGGTTTTCCGCGACGGCCAGCCGGTCGAAAGCCGCGAGGCTGTGGCCCGGCGCGACGAGATGATCGAGCAGCTCGCCAGCCTGCCACCCGTTCCCGGCGCGCTCGACCAGATCGTGCAGCATTTCGGGACCGACATGGTCGCCGAGGTGACGGGACGCTCGCGGCGGATCGTGCGCCGAGGCGAAGGTCCGGCAGCACGCCTCGCTGTCGAAAGCCGGGCGCCCTCCGCCAATCTTGCCGAGACCGCGGCCTTCATGGATGACCAGAAGCGCGTCCTGGTCTTCTCGGACGCGGGCGGAACCGGGCGCAGCTATCACGCCGAACTCTCGGCCAGGAACCGGCGCCTGCGCGTTCACTATCTGCTGGAACCCGGCTGGAAGGCCGATGCCGCCATCCAGGGCCTGGGCCGCACCAACCGCACCAATCAGGCGCAGCCGCCGCTCTTCCGGCCCATCGCAACGGATGTGAAGGCCGAGAAGCGTTTCCTCAGCACCATTGCCCGACGTCTCGATACGCTGGGCGCCATCACGCGCGGCCAGCGCCAGACTGGCGGGCAAGGCCTGTTCCGGCCCGAGGACAATCTGGAATCCAGCTATGCCCGCGACGCCTTGCGCCAGCTCTATCTGTTGATCGTGCGCGGCCAGGTAGAGGGTTGCCCGCTGGAGCGGTTTGAATCCGCCACCGGGCTGAAGCTGATGGACAGCAATGGCATCAAGGACGAATTGCCACCGATCACCACCTTCCTAAACCGCCTCCTGGCGCTGACCATCGAGCTCCAGGGGATCCTGTTCTCGGCCTTCGAGCAGTTGCTCGAGGCCCGGATCGACGGGGCCATCGCCTCGGGCACCTATGACAAGGGTCTGGAAACCCTGCGCGCCGAGAGCTTCACTGTCACCGACCGGCAGGTGATCTACACCCATCCGGCGACCGGTGCCGAGACCCGGCTCCTGACCATTGCCGAGCGCAGGCGTAACCGGCCGGTCACACTGGATGCAGCGACGGCCGAACTTGACGATCCCCGCGCGAAGCTGCTGGTCAATGAGCGTTCCGGCCGCGCCGCTGTCCAGGTCCCCACCACCAGCATCATGCTGGACGATGGCGAGATCGAGCGGCGCGTCCGGCTGATCCGCCCTATGGAGGCGCAGAACGTCCCCCTGCGCATGATGGGCGAGACCCATTGGGCCGAGGTCGATGGGGAGACATTCGGTGCGGCCTGGAGGGCCGAACTCGCCGAGGTGCCGGAGTTCACCGACAGCACATTGCATATGGTGACGGGACTGCTGCTGCCGATATGGAAGCGCCTGCCGCAGGAGTCTTCCCGCGTCTATCGCCTTCAGACCGATGAGGGCGAACGGATCATCGGCCGCCGCGTCTCTCCCGCATGGGCCGCCAGCGCCTCGACCAGCGGTGTCCCCGCCGGTCTGACGCCCGATGCGGTTTATGCCGCACTGCTGGAAGGCCGCACGATCTTCGATCTCGCCGAAGGATTGCAGCTGCGCCGCGCCCGCGTGATGGGTGCGAACCGCATCGAGCTTTCGGGCTTCACCGAGTCGATGCGGGAGCGCCTGCGCGCCTATGGCCTCTTCAGCGAAATCATCTCGTGGAAGCTGCGCTTCTTCGTGCCGGTGGGCGCATCCGGACCGGAGATTACGGCCAGGCTCCTCGACCGCTTCCAGGTCGAGCGCATCGGTGAGCGGGAGGCCGCGTAATGTCCCGTCTCGACGCCACTGATCTCGCGCAGCGTCTCGGCCGTCAGGCCGAGGCGGTGTGCCGCGCCTATCTTTCGAACGGGCGCAAGCAGGGCAACTACTGGCAGGTCGGTGACGTCCGCAACACCGCCGGGCGCTCGATGTTCGTGCGCTTGCATGACAGTGCCAAGGGTGTCGCCGGGAAATGGAGCGACCCGGCGACCGGCGAGCATGGCGACCTGCTCGACGTGATCCGGGAATCCCTCGGCCTGAGCGACTTCGCGGATGTGGCCGAGGAGGCCCGACGGTTCCTCAGCCTGCCCCGTCCGGAGCCGGGGCCGCATACAGGCCGGCCGCGAAGGCCGACGGCGCCATCGGGTTCGTCCGAGGCCGCGCGCAGGCTCTGGCGCATGACGCAGCCGATCACGGGCAGCGCCGCAGAAGCGTATTTGCGCAAGCGCGGCATTACGGATCTACGCGGAACCGCAAATCTTCGGTTCCATCCGAACTGCTACTGGCGGCCCGAGGGCGATGGGCCGACCGAGACCTGGCCCGCGATGATCGCTGCGGTCACCGATCTCAATGGCAAGGTCACCGGCGCGCACCGGACCTGGCTCGCCAGTGACGGGTCGGCCAAGGCGCCCATCGATCCGCCGCGCAAGGCGATGGGCGACCTGCTCGGCAATGCCGTCCGCTTCGGCGAGGCGCAGGATGTCATGGCGGCGGGGGAGGGCATTGAGACCATCTTGTCCCTGCGGCAGGCCATGCCCCCGATGCCGATGGTGTCCGCACTCTCGGCCGGGCATCTCGCCGCCATCCTGTTTCCGGCCGATTTGCGCAGGCTCTATATCGTCCGCGACAACGATCCGGCAGGTGACGGCGCGCGGGATAGCCTTGTCGGCCGGGCACGCGGGGCCGGGATCGAGGCGGTCACGCTCTCGCCCATGCTGGGGGACTTCAACGAAGATCTCGTCATGCGCGGGCTGGCTGCGCTTCGGGCGGAGGTGCGGGTGCAACTCGCCCCCGAGGACGTCAGCCGCTTCATGGTCCTCGCTGCATAGCCGGGATGGGGGTGTGATCGGGCGGGTTCCGGCTGTCATGGGCATATGGGACTGCACCCCACGGCAAGGGGACCGCGCCTCGGCCTTCGAGAGGGCGAGCGGCCCACAAACGGTCCGGCCCGGCAATGGCGCCGCCGGACTATTTTCCGCCGCCCCTTCGGGGCTTTGCAGCGCGAGGCAAAATAGTCCGGCTATGCCATCGAGGCCCTCGCGAGGGCTCGGGCTGCCAGACCGGATCGCCCGTGGGCTTGTCGTCGCCATGAAGGCCGCGACGGTCGCGGTCCAGCCGAAGGACGCACCCCATGGACGCTCATGACGAACTCGAACCCGATCACAGCACCTCCCCGACCGGCCATGTCATCGAGGATCTCGAACTCTATGGCTACCGTCCCTCGGAGGACGAGGCCGATCCCAGGATCACCCCCGAGGATCACGTCATCCAGACCGCTGTCGCCGATATCTTCGACGCCCTGATTTCCAGCATGGCCGACACCAGCCTCGATTTCGACCTCGACGAGATCATGTGGTCCACCGTCAACACCTTCCACCGCGCCGCCCTTCGGATCGAGCGCAAACTGGACGACAACGAGCAGGCGCAGAAGCGGCTTCAACGGGAACAGGATGGCTCGGAGGTCAAATCCGTCCAGCTCGAGGCCCTGATCGGCATCGGCCAGAGCCTCATCGAGCGCCGCGACTGCATGGAACTCTTCCGCGATACCGCCGCCGACATCTACCTGCGCACCACCGGCACGCCATGGTCGCCGCGCTCCGGCTCACGGGTCAACCACCGCCAGATGACCGCGGCGATGATCGACAGCCGCGACTTCATCGCCGCCAAGCGCCGGACGGACAACGAGGTTCTGTTGCCCGCCGGGCCGAAGATCGCCTTCTCGGGCGGCGATACCACCGACCACCGGCTGATCTGGGACAAGCTCGATCAGGTCCATGCCAAGCACCCGGACATGGTGCTCCTGCACGGCGGAACGCCGAAAGGCTCTGAGCGCATCGCCGCCACCTGGGCCAACAACCGCAAGGTGCCACAGGTCGCGTTCAAGCCCGACTGGACGAAACACGCCAAGGCCGCGCCGTTCAAGCGCAACGACCAGATGCTTAGCCTCATGCCGATCGGCGTCATCATCTTCCCCGGAACCGGCATCCAGGACAATCTGGCCGACAAGGCCCGCAAGATGGGCATCCCGGTCTATCGCTTCGGCACGGGCAGCGCATGAGCGCTGCCCTCCAACATTGTCCTGCCGAAGCCGCGGGAGCGGACCTGGCATTCCGTCTCGCCGAGACAGGCATGTTCATGCTATATTCCGGTTTGCGCCGTGGAGGTGGTGGCAGGCGCAACCGTTCAACCTTTTGCACGGAGCCGCCACCATGATCATTCTGGGCATCCTCGTTTCCATTGCCGCCATCGGCACGATGTGCTGGTTGCTGTTCAACCTCGCGGTCTTTGCGCTGCCGTTCTTCCTCGGCGTGAATGCCGGCACTTGGGCCTATGGCACAGGCGCGGGATGGCTCGGCGCAGGGCTCGTCGGCCTCCTCGCGGCTGGGCTGACCCTGGCCGTTGCACAGGGTCTGCTCATGCTCGTTCGCCCACTCTGGGTGCGCATGCTGATCGCCCTGGTATTCGTCGCTCCCGCAGTCCTCGCCGGGTTCCATGCCACGCTTGGCATCGTCAAACTCACGATGCCGTCCGAGACCTGGCAGTTCGTATTCGCGATCATTGGCGCAATAGCCGTGGGCGTGACGGCTTTCCTCCGGCTCGCGGGATGGGCGGCCGCCGGCCCGGCGGACCGGAACCTTGCGCGCGCGTGACGACGCATAGCGGCAGTTGGACGGACAGCCAGGGCAGCGTGACACCGGCCATCCCCGTCAGCAGGCGGGCGGGGATGTATCGGAGTGTACGACCCGGATCGGCGTGAGGCCCGCGCGCGGCCGAAACGGGAGCGCAAGATGTCAGCTCCGGCACTCGCCTGCCGATCCTGAAACCCGGTGACGGGGACGATGCCGGCGCAACCGGTCAGGTAGAAGAACGCGCACAGCCTGGGACGAGGGGAGACGAAAGTGCCGTGATGCCGGTCGGGTCCATTTTCCTGGTTCCTTTTGGGCGCCATCGTCTCCGTCCCATGCCCGTCTCTCAACCGCTCCAAACGGCCTCTTCAATGGCCTGATCTGGCCGAAGACCGGCTTTGCCTCGACCGCTTCGGCGCAACAGCGCCGTCACAACTTTCTTCCCCTGCCGGTGCAGGCACCGTCATTCCTCGCGGAGACAAGAAAGTTCCTCCTCTGCTGTCCAGCCCCCTGCTGCGCGGGGGTGCGCCAGCGATCTTCTCCGTCCTGTCGATCGCCATCGAGGCCGCAATGGTGCGGGCTCGAAAACGGAAAACGGAGACTTAAAATGGCGACCATCGGCACCTTCAAGAAGACCGGCTCGAACGAATTCACCGGCGAAATCGTCACCCTCAGCGTCCAGGCCAAGGGCGTGCGCATCGTCCCCGACCAGCGCACCACCGGCGAGAACGCCCCCAGCCATCGGGTTCTGGTCGGCCGCGCCGAGATCGGCGCCGCCTGGTCCAAGCGCTCGGGCGAGGGCCGCGACTACCTGGGCCTCAAGCTGGACGATCCGAGCTTCACCGCTCCGATCTACGCCAACCTCTTCGATGACGAGGACGGCGAGGGTTACTCCCTCATCTGGTCCCGCCCCAACCGTCGCAACGGCGAGTAAGGCGCGCAAGGCCCCGGCCGAACGGTCGGGGCCTACTTCTTGCTCGCAGGAAAGCCGTCACGCCCGCCGATTCGCGCGCAGCGTGTCGGACGCACAGATGATCCCGCCCAAGATCTGTGATTTCAGATAGAAGAACGGGACAGAACGACTATTATAGTCGTAGTTCTGGAATGCGCGCCGGTCGCGATGGGAGGTGATCATGCATGATCACCTCCCGACAGTCGCGGGCCGCACGCGCGTTGCTGGGTTGGTCACAGGAGACGCTCGCAGACAAGGCCCGTGTATCATTGACCGCGCTCAAACGCCTCGAATCCGAGAACCGGCTCGAGGTCTACGAGTCCACGCGCGATCAGGTTCGGCGGGCACTTGAAGCGGCCGGAATTGTTCTCCTGTCGACGGAACGCGGACAGGGAGTGCTGCTTGTTCATGGCGCTGAAGAAAAGGGACGAACGGGAAGCGTCTGACAATAGCCGAACCGCTTCGGTGCGCCTCCTTTCATCGCCGATCGCAGATCCCGGTTTGGGATCCCATAACCCCTTGGCTCTTTCCAATCCGGGGTGCTCATCATGCGCAGGTTGATCGAGCCGTTCGAGGACGCCGCGCCCGATGTCGAGGAACTGACGGCTTACGACCGGTCCCACATCAAGCTTTACATGCGGCTCCTCGATGCCGCCGCCGATGGCGCGGACTGGACCGAGGCGGTCGAGGTCCTGTTCGGGATTGACGCCCGCCTTGAGCCGGAGCGCGCGCGGCGCGTCCATGACAGCCATCTGGCGCGCGCAAAATGGATGACCGAAACCGGCTATCGCCACCTCCTGTGGCAATCCGCGCCGCGGCACTGACGCGTCAGACCGGGCCGTGAAGCGATGCCAAAGCGGCATCGCTTATTGCCGTCCCTCGATCTTCCCACATGCGGACGATGCTGGAATCGTTGAACAACTCGACCGTTCCGTCAGAACGAGGAGGGGAGGATGCGACCAGACACATCCCAGTGGAGCGACAGCGATCGTTACGATTTCTACGACAGCCTCTCGGTCGAGGGCCTTGCCTGGGAATGCCTGCGCCGCTCCGAACCTTATCAGGAGCATTTCGCCGAACTCGCCGCGATGAATGCGGACACAAACCCCTACACCGATGACGCCCAGCTTCTATGGGGGTTGCGATTTCCCGGCGCGACCGAGCCTTTCCGTCCTCGAACAACAGGTCGTCTGGTCGCCGCTCGTCAATCCGGCCGTCCTGCTCATCGACACCGCGCCGTCGTTCCTGCCGTCGCCGCCTCCGCTCGCGCCTGCTGACGGCCGTGAAGGCCCCGAGGGCCTGTACGCGATCCACGAGGCCTATACCGACGCGCAAGTCCTGTATCTGACCGGCTGCGACGTCGGCAGCGCATCCTCCATCGTTCTGCCCCTCGACAGCGATCTACCCGACCGACTTCAGGCCGTTCTCCGTTTCTGGCATGCCACAAACGCAGGGCAAGTCCCGCACGACGCGCGCGTGACACCCTATCAGCGACGGCGGATGCGCCAGATGATGCAGGCGGCCGATGGCCGCAGCAACGGCGCAACCTACCGGGAGATCGCGATTGCCATGTTCGGTTCCGAGCGCATCGCCTCGGAGCCATGGCGAACGTCCACGCTCCGCGACACGGTCATCGGGCTGATTGAGAGCGCCTCCGCCCTTATCGAAGGCGGCTACCGCAGGCTGCTCCGGCACAAACGCAAGGCCTGAAACTGCCGCTCTGTCCGGGGGGTGGGGATTCTTCGCCCCCAATCTTCCCCATCCACCCCGCCGATCTTTCTCCGCCACCGTGGTCGCAAATCGCCGCTGGTCCTCTGCGGCGTCCCGCAACCCCACGGAGGCTCGATCCATGCATCCCGATCCCGCCGTTCTGCCGCCGCGCTACCTACGCACGAAAGAGGCGGCCGCATTTCTCAGCCTGTCTGCCAGGACACTCGAGAAACACCGCACCTACGGTACTGGTCCCGCCTATCACAAGCTTGGCGGGCGCGTCGTCTATTCCGTCGATGATCTCAAAGCCTGGGCCGACCGCGGCGCGGTGACCTCCACCACCGATCCGCGCGGCCAGCTGGTTCCGCCCAAGCGGCAGATGCCACCGGCCTCACCGCGGGCGGTTCGCTCCGCCCGCTGATGACAGGACGGCGTCGAACCCTGTCGGAGCGCGGGCAACTCGATCTGTTCAGAGCGCTTCCGGGAGATTTCGCGCCACGAGACGCGCAGGATCTCATGGCCTATCCCTTCTTCTCCCTCTCAAAGTCCCATCGCGTTGCGCCGATCGACTTCAGCGCGGGAACCGTCTCGATCCGCGTCGAGGCGGTCCCCGATCACGGGATGGCGACCATCTGGGACGCCGACATCCTGATCTGGGCCGCTAGCCAGATCGTGGAGGCACGCGATGCCGGGCTGCGAACCTCGCGGCTCATGATGGCGACGCCCTACGAGATTCTCACCTTCATCGGCCGCGGCACCAGCCTGCGAGATTATCGGCGCCTGAAGGCCGCACTGGACCGGCTGCAATCCACAACGATTTCGACCACGCTGCGTCAGACGGCCGAAGGACGCCGCCACCGCTTCTCCTGGATCAACGAGTGGCAGGAGCGGACCAACCACAAGGGCCGACCCGACGGCGTCGAGATGATCGTCCCGGACTGGTTCTACCAGGCCGTCCTCGACGATGCGCTCATCCTCACGATCGACCGAGCCTATTTCGATTTGACGGGCGGACTCGAACGCTGGCTCTACCGTCTCGTCCGCAAGCATGGCGGCCGACAAAAGGACGGCTGGCGCTTCGACTTCCGCCATCTTCACCAGAAATCGGGCAGCCTGTCGCCGTTCAAGCGCTTCGCCTTCGAGCTGCGCGACATCATCCGGCGCCAGCCGCTCCCCGGCTACACGCTGTTCACCGAAATCGAATACGGCGGCCGGATGTTGCTGGCCTTCGAGCCCAGCCCAGCCTGTGGAAAACCTGTGGATGGCCTCGTGCCATCGGGAACCCGGACTATCGTGCTATCGGGAACCCAGGACTCGTGCTATCGGGAACCCAAACAGGGCGTAACGCGCGGAAATCGCGTCGAAAATCGCGCCCTTAACTTAGAGTCTAACGAAGAATCTAACTTTGAAGAGCGCAGACGCGATGTGCAAAAGCTCATCGTGAAGGTCGGCAATGCGCTGAAAGTAACGTCCGGCGACAAGCGCCAATCCCTGGATCGCAGCGCCGTTGTCGATGAGCGCGCCGCCCGACCGCGTACTCCGACTCCGCCTTTCGAAGATCCTTCGGGGGGCGCGTCATGATCATCGCGTTGCTCAATCAGAAGGGCGGCGTCGGAAAGACGACGCTGGCGCTCGCCGTTGCGGGCGAGTGGGCCATGCGGGGACGACGGGTCATCTTCATCGACGCCGACCCGCAAGGCTCGGCGCTCGATTGGTCCGAGATGCGCGCTCGCGAGGGGCTGCCGCGCCTGTTCAGCGTGATCGGTCTCGCCCGAGACACACTGCATCGCGAAGCCCCCGCGCTTGCCAGGGATGCCGATCTCGTCGTCATCGATGGGCCGCCGCGTGTGGCCGGACTCATGCGCTCGGCGCTGCTGGCAACAGACATGGTGCTGATCCCGGTGCAGCCGTCGCCCTTCGACGGCTGGGCGTCTGCGGAAATGCTGGCGCTGATATCGGAGGCGCGCATCTACCGGCCGGAACTGGTCGCTCGCTTCGTCCTGAACCGATGCGGGGCGCGCACTGTGCTGGCGCGAGATACCGCCGAAACGCTTGCGGATCATGACCCACCGGCCCTGGCCAGTCGCATTGGTCAGCGGATCGCTTTCGCCGCCGCTGCGCAGTCCGGACGAATCGTCCGGGAACTCGACCATGAGAGCGTTGCCGCGCGCGAAATCTCCGCGCTGGCGACCGAGGTCGTGCATCTCGGCAGTCCCCGGAGCGCATCATGAGCGCCCGGACAAACAGGAAGGGCTTCGCGACCCGGCCGGCCGATCCCGAACAATGGATCAAGGCCGGACCGCCCCCGAAAGGCGACGAAGCGGCCACGAATACCGCCCGCCTGACCATCGACGTGACGCCAGAGCTGCGGGGACGGATCAAGATCGCCGCCTTCCGGCGCGGCACGACCGTCGCCGACATGCTGCGCGCGCTCCTCGCGCGGGAATTCCCCCCAACCAGCGGAGATGGCGAATGACCCCAAGCACGACACCCTGTCAGGCTCGGTCAGCGCAAATGGCCGACCGGTTCACTCGTGTTGAACTGATCTGGGTCGAGAAGTCGGTCGAACACTGGATCAGGTTCGGCCTGGCTGTGCGTGAAGAGATCCTGGACCGCCGCCGGCGTGTCCTCTCTTTCCGGCCGGGCTCCCGCTTTGCGCTCGTTCGCTGGGCCGCCAACGAACATGGAACGGTCGAGTCCCGGCTCGACATCCTGTGCGCCCCGCGAGTGGGTGAAGCCTATCAGACCGTGCCGTTCGTCGATCCCGGCGGCGTCCTCCTCCTGCGAACACACGGCTGGCCCAAGGTGGAGCGTACGCTTCAGATCATCGACGTGATCGAAGCGGCGGGTATCGATGCGGTGGAGGTTTCGCCCGATCACTGGCGGCACGTCCACAATCGGCTCGCCGCCGGCGAACGGCCGCGTCCCTATTCGCCAACGCAGCACCGCGCCTGGCTGAAACGGCGGAGCGTCCAGCCATGAGCCGCCGCGCCATTGTCTGGACCATGGCGGCGGCGGGCGCGCTGATCGTCGCGCCGCATTTGACCGGGCACGGTCCCCGCTTCATCTGGAATGCGTCGGCCAGCGCGCCGATCGGCCTCTACTCCGTTCGCCCTGTGGGGCGGCTCGAGGTCGGCGATCTTGTTGCGGTCATGCCGCCGGACGATCTCGCGGGCTTCCTCGACGCGCGCCGCTATCTCCCGCGCGGCGTTCCCCTGATCAAGCGCGTTCTGGCGCTCCCCGGCACCCAGGTGTGCCGGGATGGCGCTCAGATCACGGCTTACGATCACGTCTATGGCGAAGCCCGCGAACGCGACAGCCGGGGCCGCCAACTGCCTTCCTGGCAGGGCTGCCGGGTGATCTCCAATGGCGAAGTGTTCCTGATGAACTGGGACACCGAAGACAGCATGGACGGCCGGTATTTCGGGCCGCTCCCCCTCGCATCCGTCACTGCGCGCGTCGTGCCGATCTGGACCGACGAAAGCGGCGACGGCCGCCTCGAACGGCAGGCGTCAACGCGGTGAACGCCTGCACGGGAGCGGACATGCCGCCCGTTCCCGGTCCACTCCGCCGCACAGGAAAGGAAAATGCCATGCCGCAAATCGGTGAGTTCACCCGGCAGAAATCCGGCTTCTCCGGCCGCATCCAGACCCTCACGCTCGACAGCGAGATCGCCATCGTCGCGGTCGATGCCGCAGGAGTCGAGAACGCGCCCGATCATCGTGTTCATCTCGGCTCGGATGACTCCGGACCCGAGGTCGGCGCCGCCTGGTCGCGCACGGGCGAGAAAGCCGGAGACTATCTCTCGGTGCTGATCGACGATCCCGCCCTGCCGCATCCGATGCGCGCTGCCCTGTTCCAGAACGGCGCCGACGCGACGTCGTGGTCGCTGCACTGGAGCCGCGCGCCAAAGCGCGACGGAAAGGACTGAGCGATGCCCCAGCTTCGCTTCCGGCGCCGCCAGGGTCATGCGTTCGGGCGGCTTCGCGTCGCCCGGCGCACTGCCTCCCTTCTCCTTCTCGGCCTGTCGATCCCGTTCGCGTCTGTTGGACTGGCGCAGGTCTCGGCCGCACCCGCGGCTCAGGCCATTCTGCGCGATCCGAACGCCCCGTATGTCGCGGAAGCCTCGCTCCGCTTCGGCATTCCGGAGCACTGGATCCGCGCGGTGATGCGCGTCGAAAGCGCGGGCGATCTGCGGGCGGTGTCATCGGCCGGCGCGATGGGCCTGATGCAGATCATGCCCGACACCTGGGCCGGGCTGCGCTTGCGGCACCGGCTCGGCCGTGACCCCTTCGATCGTCGCGACAACATTCTCGCGGGTGCGGCTTACTTGCGCGAGATGTTCGATCGCTACGGCAATATCGCGGCCATGCTGGCGGCTTATAATGCCGGACCGGGTCGCTACGACGAATACCTCTCCGACGGTCGCAATCTGCCCGCAGAGACGCGCGCCTATGTCGCGACCCTCGCGCCGATCTTGGGTGCGGATGGGCCGCCCGGCACGGCTTCTGTCACGCCCGCACCGCCGCCCGATTGGCGCGAGGCGCCGCTCTTCGTGGCGCGGGCCGGGAACCGCGATACTGCGCCCGATACGCAGCCGCAAAGCACCCGCGCTCTCGTTCCGGGAGCAGATCAGGGCGCTGCGGAAGGCATTTTCGTTGCCGCTCAAGTCACGGGTGATGCGCAATGACCGGCCGAACGCTCCATCGCGCTCTGGCGAGCATTTGCGCATCATGGAGGGCGAAGGGGTCGGGTGCGGGCACCACGACCGGACGATGGCAGGATAAAAGGCCGCACATTGTGGGCCGGACGGTCGGTTGTTTTTATTGGGTTTTCCAGCGCGTTTCACACATTGCGGCGTCTCAGCGCAATGTGCCGGAACCGCTCACCTGCCCGGAATTGCTCGGCTTTTCGCACATTGCGGGGCAGGGTCATGGCCGGTGAGCGCGAGTTTCGCATCCGCCCTGGCCGCATTCGTTCGACGCGGGCACAGCATGTGCGCCCCTTCATCGCCCAGGCACTCGCTGCGGCCAAGAAGGCCGGGGGAACGGTGTCGCGCTCCGGCCGCGTCACGTCCGGGAACCGCTCACGCTTCGGGCATGGGCAGCGGGCCAGCATTCAGGCCAATCGTTTCATCACCGCGCGGTCACGGGGAGCCGTGGTCAAGGCACGCGTCGTGCGCCATTCCGGGCGTACCGCGCCCCTGGGCACGCATCTCGATTACCTCAGCCGCGAGGGCGTGACCCGGGACGGGGAGAAGGCGCGTCTGTTCGGGCCGGAGACGGAGGCTGCCGACGGGCGGGCCTTCGCCGAGCGCTGCGGCGATGACCGGCATCATTTCCGCTTCATTGTCTCGCCCGACGACGCACTCGAGATGTCGGATCTCAAATCCTTCACGCGCGATCTCGTCGGGCAGATGGAAAAGGACCTCGGCACGCGTCTCGATTGGGTGGCCGTCGATCACTGGAACACCGAACATCCCCATGTCCATCTGATCGTCCGTGGGGTCCGCGACGACGGGCAGGACCTCGTGATCTCGCGCGACTACATCAAGGAGGGGATCCGCGACCGGGCGCGTGATCTCATCACCATGGAACTGGGGCCGCGCACCGATCACGACATCCGGCGCGCCCTCGAACGGCAGATCGAGGCCGAGCGCTGGACCCAGCTCGACCGCCAGCTCGTCCGCGATGCCCGCGATGCAGGTGCGATCGACCTCGCGCCGCATCCCGACCGTCAGCCCGACGAATACCAGGCTCTCAAAATCGGCCGGCTCCGGAAGCTGGAAACGCTCGGCCTCGCCGAGCAGGTCGGTCCCGGGCAATGGACGGTCAGCCAGGATGCCGAGGCAACGCTGCGCCAATTGGGAGAGCGCGGCGACATCATCAAACGCATGCACCGGGCTCTGACCGAGAAGGGGATCGAGCGTGGCGCCGCAGGCTATGTGCTTGCCGCCGAGAGTGTCGACGCGCCGGTCATCGGCCGGCTGGTCGAGCGTGGGCTCGATGACGAGCTGAAGGGGACGGCCTATGCGGTGGTCGACGGCGTTGATGGCCGGACCCACCACATCAAGCTGCCCGATCTCGATGCCGCGGGCGACAGCGCTCCCGGATCGATCGTCGAGCTTCGCAGCTTCGACGATGCCAGGGGGCAGCGCCGCGTGGCGATCGCCGTGCGTTCCGATCTCGATCTGCAAGCCCAGATTTCGGCGTCCGGCGCGACCTGGCTGGACCGCCAGGCCGTCGCGCGCGAGCGGATCGATGTTTCCTCCGGTGGCTTCGGCGCCGAGGTTCGCGATGCGATGGATCGCCGCGCCGCGCGCCTTCTGCAGGAAGGGCTGGCGGAGCGTCAGGGGCGACGCATCGTCTTCAACCGCAACCTGATCGACACGCTACGGCGGCGGGAACTCGACGCGCTCGGCGGCAAGCTGGCGGCCGAGACTGGCCTGCCGTTCAACCGGGCCGCCGGCGGCGACTATGTCTCCGGCACCTACCGGCAGCGACTGGCGCTGGCCTCAGGCCGCTTCGCCATGATCGACGACGGCCTAGGCTTCCAGCTCGTGCCCTGGTCCCCTTCGCTCGAGAAGAATCTCGGCCGCCACGTGTCGGGCGTCGCGCGGGGCGACGGCGGCGTCGACTGGAGCTTCGGTCGCAAACGGGGCCTCGGGCTCTGACACTCAAAGGAAGGAACCACCATGTCCGCGACGAGAATCCTCTGGGGCCAGATCGTCACCGTCTTTCTGATCGTCCTCGTCACGACATGGACGGCGACACAATACGTGGCATGGGAGCTCGGGTTTCAGGCGCAGCTCGGGTCGCCATGGTTCCGGGTCGACGGTTGGCCGGTCTATTATCCGCCCGCGATCTTCTGGTGGTGGTATTTCTATGAAGCCTATGCGCCGGGTATCTTTGCCACGGGTGGGATGATCGCGGCATCGGGCGGATTCATCGCCATTGCCGTCGCGATTGGTATGTCGGTCTGGCGAGCGCGGGAGGCAAAGAACGCGGAGACCTATGGTTCCGCCCGATGGGCGCGACCCGATGAAGTCAAGGCCGCGGGACTCCTCGATCCCGATGGCGTCGTGCTCGGGCGTTTCGATCGTGCCTATCTGCGTCACGATGGACCGGAGCATGTCCTGTGTTTCGCGCCGACACGGTCTGGCAAAGGCGTCGGCCTGGTGGTGCCCACGCTCCTGACCTGGCCAGGGTCGGCGATCGTCCATGACATCAAGGGTGAGAACTGGTCGCTCACTGCGGGCTTTCGCGCCCGGCACGGCAGGGTGCTTCTGTTCGATCCGACCAATCCGGATTCGTCGGCGTATAATCCGCTGCTCGAGGTTCGCCGCGGTGAATGGGAGGTCCGCGACGTCCAGAACATCGCCGATATCCTGGTCGATCCGGAAGGCAGTCTTGAGCGACGCAATCACTGGGAGAAGACCAGTCATGCCTTGCTGGTCGGGGCCATTCTGCATGTCCTTTACGCCGAACCCGACAAGACCCTCGCTGGCGTGGCCTCGTTCCTCTCCGACCCCAGGCGCACGATCGAAGCGACACTCGACGCGATGATGAAGACCGCGCATCTCGGAGAAGCCGGCCCGCATCCCGTCATCGCCAGCGCGGCGCGCGAACTCCTGAACAAATCCGACAATGAGCGCTCGGGCGTGCTTTCCACCGCCATGTCGTTCCTCGGTCTCTACCGCGATCCCGTCGTCGCCGAGGTGACGCGCCGCTGCGACTGGCGCATTGCCGACCTGGTTGCGGGCGAAATGCCCACGACGCTCTACCTCGTCGTGCCACCGTCTGACATCAATCGGACCAAGCCCCTTGTCCGCCTCATCCTCAATCAGGTCGGGCGCCGTCTGACCGAAGACTTGCAGACCGAGGCAGGTCGGCACCGGCTCCTGCTCATGCTCGACGAGTTTCCTGCTCTCGGTCGGCTCGACTTCTTCGAGAGCGCCCTGGCCTTCATGGCGGGCTACGGTCTCAAGAGCTTCCTGATCGCCCAGTCTCTGAACCAGATCGAGAAAGCCTACGGCCCGAACAATTCGATACTCGACAATTGCCATGTGCGCGTGAGCTTCGCCACCAACGACGAGCGAACAGCCAAGCGCGTGTCCGATGCGCTCGGCACGGCCACCGAAATGAAGGCAATGAAGAACTATGCCGGCCACAGGCTTTCGCCCTGGCTCGGGCACCTGATGGTCTCCCGCTCCGAGACGGCGCGCCAGTTGCTCACGCCCGGTGAAATCATGCAGCTTCCGCCCTCCGACGAGATAGTCATGCTGGCAGGCACCCCGCCGATCCGCGCGAAGAAGGCCCGCTATTTCGAGGATGTGCGCTTCAAGGAGCGTGTCCTCGCTCCCCCGGAAATGGTCCGATCCGACAATCCACAGTCCGACGACTGGAGCGCCTTGCCGGTGCCGCTGCGTCCGCTGTTCGATACGGCCACGAAGACGTCCGGCGATCCGGATGAAGATCCGACCGGCTCCGAGCGCCGGCATCAGCCGGAGTTGAGCCACGCCAATCCGATCGAGAAGAGGAAGCCAATCGAGAACGAGTTCGATCCACCTGATGAGGACGGTGAGGACGATGCAACCCGCAGCCGGCGCCTCACGCAGGTGATGGGGCTGAACGTGGCGCGTCAGGTGAGCATGGATCCCGGTGACGGGATGGACCTCTGATGGCCAAGACCGCACGCAAGAAGAAATCTCCGGTCTCCGTCTATCTCGACCCCGAGATCATGGCGATGTTGGCGGAATTCGCTGCGCGCCGTGGTCAGTCCCGATCGATGATCGCGGAAGCCGCGATCGCGTCCTTTCTGTCGCCGGATGCCGACGAACGTCGTGAAGCGGCCATCGTCAAGCGGCTCGACCAGATCGACCGGCGCATTTCAAGGCTGGAACGGGATGTCGGGATCTCCGTGGAAACCCTGGCCGTCTTCGTGCGCTTCTGGCTCACCAGCACGCCGGCGCTGCCCGAGCCTGCGGCCCAGGCGGCGCGGGCGAAAGCGAGTGAACGCTATGAAGCTTTCGTCCGTGCGCTCGGGCGCCGCCTCGCGGCGGGACCGCAGCTCCGGCAGGAGATCAGCGAGGATGTCAGCCCCGCGCGCTCGGAACCATCATAGGGGCCGAGTAGCAAGCCGACGGTGCCGGGCAATCCCGCCGATTTCCTGTATTTGCACGCTACAGTACTACTCCGAAAGACAGTTGTTGAATCCACTAGAATTCGGGTTCTTTTAATCGTCCCCGTCGGGGCAGAACCGAATTGTTCCCGGCCAGAACGGGGACAAGATGGCGGCTTCACATAACAATCCAGAAGGACGCGCGCGCAGTTCGCGCATGCTGCGCACCGCGCTCGGAGCCGCCATCGCCCGCTTTCTGGACGACCCCGCGGTCGTCGAGGTCATGCTCAATCCCGATGGCCGCATTTGGGTGGACCGGCTGTCCGAGGGCCTGGCCGATACGGGGGAGATTCTGCCCGCAGCCGATGGTGAACGCATCGTGCGGCTCGTCGCCCATCATGTCGGCGCCGAGGTGCATGCCGGAGCGCCGCGGGTTTCGGCCGAGCTGCCGGAGACCGGCGAACGCTTCGAAGGTCTGCTGCCGCCTGTCGTCGCCGCGCCTGCCTTCGCCATCCGCAAGCCAGCGGTCGCGGTGTTCACGCTCGACGACTATGTCGCTGCCGGCATCATGACACCCGAACAGAGCGCGACATTGCGCGAGGCCGTGGCGACGCGCGCCAATATTCTCGTCGCGGGCGGCACTTCGACTGGCAAGACGACCCTGACCAACGCTCTTCTTGCCGAGGTGTCCAACAGCTCGGACCGCGTCGTCATCATCGAGGACACGCGCGAGTTGCAATGCGCCGCGCCCAACCTCGTCGCCATGCGCACGAAAGACGGCGTGGCGACTCTCTCCGACCTCGTGCGTTCCTCTCTGCGGCTTCGCCCGGACCGCATCCCTGTTGGCGAGGTGCGCGGCGCCGAAGCGCTCGACCTGCTCAAGGCCTGGGGGACGGGACATCCGGGCGGCATCGGCACGATCCATGCCGGCTCCGGCATCGGCGCGCTACGCCGCCTCGAACAACTCATCCAGGAAGCCGTCATCACCGTGCCGCGCGCCCTGATCGCCGAGACGATCGACCTGGTCGCGGTCCTCGCCGGACGCGGGTCCGCGCGAAGGCTTGTCGAACTCGCGCGCGTCGAAGGGCTCGGCCCTGACGGCGACTACCGCATCACCCCCGCAACCAGTTCAGAAGGGAAGCCCGAATGATCCGTCACGCCTTGCGTATGCGCCGTCACGTCGCGACAGCCGCGGCCGTCACCTATGTCAGCCTGTTCATGGCCCCGGCCGCGCATGCGTCCGGTTCATCCATGCCCTGGGAGGCGCCGCTCCAGAGCATTCTCGAATCGATCGAGGGACCGGTCGCGAAGATCATCGCCGTCATCATTATCATCGTGACCGGCCTGACGCTGGCCTTCGGCGACACCTCTGGCGGCTTCCGGCGACTGATCCAGATCGTCTTCGGCATCTCCATCGCCTTCGCGGCATCGAGCTTCTTTCTATCCTTCTTCTCGTTCGGCGGCGGGGCGCTCATCTGATGGCGGCTGTTCTCGAACAGCTCGATGCCGTGCCAGGCTTCACCATCCCGGTTCACAGGGCGCTGACCGAACACATCCTGCTGGGCGGCGCTCCCCGTTCCATTGCGATCCTGAATGGAACGCTCGCCGGGGCGGTGGGCCTCGGCCTGCGCCTCTGGCTGGTCGGTCTGGCGATCTGGGCGGTGGGACATTTCGTGGCCGTCTGGGCGGCAAAGCGCGACCCGCTCTTCGTCGAAGTCGGGCGCCGGCATCTGCGCATCCCTGCTTTCCTGGCGGTGTGAGGGCCCGGCGATGATGAACCTGGCCGAATACCGCCGCACCGCCACTCGCCTGGCCGACTATTTGCCCTGGGCCGCATTGGCCGGATCCGGCGTGGTGCTGAACAAGGATGGCAGCTTTCAGAGGACGGCGAAGTTTCGCGGGCCGGATCTGGATTCGTCGGTCGCCGCCGAACTGGTCGCCGTGGCTGGCCGCATCAACAATGCCCTCCGTCGTCTCGGCTCCGGCTGGTCGATCTTTGTCGAGGCTCAGCGCAGCGAGGCCGCGACCTATCCCGAAAGCCTGTTTCCCGACCCGGCATCGGCCTTGGTCGACGCCGAGCGCAAGGCCGCATTCGAGGAGGCCGGCGCGCATTTCGTGTCCGGCTATTTCCTGACCTTCCTTTGGCTGCCGCCGGCCGAGGAGTCCGCGCGTGCCGAGACCTGGCTCTATGAGGGCCGCGAGCAATCGGGCGTGAACCCCTGGGAATTGCAGCGCGGCTTCGTGGATCGGACCGACCGCGTTCTGGCCCTACTCGACGGCTTCATGCCTGAATGCCGTTGGCTCGATGACCCAGAGACGCTCACCTATCTCCACTCGACGATCTCCACCAACCGGCATCGCGTGCGCGTGCCGGAGGTGCCGATGCATCTCGATGCGCTGCTTGCCGACCAGCCGCTGATCGGCGGGCTGGAGCCGCGCCTCGGCGATCAGCATCTGCGTGTCCTCACCATCATCGGCTTCCCCACCGCCACGACGCCCGGCCTGCTGGATGAAATGAACCGGCTGGCATTTCCCTATCGCTGGAGCACGCGGGCGATCCTCCTCGACAAGCTCGCGGCGACAAGGCTGCTCACCAGAATCCGTCGGCAATGGTTCGCCAAGCGCAAGTCGATCGCCGCGATCGTCAAGGAGGTGATGACCAACGAGCAGTCCGCGCTGGTCGACACCGATGCGTCCAACAAGGCCGCAGACGCCGACATGGCCCTGCAGGAGCTCGGGCAGGACATGGCGGGCATGGCCTATGTCACGGCCACGATCACGGTCTGGGATGCCGATCCGCGCATCGCCGACGAAAAGCTGCGGCTCGCCGAGAAGGTCGTTCAGGGCCGCGACTTCACGGCGATGGCCGAGACCGTCAACGCGGTCGATGCCTGGCTCGGCTCTCTGCCCGGTCATGCCTATGCCAATGTCCGGCAGCCGCCGATCTCGACGCTCAATCTTGCCCACATGATCCCCCTGAGTGCCGTGTGGGCAGGGCCGGAACGGAACGACCATCTCGGTGCGCCCCCCTTGCTCTATGGCAAGACCGAGGGAAGTACGCCGTTCCGGCTTTCCCTCCATATCGGGGATGTCGGCCACACGCTCGTCGTCGGCCCGACCGGCGCGGGCAAATCGGTGTTGCTGGCGCTGATGGCGCTCCAGTTCCGCCGTTACGCGAAAGCCCAGGTCTTCGCCTTCGACTTCGGCGGCTCCATCCGAGCCGGTGCGCTCGCCATGGGTGGAAACTGGCACGATCTGGGCGGCGGATTGACTGACGGGTCGGACGCCTCGGTGTCGCTGCAACCGCTCGCCCAAATCGACGATGCCTATGAGCGTTCCTGGGCCGCCGACTGGATTGGCGCGATCCTGACGCGCGAGGGTGTCGCCGTCACGCCGGAGGTGAAGGAGCACATCTGGACGGCGCTGTCCTCGCTCGCGTCCGCGCCCCCCGGCGAACGCACCATCACCGGCCTCGCCGTGCTGCTGCAATCCAATGACCTCAAACAGGCGCTGCGACCCTATTGTGTTGGCGGTCCCTATGGCCGGCTTCTTGACGCCGAGACCGAGCATCTCGGCTCCGCCGACGTGCAGGCATTCGAGATCGAAGGGCTCGTCGGAACCGGAGCGGCTCCTGCGGTCCTGTCCTACCTGTTCCATCGGATCGGCGACCGGCTCGATGGCCGCCCGACGCTGCTCATCATCGACGAGGGCTGGCTCGCCCTCGACGATGACGGTTTCTCCGGCCAGCTCCGCGAATGGCTGAAAACGCTCCGCAAGAAGAACGCCTCGGTCATTTTCGCCACGCAGAGCCTGTCGGACATCGATGGCAGCGTGATCGCGCCCGCCATCATCGAGAGCTGCCCGACGCGGCTGCTCCTGCCGAACGAGCGCGCGATCGAGCCGCAGATCACGGCCATCTATCGCCGCTTCGGTCTCAACGATCGCCAGATCGAGATCCTCGCACGGGCGACACCCAAGCGGGACTATTACTGCCAGTCGCGACGCGGCAACCGGCTGTTCGAGCTGGGCCTCAGCGAAGTCGGACTCGCGCTCTGCGCCGCGTCTTCCAAATCCGATCAGGCCGCCATCGAGCGCGTCCACGCCGAGCATGGGGCCGACGGCTTCCTTGCCGCCTGGCTGCGCCATCGCGGCGTGGACTGGGCCGCCGACCTGATCCCCCGCCTCACCAATCTCGTCCCGGGGCCGCCTTCGGGCCCGGAGGATGAGCCGGCAATAGGCATCTCGAGCCAAGCCGGGCCCCAAGACGAATTCTCGATCGATGGCGAGTTCAGCCAAGAGGAGATCGACCTGTGACCTTTCCCAAAATGCACCGTTTCACGCGTGTCTCGCTGCTCGCCCTAGCGCTTGCGACGCCGCTTGCGCCGGTGCTTACCACCCCTGCACACGCCTTTTTCGGCGGGTTTGGCGGCATCGTGTACGATCCGACCAATCATGCCGAAAACCTGCTGACAGCCGCTCGATCCCTGGAGCAGATCAACAATCAGATCGCCCAGCTTCAGAACGAAGCGCAGATGCTGATCAACCAGGCCCGTAATCTCGCGAGCTTGCCGTTTTCCTCGCTCCAGCAGCTTCAGCAAAACATCCAGCGCACCCAGCAGCTCTTGAGCCAGGCCCAGAGCATCGCCTTCGACGTCCAGCAGATCGACCGGATGTTCCAGCAGGACTACGGCAAGCTCTCGATCTCGGCCACCGACGCGCAGCTGATCGCCGATGCCCGTTCGCGCTGGGAAAACACCGTCGGCGGGTTGCAGGACGCCATGCGCGTGCAGGCCGGCGTGGTCGGCAATATCGACAGCAATCGCAGCGCGATGTCTGCGCTGGTCGATCAGAGCCAGAATGCGGTCGGTGCGCTGCAAGCGACGCAGGCGGGCAACCAGCTTCTCGCACTGCAATCCCAGCAGCTTTCGGACCTCATCGCGGTGATCTCCGCCAATGGCCGCGCCACAGCCATGCTCGAGGCCGACCGGGCGACAGCCGCCGAACAAGGCCGCATCCAGCGCGAGCGCTTTCTGACACCTGGCTCGGGCTATCAGCCGGGCAATGCGCAGATGTTCAACCGCGGTAACTGATCCCGGGAGGGTTTCCCATGGATGGGAAAATGCTGGCCCGGATCGGGGCGATCATATTCATCGCCATAGCGATCACCGCCACGGTGATCGAGATGACCCGGGAAGAGGAACCGGCGCGGGTGAGATCCGCGCCGGAGCTCCAGCCCGAGGCGGATCCTCTGCGCCTGACGCTTCGGCGATGCCAGCGACTCGGAGAAGCCGCCACAAGCGATGCCGAGTGCCTTTCGGCCTGGGCAGAGTCCCGCGACCGCTTCCTTGGCCGCTCGCCGGCGCCCGCCGCCCCAACAGTCGAAGGGGAGCGATGAGCCGTGGGCGGGATGGGGGTCATCGACAATTTTCTCGGCGTCTTCACGAGCTATATCGACAGCGGCTTCGGGTTGCTCGGCGGCGAAGTCGCTTTCATCGCCACCACCCTGATCGTCATCGATGTGACGCTCGCGGCTCTGTTCTGGAGCTGGGGTGCCGACGACGACATCATCGCCAGGCTGGTGAAGAAGACCCTGTTCGTCGGTGTCTTCGCCTACCTGATCGGCAACTGGAACAATCTCGCGAAGATCGTTTTCGACAGCTTTGCGGGTCTCGGCCTGCAGGCCTCGGGCACGAGCTTTTCCGCGGCCGATCTGATGCGCCCCGGCCGCGTCGCACAAACCGGTCTCGATGCAGGCCGACCGCTGCTCGATGCGATCTCGGATCTGATGGGTTTCGTTTCCTTCTTCGAGAACTTCATCCAGATCGCCTGCCTGCTGTTCGCCTGGGCGCTGGTGCTGCTCGCCTTCTTCATCCTTGCGATCCAGCTCTTCGTCACGCTGATCGAGTTCAAGCTGACGACGCTTGCCGGGTTCGTCCTCATTCCCTTCGGCCTGTTCGGCAAGACCGCCTTCATGGCCGAGCGTGTGCTCGGCAACGTCGTCTCCTCCGGCATAAAGGTGCTCGTCCTCGCCGTCATCATCGGCATCGGCTCGACGCTGTTTTCCCAGTTCACCGCCGGTTTCGGCGGCGCGACCCCGACCATCGACGATGCCATGGCGATCGTGCTGGCCGCTCTCTCCCTTCTCGGTCTCGGCATCTTCGGCCCCGGCATCGCCTCGGGCCTTGTCTCGGGCGGGCCGCAGCTCGGCGCCGGCTCGGCTGTCGGCACCGGCCTTGCCGCCGGTGGCATGGTGCTGGCGGGAGGCGCCGCCGCAGGCATGGCCGCAAGGGGAGGCGCGGCCGCCCTGTCGGGAGGAGCCGCGGCCGTCCGTGGTGGCGCGACCGCCGCGGGAGGCGCCACAGCCGCTTATAGCGTCGGATCGCTGGGCCAGTCCGGTGCGGCAGGTGTCGTCTCCGGTCTTGGAGGTGTCGCCCGGGCAGCCGGTTCCGCCGCCGCCTCGCCGCTGAAACGCGCCGCCTCCAGGGCAAACGAGAGCGTCAGGTCCAGTTTCTCCGATGGTGTTCGCGCCGGGTTCGGCGCGACAGGCGGGTCATCTTCCATGGGCACCGTCGGCGGCGCAGGCGATGCCGCCGCCCCATCGGCCTCGGCCCCCGCTGGCGGTCCTCCGGCATGGGCGCAGCAGATGCAGCGCCGACAGGCGCTTGGCCACGGCACGACCATGGCGGGCCATGCCGTGCGCTCCGGCGACAGCCACGGCTCCGGCTCTTCCGTCAATCTTTCTGAAAGCGACCGCTCATGAATCTGTTCAAACGATCATCGACACATTACGGCAAAACACCCGAACCCGAGACCCCTTACCAGAAGGCCGCGCAGGTCTGGGACGAGCGCATCGGCTCGGCTCGCGTTCAGGCAAGGAACTGGCGCTACATGGCCTTCGGCTCGCTGGTCCTCTCGGTCGGCTTCGCCGCCGCCCTGGTCTGGCAGTCGGCGCAGGGGACGATCGTGCCCTGGGTGGTGCAGGTGGACAATCTCGGTCAGGCGCAGACCGTAGCGCCCGCAACCGCGGATTATCGCCCGACAGACCCGCAGATCGCATGGCATCTCGGCCGCTTCATTGAGCAGGTGCGGGCCATTCCGGCAGACGCAATCATTGTCCGCCAGAATTGGCTGCGCGCCTATGAATGGACGACCGACCGGGGAGCGGCGGCGCTCAACGACTATGCCCGTGCGAATGACCCCTTCACTCGCGTTGGTCGCCAGCAGGTGGCGGTTGAGGTCTCCTCGGTGATCCGGGCGTCACCGGATTCCTTCCGCGTTGCCTGGACCGAACGCCAATACGAGAACGGCCAACTCTCCACCACCGAGCGCTGGACCGCGATCCTGACCATCGTGATCCAGACGCCGCGCGATGCCGAACGGCTGCGTGCCAATCCGCTCGGAATCTACGTAAACGCCATCAACTGGTCGCGGGAGATGAGCCAATGACCCGCACGCCGATCCGTAAGTCCGGCTTTCCGGCTTTCCGCAAACCCGCGATCTTGGCCTTGCTGGCCGCGACGGCGCTGGCTGGATGTGCCACCAATAGGGTTCCTCAGTTCAGCTACGATGCCGATGTCCCGCCGCTGCCCGACGTACCGGCACCTGTCACAGATGAGCGGCCGCGTCCGCTGCACACGCCTCCCTCCTGGAACGTGGCGCGGGGCGGTGCAGCCGCAGGCACGCCGGCGGGACGGGTGGAGAACGCCAATGCCGCCGCCCGCGTCGAACCGCGCCGCGAGGGCTATTACAACGCCATCCAGATTTACCCGTGGTCCGAGGGCGCCCTCTATCAGGTCTATGCGGCGCCGGGGCAGATCACCAATATCGCCCTGGAGCCAGGTGAGGGCCTGACTGGCGCCGGGCCGATTGCGGCGGGCGATACCGCACGATGGATCATCGGTGATACCGAGAGCGGAAGCGGTGCGCACCGGCGTGTTCATGTGCTGGTGAAGCCGACGCGGCCGGACATCTCGACGAACCTGGTCATCACCACCGATCGCCGCATCTACATGATCGAGCTTCGTGCCCGCGAGGAACTCTACATGCCTGCCGTCGCTTGGGCCTATCCCGCGCCGCCGGCGGGGCAGCGTCAGTCGGTCCCGGCTGCGCCCGTCATCCCGGCCGAGGCCTCGCGCAACTATCGCTACGGCCTGACCGGCGACAGCCCGCCCTGGCGGCCGATCTCGGTCTTTGACGATGGCCGGCGCGTCTATGTCGTTTTCCCGCGCGGTATCGTCCAGGGCGAGATGCCGCCGATCTTCGTGCTCGGCTCGGATGGCGAGCCGCAGATCGTCAACAGCCGAATCCACCAGAACATCCTGATCGTCGACCGCCTGTTCGGTGCAGCCGAGCTTCGCCTTGGAAGTGGCGAGCGCCAACAGACTGTCCGGATCGTCCGGATCGAACAGCGGCAGGCCGCCGCCCAGCCGGCCCGCGAGACCGGAGGCGCCCCATCATGACCGAGGAAGCAACCACCACAACAACCACGAGCGCGGCAACGGCCGCACCCATGCGCTTGCGCGCAGATCCGCCGCGCGTGACGCGGCTTTCCCGCAAGATGCTGGCTGGTGTCGGCGCCGTTGCATTGCTCGGGATCGGCGGAGCGCTCATCTATGCGCTCCAGACCCGGGACGCGGGGCAGGGCGGCGAAGAGCTCTATTCAACCGAGAACCGGCCGACGGCCGATGGCCTGTCCGGTCTGCCGAGGGACTATACCGGCCCGGTCCTTGGACCTCCTTTGCCGGGCGATCTCGGCGGCCCGATCCTCGATGCGCAAAACCGGGGGCAGCCGGTCGCACCGCCTGCCGTGACGGCGCCGGCCGTCGACCCGGAGGAGCAGCGCCGGCTTGCGGAGGAAGAAGCGGCGCGCCTCAGCCGCGTTTTCTTCCAGACCGCTCCAGGCACAGCAACTACTACCGGAGGTCCAGGTCTGGCCGGTCTCGGCCTTGGCTCGCAAACCGGCGCGACGGCCGGACAGGATCGGCACACGGCTTTCCTTAACGGCCCTGTGGACCGCCAGACCGTTGCGCTCGATCGCATCGTGGCGCCGCCGTCGCCCTACATCCTTCAGGCGGGGGCGGTGATCCCGGCCGCGATGATCACCGGCATCCGTTCCGATCTGCCCGGACAGATCACCGCCCAGGTCACGGAGAACGTCTATGACAGCCCGACCGGGAGCCTGCTCCTCATACCGCAAGGCACCCGCATTATCGGGCAATACGATGCCGGCGTGACCTTTGGCCAGCGACGCGTCCTGCTCGTCTGGAACCGTCTGATCCTGCCCAATGGCCGCTCCATCGTGCTGGAACGTCAGCCCGGAGCGGACGCCAGCGGCTATGCCGGTCTTGAAGATGGCGTCGACTACCACTGGTGGGATCTGATGAAGGCAGCGGGGTTATCGACCCTGCTTGCGGTGGGGACGGAGCTCGCCAGCAGCGACGAGGATCGCCTGATCCGCGCCATCCGCGATGGGGCACAGGACACCATCAATCAGGCCGGCCAGCAGATCATCCAGCGCCAATTGCAGGTTGCGCCGACGCTCACCGTCCGGCCGGGCTTCCCGGTCAGGGTGATCGTCACTCGCGACCTCGTTCTCGAACCTTACAGGAGTTGACCATGGCGAAGCTGAAACTCGGACCCATCGTCGAGGACAGACCGGTCAAGGTGACAGTGGAGCTGCCCGGACCGCTCCATCGCGATCTCGTCGCCTATGCCGAGGTCCTGGCGCGCGAGTCCGGTCAGCCCGCTACGGACCCGGTCAAGTTGATCGTGCCGATGCTCGAGCGGTTCATCGCCACAGACCGGGGTTTCGCGAAGGAGAAGCGGAGCAGGTCAGGCGGCCGACTATGACAGGGACTACCTGCGATCAGGAGCAGTGGCCGCGATGATCTCCAGGAGAGTATCGACCACCACGAGCGCAGCGTCCTGCCGGATATTTTCATCCGGAGCGCGGTTTTGCAGCGCGAGCGAAACGGCACCGTGAACGGCCGCCCAATATGTGAAAGCATACCGGCTTGGGTCCATTCCTCGCAGAAAGCCTTGTCCCTGGCACGCTCGGATCGCCTTCGCTGCCAGCTCCAAGACCGACCGTCCCGCATCGGTCGACAGTGGTCCATGTTCGGCAGCGACGCTCGACGGAGGGGAAAACATCAGGCGATAGAGGGTCGGATTGTCGAAGGCGAACTGTACATAGGCACGGGTGCCTTCACGCAGATACGCCATGGGATCGGAGCGCAGCCGTTTTGAAAGCGCGAGCTTCTCTTCGTAGAGCCGCCTGAAACCTGCATCGTGGACTGCACGCAGCAACGCGTCCTTGTTGCGGAAATGCCCGTAGAGAGCGGGCGCGGTACAGCCGACCGCCTCGGCGACAGCCGCCAGTGGTACGTCGAAATCCTCCCGCTCACCGAGAAGCCGGATGGTCTCCTCGACTGCTTTCCGGGAAATGTCGAGGGCCGCATCCTTTTTCGGGCGGGGCATCAGTGCCGTCCCCGGCTGGGTCTGACATTCCTCAGCGTCAGTTCGCTTATCACGCAACACGGTGTCATCGCGTTGGTTGGCACACTTGCCGCTCTCCTGCAGGCGGGTTGCTGGCGGACACTTTACTTAATCCCACATTTCCCAAGTAAGGCGCTGATTTCGCTGTCCTGACCATTATATTTCCTATATAAAACATGGTGTTGAAGGCTACGAGGGGCGCGTTTCATGGATCACCCAGAGGGTGCGGGCTTGCAACGGGCAGATCGGGTGGATTTCGACCCTCGCGTGCGGCTGGAATTTCGCGGCACGCAGCTCAGTTCCGACGGCGGCCTTCTGGTGATGCGCGAGCTTGATGACGCGCTCGGGTTGTCCGATTTGGCGTCAGCGGCGCTGCGCGATACTCGCTCTGGCAAGAACACGGTCCATCGGCTCGACGGCCTGTTCCGGCAATCAGTCTTTGGGCGGCTGGCCGGATACGAGGATGTCAACGACGCCAACCGTCTCGCCTGCGATCCGGTCATGCGCCAAGTTGTCGGCGGCAGAGCGGTCGATGCACAAGCGGCCTCGGCATCGCAGATGGGACGGTTCGAGACCGAGACGCTGGCTCTGGCCGGGAACCGTGCCGCGCTGGCCGACCTGAACGGGCAATGGATCGACCGGTTCCATGACCGTAACGGGCTGAAGTACATCGTTCTGGACATGGACAGCTCGGTCAGCCCGACCCATGGCGACCAGGAAGGGTCCGCCTGGAGTGGCCATTTCGACTGTAGCTGCTATCACCCCAACTTTCTGTTCAACCAGTTCGGGATGCTGGAACGCTGCGCCCTGCGCCATGGCAACGTCCACAGCGCCGATGGCTGGCGTGATGTTCTCGACCCCGTCATTGCGCGCTACGCGGAGCGCGACCTTGGTGGCAGGTTCTTCCGGGCCGATGCTGCCTACGCGATCCCGGCGATCTATGAGCGATTGGAAGAAGCGCGGTTCTTCTACGCCATCCGGCTGCCCGCAAACGCGGTCCTCAAGGACAAGATCGCGCATCGGCTAACGCGCCCTGTCGGGCGGCCGTCACTGACCAAGGTCAAGCGGTTCTTCGAGGAATTCGAGTATCAGGCGGCGTCCTGGGACAAGGAACGCCGGGTGATCGCCAAGATCGAATGGCATCCGGGCGAACTGTTCCCGCGTGTCGGCTTCATCGTCACCAACCTGCCGATGGAGCCGGACTGGGTGGTGCGGTTCTACAACCAGCGCGGCACCGCCGAGCAGCACATCAAAGAGGGCAAATACGCCTTTCGCTGGACGCGGCTGTCGTGCCGGAAGTTCCGCGACAATGAGGTGCGGCTGCAACTGCACGCCCTGGCGTACAACCTGGCCACCTTCTTGCGCTGCATCGAGCTGCCCGAGGCCATGGCCGACTGGTCGTTGACCAGCCTGCAACTGAAGCTGATCAAGATCGGGGCACGTGTGGTCCGTCACGCCCGCACCATCACCTTCCAGCTGGCCGAGGTCGCTGTCACCGGCACAATGGTACGCGCCATCCTCGCCGCTATCCGCCGATTGCGAGCGCCACCGCTATGCGCATGATCGCGATCCACGCTCAAACTGAACGAAAGCGGCTGGACAGATCTGTCCGCTGCGCTGAAAAACGCCGCCCCTGGGCAAGGAAACAGCGGCTTCGCGGTCTGATCCGTCCAGATCCAGCAGTCTGCGCGACCGCAGGTGCCGCTTGCGGCAGAAAATCCTTGTCTAGGAACCGTACTCAATTTCGGATTCCCGTTTTCGCAGGGAGATGCTTCACTTCTGCTGACTGGCAGGAGGATGCGATGGCGCGCTACGACCTGAGCGATGAAGAGTGGGGGTTGATCGAGCCGTTGTTGCCGCGGCCCGGCAAGGGCAAGCGACGGGTTGATGACCGACGTGTGGTGAACGGGATTTTCTACGTGCTGCGCACCGGCGCGCCGTGGCGTGACCTTCCCGAGCGCTACGGCCCTTACACCACGGTCTACAACCGCTTCAACCGCTGGGCGAAGCGCGGTATCTGGCTGAAAGTGTTCGAGGAACTGGCTGGACGTTCGCCACAGTCGCTGCAGTTGATCGACAGTTCCATCGTCCGCGCCCACCAGCACGCTGCGGGCGGAAAAAAGGGGGCGAGGATCACGCCATTGGCCGTTCTCGTGGCGGACTGAGCACCAAGATCCACGCCGTCGTCGATCAGGACGGGCTGCCGGTCCGACTGCACCTCACGCAGGGACAGGCGTCGGACAAGACAACGGCTCCGCTCCTGCTGGATGCGCTGCCGCCGAGCACGGTCGTCGCGGATCGCGGGTATGACAGCATGGCTTTGGTCGAACGGGTCGCCGCGCGCGGCGGGGCGGCGCACATCCCGACCCAAAGCCGCGTGCGCCGGCAACGGACCGTCCCGGCCGACCTCTATCGTCGGCGCAATCTCGTCGAACGGTTCTTCTGCAAGCTCAAGCAGTTCCGCCGTATCGCAACCCGATTCGACAAGCACGCAACCAACTTCCTTGCCGCAGTTGCCCTCGCCTCAATAAGGATATGGTTGAGAGCTATTGAGTCCGCGCTCTAGCGCTCGGATACAGGCGATCTTCACCTCAAACGACACGCCACTTGGGGAATGCAGGCTGATGCGAATATATGTCCGACAAGAGATGCCAAACCACCCTGCAAACACAAGACAAGGGTCTCGATCGTGAGCATATTGAACCCACCACTGCACAATCTTGACAGGCGACAGGTCTTGCTGGGCGGCGCGGCGCTGCTGGCGGCTCCGTTCGTGCTGACCGGGCGCGCCTTCGCGGCGGAAGGCGGCGCGGCGTTGCCGATCCCGCCGATCCTAGAGGCCGACGGCGCGCAGCCGGTCACGCTGACCGCGCGAAAAGGCAGCCACGCCTTCGTGCCCGGCACGCAGACGCCGACGCTAGGGTATGAGGCCGATTACCTCGGGCCGACGCTGCGAGTGCGGCGCGGGCGCACCGCGCAGATCGACGTTGTCAACAGGACCGACGACGTGGTCACGGCGCATTGGCACGGGGCCCATGTCCCGGGCAACATGGATGGCGGCCCGCAGACGGCCTTCGCCCCCGGCCAGACGTGGTCGGCGCGGTTCGATGTGCATCACCCGGCGGCGACGCTGTGGTATCACAGCCATGTCCACGGCAAGACCGGGCCGCAGGTCTACCACGGGCTCGCGGGCCTGTTGTTGGTCGACGATCCCGCCGCGCCCGACGGCCTGCCTTCGGACTATGGTGTGAACGATATCCCGCTGGTGGTGCAGGACCGCAGCTTCGACAGCTCCGGGCGGCTGGTCTATGACATTTCCGGCATGATGTCCCTGATGGGCGGTTTTCTGGGCGACACGATCTGCGTCAACGGTGCGGTCCGACCGGTCGCGGATGTGCCGCGCGGACTGGTGCGGCTCCGCCTGCTCAATGGCTCGAACGCGCGGTTTTATGATTTTACCTTTGCCGACGGGCGGCAGTTCCATCAGGTCGCAAGCGACGGCGGGTTGCTGCCCGCGCCGGTCGCGCGCAATCGCATCGCCCTGGCCCCGGCCGAGCGCGCCGAGATCGTCGTCGATTTCAGCGCGGACAGCGCGCCTGTCCGCCTGATCAGCAGCGACCTCGCGCAGGGTGGCATGATGGGGGGCGGCATGATGGGCGGTGGGGCCGGTTCCGGCGGAACGCTGGATATCCTGACCTTTTCGCCGGGATCAGCCCAGGGCAATGCTCCCTCCGCACTGCCCGCCGCGCTCCCCGCACCGCCATTCGATCTCGGCGCCCCAGTGCGCACCCGCGAATTCCGGCTCGATATGCACGCGGGGTCCATGATTGGGTCGATGGCCAGAAGGCTATTCGGCGCCACCGGCAGTATCATGGGCATCAACGGCAACGCCTACGACATGGGCCGCATCGACGCGGCCCTGACCCTCGGCGAGACTGAGTTGTGGCGGGTGAGCGCGCCCATGATGGTGCATCCGTTCCACGTGCATGGGTGTTCGTTCCAAGTGGTGTCGCGCGGGGGCCAGCCCGTCGACCCCGCGACAGAGGGACACAAGGATGTGGTGGTCGTCGACGCAAGCGGCGTCGAAATCCTGGTCCAGGTCAACAAAAAGGCGGATGCGGCAGATCCGTTCATGCTGCATTGTCACATCCTTGAACATGAGGATGCCGGCATGATGGCGCAATTCACCGTGACCTGACCTGCGAGGGGCAAATGCAGAATAAATTCTCCGGGGCCCTTTGATCCTCCAGTTACTGGAACCCCTATGTTCGAAAATATCGAAGCCGCGGTTGACAGGAATCCGCCGCAGGAAAAGGAGTAACAAGGATGGGAATGGGATTTGGAATGGGTTTCGGCGGCATCTGGATGTTGCTGATACTGGTGCTCGTGGTGCTGGCGATTGCCGGACTGGTCAAATATCTGCGCAAGTGACGCGGGATCAAGTGACGCAAGGCGAAGGAGAAAGAAGATGAGCTACACGATAAACCGCAAGCTAGACGGCGCGACCATGGACGCGGCCGAAGAGCGCGTGCGCGCCGCCCTGACCGAGGCCGGTTTCGGCGTGCTGACCGAAATCGACGTCAAGGCAACGATGAAGAAGAAGCTGGACGAGGACATGGCCGGCTACAAGATCCTCGGTGCCTGCAACCCGAAGATGGCGCACCAGGCCCTGGGGATCGAACCGCGCGTGGGTGCGATGCTGCCCTGCAACGTGATCCTGCGCGAGGTCGACGGCGGGGTCGAGGTTTCGGCGATCGACCCGGTGGCCTCGATGCAGGCGATCGAGAACCCACAGCTGACCCGCGTGGCCGGCCAGGTGCGCGACATGCTGGCGGGCGTGGTGAAGGATGCCTGAGGAAGCCGTCGTCGCGCCCCAGGTCTGCATCACCGTGGGCGTGACCCGATGCGCGGTGCCGGGACCCGATGGACCGCTTGATATCCGGCGGATCGCTGACCCAAAGCATCGGCTGTCGCCCGAGTGGGCGCACACCTCGCGCCCCGCACCTCCGGCGGTCTTGCAACCGCTGGTGCCGGTGCCGGGCGTGGTGCCGCTGGGCGAGCTTGAACTGATCGAGGCGCTGCAGGACCCCTATATCCTGATCGTCGACAGCCGCAAGCCCGAGCAATTCGCCAGATACACCATCCCCGGCGCGATCAACCTGCCGTTTACCGACCCCGAGACGGCGCTCGAGGCGCTGGGATGTCGGCGCACCGGCGACGGCTGGGATTGCAGCGGCGCGCGCCCGGTGGCGATGTTCTGCAACGGGGTCTGGTGCGGCCAGTCGCCCACGCTGATTCACAAGCTGACCGCCGCCGGCTTTCCGCCGGGACACATCTATTATTATCGCAACGGCCTGCAGGGTTGGCTGTTGCAGGGGTTGAGCGTCTGGACGCCGGGCGAGGCGGACGTCTTCCATATCTGAACGGGTCCGACCGGATCCATTCACCCGGAAGCGAGGGACCAATGAACGCGCTGACACAATATGCCCTCCTGCTCGGCCTGACGCTGGGCACTGTGGCGCTGGTGCTGAGCCTCTACGCGCTGGCCCGCGCCATCGGGCGCACCCGCGTCGAACCGGTCAAGGACGTGCCCGCCACCGCCGGCAGCCTGGCGCGCGATCCGGTCTGGGTGCGCTATCACGCGCGCTACTATGGCTATGCTCTGTTGTTTCTGGCCTTCGATATGGAGATGGCCTTCATGTACCCGTGGGCTGTCGTCTACCGCGAGGAAGGGCTGGTGGCGCTTCTCGACATGGGCGTGTTTCTGGCGATCCTGTTTCTCGGTCTGCTCTATGGCTGGAGCCAGGGCGCGTTCAGGCGGCAATGACGATGCTGGGCGCCCATCAATCCGCGCGCGCCGGGGCGTTTGCGCCGCTGCGCCGCCTGATCGCCGGGGCGATGGCGCGCGACCTTCGGGCGCTGGTGGTGCCGGGGGTGGATGTGGCGTTGGCGGCGGGACTGGATCTTTCCCGCGCGGGTCTGACCGAAGCCGATGGGCCGCGCCAAGCCAATGTGCTGCTGGTGATGTTGCCGTTGCCCGCGCCGATGCTCAAGGCGGCGACCGTGGCCTACGCGCAGATGCCGCGCCCGCGCACGGTTCTGGTGCTGGGTGAGGGCGTGATCGCGCCGTTGCCCGAACCCGACAGCGTGCGCTAAACGTCATGCTGCTTTAGGCAGACGCACCACTTCCGCGATCTCCGCAGCGATCTCCTCAACAGTGTGGGTAGCGGTGCTTCTTGCCAATCGGTCGGCGAGTGAAGCCGAATACCCGATCACTTCGCGCTTCGAGACGTTGTGCCAGATCGGCAGCAAGATTTGCTCGCCCGAGACGGCGCGGGTCACCAGCCCGTCCAGCTCGTACTCCGGCCACCCCTTGCCGAAGAATGCCTGTTAATGACATTCATTTTCCGTTGACGTTGGCAATGTCAATCTGCACGATACCGCTAACTGAATATTGTTAAGTTTCTTGCGTGGGCGAAATATGACGACACGACGCAGGGAAATCCGCGCGGCAGGAGCATCAAGCGGCTTCGAGGGTAGGGCGCGACCATCCTGGCCGATGGATGGCATTGGCCGCAACCCTCGGGCAGATGGGAACCTGTGATCGTGGATGGGGCGGAAAATATCGTTCCCCGTCCGAGCGACAATGCTCCAGATGAAATCCTGATACCCGACCTGCCGCGCAGCCGCATTAAGCTCCAACACCTCCGTTATTTCGTGGCGGCGGCAGAGCACGGCAGCTTCCGAAAGGCGGGCCGAGCACTCGATATCGAAGAGTCGGCCATCAGCCGCCGCATTCGCGACATGGAAGATGAACTCGGCGCGTCCCTGTTTCAGCGTCATGCTGGTGGAGTTCGCTTGACGCTTGCCGGCCAGCGGTTTCTGAAGCCAGCGAGGACGGCGCTCCGGCATATCGACGCAGGCGCCAGTGAAGTCGCTGCGGTTGGCCGGTCCGAGGAGGGACACGTCCGGGTCGGCGTCTTCTCGTCGCTTGCGTCCGGCTTCCTGTTCGACCTGCTGCGACGGTTCGGTAAACTCCATCCGAATGTCCGGGTCGATCCCATCGAGGGAAACCCGGCGGAGCACGTCGCTGCCGTCCGGACATTGAATCTCGACGTGGCCTTTATAACGGGCACGAAGACCTGGGACGGCTGTGAGACCGAGCATCTGTGGTACGAGAGGGTCTTCGTCGTGTTGCCCGACGATCATCCCCTGGCAAACAAGGTCGAACTCGGATGGCCGGACCTGGTGTCGGAGCGGTTCATCGTGAGCGATGTTGCCCCGGGCCAGGAAATCCACGACTACCTGGTTGCACACCTTGCAGACCTCGGCAGCCATCCTGAGATTCACCCCCAACAGGTCGGACGCGACAACATCCTTTCCCTGGTTGCCGTAGGTCGCGGCCTCACGCTGACGAGCGAGGCTACGACCGTCGCGCAGTTTCCTGGCATCGCTTATCGGCAACTCGCTGGTGAGGTATTGCCGTTCAGCATGGTCTGGTCCGCCCGAAACGATAACCCCGCATGCCGGCGGCTGCTGAGTTTGGCGCGCACCCTGGGCCACACGGCAAGGGCATCTCACCAGTCGGCCTGACATCGGTGACGGACAGACCACGCCGCGGCCCGCCTGGCTATTCGACCGACTTTTCGACAAATCCGAGAGTGTTGGCGTTTTCGACGAGCGTTCGCACTTTGGCGCGGTCGAGACCGGAGGGAACTTCGGCCTCGATTTCGAGCCTGAGCTTCACATCGCTTCCGGGCAGTGTCGTGAGCTGCTCGACAATGGCCTCGACGATCTGATGCATGTCTCTCGCCGGTCTCTCGGCGGAAATCATCACCATACCGGTAAATCGGGTCGGCTTCCGTTCGGCGGGAGTCGGCTCGGATGTGCCGCCAGTGGGCTGCTCGCCGGTAGCCGGCGTTCCGTCCCCCGGCTCCGCGGGAGTGCCCGCCGACCCCGGCTGAACGGGTGTCGGACGATGCGCCTCCGCCACGTCCGGCTTCACGATGACGCTGTCGCTATCGATGACAACAACGGCGTTGCCAGCGCGCTCAATTGCCAGACCCAGATAGGTGTCCGACTTCTCATCCCATCGTTCAGCATATGCGAAGGGGCCAGGAATCATGGCGCTAACGGCCGCTTGCACGGCTTTGACCAGGACGTCCTGATTCTTCACGCGCGGGAGGTAGATGTAGCGGTTGAGGTACTCCCGCAGGTCTTTCAGAGAGAGATGCGGCTTGCCATTCCAGATGTATTTCTGAAGATCACGATCAAGCCGCGCCGGTCCCAACTCGGTCAGCAGACCCTCCTCGGCCACTAGCTTCTTGCTCGCCCGCGCCAGCAGACCGTCCTGCGCTGGAATCTTGCCGGAAGCCCACTCTACATCAGCTTGGGCACTTTCCTGGACTGGATAGTGCAGGTAGCACCACGCCTCCTTGAGGCGGGTTTTCATCGTCTCGTTGGATTCGGCCAGCTTGGCCTTTGCGAGCGCGCTATCGCTCTGGGTGAGGTTGAGCCGCTCGGTGTCACGAACAATCTCGCCCCAAGCCAGGGAGGCGCGCACGGCATCCTTCAGGTTGTCGAGCTGGCGAGCATCCGCGGCGATGAACACCAGCATGTTGCGATAGACGCGCGGCGTGCTGCCGCGCTGCATCAGGATGTCCTTCGCCTCGATCAGGGCGTCAGAGCCGTCACGGCCATTGTGCGGGTGCGCGACGCCGAGCACAACGGCTCGCACTCCGCCAGCTTCGTCAGGCACTTCGGCCGAGGCGGCAGGAGCTACCTGCACGGCATCGAAATGCCCGCGATCTGCAAGGCCATTCACAAATCGTCCGAGCTCGGTGTCGATCGTGACGTCGACAAGAGCAGCCTCTACCTGGGCTGCTTTGTCTGCCGCGATGCGGTTGAGGCTCGCCGACATCGAGTACCAGTACCGGCCAAGATCGGCGTGCATGAACTTGGCCTGGTTGGTGAGCCGCCGGAGCGCATCGCCGAAGATCGCCGGGCGCTCTCCGGGCTGCACGACGCCGAGATTGATCTGCTTGTCGTCCAGTCCGGTGTTCTGCTGCTGGTGCGTTGGCGCCGTTCCCATAAAGATCGCGCGGGCAACTCGCCGTGTGGCCGAGTAGCGGTTCAGGTTCGGGGCCGACTGATCGATCTTGTAGGGTGTAGATGCCGTGCCATCGACATCGCCGGCGATGATCGATTGCCAACTCACATCCAAATAATGGAGCAGTTCAGGTTCCACGCGGGGCGAACTCACCGCCACGCTGCCGGGCATGATCATCACCGACGGATCGCCGCTCATCCACAGCTCGTGGATGGCCTGCGCCATCAGGCGCAGAACGCCGCGCGTGCGCTGGAATTTTTCGAGCGAGCCCCAGCTCGTGTAGAGCTGATCAAACAGTTCGGGATGGATCGGATAGGCCTTCTCCAGCTTGCGCCGGTAGTCCTCGTCTGCGCAGCCTTGCGGGAAGTCGTTGGCATTTTCGCGATAGAGCTTGGCGAATTGCTTGAGCGTGTTGTCGCGATGGTGGAACTTGTCGCCCGGAATTTCCTTGAACAGCCGCCGCCGGACGATCTCGTAGCTCTCTTCCTGGCTCGCGGGTCGCCACGAGGATTCTACGCGGCTGAAGGTCTGCTTGAGGCGCGCCAGGGCCTCCTGCCCACCTTCGCCGCCGACCTCGATTTGTGAAGCCGGCAAGGATGCGACCAGCAGAGTCTGGGGACTGGCCTTGACGGCCTCTGTAAGCGACTGGACGAAAGAGAGGTTCGCGTCGAACGAACCGGAGGGCAGCCCTTCGACCCTGTAGATTTGCCGAAGATAGGCAACCCATTCGTCGATCAGGATAAGGCACGGCGCGTATTTTTTGAAGATCGCCTCGAGCAAGTTTGAACCGGGCGCAATACCGCTGGCATCATTCTCCGCAACCATGTTGAAGGCTTCTGCGCCCCCAAGCTGCCACGCCAGCTCGCCCCAGGTCGTGCGGATCTTGCGGCCGCCTTCGGCGTTGAGCACGTCCTGCGGCCCCCGGGACGTACCAACCAGCACCGCGCGGTTGATCCCTGCGGGAACGCTCAACCCGTTCTGATCCAGCAACCGGTCAAGTCCCGACAGGTCCTGAACCGGGGTGCCGCCCGCCATGTGGTAGAGGGCCAGCATAGAGTGCGTCTTGCCGCCGCCGAAGTTGGTTTGCAGCTCGACAACGGGATCTCCGCCGCTGCCCGATAGCCGCTTGGCCGCGCCAACCAGGAGCGTGCTCAGACCTTCCGTCAGATAGGTCCGGCTGAAAAACTGCTTGGGATCGCGATATTCGGCCGGGGCGCTGCCAGCGTGGACCTTGGCGAGGTCGGCCGCAAACTCTGCCTGCTGAAACTCTCCGGTGGCCACGTCGGGATGGGGCTCAACGATCTCGCGCCATGGCAGCAGACCGGCCACCGTCTCCACCGAGATTTCAAGGCGCTGGGTCTTCCGGCGCTCCTCGTTGCGCTGAAGCTCGGTGAATTTTGTGCGCAGGATGGTATCCCGCATCTTGGAAAGCTGCTCGGCGACTTCGCCGGCGCTGATTGCCTCCATTAGCCGGCGCATGGAATCGAGCGCACGCTCGGCGTCGTCGTAAGTGAAACTCTCATTGTGCGAGAGCTTGTTGCGGACTTCGAGCAGCTCGGACACATATGACCGTTCAGGGTGGCCGAGCACGGTCGCGAATGCGTCCTTCCAGAAGGCCATCATCGCCTTCAGCAATCCCTGTTGATCCCAGCCGACTTCACCGGCGGAGTTTGGCCTCAGGCCCTGGACACGCTGAACCACTTCCACTTGCCAGTGACCCGTGATCGAGCTTTCCAGCCGCTTTTCGACGAAGGGAATGAGCGCCGATGGCAGCAGTTCCATTCCCTCGAATACGTATTGGCGTGTACTCTTGGCCACGTCCGTTCCCCCTTAGATGTCCAGCCGGATCTGGCGATCGCCACTCGTGTCGTGGATTGACGCGGCCTGCCGCGTCAGTTCCGCCCAGTCGGCGATCAATGCGTTGTAGGCAGTGGCCTCCTTCGCATCCTTCCGCTTGTTGGCGCTGATGTCGTAGAGGCAGTAGGCGAGGTCCTTCACCGCCTCGGCCCTAGTGTTGATCTTCTTCAACAGGACGGCGGTGTCGTGCGATATCCCGTCCTTCTCATGCTGTCGGACGAGGTGCTGGAGGCACTCCCACACCGTGAGATGGCGGTCTTCCTCCGGCTCCCAATCGTCCTCGAGTTCATCGCGGGCGAGGATGCGAACCTTGCCGGCGGCGCTTTCGACAATTCCGGCGTGCTTGACGCTCTCGACCGAGATGCCGCGCGCGCGGGCGAGGTTGTCGGCCACGCCGTAATCGCCTTTGCCAACGCCGTGCTGCTCGAACCAGGTGATGGCAAAACGGGTGTCGGCGTCGAACTCGCCCTGGATGCCGCCGAGATATTCGTCGAGTTCCCGATTGATGAGTTGGAGCGCGGTCTTCACGCTCATTGGGCTGTCGTCGGATTCCAGCACGGCCTTGTAGCGCGAGAAAACGCCCATGCCCGGGCCGATGGCCGATTGCGGCATATCGGCCGGGGCAATGTTTGCCGCCTGAAGCTCGGCGATGGCCGGGGGCAGTTCGCGTTTCAGGGCGCGGATGAACTCGGCGCGGGTGATAGTGTCGGCGGTCGCTTTCTTTTTGCGGCAGACAAGGACAACCGAGTTGGCGAGGGCGTTGGTCCCAGAAGCGACAGTTCTTGCCGCACGCTCTGTTCGAACCGGCCAAGTGCCAACAATCGAATATCCTGCATTAATCACTGCCTGCAGAAAGGTGGACCAGCCTGTCGAGGTGAGTCCTTCTTGCTCCACTTCACTTTGCTTGAATGCATAATAAATTGTAGCCGGCAGGTCAGGCGAAGACTGTTTTGCGAGACTCGTGATGGCTTCGGTCATTCCTTTAAGAAAGAAGTCTTCTGCCTCTGCCTTGCTACCATGTCGATAAGCGACGGCAACGAGTTCTTCCGACTTGGGCACTGCAAGAACCGAAGTCAAATCTGGGAACACCGGCTTAGTCGCGCGCCTCAGCCAAACATAGAAAAAGTCGGATAGGTCTGCATAGGCAATATTATCGTAATAGGGCGGATCCGAGGAGATCACAGCGTTTTCCGGCAACACCACCTGCTGAGCATCTTGTTGGCGCAAAGAGCCTATGTTGCGAGGCTGGAATTCGGATATCGCCTTATATATCCATTCGATTGCCCCGCCAAAATTTCCGGTGCTATCGCTCAGGAAGTTACATTCCGCAAAATCCCAAGTCATCGGAATAGCTTGGCGTGCGAAGGTGAAGCGAATGAACCCGCTATGCGCCCAAGTTGCTATCGTACTACCTGCATCGGCCATTCGGTCTATGGCGAAGGCCAAGTATACGCTCACAGCCTCCGCATAAGCCTTTGCACCAAGACCGCCGTCCCGCAGAGGCAGGTCGTCCGACTGCAGTCCCGCAGCAACTGCATCTGCTTCGACCTTATCGCGTGCTTCATGAACCAGATCACTGAAGGCACTCAGGCCAAAGATCTGGCGATCTGTGAACAGTTTGCCCCACTGGTCGAGCCCGTATCCGTAGCAGGTTCCACCCGTAAGACGTTCCGGCGTTTCGCCGTAGAGGAAAGTCTCTCGGCATTCCTCTGCGCGGTCCGAAATCTCCGGAGCAAAGGCTCGGGAAACGTGCAGCTCATCAGGCGCGACATAAACCCTGCCACCTTTTCGCTCAGCGATTATGCCGATTAGCGTTTGGCCCAGCTTCCCAGACTTTCCAGCGCTTTTCACATAGTCGGCAGTGATCGCCGAGCCGGACATCAGGCACCGGAAGTTCGCGCGCTGTAACTTGGTGCCATCCTTCGCTGCGGCGATTTCTGCCTTCGTGCCACCATGTCGGATGCGATATGAGATCGTTTTAGCTTGCCGATCAACAAGAGGCTCAATCCACGCCTCCTTCCCGGCCTTCGAACTCAGCAGGAAGCTCGACGCGATCGGCACTTGCACATCCGAGAAGGCAGGGTCCGGGCTCGGCACCGTCCGCGCCCAGATCCACGCGATCACCGTCGCCTTGCCGCCACCATATTCCTTCGGCAGGTCCACCTGCGGGTATAGATGTCCGATGCGCTCCCACGCCTTCTCGCGCATCCACTCGCCGTAGTATTTCACATCCTCGGCCAGCCCCTCGGCGTTGCGGTAGAACGACCGCTCCTTGATGCCAGGGTGGATGGGGGGCATGTCCTTGAACTTCGGCGGGATCTCGATCATCGCCTTGCCGATCATCACAGCCACCGGGTTCAGGTCGGACCCGTAGGCGGGCAGGCCCAGCCGCTGCGCCTCGAGCGGGATCGACCCGCCGCCCGAGAACGGATCATAGACCGGGGGCAGCACGCCGCCGCAGCTGCGCCGGATCTCGGCCCGCGCGCGTTCCAGCACCTCCTCGTTGGTCGAGTTCTCCCATTTCACCAGATCCTCGATGATGGCGAAGAGCCGCTTGCGCTCGATCTCGACCGCGACATCCTCCAGCGTCGGCTCAGGCGCACTCGCCGCCGTCCCCTGCGCTGAGGCCTTGCTCTTCTCCCAGGCGGCCAGGCGCTCTGGAAGCTCCGCCTCCGCCTGAGCGCGGAGTTTCGAGTCGGCGAGCAGTTCATCGACGCGAGAAGAAGGGTCGTCGACGAGCTGGGCGAATAGTACAGCCCGGCATGCCGCCAGCGGTCGCCGAGCCCACCACAAATGCAGTGTGGACGGATGCCCATGCCGGATCGACTTCTCACGCGCCGACGCCGCGTTGATCGCTTCGAGTGGAATGGCGACTTCGATGAGTTTCTTTTTGTATGTCATTGTGGCCCTACGTGATGTCGTTCTTGAGGTGTCCGGGAAAGTACCCGACGACAACGCGGCCGGTCTCAGCGTCCCAGAAATAGTATAGGCGGAAGCCCAGCCGCTCATCGCGGCTGTTGCTGCCTTTCAAATGCCAATCAAGCTCGCGCGTAGAGTCCTGATAGCGAACGAAATATGCTCCTCCAAAGTTCTTTGCCTTGTTTTCTTGGGCAAAGCATGGAGTATTTTCCAAACCAAGCTCCCCGAGCCTTTGTTCAAAAGCATTCTTGTGCTCGATGCCGCCGATGCGGCGCATGGGGACATAGAGATTCCGCATCATTAGGAGCGCGTTGTAGACAAGTGCGACATCCTTGAAGTCTGAACCCCTCGCAGCCTTGATCGCCTTGGGATGCAGCTCCACTTGGCCACTGAGATGAGCTTGCGCCCAGGTCTCGATCTCGTCCAAGCTGTCCGGAAAAATCGGCTCTGCGCTCTTCGGGTGCTCTGCAAGCACCGCATCAAGGCGGGCCTGGAGCGCCATATAGCTCGCCTTGATCTGCCGCAGTTCCGACAGAGCCTGTTGCCGCTCGGCGTCGGCGTTAAGCGCCAGCTCAAGACTGGCTTCGGCCTCTTGCTTCGCCGCGCGCAACTCCTCGTCTGCTAGCCGCAAAAGCTCGGTGTCGCCTTGCCCTTCGGCTGAGGCACTTTCGCGAGCCCGTTGCGCCGCGATGCGCTTGACGTGCTGAAACGACGGTTGCTCCCGTTCGAGAACGTCGCGCGGGCGAGTGATCCGAAGCGCCTGCTCAACGAGGAAATCCGCAAAGGTTGAGCCGACACTATCTCCCCAGTCAGCGATGCGTGCGGCAGTCGCGACTGGATGGTCGGTCGGGAGATGCGCGTCGGGGCTAAAGCCAGGATTGTAGGTTCGAACTGCCTGGCGATAGACCGAGAACTCTCGCCCCACGCGGTTCGTCAAAGAGAATGCCGCTTCGGATGTAATGACAACAGCATGCACAAATCCGACCGTCCTTCGGATGAAGGCGTGGACAGGAATTGCCGTCTCGTCGGCGTTTGCGCTTCCCTCTGGTGTAGCGAAGACGACAACGGGATGATGACGATGCGGCGCTTCCAAAAAGGCTACAAGCTCATCGACATCCTGCTCTGACTCCACGAGCCACGGATCAGCCGATGTTGGGCGCCCATCAAGATAGGCGTCCTGCGTAAATGCAACGCCACGAACGAAATTGGGTATCGAGCGAGGAATCGGCTCGGCGCTTCCCCGCTGTGCGCCGATGAGACGAACTCCGAAAACTGCTTCCGTGGCGCTCCGCTCCGCGATACCTACCTCGGTAGTCCAGATGCGCGACGTATCTTTGAGTCGCTCGCGCAGTCTGAACGCCCAATACCGAGGCTCTTCCAGCTTGATCGCCTCGGCCTGTTCAGAATTGTCCTGATCAATCTCAAATGAATCCCCATCCCAAGCGCCGGCGGGAATATTTCTCAGGTTTCTGCCGGGATCGAATCCCCACCTCAAAACTCGCTTTTGCAACTCGCGGAAAATGTCGGGACCACGAACAACAAGCCCGACCTGCGACGCGATTTGCACGAAGATGCGCTGCTCAGCGTCATGCACGGAAATGTTCTCAGCAGTCTGCCTCATGTGATTCCCCCATTATGCCGGCTCTCGCGCCCGCTCCAGCAGGCGTCGGAGGTCGAACTGGATCGCGGTTTCGAGAAACGACGGCTCCCGCTCAACGAGCGGGCCGCGCACATAGCGCGGCACATGAGCGAAGCCGCCATTGACGGAGACGATCGCCAGGATGAACTTCTCCGGCTCGTGCAGCGAAGTGATGATCTCCTGCCGCGTGAGCATCACGGTGTCCGCGCCGTCGATCCGTCCTTTGACCTCGATGAAGCGCAGGTGCCCCGATTTCGGATCGTGCGACGCGATGTCGTAGCCGATCTTTTGCGCGGAGACGTCGACAGGAACATGCCCGAGCGCGCGTTCTGCGGCCATGACTGCTTCCATCGCGGCGAGTTCGATCGCGCGCCGCGCCGCCGGATCTTCGGCGAAACGGTCGGGTACGGCTGGTGATTGACGAGCGACGAGAAGACCTCGCGGAATCACCACCATCCCGCCACGCACACGGGGTGGCTGCGAAGTGATGAACCGCTCCTGCTCCAATTGGTCCATTCGGCGCTTCTGGCGCTCGGCCAGTTCTTCGGCGCGTCGCTGCGCATTTTGCCAGCTCAGTCGTGCCTTTTTGCCGGCCTTCTCCTCCTCCTTCAGTTCGAAGGCCCGAGAGTCCCAGTAATTGATTTCCTTCTTGAGCCGGGCTCGAACTTCCTGTTCGACTTTGTCGATCTCCGGAAGGCGGCGGGCCTTGATCTCCGCGACATGCCCCTGTGCCAGCTCCACGGTGGCGAAGCGGATGGCTGTCTTCTCCAGTTCACTCGTCAGCCAATCCTCATCCAGTAGATTGCCGACGGCGTCGATCTCTTCGGTAGTTGCGGGGCGAAGGTTGAGATGCGGCGCGATACCAGCGTTGACCGCATCACCCGCCTTGTCGATCGCGGCGAACTGTAGGCGTTGCGAGATCACATGCGGTTTGCCGCCGCTCGTCATCCGTCCATCCTGCACCGCGTGTTCTAGAAGGAAGATCGCCGAGAGGCTATCGCCCGGGTCAGTGTCATCGACCAGGATCGCGCCCTGTCGCATGATCTGCTCATACTGTTCCCGGATCAGGCTGATCACTGCTTCCAGCAATGGGTGCCCAGGACAGATGAAGGCCGCAACCGGCTGCTGGTTGATCAGGCTCTTTTCGAAGCAGATCCGCTCGTACTGCTTTTGGATCGGCGCACCGGTGCCGATCTGCCGATCGCGTTCGCGGATGCGCACCGGCACGTGAGTGACTTCCCAGCGCCCTTCTTCGCGGCGCTTGAGTCGGCCGCCGAGATGCTGGAATGCCTCGACGAAGAAACTCTGGATATGATGCGGCTGAAGGCGCAGTGCTTCGGCCCGTTCCATCTCGAGCCGCAGCTCCTCGACTTTGGCTTCGGGCATGGTGTCGTTGGTCAGAGCCCGCCGCCGGAGCAGCTCAAGCAGGTGAGTCCGGTCGACCGCGCCATCGACCTGCTGCAAAAGGCGAGCCTTCACGTCGTCCTGCTCGCCATACTGAATCGCCTGGAACAGAAGGTCCTTGAGCGCGGTGCCCTCGAAAAGTTCGCCGAGCACGTCATAGACGCGCCCACCCAGGGCCTCGCGCGCAGCCTCCAGCTTTTCGAGGAGGCGGGCATAGACTTCGCCCTCGCGCGTGTCAGCTGCGACCAGGTTCCAGAGGTGGCAAACCTCCGTCTGGCCGATGCGATGGACGCGGCCGAAGCGTTGTTCAATCTTGTTGGGATTCCAGGGCAGGTCGTAATTGACCATCAGATGCCCGCGCTGAAGGTTGACGCCCTCGCCGGCGGCATCGTTCGCGATCAGCACAAGCAGGTCCTTGTCCTGCATGAAGCGTTCGACCACCTTGCGGCGTTCCTCGCGTGATACGCCGCCGTGGATCACATCGACCGCTTCGGGGTTGCCAAGACGCGCGCGCACCTTTTCGAGCAGGTAGTTCAGGGTGTCCTTCGGTTCGGTGAAGATGATCAGCTTTCGGCGGTTCTTGGCCGAGTCGATCATCAAATCATCGTCGAGGATGCGGTTGAGCTGGCTCCATTTCGTGTCCACGCCGGAGCGCAGCACGCCAAGCGCCATGGCTTCGAGGCTTTTCAGCGTCTCGACCTCAAGAGCGAGCTGCTCCACAGTCTCGGCGGTCGTCGCACCGGTGGAGATCAGGTCCTCGAGCTCGTCGATTTCCTCCTGCCCATATTCCTCGATGTTGCGCAGGATGTCGGCATTGACCGCCCGCTCGTCGAAGCCTGCCTGGCGACCCTTCGTAGCAAGGCGCGCCTCGCCGAGCTCGCTTTCCAGACGCTCGCGGCGGCGCTTCAGCGATTGGTAGATTGCGGCAGGCGAAGACGCCAGGCGGCGCTGGAGGATCTGCAAGGCGAAGCCAACATTGTTCCGCTTCTTGCCGTCGCCCTCAGCAAAGCGCTGCACGCGGTTCATCTCGGTCCGCACGTACTCAGTGACCGCCGTATAGAGCGCGGCCTCACCCTCGGAGAGCTCATACTTGACAGTGTAGGCCCGACGCTCGGGAAACAGCGGCCGGCCATCGAATTTGAGCAGTTCCTCCTTGGTCAGCCGCCGCATCATGTCTTCTGTATCGGCATAATGGACACCATCGCGGAACCGGCCCTCGAAGCGGTCACCGTCAAGCAGAGCCATGAAGAGCTGGAAGTCCTCTTCCTTGCCGTTGTGCGGTGTCGCCGACATCAGCAGCAGGTGGCGACAGGCCTGGCCGAGCTTCTGGCCGATCTGGTAGCGCTTGGTGTATTTGACTTCACCGCCGAAATAGGTGGCCGACATGCGGTGCGCTTCGTCGCAGATGATCAGGTCCCATTCCTGCGCGCTCATGAGCTTGTCCTGGAGCTCTTCATTGCGCGCCAGGACGTCGAGACGCACGATCAGTCGGTTGCGGTCGGAGAACGGATTGCCGGATCGCGACGTCTCGATCATGTCGCGCGTGAGGATGTCGAATTCCAGATTGAACTTCTGGCCGAGCTCGTCCTGCCACTGCTCGACCAGGCTGCCAGGTGCGACGACGAGGCACCGTTCGAGATCGCTGCGCGCGATGAGTTCCTTGATGAGAAGGCCAGCCATGATCGTCTTGCCCGCGCCGGGATCGTCGGCGAGGAGGAAGCGCAGCGGTTGGCGGGGGAGCATCTCGCCATAGACAGCGGAGATCTGGTGCGGCAGCGGATCGACCAGGCTGGTGTGGATCGCAAGATAGGGATCGAAATAGTGCGCCAGTTTGATCCGGTTGGCTTCCGTGACTAGCCGCAGCAATGCACCATCGGCATCGAAGGACCAGGGGCGGCCCGATTTCTCGACTTCGAGCCGATGCTCGTCGTCCCGATAGAGAATGGATTCGGCAACGGTTCCACTGTGATCGCGGAAAACGACGCTAATGGCTTGGTCGCCGATCCAGTCGACGGACACAACCTGAACCGGCTGCGCGGACGTAATGCCGCGGACTGACGCGCCGTTCTTGATATCTTCGAGTCTCGCCCCCATTAGCCGACATGTCCCCCCAATGCGGTCATAGCTGATATTCCGCCTTCTCTAGCGCTGCCTCGGTTTCCTTCCGGTTCACTGTAACAATGTGCTGTGTACGAGCCCTCTGTTTTGCAGCATCGCCAAGCAGGCCTAGTCGTTTGAGCACATAGAACAGCATTGCATAGCGGACGGACAGGGTGCCGTTGCCATGCTCGAACCCGTAATCCTTGGCGACAACTTTCTTTTGGCTCTCCGTCAAATCGGGATGTGGACCGACAACGACGTCAAAGAAATTGTTCCAGAGCCAGTCCTCATCCCCGGACGCTCCGGGCTCATCCTTTCCCCCTACTTCGAGGATGCGCGGCAGCAGAAAGTCTTTGAACTTGTGCTCAAGATGGCAGTAGGCCCGCGCGTGCCAACGGAAGCCGTCATAGCCAAAGGCGTGGGGCGTGATCCTGCGCCATATCGGATCAGGTCGTGACCGGTTCATCGACTGATAATAGATGTCCAGCGAAGCGCCTTCGCGGGTGGCGTCGAGGACATTCCTTAGAACCTCGATATCAATGTCCCGCTTGGGCGTAAGCGCCACATCGGTGTTTGGCAGCACCGCTATCAGAGAATCATGGGCTGGGACGGTCCCTTCGGCGACAGAGCGGAGCTGGGCAAGGTACACATAAGGGTCAGGATCCAGGAAGCGTAGAACAAACTTCTCGGCCGCGACATAGCGCTTGCCGCGTGTGTCGTACACCATATTGCCCGGCGCCCGCTCTTGGTAGAGAGTCAGATCCTTCGACGCCTGCGGAACAGAAACGCCAAAAAAATCAACAATATCGGCGCGGTTGATCGCTCCCTCCCAGAACAGGCGGAACTCGATAAACTCAAGTCGTTGCTCGACGCCCCAGCGCACTTGCAGCCCTCATGCGGTTATAAACTATACACACCTTGACAAGCGGTGCGTATAGTTCATATATGCATCATGGCGATGATAGTCAATGGCGGGGTGGTTGCAATGCGATGCCGATATGCCACCGGACACCCGAGGGTGGTGGTCAGTCTGAGCTTTGGCGCGGCGGTGAACACCGGCGCTGCATCGGCATTGCCCCAACGGCCGACCGAGAACGCGCCTCGAGATGGAGATCGGCCATGACCAATGCGCATCGATCCACCCTGGTCGTTAACGGTCGCCTCGCCATGCGGGAGAGCCGTCTGGCGGCGGGCCGTGACGGTCGCCACGGTCTCCAGATCATGTCCTTCGAGCAGGCCGCTGTCCGGCTGGCGGGTGGCTTCGCCCGTCCCGTCGACGACGAGAGCCTGCGCGCGGCCATCCAGGCGGCCCTGCCCACCACGCCGATGGGTGAACTGGAGACCATAAAGGCTCTTCCCGGCATGATCGACGCGGCAGCCGACACGCTCCACAAAGCCTGGCGCGGGGGCATCGATATTGCCGCACGCGCGGCGGATCATTCGCGTCTCGACGCTATTGCGCGGCTCGAAGCAGCCGTCCTCGACCAGCTTCCGCCCGGCATGATGCGGCCTCTCGACATCGTTGCAGCCGCGACCGCCCGCATTGCTCATGCGCCGGCGGTCCTCGGCCCGATGGAGATCGTCGGCCTTACCGAACTCTCGCCCTGCTGGCGGCCGCTGCTCCAGGCCCTCACCGCCCATATCCCGGTGCAGTGGACGGCCGGCCCGAGGAGCGTTCCGGCATGGCTGGACGGCACGGGCGTCAGGATCACGCGCGAACCGGCGCAAACGCCTGGGATCAGCGCCGTCAGCGCGGCGACCGCCTATCACGAGGCCATTGAGGCGATGCGCTGGGCGCGTAGTCTGCTCGCAACTGGCGTCTCGCCCTCGGAGATCGCCATCGCGACCGCATCGCCCGCCGACTATGACGATCATTTCCTGGCCCTGCGCGCCGACGCCAACATCGACCTGCACTTCGTCCACGGCGTCCGCACCGTCACCACCCGCGAGGGCCAGTCGGCCGCGGCTCTGGCCGACATCGTGGTGCGCGGTCTGTCGCAATCCCGGCTGCGGCGCCTCGCGGCGCTCTGCCGGGACAGCGGGCCGTTCGAGACCCTGCCCGAAGGCTGGCTGCGGGTCCTGCCGACCGATGCGCCGCTCTCGACGCCGGGGGCATGGAATCGCCTGCTCACCCGATTGACGCCGGAGGACTGGCCCGATGGCGCCGACCATGCTCCGGCGCTGTTTACTGCGGTTGAGACTCTGGCCAAAGGACCGGACGCCGCCGGTGAGATCGGAGAAGCCTTCCTCAAGGGCCGCGCGCTCGCGATCTGGCGCAAGGCTCTGCTCGCCGGACCCGCCGCCTCGATCGACGCGACGCTGGAACTCCTGAAGCAGGACGACGGGCTGGAAGCGTGCGTCTGCGTCGCCTGGATGCCCGCCAGCGCGCTCGCCGCGTCGCCCCGCCGCTTCGTGCGGCTCCTCGGCCTCAATTCCTCGCGCTGGCCGCGCGGAATCGCCGAGGACCGCCTGATCCCGGAGCATATCATCCCGACCCCGGTGCTCGATCCGCTGCCGGTCAATCTCGCCGACCGCCGCGATTTCGAGACGATCCTCGCCACGACGGCCGATACCGTCGTTCTCTCTCGCGCCCGGCGCGACAGCGACGGGCGTCTGCTGGGTCGCAGCCCCCTGCTCGCCGGACGTGGCGACGAAACCTATCTGCGCCGCAATGCGACGCCAGCGCACGCCTTCAGCGAAACCGACCGCCTCATGGCCCGGCCCCAGGAGTTCGCCGCCGATCCGCAAGCGGTCGGTGCGCAGAGCTGCTGGCGCGACTGGCGGCAGACGGAGATCACCCCCCATGACGGGCTCGTGCGGGCGGATCATCCGCTCGTTCTCGCCATCCTCGGCCGGACCCAATCGGCCAGCTCGCTGCGCCGCCTGCTGCGCAATCCACTCAGCTTCGTTTGGGTCTATGCCTTCGGATGGCGCGAACCGCAGAGCAGCGCCGAACCGCTCGTGCTCGATGCGCTCGGGATCGGCGATCTCGTCCACATGGTTCTCGATCGCGCCTTGCGCGCCCTCGAAACCGGAGGAGGCCTTGCCTCCGCCGACGCGGGAACCATTGACGCGGCGGTGGCGCAGGCGGCTCAGGCCGTCGCCGCCGATTGGGAGAGCGAGCGCCCGGTTCCGCCGGCCGTCATCTGGGGGCGCACCCTCGACGACGCTCGCGTGATGGCGGGCCGCGCCCTGTCCTATGGCGATGATGTCCTGCCGGGCGCACGCTCCTACGGTGAGGTGCCCTTCGGCGGCTCGGAACCGAAATCACACGCGGAAACGCCTTGGGATACGACCACGCCGGTCACGATCCCCGACACGGGCTTCAACATCGCCGGCTATATCGACCGGCTCGACATCTCGGGTGATGGCAAGCGCGCGCTGGTGCGCGACTACAAGACCGGACGGCCGCCGCGCGGCGACATCCGCCTCAATGGCGGACGAGAGCTTCAGCGCTGCCTCTATGCTTTCGCGGTAAAGGCACTCCTCGGCGACGATGTCGCCATCAGCGCCTCGCTGCTCTACCCGCGCGAGCCCGTCGATCTTCAGCTCGACGATCCCGAGGCCGTGCTGGCAGAGATCACAGGCTATCTGCGCGCGGCAAGGGCGAGTTTCGCCAGCGGCGCAGCTCTGCCTGGCCCGGATACCGGTGGCGATTACGACGACCTCGCCTTCGCCCTGCCGGCCAACGCCAGCGCCACCTATTGCAAACGCAAGATGCCGGCCGCGACAGAGCGGCTTGGCGAACTCGCTCAGATCTGGGAGGCGGAATGATGAGCAGCGTGTCCAAGGTGCTGAAGGACGACGGCGCGCGCCGGGATGCGATCAGCCTCCATGATCGCTCGATCCTGGTCGAAGCCGGCGCGGGCTCAGGCAAGACCGCCGTCATGGCCGGCCGCATCGCCGCCCTGCTGGCCGAAGGCGTCGCGCCGCGTTCCATCGCCGCCGTGACCTTCACCGAACTCGCCGCGAGTGAGCTGCTGTCGCGTGTCCGCGAGTTCGTCGCCGATCTCTCGGCCGGCAGGATCGCGACCGAACTGCGCGTGGCGCTGTCCGATGGGCTGACCCAGGCCCACCGGGACAATCTCGCCACCGCGAGCGCTGCGATCGACGAAATCACCTGCTCGACCATCCACGGCTTCTGCCAGCGCCTCATTAAACCCTATCCGGCGGAGGCCGACATCGATCCCGGCGCCGGCGTCATGGATCGCAACCAGGCTGACCTCACCTTCCTTGAGATTGTCGATGGCTGGCTGCGCGAACGCCTGTCCGGCGGCCACGGCGGCATCCTGGCCGAGATGGTGCTACACAGCCCCGGCGAGACCGTGGCGCTCATCCATAAGATCGCCGAGAATTTGCGCCGCCGTCCCACGCTCGCGGCCCCGCCCGTCTCCCCGCTTGACGGCCACCTGACGGCGTTCCGGCAGGCCGCCGCGGATTTCGCGGGCTTCATGGATGGTGTGGTGGCGGCCGAGCCGGAAACGGTGATGATCGTCGAGCGGCTGGCCGAAATGGCGACCGCCGTGGCGAACAGTCCCGATCCCGCAACGCCTGCGGGCCTCGTCCGCCTCCTGACCTCGCGGCCTCACCCGGACCTTTGCACCAAGGCCGGCGCTTTCGCCTCCTATCGCAAGAAGGGCAAATGGGCCGCCGCGGCCAAGCGGGCTGGTCTCTCCAAGGCCGATGGCGACCGACTGAACGACGCCGCCGAGACCCACTATACAGCCTGCTGCGACGCCTGGGTCGAACTGGCGCAGGCCGCCGCCGGCCATGCCCTGGCGGCGCTGATCGACGAAGCGCGCCCGATCCTGCAACGCTATCGCGAGCACAAGCGCGCCAGCGCCCAGCTCGATTTCGACGATCTGATTTTCGCCGCGCGCGATTTGCTGCGCGACCACGATGCCGTGCGCCGTGCTCTGGGACAGCGTTTCGCCCATGTCCTCGTCGACGAGTTCCAGGACACCGATCCCCTGCAAACCGAAATCTTCTGGCGGTTGTGCGGCGAGCCGGTCGATGGCGATGCCGACTGGACCCGGTTCCAAATCCGGCCAGGCGCGCTCTTCCTGGTCGGCGACCCCAAGCAGGCGATCTATCGCTTCCGGGGCGCCGATGTCGGCGCCTATGTGCAGGCGCGCGACGCCTTCCGCGCCCAGGACCCCGACAGCCTCCTGTCGATCTCCACGAACTTCCGCTCCTGCGCCTCGATCCTCACCTTCGTCAACGAGCGCTTCGAGGCCGTGCTCTCGGCCGATGGCCAGCCGGGCTTCACCGCTCTCGACCCGTTCCATGACGATCGGAGCGGCCTTTGCGTGGCGGCCCTCGACATCGCCGTGGCCGATGAAAACGGCAAGGCCAGCGCCGAACAGCAGCGCGACGCCGAAGCCGACGCCATCGCTGAGCTGTGCGCCCGGCTGATCGAAAGCCACCCCATCATCGACCGTCGCAGCGGCGCGGAGCGCCCCTGCCAGCCGGGCGACATCGCCTTGCTGGCGCCAACCGGCGCCGAGCTGTGGCGCTATGAGGAAGCCCTGGAGCGCCGCGGCATCCCTGTGGCCACCCAAGCCGGCAAGGGACTGTTCCGCCGCCAGGAAATCCAGGACCTGATCGCGCTGACCCGCGTTCTGGCCGATCGCCGCGATACGCTGGCGCTCGGCGCACTGCTGCGCGGGCCTCTGGTCGGTCTCACTGAGGAAGAGCTGCTGGACATCATCTGGGGGCTTCCGCGCTCGGGGGATCAGCCAAATCGGATTCCGCGCCTGGATCTCAGCATCGACCCTGCCGTCATCGCGCACCCGCTCGCGCGCGACGTCATCGAGCGGCTGCAATCGCTCTCCCGGCGCGGCAACAGCACGACACCGCACGAACTGCTCTCGCAGGCTGTCGACGTGATGCGCGTCCGCCCACTCCTCCTTGAGCGCCATCGCGGCCAAGCCGAACGCGCGCTCGCCAATGTCGATCTCTATCTCAGCCTGTCGACAGGCTATGCCGTGCGCGGCCTGCGCGCCTTCGCCGAGGCCATGACCGCAGCGTGGTCCGACGAGGCCCGCGCCGTCGAGGGACGGCCCGACGCCCAGGAGGAAGCGGTCGCGCTCTTCACCATGCACGCGGCCAAGGGGTTGGAATGGCCGATCGTCATTCCGGTCAACACCATGACCGGCGTCATGGCGCCCGACAGCGCCGTGATCGACCGCCAGACCGAGACCTTATATTGCCCGGTCCTGGGCGTCGTGCCCGAGGGCTACGAAATCGCGCGCCAGGCGGAAAAGGAGGAGCTGGACCGCGAACGCATCCGGCTCTGGTATGTCGCGGCCACCCGCGCCCGCGAACTCCTCGTCTTGCCCCGGCTCGACGCCACACCGTCGAAATCGGCCTGGATCGGTCTCGTCGATCTGTCGCTCGCCGACCTGCCCGTCCTGGACGTCTCTCACCTGCCTGCCGGTCTCGCGACCGCAGGTGCGGGCGCGGGCAACACCCAGACGCGCGCGAGCTTCGCCGCCGAAGCCGAAGCCATCGCGGCCGCGCACACGCGGTTGACCTGGCTCGCGCCCAGCCGTGACGAAAACGCCGCCGGGACCGTGCTGCGGGAAGAAGAATCCGCGCTCTGGACTGGATCGGCCGACGATCAGCCCCCCGAGTTGGAAGCCGCCGCCCTCGTGCAGGGTGGCCGCGAGCGCGGGCTGATCCTCCACAAGCTTATGGAAGAGGTGTTGACCGGCGAAACTCCAGAATCAGAAGCCGCCCTGACCGAACGGGCTGACGACCTTATCCGCTCCCTCGGCCAGTCTCCGGTCGCCGACCCTGCCACGGGGCTGTCGGCGCAGGAACTGGCGGCCTGTGTGGCCCGGACCCTGGCTCTGCCTGACATCGCGGCCCTACGGCCGGATCTTCTCGCCGAATTTCCCGTCTATTCCGCACAGGCGGCCGACGGCGTGGAGGCCGCAACGGCCGGGATCGCCGATGCCCTGACCCTGACGGCAGAGGGCCGCCCCGCCGTCGTCGTGGACTGGAAAAGCGATGTGACGCCCGCGCCGGGAACGCTCGATCACTATCGCGCGCAGCTGCGGGCCTATCTCGACATGACCGGCGCCGAGCGCGGACTGATCGTGCTGATGACCTCCGGCGCCGTCATTCCCGTTCTGCCGACGAAGCCGACCGAAAACGAGGCGGCCTGAACCCATGTCGTCTCTTGCCTGGATCGATTTCGATGAAGCCGAGCGGCAGCGCGCGCAGCGCATCATGGCGCTCTTTCAGGAGCGCGAGACCCGCGACGAGCTGGGGCTGGGGGCGATCCGGGATTCCATCGCCGATCATCTCTTTCCGGGCACGAGCACGATCCAGACGCGCCTGCGATACATGCTGTTCATTCCCTGGCTCTATCGGGCGCTGGAAAAGCGCGAAGTCCCCGAGGCACAACTCCGCACCGAGGCGCGCGACACCGAAATCCGACTTGCCGACGCCCTGAAAGCCGGCGGTGAGTCCAACGGCATCATCGGCCGGGATGCAGGACCACGGCTCCAGCGGTTGCCGAGTTCCGTCTATTGGGCTGGCCTGGGCGCGTGGGGCATCCGGGTCTTTCCGGGCTCGCTCGACAGTCTGTTCGTCGCCTTGCGGGGCCGTGGCCGGTCGCGCGGCGCATCCAGCGGCGAAGACGCTCTGGCCGGCGCCCAGACGCCCGCCGTCTGGAATCCGGCCTTGCCCCAGATGCCCGGCGACCTGCTTGAGCACGCCGTCTTCCGCCTGACCACCGACGAGGCGCAATTCCTCATCGACCGCCTGATCGCCAGCCAGCCCACAGCACTGCTCACGATGCTGGCGCGCGAAGGCATCGACGCGGACTGCGACTATATCTGGACGCATCCCCATCTGTCGGCGTTTCCATCCGCGGCGCGCCGCCTCGTCCAGCATGGGAAAATCTTCTCCCATGCGATGCACGGCGCCGCGCTGCTCTATAATCTCGCGCTCAGCGAGCTGCGCCAGCGCGACGACTGGATCGAGGACTATCGCGCTCGGCTTGAAGCCTGGAGCGACGAACTCGATACCGGCGCCGTCCGCGCGTGGTCGCTCGATGATTTCTGGAATGTCGTGGAACACCCGGCGCACACCGTCCGGCCGGCCGCCAAACGGTTCGTGAGCGAGTGGCGCGATCTGGTTCTGGCCGGGACGCAGCAGGTAATCACGGCGCCCGCGGCGCGGCGGCTCGTTGAGGAGCGCGAACGTCGGCTCAAGACCAGCCAGTCCCGCTACGCCAATCACGCTGTCCGCGACCGCTGGACCGGCGCATCGGGCGCCGACCGCCTCAGCTTCCGCTGGGCGCAGGCCAAATCCCACCTGCGGGATCTCGCTCATGCTGAATAGGCGCAGCCTCGATCCCGAACAACGAACGCTCTACGGTGCTAATCTTCAGCCGCCGTCGGGTTATGTCTTCGACGCGGCGGTAGCCACGACATTCTCGCTCGACTTCGAGACCGCGCTCGCCGTGCCGGTCAGTCTGGCGCTCTTCGCCGCCGAGAACCGCGACGACATTCTCTCTCATCCTCTGGCGCTGCTCGAGGGTGCCGAGCGCATCGCCGGCCGCCTCGTCGTCTTCACCGACGCCGGCCATATCCAAGCGAGCGCCCGGCCGCATTCCCGCCTTTGCTCGCTGCTTGAACGCATCATCGTCGAGGTCGCCGCCCCTCAAGGCGGGGCCTTCCACCCCAAGATGTGGGCGCTGCGCTTCACGCCGTTGCGCCCCGAAGACCCGGCCCGCCTGCGTCTGCTCATTCTTTCCCGCAACCTGACGCGCGACCGCTCGTGGGACATTGCCGCCACCCTCGACGGCGTGATCACCAAGCAGCCCAAAGCCGTCAACCGCCCGGTCGCCGACTTCCTTCGCCGGCTCCCCGATCTCGCGACCGTCGGCGTTCCCGACGGAACAAAGACGCTCGTCGATGACCTGGCCGAAGATATGCGGCGCGCCGAATGGAGCCTGCCCGAACCGTTCCAGAGCGTCTCCTTCGCCGTCAACGGCCTCGGCGGAAAGCCATGGCGCCCGGAACCCTGCGTTCGGCTGGGCGTCGTATCGCCCTTCTGCGACGATCAAACCTTGTCGATGCTCGCCGGCCTGGCCAGCGCCGAAAAGCCCATCTTCATCGGGCGATCCGACGAACTCGCCCAGGTGCCCGGCGCCACGCTCGATGGCTTTGCCCGCGTGGCCGTGCTCGACGAAATGGCAGCCACGGAAGATGGCGAGGAGGAGGACGCGGCGGCCCTGCAAGGGCTCCATGCCAAGGCGTTCATCGCCGAGCGCGGCTGGGACACCGCGATCACGGTCGGCTCGGGAAACGCCACGCGACCGGCGCTGCTGACCGGCAGCAATGTCGAGATCTTCGCCACCCTGACCGGGAAGCGGTCGCGGGTCGGCAGCGTCGAGGAAATCCTCGGCGACAAGGGGTTTGGCCGGCTGACGCGGCCGTTCGTCCGCGACGAGACGGGAGCCGCCGATGCCGCGCAACGAGCCGCCGAGGCGCGTTTGGATCAGGCCCGGCGCGAGATTTGCCGCAGCGGCCTCGCGCTCCGTTGCGAGCGCGGCGAGCACAGCGCGGATAGCGCGCCGGTCTGGCGGGTCTGGCTGATCCCGTCCGAACCGCTGCCCCTTACCGGGCTCGGTGCGCTGCGAGTTTGGCCGATCACGCGGGGCGAAGGGCATGCGCGCGATGTGCTGGAGCCGCTCCGACAGGGACAGCCCGCTGACCTTGGCGCAATGCCCTTGGTCGACCTTACCCGGTTCCTCGCCTGTCACCTGACGGACGAGACGGAAGACGTCTCGATCCTGTTCAGCACCGGGCTCATGATGGAGGGGCTGCCCGCAGAGCGCCACGCAGCCATCCTGCGCTGGGTGATCGACAGCAAGGACGCCTTCTTCCGCTATCTCCGCCTGCTCCTCTCCGAACTGGGCGATCCCTTCGCCGCCGCCCTCGCGGCGCAGGACAGGTCAGGTCAGGGCGCCTGGCGTGCAGCAAGCGACGACGCGCCCATCCTCGAGGAGATGGTTCGGGCCTTCTGCCGCGGCGGGGACCAGCTCCGCGCCATCGAACGGCTGATTGCACGCCTGGAAGCCGGCGACGGTGACGATACCGATCCGATTCCGGCCGAGTTCCGCGCACTCTGGAACACATTCCGAATTGCGCTCGCCACGCAGGATGCCGCGCATGCCGAATGAACGGTTTCGCGCCGACGCGGCGCTCGCTCCCCTCAAGGTCTTTCAGCGGCGAACGGTCGACTATGTCTTCGATCGGCTCTACGGCCAGGACGATCCTGTCCGCCAGTTCCTGGTCGCCGACGAAGTTGGCCTCGGCAAGACGATGGTCGCGCGCGGGGTCATCGCCCGCATGATCGAACACCTGTGGGACAGCACCAAACGGATCGACATCCTCTACATATGCTCAAACCAGGCGATCGCCGCCCAGAACCTCAACCGGTTGAACGTCCTCGGGCGGCGCGAGCTGGCCCTGCCGACCCGCATGACGCTCGTTCCCCTGCAACTGCGCGACCAGGCGGGCCTCGACGCCAACAAGGTGAACTTCATCAGCCTGACGCCGGGCACGACCTTCGACCTGCGCTCCGCGACGGGCGTGAGCCAGGAACGCGCCCTGCTGTTCCATCTCCTGCGCGATCTCGTTACGCGCCCGCGCGGACTGCACAACCTGTTACAGGTCGCGGCTGGGGTCGAAGGTTGGAACCGCGCCGTGGACAATCTCTCCCTCGAAGGCGTCGACAAGCGCATTATCGAGCGTTTCCGCCGCGGCGTGCAGGCGGATCGCGACCTTCTCGAGGAACTCGAACGGGTTTGCGAACTCTTCCCGCGCCGCCGGGACACCTATCCCGCAGAAATGACACAGCCCCGCAACAGCCTGGTCGCACGGCTCCGCGCCAAGCTGTCTCACGCCTGCGTGGATGCGCTGCAACCCGACCTCATCATCATGGACGAGTTCCAGCGGTTCCGGGATCTGCTGCATGGCGACAGCGACGCGGCGATCCTCGCGCGCGAACTGTTCGACTACTCGGGAGGCGACGGGCACGCCGCCCGCACCTTGCTGCTCTCTGCCACACCCTACCGGATGCTCACGCTCGCTGGCGACGAGCCCGACGAAGGCGACCACTATCAGGACTTCCTTGAGACCCTGAGTTTCCTCTATGGCCGGGAAAAGGGGCCGGAGGTGGCAGCCACGCTGGCGAGTGAAATGCGCGCCTTCCGCGGCCTCCTGCATGCCCTCCCACAGTCACATGCTTCAGCAGTCGAGACCCGCCAGACCATCGAACGGCGCCTGCGCCGGGTGATCGCCCGAACCGAGCGGGTCGCATCCACGGTTGAGCGCGACTCCATGATGAGCGAGCCCCCCATCACGGTCTCGATCGCACCAGCCGACCTCGCGCAGGCATCCGCCGTTTCTCAGGTGGCGCGCACGCTAGATGCGCCGGAGATCATCGAATACTGGAAGTCTTCGCCCTATCTGCTCAACTTCATGCGCCAGTACAGCCTGAAGCGGCTGCTGGAAGACCAGGTCGACGCGCCTTCGTCCGTGCTCCGCACCGCAATCCAGGCGGCTCGACCGGCCATGCTCGATCACGACGCCATCGACGCTTATGCGCCGCTGGACCCGGCCAACGGCCGCATGCGGGCGATCATGGACGACATCTTCGGCCAGCACCTAGAACAGAACCTCTGGATACCCGCCGCCATGCCCTATTACGGCGAGGCGCGAGCCGGGGCGCCGCTGACCAAGGCGCTGATATTTTCGTCCTGGTCCATGGTGCCCGACGCGGTCGCAGCCCTGTTGTCCTACGAAGCAGAACGGCGCATGGGCGTTGGCGAATCCGGCCGGCGCTATTTCGAGCAGCATCGCCTGCGTCCCTTGCAGTTCCGGCAGGATCACGGCCGGCTCGCGGGTCTGCGCGCGCTGCTGCTGATCTATCCCTCGCCGGCGCTGGCCGAACTGGCCGATCCGCTGGCGTTGTTCAGCGAAACGGGGGCCATCTTGTCGCTGGAGGGAATGCGCTCCGCTGTGGGCGACCGCCTCAAGCCCGCCCTCGGTGCTTTGAAGGAAGGCGCGGTGTCGTATCAGGACGCGCACAGCGCCGAGTGGGCCGCCCCAGCCGTGATCGATGACCTGCTGGGCGCGCGATCCCGCGCCTGGCTGGAAGCGCCCCACGGCATGCGCGCCCTGGCGAGCGAAGACGCCTTCCACGATCATATCGCCGAACTGGCGGCAGCAGTGAGGACACACGACATCGGCGCTTTGTCCGACGATCTTTCGGACCTGCTGGTTGACGTTGCGCTCGGTAGTCCGGCCGTCTGCGCGCTTCGCGCCCTCAAGCGGATCGCGCCCGAGCTGGCGTGGGATGACCCTCGCTTGCTCAGCGCCGCCGCTGAAGTCGCCTGGTCGTTCCGGGCGCTGTTCAATCAGCATGACGCGGTCGCCTTGCTGCGGCGGGATACTGACGATCACTACTGGCGCCGCGTGCTGGTCTATTGCGCCCAGCACAACTTACAGGCCGTCCTGGACGAATACACACATTACCTCGTCGATGCCGAAGGTCTCGGCGCCCGCCCAGCCGAAGACCGCGCAATCGGTGTCGCTCGCGCCATGGCCCAGGCCCTCGCTATCCGCCCGTCGCAGATCGACGTTGATGACGTGCGCGTGGATGGAGAGTCCCTCGCCATCAGCAAGTTCCAGATGCGCGGACGCTTCGCTATGCGGCTCGCCGACTACAAGGACGAAAACGGCGCGGTCGCGCGGCTCGGAGGCGTGCGTGACGCCTTCAACTCACCGTTCCGGCCGTTCGTTCTCGCCACCACGTCGGTCGGCCAGGAAGGGCTGGACTTCCATCCCTATTGCTATCGCGTCTATCACTGGAACTTGCCGAGCAACCCGGTGGACCTCGAGCAGCGCGAAGGCCGCGTCCACCGCTTCAAGGGCCATGCCGTGCGCCTCAATCTGGCCGAGCGCCAGGTCGCGGTCGTCAGGGGCCGTGGGCAGGCTCCTGACGATCCGTGGAAGCTCATGTTCGAGCACGCGCGATCCGAGGCGCCGGTCGACACCGATCTCATCCCCTATTGGATCTACGAAGGTTCCGTGCGGGTCGAACGGCGTGTGCCGTTGTTGCCGTTCAGCCGGGAAGTCACGCGCCTAGCCTGGCTCAAACGCAGTCTCACGGTCTATCGTCTAGCCTTTGGTCAACCCCGACAGGACGATCTGCTCGAGTACCTCCAAACCCTGACCGGCGACGGCATGGACTCTAAGCTGCTTGCCGACCTGCAAATTCGGCTCGAACCGGGTATTCTCGATGATCCAGAACTATAGTCCTGTGGCGATTGCTTGTCGTCAGGCTTGGGGGGCTACTCGCCGACATAGAGTAACAAGCGGCGTCGAACTTCCGGACGCGGCAAACGGCACCGGGGATGGGCCGATATCGCGGTCAGGCCACGATGGAGCGCGGCGGTCGTTGCCGTCCCCGCTGCATGGATCTGGTCCAGCATCCAAAGAACCCCGTGGCATTCGACCGCTTCCGCGGCTGCGAGCTGGCGCAGCGGGCCATCGCCGGTGAGCAACAGCCACGCGCGCTTTCGCGCAAGCGTCAGTGCGAGGCTATCCGGCAACGTCAGGGCAGGGACACGGCGGCGGTAGGCAATAGCTTCGGTCAGGCCGTCGCTGTCCAGTTCTTCGACGACGAGACCGAGCCGGAGCAGGTCTGGGCCGCCGTGATCTTTCAGTTCGCGTTCGTACAGCAGATCTGGAACGCAGTATCGAAAGGGGAGGCGGAAGCTGGCTTCAAGAAGCGCGCCGCGCTCCAGATCCACCAGAACGGAGGTATCCGAAACCAGCACCCGCATGCGTTCACCCCCCGTTTGCCGCGTCGGCTTCGTTCGGGGGGTTCACGTCCATCAGTGCGTCGAGGGCGTGAAGCGGCACACTGAGAAGCTCGGCCGCCTTCGATTCCGAGACGGCTCCTTCCGAAAGCGCTCGGAACGTGAGCCGTTTGAAGCGCGTCGGCATCTCGGCCTTGAGAATTTCTGGCTCTTTGTAGGGCGGGCTTCGCCACCCGAGCCTATTGAACTCTTGGAACAGTCGGCGAAACAGCGGTTCGCTGAAGATTCCCAAATCCTTGCAGCGATACGTGATCGCCTGAATGCTGACCCCGAAGAGCCGCTTCAGGTAGATCAATTCCTTTCCGCTGATCGACGTGCGATGCTTTCCAATCTCGCTCCAAAGCGCATCGGCGGGCATCAGGAACGCGCCGGCGAAGCGATGGGCGGCCTTCTCCTCGTCAACGCCGTCGGCCACGTCCATGACCATGTGACCGAGCTCGTGCGCGAGCGTGAAGCGCTGACGCTCGCCCCAATCCTTGCCATTGACCACGATCACCGGCACAGCGCCCTTGCGGGAACGCCGCACCCGAGCCGTCAGACCGTCGATATTCGTCAGGTCGATGGCGAGCACCTTGATCCCGTGCTCCTCGAGCAACTCGACGAGATTCGGGATCGGATCGACTCCGAGCCCCCAGTGATCGCGCAGGCTCGCCGCCGCCCTATCTGCCTCTCCGAGGCTCTGCCGGACAGGGTAGGGCGCTTCGCGCGGCCTGTCCCATTCGACGCTAGGCAGGTGCAACAGTTCTTCGATCATCAGATAGCGTTCGAGCAGGTGCAGGACTTGGGCCTCGACCTGCGCCTCCTCACGCTTGCCCGTGATCTTCTTCTTACGAAACTCGATTCCTTCGAGCACCATCTCCTGGTCGCCGACCAGATAGTCCTCGGACACGTCAAGCGCCGAGGCGAGCGCAATCAGCACACCCGAGCTAGGCATCGACTCGTTGCGCTCGTATTTTCCGATCGCCTGCGCCGTGACGCGGTTTCCAATCTTCTCCTCCAAGCCCCTGAGAGAGAGGCCTGCTGCGGCACGGGCGAGCTTAAGCCTTTGTCCTATCATGCTTCTCGCCTCCTTGATTGCGGTTTACATATCGTATAATATAGTGCCAAGTTTGTAAACTGAAACCCTTGAAAGGGGCTTAACCGGTTCCTACGTCTTGAGCAAGCCGCTGCTGCGGCGAGGCAGAAGGAGAAAGGCAATGAACGAGCAGGCCCGGCCGCCGGACATGAGTGGCGAAGAGATGGCCGACGCGATCCGCGAGGAAATCCTCGACGAGATCGCCGACCTCGAAGAGTACGCGAAGCTGGGCAAGGCCCCGCCGCGTTGCCGCGGCTATCGCTTCCGGGTGAACCGGGATCGGTACGATGTGCACGAGGCTCAGCCGACGCGCGAGACGATCCTGGAGACGGCCGGGCTGACGCCCGCCGGAGACTGGACGCTGCGCCTCAAGCTGAGCGGCGGCGGATACGAGCTGATCAAGCCTGGCGAACGAGTCGATCTGCGGCGTCCAGGCCTCGAGAAGTTTAAGGCCCTGCCGCGCGACCAGACGGAGGGGTGAGATGGCGATGCGGCGTGAGTTCGATCTGCCGGATGAGGATCGGGCGTTTCTCGATGCCTACGGCTGCCCGTGGGAGACCGTCGTGGACGGTTCTCCATGGGTGCTTCTGCACGGGTTCCCGACGCAAGACGCTGGCTACAATCATGACGCCGTCACCGCCGCGATCCGGATCGAGACAGGCTATCCGAAGGCCGCGCTAGATATGGCGTACTTCCATCCTGCCTTGGCGCGGAAGGATGGCCGAGCCATCGGCGCGACCCAAGCGACGCAGCAACTCGACGGCAAGGTCTTCCAGCGGTGGTCGCGGCATTACACGCCCGCCAACCCCTGGGTGGTCGGTGAACACAATCTCGGCACGCATATCCTCACGGTCGAGGGCTGGCTGATGCGAGAGTTCGAGAAATGCCCGGCGCAGTAGCAGTTGGTCTGACTCTTAATGGAGCGCAGCATTCAGCGCTGAAGGAACACCTGTTTCCCGGCGATGGGTTGGAGGCAGCAGCTTTCCTCCTCTGCGGCGTGCGGGCTGGTGATCGGCGGACCCGCCTCGTTGCGCGCGAAGTGTTCCCGGTTCCGTACTCGGCCTGTTCGGTGCGAACGGACCAGCGCGTGACCTGGCCGACCGACGCGATCCTTCCGCTCTTGGAGCGGGCCGAAAGATCGGGCGGAACACTGGTCAAGGTGCATAGCCATCCTGGCGGCTACCCAGCGTTCTCCGAGGTCGATGACGAGAGCGACCAGCAGCTCCTGCCGAGTTTGCGCGACTGGTTCGACGACGACCGGCCGCACGCCAGCGCAGTGATGCTCCCGGACGGCCGCATGTTCGGCCGAATCGTGGGATCGGACGGTGAAATGCGGCCTCTGGCGCTCATCAACGTCGCCGGTAACGACCTGCTCTTTTGGCATCAAGGGGAAACCGGTGGAAGGCCAGTGCCCGGCTTTGCCGCCTCCCATGCGCAGGCCTTTGGCGAGGGCACCTTCGATCTCTTGCAGCGGCTGTCGGTTGCTGTGATCGGGTGCTCCGGCACCGGCAGTCCGGTGATCGAGCAGTTGGCCCGTCTCGGCGTCGGCGAGTTGGTAATTGTCGATGATGACACGATCGAAGAGCGCAACCTGAACCGTATCCTGAACGCCACGGCGGCGGATGTGGAAGCGGGTCGGCCCAAGGTCGCTGTGCTTTCCGAGGCGGTTACGCACATGGGCACAGGCACGCAGGTGATCACGCTCGAACGGAGCCTCTGGTCGCCGGAGGCGATCGAGGCGGTCGCGCAATGCGATATCGTGTTCGGCTGCATGGACACGATCGACGGGCGATTTCTCCTGAACACACTCGCAACCTACTATCAGCTCCCGTATTTCGACCTGGGCGTGCGGATTCATGCTGTTCCGGAAGGACCGCGCCGGGGCGAAATCGTCGAGGTCTGCGGCAGCGTTCACTATCTGACGCCCGGCGGATCAAGCCTAATCAGCCGCGGCCTGCTCAGTCTTGATGACGTGCGCGCGGCTGGGCTGGCCCGCACAGACCCGGAGGCACACGCCCGGCAGATTGCCGATGGCTACATTTCCGGGGTCGCTGTTCGGCGCCCGGCGGTGATTTCGCTCAACATGCTGATCGGCTCGCTCGCCGTGAACGAGCTACTGGCCCGCCTGCATGCGTTCCGCGACGATCCTAACGGTGCTTTCGCCCATATCGAGGTCAGCCTGAGCGAGATGGCAATATTCCGCGACCCCAAGCCCGACGTCTGCGCGATCCTCCGTGGCGACCTAGGCAAAGGCGATGTAAGGCCGCTGCTCGGCATGCCAGAGCTGTCGCGGAAGACCGCATGATGGCCGGGCTGTGGCAGCGTGGGAAAACCTGGCTGCGGGACCGGCTACGAGTTCGGTTCCCAACCGAGTATGTCGAGGAGGATGCACCCGAGCAGCCGCTAGCCCGCACCCTTTATGTCGTGACCGAGGATGGCGCGCCTTGGAGTGCGGCCATGCTCTGTCCGTGCGGCTGTGGCGAGACCCTGCACATGAACCTGCTGCCGGACGAGCGGCCGGTGTGGAAGCTAGCGGTTGATGCACGTGGCTTTGGCACATTGCATCCGTCGGTACACCGGATGAAAGGGTGCCGGGCGCATTTCTGGTTCCGGGCCGGAAAGGTGCACTGGTGCGGCGATCAAAAGTCGCCGCTTTGGAAGGATATCCGACTCTTGCTGGGCTGGCAGAAGGCCGGATGAAAACGGGCGAACTCAACTGAAGAGGCGAAGGATATGGCAAAGAACACGGGAAATGGCTACCGGCGCGGTGCGGTGACGGGTCGGACGCAATTCGAGCGGCCGGATAATCTCTGGCAGAAGCGCGACGAGCGCACGGGTCGCTTCATGGACGTGAAGGATGACGGCAAACCATTCAAGGGCGTGGCCCGCGAGCCGGACGGTCGCGACACCGACAACGCTTGATTGCGCCCAACTTGCGCTTCGCGGGACTGCTCCATCTTCCTGGCGATGCTCGAGCTAATTGCTATCGCTGCAACAAGCCTTGTTAATCCTAGTCTATTCCGTCCAGACGCGCTGACCTAAGGTGTTAGGGTCCAATCTTGGGATATGATCGATACCAGCCTGCACCATTTCGGACGAATGCCGGGCCGAATATAATCTTTAGCATGTCCGCATACCGGCGTCCCGAAGCAGTTCGCCTTTCTGATCAGCCGAAGGTCCCTGATGCCAAAAGTAGAGCTGTTGCCACCTTGACCCTGCGCACTTTGCGAACTTCGGCGCGCTACGCTGCTGATTGAAACAGCGCATGAAGATCGGAGCACGTCCTTGCAATCACCTTTACTTGCTTGGCAATTTCGCCAACATCGGCCCGTCTCATGGGATATCCGTTGGACCGCAAGTAAAGATGGTTGCACCCTCCCGCAACCATCTTTACTTGCTCGGGGCGCAAGTTATGATCATATCCAGCCCCCGCAACCAAATTAAAGCCCGCTCGGGATATCCGGCGGGCTTTTTCTTGTTCTGGTTGCTCTGATGTCGACGGCGAGATTACTGCGCTCTCCGAGTGTGCATCTGACCCGCACCATTAAGCATATCACAGACGTTGTCGATATAGGCGGTCATGCGAGAGAAGCCGTCGTCAGTGAGTTCCACGAAGACGCGTCGGCCATCCGCCTCATCGCGAACACGCGTTGCGAGGCCTTCGCCGACAAGGTCGCCTATCCGCCGCAGAGCGGTGGTTGCGGGCACCCGTGAGGCAATGCAAAGGCTCGAAACGGAGACACGTTTGCCTGAAAGACGGGCGTGTGTGAGGTCGAGCAACATATCCCAGGCTGGATCCGAAAAGAGGCCGTCCGGAAAGTAGCCTTGCCGTGCGTTGCAGAAGTCGATGAGGCGCCGGGTCCAGAAGCGGCCGGCGTCTTCCCCTTTCAGGTTTACTGTGTCGGTAAAGCTTGCTCCGTAAGATGCCGGGGCGGAGGTGTCGGAGCTGTGGTGCTGCGTATCCGGTTGCCGGAACGGCTGATCTGTGTCCGTCATTCGATCGGCAATACGCACCAGATTGCCAAGCGCTGCGGGTGTTTCGGCATTGCTAAGCGCGCCGACGATGTTGCGCGTTCGGACAAGAATGTCTTCCGCTTCGTTGCGGATCGCGATGGAAAGCATCGCGAGGCGGTGCTGCTCTGCGGCTTTCCACGCCGCGTTCATCAGTGCATCGGAAAGCTCGGCGGTTGTACATGGCGTGGAAAGAATCGACCAGGATGCGAACTGACGGAGCTGGGCCGCAAAAGGCTGGGTGACGCGCGTGGGCGTGAGGAGGATGAGGTGCAGCCAGGGATGGCTTGGCATTTGGTCGGTGTTTCTTGCCATGTCCCTGAGGAGGGGGTCCGTTTCCGAGGCGACACTTATAACGGCGACGCGGATGTTATCCTCACGAGTGAGGCGATCTTTCACAGCACCACGGGATGCGGCGACTTGCCAGGCCAGTTCACTTTCCCGGCTGGATGGGGGGATAACGTCCCACTCCCGAAGAAGACTGGCGCAGTCGGGGTCAACAAGCGCCATGAAAGCGGGATTTTCCCGATTTTGTGTAATGGAGATCATTGTTTCGGTCCCCTATGAACAGGCGAATCTGATTATGTTCAGCCATCATGAAACACATAAAAGGTTCTATGCAACTTTAAATATATATAACTAGGTCGTTACGTTTATCCATTATGGAGGAATATCCGCCGAGGACTATGGCGCCGGCTCTCCCCGTCTGCCTTAAGACAGGGTTTCATCCTGTTTCAAACCCACTATGTTTGCCGCGCGATCATGTCCTCAGGAGTAAAGATGAGCCCGCCAGTACCATCCCAGCTGAGTTTCCCGCGGGCGGCGCAGGACGTCATTGCCATGGCGCGTTTGGCGGGCATGCGTGGCTGGGTGCCAGCCACGAGCGGCAATTTTTCTGTGCGGGTCGATGAAAGAAGGGCGGCCGTAACGGCAACGGGTGCGAACAAGGCAGAACTCGACGAGGCCGGGGTGATTGAGGCGGAAATTTTCGGCCCTCCGCATCCTCGAGCGTCGGCAGAGGCGCCGCTTCATCTCGAGAGATACAGGAATGCGCCCCAAATCGGAGCTATTTCTCATATGCACAGTATGGCGGCGACGGTGCTGTCGCGGCGGCATGAAAAGGCCGGGTTCGTCCGGCTGGAGGGCTGGGAACTTCTGAAGGCATTTTCAGGAATAACGACGCATGAGACCGTGCTTGATATTCCCATTGTGCCGAACGACCAGGACACGGACCGGCTGGCCAAGCTCGTGGAACAGCGTCTTGCGGGGGCAGACGAGACTTACGGTTATCTCATCGCCGGTCACGGCCTATATGTGTGGGGGGCGAACGCAGCGGAGACCATTCGTCATATGGAAGCGTTCGATTTTCTGCTGACTGCGCAATTGCACGAGGAGGGCTTTAGATGACCCATCTCACCATCTATCCGGACACAGATCCGGACACCATATTGCTCGAAACTCGCGAAGGCGCACGGATCGCCGCCGCCCTCAGTGAGATCGGCGTTGCCTTCGAACGCTGGGAGGCATCGCACGACCTTGCCGAAGACGCAGACCAGGCTGCAGTGCTGAAAGCGTATGAGCGTGATATCGGGCGGATCATGGAAGAAGGGGGCTATCAGAGCGCCGATGTCGTGCGCGTGAAGCCGGACAATCCAGACCGCGAAGAACTGCGCCAGAAATTTCTCGCCGAACACACGCATGATGACGACGAAGTGCGCTTCTTTGTGGATGGTGCGGGGGCTTTCTATCTGCGTAAGGATGGTCGTGTTTTCCGGGTGGTTTGCGAACGCAACGATCTCATCAGCGTGCCGGCGGGGATTACTCACTGGTTTGATACGGGCGCCGCGCCGGATTTCTGCGCGATCCGTATCTTCACCACACCGGAAGGCTGGGTCGGTCATTTCACCGGCGACGATATAGCGACACGTTTTCCGAAATTCGAAAGTGATGCGGCATGACGGCAATCCGCGCCATCGTGACCGATATCGAGGGAACGACGACGCCTCTCGCCTTCGTGCATGAGGTGCTGTTCCCATATGCCCGTGAGCGCCTGGCGGATTTTGTTGCCGAACATGGGCATGAACCGGAAGTCGCGGCGCAGCTGGCCGCGGCGCGCGATCTTGGAAATATCCCCGACGCGGATGGCAAGGCCACCATCGCGCTTCTTCTTCAGTGGATGGACGAAGATCGAAAGGCCGGGCCCCTCAAGGAACTTCAGGGCCGTATCTGGCGTCAGGGTTACGAGGCCGGTGTGCTCAAGGGAGAGGTCTATGCCGATGCGGCGGAGAAACTCCGGCACTGGCATGAGCGCGGGCTTCGGCTTTTTGTCTATTCCTCCGGATCGGAAGAGGCGCAGCGCCTGATCTTCGGGTGCTCGGACAAAGGCGATCTTGCGCAACTCTTCGAGGGGTTTTTCGATACGCGGATCGGTGCGAAGGTCGAGGCCACGTCATATGCGGCGATCGCAAAAGCCGCCGGGCTCGAACCGCAAGAGATGCTTTTTCTTTCCGATCATCCAGGGGAAGTCGGCGCTGCGAAAAAGGCGGGCATGCAGGCCGTCCGCATTGACCGGGCGCTTGCCCCGGGTGCTGAAAGCGAAGATGAGGGGGGAGCTGTCTACGGCTCCTTCGGGCCGGTCGAGAAGCATCTTTCTCTCAAGGTTTGAGCCGCAGCTCAGCGCTCGAACATGTAGCGGTAGACGAGTGCGCCAACGATCATGGCGACGACAAAGGTGAGCGCCTGTTCGGTGGCGAGGCCCAGCGCCGCGAGCGCGGGCCCCGGGCAGAAGCCTGCCAGACCCCATCCGATGCCGAACAGCGCCGACCCAATGACAAGCTTCGTGTCGATGTCCGTGCGATCTGGCAGGAACCATTTTTCCGCAAAGAACGGCCGCCCGTGGCGCTTGGCCCACTGGAAGGCGGGGAAGGCCGCGATGATCGCGCCACCCATGACAAAGGCGAGCGTCGGGTCCCAGTCACCCGCGATGTCGAGGAAGGCGAGAACCTTGGCGGGGTTCACCATGCCGGAGACGGTCAGGCCCAGGCCGAAAAGAAGGCCGGAGGCGAGGGCGGCGAGCGTTGTCTTCTGCATGTTCATATCCCCACCAGATGATGCGTAATGAAGACTGTCGCGATGCCCGCGCCCATGAAGGTGATTGTCGCGATAACCGAACGCCATGAAAGGCGCGAGACACCGCAGACGCCGTGACCGCTGGTGCAGCCGCTTCCAAGCCGCGTCCCGAAACCGACGATGAGGCCAGCGGCCGCCAGAAGCGGAAGCGGCGCGGCCACTGTAATCTCGACCGGGGCGACGAGCGCGTAGAGCATCGGAGCCGCAATGAGCCCGGCGAGAAAGGCGATCCGCCAGACGGTCTCACCTTTCCTGGGGTTGAGAACGCCGCCCATGATGCCGCTGATGCCCGCGATGCGGCCATTGGCGAGCAGGAGAAGAGCCGCGGCGGCCCCGATCAGGAGGCCGCCGACAAGACCGGAAACCGGCGTGAAATTTTCCATCGATGTTCCTCAGCTCGCCTGCTTGACCGGTGTCTTCATGTAGACGGCGCCATTCTCGGCTGGCTCCGGCAACTCGCCGCCGCGAATATTGACCTGCAAGGAGGGATAGAGGAGGCGCGGGGTGCCGAGCTTCGAATTGCGTTCCTCGCGAAGCTTTACGAAATCGTCCTCGCTCACGCCCTCATGGACATGCTTGTTGGATTCGCGCTGTTCCTTGACAGTCGATTCCCAGCGGTAGTCTTTACGGGTGTCGGGCAGGTAGTCATGCCCCACAAAGACGCGCGTTTCGTCGGGAAGTGCCAGAATCTTGCGGATCGAGGCGTAGAGCGTGTGTGCGTCCCCGCCGGGAAAATCCGTTCGCGCCGTGCCGTAGTCCGGCATGAAGAGTGTGTCTCCGACGAAGGCGGCATCGCCGATCACATAGGTGACGTCGGCTGCCGTGTGGCCGGGCGTATGGATGACACGCGCTTCGAGGTTGCCGATGCGGAAGGTGTCGCCATCGCTGAAGAGGTGGTCATAGGGGGTGCCGTCCGCCGCGACATAGGGCATGTCGAATACGTTGCGCCAGTAAGACTGGATGTCGGCGATGTGCTCGCCGATACCGCTCTTGCCGCCTAATTCCTTGCGCAGCCAAGGCGTTGCGGTGAGGTGGTCGGCATGTGCATGTGTGTCGAGAACCCAGTCCACAATGAGGTTTTGCGATTGCACGAAATCGACCACTTTGGCCGCGGATGTGTGGCTCAGCGTGCCGGAAACGGGATCGTAATCGGCAACGCCGTCGATCACGGCGGCATGCCGGGTTTGAGGATCGGTGATGATGTAAGTGACGGTCGATGTTGCCTTGTCGAATAAGGCTGTGACTTCGGGGCTCATCTTTCTCATCCCTGACAATTAAGTGCTGGTAAGTGTTGGCCACAATATCGGCTCTTAAAGTCCAGAAAATAAGTGTGATATTGTGCCGCATAAACGGGATATTGCGGGCACAAAAACGGCCCGGAAAAACCGAGCCGTTTTCTGTTTCAAATCAAAGGGTTATCAGTTGCACTTGCCTTCATCGCGGCAGCCTTTATAGCCGCCTGCCGCAGCGCCGACAGCACCGCCCACAACCGCGCCCGTTGTTGCCGAGCCACCGGTAATGGCGCCCGCCGCAGCACCGACGCCTGCGCCAATGGCACCGCCGGAAAGCGCGCCCTCTTCGGTCTTGTTGAGATTGGAGCAGCCGGCCGTCATCAGGAAGGCGGCTGCCACCGTTGCGATTGCTGTCCTGGTCATCATGTTCGCCTCCTTTGGGTCTGATAGTGAAACGCATGGCAACCAAGGGCCGTTCCAGCCTGTTCGCGGCAGAAATCGGGCAATTACGAGGCCTTTTCACGAGCAAGGAGCTTGTGCCCGAGCGCGGGCTTACCGATGATCGCGACCGTGAAACAGGATTTGAAACCAGAAGAGCCGGGCGGCGACCGCCTCGGCGAAGACGAGGGCGGGGACAAGCCGGGTCTCGTGGCGCGCATTGCCCGTATCGTGGCGCAGGTGCTGATCCTGCTCTTCATCGGGCCTGCGATCGCGATCCTTTTTTATGCCGTGGTGCCGCCACCCGCGACCCCGCTGATGCTGATCCGGCTGAGCGAAGGTCATGGAATTTCAAAGACATGGCAGCCTCTGGCGAGGATATCTCCGAACCTGCAACGCGCGGTGATCGCCTCGGAAGACGCGAAATTCTGCGTGCATGGCGGCTTCGACTGGGAGGCGGTGGACACGGCGTTCGAGCGCTACCGGGAAGGCGGCTATCTGCTCGGCGCGAGCACGATCAGCATGCAGACCTCGAAGAACCTTTTCCTGTGGCCGGGCCGCACCTTTATCCGAAAGGGCGGTGAGGCCTATATCACGGTGTGGCTGGAAACGCTCCTGAGCAAGAAGCGGATTCTTGAGCTTTATCTGAATGTTATCGAGTTCGGTCCAGGCATCTACGGGGCCGAGGCAGCGGCGCAACATTACTACGGGGTGAGTGCGGGGAGACTGACACAGACCCAGGCGGCGGAACTGGCGTCGGTCCTGCCGAACCCGCTCCGGTGGCGGCCGGGCACAAGAGGGCGGGCGGGGACCATCTCTGCGCGGATGAATTCGGTGCAACTGGGGACAAACGGCCCCTGTGAGTGACTGACTGTCACACGAACGTCACAATAACGTCACAAATTCATTCTGTATACGGATCAAGTGCTTTTATCCCCGGTTCCGGCCCCACCGGAAGGTTTATCGTCTTTCGCATGATGGCCGGAAGGTGGATGGGGATAAAGCATGTATGCGAAAATCAGTCATGCGCTTCTCCCGCCTCGCCGTCATGCGATGGCTCATGTGAGGGATCGCGCAATGCGAGAGCGGCGAGAGCGGCAAGGTCCGCTTCCGTTTCCGATAATTGCCATTCATCGACGGAGACCATGCGGTCTGCTGCATAATCTGCGCGGACCGTCTCGGCGAGGACGCGATGCGTTTCTGCAGCGTCCATCCCTTCGTGCCAGCCATATGATTTGAGCTTGCGCGAAAGGCGCGCCTCATAGACGGCGAGAGTTTCGCCGGGGGCGGCTTTCTCGAACCAGAGCTCGCCGATATGGGCGGCGCTTTTCGGGTCCGCCAGCAGGCGCACGAAATCCGCGGCCCGCCCGGCGGCGGTTTCCGGTTCACCGAGAAAGAGGGCGGAGGGGATGGCGGCGGCGATGATGGCCGTACCCGCAAGCACGAGCAGTGTGCGGCGGCTGACGCCGGCATGGGCCCCATGATGCTCGTTGTGATGCTCGCCGTGATGCTCGCTGTGATGTTCGTCATGTTTCATGGGCGGACCTGTTCGACGGCGGCGCCTTGGGCGAAGCGGCGTTTCAGATGATCGGAGAGGCGCAGCGCCAGTGCGACGATGGTGAGCGTCGGATTGACGGTGGCGCCGGTCGGGAAGAGCGACGACCCTGCGATGAAGAGGTTGGACATTCCGTGTACGCGGCAATCGCCATTGGTGACGCCGAGCTTCGGGTCGGTGGCCATGCGTGTCGAGCCGAGATGATGGTTGCCCCAGCCCTCGGCCTCGCTCCATTCGTCGCGCTTTGGAAAATGAACCTGGACGCGGCCCTCGCCCCAGCCGCCAAAGGCGCGGGCGACGGCTTCGATATTGGCGCGGAGATTATCCGCGTCTTCCTTTTTCAGGCGCCAGTCGAGCCTGGTGCGCGGCACGCCCAGCGCATCTTTCTCGTCCGACAGGGTGATGCGGCTTGCGGGGTTGGGCTGCTGCTCGCTGGCGCAGCCGACGCCGAGACGCCAGCCAATCTCGCCGGAGGATGAGGCGGCGGAATTGCTGCTGCGCGCGAGCTGGAGAATGCCGCGATAGGTCTCGTCTTCGGCTCCCTGCCGCTCGGCCTGCTTGCGCTCTTCTTCCGAGGCGCCGGGCGGGATTGGCTGCGGCTCCGCCATGACGGGGCGGATGGGCGCAAAGGTCATGACCGTGCCGAGACGCTTTTCACGACGCAGATATCCCTCATCGAACATGAGGCAGCCGCGGATCATCGTCGTGCCGCGCTCGCCTTCCATCTTTGTATAGGTGCGGTACCACTCGGCGACGAGGTTGCGGTCGGTCACGAGGAAGGTCGCGGGGGAGGGCACATGCGGATGCTCCATGAAGAAGCGGCCGACCACGCCATTGCGGTTGCCGATGCCCGCCGTCTCGATGCTGTTCGAGGCGAGCAGTATGCGCGCATTCTCGATGCCGCCGGCAGCAAGGACGCAGGCTTTCGGCTTTACCGTGAAGCGCGCGCCCGAAAGCGTGCCGATCTTCAGGTGGTCGACCTCGCCCGCGTTATCGCTCGGCACGATCTCCAGCACATTGGAATGAAGGTAGCAGGCGATGTTTTTCGCGCGCTCGATATCCGGCCGGTATTTCTTTCCGAAGCGGGTGGGCGGGCTGTAGAGGAAGAAACGCGTGACGACCTCGTCGCCTGCCAGCGGCATGGGCTTGCCCTTTGCCTCCCAGGCGGCGGCATCGTCAAAGGCGGTCGAGTTGATCTGACAGACCTCGCAGGCGCGCACATAGAAGGGGTTCATATCCGCGCGGGTGACAGGCCAGCCGGAATAAGGCACCCAGTCGCGCTTTTCGAAGTCGATGGGTTCCAGCGGACGGCACCAGCCGCCCCAATGGTTTGTCGAGCCGCCGAAATAGCGCAGGCGCGAACTTGTGAGCGGATAGCTGACGCCGACGCTCTCGCCTTCATAGAGATCCTGCGTTTCGGGCTCGAACTCGAAGCCGCCGCTTTCGATCAGCGTGACAGAGAAGCCCTGGCCGATCATCTCGCGGGCGATGGTGATGCCCGCGGCGCCACCGCCGATGATGGCGAGGTCCGTTTCCACGATGGTTCCGTCCAGAACCTTGCGTCCGTCGATAAACATGAGAAGTCAGGGTCTCCTGAGGCGGGCGCCGAAGAGGCGGTCTTCTTTTTCTATAACGCTTCATCGCCCGGATTCGTGCCCGAAATACGGCATGGAGAGGGCAAAGCGGGGACAAGACGTGTTTTTCCCGGATTTTATGCCCGGTCCTCCTGTGCATTCGTCTTTTTTCGCGGCGGATTGGCGGAAAAGGAGGACGTTTTCGGCTGGACCGGGTAGCGCGCTCCGTGCGAGGTTTCTCACCAACAGGAATCCCCTTCCGGTCAAACGCCGCGAGGCTCCCCTCAGGGCCTCTTGAAAGACGGTGAACTCCAGAGAAGGGACAGCATCAAACGGAGGACTAGCAATGAAAGAATGTCTCAAGTTCTACATCAATGGTGAATGGGTCGACCCTGCCGAGCCGAAGACGCTGGACGTCATCAACCCGGCGACGGAAGAGCCCTGCGCCAAGATCAGCATCGGCTCCAAGAAGGATGTCGACAAGGCGGTGGCAGCCGCGAAGAAGGCCTTCGACAGCTACTCGCAGATGAGCGTCGATGACCGGATCGCGCTGCTGACCAAGATCACGGAAGTCTATCAGAGCCGCTACGGCGAAATCGCCGAGGCGATCACCATGGAAATGGGTGCGCCCGCGAAGCTCGCGCAGATGGCGCAGGCCGCCATGGGCGTCGCCCATCTCGGCACCACGATCCAGATCCTCAAGGACTACAAGTTCGAGGAACAGCGCGGCACGACGACGCTCCGCAAGGAGCCGATCGGCGTTTGCGGTTTCATCACGCCGTGGAACTGGCCGATGAACCAGATCATGTGCAAGGTCGCGCCCGCGCTTGCCGCCGGTTGCACCATCGTGCTGAAGCCTTCGGAAGAAGCGCCGCTCGACGCCTATATCCTCGCCGAAATCTTCGACGCGGCGGGCGTGCCCAAGGGCGTCTTCAACCTCGTGAACGGCGACGGCCCGGGCGTCGGCTCGGCGATCTCCAGCCATCCCGATGTCGACATGGTGTCCTTCACGGGTTCGACCCGCGCGGGCATTCTCGTTGCGAAGGCCGCCGCCGACACGGTGAAGCGCGTGGCGCAGGAACTGGGCGGCAAGTCGCCGAACATCATCCTCGACGATGCGGACCTCAAGACGGCCGTCACCGGCGGCGTTCTCGGCGTGATGCAGAACTCCGGCCAGTCGTGCAACGCGCCGACGCGCATGCTCGTGCCCGCGGGCAAGCATGACGAAGCGCTGAAGATCGCGAAGGCGGCCGCCGAAAGCGTGAAGGTCGGCGACCCGAACGCCGAAGACACGACAATGGGTCCGGTGGTGAACGAAGTTCAGTACAACAAGATCCAGGGGCTCATCCAGAAGGGCATCGACGAAGGCGCGACGCTCGTCACCGGCGGCACGGGCCGTCCCGATGGCCTCAACAAGGGCTTCTATGTGCGCCCGACGGTCTTCGGCGGCGTGACCAACGACATGACGGTTGCGCGCGAGGAAATCTTCGGACCGGTCCTTGCCATCATGCCCTACAAGTCGGAAGAAGAAGCCATCCGCATCGCCAATGACACGGTCTATGGCCTGTCGGGCTATGTGCAGGGCGAGCCGGCCCACGCCAACAAGGTGGCTGCGCAGATCCGCGCCGGCCAGATCCATGTGAACGGCGCAGGTCCGGACCTCAACGCGCCCTTCGGCGGCTACAAGCAGTCGGGCAATGGCCGCGAATGGGGCCCGCTGGGCTTCGAGGAATATCTCGAGACGAAGGCTGTGCTTGGTGCCAACGCGGCTTAATTGATGGCCTCAGACGCCGGCGCTCGCATCCGCTCGCTTGGCTTGCGGCGCAGGGGCGCCGGCACGCAGTCGCGCTTGCCGCCGTTGACCGGTTTCACCGGCCGAACGGCGGAGGGAGGCGACGGAGAGGCAGAATAAGGTTATCCCGGATCATTCCGGGTACGGAAAGGCCGGTCTCGAAAGAGGCCGGCTTCTTTGTTTGTTTGGTTCTGTGTCTTGACTAAATACGCAAAGAGCGGCAAAGCTTGTGATGCTTACGCGAATGACACCTTGTAATCTGGTGTTAGTCTGGCGGTTCGCCAGACATCAGTTGATTGTCTACTCTTATTGCCGCGGAAGTCCGCGGGGCCCCATCGCCCTTCGGGACGCTCCGCTCGATAAGACCCCGCGGACTTCCGCGTCTTAGGTAAGCGACTTATTGGATTGTGATAGCTGGCGACGATATACTTGATCTTCCAACGCAAGCGGTGGCGGAATCCCTAAGAGTGCATGCGCCCACCTCCGTAATTTTTCTATGCGGAGGGGAGGTGGGTGACACTGGGCTTCCGCCAAAATCCTTAAGAGATGCCCTTGTTCGGATATCTCATCGTTCCGTACTTGCAAAGTATGATGTCCGTTGTGCGGAAGAGATGGAGTGGGCACTCCCCGTAGGTGAGTACCTCGAACTGTTAGAGTTCGAGGCCGATATAGCCCAAATTTCCGATCTGATTATCTTGTTTTCGGAGAGCGAGGGAAGCATCGCTGAGCTAGGTGCATTTTCCGTGATTGATGAAATTGCCCGCCGGATGCTGGTTTTTGTGGATCACAAAAATTACGCTGATACCTCTTTCATAAGCTTGGGGCCGCTCGGCTTTCTCACTAGAAAACATGGCGATGAATACGTCAGTGTTCTGCAACTCCAAGATTTGGGAATTGAGGATATTAAGAAGCCCGGTGACATTGATCTTGATGCCTTTCTAAAGGCAACCGACGGGCCAATAAAATTTCGTCTATCCGAGAAGGTTGAGCCAACGACATTCGATGGTACCCGGAACGGGCATATTACAAAGCTCATTACTGGGCTTGTGCAGTACTATGCGGCGTTGACGTTGGACGAAATTGAAACGCTGTTGTTCTGCATGGGTATTCCAAAAACGCCCCAAGAAATTAAGAAGCATCTTAACTGTGCTGAATTGTTCGAGTGGGTGCAGAAGGAAAAGCGCGGCATAACTACATACTACGCTGCTATTGAAGGTGGCAATGCGTTGTATTTTGAGTTGCGTCCGGAGTACCGATCGATTGATAGAGTGCGTTGGCGTTCAGACGTTTTGAACTACTGGCGGCATAATGATGCCGAAAGGTTTGCTAGCATTCAGGTCGCGTTGCGCAAGGCAAAGTCATGAGCCAATTGCTAGACAAGCTGAGTTTCGAAACGGGCATGCGGGCCAACGAACTTCGGCGGATAATGTATACTGCGCCGAACAGGTATAAAATTTACTCAATTCCAAAAAGAGTTGGGGGCTTCAGATCGATCGCTCAACCTGCACGCGAGGTTAAACTGCTCCAGCGTACTCTCGCAAAAACTTTCCTCACCACTCTACCTACGCATGCTGCCGCGACTGCATATAAACCTGAAACTTCCTTGCGCTCAAATGCGCTACCCCACGCTGGGCGCGGTCCAGTACTTAAACTCGATTTTAGAGATTTTTTTCCATCAATCCGTGACAGAGATTGGATTGCATACTGCCGCCAAACCGGATGCCTGACGGAAGATGAAGACATATATCTCACATCCCGGTTGCTATTTCACAGAAGAAAAGGGGAGTCTCATTTGAGGCTTGCGATAGGTGCTCCAACATCCCCCATTCTCTCGAATATTCTTATGTATGAGTTCGATGTGCGAGTGGTTGAGACTGTCGTTGCAGATGGCGTTACCTACACGCGATATGCCGATGATATGACCTTTTCTGCTCAGAGAACTGGAAATCTGACACATGTGATTCGGGACGTGGGTAGAGTTTTGCGAGACATTCAATACCCGCGCTTAGCATTAAACCCTGAGAAAACGACTCTTGTAACGGCAAAATATGGGCGCCGAGTCACTGGCCTAACGTTGGCGAATGACGGGAGAGTGACCGTTGGCCGGGACAGTAAGCGGAAGATTCGCGCGGCTGTATATCAAGCTGTAAATGGACGGTTGGATCCAGAGCAAATGCAGGTTTTAACCGGCATGCTCGCTTACGTGAACGCGGTTGAGCCGGAGTATCTCGATGTGCTGCGCCGAAAGTTTGGGACGCAAGCGATACTGAAAATTCAGAGGGCGCCACGTGGGGAGAAAATAAGGCGCCGTTCTCCTGCCTTAGCTCAAAACAGATAGCGGTTTTGTCGCTACCTCCGACGTAATTGCGGCGCTGACGTGCGCAGTTGAAACCTCTCCCCACGGATACAACCAAGGGAGGATCTCCATGTCCTTACGTCTTGTTGCCCTCATTGCCGTCATTCTCGCCTTCGGGGCGCTTTTCTATCTCGTGGGGCGGGAGCTGAAAGCGGGGTCGCGGGGCGCGGCGTGAACGCAATGTTTGTGCGAGACGCGCCCGCACAGCGACGAGTCTTTTTTAGACGCCGCATTCCGCGGCTTCTGGACTGCTTCGCCTTTGGCTCGCAATGACGTGTTTGGAGAGGGGCGCCGCTAGTTCTTTATGCGGCGCTTTCGCGGCTCGTCGACGAAGAACATGGTGACAACGGATGTGGCGAGCACCGCGATGGCGAGGCCGAAGAGCGCCGTGAAGGATGCGCCATGCGCGATGACGCCGCCAAGGATCGGCCCCAGCGCCTGCATGAGCGAGGTCGCGGTGTTCAGCACCGCGATGCGCATGGGCAGGTCGTCGCGCGCGCCGAACTCCACGATGATGTTCTGGTTGGAATTCATGAAGCCGCCCTGGCCCGCGCCGAGCCCGGCAAAGACGAGGGCGAGGCCCCAGAGATCGTTCGTGAAAAGGAGCGCGGTGATGGAAACCGCCCAGAGGCCGACCGCCGACATGAAGACGATGCGGTTACCGATCCTGTCGGCGAGCGTGCCCCAGCCGAGATTGGCGCAGGTCTGGGCGAGCAGGAAGGCCGTGGACAGGATGCCGAGATTGGTGCCGGACAGGCCGATGCGTTCGCCCGCAAAGAGAATGTAGAAGGGGACCGCCATCGTGCCGAGCGCGGCCATGGCGGCGGCGACATAGAAGAGCGCAAGCGCGGGATCGGCGCGCAGCATGGCCGGGATTTCGCGCAGGCGCCCGCCGAGACTGCCGCGTGCGCGGATGGTGGGCGGTTCGGGCTCGCGCACCAGCATCAGAAGCGACAGGCCGAGCGAGGTGAGCACGAAGGCGGCGAGGAAGGTCGTTGCGTAGCCATTGCCGAGCGCGTGGCCTTCGACGAAATATTTGCCGCCGAGCCAGGCGACGCCTGCCGCCGTGAGACCTGCCGAGAAATTGCGGAAGCCGGTGAGGCGGCCGCGCAGGCGCAGCGGGATCACCTTGGCCATCAGCGTGTTGAAGATCACCGCCTGCATGCCGTTGAAAAGGCCGAAGAGGCAGAGGAAGCCGATGGCTGTCAGCAGGGCGAGATTGTCGGGCAGGAAGAAGCCGCCAAGGGCGAGGCCGAGAACGCCAGCGCGCATGCCCCAGCCGATGAGAAGACCCATCGGGAGCACGCGCTTTCTGTGTTCGATCAGCGTGGCGCCGAAGATGGACGAGGCGGAGGCCCCGACCCATTGTGCGGCAAGCGCGAGCCCCACGGCAAATTCCGAGCCGGAGAGCAGGTAGATATAGGCCGGGACGAAGGTCGGCGCATTGACGAGGCGAAAGCCCGTCTGGCCGAGGAGGCCGTGGGCGAGGTTCGCGACATAGTTGCGCGGGAGATTGCGCTCGATCTCGGCCTCATAGGCGGCTTCGGCCTCGGCGAGGTGGCGCGTGCGTTCTTCCTCGGTGAGAGACTGATCCATCAAGCGATTCCCGGGCGGCCCGCTTTCTTTCCGACTTTTTGTCAGCAGTGCCGGCGCCTTTATAGACCCAAATCTTGCATTGGGTCAGTCCTGTTGCCGCAAAAGTTTCAAGGGGAGCTGTTCGCCGGCGAACGGCTGGTATTTGTCTGGAGCATTTCCGGACGGAAAACCGGCGTCCACTTTTCCTGGAAATGCTCCTAGTTGCTCAGCCACTCCTCGCGCACACGGGCGCCGGGGCCTTGTGACAATGTTATTGCGAGCCAGTCGAGAAGCGAGCGGGCGCCGGAGCGGCCATCCGCGCCTTGTTCGATGAGGGAGAAGGGCGGGTTCACGACGATCATGCCCGAGCCCGTCATGCGGGCGGGGTCGGACGCCATCACATGCAGCTCGAGCGCGAGGGTTTTGGGCGGACCATCGGCGGCGAGGCGTTCCAGAAAGGCGCCGGAGACGGAGGGGTCTTTCAGCGGGTACCAGAGGAGGAAGGTGCCGGTGGCGAAGCGGCGATGGGCTTCCATGAGCGAATGGAAGAGGGCGTCGAACTCCGCGCGGTCCTCGAAGGGCGGGTCGACGAGCACGAGGCCGCGGCGCTCCTTCGGCGGCAACATGGCCTTGAGCGCGGTATAGCCATCCATCTCATATGTCTTCACGCGGGCATCGCGGCGGAAATTCGCGCGGAGGGATTTCGCGTCTTCGGGGTGAAGCTCGCAAAAGGCGAGGCGGTCATCGCGGCGCGCCAGATGCGCCATGAGGGCGGGCGAGCCGGGATAGCGCGTGAGAACCTCCCTGCTTTCCTGGCCGCCAAGCTCGCGAATGGCGGCCAGATAGTTTGCGAGGGCGGGATGTGGATTTTCGGCGGCAAGAAGGCGCGCGATGCCCTGCTGATATTCGCCGGTCTTCTGCGCTTCCACGCCGGAGAGGTCCGTCATGCCGGTGCCCGCATGGGTGTCGAGAAGGAAGAAGGGCTTTTCCTTCTTTTTCAGGTGCTCGACGGCAAGCGTCAGAATGGCGTGTTTCATCACATCGGCGAAATTGCCGGCGTGATAGGCGTGGCGATAATTCATGCGAGGCTGAGCGTGATGAAGGCGGCGGCGATGCCGACAAGGGCGAGAAAGAGAAGCGCGAGAGCGGGAACAATGCCGGCCGCGCGCCCGGCGAAGGAGAGCGTGTAGACGCCTTTCAGCACATTGTTGGAGGCGGCCGCAATCAGAATTGCTGCGGCGCTGGCGGCGAGCGGCGATGTGCCTTGTGCCTCCTGTGCGACGGACAGCACCAGCGGATCGACATCGGTGAAGCCTGCGAAAGCGGCAAGGACGAAAAGGCTTTCCGCGCCGAACTCCGTGCGGGCCCAGCCGACGCCAACCGAAAGCGCGATGAAGAGAACGGCGAAAACGAGCGCAGTCTGGATTTCAAGCGGGTTCGAGGGCGGCAGCACTTCTTCCGTGTTCGCGGAGGTGGCGGCGCCGCCGCGCCAGTAGAGAAGGGCGGCGATGAGAATGCCCGTAGTGAATAGCGAAAGCAGTGAGGGCGCCAGCACCTTCGCGAGCGCGAGATTGAAGATCGCGACGACGGTCAGGATGCGCAGGAACATGACGCCGGTCGAGAGCACCAGTGCAGCATGGAGCATGGGTGCGCTTCCCGATGTGCGTGCCCGGCGCGAGAGGACGACGGTGGTAGCCGTCGAGGAATAGAGCCCGCCAAATGCCGCCGAATAGAGAAGGCCGTGGCGCGGCGCGACGAAACGCTGCACGAGATAGCTTGCATAAGAGAGCGTGCTGACGACGACGACGGCGAGCCAGACCTGATAGGGCGTGATGGTGGTGAGCTTCGTCACCGGCTCGTCGGGCACGAGGGGCAGGACGATGCCGATGATGATGAGGAACTTCGCCAGCGTCGCGAGTTCCGTACCGCCGACCGTCTCGGCAAAATTGTGAAGCCGCTCGCGCGCGCCGGTGAGAAGGACGGCGGTGACGGCAATGGCGACGGGCACCCAGAGCGGCTGCGTCAGCGTGACCGGGCCGAGAAGATAGGCGAGAAGGTTGCCGACCAGCGCCATGATGCCGCCATCGAGACGAATGCCCGGCCCATGCTCGAGGCGGGGATCGGCGCGCTGGATTTCAAGACGCTGCCAGTACCAGACCGCAAGCCAGAGGCCGAGCACGAAAAGGCCGCCGAGAAAGAGCAGGGGCGTGTCCGGCATGAGCGTATAGAGGAGGCCGCCCGCCAGCGCGAGCAGCGGAAAGGTGCGCACCCCGCCCGGCGCCTTCAGCCGCCGCTGTCCGAAATATTCCTCGAAGGCGAGGCCGAGAAAAAAGCTCAGGCCCAGCAGCACAGCCAGACGCTCCGGTGAGAGGAGCGTGTCCGGCAGGCCGGAGAGAAAGGGAAGCGCCGTTTGTTCTTCCATGTATCTACTTTGCGAGGACGCCTGCCTGGAGAAGCGCAGGCTCGAAACGCATCAGGATGCGATGATCTGGATGAATGCCATCTTTCGGCTTGCCGCGATAGCCGATGCGGCAGAGCAGATCGCGAATGATGTTGAGCCGCGCGTGGCGCTTGCTGTCGGCGCGGACGACCGACCAGGGGGCGGCCTCGATATGGGTGCGGCCAAGCATGGCGTCGCGGGCCTTGCTGTAATCCTTCCAGTGTTCGATGGCGACCTCGTCGATCGGCGAAATCTTCCACTGCTTGAGCGGATCCTTGCGGCGGTCGTCGAGGCGCTTCTTCTGCTCGGGTTTCGAGATGTCGAGATAATATTTCATCAGCATGATGCCGGAGCCGACGATCATGTCCTCGAATTGCGGCACGGACATCATGAAGCGTTCATATTGCCTGTTGTCGCAGAAGCCCATGACGCGCTCGACGCCCGCGCGATTGTACCAGGAGCGGTTGAAGAGAACGAGCTCCTGCGCGGCGGGAAGGTGCTCCGTATAGCGCTGGAAATACCATTCGCTCTGCTGTCTGTCCGAGGGCTTGCCAAGGGCGACGACGCGCGTCTCGCGAGGTGAGAGGTGCTGGACGATGCGCTTCACGACGCCATCCTTGCCCGCCGCATCGCGGCCTTCGAGGATGACGAGTACCTTGCGGTCTTTCGCAATGATGTCGCGCTGGAGTTTCACGAGTTCGACCTGAAGGCGGTAGAGCTCGTCCTTGTATTCCTTGTGCGAAAGCTCCGGCGGCAGTTCGGGCGGCTCTTCCGCAGGTTTCGTTTTCCGTGTTTTCGGCATTGCTCATGGCCTCCAAAGCGGGGACCGGCAAAGCCTAGACCTCCCCCCTTCCGGCGGAAAGAGGCTCTGCCGCCGCAGGCCCTCTCCCACGCGGCCCTTTTGCCGGCGGGACTTGACCGGAGGGGCATGCTCTGCCATGAGTTGGCGATGTTATAACGTAACATGCATAATCAGGGGCAATCATGCAAAACCGGGTCAATCTTCGCGCCGCGCTTCTATCGGCGGCTTCTCTCGTGGCGCTTGCCGCCGCCCTGCCTGCTGTCGCACAGGAGGCAAACGAGGTGCAGGCGGAGGAGACGGAAACGGCAGTGCCGCTGAAACCCCTGGTGGTGACGGCCTCGCCCCTTGCCTCTCCTCTCGACGAGATTGCGGCGCCGGTCGATATCGTTACCCGGGACGATATTCTCACCTCATCGGCCACGACGCTTGGCGATCTGCTCGGCGATCTGCCGGGTGTGACGCAAAGTTCCTTTGCGGCGGGCGCGAGCCGTCCCGTCATTCGCGGGCTCGACAATACGCGCGTACGGATGCAGGAAAACGGCATCGGGGCCGGGGATGTGTCGGCGGTGAGCGAGGATCATGGCGTGCCCATCGACCCGCTGGCGGCCGAGCGCGTTGAAGTGGTGCGCGGACCGGCAACGCTGCGCTTCGGCAGCGAGGCGATCGGCGGCGTCGTCAATGTCATCAATAATCGCATTCCCAAGGCCATTCCGGCCGGCGGCTTCAGCGCCGAAGCGGGCGCAAGCTACGATACCGTCAGCGACGGTGTGCAGGGGCATGGCAAGATGGACGTGGCGGCCGGCAATGTCGTCTTTCATGCGGATGGCTTCGCGCGCGATACGGACAATTACCGCATTCCCGGCGCGACCAACCGCCAAAGCGAAACATGGACGGAAACCTCCGGTGTCGCGGGCGGTGCATCCGTCATTCTCGGTAATGGCGATTTTGACGGCTATGCGGGCGGCTCGGTCAGCTATTACGACAGCCAATACGGCATTCCCGCGCCCGGCGATCCGCTGAACCCGGTTCATATCGACATGCACCAGACGAAAGTGCAGCTCGGCAGCGAACTCGATTTCACGAGCGGCTTCATCTCGGGGCTGAACCTTGCGGGTGGCTACAGCGACTATACGCATGGCGAGGTCGATGCGACGGGGATCACAGGCTCGCGCTTCGACAATGAGGAATGGGAAGCGCGCGCGGAAATTCTGCATCGCAAGGTGGGGCCCTTCACGGGGGCTTTCGGTGTGCAGCTTCACAAGCGCGATATCTCGGCGACGGGCGAAGGCGGGGAACTGCTTGCGCCGAGCGAGACGGAATCGGCGGCCGTCTTCCTGTTCGAGGAGATGCCGCTTGTCGGCGAGACGCTGAAACTTCAGATGGCGGGCCGTGTGGAGCAGGTGGATGTTTCCGGCCGTGCGCTCGACACCAGTGTGCCGCTCTTGCCGACGGATTATGCGGTGTCGCGCAGCTTCACGCCCGGCAGCATCTCGGCGGGGCTTGTCTTCTCGCCGGCCGGAAGCTGGGTGTTCGGCTTGACCGCGCAGCATGTGGAGCGGGCACCCGACGCGCTCGAACTTTTCTCCAAGGGGCCGCATGAGGCGACCGAGACTTTCGAGATCGGCGATCCGACGCTCGACAAGGAAAAAGCGCTGAGCTTCGAACTCAATGCGCGCCGCGAAGGAGACGACTATTCCTTCGAGGCGGCGATCTTCCACACCTCGTTCAGCGACTTCATCTACAAGCGGCTGACGGGCGAGGTCTGCGACGACAGCTACGACACCTGCACGCCGCACGGCGCGGGCACGGAACTCGATCAGGTGCGCTTCACGCAGGCCGATGCGACGTTCCGGGGCTTCGAGACCAAAGGAAGCGTGACGCTGATGCGCTGGGGCACCGCGCGGGCGGGCGTCACCGGGCAATTCGACATGGTGCGCGCGGAACTCGACGCGGGCGGCAACGTGCCGCGCATTCCGCCGGTGCGTGCGGGCGCGGGCGTCTTCTATGCGGGCGAACAGCTTTCCGGCCGTCTCGGTTTCCTGCATGCCTTCAAGCAGGATCGTCTCTCGACGGGTGAAACGGAGACGGGAAGCTATACCGATCTCAACGGTGAAATCCGTTATATGCTACCGGAGCGTATTGCGGGCGGACAGAAGATCGAGCTGGCGCTTGTCGGCGAGAACCTGCTCGACCACGACATCCGTAACCACGTTTCCTTCAAGAAGAACGACGTGTTGCAGCCGGGGCGCAATGTGCGCTTCGTGGTGACAGCGCGGTTCTGACGATCACAGGCCGATAAAGGGCTGGAGCAGTTTTGCGATCCAGCCCTTGAAGCGGGTCGGACCTTCGGTGAGGGCGAGGCAGATACATTCCTCGTCCTTGCCCGTCCGCAGAGCGTGAACGATCTCGCTCGTACATTCCTCGATGTCGCCCGCGCGGAAAACGCCGTGCGGGTCTTCAAGGCTGCCCTTCAGCACCAGCACAAGTTCGGTGCCGCTATGGCCGTGCATCGGAATATCGATGCCGGGTTTCGCGCGCAACATCCAGAGACGCTGGTCGTTCGGGCCGCCGCGCCAGAGATTGACCCGTCTCATGCCGGGACCGAGCAGCCGCCAGGGCAATTCGTCGACGCTTTTGCCGAGCCATGCACGCAGCGGCGGCGGCAGGGGATCGCCGGATGTGGCGGGAACGGGATGCAGCGCGCGCATGGGTGCGGGTTCGGGCTCGTCCAGCAGGGCGAGCGTCCTTGCGAGCGCGTCCGGCGACATGGTGCCGGGTGTGAGGTTCTCGACCATGGCTCCGCCCGCGGCCTCAGCCGCGGCGAGGCGTTTGCCTGCGTCTTCCAGATAGCTCAGATGGGAGGCGACGATGAGGGACTGGCCTTCGCTGAGGCTGCCCGCAGCATAGGCCATTGTCCATTCATCGCCGAGGCGATGGGTCACGGTATTGCGCATGGCGGGCGCCGTCATTTCAAATCCTCCAGCGCCGTACGCAGACGGGCGAAAGCAAGTCTCAATCTCGATTTTACGGTGCCGAGCGGAATATCGAGCCGTTCGGCAATGGCGGAATGTGCCAGACCCTCCAGAAAGGAAAGCTCGACCGCTTCCGCCTGATCGGGGGGCAGGTCTTTCATGGCCAGACGCACACGTTCGCCGATTTCCGCGCCTGCCATTTCCTCGTCGGCGGGGCGGGCCTCTTCGGGTTGCAGCATCGGGTCCGTCGGATCGAAGCCGGGCCGTTTCTCGCGGCGCACCGTATCGATGAAGCGGTTACGCGCGATGGTGAATATCCACGTACCGGCGGATGCGCGGGCGGGATCGAACTGGGCGGCCTTGCGCCAGACGGTGAGCATCGCCTCCTGGGCGAGATCTTCGGCAAGGCGCTCCTCGACATTCATGCGCCGCAGATAGGATTTGAGGCGCGGCGCATAATGGCCGAAGAGGCGGGCAAAGGCCGTGCGGTCGGCATTGCCGGCGATGGCGGCAATGCAAGCCGCCATTTCATCCGCAATATCCGCGGCCGTTTCTCCCGGCGCATCGTCCCGATCCATCAGGGCCAGCTTTCTCAAATGCGGCCGCCAGATGTGGCGGCCGGTGCGGGCCGGTCCGATCGCCGATGCGCGTTCCTTCAACATGCAGTCGATACGGAAAGCGCCCCGGTGCGGATCACTCGCAGATGAGGCCTGTTTTCGAGTCTAGGGAAAATCGGGAGCGAACGAAAGCGAGGCGCTGCCAAGGCGGGTGATCCGCCGCGCCGGGCGCCGCGTAAGCAATGCGATCTTGCGACTATTTTCTTCATGGCCCCGGCGGGGTTTTTCAGAGGCTTTTCATGGCTCCCTTCGACGACTGTACTGCCCCTTCCCCCGAGCGGGGGCCGGGTCCGCGCCTCAGGATCGCCGTTGCCGGAACCGGCATTTCAGGTCTTGCCGCCGCGTGGCTTCTCGCGGCGCGTCACGATGTGACGGTCTATGAGAAAAACGAGCGGCCGGGCGGGCATTCCAACACGGTGGTTGCGCCCTGCCCGGAGGGCGACGTGCCGGTCGATACGGGTTTCATCGTCTATAATGAGGCGAACTATCCGAACCTGACCGCGATGTTTCGCTATCTCGGCGTGGAAACGCAGGAAAGCAACATGTCGTTTGCCGCCTCGCTGGAAACGGGGGGCAAGCGGCGTTTCGAATATTCAGGCTCGGGGCTCAACGGGATCTTCGCCGACCGGCGCAACATCGTCAGCCCCCGGATGTGGCGGATGATCAGCGAAATCGTGAAGCTTTACCGCGCGGCGCCGGAGCTTGCGCATGTCGAGGGGCTGGACCGGAAGCCGCTTGGCGATTTCCTGCGCGAACAAGGCTATTCGGCGAGCCTTTGCGACGATCATCTGCTGCCGATGTGCGCGGCGATCTGGTCCTTGCCGGTGGAGCGCGTGGAGCAGTTTCCTGCGCTCGCCTTTCTGCGCTTCTTCGACAATCACGGGCTGATGCGGCTCAAGGGCCGCCCTGTCTGGCGCACGGTTGCGGGCGGGTCGCGCGAATATGTGAAGAAGCTTGCCGCGCCGCTTGAGGGCCGCATCCGCTACGGTGCAGGCATTGCCGATGTACGACGCGATGCAGGTGGTGTGACCGTTACCGACGAGACGGGCGCGAGCGAACGCTACGACCATATCGTGATCGGATCGCATAGCGACGAGGCGCTGGCGATGCTCGGCGATGCGGATGGCGATGAGCGGCGCCTGCTTGGTGCAATGCCCTATCAGCGCAATGTCGCCTGGCTGCATTCGGATGAGAGCTTCATGCCGCAGGAGCGGCGCGTCTGGGCGAGCTGGAACTATATGGGCGGCGGCGCGGGCAGCCCCGTTTGCGTCAGCTACTGGATGAACCGTTTGCAAAATCTGCCAACGGAACGGCAACTCTTCGTGACGCTCAATCCTTCGCAGGAGCCCGCGCCCGGCAGCGTGGTGACGCGGATCGACTATGACCATCCCGTATTCGACGCGGGCGCCTTTGCAGCGCAGCGCCGCCTCTGGCAGCTTCAGGGCAAGCGGCGGACATGGTTCTGCGGCGCTTATTTCGGCTCGGGTTTCCATGAGGACGGATTGCAGGCCGGGCTTGCGGTGGCGGAAGAGCTCGGCGGTGTGCGCCGCCCATGGGCGGTGGAGAACGCGTCGGGCCGTATTCACCTCGGCACGGCGGCGAAGGAGGCAGCGTGAGGGAAGAAACGCGCTCGCGGCTCTATTCCGGGCTTGTGTTTCACAAGCGGTTGCGGCCGCGCACGCATGAGCTTTCCTATCGCGTCTTCTATACGCTTCTCGATCTCGACGAATTGCCGGCGCTTTCGCGCAGGAGCCGTCTTTTCGCGCATAACCGCTTTTCGCTTTTCAGCTTTCACGACCGCGATCATGGCGACGGTTCGGGACGGCCGGTCCGGCAATGGGTGGAGGCGCAGCTCATGCGCGCCGGGATCGAGACGGGCGGGCGCATTCTCGTGCTCACCTTTCCGCGCATCCTCGGCTATGCCTTCAACCCGCTGACGCTCTATTTCTGTCACGGCGTGGACGGGTCGCTCAAAGCGATGCTCTATGAGGTGAACAATACGTTTGGCGACCGCCACAGCTATCTCATACCCGTGGCGGACGGTAATGCCGCGACGGTGACGCAGGAATGCGACAAGGCGTTCTATGTCTCGCCCTTTATCGGGGTCAGGGGGCGCTATCACTTCAAGCTCTTGCGGCCGGGCGGCCGGTTCGTCATGACGATCCGCGAAAGCGACGGGGAGGGCGCGCTGCTTACCGCCTCCTTCGCGGGCAAGGCGGCGCCTTTCAGCGACCGGGTGCTTCTCGGCGCCTTCTTCCGTCACCCGCTGATGACGCTGAAAGTCATGGCGGGCATCCATGTCGAGGCCTTCCGGCTGTGGCGAAAGGGCATCCGGCTGACAGCGCGGCCGGCGGCACCGGCAAGCCCCGTTACAATTGTCCCGTTACGGGACGGTTCAGGTGCTGCCATTCCGCCTGTGTAACTCAATTTTAGTCTCCTTCTACGTATAAATATCTGGGTTCATTCAAGAACCGGGACTCCCGGTTTTTTGATGTGGAAGGGCAAGAGTGAGCGAGACCGGATCAGGCGAGGGAGAAGATGGGGGCACGGCCCAGGCTTCTCCGGCAAGCGTGGCAGGCGCAATGCATGCGCTTGCCTGGCTGCGCGCCTCGCCCGCTTCGCTGCGGGCAATCATCTCGAACCATTTTGTCTCTCTCCGCGCAAAGATGGTCTTGCTGCTCACACTGATCGGCGCCGTACTCATTTTGCTGAGCGGCGCTTACACGATCTATGATTTCCGCACGAGCCTCAACTTCAAGGCATGGTCGCGGGCGGCGGGGGTCGGCGATGCCATTATCTATGCCGCGCGCAACGCGCAGACGCTTGCCGATATCGAGCCGGTGATCGACGCGGTGGCGGGCGCGCCGGGTGTCAGGGGCGCGGCAGTAACCGGACCCGACGGGCTCATCGCCGTTTCCTCCCGTCCTTCCTGGAAGAACAAGCCCGTGACGATCGATACGGAGCTGGAAGCAGACAGGCCGGTTCAGGTTGCCCAGCAGACGCGGCTTGGCGGCTATGGTAAATATCCTGGCGACTACGCCATCGCCATCGACTTCCCGCGCATGGGACACAGTGCCACCGTGCTCATCCGGGTGGATACGGATGCGCTCGCCGCGAAAAACATCGCTCGTGCCTGGAACCTGATGATGTGGCTCGTCATCACGGCAATTGTGGCAACCCTTTCCGTATCGCTGCTGCTGCACCGGATTGTCATCGCGCCCATAGAGGGGCTGAAACGGTTCGCGGAGACGGGTGGCAAGGGAAAGGTGGAAGCGGCGGGGCCGGACGACGAAATCGGCATCGTTGCGCGCGTGCTTGCGGATTCCTTTCGCGAGAAAAGCGATGGCGAGGCACGGCTTCTCACGCTTGCCGCAACGGACGGACTTACCGGGCTCGGTAACCGGACGCATTTCAAGACGCAGCTCGGTACGGATCTCGCCACAGGCGAGCGGCTGGAGGGCCGCAATGTCGGCGTGATGATCCTCAATCTCGACAATTTCAAGGATGTGAACGACACGCTTGGCCATGATGCCGGCGACCGGCTGTTGCAGCGCACGGGGGAAATCCTGCAGAGCTGTGCGCGCGAGGGCGACACGGTGGCGCGGATAGGCGGCGATGAATTCGGTGTCATCATGCCGGGTGTCAAGAATGCGGACGAAGCGCTTCAGCTTGCGAGCCGGCTTGTGCGCGCGGTCGGAGCGCCGTTCCGTCTCGGCGTGCAGGATGTGCAGCAGGCGGCCTGTGTCGGTCTCACGCTCTATCCGCAGGACGGACGCGACGCCGACGTTCTCATCAAGAATGCCGACCTTGCGCTGTCGCGCGCAAAGCTGGAGGGGGCGGGCGCCTGCGTCCTCTATCGCCACGAGCTTCATCTGCGCGCCATCGAGCGCAATACCATCGAACGCGACCTGCGGGCAGCGCTGGCGAAGAACCAGCTCATGCTTTTCTATCAGCCGAAGGTCGATGTGGTGACGGGCCGCGTCGTCGGCGCCGAGGCGCTGATCCGCTGGCGCCATGAGGATCGCGGCTTTGTGCCGCCGTCGCTTTTCATTCCCGTTGCCGAGCGGAGCGGACTTATCGTGCCACTGACGAAATGGGTGCTGGACGAGGCCTGCCGCCAGAACCGGGCCTGGCAGGAGGAAGGGTTGCCGAAGATCGGCGTGGCGGTGAATGTTTCCGCCATCGACCTGCGCCGCACGGACCTGACAGACACGATTGCGAATACGCTGATCCGGCGCGAACTGTCGCCGCAATATCTCGAACTCGAAGTCACCGAAAGCATGGTGATGCAGGATGTGGATGTGGTGATCGGAACGCTCAGGCGCCTGCGCAGTCTCGGCGTCGGCATCGGCATCGACGATTTCGGCACCGGCTATTCCTCCCTTGCCTATCTCAAGCGCTTCCCCGTGAAGCGGCTGAAGATCGACCGTAGTTTCGTCCATGATGTCGCCGACAGGCGCGACGGGCATGTGATCCCGAAGGTCATTATCGACCTTGCTCATGCACTGGGCGTGAAGGTCGTGGCGGAGGGTGTCGAGACGGCCGACCAGTATGACCGGTTGCAGGAGCTTGGCTGCGACGAGGTACAGGGCTATTTCGCCGGGCGCCCGATGCCGGCGGCGGAGTTCGAGGTGTTCCTGCGCAATTCGCCCGCAGGCGGTGTCCGCGCGGGGGGCAAATCCGCCAAAGCTGGCAGCACGGCGGCCTGATTTCCATTTTTCATGCAGTGTTTGACGTAGCGGCGTGCGCGGGATTTCCTTGCACGTACGGTGCTCCTTTACGAATTCGTTAGGGACGCTAAACTTCCGACACGCAAGCCAGAGCAAGGCAAACCAGAACAGAGCGCGGGGCAAACATGCCGCGCCGCCGGGAGATGTCAGGATGGATCTCACTTACGGGCCCGAATACGAGGCTTTCCGCGCCGAGGTGCGCGATTTCATTTCGAAGAACCGGGACAAGGCCCCGAAGCGCTTCGGCGTGTCGCGGCCTTCGGAGGAGTCGATCGCGTGGCAGAAACTGCTGATCGAGCACGGGCTGACGGCGCGGACGATCCCGAAGGAATATGGCGGCTATGGCGCCGAGCCCGACATTTTGAAGTCGCGCATCATCGCGGAAGAATTTACCGCCGCGAAGCTGCCGATGGGGCTTGCGAACCAGGGTATATCGATGCTCGTGCCGACGCTCCTGGAGCTGGGCACGGAAGAGCAGAAGAAGAAATGGATCGAGCCGACACTGAAAGGCGAGGTTATCTGGTGTCAGGGCTATTCGGAGCCGGGCTCGGGCTCGGATCTTGCCTCGCTGCAAACCAAGGCAACGGAAGACGGCGATGACTTCATCATCAACGGACAGAAGATCTGGACCTCGACGGCGCATGCCTCGGACATGATCTTCTGCCTTGTGCGCACGGAACCCGACGCAAAGAAGCATGAGGGCATTTCCTATCTCATCTTCCCGATGACGACGCCGGGCATTGAAGTCCGGCCGCTGAAGACGATGACCGGCCATGCCGAGTTCAACGAGGTCTTCTTTACCAATGTGCGCGTGCCGAAGAAGGACATCGTCGCGGGGCGCGGTCAGGGCTGGTATGTGGCGAACGCCACGCTGAAGCATGAACGCGGCATGCTCGGCGATCCGAACCAGGCAGGCACAAGGCTCAAGGAAATCGTCGACCTCATGCATGAGGAAACGGTGGACGGGATGCGCCTCATCGACCACCCGATCTATCGCGACCGGCTCATGCAGTTGCAGGCGCGTGTGCTTGCGATGCAGTTCCACGGATTGCGGCTGCTGACGGCGGCTTCCAAGAAGGAAGACCCCGGCATCGCGCGGCTGATCGTGAAATTGCAGGGTTGCGAGATCAATCATCAGCTTGCCGCGCTCGCCATCGACGTGCTGGGCGAGATCGGTGTGCTTTACGGCGACAGCCCGCATCTCAGGGCACATGGAATCTGGCAGCACCGCTACATGTTCGACCTCGGCCTCATCATTGGCGGGGGCACGGCCCAGATTCAGAAAAACATTATTTCGGAACGCGGGCTCGGTATGCCGCGCGAACCGAAGCCAGCAAAAGCTTGAGGGAGCAGGACAAATGGAATTCGGATTGTCGGAAGACCAGAAGCTGCTGCAGGAAAGCATTGGTGGCACGCTTGACAAAATATCGCCGCTGGAGCGCGTGCGCGAGGCAGCGGACAAGGGCGAAACGCAGGCAGCCGATATCGCTCAGGCGCTGGCCGGACTTGGCGTTTACGGCATGATGGTGCCGGAAGCGCATGGCGGGCTGGGGCTGGGGCTGCTCGATGCGGCGCTCGTGGCCGAGATGCTCGGGCGTCACGTCGCGCCTGCGGGCTTTATTGCGACGGCAGTGATGGCGCCCATCGCGCTTGCAGGCGCCGGTTCGAAGGCGCAGCAGGAAGCATGGCTGCCGAAGCTTGCAAGCGGTGAAGCGAAGGCGGGTGCTGCCATCGCGGAAGCAGCCTCCGGCGCGCGCGAAGGTGCCGGTGTTACCGCCACGGGCGGCAAGCTCAACGGTAAGTCGCTCTTCGCGCTTGAAGCGGAAGAGGCCGATATCATCATCGTTGCCGACAAGGCGGGCGGGCTTCATCTCGTCAAGGGCGATGCGAAGGGGCTCACAGAGGTGAAGCTCACCTCCATCGACCTCACGCGCGGCCTCAGCGAACTCCAGTTCGACAATGTGGAGGCCGAGCCGCTTTCATCGGGCGATGCGGCGCTCACGCTTCGACGCATGATCGATGCGGGGCGCGTGATGCTCGCCGCCGATACGCTGGGCGCGGGCTGGATGATGATCGAGAAGGCGGTGGAATATGCAGGCGAGCGCAAGCAGTTCGGCCGCGTCATCGGCTCGTTCCAGGCGGTGAAACATATGTGCGCGGAAATGGCCTCCGAGCTTGAGCCCTGCCGCTCTCTCATCTGGTATGCGGGCCATGCCTTCGACACCGTGCCGGAGGAAGCGAGCCTGATGGCCGCGCATGCCAAGGCGCTGACATCGGAAGTCGGCCGTTTCGTTGCGCGTACCGCGACGGAGGTTCATGGCGGCATGGGCTTTACCGATCTTCTCGGCCTTCACTACTGGTTCAAGCGGATCGGGCTCAACCGGCAAATGCTGGGTTCGCCGGAGCGTGTGCGCCACGAGGCGGCGGCGTTGCAGGGCTGGGTAGCGGCGGACTGAGCGGCAAAGCGTGAGGGCGGCCGGGCGAGAATAAATAGACATCTGTCTATTTGCTTGCGCGTGGCCGCCCGCCTGCTTGCATACCGGAGGAACAAGAATCTCCGGAGGACCGCCGATGCGCGCAGCCATTTTCCGCGACGGCGATCTCGTTGCAGACGAAAAGCCGGAGCCGAACCCCGAAACTGGTCAGGTGCTGGTTAAGACGCTTGCCTGCGGTATTTGCGGATCGGACCTTCACGCCTTTCACCATGCCGACAAGATGGTGGAGTAGGCGAGGCGGTCCGGTTCGGCGTTCGGTATGGACACGAAGAAGGACATCGTGTTCGGGCATGAATTCTGCGCCGAGGTGCTGGAGCACGGGCCGGGCACGGAAAAGAAGCTGAAGCCGGGGACACGGGTCTGTTCGACGCCGCTCGCCATCACGATGAATGGCGGGAAGGCGAAGGTGCATCCCGTTGGCTATTCCAATGAAAAGCCCGGCGGCTTTGCCGAGCAGATGGTGCTGAACGAACTGATACTGCTTGAAGTGCCGAACGGCCTGCCGACGGAGCAGGCGGCGCTGAGGCAGGCATTCAGGCAGGCATTCAGGCGGGCATTCAGGCAGGCGGCGCGGTTTCGGTGAAGGAAGGACGCTTCGCGAAATCGCGCCACCAGCCGGCAAGTTCGGTCTGGCTGTCCTGCCATTTCATGTCCGGGTGGCGGAAGTCGAGATAGCCGAGGGCGGTGCCGACGGCGATGGGGCCGAGGTCGACCGGCCCGTCGAGCGACACTACTTCATCTTCAAGAATGGCGAGGCTGCGTGAAATGGCGCGGCTCCAGCGGCCGATCCACATGTCCGAGCGCTGGGCCTCCGGCCGGGCGCGCTCGAAGACGATGGAGACGGCGGCATCCATGATGCCGTCTGCGATGGCCTGGTGACGCAGGACGCGGAAGCGCTCGATATGGGAAGCGGGGATCATTTGCGGGCCTTCGAGCGTCACATCGAGAAATTCGCAAATGAGCGGGCTGTCGAACCAGGACGTGCCGTCGGGCATGATGAGAGCCGGGATCTTGCCGAGCGGGTTCGCCTCGTGAAGCGCGGGGGGGTCTTCCAGCGCGGAGATTGTTTCCTCGCTCACATGGGCGGTGGCGCCTTTTTCGCGGATGAGAACGCGGACCTTCCGCGCGAAAGGCGAGGTGTGCGAACAATAAAGCTTCATGGACATCCCTCCGGGCTTCGACGCGGCGCATCCTAGAACCCTTCGCCGCTTCTGCAAACGGCGATCCTGCGCTGGCGGGTGCCAGGGACAGGTACTAGAGACAGGCCGTGCCGGAGGTGTGTCCGTTCATGGCGCGGATGGTGCGCCATTCCACGAAGTCGCGGCAGGTGCGGCCCTTCTCGTCGATGAATTCACGGGTCGGCGTGATCTTGCCCTTCGCCTTGTCCTGCGCGGTGAACCAGGTGACCTGTTCGCGCAGCGGCACGGTCATCATTTTTGCGATGGCTTCGTCGCGCGCGCGGGCGGCCATGCCGGTAAGTGTCGGCCCTTCCGAGCCGCCGAGAGCATAACCGGCGGCGACGCCGGCCGCGACGGCCCATTCCGTCCCGCCGCCCGTACCAATAGCCATGCCCAGAAGGGCGCCGCCCGCAGGCCCCAAGAGCCCCGTCCCGCCATCATCGATGGGAGGGTCGATCAGCCCTTGCGGCTTTCGCATGGTGACTTCGGGCTGGGGCAGGCTTTGCTGTGCACAACCCGCGGCCAGAAGAACGAGAAGTCCGATGACGGTCTTGCGCATCCGCTCAGTCCTTCCGCAGGAAGGGCATGATGAAGCGGCGCAGCGCCGGGCTCATGGCGGCGATGGCGCCGACGATGATGGTGAGGAGCGGCAGGCTGCCGCTGCCGCCCTTGACGAGGCCCAGGACGCCGAGCGTCAGGTCGTTCAAGGTGCGCTCGATGACATCGAAGTCGCGCTTCACGCCGGCACGGGCCTGAATAATGGACTGGTTCGCCAGTTCCAGTTCGAGGCGGTCGGCGCGTCCCGGTGCCTTGGCGGCGAAGAGGAGCGCGATGAAGGCGAGCAAGGTCAGTATACCGCCGGTGATGAGCGCGCCGAGTGGATAGCCGTAAAGTTCCGCGAGATAGAGGAAACCCGCGACGATCAGCATGGTGACGGCGAAGATCGCGATGAAGATCGCGATGCCGACAAGGGAAAGGCGGCGGGCGAGACGGCGCGCTTCGAGTTCGGCGCGGTAGAGCTCGGCCTCTGCCAGCTTGCGGACATTGGGTGTGGGATCGATCACCTGGTCTCTCCTATCTCGTCAGCAGACGGCCGATGAGGAAGCCGAGACCGAAAGCGAGCAGGGCGCTCGGCACGGGATGCGTGTCGATCTGGGTCTGGATGTCCTGAAGCCCTTCCTGCACACGCTCGCGGACGGCCTCTGCATCGGCAAGGACGCCCTCCGCCTCTTCCGGCATGGCGGCCTGGGCCTTGTCCAGCGCCGCCTGCAGCGCCTCGACCTGTGCCTGAAGCTCCTCGACGCTCGCGGCTCCCTGAGATTTCTTGTCGGCCATTTCGGTGCCTCCGGACAAAATTCGGTGTACTCACTATCGGCCCGCCCTCACATGAGCATAGTCCGCAAAAGGACGCAGGCAAGCCGGACCGTAAATTCCTAGAGATAAGGCGAGGCGAGGCGGAAGAACGAATCCCTGATGCGCAGCGGCAGAGAGCGGTTCGCCAGTTCCTCATAGGAAAGGGGGTGGGCCGTCGAAATCCGGCGCTCGATCAGCTGATCGAGTTCATGCGTGAATTCCGAGCCGTAGCATTCGAGGTTGAACTCGAAATTGAGGCGGAGGCTCCGATCGTCCCAGTTGGCCGAACCGATCATCGCCCACATGCCGTCCACCGTCATCATCTTGGAATGATTGAAGGGGCCGCTCGTCTTCCAGATGCGGCAGCCCGAACGGGCCAGCCCGGTGAGAATCGGCGTCGAGGCCCAGTCGCAGAAAGGCAGGTTGTTCGTCTGCGGTAGAACGATGTCGACGATGACGCCGCGCATGGCGGCGAGCGCGATATTGGTGCGCAGCGTCGAGTCGGGAATGAAATAGGGTGTGACGATGCGCACATTGTGCTGCGCTTCGGCGAGCGCGCCGAGCAGCGTCCAGCGGATCGGATTGAGCCCCATGTCGGGGCCTGCGGGAAGGCCGCGCGCGACGACATTGCCTGCGGGCTCGATCTCGGGAAACCAGTCCTCGCCTTCGAGTACTTCGCCGGTCGTGAAATTCCACTCATGTGCGAAGGTATGCATGAGATGCGCAACAACGGGCCCTTCGACGCGGAAGTGACTGTCGTGGATTGGCTTTCGCGGTTCGTTGCCGACCATGTTTCCTTCCGCGATGTTCATGCCGCCGGTAAAGCCGTGGCGCCCGTCCACCACGAAAATCTTCTGATGGTTACGCATGTTGAGATAAGGCATCTGCCAGGGCATGAACGAATGCAGGAAGCGGGCATAGTCGATGCCGCGCTTTTCGAGCAGCGGAATGAGCGAGGGGCGCGAATACCATGAGCCGACGCCGTCGATCAGCAGGCGCACCCGCACACCACGATCCATTGCGTCCGAAAGCGCATCGACGAAGCGTTCGCCCGCGCTGTCATTGTTGAAGATGTAGGTCGAGATGGCGATGGAGCGTTCTGCTTTCGCCAGCGCCTCCAGCATGGCGGGATAGGCCTCGTCGCCATTCAGAAGAACGCCGATCGCATTTCCCTGTTCGAAGCTCTCCGGCAATATTTTCTGGCCGAAGCGGGCAAGCCCCTCAAGCTCGCGCAGACGGATCACGCCTTCCGCCGCGCGGGCTTCCTCTTTCGTCGGCAGCGGCGTGAGAAGCAGCATGTCGTGCTTCTCGCCGCGCAGCACACGGGCGCGGCGCTGGATACGGTTCACGCCGAACACCAGATAGACGATCCAGCCGACGAAAGGCACGAGCACGACGAAGCCGACCCAGCCCGCGGCCGCGCGCTCATCGGTCTTGGTGAGCAAGACGTGAACAGCCGCACCTGCCATGCCTCCGAACTGGATGAAGGCGAGGAGGAAAGGCCAGATATCCGAGAATCCGGTTTCCATCGGGCTCCAGAAAATGGGCGCGGCGGCGCGCTCAAGAGGTCAGAAACGTAACGCGGTACCCACCATCAGGCCGCGATCCTCACCGGGAAAATATCTTGGACCGCCGAAGCCGACATCGGCCCGGTCAGCATATCGTTTGTCGAAGATATTGGTCAGTTTGCCAAACAAAGTCACGTGTTCCGCGAGGGCATAATCGAGGCGGAGATTGAAGATGTCGTGGCCGTCATATTTCGCGCTGTTGGATGCGTCCATCCAGTATGAACCGACGTGAACCCATTCGAGTTCCGTGCGGAGCTTGCCGTCGGGCAGGGTGTAGCCGAGCCGGACATTGGCGAGCGTGCGCGGCGCGGTGTCGACATCGTCGCCGTCGCGGATGATTTCCGATCCGGCGACATTGTCGAAAGCATAAGTGTGATGGGCATAGGTGCCTGCCGCGGCGATATCGAAGCCCGCGCCCAGTGCGGCGGCGAGTTCAAGTTCGATGCCCGCATGGTTCGTCTTGCCGCTGGAGACGTTGAAGCCGTTTGCATCGCGGAAATAGTAGTCCTTCTTCTGCATGTAGAAGAGGTTCGTTTCGTAGAAAATGCCTTGCCAGTCGCCGCGCGCGCCGATCTCGATGCTGTCGAGCGTTTCGGATTTCGCCTCGCCCGGCACCTGAAGGCGCTGAAGCCGGTAGAGATCGGTCGTCTGCGGCGCCCGTGAGCCGCGCGCGACATTGACATAGCCGGTCACTGCGTCGTTGAACTCGTGCAGCAGGCCGATCTTCGGCGTGACATCGTTGAATTCGTCGACGCGGCTCGGAATGCGGAGAAAGCGGCCCGTGATGCCGTTCGGCGCATTGTTGGTGTAGTCGTAGCGCGTGTATTCGAAGCGCAGTCCCGCCGTGAAGAGCGTCTTCGGCGCAAGCTGCCATTCGCTGTGGATATAGGGTGCAAGCACCAGCGCCTTTACGTCGTAATCGTAATGGACGCCTTGCGGCAATTCGTTGGGCGGGGTGCCGGCGGTCGGACCGCTCTGGATTTCGCTCAGCCAGCCATCCGTATATTCCGCGTCGAAGCCGAAGATGACCGAGTGGCCGCCATCGATATCCATGACGAGACTCGAAAGAAGCCCGCCGCTCCAGTGGCCGTTTTTCTCCACCGGCGTACCGGGCAGGAAGTGCATGAGGAAGTTCATCTCGTTCTTGCGCGCATAGGGCGTGAGCACGAGCATCAGATCGTCGGAAATATCCCGCTCCATGCGCACTGCCGCGCGTAGCGCCCAGGCATCGCGATAGGCGTCGGGGTCCGCGTTGTTCTTGTAGATTGCGGGGTCCGTATAGGAACTCGCATAACCCGCCGTTTCCTGATTGGTGTTGATTGCGGTAAGCGTTGCGGCGATGCGCGTATCCGGCGCATCGAAATCGTAGCGGAAGCGGCCCTTCTGCTGTTCGAGGCCCGAATTTGCGCGAAAGCCGCCATCGTCGAGGATCGAGAAGCTGCCGCGAAATCCATGGGTCGTATTGTCGGGTCCGCTCGCCGTCCTGCTTGCGGTGCCGGTCGCCTTGTAGCGGTCATAGGAGCCGTAGGAGAGGGTCAATTCCGCATCGCCGCCGGGGACGGGCGGGCGGCTCAGAAAATTGATGAGGCCATGTTCGGCGTTGGAGCCGTAGCGCGCGCCGCCGGGACCGCGCACCACCTCGATCCCGCCCGAGACTTCGTCCATCGCCTCCATCATCGCGTTGACGTTGGCAAAGCCCGCCGCGCGCATGGGCACGCCGTCTTCCAGATAGAGGAAGGAGCCTGCGCCCGCGCCGCCAGTGAGTACAGGAGAGCGAATGGCGGTCAGATGTTCCGCGCCGCTTCCCTGCTGGATGCCGAGGCCGGGCAGGCGGTTCAGTGCTTCGGCGGGCTGACGCGGGGCGATGAAGCCGGCTTCATTGCCCGTAATCCTGGAGATGTTGCCGGTATGGGTTGCGCGCCGGGTGCCGAAGCCTGTCGTCGTGACGGTCAGTTCGTCGAGTACCGGGATGGAGCGCTCCTTCGGCGCGCCCTCTTCGGCAGCGAGTGCCGCCGGGGTGCCGAGGCCCTGCACAAGGGAAAAGACCCCGAGCGCGAGCGCAATGTGAGCCGAAGCGCGTATTGTGCGCTCAACCGGGCCGAACCGAAAAACCGACACTGAAAACTCCCCCGGGGGCTTCGCCCTCTTCCTCATTGCCGTGGCGTGCCTCCTCCCTGCCGGGGCCGCCCCTGCAATATTGTTATCATGCTGGGCGTGGAGGTCGAATCCGCAGATTCCGGCTGAAAAAGCGCGTCAATCGGCCACGGTGGAGCGGCGCAGGGTCGAGCTTGCCCGGCCCTGCCGACGGTCATAGAGTCCCTCACCATGAAAATCGCCCCCAGATCCATTCCGCCGCTTGCCTTGTCGCTGACGCTGCTCGCCATCGCGACGACGGCCGTCGTTTATTCGCCGACGCTCTATCGGGTGTTCTGCGAGGCAACGGGATATGGCGGCACGGTGAGCGTGACGAAGGCGCTCAAGCCGGAGCAGAATGGGAATATAGGACCGGAAGTCGCGGTGCGTTTCGATGCGAATACCGCGCCGGGCCTCGGCTGGGAATTCGAGCCCGAACAGCGCCAGGTGAAGACTCATATCGGTGTGCCAACGACGGTCTATTACCGTGCGAAGAATATCAGCGATCACACCATCGTCGGACGGGCCACCTATAATGTGACGCCGGCTTCGGCAGGATATTATTTCAACAAGACGGAATGCTTCTGCTTTACCGAGCAGAAACTCGAGCCGGGTGAAAGCGCGGACATGCCCATCGTCTTCTTCCTCGATCAGGAGATGATGGAAGATATGGATACGAAGAGCATCCGCACGATCACGCTTTCCTACACGTTCTTCCGCCAGCAGTCGGATGAGGAAGCCGTTGCTGCGGCAAGGCCGCTGCGAGAAGAATCGGAAGCGCGCGCAAAGGCGCTCGAGACGGCGGAGACGGCTGAGTTTTCAAATCATACTCTGCGTGCGCAGTGAAAGCGCTTTGCACATGACGCAAACCCTGTAGGCTTGGCGCTTCATTCGCCGGGCCGGGAAACGGGCTCGATCACAAGCCCCGATCACAAGCCCCGATTACAGGCGACAGGCAGACCGCGATCTGTTCCAGCGGAGCATTACCCGCCTCATGTTTCCCATCTCCGACGACAATCCGGAACCCGGCACTCCCTTCGTGACATGGGGGCTGATCGCGATCTGTTGCGCGGTTTTCTTCCTGCACGCATCGCTTCCGCCCGGTGAGGCGGAACTCGCCGTCTATCAATACGGGCTCATTCCGGGCGTGCTGTTCGGCTCGACCGTGATGATGGACGCGCCGGTGCCCGCATGGGCGACCATCTTCAGCTCGATGTTCATGCATGGCGGCCTCGCGCATCTCGCGGGCAACATGCTCTATCTCTGGATATTCGGCGACAACATCGAACTGGCGATGGGGCGTTTGCGTTTCATCCTCTTCTATCTGCTGACGGGGGCAGCGGCCGCGCTGGCACATGCCTTTCTGGTCCCTGCATCCACCGTTCCGCTTGTCGGCGCGAGCGGGGCGATCTCCGGTGTGCTCGGCGCCTATCTCCTGCTTTATCCGCACGGCCGTGTGCAGGTTCTCTTGCTGCCGTTCCCGATCATCTTGCTGCGCACCTTCTATGTGCCGGCCATCGTCGTTCTCGGACTCTGGTTTCTCATTCAGGTGGTGAGCGGTCTGATGAGCCCGGCGGAGGAAGCGGGCGTCGCGTTCTGGGCGCATGTCGGCGGCTTCGTCGCGGGGATGGTGCTGGTGCCTTTCTTCAAGCGCCGCGACGTGCCGCTTTTCCATCCTGCACAGCCCAGGGTTTTCGACGCACGGTCGCGTGCGCGGCGCGGGCCTTGGGGCTAAAGCTTTTCCACCTCGAACAGGCATTGCAGCGTCATGGTCTCGCCGGCCGCGAGGCTTTTCAGCCCCGTCACCTCCGGCGCTTCGGGACGGTTCACGGCGTCGGGCGCATGGCTTACGGGTTCGGCGCAGAAGAAATCTTTGCCCGGCGGCGCATAGACAATGGCGTGGGGCGCGCCTTCCGCCTTCATGCGGATGGCGAAGGGGCGGTCTTCCCAGGCAATGGCGAAGCGGCCGCTGCTGCCCGAAAAACAGTGATCGACCTCCACATCCTTCATCGGGCGCGGCTCATCGAAGCGCCATTTCTCCGGCGTCGAGACGAGGCCGAGGGGAGTGCCGTCCGCGCCGCTTTCCCAGACGAAGGGAAGATGCGTCTCGAGCCTTGCTTTCGAGCGCCCCTCGAAGAAGGGGTGAAGGCCGAGGCCGCCCGGCATGGGCTTGTCCGCGCGGTTGGTGAGCCGCATGGTCACGGCGAGCGATTTTTCCGATAGCTCGAACAGCTGTTCGGCCTCGAAGCTCCAGGGCCAGGGCCAGACCGGATCGCCCGCCTCATGCGCAAAGCGCAGGCGTGCGCGGGCCGGGCCCAGCCCGGCGACATCCCATGATCTCCGCCAGCCGTGCCCGTGGATTGCGTGGGGCACACAAATTTCGTCCGGCGGCAGGTGAATGTCGCGGCCGCCATAATGGAAGTGCGCATCGGTGATCCGGCCAGAGAAGGGGACGAGCGGATAGCAGGCCATTTCGAGCGGCGACGGCCGGCCGGTTCCGGCGGGAAGGGGGCGCAGCAGTTGCTGCACTCCTTCCTCATGGCGCGCGGTGAAGCGGGCAATCGCGCCGCCCGTCTCCGGGGCGAGGGTGAGTTCGAGAGCGCCGCAGGCAAGGGTCAGCATGTTCGGGTTCCGCCAGTTCGGGGCGCCAATTCGGGTTTGCTCAAACGCAGGGCAGGCCGTATCGCCCTTCGCTTGATTTGCGAGCCTGCACCGGGCGCGCGCCGCCGCCAAGGGGAGGTTTTGGGGGCGGTGAACTGGCTATATGCGCTGGCGAGACTTCACCTTTCCAGAGCGGAGAAGGTTCCGGGCTGAGCGGGACTTAAGAAGTGGCCTTTGCGCGGCAAAGGTGATTATTCTCGCCCCCATGATGGATGCGACCCCCAGCAGAGGCCGGTAGCCGCGTGGCGATCCGGGGCTCCGATGCGCCACCGGCGGAGCCGGAACCAGCCGAAGCCGCGCCGCCGGCGCGCTTGCGGGCGCTGCGCTGGTATGATCTGGGGCTTCTGCCGGCAGGGGCCGTTTCGGCGGCCTTCATCGTGGCCACCGCTGCACTCCTCATCGACTGGTATCTCAATGCGCCGGAAGGCTTGGGCCTGCGTTTCTGGGCGCGCGGCACGTCGGCGACGGTCTGGTTTGCCTATACCGTCGAGCTTGCGCTTTATGCGGGCTTCATCCTGACCGGCTTTTTGCTGCTCCGGCTTCGCGGATACCGTCTTTCCGGCGTCTATTTCGCGCCTGTCGGCTGGCGCAGCCTGTCTGCGGCGGGCGGTCTCGGCGCGATCTTTGCCGGGCTTTTCATGTGGCTTCTCTCTCTGCTTCCCGCCGAAACGCAGCAGGAACTGATGGAGAAGAGCGAGCTTCTCTCGCCCTCAAGCAGTGCCGAGGCGCTGACGCTTTTTTTCATCGCCGTGCTGCTCGCGCCCCTCGCCGAGGAGCTTTATTTCCGGGGCGTCATGTTCCGTCTGCTTTCCAGCCGGATTTCCTTCGTTGCGAGCGCGGGCCTCACGGCAGCGCTTTTTTCGCTCGCGCATGGCCATCTTTTCATGCTGCCGGGGCTTGGCGGCTGGACGCTGAGTATCCTTATTTTCGTGGTCGGCTTTGTCCTTGCCGGCCTCGCGCGCCTCACGGGCTCGCTACGCGCCTCCGTCATCATGCACGGCGTCTATAATGCCGTTCTGGTCGGGCCGAGCGTTGTCGCCTTGATCGCGGGCTGGCCCGCTTAGCCGAGGCTCTGCTTCAGTTCCATCAGACGCATGATGTCGCGCAGCGCGACAATGCCGAGAAGCACTCCGTCCTTCACCACAAGAAGCCGTGAATTGCCGCTCTCGGCCATCAGGCGAAGGGCGGTTTCGGCGTTCTCGTCGGGGGAAATGGCGATCTTCTTCGACAAGGGCTGCATGATGTCGAAGACGCGCAGCTTCTCCCATTCCGCGCGGTCTGTCTTGCGCAGCTCCGCGACACCGGCAAGCCCCACAAGCCGTTCACCCTCCACCACCGGGAATGCTTCGTGGAAGGAGCCATAGACATACTCCTCCACCAGCTCGCGCAGGCTGATGCCAGCGGGCACCGTTACCGGGTTCGGGGTCATGAAGCGCGAGACGGGTTCGCTCCCCAGCAACACATGGGCCTGCAATTGTGCGTAGGAGCCGCGCGAGGCCGAATAGAGAAAGAGCCCGATCAGGCCCCACCACAGGCCGCCGATCAGATTGCCGGTGAAGAGGCTCACCACGCCCAGCGCGATCAGGATGAGGCCGAAGGTCTGGCCCGCCGAGGAGGCGCGCCGCGTGGCCTCGTGAAGATCGCCGGAGCGGCCCCAGAGCCAGGCGCGATAGACGCGACCGCCATCGAGCGGGAAGGCAGGCACCATGTTGAAGACGGCGACCATTAAATTGATGAGTGCCAGATACCAGGCGACGCCTGTTACCGTCTCGCCGAGCCCGGCTGCATGGGCGATGGAGGCGGCCATATAGAAGAAGACCGCGAGCAGGAGGCTCGCGATGGGCCCGGCAATCGCCATCAGCAGTTCCGAGCGCGCCGTCGGCGGCTCCTTTTCCATGTGGGCGACGCCGCCGAAGATGAAGAGCGTGATGCCCTTGATCGGAATGTCGAAGCGCCGCGCGACGAGCGAATGCGAAAGTTCGTGCAGGATGATCGAGAGGAACAGACCCGCCGCGCCGACAATGCCCATCGACCAGTATGCGGGCGAGGCGAGGCCGGGATAGACCTGGGGGAAATAGCCCGTCGCCAGCGTCCACGTGACGAGCAGGGCAATGAAGATCCAGCTCAGATCCAGCGTCACGTCGAAGCCCGCCAGGCGGCACAGTCTTATCTGGTGTCCAAACATCGCACTCCCTTTCGTTTTCCACATCCTACACCTGTTGAAGCCCGGATCGCACGGGCGGCAGATGCGCGCAACCCGTTTGTCCATTTGGGTCTTGCGGTGGGGGCGATCTCATGGTCGATATCGCGCCTGGCAACCCCGATCCCTCGATCCTTGTCTATCGCGTGGAAAGCACGGAGCCCGGCGTGATGATGCTGGAGCTTGGCCGCTCGCTCACCGATGCCCGCGCGGTCGTGCTCCTGCGTGAATGGGTTGCCCAGATGAAATGAGACGATGGAATGAGACGATGAAATGAGACGATGGAGTGAGGGGCGCCCCTCTTGAGCCTTCCCCTCTATTCTCCAAGCGTGTCCGCGACGACCGCGCCGCGCTCGCCCATCGGCTTTCGCTCGCCTGTCGTTGAATCGCGTGCGGTCTGGTGTTCGATCTCCGCATTGAGCTCCGCGCCGACAAGCAGGATTACCACCGAAAGCCAGCACCACATCATCAGGCCGATCACCGCGCCGAGCGCGCCATAGGTCGCGTTGTAGTTGGCGAAATTCTCCAGATAGAAGGAGAAGCCGATGGAGGCCGCAATCCAGACCATGGTCGCAATTCCCGAACCCCAGGTGATCCATCGGAGCTTCGCTTCCGCGCGGCTCGGGCCGTAGCGATAGAGGAGGCTGATGCCCGTGCCCACCGCAAACAGCATCACCGGCCAGCGGCCAAGCGCGATCAGCCATTCCGTCCAGCCGTCGAGGTGAAGCAGAGCGAGTGCGGCCGGCACCACGCCGACCGACAGCAGAAAGAGTACGCCGATCAGGATCGCGCCCAGCGTGAAGGAAAAGCTGACAAGGTGCAGCCGCAGGATCGAGCGCTTCTCCCTTTCTTCGTAAGCGACATTCATCGCCTGAAAGAGCGCCTTCACGCTGTTGTTTGCGCTCCAAAGCGCAATGCCAAGCCCGAGCAGGAAACCGAGGCCGAGGGCGTCGGTGTTTTGCTGAAGCAATCCGTCGAGCTGCGCACGGATGAGTTCAAGTCCTTCGGAGGGCAAAAGTCCGCCAAGGAAAGCGATGTGATCGGCAATGGTCTTGGGGTCCGCCACGAAACCATAGATGGAGACGAAAGCGGCAAGCGCGGGAAAGAGCGCGAGCAGGATATAGAAGGTCACGCCCGCCGCGACGAGCGTCACGCGGTCGCGAGCCAGTTCGCCCCAGACGCGCCAGGCGATTTCCTTCCAGCCAGCGCGCGGAATTTGCGAAGGTGCATCAGCATAGTGACCGCGTTTCTTCGAGAGGTTTTGTCCGCTGTTGTCGGGGCGTTCCGCTTTTCCGTCCATCCGGCAATAACGCGCGACGGCGGGGCTGCGTTCCCACGCTGTTTCACACAGGGATCACGTCCGTATAGACAAAGCCTTCGCGCGTCACCGTCTCGCCGATGGTCACGGGGATCGCATGGGCAAACATCGGTCCCGCCGTGACGGCGGTGTGAAACTCGCCATTTTCACCACAAGGGTCGGCGCTTGCGGGCAGTGCTGCGAGCAGCGCCTCGTCGAAGCGCCGCCCGGAAAGCGTGGCCGGAATCTGTTTCGGGTCCACACAGGCAAGATGCGTGACGAGACCGCTGCCGATCATGTCGCGCGCGAGTGTTTTCGTGTCACGCCCCCAGAGCGGGAAGATGCCTTCCATGCCGGCTGCGGCAAGGCGTTCCTCGCGATAGGCGCGGATGTCCTCAAGAAAGAGATCGCCGAAAACCGTATGGGTGATGCCCTCGGCCTGAATGCGCGCCATGGCTTGCTCCATCCGCTCTTCATAGACCTCGTTGGAGCAGGGCCAGGGCAGCTTCACCTTGATGAGCGGCAGGCCGGCTGCCTCCGCCTGCAGGTCGAGCAGGTTTTCGCGCACGCCATGCATGGCGACGCGCTCATGGGTTTCGTTGACCGTGGTGAGAAGCGCGACGACATCGGCAAGGCCCGCCCGCCTCACTTCATGCAGCGCAAAGGCGCTGTCCTTGCCGGAGCTCCAGGAAAGAATCGCTTTTGGTTTTGCTGTTTTCGTTTTGGTCATGTGCCGATGCTGCCTGCCATTCGCGCAGTGTATGCGGGCGCGCCTTCAAAAATCCTATAACGACAATATGACCTGTTAATGGAACGCTTGACACAGACTTCAATATGTTGACCCTCAGTTCGTCACGGTTCCCCGGTTTCGGCCGGGGTGAAAAGGGAATCCGGGGCGCCCATCCTCCTTCGAGGCAAGGCGTAAACCGGAGCTGCCCCCGCAACTGTAAGCGGCGAGCATCTTTCTCGACCATGCCACTGGCCAATGTGCCGGGAAGGCGGAGAGGATGCAGCGACCCGCGAGCCAGGAGACCTGCCGCGACGGAGACTGGATTTTTGGGCGGGGTGCCCCGAAAGCCGTCGGCGGGTTTTCGTTTTATGCATCCGCCTGCGTCTTTGGTCATGCCCGTCCGCCATAACGAGGGTATTGGCCATGACCGATATGACGAACACATCCTTTCCGCTATCCGGCAATGCGCGCCGCCTCGGCTGGGGCATCTTTCTTGCGGCCGCCGCGACGCTCTTCAGCTTCGTCTTTGCCTGTGCGGCGCCTTTCGCGGCGCTGGCGGCCGTAGCCGCGCTCAATATGCGCCGGCTCGATGCGGCGCTGACGATCCTGCTCGCCTTTGCCATCAATCAGGTGGTGGGCTTCGGTTTCCTCGGCTACCCGCATGATGCCGCCACCATTGCCTGGGGGGCGGGCATCGGTGTCTCCGCCATGCTCGGTCTTGGCGCGGCGCTCATGGTGGCGCGTCTTGTCACCGGCGCGGGCTATATCATTTCGCTCGCGCTTGCGTTCATTGCATCTTTTGCCGCCTATCAGCTCGGGCTTCAGGGCGCGGGCGTTCTGATCGGAACGGGCGAGCACGGGCTTTCGACGGAGGTCGTGCGCTGGGTCTTGCAGATGAACGCGCTGGCGCTCGCGCTTCTTGCAGGCGTTCAGAAGCTCGGGCAGCTTGCGGGCGTCGCGGCGCCGCTTCCTGCGCGGGCGGGCTGATGTTTCCGCCCGAGAGAATCGTCTGTCTCACGGAAGAGACGGTCGAGACGCTTTACCTGCTCGGCGAGGAGGATCGTATCGTCGGCATTTCCGGCTATACGGTCCGTCCGCCTCGGGCGCGGCGTGAGAAGCCGCGCGTCTCGGCCTTCATCTCCGCCGATGTTCCAAAGATCCTTGCGCTGGAACCCGATCTCGTTCTCACCTTCTCGGATATTCAGGCCGAGATCGTTCGCGATCTGGTGAAGGCGGGCGTCAATGTCCATGCCTTCAACCAGCGCACCATCCCTGAGATCCTCGACATGATCCACATGCTCGGCGCGTTCACGGGGAAGGCCCGCGAAGCGGAGACGCTCGTTGCCTCGCTGGTGGAGGGCATGGAAAAGGTGAGGGCGGAGAGCGCCGCGCTTCCGCTTCGTCCGCGCGTCTATTTCGAGGAGTGGGACGAGCCTGCCATCTCCGGCATTGCATGGGTGTCCGAACTCATCGCCATCGCAGGCGGGGACGATATTTTCGACGACCTCGCCTCACGGCGCTCGGCGAAGGACCGGATCATTTCCTACGAGGAGGTCGCGGCGCGCGAACCCGACCTCATCATCGGCTCATGGTGCGGGAAAAAGTTCAGGCCGGAGAAGGTGGCGGCCCGCCCTGCCTTCAAGGATATGCCCGTTATTCGCGACGGGGCCCTTCACGAGATCAAGTCGTCGATCATCCTGCAGCCGGGTCCGGCATCGCTCACCGAGGGGCTCGCCGTTTTGCGGGATATCATTCATGCCCGGGCGCATGCGCTGGCGGAGGGGAAATCCCCGGGGGCGGGGACAAGCCGCCCGGATGTGACGGTTCGGTGACGTTCGTGTGACGGTCGCCCGCCCTTGTCCCCGGAGGTGGGGATATCAGACGACGCCCGCCTTCAGGAAATCGTGGATATGGACGACGCCCACGGGCTTGCCGTCCTCGACCACAAAGAGGCTGGTGATCTTCTTCTCGTTGAGAAGTTTCACTGCCTCGGAGGCGAGCATGTCGGGGCTGACCGTCTTGGGCGCGGCGTTCATCACCTCGCTTGCCTTGCGCGTCAGCAGGTCGCCGGAGGAATGACGGCGGATATCGCCATCCGTGATCATGCCGTCGAGTTTGCCGTTTTCATCCACGATGCCCGCGCAGCCGAGGCTCTTCTGCGACATCAAAAGCAGCACTTCCGACATGGGCGTGTCGGGTCCGGTAAGCGGCAGTTCGTCGCCCACATGCATCACCTCGCGCACATGGGAGAGCATGGCGCCGAGCTTGCCGCCGGGATGGAAGACTTTGAAGTCCTTGGCGGAAAAGCCTTTTTTCTCAAGCAGTGCGATGGCCAGTGCATCGCCGAGCGCAAGCTGCATGGTGGTCGAGGTCGTCGGTGCGAGCTTGTTGGGGCAGGCTTCCTCCGCGCGCGGAAGGACGAGCGCCACGTCGCCCGCGCGGCCAAGCGCGCTTGCGCCCTCAGCCGTCATGGCGATCAGGGGGATCGCAAACCGTTTCGCATGAGAAATGATGCTGGAGAGTTCGGCCGTCTCGCCCGACCAGGAGAGCGCGAGGATAACGTCGGCCGCCGTGATCATGCCAAGGTCGCCATGGGAGGCCTCGCCTGGATGCACATATTGAGACGGGGAGCCGGTGGAGGCGAGGGTTGCCGCGATTTTCCGGGCTACATGGCCGGATTTTCCCATGCCCGTCACAACGATCCGGCCTTCAGCGCGGCCCAGCGTTTCGACCGCCTCGACAAAGGGGCCATCGAGCGAGGCCATCAGCGCCTTCAGCCCTTCGATTTCGAGCGAGAGGGTCCGATGGGCGGAGGCCAGATGGCTGTTTTCTGCCGTTGGTCTGGTCGTGCTGCGGGACAAGTCGCACTCCTTGTGGCGCGGCGGCGGACCGCCTCCAGGTGATTTGCACCTCTTATATCGCAATTGCCTTGCTACTCTATAGATGTGCTTTCGGGGTGTGGCGAAACCGTCCCGGCGCGGGGAAACCGGTTCGTTCCGGCAGGCATGTCCTTGTTTGCACACGGAAATCTACTACCCTTATGATCTTGGGGGCTGACTGACAAAGAGGCATGCGCATGTGTGCCGGAAGGAACTCGTGACCGGCGGACTGCTCAACCGGCTCAAAAGTGTTTTTGGCGGCGGCGAACCTCCCTCTCTGCCCGAAGGGATGCGGATTTACGCGATCGGGGACGTGCATGGCCGCGACGACCTGCTCGCCCGGCTGCTCGATCAGATCGAAGCCGATGCCTCAAGCGTGTCGGCCGAGCGTAACATATTGATTTTCCTTGGAGATTATGTGGATCGCGGGCTTCAGTCGAAGGCCGTTCTGGAGCGCCTTTGCGGCGACCTCATTCCCGGATTCGAGCGTGTCTTCCTGAAGGGAAATCACGAGCAGGCGATGCTGCAATTCCTTCAGGACGCGGCTTTCGGCAAGACGTGGAAATATTACGGCGGCCTCGAGACGCTCCACTCTTACGGTATCACCGAACTGACGCGCACGGACGATCCCGCCGCCTTCGAATATGCCAGAGAGCGTTTCGCCGCTGTCCTTCCCGATACCCATTTCCGCTTCCTCACGTCGCTCGCCCTCTCGGCCGAGTTCGGCGGGTATTTCTTTGCTCATGCGGGCGTCAGACCGGGTGTGCCCCTCGATCGTCAGATTGAGGAAGATTTGCTCTGGATACGCGAAGGCTTTCTCGATTCCGCCCGCACTTTCGGAAAAATCGTCGTGCATGGACATACGCCGAGCGAAGAGGTTGTCATCCGATCTAACCGCATTGGTGTAGATACAGGGGCCTATATGACCGGTGTGCTGACCGCGCTCGTCCTGGAAGGGACCTCTCGACGTTTCGTGCAGACGCGCGAGGTGGATGTTTCCCTGGCGGCGACAGGTTAACCAGCACGCGGGAAACTGATTATTTTCTGCGTTTCCATTCTAATCACGACACGATTTGGTGTTAGAAAACGAAATCGGAGTTGTTCTTCGCCGTGTGGGAGCGTGTGGTGATGCAGAAAGTTGCGAGTGCGGCGCCCACGGAGTTTTCTGTTCCAGGCGCGGACGGACCAGATTTAGAGAGGGCTTTTCGATGAACCATTCTGCGGCAGGTACGGTGAGTGACAGGGGTTTCCGCCGGCGGATAGACCTTGTCGCCCTGCGGCGGAAGGTAGTGGCGGCTTTTGCTCTTCTGCTCATGACGGCGGTCGCTGCCTGCGTAGACGGGCCGCGGACTACGGCGCCCGCTCCTGTGGCATCGCAATCGCCAGCTTCCTCAGACGCCCCGCTGCCACCGAATGCCGATATCGACTACGAACTCGGTTCCGGCGACAAGCTGCGGGTCATTGTCTTCGGCGAGCTGGATCTTTCCGGAGAATTTGATGTCAGCGGGTCCGGTACGGTGGCTCTTCCGCTCATCGGGCAGGTCCGCGCGCGCGGACTTACTCTCAGCGAGTTTGAGGATGCGGTCGAAACCAAGCTGCGCGATGGCTATCTCACCAATCCGCGCGTCAGTGTGGAGGTCATGAACTACCGGCCCTTCTATATCTATGGTGAGGTCGCCGAACCCGGTCAGTATCCCTATACGAGCAGCATGACGGCGCTCAATGCCGTTGCCGTGGCGGGGGGGTATACCTACCGGGCAAATCAAAATGTGGTCTACATCACACGCGGCGAAGGAAATGAGGTCAGCTATCCTGCCAGTCAGGCGGTCAAGGTTTTGCCGGGCGATGTCGTGCGTGTGCCGGAGCGTTTCTTCTGATCCGAGGGCTAGCTGTCCCAGACCGGGCCATTAACCATGAGCCCTTATACCGATGCGAATTTTTAACTTTTGAAGACGTGGTATTTCGGCCACTGCCAAGTGGAAAAGCGACGTCAAATGGCCGGAAACTCGCACCGGCGGCAGCTTGTACATCGGGCTCGCGTCACACTTGTGCTATTCTTTAATTAACGTGCAATGGTTAGCAGGCGGGGGTCGCCAATCATTTAGTCGCGCAGTCTTGCGGTAGCCTCCTGTCCTCCTTGGGTGCGAGGTCCGACGATCCGAGGAGATCTTGCCATGCTGAAATCCGTTTCAACGGCGTTTGTATTCGCGGTGGCACTAGCCTTCGTGGTGATCGCTTTCAATCCAACCCATGCGTCTGCTCTGGGACTCGTGGAGGCCCAGGCCAAGGTCCAGATCCAGGCCGATGTCGAGGCGCTGCTGGCTCAGTACGCCGATGACCCGGATGGTCTCGAAGTCGCGATCGAGGTATATGTGACGCGTTCGGAATATCCGTTGATCGCGGCGCAGGTGATCGTCGCTGTTGCCGTAGGCCTTCCTACCGACTGCGCTCTCAAAGTTGCGCTGGGCCGGGGGCTTGGTGCCGCGATCACGGTAATCGCGCTTACAAATCCGACGACTGCGACGAACATGCTGGCTCTGGTGGTGTCCCTCGGCGACGAGACGCTGGTTGCCGCCGTTTCCGTAGGCACCTCCGACAAGACGGCATCGATCGGGCAGAATGCCGGGGGCGGTGGCGAAGGCGTGGGCGACAACGACGAGACGCCGGAAGAGCCTGCCAGCGCGACATAAGAAATGCACAGCCGGTGTAATCGTTCTGCCATGAGTGAATGGGTATGGCAGGGCGCCGGGGGTTAGCTGATCAAGCAAATGAGCGGAGGTGTGTATGACTCACGGCGGTATACGGGTCGCGTCCCTGACAGCGGGGATTTTGGTGGCTTCGGTTTGTGGTGCTTATGCCCAGGAAGCCGATACTCAACTTCAGGATGTGCGCGGCCAGTCTGTGATGGACAGGGCACGCCCCGGTTATGATGCGGCAGGCATTCGAGCCGGTGGCTTCATAGTTTACCCGCGTGCTTCCGTGACGGAGGCGTATGAGGACAATATCTACGCCACGCCGACCAACGAGACCGACGACTTCATCACCACGCTCAGGGCGGGTGTTGCGGTCAATTCGATCTGGAGCCGCCACGCGCTCAATCTGAACGCGGGCCTGTCGCAGCAATTCTATGCGGATAACGGCGACGAAGACCGCTTCGACTGGAATGTAGGAGCCGGTGGCCGGATTGACGTTACATCCATGACGGCGATCACAGGGTCGCTCCGCTACGCTCAGATGCACGAGGATCGTGGTGATCCGAGCTCTCCGGCTGCTGCCAATGAGCCGATCGAATACACTCTCTTCACGGCTGGGGCTGCGATTTCGCAGGATTTCGCCCGCATGACGGCGACAATCGGCGGCGAATACCTCGACTACGATTACGACGACAGCGCGACGGCTGGCGGCGTCAATATCGATCAGGACTTCCGTGATCGCGAGGAATATATCGAGCGGGCGCGCCTCGCATATAATGTATCTCCGGACACGAACTTCTATGTAGAAGGCCAGCTGAACCAGATCGAATACGATCAGCAGCCTCCGGTCGTTGCCGTGACGCGCGATTCAGACGGTTGGCAGGCTGTTGTTGGTTCTGAATTCCGCCTCACCAATATGGCGCGGGGTGGTGTCTATATCGGTTATCAGGAACGCGACTACGATAACCCCGCTTTTGCCAATACGGATGGCTTGGCTTTTGGCGCCAATGTGGACTGGTTTGTGACGCCGCTTACTACGATCACCTTCAAGGCAAATCAGAGTGTGGAGGAAACAACGGTTGGCGGTTCGTCGGGTTATGACCAGCAGGAGGTCGGCTTCGACATAGGTCACGAGCTGATGCGCAACCTCATCCTGAGCGGTGGTGCATCCTACGAAAACAACGACTTCAACTCCAGCGCGCGCGAAGATGACCTGATCGGCGCCAATGTCGGTGTTACCTATCTGCTCAACCGGAACTTCGAGATCGGTCTGCGATACACGTTCGAAGATCGCGACTCGAACGTCGCTACAGCAGACTATACCCGCAACGTGGTGGGTATAACGCTGACCGGCAAGCTCTAACCGGAGCTGTCTTGTAGAGAATCTGATTGGGGCAGGCGAGATGAAGATCTGGCCTGCCCTTATTCTTTGCGTCAACCATGAAGCAATTTTGCCGATGGGCGGGCAGATGGTGGTGCTGGATCGTGTATAGTGCGATGCAACATGCAGTGCGGCGAGGTTTCAGACGATGAATGCACCGGTCAAAGGCTCGGCGGGGCCAGCGGTCAGGGGAAGCGCTTATGAATCGGTCGAGGCTCCCGACGATTCCTTCATGGAATTCGATCTGCTCGCCATTTTCCGTACGCTGCGGAAGCGGGTGGGCGTCATTGTCGGCATCACCGTCGTGCTCACGGCGCTTGTGGCGTTTGCCGTTTCCCAGATGACGCCGCTCTATACCGGCGAGACGCTCGTCCTGCTCGACCGGCAGAAGATGCAGGTCGTCGACATGGATGCCGTGATGTCGGGCCTGTCGCCGGATTCGGCGGCGGTCGACAGCGAGGTCGAGATATTGCGCTCGCGCGATCTCGCCCGCCGCGTTGTCGAGAAACTCGCGCTCGTCGGCGATCCCGAGCTCAACAGCGCCCTGCGCGAACCCTCACCGCTGCGCTGGGTGTCGCCGGTCTGGCTCCTCAAGCGCGGCATGGCGGCCCTTTCTCCGTCCAGTATGGAGGGGCCCGCCGACGAATCCGGGATCGCCGACCGGCAGACGGAGAGCGTCGTCGATGCGGTCCTTGCGCGGACCGGGATCGCGCGCAGGACTACCACCTTCGTCATCGCCATCTCCTTTACCTCCGAAGACCCGGCAAAGGCTGCCCACATCGCGAATGCGATCGCTGATGCCTATGTCCTCGATCAGCTTGAGGCGAAGTTCGACGCGACGCGGACCGCCAATGCCTGGCTGTCGGAACGCCTGAGCGAATTGCGGACGCAGGTGACCTATGCCGAGCGCGCCGTGGCGATCTATCGCTCCGAGCATGGGCTCGAAGAAGCGGCGGGTGTCACCGTCTCCGAGCAGCAGCTTTCCGAACTCAATGCGCAGCTCATTCTCGCCCGCGCCTCGCTCGCCGAGGCGCAGGCCAAGTACAATCGCGCGCGCCAGCTCCGCGCCCAGGGTGGCAGCGTCGAAAGCGTGGCCGATGTGCTGGCCTCCGGCACGATCTCGGGCCTGCGCCAGAAACAGGCGGAGCTTGCCCGCGAAAAGGCGAACCTGTCCGCCAAATACGGACCGCGCCATCCCGCCATCGTCAATATCGAGGCGCAGCAAAGCGATATCGGCAGCCAGATCTCCGCCGAGGTCTCGCGTATCATTGAGAGCCTTGCCAACAATGTCTCCGTCGCCAAGACGCGGGTTTCCGCGCTGCGGGACAATCTGAACCAGATCAAGGGCGAGACGGGCGCGGACAATCAGGCGCTCATCCAGCTGCGCGAGCTGGAGCGCGAGGCCGACGCCACGCGCGCCGTCTACGAAGCCTTCCTCAACCGCTTCAAGGAGACGACAGGCCAGCAGGGCCTGCAGACACCCGACACCCGTATCATCTCGCAGGCGGTGGTCCCGCAGGCCGCCTCCTATCCGCGCGTCACGCTCTTCGTCGGCCTCGGTTTCGTCCTCTCCCTCATGCTCGGCTGCGGCGTCGCCTTCCTGCTCGAGCATTTCGACAATGGCATCCAGACTGCGCGCGACATCGAGCAGAGCCTCCATTTGCCGCATCTCGTATCGTTGCCCGCGACGCCCGCCGAGAAGGGCCCCGGCGGCAAGGTCGTGTTGCCGCAGGACTATCTGATCGCCAAGCCGCTCTCCGCCTTCTCGGAATCGCTCAGAAGCCTGCGCAGCGCGCTGCAGCTTTCCAATGTCGACAATCCGCCCAAGATCATCCTCTTCACCTCGGCGCTCCCCGCCGAAGGCAAGACAACGACGGCGGTGAGCTTTGCCCGGGCGGCTGCGGCCTCCGGCCTCAAGGTCGTGCTCGTCGATTGCGACCTTCGCCACCCCTCCATCCATCGCGCCTTCGGCCTCGGGCGGCCAGAGGAAGGCCTTGTCGAGTTTCTAGCCGAGCGTCTCGAGCTCAGCGCGGTCATGGTGAAGGACAGTAAATCCGAACTCGACATCATCCCCGTCGCGACTGGCACGGCCAATCCGCCGGATGTGCTCGGCTCCGTGCAGATGAAGTTGCTGCTGCAGCGCCTTCGCGACGATTACGACCTCGTCGTCCTCGACAGTGCGCCGGTCCTGCCGGTGTCGGATTCGCGCGTTCTTTCGCGCCTCGCCGACGAGACTGTCTTCGTCGTGCGCTGGAACGAGACCCCGCGCGATGCGGCGCAGAGCGCCCTCAAGGAGCTTCGCCAGTTCGATGCGAAGATCGCGGGCGCGGTGCTCACCATCGTCGATACGGCAAGGCAGGCGCGCTACGGCTATGGCGATGGCGGCTATTACTACAGCCGCTACAGCAAGTACTATGTCAACTGACGAGGCCTCCCCGGCGCCCCGGCGGCGCTGGCCGGTGTTCGTTGTCCTCGCGGCGGGCGTCTTCATCTGTGCGCTCGCTTTGCCCCGCGTCATCGCCTACGTGTTCGCCGCCGGCGATGGCGGCCGGGCGGCGGCGGCCCTTGCCGATGGCGGACCGATCTCTCCCGCCGCGCGCGCCGGTGCCCGCGCCCGTTATGCGCGCGCGCTCGCCATCCACCCGTCCGATGCCGCTCTCGCGCTCGCGCTTGCCCGCCTCGAACGCCGGGCGGCGGCGGACGATCCAGACGCCCTCGATGCGGCCCGTACGTATCTGCGCCAGGCGGCGGCGCATGCCCCCAACGATGCCTTCGTCTGGAGCCTGCTCGCGCGGACAACCTTCGAGCGCGGCGCGCCGGTGGAGGAAATAGCGGGCTACCTCCGGCTCTCGCGGCTCACCGGCCGCTTCGAGGCATCGAGCATGCTGCTGCGTGTGCGCACGGCGCTACCGCTCTGGGAGCGCCTTCCAGACGATTTGCGCGAAGGTACTACCCGCGACATGGCCCGCCTCGGCGCCGATCCCAAGCTCCGCCGCAGCCTTTATGGGCCCTATGTCTCGATGGGTTATGCGGAGCGCGCGCTCTTTCTCGACCATGCCTTCGCCGATGGCGGCGCACGGTCGAGGTTCCGCTCGCAGATCCTCAAATACACGCGCCAGCGGCGGCGCTGAGGCGGGTCAGCCCGTTCGCCCGCGCGCCTGCGGCCAGGCCTGCGTCACGGCAAGCCCCATCAGGAAGGCATAGAAGACCGCGACGGCGGGCATCTGCAGGCTGAAATCGAAAAAGGAATGAAGGCCCACAAGCACAGTCGCGGCAACGCCGATGGCGGGCGCCGTGCGCTCGCGCCGCCTGCGCCAGAGCCCGCGCAGCGCCTCCACCGCCAGCAGCGCGATGGCGAGGTTCAGCGCGGCCATGGCCGGCACACCGAGTTCCAGCGCGTTTTCCAGATAGACGTTATGCGCCTTGTCCCAGAGCACGCTGGAAGACAGCGCCTCCGGGCGGTAGGCGGCGAAGACCTGCTCATAGGTGCCGTAGCCCGTTCCCGTCCAGGGCGCGGACGAGATCGCGTCGAGGGTCGCCCCGTAGATGGCCCGCCGGTCGTCGGCACTTACATCCGAGCCCGCCGAGGACAGGCGCTCCAGCAGGAGGCCGCCGCCGAGCGAGAGCGCCAGCAGCGCGATCCCGGCGACCAGCGCCGCCACGAACAAGGCCTGCCCGCCGCGCAGCGAGCCGCTCCGCGCGTGGGTCAGCATCAGGACGAAAAGGGCGATCAGGCTCGCCGCGATGCCCGCGCGCGAGCCCGTCAGGACAAGCGCAATGAAGAGGAGCAGTACGCAGGCCGTGCGCAGGAGCGAGCGGCTGAAGATTTCCTCCGCGATCATTGCCGCCTTCCGCGCCGCCGGACGCTTGATCCCGAGCAGGTGGCGGAAGCTGTTGACGAACCAGGCGGTGGCGCAGAGCAGGCCGAGGCCCGCGAAGGTCGCATAGGAATTGCGGTTCACGAAGGTGCTGGAGAGCGCCCTGTGGTAGGCCCATTTGCGGTAGATCGTCACCCAGTCGTTCCCCGCCAGATAGACCCCGATGCCGTAAAGCGCATAGGCCGCGCCGATGAGGGCGGCGGCGGCGATGGCGAGGCGCGCGCGGTCCGGCGCGCGGGCAAGCTGCAGCGTGAGCCAGAAGACGGCGGCATAGGCGAGAAGGCGCATCAGCCCCGACAGCGTCGCTTGCGGGTCGACCGAGAGGCTCGCGCGCAGCGGTTCGCCCAGCGCCGCCCCCGCCTCCCGCCACACCGGGTCGCCCCATGCGGGCGGCAGCGGCAGCGCCTGTATGAGGATCCACAGCGCCACGGCGCCGAAAAGGCCAAGCGGCCAGCGCAGCTTGCGCGGCGCGAAGGCCATCTCCGCCCGCCCCGTTAGAAGGGCGCCGGCCCAGAGCGCGAGCAGCAGCCCCGCCCCGAGCGAGAGGATCGCGGCAGGCAGCGGCCGGTTGCTCGCCAGCGGCAGCGGCGCCAGCGCAACAAGGGCGAGCAGCGCGCGGAAGAGCCATCGCTCCGTTCCGCTTCCGCTCCCCGTTCCGCCGGAGGCCGAATTCTCGCTCACCTGGTCCTCAAGAGTGCATTGCTGCCTGCTTCAAGGGGTAGCAGCCTTCACCGGGAATTGCCATTACGGGGGCAAACGTCACGCCTTGCGGAGCAGCACCGCCGTCACCTTGTAGGGACGGAAAAGCCAGAGGTAGCGGTGGAAATGCCCTTTCCACCAGTGCAGGCCCCGCCAGAACATGAAGAACTTCAAGGCGCTCCTTGCCATGTGCTTCAGCGTCCCGCCAGTCCCTCGCGTGGCGAGGAGGTCCTGCAGATAGGTCGTGTCCGGCCAGATGCCGGCTTCGACCGTCGTGAACCCCGGAAAGAGTGCCTTCAGTTCCTCTGGCGACGGCCGGAAACGGGTGTCGATGGGGTCGTAATGGATCGGGTAGCTGTAAGGGACCGTAACGAGCAGGTGTCCGCCGGGCTGCAGCATTTCGTCCAGCCGCTTCGCCAGCGCCTCACGGTCCGTCACATGCTCAAACATGTTGCAGCAAAGGACGAGCTTCGGGGCGAGCCTCTCGATGCTTGCCATCGTTGTCGGATCGTAGATGTCGCCCACGATGTCGACGCCCTCGCCAGGCTTTATGTCCGCATGCAGACCTTCGACGCCGCGCTCGGCCAGCGGGCGGAAGATGAAACGGTCGATATGGGATTGGGAGATGCTGCGGAAGGCACCTGTCGAAGATCCCAGATTGAGGAAGGGCGATATTTCCTGCCTGTCCAGCCGGGCCAGAATTTCGCCGATTGCCTTTGCTTCGCTTGGCCGCATCGCGTTGTCTGACCGGGTTATGGATGGGATTGAATAACCATACTACATAACAATCGGACACCCGCAGAAGAAAACACCGGAAATTCCGTTCTGCTCACCCGGAAAGTGTTCAGTGTGAAAGGTAACTCGCACGCCGGAAGACGATCCAAAATCCTGCCAACCTTGTTGCAAGATGCCGTGACAAAAGCTGGCGAAGCCTTATCATTCCAATCGGTTGTTTCTCAACCGCCCGGCGGCAGGCGGTGGAAAGGATGTTCGATGAGAGCTCAGGACCTTTATGTCGGGGAGAAGGGCGCACACTATTTCGAACAACGTGCGCAGGAACGGTCGGACGAGACCCAGCGCATACGCTCTCGTCATTTTCAGGGCTTTACGAGGCCGGATCAGGTAGTGCTCGATTTCGGTTGCGGCACCGGAGGTGTGCTCGCCTGTCTCGATGCGGAACGGCGTCTCGGCGTCGAGATCAGCGAATATGCCGCCAAAGAGGCACGTGAGGTACTGGATGAGGTTTTCGGCGATCTCTCGGCCGTGGGCGACGGGACGGTCGACCGCATCGTCAGCTATCATGCGCTGGAGCATGTCGACAGCCCGAGCCGCATCCTTGCCGAGTTTCATCGGGTGCTGAAGCCCGGCGGTGCAGTCCGCATCTTCGTGCCCTGCGAAATGCCTCTCCTGCAGCGGTCCCACAGGGCTTGGAAGGCAAATGACGACATGCATCTGTATTCGTGGACGCCGCTGACCCTCGGTAATCTCCTGTCCGTTTCCGGATTCGAAATCGAACGCGCCGAAATTCTGCCGTGTTCCGGCGGTGGACGTCTTGGCGCACTGTTCGGCGAAGGCAGCAAGGGAAGGGTACTGTTCTCTTATCTGAAGTCGCTGCGGAGCGGGCAGTTCCATACGGCAATGACGGCGCGCAAGAAGGCAGGTTCCTGACACCGGCTTGCCATTAGCTCTTTCGCGACAGGAGTTTCTTCGCCGCCGGAAATCTTTCGAGCAAGGCGTCGAGAATCCACCCACCCTCTTCGCCGTAGAGCTTCGGTGCCAACACCTGCACCGCCAGCATGGTTATACCTGCTGCGGCAACGCCGGCGATCAGCACGGCAAGGGCAGGCGTTTCGTAACTCCGCAACAGCGCGACTCCGGCATACGCACTCCCCCTAGTCAGTGCATCTTGATGCCGATGCGGCCGTCCCGGTCGATATATTGCAGGAAAGGCCGGTTGCCGTGGGCCCCGAAATACTCGTCCACCGCCTTCTTTGCTCCCGCCCAGTGGCCATAATCGTCGATCATCAGTACGCCACCGACGCTGAGACGGGGGTAGAGGACTTCAAGTTCCTTCCTCGTTGACTCATACCAGTCGGTATCCAGCCGCAAGACGGAAATCTTCGACGGCAGGTTGCTTTCATCTTCCAGCGTTTTCAGAACGTCGCCCTTCACGAACTTCACCTTGTCGGAAAGGAGGCCGGCCTTTGCGAAGTTGTTTTTCACTTCATCGACGGCCGAATAACACCAGTCGCTATTCTCGCCACGCTGCGTCTCCCGAAACTTCTCTTTGGCAGAAACATTGCTTGCCGCGGTCCGGTCGAACTCTGTGGGGGCCGTCATTCCCTCGAACGTGTCGAAGAGGTGGACCACTTTGTCCGAGTTTCTGTGCCTGAACTCTCCGGCGGCGAGTATGGAGTTGCCGCCTCTCCAGACACCGCATTCCACGAAGTCTCCATCGATATCGCATTCCACGACATGCTTGCAGGCCATCATGGTAGCGAACATGCGTTCGCTCGATGTCATCGTCATCTCATTGTCTTTGACGAGCGAGAACAGGGACCGTTCCGCTTCATCGAATTCGACAGGGATGGCCGGCACCCTCTTCTTTCCCGCCCAGCTGATTTCGTAACCGGTCAGATTCGCCGCGTACTGAATTGATTGCTTGAGAATTTTCATCGCAGCCCTTTAAGGATGATATCCAGTTTCATTTTAGGAAGACTAGTTCAAGTCATACAAGGACACATTCAATCTCCGTAGAGAGGGTTTTTCTCTTCCTCTAACGCAGATTTGTGTCCTTTTTAGATATACGTTCGATGGCGATGGTCAGTATCCATTCGCCTTCCTCGCCATATAGCTTTGGCGCTAGTAATTGCACCGCAAGCATGGCCGCAGCAGCGCTCACCGCTCCCGCAAATAGAACTGCAATGCTCGGAGTATCGTAAGCGCGTAGCAAAACAGCACAACCATAGGCGCTTCCTCCGGTCAGCAGCGCAACCGTCAGATGACGTGCGTGAATGCGCGCGAGGTCGCCGAGGCTGGCCGAAGTGAGCCTGCGTCCGAAGTCGAGCATCATCAGGAACTGGGCGGCCAGCGCCACGCCGACGCCCGCCGCAACCCCGCTCGTGCCCTGGAAGTGGCCGGCCCATGCGCCAAGGACGACAAGAGCGGCAAAGAGCCATTGCCGCCAAGCGCTGCGATAGACCGCGCCCTTGGCGCGGGCAAGGATCGTGTTCGCCTTGTAGCCGACCCTGAAGAGAAGGCAGGATGAGAGTATCTGAAACGGCAGGATGGCTTCCGTCCAGTTGGGGCCCAGCACGATGAGGATCATCTCCGGACCCAGCGCGACCATGAGGGCGCTGAGCGGCATCACCGTCAGCGCGATCAGGCCGACGACGAGAAGATAGGCGCGGCGCAGCTTTTCCTCTTCCGTCTGGATCGAGGACATGGCCGGATAAAGCACCATGTCCAGCACATTTCCCAACAGTCCCACGGGCATCGTCATGAAATTGAAGGCGCGGGAGTAGAAGCCGAGCGCTTCCGCGCCAAGCATGCGGCCGACAATGAAGTTGTCGGCATTCATGGCAAAGAAATTGGCAAAACGCGCAAGCGAGACGCCGCCGCTGAAGACCAACAGGCTTTTCAGGACTTGCCAGTGGAAGCCGAAGCCGAAGACATGGCGCGTGAAGACGATGTGGCAGAGGGAGAGAAGGACCGTCTGGGCGATCTGTCCATAGACCAGTGCGAGCACGCCCCAGCCGAGATAGGCCAGAGTGAGGGCGACAAGCGCATAACCGAAAATGTAGCTCGCAAGGGTGATGCCCGCGAGGCGCCGGAACTGCATCCATCTCTGCAGCAAGGCTTCGCTCACCACGGAGAAACCCTTGATCGGGAAGGCGAGGGCAAGAAGCTGCACCGCGGGCTCGACGCCCTGCATGTCGAAAAGCGCTGCGGTGTCGGCGGCGAATATGAAGATCAGCGCGCCCATGAGGCAGCTCGTGAGCGCCGTGAAGCCGATCGCCGTGTGAATGTCGCGGGCTTCGAGGTCCGGACGCTGGATGATGGCCTGCGAGGTGCCAACCTGACCCGTCACCTCGAGCAGGCTGATGACGATGAGGGCGGCACTCACGATGCCGAAACTGCTGGGCTCGAGGAGGCGCGCAAGGACTGCGAGGACGAGCATGCGCAGGACGACCTGCGCCGCGTTGCCGCCGGCGGACCAGATGAAACCGCTCACCGTTTTCTGGGTGAGGGAGCGGCCCGGTTTCGCTGCGGGCTCGGGGTCGGGCGGCGGCGGTTGATCGCTGCTCATCGTGTGTACCACCAGAACCGGGGACAAGTTTTCTCGTCCGTGCTCGCGGCGCGTCCGCGTCCCCGAATGTGACGTTCACATGACATTTCGATGACAGTCATCCCTTTTTCAGGCCTTTTCGGGCCATCTTATCCCCGGCAGCGTCCAGTAGAGCGCCATGTGTTGCGCGGCCACGCTCTCCATGCCGAAGCTCATCGCTTCCAGCACGGAATTCGACATGCCTTCCGAAAGCAACGTAGACAGATAAAAATCCGCTTCCCGCAAGGCTGGCGTTACATCGTCGAGATGCCCCGTGAATTCGCCGCGCGCGGCAATGCCGAGGTCTTGTGCAAGCGCCTTCAACTCTTCCTCTCGCGGGGCCGTAGCCGACGAGCATCAGCTTCGCGGCGACGAGGCTCTTGCTCATGGCAACGTCTTCGGGCAGCAGGAGGTGCAGACCGGCGATCATGGTAAACAGCAGCATGACAAACAGCGCGGGAAAATGCGCTTTATGCGGCGCTCATAAAAATGCAGCACCGAGAAGCGTTGCTGGCGAATTTCCTCGCCGATAATGCCGGTGATGAGATAACCCGAAATCACGAAAAAGACATCGACCCCGGCATAGCCGCCGCTGAAGAGGCTGAAGCCGGCGTGGTAAAGAACCACGGGCACCACAGCAAGCGCGCGCAGGCCGTCAATGTCTTTGCGATAGGCCATTGCGCCGGGGTCCGTTGCCGTCGATCTCTCCCGAACGTATTCAGCATCAAGCCGGCATAAAGCGCAAGATGAAGATCCGCAGTGTGGTTCTGCGGGGGTGACCTGCATGATTGACGGACGTCTCCGCCACGCCGGTGCCAGGATGTTTTTATCGTCGCAGACAATATAAAGCTGTAGTAGCCTCGCGAGGGATTTGGCCGGGGGCTCTCGCATGTCGGAAACAGTCAAGTACCGTCCTGACATTGACGGCCTCCGGGCCGTGGCGGTGCTTCCCGTTGTATTTTTTCATGCCGACATCAAGGGCTTTACCGGTGGGTTTGTCGGCGTTGATATATTTTTTGTTATATCCGGGTATTTGATCACCACTGTCATCTACACCGAAATGGTGGCCGACCGGTTCTCGATTCTCTCTTTCTACGAACGCCGAATTAGACGGCTTTTACCGGCGCTGCTTGTGGTCATTTTTGCGTCGGCCATCGCCGCCTCGTTCCTCCTCTTGCCGGACGAGCTGATTGCCTTTGGAAAAAGCGTTATTTCGACAATTCTCTTCGTTTCAAACGCGTTATTCTGGACCGAATCTGGATATTTCGACAGCGCTGCGGGAATGAAGCCTCTCCTGCACACTTGGTCTCTCGCGGTCGAGGAGCAATTTTACATTGTCTATCCGCTCGCTCTTCTTCTTTGTTTCAAATTCTCGCCCCGGATCATTCCAGTCGCCGTCGCGGGTGCTGCACTAGGCTCATTTCTTCTTGCCCTGTTCCTGCAGCCACGCTGGCCGGACGCAAATTTCTATTTGCCGTTTCCTCGAGGGTGGGAACTTTTGATCGGCGCACTTCTTGCCATGGACGTTTTTCCGGAAGCGCGAGAGGAGCGACTTAGAACCGGACTGGGGGCTTTGGGCCTTACCCTCATTGCATGGAGCGTGTTTGCATATGATGATGACACATCGTTTCCCGGTGCATCGGCGATGCTGCCAACGGCTGGCGCGGCGCTGATCATTTACGCCGGAAGAGCGGGCCCGTCGCTGATCACGCGGGCGCTCGGTCGCCAAGAAATCGTATTCATCGGCCTCATTTCATATTCTTTGTACCTGTGGCATTGGCCCGTACTGGTATTCGCCAGACTGTTCGCTTTGCGGGCGTTGACCCCCTTCGAATCCGGGATGGCGATTGTAGTGTCCTTCTTACTTGCCATGCTTTCCTGGCGATACGTCGAGCGACCGTTCCGGTTGCGAACCACATTGCCATATCGCCCGACGCTCTTTGGCATCGCGGCGGGGGCGATGGCCAGCTTTGTTTTACTGGGTGCAATCCTCATCGCTTACGACGGCCTCCCGCAGCGGGTGCCGGAAAATGCACGAAAAATATTGAGCGCAGCCGCCGACAAGGAAATCGCAGAAGAAAGATATCAATGCGCGGTGCTCCCCCTACTGCCATCTCGTGAATTTGGTCCTTGTCCCATCGGTGCCACCGAAACCGTTTCCCCGACTGTGGTTGTGTGGGGCGACTCATCCGCAAATGCTCTACAGCCTATGTTCGACGCAATTCTGGAGGACAAAGGATTGTCTGGCTTTCTTGCGTCAACACCAGGCTGTCCACCCCTCTTGGGAATTGATCGCATCGGCTACAGTATTGAATGCGAGAAGACCGCCGAGAAGCTTTTCGGCTTTCTTCAGTCTCGCAACGTGCGGAAGGTGATTGTGGTGGGTGCATGGGGGAACGTTTTTTACAAAGACAAAACCGTCTTCCACGGGAAAGTCGGCAACGACAATGCGACACGACTGGCGAATGTCAGAGCCGCAATGCGGTTTACATTCGAGCGTTTTGAGGAGGCCGGTATGGAGATTGCGTTTATGCTTCCCGTTCCGGGCGGAAAGAAAACTGTTCCACAAACTCTCGCGCGCTCGATCATTCTCGGCCGTCCGACCGATATCGAGTACTCTCGCGAAGAGTACCAGCGGCGAATAGACGAGTTGCTGCATCTACTCGATGAGCAGCCGGGTGGCATTGGTGCCGTCGTAAAAGTAGAAGATTTCTTCTGCGAAAAAAAATGCGCCGTGAGCGGCGACGGTCATTCATTTTACTATGATAACTATCACCCGAGCCTTTATCTCAACCGCGTCTTGCGTCCGGCGATAGAGGGGCAGCTCCACGATTTTCTCATCACGCCGACACATGGACAAGATAGCGGAATGACACGAAATCGCGACCCGCTTCACCGATGAAGTTGTCGGCATTCATATTGACGGACGTCTCCGTCATGCCGGTGCCAGGATGTTTTTCTCGTCGCGGACAATATAAAGCTGTAGTAGCCTTGCGAGGGATTTGGCCGGGGCCCTCGCATGTCGGAAACAGTCAAGTACCGCCCTGACATTGACGGGTTGAGGGCTGTTGCTGTTAGCGCCGTGGTGCTCTATCACGCTGGTGTACCGCAGGTACATGGTGGATTCGTCGGCGTCGATGTCTTTTTCGTGATCTCGGGCTATCTGATTACCGGAATCCTCTATCGCGAAATGTCGGAGCGGCGCTTCTCGCTTGCCTCCTTCTACGAACGCCGCGTGCGCCGTTTGCTCCCCACGCTCTTTGCCATGATCGCGGTTACCGGTGTGGTTTCATGGTTTGTCCTGCTACCGGACGATTTCGCAACATTCGGCCGCAGCGTTGTTGCCACTCTGCTTTTTGTTGCAAACATTTTCTTCTGGCGTGAGTCGAGCAACTACTTCGACGCTCCGGCGCATCTGAAACCGCTCCTGCACGCATGGTCGCTGGGCGTCGAAGAGCAATTCTATATTCTGTTTCCATTGTTCCTGCTGCTGGCGATCCGGTTTCTGCCGTGGAGGGCTCTCCCGGCTCTTCTGCTCGTAGGATTCCTCGGGTCATTCGCTCTGAGCGTCTGGGGCGTTGCGAATGCGCCCGTTGCCACTTTCTACTTGCTGCCCACGCGAGCATGGGAGCTTCTTGCCGGCGCTGCTCTCGGGATTGGTATGGTTCCTTCCATCAGGTCGGGTTGGTTCCGAGAGTCTAGCGCGATCCTCGGCTTCCTGCTGATTGTGCTGAGCATCTATCTTGTGACGCCCAAAACACCCTTTCCCGGCTGGGCCGCGCTTCCTTCCTGCTTGGGCGCGGCTTTGATCATTCATGCGAACACAGGAGGCAGGACGGTCATCGGGGCTTTGCTGTCGCAGCGCCCGCTCGTGTTTATCGGCCTAATCTCCTATTCTCTCTATCTAGTGCATTGGCCGATATTTGTCCTTGTCGGCTATGCGGCGATAGAGCCTCTGGGTACGGCGGATATCACCGTCTGCCTGTTAGCGTCGTTCGGCCTTGCCGCACTCTCATGGCGCTATATCGAAAGACCTTTCCGCGGAACGACAAAGGATCTCCTCAGCCGGAAGCTGGTGTTCGCCTCGGCCGGCCTCGGAATGGTGATGCTCGGCACCGGCGGTTCCGTTCTTGCCTTGTCGGGTGGCCTGCCCCAGCGAATGTCGGAAGACGTGTTGCAGGTACTGGACGTTCAGCAGTATGTCGGGGACGAGCGGCACTGCCACCTGGCACTCCGGCACAAGGACGATGAACTGTGCGTGCGGGGGGGCAATATCCGCGAGACGTTCATGCTCCTCGGCGATAGCCATGCAGGTGCCATCGCGCCCGGTCTCTTCGCGGCAGCCAGAGAAGCTGGGAGAGCGGGGCTCCAGTTCAGCGAGCCCGGCTATGGCCCGACAATCGGCTTTCTGAAATGGGGTGAGGCGGATAAATTCCGTATACTGAATGAACGCCTGGTGAATCTGCTTCGGCAACGCGAGCAGATAAAGGAGGTATTCATTGTAGTCTATTGGCATCAGGCGATTGTGGATAACCGCTACTGGAACGAAGCGGGTGTTCTGGTCGACGGAAAGACGGCAGTATCCGAGGGGTTGCGCCGCCTGGCGGAAATGTTCCCCACCCGGAAATTCGTTCTTGTGCACGCACCCCCAAGGGGTAGCGGCTACGGGTATCACGTCGAGGCGCGGCGCCGTCTGTTCGGTGTTCCTATGAGTCAGACCGTTCCTCGAGCCGAATATTTGGAGTTCCGCCGGAGCTACGAAGGCATTCTGAAGAAAGCGGCTGATTTGCCCAACGTGACGGTTATTGATCCGCTCGATTTCTATTGCGGCGTGGATGTATGTCCGGGCCTCCTTGGCGGGACACTGCTTTATCGCGACGACAACCACCTTTCCGCTTTCGGCTCTGATCAGCTGGTATCGGCATTTCTCGACTACTGGTCTGGGAAGGGAGATGACCGCTAGGGTCTGTACTTGCCCGGCAGCGTCCGGTAGAGCGCGATGTGTTGCGCCACCACGCTCTCCATGCCGAAGCGCGCGGCGAGGGTCTCACGGGCGGCGGCGCTCATTCGCGCATGGCTGTCCGGAGGTGTGGCGGCGGCCCTTTCGAGCGCCTCCACACAACTCGAAACGTCGCCCGCTTCGAAGAGATAACCGTTCGTTCCGTCTTCCACCATGTCCTCGACACCGCTGACGCGCGTCACCACGGGCACGACGCCGAAGCTCATCGCTTCCAGCACGGAATTCGACATGCCTTCCGAAAGGGACGTAGACAGATAAAAATCCGCTTCCCGCAAGGCTGGCGTTACATCGTCGAGACGCCCCGTGAATTCGACGTGCGCGGCAATGCCGAGGTCTTGTGCAAGCGCTTTTAACTCTTCCTCTCGCGGGCCGTTGCCGACGAGCATCAGCTTCGCGGCGCGCTTGCCCGAAAGGGCGGCAATGCCTTTTAGCATTGTGTCGATGGCCTTTTCCCGGTCGAAGCGGCCCATGAAAAGGAAGATGCTTTCGCTTCTCTCCCGCGCGGCGCGCGGTTCGACTTGCGGCATGATGACACCGTTCGGAATGCGATGAACGCGGGCTTTTTCGATGCCGTGGCGTTCCACATCGTCAACCATTTGCGTGCTGTTGGCGATGAAGCCCGTCGTCAGCCGCTTGATGACCGCCGCGAATTGAGGGCCGAAGAGGCGCTTGTTCTTCACCGTGTCGATGTCGAACTGCTCACCGCCGCGTCCGAATTTGATGAGCGCCGGCCGCCCGGCGAGTTTCGCGCCGATCAGCGGGCCGACCGCGTGCAGCCGTCCGTGGACGATGTGAACCACGTCGTAACTCCGCCTGTGCCGCCACAGCCACCAGGCCGTGCGCAGCGACCACCAGGCAAAGGAAAAAAAGTGACGGCCGCCGAGGTTCGGCAGGCTCGACAGGCGGAAGCGGACGATCTCGACGCCGTCCTTCGTTTCGCGCGCCGGCGTGTCCGCCTCGATGCGCGGTGCCAGCAGCGTGACCTTCACGCCCTCGCGCACCAGCGTGGCCGCGAACTTCCGGCTCTGCTGTTCCGCGCCTCCGAAGGATTCCGGCAGGTAGGTCGGCAGGACGAGCACGATGTGCAGGGAAGAGGTGCCGGGAAGTCTGTCCACGTATTGCTACCGATCTGAACGGGTCTGCTGGCGGTCGAGACCGAAGGCTACCACCCGGCCGTTTCGGAGCATGCCATATTTTATCCTGCCTCTGTCTAAATATTGCTAGAGTTCTTCAACAAACGTATCGGCGACTTCAACCAGGCTTCTTTCATCATGGCCCCATGTCCCCATGTCCTCCATCCTCCGCATCGTTCATGTCATAACCCGCTTCGTTAACGGCGGGGCGGACGAGAACACGCTTCTGACCTGCAACCATCAGGCCGAAGCGGGGCATGAGGTGTGGCTCGTCTACGGACGGGACTGGACGGAGCGCATGCGCGGTCAGCTTGATCCACGCGTCAGGGCGGTAGAGCTTCCGTCGCTGGTGCGCGAAGTGTCGCCGGTTAAGGATATCGCCGCCTTGGCCGGTCTGGCGAGGCTCTATCGCCGCGTTCGTCCCGATATCGTCCACACGCATACGAGCAAGGCCGGCATTGTGGGGCGTCTTGCCGCCCTGGCCTGGCTGCCCGCCAGGGGCGTTCACGGTGTGCACATTCTTCCCTTCACGAGCGAGCCCTTTCTGAAGCGCATCGTGTACGTTCTGCTGGAAAAGCTCGTGGCGTTGCGTACCCATGCCTTTATCGATGTCAGCGAGGGCATGCGCGACCTCTGCCTCGAATATAGGCTGGGGACGAATGACAATCATTTCGTCATCAGGAGCGGCATGGACGTTGCCAAGTTTCGGAAGGCGACGCCCGCCGACGATATCGCTGCCCTGAGCGGAGGCGAGGCGGTGGTGCTGGGCTATGTCGCCGTGCTGGAGCGCCGGAAAAGGCATCGGGAGATGCTGGAGGCTCTTGTGCCGGTTCTGAAAGCGCAGAGCCATGTTTCCCTGGTTCTCGCGGGGGACGGGCCCGAGCGGCATGTGATTGAAGCCATTATCCATGAAAACGGTCTTCAGGATCGGGTCCGAGTGCTCGGGTTCCGGGAAGATGTGGAGCGGGTCGTGGCGGGCTGCGACATTTGCGTGTTCGCTTCGCAGCGGGAAGGGTTGCCCCGCTCGGTCGTCCAGTATGTCATTGCGGGAAAGCCTGTCGTCGCTTCGGCGCTTCCGGGGATCGAGCGCGTTATCCGTGACGGCGAGAATGGTTTCGTGGTGGCGGGGGACCGGCTCGAAGGCCTTGCCGAGGGGGTAGAGACGTTGATGCGGGACACCGGACTTCGCGCAAGCTTCGCCGCCGCCAGCGCTGCAACCGATCTGTCCGAATGGGACGCGCGTACGATGACGGACCAGATCGGGAGTGTGTACTCTTGGGCACGCCATGATTAATTATCTGCTTCCGCTTACCATCACATGCCTCTTTCTGCCCTTCAAGGATCAGCTAGGGCCGATCCAGGTGCGGCCGTTCGACGGCATGGTCCTGCTTCTGCTGTTGGTGTCTCTGCCGCAGGCGGCGGCGATGCTTCGCGCGAAACTCTCGCTCGGCCTTGTTGTCATCGTTCCTTTCCTTGTCATTCACGTCCTGTCGGCGTTCACCCTTTCAGCTGTAAATGGCATGCGTGAGCTGCTTCAGGCCTCATTGCTCTTTGCGCTGGCGTTTCTGATCAACTTCTATGCGGACAAGCTGAACTACAGGAAAGCGGGAGCGGTGTTGCTGTTCGGCTTGTTCGCCGTTATGGCCTACAACATCGGCTGGCATATCAGCCATGGGTTCTGGTCGGGATGGAAGAGGCTCCTCGACCCCAAATCGGTGTTCCTGTTTCTGCCGATGCTGCTCGGTGTTTATCTTCTTCTCACGCCAAAGCATCAGAGAAGGACGTACTGGATTTTGTGGTGGATAACCGGTATTGCGATTGTGTTGTCGGGCGAACGCAAGGCACTACTAGCATATGCAGTGCTTTCGGTGGCGTTCGTTGGCCGTGGGCAGCTGCGTCTGGCGGCACCGGTTGCGGCCGTGGGATTTGCGGGGCTGATGATTTTCGCAGACCTGACGGACAACCGCTACCTTGCAAATCAGCTCGATTCAATTCTGGAGCCATCTCCCACTCAACTGTCTTTGGGTGCATTGGCATCGGGCGAGATGCCCCGGTCGCTTAGCAACGCTGCGCGCGAGGTCCAGATGGCGCAGAGCGCCGAATTGATTTCGAGACATCCCGTCTTCGGTGTCGGTACGAATGCATTTGTCGATATAATCAATCAACAGTTCGGATCGCTTCCCCGCTACCTGAAGCTGGGCATGCACAACGAATTCCTTAGAGTGTTTGTGGAGAATGGAGTGATCGGTTTTGCTGCCTATGTCGCCATCTGGCTTGTGGCAGCGATACGGCTCTGGACGCTCGCGACGAGGTTCCATCGGACAGGTTACTTCGATGCGATGCGAGCTAGATTGTTGATGATTACGCTTTTGGTTCCACCGTTCTTCTATGTGGCTTTGGAGGCATCCGGAGCCCGCGTTACCATGGCGGGAATTGTTGTCAGTTTGTCTCCGGATATTTTGCGTCTCGCTACCCATCGGTCCATGCGCGCGATGAAGCGAGCAAGCCGAGACAGTCTGGAGCCGCTTGAGACCAGCGAGAATTTTGCCGGCCGCAAGCAGATTTCGTCGGCAGGAAGGTGAGTCATGATCTCCGCGATACTCACATGCCACAACGAGGAGCGTTTCATTGCACAGGCAATTGAAAGCATCGTCGCGCAGACGGCCTATGATCTGATCGGCGAGATCATCGTCGTAAATGACGGGTCGCGGGATGGGTCTCAAGCGGTTCTTGACGAGATTTCAGCGCATAACGAAAAGTTGGAGATTATCCGCGCCGATGGCGTTGGTGTGTCGGCAGCCCGTAATATGGCTATCGCGCGCGCGCGAGGTGATTTTATCGCATTCCTTGATGGCGACGACTTCTGGGTTCCAGAGAAGCTCGAAAGGCAGCTTCCTGCCTTTGCTCTCGCTTCCGAAGTCGGCTTGGTCTATTCAGACTTCTACGATTTCACGCAAATGGACCTTTCGGATTCCCAATTCATTCCCGTTCGGGCTTACCATTTGTCGCGTCAGCTTCCGCTCGCTGAATATTTTGTCCATGACGCTCCGATTATACCCTCCACCATCATCGTGCGCCGGGAGGTCTTTGATACCGTGGGTCTGTTCGATGCGGGAATGGAACTCAGTGAAGACACGGAGATGGTCCTCCGGATCGCGGAGCGATGGCATTTCGAGCATGTGCCAGGCGGGCTAACCTTCAAGCGCCGGCATGGAGGCAATGCCACTTCCAGTCTGGAGCGTCTCGGGCAGGTGGGAGAAGTGCTGGTGAAGCGGGTCGTGGAACGCAATCCCTCGATGAAGCCCCTGGCGGCGAAGTCACTTTCCCGCCGATATGCGAGCGCGGGCAATGATTGCGTGAAGCAGGGAAGACGCCGTGACGGCATCCGCTATCTTCGCAAGGCGTTGACGAAAAATCCGTTCGCTTGGCGAATTTACGTTTATCTTGCCATCGCCATGGGACCTGCCTGGCTAGAGGGCTCTGCCAGGCGCGGTTTCTGGACCTTGAAGCGTCTTGCGGCGCGATGGTAAGGCACGTTATCTTGCAAGGTGCATATTGCGAGCCCGTCACGCCGTCCCAACTCGATCTTCGAACTCACTCTAGATGTACATCGACGAGCGGGACCCAACAATCGAACGGAAATCGGATGCCGGAGCAAGATCAAGCAGTCTTTGCATTGGAACGTTGCCGTATCGAGAAAATGCTGCGGCGATTTCCGCTTCCAACGATCCCGAAGGGCGCGCGTGTCCTAAGCATCGGTTGCGGCATGGGAAGCGACGTTTTGGCCCTTCGCGATATGGGATTTGACGCCTGGGGGGTCGATCCGTCGCGTTTGTCCCTTGAAACCCTTCCTCCGGACACCAGGGAATATTTGCGCGTAAGCACTATTGAGAATTCTCCGTTCGATAAGTAACGCTTCGATTTCGCGTATGCGCTCGATGTGATCGAACATGTCGGCTGCGTCAACTTTGGAACCGTCGTAACGCCAGACATGGCTTCGCAACGCGTCAGGTCGACTGATGTTTAGTATGGGCATACGGCTTCGCCATTTCGTCCCAATTGCGCTTTGTCCTTCGGAGTAGGTCTCCGGCGCCATGATTGCGGACCATGATGACGGTAAGTCTGCGATTTTCGGCAGCCAATACCTGCTTTTCGAGGATTCATAAATGCCAGCCGACAGTACAAGACGCCTTGATTCGGTTCAGATACTGCGCGCGCTGGCGGCGCTAGCGGTCATTTGGAGTCATTCGACGCTCGAAGTTTCGAGATTCACGGAATTCGATCTGCGGAGTTTTTCAGCGCTGTCCTCTATGGGACGTATCGGCGTTGATATCTTCTTCGTTATTAGTGGATTCGTGATGGTTTACGTTTCGTCGAGGCAGTTTGGCGAGAGAGGGGAGGCTTGGCGGTTTGTACTCCGTCGCATTGTCCGCGTGGTGCCGGTTTACTGGTTCTACACATCGCTGATCTTGGGCGTGCTTCTGCTTCTTCCGGGGCTTCTGCGCAACAATGACTTATCTTGGGCGCATGTAGTGGCATCGTATTTCTTCTTCCCAATGTCGGCTCCGGGAAAGGAAGATTTTCATCCGCTTCTGGGCATTGGATGGACGCTGAATTACGAGATGTTCTTCTATTTCATGTTCGCTCCGTTTCTGCTCCTTACGAGAAGTGCGGCGATATGGGCGCTATCTATTGTTTTCTGCGGTCTCGTTTTTTTGGGCCTATTTCTCAGCCCGGCACATGGCGCGATTTGGTTCTGGACTCAGCCGATCATCCTGGAGTTTCTTGCCGGGGTCTTGCTGGGCAGGATCTATCTGAGTGATTTCAGGTTGCCGGCGGCCGTTTCGACGGGAATTCTCGTGCTTGGTGTGGGATGGCTCGTTGCTGTTGCTGAATTCTGGAACAAGTCCGGCCTCGATGTTAGGTTTTTGGTAACGGGTATTCCGGCCATATTGTTTACAAGCGCGATCGTTCTCAGACAGGTCGTGGAAGATGCGACCACGTCATCCGTTTGGAAATTTTTGATCTATCTTGGCGATGCGTCCTACAGTCTCTATCTCGTCCACATGTTTGTGATACGTGTGCTGACGGTCATTATTTCTCCGACGATGCTCGGCGCTGCCTATCCATTCATCTATATGATGGGCGTGTTCGGTGTCTGTATCCCGGCTGCGGTCATTTCGTATCGGTGGATTGAGCGCCCGGCCAATGGTTGGCTGAGAAGACAATTTCACGTTTAGTGAGGTCACCCCGGGTTGAGCGCTTGCGCATTCTCTATTTCATAAACGGTTTTGATCCCGGCGGCGCCGAGCACGGGTTGCTGACGCTTGTCGAGAGCGGGTTTTTTTCCGGTCACGATCTTCGCGTCATGGGCATTTGCCGCGGACGAGGGGGGCTCGCGGATGCGCTGCACGCCTCGCTCGGCGAGGGCAAGCTGAAGATCGTCGATGACGGGGAAGACCTGACCCTCCGCGGCTGCATTCTCGCTGCCTTCGAGCTGGCGCGGGAGATCGGGCATTTCCGACCGGATGCCATTGTCCTGTCGCTCAAGCAGGCGAACCTGATCGGGCGCTTTGCGCTGATGGCGTTTCCCGGCATAGGCTGCATTTCGTTCGAGCACATCTCGCGTTACCGCGCGCGACGCGCGAAAGTGATTTATGGCTATCTGCTGCGCGCGCTTTCGGGACGTGTGGGCGAGGTCTGGGCGGATTGCCGGGAAACGCTTGTTTCAACGCGCAGCTATTTCAAGCCTGGGTCGCGCTTTTGGAAGTTTTTGCTAACTATCTCGGCGCGAAACGGGCCTAAGTTTACGTTGAGTCTATGTGGGCAGTTTCTGCCTGTTGAGGTGAGAAGGTGAAGGAATCTTCCTCGACTTCCGATCTTATTATCGTTGCGTCCGAGTACCCTCCTTTTCCGGGAGGTATTTCCAGCTATGCGTATAACCTCGCTCTGGAGGCCTCTGCATTCCGCCGGGTGACCGTCATTGCGCCAGGTGACGCAGAACAAGCGGACGGCAAGTTCACGGTCAAGCCTTGCCTCGAACATCACCGGCTGACGCTGCTCAGTCTTGTCCGCTCGCTCGCTATCATTGGACGAATGAACCGGCGTGCGCTCATCCATGCTGCGGATATACGGGCTGGACTGATAGGTCTCTGTGCCAGAGTACTTCTGGGCCGACGCTATATGGTCATGACGCATGGGAGTGACGTGGCAAAGTTCGATCGCTTTTCCCTTTCCAAATTGGCCGCTATGGCCGTTTATGGAATGGCGTCGAGAGTGGTGTCCAATTCTGACTATACGAAGGGAATCTACGAGAAAAACTTTCCTCATGGTTCGCGCTGCGTTTCTATTCCATTGGGCGTTGGAGAGGACTGGTTTTCAGTGTCCGGCGGCGGGTTCAGCAATCCTTTGCTTTCGTCCATTCGAGAAGGTGCTGAGATTTTCTGTACGGTTGGGCGCCTTGAGCCGCGTAAAGGGCATCTGATCGCGGTCGAGGCTCTGGCCGAGTATCAGCGGCTCAATCCGCAGAAGAAGGTCGTCTATGTGATCGGAGGGCTGACTATCGATGCGGAGTACCAGGCCGACATTCAGCGGGAGGTCGAAAGACACGGTCTGGATGTGAGGTTCACTGGCCCGGTTTCGGTGAGCGACCTGAAGAAGCTCTACAGGCGCGCGACTGCGCAACTGTTGTGTGCGATATCTCTGCCGGGAAAGATTGAGGGCTTTGGCCTGGTGCTTCTGGAAGCCGCAGCCCAAGGGTGCCCGTCCATCGTGACAAATGTTGGTGGCGTACCGGAAGTCGTGCTCGATGGTGAAACCGGTGTTATCGTGAAAGAGGCCAGCGTCGCTAGTTTGCTCAACGCCATTTCGCAACTGGACGAGATGATTGCTGCAGGTGGCGTCGGAGAAAACTGCATCCGGCGTGCGCGTGGTTTCTCATGGTCAGAGACGGCCAAGAGAACCTATCTCGAAGCATGAGCCTCCGGCGGTCCAGTGAGCGTTGGACGGGACTACCTGCTGATTCCTGTATAGGTGAAGCCGATCTCCTCCAAATCTTCGAGGTGATAGACGTTGCGGAGATCAATCATGATCTTCTCCGTCATCATATCTGACCTGCCAGCGATTCATTCCGGGCGGATGAAGCAATCGAAGCTGTAGCGAAGAAGCTCGGTGCCGCCTATTACTCGCCACGAAAAGAGGTCTGCCATGAAGGTGCATGTCGTATCCGGCAAGATGGCAATGTTCTTTACCGGGACGAAAGCCACCTGACGGGCTTTGGCGGCATATATCTGGTCAATCAAATGAGTGGTTTTCTTCGGCAGATTTTGGCAAGCGGCAAGCCATGATGACAATTTCTGAATTTCAACCGTTCTCATTTCTTGCGAAGGAAGACGAAGAGGTCGGTCGCCATGCAGGTTGGCACGAGTGCGTTCCAAAGCTCCATCGCTCTGAAAAGCGGGAGACTGTTGCCGAAATATTTTGGCTCACCACGCCACAAATAGGAACAGTTGTCCCATTGCTGCCTGGGAAACAGGCGATCGATGGCAGACAGCGTATTCAACCTGTAGAATGTCGGGAAGACATCCTGTTCCTGACGCGTGGGTTGGAGACGCGATAGCGCGCTAACATGCAATGCATTCGGGATGATCCGTGCGCTTAACGCAGTCAGGCCCCACTTATTCGGCGTACGGGCACAAAGCCAGCCGCCCGGTTTGAGGACTCTCAGCATGTGGCTGGCAAAGGCTTCCGGATTCTCCAGGTGTTCGAGAACCCAATCGCTAATCACCATGTCAAACGAGGCGTCAGGGAAGGGAAGGGGTGCAGTGGGATCGATGATGTGGGTTTCATCGACACCTTCGTTTGTGAGAACCGCAGGATCCACATCGACGCCAACGACTTTCGTGACTTTCCCCTTCAGTGTTCTCAGGTTGCGCCGATAAGGACATTTATCTTCCAGGAACAAGCCCCGGCCTGCTCCAAAATCCATGACGGTAAATTCTGGGGAGATGAGTGCCTGAACGCGGGTAAAGAACTGGATTGCGCCTTCATGCCGGCTGAAACCCCCGGCCAGATATTCCGGGCGGTGCTGATCCAATATCTTGTTCATTGTGACTCCGCATGAAACTATTGATGAAATTGTTTAACGGGGCAATCAGCGACCTATGCTCGAATAATTGAAACCCGTTTCTTCCATGTCATCAGGCTCATAGATATTCCGCAGATCAACCATGATCTTGTGCTTCATCGTTTTGGCCAGTCGCTCAAAATCGAGGGCGCGATAGACGTTCCATTCGGTCACGATGACGAGGGCTTCGGCATCTTTCGCTGCTTCGTAGGGGTCGTCGCAATAGATGACCGTATCCGGCAGCAGATGCTTTGCTTCCTTCATGCCTTGCGGATCGTGCGCACGCACGGTCGCGCCGCGTTCGATCAGCGCGGGAACGATGTCGAGCGACGGCGCGTCGCGCATGTCGTCCGTTTCCGGTTTGAACGTCAGGCCGAGGACGGCAACCGTCTTTCCCTTCACGGATCCGTTGCAGGCGCGCTCTATCTTGTCGACCATATGGCGCTTGCGCTCGCTGTTCACTTCGACCACCGCCTCGATGATGCGGGTCGGCGATTGATATTGCTGCGCGGTGCGAACCAGCGCAATCGTGTCCTTCGGGAAGCACGAGCCGCCATAACCGGGGCCTGCGTGAAGAAATTTCGAGCCGATGCGGCGGTCGAGGCCGATGCCGCGCGCGACGTCCTGCACATTCGCACCCGTCTTTTCGCAGATGTCCGCCATCTCGTTGATGAAGGTGATCTTCATGGCGAGGAAGGCGTTCGCCGCATATTTCGTGAGTTCTGCCGTACGCCGGTTGGTGAAGAGTATCGGCGTTTCGTTGAGGTTGAGCGGGCGGTAGAGCTGGCGCATGACCTCGCGGGCACGCTCGTCTTCCGCGCCCACGACCACGCGGTCCGGCCGTTTGAAGTCGTCGATGGCTGCGCCTTCCCGCAGGAACTCGGGATTGGAGGCGACCGAGAAATCGGCATCGGGCGCGACGCGGCGGATGATCGCCTCGACCTCATCCGCCGTGCCGACAGGGACAGTCGATTTAGTCACCACCACGGTGTAGCCGGTAATCGCAGCGGCGATTTCCTCCGCCGCCGAATAGACGTAGGAAAGGTCGGCATGGCCGTCGCCGCGTCGGGTCGGTGTGCCGACGGCGATGAAGACCGCATCGGCATCCGCGACCGCGGCCGCGAGGCCGGTGGTGAAGGTGAGCCGGCCGGCAAACCTGTTGCCGTTCACCAGAACGTCGAGGCCGGGCTCATAGATCGGGATTTGACCCTGCATCAAGGCGTCGATCTTGGAGCTATCCTTGTCGACGCAGGTGACGGTGTGGCCGAAGTCGGCAAAACACGCCCCTGATACCAGTCCTACATAGCCGGACCCAATCATCGCCACATGCATACGTCGCCTCGATCCCGCTAATTTAATCTCTTTCTCTGTTCATACCGGCTTTTGCAGATTAATTGAAGGCCGGAGCTTTCTCTGACTTGTATTCCAATCCGTATGTTGATCATCTTCCTGAGACGATTGCCCTCAGCCGGTACCGGGAAAAAGTATGACAGTTTTAGTGACGGGCGCTGCCGGATTCATAGGCAGCCAGCTATGCCGTTCCTTGCTTGAGCGGGGCGACGAAGTGATCGGCATCGATGATCTTAATTCCTATTACGATCCCGCTCTCAAGGTGGCGCGGCTCGATGGCCTCAAGAGACGCAATGGGTTCACCTTCGTCCAGGGCGATATTGCCGATACTCAGGCACTTGAGGGTGCCGTTCGAGGGCGGCAGATCGTGAAGGTGGCGCATCTCGCTGCGCAGGCCGGCGTTCGCTATTCACTGGAAAACCCGCGCGCCTATGTGCGTTCCAATCTCGACGGGCATCTGGAGATACTGGAGCTCTGCCGCAGTCTCGGCTCGGTCGAGCATCTTGTCTATGCCTCCTCGAGTTCGGTCTATGGTGGAAACGAAAAGGTCCCTTTCGCCGAGAGCGATCCGGTCGACCATCCGGTATCGCTTTATGCCGCCACCAAGAAGGCGGATGAGCTGATGAGTTACGCTTATGCCCATCTTTATGGCATTCCGCAGACGGGTCTCCGGTTTTTTACGGTTTACGGGCCATGGGGGCGGCCCGACATGGCCTATTGGCTCTTTACGGAGGCCATGCTGCGCGGCAAGCCCATTCGTGTCTTTAACGATGGAAATATGTGGAGAGACTTCACCTATGTGGACGACATCGTCTGGGGGACGATGGCGGCTCTCGATCATCCACCGGTCGGCAGCGGGGGAGGCGCGCCCCATCGCGTCTACAATATCGGTCATAACAAGCCGGAGCGGCTCGGGACATTCATCGATATTCTGGAAGAGATACTGGGGGTTAAGGCAGACCGCCAATACGAGCCGATGCAGCCCGGCGATGTTTCCCAGACATATGCCGACATCACGGCCATTGAGCGGGATTTGGGGTTCAAGCCGCAAGTTGGCCTTCGCGACGGGCTGACGCGCTTTGCCGAGTGGTATCGCGGCTACTTCAAAATCTGAAGGATCGCATGTAGTTAAGGGCGTTCTCGGGGCTTGCACCGGGAGCCGAAAAACGCTCAATTCCGTCCGTTCCGGGCCGGTTCCAGGGCCGGCTCAAGCGACGAGGAGCGACTGTGACGGCGACGAGAGCGAAACGGGCCCTGATAACGGGCATTACGGGACAGGATGGTGCGTGGCTCGCGCGGCTGCTGCTCGACAAGGGCTATGTCGTTCATGGCGTGAAACGCCGTTCTTCCTCCTTCAATACAGCCCGTATCGATGATCTTTATCAGGATCCTCATCTCGATTGCGTCCGGCTTTTTCTCCACCATGGCGATCTGACGGACACGACCAATCTCATCCGGATCGTGCAGGAGACGCAGCCCGACGAGATCTACAATCTCGCGGCGCAAAGCCATGTTCATGTCAGTTTCGAGACGCCGGAATATACAGCCAATGCCGATGCGCTGGGTACGCTGCGCCTGCTTGAGGCCATCCGCATTCTCGGCATGTCGAACACGGTCCGCTTCTATCAGGCCTCGACATCCGAGCTTTATGGCAAGGCGCAAGAAACGCCGCAGACCGAGCGGACATCCTTCTATCCGCGCAGTCCTTACGCGGTGGCCAAGCTCTATGCCTACTGGACCACGGTGAATTATCGCGAGGCGTACGGGATGCATGCCTCAAACGGCATTCTCTTTAACCATGAGGGGCCGACCCGGGGCGAGACTTTTGTTACACGCAAGATCACACGCGCGGTCGCGGCGATTGAACTCGGTTTGCAGGAGGTGCTCTATCTCGGCAATATCGATGCACGCCGAGACTGGGGGCATGCGCGCGACTATGTGGAGGGCATGTGGCGGATCGTGCAGCAGGATGAGCCGGATGACTATGTTCTGGCGACGGGCGAGACACATTCGGTTCGCGAGTTCGTGGAACTCGCTTTTGCCGAAGTTGGGCGTCATGTCACATGGAAAGGGCAGGGAGTCGATGAGACGGGTATCGATGCGGCGAGCGGCAAGGTTCTCGTGAAAATCGATCCCCGCTATTTCCGCCCCACGGAAGTCGATGTTCTGCTGGGAGACCCGAGCAAGGCGCGCCAGAAGCTCGGCTGGTGTCATACGACCCGGTTTCCGGACCTGGTTGCGGAAATGGTTGCTGCCGACCTGAAAGCGGTTGCCCGCGAAGCCACCCGGATTGGCCGGCATGACTGAGAAGCGCGCTGCGCTGGTGACGGGAATTACCGGCCAGGATGGTGCCTATCTCGCGGACCTTCTTCTCGGAAAAGGTTATGAGGTTCACGGGCTCGCGCGTGACGTATCCGGCTTCGACTTTGGTCGTCTGAGCCAAAGCGCGCAACGTGAAGGCCGAATTCATCTGCATGGATGTGACCTGACCGATTACGCCATGTTCCGAAATCTGGTGGCGGAGATCCGGCCCGGCGAAATCTACAACCTGGCGGCGCAAAGTCATGTGCCGACCAGCATCGCCGAACCGCAGGTGACCAGTGAGATCAATGCCAAAGCGCCGATCCGGCTGATGGAGGCGATCCTCGATCTCGGTCTTGACGGCCATACGCGGCTTTTCCTGGCGGCCAGTTCCGAGATATTCGGTGAGGCTGGCGGGCAGATCCTCAGCGAAGATTCCGTCATGGCGCCCCGCAATCCCTATGCCTTGTCGAAGTACCATTCTTACGTTGCGTCACAGAAGTTTCGCAAGGAGCGTGGTCTTTTCGTGGTGAATGGCATCCTGTTCAATCACGAGAGCCCCTATCGAAGCCCTGCCTTCGTCACGCGAAAGATCACTCTGGCGGTCGCTTCGACGGGGAACTCCGCCGAACCGCTTCGGCTCGGGAATCTGGACGCCCGCAGGGATTGGGGACATGCCCGGGATTATGTCGAAGGCATGTGGCTGTCCTTGCAACGCGACGTCCCGGACGACTACGTATTTGCGACCGGCGAGAACCATTCCGTTCGCGAATTCGTCGAACTTGCTTTCGAGGCGACCGGGCGACGGGTTCGCTGGGAAGGGGCTGGGAAGGATGAAATCGGCTTCGACGCCGATAGTGGCGTCAGACTGGTGGAGGTCGACCCCGCATTTTTCCGGCCAAGTGACATCGGGGCCACGGTGGGCGACTCTTCGAAGGCGAGAGCGGAACTCAACTGGCAACCACGGACGAATTTCGCCGAGCTTGTTCGGGAAATGCTCGTATCTGATATGGCAAGAAACGGCTGATCGCCGCCGGCTTTAATCGTTAACGCCTTGCGCAATCGGTTCGAGCGAGCTTCGCAAATGCTTTTCAAGGAAACGCATTTTGTGATGATGTAACCATCAATTCAAACTGGTTGATGTTTTCGATCTGTCAGGATTGCCCTAGTGTTGAATTTGAAGTCCACCCGGTGGATCATGGTGGTGATCCAGCCTGTTCGCCGGGAGATGCAGGACGGATGATTTGCCTGTCCGGATAATCTTATCCGTTGTCTGAATACTTTCAGAATGACCGGCGCTGGGGAGCTTCATTTCATGAGCGGCTTTGGCATAAAATCCGATGACAACGCTACGCCCGATGGCGTGGATGCAGTCGCGGTGGCACCCGCTGATTTCCCGGAGCCCGGCATGGATGTTGGTGTCATCAAGGACAAGCCGCTTATTTCGACGCGGGTGATCTCGGACATCATGATGTGTGCGGATGGCGTAGCCATCTTCGTGTCGGCGCTTGTCGCAAAATGGGCGTATATTGTCGTCGTCCTGGAAAATGCTCCCCAAATCGAGCCTTACGCGATCATCGGTATAGTGGGGGCCGTGCTTGCTGTCGGAACGATGCGCTATCGCGGTCTCTACGATTTCAATGTGCTGAACGACATCAGAGGGCAGACAAAGCTGATACTGATCGGTCTTGCCGTCGCCGCTCTCATGCTGGTCGCGATTGGCTACCTGCTCAAGATTTCAGACCAATATTCCCGTGGCTGGTTCATCACCTGGTTCGCGATTTCCGCAGCTCTGGTTTTTACATCTCATTTCATCAATGCCCGCATACTCCGGTGGCTCGGCGCGCTTGGAGCCTTTGCGCGAAATATCGTCATTTACGGCAGTGGAGATATTGCGCAAAACTTCATACGTCGCGTTTCGATATCACTGCCGAATGTTCAGGTTATCGGCATTTTCGATGATCTGCCGCAGGGGCAAAAGGGACAGGTGCCGGTTGCTGGCGGGTTGTCCGACTTGATCGCCTTCGGACAACGTCGCCGCATTGATGAAATCCTGATTGCGATGCCCATGACGAATGAGCTGCGTCTGGCCAATCTCGTTGAGCAATTATCGTTGCTGCCTGTCGATATTCGTATCTGTCCGACGGCAACAGCGTTCCGTACCCCGCCAAAGAAACTTCTGGATTATGGGGGACTTGCCGTTCTGGAGCTGGAACGCCGTCCGATGGAGGGGTGGGGGTCGATCATCAAGAATGTCGAGGACAGGTGTCTTTCCTTTCTCCTCATTATTGCGTTCGCTCCGTTTCTCCTGCTCATCGCTCTTGCCATCAAGCTCGACAGCAAGGGGCCTGTGATCTTCAAACAGCGTCGTCACGGCTTCAATCATGAGGTTTTCAACCTCTACAAGTTCCGTACGATGTTTGTGACGGAAGACGAGCCGAAGGTGAAGCAGGCTCAACGAGATGATCCGCGCGTTACACGTCTCGGGCGTTTTCTGAGAAAGACGAGCCTTGATGAGCTTCCGCAGCTTTTCAACGTGCTCAAGGGCGACATGTCGCTTGTAGGGCCGCGGCCCCACGCGCTGGCTCACAATGAATATTACTCGACCGTGCTCGGGCGCTATGCAAACAGGCACAAGGTGAAGCCCGGTATGACTGGATGGGCGCAAGTGAATGGCTTCCGGGGCGAGACGGATACGCCGGAGAAGATGCGCGGTCGTGTGGAGCACGACCTCTGGTATATCGAGAACTGGTCCGTCTGGCTCGACATCAAGATTTTGATCAAGACGCCATTTTACGGTTTCGTCGGTTCAAATGCCTTCTGAGCGCTATTTACCTGCCAGCTTTTCCAGCAGCGGCCGAAACTTCGGTTCGATGTCGGGGCGGTCGAGGGCAAGTGCGACGTTGGCGGTCAGGTAGCCGACCTTGTCGCCGCAATCATAGGTCGTTCCCTCGAAGCGATAAGAGAAGAATTTCTGTTCGTCCATGAGCGCGATCATCGCATCCGTGAGCTGGATTTCTCCACCGGCGCCGGGCTTTTGCGTCGAAAGCTTCGTGAAAATCTCCGGCTGCAGAATATAGCGGCCGGAAATGATCAGGTCGGAAGGTGCGTCCTCGACCTTCGGCTTTTCCACCATGCCGGTGATGCGGAAAGTCTCGTTGCCCATGTCTTCCGCGAGCGCCACCACGCCATAGCGGTTTACGTGTTCGTGCGGTACTTCTTCCACCGCGATGATATTGCCGCCATGCCGGTTATAGACATCGACCATTTGCGCGAAGCAGCCGCGCTTTCCATGGATGAGCATGTCGGGGAGCGCGAGCGCGAAAGGTTCGTCGCCGACGATGTCGCGGGCGCACCAGACCGCATGACCGAGACCGAGCGGTTCCTGCTGGCGAACGAAACTTGCTGTCCCGGCGGCAGGGCGTCCATCCTGCATCATCTTCAGTTCTGCCGTCTTGCCGCGCGCCTTGAGCGTTGCTTCGAGTTCATAGGCGAGATCGAAGTGATCCTCGATGGCGCCCTTGCCACGCCCTGTCACGAAGACGAAGTGTTCGATCCCGGCCTCGATTGCCTCGTCAACGGCGTATTGAATGACCGGCTTGTCCACGACGGTCAGCATTTCCTTCGGAATGACCTTGGTGGCCGGCAGGAAACGGGTGCCGAGGCCGGCTACGGGGAAGACGGCCTTGCGAATCTTGCGGGGGGAAGTAACTGTCATGGAGAATTTGGCCTTCGGGAAAGTCGTCTCAACAACTCACGAGCACAGGTTCGGTTTCGCATTTCTCGGGATTTGCCGCAAGCGCGCGGATGAGCGCAGTCTTGCCGTTTCGAATGCGGTTAACCTACGAGGCCGGGCGGGGGGTGAAAAAACGGGCGAATACAGTTATTCTGGCTAAAATGGCTTGTCCGGGGGCAAAAACCGGGTTTCGGTCAAAACTTTCGAGGCTTTCGGGCGGAGTTCTGCATGATCTATCCGGTCATTCTATCGGGCGGCGTCGGGTCGCGACTTTGGCCTACTTCGCGGGCGCTTTACCCGAAACAATTGCTGCCGCTCGTTTCCGAGAAAGCCATGTTGCTGGAAACGGCTATGCGTGTCGCGGGTGACGGTTTCGCCGGTCCGCTGATCGTCTCGAATGACGAGCATCGTTTTATCATCGCACAGCAGATGCATGAGGCGGGGATCACGCCGCTTGCGCATATCCTGGAGCCGGTAGGCCGAAACACCGCGCCGGCTGCTGCAGCGGCTGCGGCCTTCATACAGGCGCGCGACCCTCAGGGGCTGCTACTCATTCTTCCCGCCGATCATCACATTGCGAATGTCGATGCCTTCAAGGCCGCCATTGCGCGTGGAGCCGAGCTCGCCAACGAAGGCAAGCTCGTTACCTTCGGGGTGCTGCCGACCGGCCCGGAAACGGGCTATGGCTATATCAAGCGGGGCGAGAAGCTGGGCGATGGCAACGCCTATGCGGTGGAGCGCTTCGTCGAGAAACCTGATGCCGAGACAGCGCGCGGATATCTGGACGATGGCGGCTATGACTGGAATGCGGGCATCTTCATGTTCCGTGCCGACACGATCATCGAGGAAATGCGAACGCATTGTCCCGAGATTGCCGCTTGCGCCGCTGAGGCGGTGATCAAGGGGGCCCGCGATCTCGATTTTCTCCGGCTCGAAACGGCCTCTTTTTCTGCGTGTCCTTCGGACTCCATCGACTATGCGGTGATGGAGCATACCTCGTCGGCGGCCGTCGTGCCGGTCGATATGGGCTGGAGCGATATTGGCTCCTGGTCTGCGCTTTGGGAGATCGGCGAAAAGGACGAAGCGGGCAATGTCGTCAGCGGCGATGTCCTCGTCGAGGATACGAAGAATTGTCTGGTGCGCTCAGAGTCAGGGCTCGCGGCAACTATTGGCGTCGAGAACCTTGTGATCGTGGACACGGGCGATGTTCTTCTCGTGGCCTCGCGTGACCGTGTGCAGGACGTGAAAAAGATTGTCGAGCGTGTCGCCGCTGCGGGCCGCACCGAGCATCATGCGCATAAGCGCGTTCATCGGCCATGGGGCTACTATGAGTCGATCAATGAGGGTGAGCGCCATCAGGTGAAACACCTGCTTGTCTATCCGGGCGCATCTCTTTCGCTCCAGATGCATCATCATCGTGCGGAGCACTGGGTCGTGGTGCGGGGACAGGCGGAGGTCACGGTGGGTGAAGAGCGCCGGATACTTGAGGAAAACGAGTCCGTCTATATTCCCGTCGGCACCACGCACCGTCTTGCCAATCCGGGCGACGAAGCACTCAGCATCATCGAGGTGCAGTCAGGCTCCTATCTTGGCGAAGACGATATCGTCCGCTTCGACGATGTGTATGGCCGCGAAGTGAAGAAGCCGGCGGCAGAATAAACTCTTCGTCATCTGCCGGGTCGGTTGCATCCGGGGCCCGTTTTCCTCCGCTACGGATACATCTCCCTTATTTGCAAAGAGTTTTTAACGCGCTGCGGGAGCAGGCTATCCGTTGGTGAATCGCCTTGTGCCGGGCTTGCTGCTCGCGGCGGTTGAATGGTGAATCCAAGCGGATGGGAGATGAATATGTCGCTGGGGAATTCGAATATGGCCAACGCCGCTGCTGCGGTGCCTGCCAAGGACGCTCAAGTTCGCCGGACGGAGGCGCCGGTCCGCCTTCTGCGAGCGGGAAATGAAGACATCACGATAGGTGAGAACAGTCTGCTCGAAGGTTCTTTCGAGACGCATGGAACGATCTTCATCGACGGGGCTGCCGTGAATGCCGACCTGCGCGCCGCGCAACTCTCGATCGGGGCCACAGGCCGTGTCGAAGGACAGGCGGCGGTTCACCGCGCCGAGATCGCCGGTGTTTTCGACGGGACGCTTGAATGCGCGGGTGAGGTGATCCTTCGCTCATCGAGCCGTATCGCCGGAGAAGTGAAGTGCGCCAAGCTGGTTACGCATCGCGGTGCGGTCATCGATGCACAGGTGCGGATCATCATGGAAAGCGAGGAAGCGGAGGAAAAATCGCCGCATGGGGCGGTGATTGCCCAGGCGGCGAGAGAATCTTCCCTCCGTCCGTGGACGCGCAGACGTTTCAAGCAGGTCGTGCCGGTGATGTCGGGCGCGGTTCTCTCGCTCGGTCTGGTCGGTATCGGCGCGCTGATCTTCTGAAGACGGTTCGGTCTCGACGTGCGGGTGGTGCATGGCGGCCACGATCCGAGCTTCGATCGCGACCGCCTTGTCGAAACCTGCGACGATTATTTCGCCGCCGGGGCTGAGCGTCAGGCGGCGCTGGCAGGCATCCAGGGAAAAACGAGAAATGCGCCGCACTGCAAAGCGCGACGCATTGATTGTTTCGGAAGCCTCGGAGCCTGAAGTTTGAGCCTCAGCAGGCGCCGCGGCCGAGAAGCACGGCCGGGAAGGTCTTGAACATGATCGCGATATCCTGCCAGAGCGACCAGTTCTTTACATACCAGGCATCGAGCTCCACACGACGCATATAGGTCGTCTCGTTGCGTCCGCTCACCTGCCAGAGACCGGTGATGCCGGGTTTGGCGGCCAGGTAGTATTCGGCGTCCTCGCCATAGCGCAGCACTTCCGCATAGGTGACGGGGCGGGGGCCGACAAGGCTCATTTCGCCACGGATCACGTTCAGGAGCTGCGGCAGTTCGTCGAGGCTCGTCTTGCGCAGGAACTCGCCGACCGCCGTCACGCGCGGATCGTTGCGGAGCTTCTGGTCGCGGGTCCATTCGGCGGCACGCAGCGGATCGTTTTCAAGCACGCTCTTCAGGATCGCATCGCTGTCCACATGCATGGTACGGAACTTACGGCAATAGAACTCGCGGCCTTTCTCGCCCACGCGGCGATGGCCAAAAAAGGCCGGGCCGCCGTCGAGACGGATCAGGAGGGAAACGGCCAAGAAGAAGGGAAGCAGCGCGAGGAGCGCGGTGCTGGCAACAACGAGGTCGAAGCTGCGCTTCATCAGGCGCGCCATCGGGCGATTGAGATTGTCGGCCAGCGTCAGCATGACGAGGTCGTGGCTGAAAAAGTTGCCCACTTCGAGCGCCAATGCGCCAATACCTTTCACTGGCGGGACGATGGAGAAGGCGATCCGAGCGCGGTGCAGCGCACGCAGGACGGTGTCGAGGCTCGCCATTTCTTCCGGCGAGGGGGCAAGGACGATGAAGCGTGCGCCGTGCTTCTCGCAAGCGAGTCTCAGTGCGGTGGAAAGCTGGCCGCCCGCGCGGTAGAGAAGGCTCGAGGGATCGGAGGCATTTCGGTCAGCGGTGAGTTCGGCAAGGTCCAGCGTGCCCGCGACTTCGTAGCCGAGATAGGGCTCGTCCTCCAGCACCTGCGCGGCTTCGGCGGCGTTCTCTCGCGAGCCGATAATGAGGACCGGAGCGATCCAGCTGCCGTACCGCTTCAGGACATGTCTCATTCCGATACGCGCCATCGGCACGAAAAGGAGCGCCCAGATCCAGGCCTGAAGCATCCAGAGGCGGGAGAAATAGTCCTTCGCAATGTATTGCAGGAAGCCGTCGATCAATGCGACCAGGGCAATTGCCTTAACGATTTCCTTGGCCTCTGCCCAGAAGGGCGTGCGCTTTGAATAATGGCCCTTGGCCGCCCACCACAGGATCGGCAGCATGGCAAGGAAGCCGATGCGGATGATGCGGCTCATCAGCTCGCCCGTCTCCAAAGCCGCAAATTCCGTATTCAGAACCTGCACATTGATGCCGAAAGCAATAGAGCCGGCGACAAGCTGGGCAAGAGCCAGCGCGCCGAGATCGCCGATCAGCAGCATGAAGCGGTCGGCCAGCGGGGTCAGGCGCGTGCCCGGGGCGGGCCGTGTGGAATTAATGCTTTCGAAGCCGGCAATGCCGGTTCCGGTGATGGGGGTCAGGCTTTCGAAGGCCTGTATTTCATTGTTCAGTGCGGTCACGATACTCACGCCAACTTGTGTCCGAATGCGACAGTTGACGGAGAGGTCGCAAGGAGTGCGCCATTCCGTGTTGTCCCGTTTTGAGCGGGCGAACAGGGTAAATACGGTCTTAAAGTCAGCAGGGACTCAGCGTGAGTGCAGCGGCATCATCCGATTGCCGATGAAGTGAGGAGTCCACGAATATCCGAGCGGATGATTTTGCCGAGCGCGGCAAGGATCCTCATATTCGCGCGCAAGCGCCGGTCGAAGCGAGGCGCGTCCCGCCGCTGCGTACCGCTTACCGGGATCTGCCGGAACGCTATGCCCCGGCGAAGCGAGTTGATTGCGAGTTCCGTGCCGATGGAATTCGTATGGTCGAAGCCGCCATTCGCAAGGACGAGCTTCATGTCATAGCCCTTCATGCCGCACAGGATGTCCTTCACGCCGAAACGCAGGCGGACGTAAAGCCCCATCACGATTTCGGCGAAGCGCTGCTTGCGCGGCCTTACGCCCAGCACCAGGGGCACTGCTTCTTCCATCAAAAGCATCTTGAAGGCGTTTACGAGGGCCGGGTTGTGCTCGCCATCTGCATCCATGGTGACAGCGAAACCGAAGCCGAGTTCCTGCGCCTTTTCGAAGGCCCGGTTCAGCGTGCCGTCATAGCCGAGATTGGTCTCGTTGCGGACGACAATGGCGCCAGCATTTGCGGCTTCCGCGCCGGTCTCGTCCGGCGAAGCATCATCCACCACGATCACATCGGCATATTCGCGCGCGGCGTTCACCACGGCGCCAATGGTCGCGGCTTCCCGAAAGGCGGGAATGAGGATGGCTAGGCGAGATCGGTCCACAGCAACTCCTCTCCCGCTTTCTTGCTGGTGGACAGGCGCTTGCCAAGAACCTTCGGGAGCGCATTGGGCGAGACGGCACCTTCGGGGCAGGGGCGAAGCGCTTCAAGGTGGTCTTCGGAAAGACCTGTTCCGGCGGCAAGCGAATCTTTCAGACGCAGTGCACGGCGCTGAATGACGATCGTTTCCATCTCGTTTTCTTCAATCCGTTTCACGCCGTCTCCGAGCGCTGCTTCAAGCTCGCGCGTCGCATCGACCATAGCACGCCATGTTACCGGGTTGAGAGCAAAGGAGTGGTCCGGGCCTTCGCGCGAATTGTCGTCGGTGAAATGTTTTTCGATCACGCGCGCGCCGAGCGTCACGGCGCCGAGTACGGCGGAGTGGCCGGGCGTATGGTCGGAAAAGCCGAGCACCATGCCGGGCCAGCGCGCTGCGAATGTCTGAAGCACGCGCAGGTTCACATATTTGAAGTTTTCGAGGCTGCCCGTGTAATTCGTATTGCACTGCATGAGGCAGATCTGCCTGTTGTGCTTCAGGATCAGTTCGACGGCAGCTTCCGTTTCTTCCATCGTTGCGGCGCCGGTCGCAAGAAGCACAGGCTTTCCCGTCTTCGCGATGTGTTCGATCTCTTCGTGATAGGTGATGTCGCCCGAGCCGATCTTGAAGGCGGGAACGATGTCGCGAAACATGTCCACTGCCTCGATATCGTAAGGCGTGGTCATGAAATGGATGTCCGCCTTGCGGCAGGTTTCCAGCAGCTCCGGCGTCCAGTCGCGGCGCGTATGATACTGGTCGTAGACCTCGACGACCGACTTTTTCCACGCGGCCTGATGCGAAACCTGGCCCTTTTCACCCTCGAAGCCGACCTTGCTCACGATCCTGTCGGCAAGGAAGTGCTGGAACTTGGCGCAGTCGGCACCTGCTTCCTTCGACTTCCAGATCAGGTCCTTCGCGCGTTCGAGGTCGCCGTCATGATTGGCGGCGATGTCAGCGATGAAATAGGAAGGCGCATCGAGCGCAATCTCATGTGTTGCGATGCGGAGCGATGTGTCGTGCTTCATGACGATTTCTCGTTGTACTTGTGCAGAACGCAAGCAACCACTTCGGAAAGGCCGGGCAGCTTGTATTTCAGGATCTGTTCGGCGCGGCGTACATCAAGGCCGAGGCAATGGGCGCGTGTGGTGGCCAGGCCTTGAACGGAGCCGGATGTTGCGGCGGTGAGTGTGTGGCCGAGTTGCCGGGCGATCTCGCGTACGAAATCTTCCTTCGTATATATCTCGCTTGCTGCGAGGTTGTAGAGGCCGGATGCGCCGACCTCCGCCATGTCGAAGGCGGCGCGCGCAAAGCTCGCAACGTCGATGGAAGATGACCAGGCATCGCTGAAAAGCGTCGCGGCGAGATCGTTTTCGGCGACCCCGATAGCCCATTCGGCAAGAGTTGGTTTTTCCCAGCCTCGAATGCCGACGATGCTCGTGCGCAGAACGAGTGCGCCCGCTGCCGTCAGGGCAAAGCCTTCGCCTGCGAATTTGGTGCGGGCATATTCATTGACGAAGGAGACGGGTGCCGTTTCGTCATGTGGCTGTTTGCCGCCTTCGGTGAAATACTGGTCCGTCGAAACGTGGATGAGTTTGCCGCCGCTTTCTCGCGCCCACGCGGCGAGAAAGGCGAGCGGGCGCGCATTCATGTTCCATGCGTCGAGGGGCGCGCGTTCGCATGCATCGATCTCGCTCAGGGCGGCGCAGTTGAAGACGAGGTCGGGCTTTTCCGCTTCAAGCGTCTTGCACAGCGCCTCCTCGTCGGCGATGTCGAGCGCGATGGGTGCGTTTCGTCGGGCCGCTTCCCCCAACAGATGACCTCGCCGTCGCGCTTCTTCTGCAACCGCCTGACCAAGCAACCCGGTGCTGCCCAACACAAGGGTCTTCATTCAGCTGCCTCTTTCGAACTGAAGAAGCATATGGACTTCAGAAGAGAGGTGCTTGCGGTCCAGCGCCTCCTGCATGGTGTCGATGGCGGGCTTCATCATATCCGTCCAGAGTCCGGCGGCGCCTGCCGTCTTTTCGGATGCCGAGAGCCGGACAAGGATGCTTCTGTAAAGATCCATGACGTCGCCGCCGAACCACCATTCAGCCACGCGGCTCATACCGAATTCGCGGCAGGTCCAGTCGAGTGAGGATTCCGAATAGAGATGCGTATGCCCGCCCGAAAGGTGGCGTTGCATCACATCGGGAAAGGCGGTCTCGATGAAGACGCTGGGGCTGAAAAGGGGCACGGAAATGTAGAGATAGGAAACGGCTGCATTACCCTTGAGTGCGGCCAGAAGTTCGCGCGGCTGTTGCAGGTGCTCCAGAACGCCGATCAGCGAGACGACCTTGGTGTCGACCTTGCCGGCAAGCGAGACCGTGTCGCCAAGGGCGTGGGTGCGGACGATGGCTTCGCCCGCCATCTCATTTGCGAGTGCGGCTTGCGTTTGTGAAACCTCGAAGCCGAGAATATCGGTGAGGCCGGTGGCGCGAAGCGCGGAAACGAAATAGCCGGAGCCTGCGCCGAAATCCGCATAGGAAAGTGCGGTCGGGTCTTCGCCCTTCGCCGCGAGAGCGTCCACGAGAAAGCGCGCCTTCGGGACATAAATGTCGTCCGTGCGCTTGCGATAGGCCTCACGGTCGGCGGAGCTGTAATCGCGGGCATAGGCCGCGCCGCCTCCCTCGACATAAAGTTCCGAGCAAAAAGCATCGCTGTCTTCATGCGCGCCGTTCAAATGGCCGCAGCGCGGGCAGACGAGATAGTCGACGCCGAGCTTCGAGAAACTGACCTCGCTTATCGGTCCGTCACAGGCCTTGCAGTTCAGCCTTCCGGGTTGTTCTGCATAAAGTGCGGCAAGGGCGCGCTGACGTTGAAGCAGCGCCTCGTTCTCCTTGAAGAAGTGTGATTTGTGAGAGAGCAGAGGTGCGCTCGGTTTTCCGTATTTCTGCATGACGGACCTCCCCCGCGGGCCCTTTTCAGCGCTGACGCCGGATGGCGTTCAGCTCCTGAAGATGTTTATTTTCCTCGCAGACCTTCAGCGTCTCCGTCCATGGTGGAATGCCGTCGCCGAGCAGCGGAAAGAGCGCGCGGCAGAATTCGAGATCTTCGGGATAGTCCAGTGTCCAGCGCAGCTTGCCGAGCGCCTCGTCCGGTCCTTCCAGTGAAATCCGCTTGACCCCCGGTTCGCGGCGCAGCCAGGGCGTGACGTGTTCGCGGTCATAGGGCTCGCGCGCTTGCGTCCAGTCTTGTTCCATTGCGCGCCATGTAAAGGCTTCGCAGTCGAGCCCGTGCGGATAGCGATGGACGAAATTATTTGCAGCGTAATCCGCTGAAGGGTCGGCAAGAAGCGTTGCCAGAACGTCGCCGCAGAGGCCGGGGTCGATCAGCGGGCAGTCGCTGGTCACGCGCATGACGATATCCGCGCCGAGATCGCGTGCGGCGGTGTAATAACGGTCGAGTACGTCAAGTTCGGAGCCGCGCGCCACCGTCGCGCCGCAGGCTTCGGCTTCCCGGGCGACGGGCTCCTGCTCGGGGCCTTCCGGCACGGCGCAGCAGACAATGTCGATGCCCGGAATGGCCGCGCAGCGTGTCAGCACATGGTGCAGCACGGTTTTTCCCGCCACGTCCTCCAGCACCTTGCCGGGCAGACGGGTCGAGGTCATGCGAGCCTGGACGATCACAACATTGGGCATGATGCGTTACTTCCCGGAAGTGGCGTGCGTCATGCGCCGGCCCGCACATTATAGGCCTTCACTTCGTCGACGCTCAGGAAATGCGGGTTGGTGCCGGAGCTGTAGTCGAAGCCCTGCGCCACGGGTTCGCCGCGCTCTTCGAGATTATTGGTCAGATAGTCGACATCTCCGCGAAAGAACTTGATCGTCGGGCGGATCACGAAATGATCCGGGAATTCGACGGTGAGATGCGAGTCGTCGGCGGGACACATGGTTTCATGCAGCTTCTCGCCGGGGCGGATGCCGATGATTTCCTGCTTGAGTTCGGGCGCCATGGCCGACGCGAGGTCTGTGATGCGCACGGAAGGGATCTTCGGTACGAAGATTTCACCGCCATGCATGCGCTCGAAATTCCGGATGACAAAATCGACGCCTTCCTGAAGCGTGATCCAGAAGCGCGTCATGCGCTCATCCGTGATCGGCAGCGAGGTCGCGCCTTCGGCAATGAGTTTGCGGAAGAAGGGAACGACCGATCCGCGCGAGCCGACGACATTGCCGTAGCGCACGACCGCGAAACGGGTCCTCGCGTGGCCGACCATGTTGTTTGCGGCAACGAAGAGCTTGTCGGAGGCGAGTTTCGTCGCGCCGTAGAGATTGATCGGGTTTGCGGCCTTGTCGGTCGACAGGGCCATGACCTTTTCGACGCCTTCGGCGATGGCCGCCTTGATGACGTTTTCCGCCCCGTGGATGTTCGTCTTAATGCATTCCATCGGGTTATATTCCGCAGCGGGCACCTGTTTCAGCGCCGCCGCATGGATTACGAAATCGACGTCGCGCATGGCCTGACGCAGGCGTTCGCCATCGCGCACATCGCCGATGAAATAGCGCATCTGCGGTTGCGAGAATTCCTGGGACATCTCGTACTGCTTCAGCTCGTCGCGCGAAAAGACGATGATGCGGCGAGGCTTGTGCTGGTCGAGAAGGGTGCGGACATATTTACGGCCGAAGGAGCCGGTGCCGCCGGTGATGAGTACGGATTTGTTGTCGAACATCCGGGTTTTTCGCTCTCGTTTGGGTGTCCGATTCATTGCACGATAAGCCTAATGGGTCGTTAACCATGATGGCGAGCGCCGATTTTCGATCGGCCGCGCCAGAAGCCGGTCAGGGGGGCAAATCTGTTCGATCCGGGGGAATATCGTCGGCCGGGGCACGACTTGCGGGCGCGGGCTTCGGCGGACAATCCGTCGGCCTGGCTCGTTGCGGCCTGGCTCGTTGCGGCCTGGCTCGTTGCGGCCTGAGCGCGGTCACGCCGTGAAGCGGTTCTCGCCTTCGGAGGGCGGGCGCAGCCGCTCCGGTGGAAAGGTGAGCGTCACGGTGGTGCCGTGTCCGGGCTCGCTCTCGATCTCCAATGTGCCACCATGACCTTCCATCAGACATTTCGAAAGCGGTAGCCCGAGGCCCGTACCTTCGTATTTTCGGGCGATGTCGGAATCGATCTGCCCGAAACGTTCCAGTGCCACTGGAATATCTTCCTTTGCGATACCGATACCGGTATCGCGGACGCGGATTTTGGCCGTGCCGTTCTCCACTGCCGCAGAGATGTGGATGTCACCGCCATCGGGGGTGAACTTCACGGCGTTTGAAAGCAGGTTCAGCAAGACCTGCCGGATGCGTCTGTGGTCCGCCAGGAGCGCCGGCATGTCGGCTGCGATGTCGATGTGAAGTTTGAGAGCGTGAGTGTCCGCCTGCTGTTTCAGCATGCGTATGGCGCTGTATATGACATCCTCGATATCGACTTCCTCGTCGTGAAGCTGCAATTTGCCCGCGTCTGCACGGGTGAAATCGAGCACATCGTTGATGAGTGAAAGCAGATGCTGCCCGCTCTTGTAAATGTCATCGCTATATTCGAGGTATCGCTCGTTGCCGAGGGGGCCGAAGGTTTCAGACTTCATGATCTCCGAAAACCCGAGAATCGCATTGAGTGGTGTGCGCAATTCATGGCTCATGGTGGCCAGGAACTGTGCTTTCGCCTGATCCGCGGAGGCAACGCTTTTCAGCGCGACCATCAGGTCTTCCGAAGTCGCTTCGAGCTTCCGCTTTGTCTCCTCAAGCTCCATTACATGGGCGCGGAGACGTTTTGCTTCCTGTGCGGAACGGCTCGCGAGATGCCGGTCAATCGCACTTCCGAGAAAGCCGAAAGCACCGATGAAAACCGTGATCGTGGCAATCGCGATAGACAGAACGAGAGGCTGAACCGTTGGTCGTGTAAACTCGATTGCAGGATCGAATGTGACTGTTGCAGCCGTCATGCCCGTGAAGTGTAGTGCACAGATCGCGAGAGAAAGAAAGCCCGTTCCCGCGATCCGGCCTCTGACCCCGCCAAGAGCCGCTTTGAGTTGAAAAGCCATGGTCGAGAAGACGATACCCATGACGACGGACGCGAAAACGTAGTCCCGGTCCCATGTCAGATGCTCCTGCACTGTCAGCGCCGACATGCCGACATAGTGCATCGCAACGATGGCAAGCCCGACTACGGCCCCGCCGATCCCGGCGGGTTTTACGCGTGCGACGAGAAAGAGCCCGGCAATGGACAAAGTGATGGAAAGGAAAAATGAAATAACCGTGGCGCCAGCCGCATAGGTGACGTCTTCGCCCGGCCGGAAGGCGAGTATGCCGATGAAATGCGTTGCCCAGATACCGCAACCCGCAACGGCGCCGCTTGCCGGAATCCAGAGCGTACTCCGCCATGACGCCCCCTCACGTGCGCGTGCGAGCAGGTTCATTGCAGAAAAGCTTGCGAACAGGCAAATGAAGCCTGCCAGAGCGACGAGCCGCAGATCGTGTTCAAGCGTTATGCAATTATAAACGGTAAGCATGGCTCTCGAGTGAAGCACACGCCGTTTAATCCTTGCTTAACGATTAATGAACTCTCCGTTTCAGTTCTCTTCCGCGTCAGTGTGTTGCGCGAGGCGGTCGAGAAAACGATAGAGAAAAATTCCCGCGCCTATCGCAGCAATCGTGAAGAAAACCGTCATGTCCAGATGCGCCGGAAGATAGGGGTCTGCCTTGATGAGCTGCACCTTCGCGCCGATTGTCTCGTAGTGTCGGTGCTTGAAGGGCCATACCGCCAGAAGCGACCCGCCGAGTATGCCGATCACCGTCAGCAGGGTCTGGCGGTAGAAGCGGTCGAGCAGCCAGGAGATTGCTCGCGAGAAAAGCAGAGCGCCTGTCACGACGCCTGCGGCAAGCGGTGCGATAAAGGAAAAATCGAGTTTGCCCAGAGCTTCGATGGCATCCGTATATTTGCCGAGGATGAGCAGCACGAAGGAGCCCGAAACGCCGGGCACCAGCATTGCCGCCGCCGCTATCATGCCGCAAAGAAAGATGAACCAGCTCGCATCGGGCGTGCGCACCGGCACGAGGATCGCGGCAAGAAGGCCGAAAACGACACCAAGACCGATCCAGAATATGCTCGTTGCGCCCTTCGCGTGGACATGAGACAGCAGGCCAACGATGGAAGCGGCGATCAAGCCGAAAAAGAAACCGAAGGTGATCTCGGGCAGGTTCGTCACCATCATCGAAAGCGGAATGATGCGGCTGAAGATAATCAGTGAAAGCAGAACGCCGACGCCGATGGTGCCGAGAAAGAGCATGTCCACATGCCGCGCTGCCGCCAGCACCTGCCGTTGCCGGAGCAGGCCGAGCAGATCCTTGTCGAAGCTGGCAATGGCGCCGATCAGTCTTTTGTAGATGCCGAGAATAAGCGCCATCGTGCCGCCGCTCACACCAGGTACGAGGTCGGCGGCGCCGATGCACATGCCGCGCAGCACCTGCCGTGTCGGGTTGACATTGTCGTGGCCCTCGGGGCTCAACCGGTCGGCAAAGCGTACCCAGAAGGAGAGTGCCCGGTCCGTCGGCTTCAGCGCGGCACGATAGATGTACCAGGGGAGCGGCGTGCCCACGATAATGGCGAAGGTGATGAAGGTTACCGCGCCGCCGCCGATTACGGCATCGCTCGCCCAGTGCGCTCCGGCGGCGATGGGCGGCAAGGCTAAGAAAAAAGCGAGCGCAACGCCGACAAGACCGAAGCGCCAGTTGAAGCCGCGCCACCACAGGACGGCGAGGATCATCGTCACCGTGGCGTGACCGGCGGGGAAGCTTCTGTCCGATCCTTCCTTCGCGGCCGACCAGGGAATGATGTCCTTGATCGAGTGGAAGCCATCGAGAACACGCGAGGGTGACAGTCGCGGAAAGGCGATGATCTGATACTGGAGAGCGACGATGACGAGAAGCAGTACCGCCGTCATCAGTCCAAAGGCGAGACCATGCCGGAAGCGCGCGAAATCGCCGGACCCGATATGGTAGAGGTAGATTGCGAAAATCATCAGTGTAGAGAATGTGTCGAAACGCTGCCCGCCGGTCAGCGCCCATATAGTCGCCCAGATGTCGCTCGATGCCACGGTGCCGTTCATCGCATGGAAAACCCATGCGTCGAAAACGTCCCATGCCTCGCGCGTAACCGGCCAGAGCCATGAGGCGAAAAGGAGCAAGCCTGCGGCTGTCCAACCCACGAGCGGTACCCAGCGCCAGCTTTTCGCCAGCGTGAACTCGTTCAGATTTTCATTGGAAGCCATCGAACTCTCCCGCCAGGTCACCACCCAGAATCACTTGGGATCCTATAACGGCGTAACGGATTTTGGCATGGCAAAACCGGGACTTCTGGCTCTCCTCAGTGAAATACGGGCAGCCCGCCTTTACCCGCAAGGGCAGGGCGCATTACCTTGCAGGCTCGCCCGACGAGGCGTTACTTCAGCGGATCGTCGCGCGCCTCGCGGGCGATGCCGGACTTGCGGGGTTTGACCTGCCAGCAGGGCTGCGCACCCGCCGGCGGGGCGCCTTTCGCTTCGTTTTCAACTACGGGGCGGTTTCTGCCGACATCTCGCCGCAATTCCCCGTTATTTCCGTGGTTCCTGGCGGCGCACGGCTCGAAGCAGGTGGTGTGGCCGTTCTGCGCACGGAAGATTAACCTTGCAAACGGGCAGGGCTAGGTGCGGAAAACACGGGCGTGATAGCGTCCCGACCATGAGTTCAGCCGGGGGGCGTCCGATGCATTTTTTCAGCCTGATTTCCAGCGTGGTTTCCAGCCGCCGCAGCGCGCATTTCTCTATGCGTACCATTGCGCTGCTGGCGTTGAGCCTGACGGGCTGCGCCGCGGCCGCCAATGCGCCCTCGGGGGAGCCCCGTTTGCCGCTTGCCTCTCCGGTTGTCGAAAATGCGGCCTTTGCCGACTGGCTGACCGCCTTCCGCGCGGATGCCATGAAGGCTGGGATCAGCGGCCAGACCTTCGACCGCTCGCTCGCGGGCATGAAGATCGACCGCAAGGTGATCGAGGCGAACGAGGCACAGCCGGAATTCACGAAGCCCGTATGGGAATATCTCGAAGGTGCCCTGTCGGATACGCGGGTTGCCAAGGGCCGCGCGCTTCTCGCCGAGAACAAGGCGCTGCTCGACCGGATCGAGGCGCGTTATGGCGTCGATCGTCATGTGCTGGTCGCGATCTGGGGGCTCGAATCCAATTTCGGTTCGTTTCAGGGCTCCATGAGCGTGGTCCGTTCGCTCGCCACCCTCGGTTTCGAGGGGCGGCGCACGGAATATGGCCGTACACAGCTCATCGCCGCGCTTCAGATCATTCAGCACGGCGACATCGCGCCGGAGGGTATGACAGGGTCATGGGCCGGCGCGATGGGCCAGACGCAGTTCATCCCCACGACCTATAATGCGCATGCCGTCGATTTCGATGGCGATGGACGCCGCGATATCTGGAACTCCCATGCGGATGCGCTCGCCTCCGCCGCGCATTATCTCAGCCAGTCGGGCTGGCAGACGGGCGCCGTCTGGGGCCATGAGGTGAAGCTGCCAAAGGATTTCGATTATTCGCAGGCCGACATGTCGGTTCGCAAGCCGGTGGCGGAATGGGCGAAGGCGGGCGTGGCCCGCATGGATGGACGCCCCTTCCCCGGCGGCGAGATGAAGAACGATGCCTCCCTCTTTCTGCCGTCGGGCTATCGGGGACCGGCTTTCATCGTCATGAAGAATTTCCGCACCGTGCTTGCCTATAACGCCTCCACCTCCTATTCGCTGGCGGTGCATCTGCTTGCGGAGCGTTTCAAGGGCCGGGGCGAGATCGAGGCAAGCTGGCCGCGCGGCGACCGTCCGCTCGGGCGGCAGGAGCGCCACGAGTTGCAGCAGCTTCTCACGGACAAGGGCCACGATACCGGCGGTGTCGATGGCATCATCGGCTACAACACGCGCAAGGCGGTGCGCGCCTATCAGGCGAGTATCGGTCTTCCTGCGGATGGCTATCCGACTCATGAACTGCTTGAGCGCCTGCGCGGGAACTAGACAGCCCCTTCGCGCGTTGCCTCTTTTGACAGCGTTCTTTCCCTTCGGCGCTCAGAAAATCGTCAGTGTTCCATGAGCTTTCTTGTGGAACCCGCGCAAATCAGGGGCAAGCGGGCATGGCATCGCTTTTGCTCTCCTAGTAGGTTCGGAAGGCGCAACAATCGCCACAAAGGCAGGAGATTCGATGGCGCAGGCCATCTTTGACGAAATGGGCGGACCCGGCAGCGAGGTACGCCAGGCCTATCGCAAGCTGCAGGAATGGCTGGAAGAGACGCCGGTCGACATCCTCACGCTCCGGCATGAAGAAGCCGAGACTTTCTTCCGCCGTATCGGGATTACCTTTGCCGTTTACGGCGAGGGCGGCGACCCCGAACGCATCATTCCCTTCGACATCATCCCCCGCATTATCGAAGCAGCGGAATGGCGCTTCGTTTCGGAAGGCCTTGTCCAGCGGGTAAGGGCGCTCAATGCTTTCATCGCGGATATATACGGCGCACAGGAAATCCTGCGGGCTGGCGTTATCCCGCGCGATCAGGTCTTGCTCAACGAAACCTATCGCTACCAGATGCAGGGCGTTTCGGTGCCCGAGAACGTCTATACGCATATTGCGGGCATCGACATGGTGCGTGTCGGCGCGGACGAGTTCTATGTTCTCGAAGATAATTGCCGCACACCGTCCGGTGTTTCCTACATGCTGGAGAACCGCGAGCTCACCATGCGGCTCTTCCCCGATCTTTTCTCGCGCTACAATGTTGCGCCGGTCGATCATTATTGCGACGAACTGATGCGCACGCTCATTTCCGTGGCGCCGCGCAATTGTCAGGGCGAGCCGACGGTCGCGGTGCTCACGCCCGGCATCCATAACAGCGCCTATTACGAACACTCCTTCCTCGCCGACCAGATGGGCGTAGAGCTTGTGGAAGGGCCCGACCTCTATGTGATGGACGACATCGTCTATATGCGCACGACGCAGGGCCCCAAGCGTGTGGATGTCATCTATCGCCGGGTCGATGACGAGTTCCTCGATCCGCTGACCTTCCGGCCGGACTCGATCCTCGGTGTCGCCGGGCTCATGAATGCCTATCGCGCGGGAAACCTGAACCTCACAAATGCTGTGGGGGCGGGCATCGCCGACGACAAGGCGATCTACACTTATGTGCCGAAGATGGTGGAGTTCTATCTCGGCGAGCAGCCGATATTGAAGAACGTGCCGACATGGCGGTGCAGTGAGAAGGACGATGCGGCTTACGTGATCGAACATATGGCCGAGCTTGTCGTGAAGGAAGTTCACGGCTCGGGCGGCTATGGCATGCTTGTCGGCCCAAAGGCGACGAAGCAGGAGGTCGAGGACTTCGCCGCGCGGGTGAAGGCCGCGCCGGAAAAATATATCGCGCAGCCAACCCTTGCGCTTTCCACCTGTCCCACCTTCGTCAATGAGGGTGTCGCGCCGCGTCATGTGGACCTGCGGCCGTTCATTCTTTCGGGCAAGAAAATCAAGGTCGTTCCGGGTGGTCTCACGCGCGTTGCCATGCGCGAAGGGTCATTGGTCGTCAATTCGAGCCAGGGTGGCGGCACGAAGGACACCTGGGTGTTGAAGGACTGATCGCCCATGATGCTCGCGCGCACAGCCGACAATCTCTACTGGATCGCCCGCTATATGGAGCGCGCGGAGAACCTTGCACGTACCTTGCGTGTGACGGACCGTCTTTCGCTCATGCCCTCAAGCACCGATACGGAGGGCAATGAGTGGCACTCCACCGTCATCGTGTCGGGCTCGGAAGAAGGCTTCTACGAAAAATATGACGAGGCGACGCCGGAGAACGTCATCTCCTATCTCGCCTTCGATCCCGAGAACCCGTCCAGCATCCGCAGCTGCATCGAGACGGCGCGGCGCAATGCGCGTGCCGTGCGCACAGCGCTCACCACCGAACAATGGGAATGCCTCAACTCGGCCTGGCTCGAACTGCCGCGCTGGAACGAGACGCGCGTGCGCGGCAGCGGGCTGCACCGCTTTCTCGACTGGGTGAAGGATTGCTCGCTTCTCTTCACGGGCGGCACGGTCGCGACCATGCTCCGCCGCGACAGCTATTATTTCACGCGGCTCGGCACCTTCATCGAACGCAGCGACAACACGGCGCGCATCATGGATGTGAAGTATCACGTTCTGCTGCCCGAACATGCCGAGGTCGGCGGCGGTATCGACTATTATCAATGGGCGTCGATCCTGCGCGCGGTTTCCGGCTATCGCAGTTACCATGCGGTCTATCGCGAAGGCCTCAAGCCCTGGCTCATCGCTGAGTTCATCGTCATGCGTGAGGAGATGCCGCGTTCGCTCATCAGCTGTGCTGCCGAGATCAAGGATTGTCTCGACAGGCTCGGCGAGGAATATGGCCAGCGGCATGAATGCCACCGGATCGCCGGGCAGATGTATTCGAGGCTTCGCTTCGGCAAGGTCGAGGATGTTTTCCGCCAGGGTCTGCACGAATTCCTGAGCGAGCATATCGAGACGAATGACCGGCTCGGCCTTGAAATCAGCCGCAGCTATCTTTTGGGGTAGTATGCGGCATGCTTATCCGGATTCGCCAGGAAACGATCTATCGCTATGCGGCGTCGGCCAATTACTCGATGCAGATTCTGCGTGCCCAGCCGCAGGACAGCGATACGCAGCAGGTGCTGTCATGGCGCCTTTCCGTTCGTCCCCAATCGAGGGTAACGACCGGCCGCGATGCCTATGAGAACACTCTCCAGACGCTCTATATCGACCACCCGCATGGCGACATCACACTGACCATCGAAGGCGAGGTCGAGACAAGGGACAGGGGCGGGGTCGTGAGCGGCACCTCCGAGCCCTTTCCGCCTGCTTTCTTTCTCCGTCAGACGGACCTCACGATGCCAGACGAGGCGATCCGGGCTCTTGCCGCCGGGGCGAAGGCGCGTTCCGATGGCGCGCCGCTCGATTTTGCCCACCGGCTGATGGATGCCGTCCGCGATGCGGTCGATTACCGGATCGGGGAGACCCATGCCGCGACCACGGCAGCGGAGGCGCTCTCCCACGGCTATGGGGTCTGTCAGGATCACACCCATGTCTTCTGTTCGGCGGCGCGTGCCGGAGGGCTGCCCGCGCGCTATGTCAGCGGCTATCTCTGGGACGATGTGGACACCGAATATGAGGCTAGCCACGCATGGGCTGAAGCCTATATTGAGGGACTTGGCTGGGTTGGATTCGATGTTGCCAACCGGGTCTGCCCGACGGACGCTCATGTCCGCGTCGCCTGTGGCCTCGATTATCTGGAGGCTGCGCCCGTTCGCGGGCTCCGGCGCGGCGGCGGCGACGAAACGATGGAAGTCCGGCTCAGGGTCGATGCGGGTGCCGCCCAGCAATAGGCCGGGGTTCTTTGCCTGCAGGCAGTTATCTGCAAGCGGGGCGGTGTGAGTTGAGACCGGGTCATGCCCCGGCGATGTCTGGAGACGAGAATGACCTATTGCGTCGCGCTTCGGCTTGAGGGCGGCCTGGTGATGCTGGCCGATACGCGAACCAATGCCGGTGTCGATAATATTTCGACCTTCCGCAAGCTCAGTGTCATTGAGCATCCGGGCGACCGGGTGATCGGTCTCATGACGGCAGGCAATCTTGCCGTCAGTCAGGCCGCGATCAACATGGCGACGGAGCAGGGCGTGCGCGTGCGCGGTTCCGACGAGCTGGAAACGCTGCACACCGTGCCCACGATGGTGCGCGCCGCGCAGCTCATGGGCGAGGCGGTGCGCGAGGTCTACCGCAATGACGGGCCCTCGCTCGAAGCGCAGTCGGGAGAGTTCAGCGTCTCCATCCTGATGGGTGGGCAGGTCGGCAATGGCGAGCTTCGCCTCTTCCAGATCTATTCGGCCGGCAATTATATCGAGGCGACGGAAGACACGCCCTATCTCCAGATCGGCGAGCACAAATATGGCAAGCCCATCATCGACCGCGCGCTCAGCTACGATACGCCGCTGATGGACGGGCTGAAGCTCGCGCTCATCTCGATGGATTCGACCATGCGATCGAATCTTTCGGTCGGCATGCCCATCGACCTCATGGTCTATCGCCGCGATGCGCTGAAAGTCGCCATGCAGCGGCGGATCAAGGAAGATGATGAATATTTCAAGGGGCTTCGCAGTGCCTGGTCCGATGCGCTGACGCAGGCTTACCGCGCCATTCCGAGCCCCAGCTGGGAATTTTGAACGCCGAGTAATCCCCGCCTTTGAAAGACTGCTTCAGACTGTCCGGCGAATTCATCCGGACAAGGAGCAGCTTCATGTCTCACATCGCACGTATGACCGGCTTTCCACCGTGCGGCGCGCCCTCATGGGCGCTTGCCGAGCCGCCCCGCTGGCGGGGGTTCGCCGCCGCCACGACCTGGTGGCAGCCGGGCGACGTTCTCGCGTTCGACTTCGCCAACAGCCGCTACATGCGTGAAGGAGAGACCGCCTCCCTTGGGGCGGTTCTTTCCGCATCGCGCACCTCGCCCGCAACATGGTTCACGGATGCGGGTATCCTTCAACCGTTCGATGCCAACATCCCCGCCATCACGGATGGCGGGCTTTATGTCGGTGAGCAGCGGACGAACCTCGTTCCCTATTCGCAGGTGTTCGATTCGTGGAGCAAAACGGAGACATCGGCAGTTACGCCGAATGCCGGGACCGCGCCGGACGGAACTGTCACGGCTGACAAATTATTCGATCCGACAGTCGGCACAGTGACCTGTCGACTGGCAGTCACCGTATCGGTCGCTAGTTCGACTAACTACACGTATTCCTGTCTTGTGAAGCCCTCGGGCGCATCTTGGGTCTATTTGGCTCCAGGCGGAGGACTCGTATTGGGCGGTGGTTCTACGTGGTTCGATGTTGAAAACGGCGTTGTTGGAACGGTCAGCGCTGGAATTTCTGCCAGTTCAGTCACCGCGTTAGCTGACGGCTGGTATCGCGTCTCGGTCACGTTCACGAGCCTCCCCTCTTCGGCTGGGGCGCGGGTAATATATATCGCGGCGGTTGATGCAGATAATTCTGTGACGCTGCCGAGCGACGGCACTAACGGAGTTCTGCTTTGGGGAGCCCAGCTTGAGGCAGGCAGCTTCGCCTCGCCGCCAATCGTCACGGCGGGCGCGTCCGCAACGCGCCTCGCGGACAACCTCACGATCCCGGGTTTCTCGGCGCTGGCTTCGGCGTTCGGCTTCGGGAGCGGGTTCGCTGGCGAGGCGATAATCAATCTGACCCGGCTCGACGGGACGACGCGCGCCATTTATTCGGCGGGAATTGGTAACAACGATTTCCTACATCTCCGAATCGAATCGACCAACGCAATCGCCATGTTTGCCCGCGCGGGGTCCGGGACCGTATTTACACTTGCCACGACCGCGCCGATCACCACGACCGGCATCAAGAAGATAGAGTTCGCCTTCGTCCCTTCCGGCGGCGGCTATCTCAAGGTGACTGGCCTTGCGCCGCTAACAGGGCTTGGGACGTTCACGATGCCTCCTCTCAATGGGGCGCGGATAGGAGCGTCTGTTGGATCGGCTTACACCCCTCTCAACGATCCAATCCAGCGGCTGCAACAGTGGGCGGTGTGACCATGCACAATCTTCACCACTACACGATCCGGGCCGAAAGCCGCGCCACCCTCATCGCCGTGCTGGAATCGGCCCAGGCGGGAAAGGCGCGGCCCTTCGTCGTCGAAGACGAGAACGGTGGCGTGGAGGTCGACGCAAGCCGCATCCGTTATCCCTACGCGGAAATGACAGTGGCGATAACCGATCCGGAGACCGGCGAACTCGTTGCGCCGCCCGTAGCGACCGGAGACTGGCTCTGCGAGGTCTGGCTGGTGGAAGCGGATGGCGAGCTCGCGGCAGCGGCGGGCGTCTAGCCCGTCGTGCCTGTAAATGTCCCGAGGTCGAAATAGTCGCGCCAGCTCTTGATCTTGCCCGATTCCATCTCGAAAACGCCGCAGCAGGGGAGCGCGACGGACTTGCCACCGACCGTCATGCGATCCACGCGCTCGGCGAAGACGAGATTTCCCGCAGAGGCGATATTGAGGAGTTCCCACTTCACGTCCGACCAGCCATTGGCGAAGCTGCCGATGAAGTTCGTCAGCGCCTCGCGGCCCTTTACGGGGTCGAGCATCATGTTGTGATAGATGCCGTCTTCCGCGAAGAAGCCGACGATCTCGGCCACGTCGAGGCGCGGCCATGCGTCGATGAAGTTACGGATAATCTGTTCGTTGTCGCTCATGTTTTTCCTCCTCCAAGAGAAGGGCGGCGCCTTCCGGTGCCGCCCTTGTTTTCGTTTCCTGTGTCAGAAGTCCGAGAACTTCTTTCCTTCCGCGACGATCTTTTCCAGAAGCGCGGCGGGCTTGAAGTCGTCGCCCATCTTCGCCTGGAATTCCTTCATCTTGGCGAGCACCTTGTCCGCGCCCACCGTGTCACCATAGAACATCGGGCCGCCGCGATAGACGGGGAAGCCGTAGCCGTTGATCCAGACGATATCGATGTCGGATGAGCGGATGGCCTTGCCTTCTTCGAGGATTTTCGCGCCCTCGTTGATCATCGGATAGATGCAGCGCTCCAGGATCTCGTCGTCCGAAATCTTGCGGCGGTTGATGCCCTTCTCGGCAGCATAGTCGAGGATCATCTTCTCGACGACCGGCGAGGGCTTCGCCTTGCGGTTCTCGTCATAGTCGTAATAGCCCGCGCCCGTCTTCTGGCCGCGGCGGTCCATTTCGCAGAGACGGTCGCGGAGCGTTTCGCCCTTCGACTTCTCCTTGTTCCAGCCGATATCGAGGCCGGCCAGGTCCGACATGGCGAAGGGGCCCATGGGCAGGCCGAAGTCGTAGAGAACGCGGTCGACGTCCCACGGCATTGCGCCTTCCATGATGAGCTTCTGGGCTTCGCGCTGGCGCTGCGCCAGGATGCGGTTACCGACGAAGCCGGGGCAGACGCCGACGAGCGCGGCGATCTTGCCGATCTTCTTGGCAAGCTGCATCGAGGTCGCGATGACGGATTTCGACGTCTTGTCGGCGCGCACGACTTCGAGCAGCCGCATCACGTTGGCGGGCGAGAAGAAGTGAAGGCCGATGACGGCTTCCGGCCGCTTCACCGCCGTCGCGATCTCGTTGATGTCGAGCGCGGAGGTGTTCGTCGCAAGGATCGCCCCCTGCTTCACGATGGCGTCGAGCTTGGCGAAGACTTCCTTCTTCACATCCATGTTCTCGAACACGGCTTCGATCACGAGGTCGCAATCGGCCAGATCGTTCATGTCGAGCGTGCCGGTGAGAAGGCCCATCCGCTTCTCGACCTCTTCCATGGAGAAGCGGCCCTTTTTCGCGGAGTTCTCGTAGTTCTTGCGGATGGTCGCGATGCCCCGGTCGAGCGCTTCCTGCTTCGTTTCCACGATGGTGACGGGGATGCCGGTATTGAGGAAGTTCATGGCGATGCCGCCGCCCATCGTGCCGGCGCCGATGATGCCGACCTTGTTCACGGGGATGATCGGCGTGTCCTTCGGCACGTCCGGCAGCTTCCAGACCTGCCGCTCGGCGAAGAAGACATGGCGTTGCGCGGCGGACTGGGTGCCCGTGATGAGTTCGCGGAAGAGCTTCTGCTCCACCTTGATGCCTTCGTCGAAGGGCAGGTTCACCGCCGCCTCGATGCACTGGATGTTGTATTCCGGCGCAAGGAAGCCGCGCGTCTTGCGGGCGATGGATTTGCGGAAATTCTCGAAGATTTCCGGCTTGCCGCGGGCGGCTTCCACCTTGTCGTTCAGGTCGCGCACCTTGTTCAGCGGGCGCTTCTCGGCAACGATCTTGTTGGCGAAGGCAATGGCACCCTCGCGCAGCTTGCCTTCCTCGGCCAGTTCGTCGACGAGCCCCATTTCAAGGCACTGCTTCGCGCCGACATGGCTGCCGCTCGTCACCATTTCGAGGGCCTTTTCCGGGCCGACGATGCGCGGCAGGCGCTGCGTGCCGCCCGCGCCCGGCAGCAGGCCGAGGTTCACTTCCGGCAGACCGCATTTGGCGGACGGTACGGCCACGCGATAATGGCAGGTCAGCGCCACTTCGAGGCCGCCGCCCAGCGCCGTGCCGTGGATCGCGGCGATGACGGGCTTCGAGGCGTTCTCGATCATGGCCTGCGCGTCGAAGAGGCTCGGGCCCTTGGGCGCCTTGCCGAATTCGGTGATGTCCGCACCGGCAATGAAGGTCCGGCCCTCGCAGATCAGCACGATCGCCTTGACGTCGTCGTCTTCGAGCGCGGCCTTGATGCCGTTATTGATGCCCTCGCGAACCGGCGCCGAAAGCGCGTTCACGGGGGGTGAGTTGAGGGTGACGACGGCAATGCCGCCTTCCTTCTCAAGCGTGGTGACGTCGTTGATCGTTGTCATGGCGCTTCCTGCCTCTTTTCTCGTTCTGGATTGGGAATCCGTTTGTTGGCGGGGATTATAGCGCCGCACCTGCGCGGCGCCACCGGCAGGCGTGTGCAATGGTGTTCGGGTTCCGGTCCGGGCCTGAACAGGCGGGCGGGTTGCTTTGGCATCCTAATTTCGACCGAATCCTCGATGCTTTTTGCCGTGCTTGCCGAGCTGGGCCGGGCGTAGGGTTCAGGCGGCCTTTTTTCGGCATTTGCCCGCCATCGCGTTCACGGACGATCAGCCAGACTTTACCTCATGCACAGCCTGTCTGATTTTGCTGTGGCGCGGGCTTCCCTTGCCTGTGCTAGGTTGCGGCAAATGACGTTCGTATAACAGGGAAGGGGCGTTCAGCGCTTCTTGAGGGATTTGACCACCGATCAGCACGGCGCCACCGGCGATATCGACGCCATTCGCAAGGGTTTCGAGACGCGTAACTACATCTGTAATTCGCATATCGCGACTTCCATCTTTCTCGCGGAGAAGCTGCAAAAGCCGCTTCTCGTCGAAGGCCCTCCAGGCGTTGGCAAGACGGAGCTTGCCAAGGCGACGGCGGAGATGGTCGGCAAACCCCTGATCCGCCTTCAGTGCTATGAAGGGCTCGACGAAGCCAAGGCGCTTTACGAGTGGAAATACGGCAAGCAGCTTCTCTATACACAGGTGCTGAAGGAAAAGCTTGGCGATCTCATGTCGGGCGCGCATGGGCTGCAGGAGTCCATGGCCCGTCTGCATGATTTCGACGACACCTTCTTCTCGGAAGAATTTCTGGAGCCGCGTCCGCTGCTCAAGGCGCTTTGGCAGCCGGAAGGCGCCGTTCTCCTCATCGACGAAATTGACAAGTCGGATGACGAATTCGAGGCCTTCCTGCTCGAACTTCTGTCCGACTACCAGATTTCCGTGCCCGAACTCGGCACCATCAAGGCGCGCACCACGCCCATCGTCTTTCTCACCTCGAACAATACGCGCGAGATCGGCGATGCGCTGAAGCGCCGCTGTCTGCACCTCTATATTCCGTTCCCGGATACCGGCCTCGAACAGCGCATCATCGCAGCGCGTGTACCGGAGATGGAACTTCGCCTGCGTACGCAGCTTGTCGCTTTCGTGCAGGGGCTTCGCCAGCTCGACCTGAAGAAGCTTCCCGCCGTCAGCGAGACCATCGACTGGGCACGGACGCTCGTTCTTCTTCATGCGCGCGAGCTCGATGCCGAACTCGTCCGCAACACATTGAATGTCCTGCTCAAGTTTCAGGACGATATCGATAATGTGGATGGCGAGGTGAACGCGCTCGTATCGAAAGCCGTGCAGGCGGGGTAGCGCCATGAGCGAAGTCCTGGGCGATTTTATTCGGGCGTTGCGCGCCGCGGATGTGCGCGTCTCGACCTCGGAGTCGATCGACGCCGGCAAAGTCGTTGATCTTGTCGGCTTCAACGACCGGGTGACGCTTCGCAGCGCGCTTTCGCAGGTGCTCGCCAAGAGCGAAGACGAAAAGCAGGCCTTCACCGAGACGTTCGACACCTTCTTTTCCTTCGAGCAGTTCAAGGAACGCTCGCAGGCGGCTAACGAGAACGACGAGCGCGAAAGCCGTGAGGCCGAAGAAGGTGGTGGCGATGGCGGGGGCGGAGATCCCTCGCAGTCGTGCAGCGCTGCAGGTTCGGGTGGCGGCGGCACGGGCGGCGAGCCGCAGGGCGATTCCTCCAGTGCCAATATGGACCTTGCGGGTCTTCTGGAGCGTGGCGATCAGGCCAAACTCCAGATGGCGCTTGCGGAAGGCGCGCGTCAGGCGAACCTCAATCGTATCCGCCTCTTCACGCAGCGGGGCATGTTCACGCGCCGGATCATGGAAATCATGGGGCTCGACGGTCTCAACGAAGAGATCGAGCGGCGCGAGACCTCCGGCAATGAAAAAGGGGCGGAGCGTCTCATGGAGGCGCGGGAGGAATTACGCGGTCAGGTTCGCGACTACGTGGAAAAGCAGCTTGAAATTTTCACGGCGAATTCGGGCCGCCAGCTTCGCGAGGAAGTCCTCGCGCAGATGCGGCTTTCCAATGTCGACCGCTCCGACATGAAGATCATGCGTGAACTGGTGCGCAAGATGGCCAAGCGGCTCGTCGCACTTCATTCGCGCCGCAAGAAGGTTGCGCGACGCGGGACGCTGGATGTCCGTCGCACCATTCGAGCCAATATCGAATTTGATGGCCTGCTTTTTCACACCATCTGGAAGCGCACCAAGGTCGACCGCCCGAAGGTGATGGCGATTTGCGACGTGTCGGGTTCCGTCGCGCAGGTGTCGCGCTTTCTGCTCATGTTCCTCTATAGCCTGCAAGAAGTGCTGCCCGATGTTCGCAGCTTTGCTTTCTCCGGCAATCTTGGCGAGACGACGGATCTCTTCAAGCGCGAGAAGCTGGAACAAGCCTTGAGCGAGGCGCTGCGCGATTTCGGTGGCGGCTCGACGGATTATGGCCGTGCCCTGGAGGATTTCGAGTCTCTGGCCATGAACGATATCGACCATCGCACCACGGTGCTCATCCTTGGCGATGCGCGCTCCAATTACGGAGATCCGCGTTCGGACATTCTGAAGCTGGTTCATGCGCGTGCCCGGCGTGTCATCTGGCTGAACCCCGAGCCGCGCTCCATGTGGAACTCGGGCGACAGCGAGATGCGCCGCCTTTCGCCTTATTGCGACAAGGCCGTCACCTGCTCCTCGCTCAAGGATCTCGAGCGGGTTGTCTCCGAGCTGCTCCGCAGCGCTGTCTGATACGGCCATTTTCCGGGGATTACGCCGGAGCGGGGAAATCTCCGTCTAATGTGACGTTATGGTGACGTTTCGATGACAGTCGGCCCGTATCTAGGCAAGTAATCCCCCGCCCGCTAGACTTCGCGTCTCATTATGGGGCAGTCGGGGGCCTCCCATCAGGCACGTCTGCTGCAGGTCACGAGGCATCGCCGGTCGCGGCAGAGCCTGGTGCTGTGCCGTAATGGATCAAAAATTCTGTCGGGTTTGAGTTCGGGGGCAATATGGCGGCATACGCCATCGCAAAATCACAGAAGGAAGAAGCGCGGCGCGTTGCGTTCGCGCTCGTGCTTTCACTGCCTTTCGTCATCCTCTGGTGGGCTTGCGCGCATGCGGAGCCGATGCGGCTCACGCCACCATCCGTTGAAAGTGCGGTGCTGACGCGCGATGTTCCGCAGGAAGAAGCAAAGACCGTGGCGCCTGTGCCTGCGCCTGTCGAGACGCAACCCGTACCGCCTGTCGTTCGACAGAAGCAGAAGTACAACGTCGTCGTGTTCGGCGACTCGCTGGGCGATGGGTTGTGGGCGGGGCTCTACCATGTTCTGCAAAAGGACAAACGCTTCAACGTCATCAAGAAGTCGCGCGTGGCAACGGGCTTTTCGCGTCACGATTATTACGACTGGAACAAGGCAGCGCACGAAATTGCGGCGGAAACGAAGATCGACATTGCCGTTGTCGTCATGGGCACGAATGATCGTCAGCCGATCGTACAGGACGGTAAGCGCCATGCGCTCTTCGATTCCGGGTGGCGGGAGATTTATCGTCAGCGGGTCGATGAATTCACGGCGACACTGAAGGCGACGGGCGCACCTGTTTACTGGATGGAGATTCCGGTGATGCGCAGCCCGCGCTTCGGTGGTGACATGCGAAAATTCAACGAGATTTTTGAAGAGCGCGCCGCCGCGAACGGCATCACCTTCGTGAAGACGGATGGCCTCGCGACGGGTGCCGATGGCGGTTACACAGCCTATGGCGAAGATCGTTTCGGCCGCACGCGCTTGCTGCGCGCGGAAGACGGTATCCATTTCACGATGGCCGGATATGAACTTCTCGGCGCGCGCATTGCCGACGTAATGCGTGCCGACATCGAAAATGGTGCGCCGGTTGTTGCAACTGTGGAAGCGCCGCTGCCTGTCGACGAGACCGTAGTGTTGCGAGATATCGATGCGAACGCAGATGCGGTTGTAAATGCAGATACCGTTGCCGTTACGGAGTCCGCGAAGGACAAGCCGGAAAAGGCTGAAAGATATGACATGGCGGAGAGGCGGCCGGGCCGCTCGGATGACTGGCTCTGGCTTGGGGCAACGAACTGACCGGCATTGGTTTTCGCTGCACGCGGTTCTGGTCGCGCTCCTGATCAGTGCACTCCCTACAGCTTCCAATGCAACGCCTTGCGGCGAAGTGCAAGGGCTGGAAAATTTCCACAAGGCCATCGAAGACGTCGAAGGTGGTGTACGTAGCCGTCCTCTCACCATCCTGCATCTCGGCGACAGTCATATTGCACTCGACAGCTTCACACGGGGCTTGCGCAACCGGTGGACCGAAACCTTCGGCAATGCCGGGCGCGGGCTAATGCCCGGCGTTCCGTTTCGTTACTACGCGCCCGATGGTTTCAAACTCGAGATGCGCGGCAATTGGGATGTCGCGTCGAGCCTGGCTGCAGATGCATCCGGCCCGTTCGGTATCCAGGGCTTCCGCGCAAGCAGCGCCGACAAGAACGCGGTCATGGGTGTGCATTCGGAGAGCGCGGTCTCGCGCGTCGTGATCGATGTTTACGGTACACCCCATTCGGGCGCGCTTCTCCTGAAGCTCGGGAACGCCGCTTCTCTCAAGCTTTCGACAAGGCGCGATGTGCCGGGCCTCATTCAGCTTTCCGTTCCGGCAGCCAATGTGCATGAGGTCCGGCTCATGCCCGCAGGCACTGGCGACGTGCATGTGCTTGGCTGGAACTTTCTGTCTTCCGGGTCACCCGGTATGCGCTATGACAGTTTCGGCGTCGTGGCGGCCACTGCCAACATCACGAGGCGGTGGGACAGGCAAACGGTGCATGCGCAGATCGGGGCGATGAAACCCGATCTCGTCATTCTTGGCTTCGGTACGAATGAGGGCTTCAACAACGGGCTCGACCTCGAGGCCTACCGGGAGCTTGCCAGCAGCTTTGCCGGTGAGATCAAGGAAGCGGCACCCGATGCGTCTATTGCTCTACTCGGCCCGTTCGACGGGGCGCGGCAGGGAACCGGGGAGGCCTGTGGTGACGGCTGGATGACACCACCGAAACTCGATGGTGTGCGCGGCGTGTTGCGCGATGTCGCGGCGGCACATGGCTATTTCTTCTGGGATGGCGGTGCGGCAATGGGCGAGCGTTGTGCGTCCAATGAATGGGCGAAGGCCGATCCACCGTTGATGTACGCAGACCGCGTCCACCTGCGGCCGGCAGGGGCGGAGCGTCTCGCGGGCGCGCTGTGGAATGCATTGATGGAGCAAGAAAAGCAGGGCAGCTCGTGTGGCCGGCCCAGTGGACCGGGTTAACCATAAAGACAGGCAGCGATTGAGCTTTCCGGCCTCAGCGGGGATGATAGGGTAACGCCGTCATGCCCCCCTGACGGTTAGTTTGGGCGACATATACGCGAGTAGTAGGCGCGTGAGTGGCGGGGCGGCATGCTATTTCCGACCATCGAGTTCGGCATATTCTTTCTGGTCGTGTTTGCGGCCAGCTGGGCCGTGCGCGATATGCCGGAACTGCGCAAGCTCTTCCTGCTCGGGGCCAGCTACTTCTTTTATGGCTGGTGGGACTGGCGTTTCCTCGGCCTTCTTTTCCTCTCGACTCTGATCAACTATCTCGCGGGGCTTGCGCTGGAGAGGACGGAGCATGTGGGCTTCCGCAAGTTCATTGTCGGCGTTGCGGTCGTGGCGGGCCTCTCGATCCTCGGCTTTTTCAAATATTACGGTTTCTTCCTGACGTCGCTCTCTGTGCTTCTGGAATCGGTGGGGCTTTCGCGGGACCTTCCTTTCATGCAGGTAATCCTGCCGGTCGGTATTTCCTTCTTCACCTTCCAGGGCATTTCCTATGTCGTCGATATCTATCGCGGTCATGTGAGGGCGGAGCGTTCGCTGACGAATGTGATGCTCTACATCTCGTTCTTCCCGCAGCTTGTTGCCGGGCCCATCGTGCGCGCGGCCGATTTTCTGCCGCAGCTTCATCGTCCCGTGCGACTCACGCGCGCGCATATCGGTGTGGGCGTCGTCCTCATCCTGTCAGGGCTTTTGAAGAAGATGTTCGTTGCGAACTATCTCGCGACCGAACTTGTCGATCCTGTCTTCTTCGACCCGACGGTTGTGGGCGCACTGGATCTCCTCATCGGCGTTTACGGCTATGCGATCCAGATTTACTGCGATTTTTCAGGCTATAGCGACATCGCCATTGGCGTTGCGGCGCTGCTCGGCTATCGCTTTCTTGAAAATTTCGATCAGCCCTATCGCGCGGCGAGCCTGCAGGATTTCTGGCGCCGCTGGCACATCTCGCTCTCCACCTGGCTGCGCGACTATCTCTATGTGCCGCTTGGCGGTAACCGGCATGGTGAGGTGAAGACCTATCGCAATCTCTTTCTCACCATGTTTCTCGGCGGTATATGGCATGGCGCGGCATGGACTTTTGTCTTCTGGGGCGCGTTTCACGGGTCGATGCTTGCCGTCGAGCGTTATGCGCGCCGTCAGATCGAGTTCTTTGCGCCGGCAGAAACCGCGCCCGGCGGTCTGATGACGGCGTTAGGTAACGGCGCTCAGCATCTCGTAGGTATTGTCTGGACGTTTCATCTTGTCTGTTTTGCCTGGATATTCTTCCGGGCCGACAGCTTCGCGACGGCGGGAAGCTATCTCGCGGGGCTCGTGCGGTGGGGTGAGACGAGCCAGTATGTTACGCCGTTTCTCGTCTGGCTTATCGTCATTGCGATGATCTTCCAGTTCACGCCGCGTCATCTCGGGCGCTGGCTGGCAAAGGGCGTCCAGCATCTTCCCGCGCCGCTGCTCGGTCTGCTTCTCGGTGGCGGCATCTGGCTCATCTGGGCAATCGCGCCCGAGGGCGTTGCGCCCTTCATCTACTTCCAGTTCTGAGGCGCGCCATGCTGGACCTCTTGCATGAAATCGAGCGCGAATTCGCCGGACATCCCGAAGAAGAGGTGAGCGAGGCCGAGCGTCTTGCGGTGGTGGAGACGCGGCGAAGCTTCCGGCGCATGCTTCAGGCGCTTGCGCTTGCGACGGTGCTGCTGCTTTTCTTCAGCAGTGAGCGGCTTGTGACATGGGTCAATGGCTTCGAAGTGGGATCGGTGCAGGATGCGATTGTTTCCGTCTCGACGGATTGGCATTCGCTTATGGCCGATGCAGGGTTCACCATGCCCGCCGAAACGGTACGCGCGGAACTTGATGAACTACATGGTGCGGACTGGGCCGAGCTGCGCCGCCGGATCGAGCGTGAGCGCGCCCGTACGCGCGATGGCGTGCGCTTTCTTCGCGGCGCCGTCCCGGACAGCAAGAGTTAGGTGGCGTCGCGTAGCTGCTCGAAAAGATCAGCCGGATAAATGCTCCCAAAGGTCAGTTGCTCGAAGGCCTGCTGTTCTGCGCAGGTGGCCAACGATTGCGTGTCTCGCGAAAAAAAGCCCCCGTGAATTCCTTCGCGGGGGCTTCCTTTGGCGTGTTTCGCGTAGCGTCAGCGTGGAAGCCTCGTTTCCCCCATGAGGAACAGATCGACTTCGCGGGCAGCCTGGCGGCCCTCGCGGATGGCCCATACGACGAGGGACTGGCCCCGGCGCATGTCACCGGCGCTAAAGACCTTGTCGATGCTCGATTTATAGGTTGCCGTATCGGCCGCAACGTTGCCGCGCGGGTCGAGCTCGACGCCAAGTTCTTTCAGCATGCCTTCATGCACGGGATGAACGAAGCCCATGGCGAGGAGAACGAGATCGGCCTTGATCTCGAATTCGCTGCCTTCCACCGGCTGCATCTTTTCATCCACGCGGACGCATTCGACAGCGGTTACGTGACCATCCTTGCCAAGGATGCGGCGTGTCATCACGGCGAAGTCGCGGGTTGCGCCTTCGGCCTGGCTTGACGAGGTGCGCATCTTCAGCGGCCAGTCCGGCCAGGTGAGAAGCTTGTTTTCCTTCTCGGGCGGCGCCGGCATGATTTCGAGCTGCGTCACGGAGACTGCGCCCTGGCGGAACGAGGTACCGATACAGTCCGACCCTGTGTCACCGCCGCCGATCACGACGACATGCTTGCCGTCTGCGAGGATCGGCTCGACCTGGCCGATGGGCTCGTTGGAGACGCGGCGGTTCTGCTGCGGCAGGAACTCCATGGCGAAGTGAACACCGGCAAGATCGCGGCCTTCGACGGGCAGATCGCGCGGCTTTTCGGAGCCGCCGCTCAGGATCACGGCCTCGAACTCGTCGAGCAGGTCCTTTGCAGCCTTGCCGACGCCGATATGGACGCCGTAATGGAAGGTGACGCCTTCGGCTTCCATCTGTTCGACGCGGCGGTCGATCAGCGTCTTCTCCATCTTGAAGTCCGGAATGCCGTAGCGAAGGAGCCCGCCCGCCTTCTGGTTCTTCTCGAAGAGATGGACGTCATGGCCACGCCGTGCGAGTTGCTGTGCGGCGGCCAGCCCCGCCGGACCGCCGCCAATGATGGCGACCTTTTTGCCGGTCTTCTGTGCGGGAACCTGCGGAACGATCCAGCCTTCCTTCCAGCCGCGATCCACGATCGCACATTCGATCGTCTTGATCGTCACGGGTGCGTCGGTCAGGTTCAATGTGCAGCTCGCCTCGCAGGGCGCCGGGCAGATGCGGCCGGTGAATTCCGGGAAGTTGTTTGTCGAATGGAGATTACGGCAAGCCTCTTCCCAGTCCGCGCGATAGACGAGGTCGTTCCAGTCCGGGATCTGGTTGTTCACCGGACAGCCATTATGACAATAGGGAATACCGCAATCCATGCAGCGCGCAGCCTGATTGCGCAACGCGTCCTCGGTGAGCGGGATCACGAATTCCTTGTAGTTGCGAACCCGGTCCGACGCCGGCAGGTACTTCCGGTCCTGCCGGTCGATTTCCAGAAAGCCTGTTATCTTTCCCAACACTTATTCTCCCGCTGCCACGGCCTGCGCACCGTCCTGTGCGCGCTGCATTTCCTGAAGAGCGCGGCGGTACTCCACCGGCATAACCTTCCGGAACTTGGACAGCATGGCCTCCCAGTTGTTCAGAATGTACTGCGCGCGCGACGAGTTGGTGTAGTGCGCGTGGTTTTCGATGAGCTGGTGCAGACGTTCCGCGTCGAAGCGGGTCATGTCGCTCATCACGTCGACCCGGCCATGGCTTTCCAGGTCGCCCGTCTGGTGACGGTGACGCTCCATGAGTTCGAGTTCTTCCGTCACGGGTTCGAGATCGACCATGGCGAGGTTGCAACGCTGCTCGAACATGCCGTCTTCATCCAGCACATAGGCAATACCGCCCGACATGCCTGCCGCGAAGTTGCGGCCCGTTTCGCCGAGAACGACGACAATGCCGCCCGTCATGTATTCGCAGCCATGATCGCCTGTGCCTTCGACAACGGCAATGGCACCGGAGTTTCGCACAGCGAAGCGTTCGCCCGCGACGCCGCGGAAGTAGCATTCGCCGCTAATCGCACCGTAGAGCACTGTGTTGCCGACAATGATCGACTTCTCCGGCACGATGTTGCTTTGCTTCGGCGGATAGACGATGAGGCGTCCTCCAGAAAGGCCCTTGCCGACATAGTCGTTTGCTTCGCCTTCGAGTTCGAGCGTCACGCCCGCAGCAACCCATGCGCCGAAGCTCTGTCCGGCTGTGCCTTCGAGCTTCACGTGGATTGTGTCGTCGGGGAGGCCCGCATAGCCGTAACGCTTTGCGATCTCGCCCGAGAGCATGGCGCCCGTCGTGCGATCGGTATTACGGATAGGCAGTTCAATCTTCACAGGCTTGCGATGCTCGATCGCATCCTTCGCCTTCTCGATCAGCGTGCGATCCATGATGTCATGGATCTTGTGGTCCTGGCTCTCGCAATGATGGATTGCAATGCCTTCTGGCGCGACTGGCTTATGGAAGAGCTTCGAGAAGTCGAGTCCCTTTGCCTTCCAATGCTTCACGACCTTGCTCTTGTCGAGCATCTGCATCTGGCCGGTCATCTCGTCCATCGTGCGATAACCCATCGCCGCCATAAGTTCGCGCACTTCCTCGGCCACGAAGAAGAAGTAGTTGATGACGTGCTCCGGCGTGCCGACAAAGCGTTTGCGCAGTTCAGGGTCTTGCGTCGCGACGCCAACGGGGCAGGTGTTCAGATGGCATTTGCGCATCATGATGCAGCCCGCCGCAATGAGCGGGGCGGTGGCGAAGCCGAATTCGTCCGCGCCGAGAAGGGAGCCGATCACAACGTCGCGACCCGTGCGCAGACCGCCATCGACCTGGACGGCAATGCGGCCACGCAGACGGTTCATCACGAGCGTCTGATGCGTTTCGGCGAGGCCGATTTCCCAGGGCGAACCCGCATGCTTGATCGAGGTGAGCGGGGAGGCACCGGTGCCGCCTTCGAAACCCGAAATCGTCACATGATCCGCGCGTGCCTTTGAAACGCCGGCTGCAACCGTACCGACGCCAACTTCCGAAACGAGCTTCACCGAAATGAGCGCGTCCTTGTTGGTGTTCTTCAGGTCGAAGATGAGCTGAGCCAGATCCTCGATCGAATAGATGTCATGGTGCGGGGGCGGGGAGATGAGGCCTACCCCCGGCGTCGAGTGGCGCACCTTGGCGATCACCGCATCCACCTTGTGGCCGGGAAGCTGACCGCCTTCGCCGGGCTTTGCGCCCTGCGCCATCTTGATCTGGATCATGTCGGAGTTGACGAGATATTCCGTCGTAACGCCGAAACGGCCGGAGGCGACCTGCTTGATCGACGAGCGCATGCTGTCGCCATTCGGCAGGGGCTTGAAGCGGTCCACTTCTTCGCCGCCTTCGCCCGTGTTCGAGCGGCCGCCAATGCGATTCATCGCAAGCGCCAGCGTCGTATGCGCCTCACGGCTGATCGAGCCATAGGACATGGCGCCGGTCGCAAAGCGCTTCACGATTTCGGCGGCGGGTTCGACCTCGTCGATGGAGACGGGCGAACGGCCGTCATCCTCGGCGCTCTTGATGTCGAAAAGGCCGCGGATCGTGAGCAGGCGTTCGTTCTGTTCGTTGATCTGGCGCGCGAAAGCCCGGTATTTGTCTTGGCTGTTGCCGCGAACGGCGTGCTGCAGGTCGCGAACACTGTCGGATGTCCAGGCGTGGTCTTCGCCGCGGATGCGCAGCGCGTATTCGCCGCCCACATCAAGCGCGTTCTTGAGCACCGGCGCGTCCGAATAGGCGAGGCTGTGGCGCTCGAAGGTTTCGCGCGCGATCTCTTCGATCCCCACACCCTCGATCATCGAGACGGTGCCGGTGAAGTAGCTGTCGCAGAAGCGCGTGGAAAGGCCTACGGCGTCGAAGATCTGGGCGCCGCAATAGGACTGGTAGGTCGAGATGCCCATCTTGGACATGACCTTGAGAATGCCTTTGTCGATGGCCTTGATGTAGCGCTTCTCGGCTTCTTTCTGCGTGAGCTCTTCGTCGAGCTGCGGCAGCATTTCCGCGATGGTCTCGAATGCGAGATAGGGGTTGATCGCTTCGGCGCCATAACCCGCGAGGCAGCAGAAGTGATGCACTTCGCGCGCCTCGCCGGTCTCGACGACGATGCCCACCTTGGTACGCAGGCCCTTGCGGATCAGATGATGATGGACGGCCGATGTCGCGAGCAGTGCCGGAATGGCGATGCGGTCGGCCGAAATCAGCCGGTCCGACAGGATCACGATGTTGTAGCCCTGATCGACCGCTTCTTCCGCGCGTTCGCAAAGGCGCTGGACCATTTCGGCCATGGCGCCTTCGCCGCGCTCGGCCGCGAAGGTTATGTCGAGCGTCTCTGTGCGGAAATGATTGTCCGCGACCTCGCCGATCATGCGAATCTTTTCGAGGTCTTCATTGGTCAGGATCGGCTGGCGCACTTCGAGACGCTTTACCGAAGACATGCCTTCGAGGTCCAGCAGGTTCGGGCGCGGGCCGATGAAGGAGACCAGCGACATGACGAGTTCTTCGCGGATCGGGTCGATCGGCGGATTCGTTACCTGCGCGAAGTTCTGCTTGAAATAGGAGTAGAGCAACTTCGACTTCGAGGAGAGGGCGGAAATGGGCGTGTCCGTACCCATGGAGCCGATGGCTTCCTGTCCGTCCATCGCCATCGGCGTCATCAGGAACTTGATGTCTTCCTGCGTATAGCCGAAAGCCTGTTGCGTATCGAGCAGCGAGCCGTAACCGGGCTTCGTCATGGAGCCGCGCGGCGAAGGCATTTCTTCAAGCTGGATTTGCGTTGCGTCGAGCCATGCCTGGTAGGGATGAAGCTTCGCGAGATCTGCCTTCACTTCGGCGTCGGAGATAATCCGGCCTTCCTCAAGGTCGATCAAAAGCATCTTGCCCGGCTGGAGACGCCACTTCTCGACGATCTTGTCTTCCGGCGCGGGCAGCACACCCATTTCGGATGCCATCATTACGTCGCCATCGTCGGTGACATAATAGCGGGCAGGACGCAGGCCGTTGCGGTCGAGGGTGGCGCCGATGTGGCGGCCATCGGTAAAGGCGACGGCGGCAGGGCCGTCCCACGGTTCCATCAGGGCTGCATGATATTCGTAGAAGGCGCGGCGCTCTTCATCCATGAGCGGGTTGCCCGCCCAGGCTTCGGGGATGAGCATCATCATCGCATGGGGCAACGAATAGCCGCCCATGACGAGAAGCTCGAGCGCGTTGTCGAAACAGGCCGTATCGGACTGTTCATGAACGGCAATCGGCCAGATCTTCTTGATGTCGTCGCCGAGAAGCTCCGATTCCATCGTCGCATAGCGCGCCGCGAGCCAGTTCACGTTGCCGCGCTTCGTGTTGATCTCGCCATTGTGGCAGATCATGCGGAAGGGGTGCGCGAGGCTCCAGGTCGGGAAGGTGTTGGTCGAAAAGCGCTGGTGGACGAGGGCAAGCGCCGTCGTCATGTCCGGGTCTGCCAAGTCCTTGTAGTACTGGCCGACCTGCGCCGCGAGCAGCATGCCCTTGTAGACAATGGTGCGCGAGGAGAACGACGGAATATAGAGTTCTTCCGGCACATGGCCTTCTTCCGCCAGCAGCGTATTGAAAATGCGCTTGCGGATGACGAAGAGCTTGCGTTCGAAGGCGTCCCGGTCTGCGCAGTCCGGCGACCGCGCGACGAAAACCTGCATGTGATAGGGCTCGGTCGGGAGCACCGACTCACCCAGATCGGAGTTGTCGACGGGTACGTCGCGCCAGCCGAGCAGGGTTTGCCCTTCCTCGGTAACGATCTTGCTCACGAGTTCGATGATTTTCTGGCGCGCATCTGCATCCTTGGGCAGGAACAGCATGCCGACGCCATATTGCCCTTCCTCGGGCAGTTCGAAGCCGAGCTTCTTCGTTTCCTTGCGGAAGAAGGCATCGGGCATCTGAATGAGAATGCCCGCGCCATCGCCGGCCTTCGGGTCCGCACCGACGGCGCCGCGATGCTCGAGATTTTCGAGAATCTTCAGGCCGTCCTGAATCATCTTGTGGGATTTTCGGTTGTGGATGTTCGCAATGAAGCCGATGCCGCATGCATCATGTTCGTTCCGGGGGTCATAAAGACCCTGCGCTTCGGGCATACCCGCCACGCGCCGGGCCGGGAACCGGCTCATGTCTTCCCGCTTCTGCGTCATACCATCCCATCCTTCACCCGGACCTGCATCGTCGGCTTACGCTCTGGCGTTCCGTGCAGGTCACTTCGACGTCTTCAAATCTTTGGTCCGAGCGCCTCCCTTCTCCCTGAGCCACTCCGGCCAGAGCCCCGATTTCCCGGGGCGGGGACGCTAGCGAACCGCAAGCGTTATCGCAAAGGCCCCGACCGAAATTTCCGGCAAGACTGATCACCGCCAGACCGCTTTTGCGGTCCGCTTTTGGCATGCATGGAATCCTACGCCGCCTGGCAGCTAGCTGGCTCTCTTGCATACCCGTGCAGTGCCGCCATCATCGACGGAGCTTTCTGCTGGGTGCTCCCTATTGCCCGAAGCGCAGGCTTGCAGATGATTGGCCGCTGTTTTTTCGGTCGGCCAATCGTGCCGGGAAAGCGTCACTTGCCCAGCAGGCGGAATATGCCAAACCCGATCTCCTGAATCAAGCAATAAGACAGGGATGCTGACCTATAATTGAGAATCGCTCGCAAAATAGGCCAAGGGCAGCTTGTGACGGTTTTGCAGGGCTCTGGCTTCGCCTGGCAGCGCATTCGAACGCCATGACGGCGCGGCTTGCAGCAGGGTTACGAAGTTTGCCGGACGCGGAACTCATTGTCGAACCGCAGGCAAACGAGATATTCCTACGCCTGCCTGTTGCGACGTTAAGGCGGCTTCGTGAAGAGGTCGTCCGCTTCCACCCTTGGCCGATGCCGGGCGATGACCAGGCGTCGCGCATTATTCGCCTCGTCAGGTCCTTCCAGACGACGCCTGAGGAGGTCGATCGTTTCATTTCGGTCGTATTAGGCTGACGGTCTTTTAAGGTTCGTTAAGCGCGATCCCATAGGCTCATCCTCGCGAATTCGTGCGTTCGGCACCGAGCGGGGATCCATGGCCTTTCCGAAGGATGACAAGACACCGGAATTTGAAAGCCTCATTGCGCAAGCAGAGGCTGCGGTCGAAGCGTTGCGCGACACCTATCGTCAGCAGCTTGTCGCCGATGTCGAGGAACTCGGCGCCATCTGGACCCGATATGAGAATGGTGCCTCCGTCGAGGAAACGCTGGAAGCGCTTCATTCCATCGCTCACAACATCAAGGGGCAGGGCGGCTCCTTTGGCTACGACCTCGTCACCGAAATTGGCGCATCCTTTTGCGACTATCTGCGCAGCGCCGAGCCCCGGACCCCGGAAGAACTCAACATCGTCCACATGCATATCCGTATGCTGAAGACTGTGTCGGACCACGATATTTCGGGTGATGGCGGAGATGTCGGACGTCGGATCGTCGAAAAGCTTCAGTTGCTCACGGGTCGCGCAGAAGACTGAAACCTTCAGGCTATCATTCGTTCCAGTTCATCGAGCATACGTGTGAGCGCGATTTTCGCCGGTACGGAGATTGTTTGCGTACCCTCTCCCGGATCGCGGCCGCCCGCTTCGACGATCATGCGCGACATTTGCGTGGCATCACGAGTTTCGATGATGGCTCTCGTCATTTCCGATGCCAGGACGTCGATATTGAATGGCTTCGACACGAAGCCGTTCATGCCGACCGCTCGATAAGTATCGCTGTGCCCGGCCATTGCATGTGCAGTGAGGGCGACGATCGGAATGTCGCGCCAGGGTTCGTCCGAGGCGCGAATGACCTTGGTTGCCTGAATGCCATCCATGAGCGGCATCTGCACATCCATCAGTACGATATCGAAGCGTTCCTCGCGTAGTTTGCGGATTGCTTCCACACCGTTTTCAGCGATGGCAAGTTCGTGACCGAGCCGTTCCATGACGGCGGCCATGAGTTTTCGGTTCACCGGCTGATCTTCCGCGAGGAGAACTTTCAACGGTCCGAGATCGGCGGGATGAGCGATCGTTTCGCCACCACCGGATGCCGCATTAGACGATGCCGCGGATTTCGTTACGCGCACGGGAAGGCGGACGATGAATGTGCTGCCTTCATCCTCTGCGCTTTCGACCTCGACAGTGCCGTTCATCAGCGTCACGAGTTCCCGTGTGATCGCAAGGCCGAGGCCGGTGCCGCCATAGGTACGGGAAATGGATGAGTCAGCCTGCTGGAAACGGGTAAAGAGGCGCGGCAGCATGGTTTCGGGAATGCCGATGCCGGTATCGCGCACCTTGTAGACGAGCTCGGTCATGCCGGGCTCGTGAAGCGGTTGAACGGCGAGCGAGACGTTCACCTCCCCTTTCGGCGTGAACTTGATGGCGTTACCGATGAGGTTGAACAGAATTTGACGCAGACGTGTGGGGTCGCTGGCGACCTGTGCCGGAATGTCGTTTGCGCAATCCTTCGTCAGCATCAGTCGTTTTTCGGCGGCGTTGGGCCGCAACACTTCCACCACCGTTTCGAGAATCCCGGTGGGTGATGTCGGGCCGCAATCGAGGTCGAGCTTGCCCGCTTCCAGTTTCGAGAGGTCGAGGATGTCGTTGAGGATTGTCAGCAGACATTCACCGGATTCGCGAATGGTCGAAATACGGTCGCGTTGCTGCTCAGCCAGTTCCTCAGACAGCAGCAGATCCGCCATGCCGATCACACCGTTCATCGGTGTACGCAATTCGTGGCTCATTGTTGCAAGGAAAGCGGATTTGGCGCGGTTTGCGTTTTCGGCGGCTTCCTTGGCAACGGACAGGTCGTGCGCGGTGTCTGCCAGTTTCACACGCTCCTGTTCGAGTTGCATCGATGTGTGCTGAAGGTCGAGGATACGGTCCTGTAGTTCGAGCTGGCTGCGCTTCAGCTTGATTTCCGTCTGCTTCGTCTGGGTGATGTCTGTCTCGACGACGATGTAATTGCGGATCGCCCCGTGTTTGTCGCGGATCGGACGCACTTCGACAGAGGCCCAGTATTGCCGGCCCTGCTTGGTCAGGCTGATCGTCTCGACATTGCGGGCTTCGCCATCTGCGGCGGACTCTGCGAGGATCTTCAGCGCGCCCGCACCTGGATGGTAGCCCAGGATTTCCGCCGGGCGGCGTCCCTCCACATCGGAATGGACGAAACCCGTCATGCGGGCAAAACCCGCATTGCTCCAGAGGATAACGCCCGTGCGGTCGGCAATGAGCACACCTGCATCCGTGCCGTTGGCGACGAGGGCTAGGCGCTCGTTTTCCTTGAGACTGTGTTGGAGGCGCCCGAAGACCTGTGCGAAAAGGACTGAGAGATCGCCAATTTCGCCCTTTGGAATACGGGTGGGCGGCTCGAACCGCCCGCGTCCGCTTGCGCGCACGGCAGTCGCTAGCCGCTCGATGGGGCCGATCACCGCTTGGTGCAGAAGAACGAACAACGCCGCCATGAGAACGATGGTCGTGACAACGCGGCGGAACAGCGAGGCGAGAATGGAGGCTTTGAGATCCGCGCGTGCCGGGCGCAAATCGACAAAGGTTACTGTCCCCAGCTCCTCGCCTGGAACGGCTGCGGCGTAGACCCATCCGTCGATACCCGCAAAGGCCATTTCGAAACTTTGCGGGCGCCCCAGAATAAAACTCGCATTGATTGCAGTGCGTACTTCAGGGTCATTGAGGAATTTCCCCGTATCGGAAATGCGTGCTTCGTCTTCGCCGGTCAATAAGCGTCCGGCTGTGTCGGTCAGGTAGATGGCGAGGACGTCGTCATTCCAGATCGCCTCGCGCCGGACGGCCTGTGCTGCTTCGGCGGGGCCGAAATCGTCATCAAGCTGAGCGCGCATCGCGAGGTGATCGCTGACCGCCGCCGCGCGCTGTTCGACATTCGCGAACATCACGTCGCGCAACTGATAATAGTCGATGAGAGACTGGAAGGCGGTAATGACCAGAAGCAGCGCCAGCATCTTCAGCGCGAGGGTGCGTGCCGTCGGCCCGATCAGCGAGCGCAGCAGGTGATGAATGAAAGCGCTGCTTTTGACCTTGCGCATAGAGGTGCGTGTCCTGCCGGAGTTCCGGCCCGCAAATGTTGAGGCCCCTCCTGGCCACCTCACCCTTTCGGATGCAAGCCTTGTCATAGCAGTGTGAGGGTTAATAGGCGGCTAAAGCCTCCATTTCGGCACTTCGCTGGGGCATCCGTTTTTGCACTCTTTTAATTTTTGGAAATTCGGGCGCGCCGAGGCGTTTGGTGGCATGCGCATGTCGTCAATGCAGGCTAGGGTGACACCATCGTTCTTCCTGATGAGACCAACGGGATAATTCATGTCGATCCGCAATCTCGATCTTATGTATGCCCCGAAATCGGTCGCCCTCCTGGGCGCAAGTGCAAGGGAGGGCTCGGTCGGAAACGTCCTTCTCCGTAATCTTCTGGCTGGCGGGCTGCCGGGGCCTGTCTGGGCGGTAAACCCGAAGGGCGGGCAGATGGAGGGCGTAGACGTCTGCAAGGATGTCGCCAGCTTGCCGGCCGCGCCGGATCTTGCGGTTATTGCAACGCCGCCCCAGACCGTACCGGGTCTTGTCGATGAACTCGGCAAACGGGGCACCAAAGCCGCCGTCGTCATCACGGCGGGCTTTGGCGAGCTTGGTGATGAGGGCCGTGCCCTTCAGGCGAAGATGCTCGAAGCGGCCAAACCTTATCTCCTGCGTATTGCCGGGCCGAACTGCATCGGCATTGCGGCGCCGGGCAACGGGCTCAACGCCTCCTTCGTCCACGTGCCGCCGGAAAAGGGCAATGTCGCCTTTGTTTCGCAGTCAGGTGCCGTCGTTACCGCTGTGCTCGACTGGGCGTCGAGCCGGGGCATCGGCTTTTCGCATATTGCCTCTCTTGGCGGCATGTCCGATGTCGATTTTGGCGACATGCTCGACTATCTCGCCGCCGACCCGCAAACGAAAAGCATCCTGCTCTATATCGAATCCGTCACCGATGCGCGCAAGTTCATGTCGGCGGGCCGGCAGGCCGCGCGTCTGAAGCCCGTCATCGTCATCAAGTCCGGCCGTCACGAGGCGGGCGCGAAGGCCGCCGCTTCGCATACCGGTGCGCTGGCCGGGTCCGATGCCGTCTATCAGGCCGCTTTTCGCCGTGCGGGCATGCTGCGTGAATTCGGAATCGAGGATCTCTTCGAGGCGGTGGAAACGCTCTCCGCCCGCTCCGAGCGTCGCCCGATCCTGGGTGATCGTCTCGGCATTCTCACCAATGGCGGCGGCGTTGGCGTCCTCGCGACGGATTTTCTTGTCGATGAAGGCGGGCGGCTTGCGGAAATCTCGGAGGAGACCATCGCCGCGCTTGATGCGGTGCTGCCGCGCACCTGGAGCCGCGCCAACCCAGTCGACATTATCGGCGATGCCGGGGCGGAGCGTTATGCAAACGGCATGGAAGCTCTGCTGCGGGACAAGGGGGTCGATGCCGTTCTCGTCATGAATTGTCCGACGGCGGTGGTGAACAATCTGTCCGCCGCCCATGCCGTCATCAAGAGTGCGGAGGCCTCCAGCAAACCCGTTTTCACGAACTGGCTTGGCGACAAGGGCGCGCGCGATGCCCGTCAGGCCTTTCAGGCGCATCGTATCCCCACCTATGAGACGCCGACGGGTGCGGTGCGTGCTTTCATGCTTCATGTCCGGCATGACCGGAACCAGCGCCTTCTCCTCGAAATCCCGCCCGCCGGGCCGGCGCAGCCGATGCGTGACCTTGCAAAAGCACGGTCGCTTGTCGAGACGGCGCTGAAGGAAAAGCGCGAATGGCTGAGCGAGGCGGAAGCAAAATCGCTGCTCGCCGCCTATGGCATTCCCGTGGTCGATACGCGCATCGTGTCCTCGGCATCGGAGGCGGCAAAAGTCGCGGATGAGATCGGCTATCCCGTCGCGCTCAAGATCCTTTCGCCCGACATCACGCACAAGAGCGATGTCGGTGGCGTGGCGCTCGGGCTCGAAAGCGCGGAGGCCGTTGAGGAGGCGGCATCGCGTATGGTTGCGCGGATTACGCATCTCCGCCCGGCTGCCGACCTTGAAGGGTTTACCGTGCAGCAGATGGCGAACAAGCCCGATGCTTTCGAACTCATCCTCGGAATCGTGGACGATGCGACCTTCGGCCCGGTAATCCTTTTCGGGCAAGGCGGTACGGCGGTGGAGGTCGTGCGCGACAAGGCGATGGCCTTGCCGCCGCTCAATCGCACCTTGGCGCAGGATCTCATCTTTCGCACCCGCGTGTCGCGCCTCCTTGAGGGCTATCGCGGGCGCCCGCCCGCCGACCTTACCGGCATCGAAACGGCGCTCATGGCGCTGGGTGATATTGCGGCGGACAATCCGGAGATCGCCGAACTCGATATCAATCCGCTCTGGGCAGACGAAAACGGGGTGATCGCGCTCGATGCGCGGGTACGTATTCTTCCCGCTCAGAGCAGGGGCACGTCGCGTTTCGCGATCCGGCCTTATCCCACCTCGCTTGAAGGCAAGATCAAGGACCGCGAGGGCCACGTCTATCCGCTTCGCCCAATCAAACCCGAGGATGCGGCGCTTATCGACGAGTTGCTGGAACATACGGACCCCGAGGACGTGCGGCTGCGCTTCCTGTCGCCGCTTCGCAAGCTGCCGCGTCAGCTCGCCGCGCGTCTCACCCAGATCGACTATGATCGTGAGATGGCGTTCGTCGTTTTTGCGGATGAGAGTTGCGTCGAGGCGGCGGGCGTCGGCCGGCTTTCGGAAGATCCGGATCGGGAGCGCGCGGAGTTCGCTATCCTCGTGCGCAGCGATCTGCATGGACACGGGCTTGGCTATTCGCTGATGCAGGAGCTCATCGCCTATGGCCGTCGCCGGGGTATCGGTGAAATCTTCGGCCATGTGCTGCGGGAAAATCGCGGCATGCTCAATGTCTGCGATGATCTCGGCTTCACCCGTCACGCGATTGCGGGCGATCCGACACTGCTCGAAACGCGGCTCAAGCTTTCCTGACAAAAGCGGGGAGGCTGAAAAAAGAGGGGCGCCGGATGGCGCCCCTTAGCATTTGCGATGCGGACTTGTCAGTCGGCGGCCGTCGCCAGCGCGCCTTCGAGGGCTCTCTGCCCCGATGCCGGTGGGGCCGGCGGGGCCGAAATCTCGATCCGGCGCGGCTTCAGCGCCTCGGGCACGCGGCGCACGAGGTCCACATGAAGAAGCCCGTTTTCAAGATGGGCACCGCTCACCTCCACATGGTCGGCGAGCTGGAAGCGGCGTTCGAAGCTGCGTCCGGCAATGCCGCGATGGAGGTAGGTGGTTTCTTCGTTCTCTGCGCGCTTGCCGCTGATCGTGAGAACGTTCTGCTTCACCTCGATGTTGAGATCGTCCTGGGCGAAGCCGGCGACCGCGAGGGTGATGCGGTAGTCGTTCTCGCTGGTGCGTTCGATGTTGTAGGGCGGATAGGTGGGGGCCGTTTCCTGCGTCACGGAATCGAGCAGCGACTGGAGCTGGTCGAACCCGACGGTCGAACGGTAAAGGGGAGAAAAGTCGAATCCACGCATGTGTTCACATCCTCATTCAAGCGATGTTATCGAAAGGGAACGTCAGTGTTTCACCGCCTGACGGCCGGTGGCTTACGTTCCTCCGGGCCCATATCTGCGGCACCCGGCGTGGCTTATTTGGGAATTTCGCGTTCCGGCTTCAAGATGGGTATAAGGTTTTGAAAGGCGGCAGGGCCGCGATTTTCGGGGGGACGATCATGAGGCATATGTTTTTCAGCCTGCTTGTGGGGGCGGCGCTCGTGCTTGGCGGCGCAGCGGAGGCTGAAGACATGGGCACCATACGCCTCGGCGCCGCCGTCTCGCTCACAGGAAAATATTCCTCGAATGGCGCCTTCACCCGCAATGGCTACGATCTTGCCGTGAAGCGTATCAACGAGGAGGGGGGTGTCACTGTCCGGGGCAAACCCTACAAGCTCGAAATCGTCTATTACGACGACGAGTCGACGCCGGCTCGCGGCGCTCAGCTTGTCGAGCGGTTGATCCAGCAGGATGGCGTTCAGTACCTTCTCGGGCCGTACTCGTCCGGCCTCACCGAGGCCATTGCCCCCGTGACCGAAAAATACGGCGTGCCGATGGTCGAGGCGAATGGTGCGGCGGTCTCGCTTTTTCGCAAGAACTATCGCTATCTCTTCGCCGTCCTTTCCACCACCGACCAATATCTGCGCGGCGCGGTCGATCTTGCGGCGAAGGTCCATGACGACCCCTCTAAGGTTCGTGTCGCGATGGCCTTCGAGAACGATCCCTTCTCGCAGGATGTGCGCGAAGGCGTCATGGAAGACACAGCGAAGCACGGCATGAAGGTCGTGATCGACGACAAGCTGCCGCCGGAACTCAATGACATGTCGGCGACGCTCACCAAGGCGAGGGTGCTGAAGCCTGACCTTCTGCTGCTTTCCGGCCATGACAAGGGGGCGGCGCTCGCCGTGCGTCAGGTCGCGGACCAGCGCCTCAATCTGCCGATGATGGCACTCACGCATTGCGACAGCGCGCAGATCGCGGAGAAGTTCGGTGCCGCCGCCGAATACACGCTCTGTGCCGCGCAATGGGCCCCGACGCTGAAATATTCGGATGAGCTTTTCGGCAGCGCGGCCGATTATGCGGCTCTCTATGAAGAGACCTATGGCCATCCCGCGCCTTATCAGGCGGCAGAATCAAGTGCCGCGGTGCAGGTGTTCGCCGACGCATTCGAGCGTGCCGGGTCTCTCGATCCGAAAGCCGTGCGCGACGCGCTGTCGGCCACGGACATGATGACGTTCTATGGACCCATCAAGTTCGACGAGACGGGCAAGAACGTCTCCAAGCCCACCGTTCTCTTTCAGGTGCAGGGCGGGAGCTATGTCGTGGTCTATCCGCAGGAATTTGCCGAGGCGGACTTCATCTGGCCGACGCCTGCATGGTCCGACCGCTGATGCCGAGGAAAACCCTTGCTCGATAATCTGTCACTCTTCTTCCAGTACCCCTCGCTTGCGGCCGATGTCATCGTGAACGGGCTTCTGATCGGCGCGATCTTCGCGCTTGCCGCCTATGGGATGGCGCTGGTCTGGGGTGTGCTCAACATCGTCAATGTCGTGCAGGGCGAGCTTGTCGTGCTGGGCGGCTATGTCACTTTCCTGGCTGTGCAGGCGGGATTGCCGCCTCTTCTCGGCTTCCCGCTTTCGGCGGCGGTCATGTTCTGTGTTGGCTGGTTCATCTATCGCGCAATTATCTTTCGTGTGGTCGACAAGGATATCTTCATTTCCATTCTTGCAACCTTCGGGCTGTCGATCCTGTTCCAGCAGCTTGCGAATGCGGTTTTCGGTTCGGATGTGCGCACCGTCGATGCGGGGCTCGGCTCGCTCCACCTCTTCGATGGTACGGTCACGCTTTCCTATGTGAAGCTTCTCGCCTTTCTTCTCGCGCTCGGAGCGGGGCTGACGCTCTGGCTGTTCCTTCGCCATGCCCGTCTCGGACAGGCGATCCGTGCCACGGCGCAGAACCCGCGTGCTGCGCGTATCCTCGGCATCGACACGAACCGCGTCTATGCCATGACCTATGCGCTCAATGGCGCGCTATGCGGTGCGGCGGGCAGCCTCGCCGTCATGGCCTGGACGATCCACCCCTATATCGGCCTGCCCTACACGGTTCGCTCCTTTATGGTTGTCGTGGTCGCGGGCGTCGGCAATGTCGCGGGCGTCGTTGCTGCCGGGCTCGGCCTCGGCGCGCTTGAAAATGTCGCGGGCTTCGTCTTCGGCGTCGAGTTCCAGATCGCCTTCGTGTTTGGGTTGATGGTCGTCATTCTCGTCTGGCGCAATGCCATGGCCGCGCGCAAGCGGAGCTATCTCGAATGAACCGTCTTTTCGCCCTGCGTCTGAACGACTGGCAGATTGCCGCGGTGCTGGCCTTTCTCGGTCTTGCCGGGCCGTTTCTCCTGCCCGGCCTTGCAACGCAGATTGCCTTTCTCTGGCTCATGGTCGTCTTCGCGCTTACCTGGGACATGCTGGGCGGGCGCATGGGCTACAATTCCTTCGGCAATATCGTCTTCTTTGGCATTGGCTGCTATGCCGCCGCCGTCGTGCAGCGTGATGCGGGGGTCGGCTATTTCGAGGGGCTTGGGCTCGGCCTTCTCGTGGGCGCCTGTCTTGCGGTTCTCGCGGCGGTCGTCTTCGGGGCGGCCATGCTCGGTATTCGAGGGCATTACTTTGCCATCGGTACACTCGGTCTCGGCATCGCTGCGGGCGAGATTGCGGCCGGCTGGGATTATGTCGGCGCGGGTTCCGGCATGGCCTTGCCGCTTTATCCCGGCGAGCTCGGGCAACGTGAAATCTTCTTTTGCTATTCTCTCTTCGCGCTTGCCGCGATCTGCTTTCTTCTCTTTCGCTGGATTTATTCCACCCGCTTCGGCCTCGCGCTCAATGCGATCCGCGACGACCACGACAAGGCGGATGCGATGGGGCTTCGCACCACACCGATCAAGATTTTCGCCTGGGCGCTTTCCGCGCTGTTTCTCGGTATCTCGGGCGGGCTCGCCGCCAACATGATCGGCTTCATCGATCCGCGTGATGTCGCCTTTGCGGGCGCAACCTTCGGCGTCTGGATGGTGCTGATGGCGATCCTCGGTGGCAAGGGCACGCTCTGGGGGCCTGTCCTTGGTGCTTTCGTGTTTCATGTGACGCAGGAACTTTTCTGGACCTATCTGCTTGGCTGGCAGCGTGTTGCGCTCGGCCTGCTCATCGTCGTCATCGTCGTCTTCTTTCCGCAGGGCATTATGGGTTGGCTTGCCGAGCGGCGTGCGAGGGCACTCTCATGAGCGCGCTTCTCGAAGTGAAGAACGTCACCAAGAGTTTCGGTGGCGTCGTTGCGAACCGCGATGTCTCGCTCACCGTTCGGCAGGGCGAGATCGCCGGGCTCATCGGCCCGAACGGGTCGGGCAAGACGACGCTTTTCGGTTCCATCACCGGCACCCATGCCGTTGATAGCGGGGATATTCTCTTCGAGGGCCGGTCCATCGCGCATCTGCGTCCTGCGCCCATCGCACGGGCGGGCCTTCTGCGTACCTGGCAGCAGACGCGCATCTATGGCGAAATGTCCTGCGCTGAAAACATGGCGATCAGCGCGCGCGAGGCGCATGGCCATGTGTTTTCGCTGCTCAGGCCCGTGCCCGCCGCCACGCGTCGCCGGGGCGACGATCTGCTCGCCTTTGTCGGCCTCCATGAGAAGCGGATGGAAAAGGCGGGGAGCCTCAGCTTCGGCCAGCAGAAGCTGCTCGAATTTGCGATGGCGCTGATGAACGAGCCGAAGCTCCTTCTGCTCGACGAACCGACGGCGGGCATCAACCCGACGCTCATCAACGGTCTGATCGATCGTCTTCGCCGCGCGAATACCGAGCTTGGCGTGACGCTGCTCGTCATCGAGCACAATATGCGCGTCATCATGAACCTGGCGCATCGCATCACCTGTCTTGCGCATGGTGAAGTTCTCGCGGCGGGTACGCCCGAGGAGGTGCGCGACGACAAGCGCGTCCTCGATGCCTATCTCGGGGTGGCATGATGGCCGATGAAAAAGACAAGAGTCTCGCAGGCGGCTACGGTGAGGGAACGGTCGACACCGTTCTCTCGGTTGGCGATGTGGCGCGCGAGGCGGAGGCCATTGCGCGTGCCGTGCCGCGCGGGGAAATCACGGCGCTCGCAAAAGGCGCGCCGCTTCTCACTCTCGATGCGCTTCATGCCGGTTACGGCGCAATGGAAATCCTGCACGGGATCGATCTTGCTATCGGTGCGGGGCAAAGTCTCTGCCTTGTCGGGCCGAACGGGGCGGGCAAATCCACCGTGCTTCATTCGATCTTTGGCTTCACGAAAATCTCGTCCGGCCACGTTTTCGTTTCGGGGCGCGAGATCACGAAACTTTCCCCGAGCGAGAAGCTCCGCAATGCGGGCATCGCCTATATCCTTCAGGACAATTCCGTCTTCCCGGACATGACGGTCGAGGAGAATCTGCTGATGGGCGGTTATCTGCTCGCAGATCAGGGGAAAGCACGGGAAGCAGCGGAGCGTATCTTCGCGCGTTACGACCGTCTGGCGAAGCGTCGTGCCGAGCGCGCCCGCGTTCTCTCCGGGGGCGAGCGCCGCCTGCTCGAAATCAGCCGGGCACTCATCATGGACCCCAAGGTTCTGCTCGTCGACGAACCTTCCATTGGTCTCGAACCGCGCATGATCGACATGGTTTTCGAAATTCTCGGGGACCTGCAAAAGACGCAGGGCAAGACCATCATCATGGTCGAGCAGAACGCAAAACGCGGGCTCGATTTTGCCGATATCGGGTATGTGCTGGTGTCGGGCCGCGTCGCGCTTGCCGGTGAAGGCGCAGCGCTTCTGGAAGACCCGGATGTGGGCCGCCTCTTCCTCGGCGGCTGACCTTTCCGAAAATCCGCAGAAAACTTCATCCGAACCTGAACGTCAGATGAACGGCGCGGCCATGCGCCGTTCAGTCGTCCGGGGGCATGCTTTGCATGGAATTCGGGGTCGAACGATTGGAAGGACAAGATGATGAACAAGTTTGTTGTTTCGACCGGTCTTGCCGTTGCTCTCGGCTTTGCCTTCCCGGCCGCCGCGAGCGCAGTAACGCTGGCGCCTGCTGCCAATGTGCAGGCCGGCACACAGGTCGAGCTCGCACATGGTTCCAAGCACCGCCATATGCACGGGCATCACCGTCACTATGCGTCGCCGCCGCGCGGGGCGCACCGCTATCATCACCAGCAGGTAAGGCCCTGGACGCATTGGCGCCCCTATGTGGTCCAGCGCCATTATCATCGTTTCGGTGCGCCGGTTTACTACTCGTCGCATCCGACCTACGGCCCCTATTACCGCGTTCGCGCGCATGACCGTTCCGATGTTGCGATCTGGCTCGGCATCAGCGCGATCACCGGCGCCATTCTCTTCTCGAACTACTAGCTTCGAGGGGGAGAAAGAGGAAAGGCCCTGTATCGGAAGGTACGGGGCCTTTCTGTTTTCCTCCGTCCCGTTTCAGATCCGTATCTCAGGGCCGCATCGTCGTCTTGTAGGGACCAAGCTCTATGGCGCGGCGCGGCTCCACCCAGTCGAGCCAGTCGCAGAGCTTTGCGCGCGTCTCGCGCGGGTCGATCAATTCATGTACGGAAAATCCTTCCGCGCGAGGGAAGGGCGACTGCCCCGCCGCAAGCTTTTCTTCAAGTTCCGCGCGCAAGGCTTCGGGGTCTTCTGCTGCCGCGATCTGGCGCGCGAAGGCGACTGCCACACCGCCTTCCACGGGCAGCGCGCCCGTCACCGCGCTTGGCCAGGACAGCACATAGCCCTCCGGTCCGAAATGCGCGGCGCCCGCGACGCCGAACACCTTGTGAACGATCACGCTCGCCCAGGGCACGCGGCTCTGCATCACCGCGGCAATTGCCGCCGTGCCGTGACGGATCGTCGCCGCCTTTTCGGAGGCAGAGCCGATCATGAAGCCCGGCTCGTCCACGAAGGAGAGGATCGGCAAGTGAAACGTGTTGCACATATCCGCGAAGCGGCGGAGCTTCTGCGCCGCCTGTGCAGTCATGGCGCCCGCATAGAAGTGGCAATCATTCGCGATCACGCCGACGCTCTTGCCGTTCATGCGTGCGAGTCCCGTGATGAGCGAAGGGCCGAAGCGCCGCGTCATCTCGAAGAAACTTCCCTTGTCGACGACAGCCTTCACCACCTTGCGCATGTTGAAGGGCTTGCGCCTGTCTTTCGGCACGATGTCGCGCAGGCTTTCCTCCGCCCGGTCGCGCGGATCGTCCGTTTCGATGTCGGCTGGCCGCTGCCACACATTGTCCGGCATATAGGAGAGGAAGCGCGCAATTTCCTTCAGCGCCTCTTCCTCGTTTGCCGCCACATTGTCAATGACGCCGGAGCGCGAATGCACATCCGCGCCGCCCAGCTCTTCCTTGGTCAGGTTCTCGTCAAGCGCGCGGGCGACCACCTTCGGACCGGCGATCAGCACTTGCGCGTCTTCTGCCATCACCGAAAAATGCGAGGCGACGAGCCGTGCGGCAGGCATACCCGCCACCGCACCGAGAGCCGCCGTCGCCACCGGCACTTCGCCCAACACCTGCGCGATCGACCGGAAGCGCGGTGTCGAGAAAACGGGATCGCCGAGCGGCCGCGCATTTCCCTTGCCCGCGGAACCTGCCACGCTGCCGCCGCCGCCTTCGTGCAGGCGTACCAGCGGCACCTTGTAGGTGAGGGCCAGTTCCTCCGCATAGACGCTCTTGCGCAGGCCGGCCGGGTTGGGCGAGCCGCCCTTCATGGTGAAATCCTCGCCGCCGACGGCGATCCGGCGTCCGTTCACCCTGGCAAAGCCGAGCACATAATTTGCGGGCTCGAAATCGACAAGGTTTCCCTCCTCGTCAAAGTGAGGCACGCCCGCCCCTTCGCCCAGTTCCTGGAAGGATCTATCGTCGGCCAGTGCCGCGATCCGCTCGCGCACGGTGAGACGGCCTTTTTCGTGGTGCCGTTTCACGGCTTCCTCGCCGCCCTGACGCTTCGCGAGGTCGCGGCGGCGCCTGATTTCGTCGGTTTCCTTTTCCCAGCTCATGACCCGGCGGTCCTCCCTGTCGCGAAGCCGGAACCCTAAAGGAAATCGGTTTCAGCCCAAAGCCTGTTGGGTGGAGCAAAACGGATGTTATGATCAGGCAAAACGAGGCAAGGGACAGAAGTCATATGGCAAGCGGCAAGGGCGATGCGCGTATAGACGGCCCGCTGCAGGCGGCGGAGGAGGAGATCGAGGCAATCCTCAAATCGGCGCTCGCAGGCGGCGACCCCCTCGGCGCGGTGCTGAAATTCGTGCATCCCGGCGCAAGCGTGGTCGTCATCGACGGCACGAAAGCAGTTAACGAGGTTCACCGCCGCGATGTGCCCGCCGATTGCACGGTTTATATCGACCCCATGCTCAATCTGGCGATCTTCAAGCAACAATTCGACCAGAACACGGCCTTCCAGCAGGGCCGTATCCGCATCGTCGGCGATGTTTCCGTCGTTGCCCGGCTTCGCCTGATCATGCTCCGGCAGTCGCAAGCGACGGAAGACGGGTTTCGCAAGTGAGCGCACCCGTTATCCTCATTCCGGAGAACCCGATGCCGGAAGGCGGCGAGGCCTTCTGGCTGAAAGCAGCCGATGGCGCGCGTCTGCGCTATCTTACATGGAAGGACGATGCTGCCCCGCGCGGCACCGTGTTCCTGTTTGGCGGGCGCACTGAATTTGCTGAAAAATATTTTGAGGTGATCGGCGAGTTGCGGACGCGCGGCTTTGCCGTCGCGACGCTCGACTGGCGCGGTCAGGGCCTTTCGGACCGTCCGCTTGCCGATGGGCGCAAGGGGCATATCGCTGACTTCGACATTTTCGACCGAGATCTCGCATGTTTCATGCGGGAGGTCGCGCCGTCATTTCCAAAGCCGTGGACGGCGCTCGCGCATTCGATGGGCGCACAGATTGTGCTGCGCGCTCTCCACGATCATCCCGGCTGGTTTTCGCGCGCGGTCTTTTCCTCGCCGATGTTCGGGCTCAATTTTCCGAAATGGATGGGGCTGAGCATCCACACCCTGGTCAACCTGTTTCACGCGTTCAGCCAGGATGAGCGTTATTTGCCGGGCGGCAGCGCGAAAACGAACGACGAAATTCCCTTCGAGGAAAATATCCTGACACATGATGAACGGCGCTATGAAATCCTGCAGGCGCTGACACGGGCGGAGCCGAGGCTCGGTCTCGGCGGAGTGACGGCCGGCTGGCTTCATGCCGCCTTCCGCGCGATGGACCAGTCGGCGGCACCGGCCTATCTCGCCGATGTGAAAGTGCCAGTCCTTATTTGCGAGGCTGCAAAGGACAAGCTGGTCTCGCCGCGCGCGCTCTCCCATGCAGCCGCGCATCTGCCGGAGGCAACGCTTGTCGTTGTGCCTCATGCAAGCCACGAAATCCTGATCGAGCGAGATGCCGTGCGCGCTGTCTTCTGGGAAGCCTTCGACAATTTCATGAAGGCAGACTGAGGCGTCAGCCGTTCGCCGCCTGTCCGAGAATCTTCAGCGCCTCTTCGTGCAGTTCGTAGTTTGCGGCCGCCACTACTTGCCCGCCATTCTGTGCGTCACCGCCGGACCAGTTCGTCACCACGCCGCCCGCATTCTCGATCACGGGGATCAGCGCCTGGATGTCATAGGGCTGGAGCCCGCTTTCGATCACGAGGTCGAGCGTGCCCGCCGCCAGCAGGCAATAGAAATAGCAATCGCCGCCAAAGCGCCGCAGCCGCACCTTCGATGAAATCTCGCGGAAGGCGGCTTTCTCGTCGTCAGCGTCGAACATGGCCGGGTCGGTATTGCCGAGCAGCGCGTCTTCGAGCTTCGTGCAGTCGCTGGTCTTGAGGGGCGTCGTGCCCATCGGGCCGATCAGCTCGCTGCCGCCGGGCCGCCCGACAAAGCGTTCGCCGATATAGGGCTGGTCCATCAGGCCGATCACAGGCCGTTCGCCGTCGTTCAGTGCGATCAGCGTTCCCCAGAGTGGCACGCCGGAGATGAAGCTTCGCGTACCGTCGATGGGGTCGAGCACCCAGGTGAGCGGGCTCGTGCCCGTTTCCTTGCCGTGCTCCTCGCCGAAGATGCCGTGGTCGGGGTAGCGTTCGCCGATCAGCTTGCGGATCGCCGCCTCGCCGTCGCGGTCGGCCGCCGTCACCGGGTCGAAGGCGAAGCGGCCGCGCTTGTTGTCGACCGCAAGCCCGGAGCGGAAATGCGGCAGCGTCACCGCCGCTGCGGCGTCGGCAAGGTCGAGCGCGAAGCTCGCCATTTCGTCGATTTCCTGGGGGTCGAGCATGAAGGCCTCTTTGTAAACAGCCGGCATATTGGAGCCCGTGACCGCGCTAGTCCAGCCGGTAAACCCGCTTTGCCGTGTCGTGAAAGAGGTTCTGTTTTTCGCTCTCGCTGAAGCCCTTGGCGATCTTCTTGAAAGCGTTCCACAAGACGCCATAGGAGCAGGAGATCTTGTCGACAGGGAAGTTGCTTTCGAACATGCAACGCTCCGGCCCGAAGGCGTCGATCGAATGGAGATACCAGTCGCGCGTTGCCTCTGCGAGTTCGTCCGATGTCGGGGGCAGGTCGCGCTTGTGCCAGCCGAAACCGTTCACCGCCATGTTGATGCCGCCGAGCTTGGCGACGACATTCGGGCAGGCGGCGAGTTCGCTCACATCCTTTTTCCACTGCTCGAAGATTTCGCCGCGCTTGCCGTCATATGGGCCGATGCCCAGCGGTCCGCCGAAATGGTCGAAGATGATCCGTGTGCCGGGATGGTCGCGCGCGAGTTCCGTCAGTTCCGGGATCTGGTGGTGATAGAGCCAGGCATCGAAGGAAAGCCCGTAGCTTTCGAGCCGTGCGAAGCCTTCGCGGAAGGAGGGCAGGCCGAGCAAGCCCTTGGGCGGTGCGGTGTGCGAGGCGCGGATGTCGGGGTTCGGGTCGAAGGCGGAGGCGTGGCGAATGCCGCGAAAGCGGTCCGGCGCGCGCGCAATATGTGCGTTCAGCACTTCGTCCACGGCATTGCCGAGCCGCAGATCCGCAAATCCGACAATGCCCGCAGCGACGCGGGTATCGCCGAACCCGCCACTCGCCGATTTTGCGGCGATGCCGTTTACATATTCGGTTTCGCCGAGGGGCTTCAGCGCTTCGGGTCCGCCGTCGCGATACATCGCCTTGCATTCGACGAAGACGGTTTGACGGATGTTGTGGCCCTGTGCCAGATCCGCCACGATCTCGTCGAGTTCATAGCGCGATCCGGGATGGTCCCAGAGATGATGATGCGGATCGATGATCGGAAGCTCCGGCTCAAGCGCCTCTTCCTTCACCTTTGCCAGCCAATCCGGGTTCCCGGCCATGTATCGCTCCTCCCTTATTTATTTTGCGGGAAGAGTGGCATTGGCCGGGACGTGAGGCAATGGAGGACGGGTCAGCCCGCCTTCGCGTATTTCTTGCGGTCGTTCGGGTCGAGCCAGCGCTTGCGCAGGCGAATCGACTTCGGCGTCACTTCCACCAGCTCGTCCTGCTCGATATAGGCAATTGCCTGTTCGAGCGTCAGCGGGCGCGGCGGCGTCAGGCGCACGGCTTCGTCCTTCGACGTCGTACGGATATTGGTGAGCTGCTTTGCCTTCAGCGGGTTCACGTCCATGTCGTCGGGGCGTGCATTCTCGCCGATGATCATGCCGCGATAGACCTTCACGCCGGAGCCGATGAAGAGCGTGCCGCGCTCCTCGAGATACCAGAGCGCGTAGGGAACGGAATCGCCGTCGCCCGTCGAGATCAGCACACCGTTGCGGCGGCCTTCGATTTCACCGCGATAGGGCTCATAAGCCTTGAAGATACGGTTCATTACGCCGGTGCCGCGCGTGTCGGTCAGGAATTCGCCGTGATAGCCGATCAGGCCGCGCGAGGGGCAATGGAAGACGATGCGCGTCTTGCCAGCACCCGTCGGGCGCATGTCGATCATCTCGCCCTTGCGGTTCGAAATCTTCTCGATGACGACGCCGGTATATTCGTCGTCGACGTCCACCGTTGCTTCCTCGATGGGTTCGAGGCGCTTGCCGTTCTCGTCCTCGCGGTAAAGCACGCGGGGGCGCGAGATCGAAAGCTCGAAGCCTTCGCGGCGCATGTTCTCGATCAGGACGCCGAGCTGCAATTCGCCACGGCCCGCCACTTCAAAGGCGTCGCGGCTCTCGCTGTCCGACACTTTGATGGCGACGTTCGATTCCGCTTCCTTCAGCAGCCTTTCGCGGATCACGCGCGATTGCACCTTCGTGCCTTCGCGGCCGGCCAGCGGGCTGTCATTGATCGAAACGGTGATCGAAAGCGTCGGCGGATCGATCGGGAGGGCGGCAATCGCTTCCGTCACGGACGGGTCGCAGATCGTGTCGGCGACGGTGCCTTCCTGAAGGCCGGCAATGGCGACGATGTCGCCCGCCATGGCTTCTTCCACCGGAACACGCTGGATACCGCGGAAGGCAAGCACCTTGCTGAGGCGGCCTTTTTCGATGGTGGCCACGTCGCCATCCTTCGACTGGCGCAGCACCTGTACGTTCATGTTCGGCTTCGCCGTGCCTTTTTCGATGCGGCCGGTGAGAATGCGCCCGAGATAGGGGTCGCTCTCGATGGTCGTGACGAGCATCGAGAAGGGTTCGGTTTCCGAGCCGTCGTTCAGGGCGGCGGGTTCGGGGAAGTGGCTGAGGATTTTCGCGAAGAGCGGCTTCATGCCGTGATCCTTCGCATCCGGTGCATTCAGGTCTTCCGTTGCCCAGCCCTGCTTCGCGGAGGCGAAAATGGTCGGGAAGTCGAGCTGTTCGTCCGTCGCGCCAAGGGCTGCGAAAAGGTCGAAAGCCTCGATATGTACTTCGTCGGCGCGCGCGTCCGGGCGGTCGACCTTGTTGATGAGCACGATGGGCTTCAGGCCGAGGGCCAGCGCCTTGGAGGTCACGAACTTGGTCTGCGGCAGCGGGCCTTCGGCCGCGTCCACAAGAAGCACCACGCCGTCCACCATCGAGAGAATGCGCTCCACCTCGCCGCCGAAGTCGGCATGGCCGGGCGTGTCGATGATGTTGATGCGGGTGTGGGTGCCGTCCTCTCCGATCCAGTCGACACTGGTGGGCTTGGCGAGAATGGTGATGCCGCGTTCGCGCTCCAGGTCGTTGGAGTCCATCACGCGTTCTGCAACCTGCTGGTTGTCGCGAAAGGTGCCGGACTGGCGCAGGAGCTGGTCGACCAGCGTCGTCTTCCCATGGTCAACATGGGCGATGATCGCGATATTCCGAATAGACATTATGTTCCGCCGGGGCATGGGCGTTTTCGGGAAAGGGGCCACCTGGTCTGTGAAGGGGGCTTTCCGTCCGGAAAACGCGAAAAAATTGAGAATCCAGCGGCCCGGCCGCGCAAATCGGGAGGAGGCGCGAGGACGGCAGGAAATTGAGCGCCTTATAGCGGTTTCAGCTCTTCGCCACAAGATTTCCTTCGCGGGTGCGGAATAAGCCCCGGGGCAGGGTTAATTCCCCGCCCCGAAGCCGGTGTCGATTTCGGGTGTTTACGGCCCTATTCCTGCCGCTGCGCTTCCAGCGAAATGGTGATCGTCACCTCGTCGCCCACCATCGGCACAAATTTGTCGATGCCGAAGTCCGAGCGCTTCAGGCTTGCCGTCGCATTGAAGCCGACCGCCTTCATACCTTCCTGCATCGGATAATCGCCCATTTTCGTGAAGGTCGTGTCGAGCGTTACGGGCTTCGTTACGCCGTGCATGGTCAGGTCGCCGGTGATCTTGCCTGTTTTCTCGCCCGTTTGCTCTATGGAGGTCGATTTGAAGCTCATGTCGGGGAATTCCTCGACATTGAAAAAATCCGCGCCGCGCAGGTGTTCGTCGCGCTTTTCATCGCCGGAATAGATGCTCGCGGGCACGATCGTCACCTTGACCGAGCTTGCTTCGGGGTTTTCCTCGTCAAGGTCGATAGTGCCGCTTACATCGGTAAAGCGGCCATAGGTGGTCGAGAAGCCGAGATGGCTGATCTCGAAGCCGAGATAAGTGTGCGAGGTATCGATCTGGTAGGTGTCGGCCAGCGCCGGCGTTGCAAGCAAGGCAAGGACGGCGGCGGTCGCGGCAATCACGTGACTTTTCATCGGTTCCTCCGGGTGGGCATTTCGAGACGCCCGAGTTTAGAGGCTCATGCGCGCGGGGCAAGTTTGGCAGCGTTTTCATGCTCCTTTGCGGAAATTGGCACTGGCAAAAAACGGCGGATTCCCTCTTAATCGCGCTCCATGTCCGATACCGCACCCCCCATTTCCCGGTTTTATGTCGTCTCTCTCGTCGGCATTCTCTGTCTCGTCTTCATGGTGAGCCAGTTCCTGCGCTCGTCCACGGGCGTCATCGCGCCCGATCTGATGGAGGATCTCGGGCTCAGGCCGGAAGGCCTTGGCCTGCTTTCGGGTGCCTTCTTCCTTTCCTTCGCCGTCTCGCAGATCCCTGTCGGCATCATGCTCGACCGCTATGGCGCGCGCGTCACCATGATGGGCTCGGTCGGCATCGCGGTTCTCGGCTGTTTCGCCTTCGCTTTCGCGCGCAACGAGATGGAGCTCACCGCTGCCCGCGTCCTGATGGGGCTTGGCTGCTCCTCCATGCTGATGGGCCCCCTGATGATCTATCGCCGCTGGTTCCCGGCGGAGCGCTTCGCCTCGCTTTCGGGGATCCAGATTTCGCTTGGTACCATCGGTGCCCTGATGGCGACGGCGCCGCTCGCCTTCACGACCGAGCTTTTCGGCTGGCGGGAAAGCTTCATGGGCGTCGGCGTCATCACGCTTTTCTTCGCGATCCTGATGGGCTTCATCGCGCGCGACACGCCGCCGGGCATGGCACCGCCGCCGCGTTCTTCCGAAACGCTTCGCGAGAGCATCGGCGGCACGGTGGAGGTCGCGCGAGACCGGTCGGTCTGGCCGCTCTTCACCATGATCTCCTGCGGCTATGCGAGTTTCGCCGCCATGCAGGCACTCTGGGTCGCGCCTTATCTGTCCGATGTGCACGGGCTCGATCTGACGGCGCGCGGTCATGTCCTCTTCGGTATGACGGGCGGGCAGGTCATCGGCCTGTTTCTCTGGGGTTATGCGGAGCGGCTTTTCGGCAGCATCAAGAAGCCGGTCATGGCGGGCGTCGTTCTTTCCGCCTCAATTCTCGCCATTCTCGCCGCGCTCGATCATCCCCCGCTCTGGCTCGTCACGGCGCTCTTTATCGTGCTCGGCCTCAATGCAGGCTACACGCCGCTCCTCCTCGCGCATGGCCGGCTCATCTTCCCGGACAGGCTGGCAGGCCGCGGCATCACGCTTCTGAATTTCGGCAATATGACGGGCGTCTTCGCGTTGCAGGCGCTGACAGGCGCGCTGATCGGTTTCCTGTGGCGTTCGGGTGTCGCCACGGAGGCCGGCTACCGCATCACCTTCGCCTCGCTTGCGCTCGTGCTTCTTGCCGCACTCGCCTATTATTCGACCATCCGCGATACGAGTTCCCGTGCCGTCGCGGCGCGCGGCTGAGCTCAAGGCGTTCATCGGGCGCCAGCATATTTTCGTCACCGCGTCGGCAACTACGGATAGCCGCATCAACCTATCGCCCAAGGGGCTCGATGGGTTGCGCGTCACCGGCATGGCTAGGCCGTTGCGACCACTTCCCTCGGCGCCGTCACCTCTTCCTCCGCCGGTATCTCTTCCAGCGCGAGGTTGGTGATGAACTGCCTTGCACAGGCATCCCAGGCGAAGTTCAGCGCATAAGCGCGCGCATCGTCGCGGTTGAGCTGGAGCGCGGCCATGCAGGCGGTCTTGAGGTCGTCGTCCAGTGCGCCGGCCTTTGTGCCATCGGCTGTGAAGGCGAGCACGTCGCCCGGCCCCTGCACGGGGTAGCCCGCAATCGGCGTTCCCGCGGCCATCGCCTCAATGAGGACGAGGCCGAAAGTGTCGGTCTTGCTCGGAAACACGAAGACATCGGCCGCCGCATAGGCCTCCGCCAGCTCTTCGCCGAAGAGCGGCCCGGCAAAATGCGTGTCGGGAAACTTCTTCTTCAGGTGTTCCAGGCGCGGTCCGTCGCCGACCACCATCTTGGTGCCGGGCAGGTCGAGTTCGAGAAAGGCGTCGATATTCTTTTCTACCGCCACGCGCCCGACATTGAGCCAGACCGGGCGCGCCAGCCCGCGCGGATGTGCGTCCGCGAGATCGGGCCTTGGATGATAAAGCTCGGTGTCGACACCGCGCGACCAGATCACCGGCTCGCCGAAGCCGCGCCGGCGAAGCTCGTCCTGCAATGAAGGCGTTGCCACCATCACGGCCGTCGATTTTGCATGGAAGCGGCGGAGGAACGCATAGCCCCATGAAAGGGGAATGCCGGTGCGCGCATTCAGATATTCCGCGAAGCGCGTATGGAAGGAGGTCGAGAAGGGAATGCCTTTGCGAATGCAGAAGCTCCGCGCTGCCATGCCGAGCGGGCCTTCCGTCGCGATGTGGATTGCGTGCGGGTTCGCCGTCTTGATCATTCGGGCGATCTTGCGGCCCGGAAAGAGCGCGAGGCGGATTTCCGGGTAGCTCGGCATCGGCACTGTGGTGAACTGGTCCGGCGTGATGAAAGTCACTTCATGGCCGAGCGAGGTCAGGTTCTGAATGAGCTGCTGGAGCGTGCGCACCACGCCGTTCACCTGCGGTGGTGCCGCGTCGGAAACGATGACGATGCGCAAGGGCTCGCAGGAGCGGCCGACGTCGCGCGGCAGGGGCTTCCCGCGCAGGCGGCCGAGAAGTCTTGCCACGCGGCGCTTCTTGCGGGGCGTGACGGGAATCGCTTCGGACGTATGGGGCATGTCAGGCAGCTGTTGGCACCGTTTGGGGCATGTCCTCTTCCTCGGCCGGTTCCGTCTCGCCATTGGCGAGGCCGGTGTCCCAGGAGAAGGTCTGCCAGGTCATGAGGGTCAGCGCGCCTGCTTCGTCTTCACAGAGCGCCGTGCAGCTTTCCACCCAGTCGCCGTCATTGCAGTAGAGCACGCCGTCGAAGTCGCGGATTTCCGCATGATGAATATGGCCGCAGATCACGCCGTCGACGCCGCGCTCTCGCGCTTCCCGTGCGACGGCCTGTTCGTAGCTCGAAATATATTCGACTGCGTTTTTCACGCGGTTCTTGAGGTAAGCCGAGAGCGACCAGTAGGAGAGGCCGAAGAAGCGGCGTATCTCGTGCAGCCAGTTGTTGAGGGTGAGCGCCATGCCATAGGCGCGGTCGCCGAGATGGGCGAGCCATTTCGCATATTTGACCACGCTGTCGAACTGGTCACCGTGAATGACGAGAAATTCGCGACCGTCTGCCGTTTCGTGGATCGCCTCACCGATCACGTCGACACCGCCGAAATTGAGGCCGGTATAGTCGCGCAGCGCTTCGTCGTGATTGCCGGGTACATAGATGATGCGCGCGCCCTTGCGCGATTTGCGCAGCAGCTCCTGCACCACTGCGTTATGCGCGGCATTCCAGTACCATGATCGCTTGATCCGCCATCCGTCGATGATGTCGCCGACGAGGTAAAACGTATCGGCGTCATTGTGGCGCAGGAAGTCGAGCAGCAATTCCGCCTTGCATCCGGGCGTACCCAGATGAATATCGGAAAGGAAAATCGTCCTGTGCTGCTTGCGGTGCCTGGGTCGGGGGGCGAGCAATCTTTCGTCGAGCCCGTTACGCCTTGCCCTTGCGCGGGCGGCTTCCTTGCGGGCTTTCCCGGCGGCCTTGGCGGCGTTTTCCTTCGCCGGGCGGCTGGCCTTGTCGAACAAGGTGATATCGAACAAGGTGCTATCGAACAATGTCATGTGCCCGATCTTTCATCGCGCCGGTCTCGTGCTGCGCGGTTAGTGCGAATCGTTTTCGTGTCTTTCTTCACGACGGGAATATGGGTGCGCTGCATCAAGCTCTCGTGACGGTTCAATGACGGTTTTGTGACATGGAGGCTTTTTTCCTGCGGCGTTTGGCCTTCTAAACCCTTGGAAAGGTGCCTTTTTTTCCTGTGCTAGGCTGAAGTCTTGAGGATGACGGGAATATGCGCGTTCTGATTATCGAGGATAACCGCCGCCTTGCGGCGCTGGTCGCGAAGGGCTGCGAAGCGGCAGGCTTTGCCGTCGATATCTGTCACGATCTCGACGGGGGGCGCTCCGCGCTTGCCACTGCGCGCTACGATCTCGCCATACTCGATCTCGGCCTGCCGGATGGCGACGGGCTTGGCCTGCTCGCCTTGCTCCGCCGGCAGGGAAGCGAACTTCCCGTTATCGTGCTCACCGCCCGCGATGCGCTCGAAGCCCGCGTCGAGGGGCTCAATGCCGGTGCCGACGATTATCTTCTCAAGCCTTTCGCGATGGAGGAGCTTGTTGCGCGGATTCGCGCTTTGCTCCGCCGTCCGGGGCAGGCGCTTGGCCGCAAGCTCACGGCGGGCAATATCGAGTTCGACACCGTTGCGCGAGAGGTGGCGGTGGGCGGCGTCGCCACTGTTTTCTCCCGCCGCGAGACGGATCTGCTCGAAATCCTGCTTCGCCGCCAGGGCCGTGTCGTGCCGAAGGATGCGATCGAGGAAAGCCTTTATGCCTTTGGCGACGATGTTTCCTCAAACACGATCGAGGTTGCGATCCATCGCCTGCGCAAGCGTCTGGATGAGGCGGGTGCAGATATCCGGGTGCATACGTTGCGTGGCATCGGCTATGTGCTGAGTCCCGCGGCATGACGCGCCTTTTCCGCAGTTCGTCCGGTTTCTCGCTGACGGCGCGCCTCACGCGGCGTGTGCTTGTCATCGTTGCCGCGAGTTTCCTGCTGCTGCTTGCCATTTTGAAGATTCAATATCTGATACAGCGCGACACGCTGCGCGACCGCGATCTCGCCGCACAGGCGGCGGACATCGTTGCGCATACGGTGATCGATGCGGATGGGGTTCCCCGTGTCAATCTGCCTGCATCGCTCGCAGCGGCCTATAGCCGTCCTGACCGGCAATATGTCTATCTCGTTCTCGATGCGGAGGGCCACGTCCTCGCTTCGCCGCATGAAATAGAAGTGCCGCTCGCGCCCATTCCGGCATCGGAAGATGATCGCTATTTCAGCCATTCGGTCGTGACGGAGCGGGGTCTTTATTACGGCATTACCGTTCCCTTCCCGAACACGGATCCGCCGCTTTATATGCAGGTCGCGCAAGGCTCGGTTCATCCCGACGTGCTGGCTGACTCCATCGTCGCGGAGTTTCTCGAACACTCCTGGGCCTTCCTCCTTGCCCTCGGGCTCGGCATTTCCGTCATCACCGTCTGGACGGTCCGCCAGTCGCTCGCGCCGATGAGGCGGCTGTCCGTCATGGCGCGAGACATCGGCCCGGCCTCCCTCGACCGGCGCTTGCCGGAAGAGAACCTTTCCGCCGAAATCGTGCCGCTCGTCCATGCGGTGAATACTTCCCTCCAGCGGATCGAAAGCGGTTACAGGCGCGAGCGCGAATTCACGGCCAATGCGGCGCATGAGTTGCGCACGCCGCTCGCCGTGCTCAAGGCCAATATCGAAACGCTGTCGAGCCTCGATGAAGTGCCGCAGCTGATTGACGAGCTTGGCGATATCGAGCGTCTCGTGACCCAGCTTCTTCGTCTCGCGCAGGTGGACAATCTGGAACTTCGTCCGGGTGCGGAGGCGGATCTTCATGCTGTCGCGCTTGGTGTTGCCGGGCAGATGGCGCCTGCGGCGCTCGCGGAGGGCAAGTCCATTGCGCTTACGGGTGAGGAGGGAACTGTTCGCGTGCGAGGTAATGCCGATTTCCTTGCACTCGCCCTTCGCAATCTTGTCGAGAACGCGCTTGCTCATACGCCACGCGGCAGCAGCGTCGAAATCAGGGTGGGGAAGGACGCCAGTCTCTCCGTGATCGACGACGGGCCGGGTGTCCCGCCTGCCGATGCCGCCCGGATCTTCCAGCGTTTCGTGCGTGTGAATTCGGGCGCTTACAAGGGCGCTGGTCTCGGTCTCTCCATTGCCCAGCGCGTTGCCGCAGTTCATGGCGGGGGCATCGAGGTCGGGCGCGCGTCGGGGAGAGGGGCTGTTTTCACCCTCAAATTACCCGAAAACCCACCACTTTCTGCTTTGTAAGGTTCTTGTAAGCGAGGGCCGGTGAACTTGGCTTGCCAGGGACGCAAAAGCCTCCCGTCTGGCGCATGCATTGCTACCGGAACCTCGAATGCCTCTTTCAAGCCCGCTCAAGGCCCTCCTGCAACGGCTCGTCGCTTTGCGGCTGCCTCCGGTTCATCCGCTGGTTCTGGCGCTGGCCGTCTCGGGCTTCTTCGTCCTTTTCTACAATGGTCAGCTCTGGTCGTCGGTCCTCGACTGGTGGCCGGGCCGCTCGCTGCACGATCTCGTCTTCATCGCTTCGGTCGGGCTCTTCCTTGCGGTTGCGTTCAACTTTGTGCTTCAGCCCTTTGCATTTCCGCGTGTGCTGAAGCCGGTTCTTGTTCTTCTCATCCTCATGGCGGCGGGCGTTTCCTGGTTCGCCTCCAGCTATGGCGCGATGATGGACCGGAGCATGATCGCGAATGTGGTCGAGACGGATTCGCGCGAGGTCGGCGATCTGCTGAGTGCCGGTTTCCTAATTCACATGGTGCTGTTCGGTGTGCTTCCTGCGCTTGCCGTCTCTCTTGTGCCGGTCCGGCTTGCGGGACTTCGCCGCGAGTTGATTTATCGCGGGGCCACGGTTCTCGGCAGTGTGGCGGTGGTCGGTCTCATCGCCGTCTTGTTCTTTCAGGATTATGCGGTTCTCGTGCGTGGGCATCGCGAGGTCCGCTTCATGATAAATCCATCTGCCGCTGTCTATGCGTCTTTGCGCTACGCGACGGCCATGCCCGAGGGCTTGCGCGGCAAGTTCGAGCGCGTGGCCGAACATGTGGATCGCGGCGTTCTTCCGGTGAGCGCTGGCGGCAAGAAGACGATCCTTGTCTTTGTCGTCGGTGAGACGGCGCGCGCGGATCACTTCTCGCTCAATGGCTATGCGCGCGAGACCAATCCCGAACTCGCGAAGCGCGATGTGGTGAGCTTCGGCGAGGTTCGCTCCTGCGGTACCTCCACGGCCGAATCCGTGCCTTGCATGTTTTCCGATCTCGCGCGTTCGGACTATTCCGCCGCGAAGGCGGGCTCTCGCGAAAACCTGCTCGATATTCTGGTCCGTGCCGATGTCGATGTGCTCTGGCTTGAAAACAATTCAAGCTGCAAGGGTGTTTGCGCGCGTGTGCCGCAAGAGACGACGTGGGAACTCAACGACGCGCAGTATTGCGAAGGCGGCGAATGCCTGGACGATCTTCTCGTCCGGCAGCTCCGCGAGGCGATTGCCGGTGACGATGCCCTTGATAATGGACGCGACCTTGTGGTCGTGATGCACCAGATCGGCAGTCACGGTCCGTCCTATTTCAAGCGTTATACGCAAGACTACCGTGTCTTCACGCCAACTTGCGAGACGAACCAGCTTCAATCCTGCACGCAAGACGAGATCGTGAACACCTACGACAATTCGATCCGCTACACCGACCACTTTCTTGGCGATACGATAGACGTGCTTGCGCAGGCGTCGGACCGTTTCAATACTGCGCTGCTCTATGTTTCGGATCACGGTGAATCGCTCGGTGAAGGCGGCATGTATCTCCACGGCATGCCTTACATGTTCGCACCGGATACACAGAAGCATGTGCCGATGGTGTTCTGGGCTTCGCCCGGTTACCGTGAGGCTTCCGCTCTCGACATGGCTTGTCTGCGCGGCGGTGCGGGCAAGGAATACAGTCACGACAGTCTCTTTCATTCGGTTCTCGGCATGTTCGGCGTCCACACGGAGGTCTACCGCAGGGATCTCGATTTTCTCGCGCCGTGCCATCCGGGCGCAGCTGTTGCCCATGTGGCAGACCTTCCCGCGCCGGACCGACCGGCTCACCCGTGAGCGATACGCCTCTTCGTCAAATTTCCACGGTTTCGCGCGGTGGTGTGTCGCGTTTGCCGGAAGTCGTCGTGTCGCTTGGCCTCATCGTCATTTTCACGTTCTGGCCTGCCGTCCATGCACTTGATTTGCGGCTTGAGGCTCCCTTCTTCGATGTGGCGGCGGGCTCGTGGTTCTTTCCGCCCGCTGATCGGGGCCTTGTTTTCTGGCTGCTCTATCGCGGGCCGAAAGTCCTTCTCGTTGTCGCGGGTGTCTCCTCGCTTCTCTGGCTTGTGTGGCGTGGTTTCAACAAGCGCTGGCGGGTTTCCGATACACGCTTCCTGCTCGCTCTTCTCGTGCTGGGTCTGACGCCTCTTCTCGTCGGTCTGTTCAAGAATGCGACCGGCGTTTCCTGTCCGATTCAGGAAACCGTCTTCGCTGGCCCTTATGTGCATGTGGCGATCTGGGATCGTATCTTTGCATCCATTCCGTCTAATGAGCATTTCCGGTGCTGGCCCGCGGGCCATGCTGCTGCGGGGTTCGGTCTCCTCGGCCTTCGCGTTTTCGCGCCCGTGACATCGCGTTTTTCATGGGCATATCTCGCGCCGGGGCTTGCAGGCGGGTGGGTGCTCGGCCTCTACCAGATGGCCCGGGGACAACATTATTTTTCTCACACCGTCATTACGATGGCGATCGCGCTCCTGCTCTCGGTAACCGCATGTGCAATTCTCGACCGGATTGAGGAACGCGGTTGACCGGGGATTAGTTTTTCAGGCTAATCGAGCATCGCGCCATTTCTTCACATGTGACGTTTCGATGACATTCGTGTGACAACAACCTCTGGATATCCCCGCTTTGGCCCTCCGCCGCTTCATTCACATCATTCTCAATCCGACTGCCGGCAGGCGTAATCGCCGCCTTCTCGACGATGTCGTCGGACGTCTTCGGGCAGCTGGCGCGGATGTTACCATCGAGCTGACGGAGGCCGCGGGGCATGCGACGGATCTCGCGCGCGCTGCTGCGCGGTCGGGTCGCGCGGATGTGATTGTCGCTGCCGGCGGTGACGGTACGATCAATGAGGTTGCGCGCGGGCTTCTGGGGCAGGGCGTGCCGCTCGGCATCGTGCCGCTCGGTACGGCCAATGTTCTTGCCGTCGAGATAGGGCTTCCTCCGAATGCGGATGAAATATCGTCCATGCTTCTCGGTGGTCCGGCGGAACTCATCGGTACGGGGCTCGTGCAGGGCGAGATATTTCTCATGATGGTCGGCATCGGTTTCGATGGCGAAATCGTGCATGGCATCGATCCGAAGTTGAAGCGCCTCTGGGGCAAGGGCGCGTTCATCTGGTCGGGCCTGAAGGTGTGGGTGCGCGGGCCCGCGCATGACATTCGTCTTGTCGCCGATGGGCGAGAAAAGCGCGCCGCCTGGGCCATTGTCACCAATGGCCGTCACTATGCAGGCCCTTACGTGCTGGCGCCCGATGCAAGGATCACGCAGCCGGGGCTGACGCTTTTTCTCTTTCACAAGCCGTCGCGTTTCGCCTTTGCGGTCTATCTTGCGGCGCTCGGCAGTGGCATCGTTCCGCGCCTGCCAGGCGTCGAGGTGCTTCCCGCGCGCCACATTAATGTACTTGCGCCGGAAGGTCTTGCAGTTGAGGTCGATGGTGACGATCGCGGTTTTCTGCCGCAGGTCATCGAGCGCGGGACGCAGTTTCTCAGAATGGTTGTTCCGGGTTAGGCCGCGTCTGCGTTCGCGTCTGCGTTCGCGTCTGTGTCTGCGTTCGCGTCTGCGTTCGCGTCTGTGTCTGCGTTTGCGTCTGCGTTGAAGCGCGGGCGGTCCATGCCGTTGCGCGAGGGCAGGTCCGACATGGCGCGCCAGCGCGCGTAATAATCGGTGAGCGAAACGGAGATGCCATCCGACCCCATGATGCGTGCGTGATCGCGCTTGAGCTTGCGCGGTTCTGCGACGCCGCAGGAATGCGCGATCATGCAGACCTCATATGTCACGCGCTCGGCATAGCGCTTTACGCGTTCTGCCTTGTCGGTCACGTCGAGTCCGCGTTGCAGCCTCTTGTTATGCGTTGTGACGCCTGTGGGGCAGGTATTCTTGTTGCATTGAAGCGCCTGAATGCAGCCGAGCGCGAACATGTAGCCGCGCGCGGACGAAACAAAATCGGCGCCGACACAAAGCGCCCAGGCGACTTCCGCAGGTGTGATGAGTTTTCCGCTGGCGTTGACGCGGATGCGCGATTTCAGCTTGTGACGTTCCAGCGCATCGCAAAGCATGGGCAGGCTTTCCCAGATCGGAAGCCCCACATAGTCGATGAGCGGCATCGGTGCTGCGCCCGTTCCGCCATCGGCGCTGTCCAACGTGATGAAGTCCGGCGCGTTTTCGATGCCGCGCGCGTTGATCTCTTTGCAAAAATCATCCAGCCAGTCATAGACGCCGAGCACCAGCTTGAAGCCCACGGGCTTTCCCGTCACCTCGCGCACATGGGAGATGAAGTCGAGGAGGTCCGGGATGTTTTTGATTTCCGCGTGGCGGTTCGGGCTGATCGAATCCGCGCCTTCGGGAATGCCACGAATATGCGCGATCTCTGCCGTTACTTTCGCGCCGGGCAGAATGCCGCCCTTGCCAGGCTTTGCGCCCTGGCTGAGCTTGACCTCGAACATCTTCACCTGGGGAAGCGCTGCGATCTCGCGCAACTTCTCGTCTGACATCACACCGGTATCGTCGCGGCAGCCATATTTCGCGGTGCCGATCTGGAAGACGATGTCCGCGCCGCCTTCGAGATGGAAAGGCGAGAGCCCGCCTTCGCCGGTATTCATCCAGACGCCCGCCATGCGCGCGCCATTCGACAAGGCGAGTACGGCGGGCTTTGAAATCGCGCCATAGCTCATGCCGGAAATATTGTAGATCGATGCTGTGCGATAGGGGGTGCGGGCGTGAGGTCCGATTTCGACGACGGCCGTGTCCGCTGCGTCCTGGTCGAGCGGCGGGAAAGGGCAGTTTGCGAAAGTGACTGTGCCGGCGGGCCGCAGGTCACGTGTCGACCCGAAGGCGACTGTGGTGTCGACGCCCTTTGCGGCGCGATAGACCCAGGCGCGTTGTGCGCGGTTGAAAGGCAGTTCCTCGCGATCCATCGCGAAGAAGTACTGCCGGAAATATTCGCCCAGTGCTTCGAAGATGTAGCGGAAGCGGCCGATCACCGGATAATTCCGGCGCACGGCGTGTTTCGTTTGTGTGCTGTCGATGAAATAGAGCGCGATGAGGGCAAGCGCGAGGCAGCCGATGCCCATGATGAAGAGAGCGGAGAGTATGTCGACGATCTGCCAGAGCGCGGAGCCGTTGAGCGCGTCGGCGATATTTTTCAGTGTGGTGCCGAACATCTTCTTTCCCCGCCTTCATGCCCCGGTCATATCCGGCGCGTTCCATGGGACGTCCGATGTTACGTCCGATCTTACGCTCCGGGCAATGACGCTTCGGCGACGCGGGTCGGTCCGTCCGTAATGGGCAGTGGTTCGAGCACGCGTGGTGCGGGGCGCTCGCTCGCCGCTGCGACCGCGGTTTCGACGTCCCCCTCTGAAATCGAAAGCCGCAAGCCCACTGCAGCGTTCGCCGTTTCACGAACATTCTGCTCTGGCAGTGGGTCGAGCACCTTGGGTGCCGGGCGATAGGCGATGGGTGCGACCGTTGATGCCGCCGGTGAGGCTGCTGTTTCTGGCGCAGGTATGATGCTGACCGCATGCCCGACGGCGGGTTTCAGTATGCCCGTGACGTCGATCTTCGGCGTGAGCGCGGCGATGGCGCGGTTCACCACGCGCTTGCGTTCATTCTGCCAGATGCGGATGACGCGCGCGAAATAGCGGTCGCCACGAGCCTCGCTCTGCGAATGATAGTTTGCGACGGCTTCCGGCCAGGAGCCCGAGCGCTTGTGCAGGCGTATCAGGAAGTCGGCGCCATAGGCGACATTCGTCATCGGATCGAAGCCGTCTTCGAGGCTTGCAAAGGCGTCGGGGTGGTAGCGCAGGTTCACCTGCATGCAGCCAATGTCGATCGAGCGCATGCCGCTGGCGAGCAGTGCTCGGGTCTTGGCGACAGCTTCGGCTTTGCTCTTGAAATAATAGGGGCGACCTTCGGCGTTGATGGTCCAGGGCCAAGCGCGCGTCTTGCGTGTCTTCGCGTCATAGCGGCCGGACTCGGCCATGGAGACGGCGGCGAGAAGTGCGCGGGGGAGCCCGTGCTGGCGTTCATGATAGATCGCCGCATCCTCGCAGAGCATGGCAGGGTTTGTTTTGTCGATGATGACGGCATCGGGCGCGGGCGTGGCATAGGCGCGGCTCGCGAGGGCGAAGAGGCCATAGGCCAGAACGCCCAGAATGATGTGTCGTGCCGACGGCATCCGGTGATTGCCGTGGTTGATGCGCTGCGTCCTCATGAAGCTCTTCAAGCCCTTCCCGCGGTCGGTATCGGGATTCATGATGATGGCAAGACATTAAAAAACCTTTGGCAGGGCCTTTCGGGGGCCTGAAGGCTGAGCTCGGCCAGAATCGCCTCAGTGTTTTGTTGCATCGCAATGACATGCGGTGGCAGCTGGGCGTGTCCGGGGCGTAATACCCCTTCGCTGCGATGCGGTATTACGCCTTAGGTTTGAACAAATCAGGGGGCTGTGTTGTCTAAAAAAACTGCGTCATGCCAATAAGTTGGGCGGAAATATTTTTTGCTGCACTGCGCAAGAAATTTTGAATTTTGGCCTTGATTTGTGTGCAGCGCAATGTCACCTTGTGCATCGCGGCATCGGTTGAGACTTTCTCCCGCTGCCGCAGCCCTTCCTGGGCGTTTCCTCCCTAAACTTGGGCCCTGGTTCGCCAGGGCCCCTTTTTTTGCCTGGAGCCCGAATTTGGCGGAAATACGGGGTTTTCAGAAGGCCGCGCCGCGTATGCCGGTCTCAAGCGCCGACCAGTCGCATTTCGTCATCTCGGCAGCAAAAGCCGCCATGTCATCACGCACCTGCACAAAATTCTCCGACCGCTCCAGCCTCAACTCGTCCATATAGAGAGCCCGGTTGATTTCGATCTGGAGGGTGTGAAGCCCCTGTGCGGGCTTGCCGTAGTGCTCGGTGTTGAAGCCGCCGGCATAGGGGTTGTTACGCGCAACGCTATAGCCGAGACGGGTGAGGATCCGTTCGGCTTCAGCTGTCACCACGGCCGCGCAGGAGGTGCCGTAGCGATCTCCGAGCACGATATCAGGCCGGTCGGAGCCATTGTCGTCATCGGCAGGTCCGCCAACCGATGGCATGGAGTGACAGTCGATCAGCACCGCACAGCCGAAGCTTTTGAGAGTCTGTTCAAGAAGGGCCCTCAGCGCCTCGTGGAAAGGCATGTAGAGATGCCTGATCCGCCGTTCGGCGACGGCATAGGCGAGGCGCTCTCGGTAAATCTCCGCCGAATCGGCCACGACCCGCGCGATCGTGCCCAGACCGCCTGCAACGCGCAACGAACGTGTGTTCACATGGGGTGGCAGCGGTTCCGTGAACATTGTCGGGTCGAGTTCATATGGCTCGCGATTCGCATCCAGATAGGCGCGGGGAAAACGGGCCTGCAGAAGCGGGGCTCCCAGCGGCACAACGCCGCCGAAAAGTTCCTCGACGAAGCAATCCTCCGAGCGGCGCAGCGTTACCGGATCGAGGTTTGAGCCCTGTATGAAGGCTTCAGGATAACAGCGCCCGCTATGCGGCGAACTGAAAACAAAGGGAATTTTTTGCGTGGCAGGCCTTGCGACGAGGATCGGACGTTCAAAGAGCCTGGCTTCGTCGTCCGCCAAACCTGCAATGTCCGGCATGTTGCTGGTTTCATCCGCATCGGAGCATGTTTCGCGGGTTGTCTCGGAGACCAGATCCATCGGGAGGGGTTGCCTGCCTTGTCACCATTGCCGACGCCGGAGCGCATTTGCCAAAGCATAGCATGATGCGCCGGGCGCGACAGGGAGGGGAAGGCAAAGAACCCGTCTCTCCGCAACAGTCTTCAAAGGTCTCGAAATTGAACCGGAAAAGCGCCATTCGACACTTGCTTCACACCCTGTTTACTCTTCACGCCTTAGTGTCTTCCCTGAGAATCGCGGGTGGCCCCGAGTTGCGGCGGCCCCGAAAATGCGGGTAATCTAAAGTCGATCGGGCTGGGCAAATGGCACGAATTCTCCTTGCGGAAGACGATGAATCCATGCGCCGGTTTCTGGCCAAAGCGCTGGAAAATGCCGGGCATGAGGTCGTGCCTTGCGGCAAGGGCGATGAGGCTCATGGCTGTTTGAAGGAAGACGTGTTCGATATCCTTCTCACCGATATCGTGATGCCGGAAATGGATGGCATCGAGCTTGCCCGGGTGGCGGCCGAACTCGACCCAACGCTCAAGATCATGTTCATCACCGGTTTTGCGGCCGTTGCGCTCAACCCGGAAGTCTCTGCCCCTCGCGAGGCAACGGTGCTTTCAAAGCCTTTCCACCTGCGGGATCTGGTCGCGGAAGTGGACCGGCTGATGACGGCGGCCTGAAGCGAGTGCATTTGAGACTTCGGCCTCTCGTTTCCGGCTTGTCTTTGCGGTTTATCCTAGATATACGAACGGCCTCCGGCCAATTGCGCTGGTGAATGCCAGAGGCGTTCGAAATCTCCCTATGGCAATGGGCGTGTAGCTCAGCGGGAGAGCACTTCGTTGACATCGAAGGGGTCACAGGTTCAATCCCTGTCACGCCCACCATTGCCTTCAATGACTTAGCGGACATCCCTTTCGCCCCAGCCTTCTTTCTGGGGCGCAACTGGGGTGTAATGCCCGCTGCTTTCATGTTTTCAGCGATAGCTTTCGAGGCCTTCTCTTTGTAGTCGGGGTGGAGGTGGACATAGTGCCGCTCCACCATCCGCGTATCGCTATGGCCGAGGAAAGCGGAGATTTCCACCAGCGGCACCCCGGCCTGCGCCAGCCACGAGGCTGCGGTATGGCGCAGCGTGTAAGGCACCACATCTCTGCCTAGCCCCGCGATGGCGACAGTTCTTGCGAAGGCCTTCTTGATGGAGGCCAGCGGATAGCCGCCATAAGAAACGACATATCCTGAGGTGGGGCGTCCCTTGGTGCGGGAGCGCGAGACTTGCGCAAGCGCCACCTCATTTTCCCATGCCTGCCTAAGCTCTGTCCACAGAACATCTTGAAGTGGCATTACAGGTCTGTGTTTGGAAGTCTGCGCCCGGCCGTTCGGATTGAGATGTATGCGCTTCGCGTTGAAGTCGATGGCATCCCATTTGAGGTCGAGAATGGCATCGGGTCGCGCACCCGTGGTGATTCCAAGCAAGATGAAAAGACGGATGTGGGGTGACTTCGTAGCATTGAGCAGTGCCGCAAGCTCTTCGGGTGTCAGCCACCGCTTGCGGGAGTTGTCCTCGCGCTCTGGACTGTAGATTTTCGGCACGATGGGCAGGCAGTCTGGATGTTGCTCGCTGAAATGATACAGCGCGGCGCGCAGCACGCTCAGCTCTCTATCGACGGTCGAGGCTTTAACGCCCGCATCTATGCGGCTGTCCAGATATGCTTCCTGCGTTTCAAAGCTGAGCTGGCGGACATCGAAATCTTCGCCGAAATGCGCGGTCATGTGCGCGCGGGTGTATCGTGCCTGCTCGGCGCTGGGCTGACGGGCAATAGAGGCCAGATACTCGTCTAGGACACTTGCTAGAGTTAACGCCTCGGTATGCGTTTTTATTGCGCCTGCTGCCGCCTGCGAATGGGTCTGCTGTAGGTTGAAGCGTCCGAGGATGAATCCGGCGAGCACTTTCTGAGCCGCAGCTTCTTCGGTCGTTTTGGTCGAGCGCAATATTGTCTTGCGTTTGACTGGGTCGTAGGTGGCGACATACCAGACAGGGCTATCGGGGCGCTTTGCGAGCCAGAATTTGCCGGGGGATTTTCCGTTGCGGGACATGTGATGGGTTTCCTTTGCGTTTCGAGAAAAGCATGGACCTGCTCGCGCGTGAACCGCAATTCGCCGCCGATGGCGAAGTGCTCGATTTCCCGGCGGCGGGCCAAACGCCGCACGGCGCGCACATCGACCGCGAGAAGAGTGGAGACCTCTTCTGGCGTCATGAGAGGGCTTTTCGAGAGCCCGTCGATGGCCGTTTGCTGCGTCATAGGCCCGGATATGGTCTCGTAGTGAAAAACCAAAGCCGGAATCAGAAATTTTTCGTAGGCTGATAGCGGACCAATATTCCTATTGGTCTGGATTGTTCTGTCAGAAGAGCTTGTGAGACGGGCAAACGGGGGGGAGCTATGGAATTTTTGTTCGCGTTGGTGTTTTTTGCCACCCCATTCATTGTGTGGTGGGGCTTTCGCTACATGCGTAGACACAACACTGGTCGGGGGACCAGTTTGGCAGGAGGGCTGGGGCTGGGATTTGTGACGCTCGTCGTGGCCGGTGCTCTCTTCTTGGATGTATCGACCGAAGACAGAGCGAATGTATTGGAGGAGGACGTAGCGGCCGCCGGTAGTTCAGCTGATGTAGCCGCGTCTCAAGTGCTCCCCACGCCTTCGCGCGGCTTGGGAGTTAGCCATCGGGCAATCTTGGATGCGATGGCTGGAGACTTTGTTTCAGAAAATTCGACGCCGGTAGACGGGCAGCCAAGACGTTTAGCCCAAGCGAAAAACGGACTAGCTCTTTTAGAGACTATTGGCGATGCGCGTGATGTCCATTCGGCGACGCTTATTCTTTTCGTGCCAAACGATTCGCCGCGAGCGGTGCTGGAAAACACCACCTATGGCGTCATTTTCACGAAAACGACGCTGCCTGACTGGCCGGATGCGAGCAATTGGTTTTCCGAGTCGATTCTGAAAATCTCGGAAGGCGACGTTGATGAGCAGGAAGTGTCACGAGAAGGCGTCGTGGCGAGCATTTCGACAGCTCGTGAACTTGGAATGATAACTGTCTCGGTGAAACGTGAGCCAAAGGTCAATTAGCCTTCGAGAAATTTTTCAAACCAATTTCGATACCTCTCAAGAACCCGATTGAAAACCTCCCGAGAGTTTCTGTCACCCACATAGAAGAAGCGTTGGGCCAATGCGTCTCCTACGGGCGAACCTGCGGTAAATGGCGCGAGAGCGTCCACAGTCTTCGGCAAGGGCTCCCTTAGAGTTCCATGTTTACCGGAATTACAGAAGTTCTTAATGAGCTGAAACTCTTCAAGCTGAGCGATGTCGATTCCAAATTGCTCCTCTGCCAAGCGGTTGGCGGCTAGTTGCTTTTCAATTCTCTGCCACGGATTGAACTCGCCCGTGCCGAGAATCCATTCGCGCAGGTGATAGAGCCCAAAACACAAAAATAGGAAGTCTCTTTCGTTTGGGTGGTGATAATAACTCGAATACACCTCACACATTAGGTTGAATAAGTCGCGTGGTCCGCTGACTCCAAAAATTGTTGGGTGCGCCATTCTCTATCTCCAGACCGTTGGTATCATCTGTAGCCTAAGGCTATCGAGAAAATCGAACTTAACGATGATTGAAGACATACTTACGCCTCCTCCCCTTAGGGGGGAGGCGTAAGTATGTCTGATCCGTCGGTTCTATCTTAAAGCAATCTGAACATCGCTTTGCTGTTGTTTTCCGTCACCGGAGCGACGGACCCATATGGAATTCATCCCGGCCGAATGGTCTTCTATATGGAGCAGCAGCAATGAAGAATCCGACCAGCATCCCAATGTCCGCCCGACCTTTCGCTGATGACGCGAAGGCATTCGGTTTTACTTCTCTTCCCGAAGTTCTGGGACGTGAGTTTCCTCTTCACCTCGTCAGAGGGTTGTTCCCGCAGGTAGGAACAACCTGCCTTTTCGGTGCGCCAGGGACCGGCAAGTCATTTGTTGCGTTGGACGTCGTGTTCTCGGTCGCGGCCGGGTTCAATGTGCTGGGCCGCCGGAGTCTTCAAGGCGCAGCGGTCTATCTGTCAACGGAGGGAAAATCCGGTCTCAAGGCGCGGGCTATCGCATGGGCGCAAGCGCGTGACATCGACATATCGGATTTGCCTGTTGCCCTCATCGAGGAACCGATGAACCTGCGCGATGCGGAAGCGGTTGCGACGCTCATCGACCGTATCCGGCGGCTTGAGAGAAATTCCGGTGTCCCGTGCCGCTTTATCTGCGTGGATACGCTGTCCCAGTGCCTCTTCGGGGACGAGAATCGGCAGGAGGATATGGCCGAGTTCACCGGGGCGATGACCCGGATTTCCAATGTGCTCGGTGTGCAGGTCTGCGTCGTGCATCACTCTGGAAAAGACAAGACGAAGGGCGCGCGCGGAAGTTCCGTTATCAACGGCAACTTCGATACTTTGCTGGCACTCGATGAGGGAGATTGTGAGGGGCAGCTTGTTCTGCGCACGGGCAAGCAGAAGAACGACGGCAAGGCAGCTGTGTGCATCGTGCTCGAAAGGGTCGAGTGCGGTGTGGATGGCGATGGCGAGCCTGTCTATTCGCTCGTTGTCTCCGACGACAGCGGCGAGCCTGTCGATATTGGCAACGGCTGTCAGCCCAGCCGTTCATCGCTTACCGAATATGGGCAGAAGACCCTTGAGGTGCTGCGGGCGGCAGGGCCCGATGGCCTCGAACTGCGCGAATGGCGCAAGCGCGCGAGGGGCGCGGGCGTCGGTTCCGGTCGGGATGCCGCAGCGAATGACTGGACTAACAAGCTCGTGGCGCGCGGCTTCGTTGAGGTGCGCCCGAACGGCAAGCATGTGGCGAGGTAGTGACCGGCATGGCGGGAATAGCCGCCTCTTTGCGGCGGCTTCCGCCGCACTCGGGCGCGCATCGCGCCCGGCGCCGCAGGCCCGACATTTGTGAGCGCCCGCCAAGAGGCTGGCGAACAAATATAGTCGGTCACTACATTTCTGCCCTTCCTCAAAAACTTACGCTGCGCATTTGACGTCCCTCGAATGGCTCCTATGTCGACCGGAGAAAGGGGCGGCCATGGCGTTTCAGTTTCTTCATATCGACATCGTGGCCCGCGCCGTTCCGAAAAAAGCGACGGCCAAGCGGTGGCCGCTGCACGATGTGCTGGCGGAGGCCGGTCGGGAAACTGCTGCGTGCCCGCATATCGAAGCACCGCGCCCGCCGAAGCGCCTCTTCGGCCTTACCTTGCCCGAAGTCGAGCGGGCTACTCAGCGCTTGGCCGAAGAGGCGCGCGACGCGAAGGGACGGAAGTTGCGCAAGGATTCGCCCGTGATGTTGGCGGGGGTTCTTTCCTACCCGGTGGCGCTGGCCGATATGAACGAGTGCTCCCGCGCCGATTACGCGGTGTGGGAAACGCGTTCCTTGCGGTGGCTCTCAGGGCGCTATGGCGACACGCTGGCATCGGTCGTCAGGCACGAAGACGAAAGCTTTCCCCATCTCCATTATTTCATTGTGCCGCGCCTCACGAGCGACAGGCGCCTTGATTTGGAGGCGGTCCACCCCGGTATCGCCGCGCGTGAGGCCGCGAAGCGGGACGGCAAGAGCGCCAAGGAAGCCAACAGGGACTATTGCGAGGCGATGAGGGGCTTACAGGATGATTTCCATGCCTATGTTGGGCTGTTCCACGGGCACCTTCGGGAAGGGCCGCGCCGTCGCCGTCTCTCTCGCGGAGCTTACTTGGCTGAAAAACGAAACGCGAAGCGGAGAGCGGAGACCATGACCAAGGCGGAAGGCCGGTTGACGGAGTTGGAGGCGTTCAAGCTGGCTGCTGCCGGTGCGGATAAGGTCCAGCATCGGGCGGAACTTCTCGAAAGGGAGGTTTTGGACCTTCGAGAGGAGAATCGGACACTCACGCTGGAGAAGGCCGACCTCGTGCCGAAGCTTGAGGAAGCTCAAGGGAGGATGGAAGGATACCGATTCGACGCCTCCCAGACGGCCAAAGCCTTCGCCATGCTGGTTGCGCTTGTCACTACAGGTCGCGACCGCTGCCGGACGGCGCTCCTATCCATGCCTCGGCCCCGACAGGTGGGGAAAGACGTCTGGCAGCGTCTCCAGGGCTTCCTCACAGGCGATGACGACGATGAGGGCATGCCGTTCGAGCGCCGGAGGCGGAGCTATGAGCGGGAGTAGGGTATGGTGCCACCCCCACCTTGCTGGGGTGCAATTGGGGTGCAATTACCGCGAAAAGCGGCGCTTTCGCACCAAGCGGGGGCGTCTTTTCCCTTTTCTTTCAATGGCCCCCGAATCTAACTCCCTTCTTGACATCGAAGGGGTCACAGGTTCAATCCCTGTCACACCCACCATTGCCCTCCAATTTTGTCAGTAGATTTATGGCCAGGACGGTTTTTGCCGCTTCCCTAGCGACATGCTGGCAAATTGCCATTTTAGCGCCGGGCTAAATGGCCTATTTCAGACCAACCGCGCCGCCACGGTTTCCGCTACGCGATACGCCATCTCGCGGCCAGGTAAGATGCCTCACCGGCGACAGTCTCAAGAGCAATATTCATGAAGTTCGATACCCCATCCCTGAAGACCTTTTCGCCTCGCACTGCGCTGATCGGTCTCGGCGCACTTTTGCTTGCCATCATTGTCGCGGTTTTCATCTACCGTCTCTACGGCACCATCATGGGCCAGGGAGAGCAGGGCGGGTTTCCGATTCCTGTTGTCGAGGTGGTCGAGGCCAGCAAGGAGGAAGTGGACCTCAAGGTCTCCGCTCTGGGTACGCTTCAGGCCGATCAGGCGATCACGGTCAAGCCGGAGATTACCGGCATCGTCACCAGCATAGATTTTACGGATGGCTCGCGGATCGAAGAAGGCGACACCATCATCACGCTTGACGACAGAGACCTCAAGGCGCGGCTGATGCAGTCCGAGGCGCGGCTGACGCTGACTCGCGCCAATTATCAGCGTGCCGAAAGGCTGCTGAAACGCGGCTCGGGCACGGCGCGCGCGCGCGACGAAGCGCTCAACGATTTCAAGTCGGCGGAAGCGGAGGTCGCGGCGACCAAGGCGGCACTCGACAAGGCGACGATCAAGGCGCCGTTTAGCGGCATCATCGGCCTGCGTCAGGTGAGCCTTGGACAGTATCTTACGGCGGGCGATCCCATAGCGACGCTCGCCGATGTGGATAATCTGCGGATCGATTTTCAGGTTTCCGAAGTCTTTCTGACGGAAGTCGGCGAGGGGCAGGAGGTGAATGTCACCTTCGATGCGCTGCCCGGTCAGATTTACAAGGGCGTTGTGAGCGCCGTTGATCCCGTCGTGAGTGTGGACGGGCGTTCGATCAGCGTGCGCGCGATCATACAGAATGTCGATGGCAAGCTCCGGCCCGGCCTTTTCGGCCGCGTCGAGATCGTCACGGACACGCGGCGTTCGATCATGCTGCCTGAAGCGGCCATCGTCACGACGCCGACAGGCGAGAGGGCCGTCTTCAAGGTTGTGGATGGTCACGCGCAGATGAGCCCCGTCACGATCGGTACACGCATACCGGGCGAAGTGGAAATCCTTTCCGGCGTCGAAGATGGCGAGACGGTCATCGTAAGCGGTCAGCTCAAGGTGCAGAACGGCGCGCCCGTCGAGATTGCAAATGGCGGGGACACTGATGCCGCAGCGCCGCAGTCCGGCACCGCAACTGCGACCGAATAGGCGGGGAAAAGCGACGTGAATATTTCCGAGCTCTTCATTCGCCGTCCGGTTTTTGCAACGGTCGTGAGCCTTATTCTGGTGCTGGTGGGACTTGTCTCCTACGACCGTCTGTCGGTGCGCGAATATCCCGAGATCGACGAGCCTGTCGTCACAGTGACAACGACCTATCGCGGTGCGAGTGCTTCGGTGATCGAACGCGAAGTGACCCAGCCTCTCGAAGATTCGATGGCGGGCATCGAAGGCATCGAGATTCTTTCCTCTACGAGCCGCGCCGAAGAAAGCCAGGTGACGGCCCGGTTTACGCTGGAAACAGATCCGGATGTCGCGGCGAGCGATGTGCGCGACCGTGTAGGCCGTGCGCGCGGCCTGTTGCCGGACGAGATCGACGAACCGATCATCGCGAAGGTCGAGGCGGACGCTCAGCCGATCATGTACATCGCTTTCAGGAGCGATCGGATGTCGGAACTTGAGATTACCGACTATCTGGACCGTATCGTGACCGACCGGTTGCAGAACCAGCCCGGCGTTGCGCAGGTCAGCATTTTTGGCGGCCGCGAATACTCCATGCGTATCTGGGTCGACCGGTCGCGGCTCGCTGCCTATGGGCTGACCGTGCAAGACGTAGAGAACGCGGTGCGGACGCAGAATGCGGAAATCCCCTCGGGTCGCATCGAAAGCATAGACCGGGAATTTACGGTGCTTGCGAAGACCGCGCTTCAGACGCCGGACGAGTTCGGCCATATTGTGGTTAAGCAGGCAGATGGCTTTCAGGTGCGCCTGAATCAGGTGGCCCGGGTGGAAGTGGCTGCTGCTGACGAGCGCCGGTCCGCGACTTACAATGGCGAGACGTCAATCTCGCTTGGCATCGTCAAACAGGCGACAGCCAATCCGCTTGAAGTCGCGGCTAACGTTCGCCAGGCTCTGAAAGATCTCGCGCCGACGCTTCCCACGGGCATGTCGGCATTCGTCGGTTACGACACCTCGGTCTTCATCGCGGAATCGATCAGCTCGGTTTACGAGACGATTTTCGAGGCGGTGCTTCTCGTGGTCCTCGTCATTTTCGTCTTCCTGCGGACGCTTCGGGCGTCGTTTATTCCGGTCGTCACGATCCCGATTTCTCTCATCACCAGTTTCGCGATCATGCTGATGCTCGGCTTCAGCATCAACACCTTGACGCTTCTCTCGATGGTGCTCGCGATCGGTCTCGTGGTGGACGACGCGATCGTGATGCTTGAAAACATCTATCGGCATATCGAGGAAGGAAAGGCACCGTTCCGCGCCGCGATAGAAGGTTCAAAGGAAATCACCTTTGCCGTCATCGCAATGACGCTGACCCTTGCTGCCGTTTATGCGCCGGTCGGTTTCGCCGAAGGCCGGACGGGAAAGCTTTTTCTCGAATTCGCGCTTACGCTGGCCGCGACTGTCGTCGTTTCAGGCTTTGTTGCGTTGACCTTGACGCCGATGCTTTGTTCAAAGCTGCTCAGGCATGAAACAAAGGAAAGCCGCATTCAGCGCTGGCTGCGCGAGCGCCTCGAAGATCTGGACGAAGGTTACAAGAACATGCTTGCGAAGGCGCTTGTGCGCCGCAAGCTGATCGTGGGTATCGCGGCGGTGCTGGCGCTTTCCTGCGTTGGCCTTTTCATGGTGCTCAAGCAGGAGCTGGCGCCTTTCGAAGACCGGGGTACGCTTCTTGTCGTGGGGCAGGCACCGCAGGGAGCGACACTCGAGTTCTCGCAGCGTTATGCCAAACAGCTCCAGAACCTCTATGTCGATATTCCCGAGGTCGCAGGCTATCTTGTCGTATCCGGCTTTCCGCAGATCACGGATCTCGTTTCCTTTTCGCGACTGGTGCCGTGGGACGAGCGCAGCCGTACGCAGCAGGAAATCATCGCCATGCTGCAACCAAAACTCGGGAAAATTCCCGGTATCCTGGCTTTTGGCGTCAATCCGCCCTCCCTCGGGCAGAGCAGCCGGTCGCAGCCTGTCGAATATGTGATTCAAGCCTCCGGGACATATGAAGAACTCGAAGGCTACGTGAATGCCGTGATGGATGAGATCCGGCAGAATCGCGGTTTTGTTAATCCGGACTCGAACCTCAAGCTGCAGAAGCCGCAGCTTGATATCCAGGTCAATCGCGACAAGGTTGTCGATGCGGGTATCGACGTATCGACCGTGGGCCGCACCCTCGAAACGCTACTTGGTGGACGTCAGGTCACTCGCTATGAGCAGGGCGGCAAGCAGTACGATGTCATCATTCAGGTTGCCGACGATGAGCGCCAGACCCCTACCGACATTCGCGATATCTATGTGCGCGGCGACAAGGGTGAGATGGTGCAGCTTTCGAATCTGATCGAGGTGAAAGAAACGGTCGCGCCAAATTCGCTCAACCACTTCAATCAGTTGCGTTCGGCAACAATCTCCGCCTCGCTTGCGCCTGGCTATTCAATGGGCGAAGCGCTCGAATTTCTCGACGCGACAACGCAGCGTCTTCTGCCCACGAGCGCGCAAACCGATCTCGACGGTCAGCTTCGCGAATTCGTGAAATCGTCGGGCACCATCGCGGTGACCTTCGCGCTGGCGTTGCTCTTCATCTATCTGGTTCTGGCAGCGCAGTTTGAGAGCTTCATCGACCCGTTGATCATTCTCGTCAGTGTGCCGCTGTCTATCTTCGGCGCCTTGATGCTGCTCTTCCTGACGGACACGACGCTGAATATCTACAGTCAGGTGGGTCTGATTACGCTGGTGGGTCTTATCAGCAAGCACGGCATTCTGATTGTGGAGTTCTCGAACCAGCTCCGCGAGAAGGGGCATTCCGTCTACGATGCCGTGGTCGAGGCGGCAGGGCTTCGTCTGCGCCCGATCATGATGACGACGGGCGCAATGGTGCTCGGGGCGTTGCCGCTTGCGCTCGCATCGGGTGCAGGCGCCGAAAGCCGCCGTTCCATCGGTTATGTGATCGTGGGCGGTATCAGTTTCGGTACGTTGCTGACGCTCTTTGTTGTGCCCACTGTTTATCTCATCATCGCGGGCTGGCGCGCGCGGCGTCTCGAAGCCAAGGCAGCCCAGGCCCCGAACGTTCCCCCGAGCGTTCCGGCGGAATAGAAAAATCAGAAGAAGCGTGCGATCCTGATCTGCACGTAGTCGTCGTCGGCGATGCTGTAGACGAGATCCTGTCGCGGTACATTTCGGAAGAAATAGGCCTCGGCGGAAAGACGGTAGTCGTCTCCCAACCGCCGCTCGCCCCGGAAACGCAGGCCGGTTGCACCGGTTTCTGTGTCGACAACGATGCCGCCCAGCATGCTTGTCGTGGCGATGTCGTTTGCCGCCCAGCGGAGTGCGAGGAAAGCGTCGTCCTGATAGGCGTTACGCTGGTTCTGGCCTCGCGTGTCATAGGCGTATTCGGCGACAATGCCGAGGTCTCCCCCGCTGCCGAAAGCACCGTAGAAGGTATATTCGATGCCGCCGGTAATGGCGGCATAATCGTCATCCAGTTCGTGCCGCCCATATCCCTCAAGCTTGTAGAGCCAGGCGCCCTTGGTCGCCTGCAAGTCGATGGAGACCTGCTTCATCTGCGGATAGAAGGGGGCGAGAACGAGCTTGCCTGCGCCGTTGAAGGCGGGTTGCAGGATCGGGTCGCGGGCAGTTCCCTGAAAATAGCCGAGACCGATATCGAAATCGCCCAGGGTGTTGCTGTAACGGAATGCAAAGTCCGGATGCCATTCCTCCGCACCGCTCTCATAGCGGGTGAGGCTCTTGTCGACAGGGATATCCGTCGCGGGCCGGCCTTCTTCGCCGGAATAAGTACGCTCGCGAAAATAGGGCAGGAAGAATGCGTCGAATATACCGAAGGATTGCAACGTCCGGATGCGGACCATCGGCTGACCGAGCTTTACTTCCTGTTTGACCGGATCCTCAATGAGGTCGGTCTGGTTGATGGTGTCGACGAGATGTACGGCTTCCGTGACGCCCCAGAACACTTTGTCCGCACCGATACGGAACTCCCAGTCGCCGGCATAAAACGCATAGCGCGCTTCGCGAATATCCCAGTGACTGCGCTCGCTGTCTCGCTGGTCGAGTCTGGCAAAAGGCGTGAAGACGAAGGACTGGTCGTCATCGTCCCAGAGATATTCGGCCGTGACCTCACCCGCGATCGAGAGGGTCGTGTCCTTCTGCGAGCGGCTTGAGGGGCTTTCGGTGAAGACGCGGAGTTCCGGTGCAATATATCCGCGCAGCTCCAAATCCCCTGCCTGAGCGCATAGCGGCAGAAACCCTGCGCAAAGCGCGAGGGCCGAAGCTGTCATTTTCGCTGTCATCGACGCCACCCGATACGCCTCCGAAATGCAACCGAAGCAATCAGTATGCGCCACCGGCGTTAACTGCAGGCAAACGCGCCGGCGGCAATTTCTGACGAGATCTTCCTCAACGCGCCCGTTCGAGGCGGGCCGTGGAGAAATCATTTTCGGTGAGGCCGGTGCCGAATTCGTATTCTTTCCAGACGAGCCTGGTCTTCTTGCCGTTTTCGTGGTTCACCATTTCGAGCGCGCGCGGACGCCAGATGCGGTCCAGATACATGGCGTAACCGTCGAAGGTGAGCGTCTTCAGAAGCGCGCCCTTGCGATCGTAGTAGTCGGTCTTGCGCATGAGATAGTCGGTGGTATCGATCCAGACGACCTGTTTCGTATAGCCCGACCCCTCATAAGCAGGTACGCGCTCGACGACATGGCAGGTCAGCGCGCCGCATGGTTCGTCCTTCACCCAGGCGTATGTGTATTTGCCGACTTCCTGCGCGGCGAGATCCTCGAAGGCGAATTCACTGCCGACAAAAGGCCCGGCCTTGTTGGAGGACGAAATGCGCTTTACGCGTTTGACTGCGGGCAGATAGAGCCATTGATCGTCCGGCTTGCCGACATGGGCATGGGTGAGAAGGGCGGTGCCCTGAATGTCGCGTGGCTTGTCGAATGTCATCAGGCTCCAGTCGCCTTCATTCGCTTCCGTCACTTCCAGCATCATGAAATGCAGTTCGCGTTCGCTCGTGTCGCCGGCCGCATTGGTCAGGATCATTCTCATATCGGCCTTGGCATCGCCCCAGCCGCTGTCGCGCCGGTCCATTTCCTCGACAATGGCGAGGCCGCGCGCGGCCGCGTCGCTCTCCGGTGGCAACGATATGTCCGCCGCTACTGGCAGGTGCATCAGCGCGAGCAGTGCCAGGGCACCGGGAATTACGAATGATTTTCTGGCAGGTCCGGTCACGTTTTTCCCCCTCCGTTCCGATTCAGGAGAAGATGATGCCTGCCCGATTTATCCGTTCCAAGGGGAAATCCGGGTTTTGGGGAGCGTTAACCAGTATCAGCGAGCGAAAACCGTCTTTCCCGCACTGCGTGTGGTCGCGCAAGGCTCGCCTTCCGGTCCATCTGCGCCAGGCGTCAGTGAGGCCGATCGCCATTCACCGTTACGCGTTCCATATGGCGGCGATGCCCGTGATAGTCGTTCAGGGCAAAGTGGTGCGCGGCACGGTTGTCCCAGAAGGCGATGGCATTCTTCGTCCAGCGGAAGCGGCAGGTGAATGGTTCCTGCGTACAGTGTTCAAAGAGAAAGTTGAGAAGAGGGCGGCTTTCGCGCCGCGTCATGCCGACGAATTTTTCAGTGAAAGCCGGGTTCACATAAAGAGCCTTGCGTCCCGTCTCCGGATGGGTGCGCACGACCGGATGCTCGAAAGCGGGCGTATCGTCGTTTGCCGTTGCGATCTGCATCGAGGAGCGCTTCTGTGCCGAGGCGCCGCGTTCGCTATATTCGCCCTTTGCAGTGTGCAGGGCTTTCAGACCTTCCAGCATCTCCTTCATGCCGTCGGACAGTGTCTCATAGGCGAGATACTGGTTTGCCCAGAGCGTGTCGCCGCCATAAGGCGGTACTTCCCTGGCATAGAGAATGGAGCCGAGCGCGGGTTCTTCCAGGAATGACATGTCGGAATGCCAGCCGCCGCCAAAATTGATGCGGTCTTCCGGCTCCTTCACGATCTGCATGATTTCGGGATGCCCCTCCATGCCCTTCACGTAAGGATGAATATTGAGCGTCCCGAAACGCCGGCCGAAAGCCTTGTGCTGTTCATGCGTGATGTGCTGATCGCGAAAGAAAATCACGACATGGTCGAGGAAGGCCTGATGAATATCGTCGAAGGTTTCGTTGGATAGCTCCTTCGACAGATCGACGCCTTCGATCTCCGCTCCGAGAGCGCCGGAGACCGGCTTCACATCGATGGTCTTGTAACTCATGCGAGGCCTTCCTCTTGCGATGTTTATGCGGTCGCTTTCTTGAATGCGTCGCGGCTGGCGAGCCGGTTGAAATAGCTGCCCACATTCGGGTAGTCGTCGCTCAGCAGGCCGAACATTTTGCACAGAAAAAGATCATAGCCGAGCATGATGTCGGCAGCCGTGAGTGCCTTGCCGCAAATGAAGTCCTTACCCGCCAGTTCCTTGTCGAGAATGCCGAGAATCTTCTTTGCGCTCTCGACGGATTCCGCAGCAACCTGCGGAATGCGCTGGTCTTCCGGGCGAACGAAGGTGTGTTGCGCGATATTGCCGAGCGGTACCATGAAGGTCGCTTCTGCAAAGTGGAACCACTGGAGATATTTTCCGTATTCGGCTGTGCCGGGCTCCGGTTCCAGACGTCCCTTGCCATGCTTCGCCATCAGATATTGCGCAATAGCGCCCGATTCGTTCAGGACCAGTCCGTCTTCGTCGATGGACGGCACTTTGCCGAGCGGGTGGAGCGCCAGATATTTTTCCGACTGCAAATCCTCGGCGGTAAACTTCAGTGTCTGCAGATCGTAAGGAATGCCCAGCTCTTCGCAAAGCCAGATGAGACGAAGCGAACGCGTGTTCGGTGCATGATAAATCTTGAGCATGTTTTCTCCCTGCGGGCCCCTTTTTCGGGGCTTCCATTTCTCAATGGTGGAAGTCTAGCGAAGGAAGAGGGCGCTGTCAGTCCAGTGCGCCGACAAGGGAGGCCCGCTGGGACATTTCGATCCAGTTCCCGTCCGGGTCGCGGATGAAAGAAATGCGCGCCACCTTGCCGAGAGTTCGCGGCGCATGGCCTTGCGTGCCGCCACGGGCGAGGATTGCAGCGTGTTCTTCGTCGACATTGCGGATCTGGATCGTGATGTAGCGCAGGCCCGGTCTTTCCATGATCGGATCGGTCCGGGCGTCATCGGCCTTTTCGACGAGAATGACGCTGTCCCCGCAGAGAAAGCTGTCGCCGCCAAGTTCCGGCACGTCCGGCAGGCCGAGCGAGATGGCATAGAAGCGCCGATGCGCATTCACATCCCGTACACCGAGCCGGATGCCGATCCGTTCGATGCCGAAAGCACCCGGCGGCACCAGCGTCACTTTGTTGCCGTCCGGGTCGGTCAGGCGTTTGGCGCCCAGCAACCCTTCGCGTGCGATCAGTAACTCGCGGTAGCCGGACGGCGGCGCTGCGGGTAGTTCGTTCTTCGTATGGTTGATCTTCAGCACGGAACCAAGCAGGTCGTGGCGGTGCTGGCGCACCCCGCCGCCCAGCGGCAGCACATGGTCGAGCGGCAGGCCGATTTCGTTCTGCCAGAAATCGAGCATGGGTTCGAGATGGCTGGTGAAGAGGCCGATATCGATGCGCGGTTTTGCGAGTTCCATATCGGCCTCTCCTTGTGTTTGTTGGCGCGTTTTCGGACGGAAAACCGGGCGCCACTTTTTCTGAAAACGCTTTACGGCGCTTCGTTCGAGAAGACGATGGTGCCCGATGCCGCGAACATGCCGCCGACGCCATGCGCGATGGAGATTTTCGCTCCCGGCACTTGCGCGGGCGCAATACCTCGCATCTGACGTACGCTTTCCTGCAATGCATACATGCCGTACATGCCGGAATGCATATAGGAGAGGCCGCCGCCATTCGTGTTGAGCGGGAGTTTTCCGCCCGGCCGGGTATGGCCCTCGCGGATGAAGGCGGCTGCTTCGCCGCGCTCGCAAAAGCCGAGATCTTCCAGCCCGTAAAGCGGCAGATGCGCGAAGGCGTCATAGATCATCAGATGATCGACATCCGAATGTTTGATGCCTGCTTCCTCGAATGCCTTCTTGCCCGAGACGCGGAAAGCCTTGGAGGTGGTGAAGTCTTCCATCTGGCTGATCATCGGCGTCTCGCAGCTTTCGCCTGTACCAAGGATATAGACAGGCTTCTGCGGGAAGTCCTTTGCGCGTTCGGCGCTGGTGAGAATGAGTGCGCCGCCGCCATCGGTGACGAGACAGCACATCAGCAGCCGGAAAGGCCAGGCGATCATCTTCGAATTCAGAACATCGTCGACCGTGATCGGATCGCGGAAGGATGCGCGCGGGTTTTTCGCCGCCCATTCGCGCTGGACGACCGCAACCTGCGCGAGGCCTTCTTCGGTCACGCCGACATCCTTCATGTAGCGAAGAACGGGGATCGTGAACATGGTGGGCGGGGTGGTTACGCCGTAAGGCACCTCGAACTGGCCCATCTGGCTTGCCGGGTCGCGGGAGAAGCGTCGTGCGCCGACGCGCGAACGTCCCGATTCCGCATGGGTGATGAGCACCGTGTTGCAGAGCCCTTCATTGATTGCGGCCGCCGCGTGGCGGACATGCAGCATGAAGGAGCAGCCGCCCACGCTCGTCCCGTCCACCCATGTCGGTGTGATGCCGAGATAATGCGCGACCTCGACCGGGCTGTCGCCCGCCGTCGCCACACCGTCGATATCCTTCGCGGTAAGCCCCGCATCCTTCATCGCGTTCAGGGCAGCATCCGCATGCAGCATGATCTGCGACATATTCGGAATCTTGCCCATCTCCGTCGTTTCGGCGGCGCCGACGACGGCTACTGTTTTCTGTTTCATTGCGGTTACCCTTTCGACGGCTTGAATTTCGGAAGGCTGATCTCGTCATTTGCTTTCTCGAAGGTCACTTCGAGGGCCATGTCGAGTTCAAGCGCTTCCGGCGTCTGCGGGCAGTCGACGATGTTCGTCATCATGCGCGGACCCTCGGCCAGCGTGACCACGGCGATCGAATGCGGTGTGTCGCCGAAGTCGGGGCGGGGGCGATGGTTGATCACATAGGAATAGAGAGTTGCCTTGCCGCTTGCCTTGTAGATTTCCACGTCTCGCGAGCCGCAAGCGGGACAAAAGGGGCGCGGCGGAAAATAGCTTTCCTTGCAGCTTGTGCAGCGCTGAAGTCTCAGTTCACCCTCGCGACAGCCGTCCCAGAAATGCTGGGTTTCGGGCGTCGGCGCGGGCAGCGGGCGATTATAATCCGCCATATCATGCTCCCTGATTGTTTATCGTGTTCGAGTGCGGGGAGAATAGCCGGGGGACCACCTTTGGCAAACTCCCGGATTTCCGCGGTTTGGCGGCGTTGAATTGAGGCTATTCAATCTTTATGTTTCAATCTGAGACAGTGAATGAGGTTTCGATGTCCATGCGCATGTTCGTTCTGGCCGGGTTGTTTGCGGCGGGCTTTTCAGGTCCGGCGGCAGCCGATGCTGTGCGCTGGATCGACCCTTGGGCACCTCATGACGCCTATCCTGAACTTGCCGGCGGACCTTCGGATATGTCCCCTATCACTGGCGCGCGTGCGGTGGCGCCGGCCTATCGGCAGGACGGCACCGTCTGGATCGATCCGTGGGGTGCTTCAGGCGCGGGCGAAGATTGCGCGTGTGGCGAGCAGGCCGAAGTTACCGGCTCCCTGGGACTTGCCGGTTTCAATGGCGGTGTCGGCAATCGCCAGAGCATCGTCGTGATCCAGAACGGCTACTATTTCAATCGCTTTCTTCCAGCCGGGCAGGTCGCGATGACAGGCGCGCGCGCCGCGCCGGTTCATCCGCTCGGCCATCCGCGCTTCTGATCCCCTCTCTCGTTCGAAACCGTGAAATGTAGCGAAGCTGGCGTTCGCCGCCGCTCTCGTTACGCTTGCCGTCCTCGCGGGGCTTGCCTGGGTTACGGCGCGCGGGGTGATGAGGTTTCTCGGCCGAGAAAGCATCTGACACCGTCGCGAAAGGCAGCCTCTGCCGCACTCAATGCGAGTTCCACGATTTTCTTCCGGTATTTATTTGAATGCTTGTTGGAAGGAGTAAGCCGCCGCCGGGCCAACCCTGTCAAATTGCTCGCTTTTCATGAGCTTTTCGTTAGGCCATTCTTGGTAAGCCGATAGCGTAAGTAGCATCGGCGCGGAGGGGATCATGTGCATGGACGGCGGGCGGCTTGAGCTGCACCAGTTCCTCTATTCGCACTACAATGAAAAAGTGCGATGGGCGCTTGATTTCAAAAGCGTTTCCCACACGCGCATTTCCCATTTGCCGGGCCCGCATATGGCCGCCATTCGCACGCTGGCGGGCGTGTCCCGGACGCCGATACTCCGGGTGGGCGGGGTCGTCGTGGCCGGTTCGGCCGACATTATCGACGTCATCGAAGGCCACTATCCCGAGCCGCCGCTTTATCCGGCCGATGCCGAGCCGCGCAAAACCGCGCTCGCCGTGCAGACTTTCTTCGATGAAGAGATCGCACCTGCCGTTAGCCGCGTGCTATTTGGAGAGCTTCTGAAGGAACCCGCCTATCTCTGCCGCATGCTGGCGTCCGAGAAACCGCTTTTCACACGGCTCACCTATCGCGCCACGCAGCCTGCGATCCGTCAGGTCATGCGCCGCATGATGGGGATCGATGAGGGCAGCGTTGCAACGGCGCGGCGCACGATCCGGGCCGGTCTCGACCATGTTGCCGCACTGGCGGGGCCGGAAGGCTATCTGGCCGGTAACCGTTTCACGGTGGCCGATCTCTCCGCCGCCGCTTTGCTCGCACCGGCCTGCAATCCCCCTCATCCCGACATGCAGTTCCCGCAGCCGCGTCCGGCGCGGGTCGACGCCTGGCTGAATGAATGGGCGGACCATCCGGGCGCCGCCTGGGTTCGTTCCATCTATGCGAAGCACAGGCCGCAGCGCGTGCTGCCGCTAAGGGTGGCGGCGAACTAGATTCGTCGGACCGGGCTGGAAAGCATCTCCCGTTTCACGTAAAGGAGAGGCAGTCTCCGCGAAAGAGACGGTTGCCGGGAAAGCTTTTTCATTTCATGTCCGCAGACGAAGAAACAAGGACGGTCGAGATTGCCGCGCCGGAGCAGGCTCCGCTGCCTGCGTCCGAGGAATTCCCGCGCCGGACGACGCCGCAGGAGCGCAAGCGCGCTTTCCTCATTCTTTTCGTCTGTCTGCTGTCGGTCGGCATGGGCCAGACGCTCGTCTTTGCGGTGCTGCCGCCCATTGCCGCCGATTTGGGCATGAGCGAGTTCGAGACGACGATGATCTTCTCGCTTTCGGCCGCGCTCTGGGTGCTTACCAGCACTTTCTGGGGCCGGCGCAGCGATGTTATGGGCCGCAAGCCCGTCATCCTGATCGGTGTTTTCGGTTTTGCGATTTCGACATCGCTGGTCGGTATCGTGCTGCTGGCGGGCTACCAGCAATGGATTTCGCTGGCGCTGATGTTTCCGCTCGTCATGGGGGCGCGCGCGATTTTCGGCATGTTCGGTTCGGGGTCCATGCCCGCCTCGCAGGCCTATGTCGCTGACCGCACGACACGGTCGGAGCGCGCGGGCTCGATCGCGCAGATTGGTGCCGCTTTTGGTCTGGGAACGGTGGTGGGGCCGGGCGTTGCCGCCGCTTTTGCGGAAATCCACATTCTTGCGCCGTTCTTTGCCGTGGGGCTGATCGCCCTGGTCAGTGCCGTCGCGATCTGGATATTGCTGCCCGAGCGTACGCGGCCCAAGAAACTTCTCAGCGAGAAACAGGAGAAGCGCGCCGCGCTCAACTGGCGCGCTCCCAATGTGCTGCCCTGGCTCGTCATTGGCGTGGTTCTGAGTCTCAGCCAGTCGATCATGATGCAGCTCTTCGCCTTCTATCTGATGGCGGAGCTCGGTATGCAGGGCTCGGAGGCGACCCAGCTCGTCAGCGTTGGCATGATGGCGATGGCGATGGCGACGCTCGTCGCACAGCTAGGTCTCATCCAGCGCTTCGATCTTTCAGTGCAGTTCCTGCTGCGCTGGGGGGCGATCTCCATGATCGTCTCCTTCGCGATGCTGGTTTTCGGCGGTTCATATGGCGTACTCGTCTCGGCGCTGGCGCTGGCGGGTCTCGGTTTCGGCTTCCTGCGCTCGGGGCTTTCGGCGGGTGCCTCGCTTTCCGTCTCGCTCAAGGATCAGGGCGCGGTGGCGGGTCTTATCGGCTCCACGGCGGCGACAGGCCACATCCTCAATCCCGCGATCGGCATTCCGCTATTCTACCTTCTGCACTCGGCTCCGTTCATCCTCGGGATTGTGCTCATGGTGATGATCCTCGCCTTTGCCTATTTCCATCCGGTGCTGAAAACGTTGCGCGGTGCGGATGCCAGCATGGCCGATGAAGACGAGGAAGAGATCGGCCTGCACTAGTAGCGGCCGGTATGTCCGCCCATCAGGTTCACGATGTGGACCAGCATTATGACGGCGACGACGAGCGATAGAAAAATGAGCGGCGTTGTCGGCAGCAAGCGTATGCGGCCGGGCTCTGCCGGGCGTCTTTCAAGCCAGACAAGCAATCCCGCTGCCGCGACGCTCGCGGCCAGCACCGCAAGCGTCGTTGCCATGGTCATCCCAACGCGCCTTCGGCGCGCCATTGTGCCATGACGGCGCCGACCGCCGTCGCGAAGGCGTGCGGCTGGTCGAGCATGATGTGGTGCTGGGCGCCGGGCACGGTGAAGACAGGCTTTTCCGGCGCAAGCTCACGCAGGAAGTCGATTTTTTCCGGGTCGCAGTCCTTGCTTGCAAGACCAAACATGATGGCGCCGCGGCAGGCGAGGTCGCGGTAGATTTCCGCGTGGTCGTTGCCCATGGCCAACCCGTTGAAGATCGTCGGGTCGAATTTCCAGGTCCAGCCCGTTTCCTCGAAGGTGCGTTTGCCGCGGGTCTCGCCCTTGGTCACGGCGCGCAGGCTCAAGGGGCCGATATAATCGAGAATGAAGCCGTTCGCGCAATCCTGCGGCGGGGCAAGGCGGAAGCGGGCCTTGGCTTCCTCGTAGTCGGTGTAGATGCGGGTGGGCCTGCGCGGTTCGGGATCGTCGAGAAACCATTCGCGCCGTTCACCCGGCCTGGGAATGGTGTAGTCGCACAGGATGAGCCCGCCGAGCTTGTCGCCATATTGATGTGCTGCCATCAGCGACACGAAGGCGCCGAAGGAATGGCCGACAATGACGGGCTTCGGGCCGAGGCCTGCCGCGAGCGCCACTTCGCCGATCTCGCGGGCGAATGTGTCGCGCGAATAGTCCATGCGCCAGTCGCTGTCGCCCATGCCGCCGAGATCCATCGCGGCGATGTTGTAATGCGCGCTCAGGAGCGGCGCGATGAAGTGAAACCAGTGCGCATGGGCGCCATTGCCATGCACGAAGAGAAGGCCGGGACGGTTGCTGTCCCCGTTTCCCCAATAGAGATAGTGGATGCTTGTCCCGTCCACGGTCAGGCGCCGGCTTTCATGCGGAGCGGCGATCGCCTCGCGAAACCAGAGCGGCTGGTGGTGGGTCACGTCTTCGGGCGGAAGCGCTTTGGGCGCTTCGCGGGGCCGCACGGGTGCGGCATTGCAGGTCGTGTTCATGGGATTGACTTTCGGGCGGTGCCGGTTCGTTTGGATCGTTGATTTTGAAGAGGCGTCTGCTCAGGCATCCGGCAGCAGCGCGCGGAAAAGCGCGCGCGTGGATGTTGGCTTGCCGAGGCGCGGGATCGATGCGGCGGCGCCGGTGAAGAGCCGTGCATCGTCGGCATAGGCGGTCGCGAAGACAACGCGCACACCGCGCTGCTGCAGCTCCACCGCAAAGTCGATCGAGAATTCACCGTTCAGGTTCACGTCGATGACCGCCATGTCGATTTCATCGTCGGCCGCAAGCTCGCGCGCCTCGGCGAGCGAGGATGCGGGGCCGAGGGTTTCCGCGCCGGCCGTTTCGAGGATCTGCGCAAGCTCGATGCCAACGAAGAACTCGTCTTCGAGGATGATCACCTTGCGGCCCGAAAGCGGCAATCCATCGCGTTGCGCATCTCGCGCGTCTTCTCCCTGGCCCTTGCCATAATTCGTGCCGGCAAGCCACCAGACAGGAGCGATGTTGAAAACACGCCTGCCGATTACGGAATCGAGAAAGGACATTTTACCCCCGGTTTTCCGGCATCGTCTCGCCTGCCACGATCTGCAACTTGGGCAGCAGAATATGGATCGAGGTTCCGCCGAATTCATTCTTCCATTTTTTGATCTCACCGCCATATTGCCGGGAGAGATTTTCGATGATCATCGAGCCGAGGCCGGATCGGCGAGCCGGTGTATTTTCCGATTCGTCCATGCCGATGCCGTCATCCTGGACCGACATCACAGGCACTCCGTCGCCGTTGATCGCGAAGGATACCGAGATCGTGCCGTCGGGAAGTCCTTCGAATGCATGTTTGATGGCATTTGATACTAGTTCACCCAGCACCACCGCAAGTGTTGTCGCATCGCGAGCCGAGACGACGAGCGGCTCGAAGCTGCTCGAAACGGCGATTGTGCTGCTTTCGAGCGCCGCATCCGCGAGGTCTGAGACCACGGCTTCGAGCAGACTGTCGGCACGCGTCGATTGCAGATCGTCGCCGAGTCGCAGGCGGCGCTGCGCCGTGCTGATCGTCTGGATGCGCCCGCGTGCGGTTTCGAGGGCGGCACGGGCGCCGTTGTCGTCGAGTTTGGCTTGCTGCATCCGTAGCAGCGAAGAAACCATGGCAAGGTTGTTCCCGACGCGGTGCGTGACCTCGCGGAGCAGAAGTTCCACGCGGCCGCGTTCATGCTCGGCCCGCGCCGTTTCGGCTTCCGCCATTTCACGCGCCATTTCCAGTTCATGTGTGCGGTCGCGGACGCGGGTTTCAAGTTCCGTGTTCAGAAGCGAAAGCTGGTGCCGGCGATTTTCAACGGAAGCAAATTGCCGTCGTGTCAGCTGCGCTGAAAGGATTGCAAGGAGGATTGTGGCGATGAGGGCGCCGACGATCGATGCCGAGAGCCATGTCCGCGTTGCAATGACTTCCGACTGACGCTGGTCGAGACGTCCGTGCTCCGCTTCGAGCGCGGAGGCGACGATCTCGCGGATTTCATCCATCAATGCCTCGCCGCGATCTTCGTTGACCACGGCAAGGGCTTCGTCGAAGCGGCCTTCGAGGCCGAGGGCCACGGTTTCGTCGACTTCCGCAAGCCGGCGTGTGACGCCATTGCGCAACTGGGAGACCCGCACAGCTTGCTCTGAATTTGAGGGAATCAGACTTTCAAGCCGGGAAATCCGCTTGCCGATCTGCGAGCGGACCTCCTCGTAAGGCTCCAGATATTGCGCGTCCCGGGTCAACAGGAAGCCGCGCTGGCCGATTTCCGCGTCCTGGAGCAGGTTCAGAACGGCTCGCAGTTCCGTCCGGATTTCCAGTGTGTCGATTACTTCCTCGGAGTTGGTCTCTGTCATGTTCGACAGGGCGAGCGCAGCTATGCCGGCCGCAAAAAGCATCGCGAAAGCCATCGCCATGAGCCAGGCATTAGTTTTGCGCATCGTTGCGACATCGGCCTGATCGGCTCCGAAAAGACGCATAAACTTCTGAAATCCTGGTTGGTGGCGGCCAAATCTGACCTTCAAGGCCGAAACCCGCATTTTGGAAGATAACAAGGTGCAGGAAGAACGCCTATAGCGGATCAGGACGGCCTTGTCCTTCCCGCATATCCTCTCGCCTTGTCCTCCCGCCGGACTGAAATGGAGAGCCGGGGGGCTTTGCGGTTGACAGAAACAGGGCTGCCGCATAGGTTCCGCGCCAACATTCAAGGGCGTTCCGGCATCGGGCCGGAGGCGGGGCGCGGTCATCGCGCCGAACCGTGGAAGCCCGAGCCGAGGTTGAGCCATGAAGATCCGTAACTCATTGAGGTCGCTGCGGAACCGCCACCGGGACAACCGTCTCGTGCGCCGCAAGGGCCGTGTCTACGTCATCAACAAGACGAACCGCCGCTTCAAGGCCCGCCAGGGCTGATTGCGGCCGCGCCCCTGTGGCGCGCGTCAGTGTCAAGAAATTGGCCGCTGTCTCCGGGTAGCGGCCTTTTTTGTCTTTGACCTGGGTGTCTCCTTTAAAAGCAGTGCCGCTGCCCTCAAGGCGCGCATCCCCGTCCACGGCCTCACCAACATGGCCTCTCCCGTCTTTCCCGTCTTTGATCTCGTCTGCCTCGGTCACGCATAAGTAGTTTACCGCGCGCGGATTTGCGTTCGTCCCCGCTCCCGGGGCTAATATGCCTTTCAGCCATCCGCACGGGATGGTCCGCCCGACAGACCTTACCGAAAGGCAAGCTATGAGCGAACGCTTCATGATCTACGGAGCCACCGGCTATACGGGCAAGCTCATTGCCCGCACGGCGAAGGCGCAGGGGCTGAACCCGCTGCTCGCCGGGCGCAACGAAGCACGGCTGAAGTCCATCGCCGCGCAGCATGGTTTCGAATATCAGGCGATCTCGCTCGACGATCCCGAAGCTCTCGATGCCGGCCTCAGTCAGGTCGATGCCGTCCTCCATGCGGCCGGGCCGTTCTCGCAGACCTCGAAGCCGATGGTCGATGCCTGCCTGCGCACCGGCACGCATTATCTCGACATAACCGGAGAGATCGACGTCTTCGAAGCCTGCGCCGCGCGCGACGAGGAGGCGAAGAAGGCTGGTGTCATGCTGATGCCGGGCGTCGGTTTCGATGTCGTGCCGAGCGACTGCCTCGCCGCACATATGAAGGCGAGGCTGCCCGACGCGACCGAGCTCACGCTCGCCATTTCCGGTCTTGGTCATATGTCTCATGGCACCGCGAAGACGGGTGTCGAAAGCATCGGTACGGGTACGCGTGTCCGCCGCGACGGACGCATTGTTGCCGCGCGCAAGACGCCGCGCCGCGAGATCGATTTCGGAGAGGGCCCGAAGAGCGCCGTTGCCATCGGCTGGGGCGATGTCGCGACCGCTTGGTACTCGACGCATATCCCGAACATCACGGTTTATTTCGAAAGCAGCCCGCAACTTGAGCAGATGGCAAATATGGGCCGGATCGCGCGCTGGTTCGCGAGCCTTGGTCCCATGCAGCGTACGCTCAAGAAGCGGATCGAACAGCAGCCCGAGGGGCCGACCGATGCCGAGCGCCGCGAAGGTTATTCCATTCTCTTCGGCGAAGCGGTGAACGCCGACGGGCAGCTTGTCCAGTCGCGCCTGCGCACACCCGAGGGCTACACGCTGACCGCGATGACGAGCCTGGAAATCGTCGGACGCGTCATGGCGGGCGAAGCCAAGCCCGGCTACCAGACGCCGTCTTCTGTTTTCGGGCCGGATTTCATCACCGAGTTCGAGGGCTGCAAATGGCAGGATCTCAATGAGTGAGGTGTTGGGGGTAAGGTGCTGAGGGTGAGGTACTGGCGCGGCTTGGTTCTCCCCGCGTCACGCCCTATCATTCGCGCATGATGCTGCGGGCCCTCCTTTGTCTGTTTGTGACGATGACGATGCTTGCCGGCACGGTGCAGGCGGACGCGCCCGCCGCTGACGTGCCGCCGCCCGATGCCCCGCTCTCCGCGCAAGGAAAATCGGAAGCGCGCCAGACCGTTCTCGACAAGCTCTATGAACAACTTGCCGCGGCGCCCGACGAGGTAACGGGCCGCGCGCTCGAAAGCGCGATCCAGAGCGTCTGGCTCGAAAGCGGCAGCCCGAGTATCGATCTGCTGATGAGCCGCGGGCTCGATGCATTGCGAGAAGAAAATTACGATCGCGCCTATTTCTATTTTGATGAAGTGGTCACGCTCGCGCCGGGTTTTGCGGAAGGCTGGAACAAGCGCGCCACGATTCATTATATTCGCGACGACTATGCCCGTGCGCTGCGCGACATCGAGCAGGTGCTGCGCCTCGAGCCGCGTCACTTCGAGGCACTGGCGGGGCTCGGTGTCATTCTCGAGGAGCTGGGCGACAAGAAGGGCGCGCTTGATGCCTATCGCAAGGCGGTGGAGATCGACCCCTGGCTTCTGAACGGTATGGAGCGTATCAGGCCGCTGGAACTCGACGTTGAGGGCAGGGGCATCTGAGCGGTGATCCGGTGCCGCGGGGGCGTCGTATTTTCTGAATGAGCATCCGGACAAGTTTCATGGAATCCCTTCTTCTTCTCGCCGTTGCACTCGCCGTCTTGTGGTTCTTTGCCTCCGGTGGTGCCGCCAAAGCCGCGACCATGTGGCCGCCCGACAAGTTCGTGAAGCTCGACGGCGATTTCGATGGGGCACGCCTGCATTATGTGGATCGCGGCGAGGCGAAGCCGGGCGTCTCGACGGTCGTTCTCGTTCATGGCGCAAGCGGCAATCTGCGCGATATGGAGATGAGCCTTGTGGAGCCGTTGTCGCGCGAGACGCGCGTCATCGCATTCGACAGGCCGGGGCATGGCTGGAGCGACCGCACCGAGCATCCGGCCATTGCGGACCCTGCCATACAGGCGAAGGCGATCCGCAATGCGCTGAAAAATCTCGGCATCGAAAAGCCTGTGCTGCTCGGGCATAGCTGGGGCGGTTCGGTTGTCACCGCTTATGCGCTGCAATGGCCGGACGAAGTCGCTGGCCTGCTGCCGCTTTCGGGCGCGCTCTATCCCTGGTCGGGCGGCGTTGCGTGGTATCATTCGGTCGTGCGTATGCCCGTCATCGGCTGGTTCTTCACGAATTTTCTGGTCGCGCCCGGCGGCAAGTTTCTGCTGGAAAAGGGGGTCGAAGGGAATTTCCACCCCGACAAGCCGCCCGCCAATTACGCGGAGAAGACAGCCCTGCCCATGCTTTTCCGCCCGAAGGAGTTTCGCGCCAACAGCGAGGATACGGCGCAGCTCAAGGGTTACCTCGAACGCCGCAGCTCGCGCTATGGCGAGATCGCCGTGCCCACCATCGTCATCACCGGCAATGCGGATTACACGGTTTCGCCCAAGATACATTCCTATGCGCTGCATAATGCGGTGGAAGGGTCCGAGCTCATCAAGCTGAAGGGCACGGGCCACATGCCGCATTATGCACATACCGATGTGGTGGTGGATGCGCTTGTGCGGCTCGCGCGGGGAGAGGCGCCGCGCGCGGGCGAAACGGTTATCCATGCGGATGGTCGGGTGGAGATGCCCTCCGCCGCCGCTGAATAATTATTCCGCATGCTTGCCGACAAAGGCGACGCGCAACATGTTTGTTGCGCCCGGCGTGCCGAGCGGTACGCCTGCCGTCACCACGATGCGCTTGCCCGGCTGCGCAAAGCCTTCGCGATAGGCGATGCGGCAGGCCCGGTCCGCCAGGTCTTCGAGGTCGGTGGCATCTTCCGTCAATACGCAATGCAGGCCCCAGACGAGGGCGAGGCGCCGTGCCGTCGCCTCAATGGGCGTCAGCACGATGATCGGGAAGAGCGGGCGCTCGCGGGCAACGCGCAAGCCGGTCGAGCCTGAATTCGTCCAGCAGACGATGGCGGCCGCGTTGAGCGTGTCTGCGACCGAATGCGCTGCCGCCGCGATTGCGTCCGCGCCGGTCGCTTCGGGTTCGTTGCGCTGCGCATAGATGATGCCGGGATAGGTTGGATCGGTTTCGACCGATTGTGCCACGCTGTCCATCATCGACACGGCCTCGACCGGATATTTTCCCGCCGCCGATTCCGCCGAGAGCATGATGGCGTCCGCGCCTTCAAAGACGGCGGTTGCGACGTCGGAAACTTCGGCGCGTGTCGGCGTCGGTGCCGAGATCATGGATTCGAGCATCTGCGTTGCCACGACCACGGGCTTGCCGATGCGCCGCGCCGCCCGCGTCAGGCGCTTCTGCCAACCCGGCACTTGCTCCAGCGGCAGTTCCACGCCGAGGTCGCCGCGCGCCACCATGATGGCGTCCGATATTTCGAGGATTTCCTCCAGATGGGCGAGCGCCTGCGGCTTCTCGATCTTGGCGAGAACGGCGGCGCGGCCGCGCGCAATCTTGCGCACCTCCGCCACATCGTCCGGGCGCTGCACGAAAGAGAGCGCTACCCAGTCCACACCCAGTTCGAGCGCGGCGTCGAGGTCGCTACGGTCCTTCTCCGTGAGCGCCGCCAGCGGCAGCACCGTGTCCGGTAGGCTCACGCCCTTGCGGCTGGACAGCACGCCGCCCACCACGACTTCGGTCTCGATGTGATCGTGGCCCTTGCCCGTTACGCGCAGGCGCACCTTGCCGTCGTCGAGCAGCAGCGACTGGCCTGCGCTCACCGCGTCGAAGATCGCGGGATGGGGCAGATGGGCGCGGTTGGCATCGCCCGTCTTTTGCGAAGTGTCGAGCCGGAAGCGCGCGCCCTTTTCAATCGTCACGCCGCCTTCGGGCATCTCGCCGATACGCAGCTTCGGTCCCTGGAGGTCGGCCAGAATGCCGATGGGCCGCTCCACTTCCTTTTCAACCTGGCGCACGGCGGCGTGAACCCGCTTCAGGTTCTTGTGGTCGAGATGGCTCATGTTGAGCCGGAAGACGTCCGCGCCCGCGTCGAAGAGCTTGCGGATCATCTCCGGATTGTCCGAGGCAGGGCCCAGCGTGGCGATGATCTTGACGTTGCGGCGGCGGGTCACGGGGGGAACTCCTGTCCTTGATCTCATTCGGCTTTGTCTTTCGGGGTCGGATCTTCCGGGGATTCGGCGGCGGCAACGAGTATGACCCGGAAATCGTTGACGTTGGTGTAACTCGGTCCGGTCGTCACCAGGTCGCCAAGTTCGGCAAAAAAGGTGCCCGAATCGTGGCGATCCAGAAACGCCTTTGCGTCGAGGCCCTTCTCTCTGGCACGGGCAAGTGTCGATGGCGTGACGATGGCGCCTGCGGGGTCGTCCGCCGCGCCCGTGCCGCCGTCGATCCCGTCCGTGTCGGCCGCGAGGGCGAAGATGTCGCTCGCGCCGTCGAGGGCAATGGCGAGCGCCAGCGCATATTCCTGGTTTGGCCCGCCCTTGCCGGTTGCGCCCTCCGTTGCCTCGCCGAATGTCACGCTTGCTTCGCCGCCCGAAATGATGGCGATCCGGCGGCCTTCCGCGCGCGCGGCAAGAGCGAGGCTCGCATGGGTTTCGGCAAGGTCGCGCGCTTCGCCCTCGATGGCAGCGCCCAGCGCCACGGGTTCATAGCCTTCCGCACGGGCAATGGCCGCCGCCGCGCCGAGCGATCCCGTTCCGCTCGCGACCAGCCGGTAGCTTGCATGGGCGAAGATCTCGTCGTTCGGCTTCGGTGTTTCGGGCAGGGCGGCGATCCTTGCGCGCAGCTCGTCGGGTATTGGCGGCTTGAGCGAATCGAGCACCGCCATTACGCGCACCTTCGCCGTCGTGTCGGGTACGGTCGGCCCGGAGGCAATGGTGCTCGGATTGTCGCCCGCTACATCCGAGATCGCGAGCGTCACCGAGCGCGCGGGATGGAGCATTTCGGCGAGCCTGCCGCCCTTGATGCGCGAGATATGCTTGCGCACGCAATTGATGTCGCCGATGGGCCGGCCCGACGAGAGGAGGGCGCGCGTCAGGAAGATTTCGTCTTCCAGCGTCAGCCCGTGCATCGGCTGCACGCTGAGCGCCGAGCCGCCGCCCGAAAGAAGCACGAGCGCTAGGTCGTCCGGTCCCACCCATTCGGCAAGCCGGAGAAGGCGCTTCGACGCCGCTTCGCCTGCGGCATCCGGTATGGGATGCCCGGCCTCCAGCACTTCCACATGCCGGGTCGGCCGCGCATGGCCGTAGCGCGTCAGCGCCAGCCCCTCGATATGGGTGCCGGGATAATGCCTATCGTACCAGTCTTCCGCCACGGCGGCCATGGAGGCGGCGGCCTTGCCGATGGCGAAGATGACGAGCCGTCCCTGCTCCGGTTCGGGCGGCGCGGGCAGGTGGGGCGGCAGGCAATATTCGGGCAGGGCGTCCTTCACGGCCGCGTCGTAGAGGCGTTTCAGTACCGCCCGTGTTTCGGGGTCGTTCCCTGCCATTGCTCAGGTATAGTGCGCCTATGCACGATCTGCCACACCCAGCCGCCACATCGCTTGATCCGTTCGAGCTTGTCTCGCCGGAAGCGCGGGCGGATTTCATCGTCGTTTGCGATCATGCCTCGAATGCGCTGCCGCCCGAATACGGTACGCTGGGTCTCGATCCGGCCGCGTTCGAGCGCCATATTGCTTACGATATCGGCGCTGCCGGGGTTGCGCGCCGTCTGGCGCAGGCGCTTTCCGCCCCTGCCGTGCTGGGCCGTTTTTCGCGTCTCCTGATCGACCTCAACAGGGGCGAGGACGACCCCACCATCGTCATGAAGCTCTCCGATGGCGCGATCATCCCGGCCAATCGCGAGGTCGATGCGCATCGCGATGCGGCGGAGTTCGCGCGCCGGATCGAGCGTTTCCATGCGCCCTATCACGCCGAGATCGAAAAACTGATCGCCCGCGCGCGCGGGCAGGGCATCGTGCCCGTCATCGTCTCGGTCCACAGTTTCACGCCGCGCTGGCGCTCCTTCGTGCGGCCGTGGGAGACGGGGCTTTTGTGGGATCGCGACGACCGCATGATCGTGCCGCTTCTCGCCGGGCTTCGCGCACAGGGTTTCACCGTGGGCGACAATGAGCCCTATACGGGCAAACTGAAGAATGACTGCATGTTCCGTCATGCGACCGTGCACGGGCTTCCCCATGTGCTGATCGAGATCAGGCAGGACCTGATCGAAAGCGAGGACGGTCAGGAGGAATGGGCTGCGCGTTATGCGCGGCATCTTCTCGATGCCGCATCCGCGCCGGGCTTGCGCCGTGTCCGTCACTATGGCTCGCATACGGATCCTGCGCTTCCCATATCGACCGGAGAACAGGAGGCAGAACATGGATAGGCAGACGCAAACCGAACTCGAAGCGGCGGCTTTCCGTCGGCTCGTCGCGCATCTCGGTGCGCGCACCGATGTTCAGAATATCGACCTGATGATCCTTGCCGGTTTCTGCCGCAACTGTCTGGCGGATTGGTATGCGCAAGCAGCGGCGGAAAAAGACATCGCGATATCGAAGGACGAGGCGCGCGAATTCATTTATGGCGAGCCTTTCGCCGACTGGAAGAAAAAGCACCAGGCCGAAGCGACCCCCGAACAGATGGCGGCTTTCGAGGCGGCGCGAAAGAAAAGCCACGGCTGACCGGAAACGATCCACCGTTCATCCACATCTCTATCCACAGTTTTCTTCCGTCTGCATATTGCCGGGCCGTGCCGCCGCCTCTATCGTCGCGGCCCTCACGGCAATCAGTAATAAGTGGAGTGGCGCAACATGGCGGACGGCAATACGCCTGCGAATTCGGGTGGTGTCGCACAGGACCAGCTCAGGTCCGTCGTCGAGCGCATCGAGCGCCTCGAAGAAGAAAAAGCGGCGATCGCGAACGACATCAAGGAAGTCTATGCCGAAGCGAAGGGTAATGGCTTCGACACGAAGACGCTGCGGCAGGTCATCCGTCTGCGCAAGCAGGACAAGGCGGAACGCCAGGAGCAGGAAGCGATCCTCGACCTCTACATGTCCGCGCTCGGCATGATCTGAGAGCTGCGCATTCCGGCGGCGCTCCTCCCGGCATTGCGCCCCCGGTTTTCTTTTCCGAACGGCAAGCGCCGCCGCGCTTGCATCCCGCGCCCGCCTCGCTTACCTCCGGCGGATCGCATATCCCGCCGGAGACGACCGACCCCATGGCCAGTGCCGCCCCCGCTCCCGATCATGTTCCCGACCCTGCCTCGCTTCGCGGCCGCATCGCCGCCCTTGTAGAGGCGCCGTTCTTCCAGCATTTCATCACCGCCGTCATTCTCGTGAATGCGGTGACGCTCGGCCTTGAAACCTCTTCCACGGCGATGGCGGCGGCGGGCCCGTTCCTCCTCGCCTTCGACGGCATCGCGCTCGCGATCTTCGTTGTCGAAATCGGGCTCAAGCTCTTCGCCTTCCGGCTGCGCTTCTTCCGCGATGGCTGGAACATATTCGACTTCGTGATCGTCGGCGTCGCGCTCGTGCCCTCGGCCGGGCCGCTTTCGGTGCTGCGCGCGCTGCGCATCCTGCGTGTGCTTCGCCTGCTCTCGGTCGTGCCCTCGCTGCGCAAGGTGGTGGCGGCGCTGTTCGGCGCGCTGCCCGGCATGGGCTCCATCATCGCCGTGCTGCTGCTTGTCTTTTATGTCGGCGCCGTTCTCTCCACCAAGCTCTTCGGCGGCAGCTTTCCCGACTGGTTCGGCACCATTGGCGGGTCCATGTATTCGCTCTTCCAGATCATGACGCTGGAAAGCTGGTCGATGGGCATCGTCCGTCCGGTGATGGAGGTCTATCCCTATGCCTGGATCTTCTTCGTGCCCTTCATCATCCTCACGAGCTTCATGGTGCTGAACCTCTTCATCGCCATCATCGTGAATTCGATGCAGGCGCTGCATGAGGAAGAGCAGACCCGCGCGCAGAACGAGCGCGACACGCGCGCCCGCGAGGAGCGCGCCGAAATCGAGCGGCGTGCCCATGCCGAGCGTGTGGCGACGGCGGAGGATGTGCGCGCCATGCGGGTGGAGCTGGCCGAGGTGAAGCGGCTGCTGGAGGAAAAGCGGCTCTAGAAAGGCGCCGGGGCTCAGGCCGCGCGGCGCTCGCCGCGATGCGCCATCAGGTTGCGCAGTTCGACCTCGCTCACGCCGTCGCGTTTCATCACCTTGCGCACGATGGGATCGGCCAGCATTTCGTCCAGAGACAGTTCCGCCTTGAGGGCTTCCGTTAGCGAGGGGCGGAAGGAGGGGGCGTTGTCGGATGCGGACATGGGGGCTTACCTCGCGGGGTCGTGGCGGGATCGTGGCGGGATCGTGACAGTCTCGTCGCCGTGCCGGGCCTGATGCAGCGTCGCGCCGGGGGCCGGTGGGAGCGTTATGGCTTATTTGCGAATGATTCGCAATAAGAAGATGGGAAGCCCCGCGCGGATCGCAAGGGCCACTGGGCAGGAAAACCGTTTGGGGCCCAAAAAGTTTCAGGCTTCCCTTCACAGTGGCATTGGCGCGCACCTCTTTCCGCCGCGCCCCGTGCTAGTCTCCCGCCCAACAACAGGCCTGCCGACAAACTTGAAAAGGGCCGGAACAGGGGAGCGAGAGCAATGACGCCGCAAACAACGATGCAGACAAGGATGATGACCGGAGACAATATCGTGCTGGAACAGGCGCGGCCCATCGAGCCGGAGCTTGCCGCCCGCCTCATCCATGACACCGGCTCATATATTTTCGACTGTCTCTATAATGGCGACTTCGAGCTTTACCTGCGCATCACCTCGAACTTGTGGACGCGCGAGGGCGGCGCCTTCTCGCATGTTCATGCCAAGGCCGCGATGAGCGGCGACCGGCTCGCCGGCATCGCGCTCGGCTTCCCGCAGCCGCTTTATGAGAGCGAGTTCGGCACGGGCATGGTGGCGATGGCCGAGATGGGCACGCCCGAGCTTCTCGCCCATCTGCCGAGCGTCGCGGGCCACATCCCCTGGCTCTTCCCGGAGGTGCCGGAAGATGCCTGGTATCTCCTCTTCCTCTCCGCGCATATGCAAGCGCGCGGGCGCGGCATCGGCGAGAAGCTGCTGCTCGACTGTTTCGAGCGCGCAAAGGCGGCGGGCTGCACCACGCTCCATCTCGATGTCGCCGCGACCAATCCGGCCGTGCGCTTCTATGAGCGCATGGGGCTCGAACGCCTCGCTGAAACGAATGTGCCGAAGATCGCTGCGTCGCACAGCGTGCCGCCTCATATCCGCATGGTGAAGCAGCTCGGGTGAGCTTTGCTTCGGCGGCTTTATTTCCCTCTCCCCTCCGGGGAGAGGGAAGGAGCGGGGCATCAGCCCGCAGAAGGGTGAGGGGGTGAGAGGCGGTTAGCGCCAACGAACGAAAAGGTCCGGTGGACCTTTTCGAGCCTCGAACGCCCGGAGCGCAAGCGAAGGGCTGGCGGCCGCCGGGAAAGCCGCCTCGCTCTCCAGTTTTTCCTTCTTCGGTCATGGCCCGATTTATTCGGGCCATCCACGTCTTTTATGTACGGAGTATGGACGGAGAGCCGGAAAGCCTAGTCGAACTTCAATTTCACGTTATCGAGTTCGACTTCAAGTGTGTTGCGGTGAAGTGAAGGAGTGCGCCTTGCCCCTCGGGGTTGGCCTGCAAATGAATTAGAACTAGACGTGCCAGCCCAAGCACGAGAGGGTTTTATTCGATACGATCCATGATTTATTTTATGTAGATGATGACAATAAAGGTTCCGCTATGGACCAAAGTCAACTGATACAGTTGCTGTCGGAATCTGCCCCGCAGTTTTCGTGGTTATTGGGGGCGGGTTCATCTCAAAGCGCCGGATTACCCACGGCACTGGATGTCATGTGGGACCTCAAACGTCGGTACTACTGTCGCGAAGAGAATCAAAAGATTACCGCGAATGACGTGCAGAACGTGGCGGTGCAACGGAAGATTAGTGCGTATATGGAGGCGCAAGGGTTCCCCCAACCGGGCGATCCCAGAGAGTATTCAGCCTGCTTTGAAATTATTTTTGGAGGCGACTACGAGCGCCAACGTCAGTATTTACAAGCCACCTTGGCTGATAGCCGGATATCACTTTCCATCGGGCATCGAGTGATGGCTGCGATGATGTCCGCGGGATTGGCAAGAGTTGTCTTCACGACAAACTTTGACACCGTAATTGAGAAGGCGCTTGCCGAAGTCGCAGGTAAAAGTATCGCTCCTTTTCATCTTGAAGGATCTTATGCTGCAAATACCGCTCTCAACAATGATGAATTCCCACTCTATGTGAAGATGCACGGTGACTTCAGATATCAGAGCATCAAAAACCTTTCCGAGGATCTCTTAAATCAAGACCAAGAGCTTGGAAAATGCTTGGTCAGTTCTGGTAACCGTTTTGGTTTGGTAGTTGCCGGATACAGCGGACGCGATGAGAGCGTTATGGCCGAACTCGGCAAGGTTTTGAAAGGCCCCAATCCCTTCCCTCACGGACTGTTCTGGACAACGATGAAGGGGCGCAAGCCTCTTAAAGCGGTCCAAGACTTACTCGCTCAAGCGAAGTCTCGAGGCGTGAAAGCAGAACTGGTCGAGATTGAGACGTTTGATTCTCTGATGTCACGGGTGTGGCGCCAACTTCCCAACAGACCACCAGAGCTGACTGCCTCGGTGAATAAATCGGCGGACCTACTTGTTGACTTGCCAATGCCGGCTGTAGGGAAATCGCCGCCGCTTCTTCGCTTGAATGGTTTGCCGATTACGGCAATGCCGGAGCAGTGCTTTGAGCTTGCGTTTCGCGTGAACCAGGAATGGGCCGATCTTAGAGCAGCTGAGAGGCGCGCTAAGGGTGCTCTGATTTGTACGAAAGAAAGCCAAGTTTGGGCGTGGGGAGACGAGCAAGTAATCCGCTCAACGTTTACTTCGGTGCTGTCAGATTTAAAGCCGGTCGAATTTGGCGAACATTTAGGAGACATCGCTTCTCACCTTCATCTAAAGGGCTTCATCGAACAGGCGATCGCTACGGCGCTTCAGCGAGGTTTGCCGCTTATACGCCGAAGTGATCGTTCGGGAACAAGTCTGATTGTAGATCGTCATGCCCAGTCTACAGTCGCTCTTGAGGCTGTTCGGCAATGTGTTGGAGGTTTTCTGCACGGTCAGATTGGCGGACTAATGACAACACCAACACAAGAGCATCCTGTTCGTGAACAGGTTTATTGGGCGGAGTCTATCCGAGTTGATCTACAGCGAATAAGTGGCCGCCATTGGCTTGTCTTGAGCCCCGGTGTTTGGATTTGGCCTAAGTGGGCTAGAAAGGATGCGGTTGCCTTCTTGGATCGGCGGTGTGGTGACCGTTTTAATAAGAAAGCTGACGCCCTGCTTTCAGCGTGGATCGCTCTACTTCTGCCGGGTGATCGTCGCGGTGTTGATCACGAACTTACCGCGTTTAATGGAGCGGTAGGGCCAGGTAACCCTCGCTTTGTCATCAATGACCGTACGGCCTTTAGTCGAAAGCCCGCCCGATGAGTGCGAATTCGGAACTCAGCGCCTATCAGGCAATTCCCGAGCCAGCCTTAATCTTTGCAGGAGGAAATATGGATCTTCACCCGCTGCGCGGGTTGATTTCATATGGCCCTTACAGCGAAACGCTAGGCGTTCCAACACGTGTCCGCTTAGCTTTTCTCGCGCCTCACGGCGACCTAGAGCGCTTGGACCGTGTTGCAAAAGAACTGGGTCAAACGCTGCAACCCGTTGAGGCCCGGAACTATTATCCACCTTATCCGGGCTTTCATAAGCTGTTTCGATGTCCGCTTGCGCTTCCCACAGAATCTTTGAGGATGTCGTTGCCGGACGATCTTGATGCATTGGCCAAGGCGTCAAACCGAAATCTGCTCGCTCGACATCTGTTCGATGCTATTGCCAAGGCCGGGCAACGCAAGTCGCAGTTCGACGTTCTCCTGCTTTATCTCCCGCCGACTTGGGCGGCTTGCTTCGAAGCACCCGGCTTCGACTTGCATGATTATCTCAAAGCATATTGCGCCCCTGCTGGTATCCCAATCCAAATCATCTTGGACGGCGCCATGACACGTCGTTGCCGTGCCAACGTCATGTGGGGGCTAAGTCTAGCTCTTTACTCCAAAGCGAATGGTATTCCTTGGAAGCTTGATGGTTTAGATCGGGAGACCGCCTTTATTGGAATTAGCTATGCGATGAAAACGACTGCCTCGGGCGCGGAATACACGACGTGTTGTAGCCAAGTCTTCGATCCAGACGGTACTGGATTTCAGTTTGTGGCGTACGATACACGGGACTACACCAAGGACTCTCGTGATAATCCGTACCTCTCATATAATGAAATGTTGAGCGTCATGTCGCGCAGCTTGGAAATTTATCAGCGAGGACATTCCGGCCGTGCGCCTAAAAAAGTGACGATACACAAGAACACGCCGTTCAAGGATGACGAAGCTCTCGGCGCCATTGATGCCTTCAATAGTGGAACCGAAGTCGAGCTGGTTCAAATCGTGAAGAGTACAAGCTGGTCCGGAACACGTTACACCGCTTCCGCTACGCCGACGCCGGACATGTATCCGGTCGTGCGCGGCACCTACCTTCCCATCTCTTCTGATGAGACCTTTTTGTGGACGCAGGGAAGCGTCAAGGGTGTGCATATGGGTGGAGGTGGGCGGGACGTTTATAAAGAAGGTGCGCTTAAGCCTGTGCCGTCGCCACTGATCGTTAGAAGATTCAGTGGAGAGGGGGGATGGTTTGAAACTTGTGCAGGGATTGTCGGGCTTACAAAAATGGATTGGAACAACAACACGCTCTATAAAAAGTTGCCTGTCACCTTGGAGTATTCGCGACGATTTGCGCAAATTATCCAGCAGAACCCTAATCTTGTTGATGCGGAGTTCGATTTTAGAAACTTCATGTAGGCGGTGTCGTGGAATGGTGGAGTTTAGGCGGGCGGTAGTACGACGTAGAGCCTTATCTCCCCTGTCTCCCTCCCGCCACATGCACCAAAGCCACAGCGTTCTGCCACATGTCATTTTCGTAACACTGGGGACAAGTCTCGAACCGGGGACAAGATGCGCGGAAGCCTGCGGGCGGGCAGGGGACAAAACCGGGGATAAGTCCGTCCGCGGATGAATTGTGACGGTTTCGTGACGTTCGTGTGACGGTCGGCCTCACTTGTCCCCGCTTGCCGCCCTTACGCGGCCCCCAAAAAGAAAGCGGCGCGGAATCTCTCCCACGCCGCCGGACCCTCCGGTCCCACTCCGTCTTCAGGCGAAGGCGTCAGCCCTCGCGTACCTCAAGACCCATATCGCGCACCTTGCGATATAGCGTCGAGCGGCCGATGCCGAGGCGGCGCGCCACCTCCGTCATGTGGCCCTTGTACTTCTCGATGGCGAGGCGGATCATTTCCGCCTCGATGTCTTCGAGCTTGCGCACATTGCCCGCATCGTCGGTGATGGCGATGCCGTCCGAAAAATTCGAGCGCGCGAAGTCGGCGAGGCTGTTTGTCTGTGCATGCGCTTGCGGCTGTGCGGGCTGGCCTGCATAGACCGGCACCTCGCTGCCGGCGGCTGTGCCGATCATGCCATTGCCGCTCATGCCGTCGCGGCTCATGCCATTGCCGGCAGGGGCGGACGCGGCGGCTTGCGGCTGTTGCGCGGGCGGCGTGACCTGCAGCGCGGGTGCGCTGTCATAGTGACGTGCGGCGTCCGAATAGCCTTCCACCATGGTTGCGATCTGCGGGAAGTCGGAGACCTGCAACACGTCGCCGTCGCACAGCACGATGGCGCGGAAGATCGTGTTTTCGATCTGACGCACATTGCCGGGCCAGTCATAGGCCTTGAGCATCTGCAGTGCATCCTGCGAAATGCCGACGACTTCCTTGCCTTCCTCGGCTGCGAGGCGGCGGATGAAATGGGCCACGAGATCCGGGATATCGTCCTTGCGCTGACGAAGCGGCGGAATGTGGATCGGGAAGACGTTCAGGCGGTAATAGAGGTCTTCGCGGAAGCGGCCCTCCTTCACCATTTGCAGCATGTCGCGGTTCGTTGCCGAGATCAGGCGGATATCGACCTTCACGGGCTTTTTCGAGCCCACGGGATCGACCTCGCCTTCCTGAAGGGCGCGCAGCAGCTTGACCTGGATGTCGAGCGGCAGTTCGCCGATCTCGTCGAGGAAGAGCGTGCCGCCATTTGCTTCCTGGAACTTGCCGGCATGTTTGTCGGCCGCGCCCGTGAAGGCGCCCTTTTCATGGCCGAACAGAATGCTCTCGACGAGGTTTTCCGGGATCGCGCCGCAGTTCACCGTGACGAAGGGCTTGCCGGCGCGGTCGCCTTCGCCCTGGATCGCGGCGGCGATGAGTTCCTTGCCGACGCCCGACTCGCCTTCGATGAGGATCGGGATGTTCGATTGCGCGGCGCGCTTGCCCAGCCGGATCACGGGGTCCATTGCGGGGCTCGGCGCGATGATGTCGTCGAAGGTGAGGCGGCCGGTCTGGCGTTTTTGCAGGCGGGTGATCTCGCCCGTCAGTGCGTTCACCTTCAGCGCGTTGCGCATGGAGACGTGGAGGCGTTCGGGGCTGACCGGCTTCACCACGAAGTCGGAGGCGCCCTCGCGCATCACGTTCACCACCGTCTCGATGCCGCCATGGGCGGTCAGGACGATCACGGGGAGGTTGGGTTTCTGGGGATGGACGCGCTTCAGCACCTCCATGCCGTCCACGCCGGGCATGACGAGGTCCAGCACCACGAGGGCGATCTCGGCTCCCGCCGGGCTCTCGAGATAGGCAAGCGCCGCCTCGCCGCCGTCCACGGGGATAGCCCGGTAGCCGTCGCGGTTGACGACTTCTTCCAGGATCCGGCGCTGGGCGGGATCGTCATCGACTATGAGAATGGCCTGGGTCATTCGATCCTCGGATTCGTGCCGCAATTTCGTTGCACGGACCACCCCCCGGGGCCCGCCACTTGGCCCAATATGGGCCGTATTGGTAAAAGGGCCCTTAATCCTTCGACTGATAATCAGGCGTCGATGACACAAGCTGGGACACTGGTTGCTGCCTTGATTGCTGGGATTTAGCTTCGAAGGCACCGATTCCGTCCGGCAACAGTGTTGCTGTCATGTGACGCCTGGCGCAGAACTTGTGGAATCCGGCCAATACAGGTTGATGGTTTCCGTAGTTCCATGCGATGAAATTAGGCTTATGAGGGCTTACCGGTGGGGTCCGGGCCACCCGTCGTATCGTCGGGGGGCAAAGCGAAATAACGACGGAGATTGGGATGAAAATGATATCCCGGCTTATAGCGTTGGGTTCTTTCCTTGTGCTGGCTGGTTGCGGCACATGGACCGCAGAATCGTACCTGCATGAAGACATTCAGGGTGATTCCTTCAACGCGTGCCTGGCTCGTGAATATCAGGACAGGGCGACTTCGGAAGCCTATGTCGACTGCAACTGGGTCGATACGGCTGCGATCGTCGAGAAGGGCCGTGCCGCCGCTGCTGGCGAAACGGTGCTTCCTTACGACCCTGCCTCGAAGGGGGTTCTTGCGAGCGATCTGCCCGAACTGCAGGACGCCCGTTCCAAGCTCATGGCGGCGCTTGATAATGGCGGCCGCGACGAGCGTGGTTGTGCTTGCGCCAAGGCGCAGCGCTACTATGACGGCTGGGTCGAGCAGGCGAGCGATAACAAGCTCGGCGTGAACGGCTCGTATTTTGGTGGCGAAGGTGGTCCGGTGCAGCCGGATCGCGTTGAAGCCGAGAAGGCTGCTTTCTATGAAGCCCTCACGGCCTGCGCCCTCCAGGAATCCGGTCCGTGGACCATCTATTTCGGGTTCGACAAGTATAACCTGACGCCGGAAGCGCAGTCGGTGATCGATCAGATCGTCGCCGAGTCGACCGGTCCGCTCTCGGTTATCGGTCACACCGATACGTCGGGCAGCAGTGCCTACAACCAGGCTCTCGGCCAGCGCCGTGCCGACTCCGTGTCCAACGCGCTCACTGCGCAGGGCAAGGATCTCTGCAGCGCCGTGTCGAAGGGCGAGACCGAACCTGCGGTCCAGACCGGCGACGGCGTGCGTGAGCCGCTTAACCGCCGTGCGGTTGTCGCAGGCTGCTAAGCCACGACGCATAACAACGATCAGGGCTCCAGCTTCGGCTGGGGCCCTTTTCTTTTGCCGGATGGCTATTTCAGTATTGTTCTTCGGTGTCTTGTCGCCGCAGTGGCGTTGAATGACAGGCTGCTCCGCTCAATATAGGTTTCACGATCCTTTTCAGACGGAGCCCTGAGATGTCGCTTGTCCAAAAGACGTTCAATCATGGTCGCGCAGCCGATGGTACGGTCGGGGGGGCGGCCAGCGATGATGCCGATCTGGGCGCGCTTCCTGTCTGGAACCTTGCGGACCTTTACGCCTCTCCCGATGCGCCGGAAGTGACAGCCGATCTCGCTCTTGCCGCAGAGGCAGCAGCCGATTTCAACAAGCGCTACAAAGGGCAGATCGCCATTCTTGCCAGTTCGCAGACGGGCGGCGCGGAACTTGCCCGTGCGATTGGCGTTCTCGAGGAAATAGAAGACAGGCTCGGCCGTCTCATTTCCTATGCAGGCCTTCTCTATGCGCAGGACAACACGAATCCCGCGCATGGGAAATTCTATGGCGACATCCAGGAGCGCGTGACGACGATCTCGACGGACCTCCTCTTTTTTGCACTCGAATTGAACAGGCTGGATGACGATACGCTTGCTTCAGCACTCGAAGATCCCGCGCTGGCGCATTACGCCCCCTGGCTGCGCGATCTTCGCGCCATGCGGCCCTATCAGCTCTCCGATGAGCTCGAAACGCTTCTTCACGAAAAGAGCGTGACGGGTCATGCAGCCTGGAATCGTCTTTTCGACGAGACAATGAGCCGGCTGAAATTCGATGTCGGCGGCAAGCCGCTTGCGCTGGAGGCGGCGCTTCACCGCCTTTCCGAGAAAGACCGGACAAAACGCGAGGAAGCGGCTCATGCGCTTGCTTCGACATTCAAGGCGAATCTGCCTCTTTTCACTCTCATCACCAACACGCTCGCCAAGGACAAGGAGATCGAAGACCGGATGCGCGGTTTCGAGGATATAGCGCAATCGCGCCATATCGCGAATCGCGTGGAGCCGGAGGTCGTCGCGGCTCTGGTCGATGCCGTGCAGCGCTCCTACCCCGATCTTTCGCATCGTTATTATGCGATGAAAGCGAAATGGCTCGGCCTTGAGCGTCTCGAATACTGGGATCGAAATGCGCCGCTGCCGCAGTCGGACGATGCCGTCATGTCATGGGAGCAGGCGCGCGCCACGGTGCTCGATGCCTATCGGGGCTTCACCCCGGAAATGGCGGACATCGCGGATCGTTTTTTCGAAAAAGGCTGGATTGATGCGCCGATGCGGGAGGGCAAGGCGACGGGCGCTTTCGCTCACCCCACCGTACCGAGCGCACACCCTTACGTACTCGTGAACTATCAGGGCAAGACGCGTGATGTGATGACGCTTGCGCATGAGCTCGGTCATGGCGTCCATCAGGTGCTTGCCGCGCGTCAAGGCCCGCTCATGGCCGACACGCCGCTGACACTCGCCGAAACGGCCAGCGTTTTCGGCGAGATGCTGACTTTCCGCAAGCTCCTCGCCAGCGCACCGGACAAGGAACGGCGCAAGGCGATGCTCGCCTCCAAGGTCGAGGACATGCTGAACACGGTGGTTCGTCAGATCGCCTTCTACATTTTCGAGCGCCGCGTTCATACGGCGCGCCGCGAGGGCGAACTGGCGTCGGAAGATATCGGCCGCATCTGGATGGAAGTGCAGGGAGAGAGCCTCGGCCCGGCCATCCATCTGGGGGAGGGCTATGAGACGTACTGGTGCTACGTCTCGCACTTCATCCACGCGCCTTTCTATGTATATGCTTATGCTTTCGGCGACTGCCTCGTGAACTCGCTCTATGCGGTCTACGAAAACGCGCAGGAAGGTTTCGCCGAGCGCTATTTCGAAATGCTGTCGGCAGGCGGTACGCTCCGTCACAAGGAACTTCTCGCGCCCTTCGGTCTCGATGCGTCCGACCCCGCCTTCTGGGACAAGGGGCTGTCGATGATCCGCGGTTTCATCGACGAGCTTGAGGCGATGGAATGAGCGAAGAGCCGCCTCGTTCTGCCGGCACGCCGAAGGACAGTGAGGCGAACCGGTTCGGGCGGCGCGTTCAGCGTTACGCGCAGGTCGGTGCAGGCGTCGGCGGCATTGCGGCACGCTTTGCCTCTGCGCGTCTCTTCGGTCTCGATCAGGCGGATGACAAGACGGCGCGCGAGCTCACTGCGGCGCTTGGCGGCCTCAAGGGGCCGATCATGAAGGTCGCGCAGATGATCGCGACGATTCCCGAAGCCGTGCCTGCCGAATTCGCTGCGGAGCTTTCGCAGCTTCAGTCCGCGGCGCCGCCGATGGGCTGGCCATTTGTGAAGCGGCGGATGCGGGCAGAACTCGGCCCCGGCTGGGAAAAGCGGTTCGGTTCTTTCGAGCGGGAAGCGGCGGCGGCCGCCTCTCTCGGTCAGGTCCACCGGGCGACCTCGCTTGAGGGCGAAGACCTTGCCGTCAAACTTCAATACCCGGATATGCAGTCCGCCGTCGATGCCGACCTCAAGCAGCTTGGCCTCATCTTCTCGATCCACCGCCGGATGGATCAGGCGGTCGATACGCGCGAAATCTATGCCGAGCTTGGCGAGCGGCTTCGCGAGGAGCTCGACTATGAGCGCGAGGCCGCGCATATGCAGCTCTATGCGAATATCTTCGCAAAGGATGCGCGCATCGAGGTGCCAAACGTTCATGGCGATCTTTCCACCAAGCGCCTTCTCACCATGAGCTGGCTCACTGGCGAGCCGCTGCTTTCTTTCCGGGAGCACGCGCTGGAAGAACGCAATGCCATTGCTGAGGCGATGTTCGCTGCCTGGTGGATGCCGTTCAGCCGCCACGGTGTCATTCATGGCGACCCGCATCTCGGCAATTATTCGGTGCGGGAAGATTTCGGAATCAATCTTCTCGACTTCGGCTGCATTCGCATATTTCCGCCTGCCTTTGTCGCGGGCGTGGTCGAGCTTTATCGCGCGCTCGAAACGGATGATCGCGACCGCGCGGCGGCGGCCTACGAAAACTGGGGCTTCCACAATCTCTCGAACGATCTCATTGATGTGCTGAACGTCTGGGCGCGCTTCATCTATGCGCCGATGCTCGACGATCGCGTGCGTTCCGTCGCGGATGGTATCAAGCCGGGTGAATATGGCCGCAAGGAAGCTTTCGGCGTGCACAAGAGGCTCCGTGAACTCGGACCGGTCACGCCGCCGCGCGAATTCGTCTTCATGGATCGCGCTGCCATCGGCCTCGGATCGGTCTTCCTGCATCTCGGGGCGGAGCTCAACTTTCATAAACTCTTCAACGCGACCATCGACGCCTTCGATGTGGCGAAACTCGACAAACGGCAGAACGCTGCGCTAAAGAAGGCCGGTGTGCCGCCCGCTGCCTGAGCGGCTGTTCCTTTTCCCGCCTGCCCGAGGTTCGGTCATGACCGACGATCTTCTCGAAGAAAATACCATCACGCTGCCGGACGGCTATCAGACGCTGAACTTGTTCCAGGGTTTTGGCCGCCAGATTGGTCCGCTTTATGAGCGCCTCGGCGAGGGCGGTCTCTATACGCGCGCCTTCTATGTGCAGGAGCATCACACCAATGGCATGGGTAATTGTCATGGCGGGATGCTGATGTCGTTTGCCGACATGGCATTCGGTCACGCGATCACCATGTCGGTTCACCGTTATTGGGTGACGGTTCGCCTGATGACGGACTTTCTGTCCGGCGCGAAGATCGGCGAATGGGTCGAAGGCACGGGCGAGATCGTGGGGGCGGAAGATGACTTCTTCACCGTGAAGGGCCGTATCTGGTGCGGCGAGCGCACCATCATGTCGGGTACCGGGGTCTTCAAGGCACTTGGCGAAAGGCCTGCAAAATGAGCGATTTCGATCTGGCGCCGGGGGACGAAGAGGGGGCTGCCGTCACGCTCGCTCCAGGCTGGTTCTCGCGGGCCGTTGCAGTCGAGCCTGAAAGCCGATTTGTCGAGGTAGAGGGCACGAAGGTTCACTATCTGCGCTGGGGCGACCCCGCAAAGCCCGGCCTGCTGCTCGTTCACGGCAATGGTGCGCATGCACGCTGGTGGTCTTTCGTCGCTCCCTTTCTTGCACGTGAATATTCAGTTGCGGCTATCGACGTTTCGGGCATGGGCGATTCGGGTTGGCGCGAGCGCTATACCCTGGAAACATTTGCCGAAGAGCAGATGGCAGTCTGCGAAGATGCAGGCTTCTTTAACTGCGAAGAGCCGCCGATCATCGTCGGTCATTCCTTTGGCGGCTTCATTACCATTCTCACCGGCGCGCTTTATGGTGACCGGCTGGCGGGTACGGTTATCGTCGATAGCCCGGTCAACCCGCCGGACCGGCCGAGAGGGCCGCCGTCTCGCGAGTTCCGCCCGCACCGCATCTATCCCAGCCTCGACGCCGCGATGGGCCGCTTCCGCCTTGCGCCGCCGCAGCCTTGCGAGAACCGCTATATCGTCGATTACATCGCGCGCCATTCGCTGAAGCAGGTCGAAAACCCGGAAGGCGGGGAAGGCTGGACCTGGAAGTTTGATCCCGCTATCTGGCGGCGTTTCGATATCGGTGACATGGGCGCACGGCTTGCCGCCACACGCTGCCGCATCGCCATCATGCGGGGCGAGTTTTCCGTGCTGTTGTCGGCCGAGATCGGCGAATACATGTTCAATCTGCTGGGGCGTTCGGCGCCGGTCATCGAGATTCCGCAGGCACGCCACCACATCATGCTCGACCAGCCGCTCGCTTTCGTGGCGGCGCTGCGCGCGCTGCTCGCCGACTGGGATCATTCCGCGCCGTCTCGTAAGATCGCGAGCGGGCCTCTTCCCTCGCCCTTCGATAGCTGAAACAGGCCTGCCGTTTCACGCCGGGTTGAACGAAATTGCACAGCCGCTGTAGGTATTTAGCATAGGGCGGGAGCCTCTATGCTTGCCGCGCACGGATCGTTTGCTATAGTCCGGCTCGCTCAAATCGAGCATAACGAGCGGCATAAAGCGGGTGAGGTAACATGGCTGGATATCAGGAAGGCTGGGGCAAAGAGATGGACCCGAAAGAGCACATCTCGACCTATGACCTCTTCATCTCGGGAGCGAAGTGGGGCACGGGAGCGACTATTGTCATTCTCGTTCTGATGGCGGTTTTCCTCCTCTGATGTCCGGCAGCAGGTGGGTCTGATTTCTCACTTGAAACCAACCCTCAGTGCTGCATATTTGAATAATTCTTATTCTCACTTGGTGCCCGTGATTTTCACGAGCTCCGGAGAACAGGCGATGTTCCATGAAACTTGCGATCCCAAAAGAACGCCTTGAGGGCGAAACTCGCGTAGCAGCGTCCCCGGAAACGGTGAAGAAGCTTTCCGCACTCGGCCTTGAAGTCATCGTCGAGACGGGAGCGGGCGAACACGCTTCCATCGCTGATCAGCTCTATGCGGATGCCGGCGCGACCATCGCGCAGAGCGCGGCGGAAACCCTCAAGGATGCCGACATCGTCTTCAAGGTGCGTGCACCTTCCGACGAGGAAATCGGCCTGATGAAACGTGGCGCCATGCTCGCGGCGATTCTCAATCCCTGGGATGACAAGGCGCGCCTGCAGAAATATGCCGCGCAGGGCATCAATGCATTTGCAATGGAGTTCATGCCGCGCATCACGCGTGCGCAGTCGATGGACGTGTTGTCCTCGCAGTCGAATCTCGCGGGCTACAAGGCGGTCATCAACGCAGCCTCTGTCTTCACCCGTGCCATGCCGATGATGATGACGGCGGCGGGCACCATCGCGCCGGCTCGTGTGTTCGTCATGGGTGTCGGCGTCGCGGGCCTGCAGGCAATCGCCACGGCGAAGCGCCTCGGTGCCATCGTGTCGGCGACGGACGTCCGTTCGGCAACGAAAGAACAGGTCGAAAGCCTGGGCGGGACTTTCGTCATGGTCGAATCGGAAGAAAGCGGCGACGCTGCGGGCGGCTATGCGAAGGAAATGTCGGAGGACTACAAGCGCGCCCAGGCCGCGCTCGTTGCCGAGCATATAAAGAAGCAGGACATTGTCATCACCACCGCGCTCATTCCGGGCCGTCCGGCGCCGGAACTCGTGAGCGAGGAGATGGTGAAGAGCATGAAGCCGGGATCGATCCTCGTTGATCTTGCGGTGGAGCGCGGCGGTAACTGCCCGCTCTCCGAGCCCGGCAAGCGCGTCCAGAAGCATGGCGTGACCCTGATCGGGGATCTCAATGTCGCCGCACAGCTCGCGGTCGATTCCTCGGCGCTCTACTCGAAGAACCTCTTGAACTTCATCACCCCCCTGATCGACAAGGAAACCAAAGCTCTTGCGATCAACTGGGAAGACGAAATCATTACGGGTACCTGCCTGACAAAAGATGGTCAGGTGGTGCATCCGTCGCTCCGCGAAGGAGGCAACTGATGGAAGCGGCCGCTATCGATCCTTTTGTGTTCCGGCTTGCGATTTTCGTGCTCGCGATCTTTGTCGGCTATTTTGTGGTGTGGAGCGTGACACCTGCGCTGCATACGCCACTGATGTCGGTTACCAACGCCATTTCCTCCGTCATCATTGTCGGCGCGCTTATCGCCGTCGGCCTCGATCTCACCCAGGCGGGCGAGACGGGCTGGATGTCCAAGGGGTTCGGCTTCGTTGCGGTGATCCTTGCCGCCGTCAATATCTTTGGCGGCTTCCTGGTCACGCAGCGAATGCTCGCCATGTACAAGAAAAAGCAGCGCTGAGGGGAAACGGGATATGTCAGCCAATATAGCGGCACTGCTCTATCTCGCTTCGGCGGTGCTTTTCATTCTCGCGCTTCGCGGGCTCTCCTCGCCGGAAACGTCCCGGCAGGGCAATACATTCGGCATGGTCGGCATGACCATCGCCATAGTCACGACGTTCGCGTTGTTGCAGGCGCAGAATACGCTCACCTGGGGGCTTATCGTTCTTGGCCTCGTTATCGGTGGCGGCATCGGCGCTGTCATAGCACGGCGCATCGCCATGACGCAGATGCCGCAGCTCGTTGCGGCCTTCCATTCGCTGGTTGGTCTCGCGGCGGTCTTTGTCGCCTGGTCCGCGTTTCTTGCGCCCGAGGCCTATGGCATCGGCGCCTATCACGCGATCCACGGGGCAAATCTCGTCGAGATGGGGATCGGCGTCGCTATCGGTGCGATCACCTTCTCTGGTTCGGTCATCGCCTTTGCGAAGCTCAACGGCAACATGTCGGGCGCGCCGATCATGCTGCCGGGCCGCCACGTCATCAATGTGGTGCTGGCGCTCGCCATTGTGGCTGGCATCGCCTACATCGTGATGGACCCGTCGCACCAGACCTGGCAGCTCTTCCTTGCCATCACGGTGCTCTCCTTCATCATCGGCTTCCTCATCATCGTCCCGATCGGCGGTGCGGACATGCCCGTTGTCGTGTCGATGCTGAATTCCTATTCGGGGTGGGCGGCGGCCGGCATCGGTTTCACGCTTGGCAATCTCGCGCTCATCGTCACGGGCGCACTGGTCGGTTCTTCGGGCGCAATCCTCAGCTACATCATGTGCAAGGGCATGAACCGCTCTTTCATCAGCGTCATCCTTGGCGGCTTCGGTGCCGATGCGGCCGCTGCCGGTGGCGGTGCGGTCGAAACGCGCCCGGTGAAGCAGGGATCGGCGGACGATGCCGCCTTCATCATGAAGAATGCGGGCTCCGTCATCATCGTGCCGGGCTATGGCATGGCGGTGGCGCAGGCGCAGCACACACTTCGTGAAATGAGCGACATCCTCAAGGAAGAAGGTGTGAAGGTTTCCTACGCCATCCATCCCGTCGCGGGCCGTATGCCCGGCCACATGAACGTGCTGCTCGCGGAAGCGAATGTGCCTTACGACGAAGTCTTCGAGCTGGAAGACATCAACAGCCAGTTTGCTCAGGCAGATGTTGCCTTCGTCATCGGCGCCAATGACGTGACGAACCCGTCTGCCAAGACCGATCCGGCGAGCCCCATCTTCGGCATGCCAGTGCTCGATGTCGAGAAGGCGAAGACGGTTCTCTTCGTGAAGCGCGGCATGGGTTCGGGCTATGCGGGTGTCGAGAACGAACTCTTCTTCCGTGACAACACCATGATGCTCTTCGGCGATGCGAAGAAGATGGTGGAAGAGATCGTGAAGAACCTCTGAGTATTACTCAGGCTGGATGAAACAAGCGGGCGGTGCTCAATCCGGGCACCGCCCGTTTCTTATCAAGCAGGCTCAAAAAGGAGGGAGACGATGATCTGGCTGGGACGAATCGGTGTTGTTCTGGTGGGGCTTTTTTCGCTGGCGATGGGTCTGATGGCGTTCGCGCAGCCAACACAGCTTGGCGAGGCGCTGGGCCTCGGGGCGCTGTCGCCGCTGGGCTTGAATTCGCTGCGTGCCGATCTCGGGGCATTCTTTCTTGCCGGCGCGCTGGCCGCCATCTGCGCGCTGTTTGCGGGCAAGCCGCAGTGGATGTGGGGCGTGGCGGTGCTCTACGGTCTTGCCGTCATCGGACGTTTTCTCGGCGTCGTCGTGGAAGGCGCGCCGGAGGGCGTCGCGCAGTCCATCGTGATCGAGCTTGTCCTTGTCGCTCTTTCCGTTCTCGGCGCAAAAACACTTTCGCGGAACTGAAACCGGCACAGCTTGCTGGACGAACCGGGCGGGCGGCAGTCAAGATGATTGCCGCCCGTTTTCATTGGGCCCGTTTCCATCCTGGGGAGAGGTCATGGACATCTATCACGGCTGGTTCAACCTGAAGTCCGGCGTGCGTGACGTGGATTTTGTCGATGCCTTCACGCATTACATGGACCGCCTCGAAAGCGAGGGGGTTATCGAGGGCTGGCGCCTCATGCGCAAGAAGCTCGGCCTTGCGCCCGCGCATCTGGGCGAATTCCATTTCATGATCGAGGTCGCGGATCTCACCCAGCTCGACAGCGCCTTTGACTGGGTGGCGACACGGGCGGAGCCCATCGAGAGCGACCACTATGCCGTGAACTCGCTTGTCGAGAATATCCAGTTCGCGCTTTATCGCGACTTCCCGGACCCCGTTCGTGAACGCGGCGAGGAGCGCTTCTGAGATGCCGGGAAAACAATCAGGCAATCCGTCTCCGCCGTGCGCAGCCGGGCGGTCCTCGAGGAAAACCGCGCGGGTGTTGGCCTCAAGCACGTAGAGGCGGATATGGCAATTACGAGCGGTTCCTTGCCAAGCGTCTCTGATGCCAAACGAAAAACGCCCCCGGAAACCGGAGGCGCTTCAAAAGCTCGAAATCCCCTGAAGGAGATTACTTCTTGGTCGTGATGCCGGCTTCGCGCTGCGCGCGCTTGCGGGCCAGCTTGCGGGCGCGGCGGATCGCCTCGGCCTTTTCGCGGGCACGCTTCTCGGAGGGCTTCTCGTAGAAGTTCCGGAGCTTCATTTCGCGGAACACGCCTTCGCGCTGAAGCTTCTTCTTCAGAGCTTTCATGGCCTGGTCGACGTTGTTATCGCGAACGAGTACCTGCACGGGCTGATCCTGCTTTCGATTCAATAAGTTAATCGCGGGAACCGGTTTTTCGGACCCGCGAGAGCCGCTTATCTAGCAAAGCCTGCGGTATTTGTCCACCACCGGGGCCTGAAAAGCCCTCTTTTTGAGGCGCTGCGGTGTTTCTTTGGCCACCTGCGGCGAGCGGGCCTGTTGCCGCGGGTCCCGCCCGGCCTCATATTCAGCTCATGGCTATACGAAAGATCGCCCGCATGGGCCACCCGGTGCTTCAGGGGGTGGCCAAGCCCGTCCCGGACCCCACGGCGCCCGAAGTAAAGGCGCTTGTCCGCGACATGATCGAGACCATGATCGACGCGAACGGGGCCGGGCTTGCCGCGCCCCAGGTCTACGAGCCCTGGCGAATCGTTGTCTTTCAGGCGCCGCCCGAGCGCGCGCCAGAGGAAATCGGCGAAGAGGAGGCCTTCGACCACACGGCCCCCCTCACGGTGCTCATCAATCCCGAGATCGAGTTTCTCACCTCCGACATGGAGAAGGGCTGGGAGGGGTGCCTCTCGGTGCCGGGGCTTCGCGGCGCCGTGCCGCGCGTGACGGCGCTGCGCTACCGGGGCCAGACCCTTTCCGGCAACACCATCGAGCGCGTTGCCCGTGGCTTCCATGCCCGTGTCGTGCAACATGAATGCGACCATCTCGACGGCATACTCTACCCGCAGCGGATGGACGATCTCACGGAGCTCATTTTCGAGACGGAAGCGAAGGCCTGGGCAGCCGCGCGGCGCCCTGAGCCGGCAGAAGAGACAGAAGAGGAGAAGGCGGATGCCTGAAGGCAAACCCTCAAGGAAGCGTCCCGGCACTGGCACGGGCAGGGCGAAGCCCGACCGGCTGGAGGCTGTACGCGTTCAAATTCTCGAAGCAGCCCTGCCCAATGTCGCCTTTGACGGCTGGACGCCGCGCCTCCTTGCCGATGCGGCGGAAGCGGCAGGTATCTCGCATGGCGAAATGCGTCTGGCCTTTCCGGGCGGCGTTCTCGATCTGGCCGATTTCTTCCTTGCCGATGGCGATCGCCGCATGGAAGAGGCTCTCGCGCGCGACGATATCGGTGCCCTGAAGATCCGCGAACGCATCACGCTCGCTGTGCGCACCCGCATCGAGGTCGATCTGCATCAGCGCGATGCAGTACGCCGCGCCGTCACGCTCTTCGCACTGCCGACATCGGGCACGCGCGGTCCCCACGCGCTCTATCGCACCGTCGATGCGATCTGGCGCGCCGTCGGCGACACTTCCGCCGACTTCAATTTCTATACGAAGCGCGCGACGCTGGCCGGCGTCTTCTCCGCCGTCTCGTTCTACTGGTTTTCCGATGACAGCGAGAATTATGCGCGCACCTGGGCGTTTCTCGACCGCCGCATCGAAGATGTCATGCGGTTCGAGCGTGCGAAGGCGGGGGTGAAGAATATCGCCGCGAAACTGCCGGACCCTGTCGCCCTGCTCGGACGGCTGCGCTATGGGCGCGGGTAATCAGCCCGGCACACCAAAGCCGACATCGATCCAGACCATCCGCGCGATCTCGCTGGCGAAGCTCGGTTCCGCCTTTGAACGGGCATAGCGCTGCGGGTCTTCCGGCGTGTGGACGCTCACGATGCGCGGAGGCTGGCCTGCGGGGCCGTGCAGAGGCAGATAGATGCTCTGCACATTCGCGATGCGGCCCGAGGGGTAGTGGGTGAGATAGCGCACCTGCCAGCCGCAGGGTCGCCAGACGACCTCGTGCATATTGCGTGCGCATTGTTCGCGATAGGACGGGTCGATGAAGTCCAGAAGGTTTTTTCCCGTCGCGTCATAGCCGAGACGGTCGGCGACGCCCGTGCCGACGAGGCGATGGCGGATATCGCCGGGTGCGTTGACGCTCATGATGGTCATGTCGGCCAGCCAGCTTCGGATTGCGGCCGGGTCGAAATCCGACGACGAAGGAAGCCTGTCATTGCGCGGCAGGCTTAGCCAGTACTGGAAGAGGTCGGTATGCATCCGTATGCCGAGGATCGGCGCGGTCGCGTGTTCGCCCGCACTTGGCGTCATCGCGTCCATGAAGCGCTGCGTTTCATCCGATTTATCCGCCGCAAGCGCGGCGTCGGCCCGGTCCTCCAACATTGGACCTCCCCTTCTTCTTCTACGCGGGTGCCTTTGTCGAGGCCTCGGTTGGGCCTCGTCGTTCCCTTGTGTCCACAGTGGAAGTGCGAAGTTAAGAAGACGTAACCGGGGGACGCTTTCCAAGCGGGTAGAGCTTTGTCGCATGGCCCATCTTGCGGCCGGGCCGGGCTTCGGCCTTGCCATAGAGGTGGATCGCGGTGCCGGGTTCGGCGGCGAGTTTTTTCCAGCCGTCCGCTTCGTCACCGATCAGGTTCGTCATCACGGCGTCGGAGTGACGTTGCGGGTGGCCGAGCGGCCAGCCGCAGACCGCACGCATATGCTGTTCGAACTGGCCGACCGCGCAGGCATCCATTGTCCAGTGCCCGGAATTATGAACGCGCGGCGCGATCTCGTTCACGAGCAGCCGCTGCTCTGCGCCGGCTTCCGGCAGCAGGAACATTTCCACGCCCATCACGCCCACATAATCGAGTTCGGCCGCGATGCGCGCGGCGATGGCGCAGGCTTCGCCGGCAACCGCCTCCGGCAGCGCGGCAGGTGCAAGCGTGCGGTCGAGAATATGGTTCTTGTGGATGTTCTCGACGGGGTCATAGGCTGCCGTCTCGCCATTTTCCCCGCGCGCGACGATCACGGAAATCTCTCGCTCGAATGACACAAAGCCTTCGAGGATTGCGGGCGCGCGGCCGATCTCGTCCCAGGCCGCAATCGCATCCTCGGGGGCCATGATCTTTGCCTGGCCCTTGCCGTCATAGCCGAAGCGCCGCGTCTTCAGCACACTCGGGGTGCCGATGTTTTCCACCGCGTTCCGGAGGCTGGCCTCATCCGTGATGTCCGCGAAGGGCGCGGTCAGGATGCCGTTCGCCTGCATGAAGTTCTTTTCGACGATGCGGTCCTGCGCCGTTGCCAGCGCAAGGGGGCCGGGCCGCACGATGCCATGCGCGGAAAGGATGCGCGCCGTTTCGGCGGGCACGTTCTCGAATTCGTAAGTGACGGCATCGACGCTTTCGGCAAAGCGCGTGAGCGCCGCCTCGTCTTCATATTCCGCGCGCGTGTATTGCGCGGCAACCTCGGCTGCCGGCGCGTTTTCGTCCGGGCAATATATATGCGTGTGAAGGCCCATCTCCGCGGCCGCGCTCGCCAGCATCCGGCCAAGCTGTCCGCCGCCGAGAATCCCGACCGTGCCGCCGGGCGCTATGGGCTTTCCGCTCAAGGTCTACTTGTCCTGCGGCTTGTCGCCGACGGCGTCCGTCAGCGCCTGTCTGTAGGCGTCGAGGCGCGCGGCCAGCGCGTCGTCCGACAGCGCGAGCACGGCGGCGGCCATGAGCCCCGCATTCTTCGCGCCCGCCTCGCCGATGGCGAGCGTGCCGACGGGAATGCCGCCGGGCATCTGGACGATGGAGAGGAGACTGTCCTGACCCGACAAGGCCTTCGATTGCACGGGCACGCCGAAGACCGGCAGCGGCGTCAGCGAGGCCGTCATGCCCGGCAGATGCGCCGCGCCGCCAGCGCCCGCCACGATCACCTTGAGGCCGCGTTGCTTCGCGCTCTTTGCGTAATCGAACATGCGTTCGGGGGTGCGATGCGCCGAGATGATCCGCGCCTCATAGGGCACCTCCAGCGCCTCCAGAATGTCGGCTGTGTGCTTCATGGTTGGCCAGTCGGACTGGCTCCCCATGATGATGCCGACCAGCGCTTCTCCGCGTGTTCCTGCCATGGCCTTCCGCCGTTAATTCCCGGCCGCGCACGGTCCGGATTTCGGAAAGCGAGGGAGTATAGGCATGGTGGCCGCATTGGCAAGGAGGGCGGAAAGGTGTGAAAATCCCCGTATTTTCTGGCGGCGAAGCCGAATCCTTCCCCTCACGGCTCCACGATATTGAAATTCGGCGCGGGCGCCTCGATCATCCCGGCCAACGTCTCGTAGAGCGTGGCGTCGCCTTCCGCCTTGATGCCGCCATTGGCGAGGAAGTCCGCCACGGGGAAGCCCGCGAGCAGCGTCATGACGAGTTCGGCCCTTGTCATCGTCACGCTCGCGCCAGCATCCCCGTCCTCGATGTCTTCCTCATGGATCAGCACGCCGTTCTCCACCGTCACGAGATGTTTCTCGTCGCGGTCGGTCAGGCGGATGTTCACCTTGAAGTTCAGACCTTCGGCTTTGGCCGGGTTCACGCGCACGGCGGCAATGTCGAGCAGCATCGGCGTCGTCATCGCCGAGAGCACATCGGCGTTCGGCGCCACGGGCGAGAGGTTGGCGACGCCCTCCGTCAGTTCCTGTGCGCCGGTAAGATAGATGTTGCGCCAGGTGCCCGCTTCCGCCTCGAAGCCGAGCTTCGTATAGACGTCCGCGAGTTGTTCGCGCGCCGCGCGGTCGGAGGAATCGTTGAAGACCGCGTGGTTCAGCAGCGTCGCCGCCCAGCGCAGCTCGCCCGCCTTGGCGGCGTCGGCCGCGCGCGCCCTGACCGTTTCCTGTCCGCCCATCGCTTCCACATAGCGTTTCGCGGCGGGTTCCGGCGGCAGCGGGTTGAGGTTCGCCGGATTCGCATCGTACCAGCCGATATAGCGCTGATAGATCGCCTTCGCATTGTGGCTCATCGTGCCGTAATAACCGCGATTATACCATTGCTTCGCCAGCACATCCGGCAGCTTCAGCACTTCCGCGATCTCGGTCGCCGTCAGGCCGGTATTGATCAGGCGGATCGTCTGGTCATGCAGGAATTTATAGGCGTCGCGATGGTTCATCAGAAAGCCGATGATCTCTTGCGTGCCGAAGCGGGGAATGCCATGCGCGGCAAACATCACGTCGCTCTCACCGGCGAAAAGGCGGATCGATTCCGTCAGGTAGTCCGCCCAGGCTTTCGCATCGCGCACCAGCGCGCCGCGCGCAGGCAGCAGGTTGTGCATGCACAGGTTCGCATTCTCCGCCATGAAGACGGCGCGAAATTCCGGCAGGAAGAAGTTCATCTCGGCGGGGGCTTCCGTGCCCGGTGTGATCTGGAAGACGATCTTCACATTGCCGACGGTCAGTTCCTGTCCCGTATGCGTGATGTCGATGGTCGGTGCGATCAGCGACGGTGTGCCCATGGAGGGCCTCGGCCCGAGGCCCGATGTCGCTTCGCCGCAACAGCTATGCTTCAGCGTCAGGCCGAACTGGTAGCGCGCGCGGCGCAGCATGGCGGGGCCCGCGATGATGTTTTCGGAAACTGCCTCCTTCAGGAAGCCCGCAGGTGCAATCACCGAGACCTTGCCCGCCGCGACATCCTCCGCATTGGTCACGCCGCCCACGCCCGCATAATGGTCGGCATGGCTGTGGGAATAGATGACCGAGATGACGGGCTTCTCGCCGAGGTGTTCGGTCACGAGTTCATAGGCCGCGCGCGCCGCTTCCACGCTTGTCAGCGGGTCGACCACGATCCAGCCTTCGCCCGCGTCGATGAAGGTCACCGTCGAGACGCAGAAGCCGCGCACCTGATAGATGCCGTCCATCACCTTGAAGAGCCCGTGCATGGTCAGGATTTTCGCCTGCCGCACGAGGCTCGGATTGACGGTTTCATCCGTACCTTCGTCCTCGAGGTAGTCATAGGCCGAAAGGTCGAGGGCGGGGCCGTCGCCCATATCGCGCGGGATCACCGGGTCTTTTCGCGTTGCGATGAAGCCGCGCCGGGCAAATTCAAAGTCGCGGCGGTCGTCCGCGGTGACAAGCTGGCGGACTTCTTCAAGAGCTTTGCTGGCAGCGGCCATGATGCGTTCCCTCGGTCTGTTGACTGAGGGGAAGCTAGCCGCAGTTTGCCGCTCTAATTGTTACTTGAGTTACAATTGATGCGGGGGGTGAGCGCCGGGTCGTGGATGGCGCCGTTTTCCGGGCTTTATACATGCCCGGCATGGCGCTTCCCCGCAAAGAGTGGCATTTTGGGGGAGATGCGAATCCTGAGCCAGAACGATGGCAGGCGCGGATGAAGATCGGTGACGGCAAGCCGGTAAGCAATGTTTCCTCGCTCAAGGCGCGGGAGCGAGCCCGTTCGCGCGATGGCAGCGAGACGGCCGCCCGCACCGTCAGCGACAGCGCCAGTGTCATGGGTATCCCTGAAGCCGAGCTGACGCCGCGCGTGCGCGAGGCGCTGATGGAGCTGATGGGCGAGGTGGACCGGCTGGGCCGCGAGGTTGCCGCCATGAAGGAGCGCCTGCGCGAGGCGCATGAGCTTGCCGATCGCGATCCCCTGATCCCGGTCCTGAACCGCCGTGCCTTCGTGCGCGAGTTGTCCCGCGCTATCTCCTATGCGCGGCGCTATGGCGATCCGGCGGGTCTCATCTATTTCGATATCGACAATTTCAAGCAGGTGAACGACGCGCATGGCCATGCAGCGGGCGATGCGGCGCTGCATCATCTTGCCGATCTCGTGCTCGGCCATGTGCGCGAGACGGATATTGTGGGCCGTCTCGGCGGCGACGAACTCGGCCTTATCCTTGTGCGGACGGATGAGGCGGATGCGGCGGCGAAGGCCCGTTCACTCGCCGATCTCGTGGCGCGCCGGCCGCTCCGTTTCGGGGCCGGGGAAATTCCGCTGTCGATTTCGGTGGGGGCCGTTGCCTTTACTGGCGAGGATGGGCCGGACGATGCGCTTGCTCGCGCTGATCGCGCCATGTACGAGGCCAAGCGCAAGGGTGACTAAGCGTCAGGCGGTGATATCCGGCAGCAGGGTATCCTCGATTTCCTGAATGCGGTCGCGAAGGTGAAGCTTCCTCTTCTTCAGCCGTTTGATCTGCAAGTGATCCGGCATGGACAGCGCCTCGAGCGCATAGATAGCGTCATCGAGGTCGCGATGATCTTCCTTGAACTTCGCCAGCTCTGCCCGAAGCTCCTGTTCTTCCTGATCGGTCATCTCTTGTCCGGTTAGGAGGGAGCCTCAGGCCCCGATGGAATGGTTGTAGCGTGGTGGCGGCGCGACCGACAAGCGCGAAGCGCCTCAGTTCTTCTTCTTTCCGGCAGGGGGCGTGGCGGGACGCTTCACGGGGCTGCGCCTGCCATCGCTCAGGTCTTCACCCCAGCGCTTCGTTTCGGGAAGGCCGAGGTCGAAGAGGTCGAGGGCCCGCGCCGCCGTCTGGGTCACGAGTTCATCGACCGATTGGGGCCTGGTATAAAGCCCCGGCACGGGCGGTGCGACGATCGCGCCCATTTCGGAGAGCTGCGTCATGGTGCGCAAATGGCCGGTGTGAAGCGGCGTCTCGCGCACCATCAGCACGAGGCGGCGGCGCTCCTTCAGCACAACGTCGGCAGCGCGTGTCAGGAGAGAGGAGGTCACGCCGGTCGCAATTTCGGACATGGTGCGCACGGAGCAGGGCGCCACGATCATGCCGAGCGTGCGGAACGAGCCGCTCGAAATCGCCGCGCCGATATCCTCCACCCGGTAGCGCGTGTGTGCGAGCTCCTCGACGTCCTTCGCCTTCAGTCCGGTTTCGTAGCCAAGCGTCATCTCGGCGGCTTTGGTAATGACGAGATGTGTCTCGACCCCGGCCGTCTTCAGAAGTTCAAGAACGCGCACGCCATAGGCGACGCCGGACGCGCCGGAAATGCCGACAATGAGCCGGGGGGCTGTCTGGTTTCGAGACGTCTTTGCTGGTGTTCTGGCCATAACATCGAAGACTTACACGGAAGCGGGTATTTTTGCGAGGGGGCGTTCGACAAGGCCGCGAAAAGGAGTCACAATTTCTTCGTCTCTGGCTTAACGAAAGGACGGAATGAGATGGCTTTGGAGTCTCACATTGCCGAGCTTCGTGATCGACATAAGGCTCTCGAACAGAAGATCAACGACCAGATACATCACCCCAGCAGTAGCGACATCCAGATCGCTGAACTCAAGAAACAAAAACTCAAGCTGAAAGAAGAAATCGAAAGACTTTCTGCCCGCGCCGCCTGAAGGCGACGACACAGAAACAGGAGTTTCAGCGCCGGGCTCAAGGCCCGGCGTTTTGTATGCGAGGGAGACAGGCTCTCAGGCAGGGCCCGGTTAAAGCCTCTCCGCCTGGTCACGCAGCCTGAATTTCTGCACCTTTCCCGTAGAGGTTTTCGGCAGGTCGGTGAAGATCACCGTCTTGGGGCATTTGAAGTGTGCGAGGTTTTCACGGCAATAATCGATGATATCCTTCTCGCTCAGCACCACGCCCTTGCGGAGCGTCACGAAGGCGCAAGGGGTTTCGCCCCATTTCTCGTCCGGCTTTGCAACCACCGCCGCCTCGATGATGTCGGGATGCTTGTAGAGAGTATCCTCGACTTCCAGTGAGGAGATGTTCTCGCCGCCCGAGATGATGATGTCCTTGGAGCGGTCCTTGAGCTGAATATAATTGTCCTCGTGCCAGACACCGAGATCGCCGGAGTGGAACCAGCCGCCGATAAAGGCTTCCTTCGTCGCCGTCTCGTTTTTCAGATAGCCCTTCATCACCACATTGCCGCGGAACATGACCTCGCCCATGGTCTCGCCGTCGCGCGGTACTTCTTCCATCGTCTCCGGGTCGCGCACCGAAATCCCTTCCAGTACCGGATAGTTCACGCCCTGGCGCGACTTCACTTCGGCGCGCTTGTCCGTTTCGAGCAGGTCCCATTCCTCGTGCCAGGCGTTTACCACGGCGGGGCCATAAGTCTCGGTGAGCCCGTAGACATGGATCACGTTGAAGCCTTCCGCTTCGAGCTTGCGGATCGTCGCGGCGGGCGGCGGCGCGGCGGCGGCGAAGAAGTAAACCTTGTTCGGCAAGGGCTTCTTTTCTTCTTCCGTCGCATTGATAAGGAACCCCATCACGGTCGGCGCGCCGCCCATATGCGTCACGCCATGTTCCGCGATGGCTGCAAATATATTGGCCGCCGTCACGCGGCGCAGACACACATGCGTGCCCGCGACGACGCTCATCGACCAGGTGAAGCACCAGCCGTTGCAATGAAACATGGGCACGGTCCAGAGATAGGTGGATGTGCCGGTCATGCCTGCCGTCACGATGTTGCCCATCGCCAGAAGATAGGCGCCGCGATGGTGATAGACGACGCCTTTCGGGTTGCCGGTCGTGCCGGAGGTGTAGTTGAGGCTGATCGCCTGCCACTCGTCGGCGGGAAGCTGCCAGTTGAAATGCGGGTCTCCCTTGGCGATGAAGTCTTCATATTCCGCTTCGCCGATGCGTGTTCCCGGTCCGTCATATTCCGGGTCATCCATGTCGATCACGACGGGCTTCACCTTGGCGTGCGCGAGCGCCTCTTCCATGAGGGCGGAGAACTCCCGGTCGACGAAGACCATCTTCGCCTCGGCATGATCGAGGATGAAACCGATCCCCGCCGCGTCGAGCCTTGTGTTGATCGTGTTGAGGACCGCCCCTGTCATCGGTACGCCGTAATGCATTTCGAGCATGGCGGGCGTGTTCGGCGCGATCACGGCCACCGTATCGCCGAGCCCCAGCCCATGTTCAGAGATCGCCGAGGCGAGCCTGCGGCAGCGCGCATAAAGCTCCGCATAGTTCCGCCTGAGGGGCCCGTGCACCACGGCGAGCTTTTCAGGGTAAACCTCCGCCGCGCGCTTCAGAAAGCTCAGCGGCGAGAGCGACTGATGGTTTGCTGCGTTCTTGTCGAGGCCGGTTTCATAGGGATTCGTCGTCATGGGCGTGCCTCGTGGCGGGAGGGAAGGGCGATTGACCCAACGTTACTCAGCATGCGCCCGAGCGGCAAGGCGCGGTGGAGCACAGGTGCCCCGACTCCCTGAGCCGCGCTGCCCGTGCTAAAATCGCCCCAACAAGCATAAACACGGGGAGAGAGCGGCGTCATGGGCAGCTATAAGGACGTTTATGAAAACTGGAAGCGCGATCCCGAGGGTTTCTGGGCCGAAGCGGCAAAAGAGATCGACTGGTTCAAGCCCGCCACCCGGATCCTCGAAGAGAAGAACGGCCTCTCGCGCTGGTACGTCGGCGCGGAGACGAATTCCTGCTGGAATGCGCTCGACCGCCATGTGAAGGCCGGAAACGGAGACCGCACCGCCCTCGTTTACGACAGCGCCATGCTCGGGCGCGTCAAGAAATTCACCTATGCGGATTTGCTCGACAAGGTCGCGACCTTCGCGGGCGTGCTGAAAAGCCACGGCGTCGAAAAAGGCGACCGGGTCCTCATCTACATGCCGATGGTGCCGCAGGCCGCCGTCGCCATGCTCGCCTGCGCGCGACTGGGTGCGATCCATTCTGTCGTCTTTGGCGGGTTCGCGGCGAAGGAACTCGCAGCGCGCATCGACGATGCCAGGCCGAAGCTCATCGTCTCTGCCTCCTGCGGGCTCGAACCTGGTCGCGTCGTCTCTTACAAGCCGCTTGTGGACAAGGCGATCGAGATGAGCGCTCACAAGGTCAATACGACCATCGTCTTCCAGCGCGAAATGGAAGAGGCCTCGCTCGTTGAAGGCCGCGATTTCGACTGGAAGGACGAGATGGACAAGGCGTCGGCCTCCGGCAACAAGCCGGCTTGCGTTTCCGTCGCCGCGACCGATCCGCTTTATGTGCTCTACACGTCGGGTACGACCGGCAAGCCCAAGGGCGTCGTCCGCGACAATGGCGGTCACATGGTTGCGCTCAAATGGTCGATGAAAAATGTCTACGACATCGACCCCGGCGATGTGTTCTGGGCGGCGTCCGATGTCGGTTGGGTCGTCGGCCACTCCTACATCGTCTATGCACCGCTCTTTCAGGGCTGCACCACCATCCTCTTCGAGGGCAAGCCGGTCGGCACGCCCGACGCCGGCACCTTCTGGCGCGTCATTGCAGAACATGGCGTGAAGGCGCTCTTCACTGCGCCGACGGCGTTTCGTGCCATCCGCAAGGAAGATCCGAAGGCGGAGCTTCTCGGCAATTACGATCTATCGAAATTCGAGGTTCTTTATCTCGCGGGCGAGCGCGCGGACCCGGACACGATCCAGTGGGCGGAGAAGGCGCTTTCGGGTCGTCCCGTGATCGACCATTGGTGGCAGACCGAAAGCGGCTGGCCGATGGTCGCGAACCCGATGGGGATCGAGCGTCTGCCCGTCAAATACGGCTCTCCTTCCGTGCCCATGCCGGGCTACGACATTCATGTCGTGGATGAGGCGGGCAAGCAGGTGGGCCCGAATACGACCGGTGCCATCGTCGTCAAGCTGCCGCTGCCGCCCGGCTGCCTGCCGACGCTGTGGGAAAACGAAGCGGGCTTCCGCGAAAGCTATCTCGCCGAGTTTCCCGGCTACTACAAGACGGCGGATGCGGGCTATCTCGACGAGGACGGCTATCTCTATGTGATGAGCCGCACCGACGACATCATCAATGTCGCGGGCCATCGCCTGTCGACTGGCGGCATGGAGGAAGTGCTCGCCGAGCATCCTGACGTTGCTGAATGCGCCGTCATCGGCATTGCCGATGCCATGAAGGGGCAGGTTCCGGTCGGCTTCCTCGTCCTCAATGCGGGCGTCGACCGCGCGGTGTCCGAGATCGAGGCGGAGGCCGTGCAGATGATCCGTGACCGGATCGGTCCGGTCGCCGCCTTCAAGAAGGCGATGGTCGTGAAGCGTCTGCCGAAGACGCGTTCGGGCAAGGTCTTGCGCGGCACCATGCGCAAGATTGCGGATGGTGCCGAATGGGCAACGCCTGCCACCATCGACGACCCGGCAATCCTGGACGAGATCGCGAGCACGCTCGCGGATGCCGGGCTGGTGAAGGGGTAACGCTGTTTTTGGCCGCTTGTTTCCCATATCTCCCGGTCAACAAGCGGTGCATATGCAGGCAATTACCGCCCCCTCCCATCCGGGGGCATCCGGTGTTATAACGCCCGCTTCCGGCGACCCCGTTTCCGGCGATAAGGAGTTATCTCATGGCATCCGGTTCCCAGCTCGACGGCAAGGTCGCGATTGTGACAGGCGCCGCAAACGGCATTGGCCGCGCCATTGCCCATGCCTTCGCGGATGAAGGCGCAAAAGTCGTTCTTGCTGATATCGACGAGGATGCGGGCGAGGAGGTTGCCGCCGAAATATCCGATCGCGGCGGCGAGGCCATGTTTCGCTATTGCGATGTGGGCGAACGTCTCGATGTGCGCAATCTCGTCTGCGCGGCGACGGATGCTCATGACCGCGTGGATATTCTGGTCAACAATGCGGGTGTCGTTTCCAGAGAGGGCGATTTCCTCACGCTGGAAGAAGAAGAGTTCGACCGCATCATCCGCATCAATCTCAAGGGTCACTTTCTTGCCGGTCAGGCCGTTGCGCAGCGCATGGTCGCGCAGGTGGAGGAAGGCGGTGAGCCCGGCACCATCATCAACATGTCGTCGATCAATGCCGTCGTCGCTATTCCGGGGCAGGTCGCCTATGCGGCCTCCAAGGGCGGCATCAAGCAACTCACCGAGGGCATGTCGCTGGCGCTCGCGCCCTGGGGCATTCGCGTCAATGCCATCGGCCCCGGCACCATACAGACCGATCAGGCGGAAACGGTGAACAGCGATGAGGAGGCAAAAAGGGTGTTGCTGTCGCGCACACCGCTAGGCCGTATCGGCAAGCCCTCCGAAATTGCTTCCATCGCCGTTTTTCTCGCCTCGGATGGCGCAAGCTACATGACCGGTCAGACCGTCTATGCAGAAGGCGGCCGTCTCTCGCTCAACTACACCGCGCTGCCCCTCGCGAAGAAAAAAGACGGGGACAAGGAGAAAGAGGTGTAGGGGCGGATTGTTTTGTCCCCACCGGCCCTTGTTTCCGGTCTCAGCGCATCGTTCATGACGATGTTGACTTCGTGCTGGACGATGAGGGCTTCCGAAAGCCGGGGATAAATTATTCTTTTCGCGATATCATCCGTATACGGACGGGGATAACATCGTCATTTGTGACGTTTTTGTGACGTTTCGATGACGGTCGCTCGGGGCCAACAAAAAAGGCGCGGTTTCCCGCGCCTTTTGATTTGTGACAGTCGGTGTCGAAAGAGGGCGATTACTCCTCGCTTTCGTCCTCGATCTTGACGTCCTTGAGGCTCGCGAAAACGCTGTCGGCGTTATAGTTCTTCTCGCGGTCTTCTTCTTCCTCTTCGGGGGCGGGTTCGGGCTCCGGCGCGGCCTCGGGCGCTGTCGTCTCGCTTGCGGGCAGCAGCGTCTCGCCGGTACCGGCCACCTTTCCGGCTTTCTTGCGCTCGCGTTCGGCCTTGCGGGCGGCCTTCTGCACTGCGGCGTCCAGCTCGATTTGTGTGCACAATCCGAGGGTTACGGGGTCGACTGGCTTGATATTCGCCGAGTTCCAGTGGCTACGGTCGCGCACGGACTGGATTGTCGGCTTGGTGGTGCCGACGAGCTTCGATATCTGTGCATCCGTCAGTTCGGGGTGGTTGCGGAGCAGCCATGCGATGGCGTCCGGGCGATCCTGGCGGCGCGACACGGGTGTGTAGCGCGGGCCCTTGCGGGGCGCGATCGGCGGCAATTTGTATTTGCTTTCAGAGGCTTGCAGGCGCGCGGTGGGGTCATTCTGGCAGCGTTCGATTTCGGCGCGGGAGAGTTGGCCGGAGGCCACAGGGTCCATGCCCTTGATCCCCTGCGCCACGTCGCCATCGGCAATGCCTTTCACTTCGAGCACGTGAAGACCGCAGAAATCCGCCACTTGTTCGAAAGTGAGCGCGGTGTTCTCGACGAGCCAGACGGCCGTCGCCTTGGGCATAAGGGGCTGTGACATATCAATTCCTCTGATCCACCCGGGGCTTCCGGATAAACCGTTTTCATGTCGATTAATGAGGGATATTGGCCCCGTATATAGGGTGAAAAGGCGGCCAATGAAAGCGGAATGTCGGCTGGCCCCTCGCGCGGGGGAAACAGAAAAAGGCCGAAACCCCAAGGATTCCGGCCTCTTTCCATCATTCAGGCAGATTAGCGGTCGATCTGAGAGATCTTCGTCCCCTCAATGCTCACGCCGGCCATCAGGCCTTCCTGGTCGAAGATGAAGGCATAGGCGTCTTCCTTCAGCGTCGAGGTCGAGAGGTTCTTTGCGACACCCTCATCGACGACCACGACCGTCGGGCCAACGCCGACTTCCCAGCCATGGCTTTCCTTGAGGTAGTCGACGGCCTTGTCGTTCATCAGGAACACGGCATAACCGTAGGACTGTGCGCCCGCCTGCAGGCCCCAGGAGCCCGTCACGGAATTGTAGTAGTCCTTCGGGACACCGTCTTCCATCAGCACGCCTTCGCCATAGGCGCCGCCGAAGACGAGGCCCGCCTTCACGATGCTCGGAAAGACGAGGATAGCCTCGGCTTTCTCGGAGATTTCCTTCGCGACCGAGTTTGTACGATAGAGCTTGTCGAGTGCGAGCTCGGCTTCCTTGTTGAGGTCTTCCGCCGTCGCGGCCTTCGCGTTGTCGATGGTTCCGATAGAAACCAGAGCCGCAAGAGCGAGCGCGAGGCCCATGAAGCTGCGCCGTGTGGTGGCCATTTTGAGTTTCCCTGTTCAATTCATGCAAGGTGCCGGCAGGTATCACTCCTTATACGGATCATTGTCCGTGCGAGTGGATGCCGTTCCCTGTCCATAATTATGCATGGGAAGGGAAAAGGTTCCCTCCGGGAATAAATTTACAGGGGCGATGGCTCAGGGGGTCAGGACGATCTTGCCGATATGGCTGCTCTTTTCCATAAGCGCATGGGCGTCCGACGCTTGTGCAAGTGGAAATACCTTGTCTATCAATGGCTTGATGCGGCCGGTCTCAAGCAGCGGCCATACTTTCGTTTCAAGCGTTTTCGCCAGCGCTGCCTTCTCCTCGATGCTGCGGGGGCGAAGCGTCGATCCGGTCAGCGTCAGGCGTTTCAGCATGACCGGCATGAAGTTCACCTTCGCGGTCGAGCCGTTCAGGAAGGCAATCGAGACGATGCGGCCGTCGGTTGCCGCGGCCTTGATGTTGCGCTCGATATAGTCGCCACCCACCATGTCGAGGATAACGTCCGCGCCCCGGCCTTCCGTCAGCTTCTTCACTTCTTCCACGAAATCCTGCTCGCGGTAGTTCACGGCATGCGCGCCGAGCTTCTCGATAGCCTGGCATTTTTCGGCCGATCCGGCCGTTGCAATTACCGTTACGCCGAAGTTGAGGCCGAGCTGGATGGCGGTTGTGCCGATGCCGCTCGTGCCGCCGTGAACGAGAAGCGTCTCTCCCGCTTTCAGGGCACCGCGCTCGAAGACATTGCTCCAGACGGTGAAGAAGGTTTCGGGCAGGGCCGCGGCTTCCGTCATGGAAAGACCCTTCGGCACAGGCAGCGCATGGGCTTCATGCGCGAGGCAGTATTCGGCGTAGCCGCCGCCGCCGACAAGGGCGCACACCTTGTCGCCTGTCTTCCAGCGCGTCACGCCCGGACCCGCCGCGACAACCTCGCCCGCGACTTCCAGGCCCGGCGTCTCCGGCGCACCGGGCGGCGGCGGGTAGAGGCCCATGCGCTGGAATGTGTCCGGCCGGTTGATGCCCGCAGCCTCTACCCGGATCAGGATCTCGTCAGGGCCGGGCCGCGGTGTTTCGATTTCCGTCAGTTCAAGAACCTCTGGCCCTCCCGGCTCGCGGATCGCGATTGCCTTCATCATTTTCGGCAGGTCGGCCATGTTGTTTCCTCTGACTGGAAGGTATGCGGACGGGTTGCAGGTCTAGCCCGGCGTCAGCAGACTGGCAACCAAGGCGAGGAGGTGCGAGCTATGGATACAGACGATCTGGAGCCCAGGCGGCGGCGCGGGGAGGCGCTTCAGGCGCTTGCCCGGGAGGATTTGAGCCTTTTGGGAATTGAGGAGCTGGAGGAGCGAATCACTGCTCTCGAAACGGAAATCATGCGCATCCGGGATCAGCTTCAGAAGAAGCAGGGGTCTCTATCAGCCGCCGAGGCATTGTTCAAAAAATAGACGCTGATTGGTTAACAGCCTGTTTTGGCTCGCTTTTTCCTGCTTGGAGCCAGGCATCTCAAGGGAGCGCCCGGAGGCTGGTGCCGCGTCAAATTGCCACAATATTAACTTGCTGTTAGGGTTGAGGGCGCTAGGGTGACCTTGCGTAATCCAGTCTTCTGGATTTTGAGTGGCTCCTATCCACTCTGTTTGACGCCTCCCTGTTAGAACTGAGCCGCGGGCTTTTCCGCGGCTCTTTTTTGTTTGTCGGGCCCGCTTGTTCTCGGATGCCCGTCCCCCGTCGTCTCATCTCCCGCCGTCTCATCTCTCGTCGTTTCATCTCCCGCCGTCCTGTCCCGCGCTGGGCATGGCACGGATATTGATCCCTCAGTCCTTGAGTGTGCCGGTATGGAGCAACCGCCTCCGCCGGATGCGTAACAGGGACTGGGGACTGCGGGATGAGCGTTTACGAAACCAAGAACGACGATGAGATCGGTTTTGCCGGAGGCGAATGCGTCACCCTTTCGGAATTCATGGCTTCAGGCCTGTTCCAGCGCACCTATAGCGAGGGCATGCGCCTTGTGGAGGAAACCTCCGCCTATCTCGACGGACCGGGCCGCGAGGCCGCTCGCGGGCTTCCCCGCGAGGCGTCGCTGGCTTACGCGGGCGAAAGCATGCGCCTGACCACGCGTCTGATGCAGGTCGCCTCGTGGCTTCTCGTCCGCAAGGCCGTCCATGAGGGGGAAATGACGGCCGAGGAAGCTAATTCCGAGAAATATGCGCTGGCCACCAAGCAGATCGCCCGCCAGCCGCGTTTTGACGGTGTGGAGGCTCTGCCGGCCCAGCTTCAGGAACTCATCAAGCGCTCCGAGAGACTCTATGCGCGCGTCGAACGTCTCGACAGCCAGCTCCGCTCGGTTGGTGCGCCGGTCGCAAAAAACCAGCCGCTGGCCGAGCAGTTTGCACGGGTCGAGGATTTCTTCCGCGAGCATCTCTCCATGGAGTTTCCGCGCCGCGAATTTGGCCGCCGGAAAAACCGGCCCGACTAGGTTTTTCCCCGGCTTCGTCGTCCGGCCAAAGAAAAAGCCCCGCAAAAGCGGGGCTTTTTGCCGTCTCGAGGAGCTCGAGGTCAGCCGCCGATAAAGCTGAATTTCTTTTTGAACCGGCTCACGCGACCGCCACGGTCGAGGAGCTGCTGGCCACCGCCGGTCCAGGCCGGATGGGTCGTCGGATCGATGTCGAGAACCAGTGTGTCGCCTTCCGAGCCGTAGGTGGAGCGAGTCTGAAACGTCGAGCCGTCGTTCATCTGAACCGTGATGAAGTGGTAATCTGGATGGGTATCTTTCTTCATGGCTCTCGGCCTTCCTGAAGCTGGGGCCTCCGTGAGGGGCGCCGGTGTCTCGTGATGGCGCGCAAACGGGTTCCGTCAAGGAAGCTGCGCTGCCGGGATGGGGGCTTATAGCGAAGGCCGGATGCGGTTGCAAGGCCGCTTTTCGTGCCCTTTTCGAGGGCTTTGCGCGCTCATGCCGCAGCCGCCCTGCGCCACTGGCGTTGTCCCCCGGTGCAGGGGATTGCTATACCAGCCGCACGCCGAAAATATCCCCGTGGGCCTCCGGTCCGGGGTAGGGTCTTTTCCCTTTGCGCGACCGCCGAGCGCGCCAAATTGAAAGCGCCAGCCGAGCATATGAGCGAAACATCGAATCCGGTCGTCGAGGCAATCGAAGAGGAAGCGCAGCGGCGTTCGCCCGCCAAGGGGGTCGGCCCGCTGGTAAGGCTTCTTCCGTATCTTGGGCGCTACAAGGGAATGGTCGCGCTCGCTTTCGTTTCCCTCATTTTTGCGACGCTTTCCACCCTTGCCATCCCGATGGCGAGCCGCCGTCTCATCGATAACGGCTTCAGCCGGGAGAATGCTGCTTTCATCGATCAATATTTCGTGGCGCTTATCATCGTGGCGCTGATGCTCGGCATTTCGAGCGCTGCTCGCTTCTTTTTCGTGAGCTGGCTGGGTGAGCGCGTCGTTGCCGATCTGCGCCGTGCCGTCTACGAGCACATCCTCAAGCTTTCGCCCGCTTTTTTCGAACTCACACGAACGGGTGAGGTGCTGTCGCGTCTCACTGCCGACACCACACTGATCAAGACAGTGGTCGGCTCTTCCGCGTCCATCGCGCTCCGCAATCTTTTCCTCTTTTTCGGTGCCGCGTCGATGATGGCAGCGACGAGCCCTTACCTGTCGGGCCTCGTCCTTCTCGCCATCCCTGCGATTTTGTTGCCGCTCATCGTGTTCGGGCGTTGGGTCCGGCGTCTTTCCCGTTCGGCGCAGGACCGTCTCGCGGATACGAGCGCATTCGGTACGGAAAGTCTCAATGCCATCCAGATCGTGCAGGCTTTCACGCATGAGGCGATCGACAATGAACGTTTCGCAACGCGTGTCGAGCAGGCCTTCGGCACATCGCGTTCACGCATTGTGGCGCGTGCGGTTTTGACCGCGCTTGTTTTCTTCTTCGGCCTGTCGGGCATTGTCGGTGTGCTTTGGGTCGGCGCGAATGCCGTTCTCGCCGACACAATGACGGGCGGAGAGCTCTTTGAATTTATCCTCTATGCGGTCTTCGCGGCCTCGGCACTCGCGGCGCTTTCGGAGATCTGGGGCGACATGCAGATGGCGGCAGGCGCGACCGAGCGTCTTGTTGAAATTCTCGATGTCGAGCCTCTGATTGCCGCACCCGAGAATCCGCTGCCCATTCCTCAGGCGCAGGGTGAAATTGTTTTCGACAATGTCACCTTCTCCTATCCCTCGCGGCCTGGCGTTTCGGCACTTCACGACTATTCGCTGACAGTCTCGCCTGGCGAGACCGTTGCGCTGGTGGGCCCCTCGGGCGCGGGAAAGAGCACGGTCTTTCAGCTTCTGCTGCGCTTCTATGACCCGCAGCTGGGCTCGATCCGGCTCGATGGTGTGGATCTGCGCAAGGCAGACCCCAAGGAGCTTCGCCGTCACCTTGCGCTTGTGCCGCAAGAAACGGTCGTCTTCGGAACGACTGTTACCGAGAATATCCGTTATGGCCGGCCCGATGCTTCCTTCGAGGAAGTGCGTGCGGCGGCAATGGCGGCGCGGATCGACGATTTCATCATGCGCCTTCCGGATGGCTACGAGACCGAAGTCGGAGAACGCGGTGTTACGCTTTCAGGCGGCCAGCGTCAGCGTATTGCGATCGCGCGCGCGATCCTGCGCGATGCACCCGTTCTGCTGCTCGATGAGGCGACAAGTGCGCTCGACGCGGAAAGCGAGACACTGGTGCAGCAGGCACTTGAAGGGTTGATGCAGAACCGGACAACGCTCGTCATTGCGCACCGTCTTGCGACCGTCCTCAAGGCGGATCGCATCGTGGTAATGGATGAGGGTCGTGTGGTGGCTTCGGGTACTCATGAGGAACTGGTAAAACAGGGCGGTCTCTATGCGCGTCTTGCGAAGCTGCAATTCGCAGGCGCACGGGATATGGATCTCGGCGTGGAAGAACGCGCGGCCGCCCAGGGCAGCTGACAGACAAGAAAAGAAGGGGAGAGTATGTCCAGGGGTTGGCGTATTGCGGGCTATGTAGCCCTTGCAAGTATCGTGATTGTCAGTGTTCTTTCCTGGCGTTTTCTTGCGGCTGCCGGTTATTTCACGGGCATCCGTCAGGAGGTCGCAGCCGAGTGCCGCGCGATCCCGGGCGTGCCGGGCCCCGAGGATATCCTCATCGACCATGAGCGCAAGCTTGCCTATGTCTCCGCTTATGATCGCCGTGCCGTTATGTCCGGTGCGCCTGGCTCAGACGCGCTTCGCGGCGGCATCTATGCAATTGACCTTTCGTTGCCGGAAGCCGACTGGGCTCTATATCCCGTGACACCCCCGGCACCGGAAGATTTCCGTCCGCATGGCATCAGCCTCTATATCGGTCCGGAGGGCGAGCGGAAGCTCTTCGCGATCAGTCACCCGGCAAAGGGCGGCGACCGGGTGGAGGTTTTCGATATCGCGGCGGATGGAACGCTCTCCCATGAGGAGAGCATCGAGAGCCCGCTTTTCGTTTCACTGAACGATGTGCTGGCCGTCGGTCCGCGCAGCTTCTACGCAACGAATGATCATACGACGCAGAGCCAGCTCATTCAGACGCTGAGCGACGGGCTGCTGCTTCGCAATTCCAACGTCGTCTATTTCGATGGAAGCGAAGCGAAAGTCGCTGCCGATACGCTGCTTTATCCCAATGGCATCAATATGAGCCCTGACGGGAAACAGGTCTATGTCGCTTCGATACTGGGCATGAGCATGTATATCTACAATCGCGATACGGAGACTGGCGTACTGACGGGCTTCGATAATGTCCGCCTCGGAACCGGCGTGGACAATATCGACGTGCAGCCGGATGGAACGCTGCTCCTCGGCGCGCACCCGAACATCCTCGACCTTTTTTCCCATGCCTCGGACGCGAAAGAGCTTTCGCCAAGCCAGGTCGTCCGCATGGAGCCCTCGGAGAAGAGAGCCGGCACGATTTATCTCAATATGGGCGAGGAAATTTCGGGTATCAGCGTTGCCGCCGGATATGGCAGCAAGATGCTGCTCGGTCAGATATTTCAGCCGGAAGTGCTTGTATGCACGCAGTCCGAAGAGCTTCGCCCCTACTGATCAGCGTTCCGTCAGCTTGAACTCGATGCGGCGGTTGCGCGTGTTTGCGGCCTCGCTGCGCCCCTGTTCCAGCGGATGGTACTGACCGAAACCTGCGGCAACGAGACGATTTGCCGGCACGCCCTGTTCGACAAGGTAGTCCACGACGGCGATGGCCCGCGCGCTGGACAGATACCAGTTCGAGGGGAATTGCGGGGTCGCGATCGGGTTTGCGTCCGTATGGCCATCGACACGCAAGACCCAGGGGATATCGCCGGGAATTTCCGCCGCGATTTCCCTGATCGCCTGGGAAATCTTGTCGAGTTGCTGCTCGCCGGACGGGTTGAGGTCGGCCGAGCCCGAGGCGAAGAAAATTTCCGACTGCATTGCGAAGCGATCCCCGACAATTTCAATGTCCTGCCGGTCCCCGAGAATAGCGCGCAGGCGGCCGAAGAATTCGGATCGGTATCTTGCGAGTTCCTGGACCTTCTGCGCGAGCGCCGCATTGAGACGGCGGCCGAGATTGGCGATCTGTGCCTGTTGCTCGCGGTCTTTCTGTTCGGCGGCATTGAGCGCCGCTTCAAGCGTGGCAAGCTGACGGCGCAAGGCCGCGATCTGCTGGTTCAGAAGTTCGACCTGTGACAGTGCCTCGCTCGATATCTTTTTTTCGTCCGAGAGGGCGTTTTCGAGTTCGGCAACGCGCGCTCCTGCGCCAGCACCTTCTTCGGCCATTGCGGAAAGACGGTCGCGCTCGGCGGTGGCGGCCGATAGGGAATCCTGTAGTGAGAGGATGGTTGCCTGGAGGTCGGCCTTTTCCTGTTTTTCCAGCGCCAGCTGGTTCACGAGTTCCGCGATCTGACTTTTGAGGCTTTCGAGTGCGGAGTCCTTGTTGCTTACGAGCTGGCTCAGGAAAAACTGCGTAATCATGAAGATCGTAAGCAGGAAAATCAGAACGAGGAGCAGGCTCGACATCGCGTCGACGAAGCCCGGCCAGTAATCCCCCGTGGGCGCGCGGCCCCTGATGCGTCTGCCGCCGTGTGCCATGCGCGTCAGCCCTGCTGACCGAGGCGGCGCGACAGCTCTTCGAGCACCGGCTGAAGGTTCCGCTGATTATCCGCCATCTGTACGAGCAATTGCCGCTCCGCCTGCATCTGTTCGGTGAGCGCCGTGACCTGTCCCGCAAGAGCCTTGAGCGCGCCCTGGTCGCTACCGGAGGCGAGTGCCTGTTCGATATTGCGAAGCCGCTTTGCGGTTTCACCGAGCATCCCCGGCGCGGCTGGATCATAGTCGCCTGAAAGATTGGTCACGGTGGAGAGCCATTCTTCCAGTTCGTTGTAGAAACGGTTTTGCGCCTGTCCGGCCTGCAGATCAAGGAAGCCCAGGACGAGTGAACCGGCAAGACCGAAAAGCGAGGAGGAGAAGGCTGTGCCCATGCCCCTGAGAGGGCCTTCGAGGCCGCTCTTCAGGTTCGCGAAGACCGCCGCCGGATCGGTTCCTTCCACGCTCAGGCCCTGGATCGTGCCCGCGACGGAGGTCACGGTCGTCAGCAATCCCCAGAAGGTGCCGAGCAACCCCAGGAAGATCAGGAGGCCGATGATATAGCGCGAAATTTCGCGCTGTTCGTCGAGGCGCGAGCCCAGCGAATCGAGAATCGAGCGCATCGAAAGTGCGTTGAGCTGCATCCGTCCCTTGCGGTCGCCGAGCATGGTGGCCATCGGCGCAAGAAGCTGGGGAGGGGGCGGCGTGGCGAGGCCCGGATCGGCGCGGCGGAACTCGTTGACCCAGCGTATCTCGCCGCGCAGTGACTGGACCTGCCTCAAGGCATAGAGGATGCCGATGAGGAGGACACCTGCAATGAGCCCGTTCAGTCCGGGATTGGCGAGAAAAGCCGTTTCGATCTGCCGGTAGAGGATTGCGCCTACAAACGCCGTCAGGATGATGAAGAGGATCATCCGCGTCAGGTAAGGCCGCGGTTGGGAAAGCGCGAAGCCGTCCTTGGTTTCCCTTGCCATGCGTTCTGCCCCTGTCCTTTTGCCGGGCGGCTGGTCAGCCGCCGAAAAGTCTTACATCCACGCGGTCGGTCGGACCGCTGTCGGATGTGCCCCCGAGCGCCCGAACATAGATGCGCTCCGCTGTTACGCCATTCGAGACGAGAACTCGCCTCACCGAAAGCGCCCGCTTCAAGGCAAGCCGTCGCGCATTCGATGAGGTGTCGTGCGGCGGGCCTGCATAAGCGCGTAGTTCCAGCCGCCCGCTGCGGCGCCTGAAGTCTTCTGCGAAGGCGCTCAGGTCTTCGCGCGATGTCTGCCCCATCACCGCGGTTTCCGGCTCGAAGAGAACGCGGACAAGTGCAGGTTTGGGCGGCGAGAGCGGCGCTTCGGCCGCTGCGAGCCCAGAAGCGCCGAGTGTCAGCCATATAGCAGCGCCAAGCATTGCGCCGAGCGCGCTCAGGGGGCTTCTCGCAACGGGACGGGCCTTTATCGTGCTGAGTAAGGTCATGTGAAGCGAGGTCATCCGGGCGGGCAATCATTCGTGGCGGGCCGACGGCAAAATCGTCTGCACCAGTCTAGGCATGTTCGTGACAACGGAACAGACCTTGCCCAGAAAAGGGATTTAGGTGGGGAATCCGGCGGAATTGGGGCTTTTTCAAAGGGGGCGTTCAATAGCCATCGAAGCGGATATCGACGCGGTCTCCAAGCGCATCACCGTCATCGGTGTTGCCCATGGCGCTTCTTGCGCGGATGTGGCGACGCGCACAGCAGAGCGGCTGCCAGGACGAGCCTGTGGCGTTGTCCAAAGAACGTGTTGGAGCTGGGCATGTTTCTGCGCATGTCTTCCCTTGGCTCTCGAGGACGCGCTCAGCGCTTCCTGGCGCAAGGATAAAATGCGTTACCTTCGCTCTTGGATGTGGGCTTGGCTCGGTGTGCAACGACTTGAAGAAAATCGGCGATCAGGCCTGCTTATGGGCCTTTTTGAGCAGATCGCCGAGCTTGCGGTAAAGCGCATCGTTTCCCGCAATGATCCCGCCGGTTTTGAGCATGGTGTCGCCGCCCTTGAGGTCGGAGACAAAACCGCCGGCTTCGCGGACGAGAACAATGCCCGCCGCCATGTCCCAGGGCGAGAGCGCGGCCTCCCAATAGGCATCGAAGCGGCCTGCCGCGACATAGGCAAGGTCAAGCGCTGCCGAACCCATGCGCCGGACGCCCGCCACTTCGTTCATGACCACGCCAAGTTCTGTAGTGAAGCGGACATGGTCCGGGCGCCCAATATGCGGAATACCCGTTGCGACGACGGATTGGGCAAGTTCGCGGCGCGCGGCAACACGGATGCGGCGATCGTTCAGGAATGCACCCTGACCTTTTTCCGCGATGAACATCTCATCGGAAATCGGGTTGTAGACGAGACCCGCGACGAGCTGTCCTTCGCGTTCGAGCGCTATCGAAATCGAGAACATCGGGATGCCGTGAAGGAAGTTCGTCGTTCCATCGAGCGGGTCGACGATCCAGCGATGCGACTTGTCGGCACCTTCGATGACGCCGCTTTCTTCCATCAGGAAGCCATAGCCCGGCCGCCCTTTCGACAGTTCCTCAAAAATGACCTTCTCGGCCTTCTTATCGGCGGCAGTAACGAAGTTCGCAGGCCCCTTGAGCGAGACCTGCAAGTTTTCGACTTCACCGAAGTCGCGTTGCAGGCCACGCGCTGCCTTGCGGGCAGCCGCGACCATGATGCTCATCGAAGGGGTGTGGCGAGACATTTTTACTTTTTTCCGTTCAGTCAGCGCGACGGAGATAGGTGACTTCGTTCGTGTCGACGACGATCTTTTCCCCGGTGGTGATGAAGGGCGGCACCATGACGCGAACGCCATTTTCAAGAACTGCGGGCTTGTAGGAGCTTGCCGCTGTCTGGCCCTTTACCGTGGGTTCGGTTTCGGTGATTTCGAGCACGACCTGATCGGGGAGGGAGATGCCAAGCGGTTTGCCTTCGTGGCTTTCCACCGTCACCTTCATGCCGTCCTGAAGGAAGGCCGCGCGGTCGCCGACCCAGTCCTTCGCGAGCTCGATCTGTTCGTAGGTCTCGTTGTCCATGAAGGTCAGCATCCCGTCATTCTCATAGAGATACTGATAGTCCTTCTGCTCGAGACGAACGCGCTCAACGGTTGCAGCGGAGCGGAAGCGTTCGTTGAGTTTGCGGCCATCGACGAGGTTCTTCAATTCGACCTGCGCAAAGGCGCCGCCCTTGCCGGGCTTCACGTGCTGGACTTTCACCGCTGCCCAGAGGCCGCCTTCATGCTCGATGACGTTGCCGGGACGGATTTCATTGCCATTGATCTTCATGGGACGCTCGAATTCTTGAAAAGGGTGTGGGCGGGCTCCGCCGGGAGTCCGGGACCGGCGCTCTGATAACATCCCGGGCCCTTCATGCACAGTGCTTTTGGCTGGCGCTTTCGGATGGCGGAGGGCGGGCAAAGGCCGCTGCGCTCAGTTTGGCGAAGTCCTGTCCTTGTCGAGCTTTTCTATCTCCGCAGCAACTTTGGCCCGGATTTCCGGGGTGATTTCCGGTTCCATGGCGCTTCTGAGCGTATCGTCGGTCATGCCGTTCTGTTCCGTCAGGGTCAGCCACAGAAGCGCGGCCTCAATGTCCCGCGTCACGCCATGGCCGAGGAAATAGAGGCGGGCCAGACGGTCCTGGGCGAGCGCATCGCCCCGCATGGCCGCTTCCACGAACCATTTTGCCGCCAGTGTATCGTTCTTTTCGATACCCTCTCCGTTCAGGTAGGAGAAAGCGAGGGAAGTCTGCGCACCGCGTACGCCTTTTTGGGCGGCTTCCTTGAAGCGGGTTACAGCCTCGACAAGGCTTTTTTCGGTACCTGCGCCGTCCTGCAGCATCAGGCCGAGCTGATAAGCCGCCTGCGGCTGCCCTTGGTCGGCGGCCAGGCGGAAATAGCGGGCGGCTTCGCCAAGGTCGCGGGGTTTGCCTTTCCCGGACGCATAAAGAGTGCCGAGGTAGTAGCGGGCGTTGGCGTTTCCTTTGGCGGCGGCGCGATCAAACCACTTGGCAGCTTCCGCGAGATCCTGCGCGCCACCGCGTCCGGTCGTGTACATGAGGCCAAGTTCAGCCTGTGAGGCGACATGGTTCTGTTCGGCGGCATCCTTGAAATATTTGCGGGCCGCGACCGGGTCCGCTCCATCGACACCGCCATATTCCATGAGCATACCGAGCGCATATTGAGCGCCGGCCTCGCCTTTGGCTGCCGCCTTGGTGAACCATTTTGCCGCTTCTTCCGGGTCGGGGGGGACCCCTTCGCCATTGTTGTAAATGGAGCCCAGCATGAGCTGCGCCGAGACATTGCCTTTCTCGGCCAGCGGCGTTGCAATCAGCAGCGCCTGCTCATAACGGCCCGCGCGGTAGGCGTCGAGGGCGGGAGCCATCGGGTTGTTGTCTTCGGTGGATGAGGAGGCATTCTGCGCCTGCAAAGGCGAGAGCGGCATCAGCAACATTGTGAGCGCTCCGGCAAGCGCTATCAGAAGATGCCTCATCGGGCCTTGCTTTCTTCGACCATGATTCTGTTGAGCTCGCGGACGGCCGTCGCCGGCCCTGCTTCATGAGACCATACGCCCGACGAGACGGCCAGGAAATCGGCCCCGGCCCGGACGAGTGGTGCGGCGTTATTCACGGTTATTCCCCCGACAGCGACGCAGGGCAATTCGAACAATTCGGACCACCAAGTGAGGATATCGGGCTCGGCCATACTTATAGGGCTTTTTGTGTCGGTTTTATAAAAGGCACCGAATGCCACGTAATCAGCGCCCGCTTCGCCAGCTTCCATGGCGAGATGGCGGGACGCATGACAGGTGACGCCCACTATCTTGTCCGGCCCCAGAAGTTTTCTCGTTTCGTCATAGGCCAGATCCGTCTGGCCGATATGTGCGCCGTCCGCGTCGAGTTCCGCAGCAAGGTCCGGGCGGTCGTTGATGAGGAAAGCGACATCGTAACTATGCGCCAGAGGCATCAGGATTTCGCTCGCCTTGCGAATGGCGTCGGCGTCGGGTGGCGTTTCGTTCTCGCCTTTCAGGCGCAGTTGAAGGCTGGCCACGTCGCCTGCATCGAGTGCGGCCTTCAGCGTGTCGGCAAAAGCGCGCGGTTCGATGCGAGGAGGGGTGATGAGATAGAGGCGGCAGGCTTGGTCTGACATGATGGTGTTTTATCCCGGAGGAATGGAAACGCAAAACGCCCCGCTCGCAGGGGGCGGGGCGTTTGCGGAGTGAAAGTCAGGGATCAGGCAGATTTTTCGAGAGAGCTCTGCCATTCGCCAAGCGTGGCAAGGCTGTTCATCCTTGCGCGATGAAGGAAGGCCTTCTGGGCGGCGGGCACGTTTTCTGCCTTGCCGGCCCATGCCTTCTGCGGGGCGGCCTGCAGCGCGCGGCCATAGGAGAAGGACATCTTCCAGGGGAAGCCGCCGATCTTGTTCATGGCATCGAGATGAGCCGTCGCATCCTCGTCGGACTGTCCACCCGACAGGAAGACGATGCCCGGAATAGCTGCCGGAACCGTGCGCTTGAAGCAGGCAATGGTCTTTTCCGCCACTTCCTCGACACCGGCCTGTGTGGGGCACTTCTTGCCCGACACGATCATGTTCGGCTTGAGGATCGTGCCTTCGAGTTTCACATTGTGAAGCGCGAGGCGGTTGAAGACGGTGCGGAGCGTTGCTTCCGTCACTTCGAAGCAGCGGTCGGCGGTATGCGAGCCGTCCATCAGGACTTCGGGCTCGACGATCGGAACGATCTTCGCTTCCTGACAGAGCGCTGCATAGCGAGCAAGGGCCTCGGCGTTTGCTTCGATGCAGGCATTGGTCGGGATGCCGTCGCCAATGTCGATCACCGCGCGCCATTTCGCGAAGCGGGCACCGAGATCGTAATATTCGGCGAGCCGCTCACGCAGGCCATCAAGGCCTTCCGTCACCGTTTCCCCCGGGAAACCGGCCATCGGCTTTGCTCCCGCATCCACCTTTATGCCCGGAATGGCACCGGCCTTCTTGATGAGGTCGACGAGGGGCGTGCCATCCTTGGCCTTCTGGCGGATCGTCTCGTCGAAAAGGATCACGCCCGAAATGTACTTCTGCATTGCCTCGTCGGTGCGGAACAGCAGTTCGCGATAGTCGCGGCGGTTGTCTTCGGTGGAGGCGACGTTGATCGCATCGAAGCGCTTCTTGATCGTGCCGGAGCTTTCGTCGGCTGCCAGAATGCCCTTGCCTGGCGCAACCATGGCCTGTGCAATCGATTCAAGCGTCTCAGTCATTGTCCTGTCCTCTGGATACCAAACGGTGTTCGTCTATTTGCGGCTGAGAGCCGCGACGCCCGGCAGTTCAACACCTTCCATCCACTCAAGGAAGGCCCCGCCGGCGGCGGAAACATAGGTGAAATCATCGGCGGCACCGGCCTCGTTCAAGGCCGCAACCGTATCGCCGCCTCCGGCAACGGATATGAGTTCGCCCTGTTTGCTGCGCATCGCAACGATACGAGCGGCTTCGGTCGTGCCGCGGTCGAAGGGCGGAACCTCGAAAGCGCCGAGCGGGCCGTTCCAGACTACCGTGTTGGCCGCCTCGAAGCGCCCGGCAAGATGGGCGAGAGTATCGGGCCCTACGTCCAGGATCATCTCGTCTTCGGGAACCTCGTCAATCGTCGTCACCTTTGTCTCGGCGCCGGCTTTGAGTTCCTTCGCCACGACGACATCCGTCGGCAGCACGATGTCGCATTTTGCATCACGGGCATTGGCTAGAATGCGATGCGCCGTATCGAAAAGATCGGGTTCGCAAAGCGATTTGCCAACCTTTTTGCCCTGTGCGGCAAGGAATGTGTTTGCCATGCCGCCGCCAATGACGAGTGCGTCCACCTTCTTGACGAGATTGGCAAGCAGGGAAATCTTCGTCGAAACTTTGGCCCCGCCCACGATAGCGACCACGGGGCGCTTGGGATTTCCGAGCGCGGCGTCGAGGGCGGTTAGTTCGGCTTCCATGGCGCGTCCTGCATAGGACGGCAGAAAATAGGTGATGCCTTCGGTCGAGGCATGAGCGCGATGGGCGCAGGAGAAGGCGTCGTTCACGTAGACATTGCCGTTTTCGGCAAGCGCCTTCGCAAAATCCGGATCGTTGCTTTCCTCGCCTTCGTGGAAGCGCGTGTTTTCAAGCACGAGGATCGTGCCCGGCGCCATGCTGTCGCAGGCTTTTGCGGCTTTCTCGCCGACGCAATCCTCGGCGAAGCCGACATTCACGCCGAGATAGGCGCCGAGCGCCTCGGCAACAGGCTTCAGCGAATATTTCGCCTCCGGCTTGCCTTTCGGGCGGCCGAAATGGGACAGCACGATGACCCGGGCGCCCTGGCTTGCGAGTTCCTTCAGGGTGGGAGCAACGCGCTCGATGCGCGTTGCGTCCGACACCTTGCCGTCCTGCATGGGCACGTTGAGATCGGCTCGGACGAGGACCTTGAGGCCCTTCAGGCCAACCGCGGCAGCGAGATCGTCAAGCGTCTTGTGATCGGCCATGAGAGTTCACTGCTCCGTTCAGAGCAGCTTGCCCATGGCGACAGCCGTGTCGCCCATTCGGTTCGAGAAGCCCCATTCGTTGTCGTACCAGGAGAGTACGCGCACGAGCTTGCCATCGATCACCTGCGTCTGCGTCAGATCGAAGGTGGAAGAGGCGGGGTTGTGGTTGAAGTCGATGGAAACATTCGGCTCGTTGGTCGTCGCGAGGACACCCTTGAGCGGTCCTTTCGCGGCGGCAACGATCGCGGCGTTCACTTCCTCCGCGGTGGTCTTCTTCTTCGACGTGAAGACGAGGTCGATCACCGATACGTTCGGGGTCGGCACGCGGATCGACGTGCCATCCAGCTTGCCCTGCAATTCAGGGAGCACGAGGCCGACGGCCTTGGCGGCACCGGTCGAGGTCGGGATCATGGAGACGCCTGCGGCGCGAGCGCGGCGCGGGTCTTTATGCAGCGTATCGACCGTGTTCTGGTCGCCGGTATAGGCGTGGATCGTCGTCATGTAGCCCTGTTCGATGCCGCAGGCCTTGTGCAGAACTTGCGCTACCGGCGCGAGGCAGTTTGTCGTGCAGGAAGCATTCGAGACGATCTTGTGGCTCTTCTTCAAGGCGCTGTGATTCACGCCATAGACAACTGTCAGGTCCGAGTTTTCGCCCGGAGCGGAGATGAGAACCTTCTTCGCACCGGCGGTAAGGTGCGCTTCGGCCTTCTCGCGGGCCGTGAAGAGGCCGGTGCATTCGAGTGCGATGTCGACGCCGAGATCTCCCCAGGGAAGCTTCGAGGGATCGCGTTCGGCGAGTACCTTGATCGGGCCGCGGCCGAGATCCATGGAGGATTTCGTTGTCTTGATCTTGCCGGGGAAGCGGCCGTGTACGCTGTCGTATTTCAGCAGGAGTGCATTGGCATCGACCGAGCCGAGGTCATTGATGGCTACAACTTCGATATCCTTGCGGCCGGATTCCGCAATGGCGCGGAGCACAAGGCGTCCGATCCGACCAAATCCGTTAATCGCAACGCGCACTGCCATTTCCTTGTTCTCCTGAGCGTAAGTTAGGCTTTTTCCGCGAGACAGGCTTTCGCCGCGGCAACTGCCGCCTCGGGGGTAATGTTGAAGTGCTTGTAGAGTTCCGGCGCTGGCGCGGAAGCACCAAAGCCGGTCATGCCGATGAAAGCGCCATCGGGGCCTATGTAGCGGTCCCAGCCGAAGCGGACACCCGCCTCGATTGCAACCTTCACCGTGCCCTGGCCGAGCATGTCGGCCTGGAAGTCCTTCGACTGCTGCTCGAAAATGTCGAGGCAGGGCATGGATACAACACGCGCGGGAATGCCGTCGCGTTCGAGCAGTTTCTGCGCCGCTAGCGCGATCTCGACCTCCGAGCCGGTGGCGAGAAGCGATACTTCGGCCTTGGAGGAGGCGGGCGAGAGCTCATAGGCGCCACGAGCGCAGAGGTTCTTGTCCGAATTTTCGGTGCGAACCGCCGGAAGGCCCTGGCGCGAAAGCGCGAGGATCGACGGCGTTCCCTTCGCCTCCAGCGCGAGCTGCCAGCATTCGAGCGTTTCTACGGCGTCCGCCGGGCGGAAGACATTGAGGTTCGGCATGGCGCGGAGGCTAGCGAGATGTTCGACCGGCTGATGCGTCGGCCCGTCTTCGCCAAGGCCGATCGAATCATGCGTCATGACATAGATGACGCGCTGGCCCATCAATGCGGAGAGGCGGATCGCGGGACGGCAGTAATCGGTGAAGACGAGGAAGGTGCCCGAATAGGGGATCAGCCCCTTATGGAGCGCGATGCCGTTCATCGCCGCCGCCATGCCGTGCTCGCGGATGCCCCAATGGATGAAGGAACCTGAGAAATCGTCCGCCGAAACGGGCTTTTGTTCTTTCGAACGCGTGTTGTTCGAGCCTGTCAGGTCCGCGGAGCCGCCAATGGTTTCGGGCAGCGCTGCGTTGATAACGTTGAGCGCCTCTTCGGAGGCTTTACGGGTCGCCCATTTCGGCTGGTCGGCAACGAGCTTTTCCTTGAAGGCTTCGATGGCCTTGGCGAGGCCCGCAGGAAGGTCACCGGCGATCCGGCGCTCGAATTCACTGCGGGTTTCCGCAGGCAGGGCCGCGAGCTTTTCTTCCCAGGCCTTGCGCTGCTTGGTGTTGCGCAGCCCGGCAATACGCCAGGCGTCCAGCGTTTCGCTCGGCACAGTGAAGGGTTCCGCCTTCCAGTGCAGCGTTTCGCGCGCAAGCGCGATTTCATCGGCGCCGAGCGGCGAACCATGCGACGAGGATTTGCCCTGCTTGTTGGGCGAGCCATAGCCGATCACGGTGCGGCAGGCGATGAGCGTGGGCTTGTCCGATTTCTGCGCTTTTTCGATGGCAGCGGCGATTTCATCCGGGTTGTGGCCGTCGATACGGCTCGCATTCCAGCCTGCGGCCTCGAAACGCTGCAGGGCATCCCCCGATTCCGAGAGCGAAAGCGCGCCATCAATGGTGATTTCGTTGTCATCATAGAGAACGATGAGCTTCGAGAGCTTCAGATGGCCAGCAATGCTGATCGCCTCATGGCTGATGCCTTCCATGAGGTCGCCGTCGGAGGCGATGACATATGTATGGTGGTTGACGATGTCGTCGCCGAAGCGGGCGGCCTGCAAGCGTTCGGCAAGCGCCATGCCCACGGCGGTCGCGATACCTTGGCCGAGCGGACCAGTTGTCGTCTCTATGCCTTCAGCGTGGCCATATTCGGGATGACCTGCCGTAATCGAACCAAGCTGGCGGAAATTCTTGATCTGCTCGATCGTCATGTCTTCATAGCCGAGCAGATAATGAAGCGCATAAAGAAGCATCGAGCCGTGGCCCGCCGAGAGGACGAAACGGTCCCGATCTGGCCAGTCGGGCTTGCGCGGGTCGATCTTCAGGAAGCGGGTAAAGAGAACGGTCGCCATGTCCGCCGTGCCCATGGGCATGCCGGGATGACCGGAATTGGCCTGCTGGACCGCGTCCATCGCCAGGGCACGGATCGCATTTGCCATCGCATCGTGAGAGGCACCGGAGGATTTCTCGTCTCCGGCTGATGATTTCGCCTTTTCGGCGACGGCTGATTTTTCAGTTGGCGTCATGTGTAACTCTGTTGCTCAGCCGGGCGCTGAGCGTGCAGGATATTGCGGATGTTCCGCACCTTGGGAAATCCGCTCATTTGCTCGCATCGGCGGCTTAACTCGGGCCCTGCCGAGAGCGGCGCCACAATGACCACGGACCCCCCCTGAGTCAATGCCGGAATGCCCGTATCGGGGGCGATTCCACGCATATCGGATTGCCATTTCGCAGAGACATGTCGCTGGCGGCGTTGACCTCATTTCGAAGCCCTGCCTATCTTGGCAAAAGAATGCTCCGGCTGCTTCGGCCAGAGCGGTCAGCCCGGGAAAGATATGAGCAAATTCGATTCGGCTGTAGAACGCTTTTCAGGCGCACTGGACAGGCTGGAAGCGACCATCAACCGGCAGGTGCAACGCGCTCAGGCGGCGCGACGGTTGCAGGAAGAGGTGGATACGCTGACGGAAAGCCGTTCAGAGCTTGCTGAGGAGCTTGATCAGATCAAGGCCGAGGCGCGGCGCTTGAACGAACTCAATGAGCGTGCCTCCGAAACGCTTGCCGAGGCGATAGAAGGCATCCGAGAAGTTCTCGCCGAAGGCTGAGAAGGCCCGTCAGAAAGGAAGTTTCATGGGACAGGTCAAAGTCTCGATCAACGATCGCTCCTATACGGTCGCCTGTGGCGATGGGGAGGAAGAGCATGTCCGGGAACTCGCATCCTATATCAACAAGCATGTAACCGATCTCGCCCAGGAAGTCGGGCAGGTGGGCGATGCGCGGCTTCTGCTTATGGCCGGGCTCTTGATTGCGGACGAGCTTTCCGACGCATTTCAGAAGAACAAGCTTCTGGAACAGGAAATCGAAAATCTCAGCGGATCGCGAGCTTCCGCGCTCGAGCGCTCCCGGGAGGCCGAGGCTTCGCTGGCCGATGTGATGGACGATGCCGCCCGCCGGATCGAGGATCTTGCCAAGCGGATCGAGGCGGCGTGACGTTCTGCCTCTGGCTTTTCAGGCTGGCCTTTCAGCTATTTAGCTTGACCGGAGACCGCCGTACCCCAGATAGAATGAAGTCGGGTACTGCCCGGTACGTTAGGAATAATTACTCTCGGGGCCTTACGCTCCTTGAGGGAGCTGTCCCTGGGGGAGACCGTGGTCTCCTTCACACGGCGCCCACCTACGTTAGTAGGTCTCCGAGGAACGACATTCCGACGGCCGTGGCGGTCCCACATCATGTTCCTGGTTTGTCATGAGCGCCGAAGCGAAGCAGCGTGCACGGGAACAGGCGCGGCTCAGGCGGGACGCAGCCCATGCGGCGCTGGCAAAAACGGCGCCTGCGCTCATTGCCTCCCATTTCCTCCGTTCGGTTCCGCTTGCGGCAGGGGCCTGCGTGGCGGGCTATGCACCTATCGGGAGCGAGCCCGATCCGACATTTCTTCTCGGTCAGCTTGCCGGGCGCGGTCATCCTTGTGTGTTGCCACGTGTCGCCCTGCGCAACAGGCCGCTCATCTTCAATGTCTGGCAGCCGGGTGATGAGCTGGTGCCGGGGGATCATGGTACACGCGAACCCAGGCCCGGAGTACCGGAGCGTCGGCCGGATGTCGTGCTGGTGCCGCTTCTCGCTTTTGATAGCGAAGGGCGCCGCCTCGGATATGGTGGCGGCTATTATGACCGGACGTTTGAGCAGCTAAGACGAACAGGGGGGCAAGTCCTGGCTGTCGGGGTTGCGTTTTCGGCGCAGGAAGCCCAAGACCTCCCCGAAGAGGATTTTGACGCCCGGCTCGACTGGATCGTGACGGAAAAAGGCGCAAGGGCGTTCGGCCCGCGCGCCGGAGGTTGAGTATGAGACTGCTGTTCATGGGCGATATCGTTGGGCGCAGCGGACGCGACGCACTTGTCGCGGAACTGCCAAACCTGCGTCGTGAGCTCGGGCTCGATTTCATCGTCGTGAACGGGGAAAACGCGGCAGGCGGTTTTGGTATCACGGGCGCAATCTGCGACGATATTTTCGATGCGGGCGCCGATGTCATCACGCTCGGCAATCATTCATGGGATCAGCGCGAGGCGCTGGTCCATATCGAGCGTGAGCCGCGTCTCGTGCGTCCCGCGAATTACCCGTCCGGCACGCCGGGGCGGGGCGCGGCGCTGGTCGAGGGGGCGACCGGCGCCCGGGTTCTCGTCGTCAATGCCCTTGGCCGTGTCTTCATGGAGGCGCTCGATTGCCCCTTCGAAGCAATCGACGAACAGATTTCGGCTTGCCCGCTCGGCGAGGGGGCGGACGCCATTCTCGTTGACATGCATGCCGAGGCAACCTCGGAGAAGATGGCGATGGGGCATCACTGCGACGGGCGCGTGTCGCTCGTTGTCGGTACGCATAGCCATGTGCCGACGGCCGATGCGCAGATATTGCCGGGCGGTACGGCCTATCAGACCGACGCGGGCATGTGCGGTGACTACAACTCCGTCATCGGCATGGACAAGGACGAGCCATTGAACCGCTTTGTAACGCGCATTCCCAGCGGGCGTTTCCAGCCCGCACTCGGTCCTGCGACGCTTTGCGGCGTCTTTGTCGAGACGGACAGTTCCGGTCTCGCGCGCCGTGTAGAGCCTGTGCGTATTGGCGGCCGCCTTTCCCAGGTTCTGCCGGAGGTTTGAGCGCCATGCGGATCGTGCTTGCCGGGAATTTCAACGAGAAGCGTGCCGGCACGAATTTCTATGCGACGGTTCGCAAGTTTGCGAACGGGTTCGTGCGCAATGGCCATCAGGTGATGAGCTTCAGCGACCGCGATGTCGCCCGCGAGGCGGGCAAGTGGGGCATCGGCCGTGCGGGCGACAGCCATGCGAACAGGCGGCTCATTAAGCTTTGTACCAATTTTCGGCCTGAGCTTCTCGTTCTTTTCCATGCCGACAAGATCGAGAACGACACGATACGAACCTTGCGCAGGATGCTGCCTGCGCTGCGTGTTTGCGTCATCAATATCGATGCGCTCTTTCTGGATGAAAATGTTGCGCGCATTCATCGCTTTGCCGAGGTCGCGGATACAACCTTCATCACGACGGCAGGTGAGCGCCTCGACGATTTCGTGACGCCGACCCATTCACTCGCCTTCATTCCCAATCCTGCTGATCCGTCCATCGAGACGCTGCAATGCTTTGCGGCAAGCGATCAGCCCGTCGATTTCCTTTGCGCGGTCGGGGCCGAAACATCGACATCGCCGCGCGGCCGCTTCCTTAAGGAGATCGAGAAGCGTGTGCCCGAGGCGCGTTATGCATTCTACGGTCTGGAGGAGCGTGCTGCCTTGCAGGGCATGGATTATTACGACGCCATTGCCGGTGCCCGGATGGGGCTCAACCTCAACCGGGAGGAGGGGTATCCGCTCTATTCTTCCGATCGTCTCGCGCAATATGCAGGAAACGGGCTCCTCGTCTTCGTTGCGCGTTCGACCGGCTATGACGAGATTTTCTCGGATGAGGAATTCGTCTTCTATCGCGATCTGGACGAACTCGCAGACAAGCTTCGATATTTTCTGAAGAATGACGGTGAACGTCAGCGCATCGCGCGCAATGGGCATCAGCGGTATCACAGTTTTTTCAGTGAACGCCTTGTTGCCCGATACGTTGTGGAGACGATGGAAGGCAACCCCCTTTCAGGGGCCTATGCCTGGCCGACCGATATTCACAAATAGCGACGCCGCGCGCCTTCAGTGAAGAACCGCCTCGTCCGTTCCTGTCGGCCGAAGTGGGTGAGGCGGACAGGAGGACGAGGCGGCGCGCCTTCGCGTGCGTTGCGTTGGCATGTCCGGCGCGGGCTGGGCGGAACCACGGGCCAGTCTCTGGTATTGCCGCCAGCCTCTGGAGAAAGTGGGCAAACCTTCCCTTCCGGCGACAGGGACAGCCTGGCCGGGAAATCTTAAATACACGTTAAAAGAGCATGAAAAAGTAAATAACACGTTATGCGTGCATACCGTTGTGCCGTCCGAAGTATGGATTTCGGCAGGTACGACCTCTATAAAGGCGCAAATTTCAGCACGTGCTCGAAGGGTTTTCGGAGGCGGAATGGCCGGCCACTCACAATTCAAGAACATCATGTATCGCAAGGGCGCGCAGGATAAGAAGCGCGCCAAGTTGTTTGCCAAACTTGCCAAGGAAATCACCGTGGCGGCGAAAATGGGTTTGGCAGATCCTGAATATAATCCACGCCTTCGTGCGGCAATTCAGGCGGCACGCGCGGAAAACATGCCGAAAGACAATATCGAACGCGCCGTCAAGAAGAGTACGGATCAGGGCGGCGAGAACTATGAGGAAGTCCGCTACGAGGGCTTCGGTCCTGGAGGCATCGGTGTCATCGTCGAAACGCTGACTGACAATCGTAACCGGACAGCGGGCGAAGTTCGTTCCGTCTTTTCCAAGCATGGCGGTAATCTTGGCGAAACGGGCTCGGTTTCCTTCATGTTCGACCGGCTTGGCCTGATCGAATATCCAGCCGATGTGGCAAGCGCCGATGAAATGCTAGAAGCCGCGATCGAGGCTGGTGCGGATGATTGCCAGTCGGGTGAAGAGACGCATGAGCTCTATTGCGCGCCCGATGCGCTGCATGAGGTCGCCTCGGCGCTGGAAGCCAAGTTTGGCGAGCCGCGCGCTGCGCGAATCGTCTGGAAGCCGCAGAACACCATCGAACTCGACGACGAGAAGGCGGAGACCGTCTTCAAGATGCTCGAAGCGCTGGACGACAATGACGATGTGCAGCAGGTTTATGCGAACTTCGAGATGTCCGATTCGGTCCTGGAGAAGATGTCCGCCTGACGCCATCGAGCGGAAATCGGCTTCCTGGCAGCGGGCATGAACCGGACGGTTTCGGCCTCGCTTGAGGCTGGCCCGGACATAAGGACTTTCCGCTCATGCCGGCATCGTTCAGATATCTCGGCATTGATCCCGGCCTTACTGCCACGGGATGGGGCGTGATCTCCGTCCAGGGATCGAAACTTGTCCATATCGCGAATGGCACAATCATTTCGAATGCACGTCTCGGCATCGCGGAACGGCTTGTCGAGATCGAGGCGGGGCTTGTGCGTATTGTTGATGAGCATGAGCCGGATGCCGCCGCCGTCGAGCAGGCCTTTGTCGCACGGGATGCTTCCGCTGCCTTGAAGCTCGGTCAGGCGCGTGCCATCGCACTTCTGGTTGCCGCGCGGGCTGGGCTTTCGGTTGCCGAATATGCGCCCAATCATGTGAAGAAATCCGTCGTCGGCGCAGGTCATGCCGACAAGGCGCAGATAAGGCTTATGGTCGAAATGCTTTTGCCGGGTTCGAAAGCGGGGAGTGAACATGCCGCCGATGCGCTTGCCATTGCGATAGCGCATGCGCATTCGGGGGGCGCAAACGAAAGGCTCGCCGCTGCCGTTGCGCGGGCCGGGGCGGGCCGATGATCGGCAAGCTCAAGGGCATCGTCGACTCCACGGGCGAGGACTGGGTTGTCGTCGATGTCGGCGGTGTCGGCTATCACGTCACCTGTTCGCGCCGTACGTTGCAGAACCTCGCGGCGCCGGGTGGCGCAGTAACACTCTCCATCGAGACCAAGGTGAGCGACGACGCCATCCGCCTGATCGGATTCGAGACCGACAATGAGCGCGATTGGTTTCGCCTCCTGCTCGGTGTGCAGGGCGTGGGGACGAGGGTTGCGCTTGGTGTGCTGGGGACGCTTGCACCCGACGATCTTGCCCGTGCCATCGCGCTGGACGACAAGAAGGCGATTTCGGCGGCGCCTGGCGTCGGGGCGAAGGTCGCCGCGCGTATCACGGCCGAGTTGAAGGACAAGGCGCCTGAAGGTGCATCGCTCGCGACTATTCTCGACGCACCGGTCGATGGCGTGGCGGCGCCTGCTTCTCCCGCCCCCATGCGCGATGCCGTCTCCGCCCTCGTGAACCTCGGCTATCCGCAAGCACAGGCCACAAGCGCCGTGTCGGCGGCGGCAAAGACACTTGAAGGCGCGGCGAGCACGGAGCAGCTCATCAGGCAGGGTCTGAAGGAGCTGGCGCGATGACGGAAAGACTTGTCGGTGCGGCCAAGCGCGAGGAAGACGAGCTGGAGCGCACGCTCCGGCCGCAGCTTCTCGCCGACTTCACGGGGCAGGCGCGCGCGCGTGAAAATCTTGCGGTCTTCATCGAGGCGGCGCGCAAGCGCGGCGAGGCGCTGGATCATGTTCTATTCGCGGGGCCACCCGGTCTTGGCAAGACGACCCTGGCGCAAATCGTTGCGCGCGAACTGGGCGTCAATTTCCGTTCGACTTCCGGTCCGGTGATTTCCAAGGCGGGCGATCTCGCCGCGCTTCTCACCAATCTCGAACCGCGCGATGTTCTCTTCATCGATGAAATCCATCGCCTGTCGCCTGCGGTCGAGGAAATCCTCTATCCGGCGATGGAGGATTTTCAGCTCGACCTCATCATCGGCGAAGGGCCGGGCGCGCGTTCCGTACGTATCGAGCTGGCGCCCTTCACGTTGGTCGGGGCGACGACGAGGACAGGCCTTCTGACAACGCCGCTGCGCGACCGCTTCGGCATTCCGGTCCGGCTCAATTTCTACGAGATCGACGAACTGGAAAGCATCGTCCGTCGCGGCGCCAGCGTTCTCGATATTTCCATGACGGCCGATGGTGCGCATGAGATCGCGCGCCGTGCGCGCGGTACGCCTCGTGTCGCCGGGCGGCTGCTTCGCCGTGTGCGGGATTTTGCGGCGGTCGAAGGCGTCACGAGCATCGATGCCAAGGCAGCGGACCGGGCGCTTCAGCGCCTGGAGGTCGATGAACTGGGACTCGACGCGCTCGATCATCGTTATTTGCGTTGTATCGCAGTCAGTTTTTCTGGCGGGCCTGTCGGCGTCGAAACGATTGCCGCCTCGCTTTCCGAGCCACGTGATGCCATCGAGGAAATCATCGAGCCCTATCTCATCCAGCAGGGACTGGTGAACCGGACGCCGCGAGGGCGCGTGCTGACGGCGGCGGCCTTCGCGCATATTGGGCTTTCCGTCCCCTCGGTTTCTCCCGCGGGGCAGCCGGGCCTTTTCGGTGCGGAGGGAGAGGGCGAGGCATGAGCGAATGGCCCGATATTTCAGGCCGGATCGAGGGGCAGGTCCACAAGCTGCCCGTTCGCGTCTATTACGAGGACACGGATTTTTCCGGCATCGTCTATCATGCGAACTATCTGCGTTTTGCCGAAAGGGGGCGTTCCGACTTCCTGCGGCTCGCCGGGGTTCATCATACGGACCTCTTCGATACTGATGATCCCGTCGCCTTCGCCATTCACCGTATGGAAATGGATTTTCGTCAGCCTGCGCGCATCGACGACCGGCTGGAGGTCCATACCGTCTATGTGCGGGCAAGCGGCGCGCGGATCGAAGCCGAGCAGTCGATCTGGCGCCTCGGGCCGGATAATGAGCCGGTGGATGAATTATGGCGAGCGAAGGTCTTTGCAGCGGTCCTCGACAAGGAGGGCAAGCCGCGCCGTCTCCCTGCGGCCGTGAAGGAGGCGCTGGCTCCTTATATCGGCGGCGCCTGATGGGCCGCGCCGGGTATGGAGGGCCGCCGCCGTCCTGTGACCGGCCCGCAACATTCGCCTGCTAACCTCTTGAGAAAGCGACTCGAATCCCGCCAGACGCCACGGTAATGACATAATTGAACGACTAACTTCAGCCGCAATTCGGGGGCACACATACAACGGTAGGGCGCAACGGGCACAGCTCGACTGCGTAAGCTGCGTCTGTCATGTGCCGCTCCCTGCAATGAGCCCGAGAGCACGGAGAGGCACCGAATGGATCCCGTCACCACCACTCAGGTGATTACCGAAACGACAGCCGCCGACGCGGTCCCGCTGGATTTTTCCATCTGGGGCCTGTTCATGCGCGCCGACATCATCGTCAAACTCGTGATGCTGGGGCTGTTCTTCGCCTCGATCTGGTCATGGGCGATCATTTTCGACAAGTGGTGGCGTTTTGCCCGTGTCGAGCGCCGTGCCGACCAGTTTGAACGCATCTTCTGGTCGGGCCGTTCGCTGGACGATCTCTATCAGGAGATAGGCCACCGCCCGCAGCATCCGCTTTCCGCTCTCTTCATTGCAGCCATGCGCGAATGGCGCCGCTCGCAAGATGTCGTGACGAGTTCCTTCGTCGGGCTGAAAGAGCGCGTCGACAAGGTCATGCAGGTCACGATCAGCCGGGAGATGATGGCGCTTGAAAACCGCCTGCTCTTCCTGGCGACAGTTGGATCGGTTGCGCCTTTCGTCGGCCTCTTCGGCACGGTCTGGGGTATCATGAACTCGTTCCAGTCTATTGCGATCAGCCGCGACACGAATCTTGCAGTCGTGGCGCCGGGTATCGCTGAAGCGCTGTTTGCGACAGCGCTCGGCCTCGTCGCCGCCATTCCCGCGGTCATCGCCTATAACCGCTTTTCCAATCAGGTCTCGCGGATCGGTGGCCGGATGGAAAGTTTCTCCGACGAGTTCTCCGCGATCCTCTCGCGCCAGCTCGACGAGCGGGGCTGACCCATGGCGATGTCGGCCGGAAACAAGGGCAAGGGTCGTGGGCGCTATGCGCGCCAGCCCATGGCCGAAATCAATGTAACGCCCGTCGTCGACGTGATGCTGGTTCTGCTCATCGTCTTCATGGTGGCGGCACCGCTTCTCACCGTCGGTGTGCCGGTCGACCTGCCCAAGACGGAAGCCGCCCCGCTTTCCGGCGATACCGAGCCCTTGACGATCACGATCAACGGCAAGGGCGAGATTTACGTGCAGGAAACGCTGACCGAACCGGATGCTCTCGTGCCACAGCTCACTGCGATTGCGGAGAACGGATATGAGCAGCGCATTTTCGTGCGTGCGGACAACTCGATCAACTATGGCTCGGTCATGGATGTGATGGGCCGGTTGAGTGCCGCCGGTTTTTCCAAGGTTGGTCTCGTAACCGAGACCCAAACGTCGCCGGCGAAGAAGCCGGGTGCAAATTAAACGGCGAGAATGCGTAAACCGGTTCTCCTTTCGGCCGCGGCGCATGTGGTGATCGTGTCGCTCGCGCTTGTGGCGTTTCCGTCACCCGAGGAACTTCCTTCGGTGCAGACGCGCGCGCTGCCGGTTGAACTCGTGACAGTCGACCAGGTAACAAACCTGATGAGTACGAAAAAGGTCGAAAAGCCGAAGCCGATCGAGAAACCGGAACCGCCCAGGCCGGAAGAACCCGAGAAGCCGACGTTAGAACCGAAACCGGAACCCAAGCCCGCGCCTCCGCCGCCGCCGGAGGAGAAGGCTGAGATTATTCCGGAAAAGAAGGTCGAGAAGAAAGAAGAGAAGCCGAAACCCGTCGAGAAGAAAGTCGAAAAGAAGCCGACGCCGCCAAAGAAGAAGCCGGAGAAGAAATCCTTCGACCCGAACCAGATCGCGGCGCTGCTCGACAAGACGCCGGATACAGTGCGGAAGAACGAGGCGCTGGAATCGACGCAAGATTTCGAGTCGCCCGTGACCGACGATCCTTCGGCGGCAATGACGATGAGCGAGATCGATGCGGTGCGGCAGAAGGTTCAGCGCTGCTGGAACATTCGCGACTTCGCAGGCAGTGCCGACGCAGACAAGCTTGCGGCGACGATCAGCTTCTCGCTCAATCAGAATGGATCGCTTGCGGGCTTTCCGTCGATCGCAAAGACAAGTGGCGGACCCTTGTCGCGTCTCTTTGCCGAACGGGCCATTCAGGCCGTTCAGAAATGCGCGCCCTACGATTTTCTGCCGCCCGACAAATTTACAAGCTGGCGGGATATGAGGCTCTCATTCACTCTCGCTGAAATGATGTGAGCGGACGAAGCGAACTCGAAAGGCAGGAGAAGCCGAAATGGTTGAATTCCGAAATGTGACGACCGCTATTCGTGCGCTGGTACCGGCGCGGCCATTGATGGCGCTGGTTGCAATGATTGCTTTCGTTCTTGCTGCGCTGCCCGCAAGGGCTGAGCTGCAGATCGATATCGGTCAGGGTAACGTCGAGCCGCTTCCCATTGCGATTACCGATTTTGTCGGTGGAACCGAGAAGGATTCGAAGGTTGGTGCCGACATTTCATCCGTCATCACCAATAATCTCGAACGTTCGGGTCTTTTTCGTCCGCTACCCAAGGCTTCCTTCATCGAGAAGATTTCAGACATCAATGTGCAGCCGCGTTTCGGCGATTGGCGCGTCATCAGTTCGCAGGCGCTGGTAACAGGTCAGACGCGTCTCGAATCCGATGGTCGGCTTCGTGTCGAGTTCCGCCTCTGGGATGTGCTTGGCGAGCAGCAGATGACAGGGCTTCAGTTCTTCACCACGCCGGACAATTGGCGCCGTGTCGCCCATCTCATCTCGGATGCGATCTACAAGCGGCTTACCGGCGAGGAAGGCTATTTCGACACCCGCATCGTCTATGTCTCGGAAACCGGACCGAAGAATGCGCGTGTGAAGCGTCTCGCGATCATGGATCAGGACGGACACAACCCGCGCATGCTGACGAACGGCAACGATCTGGTTCTCACGCCGCGCTTCAGTCCGAACTCGCAGGAGATCACCTATCTCGCCTACCGGAACGCCCGCCCGCGGGTCTACGTCCTGGATATTGAAACCGGCCAGCAGGAAGTGGTCGGCGAGTTCCCCGGCATGACCTTCGCGCCGCGCTTCTCGCCTGACGGGCAGAAGATCATCATGAGCCTTCAGCGCGGCGGCAATTCCGACATCTATACGATGGATCTGCGTAGCCGCCAGGTGACGCGCCTGACGAATACGGCGGCCATCGACACGGCGCCGAGCTATTCGCCTGACGGGCGGCAGATCACCTTCGAATCGGATCGTGGCGGCTCCCAGCAGGTCTATGTCATGGACGCCGATGGCTCGAACCAGCGCCGCATCAGCTTCGGGCAGGGCAGCTATGCCACTCCGGTCTGGTCGCCGCGCGGCGATCTCATTGCCTTTACCAAGATATCGGGCGGCCGGTTCGTGATCGGTGTGATGCGGCCGGACGGGACGGGTGAGCGCATCCTGACCGAGGGCTATCACAATGAAGGCCCGACCTGGGCGCCCAATGGCCGCTTGCTCATGTTTTTCCGCGAGACGCGCGGCGCGCAGGGCGGCCCCGGTCTCTGGTCGGTCGATGTGACTGGCTATAACGAGCGACCAGTTCCAGCCACAACCATGGCATCAGACCCGGCCTGGTCACCGCGAATTCAGTAAGGACTACAAGTATTCGGGGTAGGCCGGTTGCTTGATTGTCTCACTCATGATGTAAAAATGTCACGTAACCTTTGCTGAAAGTCGCATGATATTTGTTGCTTCTTGCCTGATACTCCGATGCTGGCTAGTATCGTGTTGCGGTACAGCAACCCCAGCGTCGGCCTATTGGGGGCGACGTAATTTCGGTCTGGAACAATGCCGGTCCGAAAAGGTTCTCTAACATAATGCTGCCTCCGGTAGTCGGGTCTGGGCCCGTTTTACTGCGGGGGCTGCACGTGCAAGAGTGTCTATTCAATGGAGCGCTGAGGCGCCATGGCCGCTGAGATCAAAAGGAGATCACCCGAATGAAGTCCCCGAATGCTGGCCTGCGGTTTGCCGCCGTAGCTGCTGCTTTCCTTATGCTTGCCGCTTGCTCGTCGACCGATGAGAGTGCCGGTGCAAACACTTCTCCCTCCTCGTCGTCCAGCACGATCGCGTCGGGTTCGCAGGAAGACCTCGTTGCCAATGTCGGCGACCGCGTTTTCTTCGACACCGACCGCTCTTCGCTCAGCGATGAAGCCCGTGCCACTCTGCAGCGCCAGGCCGCATGGATGAAGCTTTACCCGAACCTGACCTTCACGATTGAAGGTCACGCCGACGAACGCGGCACACGTGAATACAATCTTGCGCTGGGTGGCCGACGCGCCAACTCCGCGAAGGATTATCTCGTGAGCCTCGGCGTCGATGGCAGCCGTCTCAACACCGTGTCCTACGGTAAAGAGCGTCCGGTCTGCCTCGAATCCAACGAGAATTGCTGGGCCCAGAACCGTCGCGCGGTGACGGTTGTTGTCTCCGGCGCCGCGAGCTAAGCGGCGCTCGGCGAATCCGGATTCGCAAGAGTAATAAGAAGCGCCCTTCCGCTCTGCGCGGAAGGGCGCTTTTTTGTCGACGTCCTTGATTTCGGCCACTGCGGTTATCTTGGGTGCCGCAATTTGGTCGTGTTTGATTTTAAGATAGCGTCCTGATCACAAACCCGAACGGGAGGTTCGATTGCGGCCTGATCGTCGTTCTTTGAAAGCCGTCTTTCTCCACGCTGCTGCGGCAGCGCTTGTCGGCCTGCCGCTCGTCGCAGCGGGAACCGCGCATGCGCAGGACACCGACCCGCGCGCCATGGCAAATCGCATCGACAGGATCGAGCGCGAGATTTCCGACCTTCAGCGCCAGGCGTATAGCAGTGGCGGCTCCTCCGGCTCGCCGGTCGTGATGGAAAGCGGGGCCGGTGCCGCCAATCTTCAGGCCCGGGTCGTCGAGCTTGAGGATCAGGTGCGTGTGCTGAACGGCCGTCTGGAAGAAGCGAACCACCGGGCGGAGATGCTTGAACGCAATCTCGAAGCCTTCAAGCAGGATGTGGATCTTCGCTTCCGCGATCTCGGTGCTGGCGGTGCAGCTTCTGCGCCTGGAGAGGGCGGGACACAGGCGCCCACCGCTCCAGCCGCGGGAGCGACGCCTTCAGCCGATTCATCCGGTGCGGCAGCTGGCAGCGGATCTGCTCCCTCGGTGCTGCCGAACGGTACGCCCGAAACGCAGTATGATTTTGCGATCGACCTCATGAAGCGCGGGCAATATGACAAGGCGCGTGGTGCCTTCAAGGAATTTCTCCAGCTTCACCCCAAGCACAAGCTTGCGGGTAATGCGCAGTATTGGCTTGGCGAAACCTACTACGCGCAGAACGACTACAAGCGTGCGGGCGATGCTTTCCTCACCGGCTACACGACCTATGCGTCGAGCAGCAAGGCGCCGGACAGCTTGCTCAAGCTCGGTATGAGCCTTGCCGCGCTCGACAACAAGGATGCGGCCTGTACGGTCTGGGGTGAACTTGGCTCGAAGTTCCCGCAGGCTTCGCCTTCGGTTGTTGCCCGCGCGAGGCTCGAGCGGCAAAAGGCCGGTTGCTGATTTTTCATGTCGGAGGGGGAAATGAACGCGGAGAATGAAACCGCGCACCCTTCTTCCCCCGTTATGGCCTCTCCCGTCTCGGCGGCGGAGTTCGCTGCCTGTATGGCCACTCTCGACCCAGGAAAAGGCGTGGCGGTCGCCTTGTCGGGCGGGTCGGATTCGCTTGCGCTTCTTGTTCTTGCGACGCGCTGGGCTGCCCGGCGCAAAGGTACCTCGCTTTACGCCTTCACCGTCGATCACGGGCTGCGTCCGGCTTCTGCCCGCGAAGCGAAGATCGCGGCCGGGTTCTCGGCGAAGCTCGGTGTTCCTCATCGTATTCTGAAATGGAAGGGGAAGAAGCCGTCCAGCGGTATTCAGGCGGCCGCGCGCGATGCACGTTATGCGTTGCTTCTCGCTGCTTGCCGGGAAGTGGGGGCGGCGGATCTTCTCGTCGCCCACCACCTTGAAGATCAGGCGGAGACCTTTCTTCTCCGGCTGGCGCGGGGGAGCGGTGTGGACGGGCTTTCGGGCATGGCGGCATCGCGGCCTCTCTCTGCCGAAGCGCCGGACGTGCGTCTCCTGCGCCCCCTGCTCGATTTTCCGAAGGGCAGACTGGCGGCAACGGTTGCGAAGGCGGGTTTCACGCCGATCCTCGATCCGAGCAACGAGGATGAACGCTTTGACAGGGTGAAGATGCGCAACGCCCTTTCCATTCTCGCGCCGCTCGGGCTCGATGCCGGGCAGCTTGCCCGCACGGCTGCCCGGATGGGGCGGGCCCGCGAAGCGCTGGAAAGACAGACAGGGGCGCTCCTGTCTGCGCATGCAGTGCTTTCACCCCTCGGCTTTGTGGAAATGAAGGTGGAGCCTCTTGTCGCCGCCCCGCCGGAAATCGGGCTGCGGGCGCTTGCGGCCCTGATGTCGGTTGCCGGGGCTGGGCATTACGCGCCACGCCTGGCCGCGCTCGAAGCCGTCCACGCCGCGATCGGCATGCGGGAGCTTGGTCGGGGGCGGACGCTTGGCGGCGTCAAGCTGGCGCTGAAGGGCGACATCCTTGTTGTGACCCGCGAGGTGGCGGCGGCGCTGAAATCACCGTCTCTTTCACTCAAACAAGGCGGGCAGGGGCTTTGGGATGAAAGGTTCCATGTATCGCTTGTGAAGGCGCCACGGGGCCAGCCTGTCGAGGTGCGCGCGCTGGGCGCGGAGGGGCTTGCTGCTCTTCGCGCAGCGAAAACGGCCCTTCCGGCGGTGCCCAGCGCCGTTCTTCAGGCCCTGCCGGGCCTCTGGCAGAGTGATGAATTGCTCGCTGCGCCCCAATTGGGAACGCTGCGTCCCGGCGTCGAGGCGCATGTGTCGCTCGGCCGCACGCTCCCCCGCTAGCCCGGCAAACCGACCAGAAATGCCTGAATGTGAGGCAAACAAACGGGTACTGGTACTTGGTAAACCTTTCTATGGTCACTATCTTCTCTTAGATTAGAAACACTCGAGAAGCGGTGGTGCATCTGGCACGCACCCTGCAAAGTAGCGCCTGTCGTCAGGTAAAAAGGTAAAAGCTCTTGTCCAATTTCAAGAATTTCGCTGTCTGGGTTCTTGGCGCGCTGCTTCTGGTGGCGCTGTTCAATCTCTTCCAGAACCCCTCGCCGCAGAATGCTGCCGGCACCGAGATCACGTTCTCGCGTCTGCTGGCGGACGTCGACTCCGGAAACGTGAGCGAAGTCACCATTCAGGGCGAGAAGATCAGCGGCACCTATTCGGACGGTCGCAAGTTCTCGACTTACGCGCCGCAGGATCCCTCGCTGGTCGACCGTCTCTATAACAAGGGCGTAACGATCACCGCCAAGCCGACAGATGACAACGTACCCTCGTTGCTTGGTGTTCTCGTTTCCTGGTTCCCGATGCTGCTGCTTATCGCGGTCTGGATCTTCTTCATGCGCCAGATGCAGGGCGGTGGCGGCAAGGCCATGGGCTTTGGCAAGTCCAAGGCGAAGCTGCTGACCGAACGGCATGGCCGCGTGATGTTCGACGACGTTGCGGGCATTGACGAAGCGAAGGACGACCTCACCGAGATCGTCGACTTCCTGCGCGACCCGGCGAAGTTCCAGCGTCTTGGCGGTCGCATTCCGAAGGGCGTGCTGCTTGTCGGTCCTCCCGGCACGGGCAAGACGCTTCTCGCGCGCGCCATCGCAGGCGAGGCCAATGTTCCCTTCTTCACGATTTCCGGTTCGGATTTCGTCGAGATGTTCGTTGGTGTCGGCGCGAGCCGTGTGCGCGACATGTTCGAGCAGGCGAAGAAGAACGCGCCCTGCATCATCTTCATCGACGAAATCGATGCAGTGGGCCGTCATCGCGGCGCCGGTCTGGGCGGCGGTAATGACGAACGCGAGCAGACGCTGAACCAGCTTCTCGTCGAGATGGATGGTTTCGAGCCGAACGAAGGCATCATCCTCATCGCGGCGACCAACCGGCCTGACGTGCTCGACCCCGCGCTGCTGCGTCCGGGCCGCTTCGACCGTCAGGTCGTGGTGCCGAATCCGGATGTCATCGGCCGCGAAAAGATCCTCAAGGTCCACATGAAAAAGGTGCCGCTGGCGCCGGATGTCGAGCCGCGCACGATCGCGCGCGGTACGCCGGGCTTCTCGGGCGCCGATCTGGCAAACCTCGTCAATGAGGCTGCGCTCATGGCCGCGCGCCGCGGCAAGCGTCTCGTCACGATGGCCGAGTTTGAGGATGCGAAGGACAAGGTCATGATGGGTGCGGAGCGCCGCTCCATGGTCATGACGGAAGAAGAGAAGAAGCTCACGGCCTACCATGAAGGCGGTCATGCGCTGGTTGCTCTTCACATGCCGGCCTCTGATCCGATCCACAAGGCGACGATCATTCCGCGCGGACGTGCGCTCGGCATGGTGATGCGCCTGCCGGAACGCGATCAGATTTCCGTGACGCGCGGCAAGCTCCAGGCCGACCTTGCGGTTGCGATGGGCGGGCGTATCGCCGAGGAACTCATCTTCGGTCACGACAAGGTAACGTCGGGCGCGTCATCCGATATTGCGATGGCAACGAAGATGGCCAAGGCGATGGTTACGCGCTGGGGCATGAGCGACAAGCTCGGGCCGCTCGCCTATGGCGAGAACGAGGAAGAAGTTTTCCTCGGTCATTCCGTCGCGCGGACCCAGAACATGTCGGAAGAGACTCAACGCACGATCGACTCGGAAGTGCGGCGCATCGTCGATGAAGGTTACAATACGGCAAAGAAGATTCTCACCGATCACATCGACGAATTGCACACCATCGCCAAGGGTTTGCTGGAGTACGAAACGCTTTCGGGTGACGAGATCCAGAACCTCCTCAAGGGCAAACCGCCGGTCCGCGATCATGGCGAACCGGAAAAGCCTGCCGAAGGCCCGACCTCGTCGGTGCCCGTTACCGGCAGCAAGCCGGGTGACAGCGGTCCGGTGAGTGCACCGCCCGCGCCGCAGGGAACATAAGCCCCGCGCCATCGGAAATTAGAAAGGGAGGCTCCAGCCTCCCTTTTTTGTTCTCTGCTGTTCGTGCCGGCGTTACGTCAGGCGTGCAGCCGCACCGGCATATAGGCGTAACCGTGTACGAAATTGGAGCGGACGCGTTCCGGTTCCTCCAGCACTTCGACATGGGAGAAGCGCGCGAGTATTTCTTCCCAGAGAATCTTCAACTGCATTTCAGCCAGCCGATTGCCGACGCAGCGATGAACGCCGAAGCCGAAGGAGAGGTGCTGGCGTGGGCGGGCGCGGTCGATGATGAGTTCTTCTGGCCGTTCGATCGCGTCTTCGTCGCGATTGCCGGACAGATACCACATCACCACCTTGTCGCCTTTCTTGATTGTCTTGCCGCCGACTTCGTAGTCTTCCAATGCCGTGCGGCGCATATGGGCGAGCGGCGTTTGCCAGCGGATCACTTCCGGCACCATGGTATCGACGAGGGCGTGATTGGCTTTCAGCTTTTCGAATTCCTTCGGAAAGCGGTTGAGCGCCAGTACGCTGCCCGTCATCGTGTTGCGCGTGGTGTCGTTGCCGCCGACGACCAGCAGCAGAATATTTCCGAGAAATTCTTCCGGCGGCATGTTCCGCGTTGCGGGCGAATGGGCGAGCATCGAGATGAGGTCGTTGCCCGGTTCCTTCGCGTTCACGCGTTCATTCCACAAGGTCATGAAGCTCGCCGCGCATTCCTGAAGTTCCTTCGTGCGCTGCTCCCAGCTGTCGATGATGCCGCTGCCAGGTTCCGCTGTGGTGACGTCGGACCATCGCGTCAGTTTGCGGCGTTCCTCGAAGGGGAAGTCGAACAGCGTCGCAAGCATTTGCGTCGTCAGTTCGATGGACACGTTGTCCACCCAGTCGAATTCCTCGCCGACCGGCAGGCGGTCGAGAATGTTCTGCATCCGCTCACGGATCGTCTTTTCCAGCACCATGAGATTGCTCGGCGCGACGATGGGGCTAACCGTCTTGCGCTGGGCGTCGTGGTCCGGCGGGTCCATGGTGATGAAGCTGCGCAGAGACAGGCCTTCGCTGCGCACGCTATTGTCGTCGATGATGATGCCGCCGACGCCAGCTTCCGACGAAAAGACCTGGTGATTGGTGTCGACCGCCATGATGTCGTTGTATTTGGTGATCGACCAATAAGGGCCGTAGGCGCTTTCCGCGCAATAATGCACGGGGTCTTCCTTGCGCAGCCTCGCGAAATACTCGCCTATCGTATCGCTTACAAAAAGATCCGGGTTGCTTACATCAATCTTGTCGAGGGGAACGGACAGGGCGGGACTGGCATCAAGCGTTGCAGTGTTCATTTCTCTCTCCCACAGATTTTCAGCCTTGTTCTTGTGTTCATTAGCGCCGCTCCAGTGGGGTGCTGTCAATACGGGGTTCGTAGCCGCATTACGCATTAATTCCGGGTTTTGCCGTCAAATTGCGTAGTGCCAAAATAAAAAGGGAGGCTCTTTTCGAGCCTCCCTCTTCCTTAACCGGCATTTCCCGATGCCGTCAGTGCTGCTTCTCCGGCAGTTTCAGAATCAGTCCGTCGAGGTTGTCGGCGACGATAATCTGGCAGGCGAGGCGGCTTTGGTCGGTTACATCTTCGGCAAATTCCAGCATGCTCTGCTCCAGTCCTTCTGCCGCCGGTCCTGTCCTGCCGATCCATTCAGGGTCGACATAGACGTGGCAGGTCGCGCATGCGGCGGCGCCGCCGCAATCGCCGTCAATGCCGGGAACGCTGTTCTTTACTGCGGCTTCCATGACGGAGATGCCGGGAGCGGCTTCCACCGCATATTCGGTTCCGTTTGCGTCGATGTATTTAATCAGTGGCATATCAGTCCTCCGTCTCAGGCGTGCAACCGCACGGGCATTTGAGCATAGCCGCGCACGAAATTGGAACGAACGCGCGTGGGTTCGGCCATGACCTCGATACGGCTGAAGCGTTTCAGGATTTCCTCCCAGAGAATCTTCAGCTGCATCTCCGCCAGCCTGTTGCCGACGCAGCGGTGAACACCAAAGCCGAAGGAGAGGTGCTGGCGCGGACGCTCACGGTCGATGATGAAGTCATCCGGCCGGGCAATCGCGTCCTCATCGCGATTGCCGGAGACGTACCACATCACCACCTTGTCACCTTTTCGGATGGTCTTGCCGCCGACAACGGCATCGGTCAGCGCCGTGCGGCGCATATGCGCAAGCGGTGTCTGCCAGCGGATGATTTCCGGCACCATGCTGTCGATCAGGCGAGGGTTGGCTTTCAGTTTTTCAAACTCCGCGGGATTTTCATGCAAGGCAAGTACGCCGCCGGTCATTGAATTTCGCGTGGTGTCGTTACCGCCGACGATCAGCAGAAGCACGTTACCCAGATAATTCTGGGGAGTCATGTCGTGGGTGGCGGGCGAGTGCGCCAACATGGAAACAAGATCCATGCCCGGATTTTTGAGACGCTCGTTCCAGAGTTCCTGAAAGCATTCTGCGCATTCCATGATCTCGGCTGTGCGCTGTTCCCAGCTATCGACGATGCCGCTACCCGGCTCGGCGGTGGTGACATCGGACCAGCGGGTGAGCTTGCGACGATCCTCGAACGGGAAGTCGAAAAGCGTTGCCAGCATCTGCGTTGTCAGCTCGATCGATACCGTGTTGACCCAGTCGAACTCTTCGCCGACAGGCAAGCCGTCGAGAACGCGGCCGACGCGTTCGCGGATTGTCCCTTCGAGCTTGGCGAGATTGGAAGGCGCGACAATGGGGCTCACGGCCTTTCGCTGTTCGTCGTGCTTCGGCGGATCCATGGCAATGAAGTTCGGCAGATCAATCGCGCCTTCGGCGCTGCTTTTCTGAATGCCGTCTTCGATGATGATGCCGCCAAGCCCTGCTTCCGAGGAGAACGCCTGGTGGTTCGTGTCCACCGCCATGATGTCCTTGTATTTCGTGATCGACCAATAGGGGCCATAGGCGCTGTCGGCGCAGTAATGCACCGGGTCTTCCCGGCGCAGGCGGCGAAAATAGTCGCCCTCCATGTTGTGCTCAAAAAGCTCGGGTCTGCTCACATCAATCTGATCGAGGGGCAAACTTGCGGCTTCGGTTGTCTCTGGAATGGTGGATGCGATAGTGGTCATGGCGTTCCCTCCCGGCTGTCTCTCACTATTGAGTAATATATCAATAGTTATTGAGCCCTGAGTCAATATGGGTTGAAATGACCTATTGCTGCGGCTGCCGTCGCGCGGGCATTCGTCTATACTTGCCGCAGAAATCAGCCGATTCTTGAGGGAGAGCCCGTTTCGTGACCCGTCCTGTCAGAACCGCCCGCACGAGGCTCACGCCGGAAGCGCGCCGCGCGCAGCTTCTCGAATGTGCTTTGGCGGCCTTTGCGGAAAACGGCCTGGCGCGGGCCACACATAGCCATGTCGCCGAGCGGGCGGGTGTGTCGGTGCCGGCGGTTCATTCCTATTTCCGTACACGGGAGGATCTGGTGGCCGCCGTCCTCGGCGAGGTCGAGGCCTATTTGATCGAAGTTGTCTCCACTGCGCTTGGCGGGCGCAAATCCGTTCATGAGGCGCTCCGGTCACTTGCGGTCAATTTCTCCAATGCGGCGAGGGAGAAACCCGACATGACCAAAGTCTGGCTTGACTGGAGCACGGGTGTGCGGGCGGATGTCTGGGCGCGATACATGGCGTTGCTGGAACGCTTGTATGGAATTGCGCAGAAGCTTCTCGAGCGCGGCAAGCAGGAGGGTGTCATCCCGCCCGCGTTGAATGCCAGGGCGGCGGCGCGCGTCTATCTCGGCGGCGGTCACACAGTTGCACTTATGAAATTCTCGGGAGCAACGCCGCGTGAATTCGAGGCGGTAATCGAACATCTGGTGCGCGGCGCCATGGGGCTCGGCGTGGGGGAAGTCCTGCCGGCCTGAGCTCTGCTCGCCGCAAAAGGAGAGGCTGTGCTAGAACAAGCCATGCTCCAGCGCCCGCTCATTTTCGGTATCGTCAACATCACGCCCGACAGCTTTTCCGATGGCGGGAAATATCTCGCTGCCGATGCCGCCATCGCACATGCGCGCAGGCTCGTGAAGGAGGGCGCGGATGTAATCGATCTCGGGCCCGCTTCGTCGAACCCGGATGCGGTGCCGGTGTCGGCGGAGGAGGAAATCCGCCGTCTCGCGCCCGTCATCGAGGCGCTGGCGAGCGAGCGTATCCCGCTCTCCATCGACAGCTTTCGTCCTGAGACGCAAGGCTTTGCGCTCGCGCATGGCGCGGCGTTCCTCAACGACATTCGCGGTTTTGCCGATGAGGCTTTCTATCCCTCTCTCGCCGCCAGCGACGCGAAGCTCATTCTCATGCATTCGGTCCAGCGCGAGGGCAATGCTGACCGGCGCGAGGCCCCCGAGGGCGATATCGTGGAACATGTGAGCGCCTTTTTCGCGGCGCGGCTCGCGGCGCTTGAAGCGGCGGGTATCGCCCGCGACCGGTTCATCCTCGATCCGGGCATGGGATTCTTCCTGGGCTCGAAACCCGAGACCTCCTTCGAGGTTCTCTCGCGCATAGGTGAACTCTGCGAGCGTTTCGGTCTGCCGGTCTTCATCTCGGTGTCGCGAAAATCGTTCCTCCGGGCGGTCACAGGCCGTGCGCCGGGAGAGGCGGGGGCGGCAACGCTCGCCGCCGAGCTTCTGGCCATCCAGCGGGGGTCGGCGATGATCCGGACCCATGAACCGGCTCCCCTTGCCGATGCACTGGCCGTCATGACCCGCTTCGAGACGCCTTTCGGCGGGCCCTGAAAGATTTGGCAAGAATTATTTAACTGCAATCGGCGCATAGATTCCTATATTCGCCACATATTGTCTGCATGACAGTTTAGTAGGCGTACATGCCGGGGCCGTGGGGGCGTTTGGCAGGTTGCGGTGAAGCACAGACCGAGACAGGGCGCGAGGACCGTTCAATTCATGGGCCGCAAATATTTTGGCACCGATGGAATCCGGGGCACTGCCAACACCGGGCACATGACAGCGGAAACCGCGCTGCGCGTCGGTATGGCCGCTGGACGTGTGTTCCGCCGTGGCGAGCATCGCCATCGTGTCGTGATCGGCAAGGATACACGCCTCTCAGGCTATATGCTGGAGCCCGCGCTCACCGCCGGCTTCACGTCCATGGGCATGGATGTCTTCCTGTTCGGCCCGCTGCCGACGCCTGCCGTCGCCATGCTGACGCGCTCGCTTCGCGCCGATCTCGGCGTGATGATTTCCGCCTCGCATAATTCCTTCCAGGATAATGGTATCAAGCTCTTCGGTCCCGATGGTTTCAAGCTGTCGGATGAGGTGGAACTCGCCATTGAGCACCACATGGACAATGGTCTTGCCGACAATCTGGCCGGGCCGCGCGAGCTTGGCCGTACGAAACGCATTGAGGATGCGCAGGCGCGTTACATCGAACATGTGAAGCAGACCTTGCCCAAGCAGCAGACGCTTGAAGGTTTGCGGATCGTCATCGACTGCGCGAATGGTGCAGCCTACAAGGTTGCGCCTGCCGTGCTCTGGGAACTCGGCGCTGAAGTCGTAACCGTCGGTACGAGCCCGGATGGTTTCAACATCAATGATGAATGCGGCTCGACCTCGCCTGAGCGCATGTGTGCCACGGTGCGCGAGCGCCGCGCCGATATCGGTATCGCACTGGACGGGGATGCCGACCGCGTCATCATCGCCGATGAACGCGGCAAGGTCGTCGATGGTGACCAGGTCATGGGTCTCATCGCGCGTCACTGGAAGGATATGGGTACCTTGTCGGCGCCGGGCGTCGTCGCGACCGTCATGTCCAATCTCGGTCTCGAGCGTTATCTGAAGTCGCTCGATCTCGACCTCGTGCGCACGCAGGTCGGCGACCGCTATGTCGTCGAGCATATGCGCCAGCATGGTTTCAATGTCGGCGGTGAACAATCCGGCCATATCGTGCTCAAGGATTTCTCGACCACGGGTGACGGCCTCATTGCCGCGCTGCAGGTGCTTTCCGTCATGAAGGCGAACGACAAGCCGGTCAGCGAGCTCACCCATGTCTTCGATCCGCTGCCGCAGCTCCTCAAGAATGTGCGCTTCAGGAAGGGCGAACCCCTGAAAGACAAGGATGTTCAGGAGGCAATCCGTGAGGGCGAAAACAGGCTCGGTGCGGGCGGCCGTCTTGTCATCCGCAAATCCGGTACGGAGCCGCTCATCCGCGTCATGGCGGAAGGTGATGACGAAAAGCTCGTTGCTGCCGTCGTCAACGACATTGCCGCCGTAATCGAGCATAATGCCGCCTGATTTACGGCAGCATTTTCTCGGATCAAATCAATGACATCTCTTCCCCAGGGCCGCGTGCTCATCGTGGCGGGCTCGGATTCGGGCGGCGGCGCGGGCATTCAGGCCGATATCAAGGCCGTCACCGCAATGGGCGGCTTTGCCATGACCGCCGTCACCGCCATCACCGTGCAGAATACGCTCGGCGTCACCGGCATTCACGAAGTGCCGCTCGATATCGTGGTCGGGCAGATGCGCGCGGTACTTGAGGATATCGGCGCGGACGTCATCAAGACGGGTATGCTTCACAATGCCGATATCGTGGAAGCGGTGGCGGAAGAACTTTCGCGCGGCGAGGAAAGTCCGGTTCTCGTTGTCGATCCGGTCATGATTGCAAAGGGCGGCGCGTCATTGCTGGAAGATTCAGCCGTAGCCGCAATCCGCGAAGTGCTGATCCCGCTAGCAACGCTTGTCACGCCCAATGTGCCGGAGGCGGAAGTCCTCACCGGCCGAAAGATTGTGGATGTGGAGGGGCAGAAAGCGGCGGCCGATGCGCTTCTCGGTCTCGGCGCCGAGGCCGTTCTCTTGAAGGGCGGGCATCTTTCCGGCGATCTCATTTTCGATGTGCTGGCAACGCAGGAGACGATCCAGATATTTTCGTCACCCCGTATCGACACGCGCCACACGCATGGCACCGGCTGCACGCTCGCCTCTTCCATTGCGGGGCTTCTCGCGCAGGGCGTGGCCCTGACAGCCGCCGTTGCCGCGGCCCGCGACTATGTGCATGAGGCAATCCGCACGGCGCCGGGTTTTGGAAAAGGCTACGGCCCGCTCAACTTCCTTGCCGCCGTCAATGACGATGACAATGGCGAGATCGACGACGAGGACGACGATTGAGCCTCAGATCTTGCGCTGCATCAGCGGGAGTTTCCGCCCCGGCACGGAACCCGAAAGCGTTTCCCCGCAGACGCTGAAACCTTCTCGTTCGTAGAAGCCCGTTGCGTTCGGGTCTGCTTCCACCCTCACGCTGTGAACGCCGTGGCGCCGCGCATGGTGGAGCATATCGAGCATCAGGCGGTGGCCGATGCCGGTGCCGATGTAGCGCGGCGCGACAAAGAACTCTTCCACATCCGCCGCGCCGTCGTGATAGCGCATGGCAGAAAAGCCTGCGATCTCGCGTCCCGCCTGCGCCACGCGCATGCGAAAGCGCGCGATCTTCTCCGGTGTCACTTTCAATTCGTCACGACAAAGATTCATGAAGTCGCCGCCATAGCCCCAATGGGCTTTCGACCCATGCGCAAGTGCGGAAAGCGTCTCGCACTCGTCTGGCAGGACGGGACGTATGAGCAGCGGCTGGTGTGTCCGTGCGGTCATGGCGACCTCCTTGCAGCAAGCCTAGCAACGCGATGCGTCGACCGGAAGACAGCGGCCTTCTAAATCTTCATCAGACTCACGCAGGTTCCACGATCCCGATATGGGATTCGCCGCGCCTTTGCAGGTTCATGCCCTTTGAGGGGGACAATCGGTATTTCCCGCTGATTTAGGTAACCGGCCGTGCAAATTCTATGGATACAATCCGGCAATCGAAGAAACGGAGCGGAATGATGAAAGCGGTTCTCTATCAGGTCGATGCCTTTGCCGATCGTGTCTTCGAAGGCAATCCGGCGGCCATCGTGCCGCTCGACGTCTGGCCTTCCGTGGAGGTCATGCAGGCCATCGCGGCGGAGAACAATCTCGCGGAGACGGCCTTCTTTGCGCCCGAAGGGGAGGGCTACCGATTGCGCTGGTTCACGCCCACGGTCGAGGTCGAGCTCTGCGGCCATGCGACGCTCGCCTCGGCGCATGTGCTGTTTGCGCATCTTGGATATGCGAAGCCGGAAATCCGGTTTGAAACGCGCAGCGGGACGCTTGTCGTCAGCCGCGAGGGTGAGCGGCTGTCGATGGACTTCCCGGCGGCGAAGCCGAAGCCGTATCCGGCGCCGGAAGCGATTGCCGAAGCGCTCGGCGCGAAGCCGCTCGTCTGGGCGAAGACCTCGAACCTGATGGCGGTTTTCGACAGGGCGGAAGACGTGATGGCCCTGAATCCCGACTTTCCGGCGCTTGCCCGACAGCTTGAACCGCTCAATGCCGGGCTCATCGCGACGGCGCCGGGCGAGGATGGCATCGATTTCGTTTCGCGCTTCTTCGCGCCTGCGCACGGGATCGACGAAGACCCGGTAACGGGCTCTGCGCATTGCACCAGCGTTCCCTATTGGGCGAAGAAGCTCGGCAAGAGCGATCTCGTTGCGCGCCAGGTGTCGAAACGCGGTGGCACACTCTGGTGCAGCGATGCAGGCGAGCGCGTGATTCTGCGCGGGCGTTGTGCGGATTTCATGAAGGCCGAAATTTCTTTCTGATCATGCGGCTGCGTGTCTTCGTCGTGCCTAGGCCTTGCGCTGTGTGCGCCATTCGCTCACCGCGATGCCCGCCAGAATGAGAGCAAGTCCAATCAGTACGCGGAGCTTTAATTCCTCATCGAAAATGAGAAAGCCCGCCACCGCCGCGAAAACCGGCACCAGGTAGTTGGTCAGCGAAACGAAAGTCGCACCCGCCTTGTCCACCAGCCGAAAGAAGACGAGGGCGGCAAGCCCGGTCGAGAAGATACCGAGCCCGGCAAGGCCGAGCAGCGAGGCGGTGCTCGCCTCTGCGAGCGACAGGGGCGATGTGACCGCGCCGGCAAGCGCCGTGCCCGCGAGCGCACCCGCCAGCATGACGCCGGAGGATTTTACGAGAAGCGGCATCTCCGGCGCGCGCCGCGCCATGACGTTGTTGCAGGCAAAGAAGAACGCGCCAGCGAGGATGGCAAACTGACCGAACAGCCTTTCGCCGCCCGCCGTCAGGTCTGTGAGGGCGCGCGGGCCGAGCACGATCACGAGGCCGGTAAAGCCGATGGCGAAGCCTGCCGCGCGCAGCGGCGTGATGCGCTCGTCCTCGATAAGGAAATGCGCCAGAACGAGCGTCGCAAGCGGGGTAAAACCGATCAGGATGCCTGCCAGTGCCGAGGGCACATATTGCTGTCCCCAGCTTATCGCGAAGAAGGGCGCGATGTTGCCGACAAGCGCGAGTGCGGCGAGCCAGCCCCATTCTTCGCCCGCGCGTGGAAATTTCTCGCCTGCCCATAGAGCAAGCGGCAGCAGCAGGAGAGCGCCGGTGGCGAGCCGTCCGGCCATGGTCCATTCCGGCACTACGGTTGCGACGGCGATCCTGGTGAAGGCGAAGGCCGAGCCCCAGAGCGCAACGAGGATGGCCAGCATGAGCCAGCGTGACATTGAATGCGGCAAAGGCGATTCCCGGCGGGTTTTCCTGTGGTTTACGTCTTACCACACTCAATGCCGGGGAATCCTGCGGGTTCCATGCAATGCGCCTTTCAGCCACAGGGCCGTTATTTGACTTGGGTCGGGCACCGGCATATACGCAGCGGCGGGACACCCCTCCCCACCGAGGGGCAGCTATCTGAAAGGATAGGTTGTAAATGACCGCTACCAAGCGTCCGGACGTGCGTCCGGCCAATCCGCACTTCTCTTCTGGCCCCTGCGCCAAGCGCCCCGGCTGGACCATCACAAATCTCGAAAATGCCCTTGTGGGCCGCAGTCATCGCTCCAAGCCGGGCAAGGCGCGCCTCTCGGACGCCATTGAAAAGACCCGCAGCGTGCTCGGCGTTCCCGCCGATTACCGCATCGGTATCGTGCCCGCTTCCGACACGGGCGCCGTCGAAATGGCGCTCTGGTCGATGCTCGGCGCGCGCGGCGTCGACATGCTCGCCTGGGAAAGCTTCGGCGAAGGCTGGATCACGGATGTCGTGAAACAGCTCAAGCTCAAGGATGCCCGCATCCTGAAAGCGCCCTATGGCGAACTCCCGAATCTTGCCGATGTGAATTTCGACAATGACGTCGTCTTTACCTGGAACGGAACGACCTCCGGCGTTCGTGTGCCGAATGGCGAGTGGATCCCGGACGACCGTCAGGGCCTCACCATTTGCGATGCGACGTCGGCCGCTTTCGCGCAGGAACTCGCATGGCCGAAGCTCGATGTCGTCACCTTCTCCTGGCAGAAGGCGCTGGGCGGTGAAGCCGCGCATGGCGTGCTGATCCTTTCGCCGCGCGCCGTCGAACGCCTTGAGAGCTACACGCCCGCATGGCCGCTGCCGAAGATCTTCCGCCTGACCAAGGGCGGCAAGCTCATTGAAGGCATCTTCAAGGGCGAGACGATCAACACACCGTCGATGATCTGCGTCGAGGACTATCTCGATGCCCTCAGCTGGGCGGACAGCATTGGCGGTCTCAAGTCGCTGGTCGGCCGCGCCGATGCGAACACCGCTGTCATCGCCGAATGGGTCGGGCGCACCCCTTGGGCCGATTTCCTCGCGAAGGAAATCGATACCCGGTCCAACACCTCCGTCTGTCTCAAGATCGTCGATGAGCGCGTTACCGCTCTCTCCGATGATGAGCAGGTCGCCTTCGCCAAGAAGATCGCCGATCTTCTCGACAAGGAAGGTGTGGCCAACGACATCGCGGGTTATCGCGACGCCCCTGCCGGCCTTCGCATCTGGGCGGGCGCAACGGTCGAAACGACCGACATGCGTGCGCTGATGCCCTGGCTCGACTGGGCCTTCGCGGAAGCCATCGCCTCACTCAAGGCAGCGGCGTAAGCCATTTTATTCGTTTTCGGTCCTGATCCGGCGGGCATTGCGTCCCGCCGGAAAAGGCGCCTATCCAACCAGGAGGCATGAATGCCCAAGGTTCTGATTTCCGACAAGCTGTCCCCCGCCGCCGTGCAGATCTTCAAGGATCGCGGCATCGAAGTGGACGTGAAGACCGGCCTCGACCGGGACGAACTCATCAAGATCATCGGCGAGTATGACGGTCTTGCCATCCGCTCGGCCACGAAGGTGACGCCGCCTGTTCTCGAAGCGGCGAAAAAGCTGAAGGTTGTCGGCCGCGCCGGTATCGGCGTCGACAATGTCGATCTCCCGGCTGCGACCGCAGCTGGCGTCATCGTCATGAACACGCCGTTCGGCAATTCGATCACTACCGCCGAACACGCCATTGCCATGATGCTCTCGCTCGCGCGCGACATTCCGCAGGCGAATGCCTCCACTCATGCGGGCAAGTGGGAGAAGTCGAAGTTCATGGGCGTTGAAGTCACCGGCAAGGTGCTCGGCGTCATCGGCTGCGGTAATATCGGTTCCATCGTCGCCGATCGCGGCATTGGCCTGCGCATGAAGGTCATTGCTTTCGATCCGTTCCTCACGCCGGAGCGCGCGCAGGACATGGGCGTGGAAAAGGTCGAGCTTGAAGACCTTCTCAAGCGCGCCGATTTCATCACGCTGCACACGCCGCTTACCGACAAGACGCGCAACATCCTCAATGCGGAAAACATCGCCAAGTGCAAGAAAGGCGTCCGCATCGTCAATTGCGCGCGTGGCGGCCTCATCGTCGAAGCCGACCTGAAGGCGGCCATCGAGTCCGGTCAGGTTGCCGGTGCCGCGCTTGATGTGTTCGAGGAAGAGCCTGCAAAGGAAAACGCGCTCTTCGGCATGGAGCAGGTCATCTGCACGCCGCATCTCGGCGCTTCCACCTCCGAAGCGCAGGAAAATGTTGCGCTCCAGGTTGCCGAACAGATGGCGGACTACCTTCTCGATGGCGCGATCACGAACTCGATCAATGTGCCTGCCGTTTCGGCGGAAGAGGCGCCGAGGCTCACGCCGTTCCTCACGCTCGCCCAGCAGCTCGGCTCCTTTGCGGGTCAGCTCACCGAGAGCGGCATTTCTTCCGTCACCATCGAATATGCAGGCGACGTTGCCGAGATGAATACGCGTGTGCTGACGAACGCCGCGCTCACGGGCCTGCTCAAGCCGCAGCTTGAAGACGTGAACATGGTCTCCGCTCCCGTCATTGCGAAAGATCGCAACATCAAGGTGTCGGAAGTGAAGAGCGAGCAGGAGGGGGCTTACGAAACCTATATCCGCCTCGTCGTGAATACGGAACGTCAGGAACGCTCGGTCGCGGGTACGGTGTTCACCGGCGGGCTGCCGCGCATCATCCAGATCAAGACCGTCAACATGGAAGCCGAGCTTGGGCCGCACATGCTCTATGTGACGAACCAGGACAAGCCGGGCTTCATCGGTGCGCTTGGCTCCACGCTCGGCAAGGCCGGCATCAACATCGCAAACTTCAACCTCGGCCGCGAGAAGGCGGGTGGTGATGCAATCTGTCTCATCGAGGTCGATGCCGATGTGCCTGCCGATACGCTTGCCGAGATACAGGCTCTGCCGCATGTCGTGCAGGTGAAGTCGCTCAGCTTCTGATTGCTCCGCCTACGGTGCTCTTATGCGGCGGGCCTCCGGGCCCGCCGTTTTATTTTGTGTGATCATACTTCGTGCTACAGTCTCGCCGGGTTGATGCCGCGATTTTGCAAGGATTTCGCGGATTTTGTGTGCGTGCGTCGGGGTGTGTGGTGGAAGGTATGTTCAGAGATGCGCGTCTGGCGCATCTTTTCGACTATTGGCGCGAGAGGCGGGGCAATCGCCCGGCGCCGGCTCGCCGCAATATCAGGCCGATGGAAATTCCATCGATTCTCTCCATTATCCATCTGATAGATGTCTATGAAAATCCCCTCGCTTTCCGGCACCGCCTGATCGGCTCGGAGATCATTGAGGCGCTCGGGCGGGACGTCACCGGCAAATGGGTCGATGAGGAAATCTACGGCGAGATGGCCGGGGAGGTTTTCGATGGCCTCGCCGCCGTTGCATGGGAGATGCGTCCCTATCGGCGGCTCTCCCGGCTCGACTGGATCGCGCGTCCCTGGCTTGCGATGGAGTCGCTCGAAATGCCGCTTCTCGACGATGATGGCCGGGTCAACATGATCCTTGTGGGCTCGAGCCATTTCACCGTCGGTGCCGACTGGGGGGTTGCGCGCCGTCTGAGCTGGCCCATCACCGTCTAGGGTTTGCGCGCGGCCCTTTCGAGTTCGGCAATTCTCTCGCGATAGGCGTCCGCATCGCCATATGCAACGAAGCGGAGATAATGCTCATGCGCGCCAAGGGCTTTCTTTGCGTGCTTGATCGGGCACCAATAGGCTTCGGTGCGGCCTGCGATTTCGCGTACATAGGCGATAAGCCCGTTGGCATAAGAGCAATAGGCGCAGTTCAGCTTTTCGAGCAGATTCAGATAGGCAAGGTGGCCTCGGTCGAAAATCATGTAGTCGCGCCGCTTGACCTTCTCTATGCCATAGGCGGGAAAGCAGACCGCTTGATAGATGCTGACAAAGATATCGAGCAGCACCAGCGGAAAGATCAGCGAATAGATGACCGGGGCGGTGAGTACGACGAGGGGCCGGGCATTCAGCAGATAGCGCGTCAGCGTCGTCTGCAATTCACGGTGCCGCCGCAGGACTTCCTGCTCGAAAACGGCGCGTCCATGTTCGAGGCCGTAGCGAAGGGCGGCACCTTGCCGCGCGACTTCCGCCTCCAGTTCAAGCTGCAATGCCTCAATGCGGCGCGTGAGATCGTTGATCTTCTCGGTCATTGCCGTCGGTTCCCCCGGTGTTCGATGCTTTCATTGCCAGTGGCATTGCCAGTAGCATTGCCATTGGCGTTGCTGTTGGCCGCGCGGCCCATGTCGCTGCTTCCCGTTATCCAGATGGGAGGATAGCCCCCGCCGGTCCCAAAGTCCTTCCCATCGGCCCTCTGATCGGATAGACAATCTCAAAGCCCCCGGCCCAAAAGGCCAAGGGGGCTTTCGGTTTGTCCGGGGTCCGTGAAATCGTCGCGCGCGGAAAAGCGCCAACTTCCTAAGGCATTGAAACAAATGACAAATGTGGCGGTAGTCGGCTCCCAGTGGGGAGACGAGGGCAAAGGCAAGATCGTGGACTGGCTCAGCGAGCGCGCGGATGTCGTGGTGCGTTTCCAGGGTGGCCATAATGCGGGCCATACGCTCGTCATCGATGGTGTCACCTACAAGCTCTCGCTGCTGCCCTCCGGCATCGTGCGCAAGGGCAAGCTCTCGATTCTTGGCAATGGCGTGGTGCTGGATCCCTGGGCCTTTGTCCGGGAGGTCGAGGAGATCGCTTCCAAGGGCGTCAAGGTCACGCCGGAAAACCTCAAGATCGCCGAGAATGCCGTCCTGATTTTGCCGGTTCACCGCGAACTCGACGAGATGCGCGAAGGCTCGAATTCCGGCGTCAAGATCGGTACCACCAAGCGTGGCATCGGGCCTGCCTATGAAGACAAGGCGGGCCGCCGCGCCATCCGCGTGATCGACCTTGCCGATCCGGAGACGCTCCCGCTCAAGGTCGAGGGGCTGCTCGCCCATCATAATGCGCTGCGCCGCGGCAATAATCTCGAAGAGTTGAAGCCCGCCCCCATCGTCGAGGCGCTGCTGGAGATCGCGCCGCGCATTCTGCCTTTCGTCGCGCCGGTCTGGCGTGTGCTCGACGAGGCGAAGCGGAAGGGCCAGCGCATCCTCTTCGAAGGTGCGCAGGGCACCATGCTCGACATAGACCACGGCACCTATCCCTTCGTCACCTCGTCCAACACAGTGGCAGGGCAGGCGGCGGGCGGCTCCGGTGTCGGTCCCGGTGTCATCGGTTTCGTGCTCGGCATCACCAAGGCCTATACGACACGTGTCGGCGAGGGGCCGTTTCCGAGCGAACTCGACGACGAGACGGGCCAGCGTCTCGGCGAGCGCGGCCATGAATTCGGTACGGTCACGGGCCGCAAGCGCCGCTGTGGCTGGTTCGATGCGGTCATGGTGCGCCAGGCGATCAAGACCGGCGGCGTCACCGGCATCGCGCTCACGAAGCTCGATGTGCTGGACGGGTTCGACGAGCTGAAAGTCTGCGTGGCTTACGAAGTCGACGGCAAGCGGCTCGACCATTTCCCGGCCGGCATGGATGCGCAGAAGAAGGTGAAGCCGATCTACGAAACACTCGAAGGTTGGCAGGACAGCACGCAGGGCGCGCGCTCCTGGGCGCAGCTTCCCGCCGCTGCCGTCAAATATGTGCGCTATGTGGAAGAGCTGATCGAGGCGCCGGTCGCGCTTCTCTCCACCTCGCCCGACCGTGAGGACACGATCCTGATGACCGATCCGTTCGCGGATTGACCGTTCTGCCGTTGTTTGGGGGTGAGCGGCGGTTCCGAGTATGAGACGCCGTCCGATTCCGGTTGCATAATCATTCTTGCTGCTGACAATCGAAACTGTTCAATGGGCTACTTCCTGAAAATACATGTGGAGGAGAGGATGTTGAAAGTTTCAGACTTTGTCGGCTTTGAGAAGATGATCGCGGTTACTGTGGTCAAGGTACTCTATTGGTTTGGTCTTGCCGCTATCGCGATTGGCGGAATTGTCAACATCGTCGGTTCATTCAGAACGATGGGCTATAGTTTCAGTATGGGGCTTGGTCAGTTCTTGCTGACGTTCATCGGGATTGCGGTTGCGGCTGTCTTGTGGCGCGTTTTGTGCGAGCTCTACATCGTGGTGTTTTCGATGCATGACCGGCTGGGTGAAATTCGCGACCGGCTTTCGAAGCAGGACTGATGCTGCGAATTTCGTTAAGTTCTGCGAGGCAAAAAAAGGCGCCGGAATTCCGGCGCCTTTTCTTGTTCAAAGCCGAAGCGGCTTACATCTGGCTTTGCAGCAGCGCGATAAAGACCATCGCGTAACCGACCACACCCGCAAACCAGAGAATGGTGCGGATGCCAGCGATGGTGATGCCCGCCACATAGACGATGGCGTAGAGCACGCGCGCGATGATGAATATCTGCGCGCCGAGTACGCTCAGCGATGAGCTTGCGCCCGCCATCACCAGCGGGATTGCGAAACAGGCATAGATCAGCAGATTTTCGAGATGGTTCAGATAGGCGCGGCGCACGCGTGCGCCCCAGCCCGTCACCGTTGCCGTCTCGTCGCGATTGCCGATGCCCCAGCTCATGCCCATCGCGGACACGTTTGCATTGGCCGACATGGCTATGAGAATAAAAAGAAGCAAGCCGCCCCATACGAGCGACCACAATTCCATCGGCATGGGTTTCCTCCCCTGTTGATTGCCACCAGCGCGAATCTTAGGCCCGATTCGTGCGCTCCGCACCAGGAACTTCGTCCGTAGGCTGAATCGAATCGGACCTCGCTCACCGATTCGTTCATTCCATCAGCACCACGATCAGTGCCCGGTCGAAGAGCGGCACCATGCAAAGCACGATGCCCGCTGTCGCGATCAGCCAGATCAGCGTGCGGACCCAGGGGAGGCCGATTGCATAGGCGGGGAGATAGGCAAGCCGGCCCCAGAAATAGACCTGCGCGCCGATCTCGCTCCATCCGTTCGAGCGGTCCGTGGCGTGGACGGCGAGGATCACGGCGGCGAATATGGGGAAGGTTTCGAGATAGTTGCGGAGCGCGCGCTCCGCCCGGCCCGCAAGTCCCGTGGCGGGGCGGTGCTGGTCCCTTGCACCAACCGTATAGGCATTTCCTTCTTGGCGCTTGTAGGCCAGCGCCTGTGCGCCCACTTGCACAAGCCCCAGCACGGCGGCCCAGAACAGCATGGCGATTTCGACCGTCATTGGCGTTCTCCCGAATATCGGATGTTATCTCTAGCCTAAACGTCATGGTGCGGCTTTTCCCGATCATGACGAAAGGGAATTATGTCTCTTTTCCCAAGAGCTTCTCAGCCGCCTCCATAAGCCGCCGCGTCTTTTCCGCTGCCGGCTCCGCTTTCGCGAGCCTTGCTGCCTGTCCGGCCCAGAGCTGCATGAATTCTGCCTGGTTCTGCTTTGCGCCCGCAGATGTCAGCGGTGCAATCATCGGGCGTTGTGCGGGGAAGGGCGCGGCAGCGTCTTCGTGCCAGCGCATTTCTTCCGTCAGCCGGTTGCGGATCGCGCGGGCGGGGCGGCCGGAAAAGATTTTTGTCACCACGGTCGAGTGGTCGGAGGCTTCCGCCAGCGCCTTGCGATGAACCGGATGAACCCTCGCTTCTGGGCAAACGAGATAGGCCGTTCCGAGCTGCACGCCAGCCGCGCCCAGCATGAAAGCCGCCGCGATCCCGCGCGCATCGCCGATGCCGCCCGCTGCGATCACGGGGACGTTCACCGCATCCACCACCTGCGGCACGAGCGCCAGCGTGCCGACCGTGCCAAGATCGACATGATCGAGAAACGTGCCGCGATGGCCACCTGCTTCGTGGCCCTGCGCAATAATTGCGTCGGCGCCGCCCGATTCCAGCGCGCGTGCTTCCGCCGCTGTCGTCGCGCTGCCGATCACCGCCATCCCTGCTTCCTTCAGCCGCTCCACAATGGCTGGCGCGGGCAGGCCGAAATGGAAGCTCGCCACGCGCGGGCGCAACTCCAGCAGCAGTTCCAGCTGCTCCTCGTTGAAAGCGGGCGCGGACACGGCAGGCGGCGGCACATCGCCGAGTCCCAGTTCACCGAAATAGGCGGAGAGCGCCTTCTGCATAGGTGCCGCGTCGTAGCCCCCGAGATCGGGCTCGCGATGAACGAAGAAATTGAGGTTGAAATTCTTGTTGGTGAGCCCGCGCACCGCGGCCACTTCCTTGCGCAGGTTTTCAGGTGCTGTCATTGCGGCGCCGAGCGCGCCCAGTCCGCCTGCATTCGAGACGGCGGCCGCAAGCTCCGGCGTGGAGGCGCCCGCCATCGGCGCCTGGAGGATCGGAAGGTCGGTGCCGATAAGCCCGGTCAGAGCAGCACTCTTGTTCATCTCGTCTCTCCCTGATTTCGCCCCGGGTTATCCTTTACCTTAAACGCTCGAAGAGTCACACTCGCGGCATTCCGAGGGGGGCCGGCGGCAGCCGGCTGAGATGGACCTGACACCGGTTCACCACCCTTAAAACCTGATCCGGGTCATGCCGGCGAAGGGACGGGCATTGGCCGTGCGTATGGCCGCCACCTTCCGCTCAATCCCGGGTTTCCACATGCGCCCCTCGCGGGGCCACGCAGAGGAGATCCATGATGAATATCCAGACACCGAAGGGTGCAAAAGCCGAAGCTGAACTCGCCGTCACCACCGGCCCGCTTCCTGCCAGCCGCAAGGTTTTCACGAGCCCGGAGGGGTTTCCCGATCTGAAAGTTCCCTTCCGCGAGATCGCGCTGCACGAGACGGCGAAGGAGCCGCCGGTCCGCGTCTATGACACGTCGGGCCCCTATACCGATCCGGCAGCCGTCATCGACGTTGAAAAGGGGTTGCCACGTCACCGCGAAGCCTGGATCGAGGCGCGTGGTCACACGGAACTTTACGATGGCCGCGAGGTGAAGCCGGAAGACAATGGCAATGTCGGTGAGAAACACCTCGCCCGCGCCTTCCCCGTCGTAAACCGTCCGCGCCGCGGTCTCCCCGGCCAGCCGGTCACGCAATATGAATATGCGAAGGCGGGCATCGTCACCGCCGAGATGGCCTATATCGCCGAGCGCGAAAACCTGGGCCGCAAGGCCGCGCTTGAGAATGCCTCACATAAGATCGCGGAAGGCGAGAGCTTCGGTGCCAATATTCCGGAATTCATCACGCCGGAATTCGTGCGTGACGAGGTTGCCGCGGGCCGCGCCATCATCCCGGCGAACATCAATCACCCGGAACTCGAGCCGATGATCATCGGCCGCAACTTCCTCGTGAAGATCAACGCCAATATCGGCAATTCCGCCGTCGCCTCATCCGTCGCCGAAGAAGTCGACAAGATGGTCTGGGCGATCCGCTGGGGCGCGGACAATGTCATGGACCTGTCCACCGGCCGCAACATCCACAACACGCGCGAATGGATTGTGCGCAATTCTCCTGTCCCCATCGGGACCGTGCCGATCTATCAGGCGCTTGAAAAAGTCGATGGCGTTGCCGAAGACCTCACATGGGAGGTTTACCGCGACACGCTGATCGAGCAGGCGGAGCAGGGTGTCGACTATTTCACGATCCATGCGGGTGTGCGTCTCGCTTACGTGCCGATGACGGCGAAGCGCGTCACCGGCATCGTCAGCCGTGGCGGCTCCATCATGGCGAAGTGGTGTCTCGCGCATCACAAGGAGAGCTTCCTCTACACGCATTTCGAAGATATCTGCGACATCATGCGTCAATACGATGTGTCCTTCTCGCTCGGCGATGGTTTGCGTCCCGGCTCCATTGCCGATGCGAACGACGAAGCGCAGTTCGCCGAACTGGAAACGCTTGGCGAGCTCACGCAGATCGCGTGGAAGAAGGGCTGTCAGGTCATGATCGAAGGGCCGGGTCATGTGCCGATGCACAAGATCAAGGTCAACATGGACAAGCAGTTGAAGCATTGCGGCGGCGCACCCTTCTACACGCTCGGGCCGCTGACGACGGACATTGCGCCGGGTTATGACCACATCACGTCCGGCATCGGCGCGGCCATGATCGGCTGGTTCGGTTGTGCCATGCTCTGCTACGTCACGCCGAAGGAACATCTGGGTCTCCCGGACCGCGCGGATGTGAAAGAGGGCGTCATCACCTACAAGATCGCGGCTCATGCCGCCGACCTTGCGAAAGGTCATCCCGCCGCGCAGCTTCGCGACGATGCGCTGTCACGCGCGCGTTTCGAGTTCCGCTGGGAAGACCAGTTCAACCTCGCGCTCGACCCCGAACGCGCCAAGGAATTTCACGACCGCACATTGCCGAAGGAAGCGCACAAGGTCGCGCATTTCTGTTCCATGTGCGGACCGAAATTCTGCTCCATGAAGATCACGCAGGAAGTCCGCGACTATGCCGAAAGCGGCATGGCGGAGATGGCCTCGGAATTCCGCAACTCGGGAAGCGAGATCTATCTGGAAGAAGCCGATGCCGCGAACAAGGCGGCGAACAAGTCGCTCGCGGGCAAGGCGGCGGAGTAAAAAACCGGTGTCATCCCGGGGCTTGTCCCCGGGACCCAATCCACATGTCCGCAAGTTGCGAGGCTGATGGATCCCGGCTTTCGCCGGGACGACATCGGTTTTGTGGCGGAACATCGAAAGTAATTGTCACCCCGGCGAAAGCCGGGGCCCATGGGCGATGGAGGCGCGTTTCGCTGTTCGCTGCGCTTGGTCTAAACTCTCCCTGTCCAAGACAGAATCAGCGCTTCCGCATGACCGACCAAACCATCGCCATTCCCGTCCTCGCCTCGCTCGATCTCGCACAGTCGAAGCGCTTCTACACGGAGAAGCTCGGCTTTACCGTCGAACTCTTCGGCGACTACATGATCGCGAAGCGCGACAGCATGGAGATTCACTTCTGGCTCGCGGATAATCGCATCTACCCCGAAAGCACCTCCTGCTATATCCGGGGCGGGCAGGTGCCCGCGCTCTACGATGAATACTCACGAGCGGGCATTGGTGAAAACCCTCTCGACGGCGAGCGCATTTCGGACTTTCAGGTTCGCCCCTGGGACATGAAGGAATTCTATGTCTGGGACCCGCACGGTAATCTTCTGAAGTTCGGTTGCGCGCCCGAGGAAATCTAGCCTTGGCCTTCCGGCGAAATACGCGCGGCGAAAAACTCCCGGACGTTCTCGTCCCCGGCCTCGATGTCGTCTTCGTCGGCACGGCGCCGTCGCGCCGCTCGGCTGCTGTCGGCGCCTATTACGCGCATCCCGGTAATCGTTTCTGGACGACGCTGCATGAGGTTGGCATCACGCCACGCCTTTATGAGCCGCATGAATATGCCGAGCTGATCCATCTTGGCATCGGCTTCACCGACATGGCGAAACGCGCCTCCGGCATGGACCATGAGATCGACCCGAAGCTTTTTGAGGTGGAGCGTTTCGAGCAGGAGATGCGCCGCTGCCGTCCGCGCGCCGTCGCCTTTACCTCGAAAAAGGCGGCAAGCGTCTGGATGGGCGTGCCGACGGGCAATATCCAGTATGGCCAGCAGCCACGCCGTCCCGATTTCCCCGAAGTCTTCGTTCTTTCCTCGCCGTCCGGCGCCGCGCGCCGCGCATGGAACATCGAGCCATGGCAGGAACTCGCGCGGTTTCTGGGGCGGGCGAAGACTTAGAAGAGCATCAGCATAACTTCGTCAGTGCTGTGTGGCCTCAAGCCGCCGCGTTATCCGCCTTCGCGGCGCTTTGCGGTCCGCGAGCTCCGCTGTCCTCCGGGCCTTTTGCGGGGCGGCCGGAATGCCCATATACTGCGCCAAACCCCCAACAATGGGAGGGCTCCCCATGTTCAATCTCCGCCGCAAGACCCAGATGCCCGCGCCCGGCGAGGCGCTGCCCGGCCGCGATTTCGAGATCCCGACGGCCACCCGTCATTTCGTGAATGGCGCGGACCTCAAGGGGCCATATCCGGCAGGCAGCGAGACGGCGATCTTCGGCCTGGGCTGTTTCTGGGGCGCGGAGCGCAAGTTCTGGGAACTCCCCGGCGTCATCGTCACGGCGGTGGGCTATGCGGGCGGCTATACGCCGAACCCGACTTACGAGGAAGTTTGCTCCGGCATGACCGGACACAATGAAGTGGTGCTGGTCGTCTACGACCCGGCCAAGGTCTCCTACGAGACGTTGCTCAAGACCTTCTGGGAAAGCCACAATCCGACGCAGGGCATGCGCCAGGGCAATGATGTCGGCACGCAGTACCGCTCGGGCATCTATGTGACGACCCCTGCCCAGCGCGAGGCCGCCGAAGCCTCGAAGGCGGCCTATGGGGCCGAGCTCGCCCGTCAGGGCTATGGCGCCATCACGACGGAAATCCTCGACGCGCCCGCCTTCTACTTCGCCGAGGACTACCACCAGCAATATCTGGCGAAGAACCCGGCGGGTTATTGCGGCCTCGGCGGCACGGGCGTTTCCTGCCCGATCGGCCTTCCCGTATAAAAAAGCCTAGTCCGGCAGGTGGCTCCCGTCCGGGTGCGGGCCCGGCGTGGGGCTGCCGTCGATGAAGATCGAGAATTTGCGCAAGCCCTCGATCTGCGCGAAGCAGGTATTCATGATGACGAGGATCGGCACCGCCAGCACCGCGCCGATCACGCCCCACATCCAGCCCCAGAAGACAATGGAGAGGAAGACGATGGCCGCGTTCAGCGTGTGCCGCCGTCCGAGGATGGAGGGTGTCACGAATTGCGACTCGATCAGGTTCCAGAAAAAATAGATCGCGGGCACAGCCAGCACGCGGGTCAGGTCGTCAAAGGCGATGAAGGCGATGAATGCCGTCAGCGCCATGCCCGCGACCGCGCCCGCGTAAGGCACGAAGTTCAGCAGCGCAGCGGCGACGCCCCATAGCGCCGCATTGGGCAGGCCCATCGCCCAGAACGATACGCCGATGCATAAGCCGAGCCCTGCATTGATGAACGAGATCGAGAA
>NZNS01000008.1 GCA_002694985.1 Parvibaculum sp. | reverse complement strand
CACGGATCAGGCGATTGCTGCTCTCTCGGCCGAAGCCACGGGCTGCATGAAGGAGCTGAACACGGCAACCGTCGAATATTGCAAGACGCGCAAGCAGTTCGGCGTTCCCATCGGCAAGTTCCAGGTTCTGCAGCACCGCATGGTCGACATGTTCATGGCTTATGAGCAGTCCGTCTCCATGACCTACATGGTCACCCTGAAGCTCGAAGAAGACGATGCAGAGCGCACCAAGGCTGCCGCGGGCGCCAAGGTCCAGATCGGCAAGGCCGGCCGCTTCGTCGGCCAGCAGGCCGTACAGCTTCATGGCGGCATGGGCATGACCGACGAACTCAATGTCGGCCACTACTTCAAGCGCCTGACGATGATCGACACGCAGTTCGGCAATGTCGACTACCAGCTGAAGCGCTACTCCGAAGCGGCGTGAGCCGCTTCACTTCGCGAATACGAAAGGCCGCTCTTCGGAGCGGCCTTTTTGTTTGGGAAGGGGGCTCTTGTCAGGCGTGCCGCGCCGCAGCCGTTCTGGCGCGCAGCCGCTGCGGCGGTAATACGCACTCGGCCTGAGTGCCTTGCCCGAGCTTGCTCTTGAGTTCGAAGCGCCCGCCATGAACGGCAAGCAAGCCCTTCACGATGGAGAGGCCGAGGCCAGAGCCCTTGCCTGGCTGCGCAAGACCGGAAGCACCCTGCGTGAAGGCGTGGAGCACCTTCTCGATTTCGGTTTCCGCGATGCCTGGCCCGTTGTCGTGAATGCCGAAGCGTAGTTCGTCACCCGGCTCCATCCGCGCGAACATGAGTACTTCGCCTCCCGGCGGCGAGAACTTCACGGCATTGGTGAGCAGGTTGATCCAGGTCTGGCGTAGTGCGCGGGCATCGCCATAGATGATCGGCAGATTCGGTTCGAAGTCCGCGATCAGAGAAACGCGCTGCGCCTGCGCTCGTATCTCGACGATGCGGCGGCAGTCTTCCGCAAGCTGTACGAGATCGAGTTCTTCTTCGATAATCTGGAAGCGGCCCGCCTCGATACGCGACAGGTCCAGCACGTCGTTGATAAGCCCGAGCAGATGCTGGCCGGACCGGTTGATGTCGTTCGCATATTCCTTGTAGGTCGGCACGGTGTGCTTGCCGAAAATTTCGGAGGCCATTACCTCTGAAAAGCCGATGATCGCGTTGAGCGGCGTGCGAAGCTCGTGGCTCATATTGGCAAGGAAGTGCGATTTCGCGCGATTGGCTTCTTCAGCGCGTGCTCGCGCTTCGTCCGATTCCCGCTTGGCCTTGAAGAGCTGTTCGACAAGTCCGGACTTGTCCTCACGCAGCGTGATCGAGTGCAGCATGATCCCGTTGACCCGCGCCATAAGCTGCACAAGCAGCGCGACGAAGATGACGAGAACCACTGCAAGCGACACATGCAGCAGGTCGCCATAGGCCAGAAGCCGCGCCGTCACGGCAGCGGCAAGCGGCAGTGCAGCGACATAGAAGCCTGGCATGTAGCACGACGTGATGAGCGAAATCGGCACCATGATCAGCAGCAGTGCGGTCAGCACATAGGATTGCTGGACCTCATTTCCAGGCGCCCAGAAGAAGAACGCCGTAGAGGCGAGACTGAGTGAAAACAGGAACCCGACTGCAAGGAAGCGGCGTTCCCATGCCGTAACGCTCGCCGGCTCGGGCTGAGCAGCAGTAAAGGCGAGGATGTTCTGTCTGTTGAACCATGTCGAGATGAAAACCAGGATCACGGGAACGACGAGCCAGTACCAGGCGATCGATCCGGAAAAACAGGCCGCATAGGGAATCATCAGTAGCGGAAAGGCGTAAGGCAGCGGAAGCTTCTGGCTCTCCACGAACATGCGAAGCTGTTCGAGCCTGATCTCCGGTGTGAGCGGTTGGCCATTGCTTGTATGAGGCAGGAAAGCCGAGAACCATCGCGCCTCGCCGACGTCTTTGGACGTTCGGGTTGCATCGCGGACACCGGCTGGACCTGCGATGGTCGACCGTTGCACGGATTCTTTCTGCCGTATTTCGCCGGCTCTCATTAGATGTGCCCTTTTTGGCCGCCTGGCCTTGCGTCACACCCGGTAAATACCCACAAACCGGGGTGCCTTGAGGATCAGGCTGGACGAAAAGTCTTAATAAGGTTTTCCGAGACATGGTTAAGCCCGCATAATCAGGCTGAACGCAGCGCTTTTTTTGGCGTATGAGACGCCTTAACAACAGGCAGCGTAAAAAAATGCACAAAGGAGAGGCAGTCCGGCGATGAGCGAACACCTGATTTTTGAGAAAAACGGCCCCGTTGTAACCTTGACCATCAACAGGCCCGAGAGCCGTAACCCGCTTGGCGCGCCCGAAGACGCAGGGAATTTTTCGGCCGCGGCGGCACGCATCAACGATGATCGAGAGGTGCGTTGCGTTATTCTGACCGGAGCGGGCAAGGCCTTTTCCGCGGGTGGCAATGTAAAAGCCATGCGCGAAGGCGGAGATGGCTTCGGTGGTCCCGGCGTCCACATCCGCGAGCGCTATCGCAATGGCATCCACCGCATCGTGAAATCGGTATGGGGCATCGAGGTGCCGGTCATCGCCGCCGTCAATGGTCCGGCGATCGGGCTTGGCAATGATGTCGCCTGTCTCGCCGACACGCGGATTGCCGCCGACAGTGCGATCTTCGGAGCGACCTTCCTCAAGATTGGCCTCGTCCCCGGCGATGGCGGGGCATGGCTCCTGCCGCGTATCGTCGGTATGGCGCGTGCCTCGGAGCTCCTCTACACGGGCGATACCATTAACGCGGCTACGGCAAAGGAATGGGGCCTCGTTTCGGAAGTCGTTCCTGCCGCCGAACTCATGGACCGCGCCAGGGCCCTTGCCGCGAAGATATGTAATCAGGCGCCGGATGTACTGCGCATGACGAAGCAGCTTCTCCGCCGGGGCATGCTGAGCGACTTCGACAACATCATGGAGCTGTCGGCATCCATGCAGGCTCTTGTCCATCACACCGAGGACCACAAGGAGGCTCTCGACGCCTTTTTCGAAAAGCGTGCTCCGAACTACAAGGGAGCGTGACGAGCGTTCGAAACTGAACAGTGGGCCGTACTTTCTCGAACAAACTGTGGCGCACCGCGCATTGAAGCGGGGGAACTTTGCCCCTAAAGTCGCCGCCAACAAGCGGCGCTAGCAACAATGGGCGCGAGCCCAGTCCAAAACGGGAGCGAAACATGAGTGCCATCGGTATCGTTGCGACCCTACCGGTCCAGCCGGGTAAGGAAGCCGAGTTCGAGAAGGTCTTTTCCGACCTGCGCTCGAAGGTGAAGGCGAACGAGAAGGGCTGCCTCCAATACGATTTCTTCAAGTCCAAGTCCGACCCCGCCACCTACATCGTCATGGAACAATACGCCACGCAGGAAGACCTCGATGCCCATGGCAAGTCGGAATATTTCCGTGCTGCCGGCCCGGCGCTCGGTGCGGTTCTCGGCGGCGCACCGTCGCTGCAGTTCCTCGACAAGGTTGAGTAAGCGGTACGGCACAAACGAGAGAGACGAATATGGATCTTGCATTCAGCAAGGAAGACGAGGCCTTCCGCAAGGAAGTCCGTCAATTCATCGACGAATGCTACACGGCGGAAATGCGCCGCCTTCACGCGCGCTCGAAGCACGGCTACATCACAAAGGAAGCCCATATCCAGTGGCAGAAGTCACTGGCGAAGAAGGGCTGGCTTGCCCCCAATTGGCCTGAAGAGTATGGCGGACCGGGTTTTACCCAGTCGCAGAAATATATCTTCAACGTCGAGATGGGCCGGGCCGGTGTGCCGCACACCATTCCTTTCGGGCCGACAATGGTCGCACCCGTCATCATGAAGTTCGGGACGCCCGAACAGAAAAAGCGTTTCCTGCCGGATATTCTCGAAACGAATGTCCTCTGGTGTCAGGGATATTCGGAACCGGGTGCGGGCTCTGACCTTGCGTCGCTGAAGACCAAGGCCGAAGACAAGGGCGACCATTTCCTCGTCAACGGCTCGAAGATCTGGACCTCCGTCGCGCAGTGGGCGGACTGGATTTTCTGTCTCGTTCGCACCTCGAATGAGGGCAAGCCGCAGGAGGGCATTTCCTTCCTTCTCATCGACATGAAGACGCCAGGCATCACGGTCGATCCCATCGTCTGCCTCGATGGCACGCCTGCGCCGAACCAGGAAGTGAACCAGGTCTTCTTCGAGGACGTGAAGGTTCCGAAGGAAAACCTGATCGGCGAAGTGAACAAGGGCTGGACCTACGCCAAGTACCTGCTCGAATTCGAACGCGGCAATCCCTATTCGCCGGGTCTCTACAGCGCGCTCGATGAAGTGCGTGAGATGGCGAAGGAAATAATCGTCGATGGCAAGCCGGTGGCCGATACACCTTCGTTCAAGGCCCGTTACGCCGATATCCGCAGCCAGATCACGGCGATGGAGTTCACCGAGCTGCGCATCTTCTCCTCGCTTTCCATCGGCGGCAATGTCGGTCCGGAAAGCTCGCTCCTGAAGTGCCGGGGGACCGAGCTGCAACAGGAGATTTCGCAGTTCATGGTGGAAGTGCTGGGCGATTATGCGCAGCCGACCATCGAGAACGGCCTTACGGATACCAATGAGCCGGAAGTGGGCCCGGAAGGTGCATTCACCGCCGCGCCTTACTACTTCTCGCTGCGCAAGGCGTCGATCTATGCCGGATCGAACGAGGTCCAGCGCAACATCATGGCAAAGGCCGTGCTCGGTCTTTGAGCCAACGCAAAAATCGGTATCAAAAGGGCGGGCGCCGGAGATATTCCGGCGCTCGTTCGCGTTTGGCACGATACATGGCATGCGGGTTTGGGCTGATCAGCGCGGTGGAAGCCTGTCGCGTGTGCCGCCATAGGCTTGCGTGATCCGGTCGAAGACGATGGCAAGTGCGACGATGGCGACGCCTGCAACGAGTCCGCGCCCGATATCGAGCCGTTGAATGCCGAGCAGCACTTCTTCGCCGAGGCCCCGTGCACCGATCATCGAAGCAATGACCACCATCGAAAGAGCCATCATTGTGGTCTGGTTCACGCCCGCCATGATGTTCGGAAGCGCAAGCGGCAGCTTGATATCGAGCAGTTGCCGCCTGGGATTGGCGCCAAGATCGGCCGCGACTTCAACGAGGGCGCGGTCGACGGTTCTGAGGCCAAGATCGACAAGGCGGATGAGCGGTGGCGTCGCATAGATCACCGTCGCAAAAAGCGCCGGTACCTTGCCGAGCCCGAACAGCATCAGCGCCGGAATGAGATAGACGAAACTCGGCAGCGTCTGCATCGCGTCGAGAACAGGCAGCATGATCCGCCGGGCGATGTCGTTCGCGGACATCGCAATGCCCGCGGGCAATCCGATCAGCACGGAGAAAAAGACCGACACGATCATTAGCGCAAGCGTCTGTACGGCAAGATTCCAGAGCCCCAGAAGGCCGATCAGGAAGAGAGTTGCCGCCAGCGCCACGGGCAACAAGGGCCGTCGCGAAGCGTGAAAGGCAATGCCCGCGACGATCAGGACAACAAGCCACCAGGGCATGGTCTTGAGCAGGGACTCGAGCGCCACGATCACCCGCAGCAGGACGTTGCTTGCCGTCTGGAAGGCATCGCCATATGCCATGACGAAGCTCTCCATCGCATGGTTCACCCATTGCTCGACCGGAAATTCAAGTGTGACGGGAAAGCTCTTCTCGACTTCTTCCTGCTCGCCGGTGATGCGCGTGGCAACGTCGGGGCTCACCCATTGCCGCCAAACATCGTCCCGCGTCTCGATGAAGTTGAACGCAGCATCCCGCGCGGTTGTGCCTTCATTCTTCTGCATGAAGGCGAGCGCTTCGCTCACCATCTGTCCCGTCGTCTCGTAGCGGCGCAGGAAGGCCGCAATATCCGGTGACTTGTCCACGAATGCGGCATTCGCACCTATGATGACCTCGACGGTCGGGAAGGCGACGGGGGGATTGTGTTCGGGGTCCGCGTTGAAAGCATCCCATGCTTCCGGCGAATAATCGGGTTCGTCGAGTTTTACGAGGTCAAAGGCGCCAAGCAACCATGTCGGTCCCCAGTAATAGGCTACGATGGGTTCGCCCCGCTGATAGGCCGATGCGATGGCGGCGGCGAGCGCTGCGCCCGTACCGGGCCGGAAATTCGTGTAGAAGCGGTCGAGCCCGTAGCCCTTCAGTTTTCGCGTGCTCTGTTCTTCGCAGCTCCAGCCCAGGATGCAGTTGTAGAAGCGCCCCTTTGTCGGCTCCTCCGGGTCGCGAAAGAGTTGCCAGTGTTCCTTGAGGTCGGAAACGGCGTGAAGGCCGGGTGCAGTCGCTTCGATGCCGCGTTCAGCATCGCCCTCGATCACGTAGCGCGGCACATACCAGCCTTGAATGGCATCGGGAAAGTTCGTGCCGAGCGAGACGACCGTTCCGGCTTCCAGTGCCTCGTTCCAGGGCTCGGTGACATTGTCGCGCCAGACTTCCATGATGACGTCGATGTCGCCCTGGCCGAGACCGGTGATGAGCGGCAAGGTCGAACCCGGCAGCACGTCCGTTTCGCAGCCATAGCCGCGTTCAAGGACGATCCGTGCAAGCTCCGTGGCGAAAGCGTTGGAATCCCAGTCGAGCCCGCCAAACATGACCGGCCGTTCGATGGCGCAGACGGGGTCGGCGGCCAGCCCGGCGCGGGGCGCAAGGACCGAGAAGGCGAAGGCGGCAAGCGCAAAAAGAAGCCGGGTCAGCATGAGCGCATCATAGGGAGCGCGCGCGCCCTTGGCCATTCATGCACAAAGACCATTCGTGCGCAGAGTTGGCTCATACACAAAAAGACAAAGAAAAAGGGGAGCCGCATGGGCTCCCCTTCGATCGGCTGGTGCGGGAAAGGCTTACTTGCCGCCCGTCGCGAGCTTGAAGAACTTGCCCGTCTGCTCGCCGCCCATGTGGAAAGGCGTGGCATTCGAGAAGTCGGAAATCTTGTCCCAGTTTTCGGCAACCTTCTCGGCGGTCAGGTCGTCGCGGCCGAGGAAGATGCCTTCGGCTTCTTCCATACGTGCGGTGGCGAAAACGCCCGCGCCCGCGCAAAGGATCACGCCCGTCGGGGCCTGTTCCGACACGAGGTACATGACGCCCGGCGAAACACTTTCCGGTGTCAGCATCTGCTCGGCTTCCGGCGGCATCAGGTCGGAGGTCATGCGCGTATAGGCGACCGGCGCCAGCGCGTTGCAGTGGATGTTGTTCTTCTGACCTTCGAGCTTCAGCGTATTGATGAAGCCGACGACGGCGAGCTTCGCCGCGCCATAATTCGTCTGGCCGAAATTGCCGTAGAGACCGGTCGAGGAGGCAGTGACCATGATGCGGCCGTAGTTCTGCTCCTTCATGATTTCCCAGACGGCCTTGGTCGGCTTCACGGTGCCCATGAGGTGCACATCGACCACCAGCTGGAAGTCTTCCATCGTCATCTTCGAGAATGACTTGTCGCGCAGGATGCCGGCATTGTTGATGAGGATGTCGATGCGGCCCCATTCGTCCATGGTCTGCTTGACCATGTTGGCGACGCCTTCATCGTCCGTGACCGACGAGCCATTGGCGATCGCTTCGCCGCCAAGCGCCTTGATTTCCTCGACCACCTTGTTTGCCGCATCCGACGAGCCACCGGCGCCCGTGCGGTCGCCGCCGAGATCGTTCACCACCACTTTCGCGCCGCGCCGCGCGAGTTCCAGCGCGTGGGACCGGCCAAGACCGCCGCCCGCGCCGGTCACGATGGCGACCTTGCCGTCAAAACGAATGCTCATGGGTATTTCTCCAGTTGGACTACGGGAGGGCTGGCGGCGTGCCTCGTGGAGGGGCTTCGTTGGCCTTGCCCGGAAAAACCTGCGGGACTTTGTGCATGAGAGGCGGGCGGGGGTCAAGGGAGGCTTGGAAAGCCCGTCCGTTGCGTTGTTCTGGCCTCTCCTTATGATGGGCCGGTCCGCTGAAACGCCCCGGAAACCTGCCCGAAACTCGCGAAAATCAGCTCGAAAGCCTCAGCCCGATGACACTTTACCCGCTTCAGAGCGCCTTTGGGCTTGCTCTCATCATTGCTCTCGCATGGGCGCTCAGCGAGAACAGGCGGGCCTTTTCGCTGCGAACCGTCGCGGTGGGCCTCGCGGTCCAGATCGCACTTGCCCTGCTGCTGTTGAAGGTTCCGGCATCGCAAGACGCGCTCCTCGCGCTCAACGGCGTGATGGATGCGCTGACGGAAGCCACAAAGGCGGGCACCGGCTTTGTCTTCGGTTATGTCGGCGGCGGTGCTGCACCCTTCGAAACCACGGCCCCTCACAACAGCTTCATCCTGGCCTTTCAGGCTTTGCCGCTCGTTCTCGTGATGTCCGCGCTCTCCGCGCTGTTCTGGTACTGGCACATTCTAGGTTGGGTCACGCGGGGCTTTGGCTACATCCTGCAGAAGACGATGGGCATCGGTGGTGCCGTTGGCCTTGCCTCCGCCGCCAACGCCTTTGTCGGCATGGTGGAAGCCCCGCTTCTGATCCGTCCTTATCTGGAAAAGCTGAGCCGGGCTGAATTCTTCATGACCATGACGGTTGGCCTCGCCACCGTTTCGGGCACCGTTCTCGTTCTCTACGCCAGCATCATCACGCCCGTGGTGCCGGGCGCGCTCGGCCAGATCCTCGTCGCTTCGCTGATATCGCTCCCGGCGGGTATTCTCGTCGCGCGGCTCATGGTGCCCGAGGAGCATGACGCAAGACCCACGGGTATCGGCGATGACGTGCCCCATCTCGAATATCAGAGCAGCATGGATGCGGTGACACGCGGTACCTTCGAGGGGCTCCAGCTCCTCCTCAACATCATGGCCATGCTGATCGTGATGGTCGCGCTTGTCGCGCTCGCGAACATCGTCCTCGCTCTCTTTCCGGAAATCTGGGGAGCGCCGCTCACGCTTCAGCGGATACTGGGCTGGGTCTTTTCCCCCCTTGTCTGGGCGATGGGTATACCGGCGGAGGAAATGCATCTCGCCGGGCAGCTCATGGGCACGAAGACGATTCTGAACGAATTCATTGCCTATCTCGATCTCGCCGCTCTGCCGGAGGGCGCGCTTTCGGAGCGCTCGACCTTCATCATGGTCTATGCGCTGTGCGGCTTTGCGAATTTCGGCTCGGTCGGCATTCTGATTGGCGGATTGACCTCGCTCGTGCCCTCCCGGCGTCTTGAGATTGTGACACTCGGCACCCGCGCGCTCGTTTCCGGCACACTTGCAACCTCCATGACGGGGGCGGTGGTCGGTCTCATCATCTGAATGAAACGCCGATCAGGCCAAAACAAGGGGGGCAAACGAATGAAGCTCTACATCGCGCCGGGGGATGCCGCCTGACATGAGAAAAAGGCGGCGTCCGCGGGGTACGGAACGGACGCCGCCAATCTCCACCCGTACTCAACAAATCGGGTGGAATAAGGTCCGATGAACTCTCGACCCATCGGCAAGAAGTAGAATGGCGTTTCCAACCTGAACGCAGCCTGAACCGGGACATTGCGTGCCGGGCTTATACTAGTAAAATTGATTTACGATTTGGCGTGAAAGCGCGCCACGCTTTGGGAGGCGCGGGGATGACGGGCGAGACATCCGGCAAACGCGATCTTTAGACGCACACAGAGGCATCGCTTGCCGCGGACTAACCCGCTTTGATGCCCATCGCCTCGGCCAGTAGCTCGTATGAGCGCACGCGATCCTTCTGATCGTAGGCAATTGTAAGAATCGTGAAGTCATCGACGCCATGCGCCTCGCCAAGCGCAAGCAGCTTCCCGCGAACCTGTTCGGGTGTACCAGCGAAACCTCGCTGCTCTATGGCGCGCAGCATCGCCCGGTCTTCATCCGTATACGGGTAATCGAGTGCCTCCTCGATGGAGGGGAAGGGGCCGCCACGGTTCTGCAGCAAATGCATCACCCAGAGATTGCGCGACGATGCGATCCGCTTCGCATCTTCTTCCGTATCTGCGACGGTGACGGAGACGGCAATGGCTCCCTTCGGCGTGGCGAGTTCGCGCGAAGGACGGAAGTTCTTCCGGTAAACATCGAGCGGCTGCGTGCCAGCATCCTGATTGATAAAATGGGCGAAGCAATAGGCCATGCCATATTGCGCAGCGATGAGCGCGCCGTCGCCGCCGGAACCCAGCATCCACAGGTCCGGCATGCCCGGTCCGCGCGGCGTCGCGTGAAGTCCGGTATAGGGATGGTCGGCAGGGAAGCCTCCTTCTTCGCCTTGAAGCCCGGTGGAATCTTCCAGGAATTGCCGCAGCAGCTCCACCTGCTGCGGGAAGACACCGATGTCATAGGCTTGGGGCCCAGGTTGTAGCGCGCGTGCCGTTCGCTGATCTCCGCCGGGGGCCCGTCCCAGTCCGAGGTCGATCCGTCCCGGATAGAGCGTCTCCAGAACCCGGAAACATTCGGCGACTTTCAGCGGGCTGTAATGCGGCAGCATGACGCCGCCCGAGCCGACGCGGATGCGGTTTGTCGCAGCCGCCACCGCGGCAATCAGCACTTCGGGGGCGGACCCCGCAAAAGACGATGTGTTGTGATGTTCGGCAAGCCAGTACCGGCTATAGCCGAAGTGCTCCGCTTGTTGGGCGAGGTCTATCGTGTTCGCAATCGCTTCGGCGGCGGTTCCACCTTTGCGGATAGGCGATTGATCGAGAACGCTCAATGTTACCATGAAGATTTGTCCACTCTTGCCGGTGGCTGCGTGAGCCGTGCGGCGGGAAGTTTGGCGGATTTCAGTCGGAGTGAATAACGCCGCCGTTTCCCCGCGCGGGGCAACGCCTAGAGCCGTTCAGTCCGAAAGCGGCTTCTTCTTCAGTCTTTTCACGATGCCCGAATAGTTGAGAAGGATGCGCTCCCTGTCGCCGGATCCGGTGAAGACCTGACCGCGCAGGAACACCATGCTGCCCGTGTTTTGGACCGACCGTTCAAACTCGTATTCATTTCTGCGACGCCCCGATACTGCAATTTATTTGCAGCGCTTTTAGCAGGAAAGCTCCGAGGTTCCCAAGCGCGCCGCGGCTTTTCCAAATGGGAAATCAGAATTTAAGGTCTTCGTTACGTAAGCTGGTCAGAATGCGGGAATGCAATCTGAAGGAACCTGATATGGGCGTCGCCCTTCAAAAAAGAGCCTCTCTTGAGGACAGTGCGCGCATTGTGCCCCTCGAGGATGTTTCCGATCCTTCGCTTCGGGATCTGCTTTCCTATTGGGAGCAGATAAGGGCCGGACGCGATATGCCGGCGCGGCGCGAGATCATGCCAACTGTTTTTCCCCGCCTGATGCCCCGCATGTTCATGGTTCGTGTGCAGGAGGGCCCCTCCTTTGTCTACAGCCTTGCCGGCAACGAAACCGTGGAAGCGCATGGAGACAACTTTACGGGCATGGATGTTCGCGAACTCGATCGTCACGCGCCGGGCTATGGCACATCGATGCAGCGCTTCTATTCCTCCATCGTGCGGAGCCGCCGTCCTTGCGCCGCTGAAGGTTCGCTGCAGTTCGTGAACCGGGGCTTCTGCCGCTTCAAGTCAATTTATCTCCCCCTCGCATCTGGGGAGGGGACGGTGAGCCATATCATGGGAGCGGCGGCCTATGAGATGGGCAGTGCGTGAGATTTGGAAAAGACGGACGGTTGCAATCCGAAACTGAATGAAGCGCTCCATCGGGCGGCACGCTCTTTCACGTGTCACCATGACAACAACCGCGAATAGTTCAAATTGTCTGGGTTGGGTTCATTCGGTGTTAGGAAACGTCCGGGCACTCTCCCGGTTGATGACCCGGGCGGGGCCATCTCAATGACAGGGCGTGGGCAATGACGCAGTTGGCGGAAGATTATTACCGTAGCGAAGACTACGCGGACGTGCTCGCCGAAGCGGATGCTCACGGCATCGCGTTTCGGCGTTTGAAGGAACTTGAGGAACCGCTTTGCCGCGATATGCTTTCCTACTGGAAAGAGCTGCGCGGGGTGCGTGCCATGCCTTGCCCCGGCGAAATCGATCCCGTTCGCTTTGCGCGCCACATGCCGAACCTCCTCATGGTGCAAGTGAACTGGCAGCCCTTCGATCTGACTTATCGCTTGCTGGGTGGCGATATCGTGAATGCGCATGGCTCGAATTTTCGGGGACGGTGCGTTCTCGACAGCGCCTCGCACACGGGGCGTTTCAGCGAAGTTCTTTTCAGTTTCTATAAGTTCGTCGCGGAGCAGAAGCGACCCTATGCGGTTGCCGGTACGATGGAATACACGGCGCGTGGTCCCGTATCGGTTGAGGGCGTCTATCTGCCGTTCTCGCTCGACGGCACGAGGGTCGACCGCATTCTCGGCGCTGCGGTTTCCCAGGAGCTTCCGTGCCGCTGAAATCCGGCCCTTTCCGGAAGTTTTGACCCCCGGCGGGCCTTGGCCTAAATTCCCGCTGCCTTTCAGAAAGAACAGCCCGGGAAATCTCATGGCCCTCGACGCCGAAACACGCGATCAGCTCATTTCCTCCGTCCGCCGTTTTGTCGACGAGCGCCTGCGCCCGATCGAGGACAAGGTCTCCGAAACCGACAAGGTGCCGGATGAGATCGTTGAGGAAATGAAGGAACTCGGCCTTTTTGGCATCTCTGTTCCCGTTGAATATGGCGGCCTCGGCCTCACCATGGAGGAAGAATGCCTCCTCATGTTCGAACTCGGCCGGACGTCGCCTGCCTTCCGCTCCGTGATCGGCACCAATGTCGGCATCGGCAGTCAGGGCATCGTCATGCATGGCCGCCAGGACCAGAAGGAATACTGGCTCCCGAAGATTGCCAGTGGCGAGACGATTATCTCCTTCGCGCTGACGGAGCCGGAGGCCGGTTCGGATGCCGCTTCCCTCAAGACCACGGCCATCAAGGATGGTGACCACTACATCGTCAACGGCACCAAGCGCTACATCACCAATGCCAACAACGCGCATGCCTTCACGCTGATGGCTCGCACCGATCCGAAGACGCCGGGTGCGAAGGGCGTTTCCGCCTTCGTCGTGCCGAGCGACATTCCAGGCATCCATATTGGCAAGCCTGAAAAGAAGATGGGCCAGCAGGGCGCGCATATTTGCGACATCGTCTTCGAGGATGCGCGCATCCCCGCAGACTGCCTTCTCGGTGAGGAGGAGGGCAAGGGTTTCGTCACCGCCATGCAGGTGCTGGAACGTGGCCGTCTGCACATCTCTGCTGTCTGCATCGGTGTGGCGGACCGGCTGGTTGAGGACAGCGTGCTCTATGCCGCCGAGCGCAAGCAGTTTGGTGAACCCATCGGCAATCTTCAGCTCGTACAGGCGATGCTGGCGGATTCGAAGATGGAGGCCTATGCGGGCCGCTGCATGGTCATCGACGCCGCGCGCCGCCGAGATGCGGGCGAGAACGTCGCTACCGAGAGTTCCTGTTGCAAGCTCTTCTGCTCGGAAGCCGTGGGCCGCATCGCGGACCGCGCGGTACAGGTGCATGGCGGTGCAGGTTATGTCGCGGATTATGGCATTGAGCGCTTCTACCGCGACGTGCGCATCTTTCGCATCTATGAAGGCACGAGCCAGGTGCAGCAGGTCATCATTGCCCGCAACCTTCTGAAGGCGGTGAACTGAGGCATGATTTGCTTCTTTTCATCCGCATTGCACAATGCGGGCAATGACGAAGCTCGACCGCCTCACCGCCGATATACGCGCCTGCCGCCTCTGCGTTGAAAGCCCGCTGAAGACGCCGCTGCCGCATGAGCCGCGCCCGGTCTTGCGGGTCTCGCCCACGGCACGCATCTGCATAGCGGGGCAGGCGCCCGGCACCCGGGTTCATGCCTCAGGCATGCCCTTTACCGATCCGAGCGGCGATCGTCTGCGCGACTGGATGGGCGTGACACCCGATGAGTTCTATGATGATGCGCGTATCGCCATCGTGCCCATGGGGTTCTGCTTCCCGGGGCACGATGCGAAGGGGGGTGATCTGCCGCCTCGCCGCGAATGCGCGGAAACCTGGCACGAGCCGCTCTTCAAGCACCTGCCCCAACTCGAACTGATCCTTCTTGTCGGTCAATATGCGCAAGCCTGGCACCTTGGCAGGACACGCAAGGTTAGCTTGACTGAAACGGTAGCCGCCTGGCGTGAATACCAACCCCGCTTTATTCCATTGCCGCATCCCTCATGGCGCAATAATGCATGGATAAAGAAGAACCCGTGGTTTGAGGAGGACTTGTTGCCGGTTCTGAAGCGCGACGTGCGCCGCCTCATTGGCTAGGGCTGCGTCATTGAGCCACAGCTATCGGCGCATCGGCATTTTGACAGCTCTGCCCCCTCTCCCGATACTGCCGGAAAATGGGGAAGCGGGCCGTTGGGGATTCTGCGCGTGACAAGAAGGAATGGCGTAATGCCGCGCCGTAGCGCTGGCAGGACGACGCTCGTCTCACGCTTGCTTCTTGTGTTTGTCTCTATTGCGATCCTGTTCCCCGCTCTTGCGGGAGCCGTCACCGCTCGCCCGCTGGAGGCCGCCGGCATCTTTTCCGATCGTATCGTGATCTGTACCGGCAGCGGCCTTCAGGTAATCTGGCTCGATAGCCAGGGGACGCCTCTTCCCGAACAAGAAGAGCAATACAACATCGCGCCCGCCCTCTGTGCGCCGGTTGCAACAGCCGCACTTGCGGAATTCCGTGATGGGCTCTTCATCCAGTTGCCCCGGCCGCCCTTACCGGACCTTCCGCGCCCGGCTGCGGCGCTCCACCTGCCGTCGCACGGCACGGAGTACCCCCCAGCGCTTACTCGAGGGCCGCCTGGCCACGTCTGAAGCCGTTCGACAATTCAGACAAGACAGGAAAAATCTTATGTTGTTTCAGCGCTCTCTTGCGGCGCGGCGCGCCATGTTGCTCGCCAGCACCGCTTCGGCCGTCGTCATGTCGGCCTTGTGGACACTTCCAGCCCATGCGGAGGAAGACGAAGTCTCCCCCGTTCTCATCCCCGAGCTCGTTATCGACGCGCCGGAGGAAGACTCGGCCGATTCCCGGATAATTGCAGTGGAGGAAATCAGCGGTCAGCCCGCGCGCGATGCCGGCGAACTCATCTCTCGCATACCGGGCGTGAGTGCGGGCCGTCGCGGCGGACATGGTTCCGACATCAGCATTCGCGGCATGGCGCAAGATCGTATCGCCGTCATCAGCGATGGCGCATATGTCTTCGGCGCATGTCCGAGCCGCATGGACCCGCCCACCTCTTCCATGATGCCCATGTCCGGCGACAGCATAACCGTTCGCCGGGGGTATCAGACGGTGCTGGATGGACCGCCCGCACCGGCAGGCACGGTCTCCCTTGAGCGCGCCGATTCCGCCAATTTCGCTGAGGGGCTCTCCGGCAACCTGGAGGGCGGCTACGAGTCGAACGGTTCCCAGCGCTATGCGAGCATGCAGGCGCGTGCCGTGCATAACGGCAGTTATATTCGTGGCTTTTTCACGGGCCGCCGCGCGGACAATTATGAAGATGGTGACGGCCGTGAAGTCCGCTCCGCCTTCAAGCAATATGGCGGTGGCGGCGAGGTCGGCCTGCGTTACGGCGCGGATTCGCTCCTCTCGCTCTCCATGGAAGAAAACCACGTCGTTGACGCCTATTTTGCAGGCGCCGGCATGGACGCACCCTGGACCGCGACGGATACCTATCGCCTGGCCGTCGACCACAACTTTGCCGAAGCCGGCGTGTTCAAGGGCTTTGACGCAAGCGTCTACGGCTCCTTCGTCGATCATGTGATGGACAATTACTCGCTGCGTACGCCCGGCATGATGACCATGCGCACCGACGCAACTTCCGACACGCGTGGCGCGCGTCTCGCAGGCGATTTCGCGTTTGGCGCCGTGGAGGTCACGCTCGGCGGCGACTACCGGCGCAACGATCGCGATGCGGTGAGCTATTCCTCCATGATGGGGGCTGTCCCGCCGACCACGATTTCCAACTACATGTGGCCGGGCATGGAAATCGAGAATGTGGGTATCTTCGCCGAGGTGAAGGCGCCGCTGACGGAAAAGACGGAGCTCACCACGGGCATTCGTACCGATTTCGTTTCCGTCCGGGCAACGAAGGCCGATGCGCTGCCGGGTGGTATGGGCGCGGTCACGGCCCGCACACTCTATGGCACGTTCTACGGTGTCACGGAGACGGACCAAGACGAAACCAATGTGAGCGGCCTTGTGCGCGTCATGCACGATTTCGGCGACTTCTCCGGCTGGGTCGGCGCAAGCCGCGCCGTGCGCACGGCGGACGCGACGGAACGTGGCATCGTTCGCGCTCCTGCAATGGGCGGTGGTGGCTGGGTCGGCAATCCCGGCATCGATCCCGAGAAGCATCATCAGGTCGATATGGGTGTGGAGATAACGCGTTCCGTCTGGAAGGCGTCCACGAGCATCTGGTACGACAATGTTCAGGATTTCATCTCGCGCGATATTGCGCGGGGCCAGTCCGGCGTTCTCGTCAATGATGGTGTGTCGAGCGTCTTCCGCAATGTCGATGCGGAACTGGCCGGTATCGATATTGCCGCTCAGTGGGCTTTCGCACCTTCCTGGCGTATCGGCGCTGACATCGCCTACACTTATGGCGAGAACACCACCGATGACCGGCCGCTCTATCAGATACCGCCGCTGAGCGGCAGCCTGGAGCTCACCTACGACGTCACGGAGTGGAGTGCGGGATCGCGCTTGCGCTGGGCCGCCAAACAGTCGCGGAGTGACACAAGCACCGTGACGGGTTCGGGCCTCGATCTGCAGGAAACATCAGGCTATGCCGTGATCGACCTGTTCGGCACGTGGCAGCTCGCCGATGCGCTGATGTTGCAGGGCGGCATAGCCAACGTTCTGGACACGACCTACGCGTCCTACCTCAACCAAGAGAACGGATTCGATCCCACCGTGGTTCAGGTCAACGAACCCGGCCGCTCTGCCTATCTTCAGCTGAATTTCGAGTTCTGAACGGGGCGGGGAGGGAGCCTCTGCTTCCTCCCCCTCTCATCCTCGCCTCCGCCTGGCCGATGCGATAGCCTCGGCCCATGTTCCGCTTTCTCACTGTTCTTTTTATTCTCGCCTTTGCGTCGGCCTGTGCGCCGCAGACAATGCGGATAGGCGATCCCGTCTTCGAGCCACATATCGAGCAGGGCTCTGCCACGCAGGCGGTCATGGCGGATGGCGCCCGCCTTCCCATGCTTGTCTTCGAGGCGAAGGAGTCGCGCGCAGTCATCCTCGCGCTCCACGGGTTCAACGATTACTCGAATGCCTTTGCCAGCCCCGGACCGGGGCCCTGGTTCGCTGAACAGGGGTTTACGCTCGTCGCAATCGACCAGCGTGGTTTTGGCCGCGCGCCGGGCCGGGGGCTCTGGGCGGGCGATCAGCGCATGGCCGAGGATGTGGCCGAGGTTGCCGCATTGCTGCGCGAGAAATATCCGGGTCTCCCTCTCTATCTGCTGGGCGAGAGCATGGGCGGTGCTGTTGCCATGCGCGCCATGACATTGCCCTCGCCACCCGATGTCGATGGCCTTGTTCTCTCCGCGCCAGCGGTATGGGGCTGGCAGCAGCTCAACGAGATCTATGCCGCAACTCTCTGGAGTGCCGCTCATCTGGTGCCGTGGGTAAGGCTCACCGGGCGCGGTCTTGATATCTGGCCCTCGGACAATATCGAAATGCTGCGCGCGCTGGGCCGAGATCCGCTCGTTATCAAGGAAACCCGTATCGGCACGATCTACGGTCTCGTCGGCCTGATGGATAGCGCTTATGAAGCGGCATCGAAAATCCGCAAGCCCGTGCTGCTGCTCTATGGCGCAAAAGACGAGATCGTGCCGGCGCCCGCCATTGCAGACACGCTCGAAAAATTCAAAAGGGCAAAGGCGAACGTCACGGTTGTCTGCTATCCCGGCGGCTACCACATGCTTCTGCGCGATCTTGAACGCAAAACCGTGTGGCGCGATGTCGCGGCATGGATAGGAGGTGGCGGACATCCGCTGCCTTCCCGCGATGAAAGCGGTCTGCGTCATTGTGGCCTTCTTGATGAGGGAGGATGAAGGCATAAATTTCCGATTGGGCGTCAACGCCTCTCGATTTTGGAACTGCTTTGACTCGAAAGGAAAAGAAGATGACCAATCAAGTCGTGAAAAGTGAAGACCGCAAGGGAACGTCTCTTTTCTCGCACGATCCCTTCTCTGCCTTCCGCGAGGAAATGAACAGTCTGATCGATCGTGTTTTCGGGCGGAGCGGAGGCTTCTTCGATACGCCTTCTGCCACCCCGTTCAGCGTTGGACAAATCACGCCGAGCGTCGATCTCCATGAGACGGACAAGGCTTACTCCCTGACGGCGGAGCTTCCAGGGCTCGACGAGAAGGATGTCGAGTTGATTGTCCGTGACGGCCTTCTGACGCTGAAAGGCGAGAAGCGCTATGAGAAAAAGGACGAGAAGGACGAAGCCCGGGTGGTCGAACGGCACTATGGCAGCTTCCAGCGCATCTTCACGCTGCCATCGGATGTGGACGACGCGGAAATCGAAGCGAAATTCGACAAGGGCGTGTTGACGGTCACGATGCCGAAGAAGCCGGGCGCAAAGCCGGCGGGCCGCCGTATTGCGATTGGCAAAGGCTGACGACGTCAGGCTTTCCGGGAGAGCGTCTTGCTGGTTTCTCCGTTCTCTGCGGCGGGGACTGCCTCGCCAGCAGGCGCTTCTTCCTCGCCGAAGCGGATATTGAGTTCCCGTTCGAGGTCGGCGAAGAGTTCGGGAACATGGTCGAGGTGCTGCTTTTCCGTCTTGAGGATCGAGCGGAAAAGCCTCGCCTTCAACTGCACCAGGTCGATGCCCGACTTCTTGATTGCTACGGGTGCGCTGCTTGTCACGATATCGACAAGCCGCTCTGCCGCGTGCAACCGGCCCCACAAGTAATCGTTTTCCCGCGCTCGGCGGCTGAAAAAGGCCGCGAAATATCCAAGGTCACGACCCATCAGCGTCGCGGGCGCGCCGCCCTCGCGGATCGAGCGCGCATCCTCCGGGCTGATCCGGTCCACTTGCACCGTGTCGACATCGTCGAGATCCTGCCACTTGTTGAGCGGTAGTGTCAGCACATCGAAAAAGGGAAAGCCGACATAGGCCTGCACAAGTTCGGCACGAATGCCGAAGGGGAGGGTCGTTGCTGCCATTTCCGCAAAATGCGCGTCAGCGTCCCTGTCGAGACCGACAAGGTCGAGCACCGGCGCCACGTGGATTGTGAAAGCGTCGATCTCGTGCGGCTCGGCAACACCATCATCGTAGATCGACTTGCAGATGCGTCGAATTTCATCGGTTCTGAGCCGCGATGCCGTCTCCGACTGCATGCGGTCGAGGATGCGGTAGAGGCTGGCCTTGAATTCATCCAGTGCGTCGGAATGCAGGCTGCCTTCGTCGTTTGTTTCAATATCCTGGTAGAGTTCGTTGAGCCTGCGGATCACGAAGCGCAAGCGCCGCACCCGGAAACTGACGTCGAATTCGCGCAGGAAGCGCACCCAGGCATCTTCCTTGCTCGGTTCCGCATTGCCGCCAGCACCCGCCAGCCACTGCACCGGGAAGATGCGTGTATCCTTGGCCCAGCTTTCCACTGCGCGCGACAGCGCAAGCTTGTCGCTTGGATGGTTCACGGCCTCGCTGAGATCGGCAATGATATTCGTGATCTGGTCGAGTACCGATGCGACCTTGAGCTGGATATAGGCGTCATATGCATATCCCGCTTCCACGGCCGCCTGTGCGTTTGCATTGTTCCGGAGCTTGGCGAGTTCTTCCGCCCCGGGAAGAACCTCTCCGTTCCCGTTAAAAAGCTCGGTGATGCGTGTGCGCACATGGGGCCGCGTCGCCGCGACGATCTGGCGGTAGCGCCGGACACGTTCCGAGAAATCGTGCAGCGCTTCCAGTTCGTCGCGCACCGGCTGGTTGCGCGGAATGTCGGAAAGCGCGCCGCGTATCGCCTGGAAGAAGCCGGGTGCCGCGCCGCCGGCTTCCGCGCGCCCGCCTTTCGGGTCCGGGTCGATATAGATCATGCGGCGGTCGACCTCGCGGTAGGCGGGCCGTCCGCGAATGGCGCTGATCGCTTCGCCGAAAGGCTTGTTGTTGAGCACGCTGCCATCGATGAAGGAAGCCTTCACCGGGTCTGATCCCGCGGCAATGAGTGGCTTGAAATTGCTGCGCAGGAATTCGTCGCGCGTCGGCCAGGCGACATTTCGTTCCTTGAGCAGGGCGTCGATCTCGCCGATCCGCGCAGGAGGAAAGGCGCCGGGAAAGCATGATGTCGCCCGCGCCGCGAAAACGAGTCCAGGCACATGAGCCGTGTCGAAATCGCTCAGCATTGCTCCGCCCGACTGCTGGAAATAACTGAACTTCAGCGTATGGCGATGCTCGCGTTCGCGGATCGAAACCGGATCGTGCAGCGGAATGTTCTGGCTGTAGCCGTGAAAATCCGTCACCGAGACGATCAGGTCGAGCCGGTGTCCCGTCGGCAGCAGCGAGGCGTTGGCCGGGTTGGGTTCGCCCATCGCAAGGCAGGCATCAAGCAGCATACCGCTCATGATTTCGCCCGAGAAGGGCGGCTCGAACCAGCGCGAGCGCGTGAAGAGTTGCAGCTTTTGCCGCATCTCCATGTCCGGCGCATATTTTGCGAGCCACTTTTCCGTGATGCCCCAGAAGAGAGGCTTCATGAACAGTTTGTCCCAGCGTCCGGCGAGATGATGCTCGTCCATCAGTGCCACGATGTCCGCCTGTTCAAGCCACATCTTGCGAAGCGGGTCCATCGGCAAGTCGTGGGCAAGCGCACGAGCGAGCAGTACACCGCTGATGCCGCCTGCCGAAGCACCGGCAATGGTGTCGACGAACACGCGCAGTTCCAGTGTCTCGCCGATTGCCTGTATCAGTTCGAAATAGATTTCCTCGGTATCCGTCTCGCGCCCGTCATGTTCGAGATCGCTATAGGTCGCGGAGGTACGATGAGAGCGTGCGAGGTCGTGATGATAGACGCGCGAGGCCCGTATCAGCTTGAGGATTTCCTTGGTCACGCCATGCATGTAGACGGCGAGCGAAACGCCGCCGTAGCAGACAAGCGCAATCCTGAGTTCCTTTTCCTTCATGCCCCCGGCCTTGGCATTGGCTAGCTTCGGGTGCCCTCCCGGGCCGTCCGACTCGGCGGCCAGTCTAGGAGAGGAGCCCCTCACGACCAATTAACGATACTGCGACAGCTTGCATCATTCTTATTTACGCGACAAATACGTAAATAAAAGGCCCGCCGAAAGCGCTCTGCGGCTCGCGCCGCGATTGAGGAATAGCTCATGCTGGACCCCGTCCTGACCCACGCCCTTCTCGCGCTCGCCTCAGGCGCGCTGATCGGCCTTTCGCTCGGGCTCATAGGCGGCGGCGGATCCATCCTTGCCGTTCCCCTCCTTCTATACGTTATAGGAGTCGCTTCGCCTCATGTGGCGATAGGCACAGGCGCGCTGGCGGTTGCGGCCAATGCTGCCCTCAGCCTCGCCATGCATGCGCGCGCCCGTACGGTGAAATGGCCCTGTGCCCTCGTTTTCGCAGGCTCGGGCGTTGCCGGGGCGGCGCTCGGCGCGCAGTTCGGCAAGGCTGTCGGCGGAGAGATATTGCTCGCGCTTTTCGGTCTGGTCATGATCCTCGTCGGCGTGGCCATGTTCTTCCGGCGCAAGGAGGGCGGCGACCCGGATGTCCGGCTCGATCGCGCCACGGCGCCTCGTCTCCTGCCGCCGCTCGCAAGCACGGGCTTCATGGTCGGCGGTCTTTCGGGGTTTTTCGGCATAGGCGGCGGCTTCCTCATCGTGCCGGGCCTCGTCACCGCGACGGCCATGCCGCTTCTGAACGCAATTGGGTCCTCGCTCGTCTCTGTCACGGTTTTCGGCCTGACCACTGCCACGAGCTACGCCATCTCGGACCTTGTCGACTGGCCGACGGCTAGCCTCATGGTCCTGGGCGGCCTTGGCGGGTCTTTCGCCGGTCTCCGGCTGGCGCACCACCTTTCCGGCTCGCGTCAGGCGCTATCGGTGGTTTTTGCTGCTGTCGTCATCACGACCGGGCTCTATATCGTCGGCACGGGCATGGACGCGTTGACCGCCCTCATTTGAAGGGCACCGGCAATTTCATCATGTGGGGAAAGATGGTGGACGGTACTGGATTCGAACCAGTGACCCCTGCGATGTGAACACAGTGCTCTACCAACTGAGCTAACCGTCCTTCACGACATGGCCGGGGCGCATGGGGCGCCGGCGCGACAATTATGTCGAGGGAGCCCGTCTATAGGCTTTGCGCCCGCGCCAAGTCAAGCCGTCGAAATGCATCCGTGTTGCGCTATGTTCGCTCATGGCGAAAAGATCGCGAGAATCGAGGGAGAGAGACGGCCCATGGCGGGAAATCCGGGACTGAGGAACATGATGACCCTGGCGCGGCTCGCTGTCCGGGGCCTGGGGCACCTTGTCAGCCCGCGTCCGCTTGGGCCGCAGGCTGGTGTCGCATTCGAGCACGCATTTTCCCGCCTTCTGGCCGCATCTTCGGTCGTGCCTCATATCCGTGTCGCGCGTTTTGTCTCGCTTGCCCCGGAGGATGACTGGCAGTCCCTCGATATCGATACCGTGCCCGGCGAAGAAGTAACGGTCTTTGCCGCAGGCGGTTTCTGGGCCTCCAGGGCGCTTGATCTCGGTTTCGGTGCGCGGATCGGCCTCTGGCTGCGGGCGGGCGGCGGTTCGATCCTGAAGACCCCCACCAACACCTCCACGGTGGCCGCGCCCGGCGGGGCGCTCGAAATTGTGGCCAAACCTCCCGGCGAATGGGCGGACGAGCACGGCGCCTTCGATCCCGAATATCCGCGCAGCGGCCTCACGGGCGAAATTTGCGCCTGCGTCATCGTCTGGAAAGAGGGGGCGGTCGCCGGTCTCGAGGCCATGGCGCGGGCAGGCGATTATGAAGGCCTTGTCGGCCGGGCGCGGGAGGAAGTGTTGAGCCCCGTCTTTGCGCCGCAGGGCTGGCGCTATCTCTGGCGGCTTGGCGATGGCCGCATCTTCCGCGATGCGAACAGCGCCGATGGCCACAGCATCTGCTGCCACACATCGGGCGATGTCGGCATCCTGCAATATCCGGTCGATGTTCCGCTGACGGAGAATACGCGTCTTCGCTGGCGCTGGAAGGTCGACAGGCTACCCTGCGATCTGCCTGAAGATATCCAGCCCACCCATGATTATCTTTCCATTGCGGTCGAATTCGATAACGGCCAGGACCTCACCTATATGTGGTCGTCATCGCTCCCCGAAGGCACGATCTTTCCCTGTCCGCTTCCCTTCTGGGACAAGGTGGAAACGCATTGGGTGTTGCGTTCGGACCGGGCGAATATCGGTAAATGGCTGTCGGAGGAACAGCCGGTCAGGGCCGATTATGCGAAAGCCGTCGGTGCGCCGCCCGCGCGCATCGTGAAGGTCTGGCTCATCGCCGTCAGTGTCTTCCAGCGCCGCGAGGGCATCTGCGAATATGCCGATATAGAGCTCGCGGATGGCGAGCGCGTTCTGACGATCGCCTAGGCGAAATATTTCGGCATGAGCTTCGCCAGCGCCGTCGGGAACTCGTTGAAATGGTCGATCACCGCTTCAGCGTCGAGTTCCGGCACCGGCACGCGTGTATAGCCGAAGCTCACGCAGATGCAGGGCAGGCCGGCATTCTTCGCGGCGTAAACATCCGTCTCGCTGTCGCCAACCATCACGGCGTCTTCCCGCTCGCCGCCGAGTTGGCGGATCGCTTCGAAAAGATGTTCCGGGTCAGGCTTCTTCACCGGCAGCGTGTCGCCGCCGATCACCACGGGAAAATAGTGGTCGATGCCGAGCATGGCGAGCAGTGCCCGCGAAAGGCCTTCCACCTTGTTCGTACAGACCGCCATCAGTGCGCCGCGTTCTTGGAGCATGTCGAGCTGGTCGCGCATGCCGGGCCAGAGCTTCGTATGGTCGGCGATGTGGCGCCCGTAATAATCGATGAATTCATCGAAGCTGAGGTCGAGCATCGTCTCGCTTGCCGGCTCGCCCGTCTCCTTGAAACCGCGTTCGAGCAGCAGCCGTGCCCCGCCGCCCACAAGGTGCCGCACACGGGTCTCGGGCACGCGCTCGCGTCCATGCATTTCGAGAATGACATTCAGCGTCTCGCAGAGATCCGCCGCGGTATCGGCGAGCGTTCCATCGAGATCGAAAAGGACAACAGGGCGCGACATGACATGCATCCGGGGGAGGAGGAAACCGGGGTCTCTCTCGCATGGGTCTCCCGCGCTTGCAAGCCCTGCGCGGTAAACCGGCATTTTCTGCTTCGCTCTGTGCGCGCCTTTCGTCATACTTTTCCCATGAAACTGCTCACGCGCTACCGGACGCGAATGGCCATGCCCGGCGAGGACGAGGAAGCGCTCGCCCGTCTCAAGGTCGTGTGCTGGCGTGAGGCTTATCCTGGTCTTCTCCCGCAACCGCTTCTCGACAAGCTGGATGCGCAGCGCGAGGAAACCGTCTGGAACGATGCGCTCGCGCGCGGTATTGCCTGGATGGCGGAGCAGGCGGGTGTCCCTGTCGGTTTCGGCCATATGGAAGGCGCGGAAGTCACCACGCTCTATATCCGCAAGGAAGATCACGGGCAGGGCGTCGGGGCGGCGCTCCTCACGCATCTTTTCGAAGAGATTTCCTGTCTCGGCCGCCGCGAGGCTTTCCTCTGGGTGCTGGAGAAGAATGTGAAGGCGCGCGGCTTTTACGAGCGCATGGGCGGGCGTCTCGTTGCGCGCCGTCCCGTCGGCTTCGCGCGCCACCCCGAGATCATGGAAGTGCGTTACGACTTCGTGCTGGACTGAGCTTTCAGTCCGCTGCCTTCAGCCCGCCCTCGCGCGCCCATTCGCCAAGCCCCGCCAGCGTTCGCTCGTAGCACGAAAGCGCGTTCTCGATGACATTCTCCTGCCAGGAGGCGCGGCGCGGCGCATAGTCCTCGCGAATTTCCTCGAAATAGCCAGGCGCTTCCGGCGCATCGAAACCGCCGATGAAGCGCAGCCAGCGCTCCAGCATCGGCACGCGCATGGCTTTCGCCGCATTGTTCTTGGCTTGCGCCGAACGGAATTCGATGGCCGCGCCGCCGAATTGTGCATGGGGGGAGAGCATGTCCTCGATCCCCCAGAACATCGTCCCGCGCCGCGTCGGCCGCTTGGATCCCCACATCGCATCGACCGTCTTCGGGTCGAGCGCGCTCCGGCCCCACCATCGTGCCGCGCGCTCGAAGCTCGGGCTGCCGGGTTGCGAATAGCACAGATAGATGAGTTCGCCATTGCCGGTCGGGCCGGAATGCCAGTCGATGAAGCCAACCTTGTGCGCATGGGCGAGGTCGCGCGTCACGATCTCGCGCATGACCAGGTTCGACCATTCGGGCGCCGTGCCGCCGAAGTGATAGCCATCGGGATGGGTGTATTGCCCGCGGCTGATCGCGTCTTCGAGCGCCCATTGGCCATGGCGTTCGACGAAGCGCGCGCCCGCGATCAGCATTTTCTGCACGTCGCCTTCCGCGAGAGAACTGGGACAGAGAATGCCGTGCAGCTCTTCATAGAGCGGATTGTCGGGATGCGGTTTCGTATGGTCGAGGAAATTGCGGTTGAGATCGACGTTGTTTTCCGTGCAGCGCAGTCCCCAGGCAAAGCCGAAGGGATTGACCGCGTGAACCATGAGCACGGCAACGCCCGGCGGCAGCGCGGCCGGCCCGCCTTGGTTGATCCATGCGGTCATCGCCGCCGAGCCGCCATAACCCTCCGTGCCATGCGTGCCGCATGTATTGAGCAGAACCGTCTCGGCATTGGCAGGGCCAAACCAGGCTGTATCGGTGAAAAGTCGTGTCTTTCCCGGTCCCTGCGCATGCGGGTTCTCGTATGTGGCAAGCCGCGCGCCTGTCGCTTGCGCCGCATGGAGGAAGCGCCGCCGCGCCGCCACATAGCTATCCGAGAAATATTCGCTGGCCTTCATGCGTTCCGTGCCGTTTCGGGCTCTTTCCGTTCCATGCCGGGGGATGCTAACAAGGATATGGTTTCATCCGCCTGAATTCCTATATGACGCGGGCAGGCAAGGATAAGCAATAAACCCGGCCATGTACCGCAGTTTCAGGGGAATTTTATGACACTCTCCACCCGCCTCAAGGACAAGACACTCCTCAAGACGCGCTGTTTTCTGGACGGAAAGTGGGTAGGGGCGGACGCGCCCCGGATTGAAGTGGTGGACCCGGCGACGGGCGAAACCATTGCAACGGTTCCCTCTCTTGGCGCCGCGGAGACGCGCGAAGCCCTGGAGGCCGCGGAGCGGGCCCAGAAGGAATGGGCCGCCCGCCCGGCCAAGGAGCGTGGTGCAGTCTTGCGCCGCTGGTTCGACCTGATGATGGAAAATCAGGATGATCTCGCTGCGATCCTGACGGCAGAGCAGGGCAAGCCGCTTGCCGAAGCCAGGGGCGAAATTGCCTATGCGGCCGCCTTCATCGAGTTTTATGCCGAAGAAGCCACGCGCGTTTATGGCGCCGTGGTGCCGGCGCCCACGAGCGACCGCCGCATCGTCGTGCTGAAGCAGCCGATCGGCGTCTGTGCCGCCATCACGCCGTGGAACTTTCCTGCCGCCATGATCACCCGCAAGGCCGCGCCTGCGCTTGCCGCCGGGTGCTCGATGGTGGTGAAGCCTGCCACCATGACGCCACTCTCCGCCTTCGCACTGGCGGAACTGGCAAGCCGCGCGGGTGTGCCGGCTGGCGTTCTCAGCGTTATCACGGGCAAGGCAGGCGCTATCGGCGGCGAAATGACGTCGAACCCCATCGTCCGAAAGGTCACCTTCACCGGGTCCACGGAAATCGGCAAGAAGCTGATGCAGCAATCGGCTTCCACGGTAAAGAAGGTCGCGCTGGAGCTTGGCGGCAATGCGCCTTTCATTGTCTTCGACGATGCGGATATCGACGCGGCGGTCGAAGGCGCCGTCGCTTCCAAATTCCGAAACACCGGTCAGACCTGCATCTGCACCAATCGCTTCCTCGTGCAGTCTGCGGTGCATGACGAGTTTGTGGAAAAGCTCGCGAAAAAAGTCGCGGAGCTGAAAGTCGGCGCGGGCTTTGAAGAGGGCGTTGCGCAAGGCCCGCTCATCGAAATGGCGGCGCTCGAAAAGGTCGAGGAGCATGTCGCGGATGCCGTCGCGGGCGGCGCGAAGATCCTCACGGGCGGCAAGCGTCATGCGAAGGGCGGCACCTTCTTCGAGCCGACCGTCCTCACGGGCATGAAGCCGGACATGAAGGCCGCGCGAGAAGAAACCTTCGGTCCGCTCGCGCCTGTCTTCCGCTTCGAGACGGACGAGGAGGGCATCGCAATGGCAAACGATACGCCCTTCGGTCTCGCCTCCTATTTCTACAGCCGCGACATCGGCCGCGTCTGGCGCGCGGCCGAAGCACTGGAAGCAGGCCTGGTCGGCGTCAATGCAGGTATCATCTCGACCGAACTTGCGCCTTTCGGCGGCTTCAAGGAATCCGGGCTTGGCCGTGAAGGCGGGCCCTGGGGTATCGAGGAATTTCTCGAAGTGAAATATGTAGCGATGGCGGGGCTTTGACGCATGACGGCTGACGAGCAGAAGAAAGCGGCGGCGATCCGTGCGCTTGAATATGTGAAGCCCGGCATGAAGCTCGGTCTGGGCACGGGCTCGACGGCGGAACATTTCGTTCGTGCGCTGGGCGAGAAAGTGGCGCAGGGGCTTGATGTTGTCTGTGTGCCGACCTCCGAGCGCACGGGCAAGCTCGCCGCGAGCCTAGGCATTGCACTCTCCAATCTCGATGACACGCCGCATCTCGATATCACCGTCGATGGCGCGGATGAACTCGACCGCGACCTCCGTCTCATCAAGGGCGGCGGCGGTGCGCTGCTTCGCGAAAAGATCGTGGCGACGGCATCGGAGCGCATGATCGTCATTGCCGATGCATCGAAAGTCGTGGAAAGGCTTGGCGACTTCCCGCTGCCCGTCGAGGTCATTCCCTTCGGCGCCGCTGTCACCGCGCGCAGGATCGCGGAAGTGGCGGGGCAGTTCGACTGCACCGGCAAGTTGTCTCGCCGTGCCGACGAATATGGCGAACCTTTCTTCACCGACAGCGAGAACTTCATCTACGACTGCACTTTCGGGGAAATACCGGACCCGGATGGTCTCGCTGCGGCGTTGAATCTCATTCCCGGCGTCGTCGATAACGGATTGTTTATCGGCATCGCCGCTCTTGCCATTGTAGGTATGCCGTCAGGCACCGATATCATCGAAAAGACATAAGCACGAAAACCGGGAGCCCGAACGATGGCTGAATATGATTACGACCTTTTTGTCATCGGCGCGGGTTCCGGTGGCGTGCGCGCGGCCCGCATCGCCGCGAACTACGGCGCGAAGGTTGCCGTTGCCGAGGAATATCGCGTCGGTGGGACCTGCGTCATTCGCGGCTGCGTTCCAAAAAAGCTCTTCGTCTATGCGAGTCACTTCTCGGACGACTTCGAGGATGCGGCCGGTTTCGGCTGGACGGTCGGAGAAACGAAATTCGACTGGAAAACGCTTGTCTCCCGCAAGGACAAGGAAATCGACCGCCTGAACGGTATCTATATCCGCAATCTCGAAAAGGCGGGTGTCGAGATTATCGACGGCCGCGCCACGGTGAAGGATGCGCACACCATCCAGATCGACGGGCACGAGCGCGAGATCACGGCTGAGCGTATTCTGGTTGCGGTCGGCGCAACGCCTTTCCTGCCGGATATTCCCGGCATCGAACATGCGATCACCTCCAACGAGGCTTTCCATCTCGAAGAATTGCCCCGGCGCGTGGTCGTTGTCGGCGGCGGCTACATCGCGGTCGAGTTTGCGGGCATCTTCAATGGTCTCGGCGTCGAGACCATGCAGCTCTATCGCGGCCCCCTCTTCATGCGCGGCTTCGACGATGATCTTCGCGATCTTCTCTCCGAGGAGATGACGAAGAAGGGCATCGACCTGCGCATGAACAGCGACATCGTCTCCATCGAAAAGAAAGATGGCGAGTTGCATCTGACGCTCAATGATGGCGACACGATCTCGACCGATTGCGTCATGTATGCGACGGGCCGCGTGCCCAACACGAAAGGCCTCGGTCTTGAGGAAGCCGGTGTGAAACTCGGCATGGCCGGCGAGGTCGTGGTCGACGAGTATTCGCAGTCCTCGGTCGAGAGCATCTATGCCGTGGGCGATGTCACCGACCGTGCGAACCTCACCCCCGTGGCGATCCGCGAGGGCCATGCCTTCGCCGATACCGTCTATGGCGGCAAGGATGTGAAGGTCGATCATTCGATCATCCCGACGGCGATCTTCTCCCAGCCGGAGATGGGCACCGTCGGCCTCACCGAGGCGCAGGCGCGCGAGCAATATGATGAGGTCGATATCTACAAGACCGCCTTCCGCGCCTTGAAAAACACGCTTTCGGACTCGCAGGAGCGCACCTTCATGAAGCTCATCGTGGATGCCCGGTCCGACAAGGTGCTTGGCGTTCACATCATGGGCTCGGGCGCAGGCGAGGTGATCCAGGCCATCGGCATTGCCGTCACGATGGGCGCCACCAAGGCCCAGTTTGACGCGACCATCGCCGTCCATCCGACAGCGGCCGAGGAACTCGTCACCATGAAAGAGAAGTGGCAGGCCCCGGTCATCAAGGCCGCCGATTAACTGTCCGCCAGCGCGATCAAGGGCTTAGGCTTCCCTTTAGAGCCCTTGTGGACTATATATCCGCCTTCCATATGAGAAGGGTGCGGCCTTCCGGGTGAAACCCCGGAAAACCGTCCTTTTTTGCGTTTCGGAGAAGATAACATGGCGGAGAACTGGAAACCGGAGAGCTGGCGCGCAAAGCCCGCAAAGCATCTCCCGGCATACCCGGACGAGGCGGCATTGGCCGCCGTAGAAGCGCGCTTGCGCTCCTATCCGCCGCTCGTGTTTGCAGGTGAAGCTCGCAAGCTGAAAGCAGATCTCGCCGAGGTCTGCGAGGGCCGTGCATTCCTGCTTCAGGGCGGCGATTGCGCCGAGAGCTTTGCCGAATTTTCCGCCGATAATATCCGCGACACCTTCCGCGTGCTGCTTCAGATGGCAGTCGTGCTGACCTTCGCCGCCGCCTCGCCCGTCGTGAAGGTGGGCCGCATCGCCGGTCAGTTCGCGAAGCCGCGTTCCTCGCCCACCGAAACCGTTGGCGACGTGACGCTGCCGTCCTATCTCGGCGACAACATCAACGGCATCGAGTTCGACGAGAAGTCCCGTGTGCCCGATCCCGAGCGACTGCTGCGCGCCTATTCGCAGTCGGCCTCCACGCTGAACCTCATCCGCGCCTTCGCGAATGGCGGCTACGCCGATCTCGACTTCGTGCATCGCTGGAATCTCGGCTTCGTTGCCGACAGCCCGGAAGGTGCGCGCTACGAAGAACTGGCGAACCGCATCACTGAGACGCTCGACTTCATGCGCGCCTGCGGTATCGACGGCGAGACGCAGCCGCAGCTTCACACGACGGATTTCTACACGAGCCACGAAGCTCTGCTGCTCGGCTACGAGCAGGCAATGACGCGCATCGACAGCACCACGGGCGACTGGTACGACACCTCCGCCCACATGCTCTGGATCGGCGACCGTACGCGCCAGCCCGATCACGCCCATGTCGAATATATGCGCGGCATCAAGAACCCGATCGGCATGAAGTGCGGTCCCTCGCTTGACCCGGAAGAGCTTGTCCGCCTCACCGATCTTCTGAACCCGAAGAACGAGCCGGGCCGCTTGACGCTGATCTGCCGCTTCGGCGCGGAGAATGTCGAAAAGCACCTGCCGCAGCTCATCCGCGCCATCGAGCGCGAGGGCAAGAAGGTCATCTGGTCCTGTGACCCGATGCACGGCAACACCATCAAGGCGTCGTCGGGCTACAAGACGCGTCCCGTCGACCGCGTTCTCGCCGAGGTGCAGGCCTTCATGGCCGTTCATCGCGCCGAGGGTACACATGCCGGCGGCGTTCATTTCGAGATGACCGGCCAGAACGTCACCGAGTGCATCGGCGGCGCGCAGGCGATCACCGAGACGGAACTGGGCGACCGCTACCACACCCATTGCGATCCGCGCCTCAACGCGAACCAGTCGCTCGAACTCGCCTTCCTCATTGCCGAAGGGCTGAAGAAGGAGAGGGCGGAGGCCCGCCGCGCGCAACCGGCCGCCGCACTCGGCTGGTAAGAGCCGCACACGGACAAAATGAAAAGGCCCGGAGCAATCCGGGCCTTTTTTGTCAGCTCACCTTGATGAGCCGCCGTCCCAGATTCTCGCCTTCGAACAATCCGATAAAGGCATCCGCCGACCCTTCGATCCCCTCGGAAATATCTTCCGTATAGACGAGCTTGTCCTCGTGGATCCATCCGGCCATCTCGGCTTGTGCCTCCCGGAAGCGCTTGAAATAGTCGAACACCACAAGCCCTTCCATGCGCAGCCGATGCGTGATGAAGCGCGTCACATTGCGGATGCCGACGAGCTCGTCATCGGCGCGGTTATACTCGCTCACCTGGCCGGAAATCACGATCCGCCCATGCTCCTTCATGTTGAGGATCGCCGCGTCCAGCATTTCCCCGCCTACATTGTCGAAATAGATATCGATGCCATCCGGGCAGTGCTCCTTGATCGCCGCGCGCAGGTCCGCGCCTCGATAGGAAAAACAGGCATCGAAGCCGAGGCCCGTCACATAGTCGCACTTCGCCTGCGAGCCCGCGATCCCGACAACGCGCGCTCCCTTCATTTTCGCGATCTGCCCGACCGTCGCGCCTACGGGCCCGGCGGCGGAGGAAATCAGCACCGTATCGCCTTCCTTTGGCTGGCCGAGTTCCAGCAGACCGAAATAGGAGGTGAGCCCCGGAATGCCGAGCACCCCGATGGCCGCTGTCGGGCGGAGCTTGCCGTGAAATACTTCCGGCGCGAGCTTCTGTACGCCGCGCCCGTTCGACACCGCATGTGTGACCCAGCCGAAGCCGCCCGTCACGCGGTCGCCCGGTTTGAACTTCTCGTTGTTCGATTGTTCGACGACGCCCACCATCGCACTGTCGATGGTCTCGCCGACAGGCAGCGCCGCCGTGTAGCTGTCGCCGGAGAGCCGCCCCCGCATACCGGGATCGACGGAGTGATGTTCCGTGCGGATCAGGATCTCATGCTCGCCAATATCCGGCAGCGTCACATCCTCAAGCCGGAAATTCTCAGGCACCGGCTTTCCTTCCGGCCGTGACGCCAGCACCCATCGTTTCGCTTTTGTCGGCATGTGATCTCCTCCCTCTTGCAAAGCAGTATGGCCCGGGCTTTGAACCCGGGCCACCATGCCGTCATCGGAAAATGCGAGGTCAGGCCGGCTTGTCGGGACCGATCTTCACCAGCATCTTGCCGAAATTCGCGCCCTTGAAGAGGTTGAGGAAGGCCTTCGGCGCATTCTCGATGCCTTCTTCCACCGTCTCTTCCCACTTCATCTTGCCGCTCTTGATCAGCGGGCCCATCTCCGCGAAAAAATCGTCGAGATACTGGAAATAGTTGGAAACGATAAAGCCTTGAAGCCGGAGGCTCTTGCCGACGATCTGGATGAGGTTCGTCGGGCCCGGCCGCGGTTCCGTGTCGTTGTACTGGTCGATCATGCCGCAAAGCGCCACGCGCCCGTTCGGCCGCATGGATTCGATGGCCGCTTCGAGGTGCTTGCCGCCGACATTCTCGAAATAGACATCAATGCCCTTCGGGAAGGCCTTCTTCACGGCTTCTGTCAGGTCGCCGCAGGTCTTGTAGTTGATCGCCTTGTCGATGCCCGCGACCTCTTCGAGCCATTTGCACTTCTCGTCCGAACCGGCCGAGCCGACCACGTAGCAGCCATGCGCCTTCGCAAGCTGGCAGACGACCGAGCCGACGGCGCCAGACGCCGCCGAGACAAACACCGTCTCGCCGTCCTTCAGTTCGGCCACCTTGAAAAGCCCCGACCACGCCGTCATGCCCGGCATGCCGAGTACGCCGAGAAACGCCTCGATGGGGCCGAGTGTGGGGTCGACTGGCGTGAAGCCCCCTGCCGGCCCGGTTGCGAATTCGCGCCAGCCAAGCATGTGGTTCACGTAAGTACCGACCTTCAGCTTGTCGCTTTTGGATCCCACCACCTGGCCGATGGCGCCGCCTTCCAGCGGGCTGCCGATCTGGAAAGGCGGGACATAGCTTTCGCGGTCCATCATGCGCCCGCGCATGTAAGGGTCCACCGACATCCAGATATTGCGGACAAGAACTTCGCCATCGCCGGGCTCGCGCGCTTCCGTCGTCACGATTTCAAAATCGCTCTCTTTGGGCATACCCACGGGCCGCGCCTTCAGGCGGACTTCCTTCGAGGTCAGGTTCATCATGTGTTTCCTCCCAGGTTCTTCGGTTTCGTTGGGGAGGAGACTAGCCGCCTTTACCCGCTGGCGGAAGCAAAGCCCCGCCCGGTGCTGAACAACACGTTGTGAACCCTTGAACGGCTATATGGATTTCCACCCGCCGCCAAGCGCGATGAAGAGTTCAACGGCCGTGCTGTAGCGTTCAAGCTGCGCCTGCGCCGCGCTGTCCCGCGCGGAAAGCCAGTTTCTCTGCGCATCGAGCACGGAGAGAAGGTCGCTTGCACCTGCCTTGTACCGGGCCTGAGAAAGCTCATAGGCCTTTCTCGCTTCCTCCGCCGCAATGTTGAGAGAGGCTTCGCGCGCCGCTGTCGTTTCAACATTGGTCAGCGAGTTCTCCACCTCCGAGAAGGAGGTGAGCACGGTGAGCTTGTAGTTGGCGGCAAGTTCCGCCTGCCGGCCTTTCGCCGATTGCAGGTTTCCTTCCAGCGACCCGCCCGAAAAGATCGGTGCGAGCAGCGAGGCGCCGAGCGAGGAGGCGGTCTCCGCCGGGCTTGCCGTGGCAAAGCTTCGCGTCAGCGAGGCCGTCAGGTCGAGGCTCGGAAAGAAGGCCGCGCGTGCCGCGCCGATATTCGCGTCGGCTCCCTTGAGGCTTGCTTCCGCACTCTTGATATCGGGCCGCCGTTCGAGCAGCGCCGAGGGCTGTCCCGGCGCGATGGCGGGCAGCGTCACCTTGTCGAGTGTGTTGCCTTCAACTGTAAAGCGTCCGGGCGTCGTCGCGATCAGGATCGCCATCGCATTCTCGTTGGCCGCGAGGGCCGCGCGCAGCGGGGGCAGGGTCGCTTCGATGGCCGCCACTGTATTGCGCTGCTGCGCAAGGTCGAGACCGGAGATGCTTCCTGCTCTGTAGCGCGCTTCCACAATGTCGAGTGTGCCGCGCGCCGCCTTCAGTGAGTCTTCGGCAATCGCGATCCGGTCCTTCAGTGTGAGGATCGTGAAATAGGTCGTCGCGACATTGGATTGTACGAGCAGCGCCGCGCTCTCCTTGTCATATTGCGTTGCTTCCAGCGAAAGTGCCGCCGCGCGCGCCTCGTCGCGGTAGCGGCCCCATATGTCGAGCGTATAGCTCGCGGAAAGACCGATATCCGCGCTCTCGCGTGCGGAGCCGCCGCGCGGGTCGTTGCGGCTCGCACTGCCGCTGCCATTCACCTGCGGCAGCAGTGACGCTCCCGCCGCCCGCGCCGCGCCGCGCGCCTGTTCCACGCGCGCCAGCGCCTGTTCGATGTCCAGATTATTCGCCAGCGCGGCCTGCATCAGCAGTGTCAGTTCCGGCTCGCCGAAAGCCGTCCACCATTGCGTATCGGCGGCAATGTTCATGCCGTCCGTCTGCTGCGCGGAGGAAAAGCCCTGCGGCGTGTCGATGGAGGGGCGTTCATAGTCCGGCGCCATCGTGCAGGCAGCGAGCATCGCTGCGGCGGCAAGACTGGCAAGGCGGTTCAGATGCGTCATCTCTCTTACTCCGATGCCAGCGCGACCACGGGGTCGAGCTGCGCCGCTTTTCGCGCAGGCAGATAGCCGAATACGAGCCCCGTCAGGAACGCGCAGGTAAATGCCAGGATGGACGGCATCGCATTGATCGCAATGTTCATGCCTGCGCCGCTCAGTACATAGGCGATGGAAATCCCGAGCAGGACGCCGATCATGCCGCCCACACCGCAAACAACCAGCGCCTCGGTGTTGAACTGCACGAGGATATTGCTCATCCGCGCGCCGGTCGCCATGCGCAGGCCGATTTCCCGCGTTCGCTCCGTCACGCTCACAAGCATGATATTCATCACGCCTATGCCGCCGACAAGCAGCGAGATCGCCGCCACGGAGCCGAGCAATATCGTCATGGTGTTGGACATGCTCTCCAGCGTCTCCAGCATCGAGGCTGTGTTGCGGATCTGAAAATCCTCGGTCCGGTGGCGGGCGAGAAGAAGCGTGTGGATCGCGGCTTCGGTGTCGTCCACGAAATCGGAATCCGTTACCTTTGCCGTGATCGAGTTGGCATATTGCTGTCCGAAAAGCCGCATGAAGCCGGTCGTGATTGGCACATAGGCGATATCGTCCTGGTCCTGGCCGAAGGCGGCGGCGCCTTTCGACTCCAGTACGCCCACCACCTCGAAGGGAATATTGCCGACGAGCACATATTTCCCGACCGGGTCGCCGCTATCGGGGAAGAGGGCTTCAACCACCGTTTGGCCGAGCACGATCACCGGCGCATAGCCGTTGAGATCGGCCTCCGTGAAAAAGCCGCCCTCCGCCACGTTCCAGTCGCGCACCGCAGGCAGCGAAGGCCAGGTGCCTTCCACCTGCGTTCGATAGTCGATATTGCCGTAACGCAATGTCGTGCTGCTGCTTCGTGCCGGTGCGATGGCGGTCACGTTCGGCACTTCGAGGCGTATGGCTTCGGCATCCGCCGTTGTCAGCGTCGCGATTTCGCCGCTCGGGCGCACACCCGGCGCGCCGGGGCGCACCACAAGCAGGTTCGTGCCCATGCTCTGCATGGAGCTCACGATATTCGCCTTGCTGCCATCGCCGATGGCAAGCATGACGACCACCGCGGCCACGCCGATCACGACGCCAAGCAGCGTCAGGGCCGTGCGGAAAATATTTGCACGCAGCGAACGGAACGCCATTTTCATGGCTTCCGCGACTTCCGTCTGAATGGCGAAGCCTCCTTCCGCGAGAGGCTTGCCGGTATCGCTAGAGATTGCGCGTGTTTTCGGGCCGCTGTCGGAGACGATGCGCCCGTCGCTGATCTGGATGGTGCGGTCCGCATGTTCGGCAACCGCCGGATCATGCGTGATCAGAATGACGGTGTGGCCTTGTGCGTTGAGCTTCTTCAGCACCTCCAGCACATCGGCGCCGCTTTGCGTGTCAAGCGCGCCTGTCGGCTCGTCGGCAAGAATGACGTCGGCGCCGTTCATCAGCGCGCGCGCAATGGAAACGCGCTGCTGTTGTCCGCCCGAAAGTTCGGAAGGCCGGTGTGCGGCGCGCTCGCCCATGCCGAGTTGCTCGAGCAGTTCCTGCGCCCGCTGGCTGCGTTCGCTTTTCGTCGTTCCGGCATAGACCGCCGGCAATTCCACATTTTCCGCCGCCGTCATCGTCGCAAGCAGATTGTAGCGCTGGAACACGAAGCCGAATGTGTCGCGCCGGAGCGTCGCCAGTTCGTCGGAGGAGAGCAGGGCGACATCCGTGCCTGCCACCGTATATTTTCCGTCCGTGGGACGGTCGAGGCAGCCCAGAATATTCATCAGCGTCGACTTGCCGGAACCGGACTGACCCATGATGGCGACGAACTCGCCGCGATCGATGGTCATCGACACGCCGTCGAGTGCGCGCACTTCCGTGCCGCCGGTGCGGTACACCTTCGTCACGTCGCTGATCTGGATCAGCGGTGTTTCGTTGCCGGGGTTGGGAGCGTGCATCTGGTTTGCCTTACAGGAAGCCCGGACGGCCACGGCTGCTACTGCTGCTTTCGCGGCTGCCTGTTTCCGTTCCCGTCACAACAATTTCTCCGGCTTCAAGCCCGCTCTTGATTTCCATGCTGATGCGGTTGGCGATGCCGGTCTCGACCTCGCGCCGTTCCGGCCCGTCTTCCGTCAGCACCCTCACATAGGACTTGCCGTCCGCACCGCTTTTCACCGCACCCACGGGTACGGTCACGACGTCATCGGCTTCGCCCAGCAGGAAGAAGACCTGCGTCGTCATATCCGTCATCAGTTTGCGGTCGGGATTGGCGATGTCGATGAGTACGGTATAGAGCACCACGTCATTCTCGATCTCCGGCGTCGGCAATATCTGGCGTATGGTCGAACGCCAGCGCTCATCCGGTGCGCCGAGCGTGGTAAAATAGACGGGCATGCCGGGCGTGAGCCGGCCCACATCCGCTTCCGCCACTTCCGCTTCGACGGTCATGGTGCTGAGGTCCGAAATGGTCAGGATCGTCGGCGCCGTCTGGTTCGCGTTCAGCGTCTGGCCTTGCAGCGCAGTCTGCGAGGTGACGGTGCCGGTCATCGGCGCATAGATTTTTGTATAGCCGAGATTGATTTCATTGCCTTCGACGGTCGATTTCTGCTGCTCGATCTGTGCCTGGAGCGAGGCGATGGTCGCCTGCGTCGTTTTCACGGCCGTCTCGCTCGTGTCGAGGGCGTCGCGGCTCACCGCATCGATTTTCGCAAGGTCGAGGTTTCGCTTGTATTGCCGCTGTGCGAGGGCAAGCTCCGCCTGCGAGCCCGCCAGTTCCGACTGGAGCTGGACCAGCTTCGCGCGTGCGGCCGCCAGGGCCGTTTCATAGGTCTGGGCGTTGATTTCGGCGAGCAGGTCGCCTTCCTTCACCTCGTCGCCCACCTCCACCAGAACGGTCTTGAGCTGGCCGGAAACCTGCGCACCCACATCGACATAATCCTTGGGTTGCAGGGAGCCGAGGGCCGTCACCGTCTGTTCGATATCGCCGCGCGCTGCGGTCGCGGTGCGGTAGGTGGTGCTTTCGCCGCTGAATGCCCACCCATAGAAGAGCCACAGCACGACAAGCGCGGCGGCGCCCATGCCGCCCCAGCGGACAGCGCCGGGCAAGCCGCGCCAATATGCCTTCAGCCTTGCGGGAAAATTCCCCGTCTCGCCGTTCCGGATATCATCTCTCGTGTCGCTATCGTAGCCCATTGGCCCGTCTGCCTCTTCATTGCCGCCCATCTTTCTATAACGGAGAGGTATGGCGCTTCCGTCGCAGGAAAGCGGTCAAATCGGCAATGAAGGGCAGTTAACGCGCGAATAGGTACAATATGCAGTGAGCTCAGGACACCCGGATCATGCGTTTGCCGACATTCTCCCCGGCGAGCAGCCCGATCAGCGCCTTCGGCGTGTTTTCGAGCCCCTCCATGATGTCCTCTTTCACCTTGAGCTTGCCGCTCTCGACCCAGCCCTGAAGTTCGGCCAGCGCCTTGTCGTGCTGGTCCTGATAATCCGTCACGATGAAGCCCTGCATGGTGAGCCGCTTCACGACGACGAGGCCCGGAATGCCGCGCGGCCCATGTGCGGGAGCCGCGCCATCATATTGCGAGACCGCCCCGCAACAGGCGATCCGCCCGTAATTGTTCATGCCGAACAGCACGGCTTCGAGAATGTCGCCGCCCACATTGTCGAAATAGACGTCGATGCCCTTCGGCGCCGCCTTGCGCAGCGCCTTGCCGACCGGCTCGGCCTTGTAGTCGATGGCCGCATCGAAGCCGAGTTCGCCGGTGAGGAGCTTGCATTTCTCGGCCCCGCCCGCGATGCCGATCACGTTGCAGCCCTTGATCTTGGCGATCTGCCCGACGATGGACCCGACGGAGCCCGCTGCGGCCGACACGACCACCGTCTCGCCAGCCTTCGGCTTGCCGACTTCAAGAAGTCCGAAATAGGCGGTCAGCCCGGCAATGCCATAAACGCTGAGGAGGTGGGAGAGGGGTTCCATCTTCGGCATCTTCCGCGCCGTCTTGGCGGGCACGGCGGCATAATCCTGCCAGCCTGTGTCGGCGAAAACGAGGTCGCCCTTGGCAAAGCCCGGCGCCTTCGCCTCCACGACTTCCGATATCGAGCCGCCCGCCATCACCGTTCCCGCTTCCACGGCCGAGCGGTAGGTCGCGCCCTGCATCCAGGCCCGGTTCGCCGCATCGAGCGAGATGAGCTTTGTCTTCACCAGCAGCTCGCCATCCTTCGCCTCGGGCATTTTGCCGTTTGGCTCGAACTTGAAGTGGCTCTCTGCAAGCTTTCCCTGTGGCGTTTCTGTCAGCAGTACCTGGCGGTTCGCGGTCATGGCGGCTTCTCCATTGCAATATTTTCTGTTGGTGCGAGCCTAGCGGCAGCCTGCGCCGGGCGCACCCCGGAATGATCCTCGCCATCGTTCATCCCTGAACTATTGTGAGTGCGCTTCTCAACGGCTAAAACCGCCATCATACATGCGGCTAAGCCCCCGCGATTCCTCCCGCGATTCCCCCGCGAGTCCTTGTGAAAACGCCGAAAGCGACATGACCGACAAGCTCCGCATTGCTCTCGCCCAGCTGAACCCCGTCGTGGGGGACATCGCGGGCAATCTCCAGAAGGCCGTCGAGGCCCGCCGCGAGGCGGAGGTCGGGGGCGCGGACCTCATCGTCTTCACCGAGCTTTTCCTCACCGGCTATCCGCCGGAAGACCTCGTGCTGAAGCGCGCCTTCCAGCAGGCCGCGCGCAATGCCGCGATAGAGCTCGCCCGCCAGACGGTCGATGGCGGCCCCGGCGTCCTTATCGGCTGCCCCTGGCTCGCCGATGACGGCAAGCTCTTCAATGCCGTCCTCTATCTCGATCGTGGCGAGGTCCGCGGCTACCGTGCCAAGGCCCACCTGCCGAACTATTCCGTCTTCGACGAGCCCCGCGTCTTCGACGAAGGCCCCATGCCCGGCCCCTTCAATGTGCGCGGCGTGCGCATCGGCGCCCCCATCTGCGAGGACATCTGGTTCCCGGATGTGGTCGAATGCCTCGAAGAGTCCGGCGCTGAAATCCTGCTTGTGCCGAACGGCTCGCCTTACGACTTCAACAAGTTCGACGCGCGGATGCAGCTTGCCATCGCCCGCATCAAGGAGAGCGGCCTGCCGCTGGCTTATGTGAACCAGCTCGGCGGTCAGGACGAACTCGTCTTCGACGGCGCCTCTTTCGTGCTGAATGCCGATCTCTCGCTCCCCGTCCAGATGCCCGCATGGGAAGAGAAGATCGTGCTCACCGACTGGACGCGCGAGGACAAGGGCTGGGTCTGCGAGACCGGCGAACGCGCGAAGATCGAGGAGGGCGACGAAGCGCTCTATCTCGCCGTCGTGCAGGGCCTGCGCGACTATGTGAAGAAGAACCATTTTCCCGGCGTCGTTCTCGGCCTCTCGGGCGGCATCGACAGTGCGCTCGTCGCCGCCATCGCCGTCGACGCGCTGGGCCCCGACAAGGTTCACTGCGTCATGCTGCCTTACCGCTACACCTCGTCGGAAAGCCTCGACGATGCGGCGGAATGCGCGAAACTTCTCGGCGTTCGCTATGACACCGTTTCCATCGAGGCGCCGGTCGCGGGCTTCACCTCCGCACTCGAAACGCTTTTCGAGAACACACAGGCCGATACAACGGAAGAAAATCTCCAGTCGCGCTCGCGCGGCGTCATCCTCATGGCGATTTCCAACAAGTTCGGCTCCATGCTGCTCACCACCGGCAACAAGTCCGAAATCTCGGCCGGCTACGCCACCATCTATGGCGACATGAATGGCGGCTTCAATCCGATCAAGGATCTCTACAAGACGCGCGTCTTCCGCATGTCGCGCTGGCGCAACGAGAACATGCCGAAGGGATGCCTGGGGCCAAAGGGCAGGGTGATCCCGGAAAACATCATCACGCGCCCGCCCTCCGCCGAGCTGCGCCCCGATCAGAAGGACGAGGATTCGCTGCCGCCATACGAGGTGCTGGACGATATCCTTCACTGCCTCGTGGAAGAGGAAATGTCGGCGCGCGAGATCGTCGAGCGCGGCCATGACCGCGATCTCGTGAAGCGCGTTGAGCATCTGCTCTACATCTCGGAATACAAGCGCCGCCAGTCCGCGCCGGGCGTGAAAGTCACCGCGCGCAATTTCGGTCGCGACCGCCGCTATCCGATCGTGAACGGCTTCCGGGATCAGGATGTATGAACGGTAGTCCCGATTCCTCGAACGTGATCGTCCGCTTCGCTCCGTCGCCCACGGGCCGTCTTCATGTCGGCAATGCGCGCGCCGCGCTTTTCAACTTCCTCTTTGCACGGAAGAATAGCGGAAAGTTCATGCTCCGCATGGACGACACGGATGATGCCCGCTCCACGGCAGAATTTGCCGCCGCGATCGAGGAAGACCTTGCCTGGCTGGGTCTCACCCATGACATCTTCGCCCGCCAGTCCGAACGCCTCGCGGCCTATGAAGCGGCGGCTGAAAAGCTGAAAGCCGATGGCCGCCTCTATCCGGCCTATGAAAGCGCGGCCGAGCTCGACCGGCGCCGCAAGCGCCAGCACGCGCGCGGGCTTCCCCCCGTCTATGACCGCGCCGCGCTCAAGCTCACCGATGAAGACCGCGCCGCCCTCGAAGCCGACGGCCGACGCCCCCATTGGCGTTTCAAGCTCGACCACGAACACACGACATTCGAGGACATGATCCAGGGTCATGTCGAGGTCGATGGCGCCTCGCTTTCGGACCCCGTCCTCATCCGCGAGGATGGCCGCTTCCTCTACACGCTGCCGAGCATCGTCGACGATATCGACTTCCAGATCAGCCATGTCATCCGCGGTTCGGACCACATCACCAATACAGGCGTCCAGATCCAGATCATCCGCGCGCTAGGGGCCGAGCCGCCTGCCTTCGCGCATTACTCGCTCCTGAACGGGCCGGAGGGCAAACCCCTCTCCAAGCGCGACGATGCCGAGCGCTTCTCGCTCCGCGCGCTCCGCGAGGCGGGCTATGAGGCGATGGCGCTCAATGCGCTTCTCGCGCGTCTCGGTACGCCCGAGCCGGTCGAGCCCTGCCTCTCGCTCGAAACACTGGCCGAAACCTTCGACATTTCGAGCCTGGGCCGTTCCGATATCCGCTTCGACCCGGCGGATCTCACCCGCGTCAATGCCGCCTGCCTCCATCTCATGCCCTATGCGCAGGCGCAGCCGCGTCTCGCCGCCCTCGGTGCCGATCTCGGCGAGGCTTTCTGGGATGCCGTGAAACCCAACCTCGTCCTCTTCCACGATGCGGCGGAATGGGCGCGCATCGTCGAGGGCCCGGTTGAGCCCGTCATCGAGGACAGCGATTTTGCTGCTGCCGCCGCCGCTGCGTTGCCCCCGGAGCCTTGGGATCAGGCCACATGGAGCCTCTGGACCGGCGCCGTGAAGCAGGCGACGGGCCGCAAGGGCAAGGCGCTCTTCATGCCGCTTCGCCTCGCCCTGACGGGTTTGCCGCATGGACCGGAATTGAAAAACCTGTTACCTCTGATCGGACGGGAGCAGGCAAAGGCCCGGCTCGGCGGACTAACGGCTTGAAACTGTTATAGTTTTTTTAACGGCAACAGATCAGGATACCGGCATGAACCCGGCACACTCGATCATTCAGGGTCTGATTATTAGCGGCTGACATACCAGCGCGTTCAGCAAAAGTGGGTTCCGGTTTTGCGTCCGAACGCGCGTCCTCAAAAAAGGGACGCGTATTTCGGAGTAAACGGGAGAAACAAAACTGGAAGCGCGGCCGCCGCCGCCGTACAAGCACGCTTGCAATACATTGTGGATAACGGGTCTGGCCGGTGGCGGAAGTCACCCCCCGGACGATTTTTGACTGGCGTGTCAGCGCCTTTCCACGATGCGGCAAAGAAGCGAACGACACCATGAGCAAGTCCAAGACGGCCAATACGAGAGCCAATACGCGAGCCAATACGCGAGCCAATACGCGAGAACGCCTCTACCTTTTCGACACCACGCTGCGCGACGGCGCGCAGACGACCGGCGTCGATTTCAGCGTGGAGGACAAGCACCTCATTGCGGGCCTGCTCGATGAGTTGGGGCTGGACTATATCGAGGGCGGCTATCCGGGCGCCAATCCGACCGACACCGCCTTTTTCGGTGAACAGCCGAAGCTCGCTCACGCGAAGTTCACCGCCTTCGGCATGACGAAGCGGGCAGGGCGCTCCGCCTCGAACGATCCCGGTCTCGCCGCCATCCTCGATGCCGATACGGATGCCGTCTGCCTCGTCGCCAAAAGCTGGGACTTCCATGTCTCGGTCGCGCTCGGCATCACCAATGACGAAAATCTCGAAACCATCGCCGACAGCGTGAAGGCCGTCGCCGCGAAGGGCCGCGAGCCCATGATCGATTGCGAGCACTTCTTCGACGGCTACAAGGCGAACCCCGCCTATGCGCTTTCCTGCGTGAAGACCGCGCTGGAAAATGGCGCGCGCTGGGCCGTCCTCTGCGACACCAATGGCGGCTCCTTGCCAGATGAGGTGGAGCGCATTGTCGGCGAGATTGTCGCCGCCGGTGTGCCGGGCGAAAAGCTTGGCATCCACACGCATAACGACACGGAAAACGCGGTGGCAAATTCGCTCGCCGCCGTGCGCGCGGGCGTGCGCCAGGTGCAGGGCACGTTGAACGGGCTCGGCGAGCGCTGCGGCAATGCCAACATGGTCTCCATCATCCCGACGCTTCTCCTGAAGTCCGAATATGCGGACCGCTTCGAGATCGGCGTCACCCATGAGCGCCTGAAAAATCTCACCCATGTTTCGCGCACGCTGGATGAAATCCTGAACCGCGCGCCGGATCGCTACGCGCCCTATGTCGGCGAAAGCGCCTTCGCGTCCAAGGCCGGCATCCATGTCTCCGCGATCCTCAAGGACCCGAAGACCTATGAGCATGTGCCGCCCGAAAGCGTCGGCAACAAGCGCAAGATCGCCGTCTCCGATCAGGCCGGCAAGTCGAACATCCTCGCGCGCCTCGAAGAAGCGGGCATCGCCTTCGATCCTTCCGACCGCCGCATCGGCCGCCTGCTGGACGAGGTGAAGGAGCGCGAATTCCTTGGCTATTCCTATGACGGCGCGGAAGCCTCTTTCGAGCTTCTGGCGCGGCGCATCCTCGGCGAGGTGCCCGCCTTCTTCGATGTGGAATCCTTCCGTGTGCTGGTCGAGCGCCGCTACAACGCGCTCGGCGCCCTCGTCACCGTCTCGGAAGCAACCGTGAAGGTCGTGGTCGATGGCGAAAAGCTGATCTCGGTGGGTGAGGGTAACGGCCCCGTCAATGCGCTCGATCAGGCGCTCAGAAAAGACCTCGGCAAATACTCGCCCTATATCGAGGATCTGCGCCTCGCCGACTTCAAGGTGCGTATCCTGACAAGCGGCACGGAAGCCGTCACCCGCGTCATGATCGAAAGCGCGGACGGCAAGGGCAACCGCTGGTTCACGGTCGGCGTCTCGCCCAACATCGTGGATGCGTCCTTCCAGGCCTTGACGGATTCCATCACGCACAAGCTCCTGCGCGATGGCGCCCCGGCCCCCACCACGCATAACCGCAAGGAAAGCGCGGGCGCCTGAGGCATACCTCAAAAAACGTCACCACCGGGGCCTCCTTGTGAACTTAAGGAGACCCGGGGGGCCGGAAGCCGTGTAACGCGGCGTCTCTCTTTGCAGGAATTTTTCAAGGGACGAAGTCGACGGCGGCCAATTCCATGTGCCGCCGTCGAACGAGACCGACCCCTCGCCGCTTCCGGCATGATACAAGATGCGCGCGGATGCGCGTCCGGCATTCCGCGGGAGAAACGAAGTGCTGGAAAAACCCGCCCCCTCAACGCCCTCAAGCGAAGCCTCCCTCGGCGCTGCCGCTGCGGGCCTCGGCTATCTGCTCTGGGGCCTTTCCGTCATCTTCTACAAGCAGCTCATGGATGTGCCGCCCTTCGAGGTGCTGGCGCATCGCTCCGTCTGGAGCGTGGTGCTGACGCTTCTGCTCATCTTCGTGCTCGGCCGCCGCGCCGCCTTGATGGCTGTGCTCCGCGACCGCCGCACCATGTGGACGCTGCTTGGCACAGGCCTCCTGATTGGCTCCAACTGGTTCGTCTTCATCTATTCGATCAACGAGGCGCGCATCGTCGAGACGAGCCTCGGCTACTACATCAATCCGCTGGTGAGTGTGCTGCTCGGCGTCGCCTTTCTCGGCGAGCGTCTGTCGCGTGCGCAGGGCGTCGCGGTCGGGCTCGCCGCCATCGGTGTTGCGATCTTCGCCTTCGACCTTGGCCAGCTCCCCTGGATATCGCTCTATCTCGCGGCGAGCTTCGCGGCCTATGGCTATTTGCGGAAGGTGTCGCGCGCCACGCCCCTCGAAGGCCTCTTCGTCGAGGTGCTGGTGCTGCTGCCTCTCGCGCTCGCCTATCTCTGGTGGCTTTCCGGACATGGCGGCACGAGCTTCGGCAATGCGGGCTGGTTCACCTGGACCTTCCTCGTACTGACGGGTCCGGTGACGGCGGTGCCGCTCTTCCTCTTCGCCTTCGGGGCGCAGCGCATCCGCCTTGCCACTTTGGGCCTCATGCAGTATCTCGCCCCGACGACGCAGTTCCTCGTCGCCGTTTTCCTCTATGGAGAGCCGCTTGGCAGCGTCCAGATGATGACCTTCGGCCTCATCTGGTTCGGACTGGGGATATTTTCTTTCGAGACATGGCGTTACGAGCGCGCATTGCGTCAGGCGGCGGCCCTCGCAAACCGGGGATAGATTTCGCCCGGAAAGTTTTGTGACGGTTTGATGACGTTTCGATGACGTTCGGCCGTACTTATCCTCAGAGCGAGGCTTCGATCCGGGGGATGATATCCTCGATCTTGTCCACCACCGAGTAGATCCGGCGGATGTCGGAGCGCGCGAATCCGGCTTTGATGATGTGGTCCAGCAGCTCGATCATCGGGTCCCAGAAGCCCTTCAGATTGGCAATGATGATCGGGTTGGAATGCCGCCCCAGCTGCGCCCAGGTCAGCATTTCGATGGTCTCCTCAATCGTTCCAATGCCTCCGGGAAGAGCCACAAAGGCTTGAGAACGCTCGAACATTTTCTGTTTGCGGGCATGCATGCTGTCGGTGACGATGAGCTCGCTCACCTCCTTGAACTCGACTTCCACCTCCGTCAGGAATTTCGGGATGATGCCTGTCACCCGGCCACCCTCGGCCAGCACCGCGCGTGCCACCGCGCCCATCACGCCGATCCCGCCGCCGCCATAGATGAGTTCGACATCGGCCTGCGCCATCCGCCGTCCGAATGCGTCTCCCGCCTCCATGAAAAAAGGGTCGCTGCCGGTGCTCGAACCACAGTAAACACAAAGACTTGTGAGCTTCATTGGAGTGGTGACCTTCAATTTTTATGGTCGCTGTTTCACGCGCGAGGTTTCACATTGGTGCCGTAATTGCAAGCTACGCGCTAGCATAGGCTGATGATGATGTTCTGGTCCGTTTCGGTACGGCCGCATCGGGGAAGGAAACAGGGAAAATGAAAATTGGGGCAATAGCTGGCGCTTTCGTCGTGGCGCTGCTTCTTCTCGTCGGCGGCTGGTGGTTCTTTCTGCGTGGCGACACAGAGCCCGCACCTTCCGAAGTCGTGGCCGAAGTGCCCTCGGAGCCTGCCGAGCCGGGTGCAGAAGAGGAAGACCCCGCGATCCCGACTTTCGACATCGTTCGCGTGGAGCGCGATGGCTCCACGCTTGCTGCTGGCCGTTCCCTTCCGGGGGCTCGTATCCAGCTTAAAGCGAACGGCGAAGTGGTTGCCAAGGCAACGTCGGATGATAATGGCGAATGGGTCGCCGTCCTTGAAAAGCCGCTCTCTGCGGGCACTGTTGAACTCCGTCTCACGGCCATCAACCCGGACGGCAGCAGCAAGGACAGCGAGCAGGTCGTGACTGTCTCCGTTCCCGAAAGTGAAGATGAAGAATTGCTGGTCGTCCGCAGCGAGCCGGGCAAGGCGAGCAAGGTTCTTCAGGGGCCGGGCGTCCCCGCCGATGCGGGCAGCCTCGTCCTTGAAACCGTCGACTACGACGACGAAGGCAATGTCATTATTTCGGGTCGTGCCGATGCGGGCACAACCGTTCGCATTTATGTCGGCGGCGAGCTTGCCGGCGAGACGGCGGCTGATGAAACCGGGCGCTGGGAACTGAGCCCCGAAATCGATATCGCACCCGGCCAATATGCGCTCCGCGTCGATCAGGTGGACGAGCAGGGGCAGGTTGTCGGGCGCGTCGAGGTGCCCTTCGAGCGGGGTGAGCGTGAAGCCGTTCTTGCCGCCCTCAAGCAGGGCAAGGTCGTGATCCAGCCTGGCAACAACCTCTGGAATATCGCGCGCAAGGTCTATGGGTCGGGCTTCAGCTACACAATTATCTACGAAGCCAACAAGGACCAGATTCGAGATCCGAACCTCATCTATCCCGGCCAGGTCTTCGAAACGCCCGCCACGGGCGGCTGAAAAAGGCAGGAAATCCGGGCGCGCAAACAAAACATTGTCCCCGGACCAATAAGCCTTATCTAGTATAAGCTAGTATAAGGAAGTACGCCCTGTCCGGGCTCCCGGACGGGGCGTTTGCTTGTTGTGCGCGGAGACCCTGAAAACCCATGCCACGCCGCTTGAAAACCGCCTTGCGAGGCGGTCCCGACCCTGTCACGGGGGTGAGCCCGGAAGGCCGTAATGCCGTCCGCACGCTCGTGAACATGCTGCCCCGGCTCTGGCCGAAGGGCAGGGCGGATCTGCGTTTGCGCGTTGTCTGCGCGATGCTTGCGCTCGTCGCGGCAAAGGGCGTCACGGTCTACATCCCCTTCCTCTACAAGCGCGCGGTGGATGCGCTTTCACCGGAAACGGTGGCCTCCGCCGTGGTCATCGTTCCGGTAATGCTGATCGTCGCCTATGGCGTCGGGCGCATTTTAATGATCGCCCTCGCTCAGCTGCGCGACGCCATCTTTGCGAAAGTCGGGCAAAACGCGGTCCGCGAACTTGCCGTCGAAACTTTCCGCCACATGCATGCGCTTTCTCTGCGTTTCCATCTGGAGCGGCGCACGGGCGGCCTGTCGCGCGTTATAGAGCGCGGCACCAAGGGCATCGACTTTCTGCTGCGTTTCTCGCTCTTCAACATCGTGCCCACCATCATCGAACTTGTCCTCGTCTGCGTCATCCTCGCCTACGCTTTCGACGTCTGGTATTCGGTTGTCACCGCCGCGACGGTGATCGTCTACATGGTCTTTACCTTCGTTGTGACCGAGTGGCGCACGCGGTTCCGTCGCGAGATGAACGATCTCGACACCGAGGCAAATACCAAGGCGGTGGACAGTCTCCTGAATTACGAGACGGTCAAATATTTCGGCAATGAGGAGCATGAAGCGCGCCGCTACGATCGCTCGATGACGGGGTATGAGCGCGCCGCCATCAGGACCGCGACATCGCTCTCTTTGCTGAATACCGGCCAGACGCTGATCTTCAGCGCAGGTCTCACCGCGCTCATGCTAATGGCGGCAAACGGTATCGCTCAGGGCGTACTGACAGTCGGTTCCTTCGTCATGATCAATACCTACCTGATCCAGCTCTACCAGCCGCTCAACCTGCTGGGCACGGTTTACCGCGAAATCAGGCAGGCGCTGATCGACATGGAGACCATGTTCGATTTGCTTCAGGTGCCTGCCGAGATCAAGGACAAGCCCGGTGCGCCTGCTCTCGATGTTTCGGGCGGAGAGGTCGTATTCGACGATGTGAGTTTCCACTACGACAGCGACCGCGGCATTCTTGATGGCGTTTCCTTCCGCGTCCCGCCGGGCGGCACCCTTGCGATTGTCGGCCCGTCAGGCGCCGGCAAGTCCACGATCGCTCGCATCCTTTTCCGTTTTTACGATATTTCGGGCGGGGCGGTGCGGATCGACGGGCAGGATATTCGCGACGTCCGGCAGGATTCCCTGCGCGCCGCCATTGGCATGGTTCCCCAGGATACCGTCCTCTTCAACGACACCATTCGCTATAACATCCGTTATGGCCGCCCTGATGCGACCGACGAAGAAGTGCATGAGGCCGCGGAGCTGGCCCAGATCGGCCGCTTCATCGAAGCCCTCCCGCAAGGCTATGAGACGCGCGTCGGCGAGCGCGGCCTGAAGCTCTCGGGCGGCGAGAAGCAGCGCGTTGCCATTGCGCGGACCATCCTCAAGAACCCGCCGATCCTCCTTCTCGACGAGGCGACATCCGCTCTCGATACCCATACCGAAAAGGAAATTCAGACGGCGCTGAAAAGCATTTCGCGAAACCGCACCACGCTCGTCATCGCGCATCGCCTGTCGACGGTTGTGGACGCCGATGAAATCCTCGTCCTCGACAAGGGCAGGGTGGTGGAGCGCGGTCGCCATGAGGATCTGCTGGCCCGGAACGGCGCCTATGCGGCCATGTGGAACCGGCAGCGCGAGAGCGAAGAGGAAGAACGGCGTCTTGCCGCAAGCGAGGCGCGTGAATTCGAGGCGAAAGCCGAACTCGCGTCTGATGCCGCCGATAACGGATTTGCTTAACCCCGGCGGGGTGCCGGGTTACACTCGGCAAACCCGACAGGCCGGCCCGACAGGCCGGCCCGACAGGCTGGAACGAGAGGCCAGGAAAGTTCAATGGATAGCATCACGTCGATACTGACACCGATCCACCGCGAGGGGCACCGCTGGGTCGTCATCTTCGCTGCGGTGACGGTCGTTCTCTTTCTGATCTGGAATCCGCTCGGCTGGCTCGGCGTCATTCTCACTCTCTGGTGCCTCTATTTCTTCCGCGATCCCGACCGCGTAACGCCGTCGCGCGAAGGGCTCGTCATCAGCCCGGCGGACGGCGTCGTGAACATGATCACGGAAGCATCCCCGCCCGAGGAGCTTGGCCTTGGCGATATGACGCGCACCCGCGTCAGCATTTTCATGAATGTCTTCAATTGCCATGTGAACCGCGCCCCCGTCGCAGGGGTCGTGAAGCGCGTTGCCTATCGGCCGGGGCTCTTCCTCAACGCCGATCTCGACAAGGCCAGCGATGCCAATGAGCGGAACTCTCTTGTGATCGAACGCACAGACGGCGAGCAGATTGTGGTTGTGCAGATCGCAGGGCTCGTCGCACGGCGCATCGTGTGCGACGTCGCCGAGGGGCATGATCTTGCGGCGGGCGAACGCTTCGGCATCATCCGGTTCGGTAGCCGCCTTGACGTTTATCTGCCGCAAGGCGCGGTACCGCTGGTCGCTGTGGGGCAGACGGCGATTGCCGGTGAAACTGTGCTGGCGGATTCGGCTGTCACCCAGCCGTACCATATCTAAAGGGCACTGGGGCTGGGGCGCACTTTGAAGGACTGAAGCAGATGGCAGGCTCCATACCGCCGTTCGAGCAGCGTCCGGGACCAGGTTTCAGGGCGAGCGAGACCATGCGCCAGCGCCGGGCCCGGCAGTTTTCGCAACTGCCGGTCCGTACCATAGTGCCGAACTCGCTGACCGTTCTTGCGCTTTGCGCGGGCCTCACTGCAATCCGCTTTGCCATTGAGGGCCGCTTCGAGGCGGCAGTCGCCGCAATCATCATCGCGTCCGTTTTCGATGCCCTCGATGGCCGCATCGCCCGTATGCTGCGCGGATCCACACGTTTTGGCGCCGAGCTCGACTCGCTCACCGATTTCGTGAACTTCGGTGTGGCGCCGGTTGTTATCCTCTATCTCTGGTCTCTGGGTGAGATTGGCGGTCTCGGCTGGATTGCCGTGCTTGGCTTTTCGGTTTGCTGTGCACTTCGCCTCGCCCGCTTCAACGTCGCTCTTGAAGACCCGGACAAACCTGTCTGGACGGGCAACTATTTCGTCGGTATGCCGTCGCCCGCCGCAGCTGGCCTCGTCATGTTGCCGCTTTATCTCTCCTTCACCGGAGTGGAGTGGATAAAGGAAACACCGCTTCTCATCGCGGCGCATGTACTTGTCATCGCTTTCCTGATGGTAAGCCAGATTCCGACATTCTCGGGAAAGCGCATGGGCCTGCGCATCCGGCGAGACATGGTGCTGCCTGTGCTCCTGCTTGTAGGCATGAGCGCGGCAATCATTTTGAATTTTCCGTGGATTGCCTTCACAGGCCTTTGCGCGATTTATCTCGCTTCAATTCCGGTAGCTGTTCTGCGCTATCGCTATCACAAGAAGCGGACGGCGTTCGCCGAGCTGCATCCCGATACGGACGACCTCGAAATCGACTGAGGTCTAGCGCTCTTCCCGGTCGTGGCCGCCACTCTCGGCAGACTCTTCGGCCTCTTGAAAGCGGGCCTTTTCGACCTTCGACATCACATGCCGCTTCAATGTGCCCGATGCATCAAGGATCGGTTCTACGCGGCGCCTGATTTCCGAATACGTTGTACTCTGTTGCATCTTCTGCTCCGCTGCCCCGGTTTCTTTGCCGGAGCGCTGCTTGTGGAACCTATTCATTTGCATCGCCCGTATCATTCGACACGGGGTCTTCGTTGATTTCAGCCCCTCCGTTCCTTTTCGGCAATTTGGTTGCACGAATAAGGGCGAGCCGAAGCTGTTTTGTCTCCAGCGCCTGGCTGCGAGCGAGCCACACAGCGCCTTCTTCTATTAATGTGGTAGCGGTTTCCGGCAGAAATTTGGCATTTTGCAGGCAATCATGGAGCTGTCGCCAACCGGCTTGAATAAGCGGTAGATATTCTGACGAAATATCTTCGAAGCTTTCCAGTTTGTAATCTTGTGCGGCGAGTGCCTGTCGGTATTCGGCTTCGCTCCAGGGAGAGGCGATACCGCCTTCCGCGGCCCGCCAGGCCGTAAGCGCAGCCGCCTCGTCCATCTCCGTATCGATGCCGTCGGCGAGAATAAAATCGGTGAGTACCAGGGAACCGCCATCGCAGAGCCCCTTATGTATTTCCGCGAGCATCCTTTCGCGGTCAGCAACGGCAAACATCGCCTCACGCATGAAAATTGCCGCATGACCGCCCGCCGGATTGAAGTCGGTGGGTTCCAGTCCGTCCGGCCCGCAGGCATGGACGGGGGCCGTTTCGCCCATACCTTCTTTGCCGGATAATCTCATTGCTTCGGCTGCTATTTCGAGGTCGTGTTCGATGCCGAGGATTGAGACGCCATACTTTGCAGCCACGGCGCGCATACCGCCGCCGAGCCCGGGGGTAAGGTCGAGAAAACGGCCCTTGCGTGTGAAGTCGGCCTGAGATGCGACGCGCAGCGCGAAGTCCGCGCTGCCCGGGAGGCTGAAGCCGGCCCCCCAGAGTTTCTGGGTGATCTCGAGACGGCTTAGCGATTTAGGGGGCTCGAGTTTTTCCGACCTCGTCGGGACGGCCGGCTTTTCGACAGCCGCAGAGGATGACTGTTGTGTTTGTGCTTTGCGCGTAATCCCCTTTGCGCGCGCGACGTCGTCCGTCTCCATTCCTTCCCACCACGCGATGATGCGTAGCAGAATTTCCATGACGGGCCCGGCCTCCTTGGCGCCCTTCTTTTTGGGCTCCCCTGAGGATGTTACGTCGGCACCGTCAGAATCGTCATCTTCGCCGGGGGTCTTGGGGCGTTTGGCCAGAGTCTTCTCGACGGCGGAGCGCTGCATCGCGCTAAGCTTCCGCATGCGGCGAAACCGAACGATTGCTTCCGCCGACATCTGGTCGAGTGCGGCCGTGAAAACAGACATCGGCATCGTCTGCAGCTCATCGCTGCCGACCGTTGCCAGATTGACGAGCCCTGGATTGCTCATCGTCCATTGATCCCCAAAAGTGGTGTCGTCTCCTGCCGGAAACCTCGACCGTTCTTTCCCCATTCGGTCCGTCCATCCCGGGTGTAGGGAGCGAGAACCTGTCGTCCTTGATGGCATAAAGCCCGTTAAATCATCGTTTCCCGACAAGAGCTTATGGTTAATTCTGGGTAAATTTCCCCTTTTCTTTCATGGCGGAATTTCGCAGTTTACGGGGGCGTCGGGTTATTTTGGGGGGAAGGCGGCGCTAGTTCATGCAGAAATCGAGAAATCCAGTTTTGCGTTTTCCGCGCCTGACTATCGCCATTTGTCTGGCGATATTTGTGGTCTCGGTGGCGGGCGTCTTTCAGTTCACGCTGTCCTACGACACACGCGTCTTTTTCAATCCGGAAGGGGCCGACCTCGCGAAGTTGCGCGATTTCGAGTCCAAATACGGCCAGAATAACGACGTTCTGATGGTCCTGTGGGCGAACGGCCGCAAAGTGACGGAGCCGGACGTGCTTGCGGCACTCGGCGACCTCGTTTCCGAGGCGTGGCGTTTGCCGCACTCGACACGCGTGAATTCGCTCGCAAATTTTCCCCATGTCACAGCCGATGTTGACAGCTTTGCCGTTGCCGACCTCGTGCCTGAGCCAGGAAAGGTAATCCCCGGCGATGCAGAGAAGATCGAACGGATCGCACTCGCCGACCCTCTGATACGCGACCGTCTGCTTGCGTCGGATGCGCGTGCCGCCGGCGTTCTCGTAAACTTCAATCTGCCGGAAGAAGCGACGGTTGAAGTGCAGGAGATCGTCGCGGCTTCCCGTGCACTCGCAGCGTCTTTCGAGGCCGATCATCCCGGCATCGAGGTGAAGCTCACAGGTAACGTGATGTTGATGGCGGCTTTTTCCGAAGCTGCGATGAGCGACGTCAAAGTTTTGATTCCTATCAGCTTGGCGATCACGGCGATCGTCATGTTTGTTTTCGTGAGAGCCATCCTGCCGAGCATTGCGATACTCTCGCTTCTCGGTCTTTCCAGCGCGGCCGCCATGGGTCTCGCCGGATGGTACGGCTATGAAATCAATACAGGCACGGTCGCCTGTCCCATCATCATCATAACCGTCAACATGGCGGCAGCGGTGCGTATCGTGACGACGGCGCTCGGTGCGCTTGGCAGAGGGCTCACGCGCCATGAGGCGATCGCGGAAGCGATCTCGGTCAATCTCTGGCCTGTGACCCTCACAAATGCGACGACGATGATTGGTTTTCTGGCGATGAACCTCGCCGATGCGCCGCCGCTTCGCCAGCAGGGCAATGTTGTCGTGGTCGGCATCTGTCTTGCCTATGTCTTCACCTTCACCTGGCTTCCGGCACTTCTCTCTCTGATGGAGCTGCGGCCTGCCGTTCAGCGCTCGGAGCGGGCCATGGTGCTGCTCGGCCAATTTGTGAACCGCTATTACAGGCAGCTCTTCTTTTTTTGCAGCATCATTGTTGCTTCCTGCGCCATATGGCTTGGAAATATTCGTCTCGACGATGATTTTGCGCGCTACTTCGATGAGCGTTTTGACTATCGCCAGGATTCGGATTTTGCCGAGGAACATCTGACCGGGCTCAATATTGTCGAGTTCGACATCGGTTCGGGCAGGGATGGCGGCGTTTTCGAGCCCGCTTATCAGGAAAAGCTTGCAGCATTCGAAGCATGGCTTCGCGAACAGCCCGGCGTGGTGAGTGTGCTTTCAATTTCCGACATCACGCGACGTGTGCATGACGCCATGAATGCAGGGCGCAACGCAGCCGGACTTCCTTCCGACAGGGAGACCATTGCGCAGTATTTTCTCCTATACGAGCTTTCGCTCCCCTACGGCGTTTCTCTGAATGATCAGATAAATGTCAGCCGTTCTTCGAGCCGTGTCACGGCCATCTTGCGGAAGATGTCGTCAAGTCAGATCCGCGATCTCGATGAACGGGCCACCCTCTGGCTGGCGGAGAATGTACCGCCTGAAATGCAGACAAGGGCGACAGGCGTCAACGTTCTTTTCGCCAACCTGTCAGGCGTCAATATCCGTTCCATGATGTTTGCAACGCTTGTTTCAGTGTTCATCATCGCCGTTGTCGTTGGCCTGGCGTTGCGAAGCCCGATCTATGGCGCGCTCAGCATTTTACTGAATATGCTGCCTTCGCTGGTCGGTTTCGGCTTGTGGGGACTTCTCTATCAGGACATAGGTTTGGCGGCTTCTGTCGTCACCGCCATGACTATCGGCCTCGTCGTTGACGATACTATCTACTTCCTTTTGATGTATCAGCAGGCGAGGGCCCGCGGGCTGGACCCAGAGGGTGCGATCAACCACGTCTTTGCCACGGTCGGCGTGGCCATGCTTGTAATCACAGTTTCGCTGACGATCGGTTTCGGCACACTCGTTTTCTCTGGCTTTGAGGTGAACCGATCACTGGGGGCCATGACGGCGCTTGTGATCATGTCCAACCTCTTCATCGACTGGCTCATGCTGCCGCCTGTGATGAGAATTATTGAGAACGTACGGCCCCGAGCTTTCCGGCGGCCGGGGGCAGGCAGTTGATTGAAGTGGAGGGGACAAAGAAAGAATGCCGCCGGGAGGTTTGGTTTATCCATGATGGGTTCGGACAGGGCGGGGTGGTGCTGCTTACGCTGGCATCTCTTGCGCGGGAGAAAAGGCATTTTCAGGCATCCCGAGAAGATCGCGAATGTTGCGCTTGTCTTTCTGAATGAATTCGCCGGTTTTCTTGTGCCGATGAGTCGCGTCATTCCAGACCGGAAGGTCCCCCTCAAAAGTGACATTCTTCCGTTAACACACGGAATTTTTGTATAGCGTCATTCTGCTGCCTCGTCCTGACCGGGCAATGCCTCAGCTCTGAGACGTGCGCGGTCTGCATGGCGGCAACGCGCCGTATTCCGTCAAAAAAGGGACAGCTTGGCGTTGCACGGCCTTCATCGCGACGTCTGGCACGACAGTTGCCTGAAACGGTCATTGTGGAATAGCTGCAACTCTCGTTTTAAGCTTTTGTTAGTAATTGCAACAACGAGAAGCCTGTGATTCCTTATTGTCGTCTACTTTTGAGACAGGTGGGGCCAGTGATACGTACATATGAACAACTGACGGGGGCTGAAGGCCGCCGGATGTTTTACCGGGCCGAACGATTCCGGCCTGAGCAGCTTTTCCGGGAGGCCGTTCCCGCGGTCCTGATCGAGAACGAGCGTGCACAGCTAAAAAATCTCAGCATGACGGGCATCGCGATTCAGAGTTCGCGGTCCGATGGCTGGGACGATCTCATGGGATCGGAAATGCCCTTTGAATTCCGGGTGGGCGATGCCCGGTTGTTTGGAGGCGCAGGGCGTATTCGCCGGGTAGAGCCCCAAGGCGTCAGGACAGTGATTGGTCTGGAGTTTACCTCCGGCTATCTCGACATTCCCAGCATTGTCAGCGAGCACGACAATCTTGTGCTTTCGCAAGCACTTGCCGACCCGCTCTTCGCGACCGCTGAGGGTATCCTGCCGGAGTTTCAGCAACTCTGCAGCGAGATCATCAATCTCTTCCGCTCCTATAAAGACGTGCTCGAAAGCTATGAGGCGCGGCTGACAGCAAAGGGTGAAGAGCGCGAGAAGCTGCTTCTAGAGGCCCTGATTGCTTGTGAAGAGCGCATAGTGCCGCAATGGCAGGAGCTTTGGTATCGGGGCAATGATGTACTTGAGCCCGTCTGGCACGATCCGGCCGTTCTTGCGCGCCACAAGCGCTATGCCGAGCGTGTACTGACGCCGGATTTCATGCCGGGTGCCGTCATGAGGCGTTGCTATGAGAAGCCGTTGGGTTATCCCGGCGACTTCCAGATCATGAACTATGTCTATGAGTGGCAGCGCGTCGGAAATACACCATACGAAAAGCTATTGCATCGCATCGGTATCGAAACCGGAGCTTGCGTGGGCACGCGTCTTCGCATGACGCAGAAGATCATCGCCGACTATATCGCCGATAAGCCTGGCGATACGCCGCTGAACATCGCCAATCTTGGTTGTGGTTCCGCTTACGAAGTCTACGACTATCTGAAGATCGATACGCTGCCGCGTCCGGTAAACTTCACCCTGATCGATCAGGATGATCGGGCGCTTACCCATGCCTATGAACACGCCTATCCGGAAGTAGTGCGCCATGCCGGAAGAGCGAAGGTTCAGTGCCTTCAAGCATCGTTCGCGCAGTTGCTCAAGGCGGGTGCGCTCTTCCGGGCCCTGCCGCCGCAGGACGCAATCTATAGCCTCGGGCTCTACGATTATCTCTCTGCACGTCGTGCCCGCGCGCTCACCAGGGATCTCTATGAGCAGGTGAAGCCGGGAGGCAAGCTTATCCTCGCTAACGTCAGGAAGGGCAGGGAAAGCTGCGAGTGGCCGCTCGAGTTCGTTACTGACTGGAGCCTGATCTATCGCACGGAAGAAGACATGCTGGCACTGATTGAAGGGCTTGATGTCGCCAATGTCACGGTCGAGGTGGACTCGACGAAGTGCATCTATCTGATGGTGGTGGACAAGCCCGTCTGACGGTCTGCCGTCAACTCGCCTGCCATTGCTGCTCATCGGCCTGGGGCGCGACGAACCGGCTTTTCGGGAACGTCGCGCGCACGGTCGTGCCTTCGCCGACCGTGCTTTCGAGTTCTACCGTTCCGCCATGCAGGCTCATGATCTTGCGGACCAGCGGAAGCCCGAGACCTGTGCCCTGTTGCGTCCGTGACATGGCATCTTCGACCTGCACGAAAGGCTCGAAAATGCGCCTGGTGTCCGACGCCTTGATGCCGATGCCCGTATCCTTCACGCTAAGCACCATGTCGCCAGCCGCATCGAAGCTTAGCTCCACCCAGACATTGCCGTTCTCGGGTGTAAATTTGAGGGCGTTCGATGTCAGATTGATCGCCACCTGATTGAAGAGGCGAGGATCGGCAATGAGCCAGGGAATGTCGTCGCGAATGCGGAAGGTCAGGTCCACGCCGAGTTCGGACGCACGCTGGCGGAACATGCGCATGGTCGAGTTCAGAGCCTCTACGGGATCGATCGGTTCTTCTTCGAGCTGCAGCTTGCCGGCTTCTGCCTTCGAGATGTCGAGAATATCGTTGATGATGCTCAATAGATGCGCGCCGCTTGCGCGGATATCGGTGGCATAGTCCACATATTTCGGTTGACCCACTGGCCCGAACATCTGGTTCGAGATGATTTCGGAAAAGCCGATAATCGCATTGAGCGGTGTGCGGAGCTCATGGCTCATGATCGCAAGGAAATCGTTCTTGGCGCGGTTTGCGGCTTCGGAGCGGCTGAGCAGGCGCTCGGAACGGCGTTGCTCAGCGCGCAGCTTTTCATTGTCGACGAAGCTCTGGCGGAGTTTGTACTCCTGAACGTAGTTCACGAATACGCTCACCCCGACGCCGAAGAGCAGGAACGCATTGTTGTTGATGAGCATGTTCGCGGGAATGGGATTCACGAACAGGGCGACGAATTCGTAAGCGCCGCAGGTCAGGCCGGACATCAAGATGGAATAGTAATACCGCAAACGCCAAAGGCAGTTCACATAGGTCAGAACAATGAGGATGCCGGCATAGTAGAGATAGTTGCCCGGCGATGACGCGATCGAAATCATACCGACGACGGCTAGGCCGGGAATACACATGGCCAGCGACAACAACGCCTGGTGGCGATAGGAAAATCCAGGCATGTAGGAAATCGCCACGATGAGAAGAAGAAGCGGACAGGCGAGTCCCAGCCGGATTGCCCAGGCTTCGTGGGTGATTTCCGGAATGATAAAGGGGTCTAATACGGCGTAGACGGCGAAGATGATCGCGCCTAGCGCAATCGAAAGGCGCAAGAGGCCGACCTGACGCGCGAAGTTGTCGACGTTGAATCTGTGCTCCAGATCAGGCTGGCGGAACCGCAACCTGACAGGCTCTATGGAGTAGTCGGTCGCTTGTTCCGAAAAAAGCGGATCGGCCGGCGTTTGCAATTCGCGCGGGTGCGGATCATCTTGATTCAGCGCGTCGCCGGTGATGGTTTGCCTATTCATTTCCGCCGTAAATCCCGGAGGCTGCCGCTATCCCTTGGGTGTAGAAAGGTCAGACTAGCGACAAAACGTATAACGCTTGGTTAAGCATGATATACGTTCCGGTAAGCATCTCGTTTTGACGGAATTGTCAGGGTTGTCGCCGAAAACGGACGAAACTCAACCTCTGGCCATGAAATAGACGAGCAACAAACAGCCGAATACGATCCGGTACCAGCCGAAGATCGAGTAGCCGTGATTGCTAACGAAATTGAGCAGCCACTGCACGACGACGAGTGCGGAAAGAAACGCTGCAATGAAGCCTGTGGCAATGATGAAGGCGTGAGAGGGCTGGATCAGATCCCAAGTCTCTATGAGATTGATGGCAGAAGCCCCGAGCATCACCGGGATGGCGAGAAAGAAGGAGAACTCCGCCGCCGTCTTGCGCTCCACGCCGACAAGCAATGCCCCGAGGATCGTCGCACCTGAACGCGAAACGCCGGGCACAAGCGCCATGCACTGAAACAAACCGATTTTCAGCGCTGTCTTCATTGGCAGTGTCTCGATGGAGGTGATGCGTGTCTCCAGGTGAAGCCGCTCGATCACAATGATTGCAATCCCGCCAAGGATCAGCGTTGTGCACACCACATAGGGCGAAAAGAGAACATTGATGATGAAGTCGTGAAAGAGCACGCCCAGAAGCCCGGCGGGGATCATTGCGACGATAATGGCGCCGATGAAACTCCGCGCAGCCGGGTCATGGCGTGCATCGAGAACCACATGCAGAAGCCGACGCCAGTACAGCACGCAAATGGCCAGAATGGCGCCGAGCTGGATCACCACCTCGAAGACCTTGCCCGGCATGCTCGAAAAGCCGATCAGATGGCCAACCACGATGAGATGGCCTGTCGAGGAAATCGGCAGAAATTCGGATACGCCCTCGACAATGCCAAGAATGAGGGCCTGCAGAAAACTGTGCTCGATCATGTCAGGCAGAGAATCCTGCGTTGGAGAGGGAACGATTCGCCAAGAGCCTAGCATGACGAGCGTTACACGAACCTTATGGCGGCTCCATGTCAGATAGCGAAAAAGCCGTTTCGGACTCTATTTATCAGATGCCCGAGGCGTCCAAGGCCTCCTTCACCCGGCGGACAGCGATGTCGAAGGCTGCCGAGCGCAGATCAAGCTTAGCTTGTGCTGCGTGGTCGAAGACATGACGGGCGGCATTGGTCAGAATACGTTCGAGCTCGTCATCGACCCTTTTGAGCGGCCAGACCTCACGCTGAAGATTCTGGGCCCATTCGAAATAGCTGACGATGACGCCGCCGGAATTGGCAAGAATATCGGGGACGACAGTAATGCCTCTCTCATGCAGGAGGACGTCCGCTTCGCTGGTCACGGGACCATTCGCTCCCTCTACGATGACCCCGGCCTTGATCCTTGGCGCATTTTCTTTCGTGATCACACCGTCGAGCGCCGCAGGGACCAGGTAGTCGCACTCGACTTCGAGTTCCGCCCCTGGATCGAGCGCCTCGTAGCCATCGACATCGGCAAGCAATCCCCGTTCGCTTTTCTGCTTGGCGAGCGCAGCAATGTCGACGCCGTCCTCGTGATAGACGGCGCTGCGTGCGTCCGAGACGGCAACGATCTTCATGCCCAGATCGCAGAGAGCCTTTGCCGCGTGAAAGCCGACATTGCCAAAGCCCTGCAACGCAACAGTGGCCCCTTCGAGAGGGGTGCCATAACGCTCGGCATAGGTCTTCACGACGATACCGATGCCATGACCCGTTGCCTTGTCGCGGCCTGCTGAACCACCCAGCGCCAGCGGTTTGCCCGTGACCGCAGCGGGCGAATGTCCGTAGATCGCGGAATATTCGCTGTGAATCCAACCCATGACTTGCGCATTGGTGCCCACATCCGGCGCCATGATGTCGCTGTTCGGCCCGATCTCGCGGTGAATGCGCTTCACGAATTTGCGGGTCAGCACCTCGAGTTCGCGCCTCGAAAGTTCGCGGGGATTGCAGCGGATGCCGCCCTTGCCGCCGCCGAGGGGAATGTCGGCCAGCGCCGTTTTCATCGTCATGAGCGAGGCGAGCCCGCGCACTTCGTCGATATCGACTTTCGGGTGATACCGAAGACCGCCTTTGCACGGTCCGCGCACATTCTGGTGCTGCACACGATAGCCGCTGAAAACGGCCAGTTCTCCATTGTCGCGAATGATCGGTATTTCGACCTTGATCTCGAGGGCTGCGAGCGAAAGCAGCGACAAGGTGGATTTGCTGTAGCCAAGACGGTCGCAGGCGGCGTGCAGAAAGGACTCATAGTCTGATTGCATTGAGCTTTTTTCGGTCATTCCGCCTCCAGTGAAAACGCATGGCGTCGAAGCGCGGGATTTGAGGGGAAACCGCGACCGAATTCAACCGGCATACCGCCTCGCTCCGGTTCGCAGATTAACAAGTGGTTCATGCGCCATTCAGGTCGGCAATGAAAATCTTGTATCGGGCCAGGGACGGATCAGTCTGCGATATGAGGGAGGTGCCGGAGTAACATGCAGAGATACCAAAAAATTGCATCTATTTTCGCTGTGCTGACACTGGCTCTCGGGTTTTTTCCGGCGGTCAGTGCCGCCCAGGGACGCGATGCGGTTCAGTTTCAGCAACAAAGGGAAGGTCGCGGGGCCGGCACGCGTCAGCGCCAGCATCGCCCCGAAAGCAATCGTCCGCAGCGAAGTCAGGCGCAAAAAAGCCCGCCCCGGCAGATTGAGCGCCGGCCGGGCCAAAAGGCCCAGCAGGTGCAACAGCGCGCCCGGCAACACCAGCAGCAGGCCGCGCAGGAAAAACAACGCCGTCAGCAGCAGCATGCGCAACGGGGACGTCAGCACCAGCAGGCGGGTCAACACCGCCGGCAGCTCGATTTGCGTCAGCGCCAACAGCAGCAAGCAGCCGGCCAGCCTAAGCACCGTCAGCAGGCCCATAATGAGCAGGTTCGCCGCCAACAGGCAGAGCAGCGAGAGCAGGACAGGCGCCGGGAGATGAGGGAGCGGCAGAGCAGGCAGCAGGCAAATTCGGCGCGCCAGCGTCGCGAAACAGCGGAGCGGCACGAACGAGATCTGCGCCAGCAATCGCAGCGGGAGGTTCAGCAACGGGCCCGGCAACAGGCGCTCGTGCGCCAGCAGCATCTCGAACGCCATCGTAACGGAGCGCAGTATCGAGATAGTCGTCGTGGACACCAGTACCGCGCTCCGCCTCGGAATTATCGGGACGGAAACCACAAGCGCCCCTATCGTCCGGTCTACAATGACCGCCCGTGGTACGGTTACCACGGCAAGGGCCACCATCCGCATCGCCGCGGCCCCGTTGTGGTCTACCGCAACGTGACACATATCGTGACGATTCCGCAGCCCGTCTATGTACAGCCGGTCGCGGGCTATTATTATGATGACTACTACTATTCGGGGCCCTATGCCGGTTACGATTCCGTCTATAGCTATGGCAGCTCCGGCTACGGCTATCGCACATCCGCCTGCAACAGCGACAAGGTCGGAGCGGTGATTGGTGCCGTGCTTGGCGGTGTTATCGGCGCACATCAGGATCGTGGGGCAGGTCCCGTTGTCGGCGGTGCGTTGGTCGGCGCACTTGTCGGCGGTCTGCTCGGACAGGCGATTGACGATAGCAACCGCGCTTGCGTAAGTGACATCCTCGAATATGTCCCGTCGAACCAGCCTGTCTATTGGGATGATGGCGGCTATGGTTACGAGGTGACCCCGTTGCGTACCTACGAACCCGAACAGGGCCGCTATTGCCGTGAGTACCAGACGGTCGTGACCATCGGCGGTCGCGCTGAGCAGGCATATGGCACGGCATGCCGCCAGCCCGACGGAAGCTGGCAGACCGTCAGCTAGCTCGGTGCGCCCCGCCGGAGACGACGATGCGGTCTCCGCGTCGCCCGCTTTGTCACGTCCGGCGATGCCCCCCTAGGCAGGCCAGCCTTCAGAGGCCATCATTGCCTGAAAGAGGCGCGCGGACGTCGCAGCAACAGGAAAGGCGGGGAATGTCTGGTCCGGAAAAAATTGGCGAGTTCATCAGCATCGAGCGGGAAGGGCGTATCGCGACGCTGCGCTTCGACCGGGGAGACAGGATCAATCCTCTATCCGTCCAGCTCATGCGTGATCTCACAGCGGCTGCCCGCTCGCTTCGCGACGATGTTTCGACCAGCGCGGTCGTTCTTACCGGTGGGCAGGCTTTCTCTGGCGGCGCCGACCTTGCCGATCCCGAAATTTTGAAACGCGCGGAAGCTTCGCTTCTCGAAAGACGAGAGATGCTTCGTGTCGGCCCCGAAATGTGCGATGCATGGGAAGCTCTCGACCAGGTGACCATTGCCGCCATCGAACGCTTTTGCATTGGCGGCGGTGTTGCCCTTGCCGTCGCTTGCGATTTCCGCATAGCGGGCCGCGGTGCCCATTTTCGTCTGCCCGAAATTCCGCTCGGCATGAATATGAGCTGGCATACGCAGCCCCGGCTCGTGAACCTGATAGGGCCGTCGCGCGCCAAGCAGCTCACGATCTTTGGCGAGCGCGTCAGTGCCGGAAAAGCCGAGACCTGGGGTCTTGCCGACGAAATCTGCGAAGATGGCGAGGCGCTTGCCGTCGCAAGGTTGTGGGCAGAGAAGGTTGCGGCGCTCCCGCCCGTCGCCGTTCGCATGGCAAAGCGCGGTATTACCCAAGCCGCCACCGCGCTCAATGCGGTTTCGACATTCATGGATGCGGATCAGTTCGCGCTCGTTTCCACCAGTGAAGATCAGCGCGAAGCTGTGGCCGCTTTTCTCGAAAAGCGCACCCCTAAATTCACAGGCCGCTGAGGGAGGAGGGCGCATGGCACACAACACGCCTGAAAATCATGGCATGGCGGACATCCAGCGCGAGCTGGCCCTCTATCGGGATGAAGTGGGCGGAGAGCGAGGCGGGTGGCTTCTCGGCGCGAGCTATGGCCTGCCAGCCGTCGCTCCACTGTTATTCACGCACAGACACTTCACGAAGACCAGCTGGACCTCATGGCGAAGCTCGGTATCATGCCTTCCTACTTCGTCAGCCACACCTTTTATTGGGGTGGCTGGCACCGCGATTCCGTGCTCCGGCCGGAGCGCGGCGCGCGCATCAGTCCCGTGCGCTCGACGATCGATAGAGGGATGCGCTATACGCTACACAACGACTCGCCGATTGTTCCCTCCGATTGCCGTATGTTGCTCTGGTCGGCTACAAATCGAAAGACACGCAGCGGCAAGGTGCTCGGAGAGGAGCAGCATATAACGGCGCATGAGGCGTTGCGCGGCATAACCATTGATGCTGCCTATCAGCATTTCGAGAACGAGATAAAGGGATCGATAGAAGAGGAAAAATACGCCGACTTCGTGATCCTGAAGGAAGACCCCGAAACCATTGCCACCGATGCGCTGCTCAGCCCCACGGTTGTGGAAACGATCAAGCGCGGGGAGACGATTTACCGTGCGTGAGGAATCAGAGAAATGCGGCTGAGGATACGGCGAATTCCGCTCGACACGTTACGAGAGAATGTGGCGGTTCTCGCTTCCAACTGCGAGGCCCTTCGCCCCGAAGCGTTTCAGGCTTTCAAGCGCCTGGAAGTTCAGCATGATGGCCGCTCGATCATCGCCAGTCTGGACATTTGCCATGACCTGTCGATGGTCGGCCCCGAAGAGATTGGCCTTACAGAACCGGCCTTTCGTCGCATGGGGCTTGCGGAAGGGGATACCGTATTCATCTCGCCTGCCCGCAGTCCTCAAAGTCTGGATTATGTGCGGACGAAGATCGCTGGCGAGACGTTGAGCAGGCACCAGATCGAGACAATCATTGAGGACATTGCCGGCTATCGTTATTCCGATATGGAAATTGCGGCCTTCCTTGTCGCCTGTGCGGGGTTTCTGTCGACGGACGAGCTACTTCATCTGACCTTTGCCATGGCCGCCGCCGGGACGTCGCTCAAATGGGATGCACCCATTGTCGTCGACAAGCATTGCATCGGCGGCATACCCGGTAACCGGACCTCGATGATCGTAGCGCCGATCGTCGCCGCGCATGGCTTCACCATGCCCAAGACGTCTTCTCGTGCGATCACGTCACCCGCGGGAACGGCCGATACGATGGAAGTTCTCGCTCGCGTGGACCTTACAATCGACGAAATGAAAGAAGTCGTCGGCGAGTGCAATGCCTGTCTCGTCTGGGGCGGTCATGTGAACCTTTCCCCGGCCGACGACATTCTGATCGGCGTTGAGCGGCCGCTCAATATGGACACGCGCGAACAGATGGTCGCATCAATCATGTCGAAGAAGAAATCGGCAGGATCGACGCATCTGGTTATCGATTTGCCTCTCGGTCCGACCGCCAAGGTGCGCGATGCGACAGAGGCAATGCGGCTGCGCAAGCTCTTCGAGTTTGTGGCGGATCGCATGAATCTCCACGTGGAAATCATGGTCACGGATGGAGTTCAGCCGATCGGACGCGGCATCGGGCCCGTCCTTGAGGCGCGCGACGTAATGGCGGTTCTCGCGAATGATGCCTCGGCGCCCGCCGATCTGCGGGAGAAGTCCCTGCAGCTTGCCGCCCGTGTCATTGAATGCGACCCCTTGGTCAGGGGCGGCACGGGATATGAGCGTGCGCGTCACCTGCTGGAGAGCGGCGCCGCCATGACCTCCATGCAGAAGATCATCGACGCACAGGGGAGGGCACCTGAAGCCCCCGCGCCGGGGCCGCTCAAGGCCGATATACTCGCCCATGCCGACGGCGTCATTGCCTCGGTCGATTGTCTGAGAATATCGCAGCTCGCCCGACTGGCCGGTGCGCCGCTGGATCGAGGCGCGGGGATTGATGTGCTGAAGCGTATCGGCGATACGGTGGAGGCAGGAGAGCCGCTCTACCGAATATATTCCGCGGGCGAGTCCCATTTTAACTTCGCGGTGGAAGAAGCCGAACAATCGAACGGGTTTGCGCTCACCAGCGCCGGTGTGCCGGCAAGGGCCCTCGAATGACGTCCGTGGCCTTGTATAGCTTCGCACATGGTGCTGCCGGTGCGGCGGAACTTGGATTGGCGCTCGGCCTCGACGTCCGGCAAATCGATATCCATACCTTCCCCGATGGAGAGAGCCTTGTTCGTGTGCCTTCCGTCACGGAGACAGCCATCGTCTATTGTCCGCTGGACCGGCCGAACGAAAAGCTCGTCGCCCTCATGCTTGCGGCAGACGCCTTTCGTCGGGGCGGTGCCCGCCGTCTCGTTCTCGTTGCGCCTTATCTTTGTTACATGCGTCAGGACAAGGCCTTTCACGCTGGCGAGGCGGTCAGCCAGCAGGCGGTTTCCCGGTTTCTGTCTGCCTGCTTCGACCGCGTCGTGACGGTGGACGCCCATCTTCACAGGGTCTCTTCGATAGGCGAGGTCTTTCCGGAAATTGAAGCCGACAACCTGCTTGCAGCCAAAGCGATCGCACACTTCGCGGCGGCGCAGGGACATGGTAGGGAGACCATCGTGCTGGGCCCGGATGAAGAATCCATCCAGTGGGTTTGTCAGCTCGCTGATGAACTCGGCGCGAGCTATATGGTCGGGCATAAAATCCGGCGGGGGGACCGAGATGTCGAGATCGAATTTCCCGACGATCCGGAGGTTGCCGGAAATCCCGTCCTTGTCGTCGACGACATCGTATCGAGCGGCGGGACCATCCTGTCCGCCGTTGCTGCGATGAGGAAGCGTGGAGCAGCATCGATCCATGTCGCTATCACACATGCTCTCTTCGACAAGGCGGTAGAAGAGAAAATTCTTTCCGCCGGGGCGAAGGCGGTATGGTCGACGACCTCTGTCCCGCATGGGACAAATGCCATTTCTCTTGCGGGTATACTCGCTGACATCCTCCGCCGCGAACTGAACGAGTAAATTGAATGTCCATTTCCCTGAGTATCCATGGCGCCGCTCATACCGTGACCGGGTCATGCTATCTGCTTCAGTCCGGGCGGACACGTTTTCTGATCGACTGCGGCATGTTTCAGGGCTCAAAGACGCTCAAGGCCCTGAACTACGGAGACTTCCCCTTCAAACCGGAGGAGATCGATTTCGTTCTCCTCACTCATGCCCATATCGATCACTCGGGCCTGATCCCGAAACTCGTGAAACACGGTTTCGCCGGTCCCATCTATGCCACGCATGGCACGATCGACCTGCTGAGCTGCATGTTGCCGGATTCCGCGCACATTCAGGAGATGGAGGTTTCCCAGCTCAACAGGCGTAACGTCCGCCGCGGCCGTCCCGAGGTAACGCCGATTTATACTGTGCAGGATGCGGAGAGCGCGCTGAGGGCGTTCAGCCCGGTAACCTATGACGAATGGATCGAGCCTGCCGAGGGGGTGCGCGCCCGTTTCTGGAATGCGGGTCATATTCTCGGTTCCGCTTCCATTGAAATCGAACTGACAACGGGCCTCGACTCCCCGCGTTTGATGCGGCTGCTCTTTTCGGGTGACATCGGCCCCGAGGTAACAAGCTTTCATCCCGTTCCGGAATCGCCGCAAGGGCTCGATTACGTGATCTGCGAATCCACTTACGGCGCGCGTGAACGTCCGCAGATGACGCTTGCTTCCCGCCGTGATCTTCTGGCAGCCGAAGCCAACGACGCTCTCAAAGACAATGGCGTTCTGATCATTCCCTCTTTTGCGGTCGAGCGGACGCAGGAGCTGCTTTCCGATCTTCTGGCGCTCGCCAAGGAGCGGCGCATTCCTCGGGCGCCGATCTTTCTCGATTCACCGCTTGCCATCCGCGCTACGGAAGTTTTCATGGACCATGCGGACGAGCTCGAAGATGGAGAAGCTTTCCGCCACGCCATGCGCTCGCCTCTTCTTCGGACAACCGAGTCCGCGCAAGAAAGCCGAATGATCGAACGCATCGATGGCAGCCATATCATTGTCGCCGCCAGCGGCATGTGCGATGCAGGCCGTATTCGCCATCACCTGAAGAACCATCTCTGGCGCGCCAATGCCACCGTACTGATGGTCGGCTATCAGGCGGAAGGTTCGCTCGGCCGCATCCTCCAGAACGGCACCCGTGCCGTGCGTATTCAAGGTGATGAAGTCAAGGTGCGAGCACGTATCCGAACGCTCGACATTTTTTCCGGCCATGCGGACGGCACGGCTCTCACGCAGTGGATAGAAGACCGTGGTCCCGTATCGCGGGGCATCATTCTCGTACACGGCGAAGAAGAAGGCCTCACCGCTCTTCATGACCGGCTGGCAAAAAAGGGCCTCGACGGGGACCGCATCTTTGCGCCTGAACTTGATGCTGTTTTCGACCTGCTTGCCGAATCTCCCTCGAAACGCGAACGCCCGGCTCCACGGCGCCTTCAGCCCGAAGTCGTGGGGCAACTGGATTGGCACAATGACCTGTCCAGGCTTTGGCTCGATATTGAGGAAGAGCTTGAAAAGGCGGCTGACGACAAGGCCCGCCGCGTCGTCTTGCGGCGGATCAGGCGCGCTCTGGAGAATGAGCGGTCTTGAACCCGGTTTGAGCATCGCGAGGATTAGCGGGTAGCTTTTGGACCTCTGCTTTGGGATGATGGGCAACAGGAAATTCTCCCAAGAGCCTCGCCTCATGACCGTAGTCCCGTCCGAACCGAAACAGGATGGCCGCCGCCTCCGCAGCGCCGCCAGCCGCCGCCGCATCGTCGAAGCAATGCGAGACCTGATCCGCGAGGGCACTCTTTCGCCGCGTGCGGAAGAAGTTGCCGCACGCGCCAATGTCGGCCTGCGTAGCGTTTTTCGCCACTTTGACGATATGGAGAGCCTCTATCGGGAGATCGGAGACCTTATAGTTGCCGATGTGACGCCAATGCTGGAGCTGCCGCCGCCCTCCGGTACGGCCGATGAGATTCTCGCCGAAATGATCGCGCGGCGCACAAAGCTTTTCGAGCGCATCATGCCGTTCCGTGTCGCCGCAGACATCCACTCCCACCGTTCGCCATATCTGATGCAAGAACGCCGCATAATGAATGAAAGTCTCCGTGAGATCATGCGCTCGGCTTTGCCCGCCGCAATCCGCAAGGACCGTGTGGCTGTGGATGCGCTTGATGCGGTTCTCAGCTTCGATTTCTGGCGCCGTCTGCGCTCCGAGCAACGCCTCTCCATCGCGCAGGCGAGGAGGGTGGTTGAGGCGACGGCCGCGCCCTTGATAGGCGCGAAGCGCTAGCGCGGCTGCGAAGTTCAGTCCTCGAACAGTTTTTCGCGCAGCCACTGGAGACATTTTCTCTGATAGGGGAGGGGCTGCTGCACCCACGGCTTGCCATCGATTTTCGTCTCGACCTGTTCGGCCCCATCCATCAATGCCTTCGCATTGGCAAGAAGGGCAGGCACATAGACGCGGCCGAGTTCCGCAAGCAACGCGCGTATGGTGTCAGGAATGGAATCTTGCCTCGTCCAGTCAGCTGTCCATAGACGCCGAACGCCTGGTCGTTCGCCCGTCACGAAGGCTGCGTCTCGAAATACGGAGTACGAGAGCGGGCCCACCAGGGTCCGCTTGCTTATTGGCCATCCGGCGAGCATTAATGTTATGCATTAAAACTGAGGAGAGCTGAGCCATGAAAATCGGAAAACGCGGCGTGTGCCTCCTCGCCGCCCCAGTTCGCGGAGCCGCTCTGGCCGGCACTCGTCGAGGCGCCCATGATGATCGACAGGCCGCTGGGGGGTGTGCCACGCGGCCTGGAAGATGAATATACCTATTGAGCGAACTAGGCGGCGGAGACTGTGAAGGCGCGTTGGATCATAGGCGGCGTTCTGGTTGCCGTCGTCGTTCTCGGGACGGCGGCGGCAAACCTGTGGATGCGTGGCGGCAAGGAAGCCGCGCGCCTCGCGGAGGTTGAACGCTCAAGCTGCCTGCCGCCGGTAGCGGATACCGACGACCCGCATGCAGGTATGGTCTGGGTGCCGGGCGGCACCTTCCTCATGGGCGACACCTATTACCCGGAAGAAAAGCCGTTGCGCGAAGTCACCGTCGAGGGCTTCTGGATGGACCGCACCGAAGTGACCAATGCCGAGTTTGCTGCCTTCGTCGAGGCGACAGGCTATGTCACGGTGGCCGAGCGCCCGGTAGACACCACCACACATCCCGGTCTTCCCGACTACATGAAAAAGCCCGGCGCCGTCGTTTTCGTCATGCCCAATGACGTCAGTGGCACGGGGGACATTTCGCAATGGTGGCAATATGTGCCGGGCGCAAACTGGCGTCACCCCGGCGGTCCCGGCACGTCGATTGAAAATCGCGAGCAGTTTCCGGTGACGGCCATCGCCTATGAAGATGCACAGGCCTATGCCGCCTGGAAGGGCAGGGCGCTTCCAGGCGAGGCGCAGTGGGAATGGGCCGCGCGCGCCGCGGACCCGGATGCACCCGCTTCACGCGCTCAGCCGCAAGAGGCAAATACATGGCAAGGCATCTTCCCGATCATCAATGAAGCGGATGACGGTTTCGTTGGCATTGCTCCGGTCGGCTGCTTCAAGCCCAATGCAATCGGCCTCTACGACATGATCGGCAATCTCTGGGAGTGGACAGCCGATGCATATGAAGATGCACCGGGTTCGCGCGTCATCAAGGGCGGCTCATGGCTCTGCGCGCCGTCTTATTGTCTACGCTACAGGCCGGGCGCTCGCCAGCCGCAGGAGGCGGATCTCGCGACGACGCATCTCGGTTTCCGTACCATTGTCAGCGGCAGCGTGCCCTGAGCGTAAAAAATTGCCGGCATTATGAGACTTTCTCTATCCTGAAGCGTTGTGATTTTCAGGGCTTCCATTGGCTTCAGGGTTTCAGATGTCGGTACAGCACGCTTCCGGTGCGGAAGCGGCAGCAAATATTGAAGACAGGCGTATTTTCAAACCGGCACGCAATGTCTGGCGCGTCGAGAAAGCTCGCCACGCGCGCATGCTGGTCGACGCCGCCGAGTATTTTTCCGTTCTGCGGGCAGCCTTGCTCCGCGCCACGCAATCCGTGCTCATCGTCGGCTGGGATATCGACAGCCGCACCCGCTTCGTCGGACCGGAGGGCGATGCCGATGATGGTTATCCCCCCCTCTTCGGGGAGTTTCTGACGAAACTTGCCAGCGAAAAACCCGGCCTCGAAATCAAGCTCCTGCTCTGGGACTATTCCGTCATCTATGCGACGGAGCGTGAATTTCTACCGGCTGTGCCATTGCGCTGGGGCACGCCTCCCAATATCGACCTTTGCCTTGATGACCGGGTGCCGCTCGGCGCTTCGCATCACCAGAAGATTGTGGTGATCGATAACAGCCTCGCCTTTAGTGGCGGTCTCGATCTCACAGTGCGGCGCTGGGATACCTCCGCACACGATCCCGCGAACGAACATCGGGTCGACCAGAACGGTGACCCCTATCGTCCCTTCCACGATGTTCAGATGATGATCGATGGGGAGGCGGCGGCAGCGCTGGGCGAGCTGGCGCGCTGGCGCTGGCGCAACGCCGCCTGCGAAGAACTGGAGCCGGCAGCGGTCGAAGCCGATTTGTGGGACGAGAATATCGAGCCTCATTTTCGCGATGTGAATATCGGCATCGCACGTACGCTTCCGCCGGGAAATGGCGGGGCCGAAACGCGAGAGATCGAACATCTTTTCGAGGATTCCATCGCGTGCGCCGAACGCTGGATTTATATCGAGAACCAGTTCCTGACCTGCCTTGCTGTCGCCCATGCACTTGTGGCCCGCCTGAAAGAAAAGCCGGAACTCGAAGTTTTACTCGTCGCTCCCAAAACCCACGAGTCCTGGCTTGAGCAGCAGACCATGCTCGCCGGACGTATCCGTTTCATGAATGCTCTGCGCGATGCAGGCGTCGCGGATCGTGTCCGTCTCCTTTATCCCTCGGTGGGAGAGGGCAAGGCAGAGATCGACGTCATGGTCCACTCCAAGGTGATGATCGTGGATGACCGGCTGTTGCGCGTTGGCTCGGCCAATATCTGCAATCGTTCGATGGGCACGGACACGGAGTGCGATCTTGCCATCGAGGCGGAAACGGACGAGGAGCGTGAGGGCGTCCTTGGTGCCCTTGCCCGTCTTCTCGGCGAGCATTGCGGTGGCGAGCCGGAAAACCTGTCTTCGGCACTCCGCGAAAGCAGGTCGCTTTTCTCCGCTATGGAGCAGTGCGAAAAGCAGAAGGGCAGGCGCTTGCGCCAGATAGAGGATGGCACCACGCCCGCCTCGGAAGGCTTTGGTGCTATCGAGGCGATTGCGGACCCCGGCCGCCCGATCGGTGCGGACGAGCATCTCGCGGATATTGTTGATTATCCGGGCGAAACCGGGCACAGCCGTCTTTCGGCCATCGCGAAGACGGTCGCACTGGTGGTCTTCATCGCTGCGCTCGGTTTCCTCTGGCGCTATACGCCGCTATCGGAATATGCCGACCCCGCCACCCTTCGCGAAACTCTCGGCGGTATGTCGGACAATCCCTTCGCCGCCCTCATTGTCATTCTCGCCTATGTCGCAACGGGCTTCTTCGCCTTTCCGGTCACGGTTCTGATCATCGTCACCGCGGGTACCTTCGGTCTATGGCCGGGGCTTCTTTATGCTGGGCTCGGTTCCATGTCGAGCGCGCTTGCAACCTATGGCGCGGGGCGTGGCCTCGGCGCGCGCTTCCTTCGCAACACCATCGGCCCGCGCGTTAATCGCATCAGCCGAGGCATAGGCGAGCGCGGCATTGTTGCCATCGCGACGATCCGCCTCGTGCCGGTCGCCCCCTTCCTGTTGGTGAACCTCGTCGCCGGCGCCTTTCGTATTCCCTTCTGGCAATACACGCTGGGAACGTTTCTCGGCCTCGCCCCCGGCATCCTCGTTCTCTCCGTTCTGGGCGATCGCGTCTTTGCCATGCTTGACAACCCTTCCTTCGCCGACTTCGCCACGGTTCTTGGCGCACTTGCACTCTGGATCGGCCTTGCCTTCGGCCTTCAGAAGCTCGTCAATCGTTGGAGAAAGCACGATTGATGCGGCAAGGGCTGCGTGTTCTGAGCTGGAACATTCACGGCGGCATTGGGCCCGACCGGCGCTACGATCTTTCGCGCATCGTCGATCTTGTTGCCGCACACGATGCCGATGTCATTGCGCTTCAGGAAATCGATTCACGGGGCCGGAGCGGCAGCGCCGCGCCGCTTCTCATGCTGACAGAGGCGCTGGGTGAACATGCCGCCGAGGCGCGCACGATTTCAGCGCCGGATGGTCACTACGGGCATGCCGTCATCAGCCGCTTTCCGCTGGCGTCCATTTGCGTTCACGACCTTTCCTTTCGGGCGCGGGAGCCGCGCTGCGCCATCTCGGCGACGGTCGAGGCCCCCGAGGGGCGCTTTCGTCTCGTTACCACGCATCTCGGCCTCAGCATCTGGGAGCGGCACATGCAGTCGGCCCGCCTCGCCGCGCTCGCGCGGGCGGGCGAGGGCCCCTGCATCATGATGGGCGATTTCAACGACTGGTTTTCTTTCGGCTGGGTGCGCCGCCGCCTGAAGCGCGAGCTTCCCTCCCGCACCATGGAGCGGACTTTTCCCGCCTTCCGGCCCTTACTCCGCCTCGACCGTATTTATTGCGGATCGCCTGCGCGTCTTATGCGCAGCTGGACCGATGACAAGGCGCGCGAGGCCTCCGATCATCTGCCCATCATTGCGGACATCGCTTTCCACTAGCGCCGCTGCGCGCCGTCCAATGTCATGATATCGGCATAGAGTTCGGGCCGCCGGTCGCGAAAGACGCCCCATGCAACGCGTTGCCGCCTGTTCTGCTCGATGTCGAATGTCGTCGTCAGCACCTCTTCCTCGTACTCGCTGGCCTCGGCGACTTTCGCGCCCGTTACATCGGTGATGAAGGACGAGCCATAGAAGGTGATGTTGCAGCTCTTCCCTTCCTCGTGCCCGATCCGGTTGGATGCGACAACGGGAATGAGGTTCGCCGCCGAGTGTCCCTGCATGGTCCGCTGCCAGTGATCGCGCGAATGGATCGTCTCATCATGGGGCTCCGAGCCGATGGCGGTGGGGTAGAGAATGACATCCGCGCCTTTGAGCGCGAGGATGCGCGCTGTCTCTGGAAACCACTGATCCCAGCAGATGGCGGCGCCCACGCGCCCGCGTCTCGTCTCCCAGACATGAAAGCCCGTGTCGCCCGGACTGAAATAATATTTCTCCCGGTATCCCGGTCCGTCGGGAATATGCGACTTGCGGTAGACACCGATGATCTCGCCGCTGTCAATCATGACGAGAGAATTGTACTGGGCGTTGTTCGCCCGCTCGAAGATCGAGACCGGCAATACGGCTTCGTATTTTGCCGAAAGCGCACGGAAATGCTGCACGGCGCGGTTCTCGTTCACCGGCGTGGCCAGGTGCATGAGATCCGCCTCCGTATCCTTGCAGAAATAGGGCGTCTCGAAGAGCTCTTGCAGCAGGATCACGCCGGCGCCTTTTTCGGCCGCCGCTTCGACGAGTTTTTCCGCTCGCGCAATATTTTCGTCGCGGTCCCAGCCGCAGGCCATCTGCGTTGCGGCGACAGTCATCTGGGTCATGTCACATACTTATCATTGATCTGAGAAAGAGAGGCATCCGCAGCGCGCGCTGTAGCGGCATTCGTGGCGGCCATAGTGTCGCAAATCTCTTCGCTGGTGAAGCCGGACACCATTTCATCCGTATTGCTTCAATTTGCCGCCAAACGGGTTCTTGCATCGAAGGTTTTACAGGAGTTTTATGTTGTTGCTGATGAGAACTGCGTTCAGGTAACGACAGGAGGGCACTCCCGTGCTGCGTCATTTTGTTCAAATCCTCGATTTTTCAAGCGAAGAACTTCAGAAGATTATGCAGCTGACAGCGCTGCTGAAGCGCGCCGACAAGGAAGGCGCCTGTCCGCGACTTCTTCAGGGTGCGTCCCTCGGCATGATCTTCGAAGAGCCCTCGACGCGAACCCGCGTTTCATTCGAGGTCGCCATGACGAAGCTCGGCGGCCACGCCCTCTATCTCCGTCCGGGCGAGATTCACCTCGGCGTCCGCGAGTCCATGAAAGACACCGCCCGTGTCGTATCCCGCATGGTGGATGTCATTGAGGCGCGTACCCTCAAGCATCAGACGGTTCTCGACCTCGCGAAATACTCGACCGTCCCGGTCATCAACGGGCTGACCGACTTCAATCATCCTACGCAGGTTCTCTGCGATGTCTTCACGATGATTGAGCACTCCCCGGCGGACAGGAAGCTCCAGGACATTCACCTTACCTTTGTAGGCGATGCGACCAATGTCTGCGTGTCGCTTATGTTCATCTGCGCCCGCCTCGGCATTTCCTTCACGCAGGCCGCCCCCGAAAAATACCAGGTTTCCGCAGAGCACCGAGCGATGGTTGCGGATGCCTGCGCGGAGTCCGGGGCGAAGCTCACCTTCACCGATGATCCGGCCGCCGCCGTCTCCAATGCCGACTTCATCTATACCGACCTTTGGTGGTGGGTCGGTCAGGAAGACGAAATCCCGGAACGGCGTGCCGCCTTCATGCCGAAATATCAGGTGAATGCGGAACTGCTTTCGAAAGCGCCGTCGACCGCACGCTTCATGCATTGCCTGCCCGCCTCGCGTGGTGTCGAGGCGACGGACGAGGTTCTGGATGGTCCTCAATCGATCATCTACGACCAGTCCGAAAACAGGCTGCATACTGAAAAAGCTCTGCTTGTCTGGTTTGTGTACCCGCGTTTGAAGCGTCCATCCGATGCACTCATGGAGCATCACCGCGGTCTCGTCGAGGCTTTCCTCGGCTAGGCCGGCATAAGGTATTTCCACCCATCCCAATCACCCTCGCAAGGAGGACAAGATAATGGCGGATACGAAATCAGGCGCGCCCGAAACGCGCGGCTACAAGAAAGTACTGAAGGGCCTTGATCTCACTCTTTTTACGGTGTGTGCCATCCTCGTTGTCGATCAACTCGCGGCATCGGCGGCCATCGGCCCCCAATCGGTCTTTTGGTGGGTTTTCACTATGGTGCTGTTCTTCATTCCCTACGGCCTCATCACGGCCGAGCTCGGCAGCGCCTATCCCGATCAGGGCGGCATCTATGCCTGGGTCCGCCGCGCCTTCGGGCCGCGTTGGGGTGGCCGCACCGCCTGGCTCTGGTGGATCAATGTCGCGCTCTGGCAGCCCTCGGTCTTCATTCTTTTCGCCGGCATCTTCGCTGCGCTCTTCATCCCCGATCTCACACTCTGGGCACAGATTGCTATTGCCGTCGCGCTCACCTGGCTCACAGTCTGGATCAACATCGTTCGCCTTGATATCGGCAAATGGGTGCCGAACCTCGGCGCGATCTTCAAGGTCGCGATCATGCTGGCCATCGGCATCGGCGGTTTCGTCTATGCCGCCAATCATGGTGTCGCCAACGAGCTGACGATCTCCAGCATGGCGCCGAGCTGGGGTGCCTCGCTCGCCTTCCTGCCGGTCATTGTCTACAACTTCATGGGCTTCGAACTCATGTCCGGCGCAAGCGCGGAAATGAAGAACCCCGCCCGCGATGTCCCGCTGACGATTGCCTTGTCAGGCCTTCTGATCGCCGCCTTCTATCTCTTCGCCACCATAGGCATCCTGATCGCGCTGCCGCTCGATGAAATCAATCTGGTCAGCGGCGTCATCGATACCTTGCGTGTCTTCCTCGGTGAGGGCGGGGCCGGTGGTGCTCTCGTTATCGCGCTGGGCCTGATGGCGCTTTATTCCTTCGTCGCCAATATGGTCACCTGGACGATGGGTGCGAACCGGTCTGCGGCGGAAGCGGCGCTCGAAGGCAATCTGCCGCCCATGTTTGCGCGGCTTCATGCCGTCCACAAGACACCCGCCAGTGCTGCCATCGTTACGGGCATCGTCACCACCGTGGTCATCGTGATCTACGGTTTTCTGGCGGCGGATGCGGAAGACCTCTTCTGGACGCTCTTTGCCTTCTCCTCGATCGTCTTCCTGATCCCGTATCTCATCATGTTTGCAGCCTTCCTCCGGCTTCGCAGCATCGATGCCACAACGCCGCGGCCTTATCGCGTACCTGGTGGCAACGCCGGCGCCTGGGCGTTTGCGACCCTCTGCATACTCTTCATCCTGCAGGCAATTGTCTTCTTCATCTACACGCCGGGTGAATTCGACCTCAACTATGCCGGTTCCGTCATCGTCGGTGTCCTTGTGACAATCTTGATTGGTGAAGGATTGATCCGTAGGGCCGAGCGGAAATTCGCAGGCTGAACGCCAAACACCGAGGAGACGGCGCATGTTGTGCCGTCTCCCTTCCTGGCCTCTTTCCTGGAGTAATGGCGAATGGTACGAAAATTGGAGACGACTCCCCGTGCAGACGGGTTTCGCATGCCTGCCGAGTTTGAGCCCCACACGGGCACATGGATGCTCTGGCCGGAGCGCCCGGATAACTGGCGCCTCGGTGCAAAGCCGGCGCAACATGCCTTCGCCGCCGTGGCCGCGGCCATATCGGAGGGCGAGCCGGTAACGGTCGGCGTATCGCCGCGCCAGTTTGCCAATGCCCGCGCGATGCTTGCCCCGCAAGTCCGTGTCGTTGAAATCTCGAACGACGACTCATGGATGCGCGATTGCGGTCCCACCTTCGTCGTGAACGGCAAGGGCGAGGTCCGTGCTGTGGACTGGATATTCAATGCCTGGGGCGGCCTCGACGGCGGTCTCTATTTTCCGTGGGATCAGGACGACCTCGTCGCGGCCAAGGTCGCCGAGATAGAACGTGTGGACCGTTACCGTGCGCCTATCGTCCTCGAAGGTGGCTCCATCCATGTCGATGGCGAAGGCACATTGATGGTGACGGAGGAATGCCTCCTCAACAAGAACCGGAACCCGGACCTCACGCGCGAGCAGATCGAAGAGGTGCTTGCAAACTACCTCAACATCGAAAAGATCATCTGGCTTGGCCGCGGTGTCTATGAAGACGAAACCAACGGCCATGTCGACAATATCTGCTGCTTCATCCGGCCGGGCGTCGTTGCGCTCACATGGACGGACGACAAGTCCGATCCGCAATATGAAATTTCAAAGGACGCATTCGACCGTCTCTCCGCGACGACGGATGCGAAAGGCCGCAAGCTCGAAATCCACCGCGTTCACCAGCCGGACCCGATCCTGATCACGGCCGAGGAAAGCGGCGGCGTCGATGTCGTGGAAGGAACGCTGCCCCGAGAGGAGGGCATGCGTCTCGCCGCTTCCTACATCAACTTCTACATCGCCAATGGCGTCATCGTGATGCCATCCTTCAATGACCCGCATGACGAACCCGCGCAAAAACAGCTCGCTGCTCTGTTCCCGGATCGCAAGGTGATCGCTGTCCCCGCCCGCGAAATCCTGCTTGGCGGCGGCAACATCCATTGCATCACGCAACAGCAGCCCGCACCGCAAAAGGCTGGCTAGATCATGCGCCTTATTGTTGCCATTGGCGGAAACGCGCTTCTGAAGCGCGGCGATACGCTGGGTATCGGCGAACAGCGCCGCAACATGGGCGAGGCCGCTTCCGCGATTGCCGGTCTCGCCCGGGAACATGAACTGGTGCTGGTGCATGGCAATGGCCCGCAGGTCGGCCTTCTTGCGCTCGAGGCCGATGCCTACAAGGGCGCGCCGCCATATCCGCTCGATGTTCTCGGCGCGGAGTCGCAGGGCATGATCGGCTATGTGATTGAGCAGGCCATGCGCAAAGCTCTGCCGGAGCGCGATGTCGTGACCGTACTGACGCAGACCCTTGTCGATCCGGATGATCCCGCTTTCGCAAATCCGGTGAAGCCTATCGGTCCTGTCTATGACGAGCAGACGGCGAGGGCGCTCGCCGCCGAACGCGGCTGGTCGGTCGCACCGGATGGTCCGGGCGGCAAGGTTTGGCGCCGCGTCGTTGCCTCGCCTGCGCCGCGCCGTATCGTGGAGCTTGGCGCCATCCGTCATCTCGTCGAAAGCGGTTGCCTCGTCATCTGCGCTGGCGGCGGCGGCATTCCCGTCTTGCCGGGCGAGGGCGGGGCGGTGGAAGGCGTCGAAGCCGTCATCGACAAGGATCTTGGAGCCTGCCTCCTCGCGACGGATCTCGAGGCGGACGGCCTGCTGATCCTTACCGACGTAGACGGCGTCTATGAAGGCTGGGGGACGCCCGGGCAGGCGCGCATCGAGACGGTCTCCGCCCGCTCGCTCGATCCCGCGTCCTTTGCATTAGGCTCGATGGCGCCCAAGATCGAAGCCGTGCGCAATTTCGCGCTCGCGAGTGGCTGCCCCGCTTTCATCGGCGCATTGGATCAGGCGGCGGACATCCTTTCGGGCCGGTCCGGCACGCGTATCGATCCTTGAAACTCTGCCGTTCTGCCCCCTGCCGCAATGCCCCTCCGCCTGCTAAGCTGCCGCGAAAGAGGGGCCGGTGCGGTCGGGCAGGATAATGAGTACAACGGCTACAAGTGATGCCCCGGCTTCGGATGACGGCCTGCTTCGCAACACGTTTCATGTCGTCCCGCCGCCGCCGCCCCGGAAGAGACCCTGGAGTGAGCTTGCCATCGCCATTGGCCTCGCGCTCCTCATCAATCTCATTGCCATCCTGTCTCTCATCTTCAAGCCGCCGGTTTCCACGCCGCCGGCCGAACCGCCATCCATCTCCGTGGATCTCGTGCCCGAGCCGGAGCCCCAGCCCCAACCGGAGTTCGAACCCCAGTCGGAGCCCCAGCCCGAACCTCAAGTGGAACCAGAACCGGAATCCGAGCCGCAATCATCTTCCGAAGAAAAAGCCTCGGGCTTCTTCACGAGCTCCGGTGTCGGCAATGAAGCGCAAGACGCCGGAAGCGGTGGCGAAAAAAAGAAGGATTCGAACCTTCGCCCGGACCCCGTCCCCGAGGACAAGACCTCTCGCCAGCGTGAAAATATGGCGCCGGACGAAAACCTCCCTGGATGGGCGATGGAAGTTGGCGAAGGCTACGGCATTCCGAGGGGCGACCCAAGGGCGGCCGGCCGTGACCGCACAGCGACCTCAGGATCGGGCGGCGATGCCTACATGAATTCGGTGCGCAATTGCATTGCGGATAAATTCACCTTCCCGCGTGAAGCGGCAGGCCAGAGCGGTGTCGCGGTCATCGGTATCGACGTTCATCGCTCGGGCCGGGTGCTTCGTGTCAGTTTCATCAAGTCGGCGGGTATTCCCGCGCTTGACCGGGCAGCTGTTGAAGCCATTGGCAGATGTGCGCCTTTTCCGCCGTTTCCCTCTGGTGCTCCCCAGGAGGTTGAGCCCTTCGCACTCACCCTCCCCATGCCAATTCCCTCCCGGTAACGTCCTGCCCGTATCGACCGTCACAAGATTGCCAATCCGAAGCGGGCGACACGGTTGTCATCCATGTTGGTCATGGACACATTCGACCGGTACCTGACGACGAATGCGTTGCGTCGGCTTGGAACGTGACGCGTTACTCGGCGGGCTCCACGCGAAGGATGGAGCCGTCCTCCCCATCCGTTACAAGATAGAGATAACCGTCCGGCCCCGTCGCAATATTCCTTATCCGCTTGTCGAGTTCGCCGAACAACTCTTCCTGTCCCACGACCTCTCCACCGTCCATATCCACGCGCCGCACCTGCTTTGCGGCCAGCGCCCCGACGAAGAAGTCACCGTCCCACTCGGGAAACACGCTACCGCGATAGATTGTGAAACCGCAGGGCGCGATAGACGGCGTCCAGTGGAGCAAGGGTTGCTCCATCCCGTCATACTCCGTAAAGGGTGAAATCCGCGCACCGGAATAATCGACGCCCCATGTGATGACGGGCCAGCCATAATTTTTGCCGGCTTCGATGATGTTGATTTCATCGCCGCCTTTCGGCCCGTGTTCATGTTCGTAGACGCGGCCAGAGCCTCCATCATAGAGCAGGCCCTGCGGGTTTCTGTGCCCATAGCTCCAGATCTCCGGACGCGCGCCTTCCGTTTCCGCGAAGGGGTTATCTTGCGGAATACTTCCGTCGCTGTTGATACGCACAATCTTGCCGAGATCGCTATCAAGGCGTTGCGCTTCCTCGCGATAGTCGAAGCCGTCGCCAATGGCGGCAAGCAGTGTGCCGTCGGGCAGGAATGTCATGACGCCACCGTAATGGACAGGCGTGTCCTTTGTGGGCGTTGCATCGAAGATCACTTCGAGGTCGGACAGCGCCTTGCCGTCGAAACGGGCCCGGGCAATGCGGGTGCCGTTCGCGTCCGGTGTGCCATGCGCATATGAAAGATAAACATAACCATTATCCGTGAAAGCGGGATCCAGCTTGACCTCGAAGAGGCCACCCTGACTTTCGAAATACACCTCGGGTACGCCGGCGACGGGGTCGGACAGGGTGCCATCGTTGAGGACGCGAATTTCACCGGGCAGCAATACGACAAGAATGGACCCGTCCGGCATGAAGGTCAGGTTCCAGGGATGATCGAGACCCTCCGCCACCGGCATGATCCGATAGGTTTTATCTGCCGAAGACGTTTCCTGTGCGCCTGCAAATCCTGTGAGTAGAAGCAGCAATGCCGCTCCGGCCAGTGCTCTCTTGGCGAATGCCCGCTTCATCATCGGCTATTTCCCGTCCCAACTGCTGGTATTCTGTGCAATCGTATAGCGAATTGGCGTTTGAAGAAATGAGGGCGGCGGATGCGTATTGCGAGAATGGGGGCCGGTTTTGTCCTGGCCGTGATCGTGACGACCGTATTGGGCTCGATCGCCCATACGCAATTCGTTCTCGCGGGGCTGATCGGTCTCGGTATTGAAATTACGGTTTCGGATCGCCTTTCCACGACCTTGCAGGATATTGCGGGCATGGGCCCGATGTTCGGGATGATCGTCGCCATAGCCTTCCTGATTGCGATGCCGGCGGCAACTCTTGTCTACAGGTTTGCAGGCATGCTGCGCTATCTGGTCTATGGCGTGGCGGGCGCTGTTGCACTCGGCGTTGCGCTTGCTGCAATGGGGATCGTATTTGACATCACGCCGATTGCGGGCGCACGTACCATGACGGGTTTCATCGCTCAGATGATCGCAGGCGCTCTCGGTGGCCTCACCTTCGCACGGGTGACGCGCTAGCGGCTGCCGCCTCCCTTTTTGGCAGGGTATGCCTCCCCGGGCGCCATTTCGCCTGCGGTATGGTCATTGCATTCACGAGATCGGAAAAGAGTAGGGACGAAAGCGTTTTCCGGCACCCGGGGCAGCGTCTTCAGTTGCTTTGCCGCGTTGATCCGTGCCAGCCTTGAGGTGTTGCTGTGTTTCCTGCCCAAAGGCTGGATGCTTCTGGCCTGAAGTCTTGTACGAGTGTCAAAGAGGCAACTTGCCAAGAGCAGCCAGAGCATATGTCCGGTACGTAGAGGCGGTGAACAGAGCCGTCGGCCGGGTCGTCATGCTCCTGATCTTTGTGATGATCGGTATCCTGCTCTACGCCTCGATCTCCCGCACCGTCTTCGACGTACCGATTTCCTGGGTCATGGAAATGGGTCAGTTCCTGCTGGCCGCCTACTATCTGCTGGGTGGCGGCTACTCTATGCAGATCAACTCGCATGTGAGGATGGATCTCCTTTATGGCCGCCTGTCGCCGCGAAAGATGGCTTTCACGGATACGATCACATCCTTCTGCCTCATCTTCTATCTGGTCGTGCTGCTCATGGGCGGCATCTCAAGTACGCGGTATGCCATCACTTACAACCAGGTGAACTACACTGCCTGGGCGCCATTGCTCTGGCCCATCAAGACAATCATGACCGTTGGCATCGCGTTGATGCTTCTCCAGGCGGTCGCTTTCTTTTTCAAGGATCTGGCTCGCGCTCGTGGCGAGGAGATTGAATGAGCTACGAACTCATCACGCTACTGATGTTCTCGTCGCTCATGGTGGTGTTGCTTACGGGACAGCGCGTCTTCGGTGCCATCGGTTTTGTGGCTGCTGCCGCCTCGCTTCTCCTCTGGGGTGACGGTGGCTCCGAGATGCCTTTCAACGCCAGCTTTCAGGTGCTGAACTGGTATCCGCTGCTCACATTGCCGCTCTTCATCTATATGGGCTACATGCTTTCCGAGTCGGGCATCGCGAGCGATCTTTACCGCATGTTTCATGTCTGGATGGGGCCGCTGAAGGGCGGACTCGCCATTGGTACAATCGGACTCATGGTTGTGATTTCCGCCATGAACGGTCTCAGTGTCGCGGGTATGGCGATCGGCGCGAGCGTTGCCTTGCCGGAGCTTTTGCGGCGCGGCTACGACAAGGTCATGGTCACCGGCGTTATTCAGGCAGGCAGCTCGCTCGGCATTCTGATCCCGCCAAGCGTGGTTCTGGTGCTCTATGCAATGATCGCGCGTCAGCCGGTTCTGCAGCTTTGGCTCGCCGGTATTCTTCCCGGCCTTCTCATGGCGTGCCTCTTCGGTCTGTATATCTATATCCGTTGCAGGATGCGCCCGGATCTCGGCCCTGCATTGCCCGCGGAAGAGCGGGAGAAGATCACCTGGGGCGAAAAGTTCATCCTGCTGAAAGCAGGCATCGCGCCAATCCTGATCTTCGTATCCATGATGGGGCTTTTCTTTACTGGTATCACAAGCCTCGTCGAAAGCTCCGCTGTCGGCGCGACGGCAGCAACGCTGACCGCCTTGTGGAAACGTCGCCTGACATTCCGCGTAATGGACGACACGATGCGTCAGACACTGAGCATCACCTGCATGTTCATGTGGATCATTCTGGCCGCTCTGTGCTTCGGCGCGGTCTATGACGGGTTGGGCGCGAAGAATGCCATCAAGGTTCTTCTGCTCGACACCTGGGATCTCGGCCCCTGGGAAGTCCTCATCATGATGATGCTGTCCTTCGTGGTGCTCGGCATGTTCCTCGATGACACGGCCATGCTCGTTATCGTGGCGCCGCTCTATATTCCGCTTGTCAGGAGTCTGGGTTTCGACCCGATCTGGTTCGGCATTCTCTATGTGATTACCTGTCAGGTGGCCTATATCACGCCGCCCTTCGGCTATAATCTGTTCCTTATGCGCGCCATGGCACCGCCGGAGATAACCCTTGTGGATATCTATCGCTCAATCGTACCGTTCGTCATGATCATGCTCGTCACAATCGCAATCGTGATGGCATTTCCGCAACTCGCCCTTTGGCTGCCCGATATGTATTCCGGGCGATAGGAGGTTTTTCAGAAAAGTTCAGGCGTTCGAGGCAGTAGCGGATTTCTTCGTGTGAGTGGGCCGGGTCTGGCTTCTGGGGCTGGATACGACCCGAAACCATCCAGAGAAGAAGGAGCCTTTCAGATGACTGACGATCCCAAGAATATGAACAAGCGCGACTTCCTGAAAAAGGCCAGTGTCGGTGTGGCGGCTGTAGGTGCTTCCACAATCGCTGCGCCCAATATCGTTCGCGCCCAGTCGCCGATCAAATGGCGCCTGCAGACATATGCAGGCCCGGCGCTTGCTGAACATGTGATCAAGCCTTCCATTGATGCTTTCAACAATGCCGCCAATGGCGAGATGACGATCGAGCTCTATACCTCCGATCAACTCGTCCCGCAGGGTGAACTTTTCCGCGCTGTACAGAACGGCACCATCGATGCTGCGCAGAGCGACGACGACTCCATGGCGGCACCCGTCGATGTGTCGGTATTCGGCGCTTACTTCCCCTTCGCCTCGCGCTACAGCCTGGATGTGCCGGTATTGTGGGAGTGGTACGGTCTTCGCGAAATCTGGGAAGAAGCCTATGCCGAAGTGCCGGGTGTTACCTGGCTCAGCACAGGTTCCTGGGATCCGTGCAACTTCGTGACGACGAAGCCGATCCGCAAGCTCGAAGATCTGAAGGGGCTTCGCGTTTTCACCTTCCCGACAGGCGGCAAGTTTCTGGAGCGTTTCGGTGTTGTGCCGGTCACGCTGCCCTGGGAAGACATTGAAGTGGCTATCCAGACGAACGAACTCGACGGCGTTGCCTGGTGCGGTGCGACCGAGACCTACACGGTCGGCTGGGCTGATATCAACAAGTACTATCTCACCAACAACATCTCGGGTGCATGGGCCGGCTCCTATATCGCCAATACGGAGAAGTGGGAGGCTTTGCCAGAGCATCTCAAGACTCTGTTCAAGCTCTCGATGGACAGTTCGCACTACTACCGCCAGCACTGGTATTGGTGGGGCGAAGCGCATTACCGCACAACGGGTGGCAAACTAGAACTGACCACCATTCCTGAAGCGGAGTGGCAGACGGTCGAAGACGAGGCGCTCAAGTTCTGGGATGAAGTGGCGCAAAAAAGTGAGCGCAACGCGCGCGTGGTCGAAATTCTCAAGAACTATGCCGACACGATGCGCAAGGCGGGTGCGCCCTACCGCTACGGTTGAGCACAACCAGCCTTGAGGTGATTTGCCGGGCTTCGCTTTAAGGCGGGGCCCGGTTCATTTCTGGTAGAAGCACGGGCGGAACCGCGGCCTGTCGTAAACGTTCTTATTCCAGCCGTGTGGTGCGTGGGATAACAAACCAACGATGAGAAGAGCGGGGAGGCTGGCGTTAATTCTCGTAAGCTTGCCAATGGTTGTGCTGGCCGCTTGCGACGACTACCCCCGAGACCCTGAAGGAACGCTCGACCGTGCCCGTGGCGGCATCGACCGCGATAAACTGCATCCAGCAATAGGAGCGGTGACGGCGGCCGCCATGTCGGTTTCGGGAGTAAGGTCGGCAGAGGTGAAGCTTCGCGAAGAAGGACACCTCCTCACGGGAGCGGTCTATGCAGAGCTTGCCGACGAGGAAGATGTGATTGGTCATCTCGACAAGGTGCGCGATGCGGTTGAAGCGAGCGACTGGCGACTCTACGACATTGTCGTAACCCCGGTTCGCCCCGGAGAGCTCTGACCGGCTTTTCCTCCCTCCGTTGACGCCGGGACGGTGGCTTCGGCGGGTTGCTTGCCGTCGCGCGGTTGCGCTTTTCCAGATCGAGGCAAGGAGATGCGGTGGGATGATAAAATTGCCCGCTGGATCGATAATCAAGATACTTGAAGAGTGGCGCGGGAAGGGCGGTCTGCCGGGCTTGGAACTGCACTGATTTCAGAGTGTTGACGAAAGCAAGGGCGGCGACTAGGTTTCGCCCGCACAACCAAGGCGTACAGCATCTCGAATCGCCCGGAAACGGTCGTAAACCGAGGTTTTGGGCGGCGTTTTGGGGGATCGTCTAATGGTAGGACAGCGGACTCTGACTCCGCCAGTCTAGGTTCGAATCCTAGTCCCCCAGCCAATTCCAGTTAAGTTATTGATAATAAAAGGATTTTTGGCGCCATTGCCGCCTGTGACACGCCGCAGCACGCTGTGCTTGGGAAGCCGCAGTGAAGATCGCGCGAGTGTCGTCCTTCAGCACTTCAAGCCATGCCCCGATATAGTCGGCGTGATCCGCGCGCGGTTCGGGTGAGAGACCAAGATCGGCGCAGATGAACGCAGCGCCGATCTCGGCAACGAGTTCCTCCATGGCATAGCCGGCATCGCCAAACCAATTTCCATCGAATGAGCGTTCCAAGCGGCCGTGCCCGCCGGTCCAGGGGGTCGCCTCATGGGCAAGGACGGCGTAATAAGCCTCGGCGCCATGAAACGCTTCAAATGGAGGCATCTGAATGAAGTCAACCTTGGGGCTGTAGAAGGCCCGGTCGCCGCCGTGGCGGATATCGGCGCCGGTCGCGGCAAAGAAGGCCTCGGCATGCTCGATGCGGGCTTCCGGCTGGTATGGCTTCGACTTCGGCAACTCTCCGGTTGGCGGCCTTCACGCTGTTGATATCAGCCTGCGTCGGCTCGACTATGTCCGACAGAATGTCGCGCTCGCTCGAGATCGTCTGTCCGTTGTGAGAGCAGACCTACTCGACTTGCCTTATTGGCCAAAGTCTTTCGACGCCGTGGTCACGATGCATGCAGTGGAGCCAATGGCGGCCGAGAACACGAAGCGGTCAACAAGTTGGCAGATCTCACGGCTGACCTCTTGTGCTTGTTCGAACCGGATTATCGGTCTGCTGTCCAACGTCAGCGCCTATGACCCAGATTTGAAGCTGTAGCTTAATGAGCATTTAGGCCATGGATGCCTACGGGAAGCCTCTGCTTTCCTATTTCGCACCGACCGCAGCAAGCCTCGGTTTGGCGTCGCGAAATTGCAGCGAATAGAGGGTGGCGTAGAGCCCTCCCTCGGCCAGGAGTTCGTCATGCGTACCGGACTGTATAGTCTCTCCCTTGTCCAGTACGTAAATCATATCGGCATTGCGCACGGTGGACAGGCGATGAGCGATAACGATGGTCGTGCGCCCTTCCATCAGTCGATCTAGCGCCTCCTGTACCTTAGCCTCGGCCTGCGCATCGAGCGCGGAGGTCGGCTCATCCATCAAAAGGATGGGGGCATCGCGAAGCATGGCGCGGGCGATGGCAATTCGCTGTCGCTGTCCGCCCGACAAGCGACCGCCGCCTTCACCGACCTGCGATTCATATTTCTCAGGCAAATCTTGAATGAATTCGTCGGCGTTGGCCATCCGGGCTGCTTCCTCAATCTCCTCATCGGTCGCGCCGGGACGGCCATAGGCGATATTCTCGCGCACCGTTCCCGCAAAGAGAAAGGTTTCCTGCGTAACAAGGGAGAGCCTGGAACGAAGCGACTCGAAGGTAACTTCGCGCAGATCCTGTCCGTCGATAGTAACGCTGCCTTGCTGTGGGTCAAAGAAGCGCTCAATCAGGCCAAAGATCGTGGTCTTGCCTGCGCCAGAGGGGCCGACCAGTGCGGTGACGCTTCCCGCTCGGGCTTCCAGGCTTATCCCTTTCAGGGCCGGGGCCTTGCCATAGGCGAAAACAACCTCCTTGAACTCGATGCGGCCGCCCTCGCGGATCTCGAGTTGCTTGGCGTCGGGTGCTTCTGTGATAGCCGGTTTGGAATCGAGAAGACTGTATAAGCCCTCGACCAGAACCATGTTTGTCGACAATTGGACGTTAAGTCGCGCCAGCCGCTTGGCCGGTTCATAGGCCAGCAGCAGCGCCGTGATGAAAGCAAAAAAACTGCCCGGGTCTGTCCCTTTCGCAATCACGCTCCAACCGCCGTACAATATGACTGCCGCCACAGCGAAGCCGCCAAGGCTTTCCATCAGCGGGCTCGTCATTGCATTCATCCGTGTGATCTTGTTGGCCCGTTCCTCGACCTGCTCCACGGCCTTCGCCATTCGGGCCTTCATGCGGTCTTCAAGATTGAAAGATTTCACGATCCGGATGCCGACAGCGGTCTCCTGCATGGCGTTGACGATTTCAGCTATGGATTGCATCTCAAGGCGCATAATGTTCTTCACACGCTTGATCAGCCGCGCCACGCCCAATACAGCTAGGGGCATGATGATTAGCATTACAGCCGACATGAGAGGATCCTGGAGAACCATGACGGCAGTAAGTGCAATGACAGAGAGTAAGTCGCGTCCAAGACTCTGAATGACAAGGTCGATTACAGCCCTGGCACCCTGAGCGTGATAAGACATCACCGTTGTTAGTTCGCCAATGGCCCGAGTATCGAAAAAACTTAAAGGTTGCCTCAACAAGTGAGCGAATACGCGTTTCTGCAGCGTCGCGACGATGTTATTCCCGATACGTTGCAAGAGCAGTTGCTGGCCATAGGTGGAGAAGCCTTTGATCGTATAAATGGCTACGACCGCTCCAGCGATAACCGCGACCATACCAGCTTCGCGGTTCACGAAAATGCGGTTGATCACATCCTTCATGATCCAGGCGCTGGCGCCTGTTGTGGCGGCGACAAAGCCCATACAGATGAATGCAGCCGTATATCCCGGGATGTGGTTTCGGACATTTTCGGCGAACAGGCGCCTTATGATCGCAAGCGAGCTTTCGGGTCGGCCGAACAGCTTATGTGCAATCCAGGCCCTAAGCGTTTTGGGGTCGCTCGCAATTTCATCATCTGCGTCGATCTGGGCGTTTAGCTGGTCTGGTATCGACCGGGCGAGTTCTGAAAGGCCATCGAGCCGACCAAACGCGGCGGCCTGTCGGGAACGATCAAGTTTGACTACGGCGAGAGCCAGACGTTTAATGGCCTTTCTGCGCTCTCGCATCGGGCTGTAGGCAATCCCGTGTTTCTTGCTCACATAAGCGTATGAGCGCATGTGGGCGCTGGCCTTGAAACGGGTCAGTTCTCTTGACGAGCCGCTTGATCCGCCAAAAGCATGATAAACTTTGGCAGCGGGTTCATAAATTAGCGACCAACCCTTCTGTGTCAGCCGCAGGCTCAAGTCATCGTCGTCATGATACATGAAGATGTTCTCGTCGAACCCTCCCACATCTTCAAAAGCTTTGCGGCGGCATAGTATTGCGGCACCGCTCAAAAGCGGGACACAACACGTGAATTCCGGCTCAACCGGGGGACGAGCGGTCTTGTCCAGCGGATGCAATCTGGATTTGTATCGCCATACCGATTTTCCATTTTGGTCCAGCAATCGCGGTCCGATCATGGCCGAATCCGGGTAACGGTCTGCGGCCGCCAAAAGAATATCGATAGCATTGTCCTTGATGACAGTATCGGGGTTCAGGAACAGGATATATTCGCGCTTGCTGGCCCGTGCACCGATATTGCTTGCTTTACAGAAGCCCAGATTGCTGTCGTTGACGATACATTTGGCGCCTGCATTACGGGCGATTTCCAGAGTGTTGTCTCTGCTGGCATTGTCGACAACAATTATCTCCACGCCCGTTGGAATCGAGCTCAATGCATCTACAAGGACAGCGGCGCTGTTGTAGGTGACGATGACGACGGAAATGCGTGAAAGCGGCTGAGTCATAAACGTCTTGTATCTTTCATTGAACTAACTATTTGGTGCATCATTAATTGCAAGCTTGTCCGTCGTCTCTGCGACGAGAACTCAAAACTTCTCAATTCACAACCTCAAATCTGGGCCATAGGCACTTACGCCGAACAGAGATGGTTTTGGTGAATAGCCTGAGTTAAGCCTCGTTCAAAAGTGAGGCTTTGAAAAACAAGAATATCTTCTTCGAATATTAGATTGAGGAAATTGTGAATTGACGGTGCAAACATGATTTCCATGGCAACGTTTGAGATTGCATAGAAGTCTAGGAGCTTTGTAAGAGGCTTATCTCTATCGGCTTGCGCCAATGGGATATATTGACCATGCGCCGTTTGAACTAGAAGCCGGTCTGGGGTGACGTGACNCCTTGCTTTCCCCCAGTTGGGATTAGAGCCGAGCCTCGTTTTTGCGCATGAGCGCGGTTGAAGCAATGGGCTGCGTAGCGGAGCCCGTAGGGCGTAGCGAAGCAGGCCATTGCTTATCCAGATTGGCGGCGAACGCCGCCGGTGTTGCGTAGCCCAGGGATGAGTGCGGTCTCTCCCGGTTGTAATCCTCCACCCACGCAGCGATCTCGACCCGGGCATGCGCGAGGCTCGTGAACAATGTCTCGTTGAGCAACTCGTCGCGCATCCTGCCATTGAAGCTCTCGACGTAGCCGTTCTGCATCGGTCTGCCGGGGGCAATGTAATGCCACTCCATGCCCATCTCTGCGACCACGCCAGAACAGCATTGCTGGTGAGTTCGGTGCCGTTATCACTGACGATCATACCTGGCTTGCCGCACCGTTCGATCATCTCCGTCAGCGCGCGCCCGACACGGTGGCCCGAGATCGACGTATCCGGCACCGCTGCCAGGCACTCCCGGGTCACGTCATCAACGACGTTGAGCACCCGGAACCGCCTTCCTGACGCCATCTGACCCGCGGGCCCTTCTTCACGATAGAGCCGCTGGGTCTTCTTCCGGTTGATCATCACGCCCTCCCGGCGCAGCAGGATATGCAAACGGCGATAGCCGAACCGGCGCCGCTGGTTGGCCAACTCGCGCAGCCTTGTCCAGCATTGCATCCGCCAAAAGCCGTTTGAGCTTGGCGTTCTCGCTCTCAAGCTCCTTCAGCCGACGAGCCTCCGACACTTCCAGCCCGCCATACTTCGACTTCCAGTTGTAGATCGTCGCGTCCGACACACCATGTCGCCGGGCCAAATCAGCAGTCTTCGCTCCCGCCTCGGCCTCCTTCAGCACCCGATAATCTGCTCTTCCGTAAACCTCGATCGCCTCATCGTCTGTCCTTCCATAAGGGCCAGACTCTAATCGAACTTGGAAGAAAATCAGGGGGTCACGTCAGTGTTTTCATGTCTTCTGCAGCCAAAAATAGGGGCCGTCAGCCCGCATTGATGTGCTTCCGTTAGCTGACCGTATAGGCTTCACGTTTAAGGAATTTGTCCGTGGCTTCGACAAGTTGCTGACGATTTGATAATTCGCAAAAAATGACGCCTGCCCGCCCGGCATGCCCCCCTTCCAGCTCATCACCAAGCGCGCGAAGGGGATAGAACGCCTTGATCGGTGTCGAGGAATACATCTGCAATCCGCCATAGATCGTGCGATGGTCTGCCGTAACGGTATGACGCAGAATATATCGCGAGGTGCTTGAGGTTGCAGCGCAGCTCTCACCCAGAAAATAGGACGCATATTTGGCAGCGTATTGGTAGCCCGTGCTGTATTCGATCAGAAGAGCATACAGGTCGCCAGGACAGCGCCGCGACATCTCGACGATCCATGGCCTTTCCCCATCCCAGAGAAACTGAGTGTGAACCAATCCATCTCGCAGATTGAGCGCGCGCGCAATCTTTTCAATGCTATTTGCAAGCGTCTTCTGGCAGCTCTCTGGCAGCCCGTATTCGACATAGCTCGTATCAACTGCGAAAGGATTAATTGACGATCCCTCATAGACGAAAAAACTGTCCCTTGGCACATGGCCTTCAATAAATGCTGAATAGCTGTGCAGCCTACCTTCGACAAAGGTCTCTATGAGAGCATCGGAACTTTGGCTCGCCTCTCGAGCCAATTTCATTGAATTTTGCGCAGCTTCATAATCACTTCCGTCAAATACCGATATGCCCTTCCCACTGAAGGAATCCACCGGCTTGCAAATGTAACGACCTTCTCTAGGCAATTCATCTAGGGAAATCTCGCACGGTGCCGGAATATCCAGATTCGCACACATGGATCTAAATTTTTTTTTGTTCGAAAGGATGTTATTCGTAGAAAAATCATCCAGGTTCTTCATGCCAAGCTGCACGCAGGTTTCCAGCGATACGTCTGTGCAGCCGGGAACAATGTATTCGATACCCAACCGTTCGATGTCTTCGCAAACCTCGGGTATTTTGCTGTAATTCCGGTTTATCCAGCGGTCGCCAGCTTTGCGCGCGATGATATCTCCCAATCGATTACCCATTACCCAGACTTGATGTCCGCTTTCGACCAGACTGTCGTAAATCGGGGCTGCGGAAAAGCCGGTGTCCAAAAGGAGTACTTTCATTAGCGCTCTAACCCCAGTCTAAATAACCGCATACGTATCAGCGACATCGACCACGGAGCCTGTCTCAATGGAACGGTGAATTGCCTCAATTACCAGCATATTGAGATATCCATCACGTGCGGAGACGCGGGGCTCGGCGCCATGTCGCACGACGTCTACAAAGTGATCGAGCTGAAGACGCAGAGGGTCTTTGCGTTCGATAGGAATTGAATGTTCATTAAACTGGTTCCACCACGAAGGCGTCACATCACTCCCATATGACTTTGCCTTCATACTCGGGAAATCGAGTGACCCATTTGTTCCGGCAAAATGGTAGCAATTCTCGTCTGGAAAGTGCGGATAGGCCGGGTTCTCACCGCTCGTCATTTCCCAGCTTTTGGAACTTGCTGCGGCGTCAGACAAAATGAAAGTTCCGAGAGCGCCGTCCTTGAATCTAAAAGCAATCGCAACCGTATCCTCGACCTCGAATTTCCTGATGTGATGACTCTCAAGGGCCTGAACAGAAACAATCTCGCCAGCGAATTGGCGCATGAGACCGATCTCATGAATCAGATTTATCAGGATCGGACCGCCCCCTGCCGTTGTCCTCCACGGCCCATCTTGGAAATATGTCTCCGGCTTGTAAAAAAGAGCTGACCCTTGAAGAGCAACCATGCGACCGAAAGAATCGGAACTCAGGAACTTCAGCGCAATATCGAGAAGTGAACTGTAGGTCCGATGATGTCCCACAAGCACAGGCACGCCCACCCGCTCGGATTGCTCAACCAGCCGTGCAGCATCCTCGATGTTGTCAGTGAGCGGCTTTTCGACAAGGGTGGGAATCCCTAGAGAAACACAAGCCATTGCTTGTTCGTAATGGAATCCATTGGGGGAGCTTATGATAGACGCATCTACCTCCCCCAATCCGATTGCATCGGCAAACTCTGGATAGAGTTTAGCGTTTTTTGAGGATGCAAATTCCTGATTTTCTGATGTTGCAGGCCCAACGATCCCAATGAGTTCACAATCTTCGTGCGCCTGAATTAATTCTACATGCTTTCTGCCTATTAGCCCGGGCCCAGAAAGGAGGACACGCAATTTTTTATTCATCGAACGCAGCTCGCATAAAAGGGGCTCAAATGTTAGAAAAGATCGGAATGTCTGACCCTATGAAAAGATAGTTCCTTCTGCCTGATTACGTCAATCTAGACAAAATTCCACCTTCAGTAAAAAAGTATAGACCCAATCTCAGGATTACTTAATCTTAGGATTACTTAAATTGAGGGTGCATCCTCTCTTGAATTTGCCCCCAACCTTGGACCGGCCGGGCTGGTAAATTCCGGCTTCATCTGACGGCAGGCTGGCGGGGGGTGCCGGCCGGAAGATGAAGCCTGATCGGCACTTCGTTTCCGATCGCACTGTGCGGTCGGACCTCATTGTAGTCTCTACGCCAAGCCTCGCATTTTGATCGCGCTTCGCCGAGGCTCAGGAACCAGTTTGCATTCAGGCACTCCGCCCGGAACTTGCCGTTGAGGCTTTCGATGAAGGCATTGTCCGTCGGTTTGCCTAGCCGTGAGAAGTCAAGCGTGACACCCCGCATGAAGGCCCACAGATCGAGTTCGCGAGAGATAAACTCCGGGTCATTGTCCAGACGGATCGTCTTCGGGTAACCCACCTGTCGTGCCGCACGCTAAAGCGTATCGGCCACATCCGACCCCTTGTAGCTAAAGCGCACATCGATCGCCGGCGAGAACCGTGTGAAAAGTGTCGACGACCGTGAGCACACGGATCTTCTTCCCGTCAAAGAGCTGGTCGTGGACGAAGTCCATTGCCCAGACCTGGTTGGGCTCCACTGCGTTCAGTGCAGGCCCATTTCGCGATAGAGCCGACAGACACGTTTTGCATTGACCTGCCATCCTTTCCGTTGAAGCAGGACATGGATGCGGCGGTAGCCATACCGCACCCGCGTCTCCGCGATCTCCCTGATCCGCTGCTTGAGAGCTGCCGGGTCGTCCCGTTTCGACCGGTAGTGATAGGTCGACCGGTCAACGGACACCGCCTGACAGGCGCGGCGTATACTGACCTGGCCCAGCCGATCGAACATGGTCGATCAGCCGCCGCTTCCGGGCAGGCCTCAGATTTTTCGGCGGACGGGAGGCCGTTAAAAAATCGATCCGGTGGATCGATTGCAGGCCGGACGGTCCTGAAGCATCTCCTTGTCGAGCGAGAGGTCCGCCACCAGCTTTTTCAGCCGCTTCATCTCGGATGGCATCAACCCGCCATACTTCTTGCGCCAGTTGTAATAGGTCGTCTCGGAAATCCCCGCCTTCCGGCAGACCTCCCCGACCGTCGTCCCATCCTCCACTTGGCGCAAAACAAACGCTATCTGCTGTTCGCCGAACTTCGTCTTCTTCATGGAAAAACCTCCGCCCGGCCAAGGACGCTAAATTAGAATTTTCCAGCTTCAAACGGTCCAGTTTCCGGGGGGGCAGGTCAAAACCGCCCCCTGTATCGCGAAGGACGCGGTATGCAATTTGAGGGTTGCCGGTAAACCGACAGAGACCAGCCGGCGGTACGGTTATGTGGGGCGGCCAGGATAATTCGGGGCGGCATTCACGCCCGGCTGATCCGGACTTGATCGCGACAAACACACGGCTTCAGAGCCGCAGAACCCATAGCCATTGAGCCGCTGATTGCTTAGAATCAGTATTTGATCAGAATCGGGCTGGGATAAATCCAGACCATAAATTATGCGCGATGCGCATCCCGCCAGCGCATCAAGGCAGATGTGGCGCGGAAAGATGGAAATTACGAGCTATGCATTTTTTTCGACGACCCAAACCCGTGCCTGAAGTGATCGTCCCGACCGATGCCGATGCCGAGCGCTTGCGCACATTTCTGAAATTTGCATCCGAGGTGGCAAAAGATAATCCGAATGCGGTGGGTCGCCTGATCGAAGCCCTTCCAGATTGCCGCTCACAGTTCATGCAGGACGCATTTGCGATACTTACAAGCGGAATGAAAGATGATGGGTTCTTTGTAGAGTTCGGTGCCTGCGATGGTTTAGAGATCAGCAACTCATTGGTACTGGAACAGCGCTTCGGATGGCGCGGCATCCTTGCCGAACCTGGACGCAACTGGCACGAAAGTCTGGCAACAAATCGTACCGCCAAGATTGACCAGCGCTGTGTCTGGGGGCGCTCAGGCGATCGGTTGACATTCAATGAGACGTCCTTTCCCGATCGCTCTCAAGTGTCTAAGTTCTACGTCCCGGCAGCGGGGGAGATCACTGCCACGTACGAGGTCGAAACCGTTTCTCTTGCCGACCTGCTGACCGATCATGATGCACCTGCTCATATCGACTTCCTGTCCATGGACGTGGAGGGCGCAGAGTCTGATGTGCTAAGCGCGTTCCCGTTTGATCGCTATACCTTTGGCTTCATCTGCGTGGAACAACACGGAGAGGCTCAGGCACATGCGGTCAGATCGATCATGAAAGCAGCTGGGTACGATCAGATCCACGAGCGGATTTCAGCCTATGATGGATGGTACGTTCCGGAGCAGCGAGATAACAGAGGGCAAAACGTCAATCTTTAAAGGCTTCAGCGCCTTATCCGGTAAAGCCTTGCCTCATACCAGAATGTTTCTGAGCATCAGCGGTTACGTCGGCACCACGGTGGGGTAGAAACTCAGTACCAGGAATGTGGTGGTGACCCGACGCCAGACGTCCGTCGCGTCCGAGAATGAAAGCAAAAGAATAGCTTAGAAAAATAGTCTTTGGACATCTTTCGCTGACAGATAGGCCACGATATGTTCTGCAAAAACAGTGCCGCTCATTAAATTAAATTTTATTCGGATATTATTTATGGATCGTGAATAATTTTCCTAATGGAGCAAGAATGACAAGCGCAATTGAGCAAGAATTAAAAGAAATGAGAGAAATTGCGGAAGGCCACGCATTTTCTGTCCGCCAGTGCATAGCGCAAAGATCCCGCCTGTTTGGTATTTTTAAAGTGGTCGGTCGGGTTGCTTCTTTTGATGACGAAAGTCGTTCATTGAACGCGTGGCAATCTCTTGTCGCAGCGTTCAAAGGCAGCCATCGGAGCAACACAAAGTCGCGCCTCGCCAAGGTTTGCTCTTTAATTGAATCTAGCCACTCTCAATTTTCGCAAGATATTTTGGCTCTTTTGATAGCGCGTGGCAAACGGGATGGATATTTCGTCGAATTTGGAGCCTGTGACGGCATGCTTATTAGCAATAGCCTGTTGCTAGAACAAGAATTCGGATGGAAGGGGATTTTGTCCGAGCCCTCTCCGTACTGGCAGGAAGCTTTGAGGAAAAACAGAACTTGCTCGATTGAGACCCGTTGCGTTTGGTCGGAGAGCGGCAAAACATTACTCTTTGGAGAAATGGCCGATGATCAGTACATGACTGAATCCGGGGTTCTGGAAACAACCCTCGTTCAGAATCGCGATTTATCAAATCAATATGAAGTGCAGACAATTTCTCTACGCGACATGCTTCGAGAGCACAAGGCGCCCAAGTTCATAGATCTACTTTCTATCGATACTGAGGGTAGTGAATTAAAAATTCTGGAGACAGCGCCGTTTGACGAATACAAGTTCGGGTTTATTTGCGTCGAACATAAAACCGATTTGCAAGAAAAGCCTATTCGGAAACTGCTCAAAGGACACGGCTATAAGCAGGTGTTAAGGGACATTTCTGGACACGATGGTTTTTACATTCGAAAAGATTCCTTAGATGCTGAATAGTGACTGGTGATCGAAAGTTGTCGTTGGGCGTCATGATAACATTTGTTGACGCTAGGTTCTGTTGACAAACTGGATTCCCAAATCAGCTGAACTCTGATTGACGTGACCCCTTGCTTTCCCCAGTTGGGATTAGGGTCCGGACTCACTAGAGCCACCAGATGACGGTGGCGGCAAGGGCGACAGCGGCCATGAAGTTTTTGATGTTGTGGTCGAAGCGGGTTGCGATGCGCCGCCAGTCCTTGAGGCGGCAGAACAAGCTCTCGATGACGTTGCGCTGCTTGTAGATGGCCTTGTCGTCGTCGTACTGAACCTTACGGTTCTTGCGCGGCGGGATGACCGCCGTGGTTCCGCGTTCATCTAGCCATTCCCGCAATGCCTTGCTGTCATAGCCCTTGTCGGCGACAAGTTCGGCCGAGGGCGGCACGGCCTCGATGCACGCTTTCGCGACCTTGCAGTCATGGACGTTTCCCGGGGGCAGCAAGAGGACGAGAGGCCGGCCTTTGAGGTCGCAGATGGCGTGGAGCTTGGTGTTGCGCCCGCCCTTCGTGCGGCCGATACCATGGGCCAAGGCCCCCCCTTTTCCGCCACCAGCGCAGCGGTGGACCTTGATGCAGGAACTGTCGATGAACAGCCGGTCCGGGGCTTCCTCCGCGCGCGCGCCAGCGCGCTGAAAATCCCCTCCCACACGCCACGCTCCGCCCAGCGCACGAAGCGGTTGTAGAGCGTCTTCTTCGGACCGTAGATTTCGCGCGGACAATCGGCCAGCGCCCGCCGCGTTTGAGCGCATGCACAATCCCGCTCAGAACGCGACGGTCATCCACACGCTCCTTACCGCGCGTGTCTTGCGGCAGAAGCGGCGCGATCCGTGCCTATTGCGCATCCGAAAACCAAAAGAAATCAGACATCTCCATTGCCTCCTCGCTGAAGACAATGAATCATTACAATCGCCCTTTGGGAATCCTCTTAATGGGTCCGGACCCTAATCTCCTCACTAAGTAACAACGAATAAGGATGGCCACAAAGTGTTGACCGAGGAAGATAAGGCAGATCGCATAGCACTGAAGTCCCTCTTCGACAAAAGACGGGTCAACAAGGAGACGAAGGCTGGATTCTTCTATTTCGAAGATCAGGACTTGATGATTGCACAGGGACAGGAGACTTATGTTGTCGTCGCCCGGGATATAGCGGTCGGCTACCCCCTCTTTATGCATGGCGAATTAGACTTCTCAAAATTTGTAGATGCCTTAGCCCTTGTTACAGAACTGAAGGGCAAACACATCGACACCATATGGGATATAGGTGCGAACATCGGGTCCATCTGTATTCCCGCCGTCAAGCGTGGCTTTGTTAAGAGGGCTGTGGCATTTGAACCGGAGAAAAAACTTTTCAAGATTCTCCGCGCAAACACAATTTTAAACGAAGTCGATGACAGGATCACTTGCCACAACACGGCTCTCGGAGAGAGTCTAGGCTCGGTTGATTTGATGATAGGGGAAGGCAATACAGGCGATTATCGCATCGCCGGTATAGTGTTTGACGATGACGCCATGGGAGAGGCCTCACGGCAGACGAAAACGGTTCAAATCCAGCCGTTGGATAATTTCGTTGAAAATTTCGAAGCAAGTTCAACACTTATTTTTATGGATATCCAAGGCTACGAAGGGCTCGCCCTCAAGGGCGCCCGCCAAATACTTTCCACATCTCCACCCTTGGTCGTGGAATTTTGGCCTTATGCAATGAAGCGGTTGAATACCTATCAACTCCTTTGCGATATTCTTTGCTCTGGCTACTATTCGAAATTCGCGGACCTGTCTGATGAAAGCAGAAGCTTTAACGCCGTAACTGCAGAGGCAATTGACACGCTATACAAAAAACTAGGCGAAGGCTCTGCCTCCTTCACAGACCTACTATTTGTGTAATTTCTGAATGGCGGATCTCAAAAGTGAGAATAAGAGTTCCGACCACAACAACTTTGCGCTCTATAGTGGATATGACCTGCCACTGAAATTTCCCCATCGGGGATTAGAGTCACGGCATGATTTGAACTTGCCCCCAACCTTGGACCGGCCGGGCTGGTATATTCCGGCTTCATCTGACGGCAGGCTGGCCGGGGTTGCCGGCCGGAAGATGAAGCCTGATCGGCGCTTCGTTTCCGATCGCACTGTGCGGTCGGACCTCATTGTAAAGCTCAGTTGCTGGAGGGTGCGGCGGGGGTGTTCGGCTCCGCGGCGCCGGGTGGCGAAGCGGCGCCGGTGGATTTGAAGGCGCTGCACGCCAAGATCGGAGAGCTGACGCTGGAGAACGATTTTTTGGAAGGCGCGCTCGGCAAGGCGGGACTGTTGCCGAGCGCAAAGCGATGATCGACCGTTCTCACGATCTGCCCGTCACGCGCCAGGCGAAGGCCCTGAACGTCAGCCGGGGCAGGGTCATACCCCGGCCTGTGTCGGCCGGGGGATTTGGGCGTCATGCGGCGCATCGACGAACTGCATCTGGAATACCCCTTCATGGGCAGCCGGATGTTGCGCGAGATGCTGCATCGTGAAGGCATCGCGGTTTTGTCTATCTCGCTGCCGTGGTCGACTGGTTTAGCCGCCGGGTTCTGGCCTGGCGGCTGTCGATCACGATGGAGGCGGCGTTCTGCATCGAAGCGGTTGAGGAGGCTCTGGCCAAATACGGCAGGCCGGACATCTTCATCACCGATCAGGAAAACCAGTTTACCAGCGCAGCCTTCACCGGTGTGCTGCTGAACAATGCCATAGCCATCAGCATGGACGGCAAAGGCTCTTGGCGCGACAATGTTTTTGTTGAGCGGATCTGGAAATCGGTCAAATACGAAGAGGTCTATCTCAATGCCTACGCCAGTGTCGGCGAGGCGCGCGCTTCGATCGACCGGTATCTGGATTTTTACAATCGCAGACGCCCACACGCCAGCCTTGACCGGCAAACCCCGGACGAGGCTTACCTCGATCATCTGCCGCAGAGGGCGGCCGCATGGACGTCGCCGCGCTTTGGGCGCGCAACTCCGGTCGGGCTACGCCCGCCCTGCGTTGCACCCCCAAAGCACCAACCAGAAAACCACTTATCTCCAGCGCGAAGCTGTTCAGACAACCGGAGCCAGCTCTGTCTTCGGGTGGCCCGCCTGTCGTGCCGCACACTCAAGCGTATCGGCCACATCCGCCCCCTTGTAGCTAAAGCGCACGTCGATCGCCGACGAGAACCGCGTGAAGGTGTCAACGACCGTGAGCACACGGATCTTCTTCCACATCCTCTAAGACAGGCAAAACCAAATTGTCCTAATGTACGGGATGCAGAAGATAGTCATCGCCCTCCTCATTGAAGCGAACGGACAACATGCAACGCGTTGCATGTTGATCTGCCAATGGGAGCGGCGGGGTGGGGTAACACTTTCTTCCAGACTATTTCGACTACTAACCCCGGTCGAGCAGGGCGTCGATCACGGCGCCCAGCCTCGATTTCTTCCTGGAAACCGGCGCGATTTCATCTTGAGCAGATGACTTGGCGTTCGGGTCCATCAATGTTATTTCGGTTTCGTAGTGTGGCTTCGTCTTGCGAACGATCACCTGATAGTCGGAATGGACTATTTCGTACTCTCCCTCTTTCCATGCCAGGAATGTGTCAATCGCGGGCTTCGGATCTTGATCCTTGCCAAACATCCCGGGCATCGCATTGAGTATGTTGTAGTCATCCCATATCAACGTGCCGCCGACCCTTAAAAGTCTCCAGGCAAGAAGAGTATCCAGCATGACATCGTCACGCTCGTGAGCGCCGTCGATGTAAATCAAATCAAATGACTTTTTCTCCTGCGTAGCAAAAGCGTCAAGTAAGGGGATTGATCGCGACTTGTGCTTCGTAACGCGATTGCCATATTTCTGCATCACATTTGCATCGAAGAGGTCTTCATTGCCGAGCAAGAAAATATCAACGCAGTCAATGTGGGACCGCGGAAAATAGTGGAGAAAGAAGATCGAGCTGCGACCTTCCCACGATCCGATTTCAAGAATTTCGATCGGCTTTTCGCGTAATCCGCTCAGATGTTGATCCCAGTCCTTAAACGCCCGGCTGGACCAATCCGTTGTGAATGATCCGTCTTCAAACCAACTATCCCAAAGCTCTTGTTGTGTGTTGTCCATATTATCGCGCGCTCCATAAGGAATAGTATTGTAATTTGAGGACGGGATCTAAGGTAAATGGCCTCGTGCCCATTTCTGTCATTCCGCAATTTTGACCCAAGCGCGACAGAAGCGGTTGATCCGTTGGAGCATGACTTTTTTCGATGATATGAAATCATCCACTGCCTTTTTGCAGCCAAACGTGTATCCGTAATCATCGATGATTATGACGCCACCGACGACAACTCGATCATAAAGGTTGTCCAATTCGAACTTTGTCGTCTCATAGGTATCGGTGTCGAGCCGCAGGAGCGAAATTTTCTTCACGTCCAATGTCGGTATGTTCTGAAGAACATCTCCCTTAACGACGTTCAGCCGGCTGAAGCCAACCGACATCATATTATCGATCGCTCCCTTGCTAAAATCATCTGCATTAGTTTGAGGAATACACACCGGGAGGCCGGTCTGGATGTCGATGTCCAACTCTTCGTTTCTTCCGACAAAACCGAAGAACGTGTCCAAAGCAAAGATGCGTCTGTCGGGGTTTTTGTCTCCATTGAGCAAGACGTGTTCCATCATCATCACGGAACCACCCAGATGGACGCCACACTCAACGAAGTCACCTTCGATGCCAACGTTGATAACGTATTTAGATGCGCAGTATAGATTGTATAAAACAGCTATCGATAGCTCGGTGTAGTCCCAAACCAATGGAACAATGGACCAAAACTCGTCTTCAATAATATCTGGATGCAGATCTTTCTCGGACTTCAGATCGAGCTGGGCACAGGGTACGCCACGCTGAGCAAGTGTTAACATTTCTAAAGTCTTTCTGATCGGGGCACAGATTACTATTTTCAAACGATGCTTTATGTATTGATTTTATCGCAAAATGGCTTGGCTTTACCAAGCGATATTGGCAACGCCGTGAGGTGATTTGCCGAATTCATGTCTCGGCGGGCGCGAACAAATAGACACCGCGGCCCTTAAGGTTTGAGGCAGGTCGGCACAGTCTCCTGTTCATAATCTCTTGGGGCTCCCGACCACTGAGCGCCATGAAGATGTGTTTGATTCAGATGCAGGTGACCTTAGGAACTCATTTGCAGGTCCCGAGGTTCGTGTTTTTCCTCAGTAGTAAGAGGAAAAATCTCAAACTCTCCCATCGCTAGTTTTCGAATTTTTGCACAATAATCATCGTACGAATAAAGCTTTTCATATTCTTCGATCCATTGGCGATTGAGCTTTTTATATTCATCGGGATTGCGTTGGAAATATAGCATTCTTGCGCAAATCTCCTCGGTCATCTCTTCTGGACTGGCAAAAATGTTCTGATATTCCAGGAAATGCCCGGAGGGGAAAAACTCTTCCTCAAAGATAGAAAAACTTAAGCCGCCCTGATGTATGGGCTGCGCGAGATAGCCATCAAAGCCCTCGCCGAAGGTAATGGAAAACATGCACCGTGTGGCAAGGTCCATAAATCGATCGAAGGTAATGTCCCTGATTTCAACTAACTCAAAGTCGGGTAGTTCTTCTTTGATTTTCTTGAGGCAGGCCTTCTTGTGCGGGGCATTGTCCGGAGAATAGATGATCAATTTCTCCTTTTCCTCATAGCTTGCCTGAGGATATGCAGAAAGATCTGTGTACGCCGGGAGGAGCAGGGTTGGCAGATTGTAAGTATCTGCGATTTCCTGAGAAAAATATGAATGATGCGCCACAGATTGAGTGAGGTCATTCGCCAGGGCGCGAATGTCATCCAACGCCTCTGGCGCGGGCATAAGCTTAATATTTTGATTGAGAAGATTTATCTTCAGTCGGTCCAGTTTAAGCAAAAAGGCAATGTCCTTTTTGGAAAGATCGTTGAAGAAGTTACTGGCTGTATATTCCGGGATATGAAGATAGAGCTCCTTGAGGTTGGAACACCTTTGCAACATGGAAAACCGATAAACGTTCTCAGAATTCAGGAAATTTGTATTTCGAAAATAGGTAAGACCTGCTTCCTGCGGTCGCGTCATGACGATGACTTCGTAGCCATGCTCCCTCTTCATTTTGCGTAGATGACTGGCGATTGAAAACATTGAATAGATCCCGCCGCTTATCGTGTCGTGCTCCGGCACCATCACAACGATAAGGCGTTCTGCGTCCCGAACTTCCCTGGGAAAACTCATGTCTTGTAGAACTGAAGATGCAGAGGACAGCTTTTCGAAGTCAAAACCAATGACAGGTGTAGCTTTCTCATCAATTAGGCCAAGTTTGACACAGCGCTGAATAAGGTGTCTGCGAATCTTGTTGCGTTCTTCTTTGTTCCGCCCAACGAAGGCCACAACATTTGTTATCAATCTCATCGTCTTGTTTAGATGCATGGGCTTAATCCGAGTTTCTACTAAATCTGATCCATAGACATGTGAGTTCTATTGAGTTTCTAGTGGATAACGTCTGACAGAAGAGTCCTTTTGGGGATTCTCATTTGAGTGTGGCTGTGCGATTCAGTGTTATGCGCACAGGGATCATATTTGAAGTTTCTTCGTCTGACCGCCTTCGCCTTGAGCGTGTGGTTAGGGATCGCAATACCGCCCAGAAACATGTCTGGTGCGCCTCGATCATTTTGTTGCCCGCCGACGAGGTCGGGACGGCTGCAATCATGCGGCAGACAGGCAAGTCGAAAACCTGCGTCTGGCGTCGGCAAGAGCGCTTCATGGCCGAAGGTGTTGACGGCCTGCTGCGCGACAAGACACGACCTTCGCGGATTGCCCGGCTGGGGCCTGAGGTGGTCGAGCGCGTGGTGGCGCTGACCTTGGCTGACGCGCCAGACGACGCACTGGACGGCGGATATGATGGCCGCAGCCAGCGCGATCAGCGCCAGTGCGGTGCGCCGCATCTGGAAAGCGCATGGGCTGCAACCGCATTGCTGCCGGCAGTTCAAACTGTCGAATGACCCCAGGTTTGCCGACAAACTCCATGATGTTGTTGGGCTTTATGTCGATCCACCAGCCCACGCCATCGTGCTGTCCTTCGATGAGCAAAGCCAGATTCAGGCGCTTGACCGCACACAACCGGGATTGCCGCTCAAAAAGGGGCGGCTTGGTACGATGACCCATGATTACAAGCGTAACGGCACCACCACATTGTTTGCCGCACTCAACCTCCTTGAGGGAACCGTGATCGGGCGCAATATGCAGCAGCACCGGCATCAGGAGTTCATCCAATTTCTGAACACGATCAATGCCAGTGTGCCAGACGATAAGGCCGTGCACGTCATTCTCGACAATTATGCCGCGCACAAACATGCCAAGGTATGGGCCAGGTTCGATCGATCCGCGCTTCACGTTCCACTTCACCGCGACATCATGCTCCTGGCTCAATGCCGTCGACGGCTTCTTCGCCAAACTCACCAAACGTCGTCTGAAACGCGGCGTCTTCCACTCTGTCGTTGACCTCCCTCCAGGCGGCCATCAACCGCTTCCTCGCCGAGCATAACGATAAGCCAAAACCCTTCACATGGACCGCCGACCCAAACAAAATTATCGCCGCCGTCAAAAGAGGGCACCAAGTGTTGGATTCTATCCACTAGGCAGTCTTCAGGAAATGCTGCTCGTGGTTACCGTCGGCTTCAAAACCCCCGAAGGAATTCGTCTTGCATCTCATCAACATCACCATCGTCAACACCGCTATGAAAGGGCAGACATAGCACCGTGGACTTAACTTCTTGAACAAATGGCTGAGGCCTTGCCGAGTGAATTGGAAAGTCTCGATAAGGTTCAAAGTCGGTACAAATGGGGTGGAAATATTTGCGTGAAAATATGTCCCTTTTTTTAAGCCCATCATAGATATCGTCACGTGTTCGCCCAAAGGTCTTGGAATCTATCTGAATCGGGAAATATTGTTCCGAGTTGCACACACCTGGTTGGGCCGCCAGCAATCGAATTCCAGGTAAATCTTCCAGAAAACTCTCATATTTCTTGCGAAGCGCAAGGCGGGATTTTCTCTCCGCTTCAACAAGTGGCAAGGTCAGCAAACCAATCACAGCCTGAAGTTCATTCATCTTTCCATTGAGGCCAATTCCAACCACCTCTTCCTCATTTTTGATGCCAAAATTTCGAAGATATGAAATTGTCTCTCTGTCCTCTACTCGATTGGTGGTAATCATGCCCCCTTCGAAAGTGTGAAAAAGTTTTGTGGCGTGAAACGAAAAGACGGATGCATCCCCGAATGTGCCGATTGGACGTCCAGATACGGTCGTTCCAAAGGTATGAGCAGCGTCGTATATAAGACGCAAATGATGTCGATTGGAAATCTCCTCCAGAGCATCTAGATTGCAAACCGAGCCATAGACATGTACGCCAAGAATAGCCGATGTTTTTTCTGTAATGGCGAGTTCAACGGCAGCAGGATCGAGAGTCAGGTCGTTGGGGCAGATATCTGCAAATACGGGTATCAGGCCATTCCATGAGATAGCGTGTGCCGTTGCTGCAAATGTAAGCGGGGTCGTGATTACCTCACTTCCTGGCGGGAGGTTGAACATCCGCAATGCAGCCATGAGGCCGATCGTGCCGTTGTTAAATAGCATTGCAGTTGGAGCGCCTAGGTAACGTGATAGTTCCTTCTCTAACTCCCCATGAAAAACGCCGCCGTTTGTCAATATCCGGCGGTCCCAAATGGACTCCAGATAAGGTTTCAAGTCCTCCAAGTTAGGCAGAATAGGTCTTGCGACAAAGAGAGGTCTAGTCATCTGTGTCCGTCGTCAGAACATTTGGCACTAGTCTCGGCATAAGTTAGCGGAGCATTAGGCTCGTCTCAGTGTTGATATTATGCGGCAAGTTTACTGGGCCATAGGCGCTGACGTTGGACAGTCCAGTTTCCAAAGGGGCAGGTCACTCTCCATATCGGGCGATCGTCTCGGCTATGAGATTGTCATTTTTGTAAACGAAAAATCACCCACTAGTATATAAATTTTCAACTTAAATTCTCATCTCAACTTTTCCGCGAATGACGTGACCCCTTGCTTTCCCCCAGTTGGGATTAGAGCCGAGCCTCGTTTTTGCGCATGAGCGCGGTTGAAGCAATGGGCTGCGTAGTGGAGCCCGTAGGGCGTAGCGAAGCAGGCCATTGCTTATCCAGATTGGCGGCGAACGCCGCCGGTGTTGCGTAGCCCAGGGATGAGTGCGGTCTCTCCCG
>NZNS01000007.1 GCA_002694985.1 Parvibaculum sp. | reverse complement strand
TGCCGATCAGTGGCGCCGTGTACGTTCGCGCCTTCAGGCGGAACTGGGCGAGGCTACCTTCAACAGCTGGTTCAAGCAGGTCGAGCTTGTGGGTGTGGATGATGGCCGTGTTGCGCTCGCCGTGCCGACACGTTTCATCCGCAACTGGATTGCCTCGCATTATGCAGATCGCCTTGGCGAGCTCTGGGCGGATGAGGATTCAGGCTATGCCCGTGTCGATATCGCAGTGAGCGCCGATGCCGCCGCGCCGCGCCGCTCCGATGCGGCGCCGGAATGTGCCGAGGCCGCGCCCCTGCGGGCCGCTGAGGTGCGTGGCGCCGTCGCGGCCCCTGTGACGCAGCCGATGCCGCAGGGCTTTGAGGATGCGGGCGTCGGTGCGCCGCTCGATCCGCGCTTCACCTTCGATGCTTTCATCGTCGGCAAGTCGAACGAGCTTGCGCATGCCGCCGCGCGCCGCGTGGCGGAAGCAACCGATGTCACCTTCAATCCGCTCTTCCTCTATGGCGGTGTCGGCCTCGGCAAGACGCATCTCATGCATGCCATTGCGTGGGAGATCCGCAAGCGCGATCCCGAACGGAAAGTGCTTTATCTGTCGGCCGAAAAATTCATGTACCAGTTCGTCCGTGCACTGCGTTTCAAGGACACGATGGCCTTCAAGCAGCAGTTCCGTTCGGTCGATGTGCTGATGATCGACGACGTTCAGTTCATATCCGGCAAGGATTCGACGCAGGAAGAGTTCTTCCACACCTTCAACGCGTTGATCGACCACAACCGTCAGGTCATCATCTCCGCGGACCGTTCGCCCTCCGATCTGGAAGGCATCGAGGAGCGTATCCGCTCTCGTCTCGGTTGGGGTCTTGCCGCCGATATTCATCCGACCGACTACGAGCTTCGTCTCGGCATTCTTCAGGCCAAGGCCGACGAGATGATGCAGCGTAACGGTCCGGTCGCGATCCCCGGCGGTGTGCTCGAATTCCTGGCCCACCGTATCGTCTCTAACGTGCGCGAGCTCGAGGGTGCCCTGAAGCGCGTCGTTGCCTATGCCTCGCTTGTCGGCCGTCCGATCACGCCGGAGATGACGCAGGAAGTGCTGCGCGATCTGCTGCGCTCCAATGACCGCAAGGTCACCATCGAGGAGATCCAGCGCCGCGTCGCCGAATATTACAACGTGCGCCTTGCCGACATGCTCTCGGCGCGCCGCGCCCGTGCCGTGGCGAGGCCGCGTCAGGTTGCCATGTATCTGTCGAAGCAGCTCACCACCCGTTCGCTGCCCGAGATCGGCCGCAAATTCGGTGGCCGCGACCACACCACGGTGATCCACGCGGTCCGCAAGATCGACGAGCTGCGTCAGGCCGATTCCGGTATCGAGGAAGATGTCGATCTGCTGCGCCGCATGCTCGAAGGCGGCCACAGCCCCAACTGAGCGCCTTGGGAAGCGCCCCGCCGTCCAGGGCCGGATCGGGCGCTCTGGAGAAGCCTTGCGAATCAGGGGGTTAATACCTTCTGGTGCGAGCCCGGATTCGCCCTGAATCCCGTCGAAAAACGTGCATCCCCCTCGCGATCTGATATACTTGGCCGTGCGAATTCTGCGGAAATCCGGCCTCGGCCGGTGCGCGTCTGAAAGGCTCCTTGGTCAGTGGATTTCGGGGGCCGCCTCGGGCGCGTTGTTCCACCCCCCTGTTCGCAGCGGTCCACGAGAACGGCGCGTCTGAGCAAGCCGCGCAATGCTCCCGGATACTCTGGAACCTGGGCGGGCCGGGGGCTGTTTCCGTCACGGGAATCCGCCACAAGAGAGCGTCCGCGCGGGGCTTCCATGTCCCTTCCGGGCCAAATCATCAGAGAACCCAACGGGGGGACCGAAGAGAGACCATGAAGATCACGATCGAACGGGGCGCGCTGCTCAAGTCTCTCAATCATGTGCAGTCTGTTGTTGAACGCCGCAACACCATTCCAATTCTCTCCAACGTCCTCATCAAGGCCGAGGACGGCCAGCTGAGTCTGACCGCAACGGATCTCGACATCGAGGTCGTGGAAGCGATCGACGCGGATGTGGCCCAGCCGGGCGCCACCACGGCCTCCGCGCATACGCTCTACGACATCGTGCGCAAGCTCCCCGAGGGCGCGCAGGTCGAGCTCTCGACGGGCGCCGATGAAGGCCGCCTCCAGCTCACGGCGGGCCGCTCGCGTTTTGCGCTCCAGTCGCTCCCGCAGGAAGACTTTCCGGTCATGGCGGCGGGCTCACTCCCGCACCGCTTCGAGCTGCCGGCCGAAGCCATGCGCCGCCTCATCGACAAGACGCGCTTCGCGATCTCGACGGAAGAAACCCGCTATTATCTGAACGGCATCTATTTCCACGCCGTCGACGGCGACAAGCAGAAGGTGCTTCGCGCCGTCGCGACAGACGGACACCGCCTCGCCCAGGTCGATCACGATCTGCCCGAAGGTGCGGCCGGCATGCCGGGCGTCATCGTGCCGCGCAAGACTGTCGTTGAGTTGCAGAAGCTTCTTGAAGGCGACGGCGGCGCGCTCTCGGTCGGTGTCTCGGAAACCAAGATCCGTTTCGAGTTCGGCGGTATCGTCCTCACCTCGAAGCTTATCGACGGCACCTTCCCTGATTACGGGCGCGTGATCCCGAGCGGCAATGACAAGATGATGGAAGTGGACGGCAAGCGCTTTGCCGAAGCCGTCGACCGCGTCTCCACTATTTCGACGGAAAAATCGCGCGCAGTGAAGCTCAACCTCGAAGAGGGCAAGCTCACTCTCTCCGTTACCAACCCGGATTCGGGCAGTGCAACGGAAGAACTGTCCGTTTCCTATTCGAGCCCTCCGCTCGAAATCGGCTTCAATGCCCGTTATCTGCTCGACATCACCGGCCAGCTCGATGGCGAGGAGGCGAGCTTCGCTTTTGCCGATTCTGGATCGCCCACGCTTGTTCGCGATAGCGAGGATGCGATGGCGATCTACGTGCTGATGCCGATGCGCGTTTGAGCGCGCCGCAAAGTCAGAGAAACAGAGGATAGGGAGTGCCTCGAACGAGTGAGTTGCTCGCGGTTGGCCGGCATGAAGATTTGCCGGATGAATGCGGTGCCGTTGTGACGGCGCCCGCGGCTCTTCCGTGTGCGCGCCTCAGTCGTCTCGTCGTCACCGATTTTCGTTCCTATGCGCGCGCCGAACTCGCGCTGGACGGGCGTCCCGTCGTCCTGACGGGCGACAACGGCGCGGGCAAGACGAACCTGCTCGAAGCGGTGTCGCTGCTTTCGCCCGGTCGCGGGCTTCGTGGCGTTCCCTACGCCGAGATCGCGCGCGATAGCGGCGCGGGCGGCTGGGCCGTTGCCGCGACGCTCGAAACGCAAGACGGCGCGGTCAGGGTCGGCACTGGCATCGAGCCTGGCGTGGAAACGGCGCGCAGCCGTCAGGTCCGCGTCGGTGGCGAGCAGGCGGGACCTTCCGCGCTTGCCGAGCTTGTTTCGGTGGTCTGGCTTACGCCCGCGATGGACAGGCTTTTCGTCGAGGGTGCGAGCGAACGCCGCCGCTTTCTCGACCGGCTGGTAATGGGTTTCGATCCGGCGCATGGCACGCGCGCGGGCGCTTATGACAGGGCGCTGCGCGAGCGCAACAAGCTGCTCGCCGATAATGTCTTCGATGATGCCTGGCTCTCCGGGCTCGAAGGCCAGATGGCCGAACATGGCGTGGCGCTTGCCGCGGCGCGCGTCGAAATGCTGGCGCGCTTGCGTGGCGCGCTCGAAGCCGCGCAGGAGGGGCCGTTCCCTCGCGCGCGGGTCGCTATCGAAGGCTCGCTGGAGGCCGCCATCCTCTCGGAGGCTGCCGTCGATGTCGAGGATGCGTTCCGCGACCGCCTCAAGGAAATGCGCGGGCGCGATGCGGCGGCAGGCCGCGCGCTGGACGGGCCGCACAGGAGCGATCTCCTCGTGCGCCACGCCGCGAAGGATCGCGAGGCGCGTCTGTGTTCGACGGGCGAACAGAAGGCGTTGCTGATCGGCATGGTGCTCGCGAATGCGCGGCTCCTCGCTGCAAGAGGCCATCCGCCCCTGCTGCTGCTGGACGAGATCGCCGCGCATCTTGATGAGGAACGCCGCGCGGCCTTGTTTGACGAGATCGTGGGTCTGAACCTTCAGGCCTTCATGACGGGCACGGACCCGTCTCTGTTTCAATCACTGGGCGAGCGGGCGCAGAGCCTCGCCGTCGCAAAGGGTGAGATAAAACAAGGCTTTTGAGGCTCGCCGGAAACGCGGGAAGAAACGCCTGAAGGAAAAGCCTGAAGGAAAAGGAAGAGTTTGATGAGATACGACAACGATACACCGGACGTCGATGCGCTCAAGAACCAGTTCACGCCGATGGTGGAACACGGGCTCTTCAAGGCCCGCACGGTCCTCGTCACCGGCGAAGTGAACGACCGCCTCGCGCGCACTGTTTCGGAGCGCCTGCTCGCCATGTCGGGCGAGAGCGACGACCCGATCACCGTCATCGTTTCCTCGCCGGGCGGCCACGTCGAATCCGGCGACATGATCCATGACATGATCAAATTCATCAAACCGCGTGTGCGCGTGCTCGGCACCGGCTGGGTCGCGAGCGCGGGCGCGCTGATCTATGTCGCCGCCGATCGCGAGGATCGCTATTGCCTGCCCAATACGCGCTTCCTGCTGCATGAACCGCGCGGCGGCGTCGGCGGCTCGGCCACCGAGATCGATATCCAGGCGCGCGAAGTGCTGAGAATGCGCGAGCGCCTGAATAGGATCTTCGCGGAAGCGACGGGCCAGCCGCTCGAAAAGATCGTCAAGGATACGAACCGCGATCATTGGATGAGCGCGGAAGAGGCGAAGGAATACGGCGTCGTCGGCAAGATCATCCGTACCGCCGACGAGATTGCCTGAACACCGCTTTAAGAGAACCTGGCTGAGGAAGACATCATGTCCACACCCGCGGACGACACACCCGAAGATTACGGCGCCGATCAGATCAAGGTCCTGAAGGGCCTCGACGCCGTGCGCAAGCGGCCGGGCATGTATATCGGCGACACCGATGATGGCTCCGGCCTTCATCACATGGTCTATGAGGTCGTCGACAACTCCATCGATGAGGCGCTGGCCGGTCATTGCGACGCGGTGAATGTCCGCCTCAATGCCGACGGCTCCGTCACCGTCATGGATAATGGCCGTGGTATCCCGGTCGAAATCCACAAGGGCGAGGGCGTCTCCGCGGCAGAGGTCATCATGACCCAGCTCCATGCGGGCGGTAAATTCGACCAGAATTCCTACAAGGTCTCGGGCGGCCTGCACGGCGTCGGTGTTTCCGTCGTGAACGCGCTTTCCGACTGGCTGGAGCTTCGCGTCTGGCGTGGTGGCAAGGAGCATTTCCTGCGCTTCCAGCATGGTGTGCCCGATGCGCCGCTCGCCGTCGTCGCCGACGCCCCGCTCGGCAAGGACGGCAAGCCCGTCTCCGGTACGGAAATCACCTTCCATCCCTCGGCGGAAACCTTCACGCAGACCGAGTTCGATTTCGCGACCCTCGAACATCGCCTGCGCGAACTCGCCTTCCTCAATTCCGGCGTACTCATAAAACTGTCGGACCTGCGCGGCGTCGAACCGAAGAATATCGATCTGATCTATGATGGCGGCCTTCAGGCTTTTGTCCGCTTCCTCGACCGTACCAAGACGCCCATCATCGAAAAGCCGATTGCGGTCAGTGCGGAGCGCGATGGCATCACCGTTGAAGTCGCGATGTGGTGGAACGACAGCTACCACGAGAATGTGCTCTGCTTCACCAACAACATTCCCCAGCGCGATGGCGGTACCCATCTCGCGGGCTTCCGTGGTGCGCTGACCCGCGTCATCAATGCCTATGCGAATGAAAGCGGCATCGCCAAGAAAGAGAAGGTGAGCCTTACCGGCGACGATGCGCGCGAAGGTCTCACCTGCGTGCTTTCGGTGAAGGTGCCCGATCCGAAATTCTCCTCGCAGACGAAAGACAAGCTCGTCTCCTCCGAAGTACGTCCCGTGGTCGAAAGCCTCGTCAACGATGCGCTTTCCACATGGCTCGAAGAACATCCCGCCGAAGCGCGCCAGATCGTGACCAAGGTGGTCGAGGCCGCCGCCGCGCGCGAAGCCGCCCGCAAGGCGCGCGAGCTGACGCGCCGCAAGGGCGCGCTCGACATATCGAGCCTGCCCGGCAAGCTTGCCGACTGCCAGGAGCGCGACCCCGCCAAATCCGAACTCTTCATCGTCGAGGGCGATTCGGCCGGTGGTTCCGCGAAACAGGCGCGCGACCGTTCCAATCAGGCCGTGCTTCCGCTTCGAGGCAAGATCCTGAACGTCGAGCGCGCGCGCTTCGACAAGATGCTGTCGTCGAATGAAATCGGTACACTGATTACCGCACTCGGCACCGGCATCGGCCGCGACGATTTCAATATCGACAAGCTGCGCTACCACAAGATCATCATCATGACCGACGCCGACGTCGACGGCGCTCATATCCGCACGCTCCTTCTCACCTTCTTCTACCGGCAGATGCCGGAGGTGATCGAGCGCGGCCATCTCTATATCGCGCAGCCGCCGCTCTACAAGGTGCGCCGCGGCACTTCCGAAACCTATCTGAAGAACGAGAAGGCGCTCGGCGACTATCTCGTCGCCACCGGCCTCGAAGACATGGTGCTGACCCTTCATGATGGTTCGCAACGCGCCGGGCCTGACCTGAGCGACATCGTGTCGAAGGCGCGCGCGATACGCGCCGTACTGGACGGATTGCCCGGTAAGTATCCGCATTTCGTGGTCGAGCAGGCGGCCATTGCCGGCGCGCTCGATCCCAAGGCGCTGGCCGAACCTGAAAAGGCGAACGAGGCCGCGGCCTATGTTGCGCGCCGCCTCGATCTTCTCTCCGACGAGACGGAGCGCGGCTGGATCGGCGAGACCGCGGATGATGGCGGTCTGCGTTTTGCGCGCGAGGTGCGTGGCGTGCGCGAGGAAGTGCTGATCGACGGTCCGCTCATCGCGTCGGCCGATGCGCGCCGCCTCGACAGCTACACCTCTCACTTGCAGGAAGTTTACGTCAAGGCCGGCACGCTGCGCCGTAAGGACGACACCTACATCATCCGCTCGCCCTCCCAGCTCCTCGACGCCGTCATGGCCGTGGGCTCGAAGGGCAACACGATCCAGCGCTACAAGGGTCTGGGCGAGATGAACCCCGACCAGCTCTGGGAAACCACGCTCGATCGCGATGCCCGCTCGCTGCTTCAGGTGAACATCCGCCAGCTCGACGAGGCGGACGATCTCTTCGTGAAGCTGATGGGCGATGTGGTGGAGCCGCGCCGCGACTTCATCCGCGATAACGCGCTCGCCGTCGCCAATCTCGACGTGTGACGGCGGGAAAGCTGCCGAATGCTCTTTCCGGGGGGTGTCCGCAATCGTTAACAGCGCGTTAACCATCCCTGTCTAGCTTCGGCACGGGGAGCCCATACAGCGCGAGGCGGCGGGGTCGATGTCATCCCGGAAGACCGGCCGGAAGGCACAAACGGGGTCTGGAAAGCGTGGAAGCCCGCCGGACGAAGAGGGCTGGACGGTTGTTCGCCGCCCCGGACTCGGGCCGGTCCGCCTCCGCGTCGGCGCCAACGAGCCCCGGGAACCCGAAGGGTCCGAACTCGAAGAACCCGAATATGAGGACAGTGACGGCGGCATGGGACGTTGGGACGACGATGAATGGGACCGGGACGATACCCGCCGCGTCGAGCCGACCTTCTCCAAAGGTGGCGCGAAGGGTGGCCGCAAGTCCGGGCCCAAAAAACCCGCTGCCAAAAAATCTGTAAAGAAAACAACTTCAGGCAAGAACAGGACGGGTGTGAAGCTTCGCGCGTCCTCAAGCCCATCAGGTGGCGAGCGTTCCGGGTCGCCGCGCGGGCATCGGGCCCGGAGTGCCTCCGGCAAATCCTCCTCCCGCTCGCGCCCGGCCGCCCGCCGTTCGAAAAAGCCCGGCCGCACGCTTCTCGGCAATCTCGTCTATGGCGGTGCCGTGGTCGCGCTCTGGGGCGCCATCGCTTTTGGCGGCCTGCTCTTCTGGTATGGTCTGAACCTCCCCGATACCTCCGGCCTCTACAACGTCAAGCACACGCCCTCCGTCTCCATCGTCGCCACCAATGGCGAGGTGCTGAGCCATCGCGGCGATCTGATGAGCGGCTATGCCTCGCTCCGCGATCTGCCGCCTTACGTCCCGGCCGCGGTGATCGCCACCGAGGACCAGCGCTTCTATTGGCATTTCGGCGTCGATCCCATCGGCCTTGCCCGCGCCATGGTGGTGAACTTCAAGGCCGGCGCCTATGTGCAGGGCGGCTCGACGATCACGCAGCAGCTCGCCAAAAACGTCTTTCTGAAGCCGGACCGCACCATCTCGCGCAAGATCGAGGAAATGATCCTCGCTGTCTGGCTGGAGCTTCGCTTCACCAAGGAAGAAATCCTCACGCTCTATCTCAACCGCGTCTATTTCGGCGGCGGCGCCTATGGCCTCGAAGCCGCCTCCGAGCGTTATTTCCGCAAGCCCGCCCGCGCGCTCACGCTTCCCGAGGCGGCGATGCTCGCAGGCCTTCTGAAGGCGCCGTCTCGCTATTCGCCGACAAACGACATCGACCTCGCGCGCGCGCGTGCGCGCATCGTCCTGCAGAACATGGTCAATGCAGGCTATATCGATCAGGACGAGGCGCATGTCGCCAATGTCGCGCCCGCCTCGCTCGAAGGCTATGCGGCGCGCGGCTCCATCAATTATTTCGTCGACTGGGTGGCCGAAGCCCTGCCCGATTATGCGGGCAAGCCCGGCACCGATGTCAGCGTCATGACGACCATCGACCCCGTCTTGCAGCAGGAGGCGGAGCGGATCGTTGCCGATGTGCTCGCCAATGAAGGCGTATTGGTCAACGCCTCTCAGGCCGCTCTCGTCGCCATGACGCCGGACGGCGCGGTCCGCGCAATGGTCGGCGGGCGCTCCTATGCGCAAAGCCAGTTCAACCGCGCCGTGCAGGCAAAGCGCCAGCCCGGCTCCGCCTTCAAGCCCATCGTCTATCTGACGGCGATGGAACGCGGCCTCACGCCCGATACCATCCGCACCGACCGTCCGGTGAATTACGGCGGCTGGGCGCCCGAGAATTATTCGGGCCGCTTCGAGGGCGAGATGACGCTGCGCACCGCGCTCGCAAAATCGGTGAACACGATCGCCGTGCAGGTCGCGAAGGAAGTCGGTATCCGCAATGTCGTCTCGACCGCGCGCCGTCTGGGTCTTCAGGAAGACCTGCCCTCAAATCTTTCGCTCGCGCTCGGCTCGGGCAGCGTCAATCTGCTCGAACTAACCGCCGCTTACGCCACCTTCGCCAATGGCGGCTATGGCGTCATCCCGCATGGCATCGAGGAAGTGCGCTCGGATCGCGGCGAGGAACTCTACCGCCGTCATGGCTCGGGCATCGGTCGCGTCGCGGACCCCTTTGTCATCGCCGAGATGAACAACATGCTGAAAGCCGTGATGATCTACGGCACGGGCCGCAGTGCCGCGCTCGGCAATCGTCCCTCCGGCGGCAAGACGGGCACCAGCCAGGATTTCCGCGATGCCTGGTTCATCGGTTACACGGCGGATCTCGTTGTCGGTGTCTGGGTCGGCAATGATGATGGCGCGCCGATGGACAAGGTCACGGGCGGGTCGCTCCCGGCTCATATCTGGCATGACTTCATGGAGCGCACGCAGGCCGGTGTCGCCATTGCCGAGCTGCCGGATGCGCCGGCTCCGGTCACAACGGCGTCGGCGGCAAACCCCGCCATGCCGGCTGCGCATGAAACCGCCCAGAGCGAAGATGGCCGTGAATATGGCCGTAAATATGAATGGGAAGAACCGGGCTTCTTCGAGCGCCTCTTCGGCATCGGCAGCGACACGCGCCCCGCACTGGAGCCCGGCGGCCGCCGCTAGCGGCAACGCATCGGGCCCGCCTCCCTCTCGCTCAGTCTGCTATCTCGCTCAGGCCGCCTTCACCCGCCGCCCGCTCATCGCAATGACGAAAGCCGCCACGCCGCCAAGCGCGATGGTCCCCGCCATCGGCAGCGCGCTTGCCTCCACGCCATGTCCGACATAGAGCCCGGCCAATGCGCCCGCGAAGGATTGCAGGAAACCAAGCAGCGAGGATGCTGTGCCGGCGATTTCGGGAAAGGGCGTCAGCGCGCCAGCCATTGCTTGCGGCATGGTCACGCCCATCGAGAAACCGTAAATGACGACCGGCAGCACGATCGCGAGGGCGGAAGGCGTCGTTATCGTCGCCGTCAGCATCAGCAATCCGCCAAGCGCGGCGCAGAAGCCGCCGAAGCGCAGCGTCCCGTCGATACCGAGCCGCCGCACCAGCCGCCCGCCCGCCAGCGAGCCGCCGACATAGCCGCCCGCCATCGCGCCGAAGCAGAGCCCGTAGACGATGGGCGAAAGCCCGTAAATGCCTTGCAGCACAAAGGACGAACCGGAGACGAAAGCAAACAGCCCGCAAAAGGCGACCGTGGCGATGGAGAGATATTTGAGAAACCGCCTGTCCGCGAGAAGCCGCCGGTAATGCCGCAGGATCGCCAGCGGCGCCGCGCTTTGCCGCCGCGCGGGCGGCATCGTCTCGTCGAGACTGAGCGCAGTCATCAGCGCCAGCACAGCGCCGAAGGCGCCCATCGCGATGAAATTCGCCTTCCAGCCGTAGAAGTCCTGCACCACGCCGCCGAGCATCGGCGCGAGCGCGGGCACGAGCCCCATGATCGCCGCCATCTTGGCGAGCATCTGCCCGGCTTCCGCCCCTTCGAAAAGATCGCGCACGATAGCGCGTGCCAGCACCACTGAAGCCCCGCCACCCACCGCCTGCAGGATGCGCGCGAGCACGAGCTGTTCGATATTGGTGACGAAAAGCGAGGCGAAGCAACCCGCAATGAAGAGTACGAATCCGCCTAGCAGCACCGGCCTCCGTCCGTAACGGTCGGAGAGCGGCCCGTAAAAGAGCTGGGAGGATGCAAAGGCAATCAGATGCGCGCTCAGCGTAAGCTGCACCGCGCCCGCATCCGCGCCGAAGTCGCGTCCGATATCCGGTAGCGACGGCAGATACATATCAGTCGACAAAGGGCCGACTGCCGTCAGTGCCGCAAGGAACACGGTGAACGCCGCCGTGCCCGGCGAAAGCCTCATCTGGCTGGAGGGCTTCCGCGGCCGCCGCCCGCGAAAAGTCCGACAGGGTCCGCACCGAAGCGGTGGAGCCCCGGACCGTTCGTTTCGAGCCAGCGTTTGGCGGGCTCGTAATTGGGGATCGCTTCCTCGACAAGCGCCCAGAAGCGCGCCCCGTGATTCATGTGTCTGATATGCGCGACCTCGTGCGCCGCCACATAATCGAGCACATAGGAGGGCGCGAGAATGAGCCGCCACGAAAAGGAAAGTGCGCGCGTCGGCGAGCACGAGCCCCAGCGGGTTGTCGTGTCGCGAATGGTAATGCGCGACGGGCGCACGCCGAAAAGCTCGGCATAGAAAAGCACTCGGTCGTTCAGTTCCTCACGCGCCATGGTTTTCAGCCAGTCGGTCACGCGCCGCTGCACGAAGTCTGGATGTCCCGTCACCCGAATTTCGGGGAAGCTGCCCGTGTCCGCGCCGCGCAGGCGCCACACCGGCCCCTTGGCGCGGGCATCATCGCGCCGCACGCCGACATAGCGCACCACATGTTCCTTGCCGCGATAGGGAACATGCGCGCCGTTCTTGAAGGGCACGGGCGCGGGCACCTGGTGCAGCCGTTCGGCAATCCATTCGCGCTGTTCGCGCGCAAAGAGAAGCGCCTTGCCGACATTCCGCTTCGAGGGCGTGGTGACGAGCACCGATCCCGCCGCAAGGTCCACGCGCACGATCACGCGCTTGGCGCGCGGATTGTGGCGAACCGTGACGGGCACGGTGCGCCCGTCGATTTGCAGATAGTCGAGATGGAGCGAAGCAGATTTCACGGGTTTGTTCATAATGCGGTCGAGCCCAGAACCCCGGGCCTTTGCGGGGGCCTTTCAGGGGGATGACGCCGGTCCGGTCATTCCTGTCCGAAGGCAAAAGCGATAGGATCGAATCATGTCAACAATGCCACGATTCCATCTTGCTTTCGCGGTCGATGATCTCTCCAGCGCGAGAGATTTTTACGGGCGTGTTCTCGGTTGTGCCGAAGGCCGCTCCGACGCGCACTGGGTCGACTTCGATTTCCACGGCCATCAGATTGTCGCCCATATCGCGCCACGACACGAGGAGGCCGATGTAGCCTCGGCCGGAACGGTCAGGGGTAGTACGGTCAGGGATAGTACGGTCAGGGACAGGGTGGTGAACGAAGTCGATGGCGACGATGTGCCGGTTCCCCATTTCGGGCTCATCCTCGGCTGGGACGCGTGGCATGAACTGGCCGCGCGCCTGAAGGCCGAAGGCATTCGCTTCGTCGTCGAACCTCATATCCGCTTTCAGGGAAAGCCCGGTGAGCAGGCGACCATGTTCTTCCGCGATCCCTCCGGCAATGCCATAGAGATCAAGTCCTTCCAGGACGAGGCGCAGATCTTCGCGAAGTGAGCGGGCGCCCTAGCGCTTTGAATGCTTCGCCATGAACGCGCGTACCCTCGGTGCGATCTCCGCTTTCCAGCGCGACCCGTTGAAGACGCCGTAATGGCCGACGCCCGGCTGCTCCCAATGGGCCTTCTTCGACTTCGCCAGTTTCGTGCAGAGCTTGTGTGCTGCCTTCGTCTGGCCGACGCCGGAAATGTCGTCCTTCTCGCCCTCGACGGTCATCAGCGCCGTCTTGGTGATGGCTTCGGGCCGCACGACTTTGCCGCGATGTGTGAACTCGCCTTTCGGCAGCGAGTGCTTCACGAAAACCTCGTCCACCGTCTGCAGATAGAACTCGGCTGTCATGTCCATGACGGAAAGATATTCGTCATAGAACTCGCGATGCTTCTCCGCGCTGTCGCCATCGCCTTCGACCATGTGGTCGAAATAGGCCCAGTGCGCGTCCATGTGCCGGTCGAGATTCATCGCCATGAAGCCGGAAAGCTGCACGAAGCCGGGATAGACGCGGCGCATCACACCCGGATGCGGCCAGGGAACCGTCATCACGACGTTGCGCTCATACCATTCGGTGCCGCGCTCGGTCGCGAGCCGATTCACTTCCGTGGGGCTTTCGCGCGTGTCGATCGGTCCGCCCATCAGCGTCATGCTGAGCGGCACATAAGGATCGTCATTCTCATGCATCACGGCAACGGCGGCGAAAACCGGCACCGAGGGCTGGCACACGGCGAGGAGATGCACGTCCGGTCCGAGCTCGTGGCACATGTCGATGATGTAATCGATATAGTCGTCGAGATCGAAATCGCCTTCCGTCAGCGGCACCATCCGGGCATCCGTCCAGTCGGTGATATAGACCTCGTTGTAAGGCAGCATCGCTTCCACCGTGCCGCGCAGCAGCGTCGCGTAATGGCCGGAAAGCGGCGCGACGATCAGCAGTTTCGGCTGCGTGCCGACATCCTTCATCGCGGAAGGCTCGCGCTCGAAATGGATCAGCCTGCAGAAAGGACGCTCCCAGACAATTTTCTCGGTGACGGGAACGGGCTTGCCGTCGATCTCCGTTTCATGAAGGCCGAATTCCGGTTTGCCGTAACGGCGCGTGGTCGACTCGAAGACATCGAGGGTTGCTGCCAGCGTCTTGTGCGTCACGCTTTCGGCCAGAGGGTTGAGCGGATGACGGAGCGCCCAGAGGCCAACTTCCGCGGCGGCCCGGAAGGGCGCTACGGCGGCATGATTCAGTTCATAGAGATGATACAGCACGCTCTACCTCGCTTCGCTCGGGACTCGGAGACCCAGGCTCGTTTCAGGTTGATGGCCGGAAAGCCGGTCCTTCCCCCATGCACCGTTATGTTGCGGCGCAACATAGAATGTAGGCGTCTCGCCGCTCCCCTCCAAGAAATTTCTTATGTCAATATTACGGAAATTTATGGGCGTAGCGAAAGCGTCACGAAGCGGCGATCCGCTTCATGACGTTTTCATGACGTTTCGATGACAGTCGCCTCGAAAAAGGGGCGACTTATCCCTCACCGCCGCACAGCCGGACCCACTCCTCGCGAGGCCGGCGCGCCGCTGCGCGGTTCGCCCCCGAGATCAGCGCCCTGAAGGAGGCGGTGATGATATTGGGGTCGATTCCGACGCCGAAGAGATCGCCGGGATGGTCAGGATCGGCAACCTCCATGAAGGCAACTGCTTTCGCATCCGTGCCCGACCCGATGGAATGTTCCTCGTAGTGGCGCAGTTCCGTGCCGAGCTTCAGCGCATCCATGACGGCATCGATCGGGCCATTGCCGAAACCTTCGAGCTGCTCTTCCTTGCCAAAGCGCCGTATACGGATTTTCACGCCCTGCTTGCCGCCCTCGTCGAACAGCGTATGCGAGACATATTCGATGGGCTCTTTGCGGGAGATATATTCCTTTTCGAAAATAGCCCAGATGTCGGCGGCGCGCACTTCCTTGCCGCTGTCATCCGTCACGCGCTGCACGGCCTGACTGAACTCCACCTGCAATCTGCGCGGCAGGCGAAGGTCGTATTCCGTTTCGAGTAGATAGGAAACGCCGCCCTTGCCGGACTGGCTGTTCACGCGAATGATCGACTCATAGGTACGGCCCAGATCCTTCGGATCGAGCGGCAGGTAAGGCACCTGCCAGATGTCGCCCTCCTTGTAGGCGGCGAGACCTTTCTTGATCGCGTCCTGATGCGAACCGGAAAATGCGGTGAAGACGAGGTCGCCGACATAAGGGTGACGCGGATGGATCGGCAGCTGCGTGCAATATTCAGCCGTGCGCGCGACCTCGTTGATCTGCGAAAAATCGAGACCGGGATCGATGCCCTGGCTGTAGAGATTGAGCGCCAGCGTGACGAGATCGACATTACCCGTGCGCTCGCCATTTCCGAAGAGACAGCCTTCGACGCGGTCCGCACCCGCCATCACCGCGAGTTCGGCAGCGGCCACCGCCGTACCCCGGTCATTATGCGGGTGTACGGACAGAATGATCCCGTCGCGCCGTTCGAGGTTCCGGTGCATCCATTCGATCTGGTCGGCATAGATGTTCGGCGTCGCCATTTCCACCGTCGCCGGCAGGTTGATGACGACCTTGTTCTTCTCGCCCGCGTCCCATATCTCGGTCACCGCGTCGACCACTTCCTTGGCGAAGTCGAGTTCGGTTCCCGAAAAGACTTCCGGGCTGTACTGGAAGGTCCAGTTCGTCTCCGGCATGGTCGCGGCGATTTCCTTGATCTGATGCGCGCTTTCCGTCGCAATCGCCTTCACGCCCTGCTTGCCTTGCTGGAACACGACTTCGCGGAAATTCGGCGCCGTCGCGTTATAGACGTGAACGATTGCGTTCTTCGCCCCGCGCAGGCTTTCCATCGTGCGCGAAATGAGTTCGGGCCGCGCCTGCGTCAGCACTTCGATTTTCACATCGTCGCCCGCATAGCCGTCTTCGACGAGTTTGCGGATGAACCCGAAATCCGTATCGGACGCGGACGGGAAGCCCGCCTCGATTTCCTTGAAGCCGATCTTCACGAGCATCTCGAACATGCGGAGCTTGCGTTCCGCATTCATCGGTTCGAAGAGCGCCTGGTTGCCGTCGCGAAGGTCGGTACTCATCCAGATCGGCGGCTTGGTGATCGTCTTCTCCGGCCACTGCCTGTCGGTCAGCGGCACCTGCGGGAAGGCGCGGTATTTGACGGAGGGATTCTTCAGCATGGGTCAGTCTCACACGTTCGGCGGAGCGATGCGCGGCATGGGGCTCTGTGGCACCGTTGCGGCGCAGTTTGGATTCGGCAATGTCGGAAAGGGGATGTTTTCTGCGCTCAGGCGCAGAGGAGCGCGCCCCGAAGAAGGGCGAGGTCGAGGCCGAGAGCAGGGCCCGAGGCGATATGCCGGATGCGTTCCATGCAAAGGAACATAAGCTCCTCCCCTTGAAGCGTCAAGACACGGACAAGGAAGCGGCGAGGTGAAGAAAGCCTCAATGGAGCAGGCCGTCTTGCGCGCCTCGCCACCGCTCATCCGTGTTGTCACTCGATATGGCTCGCGATCGTCTCGGCCATCTTGTCGGGCGGTGTCTGCGGCGGGAAGAGTTTGAGATATTCGCCGTCCGGTCCCATCAGGAAAACGATGGAGGAGTGATCCATCGTGTAATCGGTCGAGTGTTCGTCTTCCGCCTTGCGATAGAAGACGTGATAGGACTTGGCGACCTTGTCGATCTGTTCGGGCGTACCGGTAAGGCCAACAAGGCGCGGGCTGAAGAGCTTCACATAGCGCGCCATCACATCCGGCGTATCGCGTTCGGGGTCGATGGTGATGAAGATCGGCTGTACCTTTTCGGCCTTGTCGCCGATTTGGTCGAGCGCGGCCGTCATGAAGCCGAGTTCCGTCGGGCAGACATCGGGGCAGAAGGTAAAACCGAAATAGATCAGCATGTATTTGCCGCGATAGGTTTCCTCCGTCACCGTCTCGCCGTCCTGATTGACGAGGGTGAAGGGTCCGCCAACCTGCGCCTTGCCGGTGGATGCCGTTTCGGTGGTCACCTCGCTTGTGCCGATCGCCAGCTCGGAAATCCAGAGTCCCGCGGCGATGGCGAGCGCCACGCCAATGACGAGAGCGATGATGCCGTTGCGTGTCATGATTTTCTCCCTGTTTCCGCGGGCTTTCTCAGCCGTCCGGCGCTACATCGCGAAACCTGGCCTTGAAGGTGCCATGAAGTGCGGACGGGGAACCTTCCTTGGTCTATACTACCCCTTGCATCGGGGGGAAGACCGGCTCGCAAGCCGGGCCCTCCTGCCTGTCTACCGTCAAACGAGCCTTTAGAAAATGTTTCGATTTCGCGGACCATTGCGCGGCGACACTATGACACGCGCGCTGTACCTTGCGTCCTTGGTGGCGCTCCTCGGCTTTCTGCTGCTTGGTGCCGAACCCGCCATGGCGATCCAGCCAGGTGGCCCCTCCAGTTATATGGTCGACAACGAGACGGTTCAGGCCGCCCGCACAGGCGACAACGAGACGCTGAAGAGCGCTCTCGTGAAAGGCGTATCGCCCAACGAAAGCGGCCGCGACCGGATTCCGATGCTCATCCTCGCCGTCGGCAATGGCCATCTCTCGACGGTGAAGCTGCTGCTTGAATATGGTGCCGATCCCGACCGCCGCGCGCCGGATGGTACAACCGCGCTTTCCATGGCGGCGCTTTCAGGCCGTACCGATATCGCCGCCGCCCTGCTTGAGGGGGGCGCCGATCCCGACCGTCCGGGATCGAACCGGGAGGTGCCGCTGCTGATTGCAACAAGAGCGAACAACGCTGCCCTCGTCGAGGTTCTGATCCAGCACGGTGTGGACCTCTCAGAAACCGACGTCACCGGCCGTTCCGCGCTCGATCTCGCTGAAGAAAGCCATATGCGCGGGCTCGTGGAACTTCTGCGTAACGCGGAAATGCAGTAGTAAGAGCGCGGTTCCCGAGGGCCTCTCTTGCTGCGATGCGAAATCGCCCTATCTTTATGGCATCGACATTCGTGCCCAAGGCCTGATGACAAACAGACGCGCATCATCCAAGCGAACCCGCAAGGAAACCGGCAAGCCGGCGTCCGGCGCGGGTGTGCGTGAAACATCCCGTCCCTGGCATCACATGCCGGACGGTACGTTCCGCAACCCGCCCGGCTGCGCGAGCCGCGGTCAGGGCCGGATGAAACATGCCGGCCCCTTTTTTCTCGAAATGCTGAAAATGGGCGCCCGCAAGGTGGATGTGCCTGAAGGCCATGTCGTGCCGCGGCCACAGGCCGTTCGCGAACTGAATAGCCATGCGCAGGCGGATGACGACTTCATCACCTGGCTGGGCCATGCCTCTTTCCTCATCCGGATCGGCGGCCTGACCGTGCTCACCGATCCTTATCTCACGACATTTGCAGGTCCTGCCGGTCTCGGCCCGCGCCGCTATGTGAAGTCGGGCGTACCGATTTCTGCGCTTCCGCAGATCGATGTGCTGGTCGTCAGCCACAATCACTACGATCATCTCGACGAACGCGCGCTCGCAAGATTGCCGAACAAGGAAAAAATGACGGTTGTGGTGCCGTTGCGTCTGGCGCGTTTCTTCCGCGAGCGCGGCTTTCCGAATGTGATCGAGCTCGATTGGCATGAACGTTACGAGGTGAGGGGCGTCTCCCTGACGGCGCTGCCCGTCGTTCATTGGTCGCGCCGTTCCGGTTTCGACACCAACCGCACGCTCTGGGCGGGTTTCGCCATGAAGAGCGAAAATCATCATCTCTTTTTCGGTGGCGACAGCGGCTATGGGCCGATCTTCCGTGACATCGGCGAGGCTTACGGGCCTTTCGACACCGCGCTGCTCGGCATTGGTGCCTATGAGCCCCGCGAAATGATGAAGGCCTCTCACGCCACGCCCGAGGAAGCGGTGCAGATGGGCCGAGACCTCAAGGCGCGCCGCATCGTCGGTATGCATTGGGGCACGGTGCTCCTTACGGTGGAGCCGCCTTTCGAGCCGCCGGAGCGCTTTGTCAAAGCCGCGGACGCGGAAGGCTACGAGCCGGAAAACACCTGGATCATGCGCATCGGCGAAACGCGCGATCTCGCGGGCAGCTGGCCCTCCAACGCCTGATCGCCCCCATGTCTGGCCCTCCAGCGCCGGCCATGTGCGATCCAGTTCATGACGTATCGCGCATGACGTTCTAGACTTCGCTCAAACGGTGGCGGAGAGAAATTCCATGACGATGACCGACGACCGGGTAGCCATGCGCTGGCTGCGCCGCAACTTCCTCGCAGGCCGCATGCCTGGCGACCGGAGCGGGCAGGTCCGCCTGCAAACGCTGGTGATCCTGCGCTGGCTCGCGATTGCCGGTCAGCTCGGCGCGGTGCTTTTCGTTCATTTCGGTCTCGGCTTTCCGCTGCCGCTTGGTCTTTGTCTTGCCGTCATCGCGGCTTCCGCCTGGCTCAATGTCTTCCTGACGCTTCGGTACCGCTCCGCGACCCGTCTTCCCGACTGGCAGGCGGCGGTTTATCTCGCCATCGACCTGGCGCAGCTTGCCGTGCTGCTTTTTCTCACCGGCGGCCTGCAGAACCCCTTTGCCCTCCTCTTCATGGCGCCGGTAACGATTTCGGCGACGACCTTGTCACTCGCGAGCACAAGCCTTCTGCTCGCGCAGGCGTTCACTTATGTAACCCTGCTTTCCTGGTTTCACATGCCATTGCCGTGGCGGCCGGGCGAAACACCGGAACTGCCGTCGCTCTATGTGACGGGTCACTGGGTGGCATTGCTCCTCGGCCTCGGTTTCATGGCGGCCTATGCCTGGCGCGTCTCGCAGGAATCGCGGCGCATGTCGGCGGCGCTCGCCGCCACCCAGCTCGTGCTGTCGCGCGCGCAGCGCTTGTCCGCGCTGGACGGGCTCGCCGCCGCCGCCGCGCATGAGCTCGGCACACCGCTCGGCACGATTTCGCTCGTCTCGAAGGAATTGATGCGTGGCCAGACGAGCGAGGAGGAAATGAAGGAAGACCTCGCGCTCCTCAACAGTCAGGCCGAGCGCTGCAAGGATATTCTCTCGCGCCTCTCGAAGCAGCCCGATGGCACCGATGTCATCTATTCGCGTCTGCCGCTCCACGCCCTGCTCGATGAAGTGGTGGCGCCGCATCGCGACATGGATGTCGGCTTCCATATCGAAGTGTTGGCGGATGATGAGGATGCGAGCGAGCCCGAAATCTGGCGCCGGCCTGAAATGCTCTATGGCCTCGGTAATTTCATCGAGAATGCCGCCGACTTCGCCCGCGAGGAGGTCCGCGTGGCCGCGCATTACGGCAAGGGGCACGTCACCCTCACCATCACGGATGACGGGCCGGGCTTCACGCCGGATGTGCTGGAAAAACTCGGCGAGCCCTATGTGACGACGCGGCCGCGCCGCAAGCGGGCGATGCAGGACCCTGAAGCAGGCCATGAAGGCATGGGTCTCGGCTTCTTCATCGGCAAGACACTGCTTGAGCGCACGGGCGCGACGGTGGAAATCGGCAATCGCACGGACGGCAAGGCGGGCGCGAGGCTTGTCATGCGCTGGCCACGCCGCTCCATCGAGGCCGACCCGGCTTTCCCGCCGGAAGCGCTGACGGCGTCCGATCCCGATTAAGTGAGACGCGGCTTGGCATTGGGCCGGCCTTCAGCATAAAGTTGGGCGAAATCGGTGGAGATTGGACTAGGTGTGACCCAGACGAATGAAGACGCAGGGGCCGAAAGCCCCGTAATACCCGAAGACCGCACCTTGCTTCTGGTGGACGACGACGTGCCGTTTCTCACGCGGCTGGCGCGCGCCATGGAAGGCCGGGGTTTCGAGGTGATGACCGCGAACACGGTAAAGGACGGCAAGGAGCTTGCGCGCTTGAAGAAGCCGGGCTTCGCGGTGGTTGATATGCGGCTCGAAGACGGCAACGGGCTTGATGTCGTGGCCACGCTTGAGGAGTCGCGGCCCGAGGCCCGCATTGTCGTGCTGACGGGCTATGGCAATATCGCGACTGCGGTGACGGCGGTGAAGCTCGGCGCCGTCGATTATCTCGCGAAGCCCTCGGATGCGGACGCTATCGAGGCCGCTCTCCTAGCAACCGGAGGCGACAAGGCCAATCCGCCGGAAAATCCGATGTCGGCGGATCGTGTGCGCTGGGAACACATCCAGCGTGTTTATGAGCTCTGCGACCGCAATGTCTCGGAGACGGCGCGCCGTCTCAACATGCATCGCCGGACCTTGCAACGCATTCTCGCCAAGCGCGCCCCCAAATAACGCGTGCCATGTCCTCTCGTCCGGTTTTATTCCGGTTCGAGAAATCGGTATACCCGCCGCGCCGAAACACGGGCAGCATGCAGCGTGAGCTTCTTGCGCCGCGCTGGCGCAAGCGTCGTCACGGGGCCTTCGCGTAATATCTCCGCGCCGTAGCGGTCCGCGATGATGAGGCCGGTTTCTTCGGAGATCACCTCGCGTGGAAACTCGGGCGGCACGGCAAAATAGAAGCGGTCGCAGAAGTCGAGATATTCCTCCCACTTGGAATCCGTCTTGTAGTCGGTGAGGCTCGACTTGATTTCGATAACGATGATCTCGCCCTTGGGACCGAGCGCCAGAATGTCGACGCGCCGCCCGGTAGCAAGTGTGAGCTCCGTCACCGGCGCGTATCCCATCTGCGCGAGAAGGCGGCAGACACCTCGCTGGACGCTTGCTGCTGTCGCCGATTGCCGCCCGTCGAAGAGACGAAATTCATCCATCTCCATGTCCGGCATCCGGGACAGGTCGTCTTTCGTCATTGCCGAACCCGGCTTTCGATGCCTGCCTGCCGCAACGCTTCGTCGAGAAAGCTGACACGGCGCATCGCCTCGCGCGGATGGCCGCTATTGCTGCCGATGGCGAGTGAGCAGGCTGCATTGACCGCGACGCCCATGTGAAAACGCTGCATGTCGATCGCGTGGCCGGAGACGGCGGCATAGGAACGAAAGATCGCATCGCGCAGCGGGCCTGGATTATCGAAATGCCGGAAATCTTCCTCCGGCAAACCGACGCCTGCTTCCGCGAAATCGAGAAAGGCGGGGCTCTCGCCGCGCGCCGTGAGCGTGTTCGAAAAATTCAGGTCGCCGTGAAGAACGATCCGCGTTCCTTCTTCGGCTTCCCACATTTCCTTCAGCCGCTGGAGGCCGTCGCGCTGGTCGGGCGCGCTGATCCGCGCCAGCGCCTCGTCGATGCTGCGGATACTGGGATTGCCGAGCTTCGTTGCCCCGTCCGCAAGCCTTGCGCCTTCTTCATGAAACCACGCGATGGCCGCGCCGATCTCTTCGCCGAGTCTTTCGCGTTCATCCATTTTGAGGATGTAAAGCCCGCCTTCATCTGCGGGCTTGCCCGCGAGCTTTTCAAGCCTGAGCCAGCCGGCGAGCGGTGGCCCTGAAAAGCCATAGGCATTTTCGAAACGCCCTGAGCCCAACAGACGGGGCAGGCGGAAACGCGTACTTTTCAGCGAACCGAGAAGGGTGAGGGCGGCGGTTTCGCGGTAATGCTTGCTTTCGCCCGTGCCAAGCCCGCCATTGCGGCGTATGAGCTTCAGCACCGTGCCGTCACCGAGATCGTGAACGCTTCCCCAGATGCCTTCGCTGAGAAGCGGCCAGGGTCCTGCTGGCAGGTCCGGTATTTCGTCGGTGAGCGTTTCGTGAATTTCCCTCATGGGGCCGCACTCTAGCACTCGGCCTCGTTTCGACGCCAAAAAAAGGGTGGCCCGAAGGCCACCCTGAGTGGTTCCCTCTGGAGAGGACCCTTCGGGAAATTACTCCGCCGCCGCGCTATGCATCGGGTTCTTCTTGTTGGCGAAGTTGACCGTCTTCAGGAATTCGATCCCCTGCTCGGCAATATCATCGCCGACCATGCGGTCATCTTCGTCCTTGAGCTCTTCCATATCGACATAGGTCGCATAGAAGGCGCGGGTGCGATCGGTAATGATGCCGGCCTTGAGCAGCGTCTTCACGAGCACGCGGAAGACGTTGGCTGCATCCTTCATGCCTTCGCGCCGGTCTTCATCGGTCACGGCTTCCAGCATCTCGGCCTGGACCTCACGCCAGTCGAGGCCGAAATCGGCATAGATGAGTTTCTTCTGCTCGGGGTTCACGAGGTTGAAGAGCAGCGTCTGGAAAACGGCGGCCGCCCAGTCCTCGATGATGTCGCGCTCTTCGGGCGCGAGTTTCGGGATCGTGCGGTCGGCCCAGATCTTGCCGAACTTGTGGTGGAAGGCTTCATCTGTCATGGCGAGCTGGCAAAGCTTCACGAGAAGCGGATCGCGCGCCGTGTTGAAGAAGGTCGCGAAAGTGCCCATCGCAAGCCCTTCGACGAGAAGCTGCATGCCGACGATCTTCTTGTAGACCTCTTTCGCGTTGACCATCTCGGAGAGAAGGTTCCCAAGCGTCTCGCCGCAAGGCAGCGGCTTGCCGAAGCGCGACTGCACATATTTCGCGAAGGCCGTCACATGGCGGGCCTCTTCGCGCGCCTGGTTTGCGGCATATTCCTGTGCGCCCGGATCGAGCAGGATGTGGCAGAGCGAGGCCGAAAGGTTCAGCGCGCCTTGTTCGCCGTGCAGGATCGCCGACATCATCCAGCGCGCCGTCTCGTTGACGAAGCGGATCTTCTCTTTCTCCGACAGTTTCTCGAAGCAGGCGAGGCGAAGCTCCGGTACGAGCTCCGGATCGATCAACATTTCGTTTTCACTGTCGAACGGGTCGGTGAAGTCGATATAGCGCTTGTCGAGCGGATCCCAGAAATGGTCATGGGTCGCAGAGATGATCTTGTCGAAGGCGGAGGAGCGGCGGTTATAGCGCTCCGTGTCCATCATCGCCTGAAAATCGTCCGGCGACACGGCGTCATAGGCGTTGTCCTTGGTAATCTGGCGAGTTTCGGTCATTTTTTTCTCCACTGTCATCGATCGCTTTCCCGTGAAAGCCCGGCCAATTTCCCGTACTCGTAATGTGGGTATTTGTGCGCCGCACAAGCAATTCAAAAATGACGCCTGCGTCACTTTTGCACATGAGCGCCCTGGCCGCCGATGCGGCGCTCTCCGACTCGACAAGGGGTTGCCTGTTCGGTATTCCTCGCGGCCCTTCCGCCCTGAAAGCGCCCGAAACTTCGAAAAAACGCGCGGATTTCCTCAAACGTATTGCTGTGGCTGGTGCTGCGGAGCAGCGTCGGCCAGACGGATACGAGGTAACAGATGTTCATCGGTCTCGACTTCGGAACGACCAACAGCGCCCTGGCGCTTGCTCCCGCGGATGGCCCCTCCCGGCTTGTGCCGGTCCGCCACGCGGCGGAAACGCTCCCGACCTTCCGCTCCATCCTCTATTTCGACGATGAAGAGCGCGACACGAACGGGCGTCCGCACGCCTTTGCGGGTCCGGCGGCGATGGATGCCTATCTGGAGCGCGGCGCCGAGGGGCGGCTGATCCAGTCCGTAAAGTCCTATCTCGCCAATCCGAATTTCACCTCGACCACCATCTTCAATAGCCGCTTTACACTCGAAAATCTGATCGGCTTCGTGGTGGCGCGGCTGATCGATGCAACCGCGCAAGCAGGCGAACTGACAGAACGCATGGCGTCCGGGCCCGTCGTCGTCGGCCGTCCCGCGCGCTTCGTGCGCAACAGTCTGGGAACACCCGACAGTGAGCATGACGAGCTTGCCGTCTCGCGTCTGCGCGAAGCGCTGCATGGTATCCGTATTCCCGATGTACATTTCGAGTTCGAGCCGGTCGCGGCGGCCCATGCCTATGAGGCATCGCTCGACCGCGACGAACTCGTGCTGATCGGCGACTTCGGCGGCGGAACCTCGGATTTCTGCCTGCTGCATGTCGGCCCCGGCCTGCGCACTCTGAAAGAGCGTGGCGAAACCATTGTTGGCGTCTCGGGTGTTGGCCTGGCGGGCGATGCATTCGATGCCCGTCTGATCGAGCATTGCGTCGCGCCGCGTCTCGGCAAGGGCACGAATTACAAAAGCGGTACGAAGCTGCTTCCCGTTCCCTCCTGGCCCTACGACACGATGCGCCGCTGGCACGAGTTAAGTCTGATCAATACGCGCAAGACCCGGCGCATGCTCGAAGAGATCGCCCGCACCGCCGAAGCGGCCGATGAAGTGGAGGCCTTGCTGGCTCTCATCGAAGAGGAGCGGGGCTTTGCGCTCTACCGGGCAGTGGAGGCCGCGAAGCTCGGTCTCTCCGGCGCGGACGAAACCAGGCTCCGCTTCACTCTCGGCCCGGTCGAAATCGACGCGAAGGTGACGCGCGCCGATTTCGAGCAGTGGATCGCGCCGGAGCTTGCCGAGATTTCCGCCTGTGTGGACAAGCTGCTGGAAGAAACGGGCACCGCGCCCGAAAAAGTCGATCGGGTCTTTCTCACCGGCGGTTCTTCCTTCATCCCGGCAGTGCGCAACCTCTTCGCAGCCCGTTTCGGCGTGGAAAAGCTCGCGGGCGGGGGTGAGCTCACCTCGGTTGCCACGGGGCTGGCCCTCTCGGCCCGTCAGCGTTTCGGCAACTAATTTCCCGTAATATGCCATATATAAGGTCAATTTGTCGCAGAAAATGACGCACCCGTCATTTTCAAATCCCTTATCTGCTGCTAATCTACTGTTGAGCTTGATCACATAAAAAGTGACGTGACCGTCAATTTACGTATGACAGGTCCGCACTTTCCGTTATGCTTGACACAGCGGAATAACAAACGCCGGAACATGCCGGAGGAGGAAATCCTATGAGCGACGCAGCGGTAAAATACGAAGCCGACGAAGCGCGCGACGCAGCCTATTCGACCCCGCTTGCGGAGATCGATGTTGCTGATCCGCTTCTTTTCAAAAACAATGTCATGTGGCCCTATTTCGAGCGCCTTCGCGCCGAGGCGCCGGTCCATTACTGCACCACCAATGAAGAGGTCGGGCCTTACTGGTCGGTGACGCGCTACAAGGACATCATGGCGGTGGACACGAACCACCAGGTCTTCTCCTCTGAAGGCGGCATCACGCTGCGCGACCCGGAAGAAGACTTCCAGCTTCCGATGTTCATTGCGATGGACCCGCCCAAGCATGACGACCAGCGCAAGACCGTGAGCCCCATCGTGGCGCCCGCGAACCTTGCCAAGCTCGAAAGCACGATCCGCAAGCGCGCGGGCAACATTCTCGACAGCCTGCCCGAAGGCAAGCCCTTCAACTGGGTCGACAGGGTGTCGATCGAGCTGACGACGCAGATGCTCGCGACACTGTTCGATTTCCCCTTCGAGGAGCGCCGCAAACTGACGCGCTGGTCGGACGTGGCGACGGCTACGCCGATGGAAGGCGGTATCATCGAAACGGAAGAGCAGCGCCGCGCTGAACTTCTCGAATGCGCCGAGTACTTCATCGGTCTCTGGAACGAGCGTGTGAATGCGCGCGAGCCGGGTAACGATCTCATCTCCATGCTGGCTCATGGCGAGTCGACGCGGAACATGGACAAGATGGAGTATCTTGGAAACCTGATCCTCCTGATCGTCGGCGGCAACGACACGACCCGTAACTCGATCTCGGGTGGTCTTCTCGCGCTCAACCAGTTCCCGGAGCAGTACAAGAAGCTTCAGGCAAACCCCGCGGTCATCCCGAACATGGTGGCGGAGATCATCCGCTGGCAGACGCCGCTCGCTTACATGCGCCGTACCGCGCTTGAGGATACGGAGATCGCCGGCCAGAAGATCGCCAAGGGCGACAAGGTTGCCATGTGGTACGTCTCGGGCAATCGCGACGAGACCGTGATCGAGAATCCGAACGAGCTCGTGATCGACCGCGAACGTGCGCGTCAGCATCTTTCCTTCGGCTTCGGCATCCACCGCTGCGTGGGTAACCGTCTCGCCGAGATGCAGCTCCGCATCATCTGGGAAGAGATCATGAAGCGTTGGCCCGACAAGCAGATCAAGGTGCTGGCCGAGCCCCGCCGCGTCCATTCCAGCTTCGTGAAGGGCTACGAGGAACTGATGGTCGAGCTGCCCAAGCGTTCGCACTGATGCGTTCGCACTAGGCGAATATTGCACAATCAAATCAAGGCCGGGTGCGATGCACCCGGCCTTTTTTGTGTCGTTTTGTGCCTTGCACAAATAAAAAGGGCGGCCCCGCCAGGGGCCGCCCGATTTGTTCGCCGGTCGGGGAGAGAGTGTCCCCGCCTTGTCTTGCGCCCGACTGCTTACTCGGCAGCCGAGATGCTGACATTCTTCAGCGCATCCACATTGGCGCCGAAATTAATCTTCTGGAGGAAGCGGATGCCATCCTCGGCAATGTCGTCGCCGACCATATGGTCGCCTTCGCTCTTCAGCTCATCCATGTTCACATAGGTGGCATAGAAGGCCTTGGTGCGATCGGTGATGATGCCGGCCTTGAGAAGCGTCTTGATCAGCACGCGGAAGATGTTCGTGCCTTCCTTCATGCTTTCGCGACGGTCTTCGTCACCAAAGGCTTCAAGCATCTCAAGCTGCACCTGCTGCCAGTCGATGCCGAACTCGCCATAGAGCGTCTGCTTCTGTTCCGGGTTCACAAGGTTGAACAGCAGCGTCTGGAAACACTCGGCCGCCCAGTCTTCGATGATGTTCTGCTCTTCTTCCGAAAGGTTCGGGATCGTGCGGTCGGCCCAGATTTTGCCGAACTTGTGATGGAACGCTTCGTCCGTCATCACGAGCTGCATCAGCTTGACCAGCAGGGGGTCGTTCGACTTTGCATAGAAGGTGGCAAAGGCGCCCATGGCGAGACCCTCGACCAGCATCTGCATGCCGACGATCTTCTTGTAGACTTCCTTGGCATTCACGATGTCGGTGAGGAGGCCACCAAGCGTGGCGCCAACGGGGAGCGGCTTGCCCCAGCGGGCCTGGACATAGCGCGAGAAGCCGGTGACGTGACGCGCTTCTTCGCGGGTCTGGTTCGCAGCATATTCCTGCGCGCCCGGATCCTTCAGGATGTGGCAGAGCGAGGCCGAAAGCGCCAGTGCGCCGGCTTCGCCATGCAGGATCGAGGAAAGCATCCAGCGTGTGCTCTCATTGGCAAAGCGGATACGCTGCTTTTCCGTAAGCTTCGCGAAGCAGGGAAGCTTGAGTTCCGGTACCAGCTCTTCGGGCATCAGCATCTGGTTTTCCAGATCGAAGGGCTCGTTGAAGTCGATATACTTCGTATCCAGCGGGTCCCAGAAATGGTCATGGGTCGCGGAGATGATCTTGTCGAAGGCGGTGGAGCGCGAATTATAGCGCTCCGGCTCCATCATCGCGGGAAAGTCATCCGGGGCGACGGCATCATAGGCGTCGTCTTTGGTGATCTGCCGAACTTCGTTCATCGGGTCCTCCAGAGGGGCGGTAAGCCGCCGGAAATTAGGGGAACGCCAGCTTTTCGGGCTCTCGCCCTGCCGGTCTCTCTTTAAAAATAGAATAGGAGGCGCTGCGGCAGGGTCAAGAAAAAAAGTGACGGAGGCGTCAACTTTGTGAATATGTGTTAACTAAATCGCTAAAATGCGCAGAACTTCGCGGATTAGCACTACGCAACTGTTACAAATGGCCGCTGCTTGTGATAATTATCGAACACAGGATGACCGGTTCGGCCGGTAGCGCGGGGAACCGGCGCTGCTGGAAATAATGAGAGACCGGCATCTGGGGGAGGGGGCAAACCCCCCGATCTGAAAATTGGGCGACAAAGCCGTAAGGCTGGCCCGCATGAATCGGGGATAGGCGGCAAGTCCGCTCCCGTCGTCTCGACGGTCCTGTCCTCCGGAATATATCGAAGTCGATCCGACCGCACAGGAAGGCGGGCTTTCAAGGCACCTCCTGTCACCGGTCCGGCCCGCGAAGTTCAATGCTGCCGCTTGTCCCCGTGCGGGAAGCGGCAAGGGAGATGGGTGCTGCCGATGGTAAAGTTACTTGAAAATATTGTATTCCGCCTACGCCCGGTAATTCTGGTGGCGCTCTTTGTCTTCACCTGCATCACTGGGTTTTATGCACTTCAGTTGCGTATGACGGCGGGCTTCGACAAGCAGCTTCCCGTCGGCCATGAATACATCCAGACCTTCACTGAATATCGTGAACAGCTCTTCGGGTCGAACCGCATAATCATTACGCTGGAACCGAAGGAAGGGGACATCTGGTCCCAGAAGTTCTTCAAGGTCTACAAGAGCCTCACCGACGATATTTTCTTCCTGCCTGGCGTATCGCGCCATACGGTGACATCGCTCTGGACGCCGAACACGCGCTATATCGAAATCACGGAAGATGGCATCAGCGCCGATGACGTGATCTCCGGGCGCGTCACCGCCGATTCCATGACGCAGGAAAACCTTCAGAAAGTTCAGAGCAACGTGATCCGCGGCGGCTTCGTCGGCCGCCTGGTCGCCGATGATTTCGGCTCCGCGATGGTGGTTGCCGAGTTGCAGGATTTCGACCCATCGACTGGCGAGAAGCTCGACTATTTCGATCTTGCCGCGAAGCTCGAAGCGGAGATCCGCAATAAATACGAGACCGACGAATACACCGTTCGCATCATCGGCTTCGCCAAGCTGATCGGTGATATCGCGGACGGCGCCAAGACGGTCGTCATCTTCTTCGCTCTTGCCTTCGTGCTGACGGCGCTGGCGCTTTATCTCTATGCCCGCTCCGTCGTACTCACCGCGGCAACGCTTTTTGCTTCGCTCACCTCGGTGGTCTGGCAATTCGGCCTGCTCACCTTCCTCGGTTACGGCCTCGATCCGCTGGCCGTTCTCGTGCCGTTCCTGATTTTCGCCATCGGCGTCAGTCACGGCGTGCAGCAGATCAATGTCGTGACGGCGGAAATCGCGGAAGGCGCGGATTCCGAAACGGCGGCACGCTCTGCCTTCTCGCGTCTCTTCGTGCCGGGCTCCATGGCGCTGGTCACCACGCTGGTGAGCTTCGCGACGCTCTATCTCATTCCCGTGCCGATGATCCGCGAACTTTCGATCACGGCATCCATCGGCGTGATCCTCAAGGTCGTCACCAATCTCATCATGCTGCCGCTGCTTGTCAGCTATCTGAGGTTCGGTGAAGATTTCCGCGCACGTGTGCACAGCTCCCGCGAGTTCCGTCTCAAGATCATGCGTTCGCTGGGCTTCGTCGCCAATCCGAAGATCGCGCCTTTCGTGCTCGTTTTTGCGACGGTCCTTTTCGGGATCGCCGTTCACGAGGCGATGAACCGTCACGTCGGTGCACTCCATGCGGGTGCGCCGGAGCTTCGTCCCGATGCGCGCTACAATCTCGACTCGACGGCCATCGCGGATGATTACGCGCTCGGCCTCAACGTGCTGATTGCGGTGGTGGAAACGCCGCCGGACAGTTGCGTGACCTATTCCTACATGAAGTATCTGAACCAGTTCTCCTGGCACATGCAGAACGTGCCGGACGTGACGCTTGTCGCCTCGCTTCCCTTCGCCATCAAGGGGTCCGCGGCAGGTTGGAACGAGGGCAACCTGAAATGGAAGGACATTCCACGTAACCGGCCGGCGCTCGCCCAGGCATCGAACACCGTGCCGAACTCCAGTTCGCTCTATAACCAGACCTGCACCATCCTGCCGCACAGCTTCTATCTGCGCGATGCCAGGGCGACGACGATCAAGGCCGCCGTCGATGCCGTGAAGGAATGGCGCGAGGCGAACCCGATGGAGGGCGTGAACATCCGTCTTGCCTCCGGCAACATGGGTGTGCAGGCGGCGGTCAATGAGGAGATCACCGAAACCGAACTGCCGATGATGATGTGGGTCTATGCGGTGATCGTCGCGCTCGTCATGCTCACCTATCGTGACTGGCGTGCCGTCGTGGCTTGTTGTCTCCCGCTCACCTTCGGTACCTTCTTCGGATACTGGTTCATGGAGGTGCTGCAGATCGGCCTCACCGTGGCGACGCTTCCGGTGATGGTGCTCGCGGTCGGCATCGGTGTCGACTACGCCTACTACATCTACAACCGCGTGCCCTATTACATGGGCGAAGGTCTCAGCATCTCGGATGCCTTCCGGCAGTCGCTGCAGGAAGCGGGCATGGCAACCTTCTTCACAGCGCTGACACTCGCTGTCGGCGTGTCCACCTGGGCCTTCTCGGACCTCAAGTTCCAGGCGGATATGGGTCTGCTTCTCGCCTTCATGTTCATGGTCAACATGGTGATGGCGGTCAGCGTACTGCCCGCGCTTGCTGTGACGCTCGACATGATCTTCCCGCGCAGGCGTCCCGTCGCTCGCCAGAAGAGCGCGCCGGTCCACTGATCGGCGAACGCATCACAAAACAGGAAAGGCCGCCGAACACCCGGCGGCCTTTTCACGTTCAGGGTGGGCTTTCGTCCGCGCGCGGCATGCGTGATACTCCCGGACATCAGAGAAGAGATCACATGCGTACTTTTGTTTCCTGTCTGCTCTGGCCTGCTCTCGCGACCGCCTCGCTTGCCGCGATCTATATCGGCATGGAAGCGGGCCACGGTGTTCTCGTCTTCAATATCGTCTATCTGTCGCTAGCCGCCGCGCTCGCTCTGCTGGAGCGCGCGCTGCCTTATGAGCGGCAATGGCTGGCAAAGGATGGACAGATCGGGCCCGACCTCGCGCATACGGTGCTGAGCAAGGGCGTGGCCCAGGTCCTTGTCACCGTGATCGTCTTCATGGGGATTGCCGAATGGCTGAAACCCGCCGGCGGCCCGCTTTGGCCCGAGACATGGCCGCTCGTCATCCAGGTCGCGCTTGGTCTCGTGATTGTCGAACTCGGGCTCTACTGGAAGCACCGCCTGGCACATGAGTGGCCCTGGTTATGGCGCTTCCACGCCGTGCATCACTCGGTGACGAGGCTCTGGTTTTTCAACACCGGCCGCTTCCACGTGGTCGATACGGTCACGGGCCTTCTTGTCGGCATCCCCGTGCTGCTGCTTCTCGGCGCGCCGCAGCCCGTCCTCCTCATGGTGAGCGCCGTCACCGCCGTCCTCGGCATACTCACCCATTGCAATATCGAGATGCGCTGCGGCCCGCTCAACTATGTCTTCAACACACCGGAACTTCACCGCTGGCATCACTCGAAGGATCTCTCCGAGGGTAACAGGAACTACGGCGAGAACCTGATGCTCTTCGACATGATTTTCGGCACCTATATCAACCCGCCGGGGCGCCGCCCGCCCGCGGATATCGGCATCAAATACGCCGTGCCGGAAGACTTCGTCGGCCAGCTCAAGCTGCCCTTCACGCGCGCGCCGCTCTGAGCACGGCCCCTTCGGCGCGTCATCTCAAGCTCAGGAAACGGGGAATCCGACCGCCGCTTCGAGGTCCTTCAGCGCCTGTTCCGGCGAGACGACCTTGATCGTCGTCATGCCCAATGCCTTGGCGGGCTTCAGGTTGACCCCGAGATCGTCGAGATAGACGGATGACGCAGCGGAAACGCCGAGCGCCTCGCAGGCCATCTGATAGATGCGCGGATCGGGCTTGCGGATGCCGGCCTTGGAGCTCTCGATCACATGGTCGAAAAGCGACATGACTTCCGCCACTGCCGCTGCCTTCTCGCTGCTGCGCGCCATCCCTGCGCCTTCGCCCGCCGAGACATTATTGGTGATGCAGCCGACCTTCGCGCGTTCCTTGCAGCGTTTCAGCGCGGTCACCATTTCCGGGCGGATGTCGCCGGAGAGCAGCGAGATGATGTCGCGGCCGGGAATGCGGCAGCCCTTCGCTTCGGATTCTTCTGCAAAGAGGCGGTCGAACTCGTCGAGCGAACATTCGTTGCGCTCGAACAGCGCCCAGGCATTCGTGTCGGGATTGGTCGCGTTGATGCTGCGAATGAAATCCTTCGCGAGACCCTTTTCCGCTTCATAGCGGTTGAACGCCTCGAAAGGGCTCGACGTCAGCACGCCGCCAAAATCCCAGATCACTGCCTCGACCATGTCAATTCCTCGCCAATTTCATTTGGCGCGAACCTACACGCCGGCAATCCGGGCGCCAAGCAGGCGTCCGGATTGCCGGGTCGTTGTTCTAGCGTGATTTGACGAGACAGTCCTGACCGGCAGCCTTGAGGCTCGAACAGGCCGATTGCGCCGCCGCCTTGGTCTCGAAGCCCGCGGCGCGAACGCGGTAGAAGGTGCCCTTGTCGCCAAGATCCGCCTTCTCGATATCGAGCGCATGGCCGCCAAGTACCGAGGGGTACTTCTTTTGAAGCGAGGCCCAGGCGGATTGCGCTGCCCCTTCCTCGCGAAGCGCCATGATCTGCACCACATAGGCCCCGCCGCTTGCCGCCGCCGTTGCGGGAGCCTTTGTCGGTGCGGGGGCCGGTGCGGGTGCCGGTGCGGCCGCAGCCGGTTTTTCCGCTTCCGGCTGTGCGGCAGGCGGCGTGATCGCTGTCGGCGCGCCCGCGCTTTCCTCCACACCTTCTGTCGCCGCCGTCGTCTCGGCGGGTGCCGCCTCCGGCTCCGGCGCTGCGGGTTCGGCACCGGCGCGAAGCTCCGGCGTTTCCATGGGCGCATCCTGCGCCTCGCCGGGAACGGTCGCCTCGGGATTTGCGTCTTCGCCCGCCGCCGGCATCTGTGCGGCCGGGGCTTCTGCCACCTGCTGCTGCGCCGGCGCTTCATCCGGTATCGCCGTCACATCCGGCGAAACGGGCGCCACGCCCGAGCCGCTATCGTTCAGCGACAGCGCGATGATGACGCCGCCAAGCAGCGCAAGGCCCACAAAGGCGCCTGCGATCAGCCTTGTGCGGCCGCCGCTCTCTTCTTCTTCAGGGGTGTAGATAATCTCGGGTTCGGGCGGCTGTGGCCGTTCGTCCTCGTCCGTTGCGTGCATCTCTGGCCTCTCCGTGGCGGGGCTGCCATAGAGCCCCGGGGAAGGACCTTCATTTACACCGATTCCGCTCAAATTCGGCTGCCTTCCGGGCGCAATTGTAGCACGTGCAACCGGATCGACCGAAGAAGGTCCAGCTTCACCCTTGCGCGCAAGCAGGTCGCTCGTCAATGAGGCAGGCTTCTTGGCCATCAGGCGGCGCCCCTGAGAAGACCCTCGGCCTTGCCGCTGGAGGCTGCGCCTGCAACGAAGGAACCTGAGGTGAGCGGCGAGGTTTCGCGCCCTTTGAGCCGGTCGTTGAGGAAACTCCAGAGCTCGGCGATTTCCTCCGGCGATTTGGTCGATGAGCTGATTTCCATGACGGTTCGCCCGTCGATCATGCTCGCGGCGAAATCGATTCGCTGATGGAGGATCGACGGGGCGACGGGACCGTGATGTGAGAGAGCGATAACAGCCTCCGTGGTGATGCGGGCGCGGGGTGCCGCGCCATTGACGGCGAAGACGAGCGGCTTGCCGACTTCCTCGCAGAGCCGGACCGTGGCCCCTGCCGCCCGCAGGTCATGCGGGCTCGGCCGCGTCGGAATGACGATGAGGTCCGCCTGGCCGATGACATGGCCGATGGTGGACGTGATGGCGGGCGGCGTGTCGATGATGACGAGGTTGACGCCGCCATCCTTGAGCCGCGCCAGATCCGCTTCCAGCCCGTCTTCCGAGGCGCTCACAAAGAAGGGGCGCTCGGCTTCGCGCGCATTCCACCACTGGGAGAGAGACCCCTGCGGGTCAGTGTCGATCAGGGCGACGGGCCCGGCGCCCTGCCTCTCGGCTTCGACAGCAATATGACCCGCAAGCGTGGTCTTGCCGGAGCCACCCTTCTGCGACGCGAACGCGATGACGTGCATGGCTTAATCCCGATAACCGGCCGCGCGCGATTTCTTCGCTTGCGGCATTCCAGAAAAGGACGCGCCGGTAACAATCCGGGCCACAATGCGGAAAGAGGCTTCCGCGCCCCCCGCGACCCGCCGGCATGTGCGTGATCGATATCGAAAAGGCCGAATCAGCCCCCGCTGCGAGAGTAATGTGTGACCCATTTTGGCTCAACATATGCGCGCGAAAAATGCCTCCACTACCAGAAAATGTGTTGATGGGGACACATGACGGGGGCTGGGAGCCTCATTCGCCCGCCATCTCTGCCGTGATTTTCACCATTGCGCCTGTCAGCCGGGCAAGATCGCCGCTCCCGATGATCAGCGGCGGCGTCGTATAGATGATATTGCCGAAGGGCCGGATCCAGACACCTTCCTCCACGAAGCGGCGCTTGATCGCATCGGCATCCCTTATTGCCTCCACCTCGATGACGCCGATGGCGCCCATCACGCGCACATCCTTGACGCCGGGCAGTGTCCGCGCCGGTTCAAGCTCCCGTGTCAGCTGCGCCGAGATGGCGGCCACCTGGTCGAGGCGCGGCTCCCGCTCGAACAGGTCGAGCGAGGCATTGGCCGCCGCGCAGGCGAGCGGATTGCCCGTATAGGTCGGCCCGTGCATCAGTGCCTTGCCTGCATCCTCGCCGAGAAAGGCCTCGAAGACGCGCGCCGTGGCAATCGTCGCGGCGAGCGCCATCGTGCCACCTGTCAGCGCCTTCGACAGCGTCACGATGTCGGGCACGATCCCCGCCTGCTCGCAGGCGAACATGGAGCCCGTGCGCCCGAAGCCGGTGAAGATTTCGTCGAGGATCAGCAGCACATCATGCTTGTCGCAAAGCGCGCGCAGTTTCCGCAGCGTCTCCGGCGTGTGAAAGCGCATGCCCCCCGCGCCCTGCACCAGCGGCTCCGTCACGACAGCGGCGACTTCATGGCCATGCTCGCCGAGAAAGGCGTCGAGTGCTGCTTCCTTTTCCGCATCGTTCGGCAATTCGCAGATGAACTGTTCGGCAATCGCACCCTTGAAGAGCGTGTGCATACCTTCGTCCGGGTCGCAGACCGACATGGTGGCCAGCGTGTCGCCGTGATAGCCGCCCTTGAAACTGACGAAGCGTGTGCGCCCCTTTTTTCCTTTGTTGATGCCGTATTGCACAGCGATCTTCATCGCGATCTCGACCGAAACCGAACCCGACTCCGAAAAGAACACATGGCCGAGATCGCCCGGCAGCTTTTCCGACAGCCTTGTCGCGAGGCGGCAGGCAGGCTCATGTGCCAGCCCGCCCAGCATTACATGCGGCATCTTTTCGAGCTGGTCCGTCACCGCCGCGCGAATATGCGGATGGTTGTAGCCATGCGCCGCCGTCCACCACGACGAAACCCCGTCAATGAGTTCGCGCCCGTCCGCCAGCGTCAGCCGCACGCCGTCCGTCTTCGCGATGGGCAGCGCCATCGGCGTCGTCTGCATCTGCGTATAGGGCAGCCAGAGATGCGGCGCGCCTTTGGCCAGCCATTCCGGCGGGTCGTTGATGAGCGGATTAGCGGGCGGAATGGACATGGGGCGTTCCCCTTCCTGTGCTTGCTGGCTTCATGCTGGCCGGGCTTCTTTATGTCTTCTGGTTGTCGCGGATTGTCCTGTTTCACGAGCCCGTGGCAAGGGCCAAAAGCCGCGATTGCACGCGAATATCCCTTGGCATAGGATGCCGCCCGGTGCCGCGAAGGGTGCCGCCGTCCGAGAAAGAGGAACTCACCTTCGCCTGACGTAGAGAGACGTTACCTCGCGTTCGCAGAATCTCCTTGTTTGCCGTCGCTTCGGACCGACGACAGTCAAACAACAGGAGGATTCCGTGCGAACGGACCCATCTTCTCAGAAACCCATCGACGCCCTCGCCGAATACAAGATCCGCGCGAGCAAGCTCCTCAAGGACTTCGCGAGCGCCGACAAGCGCCGCGCCTTTCACGCCGCGCACCGCCTTGCCTCGCTCTGGCAGGAGGTGGATGCAAATGCATTGCTCGCCGATCCCTCGCGCATCCAGCGCAAGCATGCGCTTGCCGTCATTGCGCGCGAGATGGGCTTTCGCGACTGGCAGCATCTGACCGAAGAGGCGCATGTCGAAATGCCCGCCTTCGATACGACGCGGCTCTTCCCGCCGAGTACCAGCTTCTACCTGAATGCCTGGTTCGCGACTTACGAGGAAGCGCGCGACGCGCTCGGCACGCGCAAGGACCGTTTTCTCTTTCCCTATCGTCATCAGTTCGTCGTCTGCGAGGGCGGTCTGCTGGCAAGCCTCGGCGTCGATGTGAAGGACGAGGACTGGGAGGCGATTGGCCGCGACTGGGCAAAGCCCCGGGATGCCAGGGCGCATTACCGCCTGAACCAGAAACTTGCGCGCATCGTGCCGCCTTTGCCCGAGCGCCCTGCGCCGAAGAGGAAGCCGTCATGAACAGGGAACGCAGAAAACAGCTCGTCAGCGATTACAGGGAACGCAAGGTGGCGCGCGGTATTTTTGCCGTGCGCTGCCATGCGAGCGGGGAAGTCTGGCTCGGCATCGGGCGCAGCCTCGACAATATGCAGAACGGCATCTGGTTCACGCTGCGTCTCGGCACCCATCCCGCAAGAACATTGCAGGCGGCGTGGAATACGCATGGCGAAGAGAACTTCGTCTATGAAGTGGTGGAAGAAGTCGACGCGAAGGACATGACGCCTTACATGCTGCAATCGGTCCTCAAGGAACGCTTGCAGCACTGGCAGGCGGCGTGGGGTGCGGAAGCGATCCGCACCTGAGGAGAAGTCGAGTCGGGTCCCGAAAATGATTTAGCTATTTCAGAGTGATAGCGCGCATACGCCGATGAGCGTCATGGAGAAAATAGCCCACTCCCAGAATCAACGGGCAGGGCTATGATCGAGTATGCGCTACAAAATGCCTTCAATCAGGACCTCCCCGTTTCTTGCCCTGTCCTTCGCAGGTGTAGTCGGAAAGCTCGGCGTATTTGCCACGGAACAGCGGATGAGCGGCCAAGAATGGTGGGTTGACCTGCCGTGGCTATGGTTGGCCGGAATTTTCTTCGCCTTCTGGCTTGGGCAGATTGTCAATGACGCGTTCAACAAGGATTCGTGGCTGCAACACAATTGGCGGGTGTTTCGATCACTGGGCGATTTCCATCCTGTTGAGTACCGAGTCCAATTTTACCCGAAACACGAAGACGAGAACGACAAGGCGCATTTCATTGAGATAAGCGTTCCTTTTACGTTCGATAGGAATGCTGGATCTGACGTGGAAGTTCGAGTTTCTTACGACGCTCTGACTGTCACGGAGGGCGTGCCGAGGCATTACAGTTGGCGTGTTCCAGTGCTGGAGAACCCGCTGAAAGGTGATCAGAAACTAATCCCTATCGCCCTTGCTGCAGACGAACCCGGAGTGCACGGGTTTACAGGAGACCGAAATCTGCGACTTCTCGGCACAGGCAGGGCATATCGCATTAAGGTTGAAATATTTGATAGGCGACACCAGCAGGCGAAACACCTATCCATAAGAATCCCGCATCGTCAGGAAAGAATATCGGTAAGCAAGAACAGCTACCATGGTTCTTGGTTCTTTTTGATCGATGAGGAACATCTTCCGGGCGCGGAGGGCACATAGGGAAGAATATTACTTCTCCGACGGGCAGCTATGCGCGGGCATGGGCTCGATGCCGAGCTTCGCGAAAAGCTTCTGGTCCTTGTCTTCTTCCGGGTTCTTCGCGGTCAGCAGCTTGTCGCCGACGAAGATCGAGTTCGCACCCGCAAGGAAGCAGAGCGCCTGCGTTTCTTCCGACATGAGCTCGCGGCCCGCCGCAAGGCGCACGACCGATTGCGGCATGACGATGCGCGCCACCGCGATCATGCGCACGAAGTCGATGGAGTCCACCTTCTCGCTGCGGCCGAGCGGTGTGCCTTCCATCGGCATCAGCATGTTGATCGGCACACTCTGGGGATGTTCGTCGAGATTGGCGAGCGTCATCAGCATACCGATGCGGTCATCCGCGCTTTCGCCCATGCCGACAATGCCGCCCGAGCATACATTCATGCCCGCATTGCGCACACGCTCCAGCGTGTCGAGCCGGTCCTGATAGGTCCGTGTGCTGATGACATTCGGATAATATTCTTCCGACGTGTCGACATTGTGATTGTAATAGTCAAGGCCCGTCTGCGCGAGGCGGTGAACCTGCTGGCCGGAAAGCATGCCGAGCGTCATGCAGGTTTCCATGCCCATTTCCTTCACGCCCTCGATCATGGCGCAGATCATGTCCATGTCGCGATCCTTGGGCTCGCGCCAGGCCGCACCCATGCAATAGCGCGTCGCGCCTGCTTCCTTCGCCTTGCGTGCTTCCGCCAGCACCTTCTCGACTTCCATCAGCTTGGAGGCCTGGAGGCCGGTATCGAATTTGGAGCTCTGGGCGCAATAGCCGCAATCTTCCGGGCAGCCGCCGGTCTTGATCGAGAGCAGCGTCGACATCTGCACTTCATGCGCCTTGAACCAGCGCCGATGGACAAGCTGCGCCTCGAACAGAAGATCGTTGAAGGGCAGATCGAAAAGCGCCTGCAATTCCTCGCGCGTCCAGTCGTGGCGGAGTTCGTCCGGGTTGGTGCGCCGCGCGATTCCCGGCTGCGTTTTGGCGGACTCTTCGATACGGGTCTGGATGCTCATGGGCCGCGGTTCTCTTGCGATAACAACGAAAAGACTACAATTCCGGCAGCATAAGCGGCCTGAGCCCCAATGCAACAATTGGGGTGCTGGTTATCAAGGATACTGGTAACCGTTTCCGGCGTGCCGGAAACGGCAAGGGCGCCGCGAACTGGCCTACGGCCAGTTCGCTCTTATCAATTTAAGAATCTCAAGTCGGGAATTTCCGACTTGAGGGCCCGCCGCGCCTTATGGCGCGTAAGCCAAGCGCCCGGCGTTTGAGGGTAAGCAAGAATCGAAGGCAATCGGCTTGCCCGATTGCCTTAGTCTCCCCAGCGCCTGAGCAGCGATCCCTGAACTTTCAGCAGCCGGTCGGTCAGCGCCCGGTTCCCGGCCGCCTCCGCTTGACGCAGCGCCAGCGCGACATCGAACAACGTCTCGCGCTCTTCCGCCCCCCGCACAAGGCTTCGGACCCAGCCCACGGCGGCGCGGCGCTCGCCGCTCGTCACTTCCGCCACCCGGTGCAGCGTGGTCGAGGGGTAAAGCACCAGCGACCCGGCGTTGAGTTTCACGAAGCGTTCTCCCGCCGGTTCCTCCACGATGAGTTCGCCGCCGTCATAAGTGTCCGGTTCGGCCAGAAACAGCGTGAAGGAGAGGTCCACCCGCTTGCCGTCCATGAAGGCATCGTCCGAATGGAGCCCGTATTCCATGCCCTGCGTGTAGCGCGACAGAAGAATGCGGATGAAGTCGCGGGGCCGGGCGGCGGCACGGAAAACATCGTTTTTCATCAGCCGCTTCTCGACCAGCGCCGTGAAATCGCTGGCAAGGCCGGTCGGCTTGGCCTGCTCGTTCCGCTTCACGGCCTTTGCGATCCGGCCAGCCGTGCGCGCGCCGTCCTCGAAGCCGTCCTTCTGCTTGAAGACGGTGTCGGCGAGGCGCAGTTCCGGGCCTGTCAGAACATCGGCGATCTGGATAAACAACGTCACATACCTGTGATAATGCAAAGCGTTTGCAAACTACTCCGCCGCGCGGTAAAGGTCGAGTCCAGTATGGACAGCAAGTATCGCGGCCAAACCGCGCCATCGCCATAAAAACGGCTGACGAACCGAGAGGAAGCTCCCATGAAATACCGGATGAAGCTCTGGACCAGCATCAGCGCCGCCGCTCTTATCGCGGCTTCGAGTGCGGTAGCCGGCATGGCCTCTCCCTCTGCGGGTGAAGGTGCGGGCAATGGCTCCCACGGTGACGCTCTTCAGGGCAAGCAGGCATCCGGCAGCTTCCTCGTGGCCTCTGCCGGTGAAGGCGAGGGTGAAGGTGAAGGCGGCGAGGGCGGTGAAGGGGGAGAAGGCGGCGAGGGCGGCGTAGACCCGGCTGCCGCTGCGAAAGACCCGGCCGTCTATCTCTCCGCCATCGATATCATCCGCGCCCATTATCTCGCGGGCGAGGCGATGCTCGATGTCGAGGGTGGCCGCCGCGAGGGTGGCGCCATGTTCGCCCATCCGATCTCGGAAGTTTATATCGACCTCGAATCCGTCTTCGAGGCGCAAGGCGCGGCTCCCTTCATGGATGAGATGACGCAAGCCGTCGATCTCGCCCTTGGCGATGCGCCGGTTGCCGAGGTGAAGGCCTCCGTTCAGAAGGTCTATGCTGCGCTCGATGCTGCTGCCGAAAAGGCGCCTGAAAGCGACAAGAGCGAAGCCGCCATCGAGGCCGCTCTCGCCGCCGAAATGTACGACCGCGCCGCGAAGCAATACGACACGGCGGTGGGCCCCAATGGGTCGACCGAAGCCTGGATCGACGGCTACGGCTTCTGGAAGGTTGCGAAAATGCGCGCCGATGCGCTCAAGCCCTCCCTCGGTGAGGAACATGAAAGCCTTGCCGAAGAACTCGCCAAGGCCGAGGAACTCTTCGGCACGGCCTATGCGGGCGTCGAGAAGCCCGAAGAGGCCCCCGTAGAGCCCGGCACGCTGCTCGCGGCCAGCTCGCGTATCTCATTGAAAACAAGCAGCTTTTAGGAGCGTTTCCAGGCGAAATGGAAGCCGGTTCGCCGTCCGGAAACGCGACCGGACAATAAGCTCGCCGATAAGGGGCTTGCGTGGGGGTGCCCATGCGGCCCATACCTCCTCACACGAAGAGGAGTGAGGGATGGTGAAGACTGCGGCACAGACACTGGACGATTTCGCGCAAGCGAAGCTCGAAGCTCTTGAGGCGCAGGCGCTCCGCCGCCGTCTGATCGAGACCGACCGCCGCGAGGGCGCCATCGCCTTTCGCGACGGGCGCCGCCTCGTCTCCTTCTGCTGCAACGACTATCTGAACCTCTCGCAGAACGAGGAGGTGAAGCGCGCCGCCATCGAGGCGACCGGGAAATATGGCGTCGGCTCCGGCGCCTCGCGCCTCGTCTCCGGCAACCACCCGCTCTTTCGTACTCTCGAAACCCGCCTCGCCGATCTGAAGCAGGCGGAGGATTGCGTCGTCTTCGGTTCCGGCTACATGGCCAATATGGGCATCGTGCCCACGCTCATGCGTGAGGGCGACCTGATCCTCGCCGACGAACTTTCCCATGCCTGCCTGCTTTCGGGCTCGAAACTGTCCGGCGCGCGGATCGAGATCTTTCGCCACAACGATATGGCGCATCTGCGTGCGCTTCTCGACGCGCACAGAAATGCTGCGCAGCATTGTCTCGTCGTCACCGACGGCATTTTCAGCATGGATGGCGATGCCGCCCCTGTTGAGGAGATGGCCGAAATTGCTGCGCAGCATAATGCCTGGCTGATGACGGATGACGCGCATGGTATCGGCGTCGTCGGCCATGAAGGCCGCGGTTCGAGCTTCATGGGCGCAACGAAAGCCGCCGTGCCGCTCCAGATGGGTACGCTCTCGAAAGCGGTCGGCGCTTATGGCGGCTATCTCTGCGCCTCGAAAGCCGTCTGCGATCTCGTCCGCACCCGCGCCCGCACCCTCATCTATTCGACGGGCCTGCCGCCCGCCACCGCCGCTGCCGCCATCGCCGCGCTCGATTTCATGCGCACGAACCCGGATTATTGCCGCCGCCCGGTCGAGAAGGCGAAGGCCTTCACCCGCGCGCTCGGGCTTCCCGATCCCGAAAGCCCCATCGTGCCGCTGATCCTTGGCGATGCCGAGGTCACGCTTGCCGCCTCCGCCATGCTGGAGAAGGAAGGCTATCTCGTCACAGGTATCCGCCCGCCAACGGTGCCCGCCGGCACGGCGCGCCTGCGTTTCACCTTCACTGCAGAACATGACGATGCCGACATTGCGCGCCTCGCGACCCTTGTCCGCGAACGCATCCTGCCTCGCCGCGCAGCGGAGTAATCATGCCACCCGTCTTCGTCACATCCTCCGGCACCGAGATCGGCAAGACCTATGTCTCCGCCATGCTGACGCGAGAATTGAAGGCACGCGCCATCAAGCCGCTGGTGAGCGGCCTCGATGAGGAAACATTCGCGCAAAGCGATCCCGCCCAGCTTCTCGCCGCCATGGACGAGCCGGTGACCTATGAGAATGCGGGCCTCGTTTCGCGCTGGCGTTTCAAGGCGCCGCTCTCGCCAGACATGGCCGCCAAGCGCGAAGGCCGCACGATCGATTTCGATGAACTGGTGGAAGAATGCGCCGCCGCCGCGCGCGCGCATGATCCGTTGCTGATCGAGGGCGTCGGCGGGCTCATGGTCCCTCTCGACGGCAAGCATCTGGTGCTGGACTGGATGAGGGCGCTGAATGAAAGGACAGGCCTCGCGCCTGTCCTCGTCGTTGGCGCCTATCTCGGCACCATCAGCCACACATTGACGACGCTCGCCGTCATGAGAGCCGAAAGTCTCACCCCCCGCGCCATCGTGGTGAGCGAGGCCGCGCCCGGCCCCGTGCCCGTCGGGGAGACGGCGGAAACCATCGCGCGTTTCGCCGGTAATGTTCCCGTCCGCGCTTTGCCGCGCGGCGAAACCGTTTCCCTCGCCGATCTTTTCTAGACCTGTCCCTGGTCTAGACCTGTCTTTGCGGTGTTGTACCGTCTGGCCGACCGCTCCGGTGATCATGCCGAAGATGTAGAGCAGAATGGCCGCGATGCTTAGTCAGTAGAGAAGCCTTGTCGCCTGCACGGCGATCAGTTTGTCGAAATTCAGAAAATTCTTGAAGGTCATGCTGCCTTCTTCATGGAGCGGCCGTCATGAAACGGCCACCCGCCCGCGCTCTTCGCGCGGGCGGGTCATGCGTCTGCGGATGAATTCGGAACGTTTATTTCGGTCCGAAAAGAAACCAGAGAATAAGGCCGAGAACCGGCAGAGCGAGAACGACGACGATCCAGATCGCCTTCCACAGCGGTTCCGCACCGCTCTGCACGATGCGGATGATCGCATAGATATCCAGTATCAGGATGATGATGCCGATAATTCCAGTATAGCCGTCGCCTAACATTCGTTGCCTCCAGATCAATTGCTACCCCACAAACAAACGTAGCGCGATTTGGGGTGTGAGGTAAGTTCCGAATGCGGCATATTTTGTGGATTAGTGTGATCGAACGAAAGCAGCCTTCATGCGTTTCATGTGGTTGAGGCGTAATCCGTTCAAACGAAAGAGGGCGTTGCGATCCCCTCGAACTCCAGCAGCCATTTCTTCGTCGGCAAGCCGCCGCCAAAGCCCATCAGCGATCCGTTCGCCCCGATGACGCGGTGGCAGGGCACGATGATGGGAATGGGGTTTCGCCCGTTCGCAAGCCCCACCGCGCGCATGCCCTTCGGATTGCCGATCTCGCGCGCAATCTGCGCATAGCTTCTGGTCTCGCCATAGGGAATGCGCGCCAGCGCCGCCCACACGCTTTTCTGAAAGGCCGTTCCCTCCGCCGCCAGCGTGAGTTCGGAAAAATCCCTCTGCCTGCCCTCGAAATAGCGCGTCAGCGCGTTCACTGCGCGGTCGAGATGCGCGCGCGCATCGGCGCTGCCGTCCCGCTTCGGGAATGAAACATCTTCCTGGTTGGGAAAGAGCACAGCGGCAAGCCCCGCCTCCGTGGCCGCCAGTCTCAGTTCGCCGATGGGCGTGTCGAGCGTCGCGGTGGCGAGCATGTCGTCATCGGGAAGTTCCATCGCTTTCTCCTTTATGTCGTCCAGAGCGCGAGCGCCGCATAGCCGCGCCAGGGTCGCCAGGCTTGCGACATCGCCTGAAGCGCGGCGGTGGAAACGGGCTCGCCGCCGCCCGCCGATTTGCGCAATCCGAGATCCGAGGCCGGAAAGGCATCTGGCTCGCCCAGCGCCCGCAGCGCGACGTAATGCGCCGTCCATTCGCCGATGCCGGGCAGCGCGGTCATTTCCGCGATCTTCGCTTCAAGACTTTCGCGCGGCGTGAAGTCGAGCTTGCCCGCCGCCACCGCACTCGAAAGCGCCTTCAGCGTCGCAATGCGCCCGCCGGTCAGCCCGAGCCCGGAAAGCTCCGCCCGCGCCAGCATCTTCGGCGCAGGAAAAAGCCGGTCGATACCCTCCGCCCCGCCGCCCGGTAGCGGCGCGCCGAATTTCGTCACGATGCGGCCCGCAATGGTCGTCGCGCCCTTCACCGAGATCTGCTGGCCGAGCACCGCGCGAATGGCAAGTTCAAATCCGTCAAAGGCGCCCGGCACGCGAAGCCCCGGCGCCTGTTCGAGCCTCGGCCCGATCAGTGGATCGCGCGCGAGCGCCGTGGCGATGGCGCCCGGTTCCGCGTCGAGATCGAAGAGGCGGCGGAGCCGGGCCGAAATGGCGCGAACGGGCAGCGCGCCTTGTGTGCTGCCAAGCGTCGCGATGCGCGCTTCAAGGGCGTTGGTGCCCGCCACCGGCGTCACCGTGATAATGCCGCTTGCCCCGCCCAGCGAAAAGCTTCGCGCATAGCTGTTCTCGCCGATCCGCTCGACGCCCGGAATGGCGCGGCCCTTGAGATAGGCGAGAATGCGGCTGAAATCGAAAGGCGGGCGATAGCCGAGCCTGAGGCGGATCGTGCTCCCCGCCCGGTTTTCCGTTGCGCGGCGGATTTCCGTCGGTGCAACGCCGTAAGCCTTGCGGATCGCATCGTTGAAGCGCCGCAGGCTTTGATAGCCCGCCGCATGTGCGACCTGCGCCAGTGGCATGGCGGTATCGCTGATGAGCTGCTTTGCGGTCAGCAGCCGCCGGTTCGCCGCGACCGCCTGCGGTCCTGCGCCCAGATGCGCAAGGAAAAGCCGCCGGAGCTGCCGCTCGCCAAGCCCGAGCCGCGCCGCCAGCTCTTCGAGGCATCCCTCGTCCAGCGCGCCTTCCTCGATCAGGCGCAGCGCGCGTGAGACAGTCGCCGCCGTGCCGCTCCAGGCGGGCGTCCCCGGCGCCGTTTCGGGGCGGCAGCGCAGACAGGAGCGATAGCCCGCTTCCTCCGCCGCTGCGGCGGAAAGCACGAAGCGGCAGTTCTCGCGCTTCGGCACGCGCGCGGGGCAGACCGGCCGGCAATAGATGCCCGTCGAGGACACGCAGACGAAGAAGCGTCCGTCGAAGCGCGCATCCTTCGCCTGCATCGCGCGGTAGCACGCTTCGGGGTCGAGGGCGGATATGGAGGCCGTCATGTTCATGGGCAGCAGTCTAGAGCGGCGCTCGCCGCCACGCTCGCCAAAATCGGACATGTCCATTCGTGACGCTGCCGTCACCATTGTTTCGCGCCCGGTTCTGCTTGAGTTGCCGTGCGCCCTGGTTCACGCTCTTCCTCATTGGAATTGAAACAGGATCCACCCGGCGGGGAGGACGCCGGCCGGGAGGGAATTCGGGGAGGAAAATTAATGACGGACAGGGCAGCCGCCGCTTCGGGCGTCGCTGGCGGCGGTGCGCCGTCGCATGGCTTCACACCCGCCTATCGCAATTATGCGCTCTTTATACTGATGATCGCCTATACGGCGAATTACGTGGACCGGCAGATCCTTGCGATCCTGCTTCAGCCGATCAAGGAAGACCTGCTGCTCAGCGATACGCAGCTCGGCTTTCTCTCCGGCATCACCTTTGCGATTTTCTATGCAACGCTCGGTGTGCCGATTGCCATGTGGGCTGACCGCACCAACCGCCGCAACATCGTCTCGCTCGCGCTCACCATCTTTTCCACCATGACGATCGTCTGCGGCTTTGTAACGAATTTCGCGCAGCTTGCGCTGGCGCGCATCGGCGTCGGTATCGGCGAAGCCGGGTCGAGCCCGCCTTCCCACTCCATGATCTCCGACATGTTCCCGCCGGAAAAGCGCGCCTCCGCGATGGGCATTTATTCGCTCGGCATCAATGTCGGCATCCTGATCGGCTTTCTCGTCGGCGGTTGGGTCAGCCAGTGGTATGGCTGGCGCGCGGCCTTCTTCATTGTCGGCGCGCCGGGCCTCATCATCGCGCTTCTCGTGCGCTTCACCCTGAAGGAGCCGGAGCGCGGCCATGCCGATGGCATCTCCTCGCAGGCCAGCGCCGCCGCGCCCAGGGTCATGGAAGTCTGGAAGCTTCTCTGGTCGCAAAAGTCCTTCCGGCACATCGCCTTCGGTTGCGCGCTTGCGGCCTTTGGCGGTTATGCGGGCGTCACCTGGATTCCCGCTTTCCTCATCCGTTCCTTCCAGATGTCGCCCGGCGAGATCGGCACCTGGCTTGCCCTCATCATCGGCTTTATCGGCGGTGCGGGCACCTATCTCACAAGCTGGCTTGCCGACCGTTACGGCAAGGGCGATGTGCGCTGGAACCTCTGGGTGGTCGCAATCGTCATGGCGGTCTGCTTCCCCTTCTCCGTCGGCATGTATCTGACGATGGACAAATACTGGGCGCTCGCCCTCTTTTTCGTTCCGGCTTTCGCGGGCGCGGCTTATATCGGGCCGAGCCTCGCCATGACTCAAGGGCTCGTCACGCTTCGCATGCGCGCCGTCGCCTCTGCCGTGCTCTTGCTGATCCTGAACCTGCTCGGCATGGGCCTCGGGCCGCAGGCCGTCGGCCTCATCAGCGATCTCTATTATCCGGCCTATGGCGATGAGTCGCTGCGCTATGCGCTGCTCACCGTCATGGTCGTCTGGCCCTGGGCGGGTATCCACTTCGTCCTCGGTGCAAGAACGCTGAAGGAAGACCTCGCCCGCGCCAAGGCACACAGCCTGAAGTGAGGGGGTCCAGTTTGGTATATGCCATCTGGATCAGGAGAGGGGGAAGTGAGCAGATGCTTCCATGTTTGGATCATGTGCAGATGATGTGTCTCGCTCATCCCTGCGACATCGCTTCCCCCTCTTCCCCCTCGAATACCAGCTCCTTTTGTGGAAACATGATCCGCAAAGGAGCCGTCTCATGCCTGTCATGCCGTTCTCCCTTCCAGACACCATGCGCGCCATGCTGCTCGATGCGCCCGGCGCCCCGCTCCGCCTCGCGCAGATCCCCGTGCCGCGCCCCGGCCCGGGTGAGGTTGTCGTGAAAGTCGAGGCCTGTGGCGTCTGCCGCACCGACCTCCATGTCGTCGATGGTGAATTGCCAGACCCGAAACTTCCCCTCGTGCCGGGCCATGAGATCGTCGGCCGTGTCGCGGCGCTCGGCGAGGGCGTCGCCGGCTTCAGCCTCGGTGCGCGCGTCGGCATTCCCTGGCTCGGCCATACTTGCGGCACTTGCCGTTATTGCCGGGCGGGGAAGGAAAACCTCTGCGAACATGCACTCTTCACCGGCTATACGCGCGATGGCGGCTATGCCGAGTTTGCGCTCGCCGATGCGCGCTACTGCTTTCCCGTCGCCGAAAGCTACGGCGCGGCAGAGGCGGCGCCTCTGCTCTGCGCCGGGCTTATCGGCTATCGCTCGCTCCGCATGGCGGGCGAGGGCAGGCTTCTCGGCATCTATGGTTTCGGGGCCGCCGCCCATATCGTCGCCCAGGTGGCGCGCCACGAGGGCTGGCGTCTCTTCGCCTTCGTGAAACCGGGCGACGAAGCCGCGAAAGAGTTTGCGCGGTCCCTCGGTGCGGAATGGGCGGGCGACTCCGATGAAGCCCCGCCCGAACTTCTCGATGCCGCCATCATCTATGCGCCTGCCGGTCCGCTCGTTCCCGCCGCGCTTCGCGCTGTCGCTCATGGCGGCCGCGTCGTCTGCGCGGGCATTCACATGTCGGACATTCCCTCCTTTCCCTATGACATTCTCTGGCACGAGCGATCGGTTTACTCCGTCGCCAATCTCACCCGGGCCGATGGTGAAGAGTTCCTTGCCCTCGCACCGAAAGTGCCGGTCGTGACGACAGTCGAGACCATGGCCCTCGAAGAGGCGAACGAGGGCTTGGCCCGCCTTCGCGAAGGCCGCCTCACGGGGGCCGCGGTGCTCATCATGAACCCGTAAGCCGCAATCGTCATGTGCATGTCGCAAGAACCCGTCATGTCTTCTGGCTGTTTGTTTCCCCTGTTGCGCGGGAAGTTCATGAAACGTCGCGCTTTTCTGATGGCTTTCCTTTCCTGCACTGTTCTTTCCCCCGCTCACGCCGTGGACGAGCGCTATCGCGATTATGAGCCGCGCCCCGGCCTTTCGGGCGAGGTTGCAGTCGCGGGTGCGCCTGCCCCCTCAAGCCTCATGCTTCTCTGGCCGGAGAGCTTCCGCATGCTCCAGCCGCAAACGGTGCTGCATGTCGGCGCGAAAACGGGCGGCGCGAAGGTCAGGGCCGCGGTCGAGGCTCTCGCCATTCTTGTAAACGATGAGAACCCGCTCACCTGCATTTCGCTCGATGACCTGAAAAATCTCTATACGGATGAAAACCTGTCATGGGACGGGGTTGGGGCGGGCGGTGCCGCCGCGCCCGTCACGCCGTTTACCCGCGAAACGAGAGCAGGCGAGAGCGATTTCTTCGTCGACGCTGTCATGAATGGCGTCCCCTTTTCGGCGGATGTCCGGCGCGTCGCGCGCTATTCGGATCTGCTCGACAGGCTCGCCGAAACGCCGGGCGGCATCGGCTACGCGCCTGCCGGCTACCGGGGCGACGGCGTCAAGGCGCTGCAAGTGTCGGATGGCGGCGGCTGCGCCGCTCCCAGTGCATCGAGCGCCTACCGTGCCGACTATCCGCTCGCCCGCTTCGTCCATCTCGAAGGCATGAAGAACGAAGTGAGTCTTGCCTTCTTCGACTACGTCCTCTCGCAGGACGGTCAGCGTGACGGTGTCATCGCGGGCTTTTATTCCCTCCCCTGGGTGTTCGCGGAGGAAGAGCGGGAGAAGCTTCGTCTCGATTGACGTTCCGCGGCTTTATCCCCGCTGTGACTTTTGCCGTTCCGGCTGTGACCTTTCTGTCGTTGCCGTTCTGCATCGGCGATGCCGTGCCGCCACAGCGGGGACAAGAGGCGCGTTCTTGACGGTTCGGTGACGGTTCGATGACGGTCGCCCCGATTTGTCCCCGCTTGCCGGGTTATCCCCATGGCAAAACCCCCGGTGGATTTCTCCACCGGGGGTCTGCCGTCTGACGATCTGCGAGGATCGGACTGGACGTAGGCTCAGAAGGCGAACTGCGTGCGCAGCGCAACCGCATCGTGGCCGAAGTTCGAGTTGGTGACGCCGCCCCGGTCTTCTACATCCACGTTCAGGTAGTTGAGCATGAAACGGAGGTTGTTGTTGACGTACCAGTTGAGGCCCACCGTGATGATGTCCTGCTCGCCGCCCGCGATGCCCGCGCTGGCGTCGTTGAGATCGGCCTGGCTGTAGCGCGCCGCGATTTCCCAGGCACCCGAGCCCTTGTTGCCGAAGCCGAAGGGATTGGCAGGCTTCACACCCTTGAAGGCAGCCTTCTTGATGTCATAGTTGTAGGATTCGCCCGTCAGAATCCACGAGGCCTGCAGGTACCAGGCGTCAAGATCGGCGTCGGGGTTTGCGTTGAGGCCGCTGACGTCGAAACGGTAGTATTCGCCCTGAGCGCGGAACGGGCCGTAGTTGAACGCGAGTTCCGGACCATAGACCGAGACCGTATCGACCGTGGCGCCGAAATTCGCGTCGATCAGGCGCGTCGGGTCAATACGGAGTTCCGGCCGGTCGCGGAGGCGAAGCGCGTCGCCCGGCAGATTGAAGGAGTGCGAAGCCGAAACGCCAAAGTGAAAGTTCGCACCTTCTTTCGGTGAGGTTGCGTAGGCCAGACGACCAACGGCGTTCGACGTATCGAAGTCCGTGTTGCCCGCCGAAGTGTTGTTGCCGACGGTGCCCATGGAATAGAAGGCGCTGCTGTAGAAATTGCTGGTGTTGTAGATACCGCCGAGCAGCATGCGCCCTTCGCCCGCCGCCGGGCTGATGGCGAGATTTGCTGCCGTGGCGCGTTCGATGAAGGTAATGTCGTTCGAAGACGTCGAGTCGTCGAGCGTCATCCGCGGCTTCGTCGCACCGGTGAGGATCTGCAGGCCGTCGATGCCTTTGTAGGCCAACACCGCTTCGTAGATGCGGGCGTTCGATTCCGTGCCACTGTCGCCGAAGTTGAATTCGATATTGTATCCGAAATCCTTGGCGAGCGTGCCGTTGAGACCGACACGGAGGCGCCGGAAGTTGGCGTTGCCGCGCAAGCCGCCGAAGTTGGCCTTGCTGGCGTCGTCCTGGTCGTAGCCGCCGACGTCGAGATGGGCGCGACCGGTGATGCCGAAAGTGAAGTTGCCGTCGGCCGACTTGAAGACCGGACGGCCGTTCTTCAGCGAGACCTCGACGTCGCTCTTGCGTTCCTCGAGGCTCTTGATCGCGTTGCCGTGCTGGATCTGCACGTCGTCGACCTTCCGCTGCAGCGCTTCGATCTGCGCTTTCAGGGCGTCGAGTTCCGCCTGGGTGTTGCTGGCGGCGAAGGCGGGTACCGCGAGAAAGGCGGCTGCGCCCAGTGCGGTACCGGCCAGCAGAATGTTTCGCAACGTCATTTGACGTCTCCGTGTTCTGTGGATGAGCTTCTGTTGCAGGATTGGCAGCCGCGGCAGAAGACCGCGAACACCCCCCATGAACCCGCTCCTAACAGAGCTATGTGACGGTTCCACTCCACTTTTGTGACAGAGACATGACGGTCGCCAAGTGTGGCAGGATGGTATCGGAAACGAGACAGGCACGGCCCTCTCCGCTGCCGGTGAAAACGCGAAAATATCCTTTTGTTTCAATCGATTGTGAAGGGAGGCACCCCCTGCGTCCTTCCGGCCACGGTGTTTTCTGAAACCGCGTCTCGCACTCGCCGGAACGTCGCGCGCGCTATTCGGAAGCTAGTTTCGTGACCACCACGGAGCTCGTCTCAAGCGTCTTGTGGACGGGGCATTTTCCTGCAATTTCAGCGATTTTTTCCGCGAGCTCCGGCGCAACACCGCCTTCGATATGGATGGTTCTTTCAAAGCGGTCGACATAGCCGGGACGATCCTCCGCGCACTCGGCACAGTCGCGGGCGTGAACCTTCTTGTGATCCACGGTCACGGAAACAGGACCGATTTCCAGATGCTTTCGGTCGGCATACATGCGCAATGTCATTGCCGTACAGGCACCGAGTGCGATCGAAAGAAAGTCGTAGGGCGTCGGTCCAGTATCAAGGCCGCCATGCGCAACGGGCTCGTCCGCGATCAGCCGGTGCGATCCGACGGTTACGCGCTGCTGAAACTTGCCTTTGCCCGTCTCCGTCACGGTGACAGCGTCCGTTTCGCTTTCCCCTTCAGCGGGTTGGACCTCCGCGATGTAACGGCTCGCCCAGGCGGAGAGCACGCTGGCGACATAGTTTGCGTCGCTCCGGCGCGTCAGAAGATGGTCGGCATCGTCGAGTGAAACAAAGCTTTTTGGATGCTTTGCGGCGCTGAAAATCTCCTGCGCATTTTCGATTCCGACAATCTCGTCGCGAGGCGCGTGAAAAATCAGAAGAGCCTTCCTCATCGCGCCGATCTCTTCTTCCAGGTTTTGCCCCTCGAGATCGTCGAGGAATTGTTTGCGAATGGAAAAGTGCTGGCCTGCGAGTGTGACTTCTGCCTCTCCATTCTGCTGGATGTGCGAAAGATCCGCCTGGAAACTTCGGGTGACATGCGCTGCATCCGCAGGAGCACCGATTGTCGCGACCGCTTTTGCCTCAGGGACTTTGCTTGCGGCCGCAAGGATCGCCGCGCCCCCGAGACTGTGACCGATCAGGATGGACGGAGCCTCGAAGGTCTGGCGCATGAAATCCACAGCGCACAAAAGATCAGCCACATTCGATGAGAAGTTGGTGTTGGCAAAATCGCCGCCGCTCATGCCGAGACCGGTAAAATCGAAGCGCAAAACGCCGATGCCGAGATCGGCGAGTGCGCGGGATATGCGCGCCGCGGCGAAGACATCTTTCGAGCAGGTGAAGCAATGCGCAAAAACTGCAAAGGCACGGACGGGGCCGGCAGGTAGATCAAGCAGCGCCGACAGTTCATCGCCGGTGGAACCTGTAAAGGAAACTTTCCTTTTTTGCGTCGTCATCAAAACGCCTCCTGCCGTTCGTTGTATCGCGCATGAGCCTACAGGAAATGCTCCGGGAGAGCGCCGTGTGATCCCCAAAAAAGACAAATCCGGCATCAATGCAGCGGAAATAAGATTGGGAACGGCGAGTGGTGCAGACCGTTGAGATGGCAATGACCGTGCCCTCTGGCGCGGCGTGAAACGGCGAAAAGGAAAAACCCATGAAAAGGCTCTTCACAACTACTGCGCTTGTGGCCTCTGTGGCTTTTGCCACGGCCGCCTATGCCGCGGCGGACGATGCAAAGAACGCCCCGAGTGAGGCCAGCCCTGCTCAGCAGCAGGACGCGCAGCCATCGCTTGAAACACCTGGTGAAATGCTGAGTGATGTCACCGCCAAGGCGGATGGTGATGTGCTCGCGATGCGGAACAATGTCGCCGTCATGTCCAGCAATGCCATTAGCGCTGCCGATGTCATTGGTGCCGCGGTCGTCGGCCCCGATGGCAAGGAAATCGGTACCGTGGACGATCTGGTTTTCAATAAGGACAAATCGATTGACCGGGTCATCATTGCAGACGGCAAGATGTTCGGCTTTGGCGGGAAGAATGTCGCGATCGATTTCGAAGGAGCTTCGATCACGAGCGATCAGAACGACGAGCGCATGGTTCGCATCGGCATGACTGACCAGGCGCTTGAAGAGGTTGCCGAGTTCGACAAGGCTCCGCTTGAGGAATCCGACGGCAAGCTCGCCACTTCCTATATCGGACGCGATGTTGCTTTTGCTACGGAAGACGAGGGTACGGGTGAAATCTCCGACCTCATTCTCGATCGGAACGGCACGGTCAAGTATGCGGTGATCGAGTATGGCGGCATGCTTGAAATGAACGAGAACCGCGTTGCGATCGATTTCGAAGGTTTGGAGGCTGCCCCGGCCGGCGAACCGCTGAACCTCGCGATGACGCTCGACCAGTTGCGTGAGCAGCCGAGCTTCTTCTACAGCGAGGACGAGGCGTCGAAGGACGACAAAATGTAATTCCGCCAAAACGGAATGCGAGAGCTCGGCCGGTTTTCCGGTCGGGCTTTTTGTTGTCCGTGACGGGGACGGACGTACCATCTTCCTCTACCGGAATGCGGCAGAGATTTTCGTGGACGAGATGAAAGGGGGGAAAGAAATGCCCCCGATCCAGTGGGGCTTGGGGGGGGCGGGGATAATACTGGATCGGGGGGCCTGCAAAGGTTCCCGTGTCTTGAAAGACGTAACCTCGCAATAGCACTGGAAGAACGAGCCGTGCCCGGGGATGGTTCCCGTGGAAGCGAAAAAAATCAAAAATTTTGCGGGCTGCGTTAGATGAGAACCGGAAGGTTTACTGTCACCAGACAGCCGGGTTCATCTACATCCATATGGGCACGCAGCTGACGTATCAGCCCCCGGAAAAGGTTGATGTGGCCTTCATCCGGCCTGTTTTGCATCAGTTCCTTAAGCACCGGCTGGTCCACCTTCATGGTAAGGGTGGAGCCGCCGCCCGGGCGTTTTGCCAGCTCGAAGTCAATCTGCGTTGCAGGGTGGCCCTCTGGAGAGAGATGCGAGGTTGCCTCGGCCACGAGTTCGGTAACGAGGAAGGCGAGAGTAAGTGCCGCATCCGGCAAGGCAAATACCGGTTCCGGGCAATGCATTGAAAGGACCGGGCGTCCCCACTCCGTGGAAAGATGACGTTCCGTGGAAAGGCATAGGTCCGTGAGCAGCACACCGAGATCGACCGCCCGGAAATCGTCGCCCTGATAAAGAGCGGAATGGACGATGCCGAGAGCGTTGAGACGCCGTTGCACATCAAGGAAGATCGCCGCCTGTTCGGGTGTTCTGGCCCGACGGCTCTGCAGGTTCAGCAAGCTGTTCATGACCTGAAGGTTGTTACGCACGCGGTGATTGACCTCGCGCACAAGGGCTTTTTGATGGTCGAGCGCCGCGCGAATGGCAACGTCGCGCGCATGAATGGTGTCTGCCATGGTGTTGAATTTCGTGGCGACAGCCTGAACCTCCTCTGTTGCCTGCGCGTCGAACTCGACTCGGGCGCTATCGTCGCCCGCGATATAGCGGCGTATCGCTTGCCGAACCCTGTTGAGCGGTTCGATGATAATCTGCTCGGTGGCGCGGCCTGCGAGGAAACTTGCTGCGATCCAGACGAGAAGAGGAAAGGCAATAATGAAGTAAAGGAGCGCTCGCACCGCCGGGGAGATCTCTTCCGCATCTTGCGCGTAGAGCCCGAAGACATTTCCAGGCAAGGCGGCGACTACATAGGTCCGGACGATCCCGTCCCGGCCCTTTTGTGTGAAGGAGCCCGACATGAGGTCCAGTCCCGACCCGGCGACAAAGGTGCTCGGCAACCATTGGTCGATCTGTTCGCCTTTGGTTCGTTGAGCAAGAATTCGGTAGTTGGCGTCAAGCAGGGCAAGCGCGGATACATCGGGCAGAGCAGCTTCTTGCATCGTGAGGGTGAGTGACCCGAAGGGAATCGTTGCGGCGAGTACGCCAATGGCCTGCCGATCCGCATCGTAGATCGGCAGGGTGGCGATGAGCCGCGCTTTCGCGGCGTCGCTTTCTTTGGCGACGGGCAGCTCGCTCTTCTGAGTCCAGATGGAGAATTGCTGCGCCTCCATCGATTCGTCGAGCCAGCGCGGAGTTGCAGCCCTCTCTTCCTGCGAACTCAAGGGAATCGGGGCGCTGCATAGCGTTTTCCCTTCCAGTCCGATCAGATGAAGAGAGGAAATGCTCGAATTTTGCAGAATGATGCGCTTGAACGCGTCATCACAGATTTGACCATTGGCAGGAGTGCCGAGCGGCAGAGCGGAAATGGTCTCCAGAAGGATGCGCAATTCCTGAAGGACTGTACTCTGGCGCCCGAGGACCGCCTCACCGCGAGCAACAAGAGCCGTTTCGCGCAGGTCATGATGGTGGACCGCATTCACATATTGAGCGATTTCAGCGGCAAGACACAACGGAAGCAGTGCAATGGCCAGGCGCAATGCGATCCGGGATTTCAACCCCGGCCGGGCATTACGCATGCTTGTGAAGCGCGCTGTCCAATGTTGTCTGGGATTTGACTTTATTGCCAAGCATCAGCCCCTGATTTGGTCCGCAGCTAATGGCGAGCAGCCATTTCGGGGAACCTATGCCGCTCAATTCTATTCGCTGTTCTGGTCCGACTCAGCGTCCGACAAACGGCTCAGGAGTGATGAAAAATCATCAGGAACTGGTTCGTTGAGCACCTTTTGATAGGCGCGCCGCAAGCCGGTTCCCAGCGCCTCTCGCCGCGCGCTTTGTTCCACTTTGTCTCGGGTTTCTGCAGATCTGCCATTTTTTGACGGTTGAATCTGCTTGTCGTTCTCGTCTGCCACTTTTTCACCGCGCCATTGGCGTCGACTTCAACATGTTTACGCCCCGGCAAACATTGAAGGCGAAGAAAATATTTCTACAGAGGATGAAACTCTTTTGTTTTCCAAGGGTTCCCTAATTCTAGGACTTTTTTGCGAAATTTAGTTCGCGGACATGAGACTCGCAACCCGGCCAAGGCGGGGTATGATTATGCTTATACGGAGATGGATCAGGAATGTCGCTCGCAGATCAAATCGCACCCCTTCTTCCGCATTTGCGCCGCTATGCGCGTGCGCTTACCGGGAATCAGAAACGCGGGGACGCCTATGTGCGTTCCCTGCTTGAAGCGATTATTGCCGATGACAGCATCGTGGACAGGGCTCTGGACCCCCGCGTGGGCCTGTACAAGGCGTTTTACGGGATCTGGTCGACCGCCGATCTCGATGCGGCGCAACCGGCGGAAGAAGTGTCGGGAACGGAGGGTGTGGTTTCCCAGCGGCTTTCCCGTATGACGCCTATCAATCGGCAGGCGCTGTTGCTGACCGCTATGGAAGGCTTCAGCAATCGCGAAACAGCTCATGTTCTTCAGGTGGATGAAGGCGAGGTTTCTGCGCTGATCGACGCGGCCCTCAAGGAAATCGACAATCAAATAGCGACCAACGTCCTCATCATCGAGGATGAGCCCATCATTTCGATGGACCTGGAGCAAATCGTACGAGATCTCGGTCACGACATCATGGCAACTGTGGTGACACGCGACGAGGCGGTGAACGCAATTGCCACGAAAAAGCCAGGCCTTGTTCTGGCTGATATCCAGCTTGCCGATGGAAGCTCCGGCATTGACGCCGTGAAGGATATCTTTGCGCGCTTCTCCGTTCCCGTCATTTTCATTACGGCCTATCCCGAGCGGTTGCTGACGGGCGAGAGGCCGGAACCGACCTTCCTCATCACCAAGCCATTCCTGCAAAGCACGGTAAAAGCCGCGATTGGACAGGCGCTATTCTTCAACAATGAGGAAAGTGAAGCGGCTTGAAGGCTGCCGACGACCAAGAGAAAAGGCGCCGCCCGGCCGGGTGGCGCCTTTTTCATTGAATGCCGCCTTCAACCCTTCAACGGGTAAGCTTGTCCATCTCGCCCATGATCGCATCGGTCGCGTCTCCTGCGGCGAGAGCGCTGTCGGATCGTGCTGGCAAGATGCCGCTATCGATCATTTCGTCGAGAGCGGCTCTGGCACGCGCGACTCGGCTCTTCACCGTGCCGACGGCGCAATCGCAAATACCGGCAGCTTCTTCATAGGAAAAGCCGCCCGCTCCGACGAGAACAAGGGCCTCGCGCTGGGCGGCAGGCAAGCGCATGAGCGCCCGCTGCAAGTCGGTCAATTGCATTTGATGGTCTTGATGCGCCGGCGTTGAAAGGGTTCGCTCGGCGACGCTCTCATCCCATTCGCCAGTGAAGCGGGAGCGGCGCATCTGCGAGAGAAATTGATTGCGGAGAATGACGAATACCCATGCGCGCATATTCGTTCCCGCTCTGTAGCGTTTGCGCGCCGCCCAGGCTTTCAGAAGAGCATCTTGCGCAAGGTCGTCCGCCATATCCGGCTTGCCGCACAGATTTCGGGCGAAGGCGCGCAAATGAGGGATGAGAACCTCTAGCTCCTTCTTGAAATCGGCATCGCTAAGCGGTTCGGCTTCTGCCGTTATTTCAATCTGGTTTGTCATGCGCTCAGTCCTCGCCGCCCGCTTGCATCTTGTTAAGCAACTCAGTGAACTCTTGAGGAACCGGTTCCTGGATGGCATGGCGGTAGAGGGACCGCAATTCGCGCCCCAAGCTCGCACTACGGGCGGCAGTTTCCCGGCGACATTCCTCGCCTCGGCCTCCTCGCAGGTTATTCGCCCTGTCATCGATCATCTCAAAAAACACGTTGCTGTGGGCCGCGCCCGGGGCCGCGTCACTGTAAGCTCATCATTTCAACGGCTTAATGAGCGAAAGGTTCAAAAATTCTCGCACATGAAGCGGATGACGGATGGAATGCCGTCTCTCATTCTTACTTTGTCACAATAGAAGCCTTCGTGGTCGGATTTCACGCCCTGTCGGCGAAGGTCGCGGCGTCAGGCATGAAATTGGCCCCGGCTATCTGTGAAGCCGGGGCCGGTATTTTTCAGGCTGCGGACAATTACTGGCGCGAAAGCCAGCTGTCGATTTCTTCTTCCGCGGCTTCCTTGTCCTTGCCATAACGCTCCTGAAGCAGGCCGGCGAGACGATCTCGTTTTCCTTCGATCTTCTGAAGGTCGGAGTCGGTGATGTCCCCCCACGTTTCCTTTACGCGACCCTTCATTTGCGTCCAGTTGCCTTCAATCTGATCCCAGTTCATGGGTGAACTCCTGTACTCTGGTTGTGAAAGTGACGAAGTCGTTTTTCAGCGAGGCGGTCCCGGACGGCGGGCATAGCCGAAAATGAGACTCACCAGGAAAAGTGCGAGGAAAATAAAGAAGAGAATCTTCGCCACACCTGCCGATGCGGCGGCGATACCGCCGAAACCGAAAACGGCTGCGATGACCGCAATGACAAAAAAGACTGCTGCCCAGTAAAGCATGATTGCTGTCCCTTGTTGTTGGTAAGCCCTTACCGGGCTTCGTTGGCTTCGTCCTGAATGGCATCGCCCGTATTCTCGATGTCCTGGCCTGCGCCTGCGACCGTGTTGCACGCCGCAACGCCGATACCGAGCAGGAAGAGAAGTGCGAGTGATATTTTTCTGCTCATGTTTCCAAACCTTGTTGGTTGCGCATGCGAAGCGCATGACGACTGTTTGATGCCATTAGAACTGCCGGGAAGCAGGAAGGTTCCAAAGGGTTCCTGGTCAGACTCTAGTCGTCTCCGTACACGGATGGTTTTCTATCATCCCGGGAAAAGCCCGACTCGAGAGGGCGAGGGCAACGAGAATGCTGCTGCAAGGCGTAACGCATAGTCGAACGCGTCGCTGGAAACGATGGCTTGCCAGATGTCCATCACCGGGTTGGTTCAATCCATGCTTTCATGCGTGGTCCTCCGTGGAGAGATGCGCATATCTGCGGCGTCCACGCGCCAAACAAGCTCACTAAGGCAAGTTCACTAAGGAACGCGAATGGCTGGTGTCGATTACCTGACGCCAGCCGGCCTGGATCGGACAGCCTCGTCTCTTTCGCGATGTGCAAGCGCAATCTGCAGCATCAGCCAGATCAACCCGCTTATCGCAAGAGCCGAGAAGAGCGACACGATTGCGAACGGTATGAACCAGCGCATCGCTTCGAATGACTCCGTCAATGGTCTCGCAACGAGGATGCCGCCGAAAAAGACAAGGCCGCCAACGATCCAGAATGAGCGAAGACGCCGTTCCCATTTGCGCTGGGTCATCTCGGAGATAGCGCTCATTGTTTGAATTCCTCATCGAACAGTAGAAACAGCAAGACTTGTGGCGATAACGTTGATTGTTCGATTCCGTTGCAAGGAGGGAGAATTTATTTGGAACCGACGGGCAGCTTTAATGCCGGACATTTTCCTGATGCCGTGACGCGCTGGGAACGTTTGATCGAGCCATACGTTCATTATCTGAGTCAGGCAGGCTTGAGAGCAGGTTGAGGAGAAAGTGGCGCGTTTGCACATCCGGTAGCCTCACGAGCCGCCCCAGGCTTCGGGGGAATTGTAGAAGCGAAACTCCTCGGCCGCCGACGCCGGTTGTTCTCGCCGATTGTTCTCTCTGTGGCTTACGGAATACCGAACCCTATGTAACGCTGGTCCCGGGACTTTCCATTCATCCTCTTCAGGAACGGCAAACGAGTGAACGATGTCCCACGAGCCCTATTACGCACAGCCCGCATATTCTGCCCGCCAGGATGGAGCATCATCGAAGGCGTCAGGCCGCTCACCCTCAGTGGGCGAAATGCTGGAGTCGGAGGAGTTCTGCAGAGGGCTTCTGGAAAGCGCGCGCTGGCCGGATGGGCCGGTTTGTATGCGATGTAACGCGAAGGGCGCAGCGAGCCGCCTCACAACCCGGCCTGGTTTGTGGACCTGCAAAGCCTGCAGGCGCTGCCAGTATAGCGTTACTTCCGGTACACAGCTGCATCGGTCGCGTCTTCCGGTGTCGGCTTGGGTCAAGTTGTTTTACGCAACCCAAATTCGCAATCAGAACCTGACGGCTTCGCAGGTAAGCCGTCGTTTCAGTGTTGCCTACCTGACAGCCAAAAGCATGTTGCGCAGGATTGATGCCTTGAAGCGGGAAATGCCTGAGATGGCCGACCGGCTCGAGCGGTCCTTGCGCGATCTTGCGGCGAGCAATGCCCGCAACTAGCCGGCGCTTGCGGTACTTTTCCTGATTGTAGAAATTTTAAAGGCTGTTGCTGCGTACTGGCGGTGCCTCGGGGAGTATTGGATAGTTTCCGCTGTACGCCTTGAGAGGACGATATTCTTCCTCTATCCGAGCGGTCGCGGACTCGTCTTCCTCGGCCCAGCCTGCAAGGCTGGCAGCCATGTCGCGGACGCCCGTTGCGAGCTGCACCAGAAGTTGCCGCCCGGACTGGCAGGCTAAAGGTTCCCGCTCGCAAAAGCCGGTTGCATCGCGCGCCGTGCGCGACACCACGATCTGCACATTGGTAAGGGTCGAAAGGTCGCGTGTAACGTCACGCTCGGGAAGAGGCGCTCCTTCGGCATAGGTTGCCGGTATAAAGCGTGGCCCGTCCATGCCCGGCTCTGCGGGATCCGCGAGTTTCATTGCATGGCCTACCAGAACCAGCACTACCAGTGATTTGACTGCAAACTTGATCATACCTGACCTCGTCAATAGAGGTTAGGTTGAACCTGGCAGTTTTCAACAGGTTAAAAGAGTCGGTCTTGGTAGATTAAGAGTTTTGTAGTTCAGGCTGCATCGACCTGTCCTAAAGCGGAACGCAGGAAATCGGTGATCTTGTCCAGTTGCACTGGCTTCTGGAAAGCTGCAACTACACCGCAATCCTGGCCTCGGGTCGTATTGCTTGAGAGCAGTCAGGTCTCGCGCGGCGCCAGATAGCCATGCATCAGCACTTCGAGCACGACATCCGCATAGCGCTTCTGCAATGCCTCGTCGAGTTCCTCAACGCCATGCACAAATTTGAGTATCGACCGGTTGGCGAATATCTGTTCGCAGGCGCCGAGGGCGGCTATATAGAAGAGTTCCGGGTCGATAGGGCGGATTGTGCCATCGGCGATGCCGGCTTCCATCAGCTCTTTTGCCGTCCGCGCCAGCGGTTCGGCAAAGAAGGTTGCAATTTCCCGGGCATTCTCCTCCGAGCTGTCGCGCATGAGCGCCGCCAGCAGCCGGTAGAGATAGGGGCGCAGAAAAAACGTCCTGATAACGCCGCTGATATGCCGTCTCAGCTTTTCCGCCGGGCTGATATTGAGGGACAGAAGCCGGTCGAGCTCTCCCAGCGCCATGGTGGCGTCGCGTTTGGCAAGCGCCAGCAAGAGCCCATCCTTGCCGCCGAAATAATAGCTTACCAGCGCCACGTTCACTTCAGCACGCGCCGCAATGTCGGTAAGCGGCACGTCGATGGACTGCCGTTCGCTCATCACCGCGCTGGCCGCCTCCAGCAGCAGATCTCGCACCGCAGGCCTTGGCGGGGCGGCGCGCGCCTTCCCCTTCTCCTGAGCCTTCACAAAGGTCTCCTTGCTTCCGTCGCTTTTTCGATTTAAATGTAGATTTAAATTTTTAAACGCGCCATCAAAAATAACCCGTAAGCAGCGGGATCAGGGAGGCGGAGGATGAAGATTACGGTGGCGGTCGCACATGCGACCGAGGCGGATTTCATGCGTGATGAGATCAAGATCGACGAGCCCCGCAAAGACGAGATTCTCGTCCGCGTGGTGGGGGGCGGTCTTTAGCCATACCAACCTCGTTTTCAAGGCGACCTCGACCGTCGCACCCCCGGCGGTCTTCTGTCATGAGGCTCCGGTATTGTCGAAAAGACGACATGCTCGTCAAAACCTACCCACTGAGCGAGATCAACCGCGCCATTGCCGATCAGCATGAAGGCAAATGCGTCAAGGTGGTGCTGCTCACGGGCAAGCAATAAAATCGATTTGAACAAGCAGAACATCTATCCAGGGAGAAATACGAATGTCTGACGCATATATCATCGACGCTTGCCGCACACCGCGCGGCATCGGCAAGGTGGGCAAGGGCTCGCTCGCACATCTTCACCCCCAGCACCTTGCGCGCACGGTGCTCGGCGCGCTTGCCGAACGCAACGACATCAAGACCGCCGACGTTGAAGATGTCATCTGGGGCACCTCGTCCCAGCGCGGCGCCCAGGGCGGCGATATGGGCCGCATGGCCGCGCTCGACGCGGGCTATGACATCAGGGCCTCGGGCGTGACCCTCGATCGCTTCTGCGGTTCGGGCATCACAGCCGTCAACCTGGCGGCGGCGCAGATCATGTCCGGCATGGAAGATCTCGTGATCGCGGGCGGCACGGAGATGATGAGCTACACCTCCGCCACCGCCGATCCGAAGACACCGCCGATGATGGATGCCGGCAACCTGCATCTGCGCAAACAGCACCCGCAATCCCAGCAGGGTGTCTGCGCCGATGCGGTTGCAACCCTCGAAGGCATCGACCGCAAGGCGGTGGACGAACTCGCCCTCACCTCGCAGCAGCGTGCGGCGAAAGCCATCGAGGAAGGCCGTTTCAGCAAGTCGCTCGTCACCGTCTACAATGAAGACGGCTCCGTCGCGCTGGATCACGAAGAATTCCCTCGCCCGGACACGACGCTTGAAGGTCTCGGTAAACTGAAGGCGACCTTCGAAGCCTGGGCCGGTATCCCCGTCGACGAGCAGGGCACGACCTATGGCGATCTCATCCGCCAGAAGTATCCGCAGCTCGAGAAGTTCAACCATATCCACCACGCCGGCAACTCGTCGGGTGTCGTGGATGGTGCCGCGGCGATCCTGCTTGCCTCGAAGCAGTATGCCGACAAGAACGGCCTGAAGCCGCGTGCGCGCATTGTCGCAACCGCCAACATGGGCGATTGCCCGACCTTGATGCTCAACGCGCCGGTGCCCGCCGCGCGGAAGGTGCTTGAAAAGGCCGGGCTCAAGGTCGACGACATCGACCTGTGGGAAATCAACGAGGCTTTTGCCGTCGTTGCCGAAAAGTTCATCCGCGACCTGAAGCTCGACCGCGACAAGGTGAACGTGAACGGTGGCGCCTGCGCCCTCGGTCATCCGATCGGTGCCACCGGCTCCATCCTCATCGGCACGGTGCTCGACGAGCTCGAGCGCCAGGACAAGCGCTACGGTCTCGTGACCATGTGCGCCGCGGGCGGCATGGCGCCGGCCGTCATCATCGAACGCATGCAGTAACAACGAACCGGCGAAGGTTGCGGCTCGCCGTGGCCTTCGCCTCATCCGTCGGAGGTTTGCTTTTCAATGACCTACACGATCACCGACCTTGCCAACGAATTCAACATTACGCATCGTACGCTCCGTTTCTACGAGGAAAAGGGGCTGATCGAGCCCGAACGCAAGGGGCAGACGCGGCTTTATTCGAGGCGCGATCGTGCTCGCCTCAAGCTCATTCTCCGCGGGCGCGACCTGGGGCTGACGCTTTATGAAATCCGTCAGATTCTCGACCTCTATCAGAGTGGTGGAAGCTGCGAGGAGCAGAACCGTCTTGCGTTTTCTTTCTTTCAGAAGCGTCTCGCCGCCGCCAGGGCCCAGCGCGCCCGGGTCGACCATCAGATTGGCCAGCTGGAAGAGGCATGTGCGCGGTTTAGTGGCGATGCCATCGTCGCGTCGCGTCCCCGGCCCGCAGAACAGTCGCTCCGTACCGGTACGCATTGAACTCGCGATATCCAATCGTCAAATGGGCCGGGTGCGGATAAGCTGCGCCCGGCCTTATTCATGAGACGCTCCGGTCAACGGAGCTCACAGGGAGAAACAGAAGGATGAGCGAATACAAGCTTCTCATTGGTGGCAAACTGATTGCCGGAGCGAAGTCCTCCGATGTGATCAATCCGGCAACGGAGGAAACCGTCGCTTCCTGCCCCCGCGCATCGGAAGCCCAGTTGAACGAGGCGGTCGCTGCTGCCAAGGCGGCATTCCCCGCATGGTCGGCAACGCCCATCGGCGAACGCAAGAAGGTACTGAGTGCAATTGCAGATGCAATCGAAGCAAATGCGGCCGATCTCGCGCGCCTGCTGACGCAGGAACAGGGCAAGCCCATCGGCGATGCGACCGGCGAAGTCTATGGCACAGCAGCTTTCTTCCGCTATTTCACCATGCTCGATCTCCCGGTGAAGATCATTGAGGATAGCGAAGGCAAGAAAGTCGAGGCGCATCGCCGTCCGCTTGGCGTGATCGGCGCCATCGTCCCCTGGAACTTCCCCATACTCCTGATGGCGTTCAAGCTTCCGCCGGCGCTCCTTGCGGGCAATACGGTCGTGCTGAAGCCCGCACCGACGACGCCGCTCACATCGCTGAAACTCGGCGAACTCATCAAGGACATCGTGCCTGCCGGTGTCGTCAACATCATCGCCGACGATAACGACCTCGGCGCAGCGCTGACCGCGCATCCCGATGTGCGCAAGATCTCCTTCACCGGCTCGACAGCAACCGGCCAGAAGGTCATGGCGGGTGCAGCCGGGCTTCTGAAGCGCATCACGCTCGAACTCGGCGGCAACGATGCGGGCATCGTCCTTGACGATGTGAACCCGAAGGAAGCGGCTCCCAAACTCTTCCAGAGCGCCTTCCAGAACTCGGGCCAGGTCTGCATCGCGATGAAGCGGCTCTATGTGCACGAGAAAATTTACGACGAGATGTGCGACGAACTTGCGAACATCGCGAACAACACCATCATCGGCGATGGTCTGAAGCAGGGCACGCAGCTCGGCCCGCTTCAAAACAAGATGCAGTTCGACAAGGTGAAGGAACTGATCGACGACGCAAAAAAGACTGGCAATGTCATCGCCGGCGGCGACGTGCCGGACGAGAAGGGCTACTTCATTCGCCCGACCATCGTTCGCGACATTGCGGATGGTACGCGCCTCGTCGATGAGGAGCAGTTCGGACCCGTCCTCCCCGTCATCAAATATTCCGATCCCGACGACGCGATCGCTCGCGCCAATGCCTCGCCTTACGGTCTTGGCGGCTCCATCTGGTCGAACGACCAGGCGAAAGCTTACGAGCTTGCGACAAAAATGGAATCAGGCAGCGTCTGGATCAACAAGCATGCCGATCTTGCGCCAAACATTCCTTTCGGCGGTTCGCGCTTTTCGGGCCTGGGAACGGAGCTCGGTGAAGAAGGCCTCGCCGAGTTTACCCAGCTCAAGATCATCAATATGGCGAAATAAACAGGGCAAACCTGCGCAAAATTGCGCCGCCTCCCGGATAAGGGGGGCGGCGTTTCGCATTTTGACCCTCCTCGCCGTCAGGCTTCGGGGCGCATCCATATCCAGGAAGCAGAAGGCGGCAAGGATAATAAAGGGAACGGTGGGCAGAAGCGGAAGCAGAATGGCGCACCCGTTCGAGCGAAGTTCGAACTTCTTTATCCGTGAAGAGGGTGCCAATTCCTAAGGAATGGCGCACCCGGCACGATTCGAACGTGCGACCTCTGCCTTCGGAGCAATTATTAGCAGTCTATCCGAAACGTGCGATGGACTACGCTACAGTGCGATAAGGCACTGAAATAACTTTACTTTCCAGCGCATCACGACGGAAAAACGTAACCGGCTCTACGCTGTGGTTTTCCCCCATGTGCTTACGTGGTGCTTACGCGAGAGCCCAACTGGAAAGGATAAATTCCATGCCAAAGATATCGAAACGGCTTGTTGAGAGCGCCATAACCAAGCCCAACGACTACGTCATCTGGGACGATGATCTACCCGGTTTCGGGTTGAGAGTCTTCGCGTCGGGCAAGCGCAGCTATGTGATCCAATATCGAAGCAACGGATCTTCCCGGCGCTTCACTATCGGCCTTCACGGTATCTGGACGCCCGAGACTGCACGACGCGAGGCGAAGGCACAACTCGGGCGCGTGGCTCAAGGCGACGATCCGGCTGAAGAAAAGCTGGAGGACCGAAATGCCATGACGATCAAGGAGCTTTGCGAACGCTATATCGGCGATCTCCATGCGGGTCTTATCCAGGGCAAACGTGGTCGGCCCAAGAAGCCAGCAACAATCACTACCGATATCGGCAGAATCAATGGCCACATCATCCCGGTCCTCGGGAAAAAGCGCGTGCGCGATCTGAGTAAGGCGGACGTGACGAAGATGATGAACGACATTCTGATCGGGAAAACGCGCGCGGTCAGGAAGACCAAGAACCTTCGTGGCAAATCCATTCTTCGCGGTGGACCAGGGGCAGCAAGTCGTACTGTCGGCTTACTCGGTGGGATTCTTACCTATGCGAATGACGCTGGGATTGTGGATCGAAATGTTGCCCATGGGATCAAGAAACCAAAGGATCAGGTTAGAAACCGACGCCTAAGCACCGCCGAGTATCGAGAGATGGGTGAGGCGCTGAGGCGAGCGGCAACCGACCCTGATCTTGCTATGATGACCGACATCGTTCGTCAGATTGCCCTGACCGGTTGTCGGCGCAGCGAAATCATTGGTCTGCGGTGGAGCGACGTGGACCTCTCGAACAGTTGCCTACGACTGTCGGATTCAAAGGAAGGCGCGTCGATACGCCCGATTGGCCTTCCGGTGGTCGAGTTCCTGGAGATGCAGCGCGAAGTTGCTGCGGGAGATTACGTGTTTCCTGGATCGCGGGGTGGCAAGGCGTATGGCGCCTTTCCCAACAAGTGGAAGAAGATCTTCGCCGGGACTGCACTTGAGGCGATCACAGCCCATGTCCTTCGGCACAGTTTTGCGAGCATTGCCAATGATCTTGGCCTCAGTGAGATCACAATTGCAGCGCTCCTTGGCCATGCTAACAGTTCGGTGACCAGTAGATATGTCCATACGCTGGACAACACACTCGTCATGGCGGCCGACACTGTCTCGGGGTATATTCAAGGCCTACTGGACGGAAAGGAATTCAAACAAGCTGCCTATGCCTTTGACAGATTTGCGAGAAAGGCATCTCTTGAGCAGTTTCTTCAGAACGCCATCGAGTAGTTATCCCGGGGCTGCGTTAGGTTGGGCCACTATATAAGACTGAGCATAACTTGCGCTTCTGGATTCAGGCATGCGATAGAGTGCCATCTAACTATTGTCTCCCAGAAGAAGAACGCAAGGATCGCTTTTTGGGGTCAAAATGGTCGTCTGCCGCTTGCCTCTGGTCACGCTGACACGGAAATTCTGCCGCGCCTGATCGTCGATCTGCTCCTTGGAGTTGAAGCGCACGATCCTGTCGCCATTGTAGGGCGGCTGCCCCTTTCGCTTGATCGGCCAGTGTTCAAAGATGATGACCTCGTCGAACTGCTTTCCCTTCGCCTTGTGCATATTCATCACGACGACCCCGGATTCGGGCTTCGCGTTCGTCGAGAAGTGCTCCTGAATGAAAGCCTGCCGCGTAATAGCTAGGGCATTGCGATAGCCGCCACTGTCACGCCAATCTTGGGACAGCTCCTGACGAAGCTGGGTGCCGCGCTCTAGAATGCGGAGATTGCGCACCTCTTGCCCAATCTCCTTCAGGCGCGCGCAGCCCCCATCCTCCAGAACCCGCCGCACTGCGCGCCAATCCTCGTCGGGATCACCCGTCAACATAACGGCACGGGCCTGCTCGTAGACGGCAATCATGTTGACGAGGATGCTGTTTTTGCGGATCGCTTTGCCTGCCGTCTGACAGGCCAGCCACTCGTCGTAGGCCTTGCGGATGTTCGTGGCTTCCTTGAGCGCCCCCTGTGTCGGCCCATCGCCGCCCTTGCCCTGAAAGTAGTTGCACATCAGGTCGATGAACTGGCCGAAATGGCGGTCGTCGGCTGGCTGCATGAGAAGAGCGATGATTTCCGCGCCGAGAATGGCGGCTTCCAGTTCGATGACTGCCGAGTGGGGCACCTCGACCATGCCGGCAGGAGGCTGGCGGAAGGCATCGGATACTAGGCGAGTCATTTTCTTTGTCGGCACCAGAACGGCCAGTGACCAATTGACGACGCCCGCATCCACGAGACGCTTCCGCGCCTTGTAAACCGTCGTCACGAGCTTGGTCATCGCCGGATCGAGAAACGGGTCGAAGACATCTAACTTGATGCCCTTATAGGAATCCTGCCGGAATTTCCCGGTGAGCACGTCATTGCCGAACAGGGCAATCTCGGTTCCGGCGCTACGGTGATTGACTGTGCTCAGGTCCACTTCTGTTGGCTTGAAGGCTTCCCGGAAATGGTCGAGTCGGGCAGGATCGGCGCCGATCCAGTCGTAAATGCGTTGCTCCGGATCCGCCAAGGCGATCAGGCGGCAGACTTCGCCCAGCGCCTGGACAACACGCCACTGCGCCTCGTTGGTGTCCTGGAACTCATCGAGGATGACGACAGGGTACATGATGGCGATAAGGCGTCGGATACGCGCGCTGCCATGTATAAGGTCGCCCACATAGGGGGCATAAAGATCAAAGCACACGCGGCCGTCTTCCGTTGCAAGGCGGGCCCGTTCCGTCTCTTCCGCGGTCTTTTTTGCTGCTTTCTGCGCGTCCGTTAGATTCCGGACGGGGAAGCCTGATCGGGCGGCCGAGAGCGCGATAGCCTCACCGGGCGGCGTGAGAATGAAGAGTCGCCGCGGCAGCCCGATGAGATAGCCGTGCGCCTTAAGGATGCGCCAGAAAAAGGAATGGTAGGTTTCCACGTCGATGAGGCGCTTCTGAGCGGGCGGGATCTGCTGCTCGTACTCGATCGCCTCGACCACGCGGGAAACCGTGGCGCGGGCAAAGCTGAGGAACAGGACCTTCTGACCGGGGCGAAGGTCCCACTCGGCAATCTGCGCCGCCTTGAGGATGGAGATGGTGGTCTTGCCGGAGCCCGGCCCGCCTGTGACCAGGAGATGACCGCCCGACTCCATGATATCCTGTTGGCCCTTAGTCAGTTCCATGTACGACCGCTTCCAGGTGCTCCTCCGCAGCGACGGGTGCGGCAGGTTGGTCACCGCCCGCAGGCGCAGGAAGACAGGCATCCTTCAACTTGACCGCCGCATGCCGGAGCCATTGGGGAATCTCAGCCTCACTGCATTGCGCGAGAAAATCGGCAATGCCCCAGCTCCCCTTCGACTTGGCGAAATAGTCCGTCAGGGCGGCAGCGGCCTGCGCCTCCGGATCGGGATATTTCTGAGCCAAGTCTTGGGGCCAGTCGATCAGCTTGGTGAACCGCTTCAAGGCGGCCTCCGTCGTGCCTTTCAGCACCATGGCCTCAAAGCCTTTTTCGTCGTGCATCAAGAGCAGATCGACCTGCGCCTCAATGAGGTCCTTGTTGGCGTCGCTCTGCTTGTCGCAGATCGCGAAAGCCCGTTTTCCGAGGTCTCGGTAGAGCTTGGCCATGCCCGGGATGTCGGTTTCACCGCCGGCATCAACAATGCAGACGCCGAGCGCCTCAAGGGATGCGTAGGAATCGGGTTTGAGCTCCGCCAGGCGGCGGCACGCGACGGGGAAGGCCGAGGTTTCAGTGGCGCCCTCCGCCACAAGAACACGGCGGGCAAGCAACCCCTCGCAGAACCGCGTGCGAAACTGCTGCCGATAGCGTTTCAGCTTCACATTGTCCGGGAGAGTGATGGCCTTTTGCTCCAGGACCCCTTCTCCATCGCGCCCGAGCACCACAGTCTCCTCGACCGCGAACTCCTCCAAAACATAGGGAGAGTGGGACGTGAAGAGCGTCTGTGACGCGAGCTTCCGCACCTCGTGAACGATACGCTTCTGCGCGTAGGGCGGGATTGCTGTCTCCGGCTCCTCCATGGCGAAGATGACATTCTGCTTGTCCTGGGCGATCTGGGAGAGCATCGCCAGGACGAGCATGTTAATGGTGCCAGTGCCCTGCCGATAGAACGGCGCCGCATGGTCCCCGTCACCCGTAGCGATGAAGGCCGTGATCACCTTGCGCAAATGCTCGCGGGTCAGATTGGAGACCTTGAGATGGGGCTCCACGCCCCACTCTTTCGGCACGTACTTCTTCAACGCCGTGTTGATGCTCTCCAGCACGGGGGAAATGCCGAGCTTCGGATCACTCGCGACCGAAATGCCGGCCAAGGTGCCGAGGGTGGCCTCCCACATCTGTGGTCTGACTTCTTTGAGTCGCAGGATGATGTCGAGCAGACTGCCCCGCTCCAGGCTCAGGGCGCGTGAACCTGTGCGAAGGGAACGCAGGTAGAGGAAGCCGCACACCTGCTTGTGTTTTCTGGAGAACGGCTCGGGCCGGTCGCTCTCGGTTAGGCTGCGGGTGAAATAGGTCTTCCCCTCGAAATCGTCCTCCTCGGCGTCGTACCAGCCGAGGAACGTGACACGCAGCGCTTCGGTGATGGTGGCGGCATCCACACCGGCCGGATTCGGCTCGTCGTAGAAGGTGTCGGTCGCTCCGTCCCAAAATTCGGTGTAGTCTCCGAATTTCCCTTTTTGCTCGTCGGTGAGGTCGGCAACGGTCACCTCGATCTCGATCCTCGGTGGTTCGACGTCGGTTTCCGGTGCCGGAAGCTCCCCATCGCCGCCGTCACTAGCCGCTTCGGCCGCTGGCGCAGCAGGCGCGAGAAGATACGTCCCCCGGAAGAAATCGTGTTCATCGATAGGCGGCTGACGATTGAGCCGGTCAGGCCCAAGGACCAGATCAAGCGCTTCGAGTATGGTCGTCTTGCCGGTGTTATTGTCACCGATAAGCACACCATGCTGCGGCAGCAGCAAAGTCGCGGATTTAACGCCCCTGAAGTTACTTATCGTTATCCGACAAGCCCTCACATCTACCCCCTTTGCTTGGGCTCTCCTTGAAACCCGATGCTAAACCTCACTTCTATCTCGAGCGGCCACTGTTCACGCAAATTGACCCATCATGGTTGGACAAAGACGCGACGTCAGCGATGCTGTAGACTACATTTTTATTCATCTTTGACATAGGTCACGTAGAAACCCTTGACCATTCGATGCTCTTGCATTCGCTCCCCCAGTGAAAAACCATTCATCTTCCGGGGGGTCGGCTGAAAAATATCCAGCCCACGATCCAGAACCATCTTCCATCCGGTGTCTGTGGTGATGTCGCGGGCATGGAGCGTTCCGCTCCCATCAAACGCCCAGGTGAAATCAACACCCGTGCCCGTGCAAGCCTCGGCGATTCCGTCCAGGCATTCCCGCTGCTCCTGAATGTTTCCATCATCAGGAGCGGTGACGAGATGCACCGCGACCTGATCCTCGGGCTGTTTGCGCCGAATCAGCATCTCGATCAGTTCCATCACGTTGCGGGCCTGATGGAACTTCCGGATATAAGGATCGGTGATGATGATCCTGGTCGCGCCATCCGTCCACGGACCAAAGATCTTGTCGAAACTCACGCCCTTGCGGTTCTCTGTGAAAACGACATGTCCAGGCTTCGGAGCAAACGCTGGGATAACGGCAACAGCAGGTGCTTCAGAAGTGGCCAGCGTTGAGGACTGATGCGTGGGATCCGGCGTGGTTGCAGATTGCCCCCCACTGCGATCCCCATCGCCAGTCGATCGGCGATGGTAGAACTGGGGAAACTCCTCTTCCTCCAGCGTGGTGACAGGGCGCTTTGCGCCATCCGAGGCGACGTAATGGAAGTCCGCGTCCTCGAAGGTGCTGTCAATCCGCAGGAGCTGGTCCTTCACCCGCTTACGGCATTCAATCGCAAACCGCAGCAGCTCTTCAACTTCGGCTTCTGTCTCGCCTCCATTCGGGAAGATCAGCTTCAGCAGACCTGACATGGTTTTGTTGATCGCGGCGCGATCGCGGATATGGGTCTGAACGGGAACGGTGAAGAACCGATCCGGCCGGTGCGAGAAGTCCTCGGCACGCAGATGGCGCAGGATTTCGGCCAGATAGTCGACGATGAACCCATAGCCGGATGTGAACATCTCGCCCCGGATGATGTCGACCTCCCATCCGGGCAGATAGGCATGCAGCCGATCGATGAAGGCGCTGTCGTGGAACTGCGGCGGCAGGGCTTCGAACAGGTCGGTATTCTTCAGCATCCATGGAACATTATGGTCGGTGTTGCCGACGAAGGCGAAGCTGGCCTCGGCACCCATTGGATTTACACCGCGCGAAAACTGCTTGTTCGCCATGTAGTTCTTCATGATGTCGACAAGCGCCTTGTTGGCCGTCTTCTCACGGCCTGCAAACTCATCAAAGGCCACGACGTCCCAATAGCCGACCAGCCCGATCCGCCCATTGGAGTTGTTCACGAAGAGCTTGGGAACCGTAACTTCACCGCCGGAGATCAGCTGACCATGGGGTGAGAACTCGGAATAGATATGCGATTTGCCCGTACCCTTGGGACCAAGCTCGATGAGGTTGTAGTTCCGCTCGACGAAGGGGATCAGGCGCAGCAACTGCAAAAGCTTTGACCTGCGCCCGAACAATGACGGATCGAAGCCGATGCTCTGCATCAGCAGATCGATCCATTCCTCCGTGGTGAACTTGTCCCGTGTCTCGCGATAGCCATCATAATCGACGCGGGCGATCTGGATCGGTTTCAGCGTGTCGATGATCCAGGGGGAAATCCGATTGTCTTCCGAGAACTCGTACTGCACATCGGCGATGCACCAGATGCCCGTTACAAGCAGCTTCGGGTGCGCCTTGACCGTGGCGCTGTCGATCGCGACCCGCTTGATCCCGAGGTTTTCGAACACCGCCTCATAGGCATCGGTCTTTTCGTTCAGCGCCACGCTGACCTGATCGATGACCTTGTAGCGGCCGCGCTCCTTGATCGTCGACTGGACCAGCCCCGCTTCGGAACGATGGACGTAGTGCTTGCGCAGGATGTCCTTGACCGTCTCGATACCCGTCGCAATCGAGGCTTCGTCATCGGTCGCGCAATATTGGCCGAGCAGGTATTCGAGCACATAGGTGGGAACAATGGCGTTCCCCTTCACCGCCTTCACCAGGTCCTTGCGGACCACGAAACCGGCAAAATGCTCGTTGATCTTGTCATCAAGGGTCGACATCGGCACCTCAGAAATCGAAATCTGTGCTGATCCCGCGTTTCAGCAGCAGCGGCTGCGAAGCGTGATCTTCGAAATGGCTGGTCTTGCCGATGCGCGTACGCACCTTCAGGAAGACTGTCTGATTGTTATAGGCGTCCGCCGCCTTGGACAGCAGGAAGCTCCGCGATAGCTCGCGCTCACGCGGGTTTTCGGACGCGAAATCGAACTCCAGCTCGGCTTCGTCAGAGATGAGAGTCCCATCGTCGGCAAAGATAGCTGCATGCACCTGTCGGGGCTGCTGCTTCTCGGTAACTGGCTCAGCCTGATAGAAGGTGACCTGGATCTGGCCCGTGGTGATCTGGGCACGGGCTGGCGGAATGATCTGCACCGATACCTGCCCGACATCCTCCTTGCGCTGCTTGCCCACACGCAGAACCGGCAGGACGATCTCCTGCAGGCTCGCCCCGCCATGGACAAAGCGGCTGCCTGATCCCTTGACGCGCAGGCGGTTGATCGAGTTCGGGATCAGGATGTCCTGATCACCCTCCAGGCCAAGCTCGACAGCGGTAAACTTCTTCATGCCACCGGCGCTGCTGAGGCCGCGTCCGATCACATAGCGCCGGTTGCGTGTAACGATGTCGCCTTCCGGCTCGCTCAGCGCAAAACCGCTCTCTTCCAACGCCTTGTGCTGCCACAGGAAGCCGTGATCGGCCGTGATCAGGATGTTCGAGAAATTGGCCGAGGTCAGCTTGCGCACCAGCTTCACCAGATCCTCAATGGCGGTCTCTGCCGCTGCGGGGACATACTCCTCGGTGGCGAGCTTGTCACCGATCGCGTCGATCTGATTGTGGTAGAGATAGAGGATGTCATGATCCCGGAAGAGGTCTTTGCCCTCCGACGAGCCAAGGTTCATGAAATCCTTCGCCGCCAGAACCTTTACCCGGTCTCCAGCCCTGCCAGCAGCCAGCGCCTTTTCACGGGCGGCGGCACCCATGGTGCTTTCACCGTCCAGCAGCACCAGATCATTGTCATCGCGGATCGCCAGTTGCCGGTGCGGCAAGAGCGCCGCCATGCCGAGCTGGGTATAGCTGGGCAAGGCCCCGATCATCGGCTTTAGATCGGCATCAAACCGGTTGAGCTTGCGGATCTCGCGCAGCGCCTCTTCGGCCACCTCATAGCGCAACGCATCCGAGATAATGACGACGACCTTCTGGTCTTTACGCCTGAACTCTGCGGCCTGCTCGCGGTAGAAATCCACCTGCCGTGGGAAGCCCGGAATCGCCCAGTCCGTCAGGCGCGCAACCTGGTCCTGCCAGGCATCGTTCAGCTTCAGCACGAAATTCGTGGTGTAGCGGTTCTCAACCGCCTCATAGAGCGCGGATAGCAGCCCCGACTGCCCGCTTTTCTGCATGTGATAGATAAACTTGCGATAAAGCTGGTCCAGCCGGAACCAGCTTGCGGAATAGCGCTTCACGCCATCGGACAGGCTGGTCATCGTCAGATCAGCTTCGGCCAACGCCTGCTGGAACTCGGTCGCATAACCGATGGCCTGATAGACATCGGCGTAACGGCTATACCAATGGCTCTGGCGGCGATCGCGCACCCATTTCAGCACATCCGTCGCCGGCAGGCTCTGCTGGGCCAGCCCCTCAACGATGGCGACAACGATCCGCCGGTCCACTTCCTCGAAATGGTCATGCGGGATCAGGGCGCGGAAATCGCGCGAGGCCAGATCGTCCCTGATCTTCAACACATCCTGATAGTCGCCCGACAGCTTCTCGAACGCCTCCCCCCACCGGCGCGAGGCGCTCCAGCGGCGAAACATCAGTGCGGCATCGGTATTCAGGGGCGCAGTCTCCCCCATGGCCCGCGCCCAGGCGCTGGAAAACAGCGTGATGGCGAAATCCTGAAAATCTGGGGTATCCGGCGTATAGCCATAGCGCGCCGAAACCTCTTTCCAGAAGAATTCTGCCAGCCCAACCCGGTCGATAAGCCGAAGCGCATCATCATGGTCTTCCGCCAGTTCAGCCAGCAACGCCTCAATCACCGTATCGAGATCGCCATCCGCACCAGCGCAGACCGCAAGCATCTTGCGGCGGACATCGTTGGCGCTTTGCGACGGGCGCTCGCGCTCGATCGTGCGCAGGGCTTCCAGCCGCTTGCCGGAGCGGTAGAATTCGGCGTGATCGCGCACGGCGGCTTCGTATTTCGCCGGGATACCCAGATCCGCCACCCAGATCGCTGCCTGATCGGCGCGAAAAACGGCGCTGGCCAGTTGCACATCCAGCAGCCAGTTCTCAGGCATCGGCGGCTCGGGGCCGTCCTTGTAGAGCAGGAACCGCGCCTTCGGCTCCTGCCGCAGCATGCGGTATTTCAGGCCGAATTCGTTGTTAGTGATTTCCACCTTGGTCACGCCGGGCAGGTCCACCGCGTCGAACGCCGTGCGCAGATCGCGGGCGGCGTCATACCAAAAGACGATGCGATGGCCCTGATCCTCATAGAGCCGCATCAGGCCGGAGGTGATGCGGTCAGTCATCCGCAGCCTCCAGCCCCTTGATCGGCTTCAGCGCACCGGCGAACAGCGGATAGTTGCGCTTCACCCCGTCATCTAGATCGATGGCGATCTTCTGTTGCGCCATGGGGTAGACGACATCACGTTCCCATTCGGTCAGCTCGGCGAGCTGCTTGATGACCGTGCCGATATCCTTCTGTGCTTTGGTGCGGGCGCTTTGCGTGGCGCTCGGATCATCGGCCAGCTTTTCCAGCCGCGCGCGCTCGACTTCCAGCTTATGGATGAACTCGCGCACATATTGGTTCAGCACGACCGAGACGGTGTCGGTCCGGTAGCGGTGCATATAGATCAGCGCGTTGAAGCTGCCCTTGGGGCTGGAGAACATCCAATAGATCGGGCGCTTCTTATAGCGGCGGACGTGATAGTCGAAGAAATCCCTTGTGAACCAGCGGCGCAGATCCTTGCCGAGCGCCGCTTCAACGAAGGCAAGATTTTCACGGAACTTCGCCTCGCCAAAGGTGTCGCGCAGGAAGTCGCGGGCGCGGGTAACGATGTCATCGGCGAACCAGTCCGCATCCAGCACAGGGATGACATTGTCGCGGTCGGGCGCGAAGCTGGGCTCCGGCACGCGGGCCAAATACTCCTCTATCCCTTCGCCCTGATTGGCGAGGATCAGGCCCGGCGCGTCGAGACTGTAGCGCCCGAACATGCAGCCCACGGCATAATGAAGGAATTCGGCCGCCGTATCCTGCAACAGCCGCGCCTCGCGCTCCTCTGCCGAACCCTTCACGCCATAGCGATAGGCCGGGTTACAGGTGAGGGTGATTTCCTCGATCGGCACTTCGGCGGTGAGTTCGTCAGCAAGGCCATAGGCATCAATGAAGATTCGGTTGTTCTCTTCTTCCAGCCGCTTCATCTCATCCGTCATATTCCGCCACTGAGAGCGGAGGCTCGCATAGCTGGCCTCCAGCGTGTCGGCCCGATGATCGGGCGTGAGCAGCGGGAGCGTGGTGAAGTCCCAAGAGGTTTCGTAGGCGTCCCAATCGAGCTTGGCAAAGCCGATCAGTTCTCCAACGTTATTTTCAATTTTTTCAGATCCTGCGATCAGAGCCGGAAGCGCTAAAACATCCGCTACCTGAAAATTCATAGTGGGGTTAATCGCATTTAAAAGAAATGTCGAAACTTTAGTATTCAAGAAACCGGTCGCGAACTCATTGCTCTGGCCATCGGTCGAGAAAATTGTCGGAGACGCAGAATCGTACTCAATACTTGTATTCTTTATCCTGAAGCTAGGCAGCGCTGATGTAATTTTTGTCCAAGTCACCCCTTGCTTTCCGAGAAACGCCTTAGGCGGCAACCCGCCAAGGCTTTCATAGTGTTGTAATGCTGCTTGGGACCAGTCAGCGACACTTTCCTCGTTACCAAAAAAGCGACGGAAATCACCTCCTTTGGCAATCCTTTTCCACCGCGTTGAGGAAGCTGAAACTTCCCACCCAAACCGAATATATTTTTGGCCGTCATGCGTCTTCAGTCGCCCGCCCGACTTCCAGCCATCTGACATTTTTGCATGGTCGAATAGGTCGAATTTTCTGATCCAGTATGAAATCGGGTTACTTGGAATTTTTGCAAAATCGTCAGAACTCGCCACGGCGAGGCGCTCATTTTTCGGAGGAAATTCAAAAGGAACACCGTACTCATCCGTCTCATAGTACCGCACGCAGCAAAAGTTAGCATTTAACTGCCGATCTACAGAATTTTTCAGAATAAATGCTGACGTTCCAAAGTTTATCCCCATGCTCGTCCCACCTTTGCCAAGATATGGCATATGAACCAGCGAGATAATTGAGGCGTCGGAAAGCATTTTGGATCGCAGTCTTTCATATGAAGAGAGGAACATCCAACTCTCCATCGTCACCATTGAGGCGTAACCGGCTTTCAAGGTCATATGCCCCCCGCGCTCAATGAACGCCGAGAACATGTCAGACTTACTGTTAGCATAGTTAGCTTTGACCCAATCACCGAGGGGGCCGTTCATGCCTCCGGCCCCCATGTATGGCGGGTTAGCCACCACTACATGATATTTTGGCGACAGCGCCTCGGCCATGCGCAGCACAGCCACGACACGCTCCTGCACCTCTTTCAACAGCAGGTCAGATCCGAAATCCCGCGCTTCCACCACCCGAAGCGTCTCGGCCGGATCGCGCAGCTTCGGCACGATCAGCGAGCCGAAGTTCTTCGCCTGCTCGAACTGCCCCAGCGTCTCGCGCAATTCATCGGTGAAAAGATCCTTGCCCACCACGGCGGCCACGTCCTGCATCTCGGCAGGCGTGAAGCGCACATCCTGCATCACGACGATGTCGGGCTTCGCCTCCATCCGCAGGAACCGCCGCCGCCCCAGCCTTGCCGCCGCCTTCATAGACAGCGCGAAGGCCGCCAAGGCGCCCGCGCGGTCATCAATCTCGATGCCCGTCAAATTATGTTGCAGGATCAGGCCGGGGATCTCGGCCGCATCATGGCCTTCCTCGGCATAGATTTCATAGAGCAGGTCGAAGGCGTAGGTCAGCATGTGGCCCGAGCCGCAGGCCGGATCGCAGATGCGGATATCCTCCGGTCGGGTAATTTTGAGAAAATCCGTCTCCGGCTCTTCCGGCGCGATGTAATAATCCATCTTCGCCGCCAGCTTCGAATGCGGACGGTTCAGCAGCCACAGCCGCCCCAGCGAATTTTCCACCAGATAGCGGACGATCCAGTGCGGGGTGAACAGCTGCGTCGCGGCGGGGATGTTCTCCGCCGTGATCTTCTGGTTCTTCTTCAGCCCCGCAAAGACCTGATCCTTCTTTTCGCTGATATAGAACTGGTAAAGCCAGCCGATGATTTCGACATCCTGGCAGGCATCTTCCGTCATCACCTCGCGCAGGCGGGCAAGGATGCTGTCCGGCGATAGAAGATCGTCGGGCATCAGCAGTTCGGTATAATCCTCGGCCCGGTCGAGCATATCGGCACGCTCGAACATATAGGGCATCGCGCCGTGCCATTCGTTGCAGGCATGGATCAGCAGCAGCCGATAGGCTTCGGCCTGTCCATCATGGGCGGGGCGGGTACCGTTCAGATATTCGGCAATCTCGGGACGGGCGCGATCCGGCAGGTTGCCCGCCATCGCCTCGGCCAGAATCTCAGACCGGGTGGCGCCATCGGCAGGCGACACGACGCGCGGGTTGGTCAGGCCCGTCACATCCATGAAGCGCAACGCGGTGAAGCGGTTGAACCAGGTATAAGCGGCCTGCTCGATCACCTGGGCGCGGTTGCTGTTGGTTGCGGCTTCCAGCCTGGCAATCGCCTTGGGATGTTCGCGGCGGGCCGCTGCGCCCTCGGCCAGCACCATATCCAGCCGGGCGGTGACCTGATCGATCAGCAGGTTGCGCGCGCTTTGCGCAAATTTCTTGAGCGCGTTGGTATCCATCAGACAATCACTTTCTTGCCCGCGCCGATCTCGGACAGCAGGGTCTTTTTCATCTCATCAAGGTAGCGGGTCACATCGTCCTCATCTTCGAGATAGGTTTTCGCGAAGGGGACGGTGATCGACTGCGCCTTGATATATTGGGGCTTGGCCGGTGCTGGCGGCACATATGGCGCTGGCTGAGGTTCGGCCACGCCACCCGAAGGTGTGGGCTGAGGCGCGGGAACCGGTGCTGGTGCAGGCGTCAGCTCCGCAATGCGCGTCAGTGTGTCAGCCAGAAGGTTGGAACGCACCTCGGTCGCCAGATTGCGCAAGGCCGGGATCAGGCTCTGTGCGGCAAGGCCTGACTTCCGCGATACAAGCTCTTCGCGGATGCGCGCCTGCTGCTCGGGCGGCAGTGCGCCAAACTCCGAAGTCTGGGCGACTTTTCCGGCAACCTCGTCAATCGCCGTGACGACAGCGTTGCGCTCAGCCAGAACGGTTTGCTCGATATGCTCCTTCAGGGCGTAGAAATCCGTCTTCAGTTCCTGAATTGCGGTGCCCTTGAAGCACTGCGGATCCTCAAGCACCTGACGCAGTTTGTCGGCGGCGGCGCCTTCGGCGTAGCTAAGATTCTGATCCTGCGTGGTCAGGAAAGAACGCACTTCATCATAGATGGCTTTTTGCGGCCCGCGCATGAAGCTGCGGACCTTGTCGAAGACATCCTCTTTTGCATCAAGCAGCTGCTCTTCCTGCCCGGTAGGGCCGGTGATGAACCAGGTGGCAGATTGATCGCGCATCCCATCCAGCATGGTGCGCAAGGGATCGAGGGCGGTGGCAAAGGGATAGGCTGCAATGGCACGGCTCTCCTGCTCGACATCACCAAGCAGCTTGCGCAGTTGCGTCTGCCATTCCGCTCCCAAACTGCGGGCGTCATTTCCAGAGGCGGGCAGATCGAACAGCTCCTGAAACAGTTCGCGCGATTTGCGGATCTGTGCGGAAGTGAACTCGATTTGCGGGGAAAGCAGAATGTTGCCAAGGGCATGGCTGTTGCGCAGCCCCTGTATCAGCGCATCGCCCTCCAGGAGAGCGCTGTCGGCCCGCGCTTCAAGCTTGCCGCGTGCGACAAGGCTCGCGGTCAGGCAAAGGACGGCGATGGAGGGCCAACCATAGGGTTTGGCGCCGAACTTCTCGACAAGTGCCTTGACGGAGACTCGCGTCCCAAGACGCATCTGGGCCTGAGCGTGATTCAACACGTCCTGCTCGGCTTCGGTCAAACCGCTGCCTTCGCCGCCGAAAAGCCCGCCATCGATACGGCCGGCACGCCCAAGATCGGCTTCGGTGTAGGTGGCGCCGCGCAGCACAGGCAGGCTGGTATAGACCTTGTCGACCAGGACCTGGAAACCTTTGACCAGTCGTTCCTGCGGGTCTTCGCCTCCGATTTCCAGCTCAGCTCCACGCACGAACAGTCGGGCATCTGCGATCAGGCCACGCAGCCGCTGCACCAGTTCCTTTTCGCGCCGTGTATTCTGGTCACGCTTTTCCGCAATGATGCGATCACGACCGGGCTGAGCGTCACCGCTGGTGACCTGACGGGCGAATTTCACGGTCTGGAGCCAGAGGACGAGATCGCGCGTGAAGCGCACATCACGTCCCAGCAGGACAACCATCTCATCGCTTGCCATGCTATTCGAGCGAACCACATCCGGCGCGTCGGAATCGTCGCTGAAGGGCGAGACGATGTTCACCGAAAGCTCATGCTCCCGGTTCAGGCTGTGCCCGTCGAGCTTGCGGGTAAAAGCATAGTCCACACCCGTGCCGGCATGCTTGATCTTGCCGTGACGGAGGATCGCCCCAAACGCCAGTTCATCGAGCTGCCGCTCAATCTCTGCGGGATCGACGGCAATTGCCTTGATCTCGGCCTCGACGTCCTTTTCCTCGTTGGTGAGGAATTCATAGACCTCACCATTACGCTGGATCAGCGTCTGACGTTCCAGAAGCGACAAAGCCTCTTCGATATTACGGCGCTGCTCGGTCTGGTCCGCCTCGAACCGGGACAGCAGGAGGATCGATATGTTGCGGGCAGTCGGCTTGAATTCCTTGACATATTTGACAAGGAACAGGACTTTCAGAACCCGAACCGCGAAGTCATCGCCAAGGTTCTTCTCGGCCAGTTGGATCGACTGCTGAACCGAGGATTTGAGGGCAGTGCGAATCCCCTCGAACATCAAGTCGAAGGTCGCCAGCCCCCCGACCGGCGTATCCGCCAGCTTTTTGGCCACCTCCTGAAACACCCCCAACATGGAGCGTTCACCGACCGAGCTGTGCTTGCCCTCAAAGGCGTTGTGCTGCGAAAGGCCCATGATCGCGCGTTGGAACAGATCATATTGGTAATTCGGGAACGGGTAGCTCGCGACGAACTGCTCCTTTCCGGAAAAATTCCTGAACTTGAAGGAATTATCGCCGAAATCGAACAGAGTGCGCAGGTTGTTCTCCTCAGCATCGTAAAGATTGCCGAGGGTGATCTGACCGGCCTCGGTCTTGGCCAGAAGGCGGCGCTGAATGACTTCGGCCACATCCTGGGAGTTCAGCGGCATCCGGTTGGCGAAGCGTGCCTGAATTTTAGAGAAGTCATTCTCCTGCTGCGCCGTCAGATCCCCGATGACCGAACCCATGTCCTGCTGGGCGGTGACAACAATCCAGGCCTGCCCCTTGCACTTCGTGTTCAGGCTTTCGGCGATGGTTTGCAGGTTCGTCATGAGTTTGACGTTGTCGGCGATATACTGCCCGACCTCATCGACGAAGAAGTTCAGCCTGAACTTTGGTCCCTGCGCATCGATCCACGACTTCACCATGTTGGCGAAATCTTCGATCGAGACCTTGGTATCCTTGCGATACTGGCCAAGAATATCCTTGACCTCATCGCCCGTGACCTCCGCGAAGGCGGCGGCAATGTGCTTGCCTTCCATTAAAGCCTGTTCGCGCCCACGCTCCCAGGGCTTGCCGGAAGACTGCTCGAAAGCCGCCTTGAAGGCATCAAGCTTCCCCCGGCTATCCAGATCACGCTCGAACTGCGCGATATGCGGGAGTTTGCCGTAATAGCCGCACATCTCGTCAAAGACTTTCTGGAAGACGGCCAGAAGCGCATCGACATCCGTCTTCGAGATCACATCCGCCTTCTGGTCGATATTGAACAAGACCGACCGGGATGGAATCGACACTGCCTTGCGCAAGGCCCCCGCCAGCATTGGGTTGCCTGCGAGCTTTCGCTCAAAGATTTCGACGGCGCGCTGCCCCTCGACCTCGTCGTTCTCCAGAAGGAGGGCGAGCATCTTCAGCAGGTGAGATTTACCTGATCCGAAGAAGCCCGAAATCCAGACGCCGTTCGCGGTATCGTAATTGTTATAGGCGTCGAGGAATTGCTCCAGTCGGGCGCCGATCTCATTGGTGATGACATATTCATCGAGCTCGGTCAGGAGGCTGGCCTTGTCGTCAGCCTTGATCACCCCATCGATCGAACGGTCGACCGGCTTGGCAAAGATGTCACGTAGAAGAGTAGCCATCGGTCAGACCTCGTAATTCATGATATTGAACGCGCGGTAATATTTGTCGTCATGCAGCAAGCCGAACAGTTCCAGCGATGCTCCTGTCGCTAACGCGTGCGTGTATTTCCCCGGAAAGAACATGACCGTCGGGCGGTCTTTCGCGGTGCTTTGCAGATTGTTGAGTACGTTGTGCGACCGCAGGTAGGGGTAAACTTCGCCTACGCCTGACAGGAAAATCACGTCGTGCGGGACTTCTTCAATGCGCCGCGCAATCTCTGGAATGAGGTGCGCCTGCGGGTCCAGAACGCCCTGCAACAGCTCCTTGAGCTCCGCCTTTTCCGTTTCGGCTTCAACCTCAAGGATCTGCTCGAAGATTCCCCGGTCTTCGAGGATCCTGAGCGAAAGGTCGTAGAGATCGATATCGAGGACGCGCACACCAGCGTGGCTTAGCCGGGCGATCAGATCCTCGCGATCCTCGCCCAGGCTCAATCCGTCTTCTGCATCAAAAGCGCAGATGAAAAAGGGAACCTCGTTTCCCAGCCCTTGCTTTTGCAAGAACCGATCACTGGAAATTACCCTGAATAAGTGCTCGGCGCGGGCGCGCCGATCAGTTTTCGTACCCAATATTACCCCCCATTTCCGGGAAAGACCCGCAAGTCCGCCGGATTACTCTCCTCAATCAGCCGCTTCATGCGCCCCGACAACCAGATCGGCTGAATTCTGCCCTCGACACTTCTCAAGCCAGCTTCACGCAATATCCGAAACAGGACCTGACGCAATTTCGCACAGGTTGAGGCTGAAAGCTCAGCAAGGCCAGGATCACTCTCGGCTTTCTCCGCGAGAAAGCGGTCAAAAACCTCATGGCCCAGGTCGAGCCGCCATGATTGGTAGCGTTCGCTGATCACCTCGACTGCGAATTCGTATACAAAGCGATAGGTCCGGCAGACCGCCAGCCACACCATTGCCTGCTGTTCAGCGCGGTCAGCCTCTGCCGACAGGTACTGGCGCTCGGCATCCGAGAGATGGCCTATCCGGTCGTAAACTTCACGAAGCGTGCGAGTTTGCGAGGCCCGTTTGGGCAAGGACGACGCGCCCTGGGCCAGCAAGCGCTCACGAGCAGACGACCAGCTCTCACCGGATTGATAGCCTTGCGCAATCGCGAGGCTCTCATTGAGCATGAGCCCGCCCACACCAAAGGACATCCGGTATTTCGGTACGGCCGACATCATCGGGGCGCGACCCCGCTTGCCATGTCAGCGTCATCGAACTCATGCTGCGCACGCGCAAGGGCGGCGGCAACCTCCTGCTCGTCTGCTGCAACGATATGCTGGGTCCGGGGGTCTCGCAGCCTTGCCCCCTCAAGGAGCCCCAGCCGCTTGAGTACATAGAACAGCATGGCATAGCGAACTGTGAGTACAGCGCGCCCATCCACCATGTTGTAGTCCTTTGCAACCACCGCCTGCTGACCGGCCGACAGTTCGGGATGCGGCACAATGATGATGTCGAATGATTCTTGCCACAGCCTGTCCTGAGCCGCACCGGCACCCGGCTCACCGAACGCGCCGTATCCCAGGACGCGCGAAAGCAGGAAATCCTTGAACCGAGCCGTTTCATGGCACCAGGCCCGAACATGCCAGCGCAGACCATCAAAGCCAAAGGCATGGGGAGTGATCCGCCGCCATGCCGGATCGGGTCGATCGCGGTTCATGGATTGATAGTGAAGCTCGAGCGACCTTTCATCCCGAACTGCCGCCAGAACTGAACGCAGAACTTCGGTATCGATCTTGCGGCGCAAAGTAAGTGCGATATCCATGTCAGGCGGGGTCGAAAGCCAGTTCGAGCCTGGCTCGGCGAAACCTTCCGCCATCGAGCGCAGCCGCATGAGATAGGCATCCGGATCCGGATCAAGGAACACCGGTCGAAATTCCGGCCCGGCAACGTAGCGGCGCGCGCTTTTGTCATAGACCGCGTTCAGCGGCGCCCGCTCCTGATAATGGGTCAAATCCTTTGATGCCTGCGGAACCGAAACGCCAAACGTATCGATCAGGTCAGAGCGATTAACGCCCCCCTCCCAGAACAGGCGGAATTCGATGAACTCCAGCCGCCTCTCGACACCCCATTTCAGCATTGTTCGTCCCGTCGCGCTCACGAGGATATAAAATATATGGACAACCTTGCGATGCCCATATACTTTCTATTCTGACATGCATCCAGCTGTCAAGTCCGGGGGAGACCTGATGCGAATTCTGCACACTGCTGACTGGCACATCGGTCAAACGCTGAATGGCTGGTCGCGCGAGTATGAACATCAGGTCTTTTGTGACGCTTTGCGCGATGTGATTGTTACAGAGGGCGTCGACGCGCTCCTGATTGCCGGCGACGTGTTCGATGGCATCAATCCGTCAGGTGAAGCGCAGCGGTTGCTTTATGGCGCGATCGCCGGATTTTTGCGTGCAAATCCCCGGCTGCAAATCGTGATAACGGCAGGCAACCATGATCCGGCGCAGCGGCTTGAGGCGCCCGAGGCCGTCCTGAACGAGCTTGGCGTACATGTGCTCGGCACGTTGCGACGCGATGCTGCGGATGTAGATCTGCAGCGCCATCTTATTCCCCTATGTGACAACTCCGGAACGGTCCGCGCGCACGTGCTGGCTGTGCCCTTCCTGCGACAGGCTGACCTGCCGGGGCTGCAACTCGGGGCGACCGGTGGCGCCGAGTCCGCGGTTACCGCCGCGGTTCGAGCATTACATCTGGCGATGTCAGACGCCGCGGAGACGCAAGCTGGCGGACTACCAATCATTGCCATGGGGCATCTTACTTGTTCGGGTGGCGTCGAATCCGAAGGAGCAGAACGACGCATTCTCATCGGCGGCGAGCATGCGGTACCGTCTGACATCTTCCCGCCAGCCCTGTCGTATGTTGCCCTTGGCCATTTGCACCGGCCGCAATCGCTTGACGGCGGTAGGGTACGTTATTCCGGTTCACCCTTCCCAATGTCTGCCGCAGAAATCGGCTATGATCATGGTGTCACGCTGCTCGATCTCGACGATGGGTTCGCGCCCCGACACATCCCTCTGCCTCGGCCCGTCCCAATGCATCGCCTGCCAGCCACGGGCGTCGCGCCGCTGGCTGAAGTTGCCTCAGCCCTGAATGCTTTAGACCTTTCATCCGAGACGCCGCGCGACGCGCAACCGTTTATCTATCTGTCCCTCATTGCAGACAGGCCGGTAACTCAGATCGCAGCCGAGGCCGAAGCGCTGATCGAGGCACTTCCGGTTCGGCTTGCTGGTCTGTCGATTGCGCGGTCTGAGGCCGAAGGCACGCCCGAAACACCGCCAACGAACCTGGCAGACACCTCGCCGGAGGATTTATTCCTGATGGCGTTCAACCAATCCCACGGTGTCAACCCGGACACAGCGCATCTTGCCGCCTTCCGTGATGCCCTGTCCGAAATCTGAAGCTGAGTTCTGATCCCATGCGCATCCTCTCCATTTCGGGCCAGAACATCGCGAGCCTTGCCCAGCCGTTCGCTATCGACTTCACCGCAGCACCCTTGGCGGGCGCTGGTCTGTTCGTCATCACCGGCGAGACAGGGGCCGGCAAATCCTCGATCCTGGACGCCATGTGCCTGGCGCTTTATGGCGATGCCCCGCGCCTGGCCGGATCGGCGGGCGACGAAGTCCCCGATCCGTCCGGCAAGGCTATCAAGGCGCGCGATTCCCGCGCCATCTTGCGTCGGGGTGCCGCCCAGGGTTGGGCCGAGGTTCGTTTCACCGCTCGTGACGGGCAGGATTATGTTGTACGCTGGCAGGCGCGCCGCGCCCGCGACAAGGTCGACGGGCAATTACAGAACGTCTCGCGCTCACTGGCCCGGGTTTCTGACGGGCAGGTACTGGCCAGCCAGATCTCAATCGTCAGCGACCAAATCACCGCGCTGACCGGCTTTTCCTACGACGAGTTTCGCCGCACTGTCTTGCTCGCTCAAGGCGACTTCGATGCCTTTCTTCGCGCCGACATCAATGATCGCGCAGGCCTGTTGGAGAAAGTCACGGGCACCGGTCTCTACCGAGCGGTATCATCGCGCATCTATGAACGCACCGAGGCCGCCCGTCAGGCGCATGGGGTGCTGGTCCAGCGACGCGAGGGCCATCAGATCTTGAAGGATGAGGACCGTGCGGCACTGGAGGCCGAACGGCTTGTCATAACCGAAGCCAATCAGGCAGCAGGTGCTAAGGCCAGGACCCTCAAGGATGCCTTGGCACGCCATACCCGATATGCCGAAACGTCCCGGCAGGTCGGGCTCGCCGAAGCCGCGCTCGCTGAGGCCGTGACCAGCCAGGCCGATGCCGGTGTCGAGCGCGAGCAACTCGCCCGTATCGACCAGGCAACCCCGCTGCGCGCTCAATGGCAAACCCTGCGAGATGCTCGGGACCGAGTAAGAAATGCCGCAAGCTCCGTAGCGGCAACCACCGAATTGTCCAACGACACTGCCGCGAAAGCCAATGCGCTTAAGGAAGTGACCCGGCAGGCGGAGGCCGAACACACAGCCCGCGAGAATGAGTTCAAGATATTTGGCCCGATCTGGGATCAGGCCGCCGCGCTCGACAGCCGTATCACTTCCGCCACGACTGAGCTGGAAACCTCCCGCTCGCAAGCCAAGGCATTGGAACAAGAAGCCGAGCAGGCTCGAATTGCGCTTCAGGCCTTGCAACAAGAAGATTCCAAAGCCCGCGAAACTCTGCAGGCGACTGAAGCGGAACTCGCCGAACGTTCCTCTGATTGTGCATTGGCCGATAACTGGTTGCAAATCCGCCAGCATATTGTGGCGCATGACGAAGCACGGTCCGCCCTGACACGGGCAAGGAGCGATAGCGACACCCACCAGGCTGAGATCGAGCGATTGTCCGTCGCGCTGGCCGAACTCGCCACCCGGACCGCGAACGACACGGCAGAAGAAGTCAGGCTGACCAGCGAATTCGGCAGGCTGACACAGAGCCTCAGCACCCTCGAGGCTGCTCATCCGCTGGCAAGAGGAAGTGAACTTCAGACGCTTGCCACTGCCCTTGCAGATATGCGCCGCGCCGAGCAGGAGCACGGTTCTGCTCGATCGGATTTTGCGGCGGCAGAAAAAGCCGCCGAAACTGCACAAGAGGCCCTTGCCACTGCCAAAGCCAAAGCAAGCGCTGCTGCCGAGGCCATGACAGCCGCGAGCGCGCAGGTCACGGCCCTAATCGCTCCTACCGAACGCGCTGACATGGCGGCGTCAGACGCCGCGCGAGAACTGCGCTTGCGGCTGGAGCCGGGAGAACCATGCCCGGTTTGCGGATCCCCCGAACATCCAACACATGCCGATAGCGCACTGGCCGATCTGGCCGCAGGGCTACGCGCCGATTTGGCTGCGGCACGCGCAGCCGTCGAGAATGCGCGCAATGAACAGGCTGCGGCGCTGCGCGCTCAGGATCGTGCACAGGGAGAGTTGGAACACGCCGCAAAGAATGCACAAACAGCCGAAGCGACGATCTCCTTCGCTCTGGCTCATTGGCAGGATGCATATAGCCGGGCCTTGGCCGTACCTAATTGTCCCGCCCTGCCCGAGGAACCCGGCGAAGACCGCTCGAACCTCGTCGCCTTGCTGGAGACGACCGAAACCGCCCGGCAAGCCGAAGCTGCAGCTCAAGTGGAACTTTCCGGACTGCGGAGCGCACTGGCCAGTACGACCAGCCAGCGCGAAAGTCTGCGCAAGGTAATTGCCGGTCATACCTCCGCACGCGAAACTTGGAACAGCGAACTTGCCAATGCCACCAGCCTTCAAATGCTGGATCTGCGTGCAGCCGAAACCGCTGAAGCAGAGAGTCTTCGTCATGCAACGGCACTTTCTCTGATTCTGGAGCAGCTGGAAGAAAACCTTGCCATTCCCGGTCTGTCGGGTCGGTTGGAAAGCCGGGTCGCGGAAGTCACCCAGTTACGCAAGGTTCGTGATAGCAACTCGGCCACACTTGTCGCGTTGGCGCCCCAGATTGCAAAGGCGGAAAGCCGGTCTGAAAACGCCGCAAAACAGTTTGGCGGAGCGAATGAAGCTGTCACGGCTCGCTTGAATACGCTGCAAACTCTCCAGGCCGAACGTGCACCTCTTTTAGGCGGCGAAGTCACTGCCACGCACCGTACCCGTCACAACGAAGCACGCAAAGGTGCCGCTGCCGCACTGGATGCGGCCCGCAATGCTCTGGCGGAAGCTACGACTGCCTGGGCCGCTGCTCGCGCCAAGGCCGAGGCCGCTGCTACTGAAATGACGGGCGCAAATCAGGCGCAGGAAATCGCCCAGTCGGCGCTTACCGAGGCATTGACCAGCACGGATCTGGTTCAGGATGATCTGGACACGCTTTTTGCTCTCCCTGCAACGGAGGTCGCCGCACTGCGTCAACGGCTTCGTGCGCTCGACGATTTAGTCACTTCAGTTCGCGCCGCTTTGAACTCCCGGCGCAAAGATCACGCCGAAGCTGAAGCTGCTGGCCTGCCCGAAGATCCGCCATCGGCCCTGACAGAGGCACTTTCGGTGCTGGATGCAGCCAACCAGACGCGCGCAGAAAGGATCGGCGCAATCGACGGGGAACTCCAACGCGATATTGCAGCGCGGACCGCACTTGCCGGGCTGGAGGCGGAAATTGCGCAAGCTCGCTCCGAACTGGATATCTGGGAGGCTGTAAACCACGCAGCGGGTTCTCGCAGTGGGGACAAATTTGCCAGGGTCGCGCAATCCATCACGCTGGACGTGCTGGTCGATCACGCCAACCATCATCTCTCGGACCTCAACCCCCGTTACCGGCTACGCCGCGCAGCGGATCTCGCGCTGCAGGTCGAAGATTGTGACATGGGCGGTGAAGCCCGTGCTACGCGCAGTCTTTCGGGCGGAGAGCGATTTCTGGTGTCGCTCGCCCTTGCGCTCGCCCTTTCGCGAATGGGCGGCAAAGGAGGCCTTGCGGCGACACTGTTCATCGATGAGGGCTTCGGGTCGCTCGATGCCGGCAGTCTGGATCTCGCTATTGATGCGCTGGAAAGGCTGCAATCACAGGGCCGTCAGGTTGGCGTCATCAGCCATGTCGATGCGATGAAGGAGCGCATCCCAACCCGCATTGCCGTGCACAAACAAGGGGGCGGAAAAAGTGCCGTCGAGGTCGGTCAGGGTTGATATGAGCGACTGCGCAGTGTTTTTGACACAGGACATTCCATATAGACTGGAGGCTAATGCTGAGCTGCACCTTCCGGCTCCGCATCCCCTATTTCGGTCCCGCTGGCGTTGCCATCAAGCGCGCTAAACTTAACAGCCGGCGACATGCTGGATTGTCGTTCTGTGCTGACCAGACCATGCTAAACGGCAGTATCTCATCCGCAAGTTCCCGATAGGCTATCCCACGAAACTGCGCGCCTGTCGTCGCTTCGCTGGTCAGGGTCAGGCCTTGGCCGACCGCAACCAGCGATAGGATATTGTCTCTCCCGACCTGTTGGGTCTGAATCTCCACCTTGCGGCCGACATCCGCGAGTCGTGCGACAAGATATTCGTGAATCTCCAGACCCGGCGCGCCGTCACTCACGATGAATCGTTCCGAGGCCAGATCGGCCCAGCCGAGGTCGGGCTTGTTTGCCAGAGGATGATCGTCGGGTAACACCAGAAAGACTTTCTCGCACCACAGGTGCTCGGCTTCACAACCATCCCAGGCCGGCATTCCCGTTATGAATGCGACATCGAGGTTGAGGTTGCGAACCGCAGCGACGTGTTCAGGCGGACTGCCATCAATGATGTCGATTTTCACATTCGGGTGGCGCTGCGCGTATGTCCGCAGCAGGTCGAAGAGAAAGCCGGATGCGAGGGACGAGAAAATCCCTATCTTGATCAGCCCTTGTTCCGCCCGGCCGACCGCTGCCACCTTGGTCACCCCGATATCGATCTGGCGAAGCGCATGGCGGGCGTTGCGCAGGAATTCCTGTCCTGCAACGGTCAACCTTACCCCGCCAGAATATCGCACGAAAAGTGACGCTCCCAGTTCATCTTCAAGATCACGGATTCGCCGGCTGATGGAAGACTCCTGGATGGCAAGCGCCGCAGCGGCCTTGCGGAAGCTTCCATAATCGGCGGCGGCAATGAAGTATCGCAGCTGGTGCAACCGGACGGCCGACCTGCTGCCCTTCCCGGAAACCATGTTCGAGAGGGCATCATCAGGAGATGGCTGATCGTTCCGGATCACAGGCATAGCGCTTCACCCTGAGCCGTATCCGGCTCTTGGCGAATACGCCGCCGCAATCCGTGCAAGAGACGGCCTGCGCGCTTTACCTTCGATGGACGCGCCACGATGCTTGAACCTGCGCGCGCTCATCGCCTCTCCGCACAATCTCAAACTAAACGGCGTTCAGTTACACAAATGCTGCTTCTTGACATCCGTCCCGTCAACGAAAAAAGTGAATGGCGTTTAGTTTCGACGATCAGTTGCGACGGGACATCCATGGCTCGCCCCCGGAAAGAGCACGAACTTGATATTGCTCGTCGTGCGGTTGATGAAACCATCCGGCTGCTAGCGGAACGCGGCGACCTCGACGTGCCGCTGACTGCGGTTGCGCAGGCCATAGGCTGCACCGCGCCGGCGCTTTATGGCCACTTTCACGACAAAAGCGCCTTGCTCTGCGCCGTTCGAAATGAGGGGTTCAATCGGCTCTACAGGGAAAAACTGGCCGTCTTCGAGCAGAGACGCGGTGACCCGTTCGGCTATTTGCGTGACGGCAGCTACGCTTATGTCCGCTTTGCCCTGGAAAACCCCACGCTATACCGGCTGATGTTCACGCCGCCGCCGAAACTCGGGATCAGCCATGATCCATGGTCAGGCGAAGCTGGACGCCAGGTCTTGGACCTGTTGCTGACGGGACTTCGCTGTTCTCAGAGCAAAGGCTTTTTGCCTGGCATGGATCTCAGCCGCTACAGCTTCATGTTCTGGTCAACGGTTCACGGCGCGGTGAGCCTCATGCTGCAGAACCGGGACATGGATCAGTCCGCCAAATGGGACACGGCACGAGAAGCCATCAATACACTCATGGAGATGATTGCGGCTACGCGGCGTTAGGAAGGGCACCTCATGAGCGAGATCGCCGGGCGCTGGCGAAACCCCGATCCGTAGCAATAAACCGCTCCAGCATCGGCACGATCAGCCTGACGGGGTCGGTGGCAGGCTGGCCGGTTTCTCGCGCTAGCACCTCGGCATAGGCGGCGAGATCGCGGTGGAGCGGCCCCGGCAGTTCCACGGTCACCTTCACGGGCTTGTCTTCGATGAGCGGGCCAAGTTTCAGCTTTACCATGGTCAGTTCCTGTAAGGTTCGAGCACAAGATCGCGGGTGACAATGACTCTGACCGGATAGCCCGGCCGGATGGTGAGCGTCGGTGCGACTTGCAACTGGCGCTGGACGATCTGCTGCCCGGCCTGGTTGATGGTGTCCTGCGCGCCGTCGCGGATGGCGCGGATCAGGCGGTCCTCGTCGTCGGTCGCGAGTTCCGTGCCGATGCCAAGCAGCGTGGATAGCCCCGCCGCCTTCATCAGATCCCACCAGTGGTAATCGACGCCGTCCTCAAGCCCGGCATAACCGGATGCATCCGCACCGGGCTGGCGCTCCAGCACGATCGAGTGCCCATTGGGAAGGATCAGGCGATTCCAGACGAGCAACACGCGGCGCTGGCCGAACTGCACACCCGCATCGTACTGGCCAATGATCCTTGTTCCCTGCGGGATCAGGAGCAGCGATCCGGTGGGGCTGTCATAGACGTTTTCCGTGACCTGCGCGGTGATCTGCCCCGGGAGATCGGAGCGGATGCCGGTAATCATTGCCGCCGGGATCACGGCTCCTGCCTGAAGAATGTAGGGCGATGCGGGCGCCATGACGCGGTCCATGGCAACTGTCTGGCGATCTACCGGACCATTCAGGAAGGCCGCATGCCGGTCATGCATTGCGGGCTGACCGCCCGGATCGAGACCTGAAAAGCCCGGCATTGTGGAACCGGATGTCGCCCCCGTTCTCGGCCCGGACTGAAAGAAGACCGTACTGAGACGCGCTGCTTCCTCTTCGGCGAGGCGGCGCTCTTCAGCAGGGTCGCGAGCAGGCGTCGTCATGGCGGGTGGCGTGACGGGCTGCCCCCTGTTCTGGGCATCAAGGATCGGGCCACCGAGATCGCCCGGTAACGCCGGTCCGAGGACCGGGCCGGTATAGTCGCGTGGCAGTCCGGACAGCCCGTCTGCTGTGGGACGGTTTTCGGTTGAATAGAGTTCTTCACCGCCACCGCTGAGATCGCGGGTCTGGAGTGCATAGATCAGCGCCCCACCGATCCCTAGCAACGCGACGGCTGCGACACCGGCGAGCATCTTGCGCGACAGGCGGGTAACACGTGGTGCTTCGGCGCGCAGCCGCATCGGCGCGGCATTCGTGGTGGTGGTCTCCTCGGTCATGATGGCGACTCCACGGAATTTGCGGCCTGGGCCGCCTGCCTTTGTTCGATGCGAACAATCCTGACAGTCTGTTGACGATCACCGCTGCCCAGGCGTAGCTCGGCCGCGCCGAACAGGCGGTCCACGATCAGGATGTTCTGATAAATGCGAGAATTGACGATCTGCGGCTCGCCATCGGAACCGATCACGAAGATCGGCGGCATCTCGCCCTGGACGATGCCGCGCGGGAAGACGACATAGATCCGGCGACCATCGTCGAAGACGGAGATTGGCCGCCACGGCGGGCTATCCCCGGTAAGCCCGTAACGGTAGTTGCGCGCGGCCTCGGCCGGGATGATCGGTGCTGCGGGAACGGTTTGACGCTGACCGGCGGGCTGAGCCGGATAGGCCCAGGCAACGGACGGCATGTATAGGGCTTCGCGGGCGCGCAGTTCGATCATGTAGGTGCGCCGGTCAGTGGTGACGACGAGATTGGTCGAGATGTCCGGGCGCGTTGGCTTCACAAGGATATGGACGCGGCGGGTTGTACCGGACCCGCTCTCGGTATCCCCGATGATCCAGCGGGCGGTGTCACCCGCCGCGATTGGCCCGGCACCGGTCAGGCTCTCGCCCGGTTCCAGCGCGATGTTGGTGATCTGCCCCGGCGCGGCATAGACCTGATAAAGTGCGCCTTCCGACCAGGGGTAGATCTGGATGGCGTTATAGTAGCCTTCGCGGCGCGGTTCGACGCGAGCGGCGGCATTTGCGTTCTCGACGCGGCCTGCCGGCGTGCCTGCTGCGGTTCCTCCGCGCGCGACCGTCCAGGCCGGCGGCATGTGCAATGGCCGGGGCCGATCTTCGGTGGCGACAGCCTGCACGGTCGGCAGCGCCGGAACATCGGCATCGTAGCTGAATTGCGGCGTGCGGTTGGTGGCGCAGCCCGCCAGCATGGTGGCCGAGAGCAGCAAAGCCGCGAAAGCGGGTTTACGGAAAGCCGGGAAACCGGAATTGCGGGGAAACGTGCGGGTCATTGGCTCATCTCCCGCGACCATGAGATTGCATTGACGTAGATGCCGAGCGGATTGGCGCGCAGACGCTCGGCATCGCGCGGCGTCTGGATCACGATGGTCAGGATCGCGGTCCAGCGCTCGGTCGTCGAAAGCTGCCCGTTCTCGTAATGGCGTTCAGTCCAGGCGACGCGGAAACTGTCGTTCGATGCCCGGATGACGCTGGAGACTTCGACCGCTACAGCCACGCGGCCAACCTTCGTGAACGGGTCGTTGGCGCGGGCATAGTCATTGAGTGCGGCGGCGCCCCGGTCCGTGGTGAACTCATAGGCGCGCAGCCAGTTCTGCCGCACGATGATGGCATCGGCAGGGATCGAACGCGTCTGCTCGATGAAGCGGCCCAGATGAAAAGCAATCTGCGGATCGGTCGGGCGATAGTCAGCCGTTGCAGCGGCAACGGTCTGCGCCTGGCCGAGATTATCAACCTGCACCACCCAGGGCACGACGGTCCCACGTGCCGATTGCCAGACAAGCGCGGAAGCGAAGCCTGCAGAGAGGATCAACGAACCGAAGGCCATGTAGCGCCAGTTCTTCGCCTGCACGCGCGCCGAGCCGATGCGCTCATCCCAGACCTGCGCGGCCTTCTGGTAAGGTGTCTCGGGTTCGGGCGATTTGCCATAATGGGTTGATGGACGTCTGAAGATGTTCATGAGCGGTCGCTTTCGGACATGTTGACGGAAGAGCCGCCGCCGTGGCTGTCGCCGGAGCGGACGGCATGGGCGGCCATCGTGGTGCCGTGATTGAGAGCCTGACGGCGGTGCATCTGCTGCGCCCATGCAGGCGGGCCGCCCGACGGAGCGACAGGCGCTGCGGATGCGGCGGCACTCGTACCGCCAATGGTTCCCTGCGAGGACGATCCTCCGGTGACGCCGAAGCCCGTACGCGCTCCATCGGAAAAGCTGGACTTGACGCCTTCCGATGCCTTCGAGGCAGCACGTTTAAGGGGCGATGCGGCGGCGGAGCCTGCCGCACGGGCGACACCGCCCAGACCGGAGGCGACACCGGCAGCGCCGGACTGGCCAAGCGAACCGACACTGTAGGCGGCGCTCGCCGCACCTGCGGCGGCGGCGCCCCCGCGAACGGCAGCCGCTCCACCAGAAAGTGCAGCCGCTCCTCCCTTCGCCGCCATGCCTGCGGCAGCGCCGCCGGCAAGCATCATGCCGCCAGCGGCAAGACCGGTGCCAACGGCGGCCCCTGCGCCAAGCTGCGGACCGCCAGAGACGAGGCCGGAAGCAATGCCGGGACCGAAAATGCCGAGGCCGAGAAGGGAAAGCGCAGCCAGCACGATCGCCATGGCGTCGTCGATGGTCGGCGTCGCCCCGCCAAAACCAGCCGTGAACTGCGAAAACAGCGTCGAGCCGATACCGATGATGACAGCGAGAACAAGCACCTTGATGCCAGAGGAGACAACGTTGCCAAGCACGCGTTCTGCCATGAATGCGGTTTTGCCGAAGAGACCGAAGGGAATGAGGACGAAACCGGCCAGCGTGGTCAGCTTGAACTCGATCAGGGTGACGAAGAGCTGCACGGCGAGGATGAAGAAGGCCAGCAGCACCAACACCCAGGCAAACATCAGGCAGGCGATCTGGATGAAGTTCTCGAAAAATGACCAGTAGCCCATCATGTCCGAGATGGATTCGAGCAGTGGACGACCGGCATCGAGGCCGGTCTGCGCCACCTGGCCGGGCCTCAGAAGATCGGCGGCAGAAAAACTGGTACCCGATCCCTTCAGGCCAAGACCGGCGAAGCTGTCGAAGATGATCTGGGCGAGATTGTTCCAGTTGCCAATCAGGTAGGCAAAGACACCAACGAACAGCGTCTTCTTGACCAGCCGGGCGATGATGTCGTCATCACCGCCCCAGGACCAAAAGAGCGCTGCGAGCGTAACATCGATAACGATCAGGGTGGTGGCGATAAAGGCAACCTCGCCACCGAGCAGACCGAAACCGCTGTCGATATAGCTGGTGAAGACACCGAGGAAATTGTCGATGACGCCGGTGCCGCCCATGGCTCATTGTTCCCCGTTCTGAAGCGGGACGGCGGGCACCGGCGTCCGGCCGAGGAACCGGTCACGGCTCTCGGCCCAAGTGGCAAGGCAGCCGGTATCATTCACGGCAGCCTCACCAAGCTGCTGGCAGCGGCGCAGACTCTGGCGGAGCGGGTCGGCCGAAGGTTGAAGCACAGGGGCCGGCCGGGATTGCGCGGGTTCGTCCTCGCGGGTCATTTCGATCACCGTGGCGGTAATCGCGATGGCGACGAATATGATTGCCCCCAACCGGGCCAGCAGCTTGCCGTCCACGCCGCGCCCCTCCCGTCCGGTCAGTTGTTGCCGTTGCCAAACATCCGGGCGTTGCCGGGCTGGTAGCCCGATCCCGGTGTCAGAAAGCGTTCACGCTGGATGCGCCCCTGTTCGGCGGCGGTGGCGCGCTCTGCTTCGATCAGGGCTTCCGAGCGACCATTGGCTGACATCAATGCAATCAGGTCGGAAAGCTGCTGTGACTGGAGCGCGAGAAGCTGATTGCCAGCTTGAGTGGCCTGCAACGCGCCTGTCGCGTTCTGGCTCTGGCCGACCAGGGCGGACATCTCGGCTCGGTTGGTGTCGATATTGCCGACGACACCGGCCTGCACGCGCATGGCGTCCTGCAAGCCGCCAACTGTATTCTGCCAGCGAGAGCGGGCATCGGCGACGAGCTGGGCATCGGTAGCCGACAGCGAAACATTGCCATATTTTTGCTGAAACGCCTGGTCGATGTTCTGGACGTCGAAAGCGATATTCTGCGCCTGGCTCAGAAGCTGCTGCGTGCGCTGCACGTTCTGCTGCAAGGTCTGGAGCGAGCTATACGGCAGGCTCGCCAGATTGCGGGCCTGATTGATGAGCATGGTCGCCTCATTCTGGAGGCTCTGAATCTGGTTGTTGATCTGCTCCAGCGTGCGCGCGGCGGTGAGGACATTTTCGGCGTAATTGGAGGGATCGAAGACGATACGGCCGAAGCCGAATTGCGCATGGGCCGGGCTCACCAGCATCGGCGAAAGTGCGACGGGCATGGCGAGCGCGACAGCCAGTGCAGACGTGCCGACGAGGCGGCAAACGGGAATACGGATCATGGCAGGGTCTCCTCTTCATAGGGGCGGTCTGGCAGGAAATGCTCTGGCGCGGCCGGAACTGCGGGTTCGGTCGGCTCAGTGAGATTGGGAAGGTCCGGGATCAGCTCGATGGCCCAATCGACGCCGCGATGGCGTAGCCAGGCAGTAAGGAACCCGTCGCGCCCATGCTCAGCGACGAGTTCGGCGATGCGGGTCTGATCGGATTTGGCAGATGCAGCGCAGAGCGCGAGACCGACCTCGCTCAAACCCAGATCGAATAGCCGATTGCCGCGCCGCGACTGGCAGTAGTAATCCCGCTTGGGCGTGGCCCGCGCGAGAATTTCGATCTGCCGGTCATTAAGGCCGAAACGCCGATAAATGGCAGTGATCTGCGGCTCGATGGCCCGTTCGTTCGGTAACAAAAGCCGTGTCGGGCAGCTTTCGATGATGGCGGGCGCGATGTTGCTGCCATCGATGTCGCTGAGTGACTGCGTGGCGAAGATGACTGAAGCGTTCTTCTTCCTGAGCGTTTTTAGCCATTCGCGGAGCTGACTGGCGAAGCCTTCGTCATCCAACGCCAGCCAGCCTTCATCGATGATGAGCAGCGTTGGGCGTCCGTCGAGCCGGTCGCCGATGCGATGAAACAGATAGGCCAGCACCGCAGGGGCAGCCCCCGTACCCACAAGTCCCTCGATTTCGAAAGCTTGCACGTCGGCATGACCGAGATGCTCGGCTTCGGCGTCGAGCAACCGGCCATAGGCCCCACCAACACAGTAAGGGCGTAACGCCTGTTTGAGGTCGTTGGATTGCAGCAGAACCGCAAGGCCGGTGATCGTGCGCTCCCCGATCGGCGCAGAGGCCAGGGAGTTCAGTGCCGTCCAGATATGCTCCTTAACGTCGGGCGTGAGCGTGATGCCCTCACGCATGAGGATTGCGCCGATCCAATCGGCTGCCCAGGCACGCTCATAGGTGTCGTCGATGCGCGCCAGCGGTTGGAGGGAAACGGACGCCTCATCGCCCTCCGTCAAGCCGCCGCCAAGGTCATGCCAGTCGCCGCGCATGGCGAGCGATGCAGCTCGGATGCTGCCGCCGAAATCGAAGGCGAAGATCTGGGAGCGTTCGTAGCGGCGGAACTGCAACGCCATCAGCGCCAGCAGCACGGACTTGCCCGCACCGGTCGGGCCGACGACAAGGGTATGGCCGACATCGCCGATATGAAGTGAAAGCCGGAACGGCGTCGAGCCCTCGGTCTTGCCGTATAGCAAGGGGGGCGCTCCAAGATGTTCGTTCCGTTCCGGCCCCGCCCACACGGCCGAAAGCGGGATCATGTGAGCAAGGTTGAGCGTCGAGACCGGCGGCTGCCGGACGTTTGCATAGGCGTGTCCAGGCAAGGAACCGAGCCATGCATCGACCGCATTGACGGTTTCTGGCATCGCCGTGAAATCACGGCCCTGGATAATCTTTTCGACCAGCCGCAGCTTCTCGTCGGCAATACGCGGATCGGCATCCCAGACGGTAACGGTGGCTGTGACATAGGCCATGCCCGCCACATCTGCCCCGAGTTCCTGCAGGGCCATGTCGGCATCGAGCGCCTTGTTCGATGCATCGGTGTCGACCAGCGCGGATTGCTCGTTGGTCATCACCTCTTTCAGGATTGCTGCGATGCTCTTGCGCTTGGCGAACCACTGCCGCCTGATCCTGGTCAGCAGCTTCGTGGCGTCCGTCTTGTCCATCAGAATTGCGCGGGTGGACCAGCGATAGGGAAAGGCCAGCCGGTTCATCTCGTCCAGCAGACCGGGCGTCGTCGCGGTCGGGAAACCTGTAATTGTCAGGATACGCAGATGCTGGTCGCCAAGGCGCGGCTCCAGCCCGCCGGTCAGTGCCTGGTCGGCCAGCAGAGCGTCGAGATGCATCGGCACTTCGGGCACGCGCACGCCGTGGCGGTTGGTAGAAATTGTCGAGTGGAGATAGGTCAGCGTCGCGGCGTCATCGATCCAGTGGCATTCGGGCATAAAGCCGTCGAGTAGCGCCAGCACACGATCGGTGCGATCGATGAAACCGCGCATCAGCTCCCATGGGTTGATGCCGGATTGCTCGCGGCCCTCATAGAGCCAGGTCTCTGCGCGAGCGGCATCCTCGGCAGGCGGCAGCCAGAGGAACGTCAGGAAATAGCCGGACACAAAATGGGTGCCTGCTTCCTCGAAACCTGCCCTGCGCTCGGCATCGACCAGGGCGGACGCAGCATCAGGAAACCTGCTGTCGGGATAGGTCGCAGCCTCGGAGCGCTGCGCCTCCACGAAGATCGACCATCCTGAACCGAGACGGCGCACGGCATTGTTGATGCGCCCGGCGACAGCGACCAGTTCAGCGGCAACAGCGGAATCGAGATCCGGCCCGCGAAACTTCGCCGTTCTCTGAAAACTGCCGTCCTTGTTTAGCACCACGCCCGTGCCAACCAGCGCGGCCCAGGGCAGGAAATCTGCGAGGCGGGTGGTGGTACCGCGATATTCGGCGAGGTTCATCATGACCGCGCCCTCACACCGACAGATGACCGGGGATGCGAAGATGTCTGCGCCCGACCTCGACGAAGAGCGGATCGCGTTTTGCTGCCCAGACCGCGAGGAAATGACCGACGGCCCAGATCGCAAGGCCAACCAGCCAGAGACGAAGGCCGAGGCCCACGGCGCCGGCCAGCGTCCCGTTCATGATCGCGATGGAGCGCGGTGCGCCGCCGAGCAGGATATGTTCGGTCAGCGCCCGATGGACGGAGACGGAAAATCCCGGCACCGCGTCGAGTTGCTCAAGCCCGCCCGCCATCAGATGAGCGCCCCGCCACCGAAGGAGAAGAACGACAGGAAGAACGAGCTTGCAGCGAACGCGATGGAAAGCCCGAAGACGATCTGGATCAGGCGGCGGAAGCCCCCCGAGGTGTCGCCGAACGCAAGCGCCAAGCCGGTGGCGATAATCACGATCACTGCGATGATCTTGGCGACCGGCCCCTCGATCGACTGGAGGATTGACTGAAGCGGGGCTTCCCAGGGCATGGACGAACCGGAGGCATGGGCCGCGGGCGCCAGCATCAGGCTGATGGAAACTGTGGCGGCGGAGGTCGCCATGATGCGGCAACCGCGCGTAATCGTGCGGATCATGAAGAATTTCCTTTCGAGATGGTTGCGGGGGCGATGGCGTAGTCACCGTCTGACCCAAGCCCTTCCACACGAGCGAGTTCGACCAGCCGGCGGGACGATCCGCGTCCGGCAAGAACGGCGACAAGGTCGATGGTTTCGGCGATCAGCGCGCGCGGGACCGTGATGACGGCTTCCTGGATAAGTTGTTCGAGGCGGCGCAGCGCGCCGATACCGGAACCGGCATGGATAGTGCCAATGCCGCCCGGGTGCCCTGTTCCCCATGCTTTGAGCAGGTCGAGCGCTTCCGAGCCGCGCACCTCGCCAACCGGGATGCGGTCGGGGCGTAGGCGTAGCGACGACCGAACCAGATCGGAAAGTGTGGCCACGCCGTCCTTTGTCCGCATAGCTACAAGGTTTGGCGCGGCGCATTGTAGTTCGCGCGTATCCTCAATGATGACGACCCGATCCGAAGTCTTCGCCACTTCGGCCAGCAACGCGTTCGTGAGTGTCGTCTTCCCAGTTGAGGTGCCGCCGGCGACGAGGATGTTGGCCCGCGTGGCGACATTCAGGCGGAGAACCTCGGCCTGAAAGCTGGTCATGATCCCGGTGGTCACATAGTCTTCGAGGGTGAAGACGGCGGCAGCGGGCTTGCGGATGGCAAAGGTCGGCGCTGCAACGACGGGCGGCAGGAGACCCTCGAAACGCTCGCCGGTCTCAGGCAGTTCGGCTGAGACGCGCGGGCTTCGGGCATGAACTTCAAAGCCAACATGATGGGCGACCAGACGGACAATCCGCTCGCCATCGGCGGCTGATAGTCTCTCCCCCGTATCGGCCAGACCTTCGGAGAGCCGGTCCACCCAGATGCGGCCATCCGGGTTCAGCATCACCTCGACTACGCCGGGATCTTCCAGAAACCGGGCAATCGATGTCCCGAGCGCGGTGCGCAGCATCCGCGCGCCACGGGCAATGGTTTCCGGCTTCTGATGCGATGCGGTCATGGCGGCCCCGTTCATGACGGGGCGCGCGAAAGACGGACCCCGGCTCGGGGTCGATTAAAAGAACCCGATTTAGGGCCGTTTCAACAGATGTTTACGCGCGTGCGGGCATCGGCGGCAGGGGGCGGTAAATCGGATGGCTATGTCTTCAATGGGGGTGGTTAGCGGTCGGGCAGCTTTCGGATTGGTTGGTGATGAATCTGCGGTCGGGTGTCTCAAAAGCCTTCACCATACCGCCGACTTTTGCGACAGAAATTTCCCTTAAATTTCAGGGGCGGGACTTTTTCCGCGAAACTTAGGATTCATGTAGCACCTAAGCTGCGGCCTTTTCATCAGGCAACATCCTCTCGCACTCAGTTATCACATATTCCGGGATGCTCTCAAACTTATGGGGGTTGAGCTGCATCACATACTCATTCTCGATGTGATATGACTCGTTGATGAATTTACGGATCACGTCATCATCATGCTTGATGTCGAAGATCCGGAAGAGTTGGATTTTCTCGTAGCCTACATCCGTGGCGAGGAACTTAGCGCGAATGGCGTTGGTGTCGGTGACCTCAGCTACCAGTGCGTCGTAGTCAAAATTGGGAAGGAAGGCTGCGCGGATATTGGCCTGCGTCTGCTCTTTTTCTTCTCCCGTCATCTCGCGGCTGCCGTCTACCGTTTGAACAGTTGGCACTGCACGGCCTTTGAACAGGCTTGCGAGAAGGTTGTACTCCAACCCTTTGTCATCGCGCAGCTCATACTCGCGGCGTAGGTATATCGTCTGGAGTATCGGGTCTTGCAATGTGTCGATGTTCGCGCGGCAAACCTTAGCAAAGGTCTGAATGTCATCACGCGTGATTTGTACCTCTTTGACCACTCCGCCGCGCGATGAGAGAAACGCTGCTGACGGTTTAGCTCCTTGGAAGAGGTCCTTGGTGCTCTTAATGACATCGATGGCAGGCTCGATGTCGTGAGTGAGCATGAGCGTCGTTCGACCTTTAAGGCTGGCCTTTCCACGAAACAGCTCGTGCAATATGGCAAATTTTTTGTTTTTGTCGAAGGATGAGATCGGGTCGTCCAGGACGACAAGATCCGGGTTCTCACTCATGACCTGATACATAAAGAGGACGAGCGAAAATGCGTTCTTTTCGCCGTAACTCAGGTGTTTCGCGGCAGCCTCAAGGTGACCCGTCAGGTCCCGATGTACCAGCTTCATTTTATAGGACTGGTCTTCGGGGACAATTTCTACGGCGTATTTATAACCAGCCGATTTCAGAAATGCGTTGATGCTGGTCTGGTTCTCCTCGATAGTTTTCTTAATGCGAACATTGTGGATTTTGACCTTACCAGTCAGGTCACCGACACTCAGCAGCAGCTCCTCGAGCTGCTTGTTGACCGGATCTGTAATTTTCCGCGTATCCGGCGAGTCGAGTTTGTCCATAAGGGCCAAGTCGATCTTCAACGGCGCAATTTTCTCATTGAGCTTATCAACGTCTCGCAATGAGAAAAATGAAATGGTGCGTAATCCTTCGAGCTGATCGATCATGCCATCGATCTCAGCTTTTAGACTGGTTAGGAAGCTAAGCTCGGCGGCATTCAGCTCGATTTTGGTTTTCGTGACCTTCTCAAGATTCTCGCGGCACTTTTCGCTAAAATACTTGCCCAGCCTTTCAATGACAGCTTTCAGGGTGTTGAGATGATTGACGGAGGCGGCGTCGTACTCCTTCCCAACTGCTCGCGCGGTATCCTTCTGCCCCTCTGCCACTAGCGGCGTAGAACAGTAGGGACAGGCATCTCCTAACTCGAGGAAGTCGTTCCCCTTAATTTGCCAACCGATCCACTTGGACGGCTCCTTGCTCTTGATAAAGGTTTCAAACGGCTTCAAAGCTTCCGGTATATTCTCAACCTTATTACCTGTGCCAAATGCCTTGTGGATTTTGCTGGACTTTGGAATGCTGCCCGGCTTGGATTTTCCGAACGCGTCGCGCAATTCCTTAAAATCGCTGATGGTTTGCTCAATCTCAGCATTGTTGGTCAGGGTCTTTTTAACGCCGGATAGAAGTTTCTCGATCTCTTCCATCGCTGTAACGTAGTCTGGGGTCTTAATGAAAATGTCGAAGCTGTTTTTGACAACTTCGTCCTTCTGAAAGACGAATTGCTGAACGTAGTCGTCGTCGAACACGAGCGCCGAGCTCAATTCATCGATGCCCTCAACCAGCGGAGCCGGCGCTTCCGGCTTGCCGCGGTTCTTGAACGGAACGAGATCCGCAAGTGTGCCGTCGCCGCGGATCTGGCTGACAATGGCTTTCGCAATAGTGCTTTTGCCGAGGCCGTTGGGGCCGTATTTTATGTTAAGCGTGCCTTTTTCTAAGGCCACTTCAGCGCGGTCAACGCTATTGCAGTTGCTGATAACGATCTGAATCACTGTCACATTCTCCCCCTCTGCCCCCAGCGTCTACACCGTCATCAATGGCAGTACGCTGGCTCTCCCTCATAATCCACCAAGTTTATCAGGCTCCCCTGCGAACTTGGCAACATACTTCATATTTTGCCCCGAAATTGCCGATTAAAGCAGACAATTCTTCACCTTACTTCAGCGGCAGATATGATCGCAAACAACGATCACCTTCAATGTCCGCTTTCAGCGTTGTTGCTTCTAGCCATCAGCGACAGAGATGGTCGAGAGCAGACGCTGTTTTAGTCGCCTTCTTCGAGGTGCAGTCCGTGCGGTATCTCCCGCGAGACTTCCTTCAGAAACCTGTCGCCGGTGGCGAGGCGCTTGCCCAGCGTCTGCATGAACCCTACGAAGCGCTCATTGCCCTTGACGCGAGCCGACTGTTTCGCGCTGTCTGGCAGCGGCGGCGTCATGGTGAGCCAGAATTGTACGAACAGCGAAAGCGTCTCGCCGAGGATAGCGACATCTTCGTCGAGCATGTCGAACTGGCGACCAAGTTTATCCATACGTCGCGACATGGCGGCTTCCAGCCGTTCGGACGTATCTCCGGACAGGAAGGATGCAACCGCCGCCTCGATCACTGCTGATTTGGAAACGTTGCGGCGCAGCGCCAGGGCTTCGACCTGCTTCAGCAGATCAGGGGAGAAGTAGACATTCATGCGGGTGCGCGTCGCCATGCCTGTCTGCCTTCTCAAAGATCGATGCCGTCGTTGGGATTGAGGGACGCTTGCCGCGCCACCATGCGCATCCGCTGGCGCATGGCGCGGGCCTTGGCTGCATCGACGTCCGGCTCATCATCGAGAATGTCGAACTCCTGCGATGGCGGCGGTGGTGGGGGAAGGATTTCCTCATGCTCGGGAAGCTCCGGCTCACGGCGGATACCGGCATTGTCCGGATCGCCATCGGACGTGGTCGCCTCAGGCCCGTGATCGGCCGTTGCTCCAACAACGCGGCTCGTCCAGTCATCTGACGCCGTCATGACGGCCTTCATCGACTGCTTTTCCAGATCCGGCGGTGGCAGCACCCGCTCTTGGAACCGTACATCGGCATAGTAGCGGGCCTTGGCGGCACGGATCGGCGCTACACCCGCCACCATGACGATTTCGTCGGTGGGCGGAAGTTGCATAATCTCACCGGGCGTCAGAAGCGGCCGCGCCGTTTCCTGTCGCGAGACCATGAGATGCCCGAGCCAAGGCGCCAGACGATGACCGGCATAGTTGGTGGAATCGCGCATCTCGGTCGCCGTGCCAAGCGCATCGCTAATTCGCTTGGCGGTGCGCTCATCGTTGGCGGCAAAGGCAACACGCACATGGCAGTTGTCGAGAATGGCGTTGTTCTGCCCGTAGGCCCTCTCGATCTGATTGAGCGACTGGGCAATCAGGAACGCTTTCAGGCCGTAACCGGCCATGAAGGCCAGTGCCGATTCAAAGAAATCCAGCCGCCCGAGCGCGGGAAACTCGTCCAGCATCAACAGGAGGCGATGCCGTTTGCCGGAGTTTTCCAGTTCCTCGGTCAGCCGCCGCCCAACCTGGTTGAGGATCAGACGGATCAGCGGCTTGGTGCGATTGATGTCCGAGGGCGGTACGACGAGATATAGGCTGACAGGTGTTTTCGCACCGACCAAATCGGCGATGCGCCAATCGCAGCGAGCCGTCACACGGGCCACGACCGGATCACGGTAGAGACCGAGAAAGGACATGGCAGTCGACAGCACGCCGGATCGTTCGTTCTCGCTCTTATTAAGCAGCTCGCGCGCCGATGAGGCGATAACCGGATGCACCCCGGCTTCCCCCAGATGCAGCGTATCCATCATGGCGCGCAAGGTCGCCTCGACCGGGCGGCGCGGATCGGACAGAAAGCTCGCCACCCCCGCCAGCGTCTTGTCCTTCTCGGCATAGAGGACATGCAGAATCGCGCCGACCAGCAGCGAATGGCTGGTCTTTTCCCAATGGTTGCGCTTGTCGAGGCTGCCTTCGGGGTCGACCAGTATATCCGCGATATTCTGCACATCTCGGACCTCCCATTGTCCCTGACGGACCTCCAGCAGCGGATTGTAAGCAGCCGAATGCACATTGGTCGGATCAAACAGCAGGACGCGGCCATGATGAGACCGGAAGCCGGCCGTCAGATTCCAGTTCTCGCCCTTGATGTCATGGACGATGCAGCTTCCCGGCCAGGTCAGCAGCGTCGGCACGACAAGGCCGACACCCTTGCCCGATCGGGTGGGCGCGAAACATAGGACATGCTCAGGACCGTCGTGTCGCAGATAGTCCTTGCTGTGCTGTCCCAGGACCACGCCGTCAGGCCCAAGCAACCCCGCGGCATGGATTTCCCTGTCCTCCGCCCATCGCGCTGATCCGTAGGTGGCGACGTTACGCGCTTCTCTTGCCCGGATGATCGACATGAAGAAGGCGGCGGCAATGGCGATCGCCGCCCCGGATGTGGCGATAATCGCCCCCTCGGTAAAAATTCCGGGGGCATAGGCATCGTAGGAAAACCACCACCAGAAGAACGCCGGTGGGAAATAGACCGGCCATCCCGCGACATCGAACCAGGGATTACCGAGCTGGGGCTGGAAGCCGAGGCGGAAGGCGACCCATTGCGTCGATGCCCAGACCATCACCAGGACGATGGTGAACACGACAATGATCTGGCCCCAGAGTATCCGGCCTCCACGCATACAAGCTCCAATCGTCAAGTGTCGGAGCCGATCAGAGAATAGGCACTTTTGCGAGTGGCAACAGGAAAAGCCGGACCGCAGGGCTGCCGGATACCGTCGGCGGCACATCGGACAGGTTCGCTCAAGAGCAGTCCCAATTCCCGATACCGCCAGAACAATCACGCGGCACCAGAGCAGTGAGGGCTCAGATCCCCAATCCTCGCTGCCGCCCCAACTGCCAGGATACTGATCCGCCCTGTACGAGGCCCGTCACCTCATGACCAAGCTGGCGGTCGATAACAGGCCGCCATGGAACAAGCGTGAACTCATGGCTTTTTTCGACGACGGCAAACTTGCCGCTCGAGAGCTGCACGGTTCCGGTAAATTTGCCGCTGACGGTCTCCCCGGCCTTCGCGGACCGAAACGGGAGCCCCTTGCTCCCGGTCATTTCTGTACCAACACGCGTCACCTCCCGTTCGCGCAGATTGGCGAGCAGATTACGCCGGTAGAGGACACGGCCATTGTGCTGCCGTGTTGCGTCGCCCTGTGCGATATGATGTTCACGGCGCTGATCCATCGCCTCGCGCACCTGCTGCCCGAAGCCCGCCGGGGTAAGATCCGAAGTGTCCGGTGTGATCAATCGCCGGTCCAGCCAGGTCGCGCCATCGGCGCCGATCTGCTTTTCCAGATCGAGGGTCGAAACGACACGGACACTGGCCTGGCGGTTGCGCCCGGCGTCATAGGCAGCGGCGCGGCTCTCAAAATCTTCAGGAATGAGCCACTGGTCGGCATTGATCCGTTCAGTGATCCCGCCGCGGCGTAGCGCCTCCAGCCGACGGACATGGGCATCGATATAGCCCTCATAATCACCACCCGGCACACGCCCCTCGAACTTCGCCTGTTCGAGGTGGCGGCTCGGGCGATAAATGCCATTCTCCGAGATCGCAGCGATGGTGCGATCAGAGGGACGTTGCGCTGTATCGGCGGGACCGACTTCCACGATGCTGCCGATCCGGGCAACTTCAACGCGGGCCGGATCAATGCCGGGAAGATGGTGTGTTCGCCCGTCGATGCCGTCCACCACGAGCGTCAGGTTCTCGCCCATCTCGTCGGTGAGATATTTGTCCACGACGCGGCCGGTGATGGGTGCCGCGGGTGCGGCATCGTGAAGCTGGAAGGTCATCGGATCACGTTCCTGCCCATCGGCCTTCAGCGCCTTGTGCATGTTGCGGATGATGTCACCGCGCTCACCGAGTTCACGCAGCGCCGGTTCCATCTTCGCGCCAAGCTCCCAGACGCCGGGTGCATGTTCCGTAGCCAGCCCCATCTTTTCCAGCTTGGCGAGACGGCGCAGGCGAAGTGTGCGGTTGAACTGGCGGCGTGCATCTGCCGGTTCGTGGCGCAGATCGAGGAACCTTTCGTCGGCTTCCTCGGTCATGGCGCGGTCGATGCGCGTGAAGCGGTCCTGATCGATTTCGGCAGACAGCTTGCGGCTCTGCTCGATCTCGGTGGCGGGTCCAAGTTCCAGCGTGGTCAGTTCGCTCGCCCGCTCACGAATTCCATTGGCGAGATAATCGCCATTGATGACCAGGTTCTCGCCCAGATCGTCCTTGCCCCGAACGATGACATGGACATGGGGATGGCCGGTATTGTGGTGATTGACCGCCACCCAATCGAGCTTCGTGCCAAGATCGCCCTCAATGCGGCTCATCAGATCGCGGGTGTGCTCGGTGAGATCGGAAAGATCGGCGGCATCTTCCGGCGAGACGATGAAGCGGAACTGGTGGCGATCATCCTTGCCGCGATCAAGGAAGGCATCTCCATCGGCACGATCGTCGGTGGCGGAATAAAGCTGACCACGCTCGCCATCACGCGATGTTCCGTCGCGCTGGATGTAGCGCAGATGGGCAGCACCTTTGCCATTCTTCCCCGCGCTCTGAACGTATCGGGTTTTGACGACGACGCGACGCGCGCCAGCCGTACTGTGACGCCAGCCGCTCGACAGGGTTCGGGCGCGGACAAAGGCCGCACCACGACCACGCTTGACGCCCGGACCTTTGCCAGCCTGCGACGCCTTCCCGCTCTTTCCGGCAGAACCAGATGAAGACGACGAGGATGTCCGTGATGCGAATGAAGATGATTTGCCGGGGCTGTTGCTATGCTGACGCGCCAGCTTCTTCGCCTGCGTCAGAAAGCTCTTCGCCTTGCCCGCCTTCGGCACGTCCGACCTGATGCGGCCAGGCTTCGGGCGAAAGCGGTTCTCGTCGTCGGCGCTCATGAGCGCATCCCATGCCGTGTAGGCACGCAAACGACATATATTCGGCTATAGTGCCGGTCAAAACCCAGCGAAGCCAAGGCTTTGCGCCAAATCGCGGCACGCGAAACCCAAAAGCATGGTGCCGTGCCCCGCGTCCCAAAACAGTGTGCAGACAAGGGCTTGCCCAGAAACCGCCCCGACAGGGTGCCGGTTTCCTTTATCTTGCCCTCCGCCTTTCTTTCCCTTTTTGCCCTTCCTGCCGGGAATGCAGCCAGGCGACCCCTTGCCTGACTGCACACCGGAAGCGGACCGAAAGCGGGTGGAGACGCCATGTTCATGGCGCATCTCCATTGCTCACACGGGCCACGAATATGCCGCCGTCCTGCGGCTCCTGATCGACGGAAACGCGCAGAGGAAGGGTTGCGCGGGCGCCGTTCGACGGCTGATTGGCCGCCGCCGAATCGCCGCTGGATTGCGCAACGAAGAGCGGAGCTTCGCGCCAATCCGGCGGTGGCGGCGGCACGATCGTCGGCACATCAGGCGCAGTCGCACGCCCGAGAACCGGCGCGAGCGTGGCGACATAGGCGCGCGTTTCTGCGGGCAAAACGCGGCCCGTCGCCAGATGCTCGTCATAGCGACCGGGACCGGCATTGTAGGCGGCAAGCATGGCCGCAACATTGCCGTAGCGGTTCCACATCTCGCGCAGATACGCCGTGCCTGCGAGGATATTATCGCGCGGATCGTAAGGGTCGCGCCCGAGACCATGGCGGCGGCGCAGGCCCGCCCAGGTATCGGGCATGACCTGCATCAGTCCCATCGCGCCCGCCGATGAGATGGCGCGCACATCGCCCGCACTCTCCACACGCAGCACGGCCCGAATCCAGTGCTCTGGAATGCCGAAGCGCTGTGACGCCTCGGCAATGAAAGCAGCATGGGGATGCACGGTGACAGGCGCGGGTTGCGGCGTGATCTGCGCGATGGCCGGCATCGAGCCGCTGCCAGCCAACAGCAGGGCCGTGAAGAGAAGGAGGGCGCAGGATCGCATGATCTCAGTCCCGATCTTCGCGGGGCTTTGGACGGCTCCAGTGTAGCGACCATGACGAGCCTGCATCGTCATCGCGGAACAGGTTGGCGCGGATCGGCTGCGGCAAGGCGGGATCGTCAAGCAGTACCGAGAGATATTCGCCAGCCTTTTCGCCGGTACGTTTCCATGCAGCACCGACCTCCGGCCCGTCATGTTCAATGAAATGGACGCGATAGTCTGGCGCATTCTCCGCATCGGAATGTTCGGCGGGCACGATGACGAGATCGCGCTTCATGGTGAGCGTGACGAGCTGACCCGCGAAGCCGGATGCGTCACGCGCGAATTGACCGATCTGTGGCATGGTATGTCTCCTGTGTTGGTGGATTTGGCGTGAGTTCAATGCGTGACCGCCCGCCATTCGTAGCGGCCATCGCCTTCCTCATCGGTCCAGAGTGGAAGCGCCCGGCCGATGACGGAACTGGCGGGAACAGGTCCGAAGTAACGGCCGTCGAGGCTGTCCCGGATGTCCCAATTCATGAGGAAGAGTTCACCGTCGCCGATGATGCGGCAGCCCTGCCAGACCGGCAGATCGCGTCCCATGCGGTCGCGCTCCAGCGCGTCCCCCATCTCGACATTATCGACGGCAATGGTCGCACCGTGGCGGCAGACGCGCTGTCCCGGCAGGCCGAGGACACGCTTCAGCAGCGGCACGCCGCGCCCGATATAGCCGCGCTCAACCATGAACCGCTCCAGCGGTTCAGGCGGCATGATGGCGACGAGTTCGGGAATTTCGAGCGCATCGGCGGGAGCAACCGTGTAGAGGCCGATGGGCGCGCTGGCGGTCGCATTCCAGATCAGCCGGGTTGGCAGATCGGCGACAGCCGTGGCGACGAGCGTGCCAACGGCTATCATTGTCACGGCGAGGATATGACGGCGGCTCATGGTGCAATCCTCCGGCGGCTGACCCATGCGGCATGGCGCTCCGGGGTGTAGGGATTGGGTTCCTGGCCGGCACTCAAACGGTTGTGGACGTGCCGCCAATGATCCGGCGCAACATCCGCCGGATCGACGCCAAGCGCGTCCACGGCATCAATCAGGGCCAGCACCCGCTGGACTTGTCGCCAGCCGTCGATACGCAGCAGGATCTCGCCGCCAGGACGAACGAAGGGCACGGTCTGGTACGGTTCGCCACGCCCGACAGCGCGCAGGATGTCGAGCCGCGAAACGATGGTGCCGTAATCGTTGGAGGCCCAACGGACGAAGGCGAAGATGCTTTCGGGCGCAAAACCGATCAGACTGCGGCGGCGGTCGATAACCTGCTCAAAGCTCTTGCGGCCAAAGCGTATCCAGCGCTCGACCTTCTTCTTCTGGAAGGTCAGTTCGACCAATGTGGTGAACGGTGCAGGCCCGTCCGCCTGCGGATGTTCATGCGCAGCGCGCACGGTTTTGCCGGTCATGGCTGATCTCCTTCGATGGGTGGAAACTCGCGGACCAGCAGCTCGCGCAGCATCACGGCGACGGTGACGCCACGCCGGAAAGCGGCAACCTTGATGCGTCCGCGCAGTTCGGGCGCGATGTCGATGGTCAGGCGGGCGGTGAACGCCTCCGTAGCCGTCTTGCCGGTTGCCGGCGCATCGGCGGCTCTGACCCAGCTATCGGGATTGCCCGGACGCGATGCGAAGCCGGATTTGACGGGCGGACGTGTCATGGCGCGATCTTCCTGATACCGAGGCCATCGATCTCGGCCACCAGCGCTGTGACCTCCTGTGCGGCCCGTTGGCCGTCATCGGTCTCGGAGACCAGCCGTCCAGTCTGTGCGGCGTCTGCGAAGGCGACACGCTGGCCGACCGTTGTGGCCAGCAAGGGCGGATCATGGTCAGCCAGAGTCTCGGCCGTTTCGCGGGCGATGATGGTGCGCGCACCGCATCGGTTCAGCAGAAAACGGGCGGACAGCTCCGGGCGATAGATGCGTGCTTCGTTCAGAAGCGCCAGCATTTCGGCTGATGCCCAGCCGTCAAAGGGGGATGGCTGCACCGGGATCAGCACCAGATCGGCTGCAAGCAGCGCAGAGCGCATCAGACCAGCGACACGGGGTGGACCATCAATGACGACATGATCGGCGTCACGCGCCAGCTCCGGCGCATCTCTGTGCATGGTATCGCGGGCAAGGCCGATGACGGTGAACAGCCTTGGCAGCCCTTCATGGCTGCGCCGCTGCGACCAATCGAGTGCGGAGCCTTGCGGATCGGCATCGATCAGGATGACCCGCTTGCCTTGCGCAGCCCAGGCTCCGGCGAGATGCAGCGCCAGCGTCGTCTTGCCCACGCCGCCTTTCTGATTGAGGAGCGCAACAATCATCGCCGTCCTCCCGGTTTGCCGAGAGGAAGTTCAGGCGTGCTTGTTGACGCGGGCGATCCCTGCTTTGGAGGTGTCAGCTTGCCTTTATGGGCACCCGATCTGAGGGCCGCACCAGCCTTCGCGATGAGCTTTTCCACATCGCGCCGCCGCTCTTCAAAGTTAGATTCTGTGTTAGACTCTAAGTTAAGGGCGCAATTTTCGCTTTTGTTACCGAAGGATAGGAGGTGTTTGGGTTCCCGATAGCACGAGCCTCCGGTTCCTGATGGCACGATAGTCCGGGTTCCCGATAGCACGAGGCTATCCACAGGTTTTCCACAGGCCGGGACAGGCTCGAAAGCGAGCAGCATCCGGCCGCCGGTTTCGACCTCGGCGAACAGGGTGTAGCCGGGCAGCGGTTGGCGGCGGATAATGTCGCGCAGCTCGAAGGCGAAGCGCTTGAACGGCGAGAGACTGCCCGATTTCTGGTGCAGGTGACGGAAGTCGAACCGCCAACCGTTTCTTTGCCGCCCACCATGCTTACGCACCAGGCGATAGAGCCAGCGATCCAGCCCGCCGGTCAGATTGAAATAGGCCCGGTCGATGGTGAGGATCAGGGCGTCATCCAGAACCGCACTGTAGAACCAGTCGGGCACGATCATCTCGATGCCGTCCGGGCGGCCGTTGGCATCGGTCCGCTCATGCCATTCGTTGATCCACGAAAAACGATGGCGTCGTCCGTTGGCGCGCTGGCGGATCGAGGTTGCAACCGTGGTCGATTGCAGCCGGTCCAGCGCCGCCTTCAGGCGCTGATAGTCCCTCAGGGAGGTTCCGCGCCCTGTGAATGTCAGGATTTCATAAGGCGTTGCCGCCATCAGGCGCGACGTGCGCAGACCGGCGTCCCGCGCTTCCACGATCTGGCTGGCCGCCCAGATCAGTATATCGGCGTCCCAGATCGTCGCCATACCGTGATCGGGAACAGCTTCGACACGGATCGAGACGTTGCCCAGGGCAAAGTCAATCGGGCGGATACGGTGCGATTTGGAAAGGGAAAAGAAAGGATAGGCCATGAGATCCTGCGCGTCTCTTGGCGCGAATTCACCGGGAAGCGCCCGAAACAGATCGAGTTGTCCGCGTTCCGAGGCGGATGGATGCGGGGGCGCCATCAGGGGCTGACAGCCACGTTCAGCGCGTGATGCGCTTGGGCGAGGTGAACGCGGTCGGCGGCAGAGGTTTCGCCGGGAGAACCTGTCCGCGTGGGTCCGACGTGGAGGTGACCGATCCGCGCGCAACCCAGGCTGCGAGATCCTCGACCGAATAGACAACGCGGCCGCCGAGCTTGTGATAGGCAGGTCCCGTTCCGTAGGTTCTGTGCTTTTCCAGCGTGCGCGCGGACAGGCTGAGGAAATCGGCGGCTTCCTTGGTGCGCAGGTAGCGTGGCGGCAAGGCGGCGAGATCAGGTCGCATGGGGTGGCCTCCGTGGTTGTGCAGGATGCCGCTGACGATCAACGGCATGACATGCGCACGGTGGCGAAGGCGCGGCGGCATGGGGGATGAGGAAGATCGAAGGGGTAAAATCCTCACCCTCGATCAGACGTCAGCGTCAGGGTTTGCGACGATGGCGCAAAAGGTCCAGATAACCGCCGTCGATCAGCGCGGCGGCAGATCGGACAAGGGCGATGACAGAGGCGCGCAAAGCCGATGTCTTCCACGGTTCGGCCCGAACGCGCGCCTCTCCATAGATGGCGATGGCAATCTCACGATAAGTCGCTTGGTTGGCGTTTCCGTCAGCGGCTTGCATCCTCAGGCGGAACCGCCGGCGCTGATACGGCGTCATCCTGGGGTCGCGGCGCGCGGGTTTCCCGGCCAGCATGTGCCAGAGCCTGAGAATGGCGTCGAGCCGATCCGGCAGATTTTGGTCAAGTGGCAGGATGATCGCCGGCTGCGAATTGGCATCGGTGTCGGCGAGGATCAGATATTGAACGCCGTCGCTGGCGTCACAGACACCATATGTCCCCTCTGGTCCGCAGATGGCATCAGCAAGATCGACCGATAAGGCGGACGGAGAAGGCGGAAGAAAATCGGGCGCTGCCCCGAGCATCAGCATGTCCGGATTGGCAACAGGCGACCAGATGACCGGTTGGTCGAGCGCGGAAAAGCCGGGGTCTGCCGGGAAATCGCAACCCCCAGCGATGTTGGACGTCATCCGCAAAGGGAAGATGCCCGGCGCCTTGCGCTACAAGATCATCGAAACTGGCCTGATAGGAGGCGTTACGGCGCAGGCATTCCCAGGCGACGCCCTCAACGGGCAGCACATCGTAGAATTCATACTGGTCCTGGTCTCGCCAGCGGGATGTATCCGGCTTCATGCTCCGCTCCTGGTTGAAACTGCACAGGTGGAGCGTGAAAGAATTGCGGCGCCTCTACCGAGATGGAAGCCGGGACAAAGACATGGGGTGATGCTCTGAGGGCATCACTGGTGCGACGGCGCCGAGGTCAGGTCCGATCTGTCGGACGGCGGAGCAGCTGGCGATAGCCGCTCTGTGTCATCCAGCGCGCGCGGGCCAGATGGCTGTCATGGACCTGCCGGGCGCGCACTGGTTCCAGGGCGGGGTCGATACCGAACAGAATGTTGACGGCTTCGGTCCATTCCGCCCCATCATCGGCCGCATCGAGCAGCCGCATATAGAGCTTGATATGCGCGCGGTCATATTCGGTCAGCTCGTCGCTAACAGGTGCAATATCGTCGAAGGGGGGGAGCGGAGATGTCATGTCGCGGGTCGCCACAGAGCACAGGCCGCTGCAGCGGATCGATGATGCCGCCCGCGCCCGTCAGGCGTCATGGATCTGTCGGTGTCTCTTCTCCTCTTCCCCATGAACCAGCAATACTCCTTGCCCGCGATCCGTGGACAGGAGAACAATCCCTGCTGTTTCAAGCGCCCGGCGCACCTGATCCCGCGTTGTCTCATACACCTCGAGCCGGTTCTCGGACTCAAGGCGTTTCAGGGCAGTCAGCGATATTCGGGCCTTGTCAGCGAGCGTCTCCTGCGTCCAACCCAGCAACGCGCGTGCGGCCCGCGACTGTCGAGCGGTGATCATGCATGATCACCTCCCATCGCGACCGGCGCGCATTCCAGAACTACGGCTATTTTAGTCGCCTTCGCCCGATACGCCATACGAATTCGTCGAATCTGGCCAGGACGTTATCTACACGGCTGAGCATGCAGTCCGTCTGATTCGCCTGCATGCCGCAATTGCAGCACTTGTGCTGGCCGCAGTGCCGACCAGCGCAAGATGATCCCCAGACGCTCCATGGGAAATAATCGTGATATGTTTGGAGATCATTTTCTTTGCATTCTACACTGGATATGATACCTATCCAGATCAATGCAACAGGAATGATCCGTAAAGGCGCCACATGAAGGCGGAAAAAGAAGCACTGGGGCTGATCGGCGACCATTTTCGCCGCGCGCGTCTTGCAGCGGGGCTGACCCAGGAGCAAGTGGCCGATCTTGCCGGCATTTCGCGCCCGCGCTACCGCGACATCGAGACGGGAGCAGCGGCTGCGCGCACCACGACATTGATCAACATTGCCAGGGCGCTTGGGCTGGAAATGATGCTGGTTCCGCAGGCGATGGTGCCCGCCATCGAAGCGCTTTTGCGCCCCGATGCCGAGGACGATCATCCGGCCTTCAGCCCGCAACCGGAGAGCGACGATGACAGCCGCCCGTACCGCTGAGACCATCACCGCGCTGGACGTGTTCCTGAACAGTGCGAAGGTTGGCACGATCGTCAGGACGCCGGGTGATTTCAACGCCTTCAGCCTTGATCCGGCCTATCGCGCGGCCGGCGGCATCCCGGTTCTGAGCCTGTCCCTGCGCGCGGCATCAGGGGGCCTGCGCAAGGATCCGCGACCTGTCGCAGGCAGCCTGCCGCCCTTCTTTGCCAACCTGCTACCCGAAGACCGGCTGCGCGAGGCGATGGAAAAGCACCATGCGGGCAATGTGCGGCCGGGGAATGATTTCGATCTCCTGGCAGCTCTAGGCGCGGATCTGCCGGGTGCCGTTCGGGTGCTGCCCAGTGACGGTCAACCGGGCATCGGGGCGGCCCCATCCCAAGGGCGGCCAAAAGCCCGCTTCTCGCTGGCGGGCGTGCAGATGAAGCTCTCGGTGATGAAGAACACCGGCAAGGGTGGCGGACTGACCTTGCCGCTCGGGGATGACGAGGGCCAGTATATTGCAAAATTCCCCTCGACCGCCTTTCCGGGCGTGTCGGAAAACGAGTTTGCGAACCTCGCGCTTGCCGAAGCAATTGGCATGGACGTGCCCGAGCGGGAACTGGTCAGCCGAGACCAGTTCGAGGGGATACCCGAAGAGTTCGAAACACTTGCCGAGGGGCTGGTTCTGCTCGTGCGGCGTTTTGATCGCGGGACAGACGGGCAGCGCATCCATATCGAGGATTTCGCGCAGGTTTTCGGCCTGTACCCGGCGCGCAAATATGATGGCGCCGCCTCCCACGACATCGCCTCTGTGCTGAATGTTGCGATCTCGCCGTTCACCGCGCTGGAGTTTGTTCGGCGGCTGACCTTCTCGGTGGTCATGGGCAATGGCGACATGCACCTCAAGAACTGGTCGCTGATCTATCCGGGCGACGGCGACACGCCCGCTCTTGCACCGATCTACGACATGCTTTCGACCGTTCCCTATATTCCGGCAGATGGGCTGGCGCTGTCTCTGGGCGGCGAGCGAGCCTTCAAGGGCTTGGCTCCGGCCCGCTGGAAGACGGTTGCCAATCGGGCAAGGCTTCCTGAGCCAGCCGTACTCAAGGCCGTTCTCGAGACGGTGAAACGCATCGATGCGAAATGGTGGACACTGCCGGAACGCGAGGTGGTCCCCCCGCCCGTGCTGGAACGGATCGACGCCCATGTGAAAACCATGATCCCGATCCTGACGGGCTGAGCAATTCCAGCCCGGACAGGTCTCCGGGCCTGGCGGCTTTCCTGCTGGCATGAGAAAGGCCCCGACCTTGCGGCCGGGGCCTTTGTGCCTCGCCTCAGTCGCCGCGGCGGCCGTTGGGGCGGGACCAGATGAGGGAGAAGGTTTCGCCGTCTTCTTCGTCGAAGAGGTTGGCGTAGATCGGAGCGTTGAAGCTCGGATCGTCCAGCTTGAGGCCCAGATAGTCGCGGCCCTCGTTGGAGCGCTTGGACCAGGCGGCGCCGATTTCGGCGCGGCCGACCAGAACGCGGTGGCTGGGGGCGTTCTCGCCGGTGGCGCGCAGGTCGGGGATGATGCGCACGCCCTTGGCCTGGACGCTGAGGGTGACGATTTCGCCGGTGAAGTCGTTCGAGCCGGTCTTCTTGAAGGTGCCGATGGTTGCCATTTTAAGTCTCCGTTTTCCGTTTCCGAGCCCGCACCATTGCGGCCTCTATGGCGATCGACCGGCCGGAGATGAACGCTGGCGCACCCCCTTTGGGGGCTGGACAGCACAGGAGAAACTTTCTTGTTCCGCGCGGAATGGCGGCTCTGCCGTCAGGGGAAGAAAGTTGTGACGACGCTGTTGCGCTAAAGCGGTCGAAGCGCATCGCGCTGTTCTTCGGCCAGATCAGGCCATTGAAGAGGCCGTTTGCAGCGGTCGAGACACGGGGGCTGAACGGAGACGTGGCAATCTTGAGGCCCATCATGATGACTAGACGGGTAATACCGGCCTTGCCTGTCACCCTGCGTCTCAGGCCATGCGCATCTCTCTTCCTGGCCTGTTCCTCCGGCATCGCCCAACCGGATTCTGGTCGGTCCACAAACGCTGGAGCTGACCGTTCTGCGCACTTACGGGCCGCGTCTGTGCCTCAAGCTTGCTGATCCGATGCTTGGTCGCTGTCTGCCACCATTTTCCTGAAGAAGATGGAAGATAATTCGCATCCGCTTCTGGTCGCCACCAACGGATCATTGCGGTTTAAGTGGATGCAAAGTTTCCGTCCACAGGTCCGGTTGCCGTCAAGCCCGCTACGGGTAGGAAAGCAATTATGGTATGACAGAGGCAATGACTGCTCTGCGGACAAAGGGTGCATTCGCTGCGGATGCGCAGATGGCTGCTTCAGGTTTGGCGCACCGATAGGACATTGCAGCAGGTCGCGCCGGTTAGTCCGTATAGCTTTGGCAGGCATCAACTCCGTTGGCTGTCGAGGCAAGTAGCTGATCTGCATCACGGATGAGATCGGCGACCCGCCTGTCCGCCAGACGATACCGAACGAAGCGGCCTTTGCTGCGGCGACTGACCAGCCCGCATTCCAGCAGACAGCGCAGATGGTTCGAGACGTTGGGCTGACCCAAACCCGTATGCCCGACGATTTCCTGCACGTTGCGTTCGTCCGACACCAGCGCATCGAGGATCGTCAGACGGCTGGGATCGCTTAGGCCCCGGAAGAGCTTTGCCCGCAGTTCCAGTGTATCGGGTGCCGAAAGATCGTCTTGAATGTTTGCGCTGTCATATCATTATCCACTGATACGTTAGCAGCGTACCTTTTCGCCCGCCACCACAAAAAGGATCGCACATGAGCCAGCCCGATAACAGCAAGTTGGCGACAGCCTCCTCCCCGATCCGAATGCGGGTGCAAGGCATGGACTGCGCGAAAGATGCCGCCGAGATCGAGCGCGCGGCCCGGTCTGCGGGCGTGGCCGAAGGCGACGTGAAAGTGTCCGCCGCCACCCACATCATGACATTGCGGATCGCGGACGGCGATCTGCCGAAAGTGCGGCCCGCGCTCGACGCGACCGGCTACGGTTTCGAGAAGATCGAGGACGGCGATACATCGTCCGATCCGGCCTACAAGGACCCGAGCTATCGCCGCGCGCTCTGGATCGTGGTCGCGCTCAATCTCGGATACGGCGTGGTCGAAATGTTCGGCGGGTTCCTGTCCGGTTCGCAGGCGCTGAAGGCAGACGCGCTCGATTTTCTGGGCGATGGTGCGATCACGTTTCTGGGCCTGCTCGCCATCGGCTGGAGCCTGACATGGCGGGCGCGGTCGGCGATGATCCAAGGCGTGTTTCTGGGCCTTCTGGGCCTTGGCGTTGTCGGCAGCACGCTCTGGCGTGTCCTCAACCAGACCACGCCAGAAGCCGGGTTGATGGGAGCCTTCGCGGTAGGTGCGCTGATCGTAAACATCCTCGCGGTGCTGCCGCTGCTAAAGCACCGCAAGGGTGATGCCAATATGCGAGCCGTCTGGCTGTTCTCTCGCAACGACGCCATCGGCAACCTCGCCGTGGTCATCGCCGCCGGGCTGGTCGCGTGGCTTGGCAGTGCATGGCCCGACCTGATCGTCGCGTTCGCGATCGCGGGGCTTTTCCTGCATTCGTCGTGGATGATCATCCGCGATGCCCGGAGTGACTTGGTGGAAGCTGACTAACTCCATCATGGTGCGACGCGCCGGACGAAAGCCGACATTCGCGCGCCCCGCAGCATCGGTGAGTCTGGGCTCAAAGTAACCGCCCAAGGCATTTTTACACGCGCGCGACGGCCTCGTTCTCCGGCCCGATCTCCGCCGTGCCTGCAACGCGCAGGAACGCCGTCACGCCCACCGCAATCGCCCCGATCACCGAGAAGATGAGCTGCCATGTCTCAGACGGCATCATGTGCTTGACGATACCAAGCGTGGCATAGAACCCGGCCATCCCCGCCGGAGCCACGAAGGCCAGAGCAATCAGCAGACGCGCCCAGATCGGGCGAATCAGCATGAGCAGGCCCTGACCGACGGCCAGTGTCAAACCGGCGGCGAGAAGACCGACGACGATGCCGCCGAGCCAGCCAGCTCCTGTGCCATAGGCCCAGATGCCTGCGTTCAGACCGATAAAGAACGGCAGGACGAAAACGGCGAGATTGAACAGCAACCAGCACATGGTGCCGATGGCCGCGATGGAAACGAGGATTCCGAGAACGATCATGGTGGTGTCTCCGTGCAAAAAGTTGGACGGTTGCGCCTTCCACCACCACCACAGCGCAGAACGACATATAGCATGAATATGCCTGTCTGGGCGGCACGGAATGATAGACGGGCGCTATCGTCATGCTCATGATGAGGTGGGAAGGCAGCGCTTACGTGCTGCCGGTCCCGAAGCGATAGACCGGGATGCCCATCTTGCGGGCCTTATCGGCCAGGTTGTCCTGAATGCCCGTGCCGGGGAAAATGATGACCCCGATTGGCATAATGCCGAGCATCTGGTCGTTGCGCTTGAAAGGTGCTGCCTTGGCATGTTTTGCCCAGTCGGGTTTGAAGGCGACCTGTGCGACCTTGCGGTTATTGGCCCAGGTGGCCGCGATGCGTTCCGCACCCTTGGGCGATCCGCCGTGCATGAGCACCATGTCCGGGTGCTTGGCGTGGACCTGATCGAGCTTGGCCCAGATCGTCCGGTGATCGGTGGTGTCACCGCCCGAGAAGGCGATTTTCGGTCCGGCGGGCAGCAGCACCTCGTTGTCAGCCCGGCGTTTTGCGGCGATGAAGTCGCGGCTGTCGATCATGGCCGAGGTCATCTGGCGATGGTTGACCCGTGAGCCGGAACGTTGCGACCAGGGCGTGCCGGTGGTGTGCAGATAGATGTCGGCGGCGGCATCGCGGAAGGTTTCCATGCTGTCGNGGCGCTCGATCAGGCTTTGGCCCGCGCCGATCAAGGTTTCGAGCTGGACGGATTTGACCTCGCTGCCGTCCTGTTCGCGCTGGAGGCGCTTTTGTGCCTGCTCGTTATCGTCGAGTTTCGTCTCAATCCGAAGGGCAGCGCGATGGAAGGTGTTGACGGTGGACCATAGGATCTCGTCGAGGTCGAAATCGAGGCTGGTGTCGGCCATGGTGGAAATCAGGGCGTCGAAGATATCGGAGACCGCGCCCTGGATGACATGATCTTCGGGTGTGATCCGGGGATCGGCCTCGTCTTCGGAGGGACGGTAGCCGTAGAGTTCGAGTTCTTCGATGGCATGGCCGGTCGGGGACGTGCTGTGATCGGGTTCGTAATCGTCATGCGCGTACATGGGATGCTTCCGTCAGTTGGACCGCGACCGTCGCGGCCTTCATGGCGAGACACGCCCACGGGCGCTCCGGTCTGGCAGCGCGAGCCTCTGGCGAGGGCCCTGATGGCAAAGCCCGGCTGATTTGTTTCGCGCTGTAAAGGCGGCTCTGCCGCCGACGGAAATCAGTCGGGCGACGCCATTGCCTGACCGGAGCGTTTGTGGGCCGCTCGCCCTCTCAGAAGGCCAAGGCGCGGTCCTCTGCTGATGACAGGATACAGCCTATGCGCATGACAGGATCGGAACGTCCCGATCACGGCCCCGTACCGGCTATGCGCTTGAAGCCATGAAGCGGCTGACGTCCTCGGGAGCGATTTGCACCCGGATCTCTGCCCGAACGGCATCCAGCCCGTGAGTTGTGAGATCTTCATTGAAGTCCCCCATCACGGGCGAGAGCGTGATGGTCTCGATTCCGGCATCAACCGCCCGGTTCACCAGGCGATCGCGTGCGCTGTCGCCTGCCGGATCGTTGTCGCGGACGATATAGAGCCTGCGCAGTTGCGGGGGGAACAGGATGGCGGCGAGGTGTCCGGCCGAGAGTGCGGAAACCATCGGCATAGTGGTCAGAACCTGACGCAGCGACAGAATGGTTTCGATACCTTCCCCCGCTGCCATAACATCCTGCACATCCCCGAAACGAACCGCATGTCCGCGCAGGTCGCCCATTGCCTTCCTCGGCGGATCGACAGGCGCCTTGCCGGAGCCGTCCGGGGCCAGCCATGTGCGGTGGGCGCCGGTGATCCTGCCATCGAGGTCGGTGACGGCGGCGATCATGGCGGGCCATGCTTGCGTCGGGCCATCGTCCTCGGGCCGCCAGTAGCAGTTGGGATGGAAGCGCAGATTTGCGCTCTGGCGTAAATCCGTAATGCCGCGTCCGCGTAAATACGCTTCTGCGGTACTGCCGATCAGCGGCTGCGTCATGCGCCAGAGGCGACGTGCGGCCTCGGATGATCCCGATGGTGCTGGCGTTCGGGACGGACCGGATGGCGGCTGCGGTTCAGGATGCGGCAGGCTGAGGAAACGCCGGGCTTCTTCGGCAACGTCTGCGAAGTCGATCAGACCGAGCGAGTCCCGGATCACGTCCAGCAGATCGCCATATTCCCCCGTGGCCGAGTCCTGCCATTTACCGGCAGCGCCTTTCACGCTGTCGTGCAGCCTGACGAACATGGATCGGCCAGCCGTGTTTCGGACATCGCCAACCTGCCAGTAATTGCCCTGTTTGCGACCATTCGAGAGATAGTGACGGCACACCGCCTCGGCCTGCCGGCCGAGACGCTGCGCCAGTTCGGAAGCGTTGAGACGCGACATTATGCGGCCTCCCGCTCACCGATGCGTTCAACCGGGAAGCGGTCAAGCAGTTTGCCGATGATCTCCGATCCCGTAGAATCGACGGGCACGAAGAAGCGCAGTTTCCACGAGATGATCTCGCTGAAGAGGCCATAGGCCCGCAGCCGGTCGCGCATCACGTCCGTAAAACCGGTCAGTTCGATCCGGTTGGTGCCCATGACCCGGACGCGGCGCAGTTGAAGCCCCTCGGCGAGATCAAGGATCGTGCGACCTTCGATCAGCGCGGCATAGGCGGAATGCGGTGTCAGGCTGCTGGTGACGCCACTGGTCGAGGCATTGGCAGCCCAGGCCGGCGAGACCCGGCGACCGATGACGCGTTCGCCTTCGTCGGTCTGGAGGCGATAGACGCGGGAGGAGTCCTGCGGCAGGCGCTTCCAGATTGGCAGAAGCAGCCCCGTCACCATATGCAGGATGCTGTCGGTGAACTCCGGCACCTCGGCCAGTTCCGTCTTCCAGGCCATCGTGAAGGCCGCACGGTCGGCCTCGATCCAGTGGGTCTCACCCATTGCCCGCACCGGAATGTTCATCGCCTCCATGGGACGGATCAGCCGCACGCGCCGTTCGATCTCGCCATCATCCAGCATGACGCTGGTGGTCGGGATCTGCACGGCGGCGCGACCGGATCGCTCGTTGATGAGCAATCTTGCGCGGGGATCATCCAGTTCCGCGAGGGCCGCATCGAGCGTGACCGGCTGATTGCGTTTGCGCTCGGTGAGCGTCAGGAGCCGGGTTTCCGCGCCGGTGCCCGGATGGGTGTGGATCACTTGCCGGTCGGTGACGATGAAACTTTCGGCCTTCAGCGTTTCCAGCCCCATATCATAGGTGCCGGATGCAATCGCCCCGTCGATCCGCGCCTGCAGAAGCTGTTCGAAGGCGGCGAACAGGATGCCCTGCAACTCGATGGTCAGCGCCAGCAGGCGGTTGAGAAAGGTGGTGATCGGCGGCAGTTCGTCCTTCACACCGTTGCTGTCCATCAGCTTCAGGCCGGTGGCGGATTCAAACCGCTCCAGCGAGCATCCCTCGACCTTGCCGCGCACAATCAGCAGATAGAGTTGACGCAGCGCGTCGCGGGCATAGGCGGATTCCAGATTGTCCTCGGGGCGGAACAGCCCCTGACCTCCGGTCTGGCGCTGGCCGCGGGTGATCGCGCCCAGCGTGTCGAGGCGGCGGGCGATGGTCGAGAGGAAGCGCTTCTCTGCTTTGACATCCGTGGCGATGGGCCGGAACAGCGGCGGCTGCGCCTGATTGGTCCGGTTGGTGCGGCCCAGCCCCTGAATGGCGGCATCGGCCTTCCAGCCCGGCTCCAGCAGGTAATGCACGCGCAGCCGCTGGTTTCGCGCCGAGAGCTCGGCGTGATAGCTGCGCCCCGTGCCACCGGCATCCGAGAAGACCAGAATGCGCTTCTGGTCATCCATGAAGGCCGAGGTCTCGGCAAGGTTGGCAGAAGGCGCACGGTTCTCGACTGCAAGGCGTGCCGAAGCACCGTCGCCCTTGCGCACGATCCGGCGCGAACGGCCTGTGACCTCGGCCACCATATCCGTGCCGAAGCGCTGCACAATCTGGTCGAGCGCTCCGGGGACAGGCGGAAGCGAACCCAGCTGCTCCAGCATCTCGTCGCGCCGCGCCACGGCTTCACGGCATTTCACCGGCTGACCATCGCGGAAGACGGGGCGTGACGACAGGTTGCCCTCGCCATCGGTGAAGGGTTCATAGAGCTGCACCGGGAAGGAATGCTGCAAATACGAGCCGACATACTCCCTCGGCGTGACATCGACGGAAATATCGTTCCATTCCTCGGTCGGGATCTCGGACAGCCGCCGTTCCATCAGGGCTTCGCCAGTCGAGACGATCTGGATGACGGCGGCATGGCCCGCTTCCAGATCGGCCTCGATGGACCGGATCAGGGTCGGGGTTTTCATGGAGGTCAGCAGATGGCCGAAGAAGCGCTGCTTCGTGCTTTCAAAGGCCGAACGGGCGGCGGATTTGGCCTGCCGGTTCAGCGTCCCCTCGCTGCCGGTGATGTTGGCGGCTTCCATCGCCGCGTCCAGATTCCCATGAATGACGGCGAAGGCGGCAGCATATGAGTCGTAGATGTGCCGCTGTTCGTCCGTGAGCTGATGCTCGATCAGTTCATATTCGACGCCATCATAGGAGAGTGAGCGGGCAGTATAGAGGCCGAGAGATCGCAGGTCGCGGGCCAGGACCTCCATGGCCGCAACGCCACCGGCTTCGATCGCCTCTACGAACTCTGCACGCGTCTGGAACGGAAAATCCTCACCGCCCCAGAGGCCGAGGCGCTGCGCATAGGCGAGATTGTGGACGGTGGTGGCGCCGGTTGCCGAGACATAGACCACGCGGGCATCGGGCAGCGCGTGCTGAAGCCGCAGGCCCGCACGTCCCTGCTGTGAAGCGGCGACATCACCGCGTTCGCCTCTGCCGCCACCGGCATTCTGCATGGAATGGCTCTCGTCGAATATGATGGCTCCATCGAAATCGGACCCCAACCATTCAACGATCTGCTTGACGCGGGAAACCTTCTCGCCCCGGTCGTCGGAGCGTAGCGTGGCATAGGTAGTAAAAAGGATGCCTTCCGACAGCTTGATCTTTACGCCTTGAGGGAAGCGTGACAGCGGCGTGACCAGCAGCCGTTCCATGCCGAGCGCCGACCAGTCGCGCTGCGCGTCCTCGATCAGCTTGTCGGATTTGGAGATCCAGATCGCCTTGCGCCGACCGCGCAGCCAGTTGTCGAGAATAATGGCGGCAGACTGGCGACCCTTGCCAGCGCCGGTTCCGTCACCGAGCATGAAGCCCCGGCGGAAGCGGATCGATCCTTCAGCATCCTCCGGCGCGGCGCTCACATTGTCGAAATGCTCATCCACGGTCCATGCGCCGGCGAGATGATCGGCATGGGCTTCACCGGCATAGATCACGGTTTCAAGCTGGGCGTCCGAAAGACGTGCGCAGATGTCGGCAGGCAGCATGGGCCGGTAGGAAGGCTTCGGCGGTGCGACCGAGGCCATGGCTGCGGATTGCACCAGCTTGGTCGGATGCGGTTGCGCGCCAGCAATGCGCAGCGATTGCAGCGCATATTCCTCATAGATCGCGTCGGACAGGCGAGCGCCGTCCGGTGGCGTCCAGTCCACAGTGTCATAGGCGAGTTCGACGCCCTCGGGATCGTTGGCGAGAGCAGCGGCAGGTCGCGCCGCTGTCGCGCGCGTCAGATAGCCCCGCACGGTTTTCGGCGCGGCGGTCGGAGCGCACGCCACGATTTTCGGCAACGAGACAGGCGAACGCTGCGGGACATGTGCCTCGACCCATCCGATCAGCGTGGCAACATCAGGCGCGATGCCCGGTGAGGTCGGAAAACTCGCCGGATCGTCGATCGGCAGTTTGTCGATCACGGTCAGCCGCGTGGCGATCGTGGTGCCGTGCTTTGCATAGACCGCGCCATCTACGGCGGCGCTGAACACCACGCGACCACGGGCCTGCAAGCGGATGAAGGCGTCCCGCCATGCCGGAGCTTCGGGGCCAAAGCCTGCGCCGGTGATCGTCACCAGCCGACCGCCCGGTGCAAGACGGGCCAGCGCCGAGGCAACATGGCGGTAGGCCGCATCGGCGACACGCCCACTGACATTGGCCATGACCGAGAATGGCGGGTTCATCAGCACCACGGACGGGACGGCATCCGGGGCCAGATGATCGTCGATCTGGGCGGCGTCGAACCGGGTAACGGCGAAGGCCGGAAAGAGCGAGGACAAAAGATCGGCGCGGGTGTCGGCGAGTTCGTTGAGGATCAGCGAGTTGCCGGCGGTCTGCGCCAGGATTGCCAGAAGGCCGGTGCCAGCCGATGGTTCCAGCACCCTGTCATCAGGCGTGATCGCGGCGGCTGTCAGAGCGGCAAGACCGAGGGGGATCGGCGTCGAAAACTGCTGGAAATTCTGACTTTCCTCGGAACGCCGGGTCTGCGTGGGCAACAGCCCCGCGACCTTTGCCAGCACGGCAGCCCTTGCCAGCGGCGACGCGGCCTTCCGAAACAGCGCCTTGCCGTATTTGCGCAGGAAGAGAACCGAGGCAACTTCACAGGCCTCGTAGGCCAGCTTCCAGTCCCAAGAGCCTGTGGCGTCGGACGCGCCGAAGGCCGTTTCCATAGCACCGCGCAAGGTGGCGGCATCGACACGCTGACCGCGTTCGAGATGGGGGAGCAGGAGATTGGCCGCAGCCAGGATCGCAGGCGCGGCCGCCAGCGGTGTGACCGGATCGGCTACGGGGAAAACCATGTTCATGTCGGGAACCTCAGGAGAGCGGGAAGGACAAGCCCGGACAGCGCTCTCTCTCGACCACCCGGACCTGACCCTTTCCGGCCCACCTCTCACTCTCAAAGCGCAGCATGAAAAAGCGCCCCGACCGGACGGCGGGGCGCTTGTCAGTGTCTTCTCGGGATCATCCGAAGCGGCGACCGGCTTCGGTGAACGTGTATTCATTGGCGGCGATGGTTTCATCGACCGCTTCGTCCGAGGACAGATAGTCATATTCGCGCTCAAGCTGGCGGTAGAGCCAGCGGGCCAGATCGCGCAACGCCTCGATGATCGTCTCCTCGGCATCGGCGGTCATGTCCTGCCAGGTCGGGCTGTCGCGCTCGACCGAGATCGACATGCAGTATTCGTGATAATAATGGCCGCGATGGCTGGCCTCTGCGCGAATCTGATAGAAGTTTCGGCGCTGGATCGCCTGAAGGGCATCGGCGATGCGGTGCAGTTCGGTGTCCTGCGGGGCGTATTCCCGGATCAGGTGCGGCGCCTGTTTGCGGTAGGAATAGAGAGATTCGAAGCAGGCACCGTCCCCTTGTGACCAGAAGCCCCGGAACCAGATGCACGGTTCCTGCCGTGTGCCGCCGTCCATCAACCGGACGGTGCGGGTCTTGAGGTTGAGCCCGAGGATTTCGGCGATGCGCTGGAAATCCTCATAGACGGCATCGTACCAGTCATAGTCGAAGCCGCCCTCACGATACCAGGCACGGGCCTTGTCCTTTGCCGCATCAGACAATTCGTTGAGGCGATAGACGGTGGTTTCGATGACCTCAGGCATAGGGGTCTCTCCCTTCCAGAACCGAGGAAAGCCAGCCATCGGTATAGATCCAGTCCACTGTCTCGCCGGTGGCGAGATCAAGGACATGCGCCCCACCACCAAATCCGTCGATGCGCGGTTTCGAGCAGCTATTTGCGTACTGGAAACCCCACAATCCACTCAGGCCAAATTCGGCAGCGCAGCGTTTGACGAATTGGATGACATGCTCAGGGTCACCCGTGACATCATCGCGCATCCAGAGTTGCGTACCGCCATGCTCTGGCTGGATGGAGAGCAGGAAGCCATCCGAGGGCGGATCTTCGGCGGCATTGTCATCCGCCAGAGCGTTGTAGAGATTGAGCGCGCGGGCAGCGTTTTCGGGGGTGCCTACGTCGAGGAGGCAGGAAAAGTGCGTGTAATAGTCGGCCATGACGGTCTCCGAACATGACATGGCCCGGCGTATGGCCGAGCCGAATGGGATGGAAAGGGTTAAGCTCAGGCGGCCTGCGGCAGGCGGAGCAGATCGGCCGAGGTTTCGCGCCAGAAGGGATCGACCAACCGGGCCTCCAGCGCAGCGGCGCGATAACGCAGCCGTCTCGCATCACCGGGGTCCGAGGCCCGGAATGCCATACCGCGCAAGCGGCTGGCCTCGGTCACGATCCTGCGTGCCTCGGCATCGGATGCGACTGGCTGTTGCCAGAGGATAATGCCGGCGCGGATTTCACCGGCGAGGACCAGGCGCTGATCTCGGTCCTGAATGAGCATGATGCGCGGCTGAAAATACGGGAAGCTGTCCGGCCCCGTGCAAATATCACCGCGCGCCACGCGCAAGGCTGCGGCCTGGATGGCCTCTTCCGGTGACGGGCATTCGCCAAGCGGGATCACGCGGTCGAAGCTGTTCGCCGCGTCACTGGCGTCATAGCTGGCGACGCCCAGGCAAGAGATGCGCAGCGGCAGCTTTTGCGCTCGATAAAGCGCCGGCAGAATATCGACAGCCAGAATCTGACCGATGGAACGGAAGGTTTCGGAACGGACAAAGGTCATCGGGATCACTCCATGACGGGCGCCGGTGAGCCTCTCTCTCCGACCCTCAACCCGTCACGGCCGAACGGCCCGCACTCTTCCTCTCTGACCGGGGCAGCCCGGTTCCGCCGTCGACGATGGGCAACCATCGCGACGCGCTGAAGGCCCGGTCGCGAGCTTGTCGCGGCCAGGCCGTCGGGGATGAGGCGCGGTCGCGCCTTACCCCCAAGGATCCAGCTCCAGCTTTACCATGTCGTCGTCGCCGTCGAACTCGGCGGCGGGACAAGCGGCGTGGGTGCCGTCCCCGGCCTGGAACACGACGATCTCGACCATCAGCGTGGCGGCGAGGCTGGCGGCGAAGGCGGTGGCATCTGCATAGGACATGGGTTCCGGCTCCTGTCTTTGGAGGCGGGGGGACCATCCCCCGCGCGACAGGCGCCCGAAGTGTCTGACCGGATCTGCAATCACCCGAGGGCGTTCGGACTTTTTCCGAATCCCCGAGGGCGGCACGCGCGCGTAAGCCGACCCCTTTGGGGTTGAATGTCAAAGAGACGGATCGGACCAAGGTTTGCGAATGGAATCGGGGGTGGTTCTTCGCATCTGACAGGATGCCGGATACCCGTCGCAGATGCTCTGCCGCGCCAGTCTTGCCACCATGCTGGCATCAGGATCATGTTCCCTTCAGGCCAGAGATGGCTGCCGCTTGTCCTGATGGAGATGGCGGATTGCATGGTGAAGCCGGATTGGACCCGTCCGGTGCAGACCTCGCATCCTAACGGCCCGAACCCTGCGATCGGGTCTTCAGCTCCAAAGCCCATCTGCAATTTCTCGGGCGATCATCGCGCGCGCTTTCATTATCAGGTCATCGCCTGAAGTATCGATATGACCGAAGAAACGGGCACGAGCACCATGAGCTGTCCACTCGGCGTAGCGGCAATATTCACGGGCATCGAGCAGGAACACCCGCATGTCTTCGGCCCAATGGGGCTTTGGCTCCACGACAACAGTGATGCCATCGCGGGTTTCGGTCCACGGTAAGGTACGATCCGACGGGGGGTGTTCGCGGTCTTCCAGAAAAATCTTATCGATGTCGATCATGGCCGGCATGGCGGCTCTCCAAAGAAAAAGCCCGATCACGAGGATCGGGCGAGTTGCGGAAACGGAGGGCGATAAACGGGGCGACCGAAGCCGCCCCGCATGAGTGCTATTCAGCAGCGACCATATGCTGTTCTTCCTCGTCGTCAGCCGGATCGTCCTCGCCATCGCCGGAGAGGAAATCGGGCAGATCGTCGGCTTCCGCCGCAGCGCCCGATGCCGTATCGACTTCGATACTATCGTCCACCATGCGCAGCGGCTCAGGCAGCCAGCCGGAATCGGCAAGCAGGCGTTCGGCTTCCTTGGCCATGTCGCCCTTCTTGAGGTGTCCGATCAGATCTGCGGCCCGGTCTCCGGCCCCTTCGCGCACAGCTTCAAGGATACGCGGCTTGGTCACGCGGCCTAGATAATTGCCAACTGTAGGCCGCCAGCCCACCGCCACCATGTCGAGGCCGGTCGAACGGGCCAGCCGGTCAGCCTGCGACAGGCGGATGCCCAGCCCGTGCTGGCTGACGCCCGTACCGCTGTAAGGGTTGGGCTTTTCATAGAGCGCGTTGACACCGAAGCTGACGCAATGGGCGAGCAGATCCATGCGCGAACCATCGTCCAGATCGGTCAGCCAATCCCAGAGGGCGGCATCGTCTGCCGGGACATGATCGCCCCAGCGTTCGTGCCGGTCTGCAATGGCCTTGGCGGAAGCGCTATCGCGCAGATCCTCGGCCTGTGCCGGCAGATGGACCTCCCGGACCTGCGCTTCCAGGCAGCCCTTGCTGGAATGCGGCATGAAGCAATCCATGACCAGCCGGTGCAGCAGCGCGGTCATGGCGACATGCGGGTTCACCGCCACCGCATCCCGCAGCGCCAGGGTGCGATGCGCGGTCAGTTCGCTGACCAGACGATCGGGCAGCGGCTTGATGGTGTCGGCCTCGTCTTCCTCCTCCGTTTCGACCGGCTGGCCGCCCAGAGTGATAACCGCACGCATGCGGCTTGCCTCCGGTTCTGCCCGCTGGATCACCTCGCCGGTTTCCGGGTCAATGATCTCCGCCTCCGGTTCCGCAGGCGTTTCGTCCTCGGCGCGAACATAGCCGCGCTCGATCAGCAATGCGCCATCGGCGTCGATGCTGATGAAGACACCCGCCATACCGATCTGGTCCGGCTCGAAGGTCATCGGGCGGCGCTCGAAGGTTTCCAGCGCCTGTTCGATTTCACCGAGGCGAGCGTCGATCTCGTCCGGCAGTTCGTCGGCCTCACCATATTCGGCTTCAAGCCGGTCGTATTCGTCGCGCAATGCCTCGCGGGTGGCGCGTTCCTCGTCACTCAGATCGACTGTGGTGCCGACAATCTGGCGAAGGCCATGGTCGTAACCATAGGGAAAGGTGATGGCGACCTCGATCCACTTCCAGCCCTCGGCGGCGATGGCTTCGGCTTCCGCCTTCAGCTTTTCGCCCACCAGCCGGTCGAGCAACACCGGATCTTGCAGCCAGCCACCATCGTCCTGCTGGAAGAGATCGCGCAGCACGCAGCCGCCCGCCTCCTCATAGGCGGCAATTCCGACAAACACTGCCCGCTTGTCGGCGGCGCTGACCGTGGTTTCGGTCAGCAGGCGGCGGATGTGGTAGGGTTCTTTCTGCCAGCCATCCTTGATCGCTTCCCAGACCTGCTCCTGCCGGGCATGGTCAGAACTGACGCTGAAGGCCATGAGTTGCTCCAGCGTCATGCCGTCCTCGGCATAGACGTCGAGCAATGCCGGGGAGACGGAAACCAGACGCAGGCGCTGCTTCACCACTTTGACATCCACGAAGAAGGCGGCGGCGATGGCTTCCTCGGTCATGCCCTTCTCGCGCATGGCCTGGAAAGCGCGGAACTGGTCGAGCGGATGCAAGGGTGCGCGCTCGATATTCTCGGCGAGCGACACCTCGTCGATCAGCACATCGGCGCTGGCCTCCGACACGACGCAGGGGACCGGCGCGACCTTGGCGAGGCGCTTCTGCTTGACCAGCAGTTCCAGCGCGCGGAAGCGGCGACCGCCGGCGGGCACCTCGAACATTCCGGTTTCCTTGCCCTCGGCATCCACCACCGGGCGGACATGCAGGGACTGGATCAGGCCACGACGGGCGATGGACTCGGCCAGTTCCTCGACCGAGATCCCGGCCTTGACGCGCCGGACGTTGGACTGGCTGAGCACCAGCTTGTTGAAGGGGATGTCGCGCGAGGGCGACAGGGTGATCTTCTGAACGGCAGTGGCCACGTCAGTTACTCCATGACGGACGCCGGTGAGCCTCTCTCTCCGGCTATCAGCCCGTCACGAAGCGAAGCGCCGGCCTCTTCCTCTGAAGAGAGCGACGCCGGCCGCAGAACCTGAAACCCGGCAATCAGGCACTCCGGTTTTCCGTATCGGCGGATGTATGGGAAAAGGCCGCGCCGACGCGGTAGAGCAGACGCTCGGCGGCGCGGATGCTGCCGGTCTCACGGGCGGCCTCGGCCCAGACAGAGATCGGGAAATCCCCGGTGAACAGCAGATCACGCTCGATGCCCATGCCGAAGGGAAGCCGGACTGACTGCATCTCTCTCAGGCTCCACGACCCCAGTTCGGGAGAACCGAGATCGGCCAGTCCGAACATGGTGTCGCCATCCTCATCCAGTTCGGTGGCGAGCCAAACGCCTTCACCGAGAGGGTTGAAGAACTTCACGACCGGGATGTGATCCTGATCGCGCTGGCGACCATTGGCCAGCAGGCGGTCGCGCTGTGTGCCGGTCAGGAGGATCATGCCGCAGCCCTCCGGTCGGTTACGCTGGCATCCGGCTCCTCGACGCCCTCGGCCGGCAGATGCGACAGCAGCCAGTCTGCCGCCTTGCTGGCCTGCGAGGCCGCGCGGACAATGGCGCGGGAATCCTCGCGCATGACCTCCAGCCACGACCCGATGTAATCGGCATGGCGCACGGTCGGCACGATCCCGAGCGCAGCGCAGCTGAAAGCCGCGGTCTGTTCGGCAATCATCTCCTCGAAGGCGTATTTCTTCGAGCCGAACGAGCCGGTCAGATCGCGGTTGAGACGGCTGTGATGGCCGCTGGCGTGCCCTAGCTCGTGCAGGGCCGTCCGGTGCCAGTTGATCGGCTCGAAATAGGCTTGCGGAGGCGGCACCTGCACATAGTCGAGGGACGGCATATAGAAGGCGCGATTACCACCGATACGGAAGTCGATGCCGGTGGCCCGGATTAGCGCCTCGACCCGAGGCTCTATCAGGCCCGGCGGCGATGGCGGCGTGACTGCCGTGATCTCATCGGGCAGGCCATCGCATTGCGCGGCATTGAAGACCGTGAACCGCTTCAGGAACGGAATGGCAAGCGCATCCTCACCGGTCTCGCGCGCACGGCGCTTTTCGTCCTCGGGGGTGAAACGGTCGGCATAAACGACAGTCGTGCCACGCTCGCCCTTCCTGACATTGCCGCCAAGCGACAGCGCCTGGCGGAAAGTCAGCCACGCCTGACCTGGGAAACCGTGCTGGATGACCGCTCCCCAGAGGATGAGAATATTGATGCCTGAATAGGACCGGCCGGTTGAAGCATTTCTCGGCAGGCCCAGCGGGGCGGTATCGGGCGACGCGCCCCATGGCTGGACCCAGGGCAGACGCCCTTGCTCCAGCTCGGCGATGATCTTGTTGGTGATGTCGTCGTAAAGGTTACTGCGCGCGCCACCGTCAGCGGGGCTGCGATCATGTCTGGCCATCGGGATAATCTCCGCGACGGGCGCCGGAAGCCTCTCTTCCAGCCCTCAACCCGTCACGGAAAACCCGTCCGCACTCTCACTCTCAAGGGGCGTTGCGGGGTCTCCCCGCAGAAGGGGTAGGCCGAGACTATGGCTCGACCTCAGGGGAAGGCTTTCCCCATATCTGGCCTCTGTCCGAGCGCGGAGCCCACATATGGCTGACGTCCTCCTCCAGCTTTCAATCGAAGTTCACACGATGCGTTGAAGGCGCCGCTGACGGTTCGGGTCCTCCTACCCATCTTCTCGAAATGGTGGTGACCCTTTGCGCCCCTTGGGAATCATCGGGCGACCACGCCCCATCTGATAGGGACAATACGAAAGCTTGCAGTGAGGAAAAGCGGCGGTCCAGCAAGACACCACTGGTGGCTATTGGCCTGGCTTACAGAAGGCGTGCAGCCCGTAATCGCGAATACGATGGTTCCCGAGACGCTCGCTCGAGATCACGGCGGAGCAGAATCAGCTCCAAGGCATTGTTATAGAAGGACAAATGAGCATCGCTGCTTACGTGGATTCGCCGCGTAAGCAACATCTCTCAAAAAGAGAGGGGCGTTAATTCTTTGATTTTTATGAGAAAAATGGCGCACCCGAGAGGATTCGAACCTCTGGCCTCCGCCTTCGGAGGGCGGCGCTCTATCCAGCTGAGCTACGGGTGCATACCGTTCGCGAGGTGCTTACGTCATGCTTACGCGAGTTTTTTGGCTTCTTGAAGAGCAAACCCGATATTCGCTCAAGCCGTTGTTAAATCAGTACCTTTTCCAAGCATCTACAGCCTTCGCTGGACTTGACTACCGCCTTCGGAGGGCAGCGCTCTATCCAGCTGAGCTACGGGTGCCTGCGGGCCGCCGCCCCCGGAAGGGCTTGGCCGAAGCGGGCGCAAGGTAGAACAAAGCAGGCGCCCTGACAATCTGCGAAGATATGTGCCGGACAGTCGGCCAACTGTAATTCCGCAAGAACCGCGAACGGGGGCGGTGTTTGCCCGGTCTGCAGGTTGCGTCGAGGGCGTCAAGGCCCGATTGGGCTCCGCCGGCGGCGTGTCCGTCTTGGCCCAGGAAAGCGCCGGAGGGGTGAAGGCAAGGATGCAATGGTCGAAAATCTCAGGAAACAAGCTTCCGTAAGGCATCTCCTTGGCCCCTGTTCCGATTTGGCATATAGGAGAGGGACCCCGGAAAACCGCGCGGCCCCGCTAAAGGGCCAGACCCGAGAGTTTCGCGTTCCATGTCGGAGCCCTTACGGCTTGCACCCTTCGATCTTTATATAGACCCGCTGCTCGCTTTTCAGGATGCGCGTCTGCGCGAGATGCTTGCCTATTGGGAGAGCAAGCGCGACGGCCGGGCGTTCCCGGCGCGTGCCGATGTGAGCCCCGCCGATATCGTCAGCCATCTGCCTTCCATATTCCTTGTGGATGCAGCGCCGCCCGCTCTTGGCCTCGCGGATTTCCGCGTCCGGCTCATGGGCACCGCGCTCAACGACCTCTTCGCCCGCGATTTCACGGGCCGCGCGTTTGAAGGCGAGATGCAGGAAAAATCGGCCGCCGCCGTTGCAAAGCTCTTCGGCATCGTCTGCCAGCTCCGCCGTCCGCTCCGGCTGCATGGCGCGGCCGTATTCGCCAGGGCGCAACCGCTCACCCCGGTCGAGGCTGTTCTGATGCCGCTCACAACGGGCAGCGGGGCCGTCGACATGGTAATGGGTGAGCTTGTGAAGCGCGCCTCCGCCTGAGCGGTGCGTTCGTCTTCAGGGAAGGTCTAGTGCGACGTCAGTTGCAGAAAGACATCTTCGAGGTCGGACTCTTCCGTCGAGATATCATTGATCTCCATCCCCTCGGCGCTCAGGGCCCCCAGAATATTCATGACGCCGGTCTCGGCTGGATTGTACTGCACCGTGATCGAACCGTCGGGGCGGAGTTCCGCTTTCATGCCGTCAAGTGCCGTCGGCAGCGTCGTCGCGGGCGATGAGGGACATACGATCAGTTTCTTCTCGCTAATGCGTCCCAGCAGTTCGTCTTTCGGCTCGCAGGCGACCACCTCGCCCTTGTCGATGATCGCGATCGTATCGCAGAGCGCTTCTGCTTCCTCAAGGTAATGCGTAGTGAGCACGATCGTCGTGCCGCGCGCATGCAAGCCCTTCACATAGTCCCAGAGCTGACGGCGCAGCTCGATATCGACGCCCGCTGTCGGTTCGTCGAGGATCAGAACCGGCGGATTGTGGACCATCGCCTTGGCAACGAGGAGCCGCCGCCTCATGCCGCCCGACAGCGTGCGCGCATAGGCGTCCGCCTTGTCATCGAGACCCATGGCTTTCAGGATTTCCATGGTGCGGCGTTCCTTTTTCGGCACACCGTAAAGCCCTGCCTGCATCTCCATCACTTCGGCTGGCGTGAAGAAGGGGTCGATGTTGAGTTCCTGCGGCACCACGCCGATGGAGGCGCGCGCCTGACGCGGATTGACATCCGTATCGAAACCCCAGATCGAGGCCGAGCCCGAGGTCTTGAGCACGAGCCCTGCGAGAATATTGATGAAGGTCGATTTGCCCGCGCCGTTCGGGCCGAGCAGGGCAAAGATTGAGCCGCGGGGGATGGCCAGGTCGATCCCCTTCAGCGCTTCTTTGGCGGGCTGGTTGCCGCTTGCCTTGTAGACCTTCCGCAGGTTCCGCGCCTTGATGGCACAATCCTGCGCCTTGTCCTCGGCCGGTTCGCCCGGAACGCGCGAGACATAGGCATTTTCTTCTTCGGCAAGCGTATGGGCCATGAGTGGGCTCTTTTCGTTGAAACGGGCAGGTCGTTGAAACATGCCCGCCGCTAAAGCGGGCAGGGTTCTTTCTCGAAGCGCGGGACGCGTTATAGTGGCGGCCCGTAAAGCGCGGGGAACGGCAATATAGAAGACCCCCCTTAGATAAGAAAGGCGAGGCGCGTGGCAAGCGGCAAGGCGCAAAAGAAGGAATCGGCGGGAAAAACGCCCGCGAAATCCGGGAAAAAGGAAGCGGCGAGGCGCGCTATCGGCAAGGGTGACCATCTCTTTCTGGTGGATGGCTCGGGCTATATTTTCCGGGCCTATCATGCGTTGCCGCCCCTGACGCGCAAGTCAGACGGCATGCCCGTCGGCGCCGTCGCGGGCTTCTGCAACATGCTCTACAAGCTGATCGAGGATACGAAGGACGAATTCGAGCCGACCCATCTCGCCGTCATCTTCGATGCTGGCTCGAAGACCTTTCGCAACGACATCTATCCCGAATACAAGGCGAACCGCACCGAGCCGCCCGAAGATCTCGTGCCGCAATTTTCGCTGGTGCGCGATGCGACCCGCGCTTTCAGCCTTCCCTGCATCGAAAAACCGGGCTTCGAGGCCGACGACCTCATCGCCACCTATGCGCGCCTCGCGCATGAGGCGGGTGCGCGCGTCACCATCGTTTCCTCCGACAAGGATCTGATGCAGCTCGTGAACGATCGCGTCGACATGCTCGATACGATGAAGCTGAAGACGATTGCGCGCGAACAGGTTGTCGAGAAATTCGGTGTGCCGCCGGAAAAGGTCGTGGATGTGCAGGCGCTTGCGGGCGACTCCACGGATAATGTCCCCGGCGTGCCCGGTATCGGTATCAAGACCGCCGCGCAGTTGATTGGCGAATATGGCGATCTTGAAACGTTGTTATCACGCGCGTCCGAGATCAAGCAGAACAAACGGCGCGAAAACCTCATCGAATTTGCGGAGCTCGCGCGCATTTCACGAAAACTCGTCGAACTCGACAGCAACGTTCCCGTCGAGGATGCGCTGGAGTCGATGGGTGTCCGCGATCCCGACCCCGAAACCTTGATCGGGTTTTTCAAGGACATGGAGTTCACGACGCTGACGCGCCGTGTCGGCGAGCGCTTCAACATCGACGTCGATGCGATCCCCGCGACGGGCGCGCACCCCTCGACCGGCCCGGATGAAGCGCCTGAAAAGGAAAAACAGGCCGTCTCGCGCACCGGGCGCGGCGGGGTGCCGGGTGCAGTCCCGAAGGGCATCGATGCGGATTTCGAAAAGGCGAACTATGTCGCGGTGACGGCGCTTCCCGATCTTGAGGAATGGATCGCGCGCGCATACGAGCAGGGTTTTCTCGCCGTCGACACCGAAACGGACAGCCTCTTTCCCATGCGCGCGCGGCTTGTCGGCGTCTCGATGGCGCTCGTGCCGGGCGAGGCCTGCTACATCCCGCTGCAACATGGCGCAGGCGGCGTTCTCGATTTCGCGGATGCCGAAGGCCAGAAGCAAATTCCGCTGGCCGATGCGCTGAAAGCATTGAAGCCTCTTCTTGAAGACCCTTCGATCCTCAAGATCGGCCAGAACCTGAAATTCGACATGGTCGTCCTGCGCCAGCACGGGATCGAGCTGCGCGGGCTCGACGACACCATGCTCATGTCCTACGCGCTCGATGCAGGCGTACATGGGCACGGCATGGATGAACTTTCGGTGCTTCACCTCGGCCACAAGCCGATCCCCTTTTCCGAAGTCGCCGGCAAGGGCAAGGCACAGATCACCTTCGATCAGGTGCCCGTCGATCGCGCCACCGCCTATGCGGCGGAAGATGCGGATGTGACGCTCCGCCTCTGGCACATCCTGAAGCCTCGTCTCGTCGCGGAGCATCGCGTCTCCGTCTATGAAACGCTGGAGCGCCCGCTTGTCTCCGTGCTTGTGGAGATGGAACGCGCGGGCGTGAAGGTCGACAAATCCGTACTCGCGCGCCTCTCTTCGGGTTTCGCGCAGAAGATGGCGCAATATGAGGAAGAGATTTACGAACTGGCGGGTGAACGCTTCAACATCGGCTCGCCGAAGCAGCTCGGTGAAATCCTGTTCGACAAACAGGGCCTTGAAGGTGGCCGCAAAACCAAGACCGGCGCCTGGTCGACCGATGCGGAGACGCTCGACATGCTCGCCGCGCAGGGCCACGAACTGCCGCAACGCGTGCTCGACTGGCGCGCTCTGTCGAAACTGAAAAGCACCTACACGGACGCCCTTCCCGAATATATCAATCCGGAGACGGGCCGCGTCCACACTTGCTATTCGCTTGCGGCGACCTCCACCGGGCGCCTCGCATCCACAGAGCCGAACCTGCAGAACATTCCCGTGCGCACGGAGGATGGACGAAAGATTCGCTCGGCCTTCATCGCGGAGAAGGGCAATCTTCTCTTGTCTGCCGACTACTCGCAGATCGAGTTGCGCCTGCTGGCTCATATCGCCGATATCGAAGCGCTGAAGAACGCCTTTGCCGAAGGGCTCGACATTCACGCAATGACGGCGTCCGAAATGTTCTCGACACCGATCGAAGGCATGGACCCGGCGGTTCGCCGCCGCGCCAAGGCGATCAACTTCGGCATCATCTACGGTATTTCCGCCTTCGGTCTTGCCAACCAGCTCGGCATCTCGCGCGGCGAGGCGGGCGAATATATCGAGCGCTACTTCAAGCGCTTCCCCGGTATTCGCGCTTACATGGATGCGACCAAGGAGTTCGCGCACAAGAACGGCTATGTCGAAACGATTTTCGGACGGCGCATTCATCTGCCTGCGATCAATTCGAAGAATCCGTCGGAAAAGAGCTTCATGGAGCGCGCCGCTATCAATGCGCCGATCCAGGGCTCGGCGGCGGACATCATTCGCCGCGCCATGATCCGCATGCCGCGCGCACTGACCGATGCGAAACTTTCCGGCCGTATGCTGCTTCAGGTGCATGATGAACTGATTTTCGAAGTACCCGAAGGTGAGGCGGAGAAAAGCAGCGAAATGGTCTCGCGCGTCATGTCGTCCGCCGCCTCGCCTGCGCTTGAGTTGTCCGTGCCGCTCGATGTCGATGCGCGCGCGGCCAAAAACTGGGACGAGGCGCATTAGTTAACGCTGCGCCCCGTCACCGGCATTGCGCCCATGGGACGCACTGCCCATATGAAGGGAACGGAACGCAGCATGAGCCGTTCTTTCTCCACAACCTGGAGGTATATGCCTTGTCCAGTAACGGAAAAGACAAACAGGCCGACAACAAGAGCCGGGTGACGGAGGCCGATAAGGAATCCTTCCCCGCCAGCGATCCGCCCGGATGGACGAGTGGTGAAGCCTCGCCCGAAGCCGACGCAAAGCGCGCCGAGCGCAAGGCCGAAGAGGCCGAGAAGGAGCGCGAGCACAAACAGGAATGCGTCGACGAGACGCTCGACGAGAGTTTCCCCGCCTCCGATCCTCCTTCATGGACCGGCACACATGCAGGTGACGGTCACGACACGGGCAAGAAAAAGCCCTGAGAGCGGCCAGAACATGAATTGGAAGCCCGGAAGGCATGAGAACCTTCCGGGCTTTTCTTGTGTGCGGCCTCACGCCGCGAACGGCGTATTCTCGCCCTCGACTATGAGGCGCTGTCGAGCGCGCATCCGCGCCGCGAGGTCGCTGCTGCCGGTTAGCGCCCCTGAACGAAAAAAGCTCCGGCGTTTCCACCGGGGCTCTTCTCATCCGCGATGAAGCGGGATGCTAACTGGCGGCCTTATTCGGCGGCCTGCGCCAGGGCGGGCGCGGCGGCGCGCACATCCGGGTCCACATGCGCTTCGAACTTCGCGAAGTTGTCGATGAACATCTTCACGAGTTTCTGCGCCTGCGTGTCATAGGCGGACTTGTCGGCCCAGGTGTCGCGGGGCGACAGGATCGAGTTGTCGACGCCCGGCACGTCCACCGGAACCTCGAAGCCGAAATTCGGATCGGTGCGGAACTCGACATTGTTGAGCGAACCGTCGAGCGCGGCGGCGAGCAGTGCGCGCGTCGCCTTGATCGGCATGCGGCTGCCCGTGCCGTAGACGCCGCCCGTCCAGCCCGTATTGACGAGCCAGCACGACACCTTGTGCTCGGCGATGAGGTCGCGCAGCAGGTTGCCGTATTCGGTCGGGTGGCGCGACATGAAGGGAGCGCCGAAGCAGGTCGAGAAGGTGGCTTCCGGCTCCGTCACGCCCTTTTCCGTGCCCGCGACCTTCGCCGTGTAGCCGGAAAGGAAGTGATACATCGCCTGGCTCGGCGTGAGGCGCGCCACCGGCGGCAGAACGGAGAAGGCGTCCGCCGTCAGCATGATGATGTTCTTGGGGTGCGGCGCGCGGCCCGTGGGGCTTGCATTGGGAATGAAGGAGAGCGGATAGGCGCCGCGCGAATTTTCCGCCAGCGCCGCGCTGTCGAGATCGAGTTCGCGCGTGTTTTCGTCCATCACCACGTTTTCGAGCACGGTGCCGAAGCGCTGCGTCGTCGCGTAGATTTCAGGTTCGGCTTCGGGCGAGAGCTTGATCATCTTGGCGTAGCAGCCGCCTTCGAAGTTGAAGACGCCGTTTTCCGACCAGCCATGTTCGTCGTCGCCGATTAGTGTGCGCGTGGCAACGGCCGAAAGCGTCGTCTTGCCGGTGCCCGAAAGGCCGAAGAAGATCGCCGTGTCGCCCGCATCGCCCACATTCGCCGAGCAATGCATAGGCATGACGCGCTTGGGCGGCAGGTCGTAATTGAGCATCGAGAAAACGGACTTCTTGATTTCACCGGCATAGGACGTGCCGGCGATCAGCACGATGCGCTTTGCAAAGTTGCAGGCGATGACGGTGCCGGAGCGCACACCGTATTTCTCGGGTTCGGCTTCGAAGCTCGGCAGGTCGATGATCGTGAATTCGGGCAGGAAGTCGTCGAGTTCTTCCGGCTTCGGCTCGATGAGGAGGTTCTGGATGAAGAGCGAGTGCCAGGCGTATTCCGAATAAACGCGGGTTGCGAGGCGATGGGTCTGGTCGGCGCCGCCGAAGAGATCCTGGATGAAGAGTTCCTTGCCCTCGGCGTGTTTCAGCATGTCGGCGTGGAGGAGATCGAAGGCTTCCGGCGTCATCGCCTTGTTGTTGTCCCACCAGACCGTGTTTTCGGTGGAGGCGTCGCGGACGATGAACTTGTCCTTGGCGGAGCGGCCGGTATGGACGCCGGTCTTCACCACGAAGGGCCCGTTGGCGGCGACATGGCCCTCGTCCCGGCGGATCGCTTCCTCGTAGAGCGCCGCCGGACGGTAGTTCCAGTGCGTCGCTGCGAGATTCTTGAAGCCGCTTGTCTCGGCGCCATGTTTGCTGATGTAGGGCCCGGTCTGTTTCACGCTTCTCTCCTCGTGGTCTTTTGGCCCGCTTAGGGGGCCTTTATCCTGTTGTCGACGCCGCCCCGGGGCCTTGCGCGGCCGGGGCCGAACTTTATCACGGTCGCGTCTTTCCCGCAGGATCGAGCTGGCCGGCGGCGAACTTTCGCCTGAACGAAGCAAAAGCAGGGCCGCGCCCAATTTGGACGGGCCTGCGCGGGCGCCTCGGAAAATCGGCGTCAACATAGTTCCCGGCCATGACCGGCGCAACCGCTTTGCGATCAGCTTGCAACCGGTGCGGCGATGCGCCTCTCGGCAGGTGCGCGCGCCATGCCTTTCTTGTATGGAAGAAGCGCCGGTTTCCCCTGCTCGCCGTATGGTTAACCATGCGTCAGAGGGGCGGCATGCGAGCGCGCAGCGGCTTTATTGCGCGCCGTCTTCCTCGTTTCCGTCTTCCTCGTTTCCGTCTTGCTCGTTCATGGCTTGCATCAGCCGCACGTAAAACGCCACTGCCTCGCCCATATTGGCCACCGACACGCGCTCATTGGTGCCGTGGAACCGCGCAACGTCGCCCGGCCCCATGCGGATGGGGATGAAACGGAACACATTGTCGGTGATCGGCAGGAAATGGCGTGAGTCCGTGCCTCCGGCGACGAGATAGGGCGCGGAAATGACCCCGGGAAAGCTTTCCCCGATCACTCGGGTAAGGAGCCGGTAGCTATCCCCCTCGATATTGGACACGCTGGAGGCCTCGCGAATGCCCTCAAGCGGCTCCACGGTGATCTCGGGATCGTCGATTGCCTCGCGCACATGCGCGATCACATCTTCGGAGGTGTCGCGCGGATGAATGCGGAAATTGACGACTGCCCGCGCCTCCGGTGGCAGCACATTCTCCTTGTTGCCCCCCTCGATGATGGTCGGCGCAATCGTTGTGTGAAGCTGCGCCGCGCTGGACGGGCTCTTTTCCATCACGGCGCGCACCACCGGCTCGAACAGCCAGAGATTGGCATAGACCATGCGCTGCATGAACGGCACGGCGGGTGCGAGGCTTTCGATCATGCCGCGCGTCGCACCGTCCACACGAGCCTCGAACGGATCGTTGCCAACCCGCTCCAGCGCGCGGGCAAGCCGCCCGATGGCTGTCTGCGCGGCGGGCGAGGGCATGGAGGAATGCCCGCCTTTGGAATAGGCGACGATATCGAGCGACACCGAACCCTTTTCGGCCACGCCGATCATCGCCACGGGCGCGTTCACGCCGGGCAGCAGCCCTTCGCCGAGAACGCCGCCTTCATCCGCCACCCAGGCGAGCTTCGTGCCGCGTTCCTGCAACAGGGCGGAAAGCGCCTTGTTGCCTTCGCCGCCGCCGATTTCCTCGTCATGGCCGAAGGCGAACATGATGGTGCGCTTCGGCTGGAAGCCTTGCACGGCAAGCATGTCGGCGGCTTCCACGATGGCAACCAGCGAGCCTTTGTTGTCGATGGTGCCGCGGCCCCAGACATAACCATCCGTGATCGCGCCGCCGAAGGGCGGCTGCTCCCATTTCCCCTCCGTACCCGGAGCGATGGGCACGACATCGATATGCGACATGAGAAGAACGGGGTCGAGAGAGCTGTCCGTTCCCGCCCATGTATAAAAAAGCGTCGCGCCGCCGACGACCTCGCGCGAGGTCGATTCCCGGAAGGCGGGATAGGTTTCGTCCATCCAGTTGCGGAAACCTTCGAAGGCCTTTGCCGAGCGTGCAAGGTCCGCCTCGTTCGCGCCGCGCTGATAGGAGATCGTCTCGAAGCGCACGGCTTCGGCGAGATGTTCCGCCGCGCCCTCGGCGTCGATGCTGTCGGCTGCGCCCGCCCCTGCAAGCTCCAGGACCGGCACCGTCAATGTCCGTCCAATCACGACGGCAACAAGAATAAGGAGCACAGCCCCCAACCCGATCAGAATGCGCTTCAGCATGGCTGGTCCCCCGCTTCGTGTATGCCCTCGGCATCTCTTCCGGCTTCTCTCTTGGCTCTCCGGCGCGGTCCTGTCAAACCGTCGGGGCTTCGGGGGTGGGCTTCGCGGTTGACGGATTATGTTGTCTGCCCGTGGCGCCGCCCGTCCCAACCCCTTATACTGCCGCCACATTTTGGGCCAAAAGCGACCCTAAGCCTCGATGCCGTGCTGGGCGGCAGTCTGTGAGCGGGGTATGTCATGCAAGAGGTCCGGAGCGACGAAGACCAGAAGGGCCAAGCTGGCCAGAAGGAACAGGGGCCTATGCCGACCATCGCGCTGGTCGACGACGACCGCAATATTCTGGCCTCGGTGAGCATCGCGCTCGAATCCGAGGGCTATCACGTGCAGACATATACGGATGGCGCGGCCGCGCTTGCGGGGCTTGCCGCCAATCCGCCGGATGTTGCCGTCTTCGACATCAAGATGCCGCGCATGGATGGTATGGAGCTGCTTCGCCGCCTCCGCCAGAAGTCCGATCTGCCGGTGATCTTCCTCACCTCCAAGGACGACGAGATCGACGAGCTTTTCGGTCTCAAGATGGGCGCGGACGACTACATCCGTAAGCCTTTTTCGCAGCGTCTTCTCGTCGAGCGTGTGAAGGCGGTGCTCCGCCGCGCCGCGCCGCGTGTCGAGGGGGGCGCCGCCGAAAGCGCGGAAAACCAGGTGATGGAGCGCGGCAAGCTCGTTCTCGATCCCGAGCGCCACACCTGCACATGGGACGGCAGGCAGGTCGTCCTCACCGTCACCGAATTCCTGATCCTTCAGGCGCTCGCCCAGCGGCCCGGCTACGTAAAAAGCCGCGACTCGCTGATGGATGCCGCCTATGACGATCAGGTCTATGTCGACGACCGGACCATCGACAGCCACATCAAGCGGCTGCGCAAGAAGTTCAAGGAAGTCGACAACAGTTTCGATGCAATCGAGACGCTTTACGGCGTCGGTTACAGGTATCGCGACGCCTGAGCCGCGCCGCTGCCTCCGACCCAGAGGAGTGATCCTGGCGCGAGCCGGTAGGAAAAGCATGGCGAGCCTCACCGAGGAGGAAATCCGCGACCGGGCGTCCGATGCATCCGCGCCTTCGGGCGGAGCGGATGGCACGCCGGGTCTTGCCCGGCGCATGCCCGATTCTCTTTCCCGTCTCCTTGCGAATTTCCGCAGCTTTCTCGCACGGGGCCGCTTTTCCAGCCTTACGCGCCGCATCGTCGCCTTCAACGTCGCGGCGATCTTCGTGCTGCTCTCCGGTATCCTCTATCTCAATCAGTTCCGCGAAGGCCTGATCGACGCGCGCCGCCAGAGCCTGCTCGTGCAGGCCGAAATCATTGCCAATGCCATCGGTCAGGGCGCGACCGCGGCCCCCGGCGCCACCGTCATCGACCCGCTTGCCGCAGGGCATATCCTCGCGCCGCCCCCGGGCGACTCCTCGGATGCCGTGATCCAGGAAGACGTGCTGATCAATCCCGAAACTGCCGCGCCGATCCTGCGCCGCCTTGTCCTGCCGACGCGCACCCGTGCAAGGCTCTATGGCAAGGAAGGCTGGCTCATTCTCGACTCGCGCCAGTTGAGCGCATCGGGCCAGATCGTCGCCTTTGAATTGCCGCCGCCCGAAGATGCGGATGAGGGCAGCGTCATCGACCGTTTCCTGCAATGGGGCCGCAGCCTGCTTCCGGGGCGCAACCTCGAACGCTTCCGCGAGGCGGGCAGCCAGAACGGCACCATGTACGACGAAGTGGTCGCCGCCCTTTCGGGCATGGCCTCCAGCAAGGAGCGCGTGAACGACCGGGGCGAGCTCATCGTCTCCGTCGCCGTGCCGATCCAGCGCTATCGTGCGGTGCTTGGCGTGCTCATGCTTTCGACGCGCGGCGGCGATATTGACCGCATCGTCCGCGCCGAACGCATTGCCATCCTGCAAGTCTTTCTGGTCGCGCTCGGCGTAACGATCCTTCTCTCTGTTCTGCTCGCGGCCACCATTGCAGAGCCCGTGCGCCGTCTTGCGCAGGCCGCCGAAGCCGTGCGGCGCGGCAAGAATGCGCGCGCCCAGATCCCGGATTTCACCGGGCGGCGCGATGAGATCGGCGACCTCTCCGGCGCAATCCGCGACATGACGAATGCGCTCTACAATCGCATCGACGCGATCGAGAGTTTCGCTGCCGATGTCGCCCATGAAATCAAGAACCCGCTCACCTCGCTGCGCAGCGCCATCGAAACCTTCCGCCTTGCAAAGGACGAAAAGCAGAAGGACCGCCTCATGGAAATCATCCAGGACGATGTGCGCCGCATCGATCGTCTGATTTCCGACATCTCCAATGCCTCGCGCCTTGATGCCGAACTGTCGCGCAGCGAGCTTGAGGATGTGAATGTCGCGACACTGCTGGAAACCGTCAGCGATCTTTTCAACGAGACCGGCGTTGCCGGCTCCGCCCGTGTGAAACTCGACATCGATCCCGGCGCCCCCGGCCGCGAAGGCATGGTGGTCAAGGGCTTCGACAACAGGCTCGGCCAGGTCATGCGCAATCTCATCGACAATGCGCTCTCCTTCAGCCCGAAGGGCGGCACCGTGCATGTCACCGCCTCGCGCGCGCCGGGTCGCATCGTTATTCGGGTCGACGACGAGGGCCCTGGCATCGAGCCTGAGAATTTCGAGCGCATCTTCGACCGCTTCCACACCGACCGGCCCGACAGCTTCGGCGAGCATTCGGGCCTCGGCCTTGCCATTTCGCGCCAGATCATCGAGGCGCATGGCGGCACCATCCGCGCGGACAACCGCATGAAGGATGGCAAGGTCATGGGTGCGTGCTTCACCGTCGAACTTCCCGAAGCGGTCTGAGGGGGGACGTCATGGCCGGGCTCCTTTACATGCATGGCACCTGCGTCTCCTGCGGCGCGCGCGCGGTTTTGCTGCGCGGGCCCTCCGGCGCGGGCAAATCCGATCTCGCCTTTCGCCTCATCCGCGAAGACCCGAGCGGCGAAACGCGCCTCGTCGCCGACGATCAGGTGGCGCTGCATCTTGAAGGGCAGGGTGAAAGGCAGGGGATCATCGCGCGCGCGCCCGCCGCGCTTGCCGGCCTGCTGGAACTTCGCGGTCTCGGCCTCCTCGCCGTGCCGGCCGCCTCCGAAGCGCCGCTCTCCCTCATCGTCGATCTCGTTCCTCGCGCGGAGGTGCCGCGCCTCCCCGAGGCCCGTTACGAGGAGATACTGGGCTGCCGCCTTCCCGTCCTCGCGCTTCATGCCTTTGACGGCACCGCTTCGGCCAAGCTCCGCCTCGCTCTCGAAACGCTCCCCGACAGCGGTTTTCCCGCTGAGGATGGCCGTTTCGGCCCCCGCGCCTGACCTTGCTGCCTCGATATTGTGCGTTTGCCCGTCAGAAGTGCCGATTGTTGCATCGCAACACTTGTCATATGCGCGCGATTGGGGTCACGATACGCCCCTTCGCGGGGGGCGAAAGCGGTGAAGCGTGTGCCGGGTTGGCGCGCTTCCGTCAAAATACGGCATTGAGGGCTGTTGATGATCGGTTTGGTACTCGTAACGCATGGCCAGTTGGCTGGGCAGTTCGTCGCGGCGATGGAGCATGTCGTTGGCCCGCAGGCTCAGGTCGCGTCGATCAGCATCGGCCCCGACGACGACATGGAGCAGCGCCGCAAGGACATTCTGAAGGCGGTCGCTGCCGCCGATAGTGGCGATGGCGTCATTCTCCTGACCGACATGTTCGGCGGTACGCCCTCCAACCTCGCCATTTCCGTCATGGACAAGGCGAAAGTCGAGGTCATTGCGGGCGTGAACCTGCCCATGCTGATCAAGCTGGCCTCGGTCCGCGAAACGGCCACCCTCAGCGATGCCGTCGATCAGGCACAGGAATCTGGCCGTAAATACATCTCCATCGCGAGCCGTGTGCTTGCCGGCGACGGGGCCTGATAGGTGGGCGCTACCGAGGAAAGGCCCGGCGATGCCCCCGGCGATGCCCCCGGCGATGCCCCCGGTGATGCCCCCGGTGATGCCAATGCGCGAACGCATGTCCGTGAAGTCGAGATCGTGAACACAAGGGGCCTGCATGCGCGGGCTTCCGCGAAATTCGTCCAGACCGCCGAGAAGTTCGATGCTGGCATCTCCGTCTCCCGTGACGGGCAGACGGTCCCCGGCACCTCCATCATGGGCCTCATGATGCTGGCCGCGGCACCCGGCTGCTGCATCCGCATCGAAACGCAAGGCCCGGAGGCTGAAACCGCCCTCGAAGCCCTCGCCGCCCTGGTGGCGGATGGCTTTGGCGAGCGCGACTAGATCGCCCTGTAAAAGCCGCAAAAACATATAAACATTTCTTTATATCAGCCTTGCTCCCCCTGTCGGGCCTTGTTATAAGGCCCCCATCACGACGCCAGCCGGCTGGCGCAGCGCCTTGCTGCGCGCCGGCGCGCCGCCCCTTTTTTGTGGGTGGCCGAACCCACAAAATTCACGAAGAGGAGCGCGAAAGCCATATGAGCCAAGCCGCAAAAGCCGACACCCACGATTACGCCATCAAGGATATCAGCCTCGCCGAGTGGGGCCGCAAGGAACTCGACATCGCCGAGACTGAAATGCCCGGCCTCATGGCGACCCGCGAGGAATACGGCCCCTCGAAGCCGCTGAAAGGCGCGCGCATTGCCGGTTCGCTCCACATGACGATCCAGACGGCGGTCCTCATCGAGACGCTGGCCGAGCTTGGCGCCGACATCCGCTGGGCCTCGTGCAACATCTATTCGACGCAGGACCACGCAGCGGCGGCCATCGCCGACCGTGGCATCCCCGTCTTCGCGATCAAGGGTGAAAGCCTTGAGGACTACTGGGAATACACCCACCGCATCTTCGAATGGTCGGATGGCGGCACGCCCAACATGATCCTCGACGATGGCGGCGACGCCACCCTCCTCATCCATCTCGGCAAGCGCGCCGAAGAGGGCGACACTGCTTTCCTCGACAAGCCGGAAAACGAGGAAGAAGAATATCTTTTCGCGGCCATCAAGCGCCGCCTGAAGCACAAGCCGGGCTTCTACAGCGCCGTCGCCAAGAGCGTGCGCGGCGTGACGGAAGAGACGACCACGGGCGTCCACCGTCTCTATGAAATGCAGAAGAAGGGCACGCTGCTCTGGCCTGCGATCAACGTGAACGACAGCGTCACGAAGTCCAAGTTCGACAACCTCTATGGCTGCCGCGAGTCGCTGGTGGATGGTATCCGCCGCGCCACCGACGTCATGATGTCGGGTAAGGTCGGCGTCGTCGCGGGCTTCGGCGATGTGGGCAAGGGCTCTGCCGCTTCGCTCCGTCAGGCCGGCTGCCGCGTCATCGTCACCGAGATCGACCCCATCTGCGCGCTTCAGGCCGCGATGGAGGGCTACGAAGTCACGACCATGGAAGAAGCTGCCCCGCGTGGCGACATCTTCGTCACGACGACGGGCAATGTGGACGTCATCACCGTCGACCACATGCGCGCCATGAAGCATCGCGCCATCGTCTGCAACATCGGTCACTTCGACAGCGAGATCCAGATCGGCGGTCTGCGCAACCTCAAGTGGCACAACATCAAGCCGCAGGTCGATGAAGTCGAGTTCCAGGACGGCAAGCGCATCATCATGCTCGCCGAAGGCCGTCTCGTGAACCTCGGTTGCGGCACGGGCCATCCGAGCTTCGTCATGTCGGCCTCCTTCACGAACCAGACGCTGGCCCAGATCGAACTCTGGACCAAGCCCGGCGAATACGAGAAGAAGGTCTACGTTCTGCCGAAAGCGCTCGACGAGAAGGTGGCCCGCCTCCATCTCGACAAGATCGGCGTGAAGCTCGAAAAGCTGAGCAAGAAGCAGTCGGACTATATCGGCGTGCCCGAAAACGGCCCCTTCAAGCCGGAAACCTACCGCTACTGAGTTCGCATTCTCTCCGTCTCGCGCAGGACGGATGAAAAAATCGGAAGCCCGGCGGAAACGCCGGGCTTTTTCTTTGCCTCTCCTTTTTTCATCACCTGTTTCACCTCCGAGTCCCCCGTGGTGTAGTATCTCGCGGGGCTGGTGATTTGCGCTCTTCCGCACTGGCGGACGGGGCGCAAGACGGAACGGGGTGTTGCGGGTGTTGAAGTCGGCAGAAGGCCGGAAACGGGGCGTCTTGCGGCGCGGCGCGGGTTTTGTCCCGGTGCTGCTCACGGTCGCTTTTCCCTTTGCCGCCGCTGCCCAGACCGCCGCCGAGGAAGCCGCGCCCAAGGGCCTGATGGAAACCCTCGCGGTCCTCGGTCTCCCGCAGGAAGCCGCTGCCGAGCCCGCCGTCGCCACCTCCTTTGCCATTGCCGCGGGCCTTGCCCTTGCGGGCATCCTCGCCGCTATCACGGGGCTTCGTGTCTCTCGCGCCGCGCGGAAGATCGCGCTGGAGCGCGAGACCAGCCTCTCCGCCCTGGAAGCCCGCCTCGATGCGGCGGAATCGATTCTCGCCGCCGAGCCCGATGCCGTCTTTATCTGGACGCCGGAATCGCTCCGCGCCGCGCCCGGCACCTTTCAGGCCCGCCCCCGTATCGTCGGCTCGACCGCCACCCTGGTGGATCCGTCCTCCGGCGATCTCGATTTCGCCTATCTGCTGACCCGTCTCGAACCTGAAAATGCGGGCCGCCTCAACACGGCGGTGCAGCGCCTGCGCACACGCGGTGCGCGCTTCTCGCTCCACGTGCAATCGGCGGATGGCCGCACCTTCGAGGCCGAAGGCCGTCCGGCTGGCGCGCTGGCCGTCCTCTGGCTGCGCGACGTCACCGGCGAGCGTGCCGAGGTTTCCCGCCTCAAGGAGCGTCTGCGTCAGGCCGAGTTCAGCCGTAGCCGCTTCGAGGAGCATCTCATGCAGGCACCCTTCGCTGCCTGGCGCCGCGACGACCAGGGCAATCTCGTCTGGGTGAATGCCGCCTATGCGCGCGCCGTCGATGCCGCCTCGCCCGAGGATGCGGTGACGCGCAGCATCGAACTTCTCGGTGAGGAAACGCTTGCCCGTCTCCGCCGTATGCTCTTCGACCGGTCGCGCGCCCGCGAACGCAGCCACGCCATCATGGCCGGCGAGCGCCGCGCCCTCGACATCATCGAGCAGCGCCTTTCGGATGGCGTCGCCGGCATCGCGGTCGATGTGTCCGCGCTCGACGAGGCGGAAGCCAAGCTTCGCCGTCATATCGAAAGCCACGCCGCCACGCTCGATCGTGTGACGACAGCGGTCGCGATTTGCGGGCCCGACAAGCGCCTCACCTTCCGCAACCGCGCCTACGAAACGCTCTGGGGTCTCGAACCGCAATGGCTCGACGGCGGCCCCTCCGACACTGAAATTCTCGACGAGCTTCGCGCGCGGCGCCGCCTGCCCGAACAGGCAAACTTCCAGGCGTGGAAGCAGAGCCGCATGGAAATCTACACCTCGACGGAAGCTATCGAGGAATACTGGCACTTGCCGGATGGGCGCACCATCAAGCTTCTCGCGCAGGCACATCCCTTTGGCGGCGTCATCTATCTCTACGAAAACGTCACCGAGCGGCTGAATCTCGAAAGCTCCTACAACACGCTGGCCCGCGTGCAGCGCGAAACCATCGACCACCTTTATGAAGGCGTGGCTGTGTTCGGCTCCGATGGCCGCCTGAAACTCTTCAACCCCGCCTTCCTCAATATCTGGGCGCTCGACGCCGAGAAGCTCGAAGACGAGCCCCATGTGAACGAGTTGATCACGCTCTGCCGCCCGCTCATGTCGGATGACCGCGAATGGGAAACCTTGCGCAACGGCGTCACTGGCATGTCGGGCACACGCACGCAGCAGACGGGCCGCCTCGACAGGCCGGACGGTGCGGTGATTGATTACGCAATGGTGCCGCTGCCCGATGGCGCAACCTTGATGACCTATGTGGACGTGACGGATTCGACGCGCATGGAACAGGCGCTGCGCGACCGCAACGACGCGCTGGAAACGGCGGACCGCCTGAAGTCCGAATTCATCAGCCACGTCTCCTATCAGCTCCGCACGCCGCTCACGAATATTCTCGGCTTCGGCGAAATTCTCGAAACGGAAATGTTCGGCGAGCTCAATCCGCGTCAGCACGAATATATGCAGGGCATTCTGGAATCTTCGGAAAACCTGATCGATGTCGTGAACGACATTCTCGATCTTGCCGTCATTGAGGCGGGCGCCATGACGCTCGATCTCTCCGATGTCGAACTCTCCGAGGTCGTCTATGCGACGGAGGAATTTGCGCAGCGTCCCGCGCAGAAGAACAAGGTGACGTTGAAGGTCGAATGCCCGAAGGATATCGGCACCGTTCGCGCCGATGAAAAGCGCATCAAGCAGATCATGATCAACCTGCTGTCGAACTCGCTCGCTTTCACGAGCCCTGGCGACAACATTGTCATCGGCGCGCGCCGCCATGAAAGCTCGGTCGAGCTTTATGTCGAGGATACGGGCGTCGGCATCAAGCCGGAATTCCAGGGCAATGTCTTCGATCGCTTCGAGGCGCATGGCGGTTCGGATCGCCGTCGGGGCGCGGGCCTCGGTCTCTCGCTGGTCCGCTCCTTCGTGGAGCTCCATGGCGGCTGGGTGACGCTCGAAAGCGCGCCCGATGTCGGCACCCGCGTGACCTGCCATCTGCCGGTTCGCGCCGCACCGCCCGCAGCGGCCGCCCCGTCAGCCGCCAGCCCGGCAAAGGTCGAAGCGGGCTAGGATGATAATGCTCTGTATAAAGATTGAATAATATTGCCGCCGCGCAATCTGGAGACGCCGCAAGCCTTGCTCTTTGCACCCGGCGGGGAGAGGCTGGACAGGTGAAAAAGGAGGTGCCTCATGGCCGCAGCGCGGAAAAACAGCCCTTATGAACTCTTCTACTGGCCGGGCATTCCGGGCCGGGGCGAATATGTCCGTCTCGCGCTGGAGGAGGCGGGCGCGCCTTATGTCGATGTCGCCCGCGAGCGCGAGACCGGCATGGACGAAATGATGGCGCTCATGGAAGGCGAGGGCACCAGGCATCCCTCTTTCGCGCCGCCCTTCCTGCGCGACGGCCGCGTCGTTATCGGTCAGGTCGCGGCCATCCTTCTTTATCTCGGACCCCGCCTGCGCCTCGCGCCGAAGTCGGAGAGCGCCGCGCTCTGGACGCATCAGATACAGCTCACCATCGCCGACTTCGCCGCCGAAGCACATGACGTGCATCACCCGATAAGCGTCGGCCTCTACTATGAAGACCAGAAAAAGGAAGCCGCCCGCCGCGCGGAGGAATTCCGCGGTGCCCGCATCCCGAAATTTCTCGACTGGTTCGAAGCCGTCCTCGCCGCCAACGGCGCGACGAAGGAAAAGCCCCGTCTCGTCGGCAAGTCGCTCACCTATGCCGACCTCTCGCTCTTCCACACGGTCGACGGCCTCAAATATGCCTTCCCGAAAACAATGGGCCGGCTCCTGAGAAGCCGGCCCCTCGTCACGTCGCTTCATTCAAGCGTGGGAAAGCGTCCGAAGATCGCCGCCTATATGAAGAGCGAGCGCCGCCAGCCCTTCAACGAAAACGGCATCTTCCGCCACTACAAGGAGCTCGACCGCTAGCCGCCTCTCTCGCGGGGTGGAGCCTTACTCCGCTGCCTCGATCACCGCGCAGGCCACGCGCCCGCCCGCGCCGCCGATCGGCTGGCTCATATGGTCGTCAGGGCCCTCATGGATGACGAGCGCCGAGCCGTCCTCGTCGAGCAGATAGGCGCGGTCGTCCGCTTCCTCGGCCTTGAGCGTCACGCGGTCGGAATAGAGCTCGGCATTCACCGTCCCGTCTTCCGCTGCATAAATATTCGCGAGGTCGCCATCATCCGGTCCTTCGGGGTTCAAAAGCCCGTGCGGCTCCTTCTCCTCATGCTGCACATGAGAGCCCGAATTCTTGTAGGCGGCGTCCGAGCAGTCGCCCACGGCGTGAAAATGGATCGCGTGCCAGCCCGGCGTCAGCCCTTCGACATTCACGCGGATGACAACGCCCTCCGGTCCTTCCGAAAGGTCTGCCGTGCCCGCTTCCGGGTTTTCCTGCGTCTTGAAGGTCGCGGTCGCGAGCGGCGCATGATGATCGGCAAGGGCCGGCGCAGCGAAGAGCGCAGCTGCGGTAACGGCAAGCGGGGCCAGACGGAAAAATGTCATGGAGGTCTCCTTTTTGAAAATCCGGCGCAATCACATGAGAAACTAGCTCATTTGCAGGCCGGGAAAAGCCCCCCGCGTCCCCGCCCTCAAACTCCTCCTCCCGAACTCGGCAAGGCAAAACAGGCCACTGGCGAAAAAGCCAAACGGCTCTTGGGATGGAACCTGATGCCGTGGAGGGACTTCGCGGTCGCGAAGGCCGCCTGATGGCGACGGAAAATGATCGTCATCCGGTGTTCCGCTCTTTGGGCCGCCGGTCTTACAGGCTTTCGTTTGCAACGGAAATTGTAACAAAAACGGCGCCCCATGGGGCGCCGTTTCGCATTTCGTCTGGATGATGCGGCAGCTCAGTGCTGGCTCTCCGGCATCTGTATCCTGATGCCGTCGATCTCGTCGCTCGCGACGATCTGGCAGCTCAGCCTGGAGCTGTCTTCGCGGCGTTCGCAGAAATCGAGCATGCTTTCTTCCATCGTCTCGACCTTGGCGAGCTTCCCCTGCCACTCTTCCGGCACATAGACCATGCAGGTGGCACACGCACAGGCGCCGCCGCAATCGCCGTCAATGCCGGGAATGCCCTGCTTCACGGCCGCTTCCATCAGCGATGTGCCATTCTCCACGTCGATCGTATGTTCGGTGCCGTTATCTTCGATATAGGTGACTTTAGCCATAGAACTCACGCGCCTCCCAGCGCTTTGCGTTGTGTATGCCGCGGGTTCAGCCCGCGATCTCCTTCACATTGATACTCTCGTCGCGAATGCGCGCAGGGTCGAGCGTCGCTTTCTTCTGCGTCAGCATTTTCGCCATCATAAACTCCGGTGCGCGGTTGACCGCATCGACCGCGACAAGGACGCCGTCCTTCAGATAGAAGACCGCGAAGCTGCGGCCCGTTGCCGGGTCGCCGCGTACCACCGCTTCCGTATAGCCTTGCGAGAGGCCGACGATCTGCAGCTTCATGTCGTATTGGTCGGACCAGAACCACGGCACCTGATTGTAAGGCTTTTCCTTGCCCGTCAGCGTTGCCGCCGCCGTCTTTCCCTGCTCGATGGCGTTCTGCACGCTTTCGAGGCGAAGCCGGTGGCCGTAGATCGCGTTCGGATGGCTGGTGCAGTCGCCCGCCGCGAAGATGTCAGGGTCGGAGGTGCGGCAGAACTCGTCCACCACGATTCCGTTCTCGACTTCAAGCCCCGCTTCCGCCGCAAGCTCCGTATTCGGAATGATGCCGATGCCCACGACCACGAAGTCGCAAGGATAGCTCTTGCCTTCGCCGGAGGTGACGGCAGTGATCTTGTCCGTTCCCTCAAAGCCCGACACGGTTACGCCCGTCTCGATCTTCACGCCTTCTTCCTTGTGCACGCGCTCATAGAAGCGCGAGACGATGGGGTCCACCACGCGCGCCATCACACGGTCTGCCGTTTCGAGCACGGTTACGTCGATGCCGCGCTTCGCCGCCACGGCGGCGACTTCAAGGCCGATATAGCCGCCACCCACGACGACCATCTTCGCGCCTTCCCTGAAATGCGCCTGGATCGATTTCACATCGTCGATATTGCGCAGATAGTGAACGCCCTCCAGCTCGAAGCCCGGCACGTTGAGTTCGCGCACACGGCTGCCGGTCGCGAGAATGAGTTTGCCATAGGCAAATTCGCGCCCGTCGCCCGTCAGCACATGCTTTGCCTTCCGGTCGATCTCCGTCACGCGCGTGCTCCAATGGGTTTCCACATTGGCCTGCTCGTAATAATCCTGCGCCTTCAGCTCCACGCGGTCATATCCGATTTCGCCAGCAAGAAATTTCTTGCTCAGCGGCGGGCGCTGATAGGGCGCATAGGGCTCGTCGCCGAATATCCTGATCGTTCCCTCGAAGCCTTCGCTCCTGAGACTCTGCACGGCCTGTGCGGCCGCCTGGCCTGCGCCGATGATGAGAATGTCGTCCGCCATCTGTCTCTCTCGCCCCTGCCGGCTGTTCTTCGCCGTCTAGTCATCCTTATGCGGATGGTTATCCTCCGCCCGCCTTGCCCCGCCTCCTCTTGCCCGCTCCCATGGCCGTTTCCGCGCCGGTCGGGAGCAGGGAGGCTGAAACGGGCAAAAGCCCGCTTGGGAGGCGTCCCCGCTTTCGGGTTTTCCGCCTCGGGCGCCCCTCGCACAGTCTCTCCTGAAAATATACGGAGGGAAACTACGCAATTGGCTATTTATACCCGCTTTCCGAAGGATTTGCTTCCGTCTCTTGTCGCGGCGGATCGCCGCGCGCCATTTATAGAGCAGCAGCCATCCGAGCGTAAGACGCCAAAAAATGACGCCTCCGTCAACTTTTTTGTAGAGGCGGCGGCAACTTGTCCCCGAATTTCGTACGTTTTCGCATTATGTGACGGTTTTATGACATTTTGATGACGGTGCGGCCCGTTTATCCCCAGGGGAGGGGATAAGCCGGCCCTGTCACAGCCGCTCGGGGTCTCCCGTCTTGTCTCTGAAAGCGACCATCCCTGTCCTCCAAGGAGACCTCCCATGAGCACGCATCACAGCCCCCGCCTCGTCCCCCACAAGGCCGCGCCTGCCGCCTACAAGCCGCTGATCGAGCTTCAGGCCTATACCGAAAAATGCGGTCTTGAACCCTCCCTGCTGGAACTTGTGAAGACCCGCGCTTCGCAGATAAATGGCTGCGCCTACTGTCTCGAAATGCATACGCGCGAGGCCCGCGAGATGGGCGAAAGCGAAGCACGGCTTTATCTTTTGAGCGCTTGGCGTGAATCGCCGCTCTATTCGGCGCGTGAATGCGCGGCGCTTGAATGGACGGAAGCCGTCACATTGTTGAGCGAAACAGCCGTTCCCGACGACGTTTTCGAGATGGCGCGCGCGGCCTTCACCGAGGAGGAACTCGTCAATCTCACCGTCGCCATCGGCATGATCAATGTCTGGAACCGGATTGCCGTTTCCTTCCGTCTCGTTCATCCGGTTACGGAAGATCAGAGGCGCAGCATCGCCTGACGTTCTCGGGCTTGCCGCCCCGGAGGCCATCGCGCTACAAAGCCTGATGGACGAAAAGGCGGCGGCAACCCTTGATTTCGAACTTCCCTCCGAGGCGGCGACCCTTCGCCTCGGGGCGGCCCTTGCCGCGCGCGTGGCCGCAGGCGATCTCCTGCTTCTCCGCGGCGATCTCGGGGCCGGCAAGACCGCGCTCGCCCGCGCGCTCGTTCAGTCGCATCTCGGCGCACACGGTCTTTCCGACGATGTGCCATCGCCAACCTTCACCCTCGTCCAGACCTATGAGAGCCCTGCGCTTCTCATCACGCATGTCGATCTCTATCGCGTGGAAGAGCCCTCCGAGCTTCGCGAACTCGGCCTCGGCGAAGCGGTGGATGAAGGCGTCGTCATCATCGAGTGGCCGGAGCGCGCGGAAGAGGAGATGAAGCGCCTCTCGCGCGATCGTCTCGACATCTCCCTCTCTCTCATGCCAGAAGGCATCCGTCACGCGCGGCTTGAAGGCTCTGGCAGCTGGGTCGCGCGCCTCGAAGGATTGACGATTTGACGCCGCGCGAAGAAACGATCCGTGCCTTTCTGAAAGAGGCGGGCTGGGAAAAGGCCGAGCGCCGCCCCCTTGCGGGCGATGCTTCCTCGCGCCGCTACGAGCGTCTCTCGCTCGACGGCCGTCCCGCCGTGCTGATGGACTGGCCTGCAGGGCCCGACGCACCCGTCACCGAAACCCGTGCCGCCTATAGCCGCATCGCGCATCTTGCCGAAGACGTGCGCCCCTTCGTTGCCGTGGGCGAACATCTGCGCTCGCTCGGCCTTGCCGCGCCGGAAATTTTCGCGCGCGATCTCACGCATGGCCTGCTGCTCCTCGAAGATCTCGGCGACAATGTTTACGGCGCGCTGATCGAAGAGGGCAGGGGCCCCTCCGGCGAAGCGCTGGACGAACTTTACCGCGCCGCCGTCGAAACGCTGCTGCGTCTGCAATCCGTGCCCGCGCCGCTTTCGCTTCCCGTTGGCGACGGCACCGTGCATGAGGTGCCGCGTTTCGACGAAAGTGTCTTCCGCGCGGAGCTCGATGTCCCTCTCGACTGGTATTTCCCGGTGGTACGGGGCGCGGACGCGACGCCGTCGATGCGCGAGAGCTACCATGAAATCTGGACGGGCCTGCGTCCTCACATCGATTCGGGCGTCGAAACCCTGTTCCTGCGCGACTATCACTCGCCCAACATGATCTGGCTGGGCGCGCGCTCCGGTGCCGCGCGTGTCGGCCTCATCGATTATCAGGACGCGCTGATCGGAAACCGCGCCTATGATGTTGTCTCCTTCCTTCAGGATGCACGCCGCGACGTACCGGTAGAGCGCGAACAGGCCATGCTCGCGCTTTATGTCGAGCGCGCGAAGGGCGAACTTCCGGGCTTCGACGAAGAAGAGTTCCGCGCTTCCTATGCGGTCCTCGGTGCGGAGCGTGCGCTGCGCCTCATCGGTCTGTGGCCGCGCCTCCTGAAGCGCGATGGCAAGCCGCAATACATGGCGCATATGCCGCGCACCATGGACTACCTCAATCGAAATCTCGCTCATCCCGTCCTCGCGCCGCTGCGCGCCTGGCTCGATGTGCATCTGCCGGACCGGACCTGACGTTATGAAGATAAAACGCGCAATGGTCATGGCGGCGGGCAAGGGGACACGCATGCGTCCATTGACGGACACCATGCCGAAACCGCTCGTCCCCTTCGCCGGGCGCCCGCTCATCGACCATGTTCTCGACCGTCTCGAAGAAGCGGGCATCGAGGAAGCAGTCGTGAACGTCCATCACTTCGCGGACATGCTGGAAGAGCATCTGGCAAAGCGGAAGGGCGGTCTCCGCATCGTCATTTCAGACGAACGCGACGCCCTGCTCGATACGGGCGGCGGCACGAAAAAGGCGCTCGGTCTTCTCGGCGACGATCCCGTCATCACCTTCAATTCCGATTCCGTCTGGGTCGAGGGCTTCGGCTCCAATCTCCGTACGCTTGCCGAAAGCTTCGACCCGGAGCGCATGGACGCCCTCCTGATGATTGCCGACACCGTCCGCACCATCGGCTATGTCGGCCGGGGCGATTTCACCATGGACCCGCTTGGTGTCCTCGCACGTCGCGAAGGCTCCTCCACCGCGCCGCATGTTTTCGCGGGCGTGCAAGTCATCAAGCCCGCCCTCTTCGCGGACGGGCCGGACGGGGCCTTCTCGACCAATCTCGTCTGGGACCGTCTCATCGAAAAAGGCACACTTTTCGGCCAGCGCATGATGGGCATCTGGATGCATGTGGGCGCCCCGGACGATCTGACCGATGCAGAAGCCTTCCTGCGGGATTTGTGACGGCTTTCTGGTGAGAGGCGCGCTACCATGAGCCGCATGAAAGCCGATTCCCTGACGCTTTTCACCATGCCCCCCGGCGCGCCGTTCCTTGAACGGCTGGCGCAGACGCTCGTCTCCGATCCCTCGCTCGGTGGCCGCTTCGCCGCTTCCCCCGTGCTTGCCGATTTCACCATCCTGCTGCCCACCCGTCGCGCGGTTCGGGCATTGGGCGATGCCTTTCTGCGTGCCGGCGATGGCGCAGCGATGGTACTCCCTGCAATCCGCGCGCTGGGCGATGTCGATGAAGAAGAGCTCGTGCTCGACCCCGCGGGCTTTGGTGCGGACGTGCTCGATCTTCCTCCCGCCATGCCCGCGCTTGAGCGTCAGCTTCGCCTCGCGCGCATGATTGCCGCCGATGGCGGTGAGGATGAAGTTCGCGCACTTGGTCTCGCCGCCGATCTCGGGCGATTCCTGGATATGGTGCTCACGGAGGGCGCGGACCTCGCGCAGCTCGCATCTCTGGTGCCGCAGGAATTTGCGGACCATTGGCAGATCACCCTCGACTTCCTCAAGGTGCTCACCGCACGCTGGCCTGAAGAACTTGCGCGTCTCGGCTATATGGAACAGGCGGAACGGCGAAACCGTCTCCTGCGCGCTCAGGCCTCCGCGTGGCAGGTTGCTCCCCCTCCAGGTCCCGTCATTGCGGCGGGCTCCACCGGGTCGATCCCCGCAACTGCCGTGCTGCTTCAGGTCGTGGCCAATCTTCCGCTCGGCGCCGTCGTGCTGCCGGGCCTCGATCTCGATCTCGACGAGGCGAGCTGGAATGCGATAGGCGATCCCGGCACCGCCTCCCATCCGCAATATGGCATGAGGAAATTGCTCGGCCATTTGCGCGCCACGCGTGAAGACGTCGAGCCCTGGCCGGGTTCGGAAAAATCTTCTGGTGCCGTCGCCCGTGCGCGGCTTTTGTCCGAGGCCTTGCGCCCTGCTGAAACCACAGAAAAATGGCTCTCCCGTCTCGCCGGGTTGAAAGACTGCGCGGCGGAAGGGTTCAAGGGTCTGTCGGTCATCGAGACGCCAAGCGAAAGGGATGAAGCGGGCGCTATCGCACTTCTGATGCGCGATGTGCTGGAAACGCCGGAGAAGACAGCCGCCCTCGTCACGCCCGACCGGAAGCTCGCGCGCCGTGTGGCAATGGAGCTTCGCCGGTGGAACGTGGAGGTAAACGATTCCGGCGGTGAGCCGCTCGGGAACACGGCGCCCGCCGCCTTTCTCCGTCTTGTCGCGCAGATGGTGGCCGAAGATTTCGCGCCCGTGCCGCTTCTTGCATGTCTGAAGCACCCATTGGCCGCCGCGGGCGGCGACCCGGCTTCCTTCCGCGCCGAACTGCGGGCTTTCGAGAAAATTCTTCTTCGCGGGCCGCGCCCCGCGCCCGGTATTGAAGGCCTTTATGCTGCCTGCAATGCGTTGAGAAACGAGGCGTTGCGTGAGGGCGAGGATGGCGAGAAAAGAGAAGCGCGTATCGCCCGCCTTGAAAAACTGATCGCAAAAATCGAACGCTGCGTGGCGCCGCTTGCAGAAGCGATGAAGGCGCGGGGAGAGGTTGCCGCGCTCGTTCTCGCTCATGCCGAGGCCGCAGAGTGCCTCGCGGCAACAGCGCAGGAGAAGGGCCCCGACCGGCTCTGGAAAGGCGAGGCGGGCGAAGCGGCATCGGAGTTCATTCGCGAACTGGTCGAAGCCGCGCCTTCCTTCGGCGAAATCGATCCCGGCGCCTATGTCTATTTCTTCGAGGAACTTCTTTCCGGTCGCGTTCTCCGTCCGCGCTGGGGTGTGCATCCGCGCCTTTTCATCTGGGGTCCGCTCGAAGCGCGCTTGCAGCATGCGGACCGGATGATCCTTGGTGGCCTCAACGAGGGCACCTGGCCTGCCGAGGCGAATATCGACCCCTGGCTCAATCGCCCCATGCGCGCGGCGATGGGGCTGGAGCCGCCGGAGCGGCGCATCGGCCTTTCCGCACATGACTTTGCGGAAGGGGCCTCCGCGCCGGAAGCAATCCTCACGCGCGCGCTGAAAGTCGAAGGCGCACCCGCCGTCGCCTCGCGCTGGTGGCTCCGCCTCGAAAGTATTCGAAGCGGTGTCGGCTATGAGGAGAAGGACGATGTTTCGCGCTGGTGGAGATGGGCGCAGGATCTGGACAAGCCGGAAACGCTGATTGACCCGTTGCTTTCGCGTCCGCATCCCGCGCCGCCGCTTGAGGCAAGGCCGGACCGCTTGTCGGTGACGGAAATCGAAACGCTCATCCGCGACCCCTATTCGATTTATGCGCGCAGAATCCTGCGGCTTCCGGTTCTCGATCCTCTGGATGCCGATATCGCGGCTGCCGAGCGCGGCAATATCATCCATGAAGCACTGGAACGCTTCGTCGACGAATATCCCGAAGCGATGCCGGACAACGCATTTGAAAAGCTGATCGCCATTGGCGAGGAAGTCTTTGCGGATGCGATTGACCGTCCCGGTGTGGCGGCTTTCTGGTGGCCGCGCTTCAAGCGCATTGCGCGCTGGACCGTCGAACATGAACGCGAGGAGCGCGAAGGTCTCCGCCGCTCATATGCCGAAGCGAAGGGCGAAATCTCCATCGGCGAACTCGCGCGCGTCGTAACGCTTGTCGGCAAGGCCGACCGCATCGACATGCGTGATGACGGCACCATCGACATCGTGGACTACAAGACCGGCACGTTGCCAAGCGCGAAGCAGGTCGAGATCGGCCTTGCGCCGCAATTGCCGCTTGAAGCGGCCATCGCCTCGCGCGGCGGTTTTCGCGAGAAGTCGAAGGACGGCGCGCCGATAAGCAGGGCAAGCACCAGCCGCATGATCTATCTCCGCCTGACGGGCGGTGAAACGGCGGGCGAAATGCGCGTCGTGCCGGATACGGGCGGTGAACTGGCTGAAAATACCTATGGCTGGCTGGTTGATCTGTTGCGCCAGTACGAAGACGAACGCACGCCCTATCTTTCGCGGCCGCGTCCGATGTTCTGGGGCCGTTATGGCGATTACGATCATCTCGCTCGCGTGAAGGAATGGTCTTCGGCGGGAGATGACGTCGAATGAGCACTGCGCCGAAAAAAGCGAGCGGCACGGACGACGCGCAGCGCCGGGCTTCCCATCCGCAGACTTCCGTCTGGGTTTCAGCCAATGCGGGTTCGGGCAAGACCCATGCGCTGACGACGCGCGTTGCCCGCCTGCTGCTCGCGGGCACGGACCCGCAGCGCATTCTCTGCCTCACCTTCACCAAGGCGGCAGCAGCCGAAATGGCGGGCCGTCTTTACAAGCGGCTGGGTGGCTGGGCGACCATGCCCGACGCGGAACTTGCGGTTGAACTTGAAAGCATCGAAGGCCGCGCGCCCGACAAGACCATGCTGGAGAATGCGCGGAAACTTTTTGCGCGCGCCATCGAAACGCCGGGCGGGCTGAAGATTCAGACCATCCACGCTTTTTGCGAGCGGCTTCTCGGCCGTTTTCCGCTTGAAGCGGGTGTGCCGCCGCAATTTGAAATTCTCGACGAACGCAGCGCCGGCGAACTGATGGACGAGGTGCGCGATACTGTCCTTATGCGCGCGGGCGCCGCGCCCGATACACCGCTCGGTCACGCATTGTCCCATATCGTTGCCCGCGTGGACGAACTCACCTTCGGAAAGCTGCTTCGCGAGATCACGGGCCAGCGCAGCAACTTTGCGCGCATGCTGGCGCGCTTCGGCGGTCTTGATGGCATCTGTCGGGCGGTACGTGCTGCCTTGTCGGTGGAACCTGGCGTGACGGCGGACGGCCTGCTCGCCGAAATCGCGAACCTCCCCGATGCGGCGATGCGAAACGTGGCGGATGTTCTCGCGGGCGGTACGAAGACGGATGCCGGGCGTGCGGATCTTCTGGCGGCATTTCTGGCCGATGAGGCGCGGCGTACCGAACGCGTGGACGACTACCTCGCTGTCTTTCTCACCAAGGAAATGACACCGCGAAAATCCCTCATCACGAAGAAGCTGGGGGAACAACATCCCGCTATTGCCCGCGCACTGGAGGAAGAGCAGGCGCGTATCGTTGCGCTTGTCGGGCGTATGCGAGCGGTCCGCGTCGCGGAGGCGACGGAAGCGATCATGACGATTGCGATTGAAATTCTCGACGCCTTCGAGGAAGCCAAGCGCGCCCGTGCATTCCTCGACTATGACGATCTGATCGCGCAAACCCGCGCATTGCTCACCACCAGCAGCATGGCGCCCTGGGTGCTCTACAAGCTCGATGGCGGTATCGACCACATTCTCGTCGATGAAGCTCAGGATACGAGCCCGGAGCAATGGGATGTCGTGGCGCGTATCGCGGATGAGTTTCTCTCGGGAGAGGGGTCGCGCGATCTTGTGCGGACCATCTTCGCAGTCGGCGATGAGAAGCAGTCGATCTTCTCCTTTCAGGGAGCGGACCCTGCACGTTTCGATGAAATGAAACGCTATTTTGAAAAGCGCGTGAAGGCGGCTGACCTCCTCTGGGATTATGTGCCGCTCACGCGTTCTTTCCGCTCCGTGCCGGAAGTGCTCCGTGCCGTCGACCGCGTCTTCGAACTCGAAGCGGCGCGAAACGGTCTCACGGCTTCGGGCGATCTCGATCCTCATATTGCGCATCGCGAGCTCGATGCGGGCCTTGTCGAGTTGTGGGAACTGGAAGAGCCGGAAGAAGGCGAGGAAGCGAGCCCCTGGGATGCGCCGCTCGACTACATGACGGGCGAAGCGCCTATGTCTCGCCTTGCTGCGCGCATTGCGGACACCATTCAGGGATGGCTCGCGAACGAAGAGAAACTGCTCGCCAAGGGCCGCAAGATCAGGCCCGGCGATATTCTCATTCTCGTCCGCCGCCGCAACGCGTTTGTCGGCGAAATGGTCCGTCATCTGAAGGCGCGTGGTGTGCCCGTCGCCGGTGCGGACCGCATGATCCTCACCGAGCAGATGGCGGTGATGGACCTCATGGCGCTGGGCCGGTTCGTTCTCCTGCCCGAAGACGATCTGACGCTGGCAACGGTTCTGAAGGGGCCGCTTGTTGGTCTCGACGAGGACGATCTGTTTAATCTGGCGTACGGCCGCAAGGGCTCGCTCTGGAATGCCCTGCGCGACAAGGCCGGGAGCGATCCGCGATACGTCGAAGCGGAAACCTTGCTGACGCGGCTTTTCGCCCGCGCCGACTACGAGCCGCCCTACGAGTTCTTCGCCCATGTACTGACCGGGGAGGAGGGGCGCCGCCGCCTGCTGGCGCGGCTCGGTCCCGATGCGGCGGACCCCATCGACGAGTTCCTGTCGCTCGCCCTCGAGTTCGAGCGCAATCATCCGCCCTCGCTTGAGGCTTTCCTGCACTGGCTGGAGCGCGGTGCTGCCGAGATCAAGCGCGACATGGATCAGGGGCGCGACGAAGTGCGCGTGATGACGGTGCATGGCGCGAAGGGGCTGGAAGCCGAGATCGTCTTCATGCCGGATACCTGCGCCGCGCCGGGCGGGGCGCATGACCCGGCCCTCATTGCCATGCCGCCGCTCGAAAAGGATGGACCGGAGCTTCTGCTCTGGCCGGTGCGCAAGAAGGAAGAAGACGACGTGACCGCAGCGGCGCGCCAGTTCCGCCGCGATCTGCAGGCGGCGGAGTACAGGCGCCTTCTCTATGTCGCGATGACCCGCGCGCGCGACCGGCTCTACATTGCAGGCTATCGTGGTGTGAACCCGCCCCCCGAGGAATGCTGGTACGAGCTTGCCCGCAAGGCGCTGCTGCCGGATGCGAAGGAAGTGAAAACATCCGACGGGCGGGTGGTTTGGCGGATCGAAGGCGAGCAGCGCCGCGAGGTCGAGGCGGAAGAAGTCTCTTCGGATGTGGCCCCGCCGGCACTGCCGGTCTGGGTGTCGAAGGATGCGCCAGAAGAGCCGGCCCTTGCGCGCCCGCTCGCGCCATCCCGCCTGCCGCCTGAAGACATCGCGGAGCCTGCTGTCCTTTCGCCGCTTGCGGAGGATGGCGCGCATCGTTTTCGCCGTGGCAGTCTCATCCACCGCCTGCTGCAAACCTTGCCCGATCTCGAAGAGAGCGCGCGTCACGCGGCGGCGGCGCGCTTCCTGGCGCTGCCTGCACACGGGCTCACCGGTGAAGAAAGGGAAGAAATCGAGAATGCCGTTTTCCGCGTGCTGGACGATCCGCGCTTTGCCTCCGTCTTCGCGAAGCCGAGCCGCGCCGAGGTGCCGGTTGCTGGCACGATCGGGTTCCGCGGACGCACACTTCTCGTAGGCGGCCAGATAGACCGTTTATGTATCTCGGATGACGAGGTGATCATCGTCGACTACAAGACGAATCGCCCACCCCCCACAGCACTCGATCAGGTTAGCGAAGCCTATCTCGTACAGATGGCGGCCTATCGCGCCGTGCTCGCTCAAATCTATCCAAACCATGTGATTCGCTGCGGTCTCCTCTGGACGGATGGACCAAGCCTTATGGACCTGCCTGCGGAAATGTTGGAAATGGCGTTGAAGCAGGCAAAACCTGCGGCAATTGCGCGACCTTGACCTCGCGTGGTGTCGTTCCTAGATTCAAACGAACCGAACCAGTATCTGTTTATGCGCTAAGCTGCGCGCCGCAACCGGATTTCCGGGAAGACGGCCAGAAAGGACGAAAGACAATGGCGACTAACAAAGTGACCGACGCATCGTTCGAGACCGATGTCATCGATGCCAGCGGGCCCGTATTGGTCGACTTCTGGGCGGAGTGGTGCGGCCCCTGCAAGCAGATCGGCCCCGCGCTTGAGGAAATCGCGAAGGATTACGATGGCAAGATCACCATCGCGAAGATCAATATCGACGAAAATCCGAACGTGCCGACCAAATACGGTGTGCGCGGTATCCCGACCCTGATGATCTTCAAGGACGGTCAGGTCGCTGCGACGAAAGTCGGTGCATTGCCCAAAGGAAAGATTGTCGAGTGGATCGACAGCGCTCTCTGATTTTTCCACTGATATTTTTTGAAAGGCTGGTCACGAAGGGCCGGCCTTTTTCGTTTCAGCTGTTTTCAGCGAGAATGTGACCTGCCAGATAGAGCGAGCCGCATATCAGAATGCGCGGCGTGGCGCGTCCGGCAGCGAGCGATGCACGCTCAAGCGCTTCGTCGAGCGAAGCTGCGGGATGAGCATCGAGTCCGGCATGCGCCGCTGCGCTCGCCAGTGTCTCTGCGGAAACGCTGGCCGGCGCACCGGGAATGGCTAGCGTCTCGACATGCGAGGTGAGCCCGCGAAACGGCGCAAAGAAGCCCGTCGCGTCTTTTGTATTGAGCATGCCGCATATGAGAATGAGGGGCCGCGCCTCGCCCTCCGGGTCATGCTGCGCGAAATCGGCCATGGTTTCCGATATCGCTCGCCCCGCTGCAGGATTGTGTCCGCCATCAAGCCAGAGTTCGGCTCCCCGCGGAAGCCGTGAGAGGAGAGGCCCTTTCGTCAGACGCTGCAGGCGCGCGGGCCATTCGATACTCGTCATGCCATGTGCAATGGCATCGCGCTCAAGCGGCAAGATGCCCGCCTTTCGCAATGCGCAAATGGCAGTGCCGGCATTGTCGATCTGATGACGGCCGGGCAGGCGTGGCAACGGAAGATCGAGAAGCCCGTCTTCATCCTGATAGATGAGAGATCCCGCCTCTTCGTGCGCGGAGAAATCCTGCCCATGAATAAACAGGCACGCGCCCGCTTTCTCCGCCGCCATTTCGATGGCGATTCTCGCCTCATCTGTCTGCGGCCCGATCACGGCAGGCACACCGCGCTTCAATATTCCGGCCTTTTCATTCGCTATGAGCTCGATTGTGTCCCCGAGAAATGCCTGATGGTCGAGGTCGATGGGTGTGATGATGCAGACAGCGGGCTTTTCGACGACATTCGTAGTGTCGAGCCGTCCGCCCATGCCGACTTCCAGAATGAGCGCGTCGGCAGGCTCGCGCGAGAAGGCGAGGAGCGCTGCTGCTGTCGTAATCTCAAAAAAGGTTATGGGTGCATCCGCATTTGCCTTTTCGCATTCATCGAGAAGAGCTGAAAGATGCTCCTCCGTTATGGGCGCGCTACCCTGCTTGCCCGCAAGCCTGATACGTTCGTGGAAGCGCACGAGATGCGGTGAGGTGTAGCTATGGACGGCATAGCCACCGGCCTCGAACGCGGTACGCATATAGGCGGAAACCGATCCCTTGCCGTTCGTGCCGGCGATGTGGAAGACGGGGGGCAGTGCCCGTTCGGGATTCCCGAGCGCGCCGAGCAGCCGCCATGTCCTGTCGAGCGACAAGTCGATCAGCTTCGGGTGGAGTTTCGTCAGTCGTTCGAGAATGACGTCGCTTGAAGGGGCGATGTCCTGACTCACGGTGCAGTTGGCGCTGCGGTCTTCGCCGGAGTGTTTGCGGTCTGCTGGCGCTGGCTGCGCGGACGATGTGTCATCAGCCGGATGATACGCGCAAGCGTCTCCTTCATCTTGTGACGATGCACGATCATGTCGATCATGCCGTGTTCGAACTGGAACTCGGCCGACTGGAAATCGTCCGGCAGTTTCTCGCGGATTGTCTGCTCGATGACGCGGCGGCCGGAAAAGCCGATAAGCGCCTTCGGCTCCGCAATCTGGATATCGCCCAGCATGGCATAGGAAGCGAGCACGCCGCCGGTTGTCGGGTCGGTCAGTACCACGATGAAAGGAAGCCCGGCCTCACGCAAAAGCTGAAGCGCGACGGTTGTGCGCGGCATCTGCATGAGAGAAAGAATGCCCTCCTGCATGCGAGCGCCGCCCGCGGCGGCAAAGAGAATATAGGGCGCCTTCTTCTCGAGCGCTGTTTCCGCACCGCGAATGATGGCTTCGCCCGCCGCGATACCAAGTGAGCCACCCATGAAGGTGAAATCCTCAATGGCGATCACGGTCTCGACGTCGTCGAGTGGTCCATGTGCCACGGTCACGGAATCGTTGCGGCCCGTTTTCGAGCGCGCTTCCTTCAGGCGGTCGGGATATTTTTTCTGGTCGCGAAACTTCAAGGGATCGACCACGACGGCATCGACCGGAACGATCTGGTACTCCGCATTGTCGAAGAGCGAAGCCAGACGTTCGTCCGTTCCCAGACGCATATGATGGTCGCAGTTCGGGCAAACGCGCATCGCCGCTTCGAGGTCGCGATGAAAAATCATCTCTCCGCAGGAAGGGCACTTGTGCCAGAGATTATCCGGCGTTTGCTGCTTCTTGTTGAAGACACGCTGGATTTTCGGCCGGACGACATTGTTGATCCAGTTCATCGGCTGAATTCCTTATTCTGCGGCAGCTGCGCGCGCGGCGTGAACACCATCGGCGAGCTTGCTTACAAATTCGAGAACGCGCGCGATGGCGCCTACTTTGATCTTGCCGTCTTCGCCGACTTCGCGCGCGATCGCATCGACGATGGCGGAGCCGACCACGGCTCCGTCGGCTGCGCGGGCAATTTCCGCAGCCTGTTCCGGTGTCCGTATGCCGAAGCCGACGGCCACCGGCAGCGATGTGTGTCCCTTGATCCGCTTCACCGACGAGGCGACGTCCTGCGCTTGCGGGCTCGCTGCGCCGGTAATGCCGGTAATCGAGACGTAATAGACAAAACCGGATGTATTCGCGAGAACGGCGGGCAGCCGCTTGTCGTCTGTTGTCGGTGTCGCAAGGCGGATAAAGTTCAGACCGGCTTTCAGTGCAGGCAGACAGAGTTCATCGTCTTCTTCCGGAGGCAAATCGACGACGATAAGTCCATCGACGCCCGCCTCGATGGCGCGTCCCAGAAATGTCTCGACGCCCATGTGATAGATCGGATTGTAATATCCCATGAGAACGATCGGCGTTTCCGGGTCGTTTTCGCGAAAGCGGCGTACCAGCTCAAGCGTTCTTTTCATGCTCGCACCGTTGCGGAGCGCGCGCTGCGATGAAGCCTGGATGGAAGGTCCGTCGGCCATCGGGTCCGTAAAGGGCATGCCGAGTTCGATCACGTCGGCGCCTGCTTTCGGCAATCCATTCAGAATGCCGAGTGTCGTGTCGAAATCCGGATCGCCCGCCGTGATGAAGGTGACAAAGGCGGCACGGCCTTCTTGTTTCAGCGTCGCGAAACGCTTCTCCAGCCTCGTCGTCACAATGTCACCCCCAGATGGTCGGCAACAGCGAAGACATCCTTGTCGCCGCGTCCGCACATGTTCATCACCATCAGATGATCCTTGGGAAGCGTTGGTGCGATCTTCGTCACATAGGCTAGCGCATGCGCAGGCTCCAGCGCCGGAATAATGCCTTCAAGGCGCGAACAGAGCTGGAATGCCTCAAGCGCTTCCTTGTCCGTCGCCGAGACATACTCGGCACGGCCCGTCTCGTGCAGCCATGAATGTTCCGGTCCGATGCCCGGATAGTCGAGGCCGGCCGAAATCGAGTGGCCGTCCTTGATCTGTCCGTCCTCGTCCTGGAGCAGATAGGTGCGGTTACCGTGCAGCACGCCCGGTGCGCCGCCCTTGAGCGATGCGCAATGTTTGCCTGTCTCGATTCCCTTGCCCGCAGCTTCGACGCCGTAGATTTTCACAGAGGTGTCATCAAGGAAGGGATGAAAAAGTCCCATCGCGTTCGACCCGCCGCCGATGCAGGCGACAACACTGTCCGGCAGTCGCCCTTCCCGTTCCATCATCTGGCGTTTCGTCTCCTCGCCGATGACGGACTGGAAATCGCGCACCATGGCGGGATAGGGATGCGGTCCCGCAACTGTGCCGATCAGGTAATAGGTGCTGTCGACATTCGTCACCCAGTCGCGCAACGCTTCATTCATCGCGTCCTTGAGCGTACCCGTGCCCGAGGTTACCGGTACGACTTCCGCGCCCAGAAGCTTCATGCGGAAGACATTGGGCTTCTGCCGTTCGATGTCGGTCGTCCCCATATAGACGACACAGGGAAGACCGAAGCGGGCGCACACGGTCGCAGTCGCCACGCCGTGCTGGCCTGCGCCCGTCTCCGCGATGATGCGCGTCTTGCCCATGCGCTTTGCGAGCAGGATCTGACCGAGGCAGTTGTTGATCTTGTGGCTACCGGTGTGGTTGAGCTCGTCACGCTTGAAATAGATTTTCGCGCCGCCGAGATGCTCTGTCAGACGTTCGGCAAAATAGAGCGGGCTTTCCCGGCCCACATAGTCGCGCTGCATGTAGTCGATTTCCGCCTGGAAGGCAGGGTCGGCTTTCGCGTCCTTGTAGGCGTGGTCGAGATCGAGGACGAGTGGCATCAGCGTCTCGGCGACAAAGCGCCCACCGAATATGCCGAAACGTCCGCGTTCGTCGGGGCCGCTGCGGAGTGAATTTGCTTTCGTCTGGCTCACGCTTGCCACTTTCTTCCCGTTCAGGTCCGCCCGTCAGGCGGCCTTTGCCGCCCTGATAAAGGCTTCGATCAGTTCCGGTGTTTTCCGGCCCGGCGCATCCTCGACACCGGATGAAACATCGACCGCCTGCGCCCCGGTAATCCGGATCGCTTCAGCGACGTTTCCTGCGTTCAGGCCGCCCGAAAGCATCCAGGGTATTTCCGGCCTGTGTCCGGCGATCAAGGACCAGTCGAAGACGAGGCCGTTACCGCCCGGCAATGCACCTGTCATAGATTTAGGTGGTTTGGCATCGAACAGCAACAAGTCGGCGGAATCGCGGTAAACGGCAGCCTTGAGCGGGTCTTCAGGCTCCGCGATTCCAATGGCCTTCATGAGTGCAAGGCCGTATCGCGCTTTCAGTTCCATCAGCCGTTCCGGCGTTTCCGCGCCGTGAAGCTGCAGAATATCGGGGTTGAGTGTTTCCACGATCTCATCGAGCGTCCGCTCGTCCGCATCGACGGTCAGCGCGACCCTCAATACGGATGAAGGCACGCCTTGCGCCAGTATGCGGGCCTGCTCGGTTGAGATATTTCGGGAACTTTTGGGAATGAAGACAAAGCCCAGATAGTCCGCACCGGCCTCGACTGCGGCTTCGACTGTTTCGGGCGTCGAAAGCCCGCAAATTTTGACCTGAATACTCATTGCGTGCTCACGCCGCAAGCGAGCGGCCGATTTCCTCGGCCGCCGCGCGCGGATCGTTCGCGCTGGTGATGGGACGCCCGATGACGAGCAAGTCCGCTCCGAGTGTCAGCGCTTCGACAGGCGTCATGATGCGCTTCTGGTCTCCGACGTCGCTGCCGGCCGGCCGAATGCCGGGTACGATCAGCTTGAAGTCCTTGTCGAGATCGCGTCTCAGCACCTCGATCTCATGGGCGGAACAAACCACGCCGTCGAGCCCCGAGGAAGCGGCGAGGCCTGCAAGGCGGCGCACATGGTCGCTTGGGCTGTCGCTGACTCCCGTGTCCCTGAGATCGCTGGCATCGAGGCTCGTCAGCATGGTGACACCGATGACAAGGGGACGGCTTTCGCCGGCCTCCTTCGCCGCGTCGGCGGCGGCCCGCATCATCGCGCCGCCTCCTGCCGTGTGGACATTGACGATGGCCGGCCGCAGCGGCAGCACCGCGCGAATACCGCCTGCGACAGTGTTCGGAATGTCGTGAAGCTTCAGGTCGAGAAAGATAGGCAAGTCCGTCGCGGCGACCGCGCGATAGCCCGCAGGTCCATGTGCGTTAAAAAACTCCATGCCGATCTTTACCCCGCCGACGCTGCCCGTGAGGCTCCGCGCAAGCGTTTCCGCCCTGCCGAGATCGGTTGTGTCGAGGGCGCAGAAAACGGGGTTTTCGAGGCTCATTTTGCACCTGCTGTCCGGGTTTCGGGCCTTATAGCAGATCGTCCATGCGCGGGGCTCGGCTTTTCGGGCCTCAGTCGCGCAAGGCAGGCAGATTTTCTCCCGCCGGGGAGGACATGCGGGCCTTTGCGGCCTTTCTGCGGGCCTGTGCCCATGCCCCGGCACCGCCGATCAGAATGCCGATCAGTACCGAAACCAGAATCACGAGGAAAAGCGGTACTTCAAGGCCTATCGCCGGGGAAACAGGATCGAAGGGGTCGAGGCTGAAGGTCACGGGTGCCCGGTTCGCGACGGCGAGCGCCATGACGATAACCACGACCGGGGGAAGAATAATCCAGCGCAGGAGTTTCACGAGGCGGCACTTCCGGTTCGGAATGCGAACAAAGGGGCAGATGGCAAGGCGTCGGAGACGGATTTAATCGTCGCTGTCGTCGTCGCCATCATCGTTCATGAGCTTGTCGTCCGCGATATCGGCATTGTTCAGCCGTTCGCGCAATTCCTTGCCCGTCTTGAAGAAGGGTACAGACTTCTCCTCGACATGCACAGGCTCGCCGGTGCGGGGATTGCGTCCTGTTCGTGCGGGCCGGTTTTTGACGGAGAAGGCACCGAAGCCGCGAAGCTCCACCCGGTCCCCCCGTGCGAGCGCCGCGCTGATTTCATCGAAAATTGTGCTGACGATGCGTTCGACATCGCGCTGATAGAGATGCGGATTGCCTTGGGCGAGGCGGGCGACGAGCTCCGATTTGATCATGTTCTTCCGTCCCCCGGCTTCTTTCCATTCAGCTTCGCACGCCACCGGAAGCGGTTAAAGCTCTTCCCATATCAAAGGTCAGGTTGCCAAACGCTCGTAAGACCGTCAAGTGTAAGTCGTTTTGCCTGCTGTGTTTTTCCGCCCAGACCGCCGATTGCCGTGACGGCGGCTTCGCCCAGCACCCGGCCTGCAAAGCCGGCCATCCCGAGTTCAGGATAGGCGGGCGTCCAGTCCCGGACAGGCAACTCTTCGTGAATGCCGTGTTCGCTTGCGAGCCAGGCGATAGCCTGCTCCTCGCCGCCGAGTTCGTCGATGAGGCCGTTCTCGACCGCCTGCCAGCCGGTATAGACGCGCCCGTCGCCGAGTTCCTTCGCCTTCGTCGCGTCCATGTTGCGCCGTTCCGCGACAAGGCGCAGGAACCACTCATAGGATGTATCGAGCATCGCCTGCGTGACGCGGATGGCCTCGGGGCTCGTCTTGTGAAAAGGATTCGGCTCGGCCTTGAGCGGGGCCGATTTGATCTCCTTCATCTCGACACCGATATTGTCGAGAAGCTCCTCTATCTGCGTCCATTGGAACAGGACGCCGATGGAGCCCGTGATCGTGTTGCCACGGGCAACGATGTGATCGGCCGAGAGGGCGGCGATGTAGCCGCCCGATGCGGCCACCGTTCCCAGAACGGCCACGACGGGCTTCTTCTCCGAAACCTTGCGGATGGAGGTGAAAAGGGCCTCTGCGCCGGTCGTCGTGCCGCCGGGGCTGTCGATCGATAGAATGACTGCCTTCACATTGTCGTCTTCGGCGAGCTGTTCCAGCATTTCCTGTTGCGGCCGGTCGTCCACGATGATGCCGGTGATCGAGACCCGAGCGATTTGCGCGCCGGGCAGTACAACTCCGCCTTCGGCCAGCAGGACGATGACAGCGGCCGCGACGGCGGCAATGGCGCCGGCCCGCCAAAAAAACAGGCGGCGTTTGAGGCGCCGCCTGTCCGCTAACGTATCTGCATCGAGAGACAAGAGACTCTCCTCCGAATGGTGCGAACAGGTGCCGGGAGCTTAGAGGGCGAACCTGCGAGCGTAAACGCCTAACGCCGCCCGATATGTCCCCGACGCACGAAAGAGAGGCCTCGAAAAGGTCCGGCGGGAAGGTTTGAGCCCTCCCGCCGGAATGCCTCACTTGTCGTCGGTGCTGGCCTTGTTGAGGGCCGCACCAAGGATGTCGCCGAGCGACGCGCCGGAGTCCGACGAGCCGTACTGCGCCACGGCTTCCTTTTCTTCCGCAATTTCCAGCGCCTTGACGGAAAGCTGGATCTTGCGCGATGCGCGGTCGAACTGCGTCACGCGGGCATCGAGCTTGTCGCCGACAGCGAAGCGTTCGGGACGCTGATCGCCACGGTCGCGGGCGAGTTCCGCACGGCGGATGAAAGCGGGCATGTTGTCTTCGCCCACCGTCACTTCGAGGCCGTTATCGCTCACACCGGTCACCGTGCAGGTGACGACGGCGCCCTTGCGGACGGTGTCGCCAAGCGACTCCATCGGATCGCCGCCAAGCTGCTTGATGCCGAGCGAGATACGCTCCTTGTCGGTGTCGACGTCGAGCACCTGCGCCTTGACGACCTGGCCTTTGGTGTAGTCGGCCATGGCTTCTTCGCCGGAGCGGTTCCAGTCGAGATCCGACATGTGCACCATGCCGTCGACATCCGCATCGAGACCGATGAACAGACCGAACTCGGTGATGTTCTTGATCTCGCCCTCGACGATCGTGCCGGGCGGGAAGCGCTCGGCGAACGTGGTCCAGGGGTTGTCCATGCAGTGCTTCAGGCCGAGCGAGATGCGGCGCTTTACCGGATCGACTTCCAGCACCATCACTTCCACTTCCTGCGAAGTGGAAACGATCTTGCCCGGATGCACGTTCTTCTTCGTCCAGCTCATTTCGGAGACGTGAACGAGGCCTTCGACGCCCGGTTCAAGTTCGACGAATGCGCCGTAGTCGGTGATGTTCGTCACGCGGCCCTTGAAGCGCGCATTGAGCGGGTATTTGGCTTCGACGCCTTCCCACGGATCGGCTTCGAGCTGCTTCATGCCGAGCGAGATACGCTGCGTCTCGTGGTTCACCTTGATGACCTGGACCTTGACGGTCTGGCCGATCGAGAGAACTTCGGTCGGATGGTTCACGCGGCGCCATGCAATGTCGGTAACGTGGAGCAGGCCGTCCACACCGCCGAGATCGACGAACGCGCCGTAATCGGTGATGTTCTTGACGACGCCCTCGAGCACCTGACCTTCCTTGAGGTTCTCGACGAGTTCCTGGCGCTGTTCGGCGCGGGTCTCTTCGAGCACGGCACGGCGCGACACGACGATGTTGCCGCGGCGCTTGTCCATCTTCAGGATCTGGAAGGGCTGCGGAATGTTCATGAGCGGGGTGACGTCGCGCACGGGGCGGATGTCGACCTGGCTGCCCGGAAGGAACGCAACGGCGCCGTCGAGGTCGACGGTGAAGCCGCCCTTCACACGGCCGAAGATCTGACCTTCGACACGCTCCTGCTTTTCGAATGCGACTTCGAGGCGGATCCAGCTTTCTTCGCGCTTCGCCTTTTCACGGCTCAGTACGGCTTCGCCCATCGCGTTCTCGATGCGCTCGAGATAAACCTCGACGGTGTCGCCCACGCCGAGCTCAGCCGGCTTGCCCGGTGCGCCGAATTCCTTGAGCGGCACACGGCCTTCGGTCTTGAGGCCGACATCGATGATGGCGAGATCGTTTTCGACGCCGACAACGGTTCCCTTGATCACGGAACCTTCCTGCATGTTGCTGTCCATGAAGGATTGCTCAAGCAGGGCGGCAAAATCTTCGCGGCTCGGATTGAGCGCGCTATCTGTGTTAGCCAATGCAGAAGTCTCCTGACGGTGCTTTTATTCCGGCCGACGGTTGGGTCCGGCGGTCTTCCCCCGAAATCGTGGTTTGTCCGGGAGCATGTGGATTTGGGCAGTGTCGGTTAAGGGTTGCACATATGTCCGCACAACCTGTTCACGATCATCTTTCGCCAATGCCAAAAAGCGCGCTCGCCGACGGGCGAAAACGCACTTAACTCATTGCTTTGTCTATGATCGCGACGGCCATGTCGAACGCCGCCTCTATACTCAAATTGGACGTATCGAGCAAGTGTGCATCGGATGCGGGCCTCATGGGGCTCACCGCTCGTTCGGCGTCCCGGCGGTCCCTCTCGCGCACATCTTCCAGAATTTGTGCCTCGCTGACCTCCACCCCCGATTTGTTGAGTTCAAGCCAGCGCCTGTGCGCCCGGATTTCGGGGCTTGCGGTCACGAAAAGCTTCACCGTCGCGTCCGGGCAGACGACGGTTCCGATGTCCCGCCCATCCAGAACGGCCCCTTTTTTGCCACCGGGCGGGGAAGCGGCGAAATCTCGCTGAAAATCGAGGATCGCGGCCCTGACGGCAGGTTTTACCGCCACGATGGAAGCCGCGTCTCCGGCTTCTCGCGTCCTGATCGCGCCTTCGTCTATATGGGCGGCGTCGAGGGCCTGTGCGGCGGCAAGGGCCGCCTCGTCGTCGTTCGGGTCGCCGCCCGCCGCCAATACGGCCAGACCGGTCGCGCGGTAAAGCGAGCCCGTGTCCAGATAGGCATAATCATAATGCCGGGCAATCTGGCGGGCGAGCGTACCCTTGCCTGAAGCGGCCGGGCCGTCGATGGCGATAACGGTGACGGCGCTTTTGGTCACGACGCCACTCTCCTCAAGGCCGCGTTCATTGCGCCTGTCCGGTAAAACTCGCGCCCAGCCCTCGCATGAGCCCGATGAAATCCGGGAAGCTCGTCGCGATCATCGATGCATCGTCCACCGTCACGGGTTTCTGCGCCGCAAACCCCATCACCAGAAAGGACATCGCGATACGATGATCCATGTGGGTCATTACATGGCCCCCGCCCGAAACCTCGCCGGCGCGTCCCTCGACCACCATGCCGTCTTCGCTCTCATGGACCTTTATGCCATTCGCCCGAAGGCCGGAGGCGGTTGCAGCGATGCGGTCGCTCTCCTTCACGCGAAGCTCGTGAATGCCGCTCATACGTGTCGTGCCCTCGGCAAAGGAGGCGGCGACGGCGAGAACCGGATATTCGTCGATCATCGATGCGGCGCGATCCGGCGGTACATCAATGCCCTTCAGCCGGCTTGAGCGCACCCGCAGATCAGCAACCGGCTCGCCTCCCTCGTCGCGCTGGTTCATGACCTCTATATCGCCGCCCATCTCGATCAGCGTTGCGTAGAGCCCGGCGCGATGGGGATTGAGTGTGATGCCTTCGACCACGATTTCTGAGCCTGGTGTGAGCAGGGCGGCAACTACTGGGAAGGCGGCGGAAGAAGGGTCGCCCGGCACTACGATAGGGCAGGGCCGGAGTTCGGGTTCCCCCGTCAGGCTGATGGCGAGAGCGCCATCCTTGCCGGTCTCGGTTGTGATTTCGGCGCCGAAGGCCTTGAGCATGCGCTCTGTATGGTCCCGCGTTGGCGTTGCCTCGATAACGGTCGTGATGCCCGGCGTATTGAGGGCAGCAAGCAGAATGGCCGACTTCACTTGCGCTGAAGCGACAGGCAAACGGTAGCTGATGGGCAGGGCTCGCCGGGCACCTGTCAGCGTGAGCGGCATCCGGCCGCCCTCCCGCGCATGGAAATGCGCACCCATCTGCGTGAGCGGCGAGATCACGCGGCCCATGGGCCGCCTGGATAGCGAGGCATCGCCAATAAAGGTGGCGGTTATCGGATGGCCGGCGACGAGACCCATGACAAGGCGCGCGCCCGTCCCCGAATTGCCAAAATCGAGAGGCTCTTCGGGTTCGCGAAGTCCGCCCGTGCCCACGCCATGGACCGACCAGGCGCCCTCGCCGAGCCTTGTCACGTCGGCACCGAGCCTGCGCATGGTCTCCGCGGTGGCGAGAACGTCTTCTCCCTCAAGAAGTCCGCTGATTCTCGTTTCACCGACAGCGAGCGCACCAAAAATGAGCGCCCGGTGCGAGATCGACTTGTCGCCGGGCACCTGGACCCGCCCGCCAAGGCCGTGCGAGGGCTCAGCCGTAAGGCTGGCGGAGGCGGAATGAGAAGCGGAATGAGAAGGCGTGGCCAATTGAGATCCGTCCAGCGGTGCATGGGATGAAGGGGCCGGGCATTTCCCGGCCGCTGCGGGAAGGTATGGTTCCCCGCTCTGAAGCGCGAATAGGTTTTGACAGGAGCAATTTAACGTGGCAATGGGAAAATCCTTCTTGACTGATGCCACGCGCCCATCGGCGCAAGGCCTTGATGCAAACTGGTGCGGGGAGAGTAAAGCTTGTCGAAACCGGAGTTGGGAACGAAACGCGATTGCCCGAGCTGCGGCGCAAAGTTTTACGACCTGAATAAGAACCCGGTCGTGTGCCCCAAGTGCGAGCATGAATATGTCCCGGATACGGGGACGAAGGCGAAGCGCGCCAAGCCGGCGGAGAAGCCCAAGGAGAAAGCCTCCAAACGGGTGGTCGCCGCCGACGATGAGGGAAATGTCTCGCTCGATGCGATGAGGGATGACGAACTCGCAGCCGATACCGATGACGATATCGATCTCGATGATGTCGGTGTGGATGTCGATGATGACGATGACGCCAATGACGCCTTCCTCGAGGATGATGAAGACGGTGACGATGTGACCGATATCGTGCGCGGTGGTAAGGGCGGCGACGACGATTGATCGCCGCTCCCTTCGGCGTCGTGGACACAGGAAGATGGCGGCAGTGCCAAGTTTCTCTTGATCGTGAGAAGGAGCGGCACTAAGTTCCGCCACCGTCGGTGGGCTGAAGCCGCACCGCGCACAGGATGGGGCCATAGCTCAGTTGGGAGAGCGCTTGCATGGCATGCAAGAGGTCGTCGGTTCGATTCCGTCTGGCTCCACCAATCCTCTCCTAGCAAATCCACGACCGCCAGGGCGTCTCCGGAATCTACCCGCGTTCACGCGGACTTGCGGCGCATTTCTGCATCACAGGCGCACACAGAGACGCTGACAGTTGCGGAATTCAGCGCAGTTCCGGGGCTGTTTCTCCAGGCGGGCGCAAACTGGTCCGCTTCACGCGTTTCCGATGCACAATGATGCAGCGCGATGCAGCGATGTATCGGCGTTGTTTGTCCCAATTGTTCGGGAACGACGACGCCCGCGCTCTCGCGCAGGCGTGATTGTCCGAGATGGGTGTAGTCAGTCGAAGCCGAGCAGGCTCCGCTGCTCGTTCCAGCTTGCCGGGAGTCTGGGGAGCCGCACGAGCTGCTCCGAGGTGAGGCCTTTGGACTCGAGCCCGGCAAGGATTGCTTTTGTTATATCGGGCGCAAGGAAGGCAAGGCGGACGGTGCGCGCGACCAGTCGCTCGTCGATTGCATCGCGTGAAGCGATCTCCTTGTAGCTGAGCCCGGACCTGAGGTCCCCGAACCAGACATGGGCCCGGGCGATGGTTCTGAGCAGTGACGGGTCGGGCTGCGATCTGTCATCGGCATTGTTCTGTCCGAGGATGAGCTTCCTGCCGTTGCCGCAACGCTTGAGCTGGAATGCTCGTTTGATGATGTGAGGCGTCTTTGCCCCGCCTTCGATTTGTGCGGAAGCCGGGATGTTGGTGAGGAGGAACTGGAGGCCAAGCCGATTGATGGCGAGCGAGATCTGCTTCTCGCCGACCGTCACCTTGTCGACCATCTGAAGGAAGATGTCCCTGCGGGGGCAGAGTTTGAGCTCGGCAGAGGTCGATTGGGCCTTTGAGCCGACCACATCCATTTGAACCGGATCATCCGTTCCGATGATCTGGCAGAGCGTAGCCTGCCGCCCAAGCAGGTTGACTAGTTCGTTCGCGACGAGACTGTCGATCTCATGGACCGGCAAAGTGCCGGAGGGATGGACATAGTAGTGGTGATTACAGCCCTTCTTGCGGCCCTGGCGGGGCCGATAGGCTGCGCCATCTTCATGGAAGAGCAGGCCGGCAAGGAGCGAGGGGGATTTGGCATTCGTTTTAGTCCGGCTCTCATGGCGGTTGCGCGCAAGGAGGTTTTGGGCCGCTTCCCAGACCTCATCATCGATGATCGCTTCATGCTGCCCATCATGGACTTTGTCCTTGTGACGGATGCGGCCGATATAGACGGGATTCTGGAGCAGCGCGTAAAGCGCGCCGCGGGTAAAGGTTGAGCCTCCTCTGGCGTTACCCTTCTGGGTAACCCAGCGCTTGGAGCGGATGTCCAGAGACTTCAGATCCTTCATGAGGCGCATCACTGAACCAAGCTCGAGATAGCGCTCGAAGATGAGGCGGACCCGCTCGGCCTCGCGCCCATTGATGACAAGCTTGCGATGGTCGATGTCATAGCCGAGCGGAGGCAGCCCGCCCATCCACATACCCTTCTCCTTGGAGGCACGGAACTTGTCCCTTATGCGCTCGGCCGTCACCTCGCGCTCGAACTGGGCAAAGGAGAGGAGAACATTGAGGGTGAGCCGCCCCATCGAGTTCGTAGTGTTGAAGGCCTGGGTCACCGACACGAATGAGACCCTCTGCCGGTCGAAGAGATCGACGAGCTTTGCAAAGTCGGCAAGCGACCTTGTCAGCCGGTCGACCTTGTAGACCACGACGATGTCGATGAGGCCCTTCTCGATATCGGCCATGAGAGCTCTGAGTGCCGGTCTCTCGAGGCTCCCGCCCGAGAAGCCGCCATCATCATATCGGGCGTCGAGCGCCTCCCAGCCCTCGTGGGTCTGGCTCATTATGTAGGCGGTACAGGACTCCCTCTGGGCCTCCAGCGAGTTGAAGTCCTGGTCGAGGCCCTCATCGGTCGACTTACGGGTGTAGATAGCGCAGCGGAGCTTGCGGCTGCTCACAACGCAGCCTCCTTCTGTACCTGCCGGAGGCCGAAGAACTTCGGTCCGTTCCATCGCGCACCAGTGATCTCTCTTGCGATCTCGGAGAGGCTCCCCCAGACCTTATGGTCGTAGAGGAACCCCTTCTCGAGAACCTGCACCTGGAAGGTTCGGCCGCTCCACTCCCGAACCAGCGTGACGCCTGGGTTGAGATCGGTTCGCCGCTGGGACGATCCGGGCTTCTTCCCGGACTGCAGGTCGGTGGCGAGTGCGGCGATCCGCTCGCGGGTTGCGCGGTCGAGGCCGCCGAACTTCTTGCTTTGGATATGCCAGCTAATCCCAAGTTCCAGCAGGTCGCGGCTAGCGCGGGCCGGGGGCGGCTTGCCGAAGGCCTTCATCCACCTCTGCCGAAGCTCCTTGATAGTGAGGTCGCCGAAGTCGAGATCGATGTTGCTCATCGGGTGCCTCCCGCCTTCGGCAGGCGGTATACAAGGCCGCGCGACGCATCCCGCGTTGCGCTCACCGCAAGGCTATGCCGCTTGCGCAGCCGCCCGCTAATTGCTCCTCGTACGGAATGTGCCTGCCAACCCGTGGCATCGGTGAGGTCGTCGATGGAGGCGCCCTTTGCGCGCTGCAACAAACGGATGATCTGGCCGAGCTTGCCGCCCGCCAGCGCTTTGGTCTTTGTGGCCGGGGTTTTGGACGATTTCTGCTGGGTTGCCATGGATCGGGGCTCCTGTGTGACCAGGCGCCCGCCAATCAGGCGCCCTCACCCCGGAAAGCCCCGGACCGGCTTCTCTCGGGGCCTGCGCGCTTCGGCGCCTGTGCATGGATGCTTCCTTTGCGGCAGAAGTCCAGTCGATACAAGCATAAGTGTGGATCAACTTCCCCGAACATCTTTGTGGGCGCCGAATGTCGGCTTTGCGCCAAAAGCGGACATCAAATCGCATTTGCGGGGTCGGTCTAATCAGCGCGAGTTTTCCAATCCTTCATGTCTGCCATCGCACCTTGAGCGACTCCCTCTGCGTAGCATTTCAGCAGTTGATCTTGCGACATGTGTGCCAAAGCTGTTGATTCAATATGACCCTTCATCCGTTCGATTGGCTTTTCGCACTTAGCGTTGTAGACCTTGAGTGTCCCCTCGTAGAGTTCGACCGGGTGTTCAACCTTGCATTGTGGCTCATACTTGCCAAAAAAGTTTCAGGGCTCTCTCGATAAAGTGTCAGATCCTCTTCCGACAGGAGCATGGTACAATGGATCGTAATCCCGTCATCCAATCTGGCCATCGCCGTAACGCCCTTTGCTTGCTCATTAACGTGAGCGCTGAGTAGCTCGCCGGGTGCCTCAGTGCCGTCCTGTGTTGGCACCAGATAGCGCTCGCTAATCAGGATCGGCGGCAGCCCCCAAAGCGGGTTGCAAAATCTGCGAACTCAGTTAGTATTCCAGCATGTTCTCTCCTCTGATCCGTCTGATCATCGTCAGCCTGTTCTGTAGTGCGTTGTCCGTCAGCTCGACGGGAGCCCCGCTCTATGAAGGCACGGTTGATGAATTGGTCCTTACGGCAGGAATGGACATTGGCGACGACCTTCCGTTCGATGAAGCCTGCGAGGTCTGCCACGCATTCCAGCACATGACGCTCGGAAGCGCGCATTACCTGAAGCTCTCGACCGCCAGTGACCTGGCTTTCAAACCATGCGCCATTTTGGTTGAAAGCCTCTCCCGGTCACCCGAAGGACCTCCTCCCGAAAATCCGATCGCCTGAATCCGAATGCTCCCGGTTGGGAGCAAACGTCCCTATTTGTCTACAGGTGATCCATGAAATGCTTTGACCGCCATTGGCGGCGGGCTCTGCTCGGCATTTGTTTGTCGGCGGGACTCGTTTCGCCTGCTCTCTCGGCGGAATCAGTGACGCTGAATGAAGCCATCGAGAAGGCGCTTTCCCAGAATGCGAGTGTGCGCATCGCAGACGAAACGATAGCAGAGCGTGCTGCTAAAACGCGCCAGGCATCGCTTCTCCCCAACCCCGAAGTCGGGGTGGAGGTGGAAAACATACTTGGGTCCGGGCCCTATGCTGGCACGGACGAGGCGGACGTGACGATTGGCCTGTCCCAACTGATTGAGACCGGCGGCAAGCGTGAGAACAGAATAGGGGCCTCGCGGCTGGCCGAGACCGTCGCCACCGCCGAAAGAGAAGCCGTTGAGCGGCGCCTTCGTGAACGGGTCGCGCATGCCTTCAACCGGTTGCTCGCCGCGCAGCGCGATATGGAACTGGCCAATGCCGCGGCGGCGCGCATCCGCGATCTTGTTCCCGCACTTCGCGAGCGTTTCGAGCGTGGAGCGTCGTCTGAAGCCGATCTCAATCGAGGCCTTCTGACACTCGATCTTGCCGAAATTGAAGCTCAGGCAATGCAAAGAGAACAACGCTTCGCCGAGCAGGCCCTGCTCGCCCTCTGGTCGGAAGCCGTCTATCGGCCCGTTAGAGCGAAAGGCGCTCTCGATATTCCCGACGCAGCGCTGCCTGCATTTTCCGAACTCCTTTCTCGGCTCGACGACCACCCCACCGTTCGAGGTGCAAGACAGGTCGTCGGTCAGCGCCGAGCCGCGTTCGATCTTGAAAAATCGAATGCGTCGCCGGATGTGACGCTTGGCGCGGGCGCTCGACGTTTCACAGGCACAGACGAAAGCGCATTTCTGTTCTCCGTCTCCATTCCTCTTACGGTCTTCGACCGCAATCAAGGCAATATTGATGCTGCCGCGAGCCAGGTCGTTCAGGCCGACCTCGATGCGCAGCAAGTGAGGGTCGAACTCGTCCGCGAACTTCAAGAGGTCTACGCGACCTATTCGAGCCGCTGCAGCGTGGCCGCACGGCTGAGCCGCTCGGTCATTCCCGCTTCAGAAAAGACCGCCGCCGAAATCGAAGAGGGGTATCTGCGAGGCCGCTTCGGCGTGCTCGATCTTCTGGGTGCGCAGGAAACCATGATCGACGCCCGATTGCAGGCAACGGAAGCAATCCTCGCTTGCCGGAACGCCTATGCCTCGCTTGACAGCCTGACCGGCCCGTTTGCCGAAGGAGAGCTGAAATGAACATGAAGAAACGCGCCTTGTGGCAGGCTCTGGCTACACTCCTTGTTTTCAGCTGCGCTGGGTATCCCGTTCTGGCGGCGGAGAGAGACGAGCCCGTTGCACTCGAAAGTGGAAGCAAGGAAGAGCAAGCACAACACCTCGAAGATGAAGACGGACAACATGCCGATGAGCATGGAAGCGAGGATCATGCCGAAGAAGGAGGGCATGACGAAGCAGAAGGGCATAGCGAAGAAGGTGGGCATGACGAAGAAGAAGGGCACGTCGTCCTCTCGGATGCGCAGATTGAAAAGGCGGACATCGAAATTGTCGAGGCGGGTCCGGGCACGATCAATCCATCCATCACTCTCTTCGGCGTCATTCGCCCGGATCTCGACAGGCTGGTCCATATCGTGCCCCGCTTCCCCGGCATCGTGACGGAGGTTGGAAGACGCCTCGGCAGCAGCGTTTCGAAGGGTGATGTCCTGCTTTCCATTGAGAGCAACGAGAGCATGCGAACCTATGCGCTCCGTTCGCCGATTGCAGGCCGTATCGTTCAACGCAGCGTTGCTCCCGGTCAATTCGCGGATACGGACTCCCCTCTGATGGTGGTTGCCGATCTGTCGACCGTGTGGCTTGACCTCCAGGTCCATCGCCATGACGCGAGTCTTGTCAGCGAAGGACAGCGCGTTACGTTCCGGCCTGAAGCGGGGGCCTCTCCCGTTGAGGCCGTCGTCGACTACGTGTCGCCCATAGCGGCGCAGGATACGCAAAGCGTCCTCGCTCGCGCGACCGTGCCAAATCCCGAGGGAAGCCTTCAGCCCGGCCTCTTTGTCACGGCGTCAGTGGAACAAAAATCCGAGACGGTTCAGGTCGTCGTCGCGCGCGATGCAATTCTCTATGAGGGCGCGGACAGTTTTGTCTATGTGCCCGGTGACGAAGAAGGCTCGTTCGAACGGCTTCCAGTGAAGATCGGCCGGAGCGATGCCGGCGCGGTGGAGATCGTCGAGGGGCTTGCTCCAGGCAGCGCTTATGTATCGCGTAACGCCTTCATCTTGAAAGCAGAGGCCGGCAAGAGCGCCGCCTCTCATGCACACTGAGGAGCGAACCCCATGATTGCACGGATCGTTTCCTTTTGTGTCGAGCACCGCTGGCTCGTGCTTCTCTCGGTTGCCTTTGTCGCAGCCTTCGGCGCCTATAATTTTACACGCCTTCCGATCGATGCCGTTCCTGACATCACCAATGTTCAGGTGCAGGTAAACACCTCGGCTCCCGGCTATTCGCCCGTTGAAGTGGAACAACGCATCACTTTTCCACTGGAAACGGCGATGGGCGGTTTGCCGGGCCTGGACTATACACGCTCCATATCTCGCTATGGTCTTTCGCAAATCACGGTCGTCTTCGTGGATGGTACGGACATCTACCGCGCACGGCAGTTGATCGGTGAGCGCATTCAGGCTGTGTCGGGCGAGCTGCCTCCAGACGTCGAAACGGCGATGGGCCCGATCTCGACCGGCCTCGGCGAGATCTACATGTACAGCATGGAAGCGAACCCTGCCGCCCGGAAGCAAGACGGGTCGGCTTACACGCTTTCCGACATCCGGGCCCTTCACGACTGGGTGGTCCGTCCACAACTGCGTATGGTCTCCGGAGTGGTGGAGGTCAATGCAATCGGCGGATATGAGCGTCAACTTCATATCGTGCCGGATCCCTATCGTCTTACTACCTTCAATCTCAGTTTCCAGGACGTCGTCGAGGCACTTGAAGCGAACAATGTCAATGTCGGCGCGGGCTATATAGAACGGAATGGCGAGCAATATCTGATCCGTCTGCCTGGCCAGATCGCGGAGGCCACGGAGTTCTCGGAAGTCCTGCTCGGTACGCATAATGGCCGCCCCATCTACGTTCACGACGTTGCCGAAGTGACATTCGGAAAGGAGCTTCGGACAGGCGCCGCCACGCATAACGGGAAGGAAACGGTTCTCGGAACTGCCGTCATGCTGATAGGCGAGAACAGCCGCGATGTGGCGGTCGCTATCGACGAAAAGCTCGATCAGATCGAAAAGAGCCTGCCGGACGGAGTTCGCATCGAAACGCTCTACGATCGTACGAGCCTCATCCAGAAAACCGTTGCAACGGTTCGCACCAATCTCGTGGAAGGGGCGGTGCTCGTTATCGTCGTTCTCTTCGTACTTCTCCGGAACATCAGGGCCGCCCTCATCACGGCGGCGGTCATTCCACTATCCATGCTCATTACGGTTACGGGAATGGTCGAGTACCGCATAAGCGCGAATCTGATGAGTCTCGGTGCCATCGATTTCGGCCTCATCGTGGACGGTGCAGTGATCATCGTGGAGAACTGTCTCAGGCGGCTCTCGGAAGAGCGGAAGCGCTTCGGCCATGCCCTGAGTACCAAAGACCGGTTTGCCACCGTCATTGAGGCAACGCGCGAGGTGATGACGCCGGCCATGTTCGGCTCCTTCATCATCACCGTCGTCTACCTGCCGATCCTGACCCTCACCGGCGTTGAAGGGAAGATGTTTGCGCCGATGGCGACCACGGTCGTCTTCGCGCTGCTCTCGGCGATGGTTCTGGCACTTACCTTCGTTCCCGCGGCCATCGCCATTTTCGTGCGCGGCGATGTCGAAGAGAAAGAGAGCCCCGTCATGCGCTGGGCGCAAAGGGGATATGAGTCCGCGCTCGCCTTGGCGCTCGGCCGCCAGAAGACGGTCGCTGTTGCGGCCGGCATTCTCGTGCTCGTCGCGGCGTTCGGGGCAACTCGCTTCGGTACCGAGTTCATTCCGCGGCTTGACGAGGGAGATGTGGCTGTCCAGGCGCTCCGCGTTCCGGGGACCAGCCTTTCCCAGTCGGTGGACATGCAGATGCAGGTCGAAAAGGCCTTGCTCGAAATACCCGAGGTCAAAGATGTTTTCGCGCGTACCGGTACGGCCGAGGTTGCGACGGATGCAATGCCGCCCAACATCTCCGACGCCTATGTGATGATCAGGCCCCGGGACGAATGGCCCGATCCGTCGAAATCCAAGGCGGAGCTCCTTCGCGAGCTCGACGAGGTGCTTGCCACGATCCCCGGTGCAAACTACGAGGTTTCACAACCTATCGAGCTTCGTTTCAACGAACTCATCTCGGGCGTTCGCTCCGACATCGGCATCAAGATTTTTGGCGACAACATGGAAACGCTGCTCGCCTCTGCAAACGAGGTCGCTGCCGTCGTGCGCCGGGTCGAGGGGGCTTCCGGCGTGCAGGTGGAGCAGGTTTCTGGTCTCCCGGTCCTCTCGATCCAGGTAAAACGGGATGCTGCGGCCCGCCTCGGTCTCAGCATTTCGGAAGTGCAGCAGGTGGTGCAGACTGCGATGGGAGGGGCCCGTGCCGGAACCTTCTATGAAGGCGATTGGCGCACCCCCATTATTGTCCGCCTGCCCGAGGATTTGAGGCAGGACATCGAACGCCTCCGCGAACTTCCAATTCCATTGCCGCCGGAGCATCAGCCGGAGCAGAATCTGGCGCCTGCCAGCTACTCGCCCTTCGGCGAGGGCATGCCGCGCATTGTGCCGCTGCGCGAAGTGGCGGACATTCGTCTTGCGCCCGGACCGAACCAGATCAGCCGGGAAAACGGCAAGAGGCGAATCACAGTGACGGCGAATATCCGCGAGCGCGATCTCGGCTCGTTCGTCGAGGAGGCACAGGCCGTTGTCGAAGAGCAGGTGATGCTTCCTCCGGGCTACTGGTTCGAGTGGGGCGGCCAGTTCGAGCAGCTGGTTTCCGCGACGAAACGGCTCAGTATCGTCGTTCCCGCGGCGCTGGTGCTCATTTTCGCCCTGCTCTTTGCAAGCCTCGGTACCGCGAAAGACGCGCTGCTCGTCTACTCGGGCGTACCGCTCGCGCTGACGGGCGGAATTGCGGCGCTCGCCCTTCGGGGGCTACCGCTTTCCATCTCGGCAGGCGTCGGCTTCATCGCGCTTTCGGGGGTCGCGGTCCTCAACGGCCTTGTCATCATCAGCTTCATCAAGAACCTTCGGGCACGCGGCCTTTCTCTCGATGAGGCAATCTGGACCGGGGCCGTCACGCGGCTCCGTCCGGTATTGATGACGGCGCTCGTCGCCTCGCTGGGCTTCGTGCCGATGGCGCTGGCGACAAGTGCCGGCGCAGAGGTGCAACGTCCGCTCGCGACCGTCGTCATAGGCGGCATTCTCTCATCTACTATCCTCACGCTGATCGTGCTGCCGGTTATCTACCGGCTCGCTCATGCGGCGGAGGAGAAGCGGGCCGAGTGAGATACATCCGGCCGGCCGGGCCCTCCGGACCGGCCGGCCAGCTATTCAGCGAGCTAACTGAAAACGTGCGGTCGAAGTATCCAGGAAAGTTGTGATTTTACCAGTCGCTTCGTTTGCGCGCGATGTAGGGTATGGAGGCCAACAACTTCAAAGTGCTACGAAGGGGCTGCGAGTGGAGCGTATTCGAGTTGGCCTTGAGGAGCGGCAGGTCGCGATCTATCTGGGAGCGATCCTTATTGGAGCAGTTGCCGGGTTTAGTGTGCCGGCTGTGAACGCACTCGAAGCCGGAGTCAATCCGGCGCTTGCGTTCATGCTATTCGTCACATTCCTTCAGGTGCCCTTGGGCGAATTCGGAGTGGCCCTGCGCAACGTCCGCTTTCTCGGTGCGCTCCTTGTAACCAACTTTGTGGTCATGCCATTGCTGACTGCAATTCTCGTACAGTTCCTGCCCGACGATCCGATGTTGAGATTGGCGGTCTTGCTCGTACTTCTCACCCCATGCGTGGATTATGTGGTGACGTTTACGCACCTGGGACGCGGAGATGCCAAGATGCTGCTGGCGGCCACGCCCGCGCTGCTGCTGTTGCAAATGGTCTTGCTGCCAGTCTATCTGCGGGTACTGCTTGGTACGGATGCATCAAGTCTTGTCCGTCTGGAACCGTTCATTTATGCGTTCCTGTGGCTGATCGTAGGACCGCTGCTGCTTGCCGCGGTGGTCCAGTTTGGCGCGGTTAGAGCAATGAACGGCGAACAGGTGCTGGCGGCTCTTGGCCTGCTCCCGGTGCCGGCGACGGGCTTTGTCCTCTTCCTTGTTCTGGCGGGGGTTATCCCTCGTGTCGGGGAAGCCGCGGGCGCAGCACTGACAGCGGCACCGATTTACCTGGTTTATGCTGCCGTTGCGCCGGTGCTGGGTTGGTTCATCGCACGAGCCAGCCGCCTTGCAGTTGGTGGCGCGCGTGCTGTGGCTTTCAGTGCTGCCACGCGGAATTCTCTCGTCATCCTTCCGCTGGCGTTTGCTATTCCGGGCGGTTCCCCGCTCGTTCCGGCAGTCGTGGTCACCCAGACCTTGATCGAACTGATTAGTGAGCTTGTCTATGTGCGGTGGATATCACGACTGCCATTTCGGCCATAGCAGCAATGGATATCCATTCGCCGTGCCACGAGTTATTTTCAGTGACATTGACCGCGCGCGTTGGTGATTTGCACAAACAATGCGGTAGCGTTTGTTGCCGACCTGCAAATTGCCGATCGAGACAGCCTTGACCCTATAGCTACTGTGGGGTGCACATGAAGCACGGCACCACGACGAGCGGTTTGGAGGCTGTTTGGCTTATGGTTGAAATCATCTCGGCTTTGAGTGTACTCGCCTACATCACGCTTTTCCTGATTCTCACCTTGCGAACGGCCCATGCATCAGGCCGATCGGTTTGGCTTTTCGGAAAGGGAGTGAAGCAACAGGTGCTTCCTGCCTTCTTGTTCCGCATCTCGTTTGTCGGGGCCGCCGTCTATAGCATTGTGGTCCTGCTCGCGGACAGAGAGGCTACAGATCCAATCCAAGCTGCGTTCGAAGGGCCGGTGAGCAATCTTATCGGCTCTGTTTTGGCTATCGCGGGAAGTAGCTTGGCGTTTTACTCACAAGTTCATATGGGGCGCTCCTGGAGGATAGGGGCGGTCGCAGGGGAATTGGGCCGCATTGTTCAAACGGGGCCATTTGCTTTCTCTCGCAACCCTGTTTTCGTCGGACAGGTCCTGCTCTTTGCCGGACTGCTTCTTGCTTCGCCGAACTTCGTCACGCTCTCCCTTTTGCTGGTGCTGATTGTTGCGGTTCATCTTCAAGTTCTCATCGAAGAACGTGTTCTTAACGAGGATCTCGGTGACGAATATCGAATCTATTGTCGTAAGGTACGACGTTGGATCTGATACCTACGCAAGCCGGAAGATGGTTGGGCTGCACCCTATGTGATGGGAACATCACCCATCCTTCATTGCATTGCGTGCGTTTGGAAGAGACCTATATTCATGGTGTGACAGTGTCTCGATAATCCGGCAATCGCCAATGCGGCCGCCTTGGCAACATTCACTGAGGCGCCGCAACTCCTTCTCCAGCCGCTTCAAATCTGCAATCTTGCGCTCGATTTCCGCGAGGTGATCGAGCGCAAGCCTGTCCACCGCCGCACAGTCCTTGTCCGTCCTTTTTGAGAGATCGAGCAACTCCCGCACCTGTTCCAGTGTGAAGCCGAGGTCACGGCAGCGGCGGATGAAATGCAGGCGCTCGCGGTGAAGCGCTTCATAGATGCGGTAGTTGCCGCGCGTTCTGGGCGGCTCCGGCAGAAGACCGATCTTTTCGTAATAGCGGATGGTTACGACCTTCGTGCCCGTCGCCTTCGCCAGGTCGCCGATGCTGGTTCCATTGCTCATGGACTTGACCCTATAGTTACTATAGACACTATCTTAGTCGTCTTGAATGATCTATGCGAGGCCGACAATGAGCGAGCAGTGCTGCGAACACGAAGCTTCCGAAGCGCAGCTGCGCGACACCGCCTACCGGCGTGTCCTGTGGGCAGCTCTCCTCATCAACGGATTCATGTTCGCCATCGAGATGCTCGCTGGCCTCGCAGCGAATTCCGTCTCGCTCCAGGCCGATGCACTCGATTTTCTGGGCGACACGGCGACCTATGCCATCAGCCTGTTCGTACTCGGTATGTCGCTATCCGTCCGCGCAAAAGCGGCACTCGCGAAAGGCGCGGCGATGGCGCTGCTCGGATTTTGGGTCATCGGCTCGACCTTCTGGCACATCGCCTATGGCGCCGCGCCGGAAGCAATGACGATGGGCGCCGTCGGAGCTGTGGCGCTCACCGCCAATGTAGCCGTCTTTGCGCTGCTCTGGCGGCACAGATCGGGCGACAGCAACATGCGCTCTGTCTGGCTCTGCTCACGCAATGACGTCCTCGGCAATTGCGCGGTGCTCCTGGCCGCGTTCGGGGTCTTCGGCACGGGAACGGCCTGGCCGGATCTTTCGGTCGCCGCGATCATGTCCGCGCTCGCCCTTCAAGGCGCATGGGCCGTGTTCCGGCAGGCACTAGGCGAGCTGCGGAAAAGTTCACACGAAGAGACGGGAAGGCGCGCGCAGGCCTGATCTCGTCAGCCGACCTTCTCCTAAAAGTAGTGTGTAGTCTCACAGCATAATTCTACATGGCGGGAGGGAAGCGCGTATGCGGCCGCGGATATCGAAAGGGCTATCAAGGAGAGGCTCATGGCCGCCGACACGATCATAGGCAACTGCAGCAAGCCTATCAGCGGATGAAGAAGGCGTGCGGCGATAGATAGGTCTGCGATGCTACAGGAAAATAAAAGAGTTCTGCTCAATGTTTCGCAACGCTACTTCTGCAGGCCGTTGTGTCTGGCCTAAAGTCGTCGCCCGAATTGTCAGCGCCGTTTCGATGGCGATGCCGACGCCGATCCATCGCGATCCCGACGTCTGCCGTCGCGAGACAATCGCTTAACGAGCTTGTTCGGTACAGTCGCCATTCTGGCGACAGAAAATACCTCACCAACACATTGAAAGTTGTTAGGCCGGGCTCATTCCTCCAGCGCGAGATCTTATTGTCCAACTGCGGAATGAGAACGAAGATAAGTTAAGTCACGGGCGCTTGCCGAATCGGTGCGACTTCGGGCGTCGTATCGAGCCTCCGCTCCTCTTTCTTCTCACGACCCCGGAGTTCCATGAAAGGCATTCGCCCGCGAACCTTTCTCAAGAGACAATCGGGCGCCTCGCGCCAGAAGCAGACACTCACTGGCATCGTTTCGACCATCGACTTGTCTTTCAGGTTAAAGGAACACCCGGCGCCGCGTGCGGGCTCATGCCCGATTCAGGTCACTGTCACTTGCGAAGGGAGCCAGCGCCGGGAAAAGCTCCAATCAAGTAGCTAGGCCCTGAACACGGCGAAATGCTTCATCCTGTTCAAGCGCTGCGCTGCGCCGGTCACCGAGGTCTATCAACGCGTCGAGGATCCTTAGCAGTCTCCGCGCGCGATTTACTTCAAGAGGATAATTTGCTTCGGCTAGTCGCTGGACAACCGCGGCGAGCCTCGCGGGCAGTGACGTTCCCACCCAACTTCCTTTTGCGTATTCGGTTGAGTCCAGAGCTGAGGTAGCTTGTTCGATAAAAGCATCGATCGGATAAGACGACGCTGCACGCTCGCACAAGGTTAAAAAGTTTTTCATAACGTAAGTTGACCATCCGCTCGCTCTAACGAGCTTCGTCACCAGAGGCATTATGATCGCGATATCAGTCCAATCGCCATTGACGAACCGTGCAGCACCCGGACATTCGGCATCGATATTCACAAACAATAGCGTTCTAACAAGCTCCGGCATATCGAACCCATGGATTTCGCCCGCACGATAGCCGTTCGGATCAAATACCCTATCGGTAATGACCCGTTGCACACAGTCGTCGAGAATTGGTAGTGCATTTTCGGGGATGTCTTCGGCGTCGAGGACGTGGCGGGTAACGATGCTCTCCGCGAATTGCGCAAGTACGCGCAATGCCTCCTCGTCGTCCCGAGAGAACGGCTTGAAGAAATTGTCGCGAACCCATTACAGATCGAAAAACGGCAATGCACGGGCAAGCATCGTGCCCAAGGTCCGGTCCCATTCGAAAAGATTCGTCTCTTTGTCTCGGCGCGTCTTTCCGTCGTCCCACGGTGGCATCAACCGCTCGGCGGTCCAGCGCGCGAGAGCGACCAGAAGCGGCTGGATTTTCGGGCGGTAAACATCTGACCGGCACCACTCTTCAAGCGGAAAGTGTGCGAAAATCTTGGCGGCGTATTGACCGTCGAAGGAGCGCTCGGGATCGGTCCAGTAGTCCTCCGCACCTCTGTTCCGCTTGGATGCCGTCACCCACGCAGGCGGCAGAGGCTCAAAGTCGTCCTTGGATTCGACACCGAGGGCATGCAATGCCTTTGTGAGCGCTGCTTCGCGTGCCTCTCGATCTGCTGTGTCGTCACGCTCGAAGGTCTCTTCATTCCGGATCGGATCGATGCGGTGCGCGAGATCGAACGCGAAGTGCGCGGCAACCCACTTCACGTGCGGGTCCGGGTCCATAAAGAGGGCCTGGAAAGCCATGATCTGCACATCTTCATTCGGATGACTCGCAAGCTGGACCAGGCTGGCAGAGGATTCCAAACGGGGAGCGCCGCTCTTGCGGTCATGGAAAAGCGCGGAAATGAGGTGGAAAGAAGGATGCCACGGAATTTTCGATCCATAGAAATCGCTGGGTTCACGCATTTTCAGAACGCGTTCCATTACGTTCCACGCCCACGGCTTATCCGGTGAATCGCTCTCACCAAATCGGATAGCGCATGCGGCGATAGCGGAAACGCCGCTTTGGATCGTGTGGGGACCGACATCAGCGCGCTCATCGAACAGGCCATCGATGTCGTGCTTTTTGGCGAATGCGATGGCGTTTGCCAACGTCCAGCCCTCGGCAGGCTTACCCTCATTCAAGAATTTGAGGGCCCAAGTGAGAGCGTACTGCTGGTTCAACGATTCTATGGCCGTAGCAGTTCGTTCTTGCGTCGCATCAGGCAGTGGCTTCGGCGCTTCATACCCAATGGCGATTTGATCGCCTTTCGCTTCGTACCGCCGGTAATTCTCGATATTGCCGAGACCGGACCAGAGCTCCGCTTTCTCCTTCAAATCTCTCGTTCGTTCCGGATATTCGCGTTCCTCTTCGACGATATACGGAAGGTTTTCGGGAAACGCCTCAAGCACCTTCTTGAACCGATCACGCAAGCTTGGTTCATTGCCGATCGCAAATCGCATCGCGAGTTCACGCACATCGCGCTTGCGATATTCACGTCTTTCTAGAAAAGCCTTCGCCTTAGCTTTCTCACCTTTCAATTGCGTGAGGAAGCCGAGCCCAAAAATGTCGATGTCCTTGTGCGGCTCTTGAACGAGGCGCGCGAAGTCATGGTCCCAGAGGCGCTGGCATGTGACGATGGGCAGCGTGGTTTCCGAAACTTCGAACGTCTCGATGGCGAGGCGCAAGCAAAGCCCTAGAGATGCGTAACATATGCTGCCTTTAAGTATTTGCTGAATCATGTCGCTCGTGGAGCGCCCTTTCTCGATCTCCTTGAACGCCCAATAAGAGAGCGAAAGATAGGCGCACTGGAGGAGTTCGGAACCCAACATTCCAAGGCCCCAGCCAAAGACGTGCCAATCTCCCCAGAACTCCTGCCGACCCCATGGGAACTCCAGCACGACGGGAATCGGCGTGCCGCGTTCGCGACGGCGAAACTTATGGATTTGACGCCAGCCAGTAGTTGCATGGTTTGTAAGCTTGGTGATTAGGCGAAGGCCGACAACGGGGCTTTTCGTAAGCAAACTGGCGAATGGTTCGTGCAACGCAGATGGAGGATGGAAGTAGTGGTTGTGGGCATCGAGGCCGACGTTATCCAATCTGAAATCGGACATACTCGGCGGAAAGTGCGGTGATGAAAGCACCATATTCTGTTGGCGAGTGCGTTTTCCCTTCGGGATCGCCCTGGTTTCTTCTCGCCATTTGGCCTCCTCAGCTTCCTCGCGACGTAGGCGGTCATACGCATCCTGCGGCAGCTCTTGCAAAAACTTTACTTCAGCGACCCTTTCAACCATCTCCGGCGCGACTTCCGCCATAATTGGTGTGAAGCCCATGAAATCGTCGAATGCGGACCGCAGCATGCGCTCGTTGCTTGCAGCGCGTTCGAAAAGAGCGATAGCGAACTCAGGATAGCCACGGGCCGAGCGAAGGATGATGCTACGCAGCCCCGTTGCGAGACTCTCCTGCGCTTCACTGCCGAGCACGTCCCATTTTCCGCGAGCGCGCGGATAGCCCTCGGCGTAAATTTCGGCTTCGAGATCGATCAGCCATGCACTGCATGTGGCAAGAACACTCTTCGAACGCTTGTTCTTGAAGTCTGCGAGAGGATTCTGCCACACGCTAAAGACTTCGAGCGCCTGCGGAACAAGACGTGCCGGTAGCGTCTGCTGGCGCGCGATGATCCAGTCAATCAGACGTCCCCACGCCACTCCGTCGGACGGCCATCCGAGGAGGTCGGCCACGCGAACAGGGTCCATACCGTCGATCTTGATAGCTCTTTGCATGATGATGGGGCTTGGTACGGTATGCTGAGCCTGAAACCACACCAGCAATTTTTCGCATAGGACAAAATCATTCGCCTCGACGCGTTGCGTGAACTCGTCGATGGCATTCTCAAACGCGTTCGTAAAAGGTGGGGCTGTGAGCCATTCGCGCCGCCATTGGGCACGAAGAGAAGAGCTCTCAAGCTCGGCGTAACCCGCTGTCCATCGACCCGTTTCGGCAAGCGCGTCTTGCGCGAGCAAGCCTACCACGCGACCGAGCAGCGGTGGCTCGCCTGCGGCGACAAGCGCTGAAGGCCATTTGTCGCCCAGGTCGATAAGCAAGCGGAAGAAGACCCACTCAAAGAAAATGTCGTGGGTAAAGGAAACGATCGCGCCGCCGCGCTCAGTACGCAAAATGTGGTCGGCCTGAAGCGCCACCAGATGTTCGACGGTCTCCGGCTTGAGGTCTCGGACAGAGATTCCCTTGCCGAGATTACGCACGCCCTGTTCGGCAAGGTCGACGAGTGCACGCTGACGTTGCGGTACCGTTTCTGGCATCGCGTCGTGCCCAGCGCGTAACCACCAGGCGTTAATCAAGTCAACTTCGGTTTGCGGCTTGGCATCTTGCGGAAGAGCGTTGGCGAGCACTGCCGCAAAAAATGGGCGGCGAGCGATCTGCTCCACAGCTGAGCTGGGACTGAAAAGAAGGCTGCGGAGGTTGGGCTTCGATTTGGCAAGAAGCTCCGCCTCATCGTCGGAGAACCCGCTTACCGAAACACTACCCATACCCATTTCGGAATAAATGGACTGAGGAAACCAAGCCCGGTAGGCTTCGAGACCTTGGTCGCGCGAGCTGGCGAGAACTTTCCAGTGCTGGAGACTGGGTTCGGACTCAATGGCACGGATCAGGTCCGTAATGATGTGTCGTTGATCTGGCCGGATACGGTCGATTCCATCGATGAATAGGACGGGTGTACCCGTAGCACCGATTTCAGCGAGAAGATCGGGTGCATGACTATGGCGAAGACCGAGCGCTGTCGCAAACGTTGTCCAACTTGTTCCTTGTAGACGATCGCTCTTGAGAAAGAAAATCGGTCCTGATTTCGCCGCGATGGCAGCAAAGCGTTTCAGCACCGCCGACTTGCCGCATCCTGGTAGGCCACCGATGGAAACAATGCGATGCTTCTGGAGCGCTAGTGCGATTTTCGTCTGCAAACCGTCGCGCGTGACATGGAAATCATCGACGGTTTCTGAGACATCGCCAAGCGCATCGAGCGATGCGACGTTCAACCGATTGATGTCACCGCTGAAGTTCGGCACCACCTTGAGACGCACCAAGCCTCGCAGTTGAGAGAGCAAGGATGAACGCGTCCATTTGGCTGCGTTCGCCGCACCTTCGCGTGCGATACGGCAAAGGCGGTCAAAAAGGAGGACGTCCTGGCCATCCAGATTGTCCGCCACAAGCTCTTGCAGGCGGTTGACGATCTCGGCGCGCAGCGCCCCGCCTTCTTCCAGACCAGCCAGATGGAGCGCGGTAAAACTCCGATAGAAGCCGACTTCCTCATCCAGACTTTCTGCGCCGACCATGGTCAGCAAGCCTTCTCGCAATTTCTTGTCGTCAGCTCCCGCTGTACCTGCTGGCGCGAAGTATTCTTCGAAGTCTTTGATATCGGGGCTCGCCTTTGCCTTTCTAATCAATCGCGAAAGACTTCGGAATGTCGTCTCCGTGACATGCTCGACGACAAATCCACTCGCGTCAGAACCTTTAACGAAGGTTTCGGATCCCTGCGTCTTCACGGCGGCCGCGACGATTTCCTTGAATTGCTTGTCAGTGCCGCTGATCGTGACGGAGCGTTTGACTTGCAGATCGAGCGACTTTTTTGTCCCTGCATCATCGAGCCCGACGATGACGTCATCCATCGGATGGCCGTGACCCTGCCGTTGAACGGCGACGCTGGTGACGAATCCAGGTTGGCCTGCTGCGCGCTCATGCCGTAGCAGATGCGCGAGGTAATAGGCGACGACCGTGTCTTCGTATGTGAAACCTGCGCCGCCAGTCAGTTCAGTGGAGGCTGGTTTTTGATCAAGTGTGTCGGTCAAGGCATCCCGCCGGAAATGTCATTTTGAAAAGAGTGTCTTGCGCGCGCGATTAGTATACGCGGCGCTGGCTTTTATTTGAGGTATTTGAAACTGGGCAAGGGTTTCAAAGCCTCATTCCCGAACGGTGGGCCGTTGGCGCAGTCGGATAACATCAGCAGGCGTAACTACGACTAACTACGAAATGCCGGATATCCGCTTTGGATCATGAGCGCCCTTGTCTCTTTGCCGTATGTTAGAGCCTCGGCACTGGGCCGAAGATGGGTTGGGCGGGGTGGCAGGAGGCAAGACCATGTCCACCTCAAATGCCGACACTCCCATCTATAGATCGAATCCTTGGAACAAGGGTCGCTTGGTGGGACAGAAGCGTCCCCTGGCCCCAAAACACGTATGGTCGATCAGAATTCGACTCGAAATGGCTGGTGACCGACGTGGTCTTGTCCTGTTCAACCTGGCAATTGATAGCAAGCTTAGAGCTTGTGATCTGGTTGCCTTGAAGGTGAACGACGTATTCGTCGGTGGGCAGCCTCGCCAGCGCGCTACCGTTGTTCAGCGAAAGACTGGCCGGCCAGTTCAGTTCGAAATTACAGACACCACCCGTGCCGCACTTGAGGGGTGGCTTCATCATCCCGCTATGTCTTCGGCCGAATTTCTATTTCCGTCCCGGGTGCATAGCGCATGCCACATCTCAACTCGTCAGTATGCGCGCATCGTCAATACGTGGATTGCTTCCGTCGGCCTAGATCCGTCTGGATACGGAACGCACTCGATGCGGAGAACCAAGGCGGCTCAGATATATCGCAAGACAGGAAATTTGAGAGCGGTTCAGCTGCTTCTTGGCCACGCGAAGTTGGAAAGCACAGTTCGATATCTGGGCATTGAGGTTGATGACGCGCTCAAGATTGCGGAATCTATCGAGCTATAAGCTTGGTGCGGGTGCACCTGATCTTTCATTCTCGCACCGCAACAACCGCACGGCACCACTAAATGGCCAAAGGTGACCCGAAGCGGACATCGTCAATTGCTGTCGTTTTGTGGACTATGTCCCTCGGTTTCGGCTTGGCTACAGATTCGGGCCCCTACGAGCATTGACGGCCTGACCTGCCGCGTCGCGAAAGGCTCTTCCAAGACCTACCGTCCTAAGTTCTATCCATTTGTTTCAGGGTGTAATAGTTATGGAGACAACAGGTTCGTGCAGGACCTGATCCGTATAGCTCTTTCTTGGTACTGTCCCTTGACAATACAAACATTTACATTTCAGGGAGCGTGGTTGACCGAACAGGCGGAGGCGCATGTTGTCCTCGCTCAGATTGCTCCGCCACCACAAGCAATTTTGACGCAGGACGCCTCACGGCCTTCGGTGGTGCAGACGCTGCAAAGCCTGTTGGGCGCCGATCAGCGTCTGGCGCAGATCGTCACTGCCAATCGGTCGGCGATTCTGCTTCTGCCGGAATTGGCACTCGGTCTCGACGATTGGGCCGCCGTCGACGCTCTGGTGCGTGGCTGGCAACGGCCACTGATCCTGATTTCCGGCTTCGGTTTCAGCCGCGGCAATCGCATCAACGCTTGGCTCGATGGAAACGGCCCGACGACCCGACATGGCGGCTGGCCGGTCGGCGAAGGGCCTGCCGCCGAGCGCGTCTACAATGGCGGCTGGTGCTGGGCGCATCGTCCAGGCGCTACGGCGTGTGTCACCTTCCTGAAGTCCACCGGCGAGCAACACGAAGAGGTCCATATCGAAGGTCTGGATCACGGTACCTCCCATCTCGCCATCCACGTCGACGATCTCATCATTTTTCCCGTCATCTGCTCAGACCTGTTGAACGTTGTCGCTGGACAGCGCGTGGTGGTGCGCAAGATCGCACGCTATCTCGAGGACCACGCCGCTGACGACACACGTGTTCTCGTCGCTGGACTGTTGCTGCAGAAGAGCGGGCATGCGAAGTGGCGCAACGCCGTCATTGATGTCGCGCACGCTATCAATGCCGAGCGCGTGAACGTTTGTCTCATTAACAGCGCCCATGATATCTGCGCCATGCAGGAAGATGACGATCGCTGGCGCGACTATAGCGGCATGTTCATTGCCAATGGCCGCCATGCGTTCGCGGGGCAGTTTTCGGGGGTGCGCCGCTTTTCTACCGAACAGATCGATGCGGCCGTCATTCGCAACACATCGCCGGCGGTGCTGGGCGGACCGCTGCGCTGGACGTTCAACGGTGCGACCGGACGCCATTTGTGGGCCGTCCAGATGGACTATGGCGTGGATGGCGGTGGTCCGCTCGTCGTGTCCCCCTGCCAGGATCGCTATCGCTTCGAAACCTTGCGCCTGTTGCGGCGCCTGACCGACGCGCAGGACGCACCGGACTCTCACAAGACGGCCGTGGCGCGCGCGGCCTACGGCGTCATTCGCACGCAGATCGAGGCTCTTACGCCGCCGGTCGCCGAAATCCTTTGCCAGAAAACACTCTTCGGCGAAGCTGGGCAGGAATCGGGAAGTGGCCTAGATGCGGACAGGCTCTCGAGTTTCCTGCCACAGGCCGCCGTCGGCCTCAAGGCTTTGGGCGCGCTGAAACCGCTCGACACCGTCACTTGGCAAACTGATCCTAAGCAGAAAGGGCAACTGTACGTTCCCGCGCGCAAGACCAATGTGCTGGTGTGGTGTTATCCCGACTCCGCCATCGGGATGGGCCAGACGTTGCGGCGTTGGCGCGCCGAGCTTACCCAGGCACCGCCGCTTGTTGTCTTCAAGAAAGCGATGGGCGTGCATCACAACGTGCCCCACGGAACCTCCAAACGCCGCGACGATGTCGGCGAAGCGCCCGCAGCGACGCGGCGCAGTGCCGACACGCCGCGTGCCGGCGCGCTCATTGTCGAGCGCAGTCTTGAGGATCTCGAAGATTGCTTCGGACATGAGGCGATGCCGGCCTTCACCACCGCCGTCCGGGAGCAATTCGCCGCCGCGCTGCAGGCGCTCGATGCCGTGGGAGGAGTGCATGCCGCTTAGCTGGGAAAACTCTCTTGCGAAATTTGCGAAACTCGCCGGATTCGCCGAGATGCACATTCCGGCGTTGATGGGTGCGCCGGAACTCCCGTCCAGTGCGCGCCTGTGGAGCGCTGCCTATGCGCAGCTCCTCGCATTGCCAGTCGCGGACGCGAGTGCCACAGCATTGCAGAGCGCAGCGGCGATCGGGCAACAATGGCTGGACCTCTGCTGCATCGAAGCCGAGCGCAGCGATCATCGTGTCATGGACGCTTATCTGCTTCTGCTCAGCGCGGAGACATTGCCTGATACGCTGTTTGGGACGGTGCAGGAGATCGAGCTCGATCCGACCGCCTGCCGCAAACATGTGGCTTGGCCGTCGCCGGGCGAGGATGAGGACACCGTCTGGCGCCGCTTGCTGCGGGTCACTGTCCTGGGCCTGCCGCCCTCGCCGGAAGCCAGCGGAATGACGAATTCGCCGATCTTAGCGTCCGACTTCCAGAAGAAATTGCTCAAGGACGTGAAGGCACTTAAGGGCAAGCCCGCGGCGCGCCAGCACGCCGAACATCCGGACGACGGCGTATGATCCGTCTACGCCGCATCACGGTGCAAGCGTTTCGCGGCATTCCCGATCGCATCGATCTCGATTTGTCCGCGCCGCTGACCTTGCTCTATGCGCCCAATGGCAGTGGCAAGACGACGATCTGCGAAGCGGCAGAATGGCTGCTCACCGGCCTGATCAAGCGCCTGGAAACGTCCGACACGGAGGACCACGGCGAGCTCCGCTGTCGCTTCGCGAAGAACTCCGTGGCGACCATGGTGTCGGCGGTTCTGGATATCGGCGGCGAACCTATCGAATTGGAGCGCAGGCTTAACACCTGCCGCTGGAGAATCGGCGACGAAGTGTGGACGTCTGTGAACAAGGGCGATCTTCTAGAAAAGCTCGCGCCCAGCGCCGTGGAAGACGGCACACATCGCACCCATGCCAACCATTCGCGGCAGATCTGGTTGCGCGGTACGCGGTTTCTCTCGGGCGAAGCGCTCGCTACCTTGCTGGATTCCGACGAAGACTCCCTTCAGGGACGTCAGAGGCTCTTCGCCGATCTCTTGGGCGTCGGTCATCTGGTGGAAACCGAACGCCAGCTCAACGGCTACTTGAGCGAGATCAACCAGTATTTGCGCGCCGCGCAAACCCGCCTCGATGACAAGGATCGAGAGATCGCAAGCCGTGAAAGCAAGCTATCGCGCGATATCAACACCGCGCGCATCGACCGACTTACTGGCGCGCTCGCCTTGCTTCGAACAGCGTGTGACCATTTGAAACGCCGTTTCACCCAACCGCGCCAGCCGACCTTGACCAATGTCGGGTCCGCGCTTGCCGTGGCACGCGCCGATCTGGAAGGACAAAAAACGCGCTGGAATCAGGCGAGGCAGGCCGAGCAGCGCTTGGCGGCCGATTGGCACCAGCGCGATGCGTTGGTGCAATCGGTTGGAGCCGATCAAGCTCGGCTGACAGCGCTTACGGGCGAAGAGGCCGCCGCGCAGGCCGGGCTGACTGCGGCCAACACCGAACTACAAGTCGCGACCGCCGAACGCGCCAAAGCGCAAGAGCGTATGCAAGGCCTGGAGCAGCGCGACAGAGCTTTGAAAGAGGCCGATACGCGCCTGCGCCCCTTGCTGCGCCGTTACGTTCAGATGCTGCCCAACGACAAGCTCGAACGGCGTGCGGCATTTACCCTGATCGACGATGTAGGAACCGACCGCACGCGGTTGGCACGCATGAGGCAACTGCGCACCGTCCTCGCCGAGTTGCCGCTGACGCAATCGCAACTCAAGGAGCGCGATCTGCGCAAGACGGAATACGAAGCCGCCTTCTCCGCAGCGCCGTCGTCGGAAACCGTGACGGCAACGCGACAAGCGGCTAATGCTGCCGACAGCCATGTCGCTGGTTTGCGTCTGGCTTATGAGCAGGCCGCCGCACCTCTGGAACAACTCCAGCAATTGTCGCTCGCCGTGGTCGACGCGTTGGGCCACGACGAACATGCCTGTCCGGTCTGTGCGCATGATTGGCGTTCCGCGGCCGCGCTGCGCCAGGCGCTCAAGACCGCAGCCGCCGGTCGCCCTGCCAGCATGGTTGCGCTCGGCGACCAGTTGCGGCAGGCCGAAGCCCAGCAGAAATCCATTCAAGACCGCATGCTGCGCGAGAATCAGGCGCTCGCCCGCGCGGTTGATGCCGAGAAAACCTATCGCAATCTCGAAGCGGTGATCGGCGGCTTTGTTGCCAAGCTCCGGCAAGCCGGGCTAGATGCCGAGCTGTCATCAGTCAAGGACAATGCCGAACGCGCCTTGGCGTGGTTGGAGCTGGTTCCCGCTTTGCGCGATTTTCGCGACGAGGTTGTAGCGGTGGAAGCGGCCGTCAATCGCCGGGTGCCAGCGACAACTGAGCTTGTTGCCCTTGCGGCGCAACTGGTCACGGGCCTTACAGAATCTTTGACGGTGACGCGCGATGTTCTGACAAAGGCGAGCGCCCGTTGCAACGCGGCCGTCGCATCTGTCGCCAGTTCGACGGAGGCGATGCGCAAGCTGCAAGCGGAACGCGACGCCGTGAGCCGACGGGTTCAGCAGAACAGTGGCCGTGTCCAGACTTTGCGCACAGCGTGGCAGACTCTGGCCGATGATCGGCCTTGGAGCGACGAGGACCGTGCTGCCGTGACCGCGGATTTACAGGCGCAGTTCGAGGCCCAGCAAGAGGCCGAACAGGCGCTGGCGCAGGCCGATGCCTTTTTGCGCAATCAGGCGACGGCGCAAGAACTTGAGGATCTGCGCAAGGAACGCGCGCCGCTGGTCGCGGAGCGGGATCGGCTTGACCGCTATCACCAAACGGCTCTCGCGATCAAAGACGCCTATGGAGACAGTCAGAAAAAACACGTCAAGCAGCAGATGGCGGACTTTGTACGCGTCATCTCGGCGCTCTTCCTGCGCATGCAATCCAATCTCGTCTATGACGATGTCGCCTCGGGCGACGACGCGACACCTTTGTCTTGGCGGGCGCTGGCCGAAAACCTCAGCCTCAATCCGGAAGCCACCTTCAGCCAGGGACAACGGCAGGACTTTGCGCTCTCCATATTTCTGGCTCGGGCACGCGGCCTCGGCGGCACGTTTGTTCTCGACGAACCGGTTGCCCATCTGGATGATCTCAACCGCGTCGCCCTGTTGGATGTGTTTCGCGCGATCACGCTCGAACGACATGCGAATCTTTCCTTTGTGATGACCACGGCCAACAAGCCACTTGTGCGTCATCTGCTCGAGAAATTTGCGCGCGTTTCAGTATCAGATAGTCCTGTAGCAGACACACTCCTCAATCTGGTCGGAATTGAGGGGAACCCACGGACCGGCGTTCGCGCTATTCAAGGCTCTGATCTCATCTCCGCTCTGTAGATTGCACATCGTATGAGATGTTGTGGAGAGTAACATGCAGCACGTGGCGTAGTGTCCGCTTCTGGCGCAAAGCCGACGTTGCTTGCCGCGGCTGGTTCGCGATTTCCTATCGGCTAACTCAAGCTGGACATAATCCGGAGAGCCCGTCAGTTGCGGCTGGTCCGCACACCCGCGTGAGGGGCGACGCTCGGGATTTGTCAGGCGCATCTGCGGTAGGTCCGTCTTTCCAATGACAGCGGTGATAGTACCGCTTGCAGGAAATGACGAGGTTAGTCGTCTTTACCTGTTGCAGGTATTGTCATCACATAGCGATTTGGAGCGGACAGGCAAAATAGAGATGAATGCATTGCGAAGAAACATCGCGTCGCTCATCGGAGCTGCCTTAGTCGTTTTCGTCGCCGCGTATCATGCCCGCAGCCTCCGAGCCGACGGATCGCTTCAAAGTTTCGACCTGTCTGAATGTATCGGGGTCCGAGAATTTCATTGAAGGGGTTGCCTTCGCGATCGATGGGGACACGACGCCAGTGGCGCGGAAGCTTGTCCTTCCCGGGTATTGACGCCCCTAAGATCACGAAGGCATTGCCTTATCAGCGACCACTCTGGGCATGCACCAGCGTCATCGCATAGCCACCATTCTGCTGGAGCGTCTGTATGCGGACGCTTCGACCGGGGCTCAGATTCCAGTCCGTCGGATCGGCATCGATCCACGGCGAAGCCTGGCCGGGCCGTTGTTCGATCTGGACCGGAAGTGTACGCCCGCGCCATAGCGTGGAGTTCGGCGGAGACGGCGGTTTTACGGCATAATCGATGACGCCGTGCCTGCTGAACACGACGGTGAGGTCTTCGTCATGAAGCTCGGCATAGCGGCGCGCCGCTGCCGCCTTGCTGATGTCGAAGCGCGCATGCATGAACCGGACGGCTTCAAAGTCAGGCAAGTCTCGCAGGTAACTTCCGATCAGACGCCGCGGCGCGAGAAGCTCGATCGCGAAGCGATTGGCTTGTGCTTCCTGGATCGCATGCTTTGTCGAGTTGCCTTGCTCCCTCATGTCGCCCGAGCTGCAATCGAAGCCTCTCGATGAAGTAGGTCGATGCCAGGGATGCAGAAAATGGCAAAGCTCATGTGCGAGCGTGAATTTGCGCCTTTGTGGCGCCGAATTGGTATTGAGCAGAACAGCGCCAGAGCCCTTCCCGGGCGTTATGATGAGCGCCCCCTCAAGGCTTACGAGCGGTTCCTCACGGATCTCGAGAATGTCGAGCGCCGACGCAATTTCCCGGATGGCAATCGGCCTGGAATCCAGTGTCACCTGATTGAGAATCGCCTCTGCCATGCGCTGGGGATCTCCGCCCGCCGCTTCGGCCTCCTCTTCGATGGCAATACGATCAAGGCGAAGGACCATCGAGAGACTTTCGGCGTTTCAGCAGAGACTGCAGCATATCATCCAGCAACGCGACGTCCTGCGGATCGAGGTCCCGTGCCTGCCGGAACATGCGGGCAAGGGCAGGGTCTGCGTCCTCGGCCTCGATATCCTCGCTGACAAGCCAGGCGACCGTGACCTTGAAGTGATCCGCGAGGCGGGTGACGAGGTCCATCGACGGGTTCTCGGCGCGGTGCTTCTCGATTTGCCAGATATGTGCTTTCGAGACCCCGACGGCGTCGGCAACATCTTGTAATGATTGACCTTTTTGCAGGCGCAAAGCGTGAATCTTGTCGGCGAGGGTCATGGGATCTCCTCTTAGCCTTGGCTCGGACGCGTTTTCTGAGGTTGCCGTCATCATACCACCCTGATTGACTATGGCAATTCGTTTTTTTAATATTACGAAATCGGCAACGACTATCGAGGGCTCGTAAGATGAGTGCGGCGGACTTGAAAATCGAGAATATGGCCATTTCGGCCCTGAAACCCTGGGCGCGCAACGCACGAACCCATTCCAGGAAACAGATCGGCGAGATCGCCGAAAGCATCCGGACCTTCGGCTTCACGAACCCGATCCTGATCGACCGGGAGAACACGATCCTTGCGGGGCATGGGCGGGTCGCAGCCGCTCGCCTGCTTGCGATGCGGGAGGTCCCCTGTGTGAGGCTCGAGAACATGACGCCGGCCCAGAAGCGGGCCTATGTGCTCGCCGACAACAAGCTTGCCCTCAATGCGGGGTGGGATGACGAGCTGCTCGGGGAAGAGCTCAAGGCGCTGCTCGAGATCGACCTCGATTTCGATGTCGGGGTCACGGGTTTCTCGATCCCGGAGATCGACAGCCTGATCGAGGGATTGAACCCGGAAGAGGAGGGGGATCCGGCGGCCGATCTTCTGCCCGACGATGACGGGGCGCCGCCCGTTTCCAGAGAAGGCGATGTTTGGCAACTCGGGCCCCATCGCTTGATCTGCGGTAGCGCGCTTGAGGCGCGTGTCTTCCACCAGCTGATGGGCAAAGAGCGGGCACGGATGGTCTTTACCGACCCGCCTTACAACGTGCCGATCGATGGCCATGTAAGCGGTCTCGGCAAGATCAGGCACCGGGAGTTTGCGATGGCCTCCGGCGAGATGACGCCGGGCGAGTTCACCGGGTTCCTCGAGACGGCATTCCGTAACATGGTCGATTACAGTCTCGATGGCTCGATTCATTTCGTATGCATGGACTGGCGCCATATGGGCGAGATGCTGGAGGCGGGGGAGGCGGTCTATGCCGAGCTCAAGAACCTCTGTGTCTGGGCAAAGGACAATGGCGGCATGGGGGCCTTCTACCGTTCGCGCCATGAACTGGTATTCGCCTTCAAGAAGGGGACAGCACCTCACATCAACAGCTTCGAACTCGGCCAGCATGGTCGCTACCGGACCAATGTCTGGGAATACCGGGGTGTGAACACAATGAGGGCAGGCCGGATGGAGGAACTTGCCCTTCATCCGACCGTGAAGCCTGTTGCGATGATTGCCGATGCGATCAAGGACGTCTCGAAGCGGGGCGAGATCGTGCTTGATGCATTTGGCGGCAGCGGATCGACCCTGATCGCCGCTCACAAGACGGGGCGCTCTGCTCGGCTCATTGAGCTCGACCCGATCTATGTCGATCGTATCGTGAAGCGCTGGCAGGCATTTGCACATGACGACGCCGTGCTCGAGGGCACGTCGCAAAGCTTTGCCGAAATCGCGAGCCTGCGTCAGGCGGAGCTGGAGACGCCGACACGCCCTGAGAGCAGGGATATTGTGGAGACGGCCTGATGAGCAGCGACGGCGACAGTCCGGATGCCGGCGGCAAGCTCGTGCCTTATGATGTGGGTTACGGTCGACCGCCGGCGGCAACCCGGTTCCGACCGGGGCAGTCCGGCAATCCACGCGGCCGCCCCCGGAAGTCGCGCCTGCCGGATCATTTTCCGAAGCTTCATGAGGAGCGACTGAAGCAGGTGACCCTTCAGGAAGCCTATCGCAAGATCACGATCCGCGACGGGGACCGGACAGTCGACCTTACTATTGCCGAAGCCGTCATCCGCAGCATCGGTCTCAACGCAGCCAAAGGCGACAAGCGATCGCAAAAAATGTTTACCGAGTTGCTGCGCACGGTCGAAACGGAGAACAAGGCGCTCCACGACGAATACATCAAAACCATGATCGAATATAAGTCTGCCGGTGAGAAGGAGATAGAACGCTGCAGGCGCCTCGGGATTGAGCCACCCGAGATGTTGCCGCACCCCGATCACATCCACATTGACATGCGCACGGGCGAGGCGGTTGTACGCGGTCCTTTCACTAGGGAAGAGAAGAAGATCTGGGATAGAGCAAAAAAGTATCTGGAGAGCGTCGAAGAAGAGATCGAGTTTCTGAGGGGCATGCTGAAGAAAGACCCAGACAACGAAAATCTGCAGAGGATTCTTCAGCAGAACACCGGCATTCAGAGGCGCATGGCTGACTTGCTGGGGGAGTATGTTTAAAGCAATTGATAAGCTGGCGAACTCTACTCAGATATGAAGTACGCTCAAGCGTGCCTACCAGGCTTCATCTTCCCGCCGGCAAGCCTGCCGTGAGATGAAGCCGGAATTTACCAGCCCAGCCGGTCCAAGGTTGGGAGCAAGCTCAAAATGTTCAAAGGACTCTACTCCCGACCGGATGAAGCCTGGGGCTCAGGTCACTGCCAGTAAGACGGCATAAAGAACTCCAGCAGAATCGAAATCACCGTGGTGAGTAGCGTCACCCAAGCCGTGACCCAGAAGCTGATATATATTTCTCTATTGGGGCTATTCCAAGGTAGCACTCTTGGCTGAATGCGGAGCTTCACAATTCGTGGAAGCGTACCTTGCGCTTCATCATCGAGGCCAAGCTTGCTCAATACGTCAGGCGAAAGCTTTATCGTCTGGGGTTTGGCTGAACTGGGAGCGACTGTATTCTTGTCTACTCGCGTGATGGCTATGCGCGCCGCAGGAGAAAGAACACCATTCTTCTGAAGCGCTCTAATGGAAAGCGTATCAACATCCGGAAACATTTCCTTGGCGACGCTTACGTGAAGATATCCTGCTTTCTGGTTGGTTCCCCAATCAGCTCGATCTACCAACCAGTCTTCATAGGTCCGGCTTCGCCATCTCGCCCAACGAAACGCCTGCTGCACCATAAGAATGAAAAGAACGATGCCCACCGCTGAGACAATGAGCGCCGCCGCGGCCTGGACGCCGCCATTGACGAGGTAGGAAAAGCCCTCTCCTAGCCAGTCAACTGCCGAATAGAAGGTTTTGTGCACCGAATCCCCCATGCCCACGGCGCGTACTCCCATGTGCGCTATCTCAGGTGCTCAACGAATAGCGCTAACAGTGTCCCTCTATCAGCGACTCAGCTCCCCGGACCGGCAGCCTGTTTCTGCATTTGAATTTCCATGACATTGAGCTTCGCAGCATTAACTGCATTGACGACGAAGTCTTTGATGGCAGCGCTGCCGGCTTGCATGATGGCCTGAGAGGCAACGTCACAGCTCATTGCAGACTGGCTCGTGCCATACCCCCGGCCCTTCGCGTTGCCCTGGCTCTTCAGACCATTGGGCCCGATCACGGCCACGATTCCGTCCATTCCGACCTCGGACTCAAGTGTTGCCGTCCAGAAACCTGGGATCACACCAAAGACGCCTTTGATTGCCCCTTCATAAACGATGATCTGTGCATCGTAGTTCTGGGCCACGATCTCTGAAGGCTGCAAAGTGGCAGGCGTAAATGTCACATTCTCAAAGGACGATGAGAACGCGGCCTGCGCGGCCTGCTGATAGGCCTGCTCGAAATCCGTTGGGAACTCCCAAGCGCTGCAGGTATGCCCCTTGGCTTCCACCGTGGACACCCACGCGCCAGATTGAAGCCAAACGGCGTAGCGTCCCGGCGTCTTGTTCTGTGATGCAAAGTCAGTCGGTGCAATATGCGGTGCAGTGACCGCAACAGTGGATGAGCAGCCAGCCACCACCGATGCCATCAGAATGATGGCGCCCACGAAAAACGCTTTCATGTATCCCCCCGAATTGAATGAGTTAGTTCGCCGAACCAGATGGTGGGTCGACCAGCTTGATACCCTGTGGTCGTGCCATTTCAGTCGGCAGATTTGAGGCTGGAAGCACACGCTGGTAGCCGCCAGAGTTCTGCACAATGACGCGCGACCCTTCCGGTATGGCAACGTCATTCTTACCGATATCCTGAACAACGGTTGATCCACCCCCATTGAACGGGTCCACCTTGAAGTATGGTTTTGACCATGAAGGAGGACCACAATGGCAAACAAGCGACACAAGCCCGACGAGATCGTCACGAAGCTTCGGCAGGTTGAGGTTTTGCGCGGCCAAGGCATGGCGATGGCGGATGCCGTTCGCCAGATCGGCGTTTCCGAACTGACGTTCTACCGGTGGCGCAAGCAATATGGCGGCATGAGCCGTGACCAGCTTCGGCAGTTGAAGGATCTCCAGAAGGAGAACGAACGGCTTCGCAAGGCGGTGGCCGATCTGACGCTGGACAAGCTGATCCTGACGGAGGCTGCGCGGGGAAACTTCTGAGCCCCTCGCGTCGCCGTGCCTGCATCGACCATGTTCGCTCGGTTCTGCCGAAGCGCGTGTCGGAGCGCCGGGTATGCCTCGTGCTTGGGCAGCATCGCTCCACGCAGCGGCGTATTCCTCGCGGCCGGGACGACGAGCAGCAACTGACCGAGGACATCGTTGCACTGGCCCGCCGCTATGGCCGCTACGGCTATCGCAAGATCGCCGAGCTTCTGCGCAGCCAGATGGGCTGGGTGGTCAACGACAAGCGGGTCGAGCGCATCTGGCGGCAAGAGGGGCTGAAGGTTCCAGCCAAACAACCGAAGAAAGGCCGGCTCTGGCTCGCCGACGGATCATGCATCCGCCTGCGCGCCGAGCGGCCCAACCATGTCTGGTCCTACGACTTCGTCGAGGACCGCACTCATGACGGAAGGAAGTACCGCATGCTTAACGTGATCGACGAGTTCACGCATGAGGCGCTGGCGATCCTCATCGATCGCAAGCTCAACTCCACCGACGTCATCGACGTCCTGTCCGACCTGTTCATCCTGCGCGGCGTGCCTGAGCACATCCGTTCCGACAACGGCCCGGAGTTCATCGCCACGGCCGTGCAGGACTGGATCACCGCCGTCGGGGCGAAGACTGCCTACATCGCACCCGGAAGCCCATGGGAGAATGGCTACATCGAGAGCTTCAATGCTCGCCTGCGCGACGAACTCCTCGACGGCGAGATCTTCTACACGCTCAAAGAGGCCAGGATCATCGTGGAAAGCTGGCGTCGGCATTACAACACCGTGCGTCCGCATGGATCGCTCGGCTACAAGCCGCCGGCGCCGGAGGTCTTCATCCCGGCATTCGCGCGGGCGGCCCTGCAACCCCAACCAGCGATGCCGCCCGCGCTGGCGCCACGACCATCATTGCACTAACAATCAAATTGGACCCGTCCGTGGGGGCCGATCATCCGCAACCATTTCAGCAAGATCTGCCGCTGCAAGCTCAAGTGTGCGGACAATGGAATGGATCTTGGGTAGTAACTGGGCGTTTGGCGTTTCTGTCCACTCCAGATTCCAGTTGACGCGTGGATAAGGCGAATAGGCTTTGAGGCGGAGACGACCTGTCGGGAGTTCCTTGGTTGTTGTCCAAGAGTGATCAACGAAATTGCGTCTCCTCGCGGGCGGTGTGTAGTCGCTGTCGTGGACATACTCACCATTTACATATCGCACAGTGACCTCTTCCGAGGTTTCGATGATTGAAAGTCCGATGGCGACGCTCCCGACATAGACAACGGTTGGCCGATCTGGAGACCATATACGGTAGGATTGGTAGTAGCTTCGTTCTTTGGTCTGATCTTCACGTTCGTCGGTTGAAGTATATTGAAGCTTTTGGTCGCGCGGCGCGAGAGTGACGCGGTGAGCGCGGGCTTCTAGTGCGTTGAATAGATCGTTGGCGAAGCCTAGGGCCTTGTCTAGGCATGTCGCCGAGCTGATGATATCGACCAGAAGGCGCTTGTAAGGCTTGAGATAGAGGCGGTCGTACGACGAGCGCGTGTGCTCAAAATGAGCCTTGGCGCCACGGATCATTTCATGAGTAGCTTCCTTTGGCGCGGTCGCATGGACCGGTTTCTTGCGTGCGCGTCGAGGCGCTTGTGGCTTTTGCGGCGGTGGAAGCTGGCCGTCCTGGCTCCAGAAAAGTGTATCGCCAGGTCGGGCCTCTGGAAGGGGGATAGGTGGCGGCGCTTTATCAAAGGCGAGCTTTGCCCAATAGCCCACTCCCGGGCGCGGCACATTCAGCATCGTGCAGACACGCGTCATGTAACTCCCCGATACGCCAAATTGCTCGGCGACCTTGGTCATGGGTTTTGACCAGACCAGTTGGTAAAGCTCCTCGCGCGAAATCATCTTTGGTCTCCATCAGAACCCCCGGAACTCAATCAGGATACTCTGCCGCCACAATGAGCTGCCTTTACCCGATCCGTTACGAAAACTTATGGGAGCCCCAATCCTTGAGACTGGCGAGGCGAATGGAGGCGACCGGCCCTAATCCGCGATTTGGGCTGGCGGACCAGAGAAATTCAGGGACGGGCATATACCGCCGGCAAGGGACCTGAATTCCAGGTCATCCGGCCCTGATCTGAAGGAATTGTTCCCTGTTTGCGCGAAAAGCATTCCCTGTTATGCGGCGAAAAATTCCCTGTTATTCGCTCAGGGAAATCCCCTGAAAAATAGCAGGAAACTGCCAATTATTGCCTGTCAGGAGTCCCTCGCGGAACCCAAATTCAATGAAATTCCCTGTTAATTCCCTGCAAAACAGGGAATTTCCGCGAGGCAAGTCAGGTCCCGACTGGCCACACCACCAATCCTCCCCAAGCTAATCGACGACCGGTACGGGGTCGCATAGATCCCCTGAACTCCACCAGCAGCTTGCCGCAGGGGCAGGTGTAGTGGTCCTGCTTGGCATCGAAGATGAGTGTGTGCGGGTCTATCTGGCGTTCCTTGACCAGCCAGGCAAGGTTTGACGCCGATTCATAGGCGCTGTCGGCAACCAGACGCCGAGGCTTGAGGCCGAAGCGCTCATTGGTCCCATCGGTCATCGTCCAGTGTCGCCAGATATTCGTGGCGCGCGCGCCCGGCATCCGGGCCGAACTCATCAAACCGCACAGTGCGATCGACGAAGTACCGATCAGGCTTCATCTTCCGGCGGGCAAACCGGTCAGCCTGCCGTCAGATGAAACCGGAATTTATCAGCCCAGCCGGTCCAATGTTGGGGCGAGCTCAAAATCATGCGGACATTCAGCGTCAAACGCTCGCGTCCCCACAGGTTCGCGCCCACACCAGCAGCTAGGCCGCTGCGGTTCCGTCAACCCAAGACGAACCCCTCATACCCCTTGGACGCGGCTGCATTGCATTGGTCCATATAAATGGGCACGCCGGGAAAATTCAAAAGCTGCCGCGGCTTACCTGGAATGTTGGCGCCCATGTACCAGGAATCGGCACGGGGAAAGAGCGTCATGTCGGCTATGGTGTTCATGAGCTGTGTCCATTCTTCCTCGGCCTGGCCGGTCGCCTCTATACGCCGTTTGTTGTTCTCGCGCATATATGTGAGGCAATCGACGACCCATTCACCCTGCAGCTCAGCGCATGTCGGGCCGTTGCAGAATCCCGAAGGACTCTGTGGACCGTAAAGAAAAAGCATGTTCGGGAATCCCGACGTCGCAAAACCGAGATAAGTGCGTGCGCCTTCAGTCCACTTTTCCTTAAGCGTCAAGCCGCTCGTTCCACGTATATCGATCTGGTTCAATCCGCCGGTCACGGCGTCGAACCCCGTCGCCAGGACAAGCATATCGAGCTCAATCAGCCCATCCGCCGTGCGTACGCCTTCAGGAACCACTTCCTCGATTGGCGTCTCACGCACATCGACCAGGCTGACATTCTCCTGATTGAATACTTCGTAATACCACTGCTCTAGCGAGGGGCGTTTGACGCCGAACGGGTGGGGCGGCTCTTTCGGAGCAAGTTTGTCGGCCAATGCCGGATCCTTGATGCGGGCACGAGTCTTCTCGCACCAGAAATCGTACATGGTACGGTTTGCATCCTCATCCGTCAGGACATCGGCAAATCCTCCGACCCAATAATGGAAGCCGCCTTTTTGCCAGAGCTTTTCATAAAGTGCGCGGCGCTCTTCTGGCGACACTTCCAGCGCAGACCTTTCGTCCCTGAGAATGTCGAATCCGCCGAACGTTTCGCGCCGCATACGGAATATCTCCGGATAATCGGCCTTCATCTGCTTCTGCGTCTCGGCGTCGAGCTTGCGCTGCTGCATCGGTAAGGCGAGGATCGGCGTACGCTGGAACACCGTCAGGTGCGCCGCGTCCTTGCTGGCTTCCTGCACCACCTGAACGCCACTCGCTCCGGTTCCCACGACGCCAACCCGTTTGCCCGCAAAACTGGAACCTTCCTGGGGCCACAATGCTGTGTGCCAGGATTCTCCAGCGAAACTTTCAAGTCCCTTGTAGTTCGGAATATGGGGTTTGGATGCAAAGCCCGTGCAGAGAATGAAAAACCGGGCGCGCACGGTAACGCCGTCGGTCGTGCTGATAACCCATTGATCGTGCGCTTCGTCGAATTCAGCCGCGCTGACTCGCGTTTCGAATACTATGTCGCGGCTGAGGTCGAGTTTTTTATCGACGTATTTGAAGTAGCGGCGCAGTTCATCCCAGGCAGGAAATCTCTCGGTCCAGTTCCAGTCGCGCCACAACTCCTCGATCGAAAATTCATAGACCGGCACATGAGAATCGACCCGCGCGCCGGGATAACAATTCCAGTACCAGATGCCGCCCAGATCGGCACCAGCCTCGAACAAGCGGACCTTGAAGCCTTCCTGGCGTAAGCGGTAAAGCTGATAGATGCCGTTGAAGCCCGCTCCAACAATGAGTGCATCCAATACTTCAGCGTCGTCACTTTCTTGCGTCTGGCCGGATTGTACCCCATTCATCGAGAACGCTTCCTTTCATAACCACCGCATGCCACCTTGATCGGCTACCATCCTCGGCCACGATGAGAGAAAAGTCGCTCCGGAATTCGGTCCCCGAGTGATCTTCCTCACACAGTGCCTGAANGAGAGCTGCGTTTGCCTATGCGGGCCTTGGGTCGCGAATGAGAACAGTTCCCTGTGCCGCACAACAGGCGCGGCCCTCATTCGTCACATCAATGCGAACCACCGCGGTCGATTTTGTCATTGCGATCAGCTCGGCCACAGCTGTGACCTTGCCTGAGGATACCGGGGCCAGCAGATTGAGCTTGAATTCCGTCGTCGCCGCCCACTGTCCTTTCCGCATATGCGGATAGCAAACGCAGCCGAGAACATGGTCGCACATCGCAGCCAGCACCCCGCCATGCATGTTTCCGATCGGCGTCAACAGCCGATCTGAGACTTCCATCTCGGCGGTAAGCTTGCCCGGTTCAATATCTACGATTCGAACTCCAAGAAACTCGGGCAGCCCTTTCATTGAATTGCTGGCGCTTATGAAACCCTGTGCGATTTCCTGGTTAAACTCCGGCAGCTTTGCAACAATTGTCATCTCGTTTTCTCCGAAACCTTCAATAGCACCCAAGGCGCGCGCAGACGGGCCTTACAGATAGATATTTGCTTTGCCCAGCGAGCTTTCGGCACCTTTCACGAGATCGGCCATGACTTCCGCAGCCGGCCTCACCTTGTGAATGAGACCCATGCCCTGCCCCGCGAAACCGGGAGCTATATCTTTCCGCTTTACCGCCGCCGCCGCCGCCAGCACCGGCATCGCAACCATGGGCTGGAAGGGCATGGGCAGCGGCTCCAGACCAGCCTCGACAAAAGCCTCGGACCATTTGTTACGAATGACGCGGGCCGGCTTTCCAGTGACGGTCCGGGAAACAAGCGTATCGCCGTCCCCCGACTCGACAATCGCGTCCTTCTGGAAATCCTCAATGCCGGCCTCATCGGTCGCAAGAAACGCCGTACCGATCCAGGCGCCTTCGGCGCCGAGCATCATTGCTGCCGCGATGCCGCGCCCGTCGGAAATGCCGCCCGCGCCGAGTACGGGAATACGACCCGCAATCGCATCGACAACCTGCGGGATGAGCGCCATCGTTCCGATGGGTGAATTGTGCCCGCCCCCGTCATGGCCCTGCGCGACGATGAGATCGATACCGGAATTGACCACCTGCAGGGCATGCTTCACTGCGCCGACAACCGCCATCACCTTGGTGCCGTTGGCGTGGAGCCGATCGAGCCAAGGCCCCGGATTGCCGAGACCCGCCGCATAGACAGGAACCCGCTCATCAACCACAACTTCCATTTGCGCTTCAAAGAATTCTTTCGAAAACAGTGGTGCGTTCGATTTGGACGAACGGTGAGCTTCCTCGGATTCCCGCGCCTTGGATTTCAGCGGTGGTATGTTTTCCTTCTTCAGGAAGTCTTGCGCGAATTTCTGGTACTCAGGCAGCAAGTCCATCGGAGACGGACCAGCCTTGCCCTTATAGGCTTCCCTGCGCACGGAGGCTGGCAGCAGGGTGTCCACACCAAACGGCTTGTCCGTAAGCGCGCGTGTTTCCCTGATCCATTCACGCAGTTGATCGGGAGAGCAAGCAGCCGCGCCGAGCACACCAAGGCCACCCGCATTCGATACAGCCGCTGCAAGCCGTGGGCCGCTCGCCCCGCCCATACCGGCCAGCAAGATCGGGTATTTGATGTTCAGAATATCGCATACACGGCTATGCAGTGTCACAGCTACCCTCCCATCCAGCGGCTTTAATTGACCGCGCTATTTATGATCATAGATTATCGATGGCCGGGGGGCGGCGCAAGTGTCGCAAAAATGCCGTTGGCGTCACGAACACTCGTCTAGCATTTCCGTCGGGGAACCCGCGGCATGCTCAGGTCATCAGCATCCTGCCAACGCACGATTTTGGACATGATCTCGGGATGACGAGCCTCCAGATACTTGTCCGACCGGCTTACGAACCGGGACATCTCAGTGAAAGCGAGGTCTGGATTGCGATCTTCAATTGCTTTGAGAAGTCGCCCGTACGCCTTGATCTGATAGTCGCGCTCGCCTTTCGTATAAGTTATGCCAACTTCCGACGCATTCGTGATGTTGTGAAGCGAGCTGATCAAGAATCCGATCAAGGGATTGCCCGACGCCCACGCAAGAAGGTCGTGGAAGCGCCTGTTTTCCTCCGCATAGGAATCACAAGAAACAGACAACGTCTTCAGCGTGGCCAGTGACCGATTCAGCTTGTCAATATCTTCATCGGACGCACGCTCTGCCGCAAGCGCCGCCATGGTCGGGCCCACCGCTTGCCTTACTTCAATCAGTGAACGGAACGTGGTTCCGAGAAACTGAAGCAATAACGCCATCGTGCTGGCAAAATCTTTTGGCTGCGGCTCCTGAACGATCGGCCCGCCACCGGGACCGGGTCGCAGGAAAATGATGCCCTGCAATTCGAGAAACCTGAGCGCCTCCCGCAAGGTTGCGCGGGCCACTCCATATCGCACGAGCATTTCCTGTTCGGGCGGTAAGCGATCTCCGATCTCGGCGCCTTGCTGCTCGATGTCTTCGACAATCCGCCGCGCAACTGTGAGGGCACGCTTGCCGGACCCATTCGGAAACCGTCCGGTTCGCGAAGCAGACAAGGGCGTTTTCATTTTCAGATACTCACAATCTTCACATTCAAGGCCGATCGCCTCCGATCGAGAAGCGACCGAGAGAACCCCCTACAATACCATCGTCCGTGTTTGCAACACGCCACCAATTCATCATAATGGATTCCGGCATTTACTACACGTACCAACCATTGGAATAAAGCATATGACGTCCGCAAACCGGACCTTGTTCACCCTTGTTCAGAATCTCAAAATCGCAGGGGAGGCATTTGGTCCCAGTCAGGGGCGTCCGGTTCTGCTCGCCCATGGTGGCGGGCAGACACGCCATGCATGGCGAGCCTGTGGTAAAACGCTGGGAGAAAACGGTTATTACGCTCTCGCCGTCGATTTGCGCGGGCACGGCGAAAGCGACTGGTCTCCGGATGGAGACTACAGAATGGAGCGTTTCGCGGAAGATATCCTCGACATCGCCGACGGCTTCCGTGTGCCTCCTATCTTGGTTGGCGCGTCTCTCGGCGGCATCGCGGGCATGATCGCGCAGGGAGAATATGCGAAGGCCGGACGCCGCGGGTTTGCGGCGCTGGTTCTCGTAGACATCACTCCTCAGATGAACATGGAAGGGGTTCAAAAAATTCTCGGGTTCATGTCGGAGAATCTGGAAGAAGGCTTTGCCTCTCTTGAGGAAGCAGCCGATACAATTTCGCGCTATATGCCCGGCCGGGCTCGCCCTAAAGATCTGAGCGGGTTGGCGAAGAACCTTCGCCTCAGGGAAAATGGCCGCTACTATTGGCATTGGGACCCACGCTTCATCACCGGCCCGCAAAAGCCACAAGGCAGCCGCGAACCCGAACGCCTGGAAATAGCGGCGCGTTCCCTGAAAATACCTACGCTCCTCGTTCGTGGCCGCAACAGCGATCTCGTGACGGTCGAAGCGGCGCGGCAATTCGCCGAAATTGTTCCTCATTCCGAGTTTGTCGATGTCGCCAATGCGGGCCATATGGTGGCGGGCGACAAGAACGACATCTTTACAACCGCCGTTCTGGATTTTCTGAAGCGAATGGCCCCTGCCGCGAGCGCGTCGTAGCCAGCCAGGCGGGTTCGTTCACATGTGTGCATCCTCTACAGATGAAAAGACGCCATAAAAAACAACGATAAGAGGAAGGGAGAAAGCCATGTCCAATCTGGTTCTTCGCGAGGATAGCGAGCGCATTTGTACGCTGACACTCAACCGTCCGGAAACCTTGAACGCACTCAATGTCCCTCTGTTCGAAGAATTGCGCGGACATGTCGACACGCTTCGCGGACAGGTTCACGAGGTGGCCTGTGTCATCATCACGGGCGCGGGCAAGGCTTTTTCAGCTGGCCACGATCTGAAGGACATCCAGAAAGGCGAGCGCCCTCCGGAGCCGCATTTCCAGGCGAAGACTATTCAGGCGCTGGCTGAGCTGCCGCAACCGGTCATCGCTTGCGTCCGCGGGCATTGCTACACTGGTGGACTCGAGCTTGCACTCGCGGCCGACATTATCATCGCGGCGCGCTCCGCCAAGTTTGGCGACACGCATAGCAAGTGGGGGCTGAGTCCGCTCTGGGGCATGACGCAAAGACTGCCGCGTCGCGTCGGGCTGTCGAAGGCCAAGCAGATGATGTTTACTTCCGATATTTTAGCGGCAGAGACGGCAGAGCGCATGGGACTGGTCGACATTTGTGTCGACGATGCCGAACTGGAACAGGCGACAAACGACCTTGCTCAGCGTATCGCCGCCAATTCGACATACAGCAATCAGGTCAACAAAGGCTTGCTGGGCGCGACCGACGGCATGACCTGCCAGGCAGGGTTGGCCTACGAACTCGCGCACAGCCCCGGGGCTTGTTTCGACGCACGCGAACGGGTCGCCTCATTCGGAAAAAAATGACGATGGGCCACTCGCCGCGCCGACGAGGACCTTGTCGACGGGCGGCGGTTGCCCATCCGTCTCCAAGTTCAACGGGGATGCTTACCGGTCATCGAGATGGAGGTCCAAACTCACCAACTATCTGGACCGTTGTATCGCTGAAGTGCCCTCGCAGAGCTCACCGTGAAAATCTGCCGAAACGGGTGGAAACGCTCGGCGAGCGCAAAGGCCGGTAACATTCGTGTGACCGACTGTTCGGGAGGTTCCTGCCGACCCGGATTGCCGCCCGAAGAATGCAACCTGACAAGCTGCGGAAATATGCTTATAATGAATTGACAGGAGCAGGGTCGGCCCACCGGCATCCCTTATGTCACGCATTCGCAGGCTTCTGGAAACGCAATGGAGACGCCCTCATGAGTGAAACTCTGGTTGCCGCTCGAGATAAGTCGATTGCGGATGCCTACGCGATCCCGCTTGAAAAGATCGATGTCAGCAATCCCGAACTCTTCAGAACGAATACGATCTGGCCGTATTTCGAGCGGCTGCGCCGCGAAGATCCGGTCCACTACTGCAAGGACAGTGAATACGGCTCGTTCTGGTCGGTGACAAAATACAAAGACATCATGCATGTCGATACCAACCACGGCATCTATTCGTCCGAAGCGACTCTAGGTGGCGTCGCTCTCCGGAATCAGGAAGAAGGCTTCTTCCTGCCCATGTTTATCATGATGGACCCACCAAAGCACGACGCACAGCGCAAGGTCGTAAGCCCCATCGTCGCACCCGGCAATCTGGCAAAACTTGAAAACACGATCCGCGAGCGCGCCGGGAGGATTCTCGATTCCCTGCCGATCAATGAAACGTTTAACTGGGTGGATCGCGTGTCGATCGAACTGACGACGCAGATGCTCGCTACTCTTTTCGATTTCCCTTGGGAAGAGCGCTCCAAGCTCACCCGCTGGTCGGATGTAGCCACCGCCGGTACGGCCTTCGGCGACGAGGAGGCCGAGAGGGCCCGCAGGAATGAATTACGCGATTGCGCCGCCTACTTCACGGAATTGTGGAATCAGCGCATCAACGCGACCGAGCCTGGCAACGATCTCATCACCATGCTGGCCCAAGGCGAAGCGACAAAAAATATGGGGCCGATGGAGTATCTGGGGAATATTCTTCTCCTGATTGTGGGTGGCAACGACACCACCCGCAACTCTATCACTGGCGGCTTGCTGGCGCTGAACCGGAACCCGGATCAATACAAGAAACTGCGGGACAACCCGGAGCTCGTCGAATCCATGGTTCCCGAAATCATCCGTTGGCAGACACCCTTGTCGCATATGCGTCGTACCGCGCTTCAGGATACAGAGCTTGGCGGCAAGCAGATCAAGAAGGGCGACAAAGTCGTCATGTGGTACGTCTCTGGCAACCGGGACGAAGAGGCAATTGAAAACGCCAACAGCTTCATCATCGACCGCAAGCGTCCCCGCCAGCACCTGTCCTTCGGCTTCGGCATCCACCGCTGCGTCGGCAACCGGCTGGCAGAGATGCAACTCCGCGTCGTCTGGGAAGAAATCCTGAAACGTTGGCCCGACAAGCCGATTGAAGTAATCGGCGAACCCGAGAGGGTTTTTTCAAATCTGATCAACGGCTACTCGAGCATGTCGGTCCGAATTCCAGGCTGAAGCAAAGCGTCGGAACGCATTCTCCGGCATCAGTCACAGAATTTTGCGGATGGGGCCCGTGTTAGCGCTGCTACCTGCAAGGAGAGGAGGGCATGCGAAAGTTAGGCCTCGGCATGTGCTGGAACGACCTCACGGTCGGCGAGGAATTCCGCACCATTGGGCGGACGATCACCGAAACCGACTTGGTCAATTTCATCAACACGACGGGCATGGTGGAAGTGCTCTTCACCGATGTCGAATATCTCAAGGCCCACGGCCCCATGAGCGGTCGTGTGGTGCCCGGCGCACTGGTCTATTGCATGGCCGAGGGTTTACTCGTCCAGTCGATGATGCAGGAAACGGGTCTCGCCTTTCTGCACATGGAGTTCAACGTCAAGGGACCTACCTTTGTCGGCGACACTATTCATGTAGAATGCGAAGTGCTTCAAGCGCGAGCGACATCCAAGGGGCGCGGTCTGGTGCGCACTAGCAACCGGATCGTGACCCAACGGAACGAAACGGTGATCGAATATACGCCCTTGCGAATGATGGCTGGCCGGTCCGAGTCCACCCGATCATAAAATCCAGCGACCGACCCGTCAGCGTTCCTCGCCCCCCTCGACCTTCAATAATTCAGTCTCCATCGCGTCGCTATGCATCACACGGTCGTGTAGCCGCCGTCGACAACGACCTCGGAGCCGGTCATGTAGGACGACTCGTCAGATGCCAAAAACAGGACCGCATAGGAAACCTCAACGGGTTCGGCAGGCCGACCAATAAGTGTGGCGCTCAAGACCTGTTTGGCGACATCCGCATCGCCAAGAAGATCCTTTGTCATATTCGTGCGAATGATTCCGGGGTGCACGGAATTAACGCGAATCTTGAAAGGCGCATAGTCCACTGCCGTCGATTTTGTCAGCAAGCGAACAGCGCCCTTCGATGCCTGATACGCCGCCGTGGCGGACGCACCGATCAGTCCGTAGATCGAGGAAATATTGATGATCGAGCCGCCACCGGCCGCCTTCATCGCGGGCAATATGTATTTTGTGCCATAGAATACACTTTTCACATTGACGTCGAGAACGCGTGCGAAGTCTTCATTCGAGGTGTCCTGAACAGCAGAAAAAACAAGAATGCCTGCATTGTTCACGAGGATGTCGACGCGCCCGAAAGTGGACATCGCCTGCTGTGAAATCCGCTCCCAATCCGACACGCTCGACACGTCGTGCCTGAAGAATCGTGCCTGCCCACCTTGATCGTTGATCTCCTCGACCAAGGCGTTGCCGCCCTCCTCATCCGTGTCGGTCACGATCAGCGTTGCGCCTTCGCGCGCAAGTAGCAAGGCGTGGGAACGCCCCATGCCATTGGCGCCGCCCGTCACAAAGGCGATTTTACCGTCTACCCGTCCCACCTAGTCCTCCCATAGCGGATGCCGCACGCCGTCTACGGCACCACACTCAAATTATCGTCTAGGCAATCCCAAGCTCGCGTTTCGCAAAATCGGTAACACCCTTGTAGTCGGCCTTGCCGTTCGGTGCGCGAAGAGGCGAGACGCTCACCAGAATGCGCTTGGGCGTTTTATAGCCGGCGAGGTGCGCGCGGACGTGCTTACGCAGATCCTCTTCGTCGAACTTTGCGTCGGTCGCCAGGATGACGATACCGGTGACAGCCTGACCCCACTTCTGATCGGGCACGCCGATGACAAGCGCATCCTCAACGGCGGGATGTGTCTTCAGAACTTCCTCGACTTCCTCCGGGTAGACCTTCTCACCTGCCGTGTTAATGCAGACGCTGCCGCGTCCCAGCAATGTCAGACTGCCGTCCTTTTCCACAACGCACCAATCGCCGGGAATGGAATAGCGGGTCCCGGCGATGGTCTTGAAGGTCTCGGCGGTCTTTTTCGGATCCTTGTAGTAGCCAACGGGAATCGGCCCCCCCATGGCGATGATGCCCGGCTTGCCGCTGCCGGGTTCGACTGGCTGATCGTTTTCATCGAACACACGGCACCGGCCGCCGATCTGGAACTTGGCGGTCTTGATCTCGCCGGCACTCGTCATAATTGAACTGCCGAAACCCAGACCCTCAGAGGCTCCGAAGGAATCCATCAGAATGACATCAGGTAAATGTCTGAGCAGGCCACGCTTCACTTCCGTGCTCCACATAACGCCGGAAGAAACGATCGAGACGACGCTGGCCAAGTTGTATTTGCCGGGCGCCTCGTCGAGGGCCACGAGCATCGGTCGGGCGAACGCATCGCCGACGATCGCCAGCGAATTGACACCATGACGCGAAACCGCGGACCAGAGTTCATGCGCGTCAAAAGCGGGGCTCTCGAGCGTGACGATGCAGCCGCCACTCATCATATTACCGATAGCCGTAATGAGGCCGGTGCCGTGCATCAGCGGGCAGGCCGGCATCAACTTGGGGCCTGGACCGGAAGTCTTGATAAATTCGACGAGTTCGGAAAGCGTCTCCGGGATCGGACCCAATGCGCGAAGCGTGGTGAGCTGAGCCTCCCGCATATCATCGTGACGCCACATCACGCCTTTGGGCATACCCGTCGTGCCGCCCGTATAGATGAACAGCAGATCGTCCGGCGAACGTTCAATGTCGAGTGGTGCGCCATCTCCGTCGGTGACGACCTTTTCGTAATTTTCAGCGAAGGGGGCAGAGGATCCGTCTTCGTTCACCTCGATGAAAGTGGCTACTTTCGTCAGCCGGTCTTTCAGTTCGACGATGATGTCCCGGAACTCGGAACCGTACACGACCGTTTGCGCGTCGGAGTCATTGAAGATGTAAAAAACTTCGTCCGCATTGTAGCGGTAGTTGACGTTGACATGGACAAGACGGCTCTTGAAGCAGGCCGCCATGGTCTCGATATATTCGGGCCGGTTTCGCATATAGAACGCGACCTTGTCGCCGGGCTGGGCACCGCGCGCGATCAGAGCGCGCCCGAGATTGTTGGATCTCCGAGTTGTTTCTCCCCATGTAATCACCCGATCGCCATGAATAAGAGCGGGCGCATCCTGCGGCAAAACCGACGAGATACTGTCGAGAATATCACCGAAATTCCACGTCATATAATCCTCCCTGAAAAATCCACTCCTCGCGGGCCGGCCTTCTTGCGTTTGAGCCGTTCCGTTCTTCCCGTTCTTCGTCATCCTTGTCTCGGTCGGCCCGTTGCCAAACATTCCGGCGAGGGATCGAGCCCGTTGCCGAACATTCCGGCGAGGGATTGAGCCCGCCGGAATGCCGGTCAACGAAAGCTCCGCATCATGCGGACGTGAACACCGGTAGTGCGTATCCGTCACCGGCCTCGGAGAATTTAACCCTGACTTTCTGTCCGATATGAATTTTGTCGATTTCGCAGTCGACGATATTCGTGAGCATCGTGACTCCTTCGTCGAGCGTAACATAGGCGATGACATAAGGCGGCTTGGCTTGCCGCGTGACCGAATAGCTGTAGATCACGCCATTTCCCGAAGCCTCCACAAACGCCGTGTCATCCGAGAAACAATGCGGGCAAATAGTCCGCGGATAGTGGTGCACCTTGCCGCAGGTGTTGCAGGTGCGGATCAGGAGCTGACCCTTGGCAGCACCTTCCCAGTAGGGCTTGCTCTCGGAATTAACGACAAGGTTGATCTTGCTTTCCTGATCGGTGCTCATGCGTCTTCACTCCCGAGAATGACGGTTGCGCTGCCCATACGCGATCCGAGAAGGCCGCCCGTCCCATGCGCCAATGCAATATCGCAATTGCGAACCTGAACCTTCGGATGAGCCTCACCGCGAACCTGGCGGACTGCTTCAAGAACCTTGGTCATACCGCCGCGATTGCCCGGGTGATTGTTACACAATCCCCCGCCATCCGTGTTGAAGGGCAGCTTGCCGACGCCGGAAATCAGGTTGCCGTCCGAGACGAAGCTTCCGCCCTCACCTTTCTTACAAAACCCCAGATCTTCGAGCGTTTCCAGCACCGTGATGGTGAAGGAATCGTAGATAGAGGCGTACTTAATATCGGCGGGTGTGACACCGGCTTCAGCGAAAGCTTTCGGACCGCTCCAACATGCGCCGGAATAGGTCAGATCGACCTGACCCGCCGCGAGATGCTTGGGCGCCTCACCGGCGCCGAGAACCTTGACGCGGGTACGCTTCAGTGACTTCGCCACTTCCGGGCTTACCATCACAATGCCGCCGCCTCCGTCGGTGATGACGCAGCAGTCGAGCCTGTGCAATGGGTCGGCAATCATCGGTGAATTGATAACATCCTCCACGGTCACAACGTTGCGTAGCCGGGCGTGTTCATTGTACTGGGCGTGGTGGGATGCGGCGACCTTGATCCATGCGAGCTGCTCGCTGGTGGTGCCGTATTCGTACATATGCCGCATTGCGCACATCGCGTACATATTTGTGACATTGGGGCCATAAGGCGTTTCGAACGGAAAGTCCGGCGCTTGCTGGTTGTAGTAACGGGTGGGCTTGCCTTCTTTCGCATCGGCAACCGGCCGGCCTGCCAGCGTGATCAGCGCTACATTGCAATGCCCCGCGGCGATGGCCTGCGCGGCGTGATTGACATGGACGATGTAGGAAGACCCGCCGGTCTCCGTGCTGTCCATATGACGCACATTATTGAGACCCATGTATTCGATCATGTTGATCGGGCCCAACCCGGGCGCGTCGCCGGCGCAGAAATATGCGTCAACATCGTCTTTTGAAAGACCCGCATCCGCCAGTGCGCCTTTCGCGATCTCGGCGTGAAGTTGCGGCAGCGTCTTGTCCAGCGCCGCGCGGCACGGATGCTCGTAGATGCCGACTATGTAGGATTTTCCGTTGATACTCATCCTATTCCCTTATCATGTTTTCTTATTGCTTAGCGCATTCATGGGGGAAACGTCCAGTTCGTCCATATGCGCGAGCGCGGTATGCTGCAATGGATCGACCACTACAGTCCGGGACGCATCGTGGTACCGAAGAGCCCCTTGCAGTATCACGGCATGTCGCAGATGACGGGCGTCCCCAACGCGAGGCTCGTTGAACACAAGCGCGAAACTTACGGCGGCGTACTGGGGCTCAGCAACAGCGAAATGCTCTGATGGCCGACGGTATCATCTGACGTCGAGGCAAGCTGATCTTTTGCATCACCGCGCCGGAGATTTCGCGCCTGCTTTCAGACCATCGACAGCATCCCGCAAAACATTATAATAGTTTGAAAGCCAACCGGATGATTGAACCATCCGAAGCTGGCCTCTCGTGCCGGCAACAGAAATGAGCGCTTCAGGGAGGAGCCATGACAGCTACGTCAAGCCTATCGTTCGAGAATGCCGCATCGAAGGGAATGATTGTCGCGTGGCACGCAGCTCAGGCGCCGGACCGGCTCGCGATTTCATCCGAAAAAGGCAATCGCAGTTTTTCAGAGTTGAATGCACAGGCCAATCGGCTGGTCAGGGTGTTGCGGGGCGCCGGTCTCCAACCGGGCGACGGCGTGGCCCTTCTTTGCTTCAACCGTCCCGAATTCGTCGAGACTGTCATGGCCTGTCAACGTGCCGGCTTCCGGATGACCCCCGTCAACTGGCATCTCACACCCGCGGAAGTCGCCTATATCGTGGACAATTGCGAGGCGAAGGCCTTTATCGCGGATATCCGGCTTGCATCCTCGGCGACGCAGGCCGCTACCGCGGCGTCCGATCTGCGCATCAAACTCGCCGTGGGCGGACCGATCGAGGGTTTTGCCCCTTACGACACGCTGGTCGCGCGCGAGTCCGGCGCAAATATCGACGATCCCATCATCGGCAGCCAGATGCTCTATACGTCGGGCACAACCGGTCATCCGAAGGGCGTCTACCGGGGCAGCGCACCGGCGGTCTCGTCGCTTTTCAGCAAGATGGTCGAGACAGCGCGGTTCAACAACGGTACAGACCTGGCGATGGTGACGGGACCGCTCTATCACGCTGCGCCGCTGTCCCTCAATCTCCTGCTTCCGCTCTCGGCCGGCGTCGGCGCAATGCTGATGGACAAGTGGGACGCGGAGGAAATGCTTCGGCTGGTCGACAGGCATCGCATCACGCATACGCATGTAGTACCGACCATGCTTCACCGCATTCTCCTTCTTCCGCCGGAGGTCCGGGCCAAATACGACCTCTCGACGCTGAGGTGGATCCTCCACGGGGCAGCGCCCTGCCCCGTGCATGTGAAGCGGGAGACGATCGAGTGGCTCGGTCCAGTCGTCTTTGAGTATTATGGCGCCACGGAAGGCGGTGGCGTCTTTGTCCATCCGGACGAATGGCTGGAAAAACCAGGTTCGGTGGGCAGGCCGACCGAGGGTGTCGTTCTGCAGATTCAGAACGAGGACGGCCAGGAATTGCCGCGGGGCGAGATCGGCACCGTCTACTTCAAGGCGCCGGAAACCGGCCGGTTTGAGTATTTCAAGGCACCGGAAAAAACTGCGAGCGTCTATCGAGGCGATTTCTTCACCATGGGCGACATGGGCTATGTCGATGAGGACGGATTCCTGTTCCTGACCGGCCGCAGTGCCGAGGTCATTATTTCCGGTGGCGTCAACATCTATCCCGCCGAGATCGACCAGGAGATCCTTCAGCACCCCTCGGTCAAGGACGTGGCCACGGTCGGCGTGCCCAACAAGGACTGGGGTGAAGAAGTGAAGGCGGTCGTTCAACTCAATGAAGGTTACGAGCCGAACGAGGCGCTGGCCAAGGACATACTCGATTTCGTGGCCACGCGGCTGGCGGCCTATAAACGCCCCCGGTCCGTCGATTTCGCGGATGACCTGCCGCGGCTGACGACGGGCAAGATCGTGCGGCGAACGGTTCGCGACAGATACTGGCAAGGCGAAAAGAAAATATAACAGAACTGGGAGAAAGCTGATGGCTGGGTTGTGCAAGGGCCGTGTCGTCATTGTGACGGGCGGTGCCAGGGGTATCGGGCGGGAACATTGCCTGGAATTCGCGCGTCAAGGCGCCAAGGTGGTGGTGAATGATCTCGGGAGCGAGCGGACAGGCGAGGGCCGCTCGAGTGAACCCGCCGAGGCGCTGGCGAAGGAAATCAGGGCCATGGGGGGCGAGGCGGTCGCCAATGGCGATGATGTGTCCGACTGGGATGGCGCCAAACGGATGATCGATCAGGCGATCTCGACCTTTGGCGGCCTAGACGTGCTCGTCAGCAATGCCGGTATTTTGCGCGACCGCATGCTGACCAACATGACGATCGACGAATGGGATGCGGTCATCAAGGTTCATCTGAGGGGCACGTTTTGCCCAGCCCACCATGCCGCGAACTACTGGCGGGCGCAGGTAAAGGCAGGCAAGACGGTCGACGCCCGCATCATCAACACAACGTCCGTTTCGGGCCTGCTGGGCAATCAGGGGCAATGTAATTATGGCGCGGCCAAAGCGGGCATTGCCGCTTTCACGATCACGTCAGCGATGGAGCTTGCGCGCTATGGCATCACCGTGAATGCGATCTCGCCGGGTGCGTTGACACGGATGACGGAAGACCTCGGCTATGCGGTGGCGGTGCCCGAGGGTGAGTGGAACCCTCGCGATCCGGCCAACATTGCGCCTATCGTCGTCTGGCTCGGAAGCAGTGAGTCGAAAGACGTGACCGGCCAGGTGTTTGAATCCACGGGCGGGCGGCTGACTGTCTTTGAGCGCTGGCACCGCGGGCCGGCCATTGCCCCGAAGCGCCGTTTCGATCCGGCCGAGCTTGGTCCGGTCGTCAAGGACCTCCTCAGCAAGACGAGACCGCCGGATGTGATCGGCGGCTGACGGGGTTACCCGGCAACCATATCGAACGGGGCTGTCAGGCCAAAGACAAACACCAGACAAGGATGAATACCGACAATGGATTTTTCGTTCACCGAAGAGCAGACGCTGCTCCGCAATACCGTGCAGAGCCTGCTTCAGGACAAGTATGACTTCGAGACGCGCCGCAAGGTTGCG
>NZNS01000006.1 GCA_002694985.1 Parvibaculum sp. | reverse complement strand
TCGAGAAGAGATAGGTCGAGATTTCACGCTCGATGCTGCGGAGAATGCGCCGCGCCTTCTCCTTGTCGGTCAGGCGGCGGGCGGAGCGGATGATGCGGTCGCGCAGAAGTTCGCCCGTCGCCAGCAGGAAATAAAGCAGCACGATGAAGATGAGGAAGGACGTGCCCTTCTGGCCCGCCACCTCCATCACCTGTTCCATCAGCCCCGTCTCCCTCACGACAACGGCCTGCGGTTCCTCGCCGCCGCGCACGTTTGCCAGTTCCTGCATCTGTTCGCTGGCGCGGCGCATTGCCTTCACCGGTTCGGAAATCTTGCTGGAGCGGCGCTCCAGCTCATCGACCGCTTCGGGAATGCGCGCGGTCCAGTGCGCGGCCGGCTCGGCAAGCATGTAGATCGCGCCCGCCAGCACGCCGAGGATGGCGAGCACCATGATCGCGGCGGAGAGCGCATCGGGAAAAAAGCGGAAAGGCACCGCGCGCATCAGCGGCGCAAGGATGAAGCTGCCGACAATGGCCGCCGTGACGGGCGCAACGAGGTTCTGCGCCAGAAAGGCCGTATACAGAATGGCGAGCAGGGCGAGGATACCGAGCGATGTTTCTGCCCGCATCACGCGTGCACGAAACCCGCCTGTGGGGCCGCTTTCTACACTGCTCTTTGCGCCGCTTTGCGATGGGGTGTCGTTCACGCTGCTCATGCCTCCCCGGCCTTTTCTGGCGGCGGTTGAGTGGTGGCGGCCGAACCACCTGCAAGGCTTCAAACGGACAACTCACGCAAGGGTTCCGTAATGCTTGCCCCGCCTCGCGCGTCTCCTCCCGGCGCAAAAGAAAAGGCCGCGTCCGAAGACGCAGCCTTTCCTTTGAAGACTTTGCGAAATCCGCGCCGGGGTCAGGTGCCCAAAAGCGCCTCGCGGCGTTGATCGGCCTGTTCGCGCACGGCGTTTTTCATCGCCTTTTGCAGCTTCTCGAAGGCGCGCACCTCGATCTGGCGCACGCGCTCGCGGCTGATGCCATATTCCTGGGAGAGGTCTTCCAGCGTCGCTGGTTCGTCCTTCAGGCGGCGCTCGGTCAGGATATGCATTTCGCGTTCGTTCAGGCTTTCCATCGCGGCGGCGAGCATTTCGCGGCGAAGCTCCATTTCCTCGCTCTCGCCCAGCGTCGCTTCCTGGTCGGCGCTATCGTCCACCAGCCAGTCCTGCCATTCGCCGCTTTCGGAATCCTGGCGCAGCGGCGCGTTCAGCGAATTGTCCGGGCCGGACATACGCCCGTTCATGGAGATCACTTCGTCCTCGGTCACGCCGAGCCGGTCGGCAATCTCCGTCACCTGTTCGGGGCGCAGGTCGCCTTCCTCGATGGCCTGGATCTGGCCCTTCACCTTGCGCAGGTTGAAGAAGAGCTTCTTCTGGGCGGCGGTCGTGCCCATCTTCACCAGCGACCAGGAGCGCAGGATATATTCCTGGATCGAGGCGCGGATCCACCACATCGCATAGGTCGCGAGGCGGAAGCCCTTTTCGGGCTCGAAGCGCTTCACGGCCTGCATCAGGCCCACATTGCCCTCGGAGATCACCTCGCCGATGGGCAGGCCATAGCCGCGATAGCCCATGGCGATCTTCGCCACGAGGCGCAGATGGCTCGTCACCAGCTTGTGCGCGGCCTCGGTGTCTTCATGTTCCTTCCAGCGCTTCGCCAGCATGTATTCTTCCTGCGGCTCCAGCATGGGGAATTTGCGGATTTCCTGCAGGTAGCGCGACAGCGACCCTTCCGGGTTCGGTGCGGGCGCCAGCTTCGTCGAGACGGGCTTTATTTTCGTTCCGGCCATGTCAGACCCCCTTCCGGCTCGCCTGCCCCAAACCACCGGGAGGGGAGGGAGGCGCGCCACCAATTCCAATATACGGCCCCTGCCAGGCCGGTGGGCATATCCCGGGAAACGGTTCCCCGGAATTGCCCGATAAACTCACTCGGTCTATCCAACACCCAAACGCAGGCGAAATCTTGTCCATTGCAGCCAAAATCGGGGTGCAACGCAGCGCAAAATGTCGCGGAAAGCAGCACCCCCCCGGCTGGACCCGTCATATAGGTGCGGTAAGACGGGAGTTAAAGAGTGATCGCTAAAGAAATATGTTAGCTGTCCATCGGTGAGGTGAGGCCATTAGAATTAGGTCTGATAATGGGACGGCGCGGACCTCTATGACGCGTCTGTTCGTCGATGGGCTGGCATGTCGGCGACGATGATCTGTTGAGATGTGGCGTCCCAAGTGTAGTAAACCCGAAGACACCGTTTCGGGTCTCGAGTGTTGCCACCGCTTTTTATGTGCCAGTCTGCGGTAAGCCGCTCCCCTCTCCAATCGAAATCATATGCATCGCCTCCGCATGCAGCGTTTCTTACGCCATCTTCCACAGGCTCCTCCGCGATACTTCCTCCGCCCGCTAATCTTCGTTCTCTGCATTCTGAAGCTAGCCAAACTAGACAGCGGGCTGCTTGCCGAACGTTTTCGAAGTTAGGTTTTCGGACGCTTCTCCTGGCGGCGGGCGTTAATACGAGTCTGCCAGCCAGCTCGGTATCGCACCAATCCGCAAAATCCGACCATGATTCGGGGAGTTCTATCTGTGTGTCCGTCCCTACGTCGCGTTGGGAAAGCTGACTCAACAATTGTTGAATACGTCGACTTGAGGCAGATGCTTGAGCTTCAGCAGCTGCGGCGCGCTCTTCCGCCTCTTGATGAAACTGGATTATCTGACTTTCCCACTCTTTTGACTGGGTTAGTTCTTCCTCAAGTGCCCGTGTGCGCTCAAGTGCTGATTCTAGCTGTTCGGTCTCGCTTGCTCCTTCCGTAGCCTGACGTTCCTGCCGCAATTTAATCGAGGCACTTCGAACTGATGCGAAGGGTAACACGTCGTGTCCAAGTCGAGTGCGCTTCAAGCTCTCGGAGGCTGCTAGGACGCGCAGAGACCTGACGCAGCGAGCCTTTGCGTCCGCAGTCTGAAGCGTTTCTCCGAGAATTAGTCTGTGGTCATATGGAACGGAATCTTGGTCGAATCCGGGCATAAACGCCCTGACAGCACCAAAAAATACCGACCTCGACTTTCCGAAATAATCTGACAATGCGTAAGTATAGGCGGCGGGCAGAACGACAACATGCGCGAGTCCCATGGTCGCTCTGGCCAAGAGGCCCGTGTCAATCGAAGGATCGCCGGGATGCTCTGTTCGCTCATCCCCAGATGCGACAAAAACCGGTAACCTTCGTGCGGGATCTTCAAGCAGGTCGATTAAGTCTTCTGCGTCTTCTCGTGAAGAGATTTGGCGAGGAGACAACTTGACAGTGTGTTTGCCAGCATAAAGTCCGCTGGTATCTACGATCTGCTGAACGAAACCTGGCGTATGTGGCTCGATCTGAACGATGTCTTCCGCAGTACTAACAAGAAGCCGAACGCTTAATCGGGGGGCGTCATTTTTTGCAGTGTGGCCAATCGTTACTTCAGTGGTCCAAACTCGCCCCGGTACATTTTTGTCCGGATCGTCTCCTCGTATTGCCCAGAGGTCTATATCGGTTGCCTCTATACGCACTCCCAAGCTGGTTCGTCCGCCAGCGAAATATTCGAAGCTCTGTTCATTCCAAGCCTCAACTGGAAGCCGTCCTCCACATCGTCGTTCTGCCCAAGTAAGCACCTCACGTCGGGCTGCTGCCATGGTCTGAGCAGGTTCGTCGCCAGCTATCGTCGCTGCTATACGAAGTATTTCTTGTTCACGTACTGACTGCGGTAGTTTCGCTCTTAAAGGGACGAGTGCTTCCGCCATTGTGCTGAACTTCATGGTTTCCCCCCAGTCTTCGTTCTTGAACGAGAACGGAATCTCCCCTTAGAGATGATGGCGTCAGTATAGAATATTTTATCGTTTGGGGAAGAATGGGAGAGGGGTCCATGAACTGGCTGATCGTACCGGCGCTTATACTTCTCGGCGTGGTTGTTCTTTATATGAGTGCGGCGGGCAACTGGCGCGGAAGCCGCACCATTGTTGCTTCAGTGCTCGGCTTTGCGACAGTGGCCGCGCTGGTCGGGGGTGTTGTCTGGATCGGCTCATGGCCGTCGCGGGAGACGGCGCTTTGGGGGATCGAACTTGGCGCTCCCAAGGAGGACGTGAAGTTTCTCAAAGGGCCGCCGCTGAGCGGGAGCACGGACGACATCTGGTTCTATCCGGGGGAATATTCGCAGGGAAAAATTTCGCATGTGGTGAGCTACGAAAACGACCGCGTTCGCTATATCGGCTATGTCGCGCGAACGGGCACCGCTCCTGTGCTGGCCTCGGTCTATTCATTCGAGAAGCTGCCATCGGTTCTCGAGAAGCTTGGTGAACCCGATCACGTCGCTCAATCCGAAGACGGTTTGTCGAGGATCTATTCCTTCAACAAGTTCAATGTTGCGTTCGAGTTCGCGAAGAACTCCATTGCGATGAGCTTTGTCTTCGATCCGCAATTCGGGCCGGTTGAATATTCGCCCGAGATCGAAAACCTTCCGCCGATTGCCATTGAATGAAGCTGGCGCGGCACTTCTGGTGACGCTCCTGGTGACACTCCTGGTGACACTGCGGGAACAAAATCAACCGATCCCTTCACCTGATCAGCGCGTATCGCTGGGAAGGGTGAGGGGCCTAGCTCACCCCTCCAACTCCCGCACCAACTCTTCCATATCCTCCGGCAACGGAGCATCGAAGCTCATTTTCTCTCCCGTCACCGGATGCTCGCAGTCAGGGGGCTTGGCGGAGGTCAGCTTCCTTTTCGTTCGAGCCGAATTTTTCCAACATCGACTGCGCTGTCCGGACCCTGCCGTGGGCCGAGGGCGATTTTTTCAATGACGTGGGCATCTTCCGCATCGTCGCAGGAGAAACGCAGCTTGTATTCGGCCTGATCTGGATAGATGACAAATGCTTCGTTGAACTCGCCGGATATCTGGCGGTAGTTGAACGCCTCATCACTGTCAGATGAAAAGATTTCTATTGTGCACCGGTCGTAAGCCGCGCCCTTCATGTCCGTAATCCGGCCCTCAATTCGTGTGGCTGCATCGCCCAAAGGAAAAATGCATCCATGCAGAATCAGGGAGGTCAGCACGACAGTCGCAATACGCGCCATCTCCCTCACCCCTCCAACTCCCGCACCAACTCTTCCATATCCTCCGGCAACGGAGCATTGAAGTCCAGCCGCTCGCCGGTCACCGGGTGTTCAAACCCTAAGTGCCAGGCATGAAGCGCTTGTCTTCCGAGCCGCGTCAGCGCGGCGCGGGATTCATCCGATAGTTTCGCCGCGCGGCTTTTCATGCCCGTGCCATAGGTCGGATCGCCGAGCAGCGGATGGCCGATATAGGTCATGTGCACACGGATCTGGTGTGTACGGCCCGTTTCCAGCCGGCATTCGACCAGAGAGACGAGCCCCTCCGCGAATTCCCGCTCCACCTTGTAATGAGTGATCGCGATGCGCCCCGCCGTCACGTTATCGCCTTCCTCATCCAGCCTTGTCTTCAGCGTCGCCATCTTGGAGCGGTTATGGGTGGAGCGTGCGATATTCGCGTTCACCGTTCCCTTCTTCGGCGAGGGCACGCCCCAGAGCAGCGCCTTGTAGGCGCGGGTCAGCTTGCCGTCTCTCCCATGCGCGGCGAATTGCTCGGCGAGGCCCCTATGCGCGCGGTCCGTCTTCGCCACCACCATCAGCCCGCTCGTCTCCTTGTCGAGCCGGTGGACGATGCCCGGCCGCCTCTCGCCGCCAATGCCGGACAGCGTGTCTCCACAATGGGCGACAAGCGCATTCACCAGCGTCATGTCGGGGTTGCCGGGCGCGGGGTGGACGACGAGCCCGGCGGGTTTCATCACCACGATCAGCTCCGCATCCTCGTAAACCACATCAAGCGGGATCGCCTGTCCCTCGGGCCGCGCGGGAGCGGGCGGCGGCAGCGCCACCTCGAATTTCTCGCCGCGCTTCACCCTGTAAGACGGCTCGGTGAGCGGGCGCGGCCGCGTCCCCTCGATCAGCACGCGGCCTTCCTCGATCAGCTGCTTCACGCGCGCGCGCGATGGCGCGCCGCCGGCGCTTGCCGCCTCGTCTTCATCGAACTTGCGGGCAAGTGCCTCCGTGAGATACTTGTCGAGCCTTGCGCCGCCTTCCGTCTCGGCGACGGTGAGCGCATATCTCTTTTCTTCTTCATCCTGGGGAGCGGCGGGCATCATGAGCGGGACTATATCACCGGAAGACGATGCGCATGAGGGACCAGTGACGAAAGGCGAGCCGCTTTCGGAGGAGAGGCTTCGGCGGCTGAAATTCCTCATGGCCATCATGTCGGGCTTTCTCGTCCTCACCTTCATGCTGGTGGTCGCGGCCTTTGTCTGGCGCATTTCGGGTGCTGGCGGGGCCGGTGCGGGCGGGGAGGGTGCTGCGCAGGCCGCGCATCCGGCTGGCTGGTTCGGCGCCTCGCGCGTGGCCGTCGCGCCGGGTGAGAAGCTTCGCTCCGTCACCATGGAAGGCGGGCGCATCGCCATTGCCGTCGGCAGCGACAATGCGGAGGCCGTCATCATTGTGGATGCGAAGACCGGCGAGGAGCTTGGCCGCATTCTGCTCACGCCCATGTCGGGTTTCGCGGCGCGCTGACGCGGGTGTGAGCCAGGGGGTGGAGGTTTTCTTTTTTGCTCCCCCTTATCCTCACCGGCGGGGACAACCTCTCCCAATGTGACGGTCTCGTGACATTACAATGACAGTCGGGGGCGGTTTGTCCCCGAGGCAGTGTAATTCTTCAGCAAAATCAATGGTTTGATGGATTCCGGCGCGGCGGCGCGGGGAGCGTCACGCTGCGTCCCGCTCCTGTATGCGGGAGGCACGTTGAACGCGCATCATCGCCCGGCGAATTTACCAGTGATTTCAATAGCTTGTGGGGGAGGGAGGGTGCCGCCGGTGCCGGGGGAGGAGGGAGGATGGCACCGGCGGCAATCTGAAAGCTATCGATCGGGGAGGAGGTCGATCGACGTTTCGTGAGATGAATATCGCCTGTGAATGACAAGTTGTCAATTGAGTTTTTGTTGCGTTGCAAAAATATGGTCTGGATTGGGATGAAAATGGATTGCGGTGTAAGTACTTGATTTATAAAGGGTAAAATGAGTGTGTGTGGAGCTTGAGGACGCAAAACACCCCCTGGTGCGGTCGAATGCCGCAGTGCGGTTTTGATTTTTTAGGGGGCATCCCCTAGGTTTTGAGGGTGTTTTGAGGTCACGCAAAGGATTGCACTTGCGCCGCTTTCCAAGCCGTCCTAAAAGACGGCCGAACTGGTTTGTCCCCTTCGTCTAGCGGTCAGGACATCGCCCTCTCACGGCGAAAACAGGGGTTCGATTCCCCTAGGGGATACCAATTCCTCCAATAAAACCAGATACTTGGCGTCAGATGTAGGCGGTAATGGCCTGCATCGCGAGGGCGATTGCCGCGCCCAGCCAGAGCACCACGATGGACAGCAGTCCGATCGTGAAGCCGGTTGAGCGCTTCAGCGCCTCCGCATAGTAGCCGCGCGCGTAAACCACTCTGCCTATTGGGAAAATCAGGCCCACGGCCGCCGCCCAGATGTCGCCGATGGTCAGTGCGAAGAGCCAGAGCGCGGGGAGGAAGAGGATCAGCGCCTCGGTCGTGTTCCCCTGAACGCGCAGGACACGAAGGAAGTCGTCCGGCCCGTCCATGCGTGGCGCTGGAATCCCGAATGATCCCCGTGCCTTACCGACCTTGAAGGCCATCCAGAAATAGACCGCAAGCGCGATCAGCGTGACCAGTCCGGTCAGCGGATAGGCGAAAGGCGTCATGACGAATCTCCCTCATGCGTTGGTCGCGTCAAGGAAAGCAGTTCGGAGTGATTCCGGCAAATAAAAGAAGAGGTTGGTTGGCCTCCCTCAGTGGGCAACGCCCGCTTCCAGCGCCCGGATGCGTTCGGCAAGGCTCGGGCCTGCGTTGCGCGGGTCTTCCAGCGGCGGAGCGTCTTCGTCTTCGTCTTCGGACGCCGCCGTGGCGGTGTCGCGAGGGATGTCGAGTTCGGCGAGAAGTGAGGCCTTCACCTCGGCCAGGGTGCGCGCATCGGCATCCTGTTCGGCGGCGGTGTAGGGCTCAAGTGCTTGTTGTGGCTCATCTTTCTGTTCGCTTTCGGGAGCAGGGGCGAGGCCCGCTTCAGCAGGCGCAGGCATGGGTGGGAGCGGAGGCGCGTCGAGTGCCGCGAGCTTCTCGCGCGCCGTCTCGTAATGTTTTGCCTCTTTGCTCAGCGCCTGTTCCAGCCCGCTCAACTCGCGTTGCGCGGTGGCGATGCTCGCCGCATGTTTTTCGGTTTCGGCAGCAGCGTTTTCGATCTCTTCGCGCAGCGTCGCGACGCCTGTCTTCAGGCGTTCCACTTCGCTTTTCAGCCTTTCGGATTCGGCGGATATCTGCGCTTTTTCACGGGTCAGCGTTTCATTCGCAGCGGCGAGCCTCGCGCTTTCTGCTTTCAGATTGCCGATCTCCGCCTTGAGCGGTGCCATTTCGTCCTGGTGGCGCGCTGCGAGTGCGTCGAGTTCCGCCTGCCAGTCATGTGCCTGTTCTTGCGGTACCTCTGCCGCCCCGGTTTCTCCGCTGTTCATTTTCCGAAGCGTGACTGTGACCGCCCGGCGCCAGATGAACTGCGCGCTGATGAGCCCGAAAAGCGTTGCGAGCAGGAAGCCAAGCGCAATCAGCATCAGGCTCTCATTCATGGGTTTCCTCGCATTGCTTGTCTCCGGGGCTCATCCCCGAAACGGCCACAGACTGCCAGAAAAGCTCTCTCCCTTCCACCTTGTGTGAGGCAGCGGGAGAGAGCCCGTTCAGGCAGTCAGAAGGGCAGCCATTCGCGCGATTTCGTATATTTCAGATAGCCCACGGAAGCGCCGAGCCGCAGCCCTACGCCGGAGCGCATCGGGGCGAGCACGATATCGTCGCGTTGCTGGTAGTTGAGACCGATGCCGCCCACGAGATAGGCGCTGCCCTCGACGCCGGGAAAGCGCTGATAAATCGTGTCCCCGTCCGGCAGGTTGTAGACCAGCGTGAAGACCTTCACGGCGTTACCGCCGAAATCCCACCCGGCACTCGGGCCCTGCCAGAAAACCTTGCGGCGTGTGCCGCTCTTCATCACAAGGTCGCCTTGGCCATAGCGCAGGCCAATTACGAAAGCGCCGCTCGCTTCCTCGCCCTTGATATAGGCATTGGGCTCGCCATAATTCTCGAACACATCATGGACCGCGTCGGCCAGCCCTTTGGAAACCGCGCCGAAAAAGTCGCCTGCTTCCTTGACGATCTCGTCTTCCTTGTAGGTGTCGGAAGACTGGTCCTGCGTTTGTGCGAAGGCGGCCGCCGGCATCAGGAAAAGAGCAACAGCGCCCGCGAGAAGGCCCGCCGAAAAGACGAGTGCGAAAAGGCCATTTCGTGGCTTTTGGTGGGGTCCATGCTGCCGCTGCGCCGGGTTGGCTGTGTCGATCATCTGCCGTTCCTCTTTCGTGTCATGTCTATCGCCATCGAATCGCCGCCAATTGATGCAAACTCTATCGAAGAATCATCGGATTCGAGGGCCCGGGGATATTGTCCACGCAGCATGGCGAAACGGTGACCGTAAACCGCTTGCCCAGAGGGCCGGAATATTGAGCGAGGCCGGATGTTGAAGTCGTGGAAGGTGCGCCTTGCTCTTGTGGCGGCAGTCCTTTTTCTTGCGTTGGCTTTGGGGCTCGGCTGGCTCTGGGCGCAGCGGGTGGCGCTTGCCGAGAGGGTTATCGGGCAGGCCCTTGCCGATCGCGGCATTACGCCTGTTTCCTTCAATGTCGGATTCATTGGTCTCCGGAGTATTTCTCTGTCCGATATCTCGATTGGTGATTCTGCGGCCCCAGATGCCACGGCGGCAGGCGTCACCGTGAATTACTCACTCGGCGAACTCCTGTCAGGCAAAGTCCGTTCCGTGAACGTCGACGAAGCCAGGCTTCGCATTCTTTTTACCAAGGACGGGCTTTCGCTCGGCGCGCTCGACCCTCTGCTTCAAGGCGAGGGGGGCAGCAAGCTCAATCTGCCGTCCGTTGTCGTGGACGATGCCGAGATACTGGCAACGACGCCCTATGGCGTTTTTGCTTTTTCAGGGCCTGCATCCGTTGCGCCCGAAGGTGAAGCGATTGTCGTTTCGTCGGGTGCGCTGGACATCGCCGATGCCGCGGCTGAACCCCGCTTTGCGCCGCTCCTTGCAAATGGTCTGCTGCGTGTTGATGGCCGCAAGCTCGGTTTTACGGCCTCTGTGGCGAGCGCGGCCGGGCAGGCAGAGCCTGTTCCGCTCTTCGAAGCGGAGGGCAGTTATGACGGCGAGATGCGCAGCGGCAGGGCCGTGGCGGAAGGAGCGCTTTCCTTTGCGCGCAATGGACTCACGCTCGCGTCGCTCGCGCCTGCGCTCAGTTCTCTTTATCTCGACCTTGGTGGCGGTGTTGCCTACCGGATGGTCGCGGAAATGCAGGAGCAGAACATTTCTCTCACGGCGGAAGCGGATCTCGACGATTTCAGTCTGAGCCAGACGGCAGCCGGTTCTTTTTCCTTTAGCGGCAAGGTCGATGCGGCGGGCGGGCTTGAGGGCAATGTACTGAAACCTTTGCGTGTATCGCTTCGCAGCTTGCAGTTGCGCGATACCTCAGAGCCGTTGCGTTTTGCGCCTGTTCTGGTCGATGGGCCTGTCGATTACACTCAGGGTTCTCTCTCCGCCGATCTTGTTCTGCGCAGCGCCCTGCCGTCGGTTTTCGGTGCACGGCTTGCCAATATCACTGCAAGTTACGATATCGGGGCAGGGCGGGGACAAGCGCGCGCCAATGGCAGTCTCACCTTCACGCCGGGCAAACTCGAGTTGCAGACATTGTTGCCTTACCTCAAGGGAAAGGTCGCGCGCATGAGCGGCAATCTTGCCTATAGCGCGCGTGCCGACATGAAGGACGGGAGCTTCTCGAGTTCTGCCGAAGCGAAGTTCGACAAGGTCGGTTTTGTTGCTTCGGCTGCCACGGTTGAAGACGTGAACGGCACGGTTACGCTCTCAAGTCTCTTGCCGCCGCAAACAAAAGGCGTGCAGACATTGAAAGTCGCGACGCTGGAGGCGGGGATTCCTCTGCGGGATGGGACGGTGGCCTTCGAACTGGACCGGACAGGGCTGCGTATCGTCGATGCAAGCTGGCCTTTCGCGGATGGCAAGCTGACGCTCGTATCGTCGAGCACGGCGGTCAATGCCGACAATGCCGAGTTTCTTTTGACAGTGAAGGATGTCGACCTTGCGGTGCTGGTTGCCCTTGCAGATGTGCCGGGCCTCCAGGTAACCGGGCACATCAACGGGCAGGTGCCGGTCGCGATGAAGGATGGGGATCCGATCCTGATGGACGGGAATATCGCGGCCGAAGACCAGGGCATCATCGTTTATCGCGGCGAGGCGGCGGATGCTGCCGCAACGGAGCAGACGAAGCTTCTCACCGATGCTCTGCAGAATTTCCACTATACTGAACTTGCGGGCGGCCTTTCCGGCAATGCGAATGGCAACCTCGCGCTTCGGCTTTCCCTCAAGGGCGCCAATCCCGATCTCTATGACGGTTATCCCTTCGCCCTCAATGTGACATTGGAGGGATCGCTTGCAGACCTGCTGCGGCATGGTACCGTTGGTTTCCGGCCGCTCGAACTCATCAAAGAGCAATCAAAAGGGGCGCTTCAGCCGCCCGCCAACAAGACGGAACCGTGAGCTTGCAGCACCTGATGCACCGAATGCACTTCACTTTCTCCCGATATGCGCCTCTGGGCATGGTTGGAGGCGCGCTCCTGCTTGCTGCGTGTAATCCAACCGTAAAGGTCGAAGCGCCGGACAAACCCATCGAGATCAATCTCAACGTCAAGATCGAGCAGGAAGTCCGCGTTAAGGTCGACCGCGATCTCGATGATCTGCTTGCCGAAAACCCGGATCTGTTCTGAGGAAGACACGAGATATGCGCCCAATCATGAAATCCGCCCTGCCGCTTTTCGCGCTGCTGTTCTCTCTGGTCTTCGCGGGGGCAAGCTTCGCGGCCGACCTCGATTCGGCCAAGGCTCAGGGGCTGGTTGGCGAAAAGCTCAACGGTTATGTCGGCCTGGTTACGACGACGCCAAGCCCCGCTCTCAAGAAGATGGTGGATGATATCAATCTGCGCCGCCGGGCCTCCTATCAGGCGATTGCCAACAAGACGGCGGGCGCGACGCTGAATGCCGTGGAAAAGCTCGCCGCGGAGAAGCTCATCTCGAAGACGCCTTCTGGGCAGTATGTCGAGAAAAGCCCCGGTCAGTGGATAAAAAAGCCCTGAACTCGTCCTGTTTTGGCACGCTCGGCATTGCCCTCGCGATTTGAGGCAGAACAAATCCCCAAATGAAGCGCAATCGCGCCTGAACATGGCGCGGGGTGGCGGCATGGTGCTTGCAATTTTGTCTGTGTAAGCACTTCCGCCAGTAGCGCGTATCGCATGGCGGGGCCGGCGCGAGCCCTCGACGGTCGGGGGGCCATTCGCGGCTTGCGCCGGCCAGCTTGCCTTTTCCGACGGCCTCGACAGCACCAGGCCCGGACCGGATGGAAATCCGGTCCGGGGCCCGGGAGATTCTGTTTTCCTGGTGCTTTACGTCAGGCGAGGGCGCCGCGTGCCACGAAAAAGGGATTGTCGAGGCCGCGCTCGGTTTTTCCATAGAGAAGGGGTGTGCCGTCGAGCTGGGTGACGCTGCCGCCTGCCGAGAGCAGGACCGCGTGTCCTGCGGCTGTGTCCCACTCCATGGTACGGCCGTGGCGGGGATAGAGATCGGCTTCGCCCGCCGCGATCAGGCAGAACTTCAACGACGATCCGGCGGCAAGAAATTCCTTCACCTTGTAGAGATTCAGATATTCATCGGTCTTCGTGTCGCGGTGGGTGCGGCTGGCGATGACAACAAGGCCGTCTTCGCTCGGATTGCGCGCGGCAATAGGCGTTGGCTGGTTCGCTCCTTCCGCGCCATCCGGGTTTGGTGTCACGGTTTGCTCAAACGCTTTCCCTGGACCGTAGCCGAAGAACATCCTGTCCTTGGCGGGTGCATAAACGACACCAGCCACAGGCACACGGTCTTCAATAAGTGCAATATTGACCGTGAACTCTCCGTTCTTGTTGACAAACTCCTTGGTGCCGTCGAGCGGATCGACAAGGAAGAAGCTGTGGCCGATTTCGGGAATATGGCCGTCGGCGGCTGCTTCTTCGGAGACCACCGGAATATCCGGAACGAATTTCCGCAGGCTGTCGAGAATAAGTGCTTCAGCGTCCTTGTCGGCAGCTGTGACCGGACTCTTGTCTTCCTTATGGATCACCTCGAATTCCGAGTGATAATGATCCATGATGGCTGCGCCCGCACGGATAGCGATTTTCCGCAACTCTTCGGTGAGGGTAGCTCGGTCGGAAATCAGGCTCGTCAAATCTCGTCCCCTGGGTGGTCTGGCCGGGCAGATGGCGCTGGAACGCGCCCCGGAAATGGCGTTTAGGGCCGCCAGGGCTGGCGTTGACGGCGGCACGATGGTATCAGGCTTTCTAGGCTTTTAGGGGTTCTGGGGCAAATCGATATGACGGAAACCACCGACGTCTCCGCTTTGGAGCTCGCTGCTTTGATGTGCAGCCGCGTTTGCCACGACGTGATCAGTCCCGTGGGTGCGATCACGAACGGGCTTGAGGTGCTCGCGGATGAAGAAGATCCGGAGATGAAGGCTCATGCAATGGAGCTCATCACCAAGAGCGCCGCACAGGCTTCCGCGAAGCTTCAGTTCGCTCGTCTCTGTTTCGGTGCTGCGGGGTCGGCGGGAGCGGAACTTGACCTCCAGGATGCGAAATCCGTCGCTGAAGGGTTGATGATGGGGGAACGGGCGACGCTTTCATGGGAAGCGCCCGCCGCCAATATCGGCAAAGATTATGTAAAGCTTCTTCTCAACATGATCCTGATCGGCGTGGCCGCTATTCCGCGGGGCGGGGATGTCGTCGTGACGGTGGATGGCGATATGGCGAAACCGACGCTTCGGGTTCGTTCGACAGGACAGGCCGCTCGCGTGCCGGAGGAGGCGGCAAAATTCCTCGCGGGGCGCGATCCCGACAGGTTTCTCGATGCCCGCGCCGCGCAGCCTTATTTTACGGGTCTTGTCGCGCGCTCTCTTGGCCTTTCTATCGACGCGCGCATGGAAGGCGAGAATTTCGTAATCGAGGCGCTTTTTGCCGATGGCGGGGCAGACGTCTGACGCCGGGAATATTGTCCGTGCAGCGAATGAAAAAGGGCACCCGCCGGGGTGCCCTTTTGCATTTCGTTTCCGTCAGGACGGTCAGGCGGAAGCCTTTGCAGGCATGCTGCCTTCAGACGGGTCGCGCAGGACATAACCTCGGCCCCAGACCGTTTCGATATAGTGGTCGCCGCCTGTCGATGCCGCGAGCTTCTTGCGCAGCTTGCAAATGAAGACGTCGATGATCTTGAGTTCGGGCTCGTCCATGCCGCCATAGAGATGATTCAGAAACATCTCCTTGGTGAGCGTCGTACCCTTGCGGAGCGAGAGGAGCTCCAGCATCTGGTATTCCTTGCCCGTCAGATGCACACGGTTGCCTTCCACCTCGACTGTCTTGGTGTCGAGATTGACGGTGAGCTTGCCCGTGTTGATGACCGATTGGGAGTGGCCTTTCGAACGGCGGACAACCGCGTGGATGCGGGCGACGAGCTCGTCCTTGTGGAATGGCTTCGTCATATAATCGTCGGCACCGAAACCCAGCCCGCGAACCTTGTTCTCGATGCCGGCCAGGCCGGAGAGAATGAGGATGGGGGTGGTGATCTTGCCCACGCGAAGCTGCTTCAGAACGTCGTAACCGCTCATGTCCGGCAGGTTCAGGTCGAGCAGAATGATGTCGTAATCATAAAGCTTGCCGAGATCGACCCCTTCTTCACCGAGGTCGGTGGTGTACACATTGAAACCATCCGACTTGAGCATCAGTTCGATGCTCTGCGCGGTCGCGCTGTCGTCTTCGATGAGCAGAACTCTCATTGGTCCCCCTCTCGGCGATCTTCAGTATTGATCGCCGATGGTTTGGTTAATCCATGGTTCGGACTTTAAGGCGATTTGGTTAACAAAGGTTAATCGGAATGAAAAAAATTCAGAAAAATTTACAGGTCGTTCTCTAAGTCCCTGAGCTGATTCACTTTTCCTTTCATGAGACAGCGCGGGGGCTGGTTAATTCTCCCGATTTATCCGTTCCACCTTGATCCGGATTGGCGGGTATTCCCTCATTTCAGGGTTTACGCCGTCTTAAAGTCTTCGCGTCAAACTGCATCTCATCTGAAAGAGAGGAATGCGGTTCCTCATAGCCGAGGAGAGGCCCGGGGTCAGTGCAGGCATTGTTGGCGGAAATAGGCGCGCTCGCCGAAGTTAAGCATTACGGGCGCGTGGTCAGCATTCAAGGGCTGATGGTTGAGGTCGCAGGGCCGCTTCACGCCATGGGCGTTGGGAGCAGACTTGCCGTTTCCAATCGCGCTGGAGAAGAAGTGACCTGCGAGGTTGTTGGCTTTCGTGACAATCGGGCGCTCTGCCTTCCGTTCGGAGCTCTTTCGGGCATTGGTGTGGGCTGCAAGGCGGTTTTGTCTTCCGAAGAGCCCCATGTCTATCCCTCCAACGCATGGCTTGGCCGCGTGGTGAATGCCATGGGCGTACCTGTCGATGGTAAAGGGCCCATCGCGCAGGGGGCGACACCTTATCCCCTGCGAAACATGCCGCCTGCGGCTCATACGCGGCAGCGCGTAAGGGGCAAGGTTGACCTTGGCGTTCGTGCTCTCAATACATTCACCACCTGCTGCCGCGGCCAGCGTATGGGTATTTTCGCGGGCTCTGGCGTCGGCAAGTCGGTTCTGCTTTCCATGCTCGCGCGGAATACCGCCTGCGATATCTCCGTGATCGGGTTGATCGGCGAACGCGGGCGCGAGGTGCAGGAATTCATTGAGGACGACCTCGGACCGGAAGGTCTTGCGCGCTCGGTGGTCGTGGTTGCGACCTCGGACGAGCCGGCGCTGATGCGCCGCCAGGCCGCTTACCTCACCATGAGCCTTGCCGAATATTTCCGCGATCTCGACAAGAATGTGCTCTGCATGATGGATAGCGTAACGCGGTTTGCGATCGCGCAACGCGAGATCGGCCTTTCGACTGGCGAGCCGCCGACGAGCAAGGGCTACACCCCGACTGTTTTCGCTGAGCTGCCTAAACTGCTCGAACGTGCAGGACCGGGGACGGGGAGCAGCAGCATAACAGGGCTTTTTACCGTTCTCGTCGATGGTGATGATCACAATGAACCCGTGGCCGATGCTGTGCGGTCGATTCTGGATGGGCACATCGTCATGGAACGTTCGATTGCCGAACGCGGGCGTTATCCCGCAGTCAATGTTTTGAAGTCCATTTCCCGCACCATGCCCGATTGCAATACGCAGGAAGAAAATGACCTCATACGCCGCGCCCGGACACTGATGGCGACCTATGACGACATGGAAGAGTTGATCCGGCTGGGGGCCTATCGTCCAGGTTCCGACCCTCAGGTCGACGAAGCCATACACTATCAGCCCGCGCTTGATGCCTTCCTGGCGCAGCGCAAAAATGAATCATGTACGCTTGATGAGGGATATGCCGCGCTCGCGAACATACTTGGCGACGGTTCGCCAATATCCGGGGGGACTGAGTAATGCGGAACCGCGAATCCCTGATCCGTCTCCACAAATTCCAGGTGGATGAAAAGCGCCGGAAGGTTGCCGAGCTTGAGATCATGCTGTCTGAGTTTCACCAACGTGAGCGCGATCTTGAAGCGCAGGTTGAGGTAGAACAGCGCAAGGCCGGTATTTCCGACGTTGCGCATTTCGCCTATCCGATGTTCGCGAAGTCTGTTATCCGCCGCCGTGAAAATATCCTCGAATCGATTGCCGGAATCGAACGTCAGCTGGAAGAGGCAAAAGAAGAGCTTGCGGGCGCGTTTCGTGAGCTCAAGAAATACGAACTTCTCGAAGGCAGTCGCAAACGCAAAGTCCGCAAGGAAGCGATGCGTGTCGAGCAGGCTGAACTGGATGAAATCGCGCTTACGATCCACCGTCGTCAGTGAGTTTTCTCGAAACGGGTTTTCGCGCCGCCTCAGGCCGCGCTAGTATGGCTGCGAACACAACAAGTTTCGGTCAATGCCCATGCCTTCCTTCGACATCGTTTCCAAGACGGATTTTTCAGAGATCGACAACGCGCTTCGGAACGTGGAGCGCGAAATCAGTCAGCGCTACGATTTCAAAGGATCGCACTGCTCCATCGAGCGCAAAGAGCAGGAACTGACGATCAAGGCTGACGACGACCTCAAACTGAAGCAGATGCACGAACTGTTGCAAGGACACCTCTCGCGCCGCAATATCGAATCCGGCGTTCTCGACTACAAGGAGCCGGAAAAGGCCGCGGGGCAGAGTGTGAGGCAGAAGGTTCTGATCCGTGAAGGGATCGACAAGGATCTCGCCAAGCGCATCGTCAAGGATATAAAGGGATCTGGCCTGAAGGTGCAGGTCGCCATACAGGGCGAGGAACTGCGCGTGTCAGGCAAGAAGCGAGACGATCTCCAGGCCGCGATCCAGTTCGTTAAAGGGCTGAAGATCGAGCAGCCCCTTCAATACGAAAATTTCCGGGACTAGCCGCGGAAGAAAAGCCGCCGAATGAGATAAATGAGGCTGATCGCAATCAAATATCCGATGAAGCGGATGGCGATGAGCTTCAGCACATCAAGATCGAGATAGTCGGGCAATGGGTTGGCGGCACCGGCGTAAAAGTTCCGGCCGATGTTGACGAGCTCGTGGACGAGCGTTGCGCCGAGTGAATATACGAAGATACGGTTGTAGCGCCCCATCAGGATGGCGGCGATAAGTGCAATCACCAGCCCTTGTATCGAGTTGACCGTGTCGAAGCCCATACGCGCCCAACCGAGCGCTTCATTCAGATAATCCGCGAATTCCATCTTGTCCCCCTCAATCTTACGGACGGGAGAACCCCTCTCCCGGCACAACGAACGGCCCCGCCACGACGCAGGTTCCTTCCGCAAGTCAATCGGGAGAGCCTATCTCAAAATGAGACAAGGTCTAGTTGTTTGCGCGGCAAAAAATCCGTCTGCGTTGCAAAACCATCATCGGAGGGACGCACCTCCTGGAGGACCCCGGCGAAACGGGCGGGAAACGCCGCATGCCGTGGTTAATGCAGTGTACACGGCGGCAACGGATTCCATTATCTCGGAATCGAACTCAGACACTTCCGACCGTGCGCAGGCGAATGCGCGGATGGATTTCGTTTTGTGACATCACGAATGTCTGTGGCCGGAAGCGTTCAATGATCGAACGGACATAAGGGCGAACGCCCGGGCTTGTGAGAAGAACGGGTACTTCGCCTGCTCGCGCGGCCTCTTCGAAACGGTCGCGCATGGAAGAAATGAACTCCTGCAGCGTCGATGGCTGCATGGCAAGCTGCTTTTCCTCTCCCTGTCCGACGAGGGAATCCGCGAAGGCCTGCTCCCAGTGAGGGGACAGGGTGATGAGCGGAAGTGTATTGTCACCATCCATGTGAGCGGCGCAGATCTGGCGGGCGAGACGGGCGCGCACATGTTCTGTAATGAGGGTCAGGCTCTGTGTATGACCAACTGCCTCAGCAATCCCTTCCATGATCGTCGGGAGGTCGCGGATCGAGATGCGCTCGGTAAGCAGCGTCTGAAGTACGCGTTGGATACCAGTGACCGTGATCTGTGAGGGCACGAGATCGTCGACGAGTTTCTTGTACTCCTTGCCGAGTTCATCAAGCAGCTTCTGCACCTCGGCATAGGAGAGGAGATCGGCCATATTGTCCTTGAGGATTTCAGTCAAGTGGGTTGTCAGCACCGTCGGCGGATCGACGACCGTGTAGCCGCGGAAGGACGCTTCTTCTCGCAGACCCTCGTCGATCCAGGTCGCGGGCAAGCCGAAGGCGGGTTCGGTGGTGTGCAGGCCAGGGAGCTGGATCTGGCCGCCATGCGGATCCATGACCAGCAGCTGTCCGACGTAAACCTCGCCGCGTCCCGCCTCCACTTCCTTGACGCGTATGACATAGCTGTTCGAGTCGATCTGCACATTGTCCAGGATGCGAACGGAAGGCATCACAAAGCCCATGTCGCTTGCGATCTGACGGCGCAACGCCTTGATCTGGTCGGTGAGCTTCTGGTGATCCTTGCCATTGATGAGAGGCAGAAGGGCATAGCCGATTTCGAGGCGCAATTCGTCCATCTTGAGCGCAGTGCTGATGGGTTCTTCCGTAGCGGGTTTGGCTTCTTCTTCCTGTGCTTCGGCAAGCGCGATGTCCTCGTCCCGCTTCTTGCGCGTCCTTGTCAGATAGAAGGCGAGGCCACCGGACCCAGCCGAAAGCAAGAGGAACGGAACCGCGGGAAGACCGGGCAAGAGCGCCATGGTCCCCATAACGAACGAAGACATGCCGAGTGCTTGGGGATAACCGGAGAGCTGGTCGAAGAGTGCTTCGTCGGCGGCGCCTTCGACACCGGCTTTCGAGACGAGCAGGCCTGCTGCGGTTGAGACGATGAGTGCGGGAATCTGGCTCACAAGGCCGTCGCCGACAGTGAGCAACGTGTAAGTGTGCGCAGCATCGCCAAAGCTCATGCTGTTCTGCGCGACGCCGATGACAATGCCACCAATCACGTTGATGAAGGTAATGAGGAGGCCGGCGATGGCATCGCCGCGAACGAACTTCGATGCGCCGTCCATTGCACCGAAAAAGGAGCTCTCATTTTCAAGATTCGTGCGGCGTTCGCGCGCTTCCTTTTCGTCGATCAGTCCGGCGGAGAGGTCCGCGTCGATCGCCATCTGCTTTCCGGGCATGGCATCCAGAGTGAATCGGGCGGCGACTTCGGCGATACGGCCCGAACCCTTGGTGATAACGACGAAGTTCACGATCACAAGGATCGCGAAGACGATGACGCCGATGACAAAATTGCCCTGCATCACGAAGTTGCCAAAAGCTTCGATAACCTTGCCGGCGCTGCTCGTTCCTTCGTGTCCCTGCCCGAGGATAAGGCGCGTGGAAGCGAGGTTCAGTGCAAGGCGGAGCATGGTCGCGATGAGGAGAACCGTCGGGAATGCACTGAATTCGAGCGGCTTTTGAATGAAAAGCGCCGTCATCAGCACCAACACGGAGAAGGTAATCGAGATGGCGAGCGAAAAATCGAGCAGGAAGGCGGGCAGGGGCAGGATCAGCACGACGATGATCGCCATGACGCCGAAGGCGAGCGCGAGATCGCCGCGCTTGGCGAGGTCGGCCATCAGGCTGCCCGGCGTTATGCCGGAGAGGCCGAGATTGCCGAGTAGCCCTTTTGCGGGTGCGGCGCTGCTAGCGTCACTCATTCACGTGTTCCTGAACTGCAAGCCTGAATAGGGAAAGATTCTCTGATTCAACCGAACTGGGGTCGGGCTTCGCCGGGTGTGGGTATCGGTACACCTTGCTCGCCATATTCTTTCAACTTGTTCCGGAGAGTCCGGATGGAGATGCCAAGGATGTTGGCGGCATGGGTGCGGTTCCCCAGGCAGTGATCGAGCGTTTGCAGGATGAGATCCTGCTCGACCTCTGCCACGGTCTTGCCGACAAAGGTGCGTGAAACGGCATCGGCTGCAGCCGCGGCTTTCTGGACCACACCGTTCATCGGGGTATCGTCAAGACGCGAGCCGTCGGGAAGGCGGATTGCGTCCACGCCGATTTCGGCATCTGTCGAGAGCAGCACCGCGCGGTGCATTGTGTTCTCGAGCTCGCGGACGTTGCCCGACCAGCGATGCTGGCTGAGGAAGCGACGGGCTTCTGCCGAAATGGGCTTCTGAACCACGCCGTTCTGCTTGGCATATCGGGCGGCGAAGTGCTCGGCGAGGGCAATGATATCCGCGGGACGCTCACGCAGCGGCGGAAGCTGAAGGTTGACGACGTTCAGGCGATAAAAAAGGTCCTCGCGGAAGCGGCCCGCGCGCGCTTCGGCTTGCAGATCGCGGTTTGAGGTCGCGATAATGCGGATGTCGACTTTTACAGGTGCCTTGCCGCCAACGCGATCGATCACGCGTTCCTGGATTGCGCGCAGAAGCTTCGCCTGCAGGCGGATATCCATTTCGCTGATTTCGTCGAGCAGGAGCGTGCCACCATCGGCTTCTTCAAATTTGCCGATCCGGCGGGCGACGGCGCCGGTGAAGGCGCCCTTTTCGTGGCCGAAGAGTTCTGATTCAAGCAGGTTCTCGGGAATTGCAGCACAGTTCACCGAAATAAAGGGCTTGTCGCGGCGCAGCGACCGGCTGTGAACATAATGCGCAATCACTTCCTTGCCTGTTCCGGATTCACCTGTGATGAGGATCGATGCTTCGGAAGGAGCGACCTGATCCGCAAGCTTCACGATCGAACCCATCTTCGGGTCCTGAAAGATGAGTGCGTGGTTTTCGTCTGCTACGGCGGAGAGTACGGCGGCGATAAGGTCGGCATCGGGTGGCAGAGGAATATATTCTTTCGCGCCTGCTCGGATGGCATTCACTGCGGCGCGCGCGTCCGTGTCGACGCCGCAGGCAACCACGGGGATGCAAATGTGCTCCGCCTGCAGGCGAGGAATGAGTCCTGCAATGTCCATTGCCACGTCGACCATCATGAGGTCGGCGCCGCGGCCGGAACGCAGTGTCGCGATCGCCTGGTCGACCGTTTCGGTATGAGTCACTTTTGCGCCCTTTTCCATCGCCATTTTGGTAGCGGTGGAGAGCTGTCCGTTCAGGGTTCCGACGATCAGAAGGCGCATTTGCGGCTCCTCTACTTTCTCTATTTCAACTTCAAATCACAGCTTCGTCGTTCGTTCTCAGGCCAGTCCGCCCTTGACGATTTCTGTCATGGTGACTCCAAGCCTGTCATCCACAACGACCACCTCTCCGCGTGCGACCAGACGGTCGTTCACATAGATGTCGATGGCTTCGCCCACCTTCCGATCGAGTTCCACAATGGCGCCGCGGCCGAGCTTCAGCAGGTTCGATACCTCGATATGGGTTTTTCCGAGAACCGCCGAGACATTCACGGGTACGTCGAACACGGCTTCGAGGTCTTGTGCAGTTCGTGCGACTTCCTCTTCTTCCGGCTCTGCGGCTGTATCCACAGGAGCGGGCGAGGCCTCTGCATTGGCGAGGTCGGGAAGGGCGACTTCTTCGTCCTGATTGGACATGATGCGAACTCCTTCAGGTGTAAGTGTTATCGCGCGTCCCGGACCGCTTCGCGGATCTCGGGCATGGCGAGTGAGTCTTGCTTGCTGCCGCTCGTCATTTTTTCAATGTGGCGGGCAACGACCTCGGAAATCTGGGATTCGATCTCTTCTCTGTTGCGGACAACGCCGCCATCGGCCCATTCGACCACGCAATCACCTTCCGCCATGGCTGGTTCACCCAGCAGAATGATGCGGCCCGTAAGGCCTCGTTCCATCGCCATGCGATCAACGGTCTCCTTCATGCGTTCAACCAGTGAAGAGGAGACACGAAGAAGGATGTGCGGTTCGCGATTGAGGTGAGTGAGGCAATCCCGGAGTACGGCTTCAATCTCGGCTTGGGGTTGCGCAGCGATGAGAGCAGGTGCGAGCTTCCGGGCAACTTCGAGTGCGAGTGTGGATGCTTCCTTTTTGGTGCTGGCAATATGGCTATCGAGCGCTGCGAGAAGGCTTGCTGCGCTTTGCGCAAGCTGCGCCATTGCATCCCTGAGCTGATGGTCGGCCATTTCTTCGGCTTCGCGCCGGCCTTCAGCCCGACCCTCCGCGAAACCGGCCATGCGTGCTGCCTCGACATCCGCTTCGCTGATAACCGGCTCCGGCGGTGCCTCTTGGGCGGAATGCGTGGGCGCATCGCCGAAATAGGTGTCGAAGGTGAATTTCACAGCTTGTTTCATTCTGTTGGTCCGGATCACTCTTGCCAGGTCGATCAGTAGATCAGTTCATTGTCGGAGCTATCGGAGGCGATCATGATGTCGCCCTTGTTTGCGAGATCCTTGGCGATGTTGACCATCGTCGTCTGGGCTTCGTCTACGTCCTTCAGGCGAACCGGTCCCATCATCTCCATGTCTTCGCGCAATATCTTCGAGGCGCGTTCGGACATGTTGGCGAAAAAGAGATCGCGAAGCGCATCCGATGCGCCCTTGAGCGCCACGGCCAGCTTGTTCTTGTCGACGGCGCGCAGGAGCGTCTGCACGGAGCCCGGATCGAGACGGCCGAGATCTTCGAACGTGAACATGAGTGCCTTGATACGGTCGGCCGACTCGCGTGAACGTTCTTCGAGCGAGGCCAGGAAGCGGCTTTCTGTCTGGCGATCGAAGTTGTTGAATATTTCGGCCATCAGTTCGTGACTGTCGCGGCGATTGGTGCGCGAGAGGTTCGACATGAATTCCGAACGGAGCGTCTGTTCGACCTTGTCGAGGATTTCCTTCTGCACCGACTCCATGCGCAGCATGCGGGTCACGACTTCGAGCGCGAAATCTTCTGGCAAACAGCTAAGAACGCGGGCGGCGTGTTCCGGGCGGATTTTCGTCAGAACCACTGCCACAGTCTGCGGGTATTCGTTCTTGAGGTAGCTCGCGAGAACGGCCTCATTCACGTTGCCGAGTTTTTCCCACATGGTACGGCCGGCCGGGCCGCGAATTTCATCCATTACCGCATTTACGCGATCTTCGGGCAGGAAGCGCAGGAGGAGGCGTTCGGTCGATTCATAAGAGCCCACAAGTGCGCCCGTTCCAGAGACCTTTGAGGCGAACTCGACAAGCAGCTTCTCGACAATTCCGGCCTGCACGGTGCCGAGGGAGGACATGATCTGCGACATCTCGCGGATTTCGTCCTCGTCCATCATTTCCCAGAGCGGGGCCGCGTCATCCGCGCCAATGGCAAGCATGAAGATCGCTGCCTTCTGGGGGCCAGTCAGGGCCTTGTCGTCCTTGATTTTGGGTGCCGTCGCCAATTTTCAGGTCCTCAAGCGGTTTCGTGCAGCCAGCTGCGCAGGATCGAAAGGGATTCGTCGGGATGGTTCGTCACGAGCTCGCCGATTTTTCGTACGGAAGATTGCTTCACCTTGCCCGCGACCTGGGCGATGTCGATCAGCATGTCTTCACTGAGCTGGTCGGGCGAAGGCAGTGCGCCGGCGTTTTCGTCGTCCGGGCCAGCGATGGCTATCTGACCATCCGCGCTCGCGCCCGCGCCGACGCCTGCAGCGGTGGCGGTGCCCGGCAGGGCAAGGCGACTGGCGGAGTTGGGGAGCACGCCGACTTTTGACAGCAGCGGGCGAGCAACGAAGAAGATTGCCACGAGGCCCAGAACGGCGAGCACGGCGAGCTCGACAAGGCGCATGATGTCGGCGCGCGCGAAACCGAGGAAACCGGTCTGTTCTTCGGAGGCGTCGGAAATCGTGCCGAGTTCCGGGCTCGGTGCGAATTGGAGGTTCACGATTTCAAGCTGATCTCCGCGGGATTCCTCGAAGCCCATGGCCGACTTTACCAAGGCCTGGATCTTGTCGAGTTCCTGCTGCGAGCGCGGTGTGTAAACAGGCGTTCCGTCTTCGCCCTGTATATAGGAGCCATCGACCAGGACGGCGACGGAGAGACGCTTCACGCGACCCGGCTCCAGCACTTCAGTCTTGGTCGTGCGCGAGATTTCGTAGTTCACCGTTTCTTCGATGCGGTTGGTCGCCTGCCTTGAGCCGGACTCGGTCTCCGCACCGCCGAGATTCGCGTTGGGGAGATTGTTGCCAACCGTTACGCCGTCATTCTGCACTCCATCGGTGCTGCTCGAAGAATCCTCGACGGTTTGTGTCGAGCGGACAACCTGACTGTTCGGGTCGAAGACGTCTGAGGTTTGTGTAACCCGGTTGTAGTCCATCTGCGCTGTCACTTCGACACGGGCCTTGCCGGCGCCGACGACGCGCTGAATGATGTTTTCGAGATGTGTGCGGAGACGATTTTCATAGGCGCTGCGGCGCTCGTCCACCGTGCTTGCAAATATCCCCTGGTCGTCATCGCCCGTACCGGTCGCTAGCAGCGTTCCACGCTCATCCACGATGGAAACCCGACCGGGGGTAAGTCCATCGACAGCGGAAGAGACGAGATACTGGATAGCCTTTACCTGCTGCGCGGAAAGCGCATTGCGGCTTACCTTGAGGACAATGGAGGCTGTTGGTTCGCGACGCTCGCGCGAAAAGAGTTCACGTTCGGGCAGGACGAGATGGACGCGCGCACCCTGAATGCCATCTATGGCCCGGATCGTCCGCGCGAGCTCGCCTTCGAGAGCACGCAAATGGTTGATGTTCTGCAGAAAGCTCGTAGTGCCGAGCGCGTCGGCATTGTCGAAAATTTCGTAACCGACCGTGCCGCCGGCGGGGAGCCCCTTCTCGGCAAGCAGCATACGCAGCCGCAGGACATCGGTTTGCGGCACATAGATCATGCTGCCATCGCCGCGAAGCTCGTAGTCCACCTTTGCTGTATCGAGCTCCGCTACCATCTTGGCGGCGTCATCTACACCGATGTCCGAGAAGAGCAACGCCTTGGGTTCAGCGCTGAAACGCAGTGCGATGAAGCCAAAAAAGACCAGCAGGGAGATCGCGACCAGACCGAGCGCAACAAGACGCACCATGCCCAGGGATCTGAGAAGATTCGTAAAACTATTCACCTGCCCACCTCTTGTGTCAGCGCGCAAGCCTCAAATCCGATTCTGGATTCATGCTTCCGCCCGACAACAGGCGAGTCGGCAAATCCTTTGCCCCTCGAACCTCGATTTTTATTTGCCCAATCGAAGCGCCCCGTGTCAGTGGGCAAAAATTACCGCCTACTGCCTAAACAGAAGCTTAACGCACACGGCAATATTTGCCGGGTTGGCTCTGGAAGGGGCAGGCTGAAAATAAAAGACGCCGGCGGAGGGAGGATCCGCCGGCGTCCCGAAAGACAGCAAGTACGCAGGTACTGTTCTATCTCACTGCCTGTATTGCTGGACCCTGGTGGCTCGCAGCCCGGCCAGGCCGTGGCGTTCGATGGAGCGCTGCCAGCTCAGGAACTCCTCGACCGTCAGCGTGTAACGGCGGCAGGCATCGTCGAGGCTGATCAGGCCGCCGCGAACGGCGGCAACAACTTCAGCCTTGCGACGGATCACCCATCGCTTCGTATCTGGCGGCGGCAGGTCAGCAACCGTGAGCGGGCTCCCGTCGGGGCCGATCACGTAGTTGACCTTGGTGGTCTGATGCTCACTCATCGAACTTTGGTCTCCGTGCTCTTCGCTTGTTTCAGAGCATAAGGACGCGACTTTAAAAAACGGCTAAGCGCGAAGGTAAAATTTCTCCCGATTCAATGGGTTAGCTGTTCCATTGCGGGACGTGTGAACTGAATTAAATGTCCGTTTCCGGAGATTTTGCCGAGACCACCTGCGAATAGCGGATCTGAGCGCCGTTCACGGTGAGCAGAGGATCGGTCGTGCTGAGATCGATTTCCGTCACAATGCCGGAGGTGCGTGTGTCGACCGCAATGGGGGTGCCGTCGGCGCCGTTCGCGACCACCTTCAGGAAGTAAGTCCCGTCAGGCATGTCGCTGCCCTGACTGTCCTTGCCGTCCCAGGCGAACTGGTTGGAACCCTTGGTGGCGTCGATCTTCTGGGAATAGACCGTGGCGCCGTCCGAATTGATGACCTGCAATGTCGTGTCCGGGGCGTCATCTGCAAGCGCAAACGACCAGTTCGCTTCCCCATCTTCAAGCAGAGCACCGGTGCCCGAGCCTGTTACTTCACGCCCGAGAAGCGAGACCGCCATGCTTGAATTCTGAATCAAGGAGGCGGTGATCAGGGTTTCGAGATTCCGGTTTGTCTGGATCGATTGCTCGACGCCCGACATCTGCACCAATTGCTGGGTAAATTGATCGGAGTCCATCGGGTTCGTCGGATCCTGATGCTGTAGCTGCGTTGTCAGCAGTGTCAGGAAGGTATCGAAATCGCCGGTAAGGGCAGCGGAAGCGTTGGACGATGTGGTGCCGCTGGCGGCGGCCTGAACGCTTGCGGCGGCTGATGCGATATCCATGGTTTGAACCTTTCTGCGTCAGATGCGGATATCGACGCCACCATTGGCGGCGAGGTTGATGTCGTAGATGGGCGTCGGCGGTGTCTCGATGCCGGCATCGTCGTCCGTCATGTCGGTTCTGCCGCCACCATCCGCAAAGTCAGGCGCACTGCCGTCGCTGTTCTGGTCGCGCAGGCTGAAGTTCAGACTGTCGCTGTCTGCCTGCAGACCGGCATTGTTGAGTGCTTGCTGGAGTGCGCGTGCATCGCGCTGGAGCAGGTCGAGTGTTTCGGGCCGGTCGACCGACATGTGGGCAACGACATGGCCGTCCTTGCGCACCTCCATGCGGACATCGATGCGGCCCATTTCCGGCGGATCGAGACGGATGTCGAAACGGTTTGTGCCTTTCTGAAGATTGCGGGCCATCTGAAGGGCAATGGTGTTCGCCGGAATCTGTGTGGGCTGTGTCTGGCCGGGCAGCGTTCCGATGCGGATCGTTGCGGTGCTGCCGCCGCTGTTTGTCTGCTGAAGCGACGGGGGAAGCTGGTCGCTGTTTGGTGTGGCAGTTGGGCCCGAGGCGGGGGCAGGTTGCACCGTTTGCTGAGCGGACCTGCTATTGTGTGCGGCCTGATGAGAGGGGGACGGCGTGACAGCGGCGTTGGGTTGAGCCGACGCCTGCCTGTCGCCGGATTTCTTTTCGGCGAGTTTTTCGGCCGCTTCTCCGCCAAGCCCCTTTCCGGTCTTGGTGACAGGAAGATCTTCTGCCTCGGCCTCTGCAGCAGCGAGTTCACCGGCCGCTTTTTCTGCGATTTGACTCCGGGCGACAGGAATTTGTCCCGCGTTCTGCGCTTGTGCCTGTTTCTTCGCCTCAGCCGTTCCTTCTGCCGATGCCGTATTCGTTTTAACGTGAGCAGGCGTGTTGGCGGTGCCTTGGTCAGTACCTTCATTGTTTGTCGAAGCCGCAGTCTGCTGCTGAGTGTTTTCAGCTGCGACTTTTGTGACGGTTCCCATTGAGCCGGTCTTCGCCGCTTCTTGTGCCGGTGTCGTTTCTGCCGCTACGACGGCGGCAATCGCGGTATCGGATTCTTCGCTTTCAGTGGCGTTATCGGCTTCTTCTGCCGCCTGTGTGCCTTCAGCGGCCTCGGGTGCGTTGGCTGCCTCCGTCAGGTCGGCCTGGTCTTGACCGGCGAGCGACGCCTCTGTGATTGCGGCGGCTTCCGGCGATATAGTGTCTTCTGCCGTCGCATTTATGCCGTCGGCGCCGTTGTTTTGTCCGGAAATTGTGTCGTCTTGTTCGCGATCCTCGCTCGATGCGTCGCGCGGCCGGGACGTTTTCTCACGTTCTTCGGCGCGTTCGGGTGTCGCGGAGCGGTCGCGTCGTTCGACCGGACGGTCATCGCGCCGATCATTACGCTGTTTGGCATTTTCGGCCAAATAGCGTGCAAAATCGTTGGCTGCGTCTGCGACGGGGGGCCGGACGGAGCCCGGCTGAATGGTGAGCTTCTCGGAAGAGGAGCTGCGTTGCGTGGCCGGCGTAGAGAATTCCATAAGCGTCACCCGGTCAAAAAAATGGCTCGCATCCTTGGAAGCAAGTGCCGGGCCATGCTTCTTCTACGAAAAATCGCAGTAATTTCATGGGGTTGAACTTGACGGCAGGTCGCTTGGGCTCGATATTCCATGCCGGTTCGGCATTTTTTGCCGGGCAGAGACCGCACGCAGGAAGCCTATTCTTGCCGCTGACGGAATGGCCCATATGATGCGGGACAGGAATGGAAGCCGCTGCGGGCTTCTCAGTAAAATTCGGACGGAGCACCGGTAAATCCGGTCTTGCGATATGCGCGAAGCCTTCGATACCAGAACGGGCCTTAACAGCCTTGATCTTCCGGGACGCCCGGAGGAAACGCGCGTGGTCGTCGCCATGTCCGGCGGGGTGGACAGTTCCGTCACAGCGGCCCTTCTGAAGGAACAGGGCTATGATGTCGTCGGCATCACCATGCAGCTCTACGATCATGGGGTGGCGGTTCAGAAGAAGGGCGCCTGCTGTGCGGGGCAGGATATTCACGATGCGCGCCGCGTCGCTGAGCAGATCGGGATCCCGCATTACGTTCTTGATTATGAGGATCGGTTTCGCAAGGCGGTGATGGACGATTTTGCCGATTCCTATACAGCGGGTGAGACACCGATCCCCTGTGTGCGCTGTAACGAGCGGGTGAAGTTTCGCGATCTCCTCGAAACGGCACGCGATCTCGGCGCGCAGGCGCTCGCTACAGGCCACTACATTGCAAGCCGACCGGGGAAGGCGGGGCGCGAGATGCACCGACCGCGCGATTTCGATCGGGATCAGAGCTATTTTCTTTTCACCACGACGCGTGAACAGCTTGATTTCCTGCGCTTTCCGCTCGGAGATCTGACCAAGCCAGAGGCGCGGGCGCTTGCCGCGCGCATGGGCCTCGGTGTCGTCGCCGACAAGCCGGATAGTCAGGACATCTGCTTTGTTCCGACGGGCCGCTATACAACCATTGTGCAGAACCTTCGGCCGGGAGCGGCGGAACCGGGGGATATCGTCGATCTCGATGGTCGCGTTATCGGCCGTCATGACGGCATCATCAATTTCACCATTGGCCAGCGCCGTGGGCTTGGCATTGGGGCGAGCGGACCGGACAGTGAGCCGCTCTTTGTTGTGAAGCTCGATCCAGCGCGGCGCCAGGTTGTTGTCGGCCCCAAGGATGCGCTTGAGACGCACCGTCTGACCTTGCGCGATATCAACTGGCTTGGAGACATGCCGCTTGCGGACCTGCCCGAGGAAGGGCTTTCCATTCTCGTCAAGGTTCGCTCAACCCGACCGCCTGTCGCTGCGCGGCTCCGGCCTGCCGAAGGCGGAGCGGAAGTAGAGCTCCTCGAAGGGGAAGACGGAGTGGCGCCAGGGCAGGCTTGCGTCTTTTACGAGGCGGGGAAGGGCGAGCGGGTGCTTGGTGGCGGGTGGATTGCCCGTGCCGAGAGCCGCTGGCGGCAGGCTGCCTCGCAGCCCCGGGAGAAGATGGTGGCCTTGCGCTGAACCTCAATTTGGCCTTAATCGGGTTCGATATAATTAATATTGTCGTGCAGGCATGAAGGCTGCACATTTACTGAGTATAATTTGCGGGGTAAGCGGTTTTGAGCGGGATAGCCCGAATAGACGAAAAGTCTGTTATCAAAGCTTATGCGCGCTGGGCGCCCGTCTATGACTTCTCTTTTGGTCCCGTGGCCGATGCCGGCCGGAAGCGTGCCATCGAGATTATCAACAAGCGGCAGGGCTCTCTTCTTGAGGTTGGCGTCGGGACGGGTGTTGCCCTGCCACGCTACCAGCCGCATCTCACCGTTACCGGCATCGATTTGTCGCCGGACATGCTGCGTATTGCGCGTGAGCGCGTACGCGAGAAGCGTCTGACGAATATTGCCGGCATTTACGAGATGGACGCCTCCAGCCTCACCTTCGAGGATGGTTCCTTCGACACCGTGGTTGCCATGTATGTGATGACTGTGGTTCCGGACCCGGTGAAGGTGTTGAATGAGCTTGAGCGCGTTTGCGCGCCGGGCGGCGAGGTGCTGATCGTCAATCACTTCGCCCAGGATCACGGGATTCGCGGTTGGGTTGAAAGCTTCATGGCGCCAGCCGCTCGTGCGCTGGGCTGGCACCCCGATTTCCGGGCTGAAGTCATCACCGACATCACTACGCTTGAACTCGTGGAAACCGTGAAGCTCAAGCCTTTTGGCCTGTTTACCATGCTCCGTTTCCGCAAGGCGGAAGCGGATGCCGAAACTGCGCCCGGAGAGGCCGTTCCGGTGGCCTGACGGGCCCGAATTCCGGTTGTGCAGGGCCTAATTGGGCTGGCTTGCGTATAGATCCATGCTCTTGCTTGACAGGGCTTTGTGCGGCCCCTTATATCCGGGGCTCTCGAAGGGCTTCAGGGCCATCAACCGCACGGAATGTGCGGTTTCCGGGGCGGAGTAGCTCAGTTGGTTAGAGCAGCGGAATCATAATCCGCGTGTCGGCGGTTCAAATCCGTCCTCCGCTACCACTTTCCTCAATAGCCTTTGAAATCAATAAGTTACAGTCAGCCTCGGTGAGCGTTTTCGCTACCGAATGTACCAGTCGGCTGCACCATTTCCAAGACCGTGTTCCTGCCAGGCTCGTGCACCAGGACTCTGATTTGCTGGCTATCCAGCCGCACTTTCGTCGAACTGTTCAATCGCCATGATGAGATAGCTGGTCCGCGATTTCCTATCGGCTAAACTACTTGTCACAAAGCGCAGGGCAGTGAGTACGTTGCGGCTGGTCCGCGATTTCCTATCGGCTAAACTCGCTCGATGCGGGCGCTGTCGCAATGGTAGGTTGCGGCTGGTCCGCGATTTCCTATCGGCTAAACTGGAAAGCGGATTTTCTGGCCCACCTTCTGGGTTGCGGCTGGTCCGCGATTTCCTATCGGCTAAACTGCAATCCGGCATTGGCGAGCGCTTCATCTTGTTGCGGCTGGTCCGCGATTTCCTATCGGCTAAACTTGTGAAACTGATCGCCTCTTCGGTGCATGAGTTGCGGCTGGTCCGCGATTTCCTATCGGCTAAACTTCGCCCGGTTGAGCGCCGGGCAGCGATACCGTTGCGGCTGGTCCGCGATTTCCTATCGGCTAAACTACACCCTGTCGGAAGCCCAATGTGAGGCACGTTGCGGCTGGTCCGCGATTTCCTATCGGCTAAACTTGTTGCCTTATCCTTGCTGCCCCTGACTAGGTTGCGGCTGGTCCGCGATTTCCTATCGGCTAAACTGTCACCACAGGCCACCGCAACATTGGCGCTGTTGCGGCTGGTCCGCGATTTCCTATCGGCTAAACTCTTGTGGAACCGGGCGGCTGCGTCTTTCAGTTGCGGCTGGTCCGCGATTTCCTATCGGCTAAACTTCCGAAAGTTTTTATCAAGAAATACCCGACCGTTGCGGCTGGTCCGCGATTTCCTATCGGCTAAACTATGGTCGTTCACCTTCGCCACGCTGGATGAGTTGCGGCTGGTCCGCGATTTCCTATCGGCTAAACTGCTTTCGAGGATGGCGTTGCCGATCATTTCGTTGCGGCTGGTCCGCGATTTCCTATCGGCTAAACTCGTCCTTCGCCGCAATCGCACCTTGGCACCGTTGCGGCTGGTCCGCGATTTCCTATCGGCTAAACTGATCACATCCACCCACTGCTTCTGCAGATGGTTGCGGCTGGTCCGCGATTTCCTATCGGCTAAACTGCGGGCGATCTTCGCAATGGTCGTCGAGTTGTTGCGGCTGGTCCGCGATTTCCTATCGGCTAAACTGGGATCGTTCAGCGGATACGGCGCCATCTTGTTGCGGCTGGTCCGCGATTTCCTATCGGCTAAACTCGGCTTTTCGACGGGCAGTCCGAGACCCTTGTTGCGGCTGGTCCGCGATTTCCTATCGGCTAAACTCGGTGTTGCGCCAAGTCTCTGATTTATAAAGAGATTTGGTGCAGTATCCGGCCGGAATCGGCCGTGAATGTCCCTCAAAACAGCACATATTGCTTCGGATTCTCCTTAGCCCTTTCTCGTGTGCGTCCATCGAAGGAGACGATGGTCTCATATTGACGGTCGGTAAAACAGAGAATCTGGACGAGTCCGGTCTTTGGAAGAGCTCTCTCGATCCGCTTCGAATAGGTCTCGACCTGCTCCTTGCCTCCGCAAAAGCGCATATAGACCGAGAACTGACACATCTCGAATCCTTGATCCAGCAGGTCGTTACGGAAACGCGTTGCGGCGCGCCGTTCCTTTTTTGTGCCTACCGGCAGATCGAATATCACCATCATCCACATAAGCCTGTACCCGGTCAGCATGGATTTAGCCGCTGTCGGAACGAGGTTCGAAGCCTGGCATTTCGAGCGGTAACAGCGTGTGGGGAAGGGTAAGGGAAGGTTTTCCTGTTTCGAATGACTGTGCGAGAGAGAAGGTGAGTCGTTCGATACAGGTCGAAACTGGAGTCGTCCCTTGGTCGGTCGCCATGTCGAAGGCAAGCACCTGTGCAAGGATGGATTTGGTTTTCGGGTTTACTTCATCCTCGCCAGCGGCACTCAGCTGGGTCACGATATAGTCGACAATCGGACGAAAGGGTTCCATCAGGTCGTCGACCAGGCACATCGGATTGTTGCGATTGTTGTGATGCAGGCCGACGGAAGGATGCAATCCCGCAGAAGTCACGGCGCGCGCAACGCCTGCACGCAGCACCGTGTATCCATAATTGAGCATTGCATTGGCGCCGCTTGCGCTCCGGTCACGGCGAAAGCTCTCACCCATAAGAAGAGGCCAGTAGCGCCGAGCGGCCTGCGCCTCAATGTTCTCCGGGTCGCCCGACTTTACTTTTCGCGCGAGGAGATCGAACGCGCCGCCTGGTTTGCCAAACCTTTCAAGCACGGAGCGCTGCTGCTCGATCTTTGCGCGCACGAGCACTTGCCACAATCGTTTGCGCAGTGGCGCACCGGCTCCCAGTTGTTGGCGCATCCTGAGACTTTGCACATGGTGGCCGTCCATTGGCCACAGCCAGGCAACAGGCATGTGGTTTGGACCGCACAGCACGACCGCTGCCCCCCGTTGTGCAAGTTCGACCATCAGATTGTTGGAGTAGGTGAGGCCGTGAGCATGCGCGAGAAGCACACCTATATCATCCAGAGGTACGCGCCCCACTTCCTCGCCCTTTGTCGAGACGGTCAGAAAGCCACGGGAAACGGCAAGGTGCCGGTCATCCGCAGCGATCTCAACCACTCGGCCGATCACGCAGCTTTTCCTCCGTCTTCGACCCGCCGCGGTCCGGGATCGGTCAAGCGGCCGATCTCGTCCACGCCTACTCTTCTCAGACCCATCGATTTCAGGACATTTGCTGACTTTCCCAGGTACCTGAAGGGATCTTCCTTGTCAGAGTCGCGAGACTTGAGTGCGCCGCCTTCAAAGTGATCCGCCAGCGTGATTGTCTGACCGCTCATCTTCACTACGCGCAACACGCGTCTTTGTTCTCCCTCGTCGATTGCGACAAGGTCATCAATGTGAAGTCGCATCACCTTGCGTGCCGCCGGGTGTGGCCGGAAGTTCGCCGAGTTGAAATCAGTCTGGTTGGCATCAAACCTTCGGATGACTACGGAGACCCAGTTTCCGTTCGGCAGTTCATAGATTTCATTGAATGCGTTGCCGTCCGGCTTGTAGGCCTTGTACGGCTTTCCGGTCTTCCGATCCTTGATGGCAACAACGCCAAGCTCCTCGCACATGCGTACCCGACGTACCTTCACCTTGCGTCTGTTAAGTTCGATGCCCTGTGTCGCGACCATCTCGGCAAAGGCCATTGCCGGGTTCTTCGGCTTCCGTCGACTATCCTCGTCGTCAGGACTTGATGTCTCCAGTGGTGCTTCTTTGAACGCATCCCAAGCGACGATCAGAGCATCGCGCAGCGCCTTGTCACGGATGCCCGTCAACCCCTTATCCATGTCCTTGGGTGTCGCGAAGCGTGCGAGCGGGGTGCGGGAGACGACGATGGTGTTGCCGTTCTTGCCCGGTCCAACGATGCCATAGGCGGTGTCATTATGCAGTGCGCCGGTTGTCTTGCCTTTGCGCCCCGGAGTGCCGTGATCGGCCTTGTGCGCGACGGTGAGGCGCGCGAGCTGCGACCGTAGTTCTTCTCGATCGAAGTTGTCCCAGGGGTCAGGCACTTCGTCCACAAGGCGTTTCCTATCCGCGTCGGCGTTGAGGTCGGCAACTCGCTTGAGCAAACCCTGCGTCGTATTCGCGATAACGAATGCATCCAGCGCGTGGTGTCTGTGGTCGTTCCGGTTCTTTTTGGGTGCGTCCTCGCCGCCGGCCATGTTGTGTCCAGGTAGGAGTGCGGACAGCCCCCATTTTCCTCGCAGCATTGCGGTGAGTCTGCCTGGAATGGCGCGCACCCGCATTCGCCCCTCTGCCTTCTCGTTGTAGAGATTGGAGAGATAGCTCCGTGCAATCCGGGAGAGGTATTTTGTTTCGTTGAGCTGGCGATCGAGGAAGTCCCGCTCGTCATTTACGAACCGGTCCATCGCGTCCGGGTGGAAGCGCCAGCGTTTATTCGCAGGCAGGTTGTCGGCGCGGAACAGGATATCGTCATACACATACTTCCGGCCGGCGATGGTCGGGTTTGTATGAAAGGCGTCAAAAGGGGAGCGGTCACGCTTGGCGCGATTTGCTTCGATCAAGCAGACCACCTTGTTCGCCATCGAGTCGTCCAGGGTCTTCGAGAAGGGTAGAATGTGCTCAATCTCCGTGGCCGCCGAGATTGCCATCTCAAAGGAGATTGGCTGGCCGGTAAATGGACATAGGTTGGCCGATCCCACCTTCTGCTCCTCCCAAAGCCGCAGCTTGCGCAGCAAATGGGGAGAGGGTGCTACGCCGGCCGCTCGAATCTGCTCTTCCCGCCGGCGGTTCGATGTCTCGTGCTCGCTGTTCGTTCTGCGCGCCTTATCCTTGTCTTCCTTGCTCATTTTCAATTCGCGCGCCAGCTCGATCACGATCTCTTCCGGCTTGCCGTGAATCTCAATCAGCCGGTTGACTACGCGGCGTATCTGGTTGAGGCCGATATGCACCGTCGGGTTGGCGAGACGGCCCCAATGCGCCACTTCGTTCTTCTTGGGTGCTGACGGGTCGGCGCCTACGCAATGCCGCGCCAGTACTTCGCCATAGTAGGGGAGGGTGTCGCGCGCCTCGTCCGGCCGAAAGTCTGAATGGTGGCCATATTCAGGTACCTGCTCCACAGCCTCGGCATAGTTGAGCCCTTGGTCTTCCATGATTGGTAGCAGCTTTGCTATGGCCTTTTCGCTGAGGCGGGAATGGCCATCCGGCAGCGATTTACCTGCGAGTTTCTTTGCGGCAGCCTCCGAGAGTCCCCATTGCTGCTGAGCAATTCGCTCAATCTCTTCCGGTTTTTCTGTGTCGAGGAGGGTGCGCACAATGCCCGTGCGCTCCTCAGTGGACAGGTTGAACCATGCGTCTCCAAAGATCTCCTTGTGCCCTAGCCTCGCCGCCGTCTCTTCACCCTTGATGGTGCTTCTGTGATCGTCGAACAGATTGACAGTCGAGCCGGACGACAGCTTCAGGAGTTTGAGCATGGCATCGAGCTTCAATTCTTTCTTTTTCCGCAGATGGCCAAGGACCTTGTCACGCTCTTCAAGCGTCAGCCGTCGCGTAGGTTCGCCAGGGGAGGTCACGCGCAGGTTGTTTGCTTCCTGTACCATGCGGAATTCCTGGGTGAGAGGCAGAGCGCGATGTGCTCGCTTTTCTCCCGTTTCAAAGAGGCACCAGCCGGGGTCTACCGGCTTCAGGGGACGCTGGAAGAAAATGATGTCTTTCAGCGCGTCCCATTGTTCAGCAGTGAGGGAGTGGTGCGAGTTCTGTTGCTGGCGGATTAGGTCGAACTCGTCCTCGTACATGGCGCGTTCGGGGTAGAAGCCGGCTTCAGGCCGTGCGCGAACGATGCGTCCCTTTAGCCGTCTTTTGTGCAGAAATTCACCGAGTGTCCGAGCTCCGGACTTTTCGATACGTGTTCGCAGTTCGCTGATCCGTTCCTTAACGACGCCGGTTTCTTTGTCGTCGCTGTCCGTCTTGCGGTTCGATTTGAAGCCGCGCCGTTGATTGAGGTGGAAAAGCGCTCTCCCCAGCTCGTGAGGCAGGAGGGGGTGGTCGAGAGCCGCGGCACGAAGCTCGTAGGGGTCTAGCGCTTCCAGCGCCTTTCGCTCGCTCTCATCGCTAGGCATCAGTCCGAAGGCGATCAGGTGGTTCATAAGGTCGGAACGGCGACCGAGATAGCGGTCCCGCCGGCGCCGCATGCTGCGCGGTACGCGCCGCTGCACGGCAAGAGATGTGCCGTCTTTCGGATTGCGACCGTCGCTGAATATGCGGACACCGCCGCCGAGAGACCCGCATGCGCGTCCTGCCTTGTCCAGCTTCACCATCCACCAGCCGATGGAATTGGTGCCTAGATCGAGTCCTAGCCTGTAGCGCATGCGTTCATCCCCCCATGATCACCAGTCAAAACCATGTTGTTATGGGAATCAATGTTTGCTAGACTTAATAGTCAGCCGATTGAATATTTAGCCGATAGGAAATCGTGGACCGTCAGCGAGGACCTCCGGGTCTAGCAGCCGTTAACAAGCCTTTAGGGCACAAAATCAAAGGGTGAGCCGCGGCTCTCCCTTTTGCTTTGGCGGACGCTGGTCTTTGGCTTGCCAAGAGTTCGGATGGCGAGATCGCCTCAGCGAGGCGCAGCCCTAGAGTATAAGGGTAGCCTAGTAGGAGCCGGAAAATTCGAGCCATCCGGGTCTATAGAGGTGGTTTCTTCTAGGACTTCCACTTTTGCGGATTTCAAGAGCTTGACCGAACTTGAGGAAGCCCCGCAGTACTGCGCAACTCAATGGGGGAAGCAAGGCTTCGAGTTTTGATCGCTAAACATTGCTAAGGTTTTCTGTGTTCACGAACGATACCGTCTACCAAAGCCAATTAACCAGCCGCACTCTCATTGAACTGTTCAATCGCCTTGATGAGCTGGTTTGTTCGCTGCAGGTCGAACACCTTCTCCGGTCCGGTGGGAGCTACGTCGGTGAAGGGACTTTCATAGAGAAGACCTGGATCCATCGTTCCTTTTTCCGTCAGGTGCTCGACAATCATGTCGATGAACTCGATCTGAGCGGCGGTGGCGGTGGTCTCGGCGACGAACGCGCTGAAGGCTTCCGACACAGCAGATCTGTCCAGGCCTACCAGGGAACGGATGAAGCGGCCCAGTCCTTCGTTCAGCTCGATGGCCTTTTCAAGCTCCGCATCGGTCCCGACACCTTCCGAGACAAGCATGGCTTGCAGCTGCTCGATGTCGGTCGGGGTCAGCGGCTTGCCGTGGCGCAGCTTCTGGAGCGCGATATTGTCCATATGTTCGAGCAGGAAGTGGCGAGCCTTTCTCCTGAAGCGCGCGTAGTCGACCTCGCCAACCTGCGGCAACGCAATGTCCACTCCGTCGCCAAGCTGGTCTTCGAAGTTGGTGTAGACGATGGCGCGCTGGCTCTTCTCGACATGCTGAACGAGCAGGCGAAGCCTTTTCCTGGCAAGATCGAGGAGGGGAACGGTGATGCCCTCCCACCAGTCATCTGACTGGATCTCCTGAATAAGCTCCATCTGCGCTGCAACCACAGGAATTGCTGCCTGCTCTTCCAGCGCCGCGGCGATCTCCACCAGCTTTTTTTGGAGATTGATGAAGGCTCTGCCACCCTTGAGAAGAGCCAGCTCAAGGCTGAACATCAGAACGTCGAAGCGCTTTGCGTCTTCGCTGTCCCCTTTCACGCCGGAGGGGAGCGGCGCCACGTTTTCCAGCAGCTCGTCCCGCTTGACATCGCTGAGCGTCTGCCAGCTTTCCGGCCTCTGATATTTCTCGACGACGCGGCGGTTCTGGCGAACGACGAAATTGTCGAGGTTCATAGCCATCACATAGTCCCGAAGGACCTGCAAGGCTTCGTCCCGCACCACCCGCAAGGCTGGAGGCTCGTCTTCGCCCGCATAGTCTTCGCTCTCTTCGTTGAAGCCGGTCGCGACGTCTATATCTGCTTGATCGTCGACCGCGCGAACGAGGTCGAAGCGAAGAGCAAAGAGCCTTTCATTGAGCGAGCGGCCTGCTGAGACCTCGGTGCTCGGAATATCCTCGCTGAAGAACTCGAGATTCTGACAGAAGTCGAAGACGTAAAAGCACTCCTTGTCCAAACCGGGACCGAAGAGGTCTTCACAAAGCCGCGTACCTCGCCCGAGCATCTGCCAGAATTTGGTTTTTGAGCGCACCAGCTTGAACAGGACGAGGTTAACCACCTCCGGAACGTCGATGCCGGTATCCAGCATGTCGACGGTGATGGCGATATGCGGGGCCTTGTCCTTCGTCGAAAAATCGTCGATCAAGCTCTGCGCGTACTCGGTCTTGTGGGTGATGATGCGCGCGAAGTGCCCCGCGAGATGCGGGTAATTGACGTTGAAGCGCTGCTCGATGAATTCCGCATGACGCTGGTTCTTCGCGAAGAGGATCGTCTTTCCGAGCCGGTCGCCGCCCGCGACCTTGAGGCCGTTTGTCATCACATGCGCGAGAACCTTGTCTACCGTATCGGTGTTGAAGAGCCATTGGTTGATTGCGGCGGGGTCGACCGACTCCGGGGGGGCTTCCTCATCCCATTCCAGCATGTCCCACTGGTCTTTTTCCTCGTCGCTCAGGTCGTCATACTTGATGCCCTCGCGCGGAAATTTGAGCGGAACGGACTTGGCTATCGGCGGCACCAGGTATTCGTCGGCCACGGCCTTGTCGAGCGGGTAGGCGTCTGTCGGCACGCCTTGTTCGAGGTCGAAGAGCTCGTAGGTGTTGCGTGAGACCTCGTCCTTTGGCGTGGCAGTGAGCCCCACCAGCAGACTGTCGAAATAGTCGAAGATCGCGCCGTAGCGCTCATAGACGGAGCGGTGCGCCTCGTCGATGATGACGAGGTCGAAATGCCCCGGACCGAAGAGCCGTCCTTCGTCGCGTTTCTGGTCGATCAGGCCCATCATGGTGGGATAGGTCGAAACAAAGACGCGGCCTTGCGCTGTCCGCTCGGTCACAAGGTTCACCGGCGCAGCATCTGGCAAATGCGCCTTGAAGGCGCCCACAGCCTGATTGACGAGCGCCACGCGGTCGGCGAGAAAGAGCACCCGCTTCACCCAGTTGCAGCGCATCAACAGGTCCACCAGCGCGATCACGGTCCGCGTCTTGCCGGAGCCTGTCGCCATGACGAGCAGAGCCTTGCGCTGGTTCTCGGCCTCGAAACTCCTGGCAATGCTGGTGATGGCGCGGGTCTGGTAGTAGCGGCCGGCAATGTCCTTGTTGACAGGTGCGCCGACAAGCGGCCGCCGGTCGGTGCGGCGCTGGATCAGAAGCTGCAGCTCGTCCTTCTTGAGAAAACCCTGCACCGCGCGCGGCGGATACATGCGGTCATCCCATATCCAGTGCTCATAGCCATTGGTGCAGAAGATGACAGGCCGCTGCCCGGTCATCCGCTCCAGGCAGTCGGCATAGAGCTTTGCCTGCTGCTGGCCTGCGCGGCTGTCGCGCCTCGTGCGCTTCGCCTCGACGAGCCCCAGCGGCTTGCCATCATCGCCCCAGAGCACATAGTCCACATAGCCCTTGCCGGCATTGTTCGGCATGCCGTCGACCTCGAATTCGAGATCCTTCGGCCCGTCCAGCGTCCAGCCAGCCTCGCGCAGCAGCACGTCAATGAAATAGTCGCGTGTCTCGGCCTCGGAGTAATCGTGGTCGTCCCGTCCGCGCGCCTCGTTCTGCCGCCGCGCCTCGGCGACCTCGCGGCGAAGAGAGGCCAGTTCCTCGTCGAGCTGGCTCTTGTCGCGGAGAAGACGTGTCAGATTCTCGTCCTTCGCCTCCATCTCTTGCTGCATTTGCTGCAGGCGAAGATAGCTCTGGCGGATAATGTCGTCTTTGCGGGAGAGGTGCTTCTCGTCGAAGGTCAGGCTGCCGTCGGGAGGCGCCTTACGCGCATAGGTGCGTGAGAGCCAGTAGCAGACGTGAAAGAGGTCGCGGACAGCCTGCAGCGCATCCCGCTGCGGCGTGTCACGCTCTTCGTGCACGGCGCGATTACCAATCTTGACGATCAGCCGCGCCTTGGCGAAGATGGCTTCACCTGCTGCCTCCCGGAAGCTCGGTTCGTGGATCAGTGCCGAGAGATTGTCCTGATAGGGAAAGCGCAAAGACGAATCGTGCTTGAAGGCCCATTTAACGACGATTTCCAGCGTCCGCCGTGAGTAGAATGCGCTTGCCCGCGGGTCGCCATTCGCCAGCGTCTCCGCCCTCAGCGCGGAAGCATGAACTTCGGCAAATTCATCCGCGAGAAAGGCGAAGTTGGACATTCAGCGCTCCTAGAGCTGACCGGAGAATGCGCGGTGCTGGAGAGAGGAGAAGAGATCAGTAGCTTTGGCAATCGTTACCTGCCCCGCAGCCCTGACGCGCCCAATCCTTTCGACCTTATCCGCGAATTTAGTTTGAAGTCTTTTGTTGGGGATGAATATCGGAAACTTTGCTAACTCAGTGATTTGAAGATGAGGTATAGCATTTCCCTTCTTCATAGCTTCAATTCTAGATTGCACGGTCCCAGATAACAGGTAGTGAAGGAGGTATTGCCCGGCAATTAAGTCGTGTCGGGGTTTTACGAGGCACACAGATTGATTGATGCAAAATTTCGCATCGCCTTCAACAAGCGCACTCCTGCCGATAGCTCCGTCTTTGGTGATGAGTAGGTCTCCTTGTTCCGGTTTGGATTTCGCCGTAAGGCGGTCGAATTCAGACCGGCTAGTATAGTGGACGTTGCCATAGTCGATGTGTCCGTTTCGGACATTTTTGGCCGTGATAATTGGGATGCCTGATTCAAGGTGTGACATCGGCTGTGTGAAGCCGTATGTAATTCGCGTTGTTACTTCAGCGAAATCCACCCTCTTCTGATCGTTCCTCTGCTTGTCAGAAAAAGGGTCGCCGAACATCTCTAAAAAGATGGATTGGGTCAGACTGTCGAGAAGCGCGATGGCCTGTTTGCGCTTCTGACGGAGCGCGTCGGCCTTGTCGAGTATCGCCGCAATCCGCCGCTGCTCTTCGAGCGGGGGAAGGAAAATCTCGATGCTAGAGACTATGCTCTTGGAAATTTCCTTGAAGGTCGCGCCATTTCCCAAGCTCTGGATTCGAGAGCGGTTCGCTACTAGCCAATGGTAGAGAAACTTGGCGTCGGCAATCTTCTTGTTCGGAACAAGGCTTTTGAAACCTTGATTGGTCGCCATGGGAACGGTGTTGATTGCAACATGTCCGATGGGAGCGCGAGAGCTCAACAACACGGAGTGTTCCGGGAGGACACTTGCGGCGCAACTCTTCAATCCCGCGTCCGTTATTCGGCGCGGTGTGACCGAAATGTATGCGTTGTCGAGCTTTGAAAGATCCGCAGGCGTAGCCCACAGGATATCGCCGTCCCAATATTCTTTCCTAGACGTTTTCGGTGTAGCTCCGGAAACTATCTCGCAGATGTCTCCGAGCCTCACTGTCTGCCAGCTCAAAGCATCGCCTCCAGCTCTTCCAGGCCCTTGGTGATATCGGCTTCCAGCTTCTTCAGTTCCGAGATGATTTTCTTTGGCGGACGGTGGTCCTCCGCCTCATGCTCGACCTCCTTGTAGCGGTTGAGCGAGAGGTCGTAATCCGCTGCGGCGATTTCCGCCTTCAGCACGCAGAAGCTCTGCGCGGTGGGCGGCCGCTTCAGCTCTGCGTCATTGCGTTCTGCCCAGCGAGTGAGCACATCCGGCAGATTGTTCTTTTCATGCTCCTCTGCGCTCAGCGGCGTTTCCGGCACCGGTCCGAGTTTCCCATCCTCAAGCAGCTTCTGCCGTTTGTCGTCTAGGCTGAGTCCATCCGCTTTCACTTCATAGAACCAGACATGATCCGTGCCGCCGGAATTCGTCTTGGTGAAGCAGAGAATGGCCGTGGAGACGCCCGCATAAGGCTTGAAGACACCGGAGGGGAGCTTGATGACGGCATCGAGCTTGTGGTCCTCCACCAGGAGCTTGCGCAGTTCCTTATGCGCCTTTGATGAGCCGAAGAGCACGCCATCCGGCACGATGACGGCGGCGCGGCCGCCCGGCTTAAGCAGACGCAGGAAAAGAGCGAGAAAGAGAAGCTCGGTCTTCTTCGTCTTGACGATCTTCTGCAGGTCCTTCGCCGTGCTTTCATAATCCAGCGAGCCGGCGAAAGGCGGGTTGGCGAGAATGAGGCTATAGGCATCGGCATCGCCGCCATGCTCTTCGGACAGCGAGTCCTTGTAGCGAATGTCGGCGGCCTCGATCCCGTGAAGCTGCATGTTCATGGAGCCGATGCGCAGCATGGTGCTGTCGAAGTCGAAGCCGTGGAACATGCCATTGTGGAAATGATCGCGGCTCTTCTTGTCGCGGAAGAGGCCAGGATGATGATCCCGCAGATACTCGCCAGCGGCGACCAGGAAACCTGCCGTGCCGACCGCCGGGTCGCAGATGATGTCCTTCGGCGTTGGCGCCATCAGCTCCACCATCAGGCGGATGATGTGTCGCGGAGTGCGGAACTGGCCGTTCTGTCCGGCGGAGGCGATCTTCGCCAGCATGTATTCGTAAAGGTCGCCCTTCGTGTCGCGGTCATTCATCGGGATGTCGCTCAACAGGTCCACGACCCGCCCGAGTAGCGCCGGGGTAGGGATGGTGAAGCGAGCCGATTTCATGTGTTCGGCGTGAGCCGTGCCGTCTTCCGCCATCTCTCGCAGAAAGGGGAATACATGCTCCGCGACGATCTCATACATCTCGGGCGGATTACGGTCCTTGAAGATGGACCAGCGCAGGTCCCGGTATGGCCGCCCGCGCGGGTCCTTGCCCTTCGGGAAGATCGTCCGTTCCAGCGGCTTGCCGAACTGGTTGGCTCTGGCCTCCGCAAGGGTCTGCACATCGTCGAGCCCGCGTATGAACAGGAGATAGGTGATCTGCTCGATTACCTCGATCGGATTGGCGATGCCGCCACTCCAGAAGGCGTTCCAGACATTGTCGATCTTGCTCCTGAGCTCACCCGTCAGCACGCGCTATCTCTCCTCTGAATTACTGAACGCCGGCATCCTAAAGAGCCGCTTTTGTCCTGAAAAGACAGCTATTTATCCCGGCGGCCCGCCTTTTCCTGCGCGGAGTGGTCAGGCAGTTTCCGTTGACCTGCTCTTCAGGCAGCCCTCGAACCACAGTGCGGCAGCTTCGCCTTCTTTCAAGGCGATCTGGCTGACGCTACGGCTGTGGCGGATACCATTGCGGAGCTCGGCGAGCTGGCCAAATTTTGTAGCCAGAGCCTCCTTGGAACCGAAGGCACCGGCGAAGCTCGGCCAGAGCGTCTTGTTTTGTATGAGGTCCTGAAGCTCTCTCAGGTCGAAATATTCAAGTTTCTTGCTCAGGAGCGAGAAGTCTTCGTCGCCGGACGAGGCCTGCCGTCGTGTCGCCTTCTGGATACGCTCCTCGACCTTGTCGGATATGTGCTGCGGGATAGCCGATGCGTCGCCCTGAAGAGTGTCTTCGACACGCTTTCGCAGGGAAAGTTCGGTGCCTTCGATCCGCGCGTCGAGTGCCCGCAGATTTGGCGGAAGATCAAGTCGTTCCTTGATCAGGAGATCTTCTATCGCAGACAAGATCGTATGACGCCGCTCGGCGATGAACTCCTCAAAGTCGTCCGGTCCGAAGTCTTCCCGCATCAGGATATCCACGGCTCTACCCGAAATCAGATGTGATTCCATGATGGCCAGAACCTGGTCGCGGCCATTGTTGGCCATCAGTTCAGGCAGGTACTCGTTAGGCAGACGGTCGCTGATGACGTGTCTGTTGGTCTCCGACACAAGCGGGGTTCTGTTCAGTATCGTATTTATGCGGTTTCCGCCGAGTTGTTTGCGACCCCAGGAAGCGGGAACGATGTGATGGTCATCCAGTTTCTCCGCCGGTGGAATCTCTCCGCTTATCCAGTCCTTCGCTCCCTTGATCGAGAGCAGATTGAAGACGCCATTATAGATCGAAGACCCGCTCTTTACTTCGGAGGCGAAGTCGATGTCCTTGAACCGGCGCTCAAATTCCGCAACCGCGCCAGGAATGGCATCGTCGTCATCAAACCAGGTTCGGAGATCCAGAAAATCACGCGTGCTGGTAGATTCGACCGATCCGGAGTAGCGGCTGGTGAACACGCTCGCCCAATACCACTTCCGCATCTTGAGCTGCGCTCCGAGACGCCGTTCGGCGGGAAGCTTCTTGATATGGGACCGGATGGAGGCGAACGCCGGAAGCATTGAGGCGTAGGGGAGAAAGCGCGAGGCCGTGACGCCGTATGTTTGCACCTGCCGCAGCTGACCTGTTGCCTCTTCCAGGTTCACGACAGCATCGTCCCAGAGCTTTCTGAAGGTGTTGCCGTCATCGACGAGAACGTTACTCTCTTGGGAGCGCCCCGTCGCTGGTAGTCAACAGCCGAGATTTTTTGAATGAGGAGAGCATGACGCTCAATTGTATTCGTGCTGTTACTGCCGCGATTCTGTTTATGCCGCTAGACGCTTGTGTTGGCATTTCCAGCGACGAGATCAGAAGCGCGCCGAAGGAGACCGTCATCTCCGAAAGGCATTTAGACGAGGTGCTCGTCTGCTTCCAAAAGCAAGAGGCACTGGAGATGCGGAACACAGTCACTACATTCCCGCAGGCCAATCGAGTTGAAATTGCCGTGACGGCTCTGCAAGCAGGGCGCATCCGCCACTATTATCTGATCACGTTAATGCCCTTCAAGGGCCGCACTCAAATCGCGTTACAGGACGCGCGGCTCACGAACGCAGTTAGCCGAAGCGAGATGTTGAATATCATACAGCGTTGTGCGGGGACTTAGAGCAGTCGTGTACGGCCTAGCGACCTTGCATATTCGTGATGGATTGTGCGCCATAAGGTTTGCTGCCGCGCGAAGCGTGGCCGAGCTCCCAAACTCAGCGGCAATCTCTCCTAGGCTCCGCTGAGCGCTTGTCCCAGGGTTTCTGACGCCATCCGAGATGCACATACAAATGCTCGTACAATAGCTCCCACAACTGGTGGGCGGTGTCAGAATAATTGATGTATCGAGGACCTACGGCATGGGGGAGGTTCGAATCTTCTCTTCCCAATCTATTACTCTGTCAGAGCCTTCAGCTCGTCTTCTTTTGGCAGTCGATAGCTGGTGCTGCGTCCCCCTCCTTCATTCTGGACAAGCAACCCGCGATCCAGCAGGTCACGGATATCGCGCAAGGCTGTGTCCGTTGAGCACTTTGCGAGCTTTGCGTATTTCGAAGTGTTCATATGTCCTCGAAATTCGTCGAGCATCCGGTTGAGGACAAGGCGCTGCCGGTCGTTCACCGACTTCAGATTCGCCTGCTCCCATACACGCGCTTTGTAGAGGACGGCCGCAAGCATCTCGTCGGCCTGTTCGATCGCGCGTCCGAGACAATCGAGAAACCAGTCGAGCCACGGGGTGATATCCGTATCGCCTCTTTGCTGGCGTTCGAGTTGATCGTAGTAAGCCTTTCGTTCGGCTTCGATCTGAGTTGACATGCTGTAGAAGCGTTCGCGAACCTGGTCGGCGCGAGCAAGTGTCATGTCTGCAATGGCGCGTGCAATTCGGCCGTTGCCATCCTCGAAGGGATGGATGGTGATGAACCAGAAATGAGCGACACCGGCTTTGATGACGGGGTCGATTTTCGTCTCCTGCTCAAACCAGTCGAGAAAAGTGTTCATCTCGTGGGGCAGCCTTGAGGCCTCCGGTGCTTCGAAATGAACCTTCTCCTTTCCGAATGGGCCGGAGACGACCTGCATTGGGCCGGCGGCTTCCGTTCGCCAAGCACCGACAGTAATTCGGCTCAAGCCGCTGCGGCCGGTCGGAAACAGCGCTGCGTGCCATCCGAACAAGCGCTCAGCGGTGAGTGGAGCGTCGTAGCGTTGTGTCGCGTCCAGCATCACTTCGACAATGCCTTCCACGTCCCGGCTCGCCGGAGGCAAGCCGCCGACCTCCAATCCGAGGCGGCGGGCGATGGATGATCGCACCTCCTCGGGTTCGAGAACCTCGCCTTCAATCGCAGAGGATTTGACGACGTCGGCAGTGAGGGTTCTGAGGCTTGCCTCTTGCTTGAGGTCGAAGCCAAGCGCTTCCATACGGCCAAGAAGACGGCCTTGCCGATGGCGTACTTCTGCCAGCCTCGAGGCCAGCGCCGCCTCGTCCCAGCTTAGGCGAGGCCACTTTTCAGTCTGGTGTATGTAGGTCATATTCACCGCTCTATTTGCGGTGAATATAGCCTTATTCACCGCAAAGGCAAGATCACCGCATTTTTTGCGGTAAATAAGCCGCGTCATCGCCGCAACGGCTTTTACCCCTGGATCGGGGGGCTGCACTGGGCGTCCTCGGTAAGGCCGGTGACAGCCGCGAGCAGCGCCTGCTCGTTGCCGCCCGCGCTCAGGCAGATGAGGACAGGAGCACGCTTTCCTCCGCCGCGCTTCCCCCGCCGAAGCTGCCGTCCTCGGCGAAGCCTGGGCGTCCTATGGCGACTACGCGAAAGCGGTCTCCCTCTACCGGAACGCTCTCGCTGGTGTTGAAGAAAACGACCGGGATATGGTGCGTCTCCATCTCGCGCTGTCCTTCCTTGCGCTTGGCGACCGGCAATCGGCTCGGCAAAGCCTCACCGGAATTGGCGACAACCAGCCGATCGGGGACCTAGCAATTGCTTGGCTTCTGTTTGCGAGCCGTTGAACGCTGTGACCAGATCGTGTTGGCGCGTGGAATATCACGTCGCACAGCCTAGTGCAGTGTCGCGTCCACGCTAAACCACCGTGGTCGGGGCGTTGAGGTGGGAGGCGAGGCAAGCGTAGTCAGTCTAGAGACAAAGACTCTCGAAGGACCCTGAAACTGGGCGCCTTTTTTGTCTGATCCGCTCTTGCGTGTGAACCGGTGTTTCGTCGAACCGCTGCCGGACATCCATCTGTGTCCCAACATATCTGCTCCTCCGGGGACTTCGTCACCTTCCGCGACGCCTCGAAGTAAACCACAAAGGTAGCTGTTTCTGCTCCGATGCCTTTTGCACCGCGGAATTGACTGGATCACGACAAGATAATCCGCGGTATGAACAGCTCTGGCTTCTCATGTTTTGACCAGATTAGAAGCCATACCTATTTTTTGCATTTTTTTTGAAATCCAAATGAAGAGAGGAGCTTCTCCTCGTTATAATTGAGCGTAGTGGAACGCAGCGAGATTAGAACGATCAACTTAAATTCCAATCTCTGAATTTATAAGAGTTATGTCTTACTGAAAAATTCTCCCGGTTTGAGTGTTTCGGTGACCGGTTGAAAAACTTGGTCGTTTAAGAGTTCACGGAACGGTAGCTTTCAAGATGCCTCATTTGGACTGGCAAGTTGATTTTCAATCAATTTTCTAGTTCCAAGTGCTGAGGTTGAACAGTGTTCTGTTTCCGGAATTTGCTCTAGTATTGAACTTGGAACGTTCCTTCACCGGCCGAGAGGGTTTTTTTATGGCTTATGATGCGAAGATACGCGTCCGGGTCGATCCGGAAGTCAAAGCAGAGGCGATGCGTATTCTCTCCGAGCATGGTCTGACAATGTCAGAGTTTGGCCGCCTGGCTCTCCAGAGGCTCAACGAGGCGAAGGGGATACCTTTTCCGGTCGAGGGGAAATTGCCTCGGAAGTAGTGATAGCAACCTACTGAACAGACGCCATCTGTACCGCTTCTGAACCGGAAGTTTGTGGCGGCCAATAAAGCCGCTCAAAGTGTTCAATTACTGTGTGGGAAGACCTTCGAACTTATTCTGAGCTCGCTCGAACTTATTCGAACATAAATGAACTTTTTTGCGGCTCGCGTCCTTACCCTGCGGACGGATTTATCCCGGCGTTTCGGGGAATTTCGACCACAACTGTAAGTGCGAATTTCAAGATCTGGTGTGATGAAGCGGATTTTGGCCTTCTGAGAGTGTCTCTTTGCGGTCTTACACTTTTGACTATCTCAGGTTTTCTGCCGTTTTGGTTTCGACGTAGCTCCAAGTTCGAAGCGAAAACACTCTTTTGACTGAACTTATTCGAACTTACTCGAACTTTGAGTGAGGATCGTTCCGATCTCGGCTGTCTGTGAAGCTGGAATGTTCATTAGTTGGCCGCTTTATTGCGCGGGTTCTTTCTCTAAAGCCACGGCAGTGCCGCTGAGGACGAGCATCAACATTGATGTGCCCTTCCCTGATATCTGTTGGTAGTGGAATTGTGTAGCCACGATTCCGTTTGCGCCAACCCGAACTGCTTCTCTCTTTAGATCCTCAAGGCATACTTGGCGCATCTTCTTGAGCTCGTTCTCCAGTGTCTGACTTCTCCCGCCGAAGGTGTCTGTTAGGCCGGTCAACACATCTCGGAAGATATTTATGCCGCCTACGTACTCCGAAGTGATAACCCCAATCCGGCTCGTTACATGAAGATCGGGTAGATGCTGTTCTGTCGTGACGACGACACTATCAACGTTAGTGTTGCTTCCGACAAGTGCGCTTCGCGAGGCGCTTCACGGTATTTGGCAAGCTCTTCTTCTACACGATCGGCGGTAGTACGAAAGAAAGCCGGATCTTCGATTTGAAATTCGTGGCCACAAGCACACACCCGATTGTGCTCATTAATCTGGGCGATCATATAGCAGCGGGGACATTCGAGCTCTGCTAATCTCATGGGGATATCTTTGTCCGCTGTTCAATGAATTGGGAAATCTACAATCGATTTTGAGGCTGCTATAAGGATAAGACCGATTCAGTCGAAGTTTGAAGCCACCCGGATCAAAGAGGAGGCGTTTTTTCTAGGACTTCGTCCTTCGTCCTTCGTCTTTAGGAGAGCTTGAAACTGCGTCCGAAGGAGTGTTCCTCTCGATAACCAGGGGCGCCACTCTCGGAACGTTCCGTTCCTCGCGCTGCACCTACCACAGTGAGAAGCGCTGCTCCTTGTCTCTTCAGGCATAGCTTCGCCATTGGGGTGTTTTCACACTCCCGTGGTCGGCGATGTCAGCAAAAACATCCTGCTGGCGCGTAGCGCTCGGCAGCAGAGGTACGATGCGTAATTAAGAGATCCTGGGACCGAGAAGCTCGAAGTGTTCCCAGCACTCGGGGTCACCCAGTTCCTTGGTGACATATCTAGAAAGCTGTTTGGAATCGTATATCGGCTCGATCTGCACCGTGCCGTTGGGTTCCAGCTTTCTCCATTCTGCTTCCATGAAGTGCACGAAGCCGCTCGGTTCTGGCACGACAGGCGGTAGAGCGAGGAGATGCCAATGAGTGTTTGTCCTGGGGTGTTCCAGAAATGCTGCGGCACGCATGCGCTCATCAACCTTTTTTGACCAGCGTCGCCCCAAAGCACGCCGGTTTACGCGTGCGTCCCATTCCTGGAGGCGCCGAACTGCTCTCTGGCTGCCTCCGAGTAGAAGGGTATGCCCCGTGCCGACCATGCCGAGTTTGTTGGGGTTGAATGCCAACGTGACAAAATGAGTGAAGCCGCGAGTCTCCAGCCATCCAGCCATGCTTCGCCGCTCGGCCTCGCCAACCTTCACCCGCATCTAGTGCTTTTTCCGCTTCTTTTTGTCAGCGGGGCGGTTTTCCTCCGGCCGGCCGGCCTCTGCCGTTTTTGCAAGATACGCCTCAAAGCTCGCGCGCATCAGGTCGATCAGCGACATGCGCCTGTCCAGTGCCGCGTACTTGTATCGATAGTAGAAGTCTTCATCCACCTTGAAGTTCAGGTCCTTCATTGTCTCTCCTTCGCTGATTAGATGAATTCTACCACCTCTCGCAGATGAATGCCAGCGAAATCAAGTTGATGCTAATTATTTGATTAGCTAATTATAGTATTCATCATAAGTTTCATCGAAATATACTTCATAAATCTGGATATGAGAATTCTCGTGGCTTTTTCGATCATGATTTTTCTTCTGAGAAGAATGATTTCCAAAGAACGATTGATACTGCGTTGCAGGTCGATGCTTCTGACTAAGCCGCAGCAAATTGAACGCTGTACTCTCGCTGCGAAGAGCAAGTTTTCTTTGGACCATGAAGGTGAGACAGGTCGAGGCCATCGTACCTGATCTTCGAAATCTCTTCGTAGAGCCGCTTCGGCGAGTGTCCCACGCCGTATCCCGCGGATGAGTGTCGGTCGGTCCTGCCGGTGAGGCGACATGCCACTGCCTCGGCGAGTCCAGCTTCGCGCATTGCATCTTCGAAGCTGTGCCGGAAAGAGTGGAACGTCTTTGACTTGTTCTCCTTCACCCCCAGTTTACGGAGGAAGTGCGTAAAGGACTTGGAATAGGGGGAGAATTGACCGTCGGCGCCGCGTGCGCAGGCGGGAAATAGTCTCGTGGACTTGCTGGCCTTCATTCTATCGACAAACTGAATGAAGCCGAGCGCAAGAAGCTCCGGATGGACGGGAATGTATCTTTCTGAGTCTGCGTTTTTGAGTGACTTGCCGCAATCGGTGCCGGCTGTTTTGCCGTTGAGCTTCTCAGTGATGTAAATGAGCTGGACACCATCCTTTTCAATGATGTCAGCACAATGGAGCTGAGCGATTTCTCCCGCGCGAGCGCCGGTATAGAGCGCCAGCAGCGGCAGCCAGAAGGTGTGCGCTACCTTGCTGGTCACAGCCGCTTTGCGTGACTGAGTCGCCCACGGCTCGTTGAACTGCTTCGCGTTGAATATGGCGGCCAGGTCACTGGTGGTAAACGGGTGCCGTTTGCTGCGATAGGACGACCGTTTGGACTCGTAAAGTTTCACGGCTTTGGCTGGGTTCTCTGCGATGTGGTCATTGCGGTGCAGCCATTCGAAGAAGCTTTTCAGGTGAATGAGCTTCTTGTTGATGGTTTTTGTTGAGAGTGTTGGCTTCTCGGCAGTCTTGTTTCGCTCGATCGCTGTCAGAATTGACGCACCAGGGAAGATTTTTCGGAAGTTTGTTGGGACTGTCAAAAGAGCGTTCTTGTAGTCCACGAATTCGGACTTCTTGTAAGCCTTGGGTGCCTTGAAGCCGTTGAAATACTCTCCGAACCAGTCGAGTGATGCGCGGATATCATTCTCATATTTAGCTCGGGAGCTTTCGCTCGTACCGCCACCGTCGACCTTGAGACGTTCGGCCATATAGGCGTCAATCAACTCTTCCATGGTCACCTCCGCAGGTGGCGAAGCTTCGATGGTCATCGGCGCGGTAGGCACGTGGGTGTTGTTGGTGGGGATTGAAGGTGTACGGAGAAGCGGGTCTGTGGGCTCACCTGCCCAATTGCCTATTTCCCGCTCTTTCATACGTCTGAGAACCTCCAGAACCGCTCGCAGGGTGCTGTGGCAAAGCACTCCATGTCCAGGTGCAGTCGGCTCAGATTCTTCGAGTGAGGCTAGGATGGAGTGCTCAATGTAATGCCGCGCCTCGACGAAGTTTCGTCTGCGTAGCGCATCGACTGTCTCATTTTCAAGTGCATTGAGTGCATCCCAATCAGCGTCGCTGTCATCGTGCGACTTGGGATGGGGAAGCTGTCGCTCGTGGAGATCAGCTTCAAGCTCCAGATGATAGAACGTGCGGATAGCGGTCTGGATTTGCTCGGGAAACAAGGAGGGCGTCCTACGGAGGTAAAGGAAGAGCTGTTCAGCTCTTAGTTGCACTTCCGCGCCAAGACGCCTTGCCGTGTCGGGGCAACTCGTACGCAGAGAGAGCTTGAGCTCCCGACGATTCATCATACCGCGCAGATCCTGCGGTACGACTTGGCGGTGATAAAAAATTCCACCGCGGCGGAAGATGTTGGTTCTGAGGAGCAATTCAGACCTCGAATGTACCAGTGGAATGTACCAGTCGAGGCGCGGTAACCCTTTGATTTGACTAAGGTGTTGAGGGGAAATGTGAAATTCGATGTACCGTAGCGGTTCCGTCCTCCGCTACCACCGGCCCCCTGCTTCGATCTTCCAGTCTTGTGACGCTCGTTCCGGCATGGTTCCTGCTCCGCTGTTTCCGATAGCTCTGGCGGACCGTCCGCCAGGGCGATCATGGGTCAAAACGGATCAGGCGGGTCGAAAGATGAAACAAATCGGTACATACGTCGTTGCGCAGTGCCGCCTCGTGCTTGGCGGTACAGCCATGCTTGCTGCGGCTGCGGTGCTTTATGCATGGGCCGGAGCGACCCCCGCCCATGCGTGCACGAATGGGGGGAACTACAACTTCAACGAGAACTGGAACTACAACGAGAACTGGAATTTCAACAGCAACACGAACACCAACACGAATTACAGTTCGAGCTCCAGCTCGAGCAGTTCAACGTCGGTGACCATCCGTACCACCGTTTCCGGTTAGAACGGACAAGGGGCAGTGAAAGTCGTCAGCTTGCCATCGGAGGGGTGATGGAGAGTGAGGCTTTCTGCGTGAAGTTGAAGGCGGTTGGCGGAAGTGAACGCCGCACCTGTTGCGTAGAAGCTGTCTCCGAGAATTGGGTGTCCAATGCTCAGCATGTGAACACGCAATTGATGAGAGCGCCCCGTGCGGGGTGACAGAGACAGGCGTGTCGCCCCCTGTTCCCGTTCCAGCACTTCCCACTCCGTCAGGGCGGCTCGTCCGCCTTCGATGTCGACCATCTGCTTTGGCCTGTTTGGCCAATCGCAGGCGAGCGGGAGATCCACCACACCGCGATCCTGCGCAACCTCACCCCAAACGCGAGCGATATATCTCTTGCTCACCTTTCGTCTCTCGAATTGCAGTCCGAGATGGCGATGCGATTTTGCATTCATGGCCATGACGATGACGCCAGAGGTTTCCCGGTCCAGGCGGTGAACGATGCGGGCTTGGGGATATTCGGCTTTTGCCCGGCTCTCGAGACAGTCGGCATGTTCCGCCGGTTTGCCGGCGACGCTCAATAAACCGCTCTGCTTGGCGAGAACCAGTATCTCATCGTCCTCATGAAGAACGACGAGCCAAGGCTCAGTGGGCGGGCGATAGAGGAAGGGCGTCGTTGCGTCCGTCGTGCTCATTTATCCCCCTCAATAGTGAGGTGGCGGCGGTTCAGCGGAAGGCGGCGTATCGGCGTTCTGTTCAAGGGATTGCAAGCGGTTTTCCAGAAAGGAAATTTTCCGCGCCATGTCGTCGATCGTGTGCCACTGCGCTGCGAACATCTCGTTCAGCTCTTCCATCGTCCGGTCCTGATGGGCGACGCGGATTTCAAGCTCGTCGATCCTTTGCTTCAGTTTTTCCTGTTCGCTCATTGCTTCAGTCCGTTCTTTCCACCTGGCCGGTACCGTCGATCATTTCGCGTTTCGCAGCAGCTGACATTTTTTTGATCGCATATTCGGCTTTCAGCGCTTCCGACCTGTTCGGAAACCGGCGTGTGAAGACGACGCGTTCCGGGGGATAACTTCTCGTGAATCGGGCCCCTTTCCCGGTCGCATGGGCTTTGTAGCGTGCTTCAAGATCAAGGGTAATGCCCGTATAGAGCCGCCCCCCGGCACATTCCAGAATATAGAGACACCATTCTCGCGGGGGGGCTTCTGCCTTTATGTGCTCCATCATGGGGGCCGATTTCTCTTTGGGTATCCGGCGCTTGTCTTTATTATGGCAATATCACAGCTCTTGGGGAGGAGCAGGGAGAATGAACGAAAACAGTAGCCTTAGATATCTGGGCGAGGCTTACGATACCGTATGCCGGATGGTTGAGCCGTTCTGGGCGGCCTTGGGGAGCGACGCGGCGATTCAGGCCTATACGCTTCTCGCGGGAGCGGCCCTTGTCGTCTACGGTCTGACGGTGGTTTCGCGAACATTGCGCGGGGCTGCTTGGGCGATCAAGCAATCCGCAAGGCATTTCTGAGCGGAAGCGGTTCTGTCAATTCTCGACGGCGTGGTCTTTCGGCCGCCACTTAGCGCCGGTCCGCGCGCGCTATGGCACAGTGACGGCCTTGCGCGAAAATGTTAGAAGCCATCCCTTGGTCGCTCGATGGCAGGCAAATGAAAAAAAGACGGAGCGGCGCCCTCAGAGGTCTTGCGCAGGTTGGTACGCGCAAGAAGCCGCACGGAAGCAGCTTCGGGGACGTTCTTGAATCACTCGGTGACCGCAGCTTCGGCTGGGGGCTCATGCTTGTCGGCTTCATGAATATGCTGCCTCTGCCGCCGGGCACCAACATGGTGCTGGGATTCCCCATTCTTTTCATTGCGTTCCAGATGACGATAGGGCGGAAAACGCTCTGGCTTCCGGGCTTCATCACCAACCGTTTCATTGCGCGCGAGCGATGGCGTGCAGGTGCGCTAAGCGCATTGCCGATCGCTCGGCCGCTTGCCCGGCTTACCAAGGTGCGATATCTGCGCCTTTTTCAGGGAAAGGCGGAAGGGCCTCTTGGCGCCCTCTTGCTTGTTACCGGCATCGTGCTTTGCCTTCCCATACCCCTGACCGGCTGGTTGCCTGCGATCTCCTGTTTCGTGACCGGGCTGGGCCTGATCGAACATGACGGTGCGATTGTGGGGTTGGGGATCGTGATCGCTCTTGGAGCCATTGCAATTGCTGTAGCGATGGCCTTCACGATCTATTTTGGTCTGGGGTATGCCGTCCAGTAAGAGCTACTTCCCGAGATCGTATTGTCCGCCACGTTCCACGCCGCGCTTGTAGGCAGAGCGGTTGTGTATCTGATCGAGATAGCGGGTCAGATTGGCGAAGCCGTCGAGAAGGCCAAGCGATTTTGCGGCTTCGAGCGCAAAGGTCAGCTGGATGTCGGCGCCGCTCAGCGAATTGCCAACAAAAAACGGGCGATCACCCAGAGCCTCATTCATGTAACCGAAATGGGTTTTGACTTCGTCCTCGATGCGAGGATGAAGCAGGGCACCAGCGTCTCCGAGCCGCATGACATACAGAGACAGCATGACCGGTAGCATTGCCGAGCCTTCCGCGTAGTGCATCCAGTGAAGATAAGGAACGAACTCCGAGGAGTTTTCTTCCGGCATAAACCGGTCGCGTCCATATTTGCGGATCAGGTATTCAACAATGGCACCGGATTCCGCGACAGTGCTTTCCCCATCGGTTATGACGGGCGATTTTCCGAGCGGGTGTACCTTCTTCAGGCTTTCTGGCGCGAGGCTTGTCGTTTCATCCCGTTTGTAGCTTGCAATCTCATAGTCGAGGCCGAGCTCTTCGAGTAACCAGAGAATGCGCTGCGAGCGCGAATTGTTCAGATGATGAACGGTAATCATTCGGCTCATGACTCCTGGCGGGCGCGCAATGCATGCACGCTGAAGAGCTTCTTCTCGTCCGTCCAGACCTCGATTGCCTCGTAGCCTGCCTCGTTCGCGAGCTGGTGGAAACCTTCAATCCGGTATTTGTGCGAGCTTTCCGTGTGGATCGTTTCGGCTTCATGGAAGCGGAACCTGTGTGTTCCGACAGCGACTTCCTGGTCGCGCAGGCTCACCAGATGCATTTCGATCCGCTCCAGCTCTTCGTTCCAGCGCGCCTCGTGGCGGAATGCGGAGAGATCGAATGTGCCGCCGAGCTCCCGGTTGATCCGGCGAAGAAGATTGAGGTTGAAGGCTGCGGTGACGCCTGCGGCGTCGTTATAGGCGGCTCGCAGCACGTCGAGATCTTTCACCAGATCGACGCCGATGATCATCACGGCGCCACTTCCCATGAGGTCGTGCGTGACCTTGAGAAAGTCGACCGCTTCTGCGCGCGTGAAGTTGCCGATGGTCGATCCGGGGAAGAAGCCGAGGGTGGCTTCATGTTCTGCTTCAGGAATATCCGGAAGAGTGAACGGTTGAGTGTAATCCGCACAGACCGGTGCAATGGTCAGATCGGGAAAGCTCCTCGCGAGATCTTGCGCAGCAGCAATCATGTATTCCCGGGAGATTTCCACCGGCAGATAGGCAGCAGGACGCTCAAGAGCCCGCAGCAAGAGGCGGATTTTTGTACCCGCGCCGGAGCCGAATTCGATCAGCCTTGCCTTCGGCCCGGTAAGCGCCGCAATGTCTCTTGCGTGGCGTTCGAGGATAAGGCGTTCTGTGCGCGTCGGATAATATTCCGGCACATCGCAAATCTCGTCGAAAATCTGCGACCCGCGCTCATCATACAGAAACTTGCAGGGCAGGGTCTTTTGCGTTTCCGAAAGGCCTTCGATCACGTCCGCGCGAAACTCATCAACGGATGGCTCCAGATTCTGAATCTCCTCCAGACGGCTCTCACTGCGCTTGCTCATTTGTCCTCCGCTAGCCGGAAGCCGCTGAATTGCCACCGGGCAGCGGGTCCGAAGAAGTTTCTGTAAGTCAGGCGTTCGTGGCCGGGTGGTGTCGCGCAGGAGCGTCCCCTGAGAACCATCTGGTTGACCATGAATTTGCCGTTGTACTCACCGACGGCGCCTTTCGCCGCGCGAAAGCCGGGATAGGGCAGATAGCCGCTCCCGGTCCATTCCCACACGTCCTGAACAAAGCCGGGAGCAAGCGGCTGCGGATGCGGATTGAGCGCAGGCATCTGGCCGTTTGCATGAGGCTGGGCCCGTGCCGCGACTTCCCACTCCGCTTCGCTTGGGAGCCGTTTGCCTGCCCAGGCGGCATAGGCAGCCGCTTCATAGAAGCTGACATGTGTAACAGGCTCATCCTCGCGTACGGGGCGGCGGCCATTGAGGGTGTAGGTCATCCACAAGGTGCCCTCGCGATCCCAATAGGCCGGCGCTTCCCAGCCCTCGCGCTGTACGGTATCCCAGCCATCGGAGAGCCAGAGTTCGGCACGCCGGTAGCCGCCATCCGCGATGAAGTCGAGATATTCGCCAATGCTGACGGGCCGGTTCGCGATCCTTGCGTCATGAAGAAAGACGTTATGTGCCGGTCCCTCATTATCGAATGCGAAGCCTTCGCCAGTATGCCCGATCGTATAGAGGCCGGCGGTAATGTCGTGCCAACGTAGTTCCGGCGCGGAATCGTTTGCTGCCGGGTTCTGTTCTCGCGTCTTGTAGACCGGCCAGGTCGGGTTTAGCGAGAAAGCATGCTTGATGTCCGTGACAAGCAGTTCCTGATGTTGCTGTTCGTGGTTGAGGCCAAGCTCGATCAGCGCCAGCAGATCATCGGCGCAGTTATCGATAAAAAGAGTCATGGCTTCATCTACGTAGGCTCGGTAGTGACCGATCTGGTCAACACCCGGTCGCGTGATCATGCCGCGCTGAGGCCGAGGATGCCGCTCGCCCACCGCTTCGTAATATGAATTGAAGAGGTAGTTGTAGGTTTCATCGAAAACCTCATACCCCTCGGCGTGAGGCTGCAAAAGGAAGGTCTCGAAGAACCACGTCGTGTGGGCGCGATGCCATTTGGTCGGGCTGGCATCCGGCATTGACTGTATGGTTTGATCTTCCGCGCTCAGCGGTGCGGAAAGGGCGTCAGTTTCGCTGCGGATACGAAGATAGCGTTCCTTCAGCCGGGCCCGGTTTCCACTTTCTCCCTGCGAAAGCGTGTTCGGGGATATGAGATCGCTCTCGCGAGTGAGAGATTCCGGCATGAGCTGGCCTCTTCATGTTTTTTTTGTCCGTCCCTACTCAAACTCATGCAAACATGTAGAGTTCCGAGCTTCAACCTTACAGAGGCAAATAGGGCCGCAAATGCAGCCTCCTGACAGTTTTCGGCACGGCTCAAAGGAAAATGGCCGGACATGAAGTCCGGCCACTCAGATTTCTTAATGGAAAGCGGCGCTTACTCCAAAGTGAGGTTTGCTGCCGAAGTCTTCCCTTTTTCTGTCACAAGTTCGTAATTAATATTCTGACCTTCATTGAGCGTGCTCAAGCCCGCCCGTTCGACGGCACTGATGTGCACAAACACATCGCGACCACCGTCCGACGGCTGAATAAAGCCGTAGCCCTTTTGGGTATTGAACCACTTCACTACGCCTGTAGCCATTTCAAGTTCTCCTGACGCACTTGCGTGCGAGCTTGACCGCGCGACCGTCGCACGGCGTCGTACAACCTGAGTTTTGGGAGACTTGAAAGACCCTGAGGGCAACGCAGCCAAGGCAGGCCAAAAGGTAGATTGCCACTCCACACAACACGATGGTTTTGGGCGAGTCAACGGATTTCCCGACAGCAAAAAAAGCGGTCGGTTCCGGTTCAATCGCGCACGCGCCGCTTGTCGTGAACGGCGTCGAGTACGAACTTGCCGTGAACGACAGTCACATCGCGAAACAGAACCCGGGTGTCGCTGCTCGTCGTTTCCAGAATCGGTTCGCTGGGTCAGTCCTGCTTGCCGCAGATCCTACTTCTCGATGTTCTTGCGGACGAAGGTCACCGCGTAGAAAAGTTCACCTTCGAAGAGGTCCTTCGGGGCGCCCATGCCTTCGATCATCTGAAACTTGCGTTGGACGATCTGGCCCTCCATCCGGTAGCCCTTCTCGCTCATGTTCCGGCGATGGAACTCCATCGCGGCGGGGGTGAAATCCCGGGCGAGAACGGTAATGCGTTCGGGCAGTTCGGTTGTTGTGGTCTCGTCGGCCATCTTGTCTCTAAGCTCTTCAGTCCATGAGGGGGGCCGGCTTCCCGGCAATCGCGGGCAGTATGGGGCGGAGGCCATGGCTTGTCGATAGCTTCGGTCTGGGTCTTCAGAGAAGAGGGGAGGGCGGCCCCGAGAAGGAGCTGGCGAGCAGCGTCAATCCGAAAATGAGGATCATTGCGCCACCCGCTGCCATCAGCATCCATTCGAGGCGGACGGCCCAGTGACTCTCGGTCCGGCTGGCGACACGCAGAGCCAGATTCTTTGAAAAAACGGTAAGGACGGCCAGTGTCGAGACGGTAATTGCGGTGCCGAGCGACATGACCAGGGCTGATGCGGCCCCAATCAGGAAAGCTCCCTGCGTGACTGCGAAGAGAAGCACCAGGATTGCACCGCTACAGGGACGAAGCCCGACGGACAGAATCATCGCTGCCATTTCCCGGATCCCTCTTGCCTTTCGTATCTCTGCGGGCGTCGGCATGTGGGCGTGATCGTGATGATGGTGACAGTTCTCGTGCCCGTGATCATGGTCATGATGATGATGCCCGTGGCTGCCGGGCCGGCGGCGCAACGCCCGCCAGAGAAGCCAGATGCCGACGCATGAAATAAGCACGTAGCTTGCTCGTTCAATAATAGGGACAGCGCTCGCCGTGGTGCGGTGCGTGAGGCCGAAAGCGACGGCGAGAAGCCCGACGACAAGGATCGCCGTAACGGCTTGCATCAACGCGGATAGAAAGGCGATCAGGATTCCACGGCGTACATCTTTCTCGTCGGCCAGGAGATATGAGGTCACGATGATCTTGCCGTGACCGGGACCGGCGGCATGGAAGATGCCGTAGAGGAAGGATAAAGAGGCTAGGGCCCATGCGGCCGCTGCTGAACCGTTCAGGTTCACGGAGCGCAGGGCACCCGCCATGGCGCGGTAATATTCCTGCTGTGTGGCCATCACCTCTTGCATGAAGCTGGAAAAGAGGCCGGGCGCTTGCGCCGGTGCGCTGTTGCCGGGCAAGGGAAGAGCGTTCTGCGCCCATGCAGCCGATGCGAATACGAAAAGCCCTGCGACCGCGAAGAGTATCGTGACCGTTCTTTGTCTCATGATTTTCCGGATTTACAGGTAAGCGTTACCGTTGATGCAAAGTTGGCACCAAGGCTGCTGTTCGGATCGGTAAAGGCGCTTTCGGGAAGGTTGGTCCAGACCTGTTCGACCTCGGGGACGTTGATTGCAGCCGCGCATCCTTCAGGGGAGCCGCCTGCCAGCGAGACCGGGGCATCGGGCAGGTAGTCGATGCTGATGTAGTAGGATGGATCGAAAATGCGGACGTTGACGGGAGCTTCGGGAGTTGCCGTGTGCGCTTCCTTCAACGGTAGTGAAAAAGTGAGCGACAGCCGTCCTGTTTCATCGTCCCAGGTTGAAATCCCGTCGGTAGCCTTGCCGGTTTCGATAGCGACTCCTCGGGACGTCACTTCGGTGAAGTAATTCCACTCGGCGAGATTTTTCAGGTTTTCTTCCGCCAAGGCGGAAAGAAATTTCTCGTCATAGGTGCTGCCGGTCCAGGTAGCACCATCGACCGCGAAGGCGGAGTAGAACTCGTCGAAAATCCACGTAATCCGAAGAGATTCGAGACGGCCTTGATCATCGAAGTGGAAGGCCGTCTTCATGTCGATATAGACATGCGGATGTGCGGAAGCGGGAGGTGCGAGCAGGTTGGCAACAACCAGCAGGACGAAAAAAGAGAAAAGCCGCGCGAACCAACTTTGCATGGATGCTTTCGAAACCTGCCCAAATGGCCGGCCGGGTACGGCCCCGGCCGGTAAGCTCAATAGCCTTCAAGCGCTGCGTAGCGTTCGCGATGGAAATTACTGTCGCCGAAACTTGCTGCGGCAACACGCGCACGCTTCATATAGAGACCGACGTCGAACTGATCGGTCATGCCCATGCCGCCATGCATCTGCAGGCCTTCATTGGTCATCAAGGTCGAGATGTCGGAAAGGCGCGCCTTGGCCAGGCTTGCAATTTGCGGAACTTCGTTCCGGCGTTCCTCCAGAGCGGAAAGCGCGTCGAGGACGACAGAACGGCAAAGCTCGATTTCAGCGAAGAGAACCGCCATTCGGTGCTGTAACGCCTGGAAGGAGCCGATGACCTTGCCAAACTGCTTGCGTTCCTTGAGGTAGGCGAGAGTGACGTCGAAGGTCTGTTGCACGAGACCGAGCATCTCGGCGGAAAGACCGATCCGCGCAATATCGAGCACCTGGTCCAGCACATCGTTGCCGCCATCAATGGATCCGAGCACAGCGGAGCCCGGGACGGTAACATTGTCGAACTCGATATTGGCGGCGTTGCGGCTATCCACCATCAATGTGCGTGTAATTTTTACACCATCTGTCTTCGGGTCGACCAGAAAGAGCGTTATGCCCGAGCGGTCGGTGCTGTCGCCTGAGGTGCGCGCGACCACGACGAGCTGATCGGCGACATGGCCGTCCAGCACGAAGGTCTTCGAACCTGTGATGCGGTAGGAACTGCCAGCGGCTACAGCCTTTGTGGTAATTTTCGTCGGATTGTGATGAGGGCCCTCTTCAAGAGCCAGAGCCATGAGGTGGTCCCCCGCGGCAATTGCGGAGAGAATATCCTGACGTTGTGTCGCATTGCCCGCAAGCTGGACAGCGGAGCCGCCCAGCAAGACAGTCGAGACAAGGGGACTCGCGGCGAGTGTGCGGCCGGCCTGTTCGAGCACGAGGCCAAGACCCACGGGGCCGAAATCCGTACCGCCATATTTTTCGGAAATCATGATGCCGGCGAAGCCGAGATCCGCCATCTCCTTCCATGCGTCGCGGTCGAAGCCCACCGCATCACGCGTGTCGCGAAGTTTGCGCAGATTGGCGACAGGCAGGCGCTCCTGGAAGAACTGTGTTGCCGTATCGCGGAGAAGCTGTTGTTCCTCGGTAAGTACAAGTGCCATTTCGCCCCGAAATTCTTCTGTTGTTTCAATTATCTTCGAGCGCCGCGCGTTCCTGCGGGGTGCGTTATTCAGTCCATGAAGCACTAGTCGTCGGGCAGGCCGAGGACTCGCTTCGAGACGACGTTGAGCTGAATCTCGCTCGTTCCGCCTTCGATGGAGTTGCCTTTCGAGCGTAGCCAGGAGCGGGTGACGTTGATTTCCCCATCGTTGAAACCATCGCCCTCCCAGCCGAGTGCCTGCGTCCCCATCAGTTCGAGCAGGAGTTCGTACCGGCGCTTGTTCAGCTCCGTGCCGTAATATTTGAAGATCGAGCTTGCGGCACCGGGGCCCTGGCCCGCCTTTGCCTCTTCGGCAGAGCGCATCATGGTGAGCGCGAAAGCCTTGGAATCCATCTTCTGGCGCGTGATGTGGTCGCGAAGCGACGGGCTTGCGATCTTGCCGTCCGTCTCACCGAAATAGTCCTTAGCAACCTGCTCGAGGCTGCCAATCCCGCCGCCCGCGCCGACGCCGCCCAGACCCATGCCGGAGATCATTTCGCGTTCGTGCTGCAGCAGGCGTTTCGCGATCGTCCAGCCCTTGTTGAGTTCACCGACTAGGTTTTTCTTCGGCACCTTCACATCGGTGAAGAACGTTTCGCAAAACGGCGAAGCACCGGAGATCATCGTGATCGGCCGGGCCTCGACACCTGGCGACATCATGTCGAAGAGAAGGAAGCTGATACCCTCGTGTTTTTTCGTCGGATCCGTGCGGACGAGACAGAAAATCCAGTCGGCCTTGTCGGCATATGAGGTCCAGATTTTTTGGCCATTCACGAGGTAGTGATCGCCTTTATCCTCGCATTTGGTCTGGAGGCCCGCGAGGTCGGAGCCTGCACCCGGCTCCGAGTAACCCTGACACCAGCGGATTTCACCGCGGACGATCTTGGGCAGGTGTTCTTTCTTCTGTTCTTCATTGGCGAATTCGAGAAGGGCCGGCCCAAGCATCCAGATGCCGAAACTCGAAAGTGCCGGGCGCGCCTTGATGCGGCGCAGCTCCTGCTGAAGAACACGGCTCTCTTCCTTGCTAAGGCCGCCGCCGCCATATTCCTTTGGCCATGTCGGCGCGGTCCAGCCGCGCGAGGCCATGCGGTCGAGCCAGAGCTTCGAATCCGGGTTCGGATATGTGGCGTTCCTGCCGCCCCAGACCGTCTCCTCTTCGGGCATCGGTGTGCGCATGGATGGAGGGCAATTTTCCTCCAGCCACGTTCTGGTCTCCTGACGGAACTGTTCGAGCGCTTCCATCTGTTTTCTCTTTTGGTTCAATTGATTTCGTTGGCTGACAGGATATCAGCCGGCCCCGTCGTGGCAACCTGCCCGGGGAGAGAATCGAAAAGCAAAAAAGGGCTGGTTTCCGCCAGCCCTTTCTCGTTTCCCGATTTGACCAGTAATCAGGCCGCCCCAAGTGTCTGTTTGGCAAAGTCGGTGACGCCCTTGTAGTCGGCCTTGCCGTTTGGCGCCCGGAGGGGGACGGTTCCGATCACGATGCGCTTGGGCGTCTTGTAACCGGCGAGCTTGGCTCGGACGTGGGCGCGAAGGGCTTCCTCGTCGAAGCTCGCGCCATTGTTGAGCTTGACGACGCCGGTGACGGCCTGTCCCCATTTTTCGTCCGGCAGGCCGATGACGAGAGCGTCCTCGACCGAGGGGTGGGTCTTCAGGATTTCCTCGACTTCTTCAGGGTAAACCTTCTCGCCTGCCGTGTTGATGCAGACGGAGCCACGGCCCAGCAGCGTCAGGGTGCCGTCCGGTTCGACCGTGCACCAGTCGCCGGGGATCGAATAGCGTTCTCCGCGCACCGTCTTGAAGGTTTTGGCGCTCTTTTCAGGGTCTTTGTAATAACCGACGGGGATGGGCCCGCCGAGGGCGATGAAGCCCGGTTTGCCCGATCCCGGCACCACGGGTTCGTCGTTTTCATCGAAGACCTTGCAGCGCTCGCCGATCTGGAATTTCGCCGTGGCGATTTCCCCGTCCTTGGTCATCAGCGAGGAGCCGAGGCCGAGGGCCTCGGAAGCGCCGAAACTGTCGGTCATGATTGCGTCCGGCATGTGCTTGAGCAGCCCGCGCTTCACTTCCGTGGACCACATCACGCCCGACGAGATGATCGTCGCGACGGAGGAAAGGTCGTATTTGCCCGGCGTTTCATCCAGCGCACGAAGCATCGGCTTTGCGAAAGCATCCCCCACGATCGCCACCTGCTGTACCTTGTTGCGGTCGACCGCCGACCAAAGCTCATGCGGCTCCAGTGACTGGTTGCCGAGCGTCACGATGCAGCCGCCCGACATCATGTTGCCGAGGGCGGTCAGGAGCCCCGTGCCGTGCATCAGCGGGCAGGCGGGGAGCATGGGACCGGCGGGCCCCTTTTCCTTGATTGCCTCGACCAGCGCGGGCAGCGTCTCCGGCGCCGGCCCCAGGCGGCGCAACGCGGAAAGCTGTACTTCGCGCAGATCGTCATGGCGCCACATCACGCCTTTGGGCATGCCCGTTGTGCCGCCCGTATAAATGAAGAGCTGGTCGTCGGGCGAGCGCTCGATATCGAGCTTCTCGCCGTTCCCCGTCATGGCGAGATCCTCGTAACGCTCGGCAAAAGGAGCGATCTCGCCGCCATCGTTTACTTCGACAAAGGTCTGGACCTTTGTCAGGCGGGGACGGATTTCTGCAATGATTTCGCGGAACTCGCTGCCATAGACCACCGTCTGCGCATCCGAATTGTCGAAGATGTAGAACACCTCGTCCGGCTTGTAGCGATAGTTGACGTTTACATGCGTCAGGCGCGCCTTGAAGCAGGCAGCGAGAAGCTCGCTATATTCAGGCCGATTGCGCATGTAGAAGGCGACCTTGTCGTCAGGCTTCGCACCACGCTCGATCAGCGCACGGGCGAGATTGTTCGACCGCTTCGTCATTTCGCCCCAGGTGATGCGCCGCTCGCCATGAACAAGGGCGGGCGCGTCCTGCGGCAGAGCGGGTGAGATTGCGTCGAGGATATCTCCGAAATTCCAAGCCATTGGTGTCCTCCCAGAAACCGGTTTTTTCCGACCCTGCCGCATTCATGGCGGCAGATGCCAATTCTTTTGCCAACAATATACAGCGAATTGCGGAGCGGTCATCCGCGTTGCCGCGAACCGCGCTGACGTTACGTCGTCTCAGCAGGGAAGGGCAGGAATCCCGCTCATGCTGACCAGGAGGCAGCCGGAGGGGTCGCCGGACCAGCCCGGCCTCATGCCGCGATGCGGAGAACAAGGCCCGCGAGGTGGAGGCGGCGCTAGTTCTTCGGCCCCAGATTTCGCACCGACCAATCGTTGGACGTCGCGGCCATCGCGGCAATGAAGAGATAGGCAAGGCCGCCGCCAAGCAGGGTGACGATGCCCGGAGTGATATTTCTGCTTTTAGTCAGGCCACTAAAAAGGGCGGCAACCGGAGTTGCCGCCCTGATGCGTTTGATGCCGGAAAGGCTTACTCAGCCGCGGACATGCGGTCGAGCGAGTAGGCGCCGTCGCCCTGGCCATTGAGCTGGCGCAGGAACTTGATGCCTTCTTCCGCGATGTCGTCGCCGATCATGCGGTCGCCTTCGCCATAGAGTTCCTTCATGTCGATGAAGGCGGCGTAGTTCATGGCCGTGCGATCGGTGATGATGCCGGCTTTCAGGAGCGTCTTGATCAGCACCCGGAAGATGTTGCTCGATTCCTGCATCTCTTCGCGGATGTTCGAATCCGTCATGGCTTCCATGAAGGCGCCCTGCACCCATTCCCAGTCGAGGCCGACGGCGGCATAGATGTGCTTCTTCTGCTCGGGGCTGCCGAGATTGAAGAGCAGCACCTGGAAGACTTCCCAGGCCCAGTCCTCGATGGCGTCGCGCTCTTCCGTCTTCAGGTTCGGGATGGTGCGATCTGCCCAGATCTTCCCGAACTTATGGTGGAAGGCTTCATCCGTCATGGTGAGCTGCATCAGCTTCACCATGAGGGGATCGCGGCCATATTTGTAGAAGGAGGCGAAGGCGCCCATTGCGAGGCCTTCAACCAGCATCTGCATGCCGACGAGCTTCTTCCAGACGAGTGGCGAGTTGACGAGCTCCGTCAGAATGTTGCCAAGCGCCGGTCCGACAGGGACGGGCTTGCCCCAGCGCACCTTGATATAATTTGTGAAGCCGGCAACGTGGCGCGCTTCCTCGCGGGTCTGGTTGGCGGCATATTCCTGCGCGCCCGGATCCTTCAGGATATGACAGAGGCTCGCCGAGAGCGCGAGCGCGCCTGCTTCGCCATGAAGAATGGAAGAGAGCCCCCACTGCACGTCCATGTTGACGAGCTTGATCTTCTGCTTCTCGTCAAGCTTGTCCCTCACCGCCGTTTTCAGATCGGGGTTCTGCGCGGGGTCGACGAGATATTCGTTCTCCATGTCGAAGGGCGCGGAGAAGTCGATATATTTCTTGTCCTGCGGATCCCAGAAATGATCGTGCGTTGCGGAGATGATCTTGTCGAAAGCGGTCGAGCGCTTGCCATAGCGGTCGACTTCCATCATTGCGGGAAAGTCGTCGGGTGCAATGGCCTCATAGGCCGAGTCGACGGTGATGTTGGTGGTGATCTTGCCAGTCATGGTTCCTCCTGCTTCTCGGGATGCAGAAAGGCTCCAGGCCGTTTTCAAGGCAGATGGAATACCTGCCGGTTCGGAAAATGGTCCGGACTATCAAGCGACGAGCAGATTTTCCTGACCGGATGGAAACGACCCAGTCGCGATCTGCTCTGGCCTTCAGCTCCCTTGTCCTCGAATATCAATATAAGCCGGAGGGTTAAGGGACGCAAAAAATAATGACGCCTTCGTCATTTTTATTGCCAAGCTGACGCAAAACTGGCGGAATTCTGCGGCTTTTAGAGGGGTGTGGAAATGAAAAAGGGCCAGGCCGAAACAGCGCATGGGACGCTCGCCTATATGGAAAGCGGGGGTCCGGAAAGCGAAAAGACGGGCCCGGCGGTGCTGTTCATTCACGGCAATTCCTCGTGCAAGGAAATGTTCGCCAGACAGTTCGATGCGCCGATGGCGAAGCGCTATCGCTTCATCGCCTTCGATCTGCCGGGGCACGGCGAAAGCAGCGACGCACCGGACCCCGCGCTCACTTATTCCATCCACGGCTTTGCCGATGCGGCAATGGCACTGATGGAGGCGTTGAAGGTGGAGCGCGCGGTAGTGATGGGCTGGTCGCTTGGCGGACATGTGGCGCTTGAAATGCTGGAACGCTGGCCGGGCACGATTGCCGCCTGGATCACCGGCACACCGCCCGCGGGCGGCGCCGACATGGTGGACGGCTTTTTGCCGACGGAAGAGATGGGCCTTACCTTCAAGGCGGAATTCACGGAAGAGGATGCGCGCACGCAAGTGCGCGGCGGGCTTGGCGAAGGCGTTGAGATGGAGCCCTGGATGCTGGCGGCGGCCTTGCGCGCGGATGGACGCTTTCGCCCGATGTTGCTGCAATCGGCGATCGAGGGACGCGACGGGGACGGGCGCAAGATCGCGGAAACGGCGGCAGCGCCGCTTGCGGTCGTGAGCGGCGGGGCGGAGCCTTATGTGAATAATGCGTTCCTCGGACGGGTGGGCTATCGCAACCTCTGGGACGGGAAGGTGCATGTGCTCGACGGGCTCGGGCATTCGCCATTCCGGGAGGCGCCGGAGGTTTTCAATCCGCTGTTCGAGCGGTTTCTCGACGAGGTGAGCTGAAACGTCAGCTTCGGCGGGCATCCAGCGAGCGTTTGGGTGAGAGGCCGCGATAACCCGGCTTGTCCAGGAAATGAACCGGCTTCGACACGGCAGCGACGATTGCCTCATAGAGCGTGTCGGCGGAAAGCGGCTTGGTGAGATAATCCGTCACGCCCTGATCGCGCGCATGGGTGACATTCTCGCGTCCAGCATGACCGGAAATCATCAGGATCGGCACATCGGGGTTGGCGTTGCCGCCCGCTTCCGCCGCGCGGATACGGCGCGTCATTTCATAGCCGTCCATCGGCACCATTGCGCCATCGGTGATGATGATGTCGGGGCGCCGGGCGGCGAAGGCGGCAAGGCCCTTTTCGCCGTCGCGCGCGACAGCGATGTGAACGACGCCCATCGATTCCAGAAGGGCAACGAGAAGGCGCTGCATTTCAAGGCTGTCCTCGACCACGAGTATCTTCAGTCTACGGAATAAGTCTTCGTCTGCTCTGGTCGGGTCTTTGTTCATCCCGATTTTCTCTGGCTGCCGTTTCCGTTGATATCCGAACCGATCAGCCGGTCGAGCGCGTTCAGCGTTTCCATGGTGATGGCGGGGTCGGTTCCGGGGTTCTCGAACGCGTCGCGGATCGCATCGACGTGGAAATTGACGACGGTGCCATCACGCCAGTCTCCGTCACGCGAGTGTTCGACGTAGCGGCAAAGCGAATCGGCGAACTGGCCGACAATGGCGTAGCCGAAGGTTCCCGCGAGACCGCGCATGTCATGGGCCAGCATATAGAAACGCTCACGCGCTTCCTTGTCGCCCCGGCAGGCAGGCTCGACGAGGACCTGGAGCATGGCGATCTGCGATTTCAGCGAGTCGGCATATTTCGTTTCGAGCTCGCGGATCGTCGTCTGCATCTGTTCGAGGACGCGCGGGTCGAGGCGCATAGGCGCAACATAATCCGAGCCGAGCTTGCGTTCGGCGATGGAGGGGACGCGAATGAAGCGAACGTCAAGAGGCGGCGCTTCGTTGCGCGCTTCATCGCCTGCCAGTCTGGAGAGAGGTCTGCGTTCGATCATGGGTGTGCACCTCAGAGCAAGGCGATCGAATTGCGCCGGTCTTCGCCCTCGAAGGGACGCTCGCGGCGGCGGCGGTCGGGCCCGCGATAGGTCGGGGTCTCGACGAACTGGCGAGGCCGGTCGAGCACCTGGATCAGGCGCTCGTAGAGTCCGCGGGCGGAAATGGGCTTGGAGAGAAATTCGCTGATGCCGATATCGCGCGCGCGCTCGACGGAGGCGATGTCGGTGTGGCCAGAAACCATGATGATCGGCACCATGCCGAGGGCGTGGCCGCGAATGCTGCGCAGCTTGCTGGCGAAGGAAAAGCCATCCATCGGCATCATTGCGGCGTCCGTAATGATGAGGTCGGGCTCTTTCGTCTGGACGATGGAGAGAGCCTCGTCGCCGTTGATGGCGAGAAGGACTTCCTTGACGCCCAGCGCCTGAAGCAACGTCATCAGGAGATGGCGCATATAGGCGCTGTCATCAACGACGAGAATCGTCAGCTTTTTGAAAAGAGCTACAGACATCGAACCCCCGTTTGCTTGCCTGTCTTGCGCAGCATGGGGTGCGGATTGCCCCCCGCGCTCCCCTCATGTGTCTCAACCTTAACGGGAAGGTCTTAACAAAAGGGAACCGGGAAGCGGCGGAAAGCCGCGCGTTTTCGCCTTTGGGCGGTTCAGGGATGGTTAAGGAACGGCGCTCAGGCGCGAGCGGAAACGAGCCAGACCGCGCCACCGAGCCGGACCTCGCCATTGGAGACATGACCGGCGAGCGCCTCGCGCACGGCATCCGCCGCACGGGTTTTCGTCTCGTTCGGCAGCTCCTTCAGGGCGCGCGAGAGCGGACCGATTTCGAGCGTCTGTTCGAGGGCGGCTTCGACCGGATTATCGCCACGGCCAAGCGAAAGCGAGGCGTCGAAAGGTTCTATGGCGATGTCGCGATAGCCCGCATCCTCGAGAATGCTGCGGAAGCGGTCGGGGTCGGCGAAGGCGAAGGGGCCGGGCGCGCCGGGCAGGGGCGGCTCCTGCGGCGGAAGATGGGGCAGGGCCGCGAAGAAGGGCACGGAGACCCAGCCGTTTTCCTTCATCGGCCGCCAGCAGACGAAGGCAATGCGGCCGGACGTCCCGAGCGAGGGCTTCATATGCGAGAAGGCGGCGACGGGATCGGCGAAGAACATGATGCCGAAGCGGGAGACGAGAAGATCGAAGGTGTTCGCGCCAAAATCATGCGTGGCGGCATCGGCCAGCATGAATTCCGCATGGCCGCCGGATGTCTTGGCGCGTTCCTCTGCCCGTTTCCGGGCGCGCGCGATCATGGGGGCGGAAATGTCGACGCCGAGCGCATGACCGGCGGGGCCTGCATGCTCCGCCGCCTCGAAGGTCGTCGCGCCGCACCCGCAGCCGATATCCATGAGGCGTTCGCCGGGCTTGATGGCGGCGAGTTCGAGCACCGCGCCGGAGAAGGGCTGGAGCATGGCGTCCAGCTTGTCCTGATAACGCGCCCAGCGCTCTCCCGCATCGCCGTTCCAGTAGTCGATCTGGTCGGCGTTGGGGCCGCTTGCGGTCAGGGGCGTGGTGGCGGATGTCGTCATGGGGGCTCTCCTCCGGTGGGAACCTATCTTTAGCACGAAATTGGCGGGAGGAGGTCAGTCCAGGCTTTTTGCTTCGGCTTCGGCTTCTGTTTTGGGGGATCGGCTTTCGAGGCGCTCGGCGAGGGCGCGGAGCTTGTCCTCGACGGCATCCATGCCGAGTTCGTATTCGGTGCGCGGTGGGGGCACGTCATCATCGGCGCCGGTCGGCAGGCGGGTTTCGATGGCGTAGCTCCCCGCCAGTTCGCGCAGCCGGGCAAGACGTTCGGAGATGAGGGCGGCGTGATCGGTGAAGCGCTCGCTGATGGTGAAGGTGCGCTCGCGGGCCTTTTCGAGTTCGGCGGCGATTGTCTCGATTTCGGCATCGTCGGCAAAGGCGTTGTGCGGCGGCGAGAGGGAGAGCCCCGCTTCGCTGGTGGTCAGGTTCGCGACCTGAATGGCGATGCCGGAGCGGCCATCGCGGTCGATGGGGATGTCGAAGGTGGCGAGGGTGCCGCCAATGCGGCGGCCTGCGATCAGGTTCACGCGGTTATGCGAGGCGGAACCGGCGATGGCGTCGATCTCGGCGCGGAGGTCGTCATAGCGGCCGGCAAGAAGCGCGCGGCGGCCATGATCCTCGCTTGAGGCGGCGTCGCGCACCAGCTCGGCGGCTTCGCGCAGGCGCTCGGCGATGGCGTCCATCGCCAGGACGGCGGTTTCGATGGTGGAGAGGGCGGTGGCGATATGCTGGCCGAGTTCGGCGGCCGAGAGCGAGCCTGTCGCATTGCCGCGGATGCGCAGCGCGCGCTGAACGGCCTCCGGCGGTGCCGAAGACGTTTCCTCGGCGGAGGACGCCACGTCGCGCCGGCCCCACAATCGCGAGAGAATGCCCATTATCTTTTGCCCAAGCCATGCCTTTGCCCGTCTCCACAAGGAAAACGGACGCCCAGGAGGAGACTAGCGCGGAGAATATTGACGAGGTCTAAAGGAGGCTCATGTTAGGTTCCTGCCCATGCCTGACCCCCACGCGATTATCTGGAAAATCGGCCGGCCTCTCCTGCGCCTCTACTGGCGGGTGAGCCGCCCGCTGACGGCGGGTGTGCGAGGCATGGTGTTTGACGGCGAGGGGCGTGTGCTTCTGGTGCGCCACACCTATATTCCCGGCTGGTACCTGCCGGGCGGTGGCGTCGAGCGCGGCGAGACGATGGCGCTCTCGCTCCGTCGCGAGCTGGAAGAGGAAGCGGGCGTGACGCTGACCGGGGAGGCCCGGCTTTACGGAATCTATGCGAATTTCCGCGAGTTCAAATCCGACCATGTGGCGCTTTATGTGGTGGCGCATGGCGACTATGAGCACGAGCCCCGGCGCTCGCCGGAAATCGCGGAAAGCGGCTTCTTCGCGCTCGATGCACTGCCCGAGGGCATCACGCCCTCGACGGCGCGGCGGATTGCGGAAGTGTGCGAAGGACGTCCGCCGGACGAGTTCTGGTAGCGGTCAGGCGCGCGAAAGCGGCAGCACCTCTTTTTCGCCCGAATTTCCGGTCTAGCTGGTGTCCTGACTGGAGGACGCCATGAACAGAATGCTCGTGACAGGACTTTTCGCCATTTTCCTCGCGCTGGGGAGTGCGCCTGCATTTGCGCAGGATGAGGTGAACTGGCAAGCACTGCCCACGGACAAGGCGGCGCTTCAGGAACTCGACACCCGGCAGATGCGCGCGCTGCGAAATTCGGTGCGCCATTGCGACGATGTCTGGCGCACGGACCATTCGGGTACATCTTGCGTGTTTCTCGATCTCGACCGCGTGATGCGGCAAAGCGACGATCCGGCGCTCAAGGCCTATCACTTCGCGCTGCCACGCGGCATGCGCTACGACGAGGCGCGCAACCAGGGCGCGGCCATTGAACGGGTGAAGAAATTGCGCGCGGATGCGCTCGACTGAAGATCAGCCGAAACGCGCCCTGTCATGCGGGGCATCGAGGTCGAGGATCGGCCCGGCGGGGACAATGCCCGTCGGGTTGATCGTCTTGTGGCTGCCGTAATGGTGCTTCTTGATGTGGGAGAAGTTCACCGTCTCCGCGATGCCCGGCACCTGATAAAGCTCGCGCAGATAGTTCGAAAGGTCCGGATCGTCGGCGATGCGGCGGAAGTTGCACTTGAAGTGGACGGAAGAGAAATGATTGCCGGAACCAAAAAAGGCGGACCGTGAGGCCCGCCTTTTCCGTGTTGGTATCGTGTGAGGTTTACACCGGCTCCCAGGTGAAGACGGAGGATGTCGCGCCCAAGTCCGTGTAGCCGCCTTCCATGGCGGGCATGCCGTGGCTGAGAATCGTTTCGGGCGTCCAGCCATCGATCCGCGCGACCGACTTCACGGGGCGGGGCTGCGAGAAGAGGACGATCTCGTTGCCGCGTACGGAGAAGATCTGGCCGCTCGCCTTGCACTCGGGCGAGGCCAGCGCGACGGAGAAGTTCGCGACCTGCTCGGCGCGCATCGCATTCTTCATGCGTTCGACGCGCTGGGCGGAGGCTTCGTCCTTCACGGGAATGGTCGCGATCATGCGCGTCCAGGCGAAAGGCGCAATGATGTTGGAGCGCACGTTTTTCTTTTCGCCTTCCATCGCGATGATGCGCGACAAGCCGGCAATGCCCATCTTGGCGGCGGCGTAGTTCGCCTGGCCGATATTGCCGATGAGGCCGGAGGTCGAGGTGAAGAGGACGAAGCTGCCTTCTTCCTGCTCGCGGAAATGATTGATGGCCGCGCGCGTGATGTTGTAGCTGCCCTTCAGATGCACGTCGAGAACGGCGTCCCAGTCTTCGTCCGGCATCTTGTGGAACATGCCGTCGCGCAGGATGCCTGCCGGGCTGATGATCGAATGCAGGCCGCCGAAAGTGTCGAGCGCCTGTGTGATCATGTTCTCCGCGCCGGACTTCAGCGAGACGCTGTCGGAGTTGGCGACGGCTTCACCGCCCGCCTTCTTGATTTCGTCGACGGTCTTCTGCGCGGCGCTTGCATCGCCTGCATCGCCACCCTTCACGCTGCCGCCGAGATCGTTCACGACGACCTTCGCGCCCTGCGCCGCCGCGATCATCGCGCATTCCTTACCGATGCCGCCTGCGGCGCCGGTGACGAGTACGACCTTGCCTTCCAGAATTCCCATGACACTCTCCCTGTGGCTTGCGTGGTTTTCTTAGAGCAGATCCCGATCGGACGAAATCGCTTTGCGTTTTTATCCGATCAGGAAAATCTGCTCGTCGTTTTTAATCTGGACCGTTTTTCTGGAAAACGGTCTGGTTGGCGGGCAAGCTAGCCGATGGGGAGCCGTCCATTCCAGCCTTTATTAGCCCCGAGGGAGGTATTGGGCCCTGCCAATGCCGCTTTACGGAGGGGAATTACCGTGCTATCCGCCTTTTCTTCCGGGGCGGGCTCCGGCAACAGGATGTGTGAAATGGCGCGGTTCATGTCGCAGCGACGACGAGAGACGGCTCGGGGCCTTCGAGGCCTCGCGCAAATGCGCGCCCGCACGGTCCTCCCTTTCGCCTGAGCTCGGAGACGACGATAGCGGGTGAGCGCTTCTCATCTCTCTCCATCCGCTGTCAGTCGAGATAAACCCCATGTTTGAAATCGAAGCCGAGCGGCCTGAGCACGGGCCTGCCATTGAAGCGCTGCTGGACCATTCCTTCGGCCCCGGCCGCTATGCCAAGACGGCGCAGCGGCTGCGCGAGGGCAATAGGCCTGTGCCGGAGCTTTGCTATGTCGCCTTTTCGGGCGCGGGCGAGAAGCGGCGGATGGTGGGGGCCTTGAGCTTCTGGCCGGTTATCATTGGCGGGGTGCCGGGCCTGATGCTCGGGCCGCTTGCGGTCGACCCCGAATTGCGCGGCAAGGGCTGCGGCATCGCGCTGATGGAAAAGGGGCTCGCCGACGCGAAGAAGCTCGGCTACCGGCTGGTGATCCTTGTTGGCGACGCGCCCTATTATGCGCGGGTCGGCTTCGGCCCGGTTCCTCACGGGCGGCTGACCATGCCGGGGCCGGTGGACCCGTCGCGGCTGCTCTACCGCGAACTCGATATCGGTGCTTTCGGGAGCGCGAAAGGCGCGATCACGAAGCCGCCCTCTCAATAACGTCATTGCGAGTGACCTTCAGGGAGCGAAGCAATCCAGGGGTCGCAGGCATGGAGCAAGCTGCTCTGGATTGCTTCGTCGCTTCGCTGCTCGCAATGACGGTCTAAAGAACACCGTCAATTTTTCTGCATCGCGGCGATGAGGACAGGCACATTGTGCCTGAACATCGCGACATAGGTGGGCGCGGGTCCGTCCGGCTTCGAGAGTGCGTCGGAATAAAGCGTGCCGCCATCTTCCGCGCCGGTTTCGCGCGCGATTGTTTCCATCATGCGGGGGTCCGACATGTTCTCGATGAAGAGGGCGCGGATATTCTCCCGGCGGATGCGGTCGACGAGGCGGGCAAGCGCTTCGGCGCTTGGCTCGGTCATGCTGGCGACGCCGAGAGCGGAAATGAATTCGATGCGGTAGGCATCGCCGAAATAGCCGAAGGCATCATGCGTGGTGATGACCCTGCGCTTTTCCTGCGGGACTTTCGCAATCTCGCTGCGGACCCAGCCGTCGAGCTTTTTCAGTTCGGTGATGTAGCTCTCCGCATTGGCCCGATAGACGAGGGCATTGTCCGGGTCTTTTTCGGCGAGCGCGTCGGCGATGTTCTGCACATAGACGATGCCGTTGCGCAGGTCCTGCCAGGCATGGGGGTCGAAGTCATGCGCGGCTTCCGGGTAGCCGTCTTCGTCGTGACCCTTGTGGTCATGATCGTGGTCTTCTTCGCCATGCTCGTGATCTTCCTCGTCGTGATCGTGAGCATGTTTTTCTTCTTCCGACATGCGGCGCGGATTGATGCCGAAACTCGCCGTCACATATTTTGCCTTGGTGCCGGAGGCGGCGGCGAGGCGGACCATCCAGGACTCGAAGCCGAGGCCGTTCATCACCAGCACATCGGCGTCGGCAAGCGCGCTCGCATCGGCCGGGCCGGGCTCGAAGCTATGCGCATCGCCATCGGGTCCGACAAGAACGGTCACATCGGCATTGCTGCCCGCGACGTTCCTCACCATGTCGCCGAGGATCGAGAAGCTTGCGACGACTTTCAGCTGTTCCGCGCTGGCGGGGAGGGCGAGAGCGAGCGAAAGAGCAAGTGTGAGGCAGGACAGGGTAAGGCGAGACAGGGCGAGCTTCTTCATGGGGTAACTCCCTCAGTCGTGAAAATGGGCGCGCGGGAAATAGCGCGTGCGTACGCTGTCGCGTGTGCCGAGAAGAATCGACGCCACATAAACCAGTCCGGCTGTGAGGATGATCGAGGGACCGGAGGGCAGATTGAAATTGTAGGAGAGAAGAAGCCCGGCGAAGCCCGAAAGGAAGGCCAGCGTGGTCGAGAGGGCGGCGAGCGACCAGACCGCGCCTGCCCAGAATCGGGCGGCGGCGGCGGGCAGCATCATCAGGCCAAGCGCCATCAAGGTCCCGAGCGCCTGGAAGCCGGCGACGAGGTTCACCACCACCAGCACAAGAAAGATGAAATGCCAGACCGTGCCGCCGCCCGTCGTCGCGCGGAGGAAGGCGGGGTCGAAACATTCGATCACCAGCGGGCGGTAGATGAGCGCGAGCGTGACGATGCTGAGGGTCGCGATGGAGGCGACAAGGATCAGCGCATCATCGGTCACCGAAAGGATGGTGCCGAAAAGGACATGCAGCAGATCGATGTTCGAGCCTTGCGTCGAGACGATGAGGACGCCGAGCGCGAGGCTGATGAGATAGAAGCCGGCGAGGCTCGCATCTTCGCGCAGCGCCGTGACGCGGGAGATGATGCCCGCGAGAAAGGCGACGGCAAGGCCCGCGATGAGGCCGCCGATGCTCATGGTCCAGAGCGAAAGCCCGGCGATCAGGAAGCCGATGGCGGCACCGGGCAGGATCGCGTGGCTCATGGCATCGCCCATGAGGCTCATGCGGCGCAGCACGAGGAATGTGCCGATGGGGCCGCCGCCCAGCGCCAGCGCGAAGCAGGCGATGAGCGCGCGGCGCATGAAGCCGTAATCGACGAAGGGGGCTATCAGCGCGTCATAGATCATGCGGCGTCGCCCCATGCATCGGAGACGTAGCGTGCGCGGCGGAGGTTTTCCGGCGTGAGGACATTTGCGGTTGCGCCCCAGGCGACGGGTTCGCGCGCCATCAGCAGCGTTTCGGGGAAGCTCTCGCGCACGCGCTCAAGATCGTGCAGTACGGCGATCACGGTGCGGCCTTCGCGGTGCCAGCCTTCAACGAGCTGCATGAGATCGGCGCTCGTGCGTTCGTCCACGGCGGCGAAGGGCTCGTCGAGCAGGATGAGCCCCGCATCCTGAAGCATGAGGCGGGCGAAGAGGGCGCGCTGCAACTGACCCGCCGAGAGTGCGCCGACCTGGCGTCCTTCGAAGCCTCCGAGGCCGACGGCGGTGAGCGCGGCGCGGGCACGCTTCACATGTTCCCCGGTGATGGCGCGGAAGAGGCCGACCTCGCGCCAAAGGCCGAGCGAGACGGCATCGATGACGGTAATGGGGAAGCTGCGGTCGATCTCCGCGAGCTGCGGCAGGTAGGCGATGTTGCCGTTCGCGCCGTCGATGCGGCCTTCGCTGAGGGGGACGAGGCCAGCGATGGCCTTCAGCAGCGTCGACTTGCCCGCGCCGTTCGGGCCGATAATGGCGGTGAGGCTGCCCGGCGCGAAGCTTCCCGTCAGGTGATGGACGGCGGGAACGCGGTCATAGGCGACGGTGAGGTCGGCGACGGAGAGAGGCGGGACGGGCTTCATCGTGCGAGCGCCCAGGCGACGCCGAGCCATAGCGCGGCCGTCGCGGTAAGCGCGACGCCAAGCCGCGGACCGATACCGGCTGCGAAGGCCGAAGCGCGCGGTGCGTCGTCCTTGTTGGCGATGACCGGCTTTTCGGGGGAGGCCAATCTCCGGCTCCTGTTACATTATAACACGGGCGGAAGCTAGGACGGTTCTGCCGGGAAGGCAAGCGTTTGGACTGGTGACATTTGGACTGGCGAGACGTCAGCGTCCTTCGCGCCACCAGGCGAGCGCCAGCGCGCCGAGAATGAGGATGAGGGCGACAGGCCCCGTGAACAGCGGTGCCTGATGAACTGCATGAACGAGATATTGCTCGTTGCGCTTCAGGCCCATCCAGTTCGAGCCTGCGGCGTCCTGTCCGGCGCGCACGGAGCGGATGCCGGGTGTACCGCTCGCATTCTCGCCCGCCCACCAGATGCCGCCGCCTGCCGCATCGGCGACGGGCTGCATGAGGCCGACGGTGGCGCGCACATCCGAAAACTCCCGCGGGTTGAGAGGGCCTGCCGCGGCAACGGCGGTGAGATCTCCCTGCGCGATGCGGTAGAGGCCGAGTTCCTGTGCTTCCATCGTGCCCTCGAAGCGGCCGGGCGCGATTTCGCTGAGCGGAACGTCGCGTGTCTCGCCGGAGGGAAGCGTCACGCGCGCGGGCGGGGTTTCATTTTCCATCGTGCGGCGCTTCACGGTCAGCATGCTGCCTTGTGCGATGGCGGAGAGGTTTTCCTCTTCGAGGTCCGGTTCCTTCATCAGCCAATGGGCGAGGCGGCGCAGGAGTTCCGCCTGCGGGCCGCCGCCCTCATAGCCCCGCGACCAGAGCCAGACCTGATCCGATAGCAATTGCGCCACGCGGCCCTTGCCTGCATGGGCCAGCACCATGAGCGGCTTGCCGTCCGGGGTGTCCATTAGCACATCGCCACCACCGGCATTCACTTCGATGGTGCGGAACCAGCGGCCCCAGTCGGGCGGCGATGCCGCCGCGCCGGGCAGTTCCGCCGTGACGGGGTGGCGGTGGCCCGTCTCCGTCACTTCGGGGCGATAGCCGCCAATCGAAATCTCGCCGGTCGGCTGGCCGGGCAGGATCGCGGCGAGGGGTGTGCGGTAGATCGAGAAGGGAGAGGCGAAGGCCGGGCCTTCGGCGGCGAGGAAGGCGCCGCCACGTTCCACATATTCGACGATGTTCAGATAATAGGCGAGCGGGAGCACGCCGCGCCGCTTGTAGCGGTCGAAGATGATGAGATCGAACTCGTCGAGCTTCTGGTCGAAAAGTTCATGCGTCGGGAAGGTGATGAGCGACAGCTCGCCGATGGGCGTGCCGTCCTGCTTTTCCGGCGGGCGCAGAATGGTGAAGTGGACGAGATCGACCGAGGGATCGGACTTCAGCAGGTTGCGCCATGTGCGCTCACCGGGATGCGGCTCGCCGGAGACGAGCAGGACGCGCAAACGGTCGCGCACGCCATTGGCGATGACGACTGCACGATTGTTGAGCGGGGTGAGTTCGTCGGGCCCCTGTTCGACATCGATTTCGATGACGTTCGGGCCGCCATGCGCGAGCGACAGCGTCACCTCACTCGTTTTGCCAATGGGCACTTCGGCGCTTGCGGTTTCGACGCCGTCGATATGCACGGTGACGCGCGCCGTTTCGTCGGTCGGCGCATCGCCGGCCGAAGTTTCATCGACGCGGAAGGCGAGCTTTACAGGCTCGCCGACAATGCCGAAGCGTGGTGCCTCGGTGATGCGGAGACGGCGGTCCTTCTCGCCCTTGCGGCCGATGATGACGGCATGAACCGGCGCATCGAAGCCGAGCGTGGCGGCATTTGCAGGCACGTCATGCACCTCGCCATCGGTGATGAAGACCGCACCCGCGATGCGTTCGCGCGGCACATCGGCCAGGGCCTCTTCGAGTGCGGAGAAGAGCGTGGTGCCCTGTTCGCCGTCCGGGTCGCTCGTTGCTGTGACGATGCGCGTCTCGATGCCGTCTTCGCGGGCGAGACGTTCGGTGATTTTTTCCAGCGCGGCGGATGTTTCTTCCGGCCGCTGGCCGATCTCCTGGCTCTGGCTTCGGTCGACCACGATGGCAGCGATATCGGGCACGCTTTCGCGGTCTTCCTGCTGGATCGTCGGGTTGACGAGCGCAAGGAGCAGCACGGCGAAAGCGAATGTGCGCCACGGCGCGCCCCGCGAGCGCCGGAAGGCGGCATAAACGAGTGCGGCAATGCCTGGCAGCCCGACAATGGCGACGGCCCAGAGCGGCAGAAGCGGTTCGAAGACGATGTTCCAGGCCATCATGCGCTCCTACTGGCCCAGCCGCTCAAGAAGAGCGGGCACATGCACCTGATCGGCCTTGTAGTTGCCGGTGAGCGCGTACATGACGAGGTTCACGCCGAAGCGCTCCGCCATTTCGCGCTGGCGCTCGCCGCCGGGCGATACGGCATAAAGCGCGCGGCCTTGCGCATCACGCGCCCAGGCGGCGGCATAGTCGTTGGAGCCGACAATGATGGTCGAGACACCGTCATTCGAGAGGTTCTCACCATCCGGGGAGGGGGCTTCCACCCACAGCTCGCCGCCATTCCAGCGGCCGGGAAAATCGCGCAGCAGATAAAAGGATTTCGTGAGCACATGGCCGGCAGGCACGGGCGCCAGCGGTGGCAGGTCGAGCCGCCCGAGCAGGCGGCGCAGCGTTGCCGTGCCCGGCGTCACCATGCCGCCAACGGCCTGATCCTGATCGCGCGTGTCGAAAAATATCGTGCCGCCATTCTTCATATAGGTGTTGAGCTTGCCGAGCGTTTCGGGTGCGAGGTCTTCCTGCTCCGCCGTCATCGGCCAATAGAGAAGGGGAAAGAAGGCAAGCTCGTCTGTCGCAAGGTTCACGCCCATCGGTTCGGCGGGCTCGAAGGCGGTGCGTGCCGCAAGAATGCGGCTGAGGCTCGAAAGTCCCGCCTCGCTCGTCATGTCGATCGCGGCATTGCCGGTGAGGACATAGGCAAGGCGTGTGTCGAGCGAGGCCTTGAGAGCGAAGCTGTCGCCGGATGCGTCTTGCGCTTGCGCGTCGGGTGAGGGAAGGGCGAGGAGCGCGGCGATGAGCACCGGTGTGAAGCGCGAGGCGAAGCGCACGCGCTTGATCCGCTCGGTTTCGAACAGGCCCGTCACCCAAAGGGCGGCCACTGTGTCGAGCACCAGCAGTACGAGTGCGAGGAGGAAGGCGGGGGGCGCCAGCCGCTCTTCGGCGCGGCCCTGGAAGGTGCGTCGCTCCGCAAGGCCGGAAAGCGCACCGACGGGCGTGAGTTCGAGGCCGGGCGTCGCGAGGTTCAGCGCGCGGGGATTTCCCGCCGTGCCATAAAGGCCGGGGGGATGGCGCGGGTTGCGCTCGGCGCTTTCGAACTGTTCGACGGAGATCGCCGTCGCGGTTGCGGGTGGCGTACCGAGACGCCCGAAACCATCCAGCGTCGCGAGAGGGCTCAATAGATCGCCTTTCCGGGACGACTCATTGCCATCTTCTCCGTCCATCCCGGTGACGGCCTGCGAAAGCTCGATGGTGCGGCGGAGCATTTCGACGAAGAGACCGGAGATCGGCAGGTTCGACCAGTCGCGGTTCGCGGGGACGTGGAAGAGGACGACGAGGCCGTCGCCGCGCTTTCCCGCCGTGACGAGCGGCGTGCCGTCGGAAAGACGCGCCCATGTGCGATTCGACAGATCGGGCACGGGTTCGGCCAGCACCTGCCGCGACACGGTGACGTCGCCGGGTATGGTGAGGCCGAAAAAGGGGCTGCCCTCCTCGAAGGGGGCGAGGTGCTGCGGGGTGCTCCATGAGAGAGAGCCGCCCAGCGCGCGGCCGCCGCTGCGCAGGGGCACGGGCACGAGGCTGTCGCTTTTTTCGGCGAGGCGCGGGCCGGCAAAGCGCACAAGAAGCCCGCCCTGTCTCACCCATTGGTCCAGGAGATCGTGCTCGGCATCGGGGAGATTGCCGATATCGGACAGGATGAGAACGGAGAGGGGCGAGGAAAGCAGCGCGCGGATTTCTTCCTGTGCATCGCGCGATGCGGGCGTGTCGCGCAGTTCCGCGTAAGGGCCGATGGCGCGGCGCAGATAATAGGCATCGGAGAGAAGGGGCTGCGCTTCTTCGGCGGATGCGCCCGAGACGATGCCGACGCTGCGGCGGCGCCAGCGTTCGTCCGCCAGCACGACGGCGCCGGCCGATTGTTCGCCGGTGATTTCGAGGCGCGCCACCTTGTTGCGGAGTTCCAGCGGAAGTTCGAAAACGGCTTTGGTGCGTTTTGCGCCATCCTCGAAGCTGAAGGGGGTTTCGCTCAGGACCGCGCCATCGGCTTGCGTCGCGCGGATGCTGCCTGCGCGCTGGCCGCCTGCTTCCGCGCGGATGACGGTGGCGGCGAATTCATTGCTTCCCTGTTCCGGTGGCAGCAGCGCGAGGGCGCGGCTTCCGGTTGCGGGTTCGATCAGGGTGAGGCCCGCGCTGCCCGCGAGTGCGGAAAGACGGTTTGCGAACTGGGCGGCGGCGCCATAGTCGAGGCCGTCGCTGATCCAGACCGTTTGCACATTGCCGCGCGCGAGCGTTTCAGCGCCTTCGAGCTTTTCGGCAAGGGCGGTACGGTCCGGCTCTATCGGCTGAGGCTCAAGCGCGCGGGCGCGCGCATTGGCGCTGTCCGCCGTCTCGAAGTTGAGTTCGGGGACGTTTGCGCTGGGCGCCGTGCCGACGACAAGAACGGGGCGGTCGGCGCGGCCCGCCTCGGCGATAAGCCCGTCCATGGCGGTGCGGCGCTCATTCCAGTGTGTGGCAGAGGCCCAGCCGTTATCCGTGACGATGAGAAGGGGCCCTGAGCCTGCAATGCGCGGTGCGGGATTCCAGATCGGTTCGGCGAGCGCGAAGATGGCGAGAGCTGCAATTGCGAGCCGCAGCAGAAGCAGCCAGAAGGGCGTATGCGCGGGCGTTTCTTCCTCGCGCACGAGGCCGACCAGCAGACGGATCGCGGGAAAGCGCACCCGCTTGGGCATGGGCGGGCTGATGCGCAGCAGCCACCAGATCGCGGGCAGCGCCGCGAGACCGGCGAGCATCCAGGGATTGGCAAAGGCGAGGGGGCCGAGCGTCAGCATTGCCGGGCCTACATGCCCGGCCGGGGGGGCTTGCGCGCAGCGATGGCGCCCGAAAGCGCGCCGTAAAGCGCGAGAAGCGCGGTTTGCGGGCTTCTGTCCGTGCGATGTGTTGCGAAAGTGAAGTCGATGCGGCGCGCCGTCTCGACAATGCGGTTGCGGTGAATTTCGAGGCGCTGGTGATAGGCCTCACGCAGGTTCTGCGCGCGGCCGACCATGAGCCGCAAATCATCTTCCACGCCCTCGAATTCGGTGCGGCCCGAGAAGGGCAGGTCTTCCTCCGCCGGATCGAGCACCTGGATCATGTGGCCGCGAATGCCATCGGCGGCGTAGCGCTTGATGCGTTCGGCAATCTCTTCGGCGGGCGAAAGGAAATCGCTGATGAGGACGACCTGCGAATAGCGCGGCAGATGTTCGGGCGGCGGCAGGCTTTCTGCTTTCGGTGCATCGCTGTCCGGCATGTCGATGAGCGCATGGGCCATGCGGCGCAGCGCGGAACGGCCCGGCATCGCCGCGAAGCCCTGCCCGAGCGGGGCAACGCTTTCGCCGCCCTGCACGAGGAGCGAAGACAGCGCCAGCGCGATCACGGTTGCGCGGTCGCGCTTGGTGCAGGGCGCGAAGTCGGAGGCGTAATCCATCGATGCCGAGCTGTCGCGCCAGATCCAGATGCTTTCGGCGGCCTCGCGCTCCGTCTCGCGCACGAAAAGATGCGTGGAGCGCGCCGAATGCCGCCAGTCGACGGAGGCGGCACTATCGCCCTCGCGGTAGCGGCGGAACTGCCAGAAGGTTTCGCCCATGCCGGTGCGGCGCCGTCCATGCACGCCCTGCGCGATGGTGGAGGCCACGTGTTCCGCCTCGGTGACGAGCGGCGGCATGACTTCGGCGAGCGCTTCCGCCTGCTCGCGCAGGCCGATGGCGCCGGAGGATGCCGAATGTGATCCGGTGAGACTCATTCCCGTCTTTCGTTAGCCGAGGTTGCGGCAGAGCCTGTCGATAACCCCGCTCACCGTCACGCCTTCCGCGCGCGCCGAGAAGTTGAGCGCCATGCGGTGACGCAGCACGGGCGCGGCGAGCGAGGTCACGTCCTCGATGGAAGGCGAGAAACGCCCGTCGATAAGCGCGCGGGCGCGCACGGCAAGCATCAGCGCCTGACTGGCGCGCGGACCGGGCCCCCAGGCGACATGGCGCTCGACCTCTTCGGATGCGCCTTCCTCGGGGCGCGCGGCGCGCACGAGTTCGAGGATTGCGTTCACGACCTTTTCGCCCACCGGCACGCGGCGGACGAGGCGCTGCGCTTCCATCAGGTCTTGCACGGTCATGGCGGCGCGCGCCTCGGCAACGGTTTCTCCCGTCGTCGAGAGCAGCATGCGGCGTTCGGATTCGAGATCGGGATAGTTCACGTCGATTTGCATGAGGAAGCGGTCGAGCTGGGCTTCCGGCAGCGGATAGGTGCCTTCCTGTTCCAGCGGGTTCTGCGTCGCGAGCACATGGAAGGGAGCGGGCAGCTCGTAGCGCGCACCCGCGACCGTTACCTGCTTTTCCTGCATGGCCTGAAGCAGCGCGGACTGGGTGCGGGGGGAGGCGCGGTTGATTTCGTCGGCCATGAGCAACTGGCAGAAGACCGGGCCCTTGATGAAGCGGAAGCTGCGATGGCCCTGATCGCCTTCCTCCAGCACTTCCGAGCCCAGAATGTCGGCGGGCATGAGGTCCGGCGTGAACTGCACACGCTTGTCGTTGAGGCCGAGTACCTGGCCCATGGTGTGGACGAGCAGCGTCTTGGCGAGGCCCGGCACACCGACAAAAAGCGCATGGCCGCCCGCCAGCACCGTCACCAGCGTCTGATCGATCACGGCCTCCTGACCGAAAATCACCTCGCCTATGGCCTCTCGCGCCGCCGCGATTTTCGCGCCGGTTTCTTCGATTTCCCGGACGGCAGAGCCGTCGGCTTCACTGAGTGTCTGCATTGACCTACATATTGGTGGTGACGTGCCGCCAGGGTCCGTTACCGTGCCGCATCCTGTTATCGTGTCGTCCCGCCATTGGCGCGGGCCTTCTTGACGATAATATGGCCGGATTCTCAGGGCCCTGGCACTAAATCGCTATTCAACTCCGCGAGAGGAGAGGAAATATGGCCGCCGTGACCGGAAAGACAGCCGCTAAGGCGGAAAAGCCCGAGGCGGGAAGTGCGCCGGGCGGGCTCAAGGGGCTTGCCGCCGCCGAGGAAGCGGGCAAAAAGGCGAAGGGCCTGCCGCCCGTTCATCTGTGGAATCCCGAATTCTGCGGTGATCTCGACATGCGTATCGCGCGGGACGGCACCTGGTATTATCTGGGCACGCCGATCGGGCGTGAACGTCTGGTGCGGCTCTTTTCCACCGTGCTGCGCCATGACGAGGACGGAAAATACTATCTCGTGACGCCGGTCGAGAAGGTCGGCATCACGGTCGAGGATGCGCCTTTTCTTGCCGTCGCCATGAAGGTCGAGGGGCAGGGGCGCGAGCAGGTTCTCACCTTCACCACCAATGTGGGCGACGAGACGGTGGCGGGCCCCGATCATCCAATGCGCTTCGAGATCAATGCGGAGACGGGCGAGCCCGCGCCTTACGTACATGTGCGCGCGCGGCTCGATGCGCTCATCAACCGCGCCGTCTTCTACGATCTCGTGGAGCTTGGCGTGGAAGAGGAGCATGAGGGCGAGCAATGGTTCGGCATCTGGTCGGGCGGCGTCTTCTTCCCGTTCCAGAGGGCCGATGAGGTGGCGCGCTAGCCGTCCGCTCATGCAGAAGCCCTATCGCAATCTCATCCTTTCCCGCACGGACCGGGAGCCGCCCGCCCTCGCGGCACTTCTCGCGCAGGAAGGGCTGCCGGGGCTTCGCGGCGACCATGATCTGAATCCGCCGGAACCGAAGGGGAATGTCTGGGTGGAGCCGGAGGAACGCGCCTCGCTGCGGCCCGCTGCCGTGCTTGTCGGCATTGTCGAGCATGCCCACGGTCCTCATGTGCTGCTGACGCGCCGGGCGGACCATCTGGGTACGCATTCGGGGCAGGTCGCCTTTCCGGGCGGCAAGATGGACCCGGGCGAGACACCGGCCGAAGCCGCCATCCGCGAGGCGAAAGAAGAAGTCGGGCTGGACCCGGCCTATGTCGAGGTCGCGGGCTATCTCGACGCCTATGAGACGGGCACGGGCTTTCGCATCATTCCCGTAGTCGGCTTCGTCAGGCCGGGTTTCACCCTCACCATTTCGCCCGACGAGGTGGCGGAGGCTTTCGAGGTGCCGTTTTCCTTTCTCATGGACCCCGCCAACCACGAGCGTCACCACGCCATGTGGCGGGGAAAACGGCGCGAATACTACGCCATGCCCTATAATGGCCACTACATCTGGGGTGCGACGGCCGGCATGTTGAAGAACATGTATGACCGGCTTTATGGCGACTGAATGCCTCATGCCTGCGCTATAATGCGACGGAGACAGGCATCTCCGTCGTCTGTAGATTGAGAATAATTATCAGAGAAGAAACGAGTGAGGAGGCCACGATGAGCGCCGGCACAAGTGTGGACAAGGAACTGGCCAATGCGGTCTGGCTCAGGGAAGCGGACACGAAAGCCGTGATGGAGGCGCTTGCGGGCAAGGGCGGTGTGGCGCGTTTCGTTGGCGGCTGCGTTCGCAATGCGCTCATGAACGAGCCCGTTTCCGATATCGATATCGCGACAACGGAAACGCCGGAAAGCGCAAAGGCGCTGCTCGAAGCCGCCGGCATCAAGGTCGTGCCCACCGGTATCGATCACGGCACCATCACCGCCGTCACGCCGACGCGGCATTTCGAGATCACCACGCTTCGTGTCGATGTGGCGAGCGATGGCCGCCGCGCCGAAGTCGCCTTCACCGGCGACTGGCTGGAAGATGCAAAGCGCCGCGACTTCACCATGAATGCGCTTTATTGCGATGCCGACGGTACGGTCCACGATCCGCTTGGCGGGCGCGACGATCTGAAGGCGCGCGTCGTGCGCTTCATTGGCGATCCCCATGAACGTATCCGCGAGGATTATCTGCGCATCCTGCGCTTCTTCCGCTTCCATGCCTTTTACGGCAAAGGCGAACCGGATGCGGCGGGACTGCGCGCCTGTGCGGAAGAACGCGAGGGCCTTCGCCAGCTTTCGGGCGAGCGTGTGCGCGACGAACTCCTGAAGATTGTGAGTGCCGACGAAGCGGGTGCCACGTTTCGCCGGATGGCGGCGGCGGGCATTCTCGCTGTGGTGTTGCCGGAGGCGAGCCGTCTCGATCGTTTCGAGAAATATGTGGAGATCGAGACGATGCAGCTTTTCGCACCCGCCGATGCGATCCTCCGCCTCGGCGCCATGCTCGATCTCGACGAGGCGGGCGTCGACGCGCTTGCGCAGCGCCTGCGTCTCTCGAACAAGGATCGCGACCGGCTCTCGGCCATGCTCACCGACAAGACCAAGATCGTCTGCTATCTCTCCATGCGCGAGGTGCGCCGCGCGCTTTATCTGATGGGCCGCCAGCTCTTCAAGGATCGCGTCTCGCTCGGCTGGGCTGACGACCGGCGCGGGCACAATGCCTTTCAGTGGCGCGCCATGCTCGCCATGGCCGATAGCTGGGAAAAGCCCGAACTGCCGCTCACTGGCGAAATGATCAAGGCGGCCGGCGTGCCCGAAGGACCGGAAATCGGCCGTGTGCGGAAGGAGGTCGAGGAGTGGTGGATCGACAGCGATTTCATCGATGATGAATTTTCGATCATCGAACGCTTGAAGGCGGTGGTGCAGGCGACAGTCTACTGAGGCTGCGACAAATTTCCCTGCGACATTTACGCGAATAGGCGAAGCCCCTCTGCGCGCCTAGCCTTTTCCCATGCGACAGGATTTCATCGAGCGGTACGACCTGCGCGTGCCGAGATACACCTCCTACCCGACGGCCCCGCATTTCTCGCCCGCGGTCGATGGCGATACTTATGCGCGCTGGCTCTCCCGGCTCGACCCTTCGCTCGGCCTCTCGCTCTATCTTCACATCGCCTATTGCGCGGAGATGTGCTGGTTCTGCGGCTGTCACACCAAGGCGACGCGGAAATATGCGCCGGTCGCGGATTATCTCGATGCGCTGCTGGCGGAGGCGCGGCTCGTTGCCCATGCGCTCCCTTCACGCATGAAGGTCGATCATATCCATTTCGGTGGGGGCAGCCCGACGCTCCTGAAGCCGCAAGACCTCGCGCAGACGCTTGCGATCCTGCGCGAATATTACAATGTCACGCTTGATGCGGACATCGCGGTCGAACTCGATCCGCGCACGGCGGACGAGGCCTATGTCGCCGCGATGGCGAAGGCGGGCGTCAGCCGTGCCTCCATCGGGGTGCAGGATTTCGATGCGCGTGTGCAGAAGGCGATCAATCGCATCCAGCCTTATGATGTGACGGCGCGCGTGATCTCGTGGCTGCGCGCGCATGGCGTTTCCGCGATCAACATGGATCTCTGCTACGGGCTTCCTTACCAGACGGTCGAGACGCTGCTCGATACGGTGGACAAGGCGGCGGCGCTTCGCCCGGCGCGTATTGCGCTGTTCGGCTATGCGCATGTGCCGTGGATGAAGCCGCATCAGAAGCTCATCCCCGAGGCGTCGCTCCCCGGCCTTGCCGAGCGCTGGGCGCAATATGAGGCGGCGGCGGAGCGGCTGGAGCGTCATGGCTATGTCTCCGTCGGGCTCGATCATTTCGCGCTGCCGGACGACGCGATGGCGAAGGCGCATGAGAAGGGCGCGCTCCACCGCAACTTCCAGGGCTATACGACGGATGCCGCGCCGGTGCTGATTGGCCTCGGCGCGTCCGCCATCGGCGCGCTGCCGCAAGGCTATGCCGCGAACGAACTCGCCATCGAGCGCTACAAGGAGACGGTGCGCGCGGGGCGCTTTCCGATCACGCGCGGCATTGCGGTGAGCGGCAAGGACAAGCTGCGACGCGATGTGATCGAACGGCTCATGTGCGACATGGGCGTCGATCTGGACGAGATCGCACTGATGCATGATGTCGCCGCCGATACGTTCGATGAGGAACTCACGCGTCTCTCCGCGCTCGAAGCGGACGGGATCGTGATGCGCGACGGCCACCGCCTCACCGTGACGGAAAAGGGCCGGCCGCTGGTGCGCGCTGTCTGCGCGGTGTTCGATGAATATCTCGGGCAGGGGGAAGCGCGGCACTCGAAGGCGGTTTAGGCAGAGCTTTCCCAAAACCATAGGTGTCATCCCGGCACTTGTTGCCGGGACCCATTGGCGTTTGGTCTTGCGGAGATGTGGATTGGGTCCCGGGAATAAATCCCGGGATGACATCCTTGGGTGAGGAGAATGCCTCATTCCACCTCATGTGAAATCGCCGCAAATTCCGCTTCCGCAGCACGCACCAGTTCCGCGGGCGCAATCTCGAGTTCCAGCCCGTAAGCACCGCCGGACACGAACACCGTCTCGAATCCCTTCGCGCTTTCGTCGATGAAGGCCGGGAGCTTCTTCTTCTGGCCGAGCGGGCTGCAGGCGCCCATCGCGTAGCCGCTTGTTTTCACCGCCTTGTCCTTCGGCGCGAGGTCGACGCGCTTGCTGCCGAGTTCGCGCGCCAGCGCCTTGCGGTCGAGGTCGCGCGAGGCGGGCACGATGGCGACGGCGAGCTTTCCCTCCGCCGTTTCCACGATCAGCGTCTTGAAGAGCCGCGCCGGATCGATGCCGCTCGCCGCCGCCATATCGAGCGCGGAGGTCTTCCTGTCCTTCGGCACGCCGATCTCGCGGAACGTGCCCGCAATCCCGTTCAGCCGCACGAAGCGCTGCGCCGCTGTCTCGCCTTTTGCCATTCGTGCCTCAAACCTCGGTCGTCATTGCGAGGAGCATCGCAGATGCGACGGAGCAATCCAGAACGGGTAGGCACGGAGCAAGCAACCCTGGATTGCTTCGCTCCTTTCAGTCGCTGGCAATGACGGAATAGTGTTTACGGCCACTTCACCATGGGCGGCATGGAGGACAGGATCGAGTTCACATTGCCGCCGGTCTTGAGGCCGAACACCGTGCCGCGATCGTAGAGCAGGTTGAACTCGACATAGCGCCCGCGCCGCACGAGCTGTTCCTCGCGCTCTTCTTCCGTCCACGTCTCGTTCATGTGACGGCGCACCAGCTCGGGATAGATTTCGAGAAAGGCGCGGCCCACATCCTGTGTGAAGGCGAAATCCTTTTCCCAGTCACCCGAATTGTGATGGTCGTAGAAGATGCCGCCCGTGCCGCGCGGTTCGTTGCGGTGGGGCAGGAAGAAATATTCGTCGCACCATTGTTTGAACTTCGGGTAGTAGGCGGGGTCGTGGCGGTCGCAGGCGCGCTTGTAGGCTGCGTGGAAATCCACCGTATCGGGATGATCCTCGCGCCGCTGCACATCGAGCACGGGCGTGAGATCCCCGCCGCCGCCGAACCAGCTTTTCGTCGTGTAGACGTGGCGCGTATTCATGTGCACGGCGGGCACACGCGGGTTCTGCATATGGGCGATCAGCGAAATACCGCTTGCCCAGAAGCGCGGGTCTTCCTCCGCGCCCTGCATCTGCTTGCGGAAGTCTTCCGAGAATTCGCCATGCACAGTCGAGATGTGGACGCCGACCTTCTCGAAGACGCGGCCATGCATGATCGACATTTCGCCGCCGCCTTCGTCCCTTGACCCATCGCCGCGCTTCCAGGGCGTGCGCTCGAAACGCCCGGCGGGCCGGTCCGACAGGGGACCGGTCAGCTCGTCCTCGATTTTCTCGAACTCGGCGCAGATCAGGTCGCGCAGCTCGCGAAACCAGCTTTCCGCGCGCGTCTTGCGCTCTTCGGTTGTGGCTGCGGTGGTCTTGTCCTCGGTCATCTTCTCTTCTTTTCGTTATCTGCGGGTTCCTGCGCCGTCCCTGTTTAGCCGCCGGAAGGGGGCGGCGGGAAGGTGTTTGTCTGACGCAGTGCTTCCGAGATCACCATTGAGGCGGCCAGCGCCACGTTGAGCGAGCGGGCGGGCGGCATCATGGGGATGGTCACACGCGCATCCGCCGCCTCATGCACATGGCCGGGCACGCCGGCGCTTTCCCGTCCGACCAGCAGAATGTCGGAGGGGCGATAGGCGAAATCGAGAAAACGCGTTTGTGTCTTGGTCGTGAGCAGGACAATCCGTGCCTCGGGCGGCTTGCTTGTTAAGAATGACTCCCAAGAAGCATGCCGTATCACCTCTCCAAGCCTGCCATAATCCATGGCTGCACGCTTCAGGTCGCGGTCGCCCCACGGAAAACCGCAGGGTTCGATGATATCGACGGGCACATCGAGACAGGCGCCGAGACGGATCAGCGTGCCGGCATTGGGCGGAATGTCCGGTTCATAGAGGGCAAGGCGCATGGAAGGGGCTTTCAGTCCGGGACAGGTGGCACTGTCTTTGCCATGCCGTTCGCGAACGGAGGAGAGGTGCGGCGATGCGTCATCCTGCCACAGGGGTGGCGGGACTGGACAATGTGCGGATTGGATGCCACAAAACCACGCAACGCATGGGGGCGAAAGCGGGGGATTCGTCGCTTTTAAAACCATGTTCCGGGTGTGTGCGATGCTACGCCGTGCTCTTCCGCGCTGGGGGAGCCCCGTCTAGGGGAGCCGCTTTCCCAAGTGGCACGTGGCGTTCGATCTATTCAACGAGGAGACCTGAACCGTGGCAGAAATCCACGCGGACGAGCCGACACGGCGCGATTTCCTGTATGTGGCGACTGGTTCGCTCGCCGCTGTCGGAGTCGCGTCCGCCGTTTGGCCGCTGATCGACCAGATGAACCCGGACGCTTCCGTCCTGGCACTCGCTTCGATCGAAGTCGACATTTCCAATATTCCGGTTGGCCAGGAGACCACGTTCAAGTGGCGCGGCAAGCCGGTCTTCGTGCGTCATCGTTCGGAAGAAGAGATTGCGGCGGCCGAGAGCGTCGATGTCGCTTCGCTTCCCGATCCGCAGACCGACGACGAGCGCGTGAGGACGGGGCCGGATGGCGAGCTTGAACGCCAGTGGCTCGTCGTCATCGGCATCTGCACCCATCTCGGTTGCGTGCCTCTTTCCTACAAGGGCGAGTATGACGGCTACTTCTGCCCGTGCCATGGCTCGGTCTACGACACATCCGGCCGTATTCGCAAAGGCCCGGCGCCGCTGAACCTGGAAGTGCCGCCCTATGAATTCGTTTCCGACACCAAGATCAAGATCGGCTGAGGGGGCGCCAGACAATGAGCGGTGAAAGCACCTACACACCCGCAAACGGTTTTACGCGCTGGCTCGATGCCCGCCTGCCGATCCTGCGGCTCGTCAATGACAGTTTCGTCGATTATCCGACGCCGAAGAACCTGAACTACTGGTGGACCTTCGGCGCCATCCTGTCGCTCTGCCTCGCAGTGCAGATCGTCACCGGCATCGTGCTTGCCATGCACTATGTGCCGACGACGGAACTCGCCTTCGCGAGCGTCGAGCACATCATGCGCGATGTGAATTACGGCTGGCTCATCCGCTACGTTCATGCGAACGGCGCGTCGATGTTCTTCATCGCCGTCTATATCCACATGTTCCGCGGTCTTTACTACGGCTCCTACAAGGCGCCGCGTGAAGTGCTGTGGATTCTCGGCGTGCTCATCTACCTCCTGATGATGGCGACGGCCTTCTTCGGCTATGTGCTTCCCTGGGGCCAGATGAGCTTCTGGGGCGCCACCGTTATCACCAACCTGTTCGGTGCGATCCCGGTTGTCGGCGAAGCGCTGCGCACCTGGCTCTGGGGCGGTTTCTCCGTCGGCGATCCGACGCTCAACCGCTTCTTCTCGCTGCATTACCTCTTCCCGTTCCTCATTGCCGGCGTCGTGGTTCTCCACGTCTGGGCGCTGCATGTAACGGGGCAGGGCAATCCGGCGGGCATCGAGGTGAAAGACCCGAAGAAGGACACGGTTCCCTTCACGCCTTATGCGACGATCAAGGACGGCTTCGGCATGGTGCTGTTCCTGATCCTGTTCGCCTATTTCGTCTTCTACAACCCGAACGGGCTCGGCGAGCCGGACAATTACGAGATCGCCAACCCGCTCAAGACGCCCGCGCATATCGTGCCGGAATGGTATCTCTTGCCCTTCTACGCGATCCTTCGCGCGGTGCCGGACAAGCTCGGCGGCGTCATCTTGATGTTCGGTGCCATCGCGATCCTGTTCGTGCTGCCCTGGCTCGACACGTCCAAGGTTCGTTCGGCCCGGTTCCGTCCGCTCTACAAGCAGTTCTTCTGGATCTTCGTGGCGGTTTGCCTCGGTCTTGGCTATTGCGGTGGCCAGACACCGGACAAGATCCTGATCCATGTGGGCGATGGCGGTTTCGATGTCACGGACCTCTCGCGCATCCTGACCATCTATTACTTCGCACACTTCATCGTTCTCCTGCCTGTTCTCGGACTGGTGGAGAAACCGAAGCCGCTACCTGCCAGCATCGCGGATTCGGTATTGCCCGGAACGCGGCAGGATCAGGCCACGAGCTGAGGGGGAACGGGAAAATGAAAACAGCAATGAAAAGCATTTCTCGCGCCGTGCCGCTGGCCGCTATTGCCGCGATCGGTTTCTCCCTCTTCTCCGGTATGCCTGCAAAGGCCGCCGAGGGGGAGGTTGCACCGATCGACCTGCAATGGTCCTTCGAAGGCGTCTTCGGCACCTATGACCGCGACGCGCTGCGCCGTGGCTACAAGGTCTACAAGGAAGTCTGTGCGGTCTGCCATTCGATGCAGTTCGTGCATTTCCGCAATCTCGGCGAGCCGGGCGGACCGGAATTTTCCGAAGGCCAGGTGAAGGCGCTTGCCGCCGAAATCACGGTCGAAGACGGACCGGATGCCAATGGCGACATGTTCGAGCGGCCGGGCGAAGGCAAGGATCCGTTCCCCTCGCCCTATCCGAACCCGGAAGCCGCGGCCGCCTCGCTCGGTGCCGCGCCGCCGGACCTTTCGCTCCTCGCCAAGTCGCGTGCGGGCGGTGTGGATTACCTCTACTCCGTTCTCGTGGGCTATGAGGAAGCGCCGGAGGATTTCGAACTCACGACCGGCTACTACAACAAGTATTTCCCGGGCCACATGATCGCCATGCCGCCGCCGCTGTCGGACGGTCAGGTCGATTATGAGGACGGTACGCCGAACACCGTCGAGCAGATGTCGCGCGACGTTTCCCACTTCATGATGTGGGCCGCCGAGCCGAAGCTGGAACAGCGTCACCGCATGGGCTTCCAGGTGCTGATCTATCTCGTGCTCCTGAGCGGCATCCTTTATTTCGCGATGCGCAAGGTCTGGGCCGACCAGCACTGATCGGCATACGCATGGATGCGGGAAAAGGGTTCCTCCGGGAGCCCTTTTTTCATGCCGCTGTCCGATTGTTTTGTTAGTGTCTCGCGAATTTTGCGCATCGAGTGGAGAGCATTGGCATGACGAAGACGGTTCTCGGCGTCATTGGCGGCAGCGGCGTCTACGAGTTTCCCGGCCTCAAGAACGAGCGCTGGGAAAGTGTGGAAAGCCCCTGGGGCGAACCCTCCGACGATCTTCACTTCGGTGAGCTGCCTGTTGGCGATGGAAAATCCGTGGAGATGGTTTTCCTGCCGCGCCACGGCCGCGGCCATCCGCATTCGCCGACCACCATCAATTATCGCGCCAATATCGACGCGATGAAGCGGGCCGGCGTCACCGACATCATCTCGGTCTCCGCCGTCGGCTCCCTCAAGGAAGAGCTGCCGCCCGGTTCCTTCGTCATTGTCGACCAGTTCATCGACCGCACCTTCGCGCGTGAGAAGAGCTTCTTCGGCGAGGGCTTCGTCGCCCATGTTTCGATGGCGCATCCCGTCTGCCCGCGCCTTGGCGACCATATGGAAGCCGCCTGCAAGGCGAACGACATATCTTACGTGCGCGGCGGCACCTATCTCGTCATGGAAGGCCCGCAATTCTCGACGCTGGCCGAGAGCAATCTCTATCGCTCCTGGGGCTGCTCGGTCATCGGCATGACCAACATGCCCGAGGCGAAGCTCGCCCGCGAGGCGGAGATCTGCTACGCGACCGTCGCGATGGTGACCGATTACGATTGCTGGCATCCTACCCACGCCCATGTGGAAGTCGCCGATGTCGTGCGCGTGCTGGAGCAGAACGCGGGCAATGCGCGCGCGCTCATCCGCTCCGTCGCGGAGAGTTTCGGGCCTGAGCGCGAACCCTCGCCGCAGGGCTTCGATCGCGTGCTCGATACGGCTCTCATTACCGCGCCCGAAAAGCGCAATCCCGAAACCGTGAAGAAGCTCGATGCCGTTGCCGGCCGCGTGCTTGGCGCATCCTGATTCCTGGGGAACGACATGGACATCAAGACTTTCATCCGCACCATCCCGGACTATCCGGCGGCGGGTATTCTTTTCCGCGATATCACGACCCTGCTGTCCGACCCGGAAGGGTTTCGCGGCGCCGTCGATGCGCTGGTCGCGCTTCATGCGGGCGCGACGTTCAGCGCCGTCGCGGGCATCGAGGCGCGCGGCTTCATTCTGGGCGGCGCGGTCGCCCATCAGCTCGGTCTCGGTTTCATTCCTGTCCGCAAGAAGGGCAAGCTGCCCCATGACGTGATTGCCCAGGAATACGACCTCGAATACGGGACCGACACGGTCGAAATCCACAGTGACGCCGTGAAGGATGGCGACCGGATTCTCCTGATCGACGATCTCATCGCCACGGGCGGCACGGCGGAAGCTGCCGTGAAGCTGATCGGGCGCGCGGGCGGCAATGTCACCGCGTCGAGCTTCGTCATCGAGCTGCCGGAACTTGGCGGCCGCCAGCGGCTTGAAGGCCTCGACATCGAGGTGCTTTCGCTCTGTTCCTTCGAGGGGCACTGACGCTCATCCTGTCGAGGAGGCGACATGAAAATCGACGGCACGCATTACCGCACCATCTGGGTCGCGAATGACGGCTGGTCGGTCGAGATCATCGACCAGACGAAGCTGCCACATGAATTTGCCGTCGCACCCTTGCGCAGCGCGGAGGACGCGGCGCGCGCGATCAAGGACATGCTGGTGCGCGGCGCGCCGCTGATCGGTGCCACCGCCGCCTATGGTCTCTGCATGGCGCTGCGCGAGGATGCGTCGGACGAGAACCTCGACCGCACCTATGACATGCTGCTCGCAACGCGGCCGACGGCGGTCAATCTCAAATGGTCGCTCGATGCGATGCGGGACGCCGTTCGCTCGGCGGGCGGCAATGCGCGCGTTGAGGCGGCCTATGCTGAGGCTGCGCGGCTTTGCGACGAGGATGTGGAGACCTGCCGGAAGATCGGCGAGAACGGGCTTCGCATCGTTCGGGGCATTGCCGAGGCGAAGCCCGGCGAGACGGTCAACATCCTCACCCATTGCAATGCGGGCTGGCTCGCCTGCGTCGATTGGGGCACGGCGCTCGCGCCGATCTACATGGCGCATGATGCGGGGCTTCTGGTTCATGTCTGGGTGGACGAGACGCGGCCGCGCAATCAGGGCGCGTCGCTCACCGCCTTCGAGCTTGGCCGTCATGGTGTGCCGCATACCATTGTGCCGGACAATGCCGGCGGGCATCTGATGCAGCACGGACTTGTCGACATGTGCATCGTCGGCACCGACCGCACGACCTCCACAGGCGATGTCGCAAACAAGATCGGCACCTATCTGAAGGCGCTCGCCGCGGATGCCAACGGCGTTCCCTTCTATGTCGCGCTCCCGCATACGACGATCGACTGGACGCTGAAGGATGGCGTGAGGGAAATCGAGATCGAGCAGCGCTCCCCCCGCGAGGTCACGCATATGACGGGCCGCACGGATAAGGGCGATATCGTCACCGTCGAAATCTCCGCGCCGGGCAGCGCCGCCGTCAATTACGGTTTCGACGTCACGCCCGCGAGGTTTGTCACGGGCCTGATCACGGAGCGGGGTGTCGCGCCTGCCAGCCGCGAGGGGCTTCTCTCGCTTTACCCCGAGAAGAAAGCCGGAAATAAAAATGCCTGATGCGGAGGAAGCCTGGCTTCGACAGCGCGTCATCGACGCCGCGCTCGACCTCGCTTCCAGCGGTCTTTCGCCCAACATGTCCGGCAATGTGTCGGCGCGTCTGGGCGACAGCATCTTCATCACGCCTTCGGGCGTTGCCTATACAGACCTTCTGCCCGGCGACCTTGCAGAGATCGCGCTGGACGGGCGCGTTCTTTCCGGCCCGTTTCCGCCTTCTTCCGAATGGCACATGCATTGCGCGATCTATGAGGCGAACCCGCAAACCGGCGGCGTCGTTCATGCGCATTCCGATTTCGCGACCGCGCTTGCCGTGATGAAACGCGAAATCCCGCCTTTCCACTACATGGTCGCCATTGTGGGTGGAAATAACATCCGTTGCGCGCCATACGCCACCTTCGGCACGGCGGAACTGGCCGCCCATGCCGTCGCCGCGCTTGAGGGGCGGCGCGCCTGCCTCCTCGCGCATCACGGCCAGATCGCCTTCGGCGCCACGGTCGAGGAGGCACTCCATCTCGCGCATGAGGTCGAGACGCTTTCCGCTCAATACTGGCGCGCGCTGCAACTCGGAGAGCCGGAGCTTCTTTCCGACGAGGAGATGGCGCGGAATGTCGAGAAGTTCAGGAATTACGGACGGAAGGGGTGAGGGGGCCTAATCCCCCAACGCCTTCCTGATCGCCTTTTCCACCTTCGCAGAGCCCGGCGTCGTCGTGCTGGCGAACCAGCCGACGAGTTTTCCGTCGCGCCCGATCACATATTTGTAGAAATTCCAGCGGGGCTTCGAGAGGATGCCGCCCTGTTTCGCGAGCCACTGGAAGAGGGGATGTGCCTCACGTCCCTTCACATGTACCTTTTCCGTCAGCGGAAAATCGACGCCGTAATTGATCTCGCAAAAATTGGCGATCTCCGCTGCGTTGCCCGGCTCCTGATTGGAAAAGTCATTGGATGGCACGCCGATCACGACGAGGCCTTTCTCGGCATATTTCTGCCAGAGCGCTTCCAGCTCCTTGTATTGCGGGGTGAAGCCGCATTTCGACGCCGTGTTGACGATGAGAAGCGGGCGTCCCGCAAAGTCCTCCAGCGGCATGGGCCCGCCCTTGAGACTTTCGAAGATGAAATCATAGGCCGTCTGTTCCGGGGCGTCGCTCATGGCGTCCTCACTTTGCGGAGAGGTCGTATCGTTCAAGCCCCCTCGAACAGCGCCAGTGTCCGTTCCAGTGCCAGCTCGGCTGCCGCCCTGTCGTAATTGTTGCGCCGGTCCGAGTTGAAGCCATGATCCGCATCATAGACATAGACCTTCACCTCGGGGTGCGCCTTTTCGATTTCGCGCACGTCTTCCATCGGGATGCCGTGATCCTTCTCACCAAAATGGCAGATGGTCGGGCATTTCGGGCTCTCATCAATGAACTGCTTGATCGCGCCGCCATAGTAGCAAGACGCTGCGTCAAGCCCCTTCGCGCGGCAGGCCGCCACCCAGCTCACCGAGCCGCCATAGCAATAGCCGGTGATGAAGACCTTTTTCGCGCCATCGGCGCGCAGCTTGTCGATGCACATCTGCACGTCGAGCACGGTATTCTCGTAAGGATTATCGGCGCGCAGCTTCAGCGATTCCTGAATGTCTTCCTGGGAATAGGTTGCCTGAAAGTCTTTCACCTGCCGGTCGTAGAGCTGCGGCGAAAGCACGTCATAGCCGCGCGCGGCATAGTCGTCGCACAGATCCTTGATATGCGCGGTGACGCCGAAGATTTCCATGATGAGGACGAGACCGCCCTTCCGTGTCCCTTCCGCTTTCGCGTGGTAGCAGAGGATGTCGGCGCCGTCGCCGCTCTTCAGTGTGATTTCCTTGCCCTTGCGTGCCATCCCGTTCCTCCCTGTTTTCGTTATGCGCTTCCTGGAATGCGCTTCTCGATCAGGCCTTGTCCGATGAAGCTCAACACGGTTTCGCCGTGCTGGTTCACGCCAATATTGAGGCTTCTTACGATGCCCCATTCGGGACGGCTTCGCATATCGAGTTTTTCGATCACCTCGGCGGAATAGCTGATTGTGTCGCCCGCGCGCACCGGGTTTGGCCATTTCATCTCAAGGAAGCCGGGGGAGGGCCCGCCCGCCGGGGGCTTGCAGCCGTTTTCGTCGGCCGGTTCGGGCGTTGCCCGGCGCTTCGCGATCATCAGCTTCATCCAGGTCGAGGTGGTGTGCCAGCCGCTCGCCGTCAGCGCACCGAAGGGACCGTGTTTCGCCGCTTCTGCATCGATATGGAAATATTGCGGGTCGTATTTCTTCGCGAAGGCGGTGATCTCGTCTGCCGTGAAGGTGTAGCTGCCCAGCTCCATGCGCGTGCCGATTTTTATGTCTTCAAACCAGGGCATGTATCACTCCTCCACCGGTTGGCCCGGATAGCGCCTGCCATACATCGCCCAGCCGTCCGAGGTCAGTACGGCCTCGTCCTTCTGATTCAGCATTTCGATGTGGAATCTGGTGAGGCCCATTTCCGGGCGGCTTTTCGAGGGGCGGCGCTCCGTGCAAGTTCTCCGTAGGCGGAGCGTATCGCCCACATAGACGGGCTTGCGCCATCTGACTTCATCGACACCGGGTGCGCCGAGCGATGCGCTTTCGAGGATGTAGCCGTCGCACATCATGCGCATCATCATGGCGCAGGAGTGCCAGCCGCTTGCGCAGAGCCCGCCAAGGATCGACTGCTTTGCCGCTTCCTCGTCGAGGTGAAAGGGCTGGGGGTCGAACTCGCTTGCGAATTCGAGGATTTCTTCCTTGGTGACGTGCTTCTCCCCGAATTCGACAGTCTCGCCGACGGGGAAATCTTCCCAGTAGAATTTTGGCTCTCTCGTACCCATTCGTCCTCTCGCACGTATGGCCCGAAACCGGGGGTTATTTATTCCGCGACACGTGGGCGCTATCCGGCCCGTCCCTCGAAAGCGGGGACTAAATCCTCTCAAATTTCCGACGTCGCCATTTGTGACGTTATTATGACGTTTCAATGACAGTCGGGCCTGTTTATCCCCGGTTTGCGCATTCCGAGAAACTTGTCCCCACCCCCTGAGAGGCGTGGCGAGATGCCGTTTCGTCTCCTCAATTCGCGAAGCGGAAATGCATCACGTCGCCGTCATGAACCACGTAATCCTTGCCTTCGAGACGCATCTTGCCCGCGTCCTTTGCGCCTTGTTCGCCGCCAAGATTTACATAATCATCATAGGCGATCGTCTCTGCACGGATGAAACCCTTTTCAAAGTCCGTGTGAATGACGCCTGCGGCGGCGGGCGCGCGTGTGCCGCGTGTGATGGTCCATGCGCGTGTCTCCTTCGGTCCCACCGTGAAATAGGTGATGAGGTCGAGCAGCGTGTAGCCGACGCGGATCAGGCGCGCCAGGCCGGGCTCTTCGAGGCCCAGCGTTTCGAGATATTCGGCGCGCTCGTCTTCGGGGAGCTGCGCTACCTCTTCCTCGATGCGAGCGGAGATGACCACCCATTGCGCGCCTTCGGCGTTCGCGCGGGCTTCGACTGCCCTGGAATATTCGTTGCCCGTCGCGGCGGAGGCTTCTTCCACGTTGCACACATAGAGCACAGGCTTCGAGGTGAGGAGATTCAGTCCCTCCCAGGCCTTCATGTCATCGTCGGAAATCTTGCCTTCCACCGTCGCGATGCGGGCGGGCTTTCCTTCGCGCAGATAGGCGAGCGCGATGTTCATCAGTTCGATCTGCTGCTTTGCTTCCTTGTCGCCGCCCTTTGCCTTTTTCTCCTGCGCGACGACGCGCTTCTCAAGGCTTTCGAGGTCGGCAAGCATCAGCTCCGTCTCGACGATCTCGGCGTCGGCCAGAGGGTCGATGCGGTTTTCGACATGGGTGATGTCGTCATCGACGAAGCAGCGCAGCACATAGGCGACCGCATCGACTTCGCGAATATTGGCGAGGAACTGGTTGCCGAGGCCTTCGCCCTTCGATGCGCCTTTCACGAGGCCCGCGATGTCGACGAAGGTCAGCCGGGTCGGGATGATTTCCTTGCTGCCAGCCGTGGCCGCAAGCTTGTCGAGGCGCGGGTCGGGCACCGCCACTTCGCCGACATTCGGCTCGATGGTGCAGAAGGGATAGTTCGCGGCCTGCGCGCTCGCTGTCTGCGTCAGCGCGTTGAAAAGAGTGGACTTGCCGACATTGGGCAATCCGACGATGCCGCATTTGAATCCCATGACCTCAGTCTCTCCGTTCTACTTCTTGTCTTCTGTCTTCGGCTTCTTCGCGGGCTCGGGATTGAGCGCGAGATGCACCTTGTTCGCGAATGTCGCGTCCTTGCCTTCGGCGAGAAGGGGGGCGGCGTCCGCTATCGCGTCGAGCATGGGCTCTACCCATGTCGTGTCTGCCTTGGCGAAGTCGCCGAGTACGTAACCGAGAACGCGATCCTTCGCGCCCGGGTGGCCGATCCCGATCCGTACACGGCGGAAGTCGGGTCCGATATGCGAGGCGATGGAGCGGATGCCGTTATGGCCAGCCGCACCGCCGCCTTTCTTGATGCGGACCTTGCCGGGTTCGAGGTCAAGTTCGTCATAGAAGACGACGACGTCCGCCGGGGTGAGTTTGTAGAAGCGCATGGCCTCGCCGACGGCACGCCCGCTTTCGTTCATGTAGGTCGTGGGCTTCAGCACGATCACCTTCTCGCCGTCGAACATGCCTTCCGAGACGATGCCCTGAAAGCGTGCGCGGGGCGGCGAAAAGGAATGGCGGCGAACGATCGCGTCCGCCGCCATGAATCCGACATTGTGCCTGTTCCGTTCGTATTTCGCGCCCGGATTTCCAAGACCGACGAGCAGGATCATCGCCGCCTCCTTTCAGGCAACGAAGATCAGTCTTCCTTTTCGGAAGAGCCTGCTTCGCCTGCTTCCTCGGAATCGCCTTCAGCCTTGTCTTCCGCCTTGGCTTCATTGTCTGCGGAAACGACGGCGGCAGGCGCGGCGATGGTCGCGATGGTGAAGTCGCGATCCGTGATCGTCGGCGTCACCTTGGCGGGCAGCGTCACGGCGGAGATGTGGATCGAGTCGCCCATCTCGTAGCCCTTGAGGTCGATGTCGATCTGTTCGGGGATCGCATCGGCGGGGCAGGAGAGTTCGAGTTCGTGACGCACGATGTTGAGCACGCCGCCGCCCTTGATGCCGGGCGATGCGTCGTGGTTGTGGAAGTGCACGGGCACGTTCACCACGATGGTTGCATTCTTGCCGAGACGCAGGAAATCGACATGGATGATGAAGTCGCGCACCGGTTCGAACTGTACGTCACGAGGAATGACGCGTTCCTTCTTGCCGCCGATCTCGACATCGAGCACGTGGCTCATGAAGGTGCCGGTCTGGTAAAGCGCGTTGATCTCCTTGTAGCTCACATGGATGAGCTCGGGGGTCTTCTTCTCGCCATAGATAACGGCGGGGACGCGGCCTTGGCGGCGGAGCGAACGGACAGCCCCCTTGCTGCCTTTTTCGCGTGCCTCGGCTGCGAGCGTATGTGTCTCGGCCATAGCAAATTCTCCAATGAAAACGGGGCCTTGCAGGCCCGCGCAAATGGCCCGCAAGTCTCCTCCAGGGGTGTGGAAGTGCGGGATTGCGCGCCTTATAGCGCCAAGTCCTTGAAAACTCAACCGGCGCGGGCTGGGGAGGGAGGGGGTGTTCTCAGTCGAACAGGCTCGAAACCGAGCGTTCCTCGGCGGTCCGGCGCATGGCCTCGCCGATCAGCGGGGCGATAGAGACCACCCGGATATTGTGGCTGACGCGGACGGCCTCGGTGGCCTGGATCGAATCCGTGATGACGAGCTCTTTCAGTTGCGAGGCCGACACGCGGGCCACCGCGCCGCCCGAAAGCACGCCATGCGTTACATAGGCGGAGACTTCCGTCGCACCTGCCTTGAGCAGCGCCTCGGCGGCGTTGCACAGCGTGCCCGCGCTGTCGACGATGTCGTCGACCAGAATGCAGGAGCGGCCGCTTACATCGCCAATGATGTTCATGACTTCGGACTCGCCTGCCCGTTCGCGGCGCTTGTCGACGATGGCGAGATCGGCGCCGATGCGTTTGGCAATGGCACGCGCACGCACCACGCCGCCAACGTCGGGCGAGACGACCATGACGCCGTTGCTTGTCTTGTAGTGCTGCTCGATATCGCGGGTCAGCACGGGGGCGGCGAAGAGGTTATCGGTCGGAATATCAAAGAAGCCCTGGATCTGGCCGGCATGGAGATCAAGTGTGAGAACGCGGTCCGCGCCGGCCGTCACCATCAGATTGGCGACGAGCTTCGCCGAGATGGGGGTGCGGGCGCCGGGTTTGCGATCCTGTCGCGCATAGCCGAAATAGGGGATGACCGCCGTGATGCGCCGCGCGGAAGCGCGCCTCAGCGCATCAATGATGATGAGCGTTTCCATCAGGTGGTCATTGGCGGGGTAGGAGGTCGACTGGATCACGAAGACGTCCTCGCCGCGGACGTTTTCCTGAATCTCAACGAAGACTTCCATGTCGGCGAAGCGGCGCACGACAGATTTTGTGAGGGGCAGGTTCAGATAGGCTGCAATGGCTTCGGCAAGAGCCCTGTTGGAATTGCCCGATACGAGTTTCATTCCGTGACCCCTGCCATCACACTTGAGACCCGCCGTAGGGCGAGCGCCCATACCCCTATTTGAAATCGCCGCGCGGACATAACGATCCGGTGACGGCGCGTGCGGGTTTTAACAAGGGGTCCACCCCCTGTAAACATGCAAACCACGCTTTGGAAATTGCCTGTTTTTCGAGCGCCGCCGCGCTCATGAGTTCGATGCCACGGGGAAGGGCGGCCCTTGAAGCACACCCATCACGCCTTCGGCCGCGGCGTCGGCGGCGGCCTTGGCCACGTCTTCCCACCGGCTTGCGATCTTTGCGGCATCGAGAGCATTGTGCTGCTCCACCTCGCCAAGAAGCGCGCCATCTTCGGTTTTGACAAGCCAGCGGATCGAGACGTCGGTCAGTCCATCATTGCGTGAGGCGGTGACAATGCTGCCATCGATCCGGTAGGGACCGCCGGTGATCCATGTCGCCATCGGCATCCGCTGGTTGAGCGCTTTCTCAAGCGCGCGGGACAGGGATGTGGCGCCATCGCCGGGTGCGGGGCCGACCACGACCCTGAAACGGGGGGCAGGTTCTTTGTCTGGCGCCGTTGCGGCGATGCTGCCGGTCACGACGGGATCGGTGGCGGTGTTTTCCGCTATCGTCCCGCCCACCGCAAATGTGCCCGCATACCAAGCCGCAATCTTGCTGGCCGTCGTGGAGGCCAAGCGCCTCAGATCGTCTTTTCCAACGGAATCCCACGCGTTGCCGGCCTTGCCGCGCTCGGGCAGGAGCGTGTCGCTGACCACGCGTTCAAGGCGCAAGCCTTTCGTATTGGTGATATCCACAACCGCGACGATATATGTGCCGTCATCGCGCTCGCCTGCTGCCATGGCGCCGGTCACGTCGAAAGCGGGGACGCCCTCGCTTGCGCTAGCCGGCAGGGTCGTCCGCAGCGCTTCCTCTTTCAGCATGGCCGAAAAGAGATTGGCTTCAGTCGGCGGTACGCCGCTCAATGCAGATATTTCGACTTTCGGACCTGCTGACGTGGCCGCCTGTTGTTTTTCTGTTGAAAGAGGGGTGTCGCGGGATGCAGCCTTGTCCGATGCGGCATCGTCGACGCAGGCCGCGACGGCAAGAATAGCGATGGCCGCGCCGACCCGTAGCCGTCGCACGCTTGCTTGTTTCCAGTTGCCGCTGGCTCCGTTGCTTGCCGCCTGCACTTGCCGGTCCGTCCCGCTCCCGCTGCCCCGTGGCGCGTCATTCGGGCGGAGTTTAACGTGATTCGGGAAAATATCGGCTGCGCTGTCAGTCCCTGAGCATCAAGGCTGAAATCTGACGCCCGTAATCCTTTTCCTTGCGATGCGTTGTGCGGCGGTATGAAAAGAAACGCTTCTGCTCCCGATAGGTGCAGCGGCCAACCAGGGCGATTGTCCCGATATCGGCCGCTTCAAGCCGTTCTTCGACATAGCCGGGCAGGTCGAACATGAAATGACCGTCGTTTTCGGAGGCAGAGAACCACTTGGCGTTTGCGCCATCCGCATCGAGAAAACGATCGTGGAATTCGGCGCCCACCTCGTAGGCATCTTTCGAGATGCAGGGGCCAATGGCAGCGACAATCCGATTGCGCTCGGCGCCAAGACCGATCATTGCCTCGATGGTTGCTTCGAGGACGCCGCCTATGGCGCCTTTCCAGCCTGCGTGTGCCGCGCCGATCACATGCGCCTTGTTGTCGGCAAAGAGGACCGGTGCGCAGTCGGCGGTCAGGATGCCGAGCGCCATGCCTGCCTCCTTCGTCACCATTGCGTCTGCCTGTGGTGCGCCATCCGGCTCCCAGGGGTGCGTCACCGTGACCACATTGGGGCTATGCACCTGATAAACCGTCAGCAGCTTTTCCGGTTCGACGCTCAGCTTGCTCGCCACGCGCGCACGGTTCTCGCGCACGCATTCCTTGTCGTCATTCGAACCGTAGCCGCAATTCAGCGACGCATAGATGCCCTTCGACACACCGCCTTCGCGCGTGAAAAAGCCATGGCGCACATGGGAAAGAACCTCGAAAGGCTTCGCCTTCAACATGACAACTTCCTTCAAGCGAAACCGGCGGGCAGGATACTGCCGCGCGGGGTGATCCCCAGCACCTTGAAAAGGCTGCCCATCTCGTCTGGTGCGGTCAACCTCTGCGCAGCTTTCGCTATATCCGTTCTTTGCGAAAGGGTCGCATTGCGCATGAGGGCTTCCCTTCGCCCCTCGATGCCGAGCGCGATCAGGAACGCGCCCTGTTCGACCGGGCCATGGGCTTCCGCCCCGCCTGCCTCAACCGCGCGAGACAGCATTTCGAAATCGACATGGGTTGTAATGTCGGCGGTGCCGGGTGCATCGAAGGGATCGGCATAAGCGTGATTTCTCATTGCCTGGAGAGTATCTCCTGGCGCGCTTCTCGGGTGACCGTAGTCGATAAAGAGAGCTGCGCCTTGCCTCGATGTAACGCGGGATGCGATTTCTTCCGCGATTGCCGTGCTCGCAGGAGAGATTTCAGCGATCTCACCTTCGGCTGCGTTTTGCATAGCCGCCGGAAGAAGGGCGTCGCTTGCGAGAGGTACAGGCGCAAGCACGGGTACGAAACGCTCTCCCTCAAGGCCGACATAGCGCTCGCACCAGCCACGCTCCGTGCGCTGGTATTGTGTCACGGGAAGGGCATCAAAAAACTCGTTGGCGACCAGAAAAAGCGGTAATTGCGGCAGCGTATCGATCCGTTCATGCCAGGTGGCGTTGGGAACACGGGCTTTCTGTTCCTCGCGCAAAGAGGGGCTCGTTTCAACGAAATGCACCTCTGCCGCATCGTCCATGCCCGGCACGCTGCGGATTGCGCGCAGGAGATCGGACATCAGTGTTCCCCGGCCGGGGCCGAGTTCGGCAAGCGCGAAAGGTTTCGGTGCTCCTTGCTGGAGCCATTGCTCGGCAAGCCACAGGCCGATGAGTTCACCGAACATCTGGCTGATTTCCGGCGCGGTGATGAAGTCGCCTTTCGCGCCGAGCGGATCGCGCGTCATGTAGTAGCCATGCTCGGGATGACCAAGGGCCAGCGCCATGTAGTGGGAAAGCGGGATCGGCCCCGTCTCCTCGATCAGCCGGGCGATATGATGCGTGAGAGCGGTGGCCGTCATTTCCGTTTTGCTGCTGCGGCAGGCTTGCTCGAACGCGTGGCGAAATACCAGGCCAACGCCGCGCCGATAAGCGCCATCGGAATGGACAGCAACATGCCCATGGTGAACCAGCCGCCAAACAGGTAACCAATTTGCTGGTCGGGCTCCCGGAAAAACTCAATCGTGGTGCGGGCAAGCCCGTAACCGCAAATGAAAGCGCCCATCACCACGCCCGGCTTTTTCAGAGCCTCGAAGCGATGTGTCGCCAGGCGCAGCACGACAAAGAGAAGAAGACCTTCGAGTGCCGCTTCGTAGAGCTGGCTTGGATGACGCGGCAGCGGCCCACCATTCGGAAAAATGATGCCCCAGGGCGCATCCGTTACGCGGCCCCAGAGTTCCGAATTGATGAAGTTGGCGATACGACCGAAGAAGATGCCGATAGGGACGGCTGCGCTGACGAGATCGAGAAGCGGTAGAAACGAAATGCTGCGTGTGCGCGCAAAGAGCAACATTGCAACGAGGACGCCAAAGGCACCCCCGTGGAAGCTCATGCCGCCTTGCCAGACATAGAATATCTCTACCGGATGTGCTGCAAAATAGGCGGGATTGTAGATCAGCACATAGCCAATACGCCCGCCGACGATGACGCCGAGCGCTGCCCAAAGCAGCATGTCGTCGGCGTCGGTGCGGGTGACCGGGGCGGGCCCGTTCCAGAGCCGCGGAGTTTCTGCGAGCGCAATAATGTAGCGCCAGCCAAGAACAAGCCCCGCAATATAGGCGAGCGCATACCAGCGGATCGCGAAAGGGCCAATCTCGATCAGTATGGGGTCGATGTCAGGAAAGGGCATGGGACGCCAGTTTGCAGCTCGGGGCGTACAGCCGCCCCGCCGATGGTCGCCAGTTTCGCTCCCGTGCAGTTCATGTCAAGGAAAGCGGCGCTCTGCCGCAGGTTGTGGATTCGCTTTTCGCGGGCGAAGCGCTATCTTCTTATCTTGAAGCCGCAAGCGGAGTTTCCCGATGACCCAGACTCAAAACCGTATCTTTGACGAACTTGGCCGTCTTTTCACCAATGCTGCCGGCGCAGCGCAGGGTGTGCGCCAGGAAGTCGAGACGGTGCTGCGTGGTCAGGCGGAGCGGCTTATTGCGGACATGGACCTTGTGACGCGCGAGGAGTTCGAGGCTGTTCGCGCCATGGCACAACTGGCGCGCGAAGAAAACGAGGCACTCCGGGCGCGAATCGAGGCGCTGGAGGCGAAAGCTTCCAAAGCCACACCGAAAGCCAGGAAGAGCACCAAAAAGGCCGATGATTCCGGTGAGGATCCGACAGCTCCCGGCCCTGAAGGCGACACCTCGCCTCTCGGTTGAGTGGGGCAGGCTTTCCACAGATTCCCTGTTGTTATCCACGCCCCTTTCATCAGGGAGGGTTGCGCCGACTCAATGCATCGGGCACCGTTCTCTGGTGTTTCAGGGACGGGTGCCCACCATATATAGATCGGCGGACGGGTCCGGCGCCGGTCACCGGGAAGGGTAGCCCGAGCGGGGTAACGAATGTCAGGCTCTGTCGCCGAGGCCGAAGAATTCGACGGCAATCCCCTCGATCTGCTCGAACAAGTCGCGCAGGTTCGTGACTGGTTCTTTGAACGGAGCCATGAGGACGAACTGAATATCTGTGTCGTCGGGGAATGGCGCGACTACCAGCTTTCACTCAACTGGCGGAACGATATTTCCGGGCTTCATGTCGCCTGTACGCTCGACCTGCGGGTGCCGCCGGAAAAGCGCCCTGTGGTCCGCCATCTCCTGACACTCATCAACGAACAACTCTGGTCCGGCCATTTCGATATCTGGTCCGATGATGGCGTCGTGCTCTATCGCAACAGTCTGCTGCTTTGCGGCGGAGCGGCAGCAACACCCGAGCAATGCGAGGCGCTGCTGCGGCTCGCCGTAGAGGCTTGCGAGCGGTATTATCCCGCGCTGCAATTCGTCATGTGGGCGGGCAAGTCGGCCGAAGAAGCGATTACCGCCGCCATGTTCGAGACGCAGGGGCGCGCCTGAACAAGCGCGCTATTCCATACGGTTTCTGCAAGCGACGGTTTCAGACATGACATTTTCATTCGAACGTCCGCTCGTCCTGGTGGGCGCGGGCAAGATGGGCGGTGCGCTGCTCGACGGCTGGTTGAGGAAAGGGCTTTCGCCTTCGTTGGTCGATATACGCGATCCGGCGCCCTCAGCCGATATCGAACGGCTCACTTCAAAAGGCTTGTCGCTCAACTCCCCTATAGCCAAGATCGCTGCGAAGCGTCCTGCGCTGGTGCTGCTTGCCGTGAAGCCGCAGGCCATGACTGCTGTGCTGCCGGAGCTTGCGCCGCTTGTCTCTCCCGAGACGGTTTTCCTTTCGATTGCGGCAGGCATGGGGCTGCATCGTCTTCAGGAACTGCTGGGCGCCGAAGTGCATGCCGTTCGCTCAATGCCGAATACGCCTGCCGCCATCGGGCGCGGGATCACGGTCGCTTGCGCCAATACGCGTGTGACGCCGAAACAGAAGGCGCTTGCCGACGATCTTCTTGCGGCCGTAGGTGAAGTTGGCTGGGTTGAAAACGAAGCGTTGATCGACGCGGTCACGGCTGTATCGGGTAGCGGCCCGGCATATGTTTTCTACATGGTGGAATGTCTGGCTGCTGCGGGTGAGGCGCTGGGCCTTGATGCCGATCTTGCCATGAAGCTTGCGCGGGAGACGGTGAGCGGTTCGGGAGAGATGCTGCATCGGATGGAGGAATCTGCGTCCGAACTCCGTACCAACGTCACCTCTCCAGGCGGGACGACAGCGGCCGCGCTCGACGTTCTGATGGGCGAGGGCGGTCTTTCGTCACTGATGCGCAGGGCCGCGCTTGCTGCGCGGGACCGGGCGCGAGAGCTCGGCAAGTAGTAGCCTCGCCAGAGGCGGCATGACTGCCTATGTTATGCGGGCAGGAGGCGCCAGATGGCAAAGAAGCTCGATCCCGAAGAGAAAATCGTCAATGCCGCGCTCAGGCTTGCAGCGTCGCGCGGCTGGAGCGGACTTTCGCTCGCCGATATCGCGAAAGCGGCGAAGGTGAGCCTGTCCGATCTTTCGAAGAGCTTTTCTTCCAAGGCCGGCATTCTCAACGCCTATGGGCGACGGATCGATGAGCGGGTGCTGCAAAAGGTGTCGGCGGAGGATGTCTCTGACGAGACGGCGCGGGACCGGCTCTTCGATGTGCTGATGATGCGGTTCGATGCTTTGTCGGCGGACAGGGGGGCGCTCAAGCGCATCTCCGCCGATCTCAGGCGCGACCCTCTGGCGGCTGCGCCCCTCGCCCGGCCTCACCTTCAGTCGATGGGCTGGATGCTGGAGGCTGCAGGGATCGATTCTTCGGGCATCGTGGGTGCCATGCGTGTTCGCGGTCTGGCCTTCATATGGGCGGCGGCGTTCCGTGTCTGGCTTGTGGATGACGAAGACCAATCGAAGACGATGGCCGAACTCGACCGGAGGCTGCGCGATGGTTCGGCATTGCTGGACCGTCTCTGCCGCTTCTGCCCGGGTGGCCGTCAAGCTGGCCCGAAAGAAGACGCTGCCTGACAGCTTTCAGAAATGGAAGACCCGGCAAGCGGTGATTTTGCCGTCCCGCCATTCGAGTATCTCAACGACCCGCATTTGTTCTCTCTCGTTGCCATCTATGATGCGCCGGTATTCGACAGCGGCGGATCCGCCATCGGTCTCCTCGTTTGCAATGACATTGGTTATGTCCGCCCGGAAGCTTCCGATCTGCTTTGCTACCGCTGCGGCGTAAGCGCGGATTTCCGCCGGGCCGGTCAAAATTCCGTCAGGGCGGTTCACACGCTTCACGACGGCATTACTCATATGCGTCGCGCCGGAGGCATAGAGCGCCGCCACCCGATCCGGATCGAGGCTCTGCCATGCGGCCCGCCAGGCTGCGACCATTGAGGGTAGATCCATCGGCGTTCCTCCCTGTCGATTGGGAAGGAAGTCTAATGCAGTGCCGTCATAAAGGGCAATATTGCTGACCTAATTAGACAGGCAGATGGATTATGGCGCGCAGGCCGCCCATAGGACTGCGAGAAAGGGTGATGTCGCCGCCATGCCCGCGGGCAATATCGCGTGCAATGGCGAGGCCGAGGCCGGTGCCGCCCTTGTCGAGGTTGCGGGCGGCGTCGAGCCGGTAGAAAGGCCGGAAAACTTCTTCGAGTTGCTCCTCTGGGATGCCTTCACCATCGTCATCCACAAGGATATCTATGCTGCCGCCACCACCGTCCGTTTCCGCATCCCGGATAGCTGTAACCCATACGTGTTCTGCATACTTTCCGGCGTTGTCGATGACGTTCGTCAGGCAACGTTTGAAGGCATTGCGGCGGAGCGGCAAGGTCAGGTCGCCATGAAATTCAAGGCGGACATCGTGCCCCTTGCGATGACTATCGTCGCGTACTTCCTCGATCAGTTCACCGAGATCCGTTTCTTCCGATGCTTCGCCCTGATGGCCGCGCGCGAATTCGAGATAGTCGTCGAGCATACGTTCCATCTCGGCGACGTCTTCGCGAAGCTCGATGAATTCCGGGCTGTCGCCGAGCATGGCAAGCTGCAGCTTGAAGCGCGTCAGTGGGGTGCGCAGGTCATGGCTGACACCGGCGAGCATGGCGGTGCGTTGCTCGATCTGGCGTTCAATTCGTGCACGCATTTCCATGAAGGCCTGGGCGGCGCGTCTCACTTCCGATGCGCCCTGAGGCCTGTAGTTTGCAACATCGCGACCCATGCCGAAGGATTCGGCTGCTTCTGCCAGTCTTTCGATGGGGCGGATCTGGTTTCTCAGAAAAAGAAGTGCAACGACAAGCAGCACAATCGAAGTGCTGAACATCCAGACAAGGAAGATATGCGAGTTGGACGCATATACATGCGAGGCGGGGGTCAGCACACGCATCACCCCTCCATCATAGGCGATACGGATGTCGACATATTCAGTGTAGTTCGCGGTGTTGATCCAGTATGGGCGGGTGATACGTCTGCGCAATTCGTCGTTCAGCGAATCCGCGAGCAAGCCTGACGTCGAGGAAGGCGTTTCAGGAAGTTCCTCTCCATCGAGGAAGGCGACAGGCAGCCCCAGATCATGCCCGGCTCGGGCTGAAATGCGTGTTGCCCGTTCCGGTGTTGGGTTTTCCTGATAGTCGCTCAGTAACAGAGCGATTTCGGCGACCGTTTTTGCGGAAAGCCGCTCGGTTACGAGTTGCCAGTGCCGTTCCAGAAAAACGTAGGTGACGACGAACTGGAGCAGCACCATCGGCGCGACGATGATGATCAGTGAACGCCAGTAGAGTCCGCGCGGCATTGCCCTCTTGAGCAACAGAAATGGATGCACACGCAAATGGCTTTCTTCGCGTGGAGGTGGAGCGCCTGCATGTTCGCCGGTCCTTGTTTCGGTCATCGTGGGGTCAATCCGGCATGAGTGCGTAGCCTTCACCGCGCACAGTTTGCAGGTAGAGCGGATTCTTCGGGTCGGCTTCCAGTTTTCGGCGCAGACGATTGATCTGGACGTCGATCGAGCGCTCGGCCGCTTCATTATCGCAAAGGTCCAGACGTGAGAGAGGCTTTCCGGGATTTGCGGCGAAAATACGCATGAGCTGTACTTCGCGCGTGGTCAGCCGGATCAGACGGTCGCCGTGCCATAGTTCGCCGCGTGTGACGTTGAAACGGCAGGGGCCGAGCGAAAGTTCGTCATGTTTGCGCATGCCCGGCGCCTGAGTGCGGCGAAGGATGGTGCCGATCCGAAGTAGAAGTTCGCGTGGCTCGAAGGGCTTTGCGAGATAATCGTCCACACCACGTTCCAGGCCGTCGATGCGGTCGCTCGCTTCGCCGCGCGCCGTCAGCATGAGGATGGGAACATTGGACGTACGGCGAAGATCGCGCGTGAGATCGAGACCGCTTTCGCCCGGCATCATCACGTCGAGGACGAGAAGGTCGAAAGACATGCCTTGAAGCCTTGCCCGTGCTTCCGCAGCGTGTTCCGCCGTGGTTACGCGGTAGCCGCTGTCTGAGAGATAGCGCTTCAGAAGCTCACGGATACGTCTGTCATCGTCGACGATCAGGATATGCGGCGCGTCATCGGCGGGCGCGACCTTCGTGCCCTCCTGGCGGTTTACCCTTGTCGTGTCGTCGGCGTGTGCCATGCGTTCTCCGCTGCCCATGTCAGCGCTGTCCACTCGCGGCTCTGGCGATACGGCGTTCCACTTCGGGCCTGTCTTCGTCGTTTACCAGCTGAAGCATGATCGTTCGCCACGCATCTTCTGCGCTGGGGCCCGCCTTTGCGAACGCAGCCGCAACGCGACGGCGCTGCGGTGCCGCCAGACGCTCCTCAAGCTCGCGGCCGGATGCCGTGAGATATAGAAGCCGCTGCCGCCGGTCCTGTTTGCCCGTTTCCTGCTCGATAAAGCCACGCTCGATCAATTGCTTCAATACGCGGGCGAGGCTCTGCTTCGTGATCCTCAAGATGTTAAGGAGTTCCGCGACGGTGATGCCGGGATTGCGGCCCACGAAATGAACCACGCGATGATGAGCGCGGCCAAAATCATATTGAGTGAGAATTTCGTCAGGATCGCTGATGAAGTCCCGATAGGCGAAGAACAACAGCTCTATCGCCTCGGTCAGGCGGTCCGCCTCTGTGAAGGGACGGGCGAGCGGCGCTTTTCCGCGCGATTTCACAGGTGTCACCATTTTATGTCAGTCATGTTGACATATTTTCCGCTAAATGCTACCTCTTGCAAACTGCATGAGACAGAATGGGCGTCCGAGATGGGCAGATCGAATCTGCCAGCCAATATAAGGATGTTCGCCCGAGAAAGCTGTCTTCGGCAAATTCTCCCGTGAAAGGGCCCGTGAGCCCCGGTGCGCCAAGTGGCTTGTCCGGGAGCTTCGGAAATACACCAGGAAATCAGGGTCATGGCAGACATTCCCTTCGACAAACGCGACGGCTTCATCTGGTTCAATGGAGAGCTTCTTCCCTGGGCAGATGCCAAGGTGCATGTGCTCACGCACGGGCTGCATTATGCAAGCTGCGTGTTCGAAGGGTGCCGGATGTATGGCGGTGAAATTTTCAAGCTGCGTGAACATTCGGAACGGCTGATCAAGTCGGCCGACATTCTCGGTTTCAAGATTCCCTATAGCGTCGAAGAGATCGACGAAGCGTGCATCGCCGCCGTGCGGGCGCAGGGGCTGACCGATGGCTATCTCCGTCCGGTGGCGTGGCGCGGCAGCGAAATGATGGGCGTCAGTGCACAGAAGAACAAGATCAATTTCGCCGTCGCCGCGTGGGAATGGCCTTCCTATTTCGACCCCGAGCAACGCAAGACCGGTATCCGTCTCGACATCGCGCAGTACAAGCGTCCGTCGCCGGAAACTGCGCCTTCAATGTCAAAGGCTGCCGGCCTTTACATGATCTGCACGATCTCGAAGCATGCGGCCGAGAACAAGGGGTACGCCGACGCGCTGATGTATGACTATCGCGGCTATGTCGCGGAAGCTACGGGCGCAAACATCTTCTTCGTCAAGGATGGCGTCATTCATACACCGACGCCAGACTGTTTCCTCGACGGTATCACGCGTCAGACCGTGATTGGACTTGCGAAGGCGCGCGGCTACGAAGTGATCGAACGGCATATCAAGCCGGAAGAGCTTCCTGATTTTTCGGAATGCTTCATTACGGGTACCGCAGCGGAAGTGACGCCGGTCGGCGAGATCGGTCCGCACAAGTATACGCCGGGCGAGATTTCGAATAATCTGCATGAAGACTATATTGCCGCGGTTCATGCGCATCAGACGCGTGCAAAGGCGGCGAACGGCTAAGCTTTTTCGCCAAGGGTGAGAGCAATAAAGGGCGGTCTTCGGGCCGCCCTTTTTGCTGGCCGGCGGATGGATCGAGAGCAGAAAACGGGGATAAACAGGCCCGACTGTCATCGAAACGTCACGAAACCGTCACAAATCCCATTTGGCGGCCGCGTCGCCATCGCTCTCCCGGGCATCGACCCAATGCGCTTCGCCATTCTTATCCTCGCGTTTCCAGAAGGGTGCGCGGGTTTTCAAGTAATCCATCAAAAACGAGGCTGCCTCGAAGGCGGCCTGACGGTGAGGGGAGGCGGTGACGACGAGGACGATGTTATCCCCGGGCATGAGCTTGCCGACGCGGTGGATGATGAGGCTTGCCTGAAGCGGCCATCGCTCGTTGGCTTCCTGCTCGATGCGGGCAAGCTCCTTTTCGGTCATGCCGGGATAATGTTCCAGCTCCATCGAGGCGACGGTGCCGTCATTCGCATCGCGCACGAGGCCGGAGAAGGTGACGAGCGCCCCGATATCGGTGCGGCCTTTCGTCAGTGCGGCGACCTCGGTGCCGATGTCGAAGTCTTCGGCCTGGACACGGATCATCGGATCAGCCGCCGGTGACGGGAGGAAAGAAGGCGATCTCGGTGGCACCCTGAACGGAGGTGTCGAAATCGCCATGTTCCTGATCGACGGCACAGCGGATGACGGAAAGGTCCGCGAAGGCGGCCTCGTATCCTTCGCCGCGCGTCTTCAGCCATGAGATGACGTCGGAGACATCGCGCACTTCGCCGGGCAGCGTCACATCTTCCTGCGAGATGCCGGCTTTCTGTTTCACCCAAGCGAAATAGAGCAGTCTCACATCCGGCCGTCCCGTTCTGCGGCAGCCGCCGTCGAGGGCGCTGGCGGTGTCTTTCCCGGCTTGTCGTCGCCGAGGTGTTTAACGCCCGCGCGGAAATAATCGATGCCGGTGTAGAGGGTCAGGATGGCGGCAGCCCAGAGGAGTGTGATCCCGGTCTCGATGGTTCCGGGCACGATCTTGTCGGCGGCGGGACCGGCAAGCAGAAAGCCGAGGGCAACCATCTGGATCGCCGTCTTCCATTTTGCAAGTTGGGTCACGGGTACGCTGACGCGCAGCTCGGCGAGGAACTCGCGCAAGCCCGACACGAGAATTTCTCGGCACAGAATGATGATCGCCGCCCAGAGCGAGAAACCCGCGATGACGTCCTGCCAGGTGAGTGCGATCAGCACCACGGCAACAAGCAGCTTGTCGGCAATCGGGTCCAGCATGCGCCCGAGATTGGATTGCTGCTCCCATGCGCGGGCGATATAGCCGTCGAAGAAATCGGTAATGGCCGCGATGATGAAGAGTGCAAGCGCCGTCCAGTGCGCAGCGTCGCCCGGAATGTAGAAACACACGACAATGGCGGGCACCAATGCGATGCGGAAATAGGTCAACAGGTTCGGTAAATTGGTCGCCATGCGCAGTCAGCTCCGGTTTGCTCATGCCAGCTTAGCATCCCTCACGGCGATGTCGCGAGGGGAAGAAGCACATTCAAGGTCGTGCGCCCCCCTAAACCGGCTGTCCCGTCACTGGTTGCACTCGGACGATCATCCGGCGGTCATCCGTCCGGGTTTCCGTGAAAGTGATCGTAAATGGCACGCGCAACCCTGGCGCTGATACCGTCCACGGCTTCGAGATCGGAAAGACCGGCGCGAGCGACGGCGCGGGCGGAACCGAAATGCTGCAACAGGGCCCGTTTGCGGCCGGGCCCGACGCCGGGAACCTCATCCAGCGGATTGACGCCGATGGCCTTCGAGCGGCGGGCGCGGTGGCTGCCAATGGCGTAACGGTGTGCCTCGTCGCGCAGGCGCTGGAGGTAGTAGAGGACCGGGTTGCGCGGTTCCATCATGAAATCGGCACGGCCCGCCATGAAGAAGCGCTCGCGGCCCGCATCCCGCTCGGGCCCCTTGGCGACGCCTACTGCCGTCACATTGGTGATACCGAGTTCGTTCAGCACGTCGAGCGCGACTTTCAACTGCCCGGCACCGCCGTCGATCAGGATGAGGTCTGGCCACTGAGAGCCGCCATCCGGCGTGGTTCCGCTTTCCTTGATGAGGCGGGTGAAGCGGCGGGTCAGCACCTCACGCATCATGGCGTAGTCGTCGCCGGGCTCTATGTTCTCGCCCTTGATGTTGAACTTCCGGTACTGGTTTTTCATGAAGCCTTCGGGTCCCGCGACGATCATGCCGCCAACCGGCTTCGTGCCCGAGATGTGGCTGTTGTCGTAAACCTCGATGCGGGAGGGCGGCTGTTCGAGGCCGAAGGCTTCGGCAACGCCTTCGAGAAGCTTGCGCTGGGTGGAGCTTTCGGCGAGGCGGCGGCCCAGTGCCTCACGGGCATTGGTCAGCGCATGGTCGATCAGTTCGCGCTTCTCGCCGCGCCGGGGAACGCCGACGGCGACCTTCCGTCCGCCGCGAATGGTAAGCGCCTCGGCAAGGAGGGCCTTTCCCGGCACTTCATGGCTCAGAAGCACCATGCGCGGCGGCGGCCTGTCCTCATAGAATTGCGCGAGGAAGGCGTCGAGTACCTCCTCGATGGAGAGTTCCTTGTCGTGGCGCGGAAAATAGGCGCGGTTGCCCCAGTTCTGACCGGCGCGGAAGAAGAAGACCTGCACACAGGTCTGGCCACCCTCCGACCAGGCGGCGAAAACATCCGCCTCGGCGACGGTCTGCGGATTGATGCCCTGATGCTGCTGGATCTGGGTGAGGGCGCGAATGCGGTCGCGATAGATTGCGGCGCGCTCGAAATCCAGATCGGCGGATGCCTGGTCCATCAAGGCGGCAAGCTGCTGCTGGGTCTTGCGGCTGCGTCCTTTCAGGAAGGCGCGCGCTTCGCTCAGGAGTTCGGCATATCCGGCCTCGTCGATTTCTCCCGTGCAAGGCGCGCTGCAACGCTTGATCTGGAAGAGGAGGCAAGGCCGGGTGCGGCTTTCGAAGACGCTGTCGGAGCAGGAGCGGAGCAGGAACGCTTTCTGGAGCGCATTCAACGTGGCGGTGACGGCGCCTGCGCTGGCGAAGGGGCCGAAATAATCGCCGGGCCGTGCACGGGAACCGCGATGCTTCACGACCTGCGGAAAGGGGTGATCACCGGTCAGCAGGATGTAGGGGAACGACTTGTCGTCCCGCATCAGCACGTTGTAGCGGGGCTTCAGCCGTTTGATGAGATTGGCTTCGAGGAGGAGTGCATCCGTCTCGGTAGCGGTAGAGATGAACTCCATCTGCGCCGTGGTGGCGATCATGCGGGCAATGCGGTTGGAATGGCCGGCGAGCTTGGTATAGCTCGCGACGCGCTTCTTCAGGCTGCGGGCCTTGCCGACATAGAGAAGCTCGCCCTTGGCATCGTACATGCGGTAGACGCCCGGACTGTCGGGCAGGAGCTTGACCTTTTCGGCGATCAGCGCAGCACCGGACGGACCGGGGGCGGGTGTCCCGGAGCTGGAATGGGGGCCGGAATCGGGCGCCCCGCCGGATGTCTCGTCGGTCTCGTTCATGTGATCTGTATAACACCGCTACCGATTTCGCGGTTTCCCCGTGAGCGTCCTGCCGGGGTGGGGCAGGAACATGTTGCCCAGCCTGTGGATAAGTTTGTTGAAAGAGTTGGGGTCCGATACGGCCTCCAACTGTCAACGTCTTGTAATAATTAGGATTTGTGACACCGGACTAAAACCGGCCTCGTTTTAAGACGTTGAAACATATGGGTTTTTTTGACCTATGGAACCCGGTTGCAACCGATACAGGCGTCACGCCTTCACCTCTATCAAGAGGGCCAGGCTATATGGAGTACTGTGCACAAACCTTCCGTGTGCGGCGTTTGGGCGGGCCAAACTGTTGATTTTGTTGCCGGTTTTTCGCGACCTTGCGGCTTCAGGAATGATGGCGCAGGCGCTCGATCTCGACGCCGACGCTGACGGCTTCCGGGATAGCGGCGAGCTTTTCCACACGGACCCGCGCCACGCGCACCCTTGCATCTTCCAGACATGACCCGGCGATGCGTTCGGCAAGCGTCTCGACGAGGTTCAGGTGGCCCTCGGCGACGATCGCCTTGATCTGGTCCACCACGGTCTTGTAGCAGACGACGTTATCGAGACTGTCGGCATGCGCGACTTCGGTCACGGTGAGGTCAACATTGACGCGAACCGGCTGGGTGCCGCCCTTTTCGTGCTTGTAGACGCCGATATGCGCATCGAGCAGCAGGTCGCGGATGAAGACGTGGCGGATTGCGCGTTCGGCGTTCGCGATCTTCAGAGGTGCAATATTATCCGGCTGGCTCATTCAACTGTCCCTGTTCGCACTCTACTCGGGGATGACAACGTCCGGCGTTTCCCAGGCGAGGTGCTGGCCGCCGTCGAGTGCAATCATCTGCCCGGTCATGGAAGGCGAGGCGAGAATAAACCGAACCGCAGCGCAAATCTCGCCCGGCGTGGTGCCGCGCCCGAGAATCGTGGCTCTTGTCTGCTTTTCGAAATCAGCCGCCGACTGACGCGGATTGGCCAGCGCCGGACCGGGGCCGATGGCATTTACGCGGATATGGGGCGCGAGGGACCGCGCCATGACCTGCGTCATGTCCCAGAGCGCCATCTTGCTGATCGTATAGGAGAAAAAATGCGGTGTCGGAGCCCAGACGCGCTGGTCGATGATGTTCACGATATTACCGGGCGTTCCTTCCGGCAGTTGGGCGGCGAGGGCCTGCGAGAGAAAGGCGGGGGCGCGCAGGTTGGTGTCCATATGCGCGGCCCAGCTTTCCTCCGTCATGGTCTGCACATCGTCCCGCTCAAAAAGCGAGGCGTTGTTGACGAGTAGCGAGACGGGACCGAACGCTTCGCGCGCACGGGAGATGAGATCGCCTGCGGCACCAGGCTTTGCGAGATCGGCATTGAGGGCGAGGGCCTTGCTGCCGAGCGCCTCGATTTCCTTCACGACGACTGCGGCATCTTCCGTCGAGCTGTGATGATGAAGGGCGATGGACCAGCCATCCTCTGCAAGCGCAAGCGCGATCGAGCGCCCGATGCGGCGTGCGGCTCCCGTGACAAGTGCGGTTTTGCTGTCGCTCAAATCCGTATCTCTCAGAAGATGCTCAAAGAATGCTCAAAGAACGCTCAAAGAACGCCGGGCGCATGGCCGAGGAAGAACATGCCATAGAGATAGGCACCATAGGCCAGAAGGAAGAGGATGCCCGCACCGCGCCCGACCTTTCCGCCTGTCATCGTGAAAGGCAGCAGCATGACAACGGAACCGAGCATCACCCAGAGGTGGAAATTCAGGAAGTCGGGGGAGACGGGCAGCGGGGCGATCAGCGCAGTCACGCCAAGAATGGCGAGGATGTTCATGATGTTGCTGCCGATGATGTTGCCCACCACAACATCGTCATTGCGGCGGAAGACGGCCATGAGCGATGTCGCAAGCTCGGGCAGCGAGGTGCCGACGGCAATCAGGGAGAGGCCGATCACGGCATCGGAGACGCCGAAGACCTGCGCGATTTCCGTGCCGCCATCGACGACGAAGCGCGCGCCGATCGGCAGGCCGATGAGGCCGATCAGGAGTTTCAGCACGATTGCGCGGCGCGAGAGGTTTTCCGTGGGCAGGTCGCCATGCGGCAGATCATGCGTGTCGATATCGGGCTGCGTAAAGGCATCGCAAGATGCGCCGGGGGCAGAGAGCGTGGTGTCTTCGGCGGCGGCAAGGGGCGAGGGAGAATGCGGGTTCATGCGTGCATCCCAGCCCGAATAGACGAGATAGGCGGCGAGCAGGGACAGAAGGAGAATGCCCTGCCAGAAGCCGAGAGGGCCGATAAAGCAGAGCACGATGAGGAGCACGCTCGCCGCCATCATGATGAGCATGTTGTGCGGCACGGTACGGCCCACACAGGCAATGGGCATGATGAGGGCGGGTAGGCCGAGGATCAGCAGGATGTTCGCGATGTTGCTGCCGACGACATTGCCGAGTGCGATGCCGGGGACACCGGCGAGGGCCGCGCGCACGGAGACGAGAAGTTCCGGCGCGGAGGTGCCGAAGGCAACGATGGTGAGCGCGATGAGAAGCGGGGAGAGGCCGTAGCGGGCGGCAAGGGCGGTGGCGCCGCGGACAAGGAAGTCACCACTGACGATGAGCAGGACGAGCCCGCTCGCGAGATAGAACCAGGACATGTCAGGCATTCGTAGCACCGGCGGTATTTTCGTGGACCGCGCCGCTGGCGAGGGAGCACGATTTATCGCTGCGGGTTATACGGCTTCCTGTCCGCATATCGATGCAGGCCTTCCTAGTTTGCTGGGCCCGCCCCCCGGTCCCTTGCCAAAGGCATATAGGGTGGAGAGCGGTATATGGCAAGAATCCTGCGGGATTCCCCGCATCGCAGCAATTTTTTGCGTTACTCTGCCGATGAACAGGCGAGAGACGAGGTGACTGTGGAAAATGGGGTTCTGAGTGCGGGAGCGGCCGTGGAGGCGGTGGCGGGGGGCATCCATGTTCCCTACCTCAAGGAGGTCATCGTCTTTCTGATCGCTGCCGTCGCCGTGATGCCTTTGTTCCACTGGTTTCGCGCGAGTACGGTTCTCGGCTATCTCTTCATCGGGGCGCTGATCGGGCCGCATGGCATCGCGCTGATCAAGGATACGCCGGGCGTTTCGCAGATCGGCGAGCTGGGCGTCGTTTTCCTGCTTTTCACCATCGGGCTCGAACTGTCGTGGCAGAGGCTGCGCTCCATGCGCAGGCTGGTGCTGGGGCTTGGCGGAGCGCAGGTGCTTGTCTGCGGCGGGGTGCTGGCGGGGCTGTTCATGGTGGCGGGGCTTACGGGACCGGCATCGACCATTCTGGGTTTTGCGCTGGCGCTTTCCTCGACCGCCATCGTGACGCAATTGCTGATCGAGCGGGGCGAGTTTGCCGCGCAGCCGGGGCGCATCGCCTTCTCGATCCTGCTGATGCAGGATCTCGCGGTTGTTCCCATTCTCGTCATGGTGTCGATCTTCAGCGCCTATGCACAGGGCGGCGAGGACGTGAATATTTTCAGCCTTGCGGGAATGGCGGTGCTGAAGGCGGCGGTAGCGGTCACGCTCATTCTGACGGTGGGGCGCTATTTCCTGCGCTGGATCTATGGCGTCGTTGCGCGCACGAAGAACCCGGAACTCTTTCTGGCGCTGTCGCTGCTGGCGGCGCTGCTGACGGCGGTGGCGACGGGGGCGGCGGGGCTTTCGATGGCGCTGGGAGCGTTTCTGGCGGGGCTGCTGCTTTCCGATACGGAATTCCGGCCGCAGATCGAAACGGACATTCAGCCCTTCAAGGCGCTGCTGCTGGGGCTTTTCTTCATCAGCGTCGGCATCGGCATGGACTTCTCTGTGCTGCGCAGCAATTTCGATGCGGTGCTGGGGCTGATCGCGGTCTTCCTCCTGCTCAAGGTGCTGATCATTGCGGCGCTGACCATGGCATTCGGGCAGTCGCGCATCTGTTCGGCGCGCACGGGGCTGCTTCTGGCCTCGGGCGGCGAGTTTGCCTTCGTGGTGATCTCGGGGGCGGTGGATGGCGGCGTGGTGCCGCTCGCGGTTGCGCATGTGGTACAGCTTTCGGCCGCCGTGTCGATGGCGCTGACGCCGTTGCTGGCGGTGCTGGGGGCGTGGTTGCAGACGCGGCTCGAGGGCATGGAAGGCGACCGGGAGCGCAATGCCGACGGGACGGTGGAGGGGCTCGAGTCGCATGTCATCATTGCAGGCTACGGGCGCGTCGGGCGGACCATCGGGCGGCTGCTGCGCGAGCAGCAATTGCCCTTCGTCGCGCTCGACCTCGATCCGATGCGCTCGCGCATGGCGCGGCTTCGCGGCGAACTCGTCTATTACGGCGATGCGGCGCGGCCGGAAATGCTGGAGCGCGTGGGCGCGGCAAAGGCTTCTGCCATCGTGGTGACACTGGACGACAGCGCGGCGGCGAGCCGGCTCGTGAAGGCGCTGCGCGCGAAGTGGCCGAAGATCCCGATCTATGCGCGGGCGCGCGACCGCGAACACATGCTCGAACTTGAAGAGGCGGGCGCGACGGCGGTCGTGCATGAAGCGCTCGAAGCCTCGTTGCAGCTTTCCGGCCATGTGCTGCGCGCCATCGGCGCATCGAGCGAGGCGACGGCGACGGTGATCGAGCGTGTGCGCGTGGAGGTTTATGAGCGGCAGGCCGTCGAGACGGAGAAGACGGGGTGAAGCCGACGGCCTCCGGAAGCTGTGTGAATTGACGGTTTTTCTGGCCGGAAGCTTGCGTGGTTTGTTCCTGAACATATCGGGATGTCCCGAAGCAGGACAGATGGTGCCCGTCACAACCGGGACTGTCTCAGGAGCGAACGATGAGTGTTTCGAGCGAAAAGACCCTGGAAACCCCGTCCCGTTTTTTGCGGGCGCGGCCTCGAGGGGCGACGGCCCGATCCCGCGCGGGGTATGACGCTCGCCTTGCCCAGGCGGCGGGGGTCACGCTTTATGAGAGTTTCGAGGCGGCGGAGTCTGCGTGGCGTGATTTCGAGACGCGCGCGGTGGGCACGGCCTTCCAGACATTCGACTGGCTTTCCACCTGGCACAGACATGTGGGCGAGAGGTTGGGCATTGAGCCCGCCATCGCCGTGGTGGCGCGGCAGGGGGCGCCGCTGATGCTGGCGCCGCTCGGCATCGAGCGCCGCTTCGGCCTTCGCCGTCTCGTCTGGCTGGGCGGGCGGCTCGCCGACTACAAGGGGCCGCTTCTCGCGCATGATTATGAAGCGCGGCTCGACGATGCATCCGGGGACGGCTTTGCGACGCTGTGGCAGCAGATCCGCCGGGCGCTGCCGCGCCATGACCTCGTGATGCTGGACAGCCAGCCGGTATCGCTCGGCCCACCGGGCGCGCCGCTCGACAATCCGTTTGCCGGGCTTTCGACATCGCCCGCGCCGGACGCGGCCTATGTCTTCGACCTGCCACCGACATTCGAGGAATTCTCGCAGCGCTACCGGGCGGAGACGCGGCGCATCGACCGCTCGAAATTCCGCAAGCTCGACGCGGCGGGCGAAGTGTCGTTCCGCATCGCGGAGACGGTGGAAGAGCGCGTGGCGATGACGCAGAGCATTCTCGCGCGCAAGGCGGCGCAGCTTTCAGCGCAGGGCATCTCGTCGATCTTCGAGGAAGAGGATTATCTCGCGGCCTGGCACGACCTTGCCGCGCTGCCGGACGAGCGGTGCCTGATCGAAGCGGCGGAGCTCAGGCTCGACGGCCAATTCCTGTCGGGCAGCGTTTCCCATGTCTGGCATGGCCGCAACACGCTGATGGTGCATACCTATGACCATGAATTGCTGCCGAAGCTCTCGCCGGGGCGGCTGCACCTGCTGAAGCTCTTGCAATCGAGCATCGACCGCGGCGTCGCGACCTACGATCTTTCGGTGGGTTATGCGGCCTACAAGGAAAGCTTCTGCGACACGCCGATGGAAATGCGCAACATGATCTCGGGGGCGAGCCTTGCGGGACATGGCGCAGCGCTCGCAATCCGCGCGGGGCTGGCGGCGAAGCGGCGGATCAAGAACGATCCGCGCCTCATGGGGCTGGTGCAGAAGGTAAGGGCGAAGTTTGCCTGAGCCTTGCTTATTGAGGCCGCGCGTCCCAGGGCTCCAGCGTGCCTGCGATGCGGCGCGGCAGCGGCATTTCCATCTGGGCGATGGCGGCGGCGGAAATCTCTTCATGATTGAGCCAGCGCGAGGCACCGTTCTCGTGCACGAAGCCGAGCACGACCTGCGCATATGAAATATCCGGCTGGTGGGCGAGTGCCTCGGCGCGGATGGAGGCGATGGAGGGCTCGCCGTTTTTTCCCGCAAGGATCGAGCGGCTGCCCATCACCTCGATGAGCGTGCCGCCCGGCGCGACCAGCGCATCGAGCGCGGCGCGCAGAAGCTCCGCACGGGGACGTATCCATGTGAGTGCGAGATCGAAGGGCGCGTGTTCCTCAAGCGCGGCGAGAAGCGCGGGCTCGTCCTCGTAGGAGATGGGGAGAGCGATGCATTTCGCGTCGAGCACTTCGTCGCCGAAAGAGAAGCTGCCCGCATTGCGCGAGACGATGACGGATTTTTCCGCCAATCCGGCGGCATGGCGCGCGGCGGCGGAGAGCATACCCGTGGTGCCGAGAAGAAGCGCCGTACCCGTCATGTTTTTCCTTTGTCAGTGGCAGGTCCGTGGGCTGTTTTCCCGAGTGTAGTACGGACGCGGAACATAGCGAAAGCCCGGGGTTTGCGAGGGATTTTCGCCGATTTCCGCGCGGGAGGGACATTTCGCTGACGCAAATGTGAGTTGTGGCGGGGAGGGGTGTTCGTCAGTTTGTGCCCGCAAGGAAATTCAGCGGAGGGACAGATGGACGGATTCATGGAAGCGTTGCAGGCCGCACAGGCCTCGCAGGATGCCTATGTCGCGGCGCTGCCGATGTGGGTGCAGTACTGGATGATGTGGCTGATGCTGGTGCTGGGGCTCGGCGCGCTCGTCTTTTCCTTCGTGCGGGCGGAAGCGCGCTGGCTGCTGCTGGCGATGGTGGCGGCGCTCGTTTCGACCATGGCGCTCGGCATGGCGGTGGGCTGGAACAAGCTCTGGGGCGTGACGCATCTCGTGTTCTGGACGCCGGTCGTCATCTATTACATCCGGCGCTGGCCGGTGGTGGAGAAGAAGAGCGTATTCGGCGTCTGGTTCGTGCTCGCGCTCGCGACGATGATCGTGTCGCTGGTGTTCGATGCGAAGGATGTGGTGGAATATCTGATGGGGGTGTGAGGGGGAGATGCTTCATCTTCCCCTAAGATAACCATCAACGTTATGACCCGCTTTATGCGGGCCATCCACGTCTTTCTTTCCTCAGGTCCCGCAAAGACGTGGATGGCCCGGACAAGTCGGGCCATGACGAAACAGTTGAAGATCGAGAATGGCGACTATCGGTGCTTCGCAAACGTTACTTGTTTGCCTGCGAGGTCAAGCTCTTCCGTTCGCCAGCCAATAGGCGTCCATGCGAGCTTTTGAACGTGAGACGTTGGCGTTTTCTCGTTCGCCCACCACGCAGGATACTTATAGGCGCTCGCCGGTAAGCGGGTTCCGAGAATTCTTTCAACGTCGTCAAAGCTGGCGCGCCAGCGTTTGACCTTCAGCCGATTGAGGTGATGACGCAACGGATCGTATTTGCTCATGATCGCCTCCAAAAGAATAGCTAGTCTCTAACGCTTCTTGTATTTTCGCGCTCGCGTTCCCGGCTTGCCTGAGGTCGAGCGGCCCTTGGGCTTGGCCGTTCTTGCGACGCTTTGCTCCACGGCGGACTGGCGGGCCATCGGGTCGTCGGCAATGGCGAGTTCGGTTGCTTCGAGCCGCTTGATTTCGTCGCGCAGGCGCGCGGCGGTTTCAAATTCGAGATCGGCGGCGGCTTCCTTCATCTTGTGTTCGAGGTCGGCGATATGGGCGCGGAGGTTATGGCCGATGAAGCTCTCGTCGGCCTCGCCCGTATCGACGCGGACGTGATCGCGCTCATAGACGCTTTCGAGAATGTCGCCGATATTGCGGCGGATGCTCTCCGGCGTGATGCCGTGTTCCTCGTTATAGGCTTTCTGTTTTTCGCGGCGGCGGTTCGTTTCCGCGATGGCGCGTTCCATCGAGCCGGTAATGTTGTCGGCATAGAGGATGACGCGGCCGTCGACGTTTCGCGCGGCGCGGCCGATGGTCTGGATCAATGAGGTTTCGGAACGCAGGAAGCCTTCCTTGTCGGCATCGAGGATGGCGACGAGGGCGCATTCGGGAATGTCGAGACCTTCGCGCAGCAGGTTGATGCCGATCAGCACATCGAAGGCGCCGAGGCGCAGATCGCGAAGGATCTCGATGCGCTCCAGCGTGTCGATGTCGGAATGCATGTAGCGCACGCGGATGCCCTGTTCATGCATGTATTCGGTGAGGTCTTCGGCCATGCGCTTGGTCAGCGTGGTGACGAGCACGCGCTGGCCCTTGGCCGCGACCTCGTGGCACTCGGCAATGAGGTCGTCCACCTGCGTGGCGACGGGGCGGATGATGGTCGGCGGGTCGATGAGGCCGGTCGGGCGGATGACCTGTTCGGTGAAGACGCCGCCGGTCTGCTCCATTTCCCAGGGGCCGGGCGTCGCGGAAACGAAGACGGATTGCGGCCGCATCGCGTTCCACTCCTCGAAGCGCATCGGCCGGTTGTCCACGCAGGAGGGCAGGCGGAAGCCGAATTCCGCGAGCGTCGATTTGCGCTTGTAGTCGCCCCGGAACATGCCGCCGATCTGGGGCACGGTGACATGGCTTTCATCGGCGAAGACGATCGCATTGTCGGGGAGATATTCAAAGAGGGTGGGCGGCGGCTCGCCGGGCTTGCGGCCCGTGAGGTAGCGTGAATAGTTCTCGATGCCCGCGCAGCTTCCCGTCGCCTCCATCATCTCGATGTCGAACTGGGTGCGCTGTTCGAGACGCTGCGCTTCCAGCAGCTTGCCCATGCCCTTCAGTTCCTGAAGGCGGACCTGGAGGTCGTGCTTTATCTCCTCGATCGCCTGATTGAGCGTCGGGCGCGGCGTGACGTAATGCGAGTTCGCGTAGAGCTTCACTTCCTTGAAGGTGTCGGTCTTGTGGCCGGTCAGCGGATCGAACTCGGCGATTTCCTCGACCTCGTCGCCGAAGAGGGAGATGCGCCAGGCGCGGTCCTCGTAATGCGCGGGGAAGACCTCGACCGTATCGCCGCGCACGCGGAAGGTGCCGCGGCCAAAGGCCTGATCGTTGCGCTTGTATTGAAGGGCGACGAGATCGGCGATGAGCTGCTTGCGGTCGAGCCGCTCGCCGAGCTTCACGCCGAAGGTCATGGCCGAATAGGTTTCGACCGAGCCGATACCGTAGATGCAGGAAACCGAGGCGACGATGATGACGTCGTCGCGCTCCAGCAGCGCGCGTGTGGCGGCGTGGCGCATGCGGTCGATCTGCTCGTTGATCGAGCTTTCCTTCTCGATATAGGTGTCGGTCCGGGGCACATAGGCCTCCGGCTGGTAGTAGTCGTAATAGGAAACGAAATACTCGACCGCATTTTCCGGGAAGAAGCTCTTGAACTCGCCATAGAGCTGGGCGGCGAGCGTCTTGTTGGGCGCGAGGATGAGGGCCGGGCGCTGGGTGCGCTCGATCACCTGCGCCATTGTGTAGGTCTTGCCGGAGCCCGTGACGCCGAGCAACACCTGATCGCGGTCGCCTTCTTCGATGCCCTTGACGAGTTCGGCGATGGCGGTGGGCTGGTCGCCCGCCGGCTGATATTCGGAGACGAGCTTGAAAGGGCGGCCGCCTTCGGATTTCTCGGGCCGTTCGGGACGATGGGGCGCAAAAAGCGGCCAGTTGGCGGGGTCGCCGGTAAGCGCGCCCGCCCATGTGTCGCGATCGGGCGCGAGGCCGCCTTCCGGCACGAAATTCGCGCCGGGTGCTTCCGACAGACCGGAAGGTTTCCGGGGCAGCGGCCGTTCCGAGCCGCGCCCAAAGCTTTTGGGGCCGTTATTGTGTGCCATATGAACAATATGGCGCGACTCCGCCGGGGATCAAAGGGGCGGACGGGCGCTGCTGACAGTTTTGTGCCCGATCCGGAGCGGGTGCGATATTGGACCGGGCGCGCGCGGCTGGCTCAGGGGGTTTCGGCGGCGGCCGGGGGGGCCTCGTTCCAGCCTTCCGAGGGGTTCTCGGAGGCGGTGTAGGGCGGGTTGCCATCGCCATCCGCGCGGCCTGTCTCCGTATCGAGCGTGGACGGGCCGAAAAAAACCCAGGCAATGGCCAAGAGCAGGATCAGGGCCGCCGCGAAAGAGATGAGGAGCACATAGCGCGTGCCCGTTCCGGTTACGCCTTGCCGGGCATCGTCGGTCTGCTTTTCCGGGCCTGCCATGTTCCTGCCTTTCGTTCGTTTCGCTTTGAAAAAGGGAGTTAGCGCGGTTTCGGGCAGCGGCAAGGCCTGTGCTCTCGTGGCTTTCCATAGCGTGTGGCATCTGCAATTCTCTGCCCCATGAGCGAAACCGACGTGATTCCGCCAGTGCCGGAGAGCCCCGTTTCTTCCGGCGCGCACTGGACGATCTATCTGCCGACGATGGTCGTGATGGTGACCTGGGCCATTGTCTATTTCTGGGCGGAGTGGCAAGAGCCGCCGCTGCTCGCCATCGGGGGCATCGCGCTGGCGGTCGAATCCGTCGTGGTTCCACTGCTTCTCGGTCATGCGCTGCTGCGGGCACGGGTGCTCCGGGCGGAGGTGGCGGGAGGTGAATTGCGGGTCGAGCAGGGCTTTCCGTTCCGTCGCAGGCTGCGGCTCGATGTGAGGGAGCTTGCTCTCGCGCAAGTGCGGCGCTCCTTTGCGCAGCGCCGGTTCGGCGGCGGGGCGCTGGCGCTGATCGAACGGAGCGGTACGCGCCATCTCATCGCCGATCTCGCCAAGCCCGAAGCGCTTGCGGCCGCGATCAACGAAACCAACAGAAAAAGAGATGCCTCATGAGCCAGATGCTGGATTTTGACGACAATGCCGCCCGAGCGATGGAGGCAATGTATCTGACACCCGACGTGGTGGGACAACGCGCGAAGGTGATCGAAATGCTGGCGCCCGCACCGGGGGAGCATGTGCTCGATATCGGCGTCGGGCCGGGGCTGCTCGCTTACGACATGGCGCGCATGGTGGGCGAGGGCGGACGGCTGGCGGGCCTCGATGCGTCGGCGGCGATGCTGAAGGTGGCGCGCACGCGGCTGGCGGCGCTGCCGCAGGCGGAGTGCATTCAGGGGGATGCGACAGAGCTGCGCTTTCCCGACGAAAGTTTCGACATCGCGGTCTCGACGCAGGTGCATGAATATGTCGCGGATATGGGCAAGGCGCTGAAGGAGCTTCATCGCGTGGTGAAGCCGGGCGGGCGGGCGCTCATTCTCGACACGGACTGGCGCAGCGTCGTCTGGCATTCATCGGATCAGGCGCGCATGGACCGGGTGCTTCTGTGCTGGGACGATCATCTTGCCGATCCGCACCTTCCGGCAACGCTTGGCGCGGGGATGCGCAAGGCCGGGTTCGGGATGCTGCGCGTCGAGATCGTGCCGATGCTTTCGCCGCAATGGCAGCCGGTTTCCTATGCGGCTGGCATCATGAAGAGCATTCGCGGATATGCGATGGCGAATGGCGAGCGGCACGGGCTTTCGGGCGAAGAGGTGCAGGCCTGGTATGACGACCAGCTGCGGCTCGCCGAGCGCGGTGAATTCTTTTTCAGCGTCAACCGCTATGCGTTTCTGGGCGTTCGTCAGGCGGCGGTTGAGGGGCCGTAAAGCTTGAGCCAGGCATCGATGATGGCGTGGATTTTCTCGTCGGTGTCGGGGGGGAGTGTCACGCCGGCATCGAACAAGGCAGACCAGACGAACACTTCCTTCAGCATGCCTGTGCAGATGCGGACGCTGAAGGCGCTGTCATGGGGACGGAGCTTGCCCTGCTCGATGAGCGTATCGATCTGCGCGCGGAGGGAAGCGTTCCTCCTGTTGCTGAGGATCTCGTACATCTCGTTTGCGAGGCCGGGCGCGCCGGGCACTTCCGCAATGACGATGCGCATGAGGGCGTTCCCGTCTTCCTCGAATTGCTGGGCGAGGTAGGCGCGGCAAAGCTTGTGGAGGGCTTCGCGCGCGGAATCCTTCGGATCGTGGATGCCGCTATAATCGCCCGCGCCTTGCGCGGACTCCTTCACCACCGCCGTGAAGAGCGCTTCCTTCGACGAAAAATGCTTGTAGAGCGTCGCCGTCGATACATCCGCATCGCGCGCGATTTCGGCCATGCCTGCGCCGCTATAACCGTTGGTCAGAAAGTTCTTGCGCGCGGCCTCCAATATGGAGCTGCGTTTCTGGGCACTGACCCTTCTGCGATGTGTCTCAAGTCCCACGTGTGTTTTCCTGTATCCGATCGCGTTGGAGCGGCCGGGCCGCGTAGATGCCGAGATAGGCGTCGATGCAGGCCTCGAGCTTGCTGTCCATGTCTTCGGACCGCTTGAAATCGAGTGTGAAGAGGGAGGGCCAGACGACAAACTCCTTCACCATGCCTGCGAGATAAAGAGCGCTGACCTGCGTGTCGTGGGGTTTCAACTCCCCGCGCGCGACGAGCGAATCCAGCACCGCCTGGAGCTGCCGATAGCGTTCGAGAACGCCGTTCTCATAGACTTCGCGGGCGAGATGCGGCGCGGACGGCACTTCGGCAATCACGACACGGAGCAGATCGTTCATCTGCTCGTCGAATTGCAGACGAGCATAGACAAGGGCGATGTTGTGCAGAACGGTGCGAGCCGGTTTGCCCGGAGTGTCCGTAAGAATCGTGGCTTCGGTGCCGGTATAGGCCTCCTGAACCACTGCCGCGAAGAGCATCTCCTTGGATGCGAAATGTTTGTAGAGAGTTGCGGTCGAAACATCCGCTTCCCTGGCGATTTCCGCCATTGCAGCGCGGCTGTATCCATCCCGGAGGAAATTTGCACGGGCCGCTTCGAGTATGGCCGCGTGTTTCGTTTCGCTGACCGACTTTCTGTATGTTGCCAATCCCAAGTTCAGGCTGCCTCCCCATCGATCGCTAAGAGTCTCTGTTTTACCCAATATTACCCAATACGTCGAAATAGATGCAGACGGTCAAGGAGAATTCGGAAAACGACCGTCTTGGTTTGCGTCGTATAACCGGCTTTTTTTACAGATACGCATGCGAACTAACGGCGGATCATTTCCTTTCCGGTTTCAGCCCGCATCTGGAGAGGCATCCGCAATCACCACATACCGCAACGGCCCGCTTTCGCGTGCATCGAAAGGAAAGCAGGTAACAAGGGCAATTCCGAAGCCTGCATGCGGATCGATGTGTGAGTCGTCGTGATTCACGACGCGTCTGTCACGCACGATGAAGCGGTGCGATACGCCGTCGCCCGTCGTAATAATGACGGCATCGTCATTTTTCAGAGATCGCAAAAAAGTGAAGTGGGTGTCGCGATGACCTGCAATCACGGAAGTGCCGGGCTTGCCAGGATCGGGCGAACCGAAAAGATGGCCTGGCCCAAAGGCGAGGGCTTCGCCGCTCGTCCCTGCAAGGACGATCTGGCTCATGCCCTGCGAGGGAATCTCAAGTTTGGCGACGGGCCATGTGTCCGCCCAGGGCCAGGCCTTGTGCGGCTTTCCGTCCGCGATGGTCCGTTGCCAAGCGCGGTCGAGCAGAAGCTGTGCAACTTCGGCCTTGGCCTTGATGTAGACACCCTGGCCGAGCTGCCAGAAACCGAAGCCGAGGCAGGCAAAAATGGCGGCGGCCCAGCAGAGGGCCACCGCCTTTCCCTTGAAATGCGCACTCACCGGCTGCGCCTCGCCCATGCGCTCGCCGCCCAGTGACGCTGGAGCCACCAAAGTGCGCCAAGTGCGATGGAGAGAAGCAATGCGATGATGCCGGAATGGATCAGGGCCGACGCATCGGTGGATGTTTGCGGTAGCGCCATGCTCGCAACTCGGCTTGTGGTGGGAGCGGGAGCTGCCAGAACCGCTGCATATTGCGCGGACCCTTTCTGCAGGGCCGCACGCTGCATCGGCGATACAGCCTGTTCTCCGAAGACCTTGTCGTAGTCCCAGCCTTCCGGGAGGTTCACCGGCATGTCCTTCGCGGTGAGTTTTTCACCGTCCGGGCGCGATGGGGTCACATCCACCGCGACGAGGCTCGTCAGGCGGCTGACAAGATGATGTTCGAGCGCGACTTTCAGAATCGAGGCGTCGTTCTCTTCCCAGTTGCCCGCGATACGGGCATCGGCTTCGAGCTGCTCAATCTTGCGGCGTGCCCAAAGTTTGCCTATTCCGGCGCGGGCCTCGCCCTTGCCGACCGCCATACGGACTTCCCAGGGTTCGCCCGCCACGTCACCGCGCAGTATCAGTGTGCCTTTTGCCTGCGGCATGCGGGCGGAGAGGACCACGGGCTCGCCCTTGTAGAGATCGGGCACGGGGTTCGGCCAGCTCTCGGTGGTGAGGCCATCGGGCCAGGTGGCGGTGATGTTGGTCATCACCGGGCTGCCGAGCTTCTCGAAAAGCTCGCTCATCCGCTCGACGACCTGTTGCTCGTTGCCGATATGGGTGAAGGTGCCGCGCCCTGCTTCCGAAGCGCGCGTCATGAAGTAGCTGTTCGGGGCGGAACCGATGCCGACGGTGAAAAGGCGCGAGCGGCCGAGATTCGTGGTGATCTCGCTGAAGAGCTCGCGTTCGTTGGTAATTGCGCCGTCCGTCAGGAAGACGACCTGCCGAACCCTGTCCGTGCCATGTGACTGACGGTCAGTCAGTGCGGCGCGCAGGGCGGGCAGCATCTCGGTGCCGCCATTGGCCTCGAGGCTCTTCACGAACTTCTTCGCCACCGCGAGGTTTTCGCCGTGAGCGGGCACCGCGTCCGGAAAGAGCACTGTCAGTGTGTCGTCGAAACGGATGACGTTGAACGTGTCGCCGGGCTTCAGACGGTCGAGCGCCCAGAGCAGGCTTTCCTTCGCCTGGTCCATCGAGGGGCCGGACATGGAGCCCGAATTGTCGATGACGAAGACCGCCTCGCGCGGTTTCGCCTCGGGCTGAACATCGCCAGAGGGCGGCGTGAGCATGATGAGGAGATAGTCCTCATTGCCGACCCGCTCGCGGAAGAGGGCAGCGGTTGGGGCCTTTGCGGCAGCGGGCTTCCAGGTAAGTTCGAAATCCTTGTCTGCCGGGACGAGTTCTTTCTTCAGGGCGATGGTGGCGGCGTTCTTGCCACCGCGCCCGATGGTCACATCATGATGCGGGCTCTTCACCTCACCGAGCGGGAAGCCCGCGTCGAGCGAGACCTTGAGGCTCACGGGGTTCACCTTGCCTGCTTCAGGATGCAGGACTGGCGGCTGTTCCAGCGTGTCTTTTGGTTCGGGGGGCAGCACTTCGCCCCAGCCGCTTTCGCCGGGCGTGAAGTCGACGAAGCGCGGATCGGCTTCCTTCGGCGTATAGCGCGGTGCAACGACCATCGGGAAACGGAGGGAGAAAGTGTCACCCTCGCGATGCGCGGTCTGCTGATATTCGATCTGGACGACAATGGTTTCGCCCGGTCCGATATTGGCGACGGAATTGGTGAAGACATTGGGGCGCTGCTGCTCGACGAGACTGGCCTTCTTGCCTGCGGCCTTGGCCTCTTCGTAGATCTGCCGGGCTTCCTGCTTTTCCTTGATCCTGCCTTCGATCACGCGCTCGCCGATCACCATTTTCAGGGTGTCGACGGCGGAGTCCTCCGGCAGTGGAAAGATGTATTTGCCTTCGACCCAGCTATCGCCGGGATTGATGAAGCGCTGTGTGACGCGGGCACGGGCGATGGGGCCCGAGACGTCGATCTTTACATCGGTCGCGAGAAGGGGCGCGGGCACATATTTGCCGGGCTCTTTCGTATTGAATAGAAGGGCACCGCTCTCGATGTCGTTCAGTGTCACGAGACCGGCGGGCACAGGCGCGGCGGCGGTATCCGCCCAGGCATGCCGGGCCAGGCCGGCGAGCAAAAGAAGAACAAGACAGATAAATGTCAGAAAGAATGCAAGTCGATGGGACCAGCCGCGCGGACCCGCACCGGCTGTGTTTCGTGAGATGATGGACATGGTATTCCCCGCGTTTTGAGACGGTCCGAGGCAAGCCCTCCTCAGACGGACAAAGTGTCGCGGGGAAATGGGGCGGAAGGGGTCAGGAAAGGGGACGAGAGCGGACCGATTTTGAGGCCATTTTGTGTTCAAGTCCGCTCACACAGGCGCGAGCCTTCGTCCGCCCACGGAAATCTCATGGATGCCGGGACGCGCTGGCGGTACCGAGAATGCCAGCCAGCGCGGTTGCCGCGCGTTTCAGCTCGGCCTCGGGGACCGGGGCATAGCCCATATAGAGGTCGAGGCGCTCCTGCCTGCCGGTCGGGCTGCAACATACTCTCCGTGCCAGCATCGGCCCGTGCCCCAGACAGTCTTCGGCGACAAGCCGCTCCCGGACGGCCAGCGCGATATTGCACCTGCTCGCGTCGAATAGCCTGTTGCACGTGCGAACGGGCGGGCTTACGTTGCGCCCGTTCCTTTACCCTCTGCCTTCATGGGAGATGTCACATGGGCTTTATCTCGGACGCGCTCAACCGCATTCAGCCGTCGGCAACCATAGCCGCCACGCAGAAAGCGCGCGACCTGAAAGCCCTCGGCCGCGACGTGATTTCGCTTGCGGCCGGCGAGCCCGACTTCGATACGCCCGACAACATCAAGGAAGCCGCGATCAAGGCGATCCGCGAGGGCAAGACGAAGTACACGGCAGTCGACGGCATTCCCGAGCTCAAGGCGGCGATCTGCGCCAAGTTCAAGCGCGAGAACAATCTCGACTACAAGCCGCAGCAGGCCTTCGTGGCGCCAGGCGGCAAGCCGATCATCTTCAACGCGATGGTAGCGACGCTGAACCCCGGCGACGAGGTGATCATTCCCGCGCCCTACTGGGTGTCCTATCCCGACATCGTACTGCTTGCAGGCGGCACGCCGGTGCCGGTGGAGACGACGCTTGAGGACGGCTTCAAGCTGCAGCCCGAAGCGCTCGAGAAGGCGATCACGAATAAGACCAAGTGGCTCATCTTCAACTCGCCGTCGAACCCGTCGGGTGCCGCCTACAGCCATGACGAATTGAAGAAGCTCACCGACGTGCTGATGAAGCACAGCCATGTCTGGATCCTGACGGACGACATGTATGAGCATCTGACCTATGACGGCTTCAAATTCGCGACGCCGGCGGAGGTCGAGCCGGGGCTTTATGAGCGCACGCTTACAATGAACGGCGTGTCGAAGGCCTATGCGATGACGGGCTGGCGCATCGGCTATTGCGCCGGACCGGAGCCGCTTATCAAGGCGATGACGAAGGTGCAGAGCCAGTCGACGTCGAACCCGACCTCGATCAGCCAATATGCCGCCGTCGAGGCGTTGAACGGGCCGCAGGACTTCATTCCCGAGCGGGCGGAGGTGTTCAAGGAACGCCGCGACCTCGTGGTGTCGATGCTGAACCAGGCGAGCGGCCTGAAATGTCCGACTCCGGAAGGCGCCTTCTATGTCTATCCGTCCTGCGAGGGCTGCATCGGCAAGAAGACGACGGATGGCAAGGTGATTGAGACGGACGAGGATTTCGCGATGGCGCTCATCGAGGCGGAAGGTATTTCCGTCGTGCATGGTGCGGCGTTCGGGCTTTCGCCCTTCTTCCGGATTTCCTATGCGACGTCCACGGAAGAACTGACGGATGCCTGCGAGCGCATCCAGCGCTTCTGCGCCAGCCTGCGCTGAGCAACACTCAACCGGATATGAAAAGGGCCCCGCAAGCGGGGCCCTTTTTCGTTGGGATTGGCGGGTGTCAGACCTGATAGCCCATTTTCCGGAGCTGTTGCGTGAGGGCGGCGATGCGCGTGCTGTCGGAGGGGTGGGTCGACATGAATTCCGGCGGCGGGGCCTTGCTACCGCGCTGCGCCGTCATGTTCTGCCAGAAGCGGAGCGACTGGCGCGGATCGAAGCCTGCCTTGTGCATATAGGTGACGCCGAGGCGGTCGGCTTCCAGCTCATGCGTCCGCGAGTAGGGGAGGAGGACACCGAACTGCACGCCCGCGCCGAGAATGGCAGCAATCGTGCCGGCGCCGCTGACATCGCCCGCCTGGAGAGCGACCTGTGCGGCCTGCATGCCGAAACCCGTAGCCATCTGCTGGCTGTAGCGTTCGGCGGAATGGTGGGCGGCGACATGGCCGATTTCGTGGCCGAGCACGGTTGCAAGCTGGTCGTCGTTTTCCATCCGTTTGAAGATGCCTTCGTAGAAACCGACCTTGCCGCCCGGCAGCACGAAGGCGTTGGCTTCGTCGCCCTGGAAGACGGTGTATTCCCATGACTGGCCCTGAAGACCGGCGGCCTGGACGAGAGGCGGGCCGACCTTTTGCAGCCGCCTCTTCAGGCTGGTGTTACTTGAAACCTTTTGCTCCTTGCGGAGTTGATCCCATGCGGAGGCGGAGAGCTGGGTAATCTGTGCATCCGAGACAAGCAGCAATTGCTGCCGTCCCAGGGCGGGGTTCTGAACGCAGCCCCCGAGCGCGACGATATACCCCGCAGCCAGCCCCTTCACGAGCTGGCGACGATTGAGTTCAATGGGTTTGCGGTCGAGAAACCTGATCGGCGAATCCATGAGCGTCTCCACAGTCGATGAGGGCGTGATCCCAGTTTAGGACAGGTGAAGGCCCACGATAAGCGGGCGTTCGGAAGATTGAGGAAATTATTTAGAGTTATTCTAATGTTCCTTGTATTCCACTGATAAAGAACTATGTTTAGTTCCTAAGCCGGCCGAAGCCAAGCCGAAACCAAGGAGGTGTGAAGTGAAAGTCGATACAGGCATCGCTGCGAATGACAGGAATGAAATTGCCGAAGGGCTCGCGCGTGTTCTGGCGGACACCTACACGCTGTACCTGAAGACGCATCATTACCACTGGAATGTGACGGGTCCGCAATTCCGCTCGCTCCACCTCATGTTCGAGGAACAGTATCAGGAACTCTGGGCCGCGACCGACGAAATCGCGGAGCGCATCCGCGCGCTGGGCGAATACGCGCCGGGTACCTATGCGGAATTCAGCAAGCTCTCCTCGATCCAGGAGGACAACAGCGTTCCCAGTTCCGAGCAGATGGTGAAGAACCTCGTGAAGGGGCATGAGCAGGTCGTGAAGACCGCGCGCAACCTCTTCTCTTCCGCGAGTGAGGCGGGCGACGAAGTGACCGCCGACCTCATGGTCCAGCGTATGCAGGCCAGCGAAAAGACCGCCTGGATGCTTCGCAGCACCGTCGAGTGAGTGGCGGCCGGCGTAACCGCCGGTCATCATATTTGATATCGAAAGCGCCATGATCGCGGATATAATCCGGTCATGGCGTTTTCCTTTTCTCCCTCCCTTGTGATTTTCGATTGCGACGGCGTGCTGGTCGACACCGAGCCGGTGGCGAACCGTGCGCTTGCGCGCTTTCTGGGCGAATGCGGCTTCGAGATTTCCTATGAGGAATGCCGCCGCCTCTTTGTCGGGCGGACCATGCAGGCCGTGCAGGCGCATGTTGAGGACGCGCTCGGCCGCCCGCTTGGCAGCGACTGGCCTGCGCGTATTCGCGACGAGACGCTGAAAGCCTTTGCGCAAGGCATCGAGCCGGTTGCGGGCGCGCAAGCGCTGCTTCAGGAGCTTGCCGCGCGGGAGAAGCCCTACTGCGTGGCATCGTCGGGCAGGTTCGAGAAGATGCGCTTCACGCTGGGGGCGACGGGGCTCTTGCCACTTGTGGAGGATGTTCTCTTCAGTGCGGAGGAAGTGGCGCAAGGCAAGCCCGCGCCGGATCTCTTTCTCCATGCGGCGGTGCGCATGGGCCATGCGCCGGAGAACTGCCTCGTGATCGAGGATAGCGTGCCTGGTGTGCAGGCGGGCGTTGCGGCGGGGATGTCCGTTATCGGCTATGCAGGCGATCCCATGACCGACGCGGCAGCGCTTAAAAGAGAAGGCGCCCATGTCATTTCCGACATGAGCGCCTTGCTCGACCTTTTTTCTTTCCGATAGCTCAGGCGGTTTCGGCCTGCTTCGCGCGTTCGAGCGGGTCGGGGCCTTGCCCCGCCTTCTCAGCTTCCCGACCGGCGAGCCAGCGCTCGGTTTCGAGCGCGGCCATGCAGCCCATGCCCGCTGCCGTGACGGCCTGACGGTAAACGTCGTCGGTCACGTCGCCTGCGGCAAAGACGCCGGGGATGCTGGTTGCCGTCGAGTCCGGCGCGGTGACGAGATAGCCGCCTGCCTTCGTCTCGAGTTGATCCTTGAAAAGCTCGGTGGCGGGGGAGTGACCGATCGCCATGAAGACGCCGTCAGCCTTGATCTCGGTGATCTCGCCGGTCTTCACGTTCTTCACGCGCGCGCCGGTGACGCCGGGCGGGTTTTCGGTACCGACAATCTCCTCGATGGCCGAATCCCAGACCACCTCGATCTTGGGGTTCTTGAAGAGGCGCTCCTGCATGACCTTTTCGGCGCGGAACGTATCGCGGCGATGGATCACGGTGACCTTGCTTGCGAAGTTCGTCAGGAAGAGGGCTTCCTCGACAGCGGAGTTGCCGCCGCCGACGACCAGCACTTCCTTGCCGCGATAGAAGAAACCGTCGCAGGTCGCGCAGGCCGAGACGCCGAAGCCCTGGAACTTTTCTTCAGAGGGGATGCCGAGCCACTTTGCCTGTGCACCGGTCGCGATAATGAGGGCGTCGCAGGTGTAGAGCGTGCCGCTGTCGCCCTTCAGTTCGAAGGGGTACTTCTTCAGGTCGGCGGAGACGATCGTATCGGCGATCATTTCCGTTCCCATTGCGCGGGCCTGTTCGCCCATCTGCTCCATGAGCCAGGGGCCCTGAATGGCCTCGGCGAAGCCCGGATAGTTCTCGACTTCGGTGGTGATGGTGAGCTGGCCGCCCGGCTGGATGCCCTGAATGAGCACCGGCTCCAGCATGGCGCGCGCGGCATAGATCGCTGCGGTGTAGCCGGCGGCACCGGCGCCAATGATGAGGACTTTCGCGTGTTTTGTGTCGGACATGATGCTTCCGTGCGCTTGAGCCGTGAGGCCGGCAGGGTGAGGGGCGGATGAGCGGGGCCCGCCGATCTGCATAGGGACTATACAGGTTCGGACAGGCCCCGCCAAAAGTCAGGCTTAGAGCGCCTCGGCGTGGCTGCCGAGATACTTCGCGACGCCTTCGGCATCCGCCTTCATGCCTTCCTGGCCCTTCTGCCAGCCGGCCGGGCAGACTTCGCCATGTTCCTCGTGGAACTGGAGCGCGTCGACCATGCGCAGCGCCTCGTCGGCGTTGCGGCCGAGGGGGAGATCGTTCACGAGCTGGTGACGAACGACGCCATCGCGGTCGATGAGGAAGGTGCCGCGAAGGGCGACGCCATCCTTTTCGATCAGCACGTCATAGTCGCGCGCGATCTGCTTGGTCATGTCCGCGACCATCGGGAACTTGACCGGGCCGAGGCCGCCATCGTTCGGGGCGGTTTTGCGCCATGCGGCGTGGGTGAACTGGCTGTCGACCGAGACGGCGACGACCTTCACGTTCAGGGCTTCGAATTTCGGCACACGGTTGGAATAGGCGAGGATTTCCGAGGGGCACACGAAGGTGAAGTCCAGCGGATAGAAGAACACCAGCCCGTAGGAACCGTTGAGGTGCGAACGGAGGTTGAAATCCTCAACGATGTCGCCATCCGGCATGACGGCGGCGGCGGTGAAATCGGGGGCCTGCTTGCCTACGAGAACGGCCATACGGGAAACTCCTTTGAAACTTGAATGAGGAGCCCGGGACGGGGCCGGGCTTTCTCGTTATTTAGACGCATTCTAAAATATATTCAAGGGATTTTGCTGCGGTGCGACATGATGTCAGGGGAATTTTTCCCGGCAAACCGGCTCTTCCGCACCCCTCAAGATGGGGTTGCCCATGCATCGCGGCAAGGCGGAAGCGGGGAATCATCGTAATCGCTCGCTCCCGGCTTCTATTCGCTCCGGCCGGGAGGGTAAACCGCGATTTCGTGCGCCGCGCCATGACTACATGGAGCGTCAGAAGCCGAACATGTGATCGAGGCAGAAGCTCTTGTCGCCGTTCACGAGACCGTGGAAGCCGAAGAGGCGGCAGGTCGTGTCGCGGATGATGACATAGCCTGTGCCGCCCATTTTCTCACGGTCCTCGCGGGAGAAGACTTCCGACAAGCGCCAGTGGAACGAGCCGCCACAGGCAATCTCGATTTTCTCCTCCGCGACGGGCTTGCCCTCCGCATCATGCAGGATGAGGAGCGTCGAGCTTTTCGGGTGCCAGTCGGTCGAGGCCGGATAGATCAGGTGGCAAAGCGTGTCGAGCGCGCCATCTTCCAGTGCCGGTCCCGCAATGCGCAGGAAAAGACGCGTGGTGAGCCCTGGCGGCTTGTTGGTGTAGCTCTGCGGTTCGTCCTTGTAGATCACGGCGGTGTTGTAGATATGGGCGCCGAAGATCGTTTCCGCGCGGTGGCCGCTCGACTTCTGCTCGAAGCGCCCAAGCGCGTGCAGCCAGCCATTTGCCTCGCCGCCATCGCGGAAGTCATAGAGAAACTCGACATGGCCGTAGCCGGAGGGAAGCTTCAGCGCCTCTTCCGTCATCCATGCCTCGATATCGACGGCAACGCTTTCGCGGCGCGGGATGCGGCCGAGATATTTCGTGGCGACGGTGGTGCCATTTGCATCGATCATTTCGGCGCGGAGCGGCATTTCGTGTTCGTCGCGCGCCATCGGTGTCGGCAGCATCACGGTTTCGAACTTGTCGCGGGGCAGGACGGGCAGCGGCATGATGTAGCCCTTACCCATATGCTTGCCGAGATTTTCGATCTCCGGGTTCGGCTTCAGATCCGTGCGCTCGACATTGGCGTGGGCGAGACGGCGCTGGCCGGAACCGCGCGTCACCTCGTAGCGCGGACGCACGAAATAGCGTCCCGCGACGATTTCGATCTGGTCCGGCCATTTCGCATCGGGCAACAGGCTTTCGACCGGAATGCCGCGCGTGCCGAAGGGCGGAATTTCGTCCTCGTACCAGGAAACATCCTGGCCGCCCATGACATTCAGGCCGACAGTGCGCGGCGGAATGGGCATGGGGTGGGAGTTCTGTACGAAGAGCGTCACGCGCTCATCGCCTTCGGCGGCCGGCATACCCGCATAATAGTCGGCGGGCCAGGCATTCGCGTCATGGCTGCATGAAAGGGCGAGGCCGTTTTCGCCATACATGTCGAGCGCGTATTTCACGACATCGTGGCCCTTGATGCGCACGGCATGGATGAAGAGCGAGCCTGTGAAATCGTCGAGGCCGAAACGCTCTCGTATTTCCGCGCTGTCGAGCGTAAAGGGGGCGCCAGCGGTGGGCAGCGTCTCGCGCCACTCGGCGAGCTGGTTTCCCTTTTCGTCGAAGAGGCAGAGCCATAGCTCCGGGTTTTCCGCACCATGCAGGCCCCAGTAGTTCGCGCTGGCGACGCGGGTGTGGATTCCGTCATGCCCGTTCGCGCCTTTTTTCTCGCGCATGAGCGCAAAGTTGGTCGCGAAGTTCATCGGGTCGAGATAGTTCGACTTGTTGGTGAGCATGTCATCGGGCAGGCGCATGTCGTCCAGCGTTGCGACATGGGCGCCCTCGGGAAAGACATGCTGGATGGAGGGCAGCGTCTTCTGTGCATCGAAGGCGAGGACAAGAACGGCCTTTGCGTTCGAGTTGCGCATTTCGCTGACGAGCCTTGCCTCGTGACCGAGGAAGGCCGATCCAAGATCCTCGATGCGCTGGACGTAATAGCCCGCAACATCGAGACGGCCGAGATCGTAATAGGCGTGGAAGTTGCCGATGGTGCCAGAGGGGTCGTAGATCGCGACGGGGCCCGCCTTGACGAGACCGGCGATCAGGGCCTGTCCCTTCGGTGCGCTCAGCGGATGGCCGAGCGCCTTGAAGAGCGTTGCGCCGCCCGCATTGTTGCCGGGCCGCCAGCCATGCGAGAGGTCGGCGTTCTTGAAGGTTTCGATCTGCAGGGTCATTGAATATTCCTCGATCCGCGTATCAGTAGGCGCCGGACGTTTCGCGCGTACGTGAAGCGAACGGGTTGAGACGCTTGAGCGTCGAGGTGATGCGATGGCGGCGCTGTTCATGCGCGACGACATCCACGTCGCGTACCCAGTTCATCTGGATGGCGCGGCGCTGGCCTTCGAAAGGTTCGTGGCCATGCCATGAATTATCGGAGCGCTTGAAGACGAGAAGAGTGCCGCCATTGGGCGATACTTCTTCCGCCACGTCGTTGAGGTCTGTACCCGAGCGCAGGACGCGCAACCGCCCGCCGTCTGCTTCCCATTCCTGATTGAGATAGAGCAGAACAGTGATGATTTTCGATTCCGTGTCGGTGTGGATCTTGCCGTTGTTGCGCGCGCAATGACCGCGGATGGTGAACATCGTCGGGCGGCTTGTGAGGTCGACCTCGAATTTCTCCTCAATCGCCTTGCGGAACTCGGAGCCGTTCATTTCCTGAAGCAGTTGCTCGAAACTGCCATAGATATCGAGCTCGCTGGGCGGAATGGAGCCTGTCGTCTCGATGTCGGGAAAGTCGGCGATCACGCTGTCGAGCGCCTTGCCTGTCACGAAGGCGGGAACCACGAGATATTCGTAAGGGTCCGTCTTTCGCGGGGTGGCGCGCAATGCTTCGATGTCGATCAGGCTCATGATGCCCTTTACCTTTTTGTCGTTCGGCTTTTCGTCCGGCCCGGTTTACCGGTCCGTTGCCTTCCCGGGAACTTCCATGCGGTGATCTTGCGAATGACGGGCCAGGTCGCGCAACGATCCCAAATGTCGCGGCATCCAATTGCCGCACCCGATTAACCCTTTTCCGCTTGCGCCCTTTAGTGTGCCTGCCGCTCCTTGCGGTGCGCCAGGAAGCGCATGGCAATCGCTTCGGCGATCTCATCGGTAGCATTTAATGGGTCGTACTCCCACCTTTCAAGCTGGCCGGTGAAAGGGCGCGCCGCGCCGCTTGCATAGATGGCATCGAGAAAGCGGCGGAACTTCGCCTCCTTGCGCGACTGGCCGCCTTCGAGTTCGATGACATGAACGGGCTTTCCGGTGAAAGCGGCCTCGCCGACCATGTTGACGGAATCGCAGGTGACGATGATGGCATCGGCAAGCCCGAGAAACCCGAAATAGGGATTGGGGCCGGTTCCGTCCCATATGACAGCAGGGCTGTCCTTCAAGGCGTCCTTCAGGATTTGTGTCTGGCGCGCGCCGGTGCGGCGGGAGGGCGTAACCATGAGGCCGGCGCCGCTCCCGGCCAGGGCAGCGAGCTGGCGGGCGATATCGGCGGCCGTATCCTCGCCCATGCTGTATACGGAATTTGTGCCGCCGATGAGGACGGCGACACGCGGGCGGGGCAGGCGGGCGACCTGTGGCTCGAACAGCGCCGCCTCCTCGGCGAGGCGCGCGCGCGTCAGCCGGTGGGGGGAGACGGCGGTGGAGAGCACATTCGGTCCTTCGAGCCGGTCATGGGCGGGGGCCCAGACGAAATCGAAATTCGAGGGCGCGACGCGCGGATCCTGGAGCACAATGGTGAAGGTCCTTCCGCCGGACTTTCGGCGGATCATTCGCGCATAAGGGATCGACTGGCGGCCTGATGCGATCAGAATGTCCGGCCAGGGCGGGGCCACCGTCTCATTCGACTGGGCGGGCCCCCAGGGCGCCATCCATTTCCACGGCGGAGAAGGGGCGACGCGCTTCATTTCAGGCGTGAGGCCGAGCGCCTCGGCAATGCCGATCCCTTGCGTCTCGAAACCCGCCATGCCGTTGGTCAGCACCCAGCAGGTGAGCCTCTCGGACCCGGCGAGCAGGTTTTTCGGCAATCTCGCCTCGTTTTCGGTCATATTCGTGCGCTGTCGGGTAATTTTATTACTGAATCAGGCTGGTATTCAGAGTAAGTAAAGCGCCGCAAACCACAAGTCACGCCGGAAAGCCCCTGCGGGCGCCGGTTCAAGGAGTGCCCATGAAGCGGGCGAAGCTCGACCATATCGACTTGCGAATCCTCGCCGAGCTGCAGGCCGACGGACGGATTACCAATGTCGATCTCGCCACGAAGGCGGGCATCTCCGCGCCGCCCTGCCTGCGCCGTGTGCGGGCGCTGGAGAATGCGGGCTTCATCAAAGGGTATCACGCCGATCTCGATGGCCGCGCACTCGGTTTCGAGGTGACGGTTTTCGCGATGGTGGGACTGCACAGCCAGGCCGAAGCCGACCTCAAGGCTTTCGAGGCGGAAGTTGCGACCTGGCCGCTTGTGCGCGAATGCCACATGCTGAACGGCGAGATCGACTTCATATTGAAGTGCGTCGCGCCGGATCTCTCCACCTTCCAGAGTTTCCTGACGGAGAAGCTCACGCCCGCGCCCAATGTTGCGAGCGTGCGCACCTCGCTCACCATCCGCTGTTCGAAGCACGAACCGGGTGTGCCGGTGGAAATGCTGGAAGAGGAATAGGCTAGGCCTATCCGAAGCGGATTTTCAGGATTTCGTAGCTCTTGCCACCACCCGGCGTCACGACTTCGACGCTGTCGCCGACGGATTTTCCGATCAGCGCACGCGCGATGGGGGAAGTGATGGAGACGCGGCCCTTCTTAACGTCGGCTTCGACTTCACCGACGATCTGGTAGGTCACTTCTTCTTCGGTATCCTCGTCCACGAGGTCGACGGTCGCGCCGAACATCACCGTGTCGCCGGAAAGTTTCGTCACGTCGATCACATCGGCGCGGGAAATCTTGTCTTCAAGCTCCGCCACACGGCTCTCGTTAAGGCCCTGCTGTTCCTTGGCGGCGTGATACTCGGCGTTTTCACTGAGATCGCCATGCGCGCGGGCTTCGGCGATCGCCTTGATGATGCGCGGCCGCTCCACGGACTTCAGAAACCTGATCTCCTCTTCCAGGGCCTTGTAACCCTCGGAAGTCATTGGAATCTTTTCCATTTCTCTCGACGATCTTTCTTGTCTGCGATGCCCCCGCAACGAAGAGGCGGGGCGGTTATCTGGTGTACCTGATGAAAATCCCGCCGGGCTCCCTCCGGGAGCCGTGACAGGCGGGACGTTGACCCCGATTGTGGGTCAGGGGCTTGGCGTACGTCAAATGCGATTTGTGCCGTTCGCCCCGCTCGTGGAAGGCGTTGCTGGTCAATAGGACTGGAGCGAGGTCACTTCGAGCTGGCCGCGGCGGATGGCGTCGATGCCCTCCACGGCGGCGCGCGCACCCGCAACCGTCGTGTAATAGGGCACTTTCATCATCAGCGCCGAGCGCCGGAGCGACATCGAATCGGTGAGGGCCTGTGCGCCTTCGGTGGTGTTGAAGACGAGGGCGACTTCGCCGTTCTTGATCGCGTCCACGATATGCGGGCGGCCTTCGAGCACCTTGTTGATGGTGCCGACATCGAGGCCCTGCTCAGCAAGGAAACGCTGGGTGCCGCCGGTTGCGATGAGCTTGAAGCCCATGTCGAGGAGCTTTTTCGCGGGCGCGACGATCTTTTCCTTGTCGCTGTCCTTCACGGAGACGAAGACGGTGCCCGTGGTCGGCACCTTGGTGCCGCCGCCGAGCTGGCTCTTTGCGAAGGCAACGGCGAAGCTCTTGTCGAGACCCATGACTTCGCCAGTCGAACGCATCTCCGGCCCGAGCACCGTATCGACGCCGGGGAAACGCGCGAAGGGGAAGACCGCTTCCTTCACGGCGACGCGGCCATGCGCATCCGGCTTCAGGTCGAAGCTGGCAAGCTTCGTGCCTGCCATGACCTTCGCCGCGATCTTGGCGACGGGCTCGCCGATCACCTTGGCGACGAAGGGGACGGTGCGCGATGCGCGCGGGTTAACTTCGAGCACATAGATCGTGCCGTCCTGAACGGCGTATTGCACGTTCATCAGGCCGATGACATTGAGCCCCAGCGCCATGTCGCGGGTCTGGCGTTCGATTTCATCGATGGTTTCGCGCTTCAGCGAATAGGGGGGCAGCGAACAGGCGCTGTCGCCGGAATGGACGCCCGCTTCCTCGATATGTTCCATGATGCCGCAGATGACGACATCTGTGCCGTCGCAGAGCGCATCGACGTCCACCTCGATGGCATCGCGCAGATAGCCGTCGATCAGCACGGGGCTCTTGCCCGACACGATCACGGCCTCGTTGATGTAGCGTTCGAGATGCGCCGTGTCGCGCACGATCTCCATGCCGCGGCCGCCCAGCACGTAGGACGGGCGGATGACGACCGGGTAGCCGATCTTTTCGGCAATCGCCTTCGCTTCCGCGGCGGACCGCGCAATGCCGTTCGGCGGCTGTTTCAGGTCGAGCTTTTCGAGCAGCGCCTTGAAGCGGTCGCGATCCTCGGCGAGGTCGATGGCGTCGGGCGAGGTGCCGAGGATCGGCACATTCGCGCGTTCCAGGTCGTTCGCGAGTTTCAGCGGCGTCTGTCCGCCAAACTGCACGATGACGCCGGCCAGCGTACCGTTGGAGCGTTCGAGGTCGATCAGCTCAAGCACGTCTTCGGCGGTGAGCGGCTCGAAATAGAGGCGGTCGGAGGTGTCGTAGTCGGTCGACACGGTTTCCGGGTTGCAGTTCACCATGATGCTTTCGATGCCGACTTCATCAAGCGCGAAAGCGGCGTGGCAGCAGCAATAGTCGAATTCGATACCCTGGCCGATACGGTTCGGACCGCCGCCCAGAATGATTGCCTTCTTGCGGTCGGATGGATCGGATTCGCAATCGGCGTGCCCGTTGAAATCCGTCTCGTAGGTCGAATACATGTAGGGCGTGAGGCTTTCGAACTCCGCCGCGCAGGTGTCTATGCGCTTGTAGACGGGACGCACACCCATCTCGCGGCGCGCCTTGCGGACGGCCTCTTCCTCGCTTCCGGCAAGCTCCGCCAGCCGCGCATCGGAAAAGCCCATCGCCTTCAGGCGGCGCATATCGGCTTTTGTCTGCGGCAGGCCGTTCGTCTTCACGCCTTCTTCCGCGTCGACGAGGCCCTGAAGCTGTTCGATGAACCAGGGGTCGTAGGAGCAGGCCGCGCGGATCTGGTCATGGCTCATGCCGTGGCGCAGTGCCTGCGCGATGACGAGCAGGCGGTCGGGCGTCGGGCGGCCGAGCGCGGCGCGGATCGCGTTCTTGTCATCGCCTTCGCCCATGCCGGGCACGGTGACTTCGTTGAGGCCGGTGAGGCCTGTTTCCATGGAACGCAGCGCCTTCTGGAGCGACTCCTGGAAGGTGCGGCCGATGGCCATTGCTTCGCCGACGGATTTCATCGCCGTGCCGAGCAGCTTTTCGGCGCCTGCGAATTTCTCGAAGGCAAAGCGCGGAATCTTCGTCACCACATAGTCGATGGTGGGCTCGAAGCTCGCGGGCGTGACCTTGGTGATGTCGTTCTGCAATTCGTCCAGCGTGTAGCCGACGGCGAGCTTCGCCGCGACCTTCGCTATCGGGAAGCCCGTCGCCTTGGAGGCGAGGGCGGAAGAGCGCGACACGCGCGGGTTCATCTCGATGACGACGAGGCGGCCGTCCTTCGGATTGACCGCGAACTGCACGTTGGAGCCGCCGGTTTCGACGCCGATCTCGCGCAGTACGGCGAGGCTCGCGTTCCGCATCACCTGGTATTCCTTGTCGGTGAGCGTCAGCGCGGGCGCGACGGTGATCGAGTCGCCGGTGTGGACACCCATCGGGTCCACATTTTCGATGGAGCAGATGATGATGCAGTTGTCCGCCTTGTCGCGGACGACCTCCATCTCGTATTCCTTCCAGCCAAGTACGCTTTCCTCGATCAGCACTTCATTGACCGGGCTCGCATCGAGGCCGCTTTCGACGATGTCGTTGAATTCCTGCTTGTTATAGGCGATGCCGCCGCCCGTGCCGCCCATGGTGAAGGAGGGGCGGATGATTGCGGGCAGGCCCACGATCTCCAGCGCCGCCAGCGCATCGTCCATGTTGTGCGCCACTTTCGAGCGCGGGCTTTCAAGGCCGATGCGGTCCATCGCATCGCGGAAGAGCTGGCGGTCCTCGGCCATCTCGATCGCTTCGCGCTTCGCGCCGATCATCTCGACATTGAATTTTTCGAGCACACCCATATCCGCGAGCGCCAGCGCCGTGTTGAGTGCGGTCTGCCCGCCCATCGTCGGCAACAATGCGTCGGGGCGTTCCTTCTCGATGATCTTCGCCACGATTTCCGGCGTGATCGGTTCGATATAGGTCGCGTCCGCCAGCTCCGGGTCCGTCATGATGGTGGCCGGATTGGAGTTCACGAGGATGATGCGGTAGCCCTCATCCCTCAGCGCCTTGCAGGCTTGCGTGCCGGAGTAATCGAACTCGCAGGCCTGTCCGATGATGATCGGCCCCGCGCCGATGATCATGATGCTCTTTATGTCTGTACGTTTGGGCATGACTTAACCGCGTGCCTCCTCGATCAGCTTCACGAAGCGTTCGAAGAGGTAGTGTGAATCCATCGGGCCCGGAGAGGCCTCGGGGTGATACTGCACCGAGAAGACGGGACGATCCTTGAGGCGGATGCCGCAATTCGAATTGTCGAAAAGCGAGATATGCGTCTCTTCGAGATCGGGCCCGAGGCTTTCGCGCGAGACGGCGAAGCCGTGGTTCATCGAGGTGATCTCGACCTTGCCGGTGGTGTGGTCCTTCACGGGGTGGTTCGCGCCGTGATGGCCCTGATGCATCTTCTCCGTCTTCGCGCCGAGCGCGAGCGCCAGCATCTGGTGGCCGAGGCAGATGCCGAAGACGGGCTTGCCGCTATCGACGAGCTTTCTGATTTCCGGCACGGCATATTCGCCGGTCGCGGCCGGGTCGCCTGGTCCGTTCGACAGGAAGACGCCGTCCGGGTTCATCGCGAGAATATCTTCCGCCTTGGTCTCGGCGGGAACGACCGTTACCTCGCAGCCCGCACTCGTCAGGCAGCGCAAGATGTTGCGCTTGATGCCGTAGTCGATGGCGACCACGCGGTGCTTCAACTCATGGCCCGGCTCATAGCCGCAGCCCCATTTCCAGCGCGCTTCCTTCCAGGTGTAGCTCTGGCCGCAGGTCACGTCCTTCACGAGGTCGAGGCCGACCATGCCCGGCCAGGCGCGCGCCTTCTCAAGAAGGGCGGGAATGTCGAAATTGCCGGAGGGGTCGTGCGCGATGAGCCCGTCGACCGAGCCCTTCTCGCGGATGCGGCGCGTCAGCGCGCGCGTGTCGAGCCCCGACAGGCCGATGATGCCGCGCGTTTTCAGCCATCCATCCAGATGCTGCGCCGCGCGATAGTTCGACGGGTCGGTGATGTCGGCCCGGATGACCATGCCGCGGACGCCGGAAAGGGAGGCGAGGTTCGAGGTTTCGATGTCCTCGTCATTCGCGCCCACATTGCCAATATGCGGGAAGGTGAAGGTGATGATCTGGCCGGCATAGGAGGGGTCGGTCAGGATTTCCTGATAGCCCGTAATCGCCGTGTTGAAGCAGACCTCGCCCACCGCTTCGCCCACTGCGCCAACGCCGCGTCCGGGAAGGACCGTGCCATCCTTCAGGACAAGGAGGGCAGTCGGCTTCTCGGTCGGGGCGGTCATGGGCGTGGCTCTCGTTTGCGGGCTCGGGCTGGCAGTATCGGACGAAGATGCGCTCATGCCGACTCCTCCCCGGAACCTTGCGTGACCTTGGACACGCGCCGTTCCGTGGCGGCTTTCGTCGACACCTTCATTCAGGCAACTCCAGGGGAGGAACTCGTCTGCAAAGAACGGGCGCGAAGCTTTTGGCGCTTCCGCCCGGACAGACTCGGTTTCCCGGTGAATTTGCCGGACACTAAGGGATCGCCCGTTTTCCGTCAAGCATCTGGGCTTTCTTAAAAATTCAATGATTTCAATGGCTTGTCTGGCGTGTTGCAGTGCGGTCTCCGATTGCACGCGCCGGGGCTTTGGTTTAGCGTGTGCGCCGATTCCGGGGGCGCGTGAGCGGCATGCTGCTGCGCTCCCTTTTCATTGGAGGATGGCCATGAGCCAAAACCTGCGGGACCTCATCAAGCAAGGCCTCATCGACGCCACCAAGGCGCAGGACAAGCGCCGGATGGCGACGCTCCGCCTCATTCAGGCGGCGCTCAAGGATCGCGACATTGCGGGCCGCACCGATGGTCGGGATGCGGGCGTGAGCGATGCCGAAATCCTCGAAGTTCTCTCCAAGATGGTGAAGCAGCGGCGCGAGTCGGTCGGCATTTACGAGTCCGCCGGGCGCATGGAGCTTGCCCAGCAGGAAAAGGAAGAAATCGAGATCATCGAGAGCTTCATGCCCAAGCAGCTCTCCGACGAGGAGACGGCGGCGGCCGTCGAAGCCGTGATCTCGGAGACCGGCGCGTCCAGCATCAAGGATATGGGCCGGGTCATGGGCGAACTCAAAAAACGCCATGCCGGAGAGATGGATTTCGCCAAGGCGGGCGCCATCGTGAAAGAGAAGCTCGCCTAGAAGAAATTGTCGATCTGCTCTTCTGGGCAGCCACCTGTGGATAAGGGGTGCGAATCGGCGCGCCACCGAGTAAAATTTATCCACAAGAGAGGGCACAAGGGTGTTGCGAGCGTACGCCGTGCGCCTCTGAGTAACGCAGCAGGCAATGAATACATTGCTCAAAAACTGCAAGAACCCTAGGATTTTAGAGCTTCAAACCGGCGTCCATTCTGCTCGCGTCTTGCGAGTGGAACGAGCGCTGTTTTTTGTTGGATGAAATGTAATGAGCTTCCCAAAGGGCTTTCTTGACGAATTGAAGGGACGCATCCGCGTCTCCGAAGTCGTTGGCCGCAAGGTGAAGCTGACGCGGCGGGGACGTGAGTTTGTCGGGCTTTCGCCTTTCTCCAACGAAAAAAGCCCGAGCTTCACCGTCAATGACGACAAGCAGTTCTATCATTGCTTCTCGTCGGGCGAGCATGGCGACGTCATCAAATTCCTCGAAAAGACCGAGAATCTCTCCTTCATCGAGGCGGTGGAACGGCTTGCGGCGGAGGCCGGCATGGAAATGCCGGAGCGGGACGCGCAATCCGCCCAGCGCGACAAGGAAGCCGCCACCCTCATCGATGTGATGGAAATGGCGGCGCAGTTCTTCCGCCAGAAGCTGACGGAAGGGGTGGGGGCGGAAGCGCGGGCCTATCTGGAGCGGCGCGGGCTGCGCGGCAAGACCATCGACGATTTCGGCATCGGCTATGCGCCGGGCGATGATCGGCGCGATCGCACGGCGCTGCTGAAATATCTGAAGTCGAAGAATGTCACGCTCGACCAGATGGCCGAAGCCGGGCTCGTCATTGCCGGGCCGGATATCGCCGAGCCTTACGACCGTTTCCGCAATCGCGTGATGTTTCCGATCTCGGATGCGCGCGGTCGCGTTATCGCTTTCGGGGGGCGCGCGCTTTCGGCGGACGCCAAGGCGAAATATCTGAACTCGCCCGAGACGCCGCTCTTTCACAAGGGGCGCGTCCTCTACAACCTGGCCCGTGCGCGCACGCCCGCGCATGACGATGGCACCGTGATTGCGGTCGAAGGCTACATGGATGTGGTCGGGCTTGCGCAGGGCGGCATACATAATGCTGTGGCGCCGCTCGGCACAGCACTCACCGAAGACCAGATCCAGCTTCTCTGGCGCATGGCGCCCGAGCCCATTCTCTGTTTCGACGGCGACAAGGCGGGACTGCGAGCAGCGTTTCGCGCCATGGATAGGATTAAGCCCCTATTAAAAGCGGGGCACAGTTTTCGGTTTGCGATGCTCCCAGATGGAGCAGATCCAGACGATATGGTTCGCGAAAAAGGTGTTTCTGCTTTTAAATCGGTGATTGCCAACGCACGGTCATTTCCTGAAATGGCTTTCTCCTACTTGCTTTTTGGCGAGCGGTTGGAAGGTCCCGATGATCGGGCCCGTGTGGAGCAAAAGTTTGAAGTGTGGCTCATGGAAATTCAAAATGAGCTGGTGCGGCGGCATTACAAGCGGACTCTCAAAGACTGGCTTTGGAATCGATTTGCAGATGTTTTTGGGTGGCGAAAATTCAGCAAGCGGAATGAATCCTCAAAACCTGGGTTGATTACACCATCATCTGTTGGTTCTAGGAGATATGCACTGCTGGAATCCCGGTTGGAGATTGAGCTCCTTGCTTATCTTTTGTGTGAGACGAGCCTTTTAATTACTTATTTTGACCCGCTCAATTGTTTGGAGCTTTTGGACCGTCAAAATGCGAACATTCTGACGGAGTTGATCCAGCTTTGTGGGCAAAAGGAAAATATGGATCGTGACGAAATGATCGCGAGCCTGGCTGGCAGAGGACTGGACGGGCGTTTAGAGCAGATACGTGAGAGCACGGCATATCGTTTGGGACGATCGCTAAATGATACGGAAGAGATTGAGTCGAAATTTCTTGCAACCTTGGCGCTTTTTGTGGCGCGCGGGCAGTACGCTGAGGTTAATCGTGATGCACTAGTCCTCACGGAAGAAGAACATGGTCTCCGAGAGTATTTTGATCGAGTGATTTGGTTGAGAAAGGAACTCTTGCGGAGCCCATTGGCTGGAGACGACAGCGAATTCAGTAAGATTGCGGCGGAATATCGAGCAAAAAGAGAGATGAGTTTAGGTGACGAACCTCAGCGTTTTGCTATCGGTAGCTAAAAGAAAATTTCTTGGAGCTTTTGCTCCTCACGCTGCTTAACCACCCGGAACTCTTGGAGAATTACGCAGAGGATATCTCGCGAATCGAGCTGCGAACCCCGGCGCTTGACAGATTACGCAATGAAATCATAGATATAGCTGCCCTCCATGCGCCTCTTGAAAGGGAAGCGCTCAAGGGCCACTTGCTGAGCAGGGATTTGGCGGAAATCGCCCGGCGTCTGGAGGCCGGTCCGGCTTTCAGGAGCGATCCTTTTGCCTGGCCAGATGCAGCGCCCGACGAGGCGGAGGCAGGTTTCCTGCACACGCTGGCTCGGCACAGGCGGGCGAACGTGCTGGAGGCGGAATTGAAAGCCGCCGAACGCGCGCTCGCAGACGAGATGACGGAAGAGAATTATGCCCGGTTCCGGGCCATCCAGGAGCAGCTAGAGCGCTCGGATGCAGCGGACGGGGTGTGACAGGATACCGGTACGGAATTTCCGGCCGGGTTCGAACGGGGATCGGTCAACCAGCGGGACTTGAGGGCAGCATTACTCCGGATCGGTCCTGGCGATAAGCCGGGGCAGGGGACGGCCGGAGCATCCAGACGATAAAGGATGGGCGAGGAAAGGCGGGCGGCCGGCATCGGCGCTTCCGCCCCTTTGTTCTTTATACCTCTGGACAATGTGCCGCTCTGGTTCTTCCGACTGCGTGACCTATCTGGTTGTCTGGGTATCGGCCCTTTCGGCATGGCTCTCACGGAGCGCCGGCGGGTCCATCGATTGGCGGAGAAAGTGTGAATGGCGAGCAAGGCAGCGGAACAGGAAGCTCCGGACAGCGGCGCCGAGGTGTCGCAGGACGGTCCGCTCCTCGATATGTCGGATGCGGCGGTCAAGAAGATGATCAAGGCCGCGAAGACACGCGGCTTCGTGACCTATGACGAGCTGAACAAGGTTCTGCCGTCCGAGGAGTTCTCCTCCGAGCAGATCGAAGACACGCTTTCGATGCTCTCGGAAATGGGCATCAACGTGGTCGAAAACGACGAAGCCGAGGACAATCAGGACGGCAACGCCGAAGCCGCCGATAATGACGACGAAGACGGCGACGAAGAAGCGCCCACGGGCAAGGCCGTCGCGACCACGACCACCACATCCACCACGCTCGACCGCACCGACGATCCCGTGCGCATGTATCTGCGCGAAATGGGCTCCGTTGAACTGCTTTCACGCGAAGGCGAAATCGCCATCGCCAAGCGCATTGAGGCCGGCCGCGAGACCATGATCGCGGGCCTCTGCGAAAGCCCGCTGACCTTTCAGGCCATCATTATCTGGCGCGATGAGCTGAACGAGGGAAAAATTCTCCTTCGCGACATCATCGATCTCGATGCCACGTTCGCCGGCCCCGACGCGAAGAAGGTCGACCATTCCCAGGCCGCGCTTGCGGGGGAGGCGCCGCCGCGCGTTGAGCCGGAAGAAGAAGAGGTCGACGAGGATGGCGAGGACGACAACTCCATGTCGCTTGCCGCGATGGAAGCGGAACTCAAGCCGAAGGTTCTCGAGACCTTCGATACGATTGCGGCTGACTACAAGAAGCTCCGCAAGCTGCAGGATCTGAAGGTCGAGCTCGCGCTCAAGGGCGAGGAACTGCCCAGTGCGCAGGAAAAGAAGTATCAGAAGCTCACCTCCGACCTCATCGAGGAAGTGAAGAGTCTTTCGCTCAACAACAACCGTATCGAGTCGCTTGTCGAGCAGCTCTACGCGATCAACAAGCGCCTGATGGGCCTTGAGGGGCGTCTGCTGCGTCTTGCCGAAAGCCACGGCGTTCCGCGCGACGAATTCCTCAAGCAGTATTTCGGCAATGAACTCGACCCGAACTGGATTCGCCGCGTCAGCCGCCTCAAGGGCAAGGGCTGGGTGAGCTTCACCAAGGACGAGCGCGATCAGGTGAAGGATCTGCGTCAGGAAATCCAGACGCTTGCCGCCGAGACCGGTCTCGACATTCAGGAATATCGCCGCATCGTCGCCACCGTGCAGAAGGGTGAGCGCGAGGCGCGTATCGCGAAGAAGGAAATGGTCGAGGCGAACCTTCGTCTCGTGATTTCCATCGCGAAGAAATACACGAACCGCGGTCTCCAGTTCCTCGACCTCATTCAGGAGGGCAATATCGGCCTGATGAAGGCGGTCGACAAATTCGAGTATCGCCGCGGCTACAAGTTCTCGACTTATGCGACATGGTGGATCCGTCAGGCAATCACGCGCTCGATTGCCGACCAGGCGCGCACCATCCGTATTCCGGTCCACATGATCGAGACGATCAACAAGCTGGTGCGGACGTCGCGCCAGATGCTGCACGAGATCGGCCGGGAGCCGACGCCGGAAGAACTCGCCGAGAAGCTCGGCATGCCGCTTGAGAAGGTACGCAAGGTTCTGAAGATCGCGAAGGAGCCGATCTCGCTCGAAACGCCCATTGGCGACGAGGAAGACAGTCATCTCGGCGACTTCATCGAGGACAAGAACGCGATCCTGCCCATCGACGCGGCGATCCAGTCGAACCTGCGTGAGACGACGACGCGCGTTCTCGCCTCGCTCACGCCGCGCGAGGAACGCGTGCTGCGCATGCGCTTCGGCATCGGCATGAACACGGACCACACGCTGGAAGAAGTCGGCCAGCAGTTCTCGGTCACGCGCGAACGTATCCGCCAGATCGAGGCGAAGGCGCTGCGCAAGCTCAAGCATCCGTCGCGCTCGCGGAAGCTCCGCTCGTTCCTCGATAACTGATCGCGAGTATTTCTGCGATTTTGTTCCTGTATTTCGGGGAAATGGCCAATGAACATCACCATGCTCAAGGCAAAGCTGCATCGCGCCACGGTTACGCAATGCGATCTCGATTATGTCGGTTCGATCTCTATCGACCGGGATCTTCTCGTTGCGAGTGGCATCCTGCCGAACGAGCAGGTGGATGTGCTCAACATCACCAATGGTGAGCGTCTCACCACTTACGCGATCGAGGCACCGGCAGGCTCCGGCATGATCGGTATCAATGGCGCAGCAGCGCACAAGGCGAATGTCGGCGATCTCGTTATCGTCGTTGCCTATGCGCAAATGTCTGAAGAGGAAGCGCGCCGCTGGGAACCGACCGTGCTTCAGATCGGCGAGAACAACCGTATCCTCGAGCTTGATCCCGTCTGAGGGGCGGCGTTCCGGAACAGGTCAGGTGCTGGTCGGCGAGGAGGGTTTACGCCGGTTCCTTCACCGGCGCTTTCTTCTTTGCGGGGGCCTTTTTTGCGGCGGGCTTTGCTTTCGCTGCCTCTTCCGCCTCGGCCGCTTCCGCGGCCTCTCGCTCGAGCCGGAGCGCGCGCAGCTTTTCGGTCTTGGCGGCGCGGTCGCGCGCATCCTTCTCTGCGATCTGCATGGCGATCTCCGTTGTCTTGTCGGCCTTGGTGGCACGAACCTGCGTCGGCGTTTCCTTGAAGAGGGATTTCTTTGCTGCGGGCATGGGCCTGGCTCCTTTCGGCGACGGATGGATGGCGCCGCACGCCAAATCCCGCGCAGGGAGCCTCAAATGAAAAAAGGCCGGGCTTCCCCGGCCTTGTCCCAAACATTCCGGCTGTGCCGCCATTACATCCGTGGTCGGCTGCCGAAATGAATTTCCGGCCCTCATTGAGGGCCCCGGCATTGCCGGGCGGCTTGCCTGCTGCGCGTTGCGCGCTGGAAAGCCTCGGTATCACCTATATGGGGCGCTCGCGCTGGATTACAAGGCCTTCCCCACTCAGCAGCAAGCGCCGGAACTCTCGCCGCCTTCTTCGCTGAAGGGCATTTGCGTGCCGCAGCCCGGAAAAATGCCGAAATGCTGCGAGAAATCGCCGATGAAGTCGAAATGCGGCGCGAAGCGGCTCTCCTTCAACATGCGGAACGTATTACCGCAGACAGGGAAAATCCGGCCCTTTTCGATCCTGTGGTGGCCGTCGAGCAGGAACACGTCTTCCGAATGCGAAATGCCGCCCCGGTAGATCACGGCCTGGCCGTGGTCCTCGCAGGCCGGTTCCAGCCTCTCGATGTTGAAGAGCCGGTAGGTCGCGGAGAAGAAGCGCGCCGCGCCCAGCGCCCGGCGGATCGCCGGTTCCTGCACCTCGAGCGGGCGGCTCGTCACGAGGCGCGGATCGCCGAAGCCCGCCTGCTTGGCAAGGTTCTGGAAATCGTTCCAGTAGAGCGCGCCGCCGAGGCATTCGCCGAGCAGCACCGGGTCTTGTGCGAGCTTCGGGTCGAGGCGGCGGTCGGCATAGACGTCGGCGAAGTAGAATTCGCCGCCCGGCTTCAGGAGCGCGCGTGCGCCTTCGAGCACAGCGCGCTTGTCCGACGAGAGGTTCACCACGCAGTTCGAGACGATAATGTCGAAGCTTCCGGGTTCGAGGCCGAGTTCGCCAAGCCGCTCGATATAGCCCTCGTGGAATTCGACATTGGGCCGCGCATGGCCGAAGCGCTCCATGTGCCAGCCGACATGGGCCTTGGCGACGGCGAGCTGTTCGGGCGTCATGTCGACGCCGGCCACGAAGCCCTCCGGTCCCACGAGGTGGGCCAGCGCATAGACGTCGCGCCCCGCGCCGCAGCCGAGATCGAGCACGCGCATCCCCTCGATCTTTTCGGGGATCACAAGGCCGCAGCCATAATAGCGCGTCAGGACCTCGTCATGGATGAGCGACAACGCGCCTTTCACATGTTCGGGCATGGCGCTCGGGTCGCAGCAGGCATCCGTCTTGAGGTCGCCCGAGCCTTTCAGCGTCTGGCCGTAATATTCCTTCACACTCTCGATGGTCATACGTCGCTCCGCTCCGATTGTTCTGCGAGGCTCCAACCTGCATGGCCGCCCGCTCACCGTCCAGTCACAAGTCGGAGAGCGCGGGCGGGCGAAGGCGTCTCGGCCCCTGCCGCTGTCGCGGCGATCACCCCCGCGAGAGATCGAACAGATCACCCTTGAAGGCATCGGAGTACTCGAGGGTAATTGTCTTACCTGAACAGGATACCACTGGCATCACCGGTCCAATGTAGTAGTCAAAGTTATACGTGACTTGACTTCCCGTGACCGTAACAGCATCGAATGTGACGGATGCACCCAAGCACAGATTTTGACCGATATTTTGTTGAAGATAATCGTAACGTGCGCCGAATGCGCTGCCAAAAAAGTCAGTGGCCGTCATGCAAGTGACTAAAGTACTTTGTCGTCTTCCATTCCTTCTCGCTTCCTCAATCAGTACACAGAGCAGAAAAAAGGCGGCGCCAATGAATGACGCCGCCCTTACCTAATTGCCCGACCTTGACGCGAGGGGGTCACGCAAGGGGGGGCAGTTGCCGGCCGAAGCTCCCTTCGGCCGTTTGTTTCGTTATCGCCGGCTCCGATCAGTCGATCCTGATGACGAGGGTGACGCTGGAGGTCATCGTCTGCTCGCCTGAGGCAACGGGAACGCTCTCGTCGCGGGCCATTGAAGCATAGCTCTTCATATACATGGGCTGGGGCATGCTTGAGCCGTTTTCCGAGATCGACATGATCTCGCCGAGTGCGACGCCTGCCGCGCCCGCATATAGCTTCGCCTTTTCGAGTGCGTTCTTCACGGCATCCTTGCGTGCTTCGTTCAAGAGCGGCTGCGGTTCGTCGATCGAGAAGCGGATCCCGGAGAGCTGGTTCGAGCCGAGTGTCACGACCCGGTCGAGAATGCCGCCGAGCTTGTCCAGATCGCGCACCGTGACGGTCAGCTTGTTCTGCACGCGATAGCCGCCGATCTTCGGCGTTTGTGGGCGGTTGTCTTCGCTCTTCACCTGCTCATAAACGGGGTAGACGGAGAATTGTGAGGTCTGCATGTCCTTCTTTTCGATGCCGGCCTCGCCGAGCCCCTTGAAGACTTCGTTCATGGCCTTGGTGTTGGCGGAAAGCGCTTCGGCGGCTGTCTTGCCTTCGGTTACGACGCCCGTTTCCACATAGGCGATGTCCGGCGCGGCGGAAACCTCGCCCTCGCCGGTGATGGTGAGGGTGCGTGGCTTCTCATGCTGTTCGGTTGCCTGCGCGGCGCCGGCGAAGCCGAGGGTGAACGCAAGTGCCAGCGCGGGCGCGAGCATGGTGAACGGGGAGCGGGATGTGGGGGTCGGCATCTGGTGCCTCCTTCTCTCGGATGGGCGAGTTGTTTGTTCGTTTATGGGCCCTGTTATGTATCTCTGGGGCTGAACCCGGCCTGAATGAATTGCCGCGAGCTTCAGGCGGGATCGGGGCGAAATTGGGGCGTAATGAAAGGGGAGGGGATTGTCCGTGCGAAGACAGGACGAAAGCTGGTGGGCCCGGCAGGACTCGAACCTGCGACCAAACCGTTATGAGCGGTCCGCTCTAACCAACTGAGCTACAGGCCCCCAGTCCCCGCCATATAGCAGCAAGCTTCGTCTGCCGCCAGTATCGCGCGCGATCGGTTTGCGACGGCGAGAAAAATTAGAGATTAATCTAAGTATAACCGTTGCGATTCCTGTCATGCGGTTGACGGATGGCCGCCTGTGCGGGAGCCGGATGTCAGGCGGGCGATACAGCCGGGTGATACAGCCGCGCGATACAGCCGGGTGATACAGAAGGTGCGGGAATCGCCTCCACCTGCGATAGTCGAGCGCAGGAGGAGGCCACATGTCGCTTCGCGTTATCGAAATCACGGCGCCTGCCGGCTATGCCGACACACTCGTTGCCCTTGCCGAACAATATGACGCCGTCGAGGTCTTTGCGGCGCGCAGCGCGGATGCGGGCGAGGCGCGATGCATCGTCCACCTCGTTTGCGAGACGAACCGTGTGCAGCAATTTACGGATGCCGCGCAGAAGGCGATGGGCGCGGATGACAGCTGGCGCGCCGTCATGATTGCCGTCGAGGGCACCGTTCCCGCATATGAGCCCGAAAGGGCGGAGCGCCGCGCTGCCTTCAGGGCGGGGGCTGCAAGCCGGGAGGAAATCCGCGAAGAGGTCGCGCGCAATGCCGAGCTCGATTCGACCTTCCTCGTCCTCACATTTCTTTCCGCCATTGTCGCGGCCATCGGCCTGCTCAACGATAATGTCGCCGTCATCATCGGCGCGATGGTGATTGCGCCGCTGCTCGGGCCCAATCTTGCTTTTGCATTGGGCACCGCGCTTGGCGACCGGGAGCTCATGTTCAAGTCGATGCGGACAAATGTGGCGGGCATTTCGCTCACCGTCACGCTTGGTGTCGTCATCGCTCTTTTCTGGCGGGAGGGCTTCGAGGCGCCGGAACTCGTGAGCCGTACCAAGGTCGGGTATGACGGCATCGCGCTTGCGCTCGCCTCGGGCGCTGCGGCCGTTCTTTCGCTGGTTGCGGGGCTGTCGAGCGCGCTTGTGGGGGTCATGGTCGCTGTTGCACTCATGCCGCCCGCGGTCGCCATCGGCATCATGCTGGGGGCGGGCAACCCCGAAGCCGCGCTCGGCGCTGCCGTTCTGCTTGGCGTCAATGTGGTTTGCGTCAATCTCGCCGCGCAGACGGTTTTCGTCGTCAAGGGCATCCGCCCGCGCACCTGGTGGGAGCAAAAGGCCTCCGCCACCTCGCTCCGCCTCAACTTTGCCATGTGGCTGGCGCTGCTCGCTGCCCTGATCGGTGCCATCACCTGGCTCGATGTGCCGGTCGTTCCGACCCAGCTCATCGAAAGCGTGCAGGACGCGGTGGAATAGGGCCTGCCGGGTGCGATTGCCCGTTTCACGCCGATCCGCTAGAAGAAGCGCCAAATCCCTTTTGTCTCAAGGAAAAGCCCCATCATGGCCGCCTATCAGTACGTCTATGTCATGGACCGCCTCTCGAAAACCTATCCGGGAGGCAAGCAGGTTCTGAAAGACATCCGACTTTCCTTCCTGCCCGGTGTGAAGATCGGCGTGGTCGGTCTCAACGGCGCCGGCAAGTCGACCCTGCTGCGCATCATGGCGGGCGTGGACAAGGAGTACACGGGCGAGGCCTGGGCGGCGGAAGGCGCCAAGATCGGCTACCTCCAGCAGGAGCCGGAGCTTGATCCTGCGCTCAATGTGCTTGGCAATGTGATGGAAGGCGCGTTCGAGAAGAAGGCGCTGGTCGACCGTTATAACGAACTCGCCATGAACTACTCGGACGAAACGGCGGACGAGATGGCCAAGCTTCAGGACATCATCGACGCGCAGAATCTCTGGGATCTGGATTCGCAGGTCGAGATGGCGATGGATGCGCTGCGCTGCCCTGACCCGGAAGCCGATGTCACCAAGTTGTCGGGCGGTGAGCGCCGTCGCGTTGCGCTCTGCCGCTTGCTGCTCGCAGCTCCCGACCTTCTGCTCCTCGACGAGCCGACCAACCATCTCGATGCGGAATCCATCGCCTGGTTGCAGAACTACCTCAAGGAATATACGGGTACCGTCGTCATGGTCACCCATGACCGTTACTTCCTCGATAATGTGACGGGCTGGATTCTCGAACTCGACCGCGGTTCGGGCATTCCCTACGAAGGCAACTACTCCTCCTGGCTCGAACAGAAGGAAAAGCGCCTCGAACAGGAAGGCCGTCAGGAAGAAGCGAAGCAGCGCACGTTGTCGCGCGAACTGGAATGGATCAGGCAGAGCCCCAAGGCCCGTCAGGCGAAATCCAAGGCGCGTATCAGTGCCTATGAAGAATTGCTCGCCGAGGCCGGCAAGCAGCAGGACGGCAAGGCCCAGATCATCATTCCGGCGGGCCCGCGTCTCGGCGGCAATGTCTACGAGGCCGAGCACATCTCCAAGGGCTTCGGAGACAAGCTTCTCATCGACGATCTCTCCTTCAAGCTGCCGCCCGGCGGCATTGTCGGCGTGATCGGTCCGAACGGTGCAGGCAAGACGACACTCTTCCGTATGCTGACGGGGCAGGAGAAGCCGGATTCGGGCACGCTCAAGATCGGCGAAACCGTCACCATGGGCTATGTCGATCAGAGCCGCGATACGCTCGATCCGAACAAGACCGTGTGGGAGGAAATCTCTGGCGGTACGGATATCATCGAACTTGGCCGCACGACCATGCCGAGCCGCGCCTATGTCGGCTCCTTCAACTTCAAGGGGGCCGATCAGCAGAAGAAAGTCGGTCTTCTTTCCGGTGGTGAGCGCAACCGCGTCCATCTCGCCAAGATGCTGAAATCGGGCGCGAACCTGCTTCTTCTCGACGAACCGACCAACGATCTCGATGTCGAAACGCTGCGCGCGCTCGAAGATGCGCTCGTGGCCTTTGCGGGCTGCGCCGTGGTCATCTCCCATGATCGCTGGTTCCTCGACCGCATCGCGACCCACATGCTCGCCTTCGAAGGCAACAGCCATGTCGAATGGTTCGAGGGCAACTACCAGGACTACGAGGAAGACAAGAAGCGCCGCCTCGGGCCGGAAGCCGAGATCCCGACCCGCATCAAATACAAGCGCTTCAGCCGCTGATTGTCAGGGGGAGGGAAGGGCGACTTTCTCTCCCCCCGACAGCCAGGCGCGATTTTTGCCCTCCGGATCGTGCCATTTCTGGCGAAAGATCCTTCTTTCCGTAATGTTTTTCCGGCTTTTTCACCCTCCTTTAAATCCTCCGGCCTAGCGTGATCCTCCGAGGGAACAGGAGGGCGCATCGGCGCGGCGGGCGAGGGTTTGTCTGCGCATTGCGAATGGTTCGGGCATATGGGCAAGCTCAAGCTTACCGATCAGGATATGGCGGTCATCGTTCAGGAGGCGCTGGACCGTCTGCCGGTCGGCTTCGTCATTTTCGGGGCGGACCACGAGATACTGCTTTCGAACGGTCAGAACGAGCACGATTTCTCACATACCAACAAGGCGCTGCGCGAAGGCAAGACCTATCGCGAAGCCATACTTGCGGGGACGATGGCGATACGCACGGATCTCGCGCCGGAAGCTGCGCGCGCCGCGGCGGCCTATATCATCGATGCGCTCGAAAAGGGCGAGCCCGTCGAGGTGCAGACGCCGCATGGCACGATCATGCAAATCATCGAGACGAAATTATCCTTTGGTGGCTCTGTTGTCGTGGGGGCCGATGTCACTGGTATCCATGCGCGTGAGAAAGAACTGAAAAAGGCGCGCAAGGAAGCCGAGGCCGCCAACGAGGCGAAGTCCGCCTTCCTTGCCAATATCAGTCATGAAATCCGCACCCCGCTGAACGGCATTCTCGGCATGGCGCAGCTTCTTGCCTCCAGCGATCTTTCCGGCGAGCAGCGCGACCAGCTCGAAACGATTCTCGATAGCGGCAAGACCTTGATGGCGATCCTGAACGATGTACTGGATCTCTCCAAGATCGAGGCAGGCAAGTTCGACATATCGCCCATCGACAACGATCTCGGGCATCTGTTGCGCCGTCTCGAAAAACTCTGGGCGCCGCGAGCGTGCGAGAAAGGCCTCGTCCTCAAACTGGAAATCGACGCGGAGGCCGAGACCTTCCTGCGGTTCGATCCGGTGCGCGTACGTCAATGCGTATCGAATCTCGTTTCGAATGCGATCAAGTTCACGGAAAAAGGCAGCGTTACCGTCTCTGCGACGGTCGTGCCGCTTAGTGACGATGTTTTTGAGGTTCGCATCCGCGTCGCCGATACCGGCATCGGCATGAAGGCGGAAACGACCGAGAAGCTTTTCACTCCTTTTGCGCAGGCGGACGCTTCCACCGCGCGCCGCTTCGGGGGCACCGGCCTTGGGCTTTCGATCAGCCTCAAGCTTGCTGAACTCATGGGTGGCGGCATTGTGGTTGAAAGCGAGGAGGGGCGTGGCTCCGTCTTCACGCTCTCCTTTCATGCCCTGCCGGGTTGCCGTACCGGGGAGGGGCTCGCTGATGACGATGTGGACAAGACAGGCGGTGTGCGCTGGGCCAAGGGGCTTTCCATGTTGCTGGTCGACGATCACGCGCTCAATCGCAAGGTCGCGCGCCTCTTTCTCGAACCGCTCGGCATATCGATCGTCGAGGCGGAGAACGGCGAGGAGGCGATTCGCTGGCTGCAAACACAGCCCTTCGATCTCGTCCTGCTGGACATGCATATGCCGGTGATGGACGGCCCTGAGGCGCTGGCCCATATCCGTGCGCATGATGTGCCGGCAATTCGCGATGTGCCCGTCATTGCGCTGACGGCAGATTCGCTTGCGGCCAGCAAGCGGCTCTACGACGAAATGGGTGTGGACGGGTATGTCGGAAAGCCCATCGATCACCGTGAACTCATCGTCGAGTTGGGTCGTGTGCTGGAAGAGAGGTATGGCCGGGTGCCTGCTCCCAGGAATGCCTTTCCCGATTTGCGCCGCGTCGGCTCCTGAGCCGTTTACGCGGGAAGCCCTGCGCCGATATCGAAAAAATGTTCCGACTCGAGGTTTTCGAAGAGAACGCCTTGCGATCCGCAATCGCTTTGAAGAAGAGCTTCTGCGAAACCTTCCGCGATGCCGATAACGAGTTTCACACCGTGTGTACGATCCATCATGGGAAGCTGCGTCAGTTCGACGATGTTTTGCTCGCGGCCCGGGCGGGTGATGCATTTGCGAACCCAACGGCCGCAGGGCTGCGGAGCGAACATGCGATGCATCGACATGCCTGACATCGCGCGGTGGTCGTCGGGTACGAAGTCGATATAGTTGCGTCCCTTCAGTTCGAAACCGAGCCCGTTACGGATATGCTCGCCGGCAATCCGGAAGCGAATGCGGTTCTCCAGATCTTCGTGAAGTTCGACAAGATAGACGTCGTTGAGAAATGCCGCGAGACGTTCGGGACGAAAATCCGCCTTGTCGGGAATGAAGCCTTTCCTGGGTATGGTGGCCCAGGCTTTCACGAAGGCGATGCTTCTTTCTGATCGGCGTGCAGGTGAGGCTTCGTTTTCGTTCCGGAGGGGGCGGATAAGCGCGACCATCTATTCTCTTCCCCGCTGCAACCTGAAGACGAGGCGGATTGTGATGGTGGCCTATTAACGTAAACTGAATCCGCTGTGCCTTTACGGGGCGGGGGTGACATCAACCGGGACAAGGCTTTCCGTAGGTCTGCTCCGTCAGAAGGCGTGCTTTTTGCGGATGTTCAATAATGGATACAAAAACGGCGCACTCGGGATGAGCGCGCCGTTTGTCTTGTCCGTTCAGAACCCGTTTGCGGGAGATCAGTTCGCGGCGCTGATGTCCGAGATTTCGCCAGCTTCCGCTTTGCCAATCTGCTTGCGCAGATGGCTGAGGAGAGCGTTGAAGTCGCCGCCATTGTTGCGGATAACGCTGGTAAAGGTGGAGCGCTGTTCCTGCGCGAGCCAGACGCCAACGACGTTGACGTCGAAAATCTTGTAGTCGCCGCCGTCTTTCACAAGCCACCAGTCGACGCTGACCGGTTCGCGGCCGTTCGTAAACTTGATCTCGCTCCGCACGATGGCTTGCTTGTCGCCTTTCATCTTGGCACTGAGAATGTCGAGCTTCTCGTCATTGTAATCGGCGAGGCGCGTCACATAGACCTTCACGATGAATTCACGGACGAGCTTCAGATATTCGCTCTTCTGCTCCGGTGTCGGCGTGCGCAGATACTGGCCGAGCGCGAAGGCCGCAATGCGGTCCATGTCTGCGGTCTCATCCAGAAGCCGGGCAAACTCCGCTTCCATCTCCGCCTTCGAGGCGCTCTTCTCGCTGATGATGCTGATCGCACGCTCCGATACATCGTCCACGAAACTCCTGGCATCATCGCCGGTCGAGGCGGAAGTCTGGGCAATGCCGGTCATGAGCGCCATGCAAAGCGCGAGCGGGGCAAGGAACCACCGGGACCGATGGGTTGTCAGTGTCGTGATCATCTTTATTCTCCAGATCCGGTGTGGAGCCTCTGACGCTCTGCCTGCCGCCATTCGGAAGCAGGCTCCGTATTAGAAACTCGCAGACGGGCTGTCAGTTTCGTTTGTGTCAAAATTTAGATTGTCGATGTCGGGCAGATCGTCGAAATCCCTTTTGCCATTGGCAATTTCGTTCTTCCGTATCTGCCGGTAAAGGTTGCGGACCGTGGCGTAGTGATCGACGGAGGTTCGTTCGATCTGGTCGAGCGTGTCGAGGCTGCGCGCTCGCTGGTCAATGCCGTTCACAGCGAAGCGGATCAGCGGCACGTCACTGGAATCATCCCAGTAGATGTAGGTCAATGGATCGAAGAACTGGTCGACGACGAAGCCCGTCAGGTCGCGGGGCGGGGCAGGGCCCAGTACCGGCAAGAAGAGATAGGGGCCTTCCGCGACATCGTAGGTGCCGAGCGTCTGGCCGAAATCCTCGCTGTGTTGCGGCATGCCCCAGTCAGCGGCCGGATCGAACAGGCCGAGCAAGCCGACCGTCGTGTTGATGCCGAAGCGGCTTGCAGTGGTGCCCGCGCGGTCCCATTCGCCCTGCAGCAGGTCGTTTGCGAGGATGACGGGGCTGCGCAGATTGTCGAGGAAGTTGCGGATGCCGTTGCGGCCCGGTTCCGGCACGACGCCGTCATACCAGGTGGCGACCGGCTTCAGCAGGATCGTATCGAAGAATTTGTTAAGCTCGAAGAAATAGCGGTTCATCGGCTCAAGCGGGTCATTCTCGCCCGAATCGTTATAGGCGTCAGTGTCGCTCGTCGCCATGGCAGGTTCTTCGTCGGCGGCCATGGCCCTGTGTGGCGCCGTCAGCGCGAATGTGAGTGCCAGCGCGGCCACAAGCGCGATACCTGCCAAGGGTCCACCATTCCGATGCGTGGTCTTCATAATATCGTCCGTTCCCATTAACTACCCGGCGGGCATCGCGCCGTCTTATTGCTGCAAACATTATTGCCGCAAGCATTGAACCAACGGTTTAAATCCGTGTGAACGGCGGATCATTTGGTGCAATTTCTCGCCGATTCCCGCGCCCCAGCGGTATCTCTGCCTATCATAGGCGCTCAGGGTTAACCAGCGCAGGCGGCGGCGGAGATAAAGAATCCGGCAAGGCGTCGAGAAAACGTCACAGTCGGAAAAAAGGGTTTTGAAGGACATAAAGATATGTTTATATCCGCAGCGAAACCTGAAGGACTGAATCGTACATGGAGCAACTTCTCGCGGGATTGCGGGCGGCCGGCGAGCCTACCCGGCTTCGCCTTCTGGCCTTGCTGGTGCATAGCGAGCTGACGGTCACGGAACTGACGCAGATTCTGCGGCAGAGCCAGCCGCGCGTCAGCCGCCATCTCAAGCTGCTCTGCGAAGCCGGCCTTCTGGAGCGATTTCGCGAGGGAAGCTGGGTATTTTACCGTCTGGCGAGCAATGGCTCGGTGGCGGAGCTCGCTTCAGTTCTGAGCGGGCTTATCCCGCAGGAAGATCTGGTCATTGCGCGCGACCTCGAACGGCTTGAGGCGGTGCGCATGTCGCGGGCAGAAAAGGCAGCTGCCTATTTCCGCGCCAATGCCGACGAGTGGGACCGGATTCGCTCGCTCTATGTGCCGGAAGACAAGGTCGAGCAGGCAATGCTCGAGCTGGGTGGCACGGGCGACATGGAACTCGTCGCCGATCTCGGGACAGGCACGGGCCGGATGCTGGAGCTTTTCGGCCCCAGGGCGAAAGCCGGTCTCGGTATCGATCTCAGCCCGGAGATGCTCGCACTTGCCCGGGCGCAGCTGGCGCAGCAGTCGTTGCATCATTGTTCGGTCCGGCAGGGCGATCTCTACGACCTGCCCATGCAGGACGGAACCGTGGATCTCGTGACGTCACACATGGTGCTTCACTATCTCGACGATCCGGCGGCCTCCATCGCGGAAGCGGCGCGCGTGCTGAAGCCGGGCGGACGCCTGCTGATTGCGGACTTCGCGCCGCATGATCTCGATTTTCTCCGGGACAGCCATGCCCATCGGCGGCTTGGCTTCGCGGAAAGTGAAGTGAACGAATGGCTGGCAGATGCCGGTCTCAATGTAGGTGAGACGAGGGTGCTCCCGCCGGAAGGCGGAGAGGACGCGAAGCTCACGGTGTTGATCTGGGTTGCCGACAAGCGTGGCTCATCGCCCCGGACAACGAAAGCCTCAATCGAATTCGAGGGAGTTAAGTAGAAATAATGACGAAGACGCAGAAAAAAGAGCGAGAAGAACGGACCCGCGTGTCGTTCGAGTTCTTCCCGCCGAAGACGCCGGAGATGGAAGAGACGCTGTGGAAGTCCATTCGCAGGCTCGAGCCGCTCCAGCCGGAATTCGTCTCCGTCACCTATGGCGCTGGCGGGTCGACGCGCGAGCGCACGCATCAGACGGTGAAGCGCATCCATGACGAGACCTCTCTCGAGCCGGTAGCGCATCTGACCTGCGTCGGTGCATCGAAGGCCGAAGTCGATGACGTCATCCGTGCCTATTGGGATGCCGGCATCCGCAACATTGTCGCCCTGCGCGGCGACATGCCGGAACTCGGCGCACCTTATCAGGCGCATCCGGAAGGCTATCAGTCGACGCCCGAGCTTATCGAGGGCATCCGCAAGATCGCCGACTTCAATGTGATCGTGTCGGCCTATCCTGAAAAGCATCCTGAATCAGAATCGATTGAAGCCGATATCGAGCTTCTCAGGCGCAAGATCGATGCGGGCGCCACGCGGGCCATTACGCAGTTCGTTTTCGATACGGACCAGCATGTGCGTTTTCTTGAAAAGGCGCACGCGGCCGGCATCGATGTGCCGATCGTGCCGGGCATCATGCCGACAACGAATTTCAAGGGGACGAAGCGCATGGCGGCCCGCTGTGGCGCGAGCATCCCCAAATGGCTGGACGATTATTACATCGGTCTCGATGACGATCTGCCGACGCGCAAACTGATCGGTGCCTATGTCGCCGCCGAGCAGGTCAATCGGTTGCGGAGCTATGGCTTCGACCGTTTCCACTTTTACACGCTTAACCAGGCGGATCTCACCTTTGCGATCTGTCATGTGCTGGGCCTTCGCCCGCAGACCGTTCCGGCCGAGCCGGAAGCCGTCTGAGCCCTGCGAACCGAACAGCACCTGGAGAAATGAACATGTCACACCCGAAAACACGCGAAGAACGCCTCGCCCATCTCAAGAAGGAAGTGCAGGAGCGCGTCCTCATTCTCGATGGCGCGATGGGCACGATGATCCAGCAGTACAAGCTGCAGGAAGCGGATTATCGCGGCGAGCGCTTCAAGGATCACGAGAGCGATGTGAAGGGCAACAACGAACTCATCTCGCTTGTTCAGCCCGATATCCTGCGCGCTATTCATCTTGAATATTACCGTGCAGGCGCGGATTTTGCCGAAACCAATACGTTCGGCGCGACGCGCATTGCGCAGGCCGATTATCACATGGAAGATCTCGCCTATGAGATGAATGTGGCAAGCGCCCGCATCGCCCGCGAGGCGGCGGATCTTTGCGAGCAGGAAGAGCCGGGTCGCGTCTGCTACGTCGCCGGCGTCCTCGGGCCGACCAATCGCACCGCCTCCATTTCGCCGGATGTGAACGATCCCGGCTTCCGCAATGTCGATTTCGACAAGCTTTACGAAGCCTATCAGGAAGCGACCAAGGGCCTCATCGAAGGCGGTGCCGACACGATCCTCGTCGAGACCATCTTCGACACGCTCAACGCCAAGGCGGCGCTTTATGCGGTGACGGATGTGTTCGAGGAGCTTGGCCTTGAGCTGCCGATCATGATCTCGGGCACGATCACCGATATGTCCGGCCGTCTTCTCTCGGGGCAGACGCCGGAAGCGTTCTGGAACTCGGTTCGCCATGTCGAACCTTTTTCCATCGGACTCAATTGTGCGCTGGGCGCAAAGGAAATGCGTCAGCACATCGACACCTTGTCGCGCATCGCGGATACGAATGTCTCCGCGCATCCGAATGCGGGTCTGCCGAACGAGATGGGCGAGTATGACGAAAGTCCCGAACAGATGGCGAAGCTGGTGGGCGAATTCGCAGGCTCCGGCATCGTCAACATTCTTGGCGGGTGCTGCGGCACGACGCCGGCCCATATCAAGGCAATTGCGGAAGCGGCGAAAGCGGGCAAGGCGCGCGCCATCCCCGAGATCGAGCGTCGGATGCGCCTTTCCGGTCTTGAGCCTTTCGCGGCCGACTGACGGGGCCGGGACGATGGCCACCGCGTGTCATGCGCGGGCGGCTGTCGGACAAGTTTGAAATTCACACGCGTAAAAATGCAGATCGGGATGAGATGACTCAAACCACGGCAAACTTCATCAATATCGGCGAACGTACCAATGTGACGGGTTCGGCGCGCTTCAAGAAGATGATCATGGAAGATCGCTTCGACGATGCGCTGGCTGTCGCCCGCCAGCAGGTCGAGAACGGTGCTCAGATCATCGACATCAACATGGACGAGGGCATGCTCGACTCCGAGGCGGCTATGATCCGGTTCCTGAACCTGATCGCCGCAGAGCCGGATATCTCGCGTGTGCCGATCATGATCGACTCATCCAAGTGGAACGTGATCGAGGCGGGCCTCAAGCGCGTGCAGGGCAAGCCGATCGTGAACTCGATCAGCATGAAGGAGGGCGAGGAGCAGTTCCTCGAACAGGCGCGCAAGATCCGCAAATACGGCGCGGCGACCGTCGTCATGGCCTTCGATGAAGTCGGCCAGGCGGACACAGCGAACCGCAAATACGAAATTTGCGAGCGCGCCTACAAGCTGCTGACCGAGAAGGTCGGGTTTGCGCCGGAAGATATCATTTTCGACCCGAACATCTTTGCGGTCGCGACCGGTATCGAAGAGCACAACAATTATGCCGTCGAGTTCATCGAGGCATGTCAGCGGATCAAGCAGAATCTGCCCTATGCACATATCTCGGGCGGTGTTTCCAACATCTCCTTCTCGTTCCGGGGCAACGAACCCGTGCGCGAGGCGATGCATTCCGTGTTCCTCTACCACGCCGTCAAGGCGGGTATGGATATGGGTATCGTGAATGCCGGTCAGCTTGCGATCTATGATGACATCGAGCCGGAACTGCGCGAGCGGGTGGAAGACGTGATCCTGAATCGCCGTCCCGACGCGACCGAGCGTCTGCTCGAAACCGCCGAACGCTACAAGGGCGAAGGCGGCAAGAAGCGCGAGGAAGATCTTTCCTGGCGCGAGAAGCCGGTGAAGGAGCGCATCACCCATTCGCTGGTGAAGGGCATCAATGCCTATATCGAGGAAGATGTGGAAGAGGCCCGCCATCTGTTCGAGCGCCCGCTTCACGTTATCGAAGGTCCGCTGATGGACGGCATGAATGTCGTCGGCGACCTCTTCGGTTCGGGCAAGATGTTCCTGCCGCAGGTGGTGAAGAGCGCCCGCGTGATGAAGCAGGCGGTTGCCTATCTCATGCCCTTCATGGAGAAGGAAAAGGAAGAGATGGGCATCACGGATGATGAAGCCGCGGCGCGCATCCTGATGGCGACGGTGAAGGGCGACGTTCACGATATCGGCAAGAACATCGTCGGCGTTGTTCTCCAGTGCAACAATTTTGAGGTGATCGACCTCGGTGTCATGCAGCCGGCCGAGAAGATTCTCGAGGAAGCCAAGAAGCACAATGTCGATATCATCGGCCTTTCCGGGCTTATCACGCCGTCGCTCGACGAGATGTGCCATGTCGCGGCGGAAATGGAACGCCAGGGCTTCGACATTCCGCTGATGATCGGCGGCGCGACGACGAGCCAGATTCACACGGCGGTGAAGATCCACCCGAACTACAAGGCGGGACAGGCCATCTATGTGACGGATGCGAGCCGTGCTGTCGGCGTGGCTTCCAACCTCATTTCCGAACGGAAGGATGCTTATGTCTCGGATATCCGGGGCCAGTACAAGGAGCTTGCCGCGCGTCATGCGGCGGGCCGGGAAAAGAAGGAGCGCCAGACCATTGAAGGCGCACGGGAAAACCGCTTCAAGGCCGATTGGGAGAACAACAAGCCGGTGAAGCCGTCCTTCCTCGGCACCAAGGTCTTCGACGAATATCCGATCGACAAGCTCGTGCCTTACATCGACTGGACGCCTTTCTTCCAGACATGGGAGCTGCATGGCCGCTATCCGCAGATTCTTCAGGATGACAAGGTGGGCGAAGCTGCGCGCGGGCTTTTCGACGATGCGCAGGAAATGCTGAAGCAGATGGTCGAGGAGAAGTGGTTGAAGGCGCGCGCCGTCATCGGCTTCTGGCCGGCGAACGAAATCGACACTGACGACATAGAGCTCTACACGGATGACGAGCGCAAGGAGCGCCTCGAGGTCTTCCACACGCTGCGTCAGCAGATGAAGCGCTCTTCGGACCGCGCGAATTACGCGCTCTCCGATTTTATCGCGCCGAAGGATAGCGGCGTTGCCGACTATATTGGCGGCTTCTGTGTGAGTGCCGGCTTCGGTGAAGACGATATCGCCAAGAGCTTCAGGGAGAAGAACGACGATTATCGCGCCATTCTCTCGCAGGCGCTGGCCGACCGGCTTGCGGAGGCTTTCGCCGAGCATATGCATGAGCGTGTGCGCAAGGAGTTCTGGGCCTATGCGGGAGATGAGAAGCTCAGCAGTGAAGAGCTGATCGAGGAGAAGTATCAGGGCATCCGCCCTGCGCCCGGCTATCCGGCGCAGCCCGACCACACGGAGAAGGCGACGCTTTTCAAGCTTCTCGATCCCGAAGGGACGATTGGCGTGAAGCTCACCGAAAGCTATGCGATGTGGCCTGGCGCTTCCGTCAGCGGCATGTATTTCAGCCATCCGCAGTCGGAATATTTCGGCGTCGGCAAGGTCGAGCGCGATCAGGTCGTCGAATATGCCAAGCGTAAGGGCATGGAGCTGCGCGTCATGGAGCGCTGGCTCGCGCCGATCCTCAATTACACGCCGGGTGAGGCCCCGGAAGAGGAAGCGGCCTGAGCGTCATTTCAGCGCTTTAGCCCATTTTTCTGACCAGACACCAAGGGGCGTGAGCTGCGTGTGCAGTTCGCGCCCCATTTTCGTCAGCGCATAACCTTCATTGGGCAGAAGCTCGACGAGCTGCGTATCGCGCATATCCGCAAGCCGCGTGTTGAGAACGCTGGACGATATGCTGAAAGCCGAGTTCAGCGACGAACAGTTGCTCGAACTCGTCATGCTGACGGGCTTCTATCACATGGTGTCGTTCATGGTGAATGCGCTGCGTCTGGAACCGGAGGCTTGTGCGGCACACTTTCCCGTTGCGTGAAGGCAGAAATAAGAGAGAGCGCCTGCCATGCATGCGCCCTCTGAAAATTCCTGATGCTGTTCGCCTGTTCTCAGAACAGGCCCATCGTGACGGCGCCGACAAAGACAAACGCCAGTCCGGTCGCCAGGTACCCGATTTTCATTGCAAGCATTCCGGCCTCCCGCATCGTGGTGGAGGATGACTCTCGGGCCTTGGGACGGCTTTCCGCAAGCGAAATCATGGCTGCACTGCAACATGTGAATTGGGGCGATTGAAATTTGTGCGCCAAGGCATTGAAACAGCCCGGAAAATCGCTTGTGGATGAGTTTCTGTCAGTGTCGTTGAATTGTCGCGTGGACGCCGCCAGTGTTCTGCCGGAGTGGCGCTTGTGCATTCTGCGTAAGCCTGCTGTGGATCAGCGAGAGAAGGTGATCACGGGCTTTCCCACGCTCTCGCGATCGAGCAGACGCTGGAGCACGGCGGGCGCTTCCGTCAGCGGATAACTTGCCGAGGGTTCTGGATGGATGCGGCCCTCGCTTGCCATTGCGGTCAGCGTCTTCAGCAGTGGAACATTGTCTGCGGGATTGGCGCGGATATAGCCGCCCCAGTCGACGCCGACGATGGAGGAACGCTTCAGCAGCGGCAGGTTCAGCGGAATACGCGGGATCGCGCCGGCCGCGAAACCGATCACGAGGTGGCGTCCGCCGGGCGCGAGGCAGCGGAAGGCTGTCTCGGAAATATCGCCGCCCACGGGATCGTAGACGAGATCGACATCACGCCGCCCTGTCAGCGGTTCCAGTTCCGCGCGCCACTCGTTTTTGGTGTAGTCGATCGTGAAATCCGCGCCTGCCGCCTTTGCGGCATTTCGCTTTGTCTCCGACGATGCGGCGGCGATGACCGTCGCACCCATTGCCTTCGCGACGTCGATGGCGGCCATGCCGACACCGCCTGCCGCGCCGAGCACGAGCACGGTTTCACCCGCCGCCAGATGACCGCAGGTCTCGAAGCCGTAAAGCGCCGTGCAATAGGAGACGATGAAACCGGCGGCAGCTTCCGCGCTCATCACGTCGGGAACGGGTATGCAGGCGGCGGCGGGAAGCGCAGTCTTTTCCGCCAGCGCCCCCGATGGTGAAAGCGCCATCACCCGCTTGCCCATCAGCGCGTCGGCGACGCCTTCGCCCAGTGCGATGACCTTGCCCGCTACCTCGCTGCCGGGAACGAATGGCAGTGGCGTCTTCACCTGATAGAGACCGGCAACGAGCAGCGCGTCAACATAGCCGAGCCCTGCCGCTAGCGTTTCGATCACGACTTGTCCGGGTTTGGGCGCGGGGTCATCTGTCTCTTCAAGCACGAGCGAGGAAGGCGCGCCGTAGTTGACGCAGCGGATCGCTTTCATTTGTTTTCTCCCGGGTTCCCTGTTGTCCGCATCATGCGCTGGCGGCGAAAACATGCAAGCGCCTCAGGGCTTTCCGTATCCGCCGCCGCCTGGCGTCCTGACGATGACGACGTCGCCCGGCTCAAGTTCCGCCGTGGCAGAACCGGCAAGCTGCTTGACCTCGCCGTCAGCGCGCCGCACTTCGTTTTCGCCCGTTGCGCCGTCGTCGCCGCCGTCAAGACCGGCGGGCGCGACGATGCGATGCGTGGAGAGAATGGAAAGGCTCATCTTCTCGCGGAAGCGGATCGCGCGCAGCGCGCCGTTGCCGCCATTATGTTTTCCCTTGCCGCCCGAACCGCCGCGAATGGAAAACTCCTCCAGCAACACCGGGAAGCGCCATTCGAGCACTTCGGGGTCCGTCAGCCGCGAATTCGTCATATGCGTCTGCACGGCGTCGGCACCGTCGAAGTCCGGGCCTGCGCCCGCGCCGCCTGCGATCGTCTCGTAATACTGGTAGCGCTCATTGCCGAAGGTGAGGTTGTTCATCGTGCCCTGCGCAGAGGCCATGGCACCCAAGGCGCTGAAGAGCGCGTCGGTCACCGCCTGGCTCGTCTCCACATTGCCGCCGACTACCGCTGCGGGATAGCGCGGCGCGAGCATCGAGCCTTCCGGGATCGTGATCTCGATGGGCTTGAGGCATCCCTCGTTCAGCGGAATGTCGTCATCCACCATGCAGCGGAAGACATAGAGCACTGCCGCGCGCGCAACGGCGGAAGGCGCGTTGAGATTGCTAGCAAGTTCCGGGCTCGTGCCCGTGAAGTCGATCCTCGCGCTGCGTGCTTCGCGGTCGATGCGGATGGCGACACGGATAACCGAGCCGTCATCCATCTTGCGTTCGCAGGTCGCGTCTTTCAGCCGATCGATCACGCGGCGGACATTCTCTTCCGCATTGTCCTGCACATGGGTCATATAGGCGGTCACGACATCGAGGCCGAATTCCGCCACCATCCGGCGCAGTTCCTCCGCGCCCTTGTGGCAGGCGGCCACTTGTGCGCGCAGGTCGGCGATGTTCTGGTCCGGGTTGCGCGAGGGGTATCTGCCGCCCGTCAGGAGCGCGCGCATTTCCGTTTCGAGGAAGCGACCGCCAGCGACAAGCCGGAAATTGTCGATCAATACGCCTTCTTCCTCGACGTTGCGCGAATGCGCGGGCATGGAGCCCGGCGAGATGCCGCCGATGTCGGCGTGGTGGCCGCGCGCGGCGACATAGAAGAGGCGCGTCTTTCCGTCTTCATCATAGACGGGCGCCACCACCGTCACATCGGGGAGGTGTGTGCCGCCATTATAGGGCGCGTTCAGCACATAGACGTCGCCGGGCCCCATGCCGGGGTTCTGTTCGATAACCGCGCGGACGCTCGCGCCCATGGAGCCGAGATGAACCGGCATGTGCGGGGCGTTGGAGACGAGCCCGCCTGCGGGATCGAAAACCGCGCAGGAGAAGTCCAGCCGCTCCTTGATGTTCACCGAGGAGGCGGTGTTTTGCAGCGTGCCGCCCATTTGTTCGGCAATCGACATGAAACGGTTGTTGAAGATTTCGAGCATCACCGGGTCGGCATCCGTGCCGATCACCGTCCGCTTCGGCAGCGCGACCACGCGGCGAAGGATGATGTCATCCGCCTCCGTCACTTCGGCTTGCCAGCCGGGCTCCACCACGATGGTCTGGTTCGGCTCGATGATGAGGGCAGGGCCTGGAATGGCGTGGCCCGCGCTCAAGCACTCGCGGCGATGGATCGCGGCATCGCGCCATTCACCTCCGGTAAAGACGGGGCGGCGATCCGTTGCTTCCAGCCTTGCGCTCGCGGCCTGCGGCCCCTTTGAGGGCGTCTCGCGTGCGATCCGGTCTTCTGCCGTCACTTCCACGGCCTCGGCGACAATCGCCTTGCCCTCGAAGCTGAAACCGAATTGCGCCCGGTGCGCCGTCTCGAATGCGTCTGCTGCCTCTTTCATGTCGTGCGAAGCAAATGAAACCTGAAGCGTTGTGTCGCTTCCCTCGTAGCGCAGGTGAAGCAGCGGCGTTATCTCGATGTCACTCGCCGCGATGCCTTGAGCTTCCAGTTCCGCCGTTACCTCGCGGCCAAGCACCGTAATGGCTTCGTCCAGTTCGCCGCGCAGTCCTTCTTCAAGTGGCTTCGTCACCGCGCGGGCGCGCGAGGCGGCGATCCGCGCCAGTCCCATGCCATAGGCGGAAAGAAGTCCGGAGAAGGGATGGATGTGAACGGTGGTCATGCCGAGCGCATCGGCGACGAGGCAGGCATGCTGGCCGCCCGCGCCGCCGAAGCAGGAAAGCGCGTAGCCCGTCACGTTATGCCCGCGCTCGACGGAAATCTTCTTGATGGCATTCGCCATGTTCTCGACTGCGACGCGCAGGAAGCCTTCGGCGGTCTCTTCCGCCCCGCGCCCGTCGCCGATCTCTCGGGCGAGAGTTGCAAATTTCTGGCGCACGGTTTCTGCGTCGAGGCGTTCGTTTTGCTCCGCACCGAAGACGGCCGGGAAGAGGTCCGGCTGCAATTTTCCGAGCATCACATTCGCGTCCGTCACGGTCAGCGGCCCGCCGCGCCGGTAGGCGGCGGGGCCGGGGTTCGCGCCTGCGCTGTCCGGCCCGACCTGAAAGCGTCCGTCCTTGTGATGGAGAATGGAGCCGCCGCCCGCAGCAACCGTGTGGATGCGCATCATCGGCACACGCATGCGCACCCCTGCGACTTCCGTTTCGAAGCTGCGCTCGTATTCGCCGTTGTAGTGCGACACGTCGGTCGAGGTGCCGCCCATGTCGAAGCCGATTACGCGGGTGAAGCCCGCCTCGCTCGCCGTTGCCGCAGCGCCGACAATACCGCCCGCGGGGCCGGAGAGGATCGCGTCCTTGCCCTGAAACATCGCCGCATCCGTCAGGCCGCCGGATGACTGCATGAAGAAGAGGCGCGTCTCGGGGTCGTCCGTGCCGATGGCTGCCGCCACGCGGTCCACATAGCGGCGTAACAGCGGCGAGAGATATGCATCGACAACCGTCGTATCGCCGCGCGAAACGAATTTGATGAGCGGGCTCACGCGATGGCCGAGCGAGACTTGCGTGAAGCCGATCTCCCTTGCGATTTCGCCTGCCGCTTCCTCATGCGCGGGATGGCGATAGCCATGCAGGAAGGAAATCGCGACGGAGCGGATACCTGCCTCATAGGCTTCTTCAAGTGCGCGGCGGGTCTCCTCGCGGTCGAGCGGAGCAAGGATTTCGCCCTCCGCCGTCACGCGCTCAGTCACCTCCGCCACGCGCTCATAGAGCAGTTCCGGCTTTTCGATCTTCAGGCGGAAGAGGTGAGGGCGCGCCTGGTAGCCGATGGCGAGCGCATCGCGGAAGCCGCGCGTCGTCAGCAGCAGTGTGGCGTCGCCCTTGCGCTCCAGAAGGGCATTGGTCGCAACCGTCGTCCCCATCTTCACGGCACCGATCCGTCCGGCGGGGAGCGGCGTATCGGGGTGAACGCCCAGCAGGTCGCGGATGCCGTAGAGGGCCGCGTCTTCATAGTGTTCGGGGTTTTCGGAAAGGAATTTCCGTGCATGCAGCCCGCCATCGGGCGCCCGGCCGATAATGTCGGTGAAGGTGCCGCCCCGGTCGATCCAGAAGTCCCAGCGGCTTTCATGCGGTTTGATTTCGCTCATGCAGCGCAACCTGCCACACACCCCGGAATCCGGAAAGGAGGAGAAGGGTACCACCTCTCATTTCCGCAAGGGCAACCGGCGATTTCGCAGGTGCGAGACGAAGCGAAACGTCCTAAGCTCTCCAGATGTCGATTTGGGGAAAAATCGCGGGCGCCGGCGTCGGACTAGCCGTCGGTGGGCCCTTGGGTGCGCTTCTTGGCGCGGTCGCGGGACATATTGTCATCGATCGTGCGCTTCAGGACAGCGAAGTCGTGTTCACCATCGCCCTCATCGCGCTTTCCGCCAAGATGGCGAAGGCGGATGGCGAGGTGAGCGATGCCGAAATCCGGGCCTTCGAGGAGATATTCAAGGTGCCGCCGGGCGAGGCGCGGAATGTCGCGCGGGTCTACAAGGTCGCCCAGCAGGACGTCGCCGGGTTCGAAGCCTATGCGCGTCAGGTCGCCCGCATCTATCAGGACAAACCGGCCGTCCTTGAAGACGTTCTCGACGCGCTTTTCCACATCGCCAAGGCGGACGGGCACGTCCATCCGCAGGAACTTGAATATTTGCGTACCGTCGCCGACATCTTCGGCTTCTCGGAAATCGAGTTCGCGCGCATCCGGGCCAGCCATCTCGGCCAGGAGAAGGGTGACCCTTATCTCGTGCTCGGCATCACGCCCGATATTTCCGATGAAGACCTCAAGAAAGCTTATCGCCGTCTCGTCCGGGAAAACCATCCCGACACGCTGATTGCGCGTGGCGTGCCCAAGGAACTCGTCACCATCGCGAACGAGAAGCTCGCGGCGATCAATGTCGCCTATGACCGGATCGTCAAGGCTCGCGGGATGGCGGGGTGAGTATTCGCGCGGGACTTCCAGGTGTTGATCGAGTAAAGCCGGCACTGCGGTGAAAACCGGGGACAAGATCTCGCGAGAAGGGGCTGGCTGCGTTTTTGACGGTTGAGTGACGTTTCGATGGCAGTTGGCGGCGGCCCCCCGGGGATATCTTCCTCGCGGGAGCGGAACGGGGACAAGTTTCCGGGAGATGGGGCCGGGGGAGGGGGCGAAAACCGTGCTGCCCCGCGTCCTCTCCTAGTGGTCTGTTTTCTTCGTTTGGCATGGCATGACGGTTTAATGACGTTTTGATGATAGCCGGGCCGAAAACGGGCTACTTATCCCCGGCCGGGGCACCTGGCTGGCTCAGCTTTTTCTTTCCTTGCCCTATGCGCGGCGTCCGGGCTGCGCTAACAACTGACCATAAGACGCCGGCCAAACAGGGCGTCCGGAAGGCATGGATTTGCGATGACCCCCCTCCATCTGGGCTTCATGGTGCTCATCAACCTGATCTGGGGGTTTGCCCTGATCATGGCAAAGGTGTCGCTCGACCATTTTCCGCCGCTGCTCTTTGCCTCGCTGCGTTTCACATTGATCGTGCTCGTCCTTTTTCCGTTCCTCAAGATTCACAAGGGGCGGATGAAGGAGGTCATCATCATCGCGCTTTGCGCGGGGCCGGTCGGTTTCGGTTTCTTCTTTCTGGGACTGTCGCTGTCCAATGCCTCGGTGGTCGCCGTGACAAGCCAGCTCGGCGTTCCCTTCGCCACCATCATGTCTGTCGTGTTTCTGAAGGAAGAGGTTCACTGGCGGCGCTGGCTTGGCATCTCGCTTTCTTTCCTTGGCGTGATGGTCATCAGCTTCGATCCGGCGGTCTTCAACTATATCGACGGTCTTCTTTTCATCGTGGCGTCGGCGCTGGTCAGTTCTGTCGGCACGATCTATCAGCGCCGGATCAGAAATGTCGGCGTGTTCGAATTGCAGGCCTGGGTGGCGGTCGCCGCCGCGCCGCTGATGCTCGGTGCTTCGCTTGCCTTTGAAGACGATCTCGTCGGTCTGGTTATGTCGGCAACCCTTCTCGAATGGTCCGGCGTTTTCTATGTTGCCTTCGCGTCGAGCCTTGTCGGCCATGCGGGCATCTATTACCTGCTGCAACGCTATGAGGTCACGCAGACGGCACCGCTGACGCTTCTCTCTCCCGTCTTCACCGTCTTTTTCGCCGTGATGCTGCTTGGCGAAGTTCTCACGACGCGTATGATCGTCGGTGCGCTTGTCGCGCTCACCGGCGTTCTCATCGTGTCGATACGCCAGAAGCGCATCGTGGATACGGGATTTTGATGTCCATTACCTGCATCGAACGGCCGTCGCCCAATTTCAATGAGCGTCCCGACGGACGTGCAGTCGACATTCTGCTGCTCCACTATACGGGCATGGAAAGCGGTGAGGCGGCGGCCTCGCGCCTCTGCGACCCGGAGGCGAAAGTCTCCGCGCATTACATCGTCGATGAGGCAGGTGCGGTGACGCGCATGGTGCCAGAGCATTTGCGCGCATGGCATGCGGGCATGGCGAGTTGGGCAGGCGAGAGCGATATCAACGGTGTTTCCATCGGCATCGAGATCGTCAATGGCGGCCATGATTTCGGTTGCCCGCCATACCCGGAAGCGCAGATGCAGGCCGTGGAAACGCTGTCCCTCGAAATCCTGTCGCGTCATCCGATACCGGCGCGACGTGTGCTTGCGCATTCCGATGTCGCGCCTGCGCGCAAGGCCGATCCCGGCGAATGGTTCGACTGGGCGCGGCTTGCGCGCGCAGGCGTGGGCCTATGGGTGGAGCCAGAGCCCATCATCGACGGTCCGGTTCTCGCGCCGGGCGACCGTGGCGACACGGTCGCCGAGCTTCAGTTCATGCTCGCCGATTACGGCTACGGGCTTGAAGTGCTTGGGCGCTATGACGAGAACACCAAGGCTGTCGTGACGGCCTTCCAGCGCCATTTCCGGCCCGAGAAGGTCGACGGGGTGGCGGACATTTCAACCGTCGCCACCCTTCGCCGTCTTGTCGATGCCGTGAAGGCCGCTTCTTGAGGGATCAGCGTCACGCGGCCGAAGGCCTTGCGGCTTTCATGGTTCCTCCTCATGCTGATTTTATCGTTGCGGCCTATGCCGGCTGTTGGCCGTCTATATGTAAGCCCTTGACGGGCAAGATGTTTCGGCCCATCAGAAAGGCGTCAGATGGCCGGATGGCCGCTGCCTTACTTCTCTGGAAGGACGGGCAGAGGAAAGTCCGGGCTCCACGGAAACACGGTGCCGGATAACATCCGGCGGGGGCGACCCCAGGGAAAGTGCCACAGAAAGCAAACCGCCGGGCTCCGGCCCGGTAAGGGTGAAAGGGTGCGGTAAGAGCGCACCGCGCGGACGGTAACGGACGCGGCAGGGCAAACCCCACCGGGAGCAAAACCAAATAGGGGCGGCATTTCAGGCGTTTGTCTGAAAAACCTGTTTCCGGGCTGCCGCCCGGGTTGGTTGCTCGAGGCGTCCGGTAACGGGCGTCCCAGATGAATGGCCATCGCCCGCAAGGGTACAGAACCCGGCTTACAGGCCATCTGACATTTTTCCAGGATATCCAGCAGGGTGGGGATAAACCGTTCCGACCGTCATCGAAACGTCACCGGAACGCCACAATCGGACAAGCCGGGGATTAAACCGCTTTTCATCGAGGGGGGTTCAATCTTCCCGAGAACGTCCGAGTGGTCCGTCATTTTCCGCGATTTTCCGCCGGGCGGGGATAAGCAGCCCCGACTGTCATCGAAATGTAGCCAAACCGTCATATTTCGCGGCAGGGCGAAGACCTGTTCCGTTTCGGGAGGACCGTTTCTGGACGAATTGCCGAGCCCGGATCCCGGTCTGGACAGCTCTCGCCACTCGCTTTTTTCCGGTTATCCCCGCTCACTTCTTCTCGTCCGGCCAATATCCAGCAAGCCGGAAGATCGTCGTGAGCGCGCCGCAGGAAGATGGCGAAGGAGGCGCACCGGCGAGGTGGAAGGGTTTCGAGAGCGCTGCCCGATATGAAGAATAGATGTCTTGTTCTTCTTATGTTCTCACAATATTGACAATTTTAACGACCTGTTAAGGCTGCCGAATACCGCGTAAAACCGCGAAACTACTGGGGTTTCCCGTTGACGCCCATGATATCCCATGATATCCCATGATGTCCCGTAGAAGGCCATGCTGCCCCGAATGGTGTCAGCCGGTCCCGTGGACATGGGCCCCTCAGGCAGGAGGGCAGGCCCGATAAAGGGGAGTAGGTCGGACGATGTCGTTCCGGGGGCGTTTCACGAACAAGATCGACTCGAAGGGGCGTGTTTCCGTCCCGGCGAAGTTTCGTGCCGTGACGATCGCCCAGGGCCTGAACGGCGTGATCCTGTTTCCGCCGCTTAATCCCGGCTCCTTTGTCGAGGGCTGCGGTCCTGCCTTCTCCGATGTGATCGACCAGATGCTCGACCGGCTCGACCCCTTCGCGCCGGAACGCCAGGCTCTTTCCGCCGTGCTGATCGGCGAGAGTGCGGAGCTGAGCTTCGATTCCGATGGACGCGTCATCCTGCCAGAGACGCTCCGTAACCTTGCCGGTATCACCGACGAGGCGACCTTTGTCGGCATGGGGCAGCGCTTCCAGATCTGGGAGCCGAAAGCCTATGACGCCTATTACGCGAAGGCGCTGGAAGACGCGCAGAAATATCGCGACATGCTGCGAGCGCCCGCGGCACAAGGCGGGGGCGGCCAATGAGCGAAACCGGCCAGACCCATAGCCCTCATGTTCCGGTGATGCTGGCCGATGTCCTCGACGTGCTGAAACCGCGCGACGGCGGCATCTATGTGGACGGAACCTTCGGTGCAGGCGGCTATACGCGCGCTATTCTGGGCGCCGCCGATTGTGCCGTGCTTGCCATTGACCGCGATCCGGGCGCGATCCTGCGGGGCCGCGAACTCGCCTCCGAATTCGACGGACGCCTGACGCTGATCGAGGGCTGTTTCGGTGACATGGAGCGGCTGGTGCGCGCGCTCGGCCACGAAGCGGTCGACGGCGTGGTGCTCGATGTCGGTGTTTCGTCGATGCAGATCGACCAGGCGGAGCGAGGCTTCTCGTTCCAGCAGGACGGGCCGCTCGACATGCGCATGAGCGGGGAGGGGCCTACCGCCGCCGATGCGGTGAACCATCTCGACGAACGCGATCTTGCGCGCATCATTGCCGTTTATGGCGAAGAGAAGCGCGCCCGCGCCGTTGCCAAGGCGATCGTGGCGGCACGCGAAGAGGCGGAGCTTCACCGCACGCTCGAACTCGCGGAAATCGTGACGCGGGTTATCGGCCGCCGCCCGCAGGACAAGATTCATCCCGCAACCCGCACCTTTCAGGCGCTGCGCATCTTCGTGAATGACGAGCTGGGCGAACTGGCGCGGGGGTTGTCGGGCGCTGAAGCACTGCTCGGCGAGGGCGGGCGGCTTGCCGTCGTTGCCTTCCATTCGCTTGAAGACCGGATCGTGAAGCGCTTTCTTGTGGAGCGCACCGGCCGGGCGGGCCGCGCCAACCGCTACATGCCGGCGAGCGAAGAGGTCGAACCTTCTTTCCGCGAGATCGCACACAAGGCGCGCAAGGCTTCCGAGGCCGAAATCGAAATGAATGCCCGCGCGCGCTCGGCGAAGCTGCGCGCGGCTGAACGCACCGCCGCCCCGGCGCTGCCGCTCGACATGAGCGGTCTCGGCATGCGCGACATGCCCTCCTTCATCGGAGGCACAGCATGATCCGCATTATCAATCTTCTTCTCGTGCTTGCCGTGATCGGCCTCTCGGTCGGGCTCTATGACATCAAATATCGCGCCGAGGCGGCAGATCGCCACGCGCGCCAGATTGAAGGGCGCATCCTGAAGGAACAGGAAGCGATCCGCGTGTTGCGCGCCGAGTGGAGCTATCTCAACCAGCCCGAGCGGTTGCAGGAGCTTGCGAAGCGCTACACGGCGCTTCAGCCGCTGACCGCCGCGCAGATCGGCACCTTCGAGGATGTGCCGATGCCGCATATGGCGGATGAGTTTTATGTGCCGCAGCGCCAGCCCCTTGGCGGCTATGCGGGCATGTCGGCGAGCGATCTCGGCGGTTCGGGGAGTATCATCCAATGACGGGTTCCGGGATCGGCTCGAAGACCGGACGCCGCGCAGACGCGCACTTGCAGGGGCGTTATCTTCCGCCCGGCTATGATGCCATCGCCAAGCCCCGCATGCGGCGTATGGGCGGAGCGGAAGGCCGGACACCCTCGCAGCGGCGTATCTTTCTGTCGCTCGCGGTTTTCGCGGCCTGCTTCACGCTTGTCGGTGCGCGGCTTGTCGGCCTCGCCATCATGGGCGGGGGCGGAGAAGACCGCGTCGCTATCACAAGCGCGGCGACGCAGATTCACCGGCCCGATATCGTCGACCGGAACGGCGAAGTGATGGCGACCGATATCGCGACCGCCTCGCTCTTTGCCGATGCGCGCTATGTGATCGATCCGGCCGATACCGCCAGTCAGCTCGCGAGCGTCTTGCCGGACCTCGACGTGGACGAAGTGACGAAGAAGCTCGAATCCGGCCGCGCCTTCATCTGGCTCAAGCGCGATCTGACCCCCAAGCAGCAATATGCCGTTCATTATCTCGGTCTGCCGGGGCTCGACTTCCGCAACGAGCAGAAGCGCGTCTATCCCAATGGGAAGACCGGCTCGAACGTGCTCGGCATGGTCGATATCGACAATCGCGGCATTGCGGGCATCGAGCGTTACATGGACAAGGCGCTTGGCCGCGATGATGACGCAAGTCGGCCCAAATTCGACCGCAATAGCACGCTCATGCTGTCCATCGATCTTCATGTGCAGCATGCGCTGCGCGATGAACTCGAAAAATCGATGACGGAATTCAGCGCGCTGGCCGCTGTCGGCGTCATCATGGATGTGCATACGGGCGAAGTCGTCGCGATGACTTCGCTGCCCGATTTCGACCCGAACGATCCGATGGCTTCTCCCGAGAACAGCCGCTTCAACCGCGCGACGCTCGGCGTTTACGAGATGGGTTCGGTGTTCAAGGCGGTGACGCTGGCCGCCGCGCTCGATAGCGGAAAAGTGGACGTCAATGCGAGCTTCGATGCGACGAAGCCGCTGAAGGTCGCGCGCTTCACCATTCATGACTACCACGCGGAAAGCCGTTGGCTGAGCGTGCCGGAAGTCTTCATTCATTCATCGAATATCGGCACGGCGAAAATCGCCTTGCAGCTCGGCGGCGAAGAGCATCGCCAGTATCTCGACCGGTTCGGACTGCTGACGCGGCCGCAGATCGAACTGCCGGAGGCGGGTGCGCCGCTCACGCCCGCGCGCTGGACCGAGCTGTCGACGATCACCACATCCTACGGGCACGGCATCGCGGTGACGCCGCTACAGGTGGCAAGCGCGGTTTCGACCATCGTCAATGGCGGCTTCAAGGTGCAGCCGACCTTCCTGCGCCACAATGCGCCGCGGCTGGGCGAGCGGGTCATCTCGGCGGATACGAGCGCAACGATGCGGGGGCTTTTGCGTCTTGTCGTGCTGGAAGGCACGGGGCGAAACGCCGATGTGCCGGGCTATCCGGTGATGGGCAAGACAGGCACGGCGGAAAAGCCGTTCAATGGCGGCTATTCTCGCAACAAGCTCATCACGTCCTTCATCAGCGCCTTCCCGGCGAACGATCCGCGCTACGCGATGATCGTGATGTTCGACGAGCCGAAAGCAACGAAGAACACATTCGGTTATGCGACGGCGGGCTGGAACGCAGCGCCGACGACGGCACGCGTGATCTCGCGCGTTGCGCCGCTGCTCGGCATCCAGCCAGCGACGAAGCCGCAGGAGAACGATGTGTTGAGAGAGGCGAAACTCGTCTCCTACGAAACGATGGGCGAATAGGACGGCGCCGGCCTGCGGGCGCAGGTAACGGGCGAAAAGACCAGAGTCTGAGTGACGGCGAAGACAGAATGTTGGGTGATATGCAACTTGCGGCGTTGATCGGGAAAGAATCCCCGGCGCTTCCCGAAGGGGGGGCGACGGAGATTCTCGGCCTGACGGCGGATAGCCGCGCGGTGCAACCCGGCTATCTCTTTGCCGCACTGCCGGGCACGAAACTCGACGGCACGGCATTCATTGCGCAGGCGCTTGAAAAGGGGGCTTCTGCACTGCTGGTGCCGCAGAGCGCCCGCGTGGACGCGGCTGTGCCGGTCATCGCGGACCGCAATCCGCGCCGCCGGCTGGCGCTGATGGCGGCGCGCTTCTTCGGCATTCAGCCGCGTGTCATTGCTGCGGTGACGGGCACGAATGGCAAGACGTCGGTTGCGACGTTTACACGCCAGATCTGGGCGGCGCTCGGCGAACCCGCGGCGAGTCTCGGTACGCTCGGCGTCACGAGCCCGAAGGGCGAACGCGCGCTCGGCTATACGACGCCGGACCCCGTGGCGCTGCAGGCGGAACTCGCCGCGCTGGCCGAGGAAGGGGTGACGCATCTGGCGATGGAGGCGTCGAGCCACGGCCTTGCGCAGTATCGTCTCGACGGGGCGAAGCTCGCGGCGGCGGGTTTCACCAATATCACCCGCGACCACATGGACTACCACACGAGCTTCGACGATTATCTCTATGCGAAGCTCCGGCTTTTTGGCGAAGTGATGGGGCCGGGCGGCGTTGCGGTCATCAATGCGGACAGTGCGCAATTTGCCGAGTTCGAAGCCGTTTCATGGGCGCGTGGGCATCGCGTGATCTCGGTTGGCCGCAAGGGGCGCGACATCTTCCTCTCCGCGGTGCGGCCGACGCTGCGCGGGCAGGTGCTCGGCATTGTGCATGACGGCGAGAACTACAATGTGAACCTGCCGCTTGTCGGCGGCTTCCAGGCATCGAACGCGCTTGTCGCGGCGGGGCTCGCCATTGGCTGCGGCGCGGACGCGGCAAAGGTATTCGCGGCGCTTGAAAATCTCGAAGGCGCCAGAGGCCGGATGGAGGAAGTGGCGCATCTGCCGGTTGGTGCTTCCGTTTATGTCGATTACGCGCATACGCCGGATGCGTTGCAGAATGTGCTTGAGGCGATGCGGCCGCATACCTCGAAGCGGCTGCTCGTCGTTTTCGGTTGCGGTGGCGACCGCGACAAGGGCAAGCGGCCGATCATGGGCGAGGTCGCGGCGAAGCTTGCCGATGGCGTCTATGTGACGGACGACAATCCGCGCAGCGAAAGCGCGGCGGAAATCCGCAAAGAGGTAATGAAGGGCTGCCCGGCGGCTGAGGAAATCGGCGACCGGGCCGCAGCCATCGAAGCCGCAATGCGCACGCTCGGCGAGGGCGATGTTCTCGTGGTCGCGGGCAAGGGGCATGAGACGGGTCAGGTCATCGGCGACAAGGTGATCCCCTTTTCGGACCATGAAGCCATTGAAGCGGCGGCGCGCAAGCTCGCGGGAGGTGGCGCATGACGACACCTCTGTGGACAAGCGCGGATGTGATTGCGGCGACCGGCGGCGAAGCCATCGGGCAGGCGTGGACGGCGACGGGCGTTTCCATCGACAGCCGGACGCTTGAAGAAGGCGATCTCTTTGTCGCCATCACCGGCGAAAACTCCGACGGGCACGCCTATGTTGCGCGGGCGCTGGAAAAGGGCGCCTCTGCCGCGCTCGTTTCGCGCGTGGATGAGGCGATGCGCGCGGCGGGGCCGCTGGTCAAGGTTGCCGATACGCTCGAAGCGCTGAATGCGCTTGGCCGGGCGGCGCGGACGCGCGCGCAGGCGAAAGTTGCCGCCGTGACGGGCAGCGTCGGCAAGACGGGCACGAAGGAGGCGCTGCGGCTCATCCTCTCCGAGCAGGGGCCGACCCATGCTTCCGCTGCCTCCTATAATAATATGTGGGGTGTGCCGCTTTCGCTGGCGCGGATGCCGGCCGATACGCGCTTCGGCATTTTCGAAGTGGGCATGAACCATCCCGGCGAGATCACGCCGCTCTCGAAGCTGGTCGAACCTTTCGCCGCGCTTGTGACGACGGTCGAAGCGGTGCACATGGCATTCTTCGACAGCGTCGAGCAGATTGCCGATGCGAAGGGTGAAATCTTCGACGGATTGCAGAAGGGTGGCGTCGCGATCCTCAATCGCGATAACCCGCATTACGAGCGGCTGCGTCACAAGGCAGAAGCGAGCGGCGCGGGCCGCATCATCTCTTTCGGCGAACATCCGCAGGCCGATGCACATCTGGAAAAGGCGGCGCTGAAGGAAGACTGCTCCTGCGTTTCCGCCACCATCTGCGGCCAGCCCGTGACCTACAAGCTCTCGGTGCCGGGGCATCACATCGTGATGAACTCGCTTGCCATGCTGGCGCTCGTTCATGCGCTCGATGCGGATCTTGCCATGGCGGCGCTTGCGATGGCGCGCCTCAAGGCGCCGAAAGGCCGCGGAGAACGGCACCGCGTGGAAACGCCGCTCGGGGCCTTCACGCTGATCGACGAGAGCTACAATGCGAATCCGGCCTCGATGCGCGCGGCGCTGGAAGCGCTCGGCCATGCAAAGCCGGAGGGCAAGGCCCGGCGTATCGCCGTCATTGGCGACATGCTGGAGCTTGGCGACGACTCCATTGCAATGCATCGCGAACTTGCAGAGCCGATCAAGGCGGCGGATATCGATCTCGTTTTCGCGAGCGGGCCGCATATGCGCGAACTTTTCAAGGCGCTTCCGCAGAGTGTGCAAGGCGCTTATGCGGAAACGGCGGATGAACTTGGCGACGCGCTGTGCAGTGTTGTGGAGCCGGGCGACGTCGTGATGGTGAAGGGATCTCTCGGTTCCCACATGGGGCCGGTCGTTGAATTGCTGAGGGGGCTCGGTGACGACGAGGGCGAAAGCATTCGCCGCAACAGGGGGGGCAACTGATGCTTTACGACTGGCTCGGCGGCATGGCGGACGAGATAGCGGCACTCAATGTGTTCCGCTACATCACCTTCCGTACAGGCGGCGCGACGGTGACGGCGCTGCTTATCAGTTTTCTGTTCGGCCCGCGGATGATCGCACTTCTGCGCGCGCGGCAGCGGCGCGGCCAGCCGATCCGCGAGGACGGGCCGCAGACGCATGTGATCCAGAAGCAGGGGACGCCGACCATGGGCGGCTTCCTCATTCTTGTCGGGCTTGTGCCTTCGGTGCTGCTCTGGTCCGATCTCGGCAATCCCTATGTCTGGATCGTCCTTTTCGTGACGCTCGGCTTTGGCGCTGTCGGCTTTGCCGACGATTATCTGAAAGTGTCGAAGATCTCGCCGCAAGGCGTTCCGGGGCGCGTGAAACTGCTGTTCGAATTCGCCATCGCGCTTGCGGCCATGTGGGCGCTGGTGCTGGTTTCGAGCGAACCCTTGCAGACGGCGCTTACCGTTCCTTTCTTCAAGACGCTGCTGATCCAGCTTGGCGGGTTCTTCTTCCTGTTCGGCGCGCTTGTGATCGTTGGATCGTCCAATGCGGTGAACCTCACCGACGGGCTCGACGGACTGGCCATTGTGCCGGTGATGATCGCGGCTGCCTCGCTCGGTCTGATCGTCTATCTCGTCGGCAACTCGGTCTTCGCGGATTATCTGCAAATCCATTTTGTGCCGGGGACAGGCGAGCTTGCCGTGTTCTGCGGGGCGCTGATCGGGGCCGGGCTCGGCTTCCTCTGGTACAACGCGCCGCCGGCCATGGTCTTCATGGGCGATACGGGTTCGCTCGCGCTTGGCGCCGCGCTCGGCGCGATTTCGGTGGCGGCGAAACATGAACTCGTGCTTGCGATCATCGGCGGGCTTTTCGTGCTCGAAGCCGTGTCGGTCATCGTGCAGGTCGCATCGTTCAAGCTCACGGGCAAGCGCGTTTTCCGGATGGCGCCGCTTCATCACCATTTCGAACAGAAGGGCTGGGCGGAGCCAACCGTCGTCGTGCGCTTCTGGATCATCTCGGTCGTGCTCGCCATGGCGGGCCTTGCAACGCTGAAGCTGAGGTAAGGAATGATCGCGGCGACAGGTTTCGACAAGCGTAACGTGGGGGTGCTGGGCCTTGGCAAGTCCGGCCTCGCGACCGTGCGCGCGCTCGAAGCCGGCGGCGCGAACGTGTTTGCCTGGGACGACTCCGAAGCGAAGCGCGAGGAAGCAAATCAGGAAGGGCTGCGGCTCTCCGACCCGAGAGGCTGGGACTGGAAGAGCTTATCCGCGCTCGTCATGAGCCCCGGTATTCCGCTGACGCACCCGCAACCGCATGATGCTGTAAAGAAGGCGCGAGCGGCAAATGTGGAAGTTATCGGCGATGTCGAGCTTTTCCAGCGCGCAGTGAATGCCAGCGGTGCCGAAGCGCGCGTCGTCGCGATCACGGGAACGAACGGCAAATCGACCACGACGGCGCTGATCGGGCATATGGTCCGGCGCTGCGGTGGCGATGTGCAGGTTGGCGGCAATATCGGCCGTGCGGTGCTCGATCTCGATGCGCCGGAAAAGGGCATGGTCTATGTGGTGGAGGTTTCCTCCTATCAGATCGATCTCGCGCCGGGCCTCGCACCGGATGTCGCCGTACTCCTCAATATCACGCCGGATCATATTGACCGGCATGGCACGGTCGAACATTACGCGGATGTGAAGGCACGTATCTTTGCGCGCCAGGCGGCGGGTGATACGGGCGTGATCGGTGTCGACGATGCGATGACGTCCGAAATCTGCACGCGCGAAACCGCGCGCCGCGCGGAAACAGTCGTTCCGATCTCGGTTGGCAAGGCGCTGTCGCGCGGTGTCTATGTGCTGGATGGCATGATTTGCGACAATACGGGCACGCAGACCGCGAAAGCGGGCGATCTCCGGACAATCAAGACGCTGGTGGGCGCCCATAACTGGCAGAACGCGGCAGCGGCCTATGCCGTGGGCCGCGCGCTTGGCTATCCGCGTGAGCGCATTCTTGCCGCTTTCGAAAGCTTCCCGGGTCTTGCGCATCGCATGGAGATCGTGGGCGAAGCAGACGGCGTGCGCTTCGTGAACGACAGCAAGGCGACGAATGCCGATGCGGCATCGAAGGCGCTTGCGACCTACGACAACATCTATTGGATCGTCGGGGGCAAGTCCAAGGAAGGCGGCATTGCTTCGCTTGAACCCTGGTTCAATAAAATCAGGCGCGCCTATCTCATCGGCGATGCGGCGCGCGGCTTTGCGGACACGCTGAAGGACAAGGTGGAAGCCATTCATTGCGGCACGCTCGATCGCGCCGTCGAAGCGGCCTCGCGCGATGCGGTGGCGGACAAGGCTGAGCTGAAAGTCGTCTTGCTCTCGCCTGCCTGCGCGTCCTTCGATCAGTTTTCGAGTTTCGAGGAGCGGGGCGACGTCTTCCGCGCCGCCGTGCAGGAACGTCTCAAGGTCATGGGAGGGGCCGCGGCATGATCCGTCTCGCGCGCACCAACCGCAGCGTCATCGCCGAATGGTGGTGGACCGTCGACAAGTGGACGTTGCTTGGCCTGTTCAGTCTCATGCTGCTCGGCGGTGTGCTGGCGCTTGCCGCGAGCCCGGCGGTTGCGACGCGCATTCATCTGCCGCCGTTCCACTTCGTCTACCGGCAGATCATTTTCCTCGTGCCGTCCATTGCGATCCTGATCGGCGTCTCGCTTCTCAATGTGCGGCAGGTGCGCCGCGCCGCGGCAATCGTTTTTGCGGGCGCCTTCACGCTGATGGCGCTGACGCCGCTGATCGGGCCGGAAATAAACGGTGCTCATCGCTGGCTCCAGATCGGGCCCTTCGGTTTGCAGCCGTCTGAATTTGTGAAGCCGTCTCTCATCGTGCTGGTCGCCTGGCTCTTCGCGGAAGCGCAGCGCACGCCGGGCGTTCCGGGCATGGCGCTCGGTATCGCACTTTTCGGCATGGTGGTTTCGGTTCTCGCCATTCAGCCCGACTTCGGCCAGCTCATGCTGCTCACCATGGTCTTCGGCGCGATGCTGTTCATGGCCGGACTTTCATGGGCCTGGATCGGCTCGCTCGCCATATTGGCGCTGGTAGGCGCCGTCTCCGCCTATACGCTGATGCCGCATGTCGCGAGCCGCATCGACCGTTTCCTCAACCCGGAATCGGGCGACACCTACCAGATCGATCGTGCGCTCGACGCGGTGAACGCGGGCGGGCTTATCGGGCGGGGGCCGGGCGAGGGCGTGGTGAAGCGCATTCTGCCCGATGCTCATACCGACTTCATCTTCGCCGTGGCGGCCGAAGAATACGGGCTCATTGCCGGGCTCGTCATTATCGGCATCTTCGCGGCCATCGTTCTTCATACGCTGCGCCGCGCAATGGACGAACCGGACCTCTTCGTGCAGTTCGCTTCCTGCGGGCTGGTTGCGCTGTTCGGATTGCAGGCGCTCATCAACATGGCGGTGAATGTGAACCTCATGCCTGCCAAGGGCATGACGCTGCCATTCATCTCCTATGGCGGCTCGTCTCTTTTTGCGCTCGCCTTTGCAATGGGCATGCTGCTCGCATTGACGCGCCGCCGCGCGGGCGCTCATGTCGCGCGCCAGAACGGACGGGGGGCCGCCGCATGACGCATTATCCGCGCGGTCCCATCGTTATCGCCGCAGGCGGCACGGGCGGTCACCTGTTCCCCGGTCAGGCACTGGCACAGGAGCTGCGCCGCCGAGGGCGCAAGATTGTATTGATGACGGACGAGCGTGTGCAACGCTTCGACCGTTTGTTCCCCGAGGCGGATTTTTATGCCATTCCCTCGGCGACACCTTCCGGCAAGGGCCTTGCCGGCCTCGTGAGGGCGGCACCCGCCATTCTTGCGGGCGTCGCACGCTCCTTCGCCATTCTTCAGCGGGTGAAGCCCGCCGCACTGATCGGCTTTGGCGGCTATCCGACATTGCCGCCGGTCGCCGCCGCCATCCTGCGCGGGGTGCCTGTTTGTGTGCATGAACAGAATGCGGTGCTTGGCCGCGTGAACCGCCTTGTTGCGCCGCATGTGGAAGCGATCGCCTCGACATTCGACAAGCCGAAATTCCTGAAAGCGCGCGATACGGGCAAGCTGGTGCTGACGGGAAATCCGGTGCGCGATGCCGTGATCGCACAGGCGGGTGCGCCCTACGATGCGCCGGTCGCGGGAGGGGAGATCCGTCTTCTCGTGTTCGGCGGCAGCCAGGGTGCGCGCGTGATGAGCGACATCGTGCCCGCCGCACTCGCGCGGTTGCCGGAAGAGATGCGCAAGCGTTTGCGTGTCGTGCAGCAGGCGCGCCCGGAAGACGTGGAGCGCGTCGGCGAGGTCTATGCGCAAGCGGGCATCGCCGTTGAGCTCAATTCCTTCTTCGACGACATGCCAGAACGTATTGCCGCCTGCCATCTCGTCGTCGGCCGGTCCGGGGCCTCGACGGTGAGCGAGCTGGGCGTGATCGGCCGTCCCTCGATCCTCGTGCCCTTGCCGCATTCGCTCGACAACGACCAGAAGGCGAATGCCGAGAAGCTCGCCAATGCAGGGGCTGCCTGGATGATCGAACAGAAAGACTTCACCGAGGACGCCTTCGCGCAGCGGATCGAGCAGCTTTTTGCCGCGCCCTCCGGCCTTGAAGCGGCAGCTGCCGCCGCCAAACGGCAGGGCCAGCCCAACGCCGTGCGCGATCTTGCCGACCTCGTGGAAGCGCTGGGGCGCGGCGAATATCGCGCACTGCGCAACGGCAAGCATAAGGAGGTCGCCGGTCAGGACGGCGCCAATCTCGAATTTGCGACGGGAGGTGCATGATGCGTCCCGCACCTCTCGACATCGGCAACATCCATTTCGTCGGCATCGGCGGCATCGGCATGAGCGGTATTGCCGAAGTCATGCATAATCTCGGCTACAAGGTGCAGGGGAGCGATCTTGCCGACAGCGCCAATGTGAAGCGCCTGAAGGCGCTCGGCATCAAGGTCTTTATCGGCCAGAAGGCAGAGAACCTGAAAGACGCGCAGGTTATTGTCGTTTCTTCCGCAATCCAGCCCGGCAACCCCGAACTCATGGAGGCGCGGGCGCGCTTCCTGCCGGTGGTGCGCCGCGCGGAAATGCTCGCTGAGCTGATGCGGCTGAAGAGCTGCGTCACCATTGCTGGTACGCATGGCAAGACGACCACCACTTCGCTCGTCGCGGCAATCCTCGACAAGGCAGGTGTCGATCCGACCGTCATCAATGGCGGCATCATCAATGCCTATGGCACCAATGCGCGTCTCGGCGAAGGCGAATGGATGGTGGTGGAGGCGGACGAATCCGACGGCACCTTCATCAAGTTGCCGTCGACGCTTGCCATCGTGACGAATATTGACCCCGAACATCTCGATTATTACGGGACGTTCGAGGCGGCGAAGGATGCCTTCCTCACCTTTGTTGAAAACGTGCCCTTCTATGGCGCGGCCGTCATGTGCATCGATCACCCGGAAGTGCAGGCGCTGATCGGGCGCGTGCGCGACCGCCGCATCGTGACCTATGGCACAAATCCGCAGGCCGATATCCGCGCGACGAATGTACGCGTCGAGGACGGATTCAATGTATTCGATGTGGTCATCACCGACCGGAAGACGCGCGAGACCCGAGAACTGGCGGGTGTGCGTCTCGCTATGCACGGCATGCACAACATGCTGAACAGCCTGGCCGCGATAGGCGTCGCGCTCCAGATGGGCATCGGCGATGAGCAGATCCGCACCGCGCTTGAAGGCTTCGGCGGTGTGAAGCGGCGTTTTACTTATGTCGGCGAATGGAACGGCGTCAGCCTTTATGACGATTACGGGCATCACCCGGTCGAGATTGCCGCCGTGCTGCAGGCCGCGCGCTCGGCAAGTTCGGGGCGGACCATCGCCGTCGTCCAGCCGCATCGCTATACGCGGCTTCAGAATCTCTTCGACGAGTTCTGCGCCTGTTTCAACGATGCCGACGCGGTGATCGTTGCCGATGTTTATGAAGCCGGTGAAAAGCCCATCGAGGGCGCGAGCCGGGATTCGCTGGTGCAGGGGCTCCGTGACCGCGGCCACCGCGATGTGATGCCGCTTGAAAGCGCGGAGGCATTGCCGGGTCTTGTTGCGGAAGTGGCGAAGCCGGGCGATCTCGTGATCTGTCTCGGGGCGGGCAACATCACCTATTGGGCGAACGACCTTGCCGCGAATCTCGAAAAGCTCGGCAAAAGGAAACCCGCAAAGAAGTCTGCGGCAAAGAAGCCTGCCGGGAAGACGCCGGGGAGGAAGAAGTGATGGTGGCACAGGCCCCCACATCCTCGCTGATCGACCGGCTGCCCGAGGTGCGCGGTGAGCTCACCGCCAATGCGCCGCTCGCGCCGCTGACCTGGTTCCGTGTCGGCGGCAACGCGGAAGTTCTGTTCCGCCCGGCCGATGCAGACGACCTTGCCGTCTTCCTGCGCGGTACGCCGGACGACGTGCCGGTGACGGTAGTTGGCGTCGGTTCGAACCTTCTCGTCCGCGAGGGCGGGGTGCCGGGTGTCGTCATCCGGCTCGGTCGAGAGTTCATGAATATCGAGGTGCAAGAGGATTGCGTTCGCGCCGGAACGGCGGCGCTCGATGTGGCTGTTTCGCGTGCGGCGCAGGAAGCGGGGCTGGCCGGTCTCGAGTTTTATCGCGGCATACCCGGCTCCATTGGCGGGGCGTTGCGCATGAATGCCGGTGCCTATGGCCGCGAGACGAAGGACGTGCTTGTCGCCGCCGTCGCCATCGACCGCAAGGGCGAGCGCCATGTGCTGACGCTGGCGGATATGGATTACAGCTATCGTCACTCCGGCGCGCCGGAAGGGCTGATCTTTGTCGAGGCGCTGTTCCAGGCGACGCCGGGCGACAAGGCGGAAATTCAGACGCGCATGAACGAGATCACGGCCTCGCGCGAAGCAACGCAGCCGATCCGTACACGCACGGGCGGTTCCACCTTCAAGAATCCCGACGGCAAGAAGTCGTGGCAGCTCATCGATGCGGCTGGCTGCCGCGGCCTCGTGCGCGGCGGCGCGCAGGTCTCCGAGCTTCACTGCAACTTCCTGATCAATACGGGCAATGCAAGCGCCGCCGATATCGAAGATCTCGGCGAAGAAGTGCGCGCGCGCGTGAAGAAGACAAGCGGCGTCACGCTGGAATGGGAAATCAGGCGCATCGGCATAAGGGAGGGCGAGGCATGAGCAACGACAAGCATGTCGCCGTCCTGAAAGGCGGATGGAGCGCGGAGCGCGAGGTAAGCCTCGTTTCGGGCAAGGGCTGCGCCGAGGCGTTGAAGCAGGCGGGTTACCGCGTGAGCGAGATCGATGTCGGGCGGGACGTTGCCGATCAGATTCTGAAACTGAAGCCGGATGTCGCTTTCAACGCGCTGCATGGCCGCTGGGGCGAGGATGGCTGCGTGCAGGGTCTGCTGGAAATCCTGCGTGTGCCCTATACGCATTCGGGCGTGCTGGCTTCCGCGCTTGCGATGAACAAGGAGCGCGCAAAGCCCGTCTTCCGCGCGGCGGGCCTGCCGGTTGCCGAAAGCGTCGTTGTGGCGCGCGAGCAGGCGGCCCACGGCCATGTCATGAACCCGCCCTATGTGATCAAGCCGGTGAGCGAGGGTTCCTCCGTCGGTGTCTTCATCGTTCGCGAGGGCGACAATCGTCCGCCGGCCGAATTGACCTCGGATGAGTGGAACCTCGGCGACGAGGTGATGGTGGAGCGCTATATCGCGGGCCGCGAACTCACCTGCGCCGTGATGGGTGAGGAAATCTTCGGTGTGACCGAAATCATCGCGAATACCGCTTTCTACGATTACGAGGCGAAATACCAGACCGGCGGATCGCGCCATGTCATTCCCGCGCCGCTCGACGAGCATGTCTATGCCGAGGTGCAGCGGCTCACGCTTGCCGCGCACAAGGCGCTCGGGTGCCGGGGCGTTAGCCGCGCTGATTTCCGCTTCGACGACACGCGGCCGGGCAAGCCCGAGCTCATTCTTCTCGAAGTGAACACGCAGCCCGGCATGACGCCGACATCGCTCGTGCCAGAGCTTGCGGGTCTTGCGGGCTATTCCTACCCGGAACTGGTGAGCTGGATGGTGGAGGACGCATCATGCGACAGGTAAAGCCTTCTTCCCGCACGCAGTCGCGCACCGGCGTTCGCACGGCGCCGAAGAAAAAGAGTTCCAAGGTGGCACCGGGCAAGCGGCGCAACGCAAACTCGATGAGCACGTTCGGCCGCCGCAAGGAGCGTCCAGCGGGGCCTGTTGCCGCCTGGTTTGCGAATCTGCGCGAAGGCAATTTCGGCACGCAGCCTTTCGCCTATGGCGCGGTTGCGCTTGTTGCGGGCGTCATCGTCTACGGGCTCGTGATCGGTGGCCATGTGCAGGCGGCGGTGGATAGCGGCCAGCGGCAGGTGAACCGCGTGCTCGCGCTGTCCGGCTTCTCGATCCAGAACGTGACCGTGACGGGCCGTGTGCAAACGCGTAAAGACGATCTTCTGGAGGCGGTTGGCGTCGGGCGTGGCGATCCGATTTTCGGTTTCGACACGGAGGCGGCGCGCCAGCGCATCGAACGTCTCGGCTGGGTACGCTCCGCGACGGTAACGCGCCTGCTGCCGGACACGATCCGCATCGATGTGAGCGAGCGCCAGCCCTTTGCGCTGTGGCAGCGCGGCGGGGCCCTTTCGATCATCGACGCGCAAGGCCAGCCGATCACGGATGAAGGCGTGCAGGATTTCGCGCATCTGCCTTTCATCGTCGGCTTCGGTGCGCCGCGCGAAGCGCCAGCGCTTCTGAACATGATGCGGGCGGAAGAGCCGCAGCTTCTTCAGCGTGTGCGCGCCTTCGTGCGCGTCAGCGAGCGGCGCTGGAACCTGCGTCTCGAAAACGGCGTGGATGTGAAGCTGCCTGAGACGGGCGTCGCAAAGGCGCTCTCCGATCTCGCGGCCTATGACACGAAATACAAGGTTCTCTCCCGCGACATCGTCTCGGTCGACCTGCGTCTGCCGGACCGCGTGTCCGTGGAACTGACGGAAGGCGCGGCGACGACCAAGGGGATTGCGACGGAAGCGGCGATAAAGAACGGCGTGATGCGGACGGGCAGTTCCGCGCGTGGAGGCAATACATGAATATGGTTTCTCTGGGTTCGAGGAGCTTTCAGGGGCGGCCCGTTGCGGCGGGGCGGTCGGGGACGATTGCCGCGCTCGATGTGGGGTCGAGCAAGATTTCCTGTTTCATCGCGAAGATAGAACCGGGCCGGACCTCGAACGGGCATGCGCCGGTGCGGGTCATCGGTATCGGGCATCAGGTCTCGCGTGGTATCCGGGCGGGCGCCATCGTCGATATGGATGCGGCGGAAGAGGCAATCCGGGTTGCGGTCGATGCGGCGGAACGGATGGCGGGGATCACGATCCGCGAGGTCGTGGTTGGCTTCTCCGGTGCGGACCCGAAGAGCCAGACAGTCGGTGTGCGCGCCTCTATCTCGGGGGGCGAGGTGAGCGACAGCGACCTTTCGCGGCTCATCCACCACGCGCAGGCGAATTTCCAGCCGGACGGGCGCGATGTCATGCATGCGATCCCGACCAGTTATTCCGTGGACGGCAGCCGGGGCGTGCGCGATCCGCGCGGCATGTTCGGCGAGAAGCTCGGCGTCGAGGTTCATATGGTCAGTGTGCTGCGCGGACCGCTGCGGAACCTCGAACTCTGCATCGAACGCTGCCACCTCGCTGTCGCGGGTGTCGCCGTCTCGCCTTATGCGAGCGGCCTTGCCTGCCTCGTCGAGGATGAAATGGATCTCGGCGTGGCCATGATCGACATGGGCGGGGGTACGACCTCGCTCTCGATCTTCTTCGAAGGCGCGATGGTTTACTGCGATTCCGTGTCAATTGGCGGGAATCACATTACTAATGATATCGCGCGTGGACTCTCCACACCGCTCGCACATGCCGAGCGGATGAAGACCCTGTACGGGAGCGCGTTGGCGAGTCCTTCGGACGAAAGAGAGATGATCGACGTGCCGCAAGTGGGTGAAAGCGATGCCGATTCGGCCAACCACATTCCGAGGTCGATGCTGACTGGCATCATTCAGCCACGGCTGGAAGAGACTTTCGAACTTGTGCGCGACAGGATGGAGGCGAGCGGCTATGGCCGTCTCGCCGGCCGGCGCGTCGTGCTGACAGGCGGCGCGGCGCAGCTGAACGGCGCGCGGGAACTTGCGGCCCGCATGCTCGACAAGCAGGTCCGCGTCGGTCAGCCGGTTCGGCTCACGGGTCTTGCCGAGTCGACCGGAGGCCCCGCCTTCTCGACCTGTGCGGGCCTTCTCTCCTATTCGCAAATCTCTCCCCTCGAAGCTGCCGGCGCCGACGACGACGCCGAGCATGGCCTGCCGCACGGGCATATCCGCCGGTTCGGCCGCTGGCTGAAGGAGAATTTCTGATGAAACGCGCAAAACCGGGAACGACCTTCGTTGAACGTGCCCTGGGACGGCTGGCGGCGCCGCCCGGAAGATCGGGCATAGAGCCGCCGCCTCGACGATGCGCGGCGATCCCGACCCCGGTTTTTAAACTCTGCTCCCAGGAGGCCTCACAATGAGCATCAAACTTTCGGTTCCGCATACAAGCGAACTCAAGCCCCGGATCACTGTCTTCGGCGTCGGTGGCGCCGGTGGCAACGCCGTCAACAACATGATCGAAGCCGGCCTTGAAGGGGTCGAATTCGTCGTCGCGAACACGGATGCGCAGGCGCTGGCCCTTTCCTCCGCCGAACGGCGCATTCAGCTCGGTGCGTCGATCACGGAAGGTCTCGGTGCGGGCTCCCGGCCGGAAATCGGCTGTGCAGCGGCCGAAGAAGCGCTGCATGAGATTGTCGAGCACATTCAGGGCGCTCACATGATCTTCATCACTGCCGGCATGGGCGGCGGCACGGGCACGGGCGCTGGCCCGGTCATCGCCCGCGCGGCCCGCGAGCAGGGTGTGCTCACCGTCGGCGTCGTCACCAAGCCTTTCCAGTTCGAAGGCTCGCGCCGCATGCGCCTCGCGGAAGAGGGCATCCGCGACCTGCAACAATATGTCGATACGCTCATCATCATTCCGAACCAGAACCTTTTCCGGGTCGCGAACGAAAACACGACCTTTGCCGATGCCTTCGGCATGGCGGACCAGGTTCTGCATTCGGGTGTGGCAGGCATCACCGACCTGATGATGAAGCCCGGCCTTATCAATCTCGACTTCGCGGACGTTCGTACCGTGATGAACGAAATGGGCAAGGCCATGATGGGCACGGGCGAAGCCTCCGGCGAGAACCGGGCGATCGAGGCGGCCGAAGCCGCGATCTCGAACCCGCTCCTCGACGAGGTGTCGATGAAGGGCGCGAAGGGCGTTCTCATCAACATCACGGGCGGCATGGACCTCACCCTCTATGAAGTGGACGAGGCGGCGAACCGTATCCGTTCGGAAGTCGACCCGGATGCGAACATCATCGTCGGCTCCACCTTCGACACCTCGCTTGACGGGCGCATGCGCGTTTCGGTCGTAGCGACCGGCATCGAGGTCGAGGAAGGCCAGCTCAACCGGCCGGAAACCCAGACGCCCGCGCATGCCGTGGCCGATCAGCGCGTTCAGCCGCGCAGCACGGCGGCGACCTTCCCCGCCCAGCAGGTTGCCCGTACCGCCAATCCGGTGCAGGCGCAGGTCGAGCGGATCGAAGACCACATGGCTCCTGCCGCCGAGACGACGCAGCAGGCCGAACTCGGCATCGAGGAAGAACGGGCGGCTTCCGCGCCGCGCTCCTCCGGCCAGTTTGATCCGAAGGACTATGAGGCCGAGGTCATCATCCACAAGCCGGAAGCCCGCCAGCCGGCGCGTCCGGAGCCGGAAGCGCCCGTCGTTGCGGCCAGCGCGGTTCGCGCCGAGCCCAAGACCCCCGCGCGTCCCTATATTCCCGGTGATCTCGACCGGGTGCAGAAGGGCGATCTGCCCTCCTTCCTCGGCCAGAAGAGCCAGCCGGTCTCGCCGTCCCGCGCCCCGAAGAAGGGCCCGACCTTCTTTGAGCGCCTGACCGGCGGCCGTCGCAAGGAAACGGAAGAAGAGGCGGCTGCCCCGCGCCGCGAGCCGGTGGCCGCCCAGCGTCAGGCCCGCCCGGAACCGGTCGCGCGTCCGCAGCCGCAGGAGAGCCTCTCGCCTTCCACGGAGAGCCGCCTTGTGCAGCCTTCCCATGAAGAAGAGCAGCTCGAGATTCCGACCTTCCTGCGCCGTCAGGCGAACTGAGAAAACCCTGCCGGCGCTCCGCCGCTGCCGGCGCTCCGCCGCTGGCGGGGCCCTTCGGGGCTGACATGACAAGGTAAACCCGGCCGTTTCGGAGCCTGTTTCCGACGGCCGGGTTTTTCTTTTGATTCAAGGGCTTAAGCCCACTCCTAACCGTAACATTCGGTAAAAAACTGTTATTTGAGGGTGATTCCCGGCGCTGCTAGAAACAACCTCAGCAGACCAGAGGGGGCGGACTGCGACGGGGTATCGAAAGTGTTTCAAGTGCCGAAATCAGAGTTCGAAACGATCATGCTGGAAAATGTCCGGCGCGAAAGGCGTGTCCGGGCGATTGCGTTTCCGCAGATGACACTGGTTCGTCCCGTCGTGATCGACGGTGTGGGCCTGCATAGCGGTTCGCCGGTCCATATGGTCCTTCACCCGGCGGAGGCCGACCGGGGGGTCGTCTTCCGGCGGACGGATCTCGTGAGCCAGGGCCGCGAGGTCTCGGATATTCGCGCGACCTACGACAATGTCGTGAACACCATGCTCTCGACCGAGATCGGCAATGCTGCCGGTGCGACGGTCAGCACGGTGGAACATCTGATGTCTGCGCTTTCGACGCTCGGCATCGACAATGTTCTCGTCGAGATCGACGGCTCGGAAGTGCCGGTGCTCGACGGCAGCAGCGAAATTTTCATCGACAGGATCGAAGCGGTGGGCATCGAAAAGCTCGATGCGCCGCGCAAGGCGATCCGTATCGTCAAGCCCGTTGTAGTCGAGGATGGCGCGAAGCGCGCCGCGCTCCTGCCGGGCGAGGGCTTCCGCCTTGCCTTCGAGATCGATTTCGACAATCCGGTGATCGGTCGCCAGTCGATCGAGGCGGATCTGCACGACCCCTTCTTCGCCGAGGACATTCTTCGCGCCCGCACCTTCTGCCTGCGCAGGGATATCGAGGCGATGTGGGCCGCGGGCCTCGCCAAGGGCGGTTCGCTCGACAATGCCGTGGTCGTGGATAACGACCATGTGATGAACGAGGATGGCCTGCGCTACGAAGATGAATTCGTGCGCCACAAGGTGCTGGATGCCGTAGGTGATCTCGCGCTGTCCGGCATGGCGCTGATCGGCCGCTATGAAGGCTCCCGCGCGGGGCATGCCATGAACAATCGGGTGCTCCGGGCGCTCATGGCCGATCCTTCGGCTTATGAAGTGGTGGATTTCGCGGAAGCCCGGCCTTCGGCGCCGATGCAGCGGGATCTGGCGATCCCGGCGGACTGAGGTCCGGTCTCATGATTTATTGAAGGGCGCATCTTCGGGATGTGCCCTTTTTTAGTGCTTTACGGGTGGCGCGGGCCGTCATGCCGCCGCTATGGTCTAGCCGCCCTTATTGGGATAGAAAAAGGCTCCGCTTCGGCCTGCTTGAGGGCTGAGTCGGCCATAATTCACGCACCGGAATGCCGGGGCGTCCGGCAATCGAACGAACGAAATGGACTTTGCCCGAATGAGTGAGGCCAGGCTGCCCATCCACCGTCATCCCGCCGTTTCTTTCCGCGCCGTTCTGGCGGGCTTTTTTGCCCTCGCCATTGCCGGGCTTGCGGGTTGTTCGTCGGGGGGCGACGAGCTTCCCTATGAAGAGCGGCCCGTCGAACAGATCTACAACAAGGCGATGGACCATATGGCGGCGCGGGAATATATCCCCGCGACCAAGGAGTTCGACGAGGTCGAGCGCCAGCATCCCTATTCGGAATGGGCGCGCCGGGCGATGCTCATGGGGGCCTATGCGCACTACAAGGTCAATCAGTATGACGAGACGATTCTCAGCGCGCAGCGTTTCATCTCGCTCCATCCGAGCAACAAGGATGTGCCCTACGCCTATTATCTGATCGGGCTCAGCTACTACGAACAGATTTCCGATGTCGGCCGCGATCAGAAGATGACGGAAAATGCGCTCAACTCCTTTTATGAGCTGACGCGGCGTTTTCCCAACAGCGAATATGCGCGCGATGCGCAGCTCAAGATCGATCTCACGCTCGACCATCTGGCGGGCAAGGAGATGGAGATTGGCCGCTACTATCTGAACCGGCACGACTATATTGCCGCGATCAACCGTTTCCGCGTCGTGATCGAGAAATATCAGACGACGACGCACACGCCCGAGGCGCTGGAGCGTCTGACGGAGGCCTATCTTTCGCTCGGTATCAAGACCGAGGCGCAGACGGCGGCGGCCATTCTCGGTTACAATTTCCCTGGCAGCGTCTGGTATGAAGACAGCTATGCGTTGCTGGCGGACCAGGGGCTGGAGCCACAGGAAAACAAGGATTCCTGGATCAGCCGTACCTGGAACGCCGTTTTCTGATCTGTCGGGCATTCAAAGAAGGCGTGTTTCATGCTCGCCGCGCTGTCTATCCGCGACATCGTCCTCATAGACCGGCTTGAGCTTTCGCTTGACGAGGGCCTTTGCACGCTGACGGGTGAAACCGGCGCAGGCAAATCAATCCTTCTCGACTCGCTGGGGCTTGCGATCGGCGCGCGTGCCGATGCCGGTCTTGTGCGTCAAGGGGCCGAGCAGGGCAGCGTCACCGCCGTCTTCGACCTGACGGACAGCCATCCAGCGCGTGCTCTTCTCGACGAGAACGGCATCGAGGCGGAAGGCGACCTCATTCTGCGCCGTGTACAGACGAAAGACGGGCGCTCGCGCGCCTTCGTCAACGATCAGGCGGTGAGCGTCGGGCTGCTGCGTCAGCTTGGCGACATGCTGGTCGAAATTCACGGTCAGCACGATGAACGCGGGCTGCTCGATGCGTCCGGCCATCGCGCCATTCTCGATGCTTTTGGCGGGCTTGAGCCAAAGGTCCAGCAGGTGAGAAAGCTTCATGCGGCGGCGGCTGCCGCGCGCGAGGCGCTGGCCGAACATGAGGCTGCGCTCGCGAAGGCGAAGGCCGAGCAGGATTATCTTACCCATGTTGTCGGCGAGCTTGACGAGCTTGCGCCCGAGCCCGGCGAGGAAACTGCGCTCGCCGAAGAACGTGCGCTGATGATGCATTCGGAGAAGATTGCGGGCGACCTTTCCGAGGCCGAGCAGGCGCTGTCCGGGGATGGCGGGCTCGACGCGCGGCTCAACATTGCGCTGCGGCGTCTTTCGCGCGTTGCCGAGCAGGCGGGTGGGCGTCTCGATGCTGCAATCGCCGCGCTGGATCGCACGCTTGTCGAAGCGGCGGAAGCGCGCGACCAGGTTGCGCTGGCGCTCAGGGCAATGGAGTTCGACCCGGCCCGGCTGGAGCATGTGGAGACGCGGCTCTTCGCGCTGCGTGCCGCCGCACGCAAACATAATGTGCAGGTTGATAGTCTTGCCGCGCTTGCCGAGAAGCTGCGGGGCCAGCTTCAGGAAATCGAAGGTGGCGAAGCGAAGCTTGGCAGCTTGCGCAAGGCGGCGGATGAAGCAGGGGCAGCCTATCTGACAGCGGCGAAGGCGCTTTCGGATGCGCGCATCAAGGCGGCCGCGAAGCTCGACAAGCAGGTGATGAAGGAACTGGTGCCGCTGAAGCTCGACAAGGCGAGCTTCAAGACGCAGGTGGACGTGCTCCCCGAAGACCAGCTTGGCGGACCGGAGGGGATCGACCGTGTGTCCTTCCTCGTGTCGACCAATCCCGGCGCGCCGCATGGCCCTCTCATCAAGATCGCGTCGGGTGGCGAGCTGTCGCGCTTCGTGCTGGCGCTGAAGGTTGCGCTCGCTTCGCGGGGCAGCGCGCCCACGCTCATCTTCGACGAAGTGGATGCAGGCGTCGGCGGCGCGGTGGCCGAGGCTGTCGGGCTTCGGCTCGCGGAACTTGCGGGCGAGGTGCAGGTTCTTGTGGTGACGCATTCGCCGCAGGTGGCCGCGCGTGCGCAACATCATTTCCGGATATCGAAAAGCGCATCCGGCGAAACGAAGGCGAAGAAGGATGCGCCGCTGGCGACGCGGGTCGAGACGCTCGACGCTGCTGCCCGGCGTGAGGAAATCGCGCGGATGCTGGCCGGCGCGACCGTGACGGACGAAGCGCGCGCCGCGGCGGACCGCCTGATCGGAGGACAGAGTTGAGTAAGGGTGGCGCGGCAAAGAGAGTGAAGCGGGGCGAGGCGCGTGAGGGCGGCGAGGCGCTGGCGCGCAAGCCTGTCGACCAGCTGACGATGGACGAGGCGGCGGAAGAGCTGGAACGTCTGGCCGAAGAGATCGCGAAGCACGACAAGCTCTATTACCAGAAGGATGCGCCGCGTATTTCCGATGCGGATTACGATGCGTTGCGCAAGCGCAACGACGCCATCGAGGCGCGCTATCCTGAACTTGTGCGCGAAGACAGCCCGAGTCAGCGCGTCGGGGCGGAACCGGCGGCCGGTTTCGGCAAGGTCGTGCATAGCGTGCCGATGCTTTCGCTCGGCAATGCCTTCGACGATGAGGATGTGACCGATTTCTGGAACCGCATCGTCAAGTTCCTGAACCTCAAGCCGGAGGACGAACTCGCCGTTACCGCCGAGCCGAAGATCGACGGGCTGTCGGCCTCGCTTCGCTACGAAAAGGGCAAATTCGTTCTGGGCGCGACGCGCGGCGACGGGCGCGAGGGCGAAAACATCACGGAAAATATTCGTACCATCGCCGATATTCCGCAGACACTGAAGGGCGATGACATTCCCGACATCGTGGAGGTGCGCGGCGAGGTCTACATGGCGCACACCGATTTTGAGAAATTGAACGAGCGCCAGCGCGAAGCGGGAAAGCCGGTCTTCGCCAATCCGCGCAATGCCGCTGCCGGCTCGCTTCGCCAGCTCGATCCGAAGGTGACGGCCTCGCGGCCGTTACGCTTCTTCGCCTATGCGTGGGGCGAGATGCCGGAGATGCCGTCCGATACGCAGAGCGGCATGATGGAGGTCTTTGCGGGTTGGGGTTTCACGATCAATCCGCTCTTCCAGCGTTCCACGAGCGTGGAAGAGCTGCTTGCTTTCTATCACGACATCGAAGAGCGCCGCGCGACACTCGACTATGACATTGACGGTGTCGTCTACAAGGTGGACCGGCTCGACTGGCAGAGCCGTCTCGGCTTCGTCTCGCGCTCGCCACGCTGGGCCATCGCACACAAGTTTCCCGCCGAGCAGGCGACGACGGTGCTGGAAAAGATCGAGATCCAGGTTGGCCGCACGGGCGCGATGACGCCGGTCGCCCGGCTCAAGCCCGTCACGGTCGGCGGTGTCGTCGTTTCCAATGCAACGCTTCACAATGCCGATGAGATCGAGCGGCTTGGCGTGCGCCCCGGCGACACGGTGGTTGTGCAGCGCGCGGGCGATGTCATTCCGCAGATCGTGCGTGTGGTGGAAGATCGTCCACGCGGTGAAAAGCCGTTCAAGTTCCCGGACAAGTGCCCCGAATGCGGCAGCCATGCGGTGCGCGAGATCAATCCGAAAACCGGCAAGCCCGATGCGGTCATGCGCTGCACCGGCGGTCTCGTTTGCCCGGCGCAGGCGGTGGAGCGGCTCCGTCATTTCGTCTCGCGCAATGCCTTCGATATTGAAGGGCTTGGCGAGAAGCAGATTTCCGCCTTCTACGAAGACAAGCTCATCGTGAAGCCGGACGACATCTTCACGCTGGAAGAACGCGACAAGACTTCGCTCAAGAAGCTGAAGGATCGCGAGGGCTGGGGCGCGACCTCGGCGAAGAAGCTTTTCGAGGCGATCAATCAGCGCCGCGAGGTGGAGCTTGACCGTTTCATCTTTGCACTCGGCATCCGCCATGTCGGCGAGACGAATGCGCGCCTCCTCGCGCGAAGCTACGGCACACTGGAAAATTTCGAAACGCAGATGCGCGCCGCCGCCGATCCCGAAAGTGCGGCGCGCGCTGACCTCCTCTCCATTGACGGGGTGGGGGAGGTGCTGGCCGAAGCTCTCACCGATTTCTTCGCCGAGAAACACAATCTCGAAGTCCTGGACGGTCTGAAAAAAGCGGGCGTGAAGGCCATACCGCTTGAAGCGCAGGAAACGGATTCGCCCGTCGCCGGCAAGACCGTTGTCTTCACGGGGTCGCTTGAGCGCATGACGCGCTCCGAGGCCAAGGCCCGCGCCGAGCAGATGGGGGCGAAGGTGGCGGGGTCCGTCTCCGGCAAGACCGATCTCGTCGTGGCGGGGCCGGGGGCGGGCTCCAAGATCGCGAAGGCCCGCGAACTCGGCATCGAAGTGATCGACGAGGACAAATGGATGGAAATGGCCGCAAATTGAGGCCTTTTCCGCTTAGATGATATTAACCATCGCCCAGTGAAACTGGCGTTTCGTGGAGAACGGACCACCAATGGTCCGCCGGGTGGAGACGATGGACGCCTTTCTGTTCCTTCAGGACATGCTTGTCCTCGACCAGCTTGTCTATGCGGCCGGGGCTGCGGTTGTGCGCGGGCAGTCGCTCGCGCCGGTGGGTCTCACCGTGTCGTCCTTTTCCGGCGATTCAATCGACGAGCTGGTGCCTGAGTGGCGCGCGCTCGAATTGCGTAGACCGCATGCTGCCACAGCCTTCCAGTCCTGCGATCTCCTTTTGCATTGGGCGCGGTATTTCACGAATGAGCGCAACGAGCTTCGCGTTGTCGCCGTGCGGGAAAAGGGCGAGCTTGTTCTCGTCTGGCCGCTCGCCGTGGAGAAGACGCCCTTTGGCCGCATTGCCGGCTGGGCGGGCGATCCGGTCGGGCAATATGGCGATGTGGTTGCCGCCGAAGGCGGCGCTCGCGATGCCTGGATCGAAAGGGCTTTCGCGGAAATCGGAAACTGGAGCGATGTCGACTTTCTCTGCCTGCGCGGTGTGCGCGCCGATGGTGCCATTGCGGGCTGGGCTGCGCGCCGGGCCCGCGAGATCGGCCCCGTGCTCGAGGCGCCTGCATTCGATGCCGCATCTTTCGCCGATGCCGCGACCTTTGTGGCGGCGCGCTGGCCGGAGGCAAAGCGCAACGAGAAGCGCATGAAGAAGCTCGCGGCGCTGGGAGATATTCATTTTGAAGTGCTGGCACCCGGTGAGCGGGCGGCGGAACTTGTCGCGCGCGGTTTCGCCTTCAAGCGCGAGTGGCTGGCCTCGCGCGGGCTTTATGGACGTGCGCTGATCGACCGCCGAACGGAAGACTGCCTTGTGGCGCTGGCGCGCGATGACACGGCAGCGTCCGGCATTACCGTTTCGCATCTCACCGTCGGTGGTGAAAGTGCGGCCGTCGAGATCGGCTTCCGGCGCGGTGGAAAACACTACGCCTATATGGGAACGTTCTCGCCGGCCTTCGCGAAGCAGGGGCCGGGCCATGTCGCGACCGAATTCACCATTCGCGATTGTATCGATCGGGGGCTCACTGAATATGACCCCCTGCCGCCAGTAGCCGATTACAAGTTGTCCTGGAGCAATGCGAGTGTGTCCGTGCGCGACTATGGCGTAGTGCTCACATGGAGCGGCTATGCCGCGCTCGCATGGATGTCTATCGTCCGACCGGCTGCCAAGACACTCTACGAGAAGCTGCCGCTCACCCTCAGGCGGCGTTTGCGCAAGTGGTGACGGCAAGCCTCAGATCGCCCGCGTCGCCTCTTCCAGCCATGCCTTTGTTTCCGCATCCAGTTCCGGCGACAGCGCCTCGCGTACGCGCGCGTGATAGGCGTTGAGCCAGTCCGCTTCTTCTTCCGTGAGCAGAGATTTTTCCACCAGCGCAAGATCGATGGGCGCAAGCGTCAGCGTCTCGAAGCCCATCATCATGCGTTCGCCGCCTTCGACAGGCGCAGGCGGCGTCACCACGACAAGGTTTTCGATACGGATGCCATAGCCGCCGGGTTTGTAGTAGCCGGGTTCGTTGGAAACGATCATGCCGGCCTTCAGCGGCACATGCCCCATCTTGGAAATGCGCTGCGGCCCTTCATGCACCGAAAGATAGGAGCCGACGCCGTGTCCCGTGCCGTGGTCGTAGTCGAGGCCGGACTTCCACAGTGCCATGCGCGCAAAGGCGTCGAGCTGCGCACCCGAGGTGCCTTCGGGAAAGCGCGCGGTCGCAATGCCGATATGGCCTTTCAGAACGCGGGTGAAGCGGTCGCGCTCCTCCGCGCCCGGCGTGCCGATGGCGATGGTGCGCGTCACATCGGTCGTGCCGTCCATATATTGCGCACCGGAGTCGACCAGAAAGAGCTCACCCGGTTTCAGCGGCATGTTCGTCGCCGTCGTCACGCGGTAATGCACGATGGCGCCGTTCGCGCCCGCGCCCGAGATTGTATCGAAGCTCACATCCTTCAGTTCGCCCGTTTCCGCGCGGAAAGCTTCGAGGCGTTTCGCCGCGTCGATTTCCGTGATGCCACCTTTCGGCGCTTCGGTGGCGATCCATTTGAGGAACTTCGTCAGCGCCCGTCCGTCGCGCAGATGCGCCGCGCGGGTGCCTGCCACTTCCGCTTCGTTCTTGATGGCCTTTGGCAGTTCGCAGGGGTCTTGCCCGCGTTTCACTTCCGCGCCCGCTGCCTTCAGCCGCGCATCGATCCATGAGGCGCAGGTCGCGGGGTCGACCAGCACGGTCTTTCCTGCCTGTCCGAGCGTATCGAGCGCCGGGCCCAGTTCGTCGCGCGGGCGAAGCGTCACCACATTGCCGAGATGCGCGCGCACTTCGCCGTCAAGCTTGCGCTCGTCGATGAAGAGTTCGGCGTGGCCGTCCTCATGCAGCAGCGCAAAGGACAAGGGCAGCGGTGTGTGCGGCACGTCGCTCCCGCGAATATTGAAAAGCCATGCAATCGAATCCGGCATGGTCAACACGGCGGTATCCGCATCGCCGGACATGAGGTCGCTGGCGATGCGCCGGATCTTCTCCGCCGCCGGTTCGCCCGCATATTCGATGGGGTGGGGGCGGACTTTCGCCACTGGCGGTTCCGGCTGGTCGTCCCACACGGCGTCGAGCGGGTTGGTGTCCACCGGCACCAGCGTGCCGCCCGCCGCTTCCGCTGCCTTGCGCAGCCGCGCCACGGCGTCGATCGTGTGCAGCCAGGGGTCATAGGCGAGTTTCGCGCCCTTCGGCAGGTTCTCCTCGATCCAGCGCGTGGGCGGCTCGTCCATCAGGTGCTTCGCCTCGAAGGTATCGAGGTCCACCTGAGCGCGCACCTGCAGCGTGTAGCGCCCGTCGACGAAGATCGCCGCCTTGTCCTTCAGCACCACCGCCATGCCGGCCGAGCCGTTGAAGCCCGTCAGCCAGCGCAGGCGTTCGGCATGGGGCGGCACATATTCGCCCTGATGCTCGTCCGCGCGGGGGATGAGAAAGCCATCGAGGTTCCGGCGGCCAAGTTCCTCGCGGAGCTTGGCGGCACGGGCTTTTCCGAGCGCCGGGTTGGCGCTGTCTTCATAGGTCTGGAACATGGCCTGAATGTAGGCGTCCGCGCGGGAGGCGGCAATGGGGCGCTTCAGCGGGGCGCTTCAGCCTTCCATCCTCAGCGTCACCCAGTCGCCCTTCGGCTTGCGCGACACCAGTTTGAAGCCCTGCATGCGCATGGCGCTTGTCACCATCGGTTCCTGTGTGCGTAGCGTGCCCGACAGGATCAGCGTGCCGCCGGGGCGCAGATGCGCGCGGAAGGCGGGCGCGAGCGAGACGAGCGGCCGCGCCAGAATATTGGCGAGGATAAGGTCATAGGGCGCGCGGGTGCGCAGGCCCGGATTGCCGAAACCCTTGGCGGGGAGCGCGGTGACGAAGGGGCCGACGCCGTTCGCCTTCGCATTGGCCCTGGTCACGGTCACGGCGACGGGGTCGATATCGGAGGCGAGCACGTTCACCCGGGTGAGCTTCGCGACCGCGATGGCGAGAACGCCCGTACCCGTGCCGATATCGAGCACGTTCAGGGGCACACCCGTGCCCACCAGTTCGGAAATATATTCGAGGCAGCCCGCCGTCGTTTCGTGGTGGCCGGTGCCGAAGGCCTGTCCTGCATCGACGAGAAGGGGGATCGCGCCTGCCGGCACCTTGTCCGCGTCGTGGCTGCCATAAACGAAGAAGCGCCCGGCCCGCACGGGCTCAAGCCCCTCCAGCGAGCGTGTCACCCAGTCCTCGTCCGGCATCGGCTCGATGCGGAAGCCCTCGGCCTTTGCCCCGCTTTCCTTCTCCGCGCGCGCCACGATCTCGTGCAGCGCATCTTCCTCCGGCTCCTCGGCATAAAGCGCCTCGACGCGCCACACCCCATGTGCCTCGACCTCGTTCCATTCGGAAGCCGTTTTCACCAGCGGCGACGAGCCGGGCTCGGCTTCCGTCATCGAGACGGCAAGCACATCGGGCCAGATTGCCGCTTCCAGTGCGTCGGAGAAATTTTCGGCAGCCTCATAGGGCACGATGAAGGAGAGTTTCCAGAGAGCAGTCATGCGGTTCTTCTCACGCCCGTTCCAGAAAACTGTCGATCACCTTCTTGCGGCCCGCCTTGTCGAAGTCGACGGTGAGCTTGTTGCCGTCGATTTCCGCCACATGGCCATAGCCGAATTTCTGGTGAAACACGCGCTCGCCATGTCCATAGCTCGCAGCGGAAGGGTCGCTGGTCGCGACCAGTTCGGCATGGGTCTCATAGGCGGGCGGCTTGGTGCGCATCTCGGAATTGGCCTGCGCGCGCCGCCAGCCGGGGCTCGTATAGTCGCTGCCGCGCGCGAAATCCTGCGCGAAGCGGCTCTGGCCGTAATTCTGGTAACTCGCTCCCGCCATTGCGCTTTCCGTCACCTCGACATGCTGCTGGGGCAGTTCGTCCACGAAGCGCGAGGGGATGGAGCTCTGCCACAGCGCATGGATGCGGCGGTTGGCGGCAAAGGAAATGAAGGCGCGCTGCTTTGCCCGCGTGATGCCGACATAGGCGAGGCGGCGTTCCTCTTCGAGACCGGCAATGCCGTTCTCGTCCAGCGAGCGCTGATGCGGAAACAGGCCCTCTTCCCAGCCGGGCAGGAACACCGTGTCGAATTCCAGCCCCTTGGCGCTGTGCAGCGTCATGATGTTGATCTTGTCGGCGGTGTCGTTCTGCTCGAACTCCATGACGAGCGAAATATGTTCGAGATAGCTGGCGAGGTCGTCGTGGTTCTCCATGGAGCGCACGAGTTCCTTCAGGTTGTCGAGCTTGCCGGGGGCATCCGCCGATTTGTCGTTCTGCCACATCTCGGTATAGCCGGATTCATCGAGAATGATCTCCGCAAGCTCCGTATGCGGAAGGCCGTTCACGAGCGAGCGCCAGCGCTCCACCATTTCCACGAAATTCGTGACGGAGCGTCTCGCGGCGGGCTTCAGCTCTTCCGTTCCCGTCAGCATCTTTGCCGCGCGATAGGGGGATATCCCCTGCATGCGCGCTGCTTCCATGATGGTCTGCAGTGCCACCTTGCCGATGCCGCGCGCCGGGCGGTTCACGATGCGCTCGAAGGCAAGCCCGTCGTCTGGCTGTGCGACGAGGCGCAGATAGGCGTTTGCATCGCGGATTTCAGCGCGCTCATAGAAGCGCGGGCCGCCGACCACGCGATAGGGAATGCCGAGATTGATGAAGCGGTCTTCGAATTCGCGCATCTGGAAGGAGGCGCGCACGAGGATCGACATGTCACGCAACAGGTGGTCCTGCCGCTGCAACTGCTCCACCTCTTCGGCGACGGCGCGCGCTTCTTCCTCGCCATCCCAATAAGAGGCGATCTTGATCTTCTCGCCTTCATTGCCTTCCGCTTCGGTCCAGAGCGTCTTGCCGAGGCGTTGTTCGTTGGCGGCGATCAGGCCGGAGGCCGCGCCCAGAATATTCGCGGTCGAGCGGTAGTTCCGTTCGAGCCGGATCACCTTCGCGCCGGGAAAGTCCTTTTCAAAGCGCAGGATGTTGTCCACCTCCGCGCCGCGCCAGCCATAGATCGACTGATCGTCATCGCCCACGCAGCAGATGTTCTTTCGCTTCTGCGCCAGCAGCCTCAGCCAAAGATATTGCGCGACATTGGTGTCCTGATATTCGTCTACCAGCATGTATTTGAAGCGCTCCTGATATTCGGCGAGCACTTCCGGGTGGTTCTGGAAGATCGTCAGCACTTCGAGCAGCAGGTCGCCGAAATCGGCCGCGTTCAGCACCTTCAGCCGCGCCTGATAGGCGGCGTAAAGCTCACCGCCCTTGCCATTCGCGAAGGCCTGCGCCTCGCCGGCGGGCACCTTGTCGGGCGCGAGGCCGCGGTTCTTCCAGCCGTCGATATGGGAGGCGAGCTGGCGCGCGGGCCAGCGTTTCTCGTCGATGCCTTCGGCCTGGATGATCTGTTTCATCAGGCGCTGCTGGTCGTCGGCGTCGAGAATGGTGAAGTCGGAGCGCAGGCCCGCCAGTTCCGCGTGGCGGCGCAGCATTTTCGCGCCCAGTGCATGAAAGGTGCCGAGCCACTGCATGCCCTCGACGGCACCGCCGATCAGCAGCCCGATGCGCTCGCGCATTTCGCGCGCCGCCTTGTTGGTGAAGGTCACGGCGAGAATCTGCCCCGGCCAGGCGCGCTTCGTCGCGAGCAGATGGGCGAGCCGCGTCGTCAGCACGCGCGTCTTGCCCGTGCCCGCGCCCGCGAGCACCAGCACCGGCCCGTCGAGACTTTCCACCGCCTCGCGCTGCTCCGCGTTCAGCCCGTCGAGCCAGGGCGCCTGCAGGGGGCCGCCCATGGCGGCGGTGGCGCGTTCGCTGGTGCTCAACTCGCGGGAGGATCGTGCGGTCGTTTCCTCGGGGATGCTCCCGAGATCGAATGGGTCGCTCGTCATGACTAGTCCGGCTTGAGAAAGGGGCGGGGGTCAGGGGCGAATCCCGCCGCGCAATCATAACACGGGGCATAACATGGGAAGGCCGCAGCCCGCTTCCCATGCTGCTTGAGCGCCGCACGGGCGCATGCTAAGGGTTCTAATTCCTAAGTCCTTGTAATTCCAGAAAAAAGAGGGGCAAGCCGTGAGCGGCGCGGGCGACACGCAGGAGAGCACGCGGGAGGTCAACATGATCGTCCTCACCCTGCTGGCGCTTGCCGTAGGCCTTGCCACGGGGGTCGGCGCGGTGATTTTCCGCTCCATGCTGGTTGGTCTCCATAACTTCTTCTTTTTCGGCGATCTCTCCCTCACGCCGACATCGGGCGCAACGGGGCCTCTCAGCCCGCTCGGCTTCCTCGTCATTCTCGTGCCGGTGGTGGGTGGCGTTGCCGTCGTCTGGCTTACGCGCCGCTTTGCGCCCGAGGCGAAGGGCGGCGGCATCACCGATGTCATGGACGCAGTCTACCACCGCGAAGGAAAGATCCGTCCGCGCGTGGCCGTGGTGAAGACCATCGCCTCGGCGCTTTCCATCGGCTCGGGCGCGACGGTCGGCCGCGAAGGCCCCATCGTGCAGATCGGCTCGGCCATCGGTTCGGCCGTTGCGCAGTTCTCGCGGCTTCCCTCCTGGCAGCGGATCACGCTGCTGGCGGCGGGGGCGTCCGCCGGTATCTCCGCCACCTTCAACACGCCGCTCGGGGCGGTGCTGTTCGCGCTCGAGCTCATCCTGCCGGAAATCAGCGCGCGTACCTTCCTGCCCGTCGTCATTGCCACGGGCTCGGCGACCTATGTCGGGCGCGTCGTCTTCGGGTCTTATCCGGCCTTCGTGCTGCCGGAGATCTATTTCTCGGCCTCCGAGATGGATCACATCTTCAATCTCGGTTCCTTTGTCGTTCTCGGATTGCTTTCCGGCCTCGTTGCATGGGGCTTCATCCGCACACTTCTTTTTGCAGGCGAGGTCATGCCGCGCCGCTTTCCCAACGAATATATGCGTGCAGCGGCGGGCTTCGCGGGCATCGGTATTGCGCTTTTCCTGTTTGCGCATTTCACCGGCCATTACTACATCATCGGCGGCGGCTATGACGCTATCGCCGCCATTCTTGAAGGCCATGTGACGAGCTTCGCGCTTCTTGCCGTTCTCTGTCTGGCGCAAGTGCTGGCGACGTCGCTGTCCATCGGGTCGGGCGCATCGGGCGGCGTCTTCGCGCCCATGCTCTTCATCGGTGCGGCGCTGGGCGGGGCGTTTGGCGCTTTCCTGCACATGGTCGACAAGAGCCACGGCATCGGCATTCCCGATTACGCGATCATCGGCATGGCTGCCGTCGTGGGCGGCGGCACGGGCGCGGCCATGACCGCGATCACCATGAATTTCGAAATGACGCGCGACTACAACATCATCGTGCCGCTCATCATCGCCGTTGCCGTGTCCATCGGTCTCCGCCGTGCGCTCATGGCCGACAACATCTTCAGCGCGGAGCTTGTTCGCCGTGGTCGCCCGGTGCCGAAGGACCGTTATTCCAATCTCTATCTCGTGCGCAGTGCGCGCGAGGTGATGGACAGTAACATAGCCGTGATGTCGGCGGAGCTTTCCGTCGCCGATGCCGCGCATTGGGTCACGGAAGCGGGGATGCCGAATTTCCTCGTGCTACAGGCGGAAGGCCGTATTCACGGTGTCGTCTCTCTCGACAGCCGCATCCGCACGCCAGAGCTCTTTGGCCGCGACCCCGAGACTGTGCGCGACATGGCGATCGTCGATTATGTCATTGTGCGCGAGAACAATATTCTCGAAGAGGTGATGCGCCGTCTCGCCCAGCGCAATGCGAAGCTCGCCCTTGTCGTGAAGGACAAGCCGGGTGTGCCGCGCCCCGCCGATGTTCTCGGCATCATCGGCAAGCCGCAACTCGCCGACGCCATCCTAAAGACGCAGATCGGGTAAACCCTACTTCCGTTTGATGCCGATCACGAGCCCTCCTCGCAATGACGTTGAGGGGCTTCGGTGCTACTCTCTCCATGAAACGGAGGAACCCCATGAGCGAGGCTCCATGAGCGAGGCTGTGCGAATAGAGGGCAGGGACACGGCGCTTTCCGGACTCGCCGCGCTGCTCGGCGATCGTTTCACGACCGCGCAGGCAATTCGCGAGGCGCATGGCCGCGATGAGAGCTGGCATCCGGTTGCGATGCCCGATGCCGTCGCCTTCGCGGAGACGACGGAGGAAGTCGCCGCCATCGTCCGCATCTGCGCCGCGCATGGGCTTCCCATCATTCCCTTCGGTGCTGGCACCTCGCTCGAAGGTCATGTCTCCGCCGTTCATGGCGGGCTTTCGCTCGACCTCACGCGCATGGACCGCATTCTCGAAGTGAACGCCTCGGATCTCGATGTGCGCGTCGAGGCGGGCGTCACGCGAAAGGCGCTGAACGAGCATCTTCGTGACACGGGCCTTTTCTTTCCTATCGACCCCGGTGCAAATGCGACGCTTGGCGGCATGGTTGCGACGCGCGCCTCCGGCACCAATGCGGTCCGCTATGGCACGATGCGTGAAAACGTCCTCGCGCTCACCGCTGTCATGGCGGATGGCTCCATCGTTCATACAGGCACGCGCGCGAAGAAGTCCTCCGCCGGTTACGATCTTACGCGCCTGCTCGTCGGCTCGGAGGGAACGCTCGGTATTGTCACGGAGGTGACGCTCCGTCTCTGCGGCATTCCCGAAGCCGTGCGATCCGGCGTCGTTCCCTTCCAGAGCATCGAAGCTGCGGTCGATGCCGTCATTGAGACGATCCAGTCGGGTCTGCCCATCGCGCGCATCGAAATTCTCGATCCGCTCTCCATCCGTGCCTGCAACGCCTATTCGAAATTGTCGCTTTCCGAAGTGCCGACGCTCTTTGTGGAGTTTCACGGGACGGAAGCCTCCGTCACCGAGCAGGCGGCGCGTTTCGGTGCCATTGCTTCCGGGCATGGTGCGGGGGCTGCCGAATGGGCCTCGAAGGCGGAGGATCGCACGCGCCTCTGGGAAGCGCGGCACAATGCCTATTACGCCGCGCTTGCCTATGCGCCTGGAAAGAAGGGCATGGTCACGGATGTCTGTGTGCCGATCTCGCGTCTCGCAGAAGCGATTTCGGGCACGCTTGCCGATCTTGAAACATCCTTCCTGAAAGCGCCCATCGTTGGCCATGTCGGCGATGGTAATTTTCACATGCTGCTTTTGATGGACCCTTCCGATCCGAAAGACTTGAGCGAAGCGACACGGCTTCACGACCTCATGGTCGCGCGGGCCCTCTCCCTCGGCGGCACATGCACGGGCGAGCACGGCGTAGGTGAGGGCAAGATCAAGTTCCTCGAAACCGAACACGGGCCTGGCATCGGCGTCATGCGCGCGATCAAACAGGCGCTCGATCCAAAGAATATCCTCAATCCGGGGAAGATATTTTCCGCTTGAGGCGGTTTATCCCCGGCATGAGAAAATTGCGGGGAAATCGTCTTGCCGCGCGAGGGCCGGTTATCCCCGAAAATCTCTAATGTAACGGTTTGATGACGTTTCGATGACGGTCGGCCCGGTTTATGCCCGGTTTCCGTTAGGCGACCACTGACATTGATGACGAGTGGTGGATGACGAGTGGTGCGTCGGCTTGGGGGGGCGGCGTGATGGGTCTGGCTCAGGCGAGCTTCAATCGGCGGGTCGCGGGAGAAGGGAGACGGTGACGGGCTGGCCGGGGTGCAGGATCCGTGGTGTTTCGTCCAGCGTCGCTTCCGCCATGTAGACGAGTTTTTCCTTCGATTGATCGCTGTAGATCACGGGGGGCGTGAATTCCACTTCCGTTGAGAGGAAACGGATTGTGCCGGAAAGGTTTTGCGGACAGCCGCTGCAGGTGAGCAGTACCTTGCCGCCTTCCTTGATATTGCCGAGCTCGGCTTCGGGCACGAAGAAGCGCACCTTGATGTTTTGCGGCGGCAGCATCGAGACCACGGGCTGATTGGGGTTGGCGAATTCGCCTTCACGGAACATGACGTCCTGGATAATGGCGTCGGCCGGGGCGCGGCCCTCGCGGCGGGCGAGGCGCCATTTCGCCTGCGTGATGGCGGAGGCGGCGGTGAGAACGGCGGCGCCGGCGCGGTCCCGCCGTGCATGGGCCGTATCGACTTCGGCCTGTGTGACGTTGTGCTGCGCGCGCAGCTTGACCTTGCGCTGATATTCGAGTTCCGCCTCGCGCAGTGTTGTCTTTGCTTCGGTGAGGCCCGCCTCGGTGCTTTCGAGATCTGCTTCTTCCGATGTCGTTTCGAGTTTGAAAAGAAGGTCGCCCCTTTTCACAAGGTCGCCGCGTTTCACGGCAACTTTTTCGACGATGCCGCCGCCGATCGGTGCCACGCGCACATAGTTGCCTTCCGCATAGCCATGCCAGGTGTCTTTCGGACTTTCGTCGCAGGCGGTAAACAGAAGTGCGACCCCGCAGGCGAACAGGAGGGAATGGAGGCGCATCGCTCAGGCCTCCTTGTCAGCGGCAAGGCCGCGCGCGACGAATTCCGCGTGGGCGGTGAAGAAACCATCGGGACCGAAAAGCGGAAGTTCGCCGAATATATTTCTCGCAAGTGTGTTCATGAGAATGGGAAAGATGATTTCCTGTACAGCAGCGTTCACGTTGCAGTTCCGGAACTCGCCGCGCTCAATACCCCGTTCGATAACGCGCGACAGATTGGCAGCGCCGCGCAGGATGATGTGATCGCGATAGAATTCACGGATCTCCGGGAAGTTTGCGGATTCCGCGAGAATGATCTTTGCGAGAGAGGGGAGCGCGGTTCCCGTAGTGATGTCCTTGAGCTTTGCCATCACGAAGTCGAGCAGATCGGCGCTCGAGCCTTCATAGGCGTCGAGTAGTTTCTCGATGCCGTCGAGACGCGGCGTTGCGATATCGCGGGCAATCGCGGTGAAGAGATCCGTCTTGCTGTCGAAGTAGAGATAGATCGTCGCCTTGCTGACGCCTGCGGCCTCCGCGACCTCTTCGAGCTTTGTTGCCGCAAATCCCTTTTCGGCGAAAATCTTCAGCCCTGCCGCCATGATCTCGGAGGGCCTTTCTTCTTTTCGCCGCTGGAATTTCTGGTCGGTGGCGGGGGCTGGCATTCGCTGGCCGTCTCTCCGGAAGTAAATAACTGACTGGTCAGTTATTTATAGGGAGCGGTCCTGAGAGCCGTCAACTGTGCGACTGACGAAACGAAAATCCTATATGAATCATATTGTTATAGGGGTCATTCCGGAGCGTGGGCCGGGGCGTGGGTAGGAGGGGGGCGTGCGTATAGCGTTCCCGTTCCCGCGGGCACGGTATGCGCTGCAAAAACGGTGCGTGGAGCGAAAGCTCAGTCTTGGTCCGGGGCGCGTGAAGGTTCGTTTTTCCCCGCGTCCATTTCCTTGCCTTCGAGTTCGCGGCGCCGGCGCTCATCTTCAAGCTTCTTGCGTTTCTTTTCCGCGCCGGTCCGTCCGAATTTTACCCTGTTGGCGGCGGCAAGATCGTCTTTCCGCTTTTTTGCGGTGCGCTTTTCTTCCTCACGCCGGGTTTTCCGGAATGAGGTGAAATTCACTATATTTCCGCGGTCCGAATCCATACCTTGCCTGCCATGTGCCGTTGGCGGTTCGCCGCCCTCGCTTTCGTGCGAGATTAGGCCAAAGGTGGATCGTAGGAAACGGGAATGGAGGTGTGCCGTCCTGCGTCCCGCCTTGCCGAGTTGGAGAGACTGTTGAACTCGATACTGACTTATATTGCCGGGCTGCTTGTCCTTCTGCTTTTTGCGGCGCTGATTGGGCCCAGCCTTGTGGACTGGAATCAGTTTCGCGATGAAATCGAAGCGCAGGCAAGCGAAGCTGCGGGGCGTCCGGTCAGCATTGATGGCGATATCCGTTTTCGTATTCTGCCCGAACCGCATTTCACGCTCGGCAAGATCAAGGTCGGACACAATCCGAATGCGAATTCACTTCCCTCGGATCTCAACTTTGCGACTTTTGCCGAGATTGATGGCGAGGTTGCGCTTGCGCCGCTTCTGAGCGGTGACATTGAGATCACCAGAGTCCGGATCATCGAGCCGGAATTCAATCTCGAAGTGCTGCCGGACGGTTCGGGGAACTGGCGTGGACTTGAAGCAGCCGTGCGCATGCCGGAAGAGGGCATGTTCTCGCTCGCTTCAATCAGTCTCGAAAAAGCGAGTTTTGTTGATGGCACGATCAACTACCGCAATCGTTTAAACGGCCGTAGCTGGAAAGCAGAGGAGGTGGCAGGGGATGTAGTTGCAACATCGCTTCTCGGTCCGCTTCGCTCCGAACTTACGGCGAAGGTCGAGGGTGTGCCGGTAGCGATCCGTTTCCGGCTCGGCAGCTTCGGTGGCCAGAAGGCCTTTCGTGTCACCACTGAAGTCGATGTGCAGGACAGGCCGCTCACGTTCCTCTTCTCCGGTGTTGCCACCGAGTTCTCTCTTGCCGCACGTCTCGACGGCAATGCGCGCATCGAGTTCGGACCGGACGAGGAAAAAGACAGCAGGAACGCTCCGGTCAGGGTCAATGCCGGCATGGTGATTGATGCGCGGCAGGCGACGTTGCGAAACCTTGCAATCGAGATGGCAGGAACGACGCTGGGTGGTATGGCGGAAATAAGATGGGACAGGACGCCGGTCTTCTCTGCAGCGCTTGCCTCGGACAGTTTCACGATCGATCCGTTGCTCGACCGGCTCGATGTCTCGCAGGAGACAAAGAGTGTTTCGCTTCTCGACCGTCTTCTGACGCTGCCCCTGCCTGCCACCCTTGAAGGTGATGCGACTATCGAGACAGCTGTGCTCGGCATGCGCGGCGCCATCATTCGCGATGCCAAACTCGACTTGTCGCTTTCCGGGGGGGCGCTCACCATAGACGCGGCGAGCGCAACGCTTGGCGGGCCGACGAAGGTGAACGCGAAGGGCAAGGTCACGACTGAAGAAGACGGTCTTCGCTTCGAGGGCATGGCGCAGCTCGAAAGCGCCAATTTACAGGGACTGAAAAACTGGATCGCCGATGCGGAAGGCATCAAGCGAGAGGAAGGCGCCTCCGCAGCAGGCAACTTTCCGCTTTCCGCGCAGGCATCACTTGACCTTGTGCCGGGCGAGTATGAATTCTCCGACATTCGCGCCGCCTATACGCGCGCGCTCGAAGATCCGCAACTGCGGGGCAACCTCACCTGGCGAGATCGCGATGACAGGCCCTGGATCGGCGCAAAGCTCGATATTGCCGACTTCAGTTTCGATCCGCTACTTGCTCTCCTTCCCGGTGACAGTGATCCCTTTGCCTTCCTTGATGCGCATGACATTGCCCTGGAGATGAAGGCTGAGAAATTCGGCCTCTATGACCAGATCTACGGCGATGTGGAAACCGATCTTCTGCTTGAAGCGGGCAAGCTTACTGTTTCCCGGCTTGAAGCTGGCGATGCGGCGGGCGCACAGCTCTCCTTTGCCGGCGAGCTAACCGGCGTCACAACGGGCAAGCTGGACGATGTGCGGGGCACCTTCACCGGAACCATCAAGGCAGAGCGATTTGGCGGCCTGCTCGGTGTTGGCGGCATTGAGGTGCCGAATATCGAGGGACCGGTCGATGTCGTGGTGACGGGCTCGTCCGGCGAAGCGGATGACAGCATGTCTCGCGTCGATACGCTGACGCTCAAGGGGGCCGTTCGCGGCAGCCGCGTCGATGGCGTGATGAAGCGTATGCATGAAGGTGATGACGGTATCGACAGGCTGGAGATTATCGGCAATGCCGTGAACGAAGAAGGCAGGGTGCTGTTACAGCAGTTGGGGCTTTCGCCGCGCGAGGAACTGGAAGGGTCCGGCATGGTTTCCGTGCAGCTCAGCGGCGCGGAGGGAAGCTATGAAACGAATTTCCGGGTGAACATCAATGGGACGACGCTGACGGCGCGGGGCAATGTCGATGATCCTTTTGAAGCCCTGAAGTTCGAAGGTCGGGCGGAGATTGCGGCATCGGGCGTCATTCATGCGCTGGGCGCATTCGGCGCTCCCGACGCGCTCGCCAGCTGGATCGGTGATCAGGCGAGAGGCCCCGGCTTTGTTTTCTCCTCCGCAGTGGTCTGGGACAAGGACAGTCTCCAACTCGACGGGTTCGAGAGCGTGGCGGGAAGTTTCCGCCTCTCGGGCGATGCGCAATGGCGCGCGGGCGACGGCGATAAACTTCCGCAACTCACAGGGAAATTCGAAAGCAATGCCATCGATCTCACATCGCTCGTCACGGTGCCTGATGAAGGGGAGGGCCGTTGGCCGGCGCGGGGGCTCGACTGGTCACCGCTCGCCGCTTTCGATGCCGACACGGAGCTGAAAATTGGAAGGCTGACGCTTGGGCCGCTGGGCGCTTCCGACGTCACGAGCCATATTGCCGTCTCGCATGGAGTTCTCACCGCGTCTCCTTTCTCGGGCAATTTCGCGGATGGCCGTCTCTCCGCCGGCGTGCGTATCGAGGGCGGCAACGGTGAGCCGGGTATCGGCCTCACGCTTCTCGTCGAAGAGGCGAGCCTCGGTCAGGCGTTTTCGCAGGCCTTCGGCGCTTCGCCGGGGAGCGGGCGGCTCACCTTCAATGCGCAGCTGCAAGGACAAGGCCGAAGCTGGTTTGCGCTTGTCTCGTCAGTGAATGGTGTCGGTAAGTTCGAGGTGACGGATGCCACGATCCGGCCATTCGATCTCGCGGCTTTTGGCGAAGGGCTTTCCGAAATTACGTCCATCGAGGCTTTCCCCTCGCTCGTCTCCAGCACGCTTTGGCAGGGTGAGACGGCGGCGAACGATGTCGGCGGCGATTTTGAAATGGAAGACGGCGTGCTGCGTTTTGCGGATGACGCGATCGGGCTTGAGGGTGGCGCAGCGAAGATAACCGCTACCTACGATCTGCCTCGTCTCACTTCGCAAGCGGAGATGATGGTTACGTCCGTACAACCGGAAGGGGCGCCCGCGTTCGATGTTGTTGCGCGCGGACAGGCAGGCAGCATGAAAGTCGAGACAAACATGATTGCGCTTCAGGACTTCGTGGCGAAGCGCATTCTTTCGCATGATCTGGAAGAAACGGACGCCGACGTGCCGGACGAACTGCGCGAGCTGATGGAGTTGCCGGTGTCGAATGGCGCCAGTCAGCCCGTCACGCCCATGCCCCGGCCTTCGGCCGCGAACTGAGAGATCAGGTCTGCGTATCGCAAGCCGAAGGTCCGCGATTCTTTACCGCTTCCAGCACATAGACGCGAATGGCCGATGAGAGGCTGCCATTCTCGCCGCGGCCCATGTCGATGCGTCGAACGAGTTCGTTCACCGACGTCTCCTCTGTACAGGCAAGCTCCTTGAGCGTGTCCCAGAAGGGCCGTTCCAGCGAGATCGAGGTACGATGACCGGCGATGGTCACCGAGCGTTTGATTTCGCCCGTGTTCTTTTCGCCGTTCATACTTGCCTCCGGTTTTATTCCGGCGCGATCATCTTTTCGGGTCGGACGACCGCGTCGAATTCCTCATCCGTCACATAGCCGCCGCCGACGGCTTCCTCGCGGAGAGTGGTGCCGTTCTTGTGCGCCGTCTTGGCGATCTTCGCCGCATTGTCATAGCCGATCTTCGGCGCAAGCGCGGTGACGAGCATCAGCGAACGTTCGAGCGCCGCCTTGATGTTGTCTTCGCGCGGCTCGATGCCGATGACGCAATTATCGGTGAAGCTTATTGCTGCATCCGCCATCAGGCGTACCGATTGCAGAAAATTGTAGGCCATGACCGGATTGTAGACGTTGAGTTCGAAATGGCCCTGGCTGTCGGCGAAGGTGAGCGTCGCGTGATTGCCGAAAATCTGCGCGCAGACCTGCGTCATCGCCTCGCACTGCGTGGGGTTCACCTTGCCCGGCATGATCGACGAACCAGGTTCATTTTCCGGCAGGGAAAGTTCGCCAAGCCCGGAGCGCGGGCCCGAGCCGAGGAAGCGGATGTCGTTCGCAATCTTGAAGAGCGAGGCCGCGACAGTGTTGATCGCGCCGTGGCTGAAGACCATCGCATCATGCGCGGCGAGCGCTTCGAACTTGTTCGGCGCGGTCTTGAAGGGGAGCTTCGTGATTGCGGCAATCTGTTCGGCCACCTTTTCCGCAAATCCCACCGGCGCGTTGAGTCCCGTGCCTACGGCGGTGCCGCCCTGGGCCAGTTCCATCAGCTTCGGCAGCGTCTGCTCGATGCGGGCGATACCATTCTCGACCTGTGCCGTGTAGCCGGAGAATTCCTGGCCGAGTGTCAGCGGCGTTGCGTCCTGCGTATGCGTACGGCCGATCTTGATGATGTGGTTCCAGGCCTGCGCCTTGTCGTTCAGCGCGTTGCGCAGCTTCCGCAGGGCAGGGATCAGGCGATGGTGGATTTCCTCCGCGCAGGCGACATGCATGGCGGTCGGAAAAGTATCGTTCGACGACTGGCTCATGTTGCAGTGGTCGTTCGGATGAACCGGCTTTTTCGAACCCATTTCGCCGCCGAGCATTTCGATGGCGCGGTTCGAGATCACCTCGTTCGCGTTCATGTTCGACTGGGTGCCCGAACCCGTCTGCCAGACTACGAGCGGGAAGTGCTCATTGAGCTTGCCTTCGATGACCTCCTGAGCGGCATCGACGATGGCTTTGCCGATCTTCGGGTCGAGGCGGCCAAGTTCCATATTCGCTTCGGCCGCGGCGCGCTTCACGATGCCGAGCGCGCGCACGATGGGGAGGGGCTGCTTCTCCCAGCCGATCTTGAAGTTGCCGAGACTGCGCTCCGCCTGTGCACCCCAATACTTGTCGGCGGCCACTTCGATGGGGCCGAATGTATCTGTTTCGGTGCGGGTTTTGGTTGTTTTGGTCATGTCAGATCAGGCGCTCCAGCAAGGCTTGCCGCCGTGGGGCCGGCGGAGAAAGTCGATGGGCGCTGATTTAGCATGTGGAGATTGGCGCGCCAAGGCGCAGCGGCCTGCCGCCTATTTCCGGCGAAAAGCGTCGAGGCTCACAACCTCGCCTGCCGTATCGGCGGCGGGCTCTTCGGGGGCCGAGGGCTCGGTCGCGGGCGTTTCAGCCGTCTCGCCGCTCATGCCCTCGACCTGGAACTGAAGGCCGAACTGTACGCTGGGGTCGAAGAAACCCTGTACGGCGGAGAAGGGAATGACGAGGTGCTCGGGCACCTTGTTGAAGGTGAGGTCGACCGAAAAACGCTCCTCGCTGACCTCGAGGTTCCAGAACTGGTGCTGAAGCACGATGGTCATTTCCTCGGGATACTGCGAGCGCAGTTTCTCGGAGATCTCGACGCCGGGTGCCGTCGAACGGAATGAAATATAGAAATGGTGTTCGCCGGGCAGACCTTCGTCGCGTGCAATCTTCAGCGCGCGCCGCACGACGCCTCGCAATGCGTCCTGCGCCAGCATGTCGTATCGCATCAGGTCTTCGGTCACTTCTTGCTCCGTCGGTGGCGAGTCGCTTCACCTATAACGATTCAATCAGCGTTTGGCTGCGAAATCCAGAGAAGCAAACTGTGAACGTGCCTTTTTAAGGGGGAGATTTTCACCAATGTGGCGGGGGAGACACCCGTCTTTTGGTAGGGCTCCGCTCAAAACGGCACGAAAGGTGAAAAGTGGAGGCTTCTGTTGCCAGGTGCCTCCGAACCCCGCCTTACCCGGCTAAGGGCAAGGGCTTAGATCGAGGTTGTCGCACTGCTTACGCAGCGAGACGTGCCTCAGCATAGTTGTCGTTGGCAACTATAAAACGGCCCGATGACGGCGGAACCATGCCGGGCAAAAAGACTGTCTTTACACCCTCGTCGATCCTGTTTCGCCCCCAGATTCCCTGCCGCGACAGGGGGAAAATGGTGGAGGCGCCGGGTACTGCCCCCGGGTCCGAATGGCTTATTGCACAGCCCGTTTATCGCCATAGTCGAGCAGGAGAACCCGCCGACACTCCTAATATAGGGTAGAAATCGCTTATTTGAAGTGTATTCAGCACTTGCCTCCACAGCAGGTTTCTGACGGAAGAAAGCGGATCGCGCGCCGTGGCGGATAAGAGGGATCGCTCTTCCTGCCGAGGTGGCGGGGCGGGGCGGCATCGCGCTAGACTGAGCCAAGCGAATCTCAGGACAGGCCAATGCAGCAATATCTCGACCTCATGCGCCTTGTGCGCGACACGGGCGTGACGAAGACCGACCGCACGGGGACGGGCACACGCAGCATTTTCGGCCATCAGATGCGCTTCGATCTGGCGGCGGGCTTTCCGCTCGTCACCACGAAGAAGCTGCACCTCAAATCCATCATTCATGAACTGCTCTGGTTTCTCTCCGGCGACACGAACATCCGTTACCTGAAGGCGAACGGCGTCAGCATCTGGGATGACTGGGCGGATGAGAATGGCGAGCTTGGCCCCGTCTATGGTCATCAGTGGCGCTCCTGGCCCACACCGGATGGCGAGAAAATCGACCAGATCAAGAACCTTCTCGAGCAGATAAAGTCGAACCCGGATTCACGCCGTCTCATCGTTTCGGCGTGGAACGTCGCCGATGTCGACAAGATGGCGCTGCCGCCCTGCCACTGCCTGTTCCAGTTCTATGTGGCCGACGACAAGCTCTCCTGTCAGCTCTATCAGCGCTCCGCGGACATTTTTCTCGGCGTTCCCTTCAATATCGCCTCCTATGCGCTCCTCACCATGATGGTGGCGCAGGTGACCGGGCTCGAAGCGGGCGAGTTCATCCATACCTTTGGCGACGCGCATCTCTATTCCAACCACCTGGAGCAAGCCGACAAGCAGCTCGCGCGCGATCCCAAGCCCTTGCCTGTCATGCGCATCAACCCGGATGTGAAGAGCCTCTTCGACTTCACCTTCGACGACTTCAAACTCGAAGGCTATGAAGCGCATCCGCATATCCCGGCGCCCGTTGCGGTCTGACGGGGCCGCGTGATGAGGCTGCGCCGCCGTCTCCTGCTTTTCGCGCTCGTGATGGTTGTGCTCTTTCTCGCAGCCTTCTCCATGTTCATCATTCTGGTCAGCCTGCGCCCGCTCGATCCTGAAAGCTTGCGCGCGCCTGTCATTACCTCCGAACTCACACCGGGCAGGGTTTCCCTATGACGCTTCATGTTTCCTTCGTCGTCGCCATTGCGGATAACGGTGTCATCGGGCGGGATAATGATCTGCCGTGGCGGCTCTCCGGCGACATGGCCTTTTTCAAGCGCGTCACGATGGGAAAACCTATCATCATGGGGCGCAAGACTTGGGAGTCGCTGCCGCGCAAGCCCTTGCCCGGACGTCCCAATATTGTGGTGACGCGCGACGCCGCCTATCGCGCGGAGGGCGCCGAAGTCGTAACCTCGGCGGAGGCAGCGCTTATGCGGGGCCACGAACTTGCGCGCGAACTCGGCGTCGATGAGATTGCCGTCATCGGCGGTGCGCAGCTTTTCGCCGCGACGTTCGATCACGCGACGCGGCTCTACATCACGGAAGTTCATGCCGAGCCGGATGGCGATGTGAGCTTCCCGGCCTTCGATGCCGCACGATGGGTCGAGGTTTCGCGGGAGCGGCATGAAGCAGGCGAGAAGGACAGCGCGCCTTACTCGTTCGTATTGCTGGAACGGCGCTGACCCTCATTTCCTGCCTGCCGCATGCCTGCAATTGAGTTTCGCGGCCTGCCGTCCCACAATGCCTGCCTCGACTTCAAATATGCGGCAATGGAGACGGCAGATGGATGTGCGTGCGGCGGTGGCCTTCGAGGCGGGCAAACCCCTCGAAATTGAAACGGTTCAGCTCGACGGCCCGAAGGAGGGCGAGGTGCTGATCGAGGTCAAGGCCACCGGCATCTGTCACACCGATGCGTTTACGCTTTCGGGCGAAGACCCGGAAGGGGCTTTTCCGGCGATCCTCGGCCATGAAGGCGCGGGCGTGGTGGTCGAGGTCGGTCCGGGCGTGAAGTCGCTTGCCGTTGGCGACCATGTGATCCCGCTCTACACGCCGGAATGCCGCGAGTGCAAAAGCTGCACGAGCCACAAGACCAATCTCTGCACCTCCATTCGTTCGACGCAAGGAAAGGGCGTCATGCCGGATGGCACCAGCCGCTTCTCCTACAAGGGCAAGCCGGTGCTGCATTACATGGGATGTTCCACTTTCGCGAATTACACGGTGCTGCCCGAGATTGCGCTAGCCAAGGTTCGCAAGGACGCCCCCTTCGACAAGATCTGCTACATCGGCTGCGGCGTGACGACGGGCGTCGGCGCGGTAATCTTCACGGCAGGCGTGGAGCCGGGCGCGAATGTCGTCGTCTTCGGCCTTGGCGGCATTGGCCTCAATGTCATTCAGGGCGCGCGTATCGCGGGCGCGGACAAGATCGTTGGTGTCGATATCAACCCGGCTCGTGAAGGACTCGCTCGCCAGTTCGGCATGACGCATTTCGTGAACCCGAAAGAGATCAAGGGCGACGTGGTCGGCCATATCGTCGAGCTCACGGGCGGCGGCGCGGACTACAGCTTCGAATGCATCGGCAATGTGAACACGATGCGTCAGGCGCTCGAATGCTGCCATCGCGGCTGGGGCGAGAGTATCATCATCGGTGTCGCGGGCGCGGGGCAGGAAATCTCGACGCGGCCGTTCCAGCTCGTCACGGGGCGTGTGTGGAAGGGTACGGCTTTCGGCGGCGCGCGCGGCCGCACCGATGTGCCCAAGATTGTCGACTGGTACATGGACGGCAAGATCAACATCGACGACCTCATCACTCACACCATGCCGCTCGAAGACATCAACAAGGGCTTCGACCTCATGCATGAGGGCAAGTCGATACGCTCGGTGGTCGTTTACTGATGACAGTCGAAGTACTTTCCGCGCATCGCTGCTTCGGCGGCACGCTCAGCATCTGCCGTCACCCGGCGGCAGCAACGGGTACGCCGATGCGCTTCTCCGTCTTCATCCCGGAAGGGAAGGGGCCCTTTCCAGCCGTTACCTTTCTTGCCGGGCTCACCTGCACGGAAGAAAACTTCACGACCAAGGCGGGCGCATATGGTTATGCCGCGAAGCTTGGCCTTGCCATTGTTGCGCCGGACACGAGCCCGCGAGGTGAAGGCGTCGCAGATGACGAGGCTTATGATCTGGGGCAAGGGGCAGGCTTCTATATCGATGCGACGGAAAAGCCCTGGGCACCGCATTTCTGCATGGAAACCTATGTGACGCGCGATCTGCCCGCGGTGGTGCGTGACAATTTCAATGTCGATGCGTCACGCCAGAGCATCACGGGTCATTCGATGGGCGGACATGGCGCGCTGACGCTCGCGCTCAAATATCCCAACCACTATCGCTCGGTCTCGGCTTTCGCTCCCATCGTCTCGCCGACGCGCTGCGCTTGGGGCGAAAAGGCGTTCACCGCTTATCTCGGCGATGACCGCTCGGCCTGGGGCGCGCATGATGCTTCCGCGCTGATGGCCAGCGGCAGTGCGATCGGCCATTTCGACGACATCCTTATCGACCAGGGCCTCGCGGACCAGTTTCTCGAAGGGCAGTTGAAGCCTGAGCTCTTCGAGGAAGCCTGCGCCATGCATCGCCAGAGGCTGACGCTGCGCCGGCAGGAGGGTTACGATCACTCCTATTATTTCATTCAGAGTTTCATCGGCGATCATCTGGCGTTCCATGCAGAGCGCCTGAAATGAGCCGTGTCGTCGACGTGGTTGTGGTGGGTGCCGGTGCGGCCGGGCTCGCCGCCGCGTCGCGCGCCTATGAACTCGGTCTGTCCTGCTATCTTCTCGAAGCGAAGGATCGCATCGGCGGACGCACCCATACCGATACCGCAACATTCGGCGTCGCGTGGGACCGGGGTGCGCATTGGCTTCACTCTGCTGACGTCAATCCGCTGACGCGCATCGCCGATGAACTCGCTCACCCTTATCTTGCGCGGCTGCGGCCTTTCGACGGTCACTTTCATCTCGGCGCCGGTTGGGGGTCGGCGGCGGATTGGGAGGCTTATCGCGGCGAGTTCGAGGCGGCAGTGGAACATGCCATCGAGGCCGGTGCGGCGGGACAGGATATTGCCGCGCTCGATGTGATGGACAAGGGATCGCGCTGGGCGCGTATGGTGCATCACATCTTTGCCGCGATTTCCGGCATGCCGCCCTCGGAAATATCGACAGCCGATCTCGCGGCCTATCGCGACACGGAAGTGAACTGGCCGCTCGAGCGCGGTTATGGCGGGCTTATTGCTGCGCGCTATGCCGATCTTCCTGTCGAGCTTTCGACACCCGTTTCCGAGATCGATACGAGCGGCGCGAATATTCTGCTCGAAACGCCGCGTGGCACCGTCCGTGCGCGCAGCCTCATTGTCACCGTCTCGACAAATGTACTGGCGTCGGGGGCGATCCGCTTCACACCAGGTCTTCCCGCGCGGCTCATCTCGGCGCTGGAAGGGGTGCCGACGGGGCACGCAAACAAGGTTGCGTTTCATTTTCGCCGCGATGTTTTCGGTTTGCCGGATACCAGTTATGTGAACTTCATGGACGAGCGCAACCCGGCGCGCCCCGCCTGTTCCTTTCAGGTCCGCCCCTTCTCCACAAATCTTGCGATTGCCTATCTCGGCGGCGACCTTGCAGAGAATCTCGACAGGGCAGGCGAGGCCGAGATGACCGCCTTCGCGCGCGAGGCGCTGGGCGACATGTTCGGCACGGACATATTCAAGGAGCTTGAGGGCACTGCCGTTACGTCATGGACGACAGACCCGCACATGATGGGCGCTTATTCCTGTGCGCGGCCCGGTCATGCGAAAAGCCGCGCCGTGCTGGCGGAACCCGTCAGCGAGCGTTTCTTTCTCGCGGGCGAGGCTGTATCGGCGGACTGGTTCTCGACCGTTCAGGGCGCGCATGTGACGGGCATCGAAGCCGCGGAGAAAGCGGCGGCCTATCTCGCCGGTGCCGTTGCGGCGGTGCGCCAGCGTTGACAGAATAAGACCAACAAGAACAATGAATAAAAACAGGGAGGAAAGAATGGCCGAAATGAAACTGATTGCCGACGGGCTGAAGTTCCCCGAGGGACCGATCGCGATGCCGGACGGCAGCATCGTTCTCGTTGAGATCGCGCGCGGCACGTTGACGCGCGTGACAGCGGAGGGCAAGGTCGAGGTGATTGCCGAACTTGGCGGTGGCCCGAACGGGGCTGCCATCGGTCCTGATGGTGCCTGTTATGTCTGCAACGATGGCGGCTTCGAGTTCCATGAAGTCGATGGCGCGCTCGTTCCCGGCGATGCCCCTGCGGATTATTCCGGCGGTCGCATCGAACGCGTCGATCTCAAGACCGGCGAGTTCAAGGTACTCTACAAGGAGTGCAACGGCATTCCGCTCAATGGGCCGAACGACATCGTCTTCGACAGTCAGGGCGGTTTCTGGTTTACCGATCTTGGCAAGGGACGCGGCCGCACGCAGGATCGCGGTGGGCTGTATTATGCGAAGATCGATGGCTCGATGATCAAGGAAGTCGTCTTCCCGATCACCACGCCGAATGGTGTCGGCCTCTCGCCCGACGAAAAGACAGTCTATGTCTCGGATACGATCCCTGGCCGTCTCTGGGCCTTCGACGTGACAGCGCCCGGTGAGCTTGCGCCTAATCCGGGGCCGCTGCCGGGCCGCTTTGTCGGTTCGGGACCGCAGCTTTGCTTTTTCGACAGTCTCGCGGTCGACTCGGAAGGCAATATCTGTGTCGCGACGATCTTCAATCCGGGCATTACTGTTTTTTCCCCGGATGGCTCCAAGATCACCCATACGCCCACGGATGATTTCATGACGACCAACATCTGTTTCGGCGGCAAGGATTTGAAGACGGCCTATATCACGCTGTCGTCGAGCGGACGTCTCGTCTCGACGGAATGGCCGGTCGCCGGTTTGCCGCTCAACTTCCTGAACAAGTAAAGCGAAACAGCGAATGCGGAGAAGGGCGCGTTCCGGGTGCGGAACGTGCCTTTTTCTATGTGAGAGGATCTCTTCTCGAACTTCTGTAGCAATACGGTGAAGGTTCCCGGCACTGCGGGTGAACGTCTCGTCTTTATCGACGAGGGTGGCAGTTATTCGCAGAAGCTGCCGGATGTCACCACGGCCGAGGGCAAATATGAGGTCGACGGCAACACCGTCTGCCTCCTCAATGGCGAAGAGCCCTATTGTGTGCCGGTCGCTGAAGTCCGATTCCTTCGCAGGAATGAAAAGACGGCTGATCCTTCGGGGCCGGCCGTTTCAGTTGGGAAGGCGTCAATCCTCGATGGAAATGGACGGCGCTTTTCTTGCGCCCCCACCGGCTGCCCGGTCGAGATGTTCGCCGACGCGCCGCGCGATATCGATGAAGGGTTTTGCCTCATCGCTGTCGGGTGCCGTGGCGACGACGGGTTCGCCACTATCCGATTTCTCGCGGATCGTCATACGCAGCGGGACTTCGCCGAGGAAATCGCAGCCGAGCTTTTCTGCCATGCGCCGCGCGCCGCCTTCGCCGAAGATGTAGGACTTCTCGCCGGAGCCCGGGCTTACGAAATAGGCCATGTTTTCGACGATGCCGAAGACGGGCACATGCGTCTTGTCGAACATGGCAAAGCCCTTGCGCGCATCGATCAGGGCGATCTCCTGCGGGGTCGAGACGACGATGGCGCCCGCGAGCGGCACACGCTGCGCCATGGTGAGCTGTGCATCGCCCGTGCCCGGCGGCATGTCGACCACGAGCACATCGAGCTCGCCCCATTCGACATCGCGCATCATCTGGGTAAGAGCGGATTGCACCATCGGCCCCCGCCAGATCATTGGCGTGTCTTCATCGACAAGATAGCCGATGGACATCGTCCTGATCCCGTATTTCTCCTTCGGCAGAAGTTTCTTGCCGTCCTTGCTTTCGGGTTTTCCGGTCAGGCCCATCATGCGCGGGATGGAAGGGCCGTAAATATCCGCGTCCAGCAGCCCGACGCGCCGTCCGAGCTTCGATAACGCAAGCGCGAGGTTCACTGCTACCGTCGACTTGCCCACGCCCCCCTTGCCGCTGGCGACCGCGATGATCGCCTTCACGCCGGGAAGCTGCATTGCACCTTGCGGCGCGCGCTGCTGCTTGTTTCCTTCCGCAGGGCCATGCGTGTGCGCATGTGAATGCCCCTTTGCAGCGGAGGGGGAAGGGGTGCCACGATGGGCGGTCAAAACGGCGGTTACGCTCAGTACGCCTGCCACGCGCTTTACCGCTTCTTCGCAGGCCTTGCGCAATGGCTCCTTCGCGGCCCCCTTTTCAGGATCGACTTCGAGCGAAAAGCCGACATGGCCCTCGCGCACCACGAGCCCTTGTATGAGCCCTGCGCTCACCACATCCTTTCCGCTGTCTTCGTCCAGGACAGTGGAAAGAGCCGCTGTAATGTCGTCCCGGGTTACGCTCGCCATGAATTCTTCCTTCAGATCGGAAAAGGGCGGGCAGCGTCCTGAATAACGATGCGCCCTGAATAACAATGCCGCGTTGCGAGACGTCCGGTTCGCGTTGCGCCTGCCTGATCTCTGTCATATAACCCCGGGTATATGCCTTTCCAACCTGTCTATCACTTCGCAATCAAAGGATTTTTGATGCCCTGGGAGAACAAGAACGGTGGCGGCGGCGGCTGGCAGGGAGGCGGCGGTGGCGGTGGCCGAGGCCCGTGGGGGCAAGGCCCTCAGGGCGGCGGCGGCAATCAGCCCCCTGATCTCGACGAGCTGATCCGGCGCGGACAGGAAAAATTCCGTCAGGTATTCGGCGGCGGTGGCGGCGGCACGGGCAATGGCGCTGGCCAGGGTTCGGGCGGCGCGCGCGGCCCCATCCTTCTGATTCTCGTGGCCATCATCGGCATTCTCGCCTTCACTTCGTTCTTCCGCGTCAATGCGAACGAAAAGGGCATCGTGCTGCGTTTCGGCGAACTCGTGCGCACCGTTCAGCCGGGCCTGCATTTCAAGTTTCCCTATCCGATCGAAACCGTAATGACGCCTGCGGTCACGAACATCACCAGCATCGATATCGGCATGCGCTCCTCCGGCGGGTCGCCGATCAGCGTGCCCGAAGAAAGCCTGATGCTGACGGGCGATGAAAACATCGTCGATATCAGTTTCTCCGTGCAGTGGCGCATCAAGGCCGAGCAGGCATCGGATTTTCTCTTCAACGTGGAAAACCCCGAGCTCGCCGTTAAGGCCGTAGCTGAAAGCATGATGCGTGAGGCGGTCGGTTCCTCCGAGATCGAAGTGCTGCAGACGACCGGCCGTAGTGAAGTGCAGGAGCAGGTACGTATCGGTCTGCAGAAAACGCTCGACGAATATGGCGCCGGTATCGACATCACCGAAGTGAAGCTTCAGAAGGTCGATCCGCCCGGACAGGTGCTCGATGCTTTCCGCGACGTGCAGGCCGCACGCGCCGACCAGGAGCGGCTGCGTAATCAGGCCGAGACCTATGCAAATACGGTCATCCCGCGCGCCCGAGGCGAAGCGGCGAAGATCAGGCAGGCCGCAGAAGCCTATCGCGAGCAGATCGTCGCGGAAGCCGAAGGCGATGCGCAGCGCTTCCTCTCGATCTATAACGAGTACAGGAAGGCGGAAGATGTCACACGCCGCCGCATCTATCTCGAAACCATGCAGGAAGTGTTCGCCGACCTGAACAAGATCGTGGTGACGAATGGCGCGGGCGGGCAGAACGTCCTGCCTTATCTGCCGCTCAATGAGCTCAAGCCGAAATCAAGCGGCACATCGTCCGCCGCCGGCTCGAATGGCAATCAGTCCACGAATGGAGGCCGCTGATGAACAGATCCGTCGCAATCGGAGCGGGCGTCGTCGCGGTTGTCGTGGCCGTCGTCCTCTATCTTTCCGCCTTCACCGTCAGCATGACGCAGCAGGCGATCGTGCTGCAGTTCGGCGATCCGCGCGCCGTCGTCACGGAGCCGGGGCTGCACTGGAAGCTTCCCGTCGTCCAGAACGTCATTTATATCGACAAGCGCATCCTCAATCTCAATGCGCCGCCCGAGGAAATCATCGCCAAGGACCGCAAGCGGCTCGTGGTGGATGCTTTCGCGCGCTACAAGATCGTGGACTCGCTGCGCTTCTATCAGTCGATCGGCGATCCGCGTAATGCCGAAGACCGGCTGAAGCCGAACTTCGTGTCGTCGCTGCGTAACGTGCTGGGCGATCACACGCTGGAGGAACTTGTCCGCGACAATCGTGCCGGTCTGATGACGAAAATCCAGACGGCATTCAACCAGGCTGCCCAGCAGTTCGGTATTGAAGTTGTCGATGTGCGTATTCGCCGCGCCGATTTGCCGGAGCAGAACAGCCAGGCCATCTTCCAGCGCATGCAGACCGAGCGTGAGCGCGAAGCAGCGGAAATCCGTGCGCAAGGTAACGAGCAGGCGCAGCGCATCCGAAGCCGCGCCGACCGTGAAGCGACTGTCGTCATTGCCGAAGCTGAACGCGACGCCCAGATCGCGCGCGGTGAGGGCGATGCGAAGCGCAACGAGATCTATGCGGCCGCTTACTCGCAGGATGCGGACTTCTTTGCCTTCTATCGTTCGATGGAAGCCTACAAGAAGAGCATGAAGGGCGATAACACGACCATGATCGTGGAGCCGAAGGGCGAATTCTTCCGCTACTTCGGCGCCGAAAGCGGCGGCCGCTGACGGCGCGACTGCCGTGAGCGACCTCCTGACGGCCGTCGGCCTCGCCCTTGTTATCGAAGGTGTGCTCTATGCCGCCTTTCCGGGGCCGATGCGCCGTGCGCTCATTTCCGTATCCGGCATGCCGGAGCAGGCCATCCGTATGGGCGGACTGATGGCGCTTGCCATCGGCGTTTTCGTGGTCTGGCTCGTCCGCGGCTGAGGTGGGGGCGGCGGGCGCCTCAATTCGTCCATAATCGGGCTGAAAATGGACCCGGCTCCGCGAAATCATCCGGGGCGGGACAAGGGGAGTGCGCATAGATGATCGCGACGAGACGCGAAGCCGGGGCGCGGCAGGATTTCATTGCAGGTTTTGCGGCGGCGTTTTTCGCGGTCTTCCTCGGTTTTTCCGGTTTCCTTTTCGGGGCCTCTCCGGCTTCCGCGCGAGGCGCACCCGACAGCTTCGCCGATCTGGCGGAACGGCTCTCGCCCGCCGTTGTCAATATCTCGACATCCCAGGTGCTCGATCCCGGCGCGATGGCCATTCCCGGCGTGCCAGAAGATTCGCCCCTGAACGAATTTTTCGACGAATTCCTTGAGCAGCAGCAGGATGCGCGCCCGCAGCGTGTGCAGTCCCTCGGCTCGGGCTTTCTCATCGACCCGAAGGGCATCGTCGTCACCAATAATCACGTCATTGACGGTGCGGACAAGATCGAGGTCACCTTTACCGACGGAACGACACTGCCTGCGACCGTAAAGGGCGTTGACCCGAAGACGGACCTCGCCGTGCTCGAAATCAAGACCGACAAGGAGTTGCCTCATGTCGATCTCGGCGACAGCGAGCGCCTTCGCGTTGGCGACTGGGTTGTCGCCATCGGCAATCCCTTCGGCCTTGGCGGCACGGTGACGGCGGGCATCGTCTCCGCGCTCAATCGCGACATTCACGCCGGCAATTACGACGATTTCATCCAGACGGATGCCGCCATCAATCGCGGCAATTCCGGCGGTCCGCTTTTCGACATGGAAGGCCGCGTCATCGGCGTCAATTCGGCGATCATCTCGCCCTCCGGCGCTTCGGTCGGTATCGGCTTTGCCGTGCCCACCAGCACGGTCCGGCCCGTGGTCGAACAGATATTGAAATATGGTGAGCCCCGGCGCGGCTGGATCGGTGTGCGCATTCAGTCCGTCACACCGGAAATCGCGGAAAGTCTCGGCCTTGGCGTTGCGCGCGGCGCGCTTGTCGCCGGCGTCAGCCCCGGCGGGCCAGCAGCGGCGGCCGGCATCGAAACGGGCGACATCGTTCTCGCCTTCGATGGGCGCACCATCTCGGCCATGCGCGACCTGCCGCGTGTTGTCGCCGAAGCGGCCATCGGTTCGACGGCGGGCATCCAGCTCTTCCGCGACGGTGAAACGCTGACGCGCAAGATCGAAGTTGCGCGGCTCGCGGATGAGGAAGAGAAGGTTGTCCCGGTCGTGCTCGAGGAAACGCCGCAGCCGAAGACGACTGTGGTTCTCGGTCTCAGCCTTTCCGGACTCGATGAAGATCTTCGCCGCCGTTTCGGCGTGACGGGAGAGACGAAGGGTGTACTCGTCACCGATGTCGATCCGTTGAGTGCGGCGGTGGAAAAAGGCGTCCGTCCGGGCGATGTCATCGTGGAAGTGGCACAGCATGCGGTCGAGACGCCGGAAGATGTCGAGCGGATCGTGCAGTCCGAGGAGAAGGACGGCCGACGTTCCATCCTGCTCCGCATTTCGGCCGACGGCGATATTCGTTTCATCGCGTTGCGGCTGGGTGGTGAGTAGTTTCCGGCTCAGGCGTCCTTGATTTCGTCCCGCCTGTATCCCTGCAGATAAAGAAGCGCCGTCAGGTCGCCATGGTCGATGCGTGCGCCAGCCGCTTCCGCGACCACCGGCTTGGCGTGATAGGCGACGCCAAGTCCCGCTTCCTCGATCATGGCAAGGTCGTTTGCGCCGTCGCCCACGGCCAGCGTTTCATGTTTCTGCAAGCCATGCTTTTCGCGCAGCGCCAGCAAGGCGTCGAGTTTTGCCTGCCGCCCGAGGATTGGTTCCTGCACCACGCCTGTCAGCACATCATTCTCGAACAGCAATTCGTTCGCCTGGTTGGTGTCGAAGCCGACAGCTTGTGCAACGCGCGCCGTGAAGAAGGTAAAGCCGCCGGAGACGAGCGCGCAGGTTGCGCCGTTTGCGCGCATGGTCGCGGTGAGTGCGCGTCCGCCCGGCATTTCGGTAATGCGTTCGCGGTAGACTTTCTCAAGCGCGGAAACGCCAAGTCCCTTCAGCAGTCCGACGCGCTCGCGCAGAGCCGGTTCAAAGCCGATCTCGCCGCGCATGGCGCGTTCCGTGATTGCGGAGATTTGCGGCTTCAGCCCGAGTTCGGCCGCTAGCTCGTCGATGCATTCCTGCTCGATGATGGTGGAATCCATGTCCGCGACGAGAAGTTTCTTGCGGCGGCCTTCGGCGGGCTGCGCGGAAATATCTATCGTCGCGCCTTCTAGCGCGTCGCGCGCCGCGGCCTCCGCCTTGGCCGGGTCGCCATCGAAGGGAATATCGCAGGCATGGCCCTCGGCGAGCCAGACGGTTGCGCCGGGTGCGGCCCCAAGTGCAGAAAGGGCGCTCAAGCCTGCGTCCACATGCGTGTTTGAAAGCGGCGTTGCTTTGTTGCCTATCAGGGTCAGGACATATTTCATTTGGCAGACTTCTATCACAAACAATGTCATGCCCGGGCCCACCTTCAACTATAAGGAGGCCGGGTATCCAGTAGCCGCTCACTTGGCGCCTTGCCGCACTGGATTGCCGGGGCAAGCCCGGCAATGACGGGGAATTTGAATTTTGACAGTCCCAATGGACATCGAACGTGCCGTCCTTATTGCAGGGCCAACCGCCAGCGGCAAGTCGGCGCTGGCGCTCTCGCTTGCCGAAAAGCTCGACGGCGAGATCGTGAATGCCGATTCCATGCAGGTCTATCGCGAGATGCGGGTGCTGACGGCGCGGCCTTCCGAGGCGGAGGAGGCCCGTGTGCCTCATCACCTTTACGGGGTGGTCGCTGCCGATCACCCACTTTCGGCGGGGCGTTGGGCGGTGCGTGCGGCGCAAGCCATGCAGGAAATTGCCGGGCGCGGACGCCTGCCCATCCTTGTGGGCGGCACCGGGCTCTATTTCCGGGCGCTGGTCGAGGGGCTTTCTCCCATTCCGCAAATTCCCGCCGATATCCGCGATGCGGCGCGCGCCGATGTTGCGGAGGCCGGCCCCCATGCCCATGCACTGCTTGCCGAGGCCGACCCCGTGCTTGCAGAGACGATCCGCCCCTCCGACAAGCAGCGGATTGCACGGGGGATCGAGGTTTTCCGCGCCACGGGCCGCCCGCTTTCCGCCTGGCAGAAGGAATCGCCGGTGCCGCTCGTCACTGGCGCCTTCGCGCGGATCGTGCTGGCACCGGAGCGGCAATGGCTTCGCGCGCGGATCGACCGCCGCTTCGATCTCATGCTGGCGGAAGGGGCGCTTGAAGAGGCGAGGGGCATGGCTGCCCTCGATCTGGACCCCGCGCTTCCAGCGATGAAGGCGCTGGGACTGCGCCCTCTCATCCGGCATCTCGCGGGAGAGATTTCGCTGACGGAGGCTTCGGAGGCGGGAAAGAGGGAAAGCCGGGCCTATGCGAAACGGCAGGAAACCTGGTTCAGGACACAAATGATTTCGTGGAATGCTATTTCTGCGCAAGATTTGGAAAGCCAAATGGCAAAAATCTTGTCATTTATTGACGATTTGGGGTTGACCCGGTCCTGATGCGCGGCTAGGTTGCGCGCACTTTCGGCGGCAATGCGCGGAAAATGCCCGAAAATCCGGGCTCGCGCGGGCCGCTTTGTTGTTTTTGTCTCCCCCGCAGGGCGGGGAGACGCAGAAGGACCGGAACAATGGCGGCTCAGGAACTGACAGGCGCGGAAATCGTCATCAAGGCGCTGGTCGATCAGGGCGTGGATACGATTTTCGGTTATCCGGGGGGTGCCGTTCTCCCGATCTATGACGCACTTTTCCAGCAAAACAAGATCCGCCACATCCTTGTCCGTCACGAACAGGGCGCGGTTCATGCTGCCGAGGGCTATGCGCGCTCGACGGGCAAGCCCGGTGTCGTTCTCGTCACCTCCGGCCCCGGCGCGACCAACGCGATCACCGGCCTCACCGACGCCTTGATGGATTCGATCCCGATTGTCTGCCTGACGGGGCAGGTTGCGACGCATCTGATCGGTTCGGATGCTTTCCAGGAAGCCGACACGGTCGGCATCACGCGGCATTGCACCAAGCATAACTGGCTCGTGAAGTCCGTCCCGGAGCTTGCGCGCGTCATGCATGAGGCATTCTACGTCGCCACGCATGGCCGTCCCGGTCCCGTCGTCATCGACATTCCGAAGGACATCCAGTTCCAGACGGCGGAATACACCGTCTCGCCGCATATCACGCACCGCACCTATCGTCCGGTCGTGAAGGGCGATATCGAGAAGATCAAGCAGGCGGTCGAGCTGATTGCGAACGCCAAGAAGCCCATGTTCTACACGGGCGGCGGTATCATCAATTCGGGCGCGGTCGCCAGCCAGCTGCTCCGCGAGTTCGTTCGCCTGACCGGCTACCCGATCACCTCCACGCTGATGGGCCTCGGCGCTTACCCCGCCTCCGACAAGCAGTGGCTCGGTATGCTCGGCATGCATGGCACCTATGAAGCCAACAATGCCATGCATGATTGCGACGTGCTCATCAATATCGGTGCGCGTTTCGACGACCGCGTGACGGGCCGTCTCGATGCCTTCGCGCCGAATTCGAAGAAGATCCACGTCGATATCGACGCCTCTTCGATCAACAAGAATGTCCGCGTCGATGTTCCCATCATCGGTGATTGCGCCCATGTGCTCGAAGACATGCTGCGCATCTGGAAGTCGAAGGCGCGCCGTCCCGACAAGGCCGCGCTTGCCGACTGGTGGAAGCAGATCGACGAGTGGCGCGATCGCAAGTCGCTCGCCTACAAGACGAATGACGATGTCATCAAGCCGCAGCAGGCGATCCAGCGTCTTTGTGAGATGACGAAGGGCCGCGAGGTCTATGTCACGACGGAAGTCGGCCAGCACCAGATGTGGGCGGCGCAGCACTTCCATTTCGACCATCCGAACCGCTGGATGACCTCGGGCGGTCTCGGCACGATGGGCTATGGGCTGCCTGCCGCCATCGGGGCGCAGATCGCGCACCCGGACGCGCTCGTCGTCGATATTGCGGGCGAAGCCTCGATCCTGATGAACATCCAGGAAATGTCGACCGCCGTTCAGTTCATGCTGCCGGTCAAGATTTTCATCCTGAACAATGAATATATGGGCATGGTCCGCCAGTGGCAGCAGCTCCTCCATGAGGGCCGCTATTCCCACTCCTATTCGGACTCGCTGCCCGATTTCGTGAAGCTGGCCGAAGCCTATGGCGCGACCGGCATCCGGGCCGAAAAGCCCTCCGAGCTCGATGCGGCCATCAAGACCATGATCGAGACGCCGGGTCCCGTCATTTTCGACTGCCGGGTGGACCAGTTCGAGAATTGCTACCCGATGATCCCGTCGGGCGCGGCGCATAACGAGATGATCCTGGGTGATGATCCGGAAGGCGCGAGCGTCTCCGAAGAAGGAAAGATGCTGGTCTGAGGACCGGAGCCCCTGAAAAAGAGCTTTCCCCCGGACCCCATTGCCACTACAGAGACGCGCATGAAAAAGGACGACACAATCGAGCGGCACACGATTTCCGTGCTCGTGGACAACGAGGCGGGCGTCCTTGCGCGCGTGATCGGGCTCTTTTCGGGGCGGGGCTACAATATCGAGAGCCTCACTGTCGCCGAGGTGGACCAGGGCGAGCACACCTCGCGCATAACGATCGTCACCACCGGCACGCCCATGGTGATCGAGCAGATCAAGGCGCAGCTCGACCGGCTGGTTCCCGTTCACCGGGTGATCGACCTCACGGTGGAGGCCAATGCGGTTGAACGCGAAATGGCGCTCATCAAGGTCGCGGGCACGGGCGAGAAGCGCGTCGAGGCGCTGCGCCTTTCGGATGCCTTCCGCGCTCGCGTGATCGATACGACGCATTCCTCCTTCGTCTTCGAGGTGACGGGGGCGCCGGACAAGATCGACGCTTTTATCGGGCTGATGCGCCCGCTTGGACTGGTTGACGTTTCGCGGACAGGTGTGGTGGCAATCGCCCGCGGTCCAGAAGCGATGTGATTTAAAGACGAACCGAAGGAATAAAAGCCATGCGCGTTTATTACGACCGCGACGCAGACGTGAACCTGATCAAGGGCAAGAAAGTCGCCATCATCGGCTATGGCAGCCAGGGCCATGCCCATGCGCTGAACCTGCGCGATAGCGGCGTGAAGGAAGTCGCTGTGGCGCTCCGTGCCGGTTCATCCTCGGCGAAGAAGGCGGAAGGCGAGGGCCTCAAGGTCATGACCGTTGCCGACGCCGCGAAGTGGGCCGACGTCCTCATGATGCTGACGCCGGACGAGCTGCAGTCCGACATCTATTATGCCGACCTGCACGACAACATGAAGCCGGGTGCGGCGCTTCTCTTCGCACATGGCCTCAGCATCCATTTCAACCTGATCGAGCCGCGCAAGGACATCGACGTCCTCATGGTCGCGCCCAAGGGCCCCGGTCACACGGTGCGTTCGGAATACAAGCGCGGCGGCGGCGTACCATGCCTCATCGCCGTCCATCAGGATGCGACGGGCAACGCCCATGACGTCGGCCTTTCCTACGCCTCCGCCAATGGCGGCGGCCGCGCCGGCATCATCGAGACGACTTTCCGCGAAGAATGCGAGACGGACCTCTTCGGCGAGCAGGTCGTGCTTTGCGGCGGTCTGGTTGAGCTCATCCGCGCCGGTTTCGAAACGCTCACCGAAGCGGGCTATGCCCCGGAGATGGCCTATTTCGAATGCCTGCACGAAGTGAAGCTGATCGTCGACCTGATCTATGAAGGCGGCATCGCCAACATGAATTACTCGATCTCGAACACGGCCGAGTATGGCGAATACGTCACCGGCCCGCGCATCATCACCTCGGAAACCAAGGCCGAGATGAAGCGCGTGCTGAACGACATTCAGTCCGGCAAGTTCACGCGCGACTGGATGCTCGAAAACAAGGTCAACCAGACGAGCTTCAAGGCGACGCGCGCCCATGCGGCGGCGCATCCGATTGAAGAAGTCGGTGCGCGCCTTCGCGAGATGATGCCGTGGATTTCGGCGAACAAACTCGTAGACAAGGACAAGAACTGACGCGATCTCGCGAACAGCCCTTCGTTACATGGGCCCCCCGCGCAGATCGCGCGGGGGGCCTTTTCTTTTGGGAGAGGTCTCATGCCTCCATCATTCGCACCCCACGGCGCCGCCATCGCCTTCCTGCATACGACGGCGCTCCATATCGAAAGTTTCGAGCGCCTGCGTGATGAAATCGCGCCGGGCCTCCGGCTCACCCATGTCGTGCGTGAAGACCTTCTCGCTGCCACCGAGAAGGCGGGCGGCATCACGCCCGCGGTTTCGCTGAAGACGCAGGAGGCGTTGCTGGCGCTGGCCGAGGGCGGGGCGCGCGTCGTCGTCTGCACCTGTTCGACATTGGGAGCGGAAGCCGAACAGGCGGCGGGCGAGGCCGATATCCCGGTCATGCGCATCGACCGCCCGATGGCGGACCGCGCGGTGCGCGAGGGAACGCGCATCGGCATCTGCGCCGCGCTCCGTCCGACGCTTCAGCCCACGCGCGCGCTGATCGAAAGCTCGGCCGCGCGGGCGGGCCGCTATGTCGAGATTCGCGAGTTTCTGTTCGACGATGTCTGGCTCGCCTTTCGCGAAGGCCGCCTCGAGGATTATCACGAAGGCATCGCCGCTCGGCTCGACGAAGCCGCCCGCGAGGTCGACCTGCTGGTGCTTGCACAAGCGTCGATGGCGCCGGCGGCGCGTCTCGCGGGCGTACTCTCCGCCCCCGTTCTCGTCAGCCCTCGTATCGGTTTCACGGAAGCGGCGCGCATCGCGGGCGTGAGAGCGTCCGTGGCGGCGGAATTCTCTTATGTGGCAGTACAATCCGATTGCGATATTATGCCTAATCATGTGGGATGTGCTGGTCCCGATTGATCTGCTTCATTCACTATCTGCAGAGGACTTCATGGCGGGCACGATGGTTGTCTTTGGGGACAGCATAACATTCGGGCACAATGTGACGCCCGGCCGTCAGTACAAGTTCAGAGTTTCGGAAGGTCTGAACCGTCCGATCGTGCATGACTTCGCCGCGAATAATAACTGCGCCGCAGATCAGGCTCAGTTTGGGCTCTCCGTCCCGCCCGAGCCGGATCAGCTTTCGCTCATCATGGTCGGTTTGAACGACGCACGGATCTATGGCGATGATCGCGTCCTTCAGCACTGCTATGAGCGGTTTCTACGACGCCTGATTGCGGATCGCTTTCTGGCTCGTCGTGTCGTCGCCCGCGATGGGATCATGCAAAAAGCGGGATATTGGTGGGATGTCGAGGCGAACAGCATCGGCATGACGAGTGAGGAAGGCGGTGCATCGGCCCGAACCGAGGTCTCAGGGCGCTCGATATACATCGGGCACATCATTCAGGATCATCCCGCCTCCAGGGGCGTTGCCGATATTTATGTGGATGGTGTGAAGACGGGAACTGTTTCCAGCGATGGAACCGCTGGTTGCACAACAGCGCAGGGCCTTTCTTATGGACCGGCGCTTACCCGCTTTGACGGGTTTGCCGACGGCTCGCACGAGGTGGAAGTGCGTGTTGTGACGCCCGGTGCGCGTTTTCGCTTGGATTATGTCGCGGGTAGCGACCAACCCGATGGTCCGGCTGTTCTACTATCCGATATCGTGCGGCTGGCGGAGCGGGGCTATGACCGGCATGGCTATGACAAGTACGGCCGGAGAGATGAGCGTATTGCTGCCTACAACACCATTGTAGCTAAGGTTGCGGAAGAGTTTCTGCGGGATGGTTTCGATATCCAACTTGTAGGTGTTCATGCGAGCATGGATCCAAATGTTGATGCGCCGGACGGCATTCATCCGGGAGATGACGCCCAAGCGAAACTGGCAGAGTGCTTTCTGGAAGCGGCACGTCAGTAGGAGAAGGTTTCCATATCCGCGCGAAAATGCTTTTCAACGATCCGTCGCAGTTCAACATCTGTCTCGATGGAGCGCAGCAGGTCATCTTGCGCTCTTCCCTTGTTGACGCGCTCTAGCTCTATTGGCGGAAGCTCCAACGCGTCGGTCAATTTGCGGAAGTCGGCGGATATATTTTCGTGTCGGATGATGAAGTCGGGCGTACGAATTGCGCCGTCCAGCTTCAGGAAGTCGCTCGTGGGAACGATGTCATTGAGGAAGGAGATGAACTTGCTTCGGTTCCATTCCGGTTCGGTCGGCACCCATTGCCCGCGTCTCTTTTTCATCCACCGGTGTGGAGAGAAATAGAAGGAAATAGCCCGCTTGAAAGGATGGCGAACACTGATCGCCAGCCGGTAGGCGGAAACGTCGATCCTCTCCGCATATTGGGCAAGGGTCGCGTGCTTGTGCGGCGTGGCATCTCCTCTTACATCGAAGCGGTCCTTGCCGTCCTGATGCCCAATCAGGGCCTTCTCGTCGTCCGAATATGGAAAGAGGGCAGCTTGAATGGCGTTGCCGCCTGTTTTGGGAACATGCAGATAGATCAGATTGAAGCGCTGGAAATGCATCGGGTCCCCGTGATCAATGTAGCTCTCGCCTCCCTCCTCCCCCCAGTGTGCGGATGAAGAGCAGAGTGAGGTGACAATATCTTCTCATCGGTTCAATCGGAAGCAAATCGGGCGGGCGTATTGATACGCCGACAAGAGGTGGCTCAACCCACTTCCATGCCGTATTTCTTCGCCTGATCCTCAATGAAGACATCGATTTCGTCGAGCAGTGCCTCCCATGCGGCGTCCGTTTCCGCGCTCCACGCCGTGCCCATGATCTCGCTGAATGTTTCCTTCATGGTGCGGAAGAATGTCGCGAAGACGGCGGGCGGTACGCCGAAGCCGGAATGGTTGGTGAGTTCGCTCTGGATGAGCGTGCGCGCATAGGTGCGGGGACCCAGCAAATCGAACACGCAGTCGAGTGCTTCGGCCAGCATATGACCTTTCGCGCTGCTGTCCCTGTCGAGAATGAAGAGCGGCTCCATGTCCGGTTCCTCGGCAAAGAGCCGCGCATAAACGCGATCCGTCGGATCGCCCGCAACTTCCGCCACGCGTTCGATTGATATTTCGATGATTTGCTTTTGTTCCGCCGTCAGGCTCATGCTGGGTTCCTCCTGCCCTTCTTGTTTTAAGAAGGATTACACCACCGATGCCGCGCCGGCGGAAGCAGGGGGGGTCGGACATATTGGCGCATGAGGCAGGGCGCGCACAGCCGTAGAAGGGGGCTGCGTCAGCCGTAGAGCATCCCGTGCCAGCCCTCGCGGTCGAAGGGGGACCATTCGCCTTCCGGCTGGGCGAGGCGGTCCGCGATGGCCCAGAGTACCAGCGGGTTGAAGCCCATGCCGATATGCGTTGCGGGGACTTCGATGTTTTCGGTTTCGTCCGCTTCCATCTCGCGGCAGGCCTCCCATGAGACGATGCCGTCGCTCCTTGAATAGACGGAGGTGCAGGGAACGGGCGGGGGAATGCGGCGCCGCGCGGCGTCGTCGGGCTTGCGGCTGCCGTCCATCGACAGGTCCGAACCGAAGGGGCTCCCCAGCGTCACCACCTGGCGCACGGCATGGGGCATTTCCCGCGCCAGCTCACGGGCGAAAATGCCGCCAAGGCTCCAGCCGACAATGCTGATGCGCCGATCGTAGCGTTCGTGAAGTTCGCTCAGGCGGACGCGCAGCTTCTCGTGCAGTGCCCGGCTCGGACCCCAGTTGTGGCCCTGCTTCCAGGGATGGGCGACATAGCCGAGTTCTTCGAGATAGCGGCGGATGACGACGGTCGATTCATCGCCCGTCAGTACGCCGGGCAGCACGAGAACGGCGTGCCCGTCGCCACGCGGTGCGGAGAGAAGTGCGGGAATCGCGGGCGCCAGCGCGCCCAGTTCCGCGAAAACGCGAAGCTCGCCGAGGCGCGAAAGCCAGCCCGGTTCGCGGGATTGCGTCTCATCGTCGCGAAAGTCGCCCCAACTGTCGATGGTATAAGCCATGCGCCGCCTCTTGCCTTGTTGGCGGCTATTATACTGCATTGCAGCATAAAAGGGGTGTAATTTTCCGCGACGCTTGAAACAGCCCGTGCCGTCAGCCTTCCAGCCGGCATCCCCTTTTCTCCAGAATCGGCCGCATCTTGCGGAAGGCGGCCGCGTTCCGGTTCAGCGGAATGCCGGGATGCAGGTGATGGATGATGTGATGTTCCATTCCCAGCGAAACGATATTGCCGAACCAGCGGTGAAAATGGCGCGTATTGCGGTAGCGGCCCTGCTCATTCATCGGGTGATGGGGAAACCAGCTCAGGAAGAGCGAGATGTAGCTCATCCCGATGTGTCGCGGCAGCCACCACAGAAGGGCGGCCTCGATTGCATATCCGCCCCATGCGAGCGCGGTGAGAATGGCCCAGAAGCTCAGCGTCTGCACTGCGGCCTCCGCCATCGCGCGCTTTGCCGTTTCGTCGCCGGCTTCCGCCTTGGCGCGCAGCAGCACGAGATATGAATTCGGTTTGCCGAACTGGCGCCGCTTGATGTTGGTGAGGATTGCCTGCCATCCGTTCGCGGCCTTCACGCCATAGTCCGGGTCGCGTTCGGGATCGTTCGTATAGGTGTGGTGATCCATATGCGTGATGCGCGCTGTCTTGAAGGGCAGCACCAGTGGGATGGTCGAGACATAGCCGATAAGTTCGTTGAGCCAGCGCAAGGGTTCGCCGCTCTTGGCATAGTTCGAATGTTGCGCCTCATGCGAGGGCAGGTAGCAGAGCACGACATTGAGTGTCGCGAGCGGAAAGGCAATCCAGAGCGATAGCGTCCCCGTCATGACGAGCGGCCAGAGAGCCAGCCAGCAGACGAGATTGCCAAGTCCCCATATCGCCATGAAAACCGGGAAGGGCCCGATATATTCTCGCGCGATGGTCAGTTCCTCACGCGCGAGCTCGCGGTCGCTCTTTTCTCCCACAGGCGCGGCAGTGCCGGGTTCGCTCACGGCAATGTTCATACCCAGCTCCCGCGATATTTGGCGATGAGGCCCGCCAGCGTTCCGATGGCAAGTCCGGTTGCAATGGAGGGCAGGCCGAAGGGCGGGGCGATGTGCAGCGCTTCCATCGACTGCGCGATCAGCGGTGCCAGGAAGCCGATGCCGAAAAGAACCGGCCCCCAGGGGCCGATAGCCTGCAAGAGCTTGCCTATCATTTATTCTTCCTCTTGTTCCTGTCGTTTCCGTTCCGGCTCTTCTGCGGCGCGGCGGGGTCGATGATGAGACGTACCATGCGTTCGATGAAGGCATCGCGCTCCGGCCCGCCGGGAAGGCGCTCCTGCATCGGATCGCCGAGCATCGCGGCAATGCCACGCACGGTCGCGGTGCTGAAGATCACGATGTCTTCCACATCCTCGTCTGGGAGCCATCCGGCGTCCTGCGCCTTGCGCGCGGCGTCGGTGATAATCCGGTGCCAGCTCTCTCTCGACTGGCGCAGTTCTTCATCGGCTTCGGCGGCAACTTCGGGATGCGTAATCGTCCGGTAATAGGCGGGGAATTCGAGCGAGAAACGGACATAGGCCTGCCCCAGCGCATTGTAGCGCACCAGCGGGTCGGTGCCCGCTGCGTCGGCTGCGGCCAGCACATAGGCGAGAAGCCGGTGGTTGCCCTCCGTCGCCAGCGCGCGCAGGAGGTCCGCCCTGTCCTTGAAGTGGCGGGCAGGCGCGGCATGCGACACGCCGATATCGCGGGCCAGCGCGCGCAGGCTCAGCGCTTCAATGCCTTCCTCCGCTATGACGGCCGCTGCGCGGTCGAGCAGAACTTTCCGCAGATTGCCGTGATGATAAGTCATGCCCGGTCCAAAGTTGTCACCGACAACATATGATCTGACATGCCGATGTTGTCAATGGCAACTTTAACCCAGGCGGGAGGGGTGCCGGGGATCTGTCAGTGCCGGTGCTCGCCTTCAAGCGTGTGATCGGGACAGCCCTCCTGCTCGATCTGCACGGTCGCATGGCCGATGCCGAATTTCTCGGCAAGCCGCGTCTTGATCTCGCCGAGTGCCTTGTCCGCATCGGTTCCGGGCGTCAGTTGCGCGTGAAGCGTCGCCACCGCGCGGCCCGTGCCGAGCGACCATGCATGAACGTGATGCACATTGCACACTCCGCCCACATTGCCGAGAAGGTCGTCGGCAATCTTTGCGCCATCTGCGCCTTCGGGCGTTCCTTCCATCAATATGTGGGCGCTTTCGCGCGTGATGCCGACGGCGCTTTTCAGGATCAGCAGCGCCACGAGTAAGGAGAGGATCGGGTCGGCAATGGTCATGCCTGTTGTCATGATGATGAGGGCAGCCGCAATTGCGGCGACCGAGCCCAGCATGTCGCCCATGACGTGAAGCGCCGCGCCGCGCATGTTGAGGCTGTCTTCGCCGCCATGCAGCAGCTTGAAGGCGACGATATTGACGAGAAGGCCTGCCGCCGCGATGGCGAGCATGGGCAGGCCCATCACCGGTGCGGGCTCCATGATGCGGCCCACGGCCTCGACCGCGATCCAGGCGACGACGCCGATCATCACGATGCCGTTTGCGAAAGCGGCGAGAATTTCTGCGCGCGCATAGCCGTAGGAGCGGGCGCGGTCCGCCGGGCGGCGCGCCAGCCTCGTGGCGATGAAGGCAAGCATCAGCGCGCCCGTATCTGTCAGCATGTGGCCTGCATCGGCGATGAGCGCGAGCGAGCCCGAAAAGATGCCGCCCGCCGCTTCGAGGAACATGAAGCCGCCCGTCAGCCACATGGCGAACATCACGCGCCTCTCGTTTCCCATTCCGTGCTCATGCCCGTGCCCGTGCCCATGCCCGTGTCCATGTGCGTGGCCATGGACACGGGCATGGGCACGGGCATGGGAATGATTGTGCTGATGTGCGCTCATCTTGTTTTCTTTCGCCCCTCCCGCAGGGGGAGGAGGGTAAGAGGCATACGGACTATCATTCCGCATCCTCGTTCACATGCGCGATCATGTCGGCGATGACATGCGCCACGTGCTGATCGTGGATCATGTAGAAGATCTGTTTGCCGCGCCGGTCGGCAGTGACAAGGCGGGCGGCGCGCAGCAGCCGCAGGTGATGGCTTACCAGCGAGACGGAGAGGCCAAGCCGCTCGGCGATATCGCTCACGGGAACCGGCCCCTCCAGCGTCGCGATGACGATACGAAGCCTGCTCGGGTCGCCCAGCATCTTGAACATGTCCGCCAGTTCACAGGTCTTGTCCTCGCGCAGCGCGGGGGCAGGGGCCCTGCCTGCGGATTTGAGGGTGACGGCTTTCGGGGCGGCGCTCATATCAATCCGATCAATTGAACAATTGTTCAATTGTTATCAAGAAGAAAAAGGAAGAGCAAATTCTTTTGTCGTCATTGCGAGGAACGGCAAAGCCGTGACGCGGCAATCCAGGGGCGGCCAACACCGGGCAAGCAGTCCTGGATTGCGTCGTTCCCTTGCGGTCGCTCGCAATGCCGGAGAAAAAGAGCGGCATGATCTCGCGAGAGAGAGCCGAGGAGGCGTGTCACATCCTCGCCCCAATGTGCTAAACCCGCCGCCAACCAAACTTCGGAGGCCCCATGCGCATCGGTACGCCGCTTTCCCCATCCGCATTCCGCGTCATGCTTCTCGGCTCGGGCGAGCTCGGCAAGGAAGTTGCGATCGAGCTGCAACGGTTCGGCGTCGAAGTGATCGCGGTCGACCGCTATGAAAACGCGCCCGCGCATCAGGTGGCGCATCGTTCGCATGTGATTGCGATGACGGATGCAAAGGCGCTTCGTGCGCTGGTCGAGAAGGAGCGTCCCCATCTCATTGTGCCGGAGATCGAGGCCATCGCGACGGACGAGCTTGCGCGTATCGAGGCGGACGGTCTCGCCGAGGTCATCCCGACCGCGCGGGCGACGCAACTCACCATGAACCGGGAGGGCATCCGCCGTCTTGCCGCCGAGGAGCTTGGCCTGCCGGTCTCTCCCTATGCTTTCGCTTCGACCGTCGAAGAACTGAAAGAGGCAATCGCGGCGGGCATCGGTTATCCGTGTTTCGTGAAGCCCGTCATGTCCTCTTCCGGCAAGGGACAGAGCTTCCTGAAAGGACCGGATGACATTCAGCCCGCCTGGGACTATGCGATGGCGGGCGGGCGCGTCGAGGCGCCGCGCATCATCGTCGAGGGGCTGGTCGACTTCGACTATGAGATCACGCAGCTCACTGTCCGTGCGAAGGGCGCGAGCGGCGAGGTCGAGACCTTCTTCTGTGCGCCGGTCGGTCATCGTCAGGTGAAGGGCGATTATGTCGAGAGCTGGCAGCCGCAACAAATGAGCGAGACGGCGCTTGCCCGCTCGCGCGAGATTGCGGGCAAGGTCACGACCGCGCTTGGCGGTCGCGGTATTTTCGGCGTCGAACTTTTCGTGAAGGGCGACGAGGTCTGGTTCTCCGAAGTCAGCCCTCGTCCGCATGACACCGGGCTTGTCACGCTCATTACGCAGTATCAGAGCGAGTTCGCGCTTCATGCCCGCGCGATCCTGGGGCTGCCCGTAACCGTCGACATGATTTCGCCGGGCGCCTCCGCCGTCATTTATGGCGGGCTCGAGGAGAAGGGCATCGCCTTCGAGGGCGTCGACAAGGCGCTTGCGCTTCCGGGCACGGATATCCGTCTTTTCGGCAAGCCCGAATCCTTCGAGCGGCGGCGCATGGGTGTCGCGTTGGCGCGCGCCGGGGGCGTGGACGAGGCGCGCAAGGTTGCAAAGCAGGTTGCCGACAGCGTCGTGCCCGTCTCCGGCGTGAAATAATTTTCGCCGCCGGGGGGGGGCGTAACCGGGGATATCGTTTCTTTCTATATCCGGCTTATCCGGGTCATGGGGGCGGCCTCGATCCTCTTCATGGTCCGTGCGTGGGCCGGCGTGCGGATCGGGCGGGGTGAGGCCTGTCGCTTTATCCTCGGCGAAGGCTTATGTGACGGTTTTGTTACGTTACTGTGACAGTCAGGCCGTTTTATCCTCGCAAGCGGGCGGATTTATCCCCGATTGTTCGCGGTTTTATCCTCGCCAGCCATTGCGTTAATCCCCGTGTAATTTCGCAAATCATGTGTTGCGTTTTCGCATTTAAATAAGCGAGCTGCGTCGCTATTCTGCCAGCTGTCGATCTCTGCCGGAGTCAGGACGGGCCATGAATTGGGACGATTTACGCTTTTTTCTGGCCGTGGCCGGGGCGGGCAGCCTTTCAGGCGCGGGCCAGCAGCTTGGCGTCAACACGACGACCGTCTTGCGCCGCGTGGCCTCCCTCGAAGAAGACCTTGGCGCGCGCCTTTTCGAGCGTGAGCGGACGGGTTATCGCCTGACTGCGGCGGGCGAGAAGCTTGTCGAGACGCTGGAGCCCGTAGATCGGCGGCTTTCCGCGCTTCCTCGGGATTTTGCGGCGGCTGGCGAGGGCGCGGAAGGGACGGTCCGGCTTGCTGCCGGGGAGACCATCGCCGCCTTTCTGCTGGCCGTCGAATTCCCGGCCTTCCGCAAGGAGCATCCCGGTCTGGAGCTGGAAATCCTTACGGACCCGAGGCTTGCGGCCGTCGGGCAGGCGCCGAAGATTGGCAATCCGTTGAAAGACGTGGATATCGCGCTGCGTCTTGCGCGCCCTACACAGGGCGACATGCTGATGCGCAAGCTCGGCGATATGGCCTACGGGCTCTATGCCTCTCCGGCCTATCTCGAAGCGCGTGGAAAACCCTTACATATGCAGGATATCGCGGGGCACGACCTGATCGGCTTTCCGCGCGCCGAAACGCCGCTCGGACCTGTCTGGTGGTTCTCGCGCGCTGAGAAATCGGCGCGAATCACGCTTCGCTCATCGAGTGTTCTGGCGCGTGCGGAAGCGGCGCGGCAAGATCTCGGCCTCACCGCCTTGCCTTGCATGGTGGGCGACGTCGAAGCCGGGGTTCAGCGCGTCTTCGGGCCGGACACGCTCGGCTCGCTCGAGATGTGGCTGCTGACGCGCAACGATCTCGCGCAGCTCGCGCATGTCCGGGCCGTTATGGAATTCGTGGTGGATGCAGTTAAACAGCATCGCTCTCAGCTTGAGGGGCGTGATCACGAGGTGCGCGAACTCATGCCGCAATCTCGCCCAAACCATTGAAAACCCGTTGAAATTCAGTTCAGGCCATTGCCATTGCGCGAGGTTTCAGCGTAAAAATCTTGTGCTGATGCGGGATCGGACAGCCTTAACGCGCCTTTAGTTTCCCGGCCGCTATGGTTAGCGCTGCGTTATCCTTGAGAACCCTTGCCGGGGTCTTCGGGGTAATGTCTGTGTCATTCTGTTTCGTGATTTGCAGGGCAGGCGGTGGGATTTGCGGTCCAGACAAAAGCAGCGCATAGGGCGGGCCGGGAGATGGATTTGCCTCAGTTTCGTCGCAGGTCGTTCGTATGCTGAGAATCAGTAGAGTTCATCCGGCAACCGGTGGCGGGGATTAAGCGGTTGTTGTGCCGTCAGGGGAACAATGAGGGGCAAGAGATACTCCCGCCTTCACATGCGCCAGTGGACGGTTTCCCGACGCGCCTTAACAAAAAGGCCACCTCGCGTGGCGCATTCTTAACTGCCGCCGAAACGCTCGTCGTTTTAGGCGGCGCTCTGTCAAAGGAATAGAACAAACATGCTTTCCGGTCTGCTCGGCATGTTCTCCGCCGATATGGCAATCGACCTCGGCACGGCGAACACCCTGGTCTATGTGAAGGGACGGGGGATCGTTCTGAACGAGCCGTCAGTCGTCGCCATCATTGAAAAAGGCGGCAAGAAGCAGGTTCTCGCTGTCGGCGAAGAAGCAAAGATGATGCTTGGACGCACGCCCGGGAATATCCAGGCGATCCGGCCGATGCGTGACGGGGTCATCGCGGACTTCGAAATCGCCGAAGAGATGATCAAGCATTTTATCCGCAAGGTGCATAACCGCCGGTCTTTTGCGAATCCGCAGATCATCGTTTGCGTACCCTCGGGGTCGACCGCCGTGGAACGCCGTGCCATTCAGGAATCGGCGCTCTCTGCCGGTGCGCGCCGCGTCTATCTCATCGAAGAACCGATGGCTGCCGCGATCGGCGCCGGTCTGCCGGTCACCGAGCCTACGGGTTCAATGGTTGTCGATATCGGTGGCGGCACAACAGAGGTTGCAGTGCTGTCACTCGGCGGCATTGTCTATGCGCGTTCGGTGCGTGTTGGCGGCGATAAAATGGATGAGGCGATCATCGCTTATATCCGTCGGCATCATAATCTGCTCGTTGGTGAAGCGAGTGCGGAGCGCATCAAGAAGGAAGTTGGCTCGGCCGCGATTCCCGCCGATGGCGATGGCATGACCATCGAAATCAAGGGACGCGATCTGATGAACGGTGTGCCGAAGGAAATCGCGATCGGGCAGAAGCAGATTGCCGAAAGCCTTGCCGAACCGGTGGGCGCTATTGTCGAAGCCGTGAAGGTCGCGCTCGAAGCGACGCCACCGGAACTTGCCGCGGACATCGTCGACAAGGGCATCGTGCTGACCGGCGGCGGCGCGCTGCTTACCAATCTCGACCAGGTGCTGCGCGACGAGACAGGCTTGCCCGTCAGTATTGCGGACGATGCGCTTTCCTGCGTTGCGCTCGGCACGGGCAAGGCGCTCGAACACATCAGGACGATGAAGCACGTTCTGTCGTCCGTATATTAGGCGCAGGCAGAAAGGGCTCCTTCACACGGGGCATTGGGCAGGAGCGGGCGGGCCGCAGTAGAGAGCAGTAGTCGTCATGGACCCGAATCGTTCAACGCTGCCCTTTCGTGAATTTTCTCACCGGATTTCGCTCGTCTTCATGCTTACGCTGGCGGCGGCGCTGCTGCTGCTTGGCCGCGCGGAGACTTATGTCTTTGATCGCGCGCGTCAGGTCGTGACCGATCTTGCGGCACCCCTCCTCGAAATTGCCTCGCGTCCGGTTGCCGCTACGCGTCACATCATCGAACGCACCGACGAATATGCCTATGTCTTCGACGAAAACGAGAGGCTGCGCGCGGAGAACGCAAGGCTTCTCGCATGGAAAGAAGAAGCACAGAAGCTGCAGGCCAAGCTCGCACGCTACGAAGCCTTGCTCAATGTGCAGATCGATCCCGCCATCAACTATGCGAGTGGGCGCGTTGTCAGCGACTCCGGCGGTCCTTTTGTCGATACTGTTCTCGTCAATGTAGGCGCGGAAAAGGGTGCGAAGAGCGGTCAGGCTGTGGTCGATACGGACGGTCTTATCGGGCGCATCGTTTCTACGGGGCCAAAGGCAAGCCGTGTCCTTCTTCTTACCGATCTTAACAGCCGTGTTCCCGTCGTCATCGAACCCGCGCACTACAAGGCGGTACTTGCTGGTGACAACACGAATTGGCCAAAGCTCGAATACCTTGCCTCGCAAAGTGCGATATCTCCGGGGGATCGTGTCGTCACATCGGGCGATGGTGGACTTATTCCGCCGGGACTGCCCGTCGGCCTCGTTATCCAGACGAGTTCGGGAGAGCTTCGCGTGCAAACTTTTTCGGATCGCGGACGTCTCGATTTTGTGCGGGTGCTGCAATACGAGTTTCCCTCGAAGGTGAAGCGTCAGGATCCTCCGGAAGTTCTGGGCGGGCCTGTGGAGGGCGAGGCGGCTGAAGCCGACGCCGCGGCCCCACCGGTTTCTGCTGCTCAAGCGGCGAGAGAGTGACGCACATGGCAAAGCTTGAACCATATTCCCCGACACCTGCGGCCCGTGCAGGGCGTATCGTAATGACGGTAATGCCATTCGCGATGGGGCTTGCCTGTGTCCTTCTCGCTTTCGTGCCGTTCGGGCGCATTTTCGGATCAGCCCTTACGCCCGCCTTTCCGCTCATGGCAATTTATTATTGGGCTGTCGTGAAGCCGGAGATGTTTCCGCCCGTCGCGGTGCTTGCCGTTGGTCTCATGTTCGACCTCCTCTCGGGTGGTGCCATCGGTCTGTGGGCCTTGGTCTATGTCGTCACTTATGCGGTCGTGATCAGTCAGCGCATGCTGCTTGTGAACGCGCCGTTCTCGGCCTTCTGGATCGGGTTTCTTGCGACGGCTGTCTTTGCAGGCTTCCTCGCCTGGGTTATTGTTTCCGTCATTCACGGTATCTTTGTGCCGCCGAGCTCGGTTGTTCGGCACATGGCGGTTACCGTGGCGGTCTTTCCCATCTTTGCCATGCTGTTTGGACGCATTCAGACGCGCGTCCTTCAGGGCGGTTAGGGACGTGAGGGGAGGCGCATGCAGATAAGCGGAAGGGACAGCAACAGGTACCAGACCTTTACGCGGCGGGCAGCGCTCCTTGCCGGTGCGCAGGGTATTGCCTTCGTCGTTCTTGCAGGCCGCATGTACTATTTGCAGGTGCTGAAGACTGACCAGTACCGGATGCTTGCGGAAGAAAATCGCGTAAGCATGCGTCTTCTGGCACCGCTGCGCGGTAACATCGTTGACCGTTTCGGCCGTACGCTTGCTTCGAACCGTCAGAACTATCGCGCCATGCTGATCTCCGAGCAGACACCGGATGTCGAGGCAACGCTCGCGCGGTTTTCCCGCATCGTCGAAATCGACAGCTTCACGAAGAAGCGCATTCTGCGCGATATTGCGCGCTCGCCGCGTTTCATGCCGGTCACCGTCGCGGAAGACCTTTCCTGGGATCAGTTTGCGCAAGTCAATATCAACGAACCGGACCTCGCCGGCATCCTGCCGGATGTCGGTGAGACGCGCGACTATCCCTATGGCGAGGAGCTTGCGCATGTGCTGGGCTATGTCGCAGCCGTATCGGAGAAGGATCTCGCTGCGGCAGGAGGGGACGAGCCAGTCCTGAAATTGCCGGGCTTTCGCATCGGCAAGGAAGGTATCGAGAAGACCTATGACAAGGAATTGCGCGGCGTACCGGGCTCTTCCCACGTCGAGGTGAATGCCTATGGCCGTGTCATCCGGGAACTTTCGAAGGATCCGGGTACACCCGGCAGCGAAGTCGTTCTGACGATCGACATGGATATCCAGCGATTTGCCTGGGAGCGCCTCAAGGGAGAATCCGCGAGTTCCGTTGTTCTCGACATTCATACGGGCGATGTCATTTCCCTCGTATCGACACCTGCCTACGACCCCAACCAGTTCAACATGGGTTATGGCACGGCCGACTATAAAGCGTTGCTGGAAAATCCTTACCTGCCGCTGATGAACAAGGCACTGGCGGGAATGTATCCGCCGGGTTCCACCTTCAAGATGATTGTCGGCATGGCCGCTATCGAGGCGGGCATGGATCCGAACGACCGTGTTTTCTGTCCAGGGCATTATTCGCTCGGCAGCCACGACTTCCATTGCTGGAAAAGGGGCGGGCACGGCGCGCTGAACATGCACGATGCGCTCAAGCATTCCTGCGACGTCTTTTTCTACGACACGGCCAAACGTATCGGTATCAACGCCATAGCCGACATGGCGAAGCGTTTCGGGCTTGGCAGTACCTATGGTTTCGATGTCCCCGGCGAGAAGTCGGGTCTAGTGCCGACGCCGGAGTGGAAACGCGCGGTCAAAAGGGAGGGCTGGCACCAGGGCGAAACCGTTATCGCCGGCATCGGGCAGGGCTATCTGCTTGCAACTCCATTGCAGCTCGCGGTGATGGCGGCGCGTATTGCCAATGGCGGCTATGCAATCGAACCGCGACTGACGCGTGCCGTGGGTGGTTCGTTACTTCCCGTCAAGGAGCCGGAGCTCATTGGCGTAAGCGAGGAAGCGATCCGTGTGGTGCAAGGCGGCATGAACGGAGTGTCGAACGAAATCGGTGGTACGGCCTATCGTTCGCGCATTGCGGAGCCGGGCATGGAGCTCGCGGGAAAGACCGGTACAGCACAGGTTCGGCGCATCAGCAGGGCTGAGCGTCTCAGCGGTGTGCTGAAGAACGAAGACCTGGAGTGGCGCCAGCGCGATCATGCGCTTTTCGTTTGTTTCGCGCCCTATGATGCGCCGCGCTACGCCATGTCCGTCGTCATCGAACATGGCGGCTCCGGCTCGGGCGCCGCCGCGCCCGTGGCGCGTGACATCATGTATGAAGTTCTCAAGCGCAACCCGACGCGGCCGCAGGCAGGTAACCCCTCGCCCGGTGGCCGGAAATCCGCGAGGACAGGCTGATGCTCGATCTTCGCCGGTTTACCGGCCATGAAATGCGCTTGAGCGAAAAGCTTGTGGAATTCAACTGGGGCTTCCTGCTTCTGTTGCTGCTGATCGCTTCCATGGGCTTTGCCATGCTCTATTCGGTGGCGGAAGGCAATTTCTCGCCCTGGGCTCTACGGCAGGCGGCGCGCTTCGCGGTGGGCGTTGCGATCATGATATCGGTTGCGATGGTCGATCTGCGGCTCTGGATGCGGCTTGCTTACCCGCTATATGGCTTCGCGCTTGCCATGCTGATTGCTGTGGAAGTCATCGGCTTTGTCGGTATGGGCGCGCAGCGCTGGCTCAACCTCGGCTTCGTGTCGGTGCAGCCTTCCGAAATCATGAAGGTTACGCTCATTCTCGCGCTTGCGCGCTACTTCCACGGGCTGACGCTCGACGAGGCGTCGCGGTTGCGGAACCTGCTCATACCGCTCGGGCTTGTCGGCGCGCCGGTCATGCTGGTTGTCATGCAGCCCGACCTCGGAACCGCCATCCTGCTCATGGCGACGGGGGCGGTCATTCTTTTCTCTGCGGGTCTGCGCTGGCGCTATTTCATCATGGCGGGGGTAGGCGTTCTGGCGGCGATCCCGGTCGTCTGGAGCCGTCTCCATGACTATCAGCGCAATCGCGTACTGACTTTCCTCGATCCCGAGCGCGACCCTCTGGGGGCGGGCTATCATATTCTGCAATCGAAGATTGCGCTGGGCTCAGGCGGCATCTTCGGCAAGGGCTTCATGGAAGGCACACAGAGCCAGCTCAACTTCCTGCCCGAAAAGCATACCGACTTCATCTTCACAATGCTGGGGGAGGAACTCGGCCTTGTGGGCGCCCTCGTGCTGCTGGCGCTTTATTTCGTGGTGCTGATGTTCTCGCTCAACGTGGCGCTCCAGTGCCGCAATCAGTTCGGCCGTCTGGTCGCTATCGGCGTTTCCATGACTTTCTTCTTCTATGTCTTCATCAACACATCGATGGTCATGGGCCTCCTGCCGGTCGTCGGTGTGCCCCTTCCGCTGGTCTCCTATGGCGGTACGGCCATGCTTTCACTGATGTTCGCCTTCGGATTGCTGATGAGTGTCCATATCCACAGGAATCTGGAGATATCCCGAGGGCCCAGCGCCTTCTGGTAGGACGGATCGACGCGGGGAGGGGTCTTTTCGAAAGACCGGCCCATGCGGCTGGACAGGCCTCCATTCCTTTGCTATTAGCACCGCTCCCCCACGTAATCGGTGGCCGGGATGGTGGTTTCCACCGGTCGCTCAGGCGGTACGGCGGGCGCATAGCTCAGTTGGTAGAGCAGCTGACTCTTAATCAGCGGGTCCAAGGTTCGAGTCCTTGTGCGCCCACCAAATCGTCCCTTCTCCCGGTCTCTGACAATAGATTGTCCCCAAAAAGGGGATTATCTCGGTGAAGACACTTTCGTGGATCGCTGCGCCGCTCTGGCCGCTTCAGCTCGCAAGCGGGCAGAAGTCGTTTCGCGTCCGACCAGCCGCCCGGAAATCTACGGGAGCCACCGGCGCAATCCGTTCCTGCCCGTCTCCGGCATGCATCTTTATTCGCTTCCGGGGCTCAAGGGCCCTCTCAGCAACCGCTAGGCACAGATAGACGCACTCCTTGCGCGATATGGGCGTGAAGGGGCCGTGGGTTCCCGTGCCACCCAAGCGCATTGCCGATACGGCTTTGATATAGGCGTCAGCGGCAGGCAGGTATGTCGCCCGTGAGCGATGCCCACACGTCTGCCCAACTCACATGGTCCATGCCGGGAATGACGACGAGTTCGGCGCATCTGGTATCGCCCATGCGGGCGAGATAGCGCCGGTTAATTTCCACGGGGGCAATGTCGTCTTTTGCGCCGACATAATGGATCTGCGGGAGCGCGGCGAGCGTGGTTGCCTTGTCGGCAGGGTTCAGCGATCCCGTCATTGCCGTCACCTTGTGAAGCGAGGTGAAGGCATCCGTGTCGAGCGGCGAGGAGACGGTCTTGATCCAGGCGATATCCGCGCGCCGTTGGGCGAGCAGTGCGGCAATGGTGCCGCCGCCCGAATAGCCGACAAGAGCCAGCGTCGAGGCGTCTGCCTTCCGTTTCAGCGCGTCGAGCGCTTCGCTCATCCCCGTCACGGCCTCCTCACTATAGCGAGCCGTGGTCCAGAGATCGCTCGTGCAGTTGCGCGCCGTCTCGCCGCCAGTGAACTGGCAGGGGCGGGCAAGATAGGCGATGGCGGGGGCGGGGTCGGCTGCCGCCATTTCCATGGTGACAGGGTTGATCGGCGTCGGATCGGCGGAGCGCCTGTCGCGGCGTTCCCAGGCAAAGCCGTCACCTTCGATGTAGATCGTGAGAAGACCGCCTGAAGCCGTGCCGCGCAGACGCGTATGCAGGTCGAAGCGCGTTGTCCGGATCGTCTCTCCGGTGAAGCCCGCCTTTGAGGCGATCCCATCCGCCTTTGCCTGCCGTTCGGCGGGGGCGGGCGCACCTGCGCAAGCCGCGAGGCCGAGGAAGATCATGCAGGAGAGCGCGGCGCGGAGAGTTTCCATCGATGACCTTTCCCCAAAAGAAAACACGGCTCTGGAGTGAACCAGAGCCGTGCTTCGATGTGTAGCCAATTCAGGCGCCCGTGGCGCTTTCGGTCAGGCGCTTTCGGTCAGGCGCTTGTGGACTGGCGTCGGCTCTGTTTCTGGCCGCCGGGTTTGCCGCCGCCCTGCTTGCGGTCGCCGCGCGGGCCATTGCCGCGGGCCTGTCCGCCACCGCCGGGCTTTCCGCCGAAGCGGCGCTGCTTGCCGGGCTGGTTGCGATTGCCGCCATTTTTGTTCGGGCCACCGCGTCCGCCGCGCTTCGGCGCAATGGGTTCGCCTGCCGGCACGACAACCTGCTCGCCGAGCCACTCGGTCGTGTCGACCGGGGTCAGCGGGCGCTTGGTCAGCCGTTCGATGCTGCGCAGATGTGCGCGTTCGCTTGAATCGCAGAAGGAGAGGGCAATGCCGCTCTTGCCTGCACGGGCCGTGCGGCCGATGCGGTGAACATAGCTTTCCGGCTCGTTCGGCAGTTCGTAGTTGATGACATGGGTGATACCCGTCACGTCGATGCCGCGCGCGGCGATGTCGGTCGCGACGAGGATGCGTGCCTTGCCATTGCGGAAGTTGTCGAGCGCGCGCTGACGCGCACCCTGCGATTTGTTGCCGTGGATCGCTTCGGAGCGCACGCCCGACTTTTCAAGCTGCTCGCTCACGCGGTTCGCGCAATGCTTGGTGCGCGTGAAGACGATGACGCGCGAAAGGTCGGAGTCGTCGAGAAGCTTGCCGAGAAGTTCGCGCTTGCGCTTGCCGTCGACATGCATGACGCGCTGGTCGATACGGTCGACCGTCACGACTTCGGGCGTCACTTCGACGCGAACCGGATCGTTCAGGATTTCATCCGCAAGATGCGCGATCGATTTTGGCATGGTCGCCGAGAAAAGAAGCGAGTGACGCTGCTTCGGCATGGCGGCGATGATCTTGCGCACGTCGCGCACAAAGCCCATGTCGAGCATGCGGTCGGCTTCGTCCAGCACCAGAATGGAGGTGCGGCCGAGATTGACATGCTTCTGGTTCATCAGGTCGAGCAGGCGGCCCGGCGTGGCGACGAGAATATCGACGCCGCCCGACATGGCCCGCACCTGGCGGAACTGGTTCACGCCACCGAAGACGACGGTCTGGCGCAAACGAGCGCCCTTGCCGTAGCTCTCGAAGCTCTTGGAAATCTGCATCGCCAGTTCGCGCGTCGGCGCAAGAATGACGGCGCGGGCTTCCTTCGGGCCGGGCCGCGAGCGGTCGGCCGTCAATTTCTGCAGGATGGGCAGCGCAAAGGCAGCCGTCTTGCCGGTGCCCGTCTGTGCGAGGCCGAGCAGGTCGCGGCCTTCGAGAAGTGCCGGAATGGACTGCGCCTGAATGGGGGTGGGGTTAACGTAGTTCTGCTCCGCGAGGGCGCGGCAAATCGGCTCGGCAACGCCGAGATCGGCAAAAGTTACAGTCGTCATATTTACTTTGGATCTTTCAAGTCAAACGTCGTGCGCCCGGCCACAATGGCCGGCGCTTTAACGCGGTTTCTTGCCGCGTTCCAACGCGCTTGGAATCGGGAAGGGTCGAATCGTTCGGGGGTCAGGCGGTGCCGAAGGGCAACCGCAAAGCGCGCACACGCGAACGATTGACTGTGACATGGGCCTTTTACGGCCAAATGTCAAGGAATTAGCGGAAGACGATATCGCCGGAACGAGCTGGAACGGATTGTCCCGGTCGCCGGGGACGGGCATCATCCTCTCGATCGCGACAGGAGAAGCGGCAGATTCGATGATAACCGCCTATGTTCCCGCCAACGGGATGTTGAAAGCCGCCGAGGTTGCAGCGGGTGCCCCGATCCCGGAAGGGGCGGTCTGGATCGATGTGCTTTCTCCTTCCGACGACGATCTCGCCTTTCTCGACAAGGCGCTCGGTCTCGATGTGCCGACGGAAGAGGACATGCTGGAGATCGAGATGTCGAGCCGCCTCTATCATGAGGACAATGCGGCCTATATGACCGCCACGATGATCACCCAGGCCGACACGCCAAACCCGCTCAGCGTGCCGGTGACATTCGTGCTTGCCGGGCACAGGCTCATCACGCTTCGTTATGCGGAGCCTCTGCCTTTCCGGCTCTACGCCGCTCAGGCGCAGCGCCATGTCATGCCCTGTTCGACGGGCGAGGACGTACTGGCGGGATTGCTCGATGCGATCGTCGACCGGATCGCAGACATTCTCGAGCGTGTTCAGGGCGATATCGAAACCCTGTCGCGGGAAATCTTCGATCATGAAAGGCGGGCGCGAAAGGATTACAACGCCATTCTCGCGCGTGTCGGGCGCGGCTATGCGCTGACCTCGCAGGCGCGGGAAAGTCTCGTCAGCTTCGGGCGTCTCGTCAGTTTTGTTGCGCGTCCAACCGAGACGAAGTTCTCGAAAACGGCGGAGCGCGGCTTCAAGACGATCACGCGCGATGTCACCGCGCTCAGCGATCATGCGAGCTTCCTCGCGAACAACATCAATTTCGTTCTCGATGCGACACTGGGTCTCATCAGCAACGAACAAAACAATGTGATCAAGATTTTCTCGGTCGTCGCGGCGGTGTTCCTTCCGCCGACCTTGATCGCGAGCAGCTATGGCATGAACTTCGAGATCATGCCGGAACTTCACTGGACCTATGGCTATCCGGTCGCGCTGGGGCTGATGGTGCTTTCCGCCGCAGCTACCTATTTTTTCTTCAAGTTTCGCGGGTGGCTATGAGCGGCATACGTCTATGAGCGGCATACGTACGGAATGGGTGTGGATCCGCCATGCGCCGGTGCAGGGACAGGAGAACCGCTATTACGGGCGGCTCGACGTGGCCGCCGAGCCGGTCGACCCCTCGCTGGCATCGGCAATTGCGCGCCGCCTGCCGTCATCGGCCGTCTGGCTCTCATCGCCGCTTGCCCGCACACGCTCGACCGCGGTCGCGCTCAAGCATGGCGTCGACCCGATCGCCGTCGGCGATTTCAACGACCAGAATTACGGGCTCTGGCAGGGGCGGAGCTTCAACGATGTCTTTGCCCAGAACCGCACGCTCGACTGGTCGAACCCTGTCGATATCCTGCCGCCGGAGGGGGAGAGCTTTTTCGATCTCGCGACCCGCGTCTATGCGGGGGTACAGCGTCTGACGGATCACTATGCGGGGCACACGCTTGTTTCGGTCGCCCATACGAATGTCATCCGCGCGGCTATCGCGCTTGCGCTCGACATTGATCTCGGTACGGCACTTCGGGTTGAAGTTGCGCCACTTTCGATTACGCGGCTCGGCCATCGCATTGTGGACGGTGTCCATCAATGGAGCGTCGGCTGTATCAATCTTGAAATGGGCGGTTGAGGAAACAGGTCAGGCTTTCGCCGTTTCTTCTTCCCAATGTGCGATCACACGCGCGATCTGATTTTCCATTTCGCCCAGCGCATCGACGATCAGCGAAATGCGTTTTCCCGTCATCTCGTGATAGGCGGAAGCCATGAAGATGCCGGTGGCGTGATTTTCGATCTCGTCGCAAAGGTCGGTATCGGCGCCCGCACCGCGCAGCGTCTCACCGATCTCCTGCAGCCTCTCGGCGGCCCGCGCGATGTCGTCTGCGGCGCGCTTTGCTGCTTCCGCCACGGCGGCGAGTTCATCCGGTCCCGTTTCCGCGTGATTGTGTCTCTCGCCCGGCTTTACGGCCGCCAGCGCCTTGCGGGTCTCGTTCATTGCCCGGCGCATCTGCTGCATGTCGTGATAAAGGAAGCCGAAGCGGGTATTCGCCGATGTTTCCCGGGCCAGGTCGTAGAGCCGTTCGATGGCGCCGATCACGTCATCGGTGTTGGCGAAGCGGTTCCGGCGGGCATATTCCTCCAAAAACCAGCGGCCTTTGGGGGTCGCGATGACCGCCTGTTCAATGGCGTCATATTCGTCCTGATCGATCTTGCGGGCGGCGTCGCTCATCGGGGGCTCCGGGGCTTCTGGAAGCGGGTATTATCGGGTGCATTCGTTTCCCATTGGTTTACAGCGCGTTAACCGGCTTGCCGTAAGGGGCGGGACATGCGAGGGAAACGGCTGAAACTCAGGAAAAAGGCACGGGCTGTGGATCTTCCGATCGATATTGAAAGCATCAAGGGCTTTATGGACCCGGCTGAAGGCCGCGCGCTCAATGAGGCCGCCGCCGAAGCCTCTCGTACGGGGCCGGTGCTCGAAATCGGCTCCTATTGCGGCAAGTCGACCGTTTACATGGGCGTTGCCTGCCAGCGAAACGGCGCGGTGCTTTATGCGCTCGACCATCACTATGGCTCTGAAGAAAACCAGAAGGGCTGGGAGCATCACGACGATGCGCTCTACGACGCCGAGACGGACCGCCTGAACACCTTTCCGCTCTTTCGCCGCACCATGCGCATGGCCGGTCTCGAAGACACGGTGGTGCCGCTTGTTGCGCCGTCCGAAGTGGTATCGAAGGGTTGGGCCACGCCGCTCGCCATGGTCTTCATCGATGGCGGGCATGGCATGGAGCCTGCGCTCACGGATTATCGGGCCTGGGCGCCACGTGTCATGCCGGGCGGCATCCTTGCGATCCACGATGTCTTTCCGGACCCGAAGGATGGCGGCCGTCCGCCATACGAGATCTACAAGATGGCGCTCGCGTCGAACCTCTTTGCGGAGGAACGCGTGGTCAAGAGCCTCCGTATCCTGCGGCGGCTCGTGTGAACTAGTGAGCGGACTTCGGCTGCTTGTCCTTGAAGTGCTCGTGTACCGTATTCGCCGTGTGCACCCCGCGAAGACCGGGGCGGCGTGTGCGGTTTCTTTTGATTACTCCGCCGCTTCGGCGAGCGTTCGCTCGGCAAAGAGATGTGCGGCCGGGGTCATGCCTGCGATAGCGTCTGTCGCGAGGATGACGGCGGCTGCCGTCCATGCGGGTTTCTCGGTGGGCCAGGCAACCTGGTCCTCGAACTGGAAGCCCATCCAGTAGGCGCCGCAATCGGCTTTCCACTGGTGCTGCCAGGAGAGCAGAGCCTCCGCCTGTTGCCGCTGGCCTGCGACGAGGAGCGCCATGGTCAGTTCCGCGCTTTCGGCAACTGTCACCCAGGGCTGGTCCATCACGCAGCGGCACCCCTTGCCCTCGGCAACAAAGATGTCCCACTTCCAGGCAAGGCGCTTGCGCGCCGCTTCGCCGGTGATGGCGCCTGCAAGTACGGGATAGTACCAGTCCATCGAGTGGCGGTCCTTCGGCTCCCATGTCCGGTCGAAGCGGTGCGGCTTGTCGCGCAGCGCCTCGCCGAGCTTTGCGCGCGCTTCCATGTAGTGCCGTGAGGGCTGGCCGAGTTCACGCGCGATCTGTGCGGCGCATTCGAGGCTCTTGTAGATCGACGAGCAGCCGGTGACGAGCGCGTCGTCTTCGGGCGTCTGCGGGTCGTTTGCTGCCCAGCGAATATCGCCATGGCTCGTCTGGTGCGCGAGCACGAAGCTCATGGCGGCGTCGACGTTCGGCCATATTTCGGCCAGCCATTTCCGGTCGCGCGTCACGAGATAGTGGTGCCAGGCGCCGGTTGCGATATAGGCCACGAAATTCGTATCGCGAACATGGTGGCCCGCGTCCTTCTCGTCGCCGGTGAAGCGCTGTTCTTCCTCGTCGAGGGGGACGGCGCTGCCGAGTTGCCCCCACCAGGAACCGTCTTTCAGCTGCGTGTCGGTAAGGTAGCGGAAGGCGCGACGCGCATGTTCGATTTCGCCGAGCACAGTCAGCCCCATGGCCGCTTCGGTATGGTTCCACGGGTCGATGACGCCGCCATCATACCAGGGGATTGCGCCATTATCGCGCTGGAGTTCCAGAATGCGCGCGCGCGAGCCGTCGAAGAATGTTTCAGGCGGCCTGTCGCCCCAGGTGAGATATGTCATGCGTTCACGCCGCTCCCTTGGTGAAGTAAAGAACCACGCTCTTGCCCATGAGCGGCCCCGCGATCTTTTCGAGCGTGCGGGTGAGCCAGGGGGCTTGCGTGATGTCCCATTCGAGGAAGCGCTTGTAGAGATTGACGGCCTTCACGTCTTCGCGCTTCACGCCCACGGCGCATTTCAGCCACCAGTATGGCGAATGCAGCCCATGCGCGAAATGCTTGTGGAAGAAGGAGAGGCCGCGGTTCTCGACAGCGCTCTTGAGCTGGCTCTCGCGGAAAATGCGGACATGGCCGCCCGGTTCGTTGTGATAGTCGTCGGACAGCGCCCAGCAAATCCGTTCCGGCCAGAAGCGGGGTACACTGACGGCAAAGGTGCCGCCCGGCTTCAGGATACGGTCGATCTCGGCCACGGCCTGTTCATAGTCGGGGATGTGCTCCAGCACTTCCGAGCAGAGCACCTTGTCGAAGCTCGCATCGGGGAAGGGCAGCGAAAGCGCATTGCCCACCGTCAGCGAGAAGCTGCGCTGCGTTTGCGGGTCGAGATCGGGACAGGCGCCGAAGCCGTCCCGCGTCTGGCGTACATCCTCATATCCGAGGTCGAGCCCGACCACGTGGCACTGCGCGTGATAGTACATGGCATGGACATGCCGTCCCGCGCCGCAACCGAGGTCGAGCGCGCGTTGGCCGTCCCTAAGCCCGAGCACGTTCAAGTCGATTGTCTGCATTCTCTATTGTCTGCCTGTAGATGTCGGCGTATTCGCGCGCCGCACGTTCCCATTTGAATTTGGCGAGGATGCGCTCGCGTCCGGCGCGGCCATAGGCCTCGCGCATCTCCGGATTGTCCAGCATCTTCGCAATGGCTTCCGCAAGTGCGGGCGGGTTCGAGTGCTGTACCACGATACCCGCATCGCCCACGACTTCCGGCAGCGAGCCGCCATTCGTCGAGATCACCGGCGTTCCGCATGACATGGCTTCGCCACAGGGAAAGCCGAAGCCTTCATAGACGGAAGGTGAGACTGCCATCGTCGCTTCGTTATAGATCGTGGTGATGTCTTCGTCGCTCACGCCGCTCACGAATTCCACCTTGTCGGTGATGCCGAGCTGGCGCAGCTCGTAGGAGGTGTTCCCCTCGCGCAGCTTGCCGATCACGCGCAGCTTCAGATTGGGCCGCGTCTTCAGCAACTCCGCATAGGCACGGATGAGATAGATAAGCCCCTTCAGCGGCACATCCGCGCTCGCGCAAGCGACGATCAGGTCGTCGCGCCGCTTCACATGCGGCATGGGGCGGAACTGGAGGTGGTCGATGCCATGCAGCACCAGCCTCGTTTTCGAGGCGTCGACGCCGAACTCGCGTACGACATCGCGGCGTGTGCTTTCGGACACGACGATCAGCGGGTCGAGCTGACGCGCCACCTTGATCTGCATGTTGAGGAAGGAATACCAGCGCCGCTTCAGCAGTTTCAGCCTGAGGGAGCGCGCGTGGTCGATGTCGATGCGCCGGTCCATCGTGATCGGGTGGTGGATCGTACCGACGATGGGCAGCCCCATGTTGCGCATCTTGAGAAGGCCCCAGCAGAGTGTCTGGTTGTCGTGGCAGACGTCATAATCGTCCAGCGTGCCGCGCACATAGCGCGTCATGCGCTCGCCGAATGTGTAGGGCTCGGAAAAGCCGCCCGTTGCGTGGCTCCCCCATTCGAAAAGATCGATGGGAGATGCGAACATCCAGGGGCGGAGCGAGCGGATGGGATGCGGGTTTGCATAGAGGTCGAGCGAGGGCAGCTTGATGAGCCCCACGCGCGGGTCGAGTTCGGGATAGGGCGGGCCGGAAATCACGTCGACCTTGTGACCGAGTTCGGCCAGCGCCTTGGCGATGTGGCGCATGTAAACGCCCTGGCCACCGGTGGTGGGATTGGAGCGATAGCTCGGCAGCAAAATACGCAGCGGCCGGTCGCCATTGATGGCCGCGAGCTTTGGCGTGTCGAGCGTATGCCGTGCCACCGCCGGAGCTTCGGGTTTCTGTTCAGCGGCCGCATTCCGCTCAAGCACTTGCGACATGCTTCGTCCTCTCAAAGCCTCTTCTGGTCCGCTCAACCCACAACAAGGGGCAGCGTCCGGGGGCTCCCAATGGCGGGTGCAAACCCGAACCGGATTAAAACTTCGCCTGTCATGGGCGGCGAACGGGTGGCCGGACACCGATATGCCTCGAACGGCGGGCGTTCCCGAACGACAGGGATCATATCGGGTTCGCCGGAGGGCAACAACCCGCTAACAAGAATGTAAGCGAGCCCTCTTCAGTTGATGCTGCGTCTCGGCGGCTCGTTGCCCTCGCCGGGCTCCGGCGCCGCGCCGGATTGGTGATGAACGAGCAGCCATCCATCGCCGCTTCGTATGAAGATATTGGTGGCGAGCAGATAGTCCTGTCCGATGCGCTCATAGCAAATCACGATGCCCGTGTCGCGGTGAATACCGGCCCGCGCATGCAGGCATTCGATGTCGGGGCTGGCAGGGCCTGTCAGGATCGCGTGCCAGCTCTGCAATACGCTGTCGCGGCCCTCGACGGGAGGCCAGCCGGGATGCAGACAGGTGATGGGCTCCTGTTCTGCCCAGACCGCGTCCATGAGTGCGGGGTCACGCTCCGCAAAAGCGCGGTAGAAGGTCTCGTTGGCAAAGAGAAGCGTAGCGCGATCGCGTGCGGGGGAGGTGCCGGTGGCCATGCGTTTCATCCGGTGGTGCCGAGGCTGCGACGTATGCGCAGTCTAGCAGCGGCATTCCGGGTTTGCATATCCGTAGAGGCTGGCGGGAAAGGGTAGGCTAGACCGTTGCTTTCCGCACAACCCGCCGGACTGACCAAAATAGGTAATTCGGTCAGTCCGGCCGCCGGGGCAGCCTCAAGGCAGGTTGCCGGAAGGTGGCGCGGGAAGCGGGCCCGGAGCGCCCGGGAAAGGTCAGCCGAAGCGGCGCTTCAGCCAGTCCACCATCAGCGTGTTCAGCTCTTCCGGCTTTTCCGACTGCGTCCAGTGGCCGCAGTCGGGGATCACCTGTTTTTCGAGGTCGGGAACATATTGCTCCATGCCCTCGGTCATTTCCGGCCGGAGCACGATATCGTCTGCGGCGGAGATCATGAGGCTCGGGGCATTCACCTTCTCCACCAGGCTTTCGCTGTCTTTCCAGTTGCGGGTGAAGTTCCGGTACCAGTTGATACCGCCTTCGAAGCCCGACTTCTGGAAAGCCCTGGTGTAGTAGTCGATTTCCTCGGCGTTCAGGAGTTGCTCGCCCGGCCACTCGCTTTCGTCCGCGGCGAAGCTCTTGATGAAAGAAAAATTCTTCTCCTCGGCGGGCAGCTTGTCGAAATCGGCGAGCTTCATCGCGCTTTTGCGGTACCAGAAGCGCATCGAGCGGGCGACATCCTTGTCGAATACGCTTTCCGCCGCGCCGAACTGCTGGAAATAGACGATGTACATGTCCTCGCCGAAGACCGCGCGCATACCCTCGACCGGATCGATGGGGCCGCGCGGCATGAAGGGTGTGTTGACGCCGATGACGCCGGCAACACGGTCCGGGTGACGCAGCGCCATCTGCCAGACGACGATGCCGCCCCAGTCGTGACCGGCAAAGACCGCCTTGTCGAGTTCGAGCGCATCGAGCATTCCAGCGAGATCGTCAGTCAGATGCGCGATGTCGTAGAGCGGAATGCTTTCCTTCCCCTTCGGCCCGCCCGTATTGCCATAGCCGCGCTGGTCGGGCGCAATGGCACGAAACCCCGCCTTCGCGATGGCCGGGATCTGATGACGCCAGGAATAGGCGATCTCCGGGAAGCCGTGGCACATTACCACCGGCACACCATTCTTGGGGCCTTGTTCATAGACCGCCATCTTGAGGCCGTTCGTATCGACGTAATGCGGCTCCGGAAAATTCATCGCCGTTCTCCCTTGTTGGTGGGGTATCGGAATTCCATCAGGCGGATTGCAGGCGTTCCTTGTCCGCCGTCGGCGAAAGGCCGATCGATGTCAGCATATCGGTGCGGTCGGGACCGAGCTTTGGCGGATAGAGGTCGGCATTGCGTTTCTTGCCGCGCGCCCAGGTTCTCAGCACTTTGGACAGGTTGCGCGGATCGCGCATCCATGTATTCGGCGCGTCGACCATATGGAGGGAGCGCATGAAGGCGCGCATGAGATCCACGTCGCCACGAACGGCCGGCAGGATCGCGTCCTCGGCGAAGCTCTTGAATATCCGCGTTTTCACATCCGGCTTGTAGTTCGGGTCGAGCGCATTCCTTGCGCGTCTGGTTGCCGCGAGGTCCTGCTTCACCATGTCGTCATAGTGCTGGCGGAGTTCCCTGGCGAGCTGCGCATGATAAAGACGTGCGCGCGTGCGGGCATCGTCCGTGCTGTCGAGCGTTTCGGCCAGTGCTTCCGCCGCCACGCCCGCGAAAGAGCAGCCACGACCGTAAAGCGGGTTGGTGCGGATGACGCTGTCGCCGACGGGAAAGAAATTCAGGACACGCGGTTCGCCGTCTTTCATCATGTGGTGCCAGCGGCTGATGAGTTCGCCCATGCCGAAAACGCGACTCTGCGGCTTGGAGGTTTCGGGGACGGTCCATGCCGCAATGCCGGGAAGCTGTGCACAGATCTTGTCGAAATTCTCGGGACGGACGATGGCGCGACGCATTTCCATTTCGATTTCCGGTACGGCAAGCGTAACCGAGAAACAGCCATTGTCGCTGGGGAAGAGGCTGTATTTGATGAAACCGAGGTCGCCCACCCTCGGTACCTTCGTGCGCGGCGGTTCGCTCTCCGGATCGTGCAGCCTGTAGTGCCGCGTAAAATAAAGAATGTCCGCGCGTTCGGTTTCTTCCGTTATGCCCGCGCCCGCTTCGTTCAACCATTCGATCATCTGGCTGTTCTTGCCTGCGGCGTCGACCACGATATCGGCGAGCCAGTCGCGCGTTTCGCCATTCTGCTCGACCGTCACGCCGGTCACGCGCAAATGCCCGGCAGCGTCCTTCTCGCTCAGAATGCCGCGCACCAGCGCGCCGGTTTCGAAGTGGATGCCCTGTTGCCGCGCGGCGTAGCGGCGCGTGATCAGTTCAAGCGTCGTGCGGCGGCTGGTCAGGATCGTCATGTCCTCGTCGCCGGGCACGGGCTTGTAGTTTTCCTGGAGCGTGAGGGGCAGGCCGTCGGCGAATTTGAGTTCGCGGCAACCGGCTGCCAGCAGCTCTTCCATGAGGTCGGGATAATTGTCGCGGATCAGGATGTGAAGCCGTGCGAGGAAGGCATGGCTGTGGCGCAGATGGCCGACGCCCTTGCGCTCCCAGCTTTCGAAAGCCTCGTCGACGGATGCTTCTGGGGGCGGCGGATCGCGTTCCAGAACGGTCAGTTCGCGGCCTTTCCGGGCGAGAGCAAGGGCTGTCCAGAGACCGGCAATGCCGCCGCCAACAACCAGAATACGTTCGTTCAGCCTTGCGCTCATCCTTGCCTCCTCCATCTGCACACTGTCCGGCTTACAGAAAAACTGGACTACGGCCTAATGAAAACAGGAAGCGTTCCCGCAGCTGTCCAAAGCCGTCTTTCTGCGGTGCTTCAGCGTCAGCCCGCGGGGGTGGCGCGCAGCGTCCATCCAGCAACGGCGAGCGCGATCCAGCCTGCAAGGAAGGCGACGCCGCCGATGGGCGTCACCATGACGAGTGCCCGGCTGCCGGTTAAACCGAGATAGTAGAGCGAGCCCGAAAAGAGAATGGTTCCCGCGACGAAAGCCCATCCCGCAACGGTCGTGGCCGTGCCGCCACCTTGCGCCGCTACCCAGGCGACGGCGAGGAGAGCGAGCGCGTGATACATTTGATAACGCGCGCCGGTCTCGAAGACGGCGAGTTCCGCCGGGCCGGCACGGGTCTGCAGTCCGTGCGCTGCGAAGGCGCCGAGCGCCACCGAGAGAAAGCCGCTCAATGCGCCGATGGTGAGCCAGAGTTTCATGGAGAGCCTCGCCAAATTCGTTCCGTTATGGTGATGCGCAGCCTAGCCCCTGGAGGGGCGCTGTGGATAGCGTTGCGTTGGTGATGCTGATGCGCTCGCCGTCACATCGGAAAAGATTTCGGCATGGCCGTATTCGGGCGGCGTCACCCTTCCGCTGCGTCACTCCGTATTTTCGCGGATGAGGGCGTCGTTGACCCCTCAGGGCCGCGAGGCCATTGTTGCGCCATCAAAATAAAAATACGCAACCGGCGGAACAAGCCGGAGTGGGCCAGTGCGGGGAGGAACGCAACATGCTTACCAAGGCCGACGATTTTCCGATTCACGGAGGTGTGAATTGGGTCCCGGCAACGAGTGCCGGGATGACACTGCTATTTTAATCGCCGGGCGGTACGACGCTTCCTTGCGGCACGCAGAATGCGCTATCAGTGTGCACCGTCCGGGGAACGCCCTTCATCATGTCTCTCGCCATCCGCCTTGCGATCCTTTACGGCACGATGTTCCTGTTCACGGGCGTCTATCTGCCGTTCTTTCCGGTATGGCTGAAGGCGCAGGGGCTGGATGCCACCGAGATTTCGCTCGTCGTGGCGCTTTCGCTGTTCCTGCGTATCGTCGTCAGCCCCTTCTTCGCCTCCCTTGCGGACCGGATTGGCGACAGGCGCCGCGTCATGGTCGGGCTCGCCTGGGCCTCGCTCGCCTCTGCCGCCCTTCTTCTCGCAGTCGAGGGGTTCGGTCTTATCCTTCTCGTCGCGCTGGTGCTGAACGCCGTCTTTCCGTCGATCTCGCCGCTGGTTGAGACCATCGCCATGCGCGCGCGGATCGACCGGGGCATGAATTACGGCCGTGTACGCCTGTGGGGCTCCATTACCTTCATCCTCGCCAGTTCCGGCGTCGGCTGGCTTCTCGAATGGAACCCGTCCTCGGTCATCGGCTTCTGCCTTGCCGGTGCGCTCGCGCTCAATGTCGCGGGAGCCTGGGCGATGCCGCGGGATGCCGGGACGGTTCGCAGGCCCGCTCGCCGCCGCAGTCAGTTCGCCGATGTGCTTCAGATCGGCCGCCATCCCGTCTTCGTTCTGTTCGTGCTGACGGCCAGCCTCACCCAGGCGACGCATGCCGTCTATTACGCCTTCGGTTCGCTCGCCTGGCAAAAGCAGGGCTATGCGGATTCGGTGATCGGGCTTCTCTGGGCGACGGGCGTTCTGGCGGAAATTGTCCTGTTCTACATTTCCGGCCCGTTAATGGCGCGGTTCGGCGCGGTCCGCCTGCTGATGCTGGCGGGCGTCGCCGCGATCCTGCGCTGGACCGTCACCGCGCTGAGCCCGCCGCTCGCGGTCCTTTTCGTCATGCAGGCGCTGCACGGTCTGACCTTCGGCGCGGCGCATCTGGGCGCGGTCCAGTTTGTTGCGCAAGCCGCGCCGCCGCGTCTTGCCGCCACCGCGCAAAGCCTTTACGCGGCAATGGCATCGGGCGTTATGATGGGGCTGGTAACAATCGCCATCGGGCCCGTCTACAAGATACTCGGGGCCCATGCCTATTTCGTCATGGCAGGTGGCGGGGCGCTGGCGCTTGCGGGCGTCATGTTCGTCGCCCTTCGCTGGGATGGCGGGTTGCTGATCCCCGAAGAAGAGCCGGAAGACGGACAAGCGCCCGAAAAACAAGAAGGCCGGGAAGAAATGCAGGAAGGCAAAAATGGCCATTGAAGTCATTCCCACAGGCGCCGCGCTCGACATCGCACCCGGATCAAGGGCCGCGCCCTGCGCTGACGTGCCATCGCCCTTGCGTCAATTTTCTGCCGTTTGACTTTGCCCGCAGATGCGCCAGCTTCTGTTGCAAAAGCATATTCAAACGGAGGAAAGCCCATGCGTGCGCTGGTGCTTGAGAATGATTTTGGAATCGACAATCTGAAGCTGAAGGAACGGGACGTGCCGAAGGCGGGGCCCGGTCAGGTCGTGCTGAAGATGAAGGCCGGTTCGCTCAATTTCCGCGATCTTGCGACCGTCAGCTATGGCGGCAATCCGCAGCTTCTGCCATTCGTGCCGCTGTCCGATGGTTGCGGCGAGGTGGTCGAGGTGGGCGAGGGTGTCACGCGTCTGCAAAAGGGCGACCGCGTCGCGCCGAGCTTCTTTCAGGGCTGGCAGTCGGGCGGCCCGGTCGCCGAGAATCTCGGGCCGACGGCGCTTGGCAGCCCCATCGACGGTTGCGCACAGGAATATATGGTTCTCTCCGCCGAGGGCATGTCGAAGGCACCGTCGAACCTTTCCGACGAAGAAGTCGCCTGCCTGCCTTGCGCCGGGCTTACCGCATGGCGCGCGCTGGTGGTCGAGGGCAGCCTCAAGGCGGGCGACACGGTTCTCGTGCTGGGCACGGGCGGCGTTTCCATCTTCGCGCTGCAATTCGCCAAGGCAATGGGCGCGCGCGTCATTGTCACATCGTCGTCGGATGAGAAGATCGAGCGGGCGAAGAAGCTCGGCGCGGATGATGCGATCAACTACAAGGAAAAGCCCGATTGGGAAATGGAAGCGCGCCGTCTCACCGGCGGTCGCGGCGTCGATCACATCGTGGAAGTCGGCGGCGCGGATACGTTCCCGCGTTCCATCGCCGCCGCGCGCGTCGGGGGCCACATCGCCGTGATCGGTATTCTTTCGGGCCTCACCAGGGACGTGAATGTCGCGGCGATCTTCTCGCAGAACCTCAAGATCAGCGGCATCACCGTCGGCAGCCGCACGCATTTCGAGGAGATGTCGCGCGCCGTCGTACAGAACGATATCCATCCCGTCATCGACAAGCGGTTCCCGCTGGCGCAAGCGCAGGAAGCGTTCCGCCTCATGCAGAGCGCGTCGCATTTCGGCAAGATCGTACTGGATATCTGATTTCGCTGCGGGGTGGGGCGGCTTCGCCTAACCCCAGAGTTCACGTTCGGGCGGATAGACAAGGCTGCCCTCGTAGCGCAGCGAGGGCGCGCGGTCCTTTGCGAGCAGCAGCGGCCCGTCAAGATCCACATAGTCGGCCTGTTGTGCGGCGAGCATGGCGGGCGCCATGGCGAGCGAGGTCGCGACCATGCAGCCCACCATCACGCGCAGTTTGCGAAGTTTCGCGCAGCGGATAACCGCCAGCGCCTCGGTGAGGCCGCCTGTCTTGTCGAGTTTCACATTGATGAAATCGTAGAGACCAACGAGGCGCTTCATCCCTTCGAGGCCATGCGCGCTTTCATCCGCGCAGAGCGGCACCGGGCTTTCGATCCCGCGCAGCACCTCGTCTTCCTTTGCGGGTACCGGCTGTTCGATCAGCGATACGCCGAGCCGCGCGAACTCCCGCGCCAGCGGCAGCACGTCCTCGGGTTTCCAGCCTTCATTCGCATCGACGATCAGCACCGAGTTAGGTGCGCCGCCGCGCACGGCTTCGACACGCGCGAGATCGTCGTCGCCGCCATGTCCGAGCTTCAGTTTCAGGATCGGGCATTTTGCCGCCGCCAGCGCCGCCTCGCGCATGTCGCCGGGCGAGGCGAGGCTCAGCGTATAGGCGGTGGTGAGTGCGCGGGGCGCGGAAAGTCCGGCGAGTTCCCAGGCGGGTTTGCCCGCGAGCTTCGCTTCCAGATCCCAGAGCGCGCAGTCGAGGGCGTTGCGCGCCGCGCCGCGCGGCATGACGCGCTGCAGCTCCGCCCGGCTCATGCCGTCCGAGATCGCCGGTTGCTGCGCCTTGATCGCCGCCACGACGTCTTTCTCGTTTTCGTCGTAGCGGGCGTAAGGAACGCATTCACCCCGGCCTGTCAGCCCGTTCTGGCTGACGGTTGCGACCACCACATTGGCTTCGGTCTTTGCTCCCCGGGAAATAGTGAAGGCTCCCGCAATCGGCCATGACTGGATTTCGGCGGTGATCTCGCGCATCGGCGTTTATCTCGTTCCCTCGGGCAATAAGGGGAAGTTGGTGCGCGATGATGGCTTTTGTGTGCGCTGTCTCCAAGCCCCAAAACGGGACTCGGCGCCTGGAGCAGATCCCGATCGGACGGAATCGCTTTGCGCTTTCGTCCGATTGGGATCCGCTCGCCGCTTGTAATCTGGACCGTTTTCTACTGGAAAACGGTCTGGTGGATCAGATACGTCCCGCGAAGAAGGCGCCATTCCAGTATTCGCCGGGTGGATTTGCCTCATAGGCCGAGATCCGCGCTTCGTAGAAGTCGTAAAGCGTGGGGATCGCACCATTGAGCTTCCGGCATTCGGCGATGGCGGCGCGCGCCTCCGCCCAGCGCTGGTTGCGATAGGCCGAGAAGATCAGCGTATGCGCTTCCTGCAAGGCGCGGAATTTCGGGTTCGCCCGCATGATCGGATCGCCCAGCAGCGCGAAAATGCGGCGGCCTTCCGGGTGGCGGGGCGTCGACACGAGGTCGATTTCGAGGAGCGCATAGCGGCCGGCGACCGCGCGTTGTGTGCCTTCGCCGACGATGATGGCGGGGCCGTAATAGCGCGCATTCTTCTGCAGATAGGCGGCAAAGTTCACCGGCTCGCCGAGTACGCCATAGTCGAAGCGCTGGACCGCGCCCATATTGCCCGTGATGGCGGTGCCCGTGTCGATGCCGATCGAAAGGCTCAGCGGTACATGGCTCAGATGCTGGCGGCGCGCGTCCTCTTCGAGGAATTCGTTCAGCGCCTCCAGGTTTTCGACCATGCGCAGCGCCGCGTCGCAGCCCTTGGAGGCGTGGTCGCCCGCATCGAGCGGTGCATTCCACACCGCATAGAGCGTATCGCCCACCGAACGGTCCACCATGCCGTGCCGGTCGAGCACGATCTTGGTCATCGGCGAGAAGAAGCGGTTCAGAATGTCGGCATAGGCCGTCGGGTCTTCGAGATAGCGGTCGGAAATGATGTTGAAGCCGCGCAAGCCGACGACGACCGAGGTGACGTCGCGCAGCATGCCTTCCGCCTGGATGATCCGCGAGTTCGCCTTCACCTTCGCCAGTCCCGAAGAGGAGAGGCGGCGGGAGAACTGCGTTTCGATGAAGCGGATTTCGTCTTCCGTGTGCAGTCGCGTCATCATCGCGCAGGTGAGGGCGGCGGCGAAGAGTGTGAGGCCGCCCAGCGCCGGGTCGATCAGCCAGCGATGGTTCTCGAAAGCCCACCATGAGCCATAACCCGCGCCCGCCGCGATCACGAGCGTCAGTATGACGCCCCAGCGGAAGCGGAACCGGCGCACCACAAGGATCACGATCACGCCCGCGATGAGAACGAAAAGCTGTTCTGCGACAGGGGCCCAGCCCGGCCGCGTCAGGAAATGACCATCAACGATCTGATCGATGGCGTTGGCGGCAATGGCGCCCGAGCCCAGAGGCATGCCCGAAGGCGTTCCATACATGCGCTCGGACCCGTTCACCGAAACGCCGATGACGGCAATGCGGTCCGCCAGCACGCCGGTATCGGCGCTGCCGGAAAGAATGCGTCCGGCGGAGACGCGGGTTCTGGTCGTCTCACCGCCGAAATAGAGAACGAGGCTGCCATCCTTCAGCGTTTGCGCGCCGATATCCGTGCCCTCGATGGCGATGCTGTGGATGCCCGGTTCGATTTCGAATGAAAAGCCGTTATCCGGCGTGGCGACCTTTGCGCTATAGCCGGTGCCGCCCTTCGCGACGCGCAGGATTTCGAGCACGTTCGAGGGATAGAGTGCGCCCTTGAGATTCACAAGCATTGGCAGGCCGCGCACGGTCGCCCCGGCGCTGGTGTCGGGCAGGGTGGCGCCATTGCCTTTCGCCGCCCTCTCGAAGCTGGTCAGCGAAGCGCGCCAGTTTTCATAGGTGTCAATATAGTGACGCGGATCGCTCCCCTGGGGCACGATGGCGGCGCGGCGAAGCGGCGTATGAATGTTCCGGAAAGCGGTCTTGCCGGGAACGAGCGAAACGGCAGAAGGTGTCTCGGCAAGGAGCGAGGCAAGCTGGCGGTCATAATCGGGCAGCCGCGCGAGCGACTGGCCGAACCCTTCATATGCCTCGTCTGCGGGAAGCGGCGCCCAGAGTCGCATCAGTTCACTTGAAGAGGTCGGGTCCTGGTCGGATAGCGGCATGTCGATCAGGATGGCGCTTGCACCCGCCTGGCTTACGCGGCTTACGAGATCGGCGAGCCGCTTTCTCGGCCAGGGCCAGGTGCCATATGTCTTGGCGGTGTCCGCGTCGATATCGACATAGACCGCGTGCGGGCCCTCCGGTCCGGCTTCTCGCGGTAGAATGCGCTGATAGAGATCGAAGACCTGATTGCGCAAGTAAGAGCCCGCGCCCTGCGGATCGTAGATCGACACCGCGAGACTCAACACCAGCACAAGGCCGGGAAGGATCGCTGAAAGTCTGCGGAATGCAGGCGTCGGATTCATGCTTCGTTACTCATCCCGCGTCGAACTCTTGTATGCCCGGAGTTGCTTCATATTGATCTGTCGCCCCTCTCTTGTCCCGTTTCGAAACAAGAGACGGAACTCATTGAAGTGACTTGCAGCTTCCGTTCCACGCGCTGTCAGGACGCATATTCCCTCGCCTTTTTCAGAAAATTTCCGTTTCGGCTCCGGAACCTGTGGACACTGTTGCCTGTTAAGGCTCAACTGGAAGCGAGAGAAAAGGCTGTGGGGGAAGTGCGACGTCCGCGGTATGTGGCGCGGGCCAAAAAGAACAGGAAAAAAGCATGCCGACCGGACTTCTCTCCAAGGCGACCGAGATCGACCTTTCAACTCTTGTGCCTGGCGGTGCTGTCACTGCCTTGCTTCGGGTGACAATCAGGCCCCCCACCGCCGGCGTCCTCATTTATGTCGGCCCCGACTACGAAATGCCGATCGTGGCCAATGGTCCGGTCTGGGAGGGCCATGTCGATTGCTATCCGTCCCGTATCTATGTGCAGGGCGTCGGCGAATCCGAACCCCGATGGAGCGTCGAATATATCGGTCACGAGGCGCGTGCGGCGGCCGCTTCCTGAATTCTGAAAATTCCGAAACCCGCAATAAGGTGAAACATCATGGAGACGAGCAAATACGACGAAGCGCGGCTTCATGAACTTCTCTATCAGGCGCTCGAAACGGAAGCGGGCGGCATCAAGATTTACGAGACCGCTATTTCCTGCGCGAAAAACAGCGACCTCAAGGAAGAGTGGCAGGGCTATCTCGACGAGACGAAGACTCATCACAAGACGCTGCTGGAAGTGTTCGAAAAACCCGGCCCTGATTCCAAGGCCCGGACGCCGGGCCGCAAGGTTGTCGCCCATATAGGGGACTCGCTGGTGAAGGCGATGCAGATGGCGCGCGAGGAGAGCGACGCGGACGCCGCCCAGCTCGTGGCCGCGAATGCGTCGTGCTCGCCGAGACCAAGGATCACATGAACTGGGAGCTGATCGGCCATGTCGCCGAACACAGTTCATGTGATGCGGCGAAAGTCCTGAAGGAGGCCTATGACGCCGTTGAGCAGGACGAGGACCATCACCTCTATCACACGACCGGATGGACACGGGAACCGTGGATCGACGCGCTCGGATTCCCCGCTGTCGTGCCGCCGCCCGAAGAGGTCAAGAAGGTCGAGACCGCTATTGGCGCCGCGCGTGCGGAACATGCGCGCGGGGATATGATCTGAGTATCCGCGAAAGAGCAGGAGGGGCCGGTGCCGGGTTATTCGGCGCCGGACTCACTCTCGATATAGGCGATGACGTTATCGCGATCCTTTTCCTTCTTCAGGCCGGGAAAGGACATCATCGTGCCGGGCACCATGGCGGCGGGCTTTTCGAGATAGGTGTGCAGCGTCTCGTCGTTCCAGACGAGCCCGTCCTCGCCGTGCTGGATCATCGCGTCGGAAAACTTGAAACCTTCCTTGGTGCCTGCCGTGCGGCCGATCACACCGTGAAGATTCGGGCCGATGCGATCCGCGCCGCCTTCGTCGATCGTGTGGCAGGCCTTGCAGCGGGTAAAAACCTTCTTGCCCTTCGCCGCGTCCCCGCCTTCGCCGGCCAATGCCGCACCGGCCATTGTCATGACGAGAGCTGTTGCCGCCAGGCCTGTGAAAATGCTGCGCATTGGAACCTCTCCTGATAATTATATTACCGCACAGCGTCTATCGGGGTGCGGATGCGAACTAATCTAAACTTCTGTAAGGAGAATAGCATGCGACAGACTGGCGCGGTCACGCTTGCCGCCGCCTCGATCGGCGGGCAGAGTGGCGCGAAAGCAGGTGCCATGCCGAAATCGGAGATATTTTGGCCGAATTGAGCAATAGCGGGGCAGAGGAGGCTGATGAAACAGCCACCTTCCGCACGAACATCGAAAACCGGGTTCTCCGTCTCATAGCGGCGGGGAACTGGTCCATCGTCTATCTGAACAAGGTGGATGGAGAGTTGCGGGGCCTTTCCGCCAAGCCCGGCGATGCCGCGCGTGCGGTGATCGACCTCTCCGCCGTTTCGCGCTTCGACACTGCCGCTGCCGCTATCATCTCGCGCACCGCCGCAGAGCTTGAAGAGCAGGGGCTCGACGTTGCCTATGAAGGCGTTTCAGAGGCGCAACATCTTCTTCTCGACAAGGTCGAGGCTTGCGGCAAGCCGGAACCCGTCCACCTGCCGCCGCCGCTCTACCTCCAGATTATCGGCAAGATCGGCGAGACCACGCGCGCGCTGGCCGCCGAGGGGTACGGCATGCTCGATTTCATCGGCTCGGTGATCGTTATCGCCGTGCGTACCCTGATGAGGCCGCGGCGCTTTCGCATGATCCCCTTCGTTCACCACATGGAGAAGTCCGGCTTCGATGCGCTGCCGCTCGTTTGCCTGCTGACTTTCCTCATCGGCGCTGTTGTCGCGCAGCAGGGTGCCGTGCAGTTGAAGACCTTCGGCGCCGAGGTTTTCACGGTCAACCTCATCGCCATCATCTTTCTGCGCGAGGTGGGGCTTCTGCTCACCGCCATCATCGTCGCGGGCCGTTCGGGCAGTGCCTTCACTGCCGAGATCGGTTCCATGAAGATGCGTGAGGAGATCGACGCGATGCGCACGCTCGGCCTCGACCCGCTGGAGATGCTGGTGCTGCCGCGCGTTGCCGCGCTCACCGTCACATTGCCGCTGCTCACCTTCATTGCCGATATCATGGGGCTGCTCGGCGGCGGCTTCGTCGTCTTCTTCATGCTCGACATGTCGCCGGGCGTCTATATCTCCCGCGTTCAGGAGGCGGTCGGCTTCTGGACCTTCGGCGTCGGTCTCATCAAGGCGCCTTTCATGGCTGCCGTCATTGCCCTGGTCGGGTGCCGCGCCGGTCTTGCCGTTACCGGCAGTGCGGAATCCGTCGGCGCCATGACAACGAGTTCCGTCGTGCGCTCGATCTTTCTCGTCATCATCCTTGATGCGCTGTTCGCCATGTTCTTCACGGCGGTGGATATATGAGCATGGGAAAGAAAGGCGAGCCGATCATCGAGGTCGAAGGACTCGATACGCGTTTCGGCGACAATGTGGTTCACGAGAATCTCGACCTCACGGTCAAGCGCGGCGAGGTGATTGGTATTGTCGGCGGCTCGGGCACCGGCAAGTCCGTTCTGCTGCACACCATCCTCGGCCTCAAGCGGCCGAATGCGGGGCGCGTGCGTGTCTTCGGGCTCGACTTCTCGACGCTCTCCGAAGAGGAGCGCCGCCTCAACGAGCAGCGCTGGGGCGTGCTCTTCCAGGACGGCGCGCTTTTCTCCGCGCTCACCGTTGCGGAGAATATCCAGGTTCCCTATCGCGAGCATCTCGATCTCTCGCCGGAACTGATGGACGAGCTTGCGGCGGTGAAGATCGCGATGGTGGGCCTGCGCGCTACCGCCGCCTCGCTTTATCCCTCCGAGCTTTCGGGCGGTATGCGCAAGCGGGCCGGGCTTGCCCGCGCACTGGCGCTCGATCCCGAGATCCTTTTCCTCGACGAACCGACGGCGGGCCTCGATCCCATAGGCGCGGCTGCTTTCGACGAGCTCATCAACGATCTCAAGGAGACGCTGGGACTCACCGTCTTTCTCGTCACGCATGATCTCGACACGCTTCACGCGACCTGCGACCGGGTCGCGGTTCTCGCCGAGAAGCGTGTTATCCTTGTAGGGACGATGGACGACATGCTGCGTAGCAGCCATCCCTGGATTCACGAATATTTTCACGGGCCCCGCGCGCGCGCGGCCCTTGCGGGTAAATAAGGGTCATGGAAATCAAATCCAACAACGTCCTGATAGGCGCTTTCACGCTTACTGCGATCGTGGGCATTTTCCTGTTTCTGCTCTGGGTGAGCGGGGTGCAGCTCAACAAGCAGTTCGCCTATTACAAGATCGTTTTCGACGGCTCGGTGTCAGGCCTCTCGGAGTCGGGCATGGTGCAATATAACGGCCTGCCGGTCGGCAAGGTGACGGATCTCTATCTGAAGGAAAACAATCCGAACAAGGTCGTCGCTGTCATCGAGGTCGATGCGCGCACGCCGGTGAAGGAAGACTCCGTTGCGCAGCTCGAACTTTCCGGCCTCACCGGCGTCGCCTTCATCCAGTTGACCGGCGGCAGCCCGGAGTCGCGCCCGCTTCAACCCAGGCCCGGGGCGGACTATCCGCGCATTCGCGCCGCGCCGTCCTCGTTGCAGGATCTTCTCAAGGCGGGGCCCGAGACGCTGCAAAGCGCCAATGAACTGATGATCGAGCTCAACAAGGTTGTGAAAGAAAACCAGAAATCGGTGACCGAGGCGCTGTCGAACCTTGCCATCATGTCGAAGGCGCTTGCGGAGAGTTCCGACGATGTCACCGTCGCGATCGACCAGCTTGCGGATGCGTCGCGGCACCTGAACAGCATCACGCGCAGCGCCGATGGTCTGATGAAGAACGACGTCAAGGCCTTCATCGTCGATGCGCGTGAGGCGGCGCGCTCCTATCGCGATGTCGCGGAAGAACTCGATGCTATCCTGCAACAGAGCGGGCCGGACATCGGCGCGGGTCTCTCGCAATTGCCGCAGCTCGTCGCAGAGGCGCGCTCGCTTGTTTCCTCGCTCGACCGTCTCGCGTCGCGCGCGGAAGACGATCCGGCGCGCTTCTTCGTCGGCAACAATGTGCCGGAGGTCGAGGCGAAATGAGGAATGGAATGATGACCCGATACAAGCGCCTTCTGCTGCTCGCTTTTGCCATGCTCCCGCTCGGTGCCTGCGCGCTTGCGGATGTGGCGAGCGGGCCTGCGCCTTCGCTTTATGTGCTGACGGCGCCGCCGGTCGAGGCGGGGGCGGGTGCCAGGGCCGAAGCGCAACTCGTCGTCGAGGAGTTTTCTGCGCCTGCCGCCATCGATACCGCGCGCATCGTCTACAAGGCGTCGCCCAACGAGATCGCCTATTATGCGGGCGCGCGCTGGGCGGACCGCGCCCCGCGCATGATCGCGTCGCTCGCGGTCGAGACGCTCAGCACTACAGGCCGTTTTCCCGCCGTGACGGGGCCGGGTGCGCATGCCCGCATGGATCTCTCTCTCTCCGGCGACATCCGCGCCTTCGAGGCCTATCGCGATGCCAATGCCGGGCTCGGGGCAGGCTCGACCAAGGTGAAGGTCTCGCTTTTCGCGCGTCTCGTGCGCATGCGCGACCGCTCCATTGTCGCCTCGCGCACCTTCACGGCGGAAGCTGCTGCGGGCAGCGGTATGGATGGGGTCGTGGAAGGATATGACGCGGCGCTCGACGAGGTGCTGTCCGAGCTTGCCATCTGGACGCTCGAACAGGCGCTCGCCGCCATGCCCGAAGAAGCGGGGAGCTAGAAGCTGGAAGCTAGCTCAGCTTTCCTGTCGCCTGGCCGAGCATGAGATAGACCTTGCCCGTATCCGAGGTGAGGTAGGTATCCACGAGAATATTGTCGCGGTCGCGCGTCGCGGCGGCACCGAGCAGTTCCTCGAACTGACCAAGGAAGCGGTCGACATGCGAGCGGAACTCGCTCTCCTTGCGATATTTCTTCGCGATACGGTCATAAAGCTCGCGTCCCGCAAGATTGTAGAGGCGGCGCGTGAAGACGTTGCGCTCACCCGCCTGATAGCGCTGCCACAGGTCCGGCGGCGGGCTTTGTTCCAGCGCCCGGTCGAGGTCGATGGCCAGCGCCTGCAAGGTTTCGATGACGTGAAGCGAGGTGCGCTGGAAGTCGCGGTCACCGCCTTGCGGCGTCCCCGCGCCATACCCTTCGCCGCGCCGTTCCGCTGCCGCCAGAAGTTCCGACATGCCCCAGCGGCGTTGCTCGCCGCCTGCGCGCTGTATTTCCGGCAGCGCCGCCACATGGGCGGGGAAGGCGCGTTCCGGCGCCATCTGGTGTTGCTGCGGCGAGGTCCGGTCGAGGGTTCGGGCGTGGCGCACGACGATTTCGGCAATGGCCGCCAGCGCCGAGACCTGTTCCTCAAGAACGCTTTTCAGTGCGCCCGCGCTTTCGGCGGCTTCCTCGGGCAGTTCCGAGATGCGTGCGGCAAGGTCGTCCGTTGCTTCGTGCAATGCGCGGCCTGCCTCGCGCGCCGTGCCGCCAAGGCCGATCATCGCGGCGTTGAAGCGGTCGGCGGCGGCGTCGCCATCGGCTGCCGAGCGTTCGACCAGCGCGCGCAGTTCTTCCGTTTTCGAGCCGACTTTTTCGCTCATCGCCTCGGTCGCCTGGATCAGGTCGTTTGAAAGCGTGCTGGTGGCGCCGGTGAGTTTTGCCGCCGTCGCTGAGATCGCTTCGCTCGCGGCTTGCGTCACGTCGTTGGAAAGCGCGTCGGAAGCGGCTTTCAGTTCGTCCACCGTCGCGCCGATGGCGCGCGTTGCCGCGCCCGCCGAGCGGCTGACGGAGGTCGAGGCGTCGGCGGCTTCTTCTGCGCCGCGCCGGATTTCCTCGGCAATGTTCTCGCGCAGCGCCGCTGCACGGGCGGAGGCGGCCTCGAAGATCGTGTCGAGGCCCGCGCTCAGGCTTGAGACGGCGCGGCTGATTTCCGCCGTGTGGCGGGCAAGCGACTTGTCGGCGGCGTCCATGCCGTCGCGATGCGCCTCGAAAACGGCTTCGAGCCGTTTGTGTTCGTCTTCCAGCCGTTCGGCGGCTTCCGAAATGATCCCGCGCTGGATGTCGTAGCGCTTGCCGATCTCGTCGGCCTTCGAGAGCGCTGTCTCTGCCACGACTTCGAGGCGTGAGGATTGCCGGTCGAGCATCGCCGCCGTCTGGTCGGCGCTCGTGCGCGCTGCCTCGCTGGTACGCGACAGCGCTTCCGTCTGTTCGGCCATGCGCTTGCCCGCCGCGTCGAGGTCGTCGCCCGCCTTGCCGGCGATTCCGCGCATGGCGTCCACCTGTTCGCGGATCGCGCGCGATATGGTGTCGCTTTCCGTGCCGAGCGTCCGGCTTATTTCCTCAAGGCTCTCCTTGTGGCGGGCGAGAAGTTCCTCCATCGTCCGTGTGCGGAATTCGGCGCGGCCCGAGCCACGGTCGATTTCCTCGACCTCGCGCTCCACCAGTTCCTTCAGTTCGCCCGCCTGCTTCAGCGCGGCGTCGAGCCCCTCGCGCATCGTGTCGAGTTCGCGCCTCACGGCGGTGGAGATCGTGGTGATCTGGTCGGTCGCGAAATCTTCCGGGTCGGACAGGCGGATTGCCGTGCGGGCAAGTGCCTCCGACATGAGTTTCATTTCCTGCCCGCGCCAGATCGTCCAGGCGAGCATCCATATAAGGAGGAGGGGGCCTGCCACCGCCGCCGCGATCACACCGGTCTCGAAGTCGCCAAGCGCCGCGATACCATCAGCGCCATAGCGGCCCCAGAGAAAAGCCGCCACCGCGCCTGCCCATGTCAGGCTCGCCAGCGCAGCAGCCACGGGAATGCCCTTGCCCGGTTTGCGCGCGATCATCCGGTAGAGCGCGCCGCCCGCCTCGCTGTCTTCGTTCGCGGCGCGTACGGGCAGGTTCCTGCCGGGGTCCGGCTTCCCGGCCACCGTCTCGTCCGTGGTTTCGCTCGGCGTCCCGGAAGGAGACATATCGTTGTTTTTCATGGGTTTTTCATGGTTTTTCACGGGCATCTTTCGGGCCTTCCCGGCCTTTGCATCAATGCCGGCCTTCCAAGTTGTCGGATGCCCGGGGAGGCGTCAACCATACTTGCGCGGGCATGTTTGCGGGGGCTTTGCGCAAGCAAAGGAAGCCCCCGTGCATAGGGGGGATGCCGGGGGCAAATTGAGGGGCTTCATCCGGGGCAGCGGGGGCCTGTTTCATGAGGTTCTTCCATGCCCCGTGTTGGATCATTCTACCGTTTGTTAACCATAACTTCAATCTGCGCTTCCTGCGGGAATTGCCCGTTTTTGCTTGTCGGAGAAGGGGCTGGCAGGGCTTAACCAATCGGTATGCCTTCGCGGTTAAGCTTTCATATCGAAGCGTTCAGTGACGGAGTCGCGGTATGAAACCCACCGGCCTTGCAAAGCAGATGGAGAGCGAGCCTGTCTCAAGCGGTATGCCTTGCGGCGGCGATCGCGCGATCGATCTCGTTCACCTCTCCAAATACACGCTCGGCAACCGTTCGCTGGAAAACGAGCTGCTCGGTCTTTTCCGCACGCAGGCCGATCTCTATCTCGCGCGTCTCGACAGCGCTGCCGACGAGACGGAGTGGAAGAATGCCGCGCACAGCCTGAAGGGCTCTGCCCGCGGCCTTGGCGCCTGGGCACTTGCCGAACTCGCCGAAGAAGCGGAGGCGACCGCGCTTGCCGCACGCGATAGCGTCATGGCGCGTATCCGTGAAGCGACCGCCGCCGTCAATGCTTTCATCGACAGCTTCACCGAAGCGTGAGGACAGAGGTCTCCATTGCTTCGCAGTCGCTGATCTGCATCTCCGAACTAGCCAAAAAGAAAAGTGTCATCCCGGGATTTATTCCCGGGCCCATTAGCTTTTGTTCTTGCGGATGCGTGGATTGGGTCCCGGCAACAAGCGCCGGGATGACGTGGTATTTTCTTCTGTCTACAGAATAAACTTCGTCATGGCCCGCCCTTCCTTGAAGTCACGGCGGGTGAATCATGCCGATTAAAAGGCAGGGCAGGCCTACCCCCTCACCATCCCCGCAACCATCTCCGCAATCGCAAGAGACGCTGTGAGCCCCGGGCTCTCGATCCCGAAGAGATTGACGAGGCCCGGCACCCCGTGTTCCCCCGGCCCTGAAATCATGAAGTCCGCCGCCGTTTCGTCCGGTCTGTTCACTTTCGGCCGTACGCCGGAATAGGCGGGTGCCAGCGTACCGTCTTTCAATCCCGGCCAGTAGCGGCGCACGGCGGCATAGAACCTCTCGCCGCGTTCCGGCTTCACCGCATAATCGGGTTCCTCGCCGTCTGCCACATCGATCCATTCGACATCGGGGCCGAAGCGCGCCTGGCCGCCCATATCGAGCGTCAGGTGAACGCCAAGCCCGGCTGCCTCCGGCACGGGATAGATCAGGCGGGAGAAGGGGGCGCGGCCCGTCAGCGCAAAATAATTTCCCTTGGCGAAATGCGGCACCGGCACATGTGAGGCATCGAGCCCTTCGATCCGCGCGGCGAGCGCGGGCGCCCATAGCCCGCCCGCATTGACAACAATCCGGGTACGGAGCGTCATCGGCTCCGCGCCCTCCACGTGGACGAGGAAGGCATCGCCTTCGCGTGTCACTCGCGCCGCCGCCGCGTGAAAGGCGATCATGCCGCCTCGATCTTCGAACTCGCCTTGCAGGCTCAACATATAAGAGTGCGCGTCCAGTATGCCGGTCGAGGGCGAGAGCAGGGCCGCCTCCGCGCGTAGTGCCGGTTCCATCTCGCGCGCCTGTGCGCCTGTCAGTTCGCGCAGATCGGTGACGCCATTCGCCTTTGCGCGCGTTGCGATGGCTTGCAGCTCGTCAGTCTGCGCTTCTTCCGTCGCGACGATCAGCTTGCCGCATTTGCGGTGGGGGAGGTTGTGGGCGTCGAGATAGTCGTAAAGCATCTCGCGACCGTCCACGCAGAGCCGCGCCTTGAGGCTGTCCTTCGGATAATAGATGCCGGCATGGATCACCTCGCTGTTTCGTGCGGAGACTTCCGTGCCGATGGCGCCATGCCGCTCCAGCACCACCGTCTCGTGGCCTGCTCGTGCGAGCGCGCGGGCACAGGCAAGCCCCACCACGCCTGCGCCGATCACGACTGCATCGATTTCACTGGTCCCCACCACCGGCATTCTCCCTCACGTCACGGGAAAAGCAGTGCCGGAGAAAGGGGAAGGTGGCAAGGGCTGTATATAAAGAGAAGTGTCGCCCCTCACCCGATCCTCGCTGGTGCCTGAATCACTCTCTCCTCGGAGGGGAGAGGGAAGGGTGAGAGGGCGGCGTCAGAACCGGGGACAAGTTTTTGAAAAGAACTTTTTCCCCGCCTCCGGGGATAAGCGCGCTTACCTCCGCCGCGCCGCAACATATCCCCCTCATGCGCCTGCGAAGGGGAGGCGGCCCCGAAAGAGCGGCAGGAAAATGCGGAGCGGGGATATCGCCGCCATTTGTAACGGTTTGATGACGTTACGATGACAGTCGAATCCGGCTTGTCCCCGGCCTCCCAATCTTCCAATGAAATCAGAGGGTTGTGGGGAGCCAAAAATCCCGGATTGTGACAGTGGGCCGCAAAAACCCGTCATTTATCCCCGGTTGCCTTGGCCTTTATCCCCTGTGAGGCGCTGGTTTATCCCCGAAAGGCTCGCGCTTTATCCCCCGAGTGCTATCTCGTGAAACCCATCCGTCAGCAGATCAATATCGCGCGGCTGGGCGGACCACCGGCCCGTCATCCGTGATCGAGATGTGGAGCGGCGGTTCTGGAGATACATGCCGGTGTGCAGCGAGGCGCGCGAGGGGGCGCAGGGGACGGCGTTTGCGTAGTGTTTTTTGAAGAGCACGCCTTCCTTTGCCAGCGCGTCGAGGTTCGGCGTCTTTACCATTTCGTGGCCGAGCGCGGAGAGGCATTTGCCGCGCCACTGGTCCGCCGTGATGAAGAGAATGTTGAGCTTGTCCGCCATTTTCGCGCCTCCCGATCCCTTGGCCTGACTTAGACTATGCGATGCCCGTGATGAAGGAACAATTGGGCTGGCGCTGCGTCGGAAAGCCGCCCTTTGCCTGGAGCCCCGATTGAGGGGTTGAAAAGAAATGAGCGCTGCGGCATGTATGTGCCGGTCTTTTTCGGACCCCGGCCTCGTCCGGCTCCTTCCAACCTCCGACCAAGAAAAGCAAGATGGCGAAGATTATTTATATCGAGCACAACGGCACGGAACACACCATCGATGTCGAGAGCGGCATGACGGTGATGGAAGGCGCCATCAAGAATTCCATTCCCGGCATCGATGCGGATTGCGGCGGCGCCTGCGCCTGCGCGACCTGCCATGTCTATGTTGCGGAAGACTGGAAAGAGAAAGTCGGCCCGGCGGAGAGCATGGAAGAAGACATGCTCGATTTCGCCTTCGACGTGCGCGACAACTCGCGTCTGTCCTGCCAGATCAAGGTGACGGACGAACTCGACGGCCTCGTTGTGAACCTGCCCGAAAAGCAGTTCTGAGCCGTCTTTTCAGCTCTTGGCTCAGCTGCTGGCGGCTGTTCGTTCCTTCTCGTCGAACACCTCGAATTCATGTTCGATCGACTTCTCGATGAGAAGCCGCCATAGCGGTTCCGCGATCGCGCGTGCGAGACCTGCCTTGTCAGCCTCGGCGAGCACCTTGCTCACCACATCCTCGATGCGCGCCTCGTCACGCACCGCAGAGCGCTTGCCCTTGATTACGCCTGCCTGCTCGATATAACCCTGCCGTTCCGCCAGCAGCTTCACGAGTTCACGGTCGATCCTGTCGATCTCGTTTCGGACTTCCGGCATCGTGTTGCATTTGACCATTTGGGACTCTCCGGCGACTTCAGGGGGGCAGCGGCACGACGTTATGCTGCGTCTCCGCATGCGCTGCGTAAGATAGGCATGGACGCAGTTTTGTCACCGTCAAACAGTCAATTTTTTGCTTGGCGTTGTGGCATCCGAGACCTATATAAGCGGGATAGGTTGTGAAATATAAATAATCACATCTTTGTCTGGTAATTTTATCCCGAGAGCGGGCAAGAACGACAGGTGGCCGAGAATGACTCAGGAAGCGATCTCGACGGACGTGGTGATCATCGGTGCAGGACCGTGCGGGCTCTTCGCCGTATTTGAGCTCGGCCTTCTGGACATGAAGTGCCACCTTATCGACATTCTGGACAAGCCGGGTGGGCAGTGCGCTGAGCTCTATCCTGAGAAGCCGATCTATGACATTCCCGCACTTCCCGTTGTCAGCGGACAAGAGCTCACCGAGCGGCTGATGGAGCAGGCGGAGCCCTTCGGACCGCAGTACCACTACAACGAAATGGTCGAGGAGCTGGAGCGGCTCGAAGATGGACGCTTCCGTCTGAAGACCGATGGGGGCCTCGTCTTTGAAGCGAAGGTCGTGGTCATCGCGGCGGGCGGCGGTAGCTTCCAGCCCAAGAAGCCGCCGATCCCCGGCATTGAGGCCTATGAAGGCAAGTCCGTCTTCTATTCAGTCAAGCGGATGGAAGACTTCCGCAACAAGAAGGTGCTGATTTCCGGTGGCGGCGACAGTGCGCTCGACTGGACGATCAATCTTCAGCCCATCGCGCAATCGATGCAGCTCATTCATCGCCGGGACGGTTTCCGTGCAGCGCCTGACAGCGTCAACAAGATGCATGCGCTGGTGGAAGAGAAGAAGATGCAGTTCCATCTGGGCCAGATTACCGCCCTTCATGGCGACAACGGTCAGCTCACCGGTGTGACAGCCAAGGGCAATGACGGCAATGAATACGAGATCGAATGCGACACCTTGCTGCCGTTCTTTGGTCTGACCATGAAGCTTGGCCCGATCGCGAACTGGGGCCTGAATCTTCATGAGAATCTTATTCCGGTCGATACCGAAAAATTCCAGACGAGTGAGCCGGGTATCTTTGCCATTGGCGATATCAATACCTATCCGGGCAAGCTGAAGCTCATTCTTTCGGGCTTCCACGAGGCGGCGCTGATGGCGCAGGCAGCGGTTCGGTATGCCTATCCGGATGCAAAGGTCACCTTCCAGTACACGACGTCCTCGACGAGCCTTCAGAAGAAGCTCGGCGTGGCCTAAGAGTATTGGGACGGGTTCTGCGTATCATTCTGGTTGATAACAAAGGTTGCGAACGGGAGCTTGCAGCCGTTGAAGGCTGGCGGGTGATGGAAATCATTCGCGATCATGGTTTCCCATCGTCGCCGAGTGTGGGAGCACCTGCCGGAGGTGCCAGATCGAAGCAGCCCCGGAATGGGCGCCGAAGTTGCATGCGCCGCGCGAACATGAACTGGACATGCTCGACGAGAATTACGGCAGTGAGTGGTCTCACCTTTCCTGCCAGCTCGTCATGACGTCGGAACTCGACGGACTACGTGTCCGCGTTGCCGACATTGCGACCCGCGAAGTCGCTTGATCTTCTGCATCGCTGGAGAGACCCTCTTTCAGCCTGCCAACTAGGTGGAGCAGGGGGGCTTTGTCTTGCGACATTTCATATTTATTGCCGTTATCTTCATTGCGCTTCTTCAGAGCGCAAATGTCTTGTCGGCCCTTCGGAAGCCGTCGAGACGACGCGAATAATGATCATCGTTCACTCTGAGGCGGTGGATGCAGGTCATGCCATTGACGAGATAGAATCTCGATACAAGACAAGCTTTGGACAAAAATCCGTGTTTCATACGGAAGCGCAAGTGCATCTCGTGGAGTAAGTGTTCCGATGTTTGCGACGTCCCATCTCGTCGAAAAAAGTTTCGAAATCTGGCCCGGTAAACTCTCCTTTGCTGCTGCAGGAGATGGCGCGCGCGAAGCGCTTGATGTCGCCATGGATGTTGCGCGCGATCTTTCGCGTCCGGTACTCGCGGATGCGGAGCTTCTCGCTACCGGACAGGAGAATGTGCTTCCGCGCGGGAGGGCGGGCCGTATCGCGTTGGAGACGGCGGTCAGGTTTCGCGAGATCCTGCCTCAAAACGGAATCCCGCCTTCGCTTGCAGCTATGCCTGGTGCCATTTGCGATGTGGTGCTTGAAGACATGCGCAATGCAGCGCGAGCGAGCGGGGGCGCCCATTCAATCGTGGTTTCGCTGGGTGATGTGATTGCTATCCACCAGGAGCCGGATGTAGCGGGTGGTGCAAGCGGCGTTGTGCCGCCGTTGCTGGGAGAGTTTGTGTCGGCCCTGGAAGGGGGCATCCAAGGCGGTGTGGCTCTGGCAGGAAACCAATCGGCGATTCCGACGTCTGGCCCCCTGGGTATCGTGGCTGTCCAATCGATAAGCGCTGCCATGGCGGGTTTTGCAGCGGCGGCTATTGCCGATGCTTCTGCCGATACCGTCTCAGTCTGCGAAGGTTCGTCACCAAGGGACAGACTGTTCGCTTTCGCATGGCAGAACCGTTTCATCGCCGGACCGACAGGGCTGGTCGATGCTGAGCTTGTCTGGCAGGCGCTTTCCGTTTCAGTTCGGCAGGCGGCGGTTCTTCGGGACAAGCGGGTCCTGGGTGCCGCGGCGCTGGGCTTCAAGGGGCGAGGTCGAACCGTCGGCCCCGTAGACGGAGACCGGCTTCTTCGTTTTGGCGTTTCGGAGTGGCGTTAGAGGAAGAGGAACGTCATACTAGCGCAACTTTGCCTGGGAGGGTGGTCTATGGGTTTCTACGAACGTCTTGTCGTTCCGCATATCATCAATTGTGCCTGCGGCACCAAACCGATCCGTTATCAACGCAAAAAGGTTGTGCCGATGGCGGAGGGCACGGTTCTTGAGATTGGCATCGGTACCGGTCTCAACCTTCCTTATTACGATCCGGCGAGGGTAACCCGGGTCATTGGTCTCGACCCGTCCGAAGAATCCTGGAAGCTCGCGGGCGAGCGTGCGCAGGAGCTTCCTTTTCCTGTGGAGTTCATCGGGTTACCCGGTGAGCAGATCCCGCTCGACGACAAGAGCGTCGACACCGTTCTTTGCACCTTCAGCCTTTGCACGATCCCTGATCCCGTGAAGGCTCTGGAAGGTATGAAGCGTGTTCTGAAGCCGGGTGGCAAGCTTGTATTCTGTGAGCATGGTGCGGCGCCGGATAGCGATGTGGCGCGCTGGCAGGATCGCATAAATCCCGTATGGAAAGTGCTCTTCGGCGGCTGCAATCTCAATCGCAAGATGCCGTCGTTAATTGAAGAGGGTGGTTTCCGTATCGCCGATCTTCAGACGATGTATCTGCCATCCACGCCTCGGCTTGCCGGTTTCAATTATTGGGGCGTTGCGCAAGCCTGAGGCCTCGCACGAGAATCGTCATGGCTCTGTCGGTTATCGGTGCGGGTTTCGGTCGCACAGGCACTCTCTCGCTCAAGTTCGCGCTTGAGCAACTCGGGTTGTCGCCCTGCCATCACATGATGGAAGTATTCGCCAACCCCGAACAAGCGCCGGTCTGGCTCTCTGCGGCGAGGGGCGAGACCGTTGATTGGGACAGCTTGCTTTCCGGCTACAAGGCGAGCGTCGATTGGCCGAGCTGTCATTTCTGGCGCGAGCTTGCGGCCCATTATCCCGAAGCGAAGGTCATCCTTTCGACCCGCGATCCGCAGCAATGGTACAAAAGTATTTCGGGTACGATCTTCCCCGCCATGGCAGGCGGCTTGCCGGAGGAGGGGCCTCAGCGGGATATGTTGACGATGGTGCGTCACATTGTCAGCGACAAGGTCTTCAGCGGCGCAACTGATCAGGCGCATGTACTCGATGTGCTTGCTCGCCATGAAGCAGAAGTAAAACGCAGCATCCCTGCTGAACGCTTGCTTGTGTTCGACGTGGCGGAGAGCTGGGAACCTCTTTGCCGTTTCCTTGGGGTGCCTGTCCCGGACACGCCTTTCCCTCGTACCAATTCCAGCGAAGAATTTCAGGCGCGCCTGTCATAAGCGATTGCCGGCTTGACCTGTTTGTCGGTAACAATTAGAACAAATCATGAACAAATGGATTTGTTATGTTGCCGCTCGAGAAAGAACGTCTCATTGCCGGACTGAAAGCTCGTATTGCCAGTCATGAAACGGGGGGGAGAGGGAGTGTGTCCGCCTTCTCGCTCGGGGCATCTGAAATCGACCGTTTGTTGCCGGATGGCGGAATAAGGAGGGGAGCGCTGCATGAAATCGCGGCATCTGCTTACCGGGACATAGGTGCAGCGACAGGGTTTCTTGTTTCGCTTGCTCTTTGTTCCGGTCGGAATTCATCGCTTCCCATTCTCTGGTGCGAGACAGTGCGACCGCCGTTCGATATGGGCCGGCTTTACGGACCAGGTCTTTCCGCTTTCGGAATGGGACCGGAACGACTCGTGTTGGCCATGCCGCCAAACGACACCGATTGTCTCTGGACGATGGAGGAGGCTTTGCGTAGTCGGGCTTTCGCGGCCGTAATTGGCGAGATTGATGGGCGATCCTCCGCTCTCAATCTGGCTGTGACGAGACGCTTGCAGCTTGCAGCGGAAGAGTCTGCCACCCCACTTTTACTGTTTACCGGTCATGCCACGGAAGGCGCAAGTGTTGCCGTTACCCGATGGCGTGTTGCCTCGGCACCGAGCGGCACCATTTCCTATGTGGACGAAAGGGAAATGTTGCCCGGTGCGCCGCGTTGGGAGGTTGCGCTTACTCGTTCCCGGGGCGGGCAGCCCGGTTCATGGATCGTGGAGTGGGACGAGGCGATGTGTGCCTTTGGCGTTGTATCGCGTTCAAGGGATAGCCTCTCCGGGCAGGTGCGTGTTTCCGAACCCTCTCCCTCAATCATGCCTTTTCGACAGACGGCCTGAGCCTTACCAGTAGTAAGGTGGATAATAGCGATAAGGGTAACCGGGATAGGGGCCCCACCAGGGCGAAGGCGTACGGGCACGTCTCAGCGCTTCGGTGTGTTCTTTCTCGGCTCTGATTTCCTTCAATCTCAACATGCAATCGGCAAAGGCTTCGGTGCCTTCCGTAAACCCGATTTCCTTGCACTCGGCTGCATCCGCTTGCCGCTCGGCCGCTGTTTGCGCTGCTTGTTCCTGCGGGCTGACGCAAGCAGCAAGTGTGGCGACGGCCGCAATGGCCAGAAAGGTTCGTACGATACGCATGAGACACACTCCTGACGTCAAAGACCAACGCCGATACCGACACCAAAGCCAACATTCGGAGACTTGTTGCTTTCTTCCTTGGCCCGGATTTCCTTCATCTTGAGGCGACAGTTTCCATAGGTTTCCGTGCCCGGCTTGAAGCCGAGATCTACGCAATTCTGATGATCGACCGCGTCGAGCCGTGCTTGTTCGGCCGCTGGGTCGGTACAGGCTGCAAGGGCGAGCGGAAAGGCCAGCGCAAGACCAATGATCAGTCGTTTTGCGGATAAGTATATCGACATGCTTTCCCTCTCCGTTGCGCGAAGCTCTCAACTACTAGGTGGTTAAAGCTACTCCCGTTTTTAACAAGGCGGGAGGGAAAGTAGGGCTGGATTGGACTCGCCATCCCATCTGAGACAATGATAGATATTGTTCTTGTTTTGTTCCAGCGGTGAACCAATGAAGGGGGAAAAACGGATTGCTGCGCTCTGGCTGCCTTTCTGGCCCATTGAGCGGTTTTATCGCGATCTCGAGCGGCGTCACCCCGAGTTGCCTGAAAGACCCCGTGCGCTTGCAAGGGCGGGAAAGGGCGGGGTGCGAATTACGGCCTGCGACAACCGTGCAAAAGCGGCGGGGGTTGAACAGGGACAGCCGCTGCCCGATGCCATGGCGCTTTGTCCTTCGCTCGAAGTGCATCCGGCCGACAGTAAGGAGGACCGCAAGGCGCTACAGCGGATTGCTCGCTGGTGCACTCATTATACGCCTTGGACGGCGGTAGATCCTGTGGGGCGGGATGAAGAAGCGGATGGCGTTTTTCTCGACATAACGGGCTGCGCACATCTCTTCGGCGGAGAAGAAGCACTGCTCCGGGAGGTGCGGTCCCGCTTTGACGGATTGGCCCTGACAGTCCGTTGTGCCATTGCCTCGACGCCAGGAGCAGCTTGGGCTGTTGTCCGGTATGGTCATCATCCTCTTTCCATCATAGCTCCGGGCGGGGAAGCGGAGGCATTACGCGATCTGCCTGTTGCGGCGCTTCGGCTCGACAAGGCCACGACAAACGGGCTTGTGCGTCTCGGGCTCAAACGGGCAGGCGATCTTTACGGCAAACCGCGAGCACCGATTGCGGCCAGGTTTGGTGCCGATGTCGCGCGGCGCCTCGACGAGGCACTTGGTTTCGAACGCGAACCGATTTCGCCTGACTTGCCTGACGTGCTTTACCGGACCAGCCTCTCTTTTCCTGAAGAGCTGACGCAGATTGCTCATATTGAGGAAGCGGTACTTCGGGTTGCGGGCGAGCTCTGCAAGATACTGCAGCGTGAACAACAGGGCGCAAGATGGCTTGAGTTGCGTCTCTTCCGCGTTGATGGCGACGTAATACAACTTCATGCTGGTACGGGAAGGCCCTCCCATGAGGCGGCGCATCTTGCGCGACTTTTTCGTGAGAAGCTGGCACAAGCGGGTGACGATTTCGATGCAGGCTGCGGTATAGAGGCGATCGCGCTTATCTGTGTCGCTGTCGAACCTCTGTCCCCCATGCAGGATAGTTTGAACGGCAATGAAGCGCGCCTCCATGATCTGGAACGCTTTCTGGACCGGTTGAGTAACAGGTTAGGCCGTGAGCGTGTTCTGCGGCTGGAACCGCGATCGAGCCATGTTCCTGAGCGTGCCGTTGCCTATATCCCGGCATTCAATGGCATTACGCCTGCCATGCAAGGCTGGCAGATGCACACGCAACAGCATCGCGCTTCCATGATGGGTGGCACCGTGCCACGTCCCTTGCGGCTCCTGCGCTTGCCTGAGCTGGTCGATGTCGTTGCCGAAGTGCCGGAAGGGCCGCCCCGTATTTTTCGCTGGCGACGAATTGCTCATCGGGTTGTCCGCACGGAAGGGCCAGAACGTATTGCGCCTGAGTGGTGGCGAGGAGACCGTCAACAAACACGAGATTATTACCGCGTAGAAGATGATGACGGGCGCCGTTTCTGGCTTTTCCGTGATGGCCTTTATTTCCGCGACAACGAGGCACCTCGCTGGTTCATGCATGGGGTGTTCGAATGAGTGCTGATTTTGCGGAGCTTGCGATAGCGACAAATTTCAGCTTTCTGCGTGGTGCGTCCTATGCCGAAGAACTGGTGATGGCGGCAGAGGTGCTCGGTCTCTCCGCTATCGGTGTGGCCGACCGCAACACGCTAGCTGGTGTCGTGCGTGCTCACGCTGCGGCGAAGAAAGCAGGGATCAGGCTTCTCGTTGGCTCAAGGCTCGTCTTGCAGGATGGGATCGAGATCATTGTTTATCCTCAAGATCGCGAAGCCTATGGACGGTTGACGAAGCTTCTCACGCTGGGTAATCGCCGCGCCCGGAAAGGCGAATGTCATCTTGGGTTGAGCGATGTTCTTGCGTATGGGGATGGGCATTGCTTCATTGTCATGCCGCCTGTCGTGCCGGATACAAACCTTACAAGCACTCTCGGAACTCTCGCAGAATCTTTCCCCGGTTCTGTGTGGATAGGTTTTTCTCCCTTATACCGCAGTGACGACCGGCGCCGTCATGCGGTGCTTTCCCGTTTGTCACGAGAGATAAAAATCCCGCTCGTCGCTACGAACGATGTTTTCTACCATGCTCCGGACCGGAAACCCCTTTACGATGTTGTCACCTGCATCCGCGAACATTGTACGCTGAAGGAAGCCGGATTTCGGCTCTCGGCTAATGCGGAACGGCATGTGAAGAGCGGCGCGGAGATGTCACGGCTTTTCGCGGATTGGCCTGAAGCGCTTGCTGCCACACAAGAAATTGTACGCCGTTGCCCGTTTTCCCTGGATGAACTTCGCTACGAATATCCATCCGACAGTTTTTCGGAGAACGAGACTCCGCAGGAACTGTTAACGCGGCTGACATGGGAAGGGGCGGAGAAGCATTTTCCCGCGGGGGTGAATGAGAAACTGCGTCAAACCATCGAGCACGAACTGGCGCTTATCGACGAGATGGGCTATGCGCCTTACTTTCTCACCGTTCACGATATTGTTCGCTTCGCGCGAGAGAAGAAGATTTTATGCCAAGGTCGGGGCTCTGCGGCCAATTCAACGGTCTGTTTTTGTCTTGGAATTACCTCGGTCAATCCTTCGGAAATCGATCTTCTATTTGAACGGTTCGTTTCTCGGGACCGGAATGAGCCGCCGGATATCGACGTCGACTTCGAGCATGAACGACGCGAAGAAGTTATCCAATACATCTATGAAAAATACGGGCGGCACCGTGCGGGTATTGCTGCGACGGTAATCAGTTACCGCTCTCGCAGTGCTATTCGTGATGTAGGCAAAGTGTTCGGTCTCTCGGAAGATGTTGTTGCCGCCCTGTCTCGTTCGACGTGGGGGTGGTCCAGCACGGGCATTTCAGCGGACAATGCAGCGGAAATCGGGCTCGATCCACAGAACCCGCAACTCCGTCTTGCTCTCAAGCTTGCGAGCGAGCTCATCGGATTTCCCCGCCACCTTTCGCAGCATGTCGGTGGTTTCGTCATTACGCAGGGGCCGCTCGAAGAGGTGGTACCAATACAGAATGCGGCGATGGACGACCGGACATTCGTTGAATGGGACAAGGACGATCTGGATACGCTTGGTATTCTGAAAATCGATGTGCTGGCTCTCGGTATGCTGACCTGCATCCGCAGAGCTTTCGACCTCCTCGACAAGCATTACGGCAAGCAGATGACGCTGGCTGATGTCCCGCATGACGATGAGAAGGTTTACAACATGCTCTGCGCAGCGGATGCGGTCGGCGTCTTTCAAGTCGAGAGCCGGGCGCAGATGTCCATGCTACCGCGTCTTAAACCACGCCGCTTCTATGACCTCGTGGTTGAGGTTGCGATCGTACGGCCGGGACCGATACAGGGGGATATGGTGCATCCTTATCTGCGGCGGCGGAATGGAGAAGAACATATCGAATATCCAAAGGAGGAGCTTCGCGAGGTTCTCTGGAAAACTTATGGCGTGCCTCTTTTTCAGGAACAGGCCATGAAGATCGCCATCGTTGCGGCCGGGTTCACGCCGGGAGAGTCCGATCAACTCAGGCGCGCCATGGCTACTTTTCGCAAGTCAGGCACCATTGGTGTGTATCGCGAGAAATTCATAAGCGGCATGGTCAAAAACGGATACGAGGCTGATTTCGCGGCGCGCTGTTTCAAGCAGATCGAGGGATTCGCCGATTACGGATTTCCTGAAAGTCATGCGGCAGCCTTTGCGCTGCTTGCTTATGTGTCTGCATGGCTTAAATGCCATTACCCTGACGTCTTCTGTGCAGCGATCCTTAATTCACAACCAATGGGCTTTTACGCGCCGGCACAGCTTGTTCGAGATGCGCGCGAACATGGCGTGGAAGTGCGGCCCGTCGATGTGAACCACAGCGATTGGGATTGTACGCTGGAGAAGACAGAGACGGGTGCATGTGCGGTCAGGCTCGGTATGAGGCAGGTGAAAGGTGTGCAAGCGGAGACAGCACACATCATCGAGGAGGTGCGCAGAGACGGTTTCGATTCCGTTCGGCATTTCTGGCTAAGGACGGGACTTTATCCCCGCATTATTGAGCGGCTTGCCGATGCCGATGCATTTCGCTCGATAGGACTCGATCGCCGCGAGGCGCTTTGGGCTGTGCGCGGTCTTGGAGGATATGCAGGCGGACAGAAAGGCAGAGCACCCGCGGTCCTGCCGCTTTTTGCGGCGATAGGGGAAGAAGGGTTGCAACGGGAGGAAGAAATGTCTTTACCCGCCATGCCGCCCGGTGAGCATGTCGTGTTCGACTATGCAACGCTTCGGCTATCCCTCAAGGCACATCCCGTTTCTTTTCTTCGTAACCGCTTTGCTGCGAGTGGTGTCGTGCCTAATGCGCAACTAAAGGAAGTTGAGGCCGGCAAGCGGGTGACCCTTGCAGGGCTTGTTCTGGTGCGGCAGAGGCCCGGGACGGCGAGTGGTGTAATCTTTGCGACGCTTGAAGACGAAACCGGTATTGCCAATGTCATTATCTGGCCGAAGCTTTATGAGAAGCGCCGCCGGATTGTTCTCACTTCAAGGCTTCTCTTCGTGCGTGGTCGCGTTCAGAAAGAAGGTATCGTGATCCACGTTGTGGCGGATGACCTGGAAGACTGGACGAGTGAACTCGGTCTTCTGTCCTCGGAAGATATTGACAAAACCGTGGATACATATGCGGAAGGCATGAAATATCCGGGTCACGATTCCTGCGATACCACGCACAATCGGGAAGAGCAGAAACGCCTGCGAGCCGCTCGTTTTGTGCCTCGAAGCCGTGACTTTCACTGATGCGCCGCAGGCGGGGGATATCATTTTACTGCGGAGGACCAAGAACTGCGCAGCGCTGCCCCCGATTTTCGTCAAAATGAAGAGCCGGAATACGGAGGTAGCGTCTTGTGCAATGGCAGAGACGATCAGGCGACAATTTCCGGGTGGGCAATGCAAAGGGCAAAGTGATGGCTATATCCAGCAAGGCGACGCTTCGAATCACTTTCTTCTGCATACTTCCTCTCTGACCTATGCAGTTTTCTGCCTCTCTTTTTATCCCCGCGTAATGGTGAGCACCTATCTTCTGTTATAAGCAAGATTGCCTGGATAGCCGAGACATGCGCGGAGACCTGATTTGCAAAGACAGAAAATCTGGGCAGGTGGTGCAGCCCTCGCAACGATTGGCGCCCTTATCCTCATATATTTTTCCTATTTTCGTCCGCCGGAAGTCATCACGACGATGCCTTATCGGGGCAAGGCCATCGAGGCTGTCTATGCCACGGGAACGGTAGAGCCTGTTCGCTATGCCCGTGTGGGCACGAAGATCGCCGGCTCCATTACCGAAGTTCTGAAGCATGAAGGCGACAGCGTAGAACAAGGCGACATACTTGCCGTCATCGAAGCGAGCGAGGACATTACGCGTGTCCAGGAACTTGCGGCCCGGTTGAAACTTGCAGAGGTGGAATTCGACCGAACCGCGCGCCTTCGCCGGACGGGCAATGCCAGCCAAGCCGCACTGGACCAGGCGGAGAGCGCTCAATCGGCGGCGCGCGCGGCCTATCGCGGTGCGAAGGCGCGGCTCGACGATCATTTCATCACTGCGCCTGTCTCCGGGGAGCTTCTGCGCTCGGAGAACCAGGTCAAGGTTGGCGATATGGTGCAGCCCGGTCAGATTATTTTCATGGTGGGCGACCCTTCGGCGCTGCAGATCGATGGCGAAGTCGATGAAGAGGACATCGTTAAGGTCGAGCCAGGGCAGGACGCTCTGATACGCGCCGACGCTTTTCCGGGGCAGGCGCTGAAAGCCCGGGTGGCGCGGATCACGCCCTATGGAGATCCTGTTGCCAGAACGTACCGCGTCTACCTCACACTGCCGGAAGACACGCCTCTCATTTCCGGCATGACAACGGAAATCAACATCATCGTCCGGCGCGAGGATAATGCACTGCTGGTCCCTGTTTCCGCGTTGTCGGGATCGTCGATCTGGGTCGTCGAAGATGGAAAAGCGCTTCTGGTAAATGCAGAACTGGGCTCGATTGGGGAGGAAAATGTCGAGATCTTGTCCGGTCTGCCGGAAAATGCGTCGGTTATCGTTTCTCCGCCTGCCGGATTGAACGCAGGAGATAAGGTTCGCCCGCGGAGCATGCCTCGCAAAGCAGAATTGCAGGACTAGCCATGTTCTGGCAGGTCGCCTTCAGCATCGCGGCAGCGCAGCTTACCTACCGGCGACGGCAGACCGTGGTCTCGATGCTCGGCGTCGCGCTGGGTGTCGGATTTTTCATCGCGGCCTCTGCTGTCATGTCCGGTTCGGAAAAGGATCTTGTGCGACAGCTTGTGGAGAACGCACCGCATATCACGATAAAGGATGAATTCCGGACCGCCGCCAAACAGCCCGTTTATATCGCCTACCCGGATGCCGCGGTGAGCCTCGAGAACACCAAGCCTCGTGAATATCTGCGCGGCATCAAGAATTACGGCGCAATTGTCGACGAACTTTCCAAGCAGGCAGGAATGGTCGCGGAAGCGGCTCTGACGGGCCAGGCCATCATTCGCTATGCCAGCAAAGATGTTGGCGCTTCCATTGCGGGCATTGATCCTGAAAAGGAGCGTCTGCTCACGACCGTCGAAGAAGACATGCGTGAGGGCAGCTTGATGAGGCTCAAAACTTCGTCACAAGGCATCGTGATCGGGCAAGGGATGTCCGACCGGCTGGGACTGAGGATGGACGATCTCGCCACGGTGGTCTCTCCGACCGGGCTGGTCAGGCGGATGAAAGTTGTCGGTATCTTTCGTACCGGCAATCTGTTGCTCGACGAGGGGCAGGTTTACATGCTTCTCAAGGATGCGCAGGTGCTGCTTGAAAAGCCCTTCATTGCAAACCGCATCCGCATCAAGGTGGGCAACCCCGACGACGCCGAAGACGTGGCGGCACGGATCGAAAGCCGGTGGGGATATCGATCGGAATCCTGGCAGGAAGTGAACCGGGATTTTCTCGGCCTTTTCGTGACCCGGAACATCATTACCTATTCGATTGTGAGTGCCATCATGGTTGTCGCATCCTTTGGCATCTTCAACATCATCTCGACCATCGTGATGGAGAAGCGGCGGGATATCGCGATCCTGATATCGATGGGGTTTCGTGCCTTCGATGTTCAAGTGATTTTTCTGGTTCAGGGAATCGTGGTCGGCCTTCTCGGCATGGCTATGGGGTGGTGCATTGGCTACATCCTTCTGGAAATGCTTGCGTCCGTGCAGATCACCATTCCCGGCATGACGGAAAAGCAGGGCATTGCACTCGAACGCGGTATTTTTCAATACGGCATGGGTGGCCTCTTCGCTGTTCTCTCCGCTGTTGGCGCGGCGTGGTATCCCGCGAGGAAGGCATCGCAAGTGCGGCCCGTGGACATCATCCGGGGGGCAGCATGAGCGGTGGTGATGCGCTCATCGAAGCACGCGGCGTTACGCGTGTTCTGCAGGAAGCCGTACCTGTGACGCTGGTCCGGGATGTCGATATTATCGTAGGGAAGGGGGAATTCGTCAGTGTGACGGGGCCTTCGGGCTCAGGGAAATCCTCGCTCCTCTACTTGCTGGGCCTTCTCGATGTGCCGACGGCAGGGCGCGTTTTCATCGACGGGGAAGACACGACTGGATTTGACGCCGACCGGCTGGCGGCGATCCGGCTTCGCAAGATCGGTTTCGTTTTCCAGTTCCATTTCCTGCTCCCCGAATTCTCCGTTCTGCGCAACGTGATGTTGCCAATGCAGCGGCTTAACAGGGCGGGCGACAAGGAAATGACGGAGCGCAGCCATCAATTGCTTGAGGAGCTGGAGATTGCGGACCAGGCGAAGAAGCGGCCAGATCAACTTTCAGGCGGGCAACGCCAGCGCGTTGCGATTGCCCGGGCACTGGCCAACGATCCGGCACTTATCCTCGCCGACGAACCGACGGGCAATCTCGACAGCAAGAATAGCCAGATCGTGCAGGAGATTTTCGCGAAGCTGGTGCGCGACGAAGGGCGGACGGTGATCGCGGTGACCCATGAACCGGGCTTTGCCGAAGCGACGGAACGCAACATCCACCTTGTGGATGGCCGGATCGATCAGGGTGTGACGCGCTAGCGCGACAGTTCCCGCATCGCGTGATCTAGCCCTTCGAGCGTCAGCGGGAACATTTTCTCTCCCATGATCTGCTTGATGATCTGGAGAGAGGGGGTGTATTCCCAGTGCCGTTCGGGGATGGGATTGATCCAGATGCAGCTCTCATAGATCTGCCGGACGCGTTCGAGCCAGATGCCGCCGGGCTCCTCGTTCCAATGCTCGACAGAGCCGCCTGCATAGGTGATTTCGTAAGGCGACATGGTGGCGTCTCCGACGAAAATCACTTTGTAGTCAGACGGATACTTGTGGAGGACGTCCCAAGTGCTGAGTTTTTCCGTGTGACGGCGGTGGTTGTCCTTCCAGACGCCTTCATAAAGGCAGTTGTGGAAGTAGAAGTATTCGAGGTTCTTGAACTCGGAGCGCGCGGCGGAAAAAAGTTCCTCGCAGAGCTTGATATGGCTATCCATCGAGCCGCCAATATCGAAGAAAATCAATACGTTGATCTTGTTCCGGCGCTCCGGGACCATCTTGATGTCGAGATAGCCCTGATGGGCGGTCGACTTGATGGTGCCATCGAGATCAAGCTCCGTCGGTGCGCCTTCGCGCGCGAAACGGCGGAGGCGGCGAAGCGCGACCTTGATGTTGCGGGTGCCGAGCTCGACCTGGTCGTCGAGGTTCTTGTATTCGCGTTTGTCCCAGACCTTCACGGCCTTGCCGTGGCGGCCTTCCTTCTGACCGATGCGGACGCCTTCGGGGTTGTAACCATTTGCACCGAAAGGAGAAGTCCCGCCAGTGCCGATCCACTTGTTACCGCCCTCGTGACGTTCCTTCTGTTCCTCGAGGCGCTTTTGCAGCTCCTCCATGATCTTTTCCCAACCGCCGAGGGCCTCGATTTCAGCCTTCTCTTCCTCGGTCAGGAACTTCTCGGTGAGGGCGCGGAGCCATTCTTCAGGGATCTGGGCGACGTCGCCTTCGCCCATCTGTTCCAAGCCCTTGAAAACATGAGAAAAAACGATGTCGAACTTGTCGATGTTGCGCTCGTCCTTCACCAGCGAGGCCCGCGAGAGGTAGTAAAAGTCTTCGACCTTGCGGTCGATGACATCCGCGTCCAGGGCCTCGAGCAGCGTGAGGTACTCACGTAAGCTCACGGGAACATTGGCTTTTTTCAGTTCATGGAAGAAATGGACGAACATGGGCGTTCCCGGATTCTGAATGGCGTTTGGGCGCAGTCTAGGACCTATGGCGTCCGGTTTGAAGGGGTGGAGATGTTCATTTCTGGGCCGGGGATATCCAGAATTTTCGTGTAGATGCCGGGACTTAGCGGGTTACCGCAGGGGCGGGGGGCATGAGCATCGTGACGATGGGGGAGGGGATTTCTTCGCTCCGGCCAAGCCATTGATCCGGTTCAGGGAATCGGTGTTTGCGGGACAAGTCACCCCCGACTGTCACACGAACGTCATCAAAACGTCATAAAATTATTTTGCATAATCTTTGTACGGATCGAGTGAGGTTGTCCCCGGTGATTGCTCGCACCTGGATTGCGCGCCGCAATCCGGTCTCTCCGCAAGGAGGAGGTGAAAAAAGGGGGGAGGGCGGCCAGAAACTTATGCCCGGTTTTAGCGCTGGGTTGCTTCACTGCGCCTCCACCGATTCTTTCCATGACGAAGAAACAAAAAGCCCGCGCGGGTGAGGCGCGGGCTTCGATGCGTTCGTGTGCTCGTTCCCCCGCCCCAAACGGCTTGCAGCCGTTTGACACTCCCCTCGGGGAGGGTGGGAAGGAGAGTTTGTTTAGTTCCTCTCGCGGCGCGCGAGGAAGGCAAGGCGTTCGAAGAGGTGAACGTCCTGCTCGTTCTTCAGGAGCGCGCCGTGGAGGGGCGGGATGAGTTTGGTCGGGTCCTTCTCGCGGAGCGTTTCGGGCGAGATGTCCTCGGAGAGCAGGAGCTTCAGCCAGTCGAGAAGTTCGGAGGTCGAGGGCTTCTTCTTCAGGCCGGGCACCTCGCGGATCTCGTAGAAGATCGAGAGGGCTTCCTGCACGAGCTTGCCCTTGAGGCCCGGGAAGTGGACATCGATGATGGCGCGCATCGTGTCTTCTTCGGGGAACTTGATGTAGTGGAAGAAACAGCGGCGCAGGAAGGCGTCCGGCAGCTCTTTCTCGTTGTTCGACGTGATGATGACGATGGGGCGCTGCTCGGCCTTGATGGTCTCGTTCGTCTCGTAGACGTAGAACTCCATCCGGTCGAGTTCCTGCAGAAGGTCGTTCGGGAATTCGATATCGGCCTTGTCGATCTCGTCGATGAGCAGGATCGGACGCTTGGGACGCTCGAAGGCTTCCCAGAGCTTGCCCTTGGAGATGTAGTTGCGGATGTCCTTCACGCGCTCGTCGCCGAGCTGGCTGTCGCGCAGACGGGACACGGCGTCGTATTCATAAAGGCCCTGATGCGCCTTCGTGGTCGACTTGATGTTCCAGGTGATGAGCTCTGCGTCGATCGCCTTGGCGACTTCCTCGGCCAGCACCGTCTTGCCGGTGCCCGGCTCACCCTTCACGAGAAGGGGACGCTGCAGCGTGATCGCCGCATTCACGGCGACGCGCAGGTCTTCGGTGGCGACGTAATCTTTCGTTCCCTCAAACTTCATGGATCTGGCTTTCCCCTGGGCGCGCGTGGCGACCGTTACCGAATTGCTGAACGCGAAGGAACCTAAAGGCTGGCCCGTCCCCGTTCAAGGGAAAGGCCTGTTCGCCTGCGGGCAGGCCCCCATGCGATTTAACGGGCTGTAGAGGATCATATTGGCCGCCCTTGCGGCAATTTCTGCCGGGCGAAGGGCAGGGGATGCCGGGAGCGGCAGAGGGTGACCAAGCTAAGCTATTGAAATGCATAGGAGAAATTGCTGGCATCAGGCTTGCTCCCAATGGACCAGACAAAGTCCCGCCGCCCACGGCCGGACGGACCCCATGGAGAGAGCCCATGAGCTTTTTTGGATCGATGACCACGGCGATTACAGGCATTCGTGCCCAGTCGAGCGCGCTGGGTCACATCTCGGATAATATCGCCAATTCACAGACCGTTGGCTTCAAGCGCACGGATACGAGCTTTCAGGACATCGTGACAGCCTCGACGAGCCGGAATCACCTGCCGGGCGCGGTTCTGGCGGCGCCGGCCTTTACCAATACGGTGCAGGGCTCCATCGACGCTTCTGAGACGCCGACACATATGGCGATCAATGGCGAAGGCTTCTTCATCGTGTCGTCGCAGGTGGCGACGGTGGACGGAAATCCGGTCTTCGATGGCGTGAACTACTACACGCGGCGCGGCGACTTCTCGATGGACAAGTATGGCTACCTCGTGAATGGTGCAGGCTACACGCTGCAGGGGCTTGAGGTTGACCCGACCACGGGCAACCCCGTGGGCGATACGCCGAGCCGTATCCAGATCGATCGCGATTTCCTCGCGGCGCGCACGACCTCGACCATTACCTACAAGGCGAACCTGCCGCTCTGGCCGCAGACAGTGAACGCCGATCCGCAGATTGCGGACAGCGAACTCCTGACGACTGGCCGCTTCACGCCGGTGCTTGCCGACCTGAGCACGATCTCGGCGGATAACGAGGATATCTTCCTCGACAATTCGCTCTCCGGCGGCGCGGTGACGGGCTATGACGATCTTGGCGCACCGGCCAATGTCCAGTTCCGCTGGGCGAAGGTGGACAATGCCGATGGCGGCGGTGACACCTGGAACCTGTTTTACAAGACAGACGACAGTGCGACGGGCGCCGCCGCGAAATGGGTGAATATCGGTCAGGATTATGCCTTTGACGGACAGGGCCGGCTTTCGCCCGCCGTCGACTCGACCACCATCACCGGCATGAACGTGAACGGCATCGCTCTCGGCAATGTCATTCTGGATCATGGCGCGTCCAACATCACGCAGTTCGAGGACGATAACGGCACCGTGAAGACGACGGCGCTCGACCAGAACGGCTATCCCTCCGGCGAACTTGTGAGCATCGCGGTTTCGGAGAACGGGCGTATCACCGGTACTTATTCGAACGGCAAGACGGTCGACCTCGCGGAAGTCTCGCTCGCGAAATTCAATGCGGCGGACAAGCTGCAAAAGCTTGACGGTACGGCATTCGCGGCAACGCAGGAATCCGGCGAGCCGATGCTGATGGGGGGCGACAGCGTGATCGGTTCGGCGCAGGAAGCTTCCAATGTCGACATCGCGGATGAGTTCTCGAAGCTGATCGTGACGCAGCAGGCCTATACGGCAGGCACGCGCATCGTGACGACGGCCGACGAACTGATGTCCGAAACGCTGAACATGAAGCGCTAACAGCGCAAACCGCGGCGGGGTTCACCCGCCGCGGCTCCGTAACAGGCAAGTCAGTCACCGGGTCTTTCCATGAGCCTTTCCTCCGCACTCGGCGCCGCAATGAGCGGACTGAACGTCGCCCAGGCCGGGCTGGACGTTACATCGCGAAATATCGCCAATGTCGGTACGCCGGGTTACACCCGCAAGGTGCAGCAGCAGACGAACCAGCTGGCGGGCGGCGAGGGCATTGGCGTGCGCCGCGAGGCGGCGCAGCGCCAGGTGGATGCGTTTCTGCAGCAGCAGCTTCGTACATCTTCGGCAAGTTCGGCCTTCCTGAATGTGAAATCGAGCATGCTTGGACGGGTGGATGCCGGGTTCGGTACACCGGATTCGAACAGCTCCGTCGCCGGTGCGATCGGGTCGCTTTCGTCCATGCTGCAGGAGCTGATCGACAATCCGGAATCGGAGTCTTCGCGCGCCTCCTTTCTGAACGAGGCGGATAATCTCGCCACGAAACTCAACACCACCTCCGACACGATCCAGGAGATGCGGCTCGAAGCGGAGCGGAACATTGCCGCAGGCGTCGAACAGGCGAATGCGCTGCTCCAGACCATCGCGAACGTCAACAACCAGATTGCATCGCGGCAGGCGGGGAACCTCTCCATTGGCGACCTGCAGGACCAGCGCGACATGGCCATCGACGAATTGTCGATGCTCATGGACGTGAAGGTCGTGAACCGCGATGACGGCACGGTGACGGTGTTCACGTCGGGCGGACAATTGCTGCTCGACCGCACACCGGTCGAACTGACCTTCGACGAACATACGCAGATGGACCCGACCTCGACCTATGAGAATGGCGGCGTCGGCACGATCCGGCTCGTGTCGGGTTCGACCTCGATCGATCTGATTGCCGCGGGCGCGATCCGCTCGGGCGCGCTGGCCGGCTATATCGATATGCGCGACGACATCCTGCCTGAAGCGCAGGCGCAGCTCGACGAACTGGCGGCGCAACTTGCGCTCGCCCTGTCGGAGGAAACGGTCGAGAGCACGGATGCCACCGTTGGCGCGGCAACCGGCTATGATATCGATACCGCCGAGATGGTGGCGGGCAACACGATCAGCCTTTCCTATACGGTGGGCGGGGTTCAGCAGAATGTCACCATCGTCCGGGTGGACGATCCTTCGGTGCTGCCGCTCTCCGACACGGTGACGGCGGCGACCGGCGACACGGTTGCCGGCATCAACTTCAACCAGCCCATGGCCGGTATCATCGCGGACTTGCAAGCGGCGCTACCGGGCGACGTGGTGGTGTCGAACCCATCCGGCGATACCATCCGCTTCCTCGACGATGGCGCGGTCGGCAACAGCGACATCAACGCGGTGAGCGCGACGGTGACGCCTTCGGCGCTGAGCGGCGGAGGCACCGGCCTGCCGCTTTTCACCGATGGCGCGAACGGCACGATTTTCTCCAACAGCCTCGACGGCGGCGGACAGAAGACAGGCTTTGCTTCGCGCATCACGGTCAATGCCGCATTGATCGCGGACGACACCAAGCTCGTCTCCTACGATACCGATGTGCCGATGGGCGACACGACGCGACCGCTCGACCTTCTGGCGCGTCTAACCACGAATACGCGCGCCTATGCTCCCGAAACGGGCATTGGCGGCAGCTCGACGCCCTTCAATGGCACCATCGACGAATTCGCGCGGCGCATTGTTTCGTTCCAGGCAAGCCAGTCGGCGAATGCGGCACGCGACGCGGAAGCGCAGCAGGTGGTGACATCCTCGTTGCAGGACCGTTTCGACGCGGAGACAGGCGTCAATATCGATGATGAAATGTCGAACCTGCTGCTGTTGCAGAATGCCTATTCGGCGAATGCGCGGGTCATGACGACCATCCAGGAACTCTTCACCGTGCTCATGAGCATCGGCAGGTAAAAATCATGCAGATTTCCACGCTTTCCCAGTCTCTCGCACTGCGCAACTCGATCAACGACATGCGCGCCCAGTTCGACGATCTGCAGCGGCAGCTTTCGACGGGCCTCAAGACAGATTCCTATGCGAAGCTCGGCACGGACCGCAACACGGTTCTCTCGCTGACGCATCAGCTTGGCCAGCTTTCGACCTACACAAACACGATCACAAAATCGCAAATGCGCATCGACGTGATGTCGACATCGCTCAGCCGCGTGAACGATATCGTGAGCGAGACCAAGTCCTCCGTCGTGACTTCGGGCTTCGACCTTGTGAACGGCTCGCAGACGGGCGCACAGGTGCAGGCGGCGATGAGCTTCGACGAGATGGTGAACCTGCTGAACCTGGAGGTGGAAGACCGCTACCTCTTCGGCGGCACGCAAACGCAGACAAGGCCCGTGGCGCTGCCCGACGAAATCCAGAATGGCAGCGGCGACAAGGCAGGTCTCAAGCAGTTCATCGACGAACGGGCGCAGGCCGATCTGGGGGCAGACGGGCTCGGCCGGCTGACGCTCGGCACAGCGGGCACGACCGTGACGCTGGCGGAAGATGCGGACCCGAGCGTTTTCGGCTTCAAGATCGCGGATGTGCAATCCACGCTCACCAATGCGAATGTGACGGGCCCGGCAGGCTCTCCCGCCGGTGTCGACGTCGAATTCACGGGTGTGCCAGCAGCGGGCGACAAGATCTCGTTCGAGCTCGATCTGCCGGATGGCACCTCGACCACGGTGACGCTGACGGCAACGACGAGCACCCCGCCGGAAGAAGGCGAGTTCACGATCGGCGGGGATGCCGCCACGACGAGCGCAAATTTGCAGGCGGCGCTCGACACATCGCTCAAGAGCGAGGCGAATGTGACGTTGAAGGCGGCCTCCGCCGTGGAAGCCGCAAATAACTTCTTCGATTATGAGGCGGGCGGTGTGCCGCAGCGCGTGGACGGACCGCCCTTCAACAGTGCAACCGGCCTGCGGGACGCGACGGCGGGCGATACCGTGTTCTGGTATAGCGGCGATCTCGGGCCGAATGCAGGCAAGGACTTCACCGCGCAGATCGATGACGGGCGCCAGCTCAGCTACGGCGCGCGGGCGGACCAGGACTCGATCCGCGATACGCTGAAGATGTCGGCGCTTCTCTCGGCTGTGGAATATAGCGACGCCGGCGACGCCGAGCAGCGCGACAGCTATCGCGAGCTGACGGCGCGGGTGGGGCAGGTGCTGAATTTCGAGGGCACGCAGTCCGTCGAAAGCATCGTGACCAATCTCGGCCTCGCCTCGGCGACGCTGGAGAACACACAGAACCGGCACGACGCCACAATGGCGACAGCGAACGAGATTCTGGGCGATATCCAGAACGCGGACCCTTACGAGGTCGGCGTGAAGCTGAACACGCTGGAGACGCAGTTGCAGGCAAGCTATCAGGTGACGGCGATGCTTTCGCAGCTCTCACTGGTGAACTACATCTAGGACGGCTGCAACCAGCGAAACGCCCGGCCGAGGAAGGCGCGTCCTTCCCCGGTAACAGGCGTGCCATGTGCCATCACCACATTTTGCGCAGGCCATGCGAGGATGCGCGCGAGCGCGGCGCGGGCGGCCGGACGATCCCTGACGGCGAGGCGAAACTTGCGCGGGACGGCGGGCTCCGGCCCCGTCATCAGGTCGAGTTTCGCGACGATGGCGCGCCAGCCCCTGAACCAGCCGCGGGGAAAATGCTGGATGAGATCGGTGAAGAGAACGGTGCCGCTCTTCACATGGAAGAAGACGACTTCATCCGCGATGGCATTCTTCATTACAAGCTGATCGATTTCGCCCACCCAGCCGGGGGGCGGCGCATCGCCGAGGATTTCATCGAAGGCGATGTCCTTGCGCTTTTCGGGGAGACCGGGCGCAGCGTGGAGCTTCGCTTCGGGGAAGGCGTTTTTCCATTCGGGAATGTAGAGGTGATGCAGCGTGTTCGGCGCGACGATGTGGCGGACGGGACCGAGCGCGTTCACCTGTGCATGCAGGGTGTCCGTCAGGCCGACCGGTGACCAGACAAGGAGGCCGCCATCGGCAAGGCGCATGACGGCCATGCGCAGGGGATAACGGAAACCCATGATCGCTTCGATATCGGCACCTTCAGCGATCCATATTTCATCGCCGAATTGCTGCAACATGAATCGTTTCCCCCATGACTCGTGGCCCATGACCGTAACGGGTGCTGCCGGTGCGTGGAAGCCAGGAGACGGAGAGGGGGTGCGCAAGCTCTCCGCGACGTCAAATCCTGCGCGAAGGCGGCATGATTGGCGGGCCGGAAAAATCAGGCCATGCTGCGCCCGGAATAAAGGCTATCGGCCAACAAGAACAGGGAGGGACCAGACATGAAACTCGACAGTTCCGTATCCGCAGTGGTGACAGGCGGCGCATCGGGCCTCGGCAAGGCGACGGTGACGATGTTGCGCGGGCTCGGCGTGAAGGTCGCGATCTTCGACCTTAACAAGGAGAATGGCGAGCGCGTGGCGAAGGAACTCGGCGCGCTCTATTGCGAGGTCAACGTGATGGATGAAGCCTCCGTCGATGCGGGCTTTGCCAAGGCGCGCGCGGAGAACGGGCAGGAGCGCTGCCTCGTGAATTGCGCGGGCGGAGGACGCGGCGGCAAGACGATTGCGCGCGACAAGAAGACGGGCGAGATCGTGCCGTTCAAGATTTCCGATTTCGAATATGTGCTGGGGCTGAATACGGTGGGCACCTTCCGCTGCATCGTGAAGAGCGCGGCGGGTATGGCGACACTCGATCCGCTGGAAGGCGGCGAGCGCGGCGCCATCGTGAATACAGGCTCGGTCGCGGCGGAAGACGGGCAAGTGGGGCAGGTCGCCTATTCGGCGGCTAAGGCGGCGATCAAGGGCATGACGCTGACCATCGCGCGCGATCTTGCCCGCGAAGGCATTCGCATCAACACGATCCTGCCGGGGATCATGGCGACGCCGCCCATGCTGGGCGTGAAGGACCGTGCGCCGCAGATCTTCGACAACCTGGCGGCATCGGTGCCTTTCCCGCCGCGGCTCGGCGATCCGTCTGAATATGCGGACCTTGCGACGACGATGCTCAGGAACGGCTATTTCAACGGAGAGACGGTGCGTCTCGACGGGGCGATCCGCATGCCGCCGCGCTAGAGCGATCAGGCGCGCGTGTAGAGGCCGGCGGCGATCTCACGGTTGATCATGATGAGCGTGTCCAGGAGCTTCGGTTCCGGCTCGCGGGTCGCCTCGATCTCGTTTGTCCGCTTGAAGATGAAGATGGCCAGGTTGGCGATGTTCTGTTTGATCTCGCGGGGGAGAGGGTGTTCTTTTTCCGCGGCGGAGGCGGCGAAGACCGTCCAGATGCGGCGGTTGTATGTCAGGGCGTCATAAAGCGCGGAGGCCGTTTCCGCTTCCCAGTTGTCGCGGATGCGCTGTAGCTGGCCTGCCGCCCGCGTCAGGATTGTCGCTTCGAACTCACGCGGATCCTTCGGTGCCATGCGCGATGCGCTGGCATAGGCGTCATGTGGTTTTGACATTCTCCAACAGCCCCCGTTCGTACTCGATCAATTTTCGAGTTTCCTTGAGAGCTTTATATATTTCGCCAGTTAAGATTTTACTGTTGATGGCGTCGATATAGGACGCTGTGGAGGGGGCCGCCTGCATGACATCCTTAACGATCTGGAAATAAAGGTCGTGATGGGGGCGGGGATCGGCGGAGAGATACATCATCTGCACGATGAGATAGACGCGCTTGCAGGGTGTATCGGCGTCGGCAGTCCGCAGAATGTCCTTTTCGCGCAGGATCGGCGAATCTCCTTCAATGAAGAGGCGCGTGCGCTGATCGTCATTGGTGATGACGCTGTCACCCAGAATGAAGCGTTCGCCGGGCTTGAGTTCGACTTTGAGGGCCATGCTTGTTCGTCCTGACGGCGATTCTTTGCGGAAGGTGCTGCAGTCTAGCGCGATTTGGCTTCTTGGGGGAGCGCCGCGGGGCTTTGTGAATAAAGAAACGGCGGGAACCGAAGCTCCCGCCGCCCATTTCGTTCGTCCTGTCCGCCCGGAGGCGGAACCTCATTAACGGATGAGGTTGAGGACGCTCTGTTCCGCCTGGTTGGCGAGGGACAGCGAGCTCTGTGCGAGCGACTGGCGGGTCTGCAGAGCGAGCAGGTTGGCCGCTTCCTCGTTCGTGTCGGCCAGTGTCAGGTCGCCAGCACCGCCTTCGAGAACATTGATCATGTTTTCAGTGAAATCCTGACGGTTCTGCACGACCGAGAGGTTCGCGCCGAAGGTCGAGGCCTGCTGGCGGAGCGTCGATGTCGCTTCGTCGAGCAGGGCAAGGTCCGCATCGATGTCGGAGAAGTCCGTGGAGTCGATGCCGAGACCATCAGAGTTGTAGGTCACGCCCGAGATGTCGAGCTTGGACGAACCGCTCTCGTTGAACTTCACCGTCAGGCTGTCGCCGTTCAGCAGGTTGATGCCGTTGAAGCTGGCATCGGTCGCGAGCTGGTCGATCTGCGTACGCAGGCCGTTGTAGTCGTTCGCGTAGGTCGAACGCGCTTCTGTCAGCGTTTCGCCGTTGTCGGAGCTGTCGGCGATGCCGAAGCCCGCAGCGCCCGTGGCAGCAGCCGTACCGGAGATCGTAAGATCTTCACCGGACTCGACCTCGAACGAGATGCTGTCGCCGTCGACCGTGACGGAGAGACCGGCAAGCGCGCCGCCCGGAGATGTCAGATCAGCAAGTTCGCTTTCGATGGCAGCAGCCGAAGAGGCTGCTGTTGCGTAGGTCGCCGTGTCGAAGACAACGTCGACGGCCGTGGCCGTACCGATCTGGAAGCTGACCGTACGGGCACCGGCGGAACCGGCGATCGCTGCCGCTTCAGCCGTCGCGTCGAGCGTGGTCGCGGTGGCTTTCGCCTGGAGCGCCTGGTTGGCGACCGACTTGGCCTGGTCAACGAGCTTCTGGATGGCCTTGATGCCTTCGTCAGCCGCGTTCAGCGTCTTGACGCCGAGGCTGAGCGAGTCCTGAATGGTGCTCAGGTCCGTCGCACGGGCGTTCAGGCCGGCGGCGGTGAAGTAGGACTGCGGATTGTCGAGGGCGGAGGAGACCTTCAGGCCCGATGCGAGACGACCCTGCGTCTGAGCCATGAGTTTCGCGGTTCCCTGCAGGGTCTGCAGGTTCGAACGCACGGCGCTGTTGATGACGATATCACCCATTGTAGTGTCCTTTCCTAGGAACGATAGCTACGGCTCTTCCTGAGCCACGACGAGAGCATGGGGGTGCTCTCGTTAAGAGGTGGTAAAAACCGCCGATTTTTTCGGAATTTTTTTGAAAAAAGTCCGTGTACCCCATTAAGCAAAAAGGGCGGACCCGAAGGCCCGCCCTTTGAAGTGCTTAAGGATTCAGAGTTAACCGAAGAGACGAAGTACGCCCTGTTCCGCCTGGTTCGCGAGCGACAGGGCAGTGGTGCCGAGCTGCTGGCGGGTCTGCAGAGCGAGCATTTTCGCACCTTCTTCGTTCGTATCGGCGACCGTCAGTTCGGATGCGCCGGCCTCCAGCGTGTTGATGAGGGAGGAAGTGAAGTCCTGATGGATCTGCACCACACCGAGGTTTGCGCCGAAGGTCGAGGACTGCTGGCGCAACACGCCGGTGGCGGCATTGAGCGTGTCCACGAAGGTCTGGATGTCGGAATCGGCGGCAAAGCCGTGGTCGCCGGACTCGTTGGCGACCGCACCGATGTTGAGCAGGCCATCCGGCGTGAGGTCCACACCTTCGATATCGAGCTTCGAGGTCTGCTCATTATTGAAGAAGACGCTGAGAAGATCGCCCTTCAGAAGGTTCACGCCCTTGTAGCTTGCGTCGCTGGCGAGCTGTTCGATCTGTTCGCGCAGATTATTGAAATCGCTCTCGAACTTGTCGCGGTTCACGCCATTGGTCGAAGAGGTGTGACTGCCGAGGAGGCCCGCAAGGCTGACCGGTGTGCCGGCATTGTCGGCTTCGATGGTGAGCGCGCGTCCATTGGCGGCGGAGAAATTGAGCTGGCCGTCTTCGTCGATGGTCGCTTCGAGCGGTTCGTCGCCTACGAAGGTCGCGGCGACCCAGTCGATCAGGTCCTGCACGGTGGCGACTTCGCCCGAGGCGGCGCCGATATCGACTGTCTCCGTCACTTCGCCGACCGTAATGGTGATCGTGTGGCCGGTGGCGAGGTCGCCGAGTCCCGCAAGGGTGACACCGCCGGTCAACGGATCACCAGCGCGATTGCCCGTGATGGTAGTGGGGTTGACCTTGGTTTCGAGCGCCTGGTTCGCGACCGCCTTCATGCTTTCCACAAGCTTGAGGATCGACTTGATGCCCTGATCGGCGGCTTCAAGCGTCTTCACCCCCTGACCCATCGAGTCGAGCAGGCCATTCAGGTCGGAAGCGCGGTTGTTGAGGCCCTGCGCCGTGAAGTAGGCGGTGGGGCTGTCGATCGCGCTGCGTACCTTCAAGCCCGTCGCGAGACGCAGCTGCGTTTCGTCCAGGAGCTTCGTTGTGTTCTGCATGCTGAGCAGGTTCGACCGGATCGGACCGGAAAGGACTACATCAGCCATTGTCTCTACCCTCCAGGGTTTGGCTCGACCGTCTCATGACGGCACGGGCACTACACTCGGCGTTAATCATTAATTCGACGTAAACAACACGATGCTGTTTCGCGATTTTGGTTGTCTGGAACCTTTTCCGGTTACCCGACACCCCTTCCGCCGCCGAACCGGGTGCATGAGCGGCTTCGCCTTTCTCTGCATCCGTCGATTGCTTCTGGCCCTGTAATCGCAAATGCCGGGCCAGTTTTGAAATGTAATGAAATCAATGGGTTAGAATGTTTTGGCCATGACGAGCTGGCAGGAAGTTCCATAGTCAGGGAAAGTTTTGCCGGGCAAGAAAGGCAGGTTTTACCCTTTGGGAGCGGCCAGGCGCCGGAGAGTGGCCTAGCCGGCGAGGAACTTCGTGACATCGCCGGTTATCCGCGCGGCAAGTGCGGCGCGGTCGGTCGAGCGGTCGATCGTGTAGCAACGCATGGTGGGGAACCAGGGCAGGCCGTCCGTGCCGAGCTTCGTCCAGATGCGCGCCTGGCCGTAGTGGAAACAGGGGCGGCCAAGCGCCGAACCCAGCATGAGCGGAAAGCTCGAGGGGCCAACGACGGCATCCATGCAGGCGGTCAGCGCGGCGGCGCCTTCGAGGTCGCCGAACAGGTCGAGGTCCGGCATGCGGTGAAGGGTCAGGCCATGCTCGCGGGCGAGGGCTTCGGCCTCCTCATCCACATTTGTGTACTGAAGATTGACGACAGAGACGTTTTGCGCCTTGAAGAGCGGTATCCAGTCGGCCAATGCGGTGTAGTTCGGCGCGCGAAGGTCGTTGACCTTGGCCGAGGTCCAGGCGATGCCGACCTTCGGGCCGGGGCCAAGGGTGGCGAGCCAGTCGCGGCAGGCGGCCACGCGCTCGGGGTCCGGCTGAAGCCCCTCAATATGATCGGGGAAGGCGTCGAGGTTGCGGCGGAGCTGCGCGGCGACGAGGCCCGCGGGCGCGGTGAGGTCGAAATCGACTTCGCCATAATTGCCCAGGCCGGTCGAGGCGAGCGTTTCGGCCCGCACTGTCGCTTGCGGCCAGGTGCGCTGGTAGAGCGGTACGAGGCGGGCGTCGGTTTCTATGATGACGTGACCTGCGCGCGCAATCAGGTCCGAATAACAGGTCGAGAAAATGAGATCGTCGCCCAGCCCCTGTTCGCGCCAGACCATGATGGTCTTGTCCTTGATATCTTCGCCCGCCCAGATGAGGCCGGGAAAGGGGCGATAGGGCTTGCGTTCGCGGCAGGCAAAACCGAAGCCATACATATCCCAGCCCGCTTCCACCTGGCCGAGCGTGAGCAGGGTGCGGGCGAGATTCCAGCGCGCGGCGTCGCATTCGGGATTGAGGGTCAGGCTCCGGCGCAGAGCCTCCAGCGCATCCTCGAAGCGGCCCATGATCTCATAAAGAGCGGCAAGGTTCGTCCAGGTCTGCGAAATACGCGGGTCGATCTCGATGGCGCGCAGGTAGCAGGAGAGCGCTTCCTCGACGAGGCTGGTGCCTGTCAGGATTTTGCCGAGATTACTGTAGGCGCGCGCGGCGTTCGGATTGACCTCAATGGCGCGCGAAAGGAGATCGACGGCGTTCTGCGTCTCGCCGAGATCGTTTTCGACATTCGCAAGATTGATGAGGACGGAGGTGTGGTCGGGATTGAGTTCCAGGGCGCGCCTGTAAACCGCGCGGGCCTGATGGCGATAGCCGATCACAGTACAGGCCGTGCCGAGCTCGAAGAGGGATGCGGGATCGGCGGGGATGGTTTCGGCCGCATGATCGAGCAGTTCGATGGCTTCCGGCGCGCGCTCCTGCGCGATCAGGCACTGGCAGATGCCGGTGAGAGCGCCGATATGGGCCGGATCGGCGGCGAGCACCTTGCGGTAGCGCGCTTCGGCATCGGCAAAGCGGTCGCGCGACTGGAGCCGCTGGCCCTGCGCGAATTTCTTTTCGATTTCGCTATCTTCGGCGATGCGCCGTTTGCTCAAGCCAGACATATCCGATTTACCCCGCGCGGACCGGATTGGTCCGTTCCCGAACTTGTTGTTCGTATCAATCGGCCTTTCTTGGTTACCGCACGGTTAACGTGCGGGCAATCAGGCGCGCGAGTCGAGGGTGAGGGAGCCGGTGCCTGCCGAAGAACCGGGGCGGCGCGCAGAGGCGGCGGCATTGGGGCCATAGCCGAGCGAGGGCGCGGTGCGCTCGCTCATGGCGTTTGCAACCATGCGGATAAGGCCTTCGGAGACGGATTTCGCGGCGGTGAGGGCTTCGCCGTTGAGGGCAAGCGCCTTGTCGAGTTCGGACATGGCCGACTTCAGGCGTGCGACGCGCTCCGAGGGGGCACGGTCGAGCAGATTTCTGTGGCCGCGCACGGCGAGAACATCCATCGCGTAGTCATTGGCGAGGCGGGTTTTCTCCGGCTGGAGAGCGGCGATTTCCGTCTGGGCCCGGTCATGCAGAAGGCTGGTCTCCTTGCGGATGAGCGAGGTCAGATCCGAGGTGAGCGCGAGAAGGCGGTCCACGAGCGCGACGGGGGGCAGGGTTTCGGCGGGACTGCGGCGGGTTTCTGCCTGATGCGTGCTCACTGCGATACCTCCTGCATTTTCAGCATTTCACGATAGACATCATCGGCAAGGCCGACGCCGCCGGACCTGGCCATCTGCTGGCCGTATTGATCGACGAGAAGCGAGCGAAACATGCTTTCGCCCTGTCCGCCGCCAAAGGGATTGTCCTCGTCGTCGAGGCCCTTGAACATGGACTGGAGGAGCGTCGAGACAAACTGCGCCTCGAACTGCTGCGCCGCCTCCCAGGCGCGCGGGTCGCGCTCACCCTCGGCGGCGGCCGCTTTCGCGGTGGCGCGGGCTTCGGCCTGAGCCGGGGAGAGGTGCATATAGGTGGGGAGGGCGGCGAGAGCGTCCATCACATCACCTCGATATCTGCCTGGAGGGCACCGGAGGACTTGATCGCCTGAAGAATGGTGATCATGTCGCGGGGGCTGACGCCCAGCGTGTTCAGACCGTCGACGAGCTCCTTCAGGGAAATGCTGCCGTCGATGATGCCGAGCTGCTTGCCCTCTTCCTCGTCCACGTTCACGTCGGTGCGCGGCACGACCACCGTGTCGCCCTGGGTGGAGAAGGGCGAGGGCTGGCTGACCTGCGGTGTTTCGCTGACGGAGATGGTGAGGTTGCCCTGCGCGATGGCGACCTTGCTGACGCGCACATCCTGGCCCATCACGATGACGCCCGAGGCCTCGTCGATGACGACGCGGGCGATCAGATCGGGCTGCACGCGGAGCTGTTCGATTTCGGTGAGGAGCGCCACGACGCCGCCGCGATAGGACGAGGGCACGCTGATCTCGACGATGCTGGAATTGTCCGCGCGGGCGGTCGGCGTACCCAGATAGGTGTTGATGGCGGTGGCAATGCGCTGGGCGGTCGTGAGATCCGGGTTGCGGAGCGAAAGGCGAAGAGTACGCAGATCGTCGAGGGCGAAATCGATCTCACGCTCGACGATGGCGCCGTTCGCGATGCGGCCATTGGTGGGCACGCCGCGCACGACGGAGGCGGCCTCGCCCGTGGCCGAGAAGCCGCCGGTGGCGAGCGAGCCCTGCGCGACGGCATAGACCTGGCCATCCGCGCCCATGAGCGGGGTCACGAGGAGGACGCCGCCCTGAAGGTTGGTCGCGTCACCCAGCGCGCTTACCGTCACGTCGATGCGGCTGCCCTGAGTAGAAAAGGCGGGAAGATTGGCGGAAACCATGACGGCGGCGACGTTCTCCGTCTTCATGTTGGTGCCGCGCGTGTTGACGCCGAGGCGTTCCAGCATGCCGGTCAGGCTCTGCTGGGTGAAGGGGGTGTTGCGGAGCGTATCGCCCGTGCCGTTGAGGCCGACCACGAGACCGTAGCCGACCAGCATGTTGTCGCGGATGCCCTCGACATCGACGATGTCCTTGATGCGCGAACTGGCATTTGCAGCCGGCGCGGAAAGCGCCATGAGGCAGGCACCGAGCAGGAGCGCGAGGAAAGTACGAAGAGGGAAGGCGGTAAGCCGGAACATGAATCGACCGTTCAATCGCTTGCGATACGGCGTCTATCTAGCGAAAGCCGTGCCATCGGGCCGGGCGGAGCGGATTTCATGCAAGTCATTGTTTTTGTTTCGTTTTATTTTTCGGCGGCGGGACAGGAAGGGACGACGGGCGGGGCCCTGGCGGAAGCTCCTGCCGCCTTCCGGCAAATCCTGCCGGGCGGCGCATGCGCGTGTGATCAGGCTTAACGCGGATTTAAGACCTCTGGTTCATTTTGAACAAAGACGGCGGATACCCCGCCAGAAAGCATCAGGATCGGGATCGGGGGCGACCCAGATGAAGATCGGACAGACGAGATCGGCTTCTCAATCGGGACCGGGGCGCGCTGCCAAGGCAGGCTCCCGCGGCAGCGGGTTTGCGCCCAGCGGCGTTTCCCAGGCGCGAGGGACAGCGGGGCTTTCCGGCCCGGCCTCTCTTGGCGCCGTCGATGCGTTGCTTGCCCTCCAGGAAACACCCGCGAGCGACGATGCGCTCCACTCGCCGCGCCGCAGGGCGGCAATCCGGCGGGGGGAGGAGATGCTCGACATACTGGACGACATCAAGCTTTCGCTTCTCATGGGGCAATTGCCAAAATCCAAGCTTTCCCGCCTTCTTGCGGTGGTCGAACGGCAGGGCAGCAGCTTCAACGATCCGCGGCTCGGCGAGGTTCTGGCCGAAATCGAGCTGCGTGCGAAGGTTGAGCTCGCGAAGTTCGGCACCTATACCAACGGCTAGGTGGGCAATTCGCTGCGTCTTTCGCAGGCAAAATGCCGGTTTTCTCATCGGTCGGATTTCACAGATATTTCACCGGCTTGGCATCGGTTCGCCTGTTGAGAATCGTGAATGCGCTCCCTATACTCCGCGCGCTTCGGCGGGCCCAGTGGAGCGAATTTGGCATTTGAGTTTCGTCAGCGGTAAAGCCCGTGCTCACGCTCAGATATCAAATTCAGAAGCTCTGCTGTTTTCATAGAATTGCCGATGGTCTTTCGTTGCCGACATTTGTTCGCGATCATGCGGGGCCTTGGAGACAAATGCCGGAAACCGACCATCGGTCTCACAGAGAGATTGCCTAAATGGCCGTGCGTTTGCCTAAAGGCTATATGCCGTCAGACGACGAACCGTTCATGAACAAGCGGCAGAAAGAGTATTTCCGCCGCAAGCTCGAGAAATGGAAAGAGGACATCCTCCTCGAAAATCGTGAGACGCTGCAGCATCTTCAGGATGACTCGGTGCAGCACCCGGATATTGCGGACCGCGCCTCCTCCGAGACCGAGCGCTCGCTTGAGCTGCGCACCCGGGATCGTCAGCGCAAGCTCATTGCCAAGATCGACGCGGCGCTGCGCCGCCTGGAGGAGGGGACTTACGGCTATTGCGAAGAGACGGGTGAGCCAATCAGCCTGAAGCGGCTTGATGCGCGCCCGATCGCGACGCTTTCCATCGAGGCGCAAGAACGCCACGAGCGGCGCGAGAAAGTGTATCGCGACGACTGAGCGGGCCTGCTTTGCTGGGCGGAAACGAAAAACGCGGCCTCCGGTGACGGGGGCCGCGTTTTCCTTTTCGGCTTTTGGCGGGTGCTGCCGCCAGGCTTTAGAAAGGCATGATGATGTCGAAGAGCTGCTGGCCGTAGCGCGCTTGCTGCACGTCGCTGATCTGGCCTTCACCACCATAGGAGATGCGCGCTTCCGCGATCTGCGTGTGCTGGATGGTGTTGATGTTGGAAATGTCTTCGGGCCGCACGATGCCGCTGACGAGAAGGTCGCGAACCTCGTAGTTCACGCGGACCTGCTGACGGCCCGCTATCACCATATTGCCGTTCGGAAGCACCTGGGTGACGACGGCGGCAACGGTGAGGTCGATCGTTTCCTTGCGGTCGACGGAGCCGTCGCCTGAACTTGAGCTGGTGCTGTCGAGATCAGCAAGGCTCGTATTGTCGACGGCATCCGGGAAGATCTTGCCGAGATAGGATTCGTAGCCGAACAGGTTGTTCATGCCAGCGGATTCGGAATTCGAGCGGCTGCGCGTCGTCGTGTTGTTCACCTTGGCGCTGTCGGCCACGTTGATGAGGACGGTGAGAATGTCGCCGACGCGGGCAGCGCGCTGGTCGCGGAAGAAGGCGCGCGAGCCCGAACGCCAGAGCGAGTTGGGCTGGTAGACGACTTCCTCGGCCACCGGCATCGGCATGGCGACTGCAGGAAGCGGCGCCGCGATGGGCGAAAGATCGGGCGCCTTGCCGATATTCGAGATGCGGTCGGCGGCGTTGCAGCCCGCGAGAGCGGCAGCAAAAAGCGCGATGGCGGCAAGGCGGGGAAGGGAACTGACGGACATTTTTCTGGCCTTTACGGTCGGAACAGGCGTTACGGATCAGGAATTGCGGGCTTGCGCAGCAAGATGTGCTGCACGGGCCGCGCCCGGCGCGTCGATACGGACCATGTTCGGTCCTTCGACGACGCCCTGAATGGTGCGGTTGGAGCGGGTGTTCACGACACTGACGACATCGCCGACGGCACCGTTTTCGAGTGCCCGGCCGCGCGCGGTGAGGGTGAGCGAACCGGAGATGAGGGTCACATCGACCTGTGCGCCTTTCTCGACGAGGATCGGCGGCTGCATCTCGGCAATGCGCATCGGCTCGCCGGCGCGGGCCGGGCGGCGCGGCGACATGCCGACGAGATGTTCCAGAGAGGTGACGATATTCTGGCTGACGCGGTTCGAGGGCAGGCGCACCCAGTCGATATCCTGCTGACGGACGATTTCGCCAGGTTGCATGTCACGGACAAGAACGGGCACATCCGTCACCGGATAGGAGCGCCCAGTCACGCGGCGGAGCGGGCTCAGCATGTCGTTTGCGGGCGCGCGCAGGATCGCGGTGAAGGCGCCGCTACGCTGATTGAAGGCAAGCTGCTCGACCTTGACGGTCGGCTCGGCTCCGTCGGCGACCTGGATACCAGCCATGCCGTTTTCAAAATCTACCTGAAGCTGCGAAGAGGAGGGAAGCGCGGATGACTGCGCTTCAATGGCGTTCGCGATAGCGGCGGCGACCTCCATATCGGGAACCTGCGTTCCATTGCGGGCGACGACGACATGGGTAAGGCCCGCATCGTTGCGCCATTCGATGCCGTTGCGGCGCGCGGCAAGCGAGATGCGTGAGACGGAAATTTCGCCCCGTGTGCCGGGCGCGGGCGCATTGGCGACGATAACGGCGGCGGCGTCCCCTGCATTGTCGAACAGATCGCCGAGCGTGACCGTGTCGCCCGTGACGGTGACGGCGGGGCGGAGTTCGGCTGCGCCCGCGGCGGTGATGACGCTGGCAGCGAACAGCAGGGCGAGAGAGGCGATACGCTTGAACATGGCTCTATTCCTTGATCCGTGTCTTGCCGGCCGTTACTTCACGTTCGAGGTGACGGACATCATTTCGTCGGTGGCGGTAATGACCTTGGCGTTCATCTCGTAGGCGCGCTGAGCGGTGATGAGCGAGGTGATTTCGGTCACGGAGTTCACGTTCGAGGTTTCGAGAAAGCCCTGCAGAACGCTGCCGATGCCGTCGGATGCGGGTGTGCCGATCGTCGGCGCGCCGCTGGCCGCCGTTTCGACGAAGAGATTGTCGCCGAGCGGATCGAGGCCGGCATCGTTGGCGAAGGCGGCGAGTTCGATCTGGCCGACGATCTGGGTATCGGTCTGGCCGGGAAGGGAGACCTGCACCTGGCCGTCGCGGCTGATCGTAATGTCGGTGGCTTCCTGCGGGATTGTGATGCCGGGCGCGAGCGTATAGCCATCCGCCGTCACGAGCTGACCGTCAGCGCTGATCTGGAAGGAGCCCGCGCGGGTATAGGCATCCTCGCCGCTTGGCAACTCGACGCGGAAATAGCCGCGGCCCTGAATGGCGATGTCGAGCTTGTTTTCGGTGTTGTCCATATTGCCCTGCGTCATGACGCGGTAGACGGAGCCCGTCTTGACGCCGAGGCCGACCTGCACACCGGCGGGCACGATGGTGCCGGCATCCGACGAGTTGGTGCCGACGCGGCGCAGGTTCTGATAGAGCAGATCCTGAAACTCGGCGCGCTGACGCTTGAAGCCCGAGGTGCTCATGTTGGCGATGTTATTCGAGATAACTTCGACATTGAGCTGCTGGGCCATCATGCCCGTGGCGGCGATGCTGAGCGACTGCATGGACTTTCTTCCTTGCTTGCGTAGGCGGAACGGGCCTTAGGCCGCGGTTCCGAGTTCCTGAATGGCCTGGCGACGCATCTGGTCGGCCTGGTCTATGAGCTTCTGGGCGCTCGCATAGGAGCGCGAGACCTCGATCATGTTCGTCATCTCGACGATGGGCTGCACGTTCGAGCCTTCGAGGGCGCCCTGCACGAGGCGGGTGTTTTCGACGGCGATTTCGGGCTGATCCGTGTCGAGCATTGTGTTGCCGACATTGAGCATGGCCTGCGGGTTTTCGAAGCTGACAATGGCGAGCTTGCCGCGCTGGCCCTGATCGGTGGAGATCGTGCCGTCGCTGGCGATGGTGATGCCGGTCTCGTCCTCGGCGAAGCGGATGGGCGTGCCTGCATCGGTGAGAACGGGGGCGCCGGTCGAGGTGACGAGCTGGCCCTCGGCATCGAGGTTGAAGTGGCCGTTGCGCGTGTAGAGGACGCCTGTTTCCGCCTGCACACGGAAGAAGCCCTCGCCGGCAATGGCGACGTCGAGGGGATTGGCCGTCGTCTGGATCGCGCCATCGCGCATGTTGCGATGCTGGCCGAAGTCCTGGACGAAGGTAATCTGCTTGTCCTTGCTGTCCTCGGAAGCGTCGGGCATCAGGTATTGCTCGAAGAGCATCGCTTCCGACTTGTAGGCAGTGGTGTTCATGTTCGCGAGATTGTTCGCGATGGTCGCCATTTCGCGCGTCATCGCCATCTGGCGCGAGAGACCTATGAGCAGTGCGTTTTCCATGTCGGGTCCGGCGGTTCTCTTGTCGTTCGGCGCGGGTTCACGCCGCCCGAACATGTGCAGGGCCTGTGCCAATTGAAAAGCTGAAATAAATCAATGGGTTGGTTGAACGCAGCTCGTCCAGGGGAGCGGTTCGGGCAGGCTTTACCGGGCAGTTTCTGCCGCCTGGGGCAGGCCGAGGGGTGCGAACGCCTGCGAACGCCCATGTGCGAAACCCGATGTGCGGAGTCTAGAGAGAAACTCTGTCTCCGGCGTGCAACCGAGAACGCTTCGTTAACCAAAGTCGGCGAGCATCCGGTTGTGAGAAGCCGGATGCAGACGAGATGCTGCCCGGCAGAATTTTTTCGATGGTGGGGCGGTTATCAAGATGGCTGCAATCGACGCCGATAGTTCAGAAGACGCAGGGAGCGCCGCACCGGCACCGGGCAAGAAGAAGCTCGCGGGCAAGGTGCTTGTTCTCTACATCGTTCTGCCCGTGCTGCTCCTGATCGGTGCGGGCGCGGGCGTCTACATGTCCGGTATTCTGGGCGGACATGAAGAAGAGGAAGCGGTGGCTGAGGTCAAAGCCGATCCCGTTTTCTACGACTTGCCCGATTTCCTCGTGAACCTCTCCGGTCCGCCGCCGCAGCATTATCTCAAGATGCGCGTCGCGTTGCAGGTGAAGGACAAGGAATCCGTGGCCGCACTCGAACTGGAGATGCCGCGTGTGCTGGACGGTTTCCAGACCTTTCTGCGCGAGCTGCGTCCCGAAGACCTGGAGGGATCGAAGGGCATGCTCTACCTCAAGGAAGAGCTGCTACGCCGCCTCAATATTGCCATGCAAGAGCCCGTCATCAGCGACGTGCTCTTCAAGGAAATCATCGTTCAGTAGAAGTCAGCGGGAAGAATTCCGATATGGCCGCAAGCGACAGCCTGGAAGAACAAGATACACTGGCCGCTGCCGCCGATGCCGCAGCGAACGCACCCGAGCGGGTGCTAAACCAGGACGAAATCGACAGCCTGCTCGGTTTTGAAGTGGGTGAAGAGGTCGTGCCCGAGCGGAACGGGATCGACGCCATCGTGAATTCCGCGCTCGTTTCCTACGAGCGCCTGCCGATGCTTGAAATCGTTTTCGACCGCCTCGTGCGTCTGATGACGGTATCGCTGCGCAATTTCACCTCCGACAATGTTGAAGTGTCGCTCGACAACGTGTCGTCGATCCGCTTCGGCGATTATCTCAATTCCATTCCCCTGCCGGCCATTCTCGCGGTCTTCCGCGCGAAGCAGTGGGACAATTACGGCATGTTCACGGTCGACTCGAACCTGATCTATTCGATTGTCGATGTGCTGCTTGGCGGACGTCGCGGCACGGCAGCCATGCGCATCGAGGGGCGACCCTATACGACTATCGAACTCAATCTCGTCCAGCGCATGATCGAAGTCGTGTTGCAGGATGTGCAGGCGGCTTTCGAACCGCTGTCGCCGGTCACGCTCGATCTCGACCGGATGGAGACCAATCCGCGCTTCGCGGCCATTGCGCGGCCTGCCAATGCAGCGATCCTCGTGAAGCTGCGTGTGGACATGGAAGATCGCGGCGGCCGCATCGAAATGATGCTGCCTTATGCGACACTCGAGCCGATCCGCGAACTCTTGCTGCAGATGTTCATGGGTGAAAAGTTCGGACGGGATTCGATCTGGGAAAGCCATCTCGCCACCGAACTATGGTCCACGCGGGTGCCGCTCGAAGCGGTGCTGGACGAGCAGATGCTGACGCTGCGCGACGTCATGGAATTCGAGGTCGGCCAGACGCTGATGCTCAATAATGGACCGGATGGTGACATTGATCTGCGCTGCGGCGGCGTGAAGCTCGGACGGGGCCGGATGGGCCGCGTCGGCAACCATGTCGCGGTGCGTGTCGAGCAAGCCATCAAGCATACCCAGCGCGGCATCATTGCCTCTTCGGCGGAAGCGCCCCGCGCCGCCGACGTTAAATCCGAACTCAAGATTGAAGGATCCGACACATGACGGTTCTTTCCGGACTGCCGATCAGTATTCTTCTCGAAGTTATCGTTTGCGTCTTTCTGGGCGCGACCATCACCTATTGCGCGATGCTGGACCGCAGGCTGCGCGCCATGCGCTCCGGCCAGGACGGGCTGCGCGAACTTGTGGGTGAACTCAACGCGGCGACAACGCGTGCCGTTTCCGCCATCGATGCGCTGAAGCAGGCGAGCGCAGCAACGGGCCAGGAACTTGAGGGCCGCGTGAACGAAGCGCGCGCACTCGCGGACGATCTCTCGCTCATGGTCGATTCCGGCGAGCGGATCGCCGAACGGATCGGGCGCATCGCCACTGCGGCGGAGCGACCCGCACCGACGCCGCAACCGGCTGCCGGTCCGCGTAACGGCATTGTGCCGAAACCTTCAGGCCGCGATGCGGCTGTTGCGGCACGCGCCGCGAACCAGCTTCTCGAGGCGCTGAAGAAAGCGCGCTGAGTTTCATCTTACAGGCACATCATGCTCGACCGTCTTCGCCTTCTTCCTACCGTCATTCTTTGCGCTTCGCTGCTGCTGGTGCTGAAGCTCGCCGATATTGCAACGGGCGGCGAGGGCAGCGCGACGATCTCGGCGGTTTCGGTCGCGCAGGCAAGCGCCCCGAAAGAAGAGAGCGCGGAGCAGATGGCGGCGCCCGAAAGTGGCAAAAACGAAGACCATGCTGGCGGGGAAGCGGCGACGCATGACGACGCCGAGGCCAGCGAGGAAGGCATAGAGGCATCCGCCCCGGTCATGCCTGCCGCGCAAGCGGAACCCGAATTCAGCAAGTCCGAGCGCACCGTGCTCCAGAGCCTTGCAGAACGGCGCAAGGAACTCGATGCGCGCACACAGGAACTCGATACACGCGCGCAACTGCTTGCCGCCGCCGAAAAGCGCGTCGAGAAACGGGTGGCCGAGCTGAAGGAGATCGAAGCGCGGATCAATGAACGGATCGGCGCGGAAGACGAGGCGAATGAGGAGCGGATTGCCGGGCTCGTCTCCATGTACGAGACTATGAAGCCGAAGGACGCCGCGCGTATTTTCGAGCGTCTCGACATGGGTGTGCTGCTTGATGTCGTAACCCGGATGCAGCCGCGAAAGATGGCGGCGGTGCTGGCCGCGATGGACCCTGTCGTGGCACAGGATCTCACCGTCGAACTGGCGACCGGCGACCGGCTTTCGGACATTCGCGGCAGCTCGACGAAAAATGGCGCGAAGACACCGCCTGCAACGCTCCACCCCAGCGAAAAAGCCAGCTAAAGCCCGAAAATCGGCGCTTCGGCACCTTGACCCTTAAGTCCCACTTAACCGGCGGCACCTAAACTGCGCGGATGCGGCAGGAAGCCGCTGGTTTTGGGCAGAAGCTTTTGGGGCGCAGCGGCGTGTACCGATCTCACCGAAATTCCGCACGATTGAAGGGGACCGACCTGCGTTTTCACGCATTCGGGATGTTCGCCTGCCTGTTCCTGCTTGTCGTGCTTGCGACGGCGGCGCGCGCAGCGGAGAACGTGAAGCTGTCGCTGAGCGAACAGGACGGCTATGGCCGGATGGTCTTTACCTTCCCCGATGGCGTTCCCGGCTACCGCGCCTCGATCAATGCGGGCATCCTTGTTCTCGACTTCGATAAAGCCGTCAACGCAGATACAGACGGCTTTGTTCGCCAGATGCCGCGCTACATCGCGATGGCGCGCCGGGACGAGGACAAGGGCACGATCCGGTTTGCGCTGACGACCGATTTCTGGCTCGACACGAAACAGGCCGAAAATTCACTTTACGTCGACCTTCTGCCGCCGGACTGGACGGGCAAGCCGCCGGCGTTGCCTGCCGAGGTGCTGGCGCGGATCAATGCAGCCAGGGAAAAGAGGCGGGCTGCGGAGGAAGCGGAGCTTGCCGCCAAGGCGCAAGGCATTCAGGAACCGAAGGAAGAAAAGCCGACGCTCGATGTGCGGGTGGCCTCGCGTGCGGGCATGACGCGCCTCGTGTTCGACTGGAACCAGCCGGTCCTTTATTCATTCGTCGAGCGGCAGGGGCTGGCCACGATTACCTTCGACCGGACGGCGAAGGTCGACCTCTCGCCGCTGCGTGTCGATCCGCCGCCCTATCTTTCTCATGCCAGTGCGGTCGAACATGACGGGCGGCTGGCGGTCGTGCTGACGCTCAAGCCGGGCGTCTCCGTGAACGATTTCCGTGAAGATCTGAGCATCGTTCTGGACCTCAAGCCCACGGCTGGCAGCGTGCCGCCCGCAGCGGCGGAAACAGACACTCCGGCGGTGCCGGAGCCGGAGGCGGTGCAGGAGACGCGGGAGACGCCGGGAACGCAGGGGCAGCATGGGCCGAAGAATATTGTGCCAGACGCTGTGCAGACGGCAGAAGCCGGGCATGACGAACTGCCGGGCGATGCAAAGGCCGAGGCGGCGGAACCGCACATTGCGACCAATCCGCTGCCGCAAGGGACCAGGCCGGAAGGCAAGGCGGTGGTGCATCTCGTGCCGGGCCGGAGCGGGACCGACATTCTCGTCGATTGGCCGGAGCCTGTGGGGGCTGCGGTCTTCGAGAGGGCAGGCAGGCTCTGGATCGTGTTTGACGCCGTGTTGCCGCTCGATATTGCGGAAGTGACGCCCGAAAAGCTCGGGCCTTTCGGTGTACCCGAGGTTCAGTCCCTCGAGAACGGGACGGCGCTGGTGCTGCCGTTGCGCGACAAGGCGCTGATCGGCGCGGTGGAAGAGGGCGCGTCGTGGCGGATTTCAGCCGGTGAGACACTGACGACGACGGGACGGCCCGTTTCGCTCTCGCGAAGCTGGCGCGAAGACGGGCGCGGCAGCGTTGCTCTCGACCTCAAGGGCACGCGCAAGATATTGAAGATGAGGGACAAGCTGGTCGGCGACGAGATTATCGTGGCAACGGCCCGTGGCCCCGTTCAGTCCGTGCAGACGCCCCGCAATTTCGTCGAGTTCCAGGCTTTGCAGACGGCGCAGGGTGTCGCCATCGTGCCGGTCGCGGACGACCTCAACGTTGCGGCGGCCCCGGATAATGTGATCGTGACGCGGCGGGACGGGCTCGCGCTGTCGGCCCATGGCGCGGATTACGAGGCGCCGGCGGCGAAAGGCGTTTCGGTGGCGGCGGTGAAGGCACCGGCGGAAATGCATTTTGCGGAGTGGCGCGAGGCGCCGGGCGATAATTTCACCGAACGGCGGCAATATTATCTCGCGCGGCTGGCCAATGCGCGGACGCGGGAGCTTGGTGAGTTGCGCTTTGCCTATGGCCGCTTCCTGCTCGGTTACGGGCTTGCGCCGGAGGCGCTTGCTGCTTTCGACGGTGCGCTTGAGGCGAACCGGCGTTTCCACATCGATCCTGCCTTTCGCGCTGCCAAGGGCGTGGCGGGGGTGTTGAGCGGGCGTTATGTGGAGGCGATAGCGGATCTTTCCGCGAACGGTCTCGACAATGCGCCGCATGCGGCGGCCTGGCGCGGACTTGCGCGGGCGGAACTCGGCCACTGGGAAGTGGCGCGCGAACAATTCGGTCTGGCGGGCGCAATCCTCGATGCATTCGACGACGATCTGCGCACAAGGTTCCGGGCCAAGGCGGCGGAGGCGGCGCTCAAGGGCGGCGATATCATCGCGGCCGAGACTTATGCGGCCGGTTTTCCTGCGGCTCCGGGCAGCGCGAAGGCGAAAGCCCAGATTTTGCTGGTGCGCGCGATGATGAACGATGCGCAGAAGGGTGGCGAGGATGCGCTGGCACGCTATGATGTGGCCATCGCGACGAATTATCCGCCGGTCACGGCCCGTGCGCGCTTCGGCAAGGCGAAGCTGCTGCTCAAGCGTGGCGAGATCAGCAAGGAAGCCTTCGCGAAGGAACTCGAAAGCCTGCGTTATGCATGGCGCGGGGACAATCTCGAACTCGAAATCCTGACGGAGCTGGCGAAATTCCGCCTCGACCGGGGCGAGATCGGCGAGGCGCTGAAACAGATGCGTACGGCAAGCACCAATTATCCCGACAGCGAGGAAGCGCATCGGATGAACGTGCGCATGTCCAGTATCTTCGCGGATTATTTCCTTGGCGAGGCCGTGGACAAGATGGAGCCGGTGCAGGCGCTTGCCTTCTTCGACCGTTTCAAGGAACTGACGCCGATCGGGAGCAAGGGCGACGAGATGATCCGCAAACTCGCGGAGCGCCTTGTGGAAGTCGACCTGCTGACGCAAGCCGAGCAGCTGCTCGACTATCAGGTTGCGAACCGTCTTCATGGCGGTGTCGCCAAGGCCCAGGTCGCGGCGCGTCTTGCGGCGATCTACCTGATCGACCAGAAGCCCGAGAATGCGCTCGCCGCATTGCGTGCGACGAAGCAGAACCTGCTGCCGGAGGAGCTTGCGACCCGGCGCTTGATGCTTGAGGCTCGTGCACTTGCGGACAGCAAGCAGTATGACAACGCATTGGATCTGTTGTCGGAACGCAAGGATGCACTTTCGGCAAAGCTGCGAGCGGATGTGCTTTGGGATGCAGGGCGCTGGCCGGAGGCGGGCGCCGCCACGGAAGCCCTGCTCGGGCAAAGCTGGAAGCAGGATGGAACGCTCAACGAGGAAACAAGGCTCCTCGTCATGCGCGGTGCCATCGCCTACTCGCTGGCTGGCGACGAAGAAGGGCTCTCAAGGCTCCGGGCGAAATTCGGAGAGGCCATGAGCAAGAGCCCCGACGCAAGCGCCTTTGCGGTGGTCTCCGAACCGATCGTGGAGCAGGGCGTCGCCTTTCGGGAGATGACGAGCCGCATCGCTTCCATCGATACGCTCGACCGGTTTCTCTCCTCGTTGAAGCCCGATGAGGTTACGGCGCTCAACTGAGCGTCTTCGATCCTCTTTCCCTCAGGTGCCGAAGCTCTGCACCAGACTTCCCGCAATCAGCGACCAGCCATCCACAAGCACGAAGAAGATCAGCTTGAAGGGTAGCGAGATGATGATCGGCGGCAGCATCATCATGCCCATCGACATGAGAACGGAAGCGACGACCATGTCGATCACGATGAAGGGCAGGAAGACGAGAAAGCCGATCTCGAAAGCGCGGCGCAATTCGCTGATCATGAAGGCGGGAACAAGAACCTGAAGGCCGATGTCCTCGGCTTGTTCGGGCTCGGGCGTGTCGGAAAGATCGATAAAGAGCTTCAGGTCTTCCTTGCGAACCTGCTTCAGCATGAAAGTCTTGAAGGGAACACTGGCGCGGTCAAAGGCCTCGCCCGTTTCGATCTGCTGGTTCATCAGCGGTTCGATGCCATCATCATAGGCTGCGGTAAAGGTTGGCGTCATGACGAAGGCCGTGAGGAAAAGCGCGAGGCTGACCAGAACGGCGTTGGGCGGCGATTGCTGCATGCCAAGCGCGGTGCGGAGCAGGCCCAGCACCACGATGATACGAACGAAGGATGTCACCATGATGAGGATCGACGGCGCGAGACTCAGTACGGTGACGAGCGCGACGATCTGGACGACATGGTCGGTAAGGCCGAGGCCGTCAGACAGGTCTACCTGGATCGACTCGGCGGATGCCGGATGCGCGAAGGCGAAGCTCAATGCCACAAGGCCGAGAATGCCGGCGAGGCGCGAGAGGCGGGCCGCTTTCAGCGAAGCGAGCGTTTTCTGAAAGAGGGCAATCACGCGCGGCGCTCCTTGATGAAATCCACGATGCGCTGGAACTGGACCACATGGCCCGGCAGCGCGTATTGAGCGGGAACGGGCTGAGCGGGCTGTTCGACTTCGGCAGGCGCGGGCGCGTCGATACTGCTCTCGATCAGCAACGGGGTTTCGCCGCCGGTCAGGATCAGATGTTCCTTGCCGTCGCGGCGGATCAACAGCAGGCGATGCTTCGCGTCGATTGCTTTCACCTCGACGATGCCAAGGCGGCGCTGGCCTCCAGCAGGAGAAGCGCCAGGCGCAAAGCCGAAGCGGCGCGCGAGAATCGCGCAGACGCCGATCAACCCGAGAATGAATGCAAGCGCTGCAACAAACCGGAAGATTTCCGAGAAGTCCATTTTGGATTTTACCCCCAGAGTGGAAGGTCGAAGACCGTCCGTAATGGGAAGAATTTGCCGCGTCAGGCTTAATGGCGGGTTAAAGGGTGAGGCGAGCCGCGCCTTTATCTGGTTACCGGTTTCCTAACGCGCTCGGCAGCTTTTGCCGCGTTAGGACGATGTTAACTCCACGATGGTGAATTCAGTTTCGCCGCCAAGGAATGCGTGGCTTCAGACACGGCCGTTTGGACACTCAGAAAGAGAGTTCGGTGAGCCGGTCGCGGGGGCACGCAGGCAATGGCAATCGGCGATCTTCCCATCGTGGAAATGATGAAGCAGCGTATGCAGTGGCTGACTGCGCGCCAGCAAGTGCTTGCGCAGAATGTCGCCAATGCCGATACGCCGGGCTATACGGCGCGCGACCTCAAGCCTCTCGACTTCGGTACGATGGTGGAGCGCAGCGGTCCCGTGCTTCGCGCCGTCGCGACGCAGGCTGGTCATATCGGCAGCCCCGTGACGGGCAGCGGTCACAGCATTCGCACAGGGCAGGCGACAGGCGGCGAGATCATAAAGAAACCCGACTTCGAAACGTCGCCTACCGGAAACTCGGTCGTGCTCGAAGATCAGATGATCAAGGTCGCGCAGAACCAGATGGATTACCAGACGGTGACAGGGCTCTATTCGAAGAGCCTCGGACTCATCAGGATCGCGCTCGGCCGTAGCTGAGCCTTGTTGAAAGGAAGAGACGCAACATGAGCGCCATGGATCTTGTCAAATCTATGATGGTGGCAGCCTCGGGCCTGAAGGCCCAGAGCGGCCGCATGCGGATCATTGCAGAAAATATCGCAAACGCGGATTCGACTTCGCGCGTGCCGGGCGGCGATCCCTATCAGCGAAAGGTCGTGACCTTCGAGGACAAGCTCAACCGGGAGATCGGTGCGCACACCGTGACGCTCGGGCGGCCGGTTCTCGACAAAAGCGAATTCAAGCTCAAATACATGCCGGGTCATCCGGGCGCCGACGAGGATGGCTACGTCAAGATGCCGAACGTCAACGGCATGGTCGAGTCGATGGACATGCGCGAAGCCCAGCGTAGCTATGAAGCCAATCTCAATCTCATCCAGGCATCGCGCCGCATGATCTCGCAGACCATCGACATTCTGCGCAAGTGACGGCTGAGGCAAGAGGATCGACATGACAACCATTCCGGCATCGACAGCGCTCAACGCCTATGCCCGCGCCGCGGGGATAGGCTCGGGCAATCAGACACCCCAGGCGGGCGGCGCCAAGGATGCGGCGGGCGGCTTTGGCGACATGCTCAAGCAGGCCATCGACGAAAGCGTCGAGACCTCGAAGGCGGGCGAAGCAAAGATGGCGGCCGTTACCGGCGGCACGAGCGGCAATATTGTCGACGTGGTGACGGCGGTTGCCGAGGCCGAGACGACATTGCAGACGGTCGTTACCGTGCGCGACAAGGTCATTACGGCCTATCAGGAAATCATGCGCATGCCGATCTGACGGCAGCGGGCGGGGGCGAGTGACAAAATGACGGGACCGGAAATTCTCGATCTCTCAAGGCAGGCGATCTACGTCATGCTGGAGGTGTCGGCTCCGATGATGGTGGTGGCCCTTGTGGTAGGTCTCGCGATCGCGCTGTTGCAGGCGCTGACGCAGGTTCAGGAAATGACCCTTGTCTTCGTGCCGAAGATCGTGGCGATCTTCCTCACGGTTCTCATCGCGCTGCCTTTCATGGCGCAGGCGCTTGAGGGCTTCATGATTCTCATTTCACAGAAAATCGTAGCGGGCTGAGGGCGGGCGCGGCAATCCATGATCACCGTCGACATCCTGCCGCAAACGGCTTTCACCTTCATGCTGATTTTTTCGCGGCTGGCCGCGATGATCATGCTGATGCCGGCGCTTGGCGAAACGAGCATTCCGACGCAGGTGCGGCTCGTGCTGGCCCTTTTGCTCACGATGGTGATGATGCCGCTCGTCGCCTCCTCCTACGGCGCGATACCGGCGACGGTGCCGGGGCTCGCCTTCATCGTCATGACCGAGATTGCGGTCGGCCTTTTCATCGGCACGGCAGCGCGGCTCATCATGAGCGCGCTACATGTGGCGGGTAACATCATTGCGATGCAGATGAGCCTTGCCTTCGCACAGAGCGTGGACCCGACGCAGGGACAACAGGGGGTGCTGCTCGCGAACTTCCTTTCGCTGCTCGCCGTCACGCTCATTTTTGCGACGCATCTCGATCATCTGCTGATCGCCGCCATGCGAGACAGCTACGAACTCTTCGTGCCGGGACAGCCCATTCCCGTCGGTGATTTTTCGGAAATGGCCGTCAAGTTCGTGTCCGATGCCTTCAGGATCGGCCTGCAACTTGCCGCACCTTTCCTTGTTTTCGGTCTCATCTTCTATGTGGGTATCGGCATTCTTTCGAGGCTGATGCCGCAGATCCAGATCTTCTTCATCGCGATGCCGGCGAACATCTCGCTCGGTCTCGTCCTGCTGCTCTTTCTCGTCGGCGCCATGATGACGTGGTTCCTGCAGGCCTTTGAGCAGTCGATCTCCATGTTCGCCGGTTAGCGGGGAGACGCGCCGTGTCTGAACATGACGATTCAGAAAAGACAGAAGAACCGACACAAAAGAAACTGGATGAAGCCCAGAAGAAGGGCGATGTCGTCAAGAGCCAGGAAATCAGCACCTGGTTCGTCATGATGGGCGGCGCCGTTGCCGTCGCGCTTCTTGCGCCCATGACGGCTGGCTCTCTTGCGGGCTCGCTCAAGGTCTTCCTCGAACATCCGGACGCCATTCCGATGGATGGCGAGCATCTTCGCCGGATCTGGATGGGCGTCGGCCAGGATGCCTTCGGCGCGGTGATCGCGCCGCTCGCCGTTCTCGTCGGCGCGGCGCTGGCCGGGCATCTGATCCAGCATGCGCCGGTCTTCACGGCCGAGAACATGAAGCCGAAACTCTCCAAGATTTCCCCCAAGGAGGGGGTGAAGCGCCTGTTCGGGCCGAAAAGCCTGATGAACCTCGCCAAGGGCATCGTGAAGATGTGTGCGGTGGGCACTGTTTCCTTCCTGCTCATCTGGCCCGAACGCGACCAGCTCGCGCTGATGATGACCTGGGAAATCGCTCAGCTTCTGCCCGTGGTGCAGTCCCTTGCGCTCAAGATGTTCATGGGCGTCATCGCCGTCATGACTGTTGTTGCCGCGCTCGACTATCTGTTCGAGCACGCGCAATGGATGAAGAAGCAGCGCATGTCCATTCAGGAAGTGAAGGACGAGTACAAGCAGATGGAAGGCGACCCGACGGTGAAGGCGAAGTTGCGCCAGATCCGCGCGGAGCGTGGCCGAAAGCGCATGATGGCTGCCGTGCCGAGTGCGACCGTCATCATCACCAACCCGACCCATTACGCCGTGGCGCTCAAATACGAGCAGGGCATGGGAGCGCCGCTCGTCGTGGCCAAGGGTGTGGATGCCGTGGCCTTCAAAATTCGCGAAATCGGCCAGGAACACGATATTCCCATCGTCGAAAACCCGCCGCTCGCCCGCGCGCTGCATGCCACCGTGCAGATCGACGAGGAAATCACGCCAGAACACTACAAGGCCGTGGCCGAGGTGATTGGATATGTGATGCGTCTTAAGGCTAAGATCACCGGAGGAGGCGGCCGGAGGTGATTCGGCCGCGTGAGGCTATGTGCGCCGGCGCGTTTATGTGCCGCGGGGCAGGCACAGGAGTAGGGAATGGCCGAAACGCCGGCCGATCTTGTCGATAACAGGGTAGAAGGCGTCGAAGCCGCCGAAGCCACCGAAGCCGCCGCGGCGGTGGATGATGTGCAATGGTCGCTGCCGGCGCGCCGCTGGGTCGTTCTCATTGCGCTCGCGTTCGGCTTTGTGTTTACGCTGCTGGACACGCTCGGCGTGCAGGCCTTCGGCCTGCCCGGTGCTCTTACGGCGCTCGGCCTTGTCGCCATTGCAGGTGCCGTTCTCTATGGTCTTTCCGGCAGTGCTTCCGGGTCCCTGAGCCGCTCGCCCCTGGTCGCAGTGGAAGCGCTGACCGCGCTTCCCGATCCTTGCTATGTGACAGACAGGCGCGGCGCAGTTCTTTTCGCGAATGAGGCCTATCGCCTGCTGTCGGGCGGGTTCGACGGTGACAGGGCGGTGCCTGTCGAGCGGCTTCTCTCCGGCGGGGGCGAGGGTGCTGAGGCGGCTTTCCGGCTGGCGCAGGCAGCGCGCACGGGATTTGCCGCGCAGGAAGACGTGTATATCGGGCCACCCAATGCGGAGCGCATATATCGCGCCGTGGTTCGTCCGCTCAGCGGCGCGCCGGGCGGAGCGGTCTGGCTTCTTCGTGACATTACGAGCGAGCGCGAACGGATCGATTCCGCCGAGCTCAAGCATAGCCGTTCTCTTTCCTATATCGACCATGCGCCATTCGGGTTTTTCACCGCGGACGAGGAGGGTGCGCTCGTTTTCATCAATGCGCGGCTTGCCTCCTGGCTTGGCGTCGTGCCGGAGCGGCTGACCCAGCGGCAGGTGACGCTCGGCGAACTGGTGCTTGGCGAGGTGCCGGCGCTGGCCGATGGCGCCCCCGGCGAGGATGAGGAGATGCCGCCGCTCGATGTCGACCTCAAGGGAGCGGACGGCAAGGCGATTCCGGTGCGCATCATGCGGACGAAAGTCGTGGCGGCGGGGAAGCGGCCACCCCGTATCTTCGCCATGGTGCTGAACCGGACCACGGGCGACAAGGCCGAGGAAACGGCGCGCGATGCAGAGATGCGGTTTGCCCGCTTCTTCAACAACGCGCCCATCGGCATCGCAACCATCGATTCCCACGGGCGTATCGACAATGCCAACCGCTCCTTCGTCGGCTATGTGGGCGAGAGCGTGGAGCGCGGTTCGCTGCTAAATGAACTTCTCGTCGAAGAGGATCGCCCGGCGGTCGATGAAACGATCGCGAATGCGCGCGCTGGCAATTTCGCGGTTGCGCCCATCGACGTGCGGCTGGCGCGAAGCCCCGACCGTGTCGGCCAGCTTTATGCCGCGCGGGTGGATATGGGCGAGGGCGCCGGCATCGTCGTCTATCTCATCGATGCGACAGAACAGAAATCGCTCGAACTGCAATTCGCGCAGTCGCAGAAGATGCAGGCGGTCGGCCAGCTTGCGGGCGGCGTCGCACATGACTTCAACAATCTTCTCACTGCGATTATCGGCTTTTGCGATCTGCTGCTGGCACGGCATCAGGCGGGCGATCCCTCCTTCGCGGATGTCGTGCAGATCAAGCAGAATGCAAACCGTGCCGCGAACCTGACGCGGCAGCTTCTTGCCTTTTCGCGGCGGCAGACGCTCAGGCCCAAGGTTCTCTCGCTGACGGACGCGATCGCCGAACTGCAAAACCTGCTGGCCCGGCTTCTCACCGAGAAGGTCGAACTCAAGATCGTGCATGGGCGCGAACTCGGCCTGGTGAAGGTCGACCAGAACCAGCTCGAACAGGTCATCATCAATCTCGCCGTGAACGCGCGCGATGCCATGCCCGATGGCGGACGGCTGACTATCCGGACGGCGAATGTTTCGGAAGCTGACAGCCGCGCGCTCGATCATCCGCTGATGCCGCACGGGGAATATGTGCTGATCGAAGTGGGCGATACGGGCTCCGGTATTCCGAAGGAAAATCTCGGCAAGATTTTCGAACCCTTCTACACCACGAAGGATCCCTCCAAGGGGACAGGTCTCGGCCTTTCCACCGTCTATGGCATCATCAAGCAGACGGGCGGTTTCATCTTCCCCTATTCCACGATGGGGAAAGGCACGACCTTCCGCATCTACCTGCCGCGCTATATCGAGACGGCGGCGGACAAGGCTGCCGAAGCGGAGGCGGCGGCTTCCGTACCTCTCGAGGCGGCGGACCTCACCGGCAAGGGTACCATTCTTCTTGTCGAGGACGAGGATGCGGTGCGCACCTTCGCGGCACGCGCACTCGGTACGCGCGGCTATGAGGTTCTGCAGGCGGAGAGCGGCGAGGTCGCACTTGAGGTCGTGCGGGCGCATGAAGGCCGTATCGATCTCGTCGTTTCGGATGTCGTCATGCCCAACATGGACGGCCCGACCATGGCGAAGGAGCTGAAGGATATTCTGCCGGGCATCCCGATCATCTTCGTGTCGGGCTATGCCGAAGACGCCTTCGCAAAGAATCTCGACCCCGACCAGGCTTTTCACTTCCTGCCCAAGCCCTTTTCCCTGAAGCAGCTTGCCGCCGCCGTGAAGGAGGTCATGGACGCGAACAAGTGAGGAACAGGGCGGAAACCCGCCGATTGCCTCGCGGAAATTCGTTCGGGACTGCCGAGCCTCTCATGATTTCCGGTGGCTTTGCCGCCTGTGGCACGAAAGCTGCCATGCAATACTGGTTTCACCCCATCTGTGGGTGTATTTTGTCCCGGTATGAAACAGAAGGGCGCTCGCGGTTACGCCATGTCCAACACTCATCTGACCAGCCTCACGCCTGACAGCTCGCGGCCTGCCCGTAGCCCGGAAAGCCACCGCGCCGCGCTCGCCATTGCGCGCCGCCATATTGGCCATGTCGCCTGGCCGACGGTTTTCGTGTCGCTTGGCTCGCTGGCGGGGATTGCCGTTTCGAGTGCGGCGGCGCTGACCGGCTTCTGGCCGTTCTGGGTCGCGACCCTGGTCAACGGCTATCTCATGCTGATGCAGTTCATGGCGGTGCATGACGGTATTCACGAGGCGATATCGGGCGACGACAAGCGCTACAAATGGCTCAACGATCTGCTCGCCTGGATTGGCGGCATCGTGACGCTCATTCCCTATCGCGGCTATGACGTGATGCATCTCGTGCATCACCGCTATACCAACGATTTCGAGCGCGACCCCGACACATGGTGCGCGGGGCGGAACCCCCTCATGCTCGTGTTGCGCTTTTTCACGCAGACGCCTCACTACGTCTACATGATGACGCGGATGGGAATGTGGAAGGACAAGGCGCACCGGAAGCAATATTTCATTGCCGGCGCGCATCATCTGTTTGCATGGACGACGCTCGCCGTTGGCTTCGTCTATGGCTTCGGCTTTGAGGTGCTGATGCTCTGGATCGTGCCGACCTTTCTCAATGTCGCGCTGATCGGGCTGGTCTTCAATTACCTGCCGCACCGGCCGCATGTCTCGCAGGAGCGCTATACGGATTCCGGCGTCTTCCTGCTGCCGCGCGCGATCCATCGCGTCGTGACGGTGCTCGACATGTACCAGACCTATCACCTCATCCATCACCTCTTCCCGCGCATCCCGTTTTACCGGATCGGCGCCGCCTTCCATGAAATGAGGCCGATTCTTGAGGCGGAGGGGGCGATGATCCACGACTGGACACATGCCTGGGACAGAAAGCCTGTCCGTGGCACCGATGCGCCTGTGCCGGGCGTTGCACCGGGCGCGCGGATGGCGCGGACGGGCGGGGCGGACACAATGGCCGGGAAGGCAAGCGCCGAACGCGATTATATACATGAGAAAAGTGGCGCTTAATCCCCGAGTAAGGGACGTATTGCTAATCTGCCATATTGCCGACACGCTCAGGCACAACATGTACGCTGTAGCGTTAATAGGGTAATTCGTGTATGTTGATAGAGGTTACATATAAAGGAATCTTTATGTGTGCTGAGGGTCTTCAAGTGGCCGTAGGGGGAGGAGAGGAGGCTATAAAATGAGCAAAGATGGACACCACGTATATCTAGGCGTCACCGATTCAGGGACTTACGTTGCGGCGACCGACTCGTCGCCATATTTCTGTTTCGAGGGCACAACAGAGGGAGAAGTTGAGGAGAAGGCCCAAAAGGCGTTCAGATTCTATCTGCGCGTGAAGGGCAGCCTTGTGCCTGACGTACGCGTCGGCGTAGAGGCGCGTCTCTCCAAAGTTGTGCGTAGAAAGGTACTTCCCTTGGATGCTGTTGCTTAAGCAGCAAGAAGGGGGAGACCGTGGCGCGCTGGTACGTATCGATCGAGGGGATCGGCGATGATTTCCTCGCGTTTCTTGGCTATACGCTCGTTGATGAAGATGATGACTTCAAGGCCTATCTACATTACAGCGGCGATGTTCACATAGTCGCCAAAGAGGGGCCGAAGTTTCTCTATGTTGATGATCTGAATGATACCTTGGCACTACGGGCGGCTCGCATAATACCTGGCCCTGACGAAGGTGACTGCTAAGGGAAATGGCAGAGAAGAAAGCCCAAGAGACCTATTCCGATGAGGAGGCGGCCAAGCGCCGCGACGAGGCCTTGCGCCGGGCGTTGAACATGCCACCGTCACCAAAGCAATTAGACAGGCCAGAGCGGCCCGGGGGAAAGCGAGACCGTTAGCGTCTCGCTTTTTTATTGGGCTACACAAATGAGTCAGTAGCTTAAATACGACGCTGCATTAACGATTCGGCGCTTTGTGTGTCAACCCCATCAATTTCTCACGCGCGTATAACGGGCATTGTTTGGTTTAAGATATTGTTTTTAAAGGCTTTTCATGATTTGAGAACATAAGAAAAACTTACGCGTTGGAATGGAGTTTTGCTAAACGCCGCGTCTATGCTACTTGTTTTGGGATGGAGACGCAGGATCCCCTTGATCGTGAGATCGCCGAAAAGAAAGCACGGTATCAGCAGCTTAAAAGTGAGCTTGATACCGTGGCGGTAGAATTGCGCGTTCTTGAGCGCGCAGCATCTCTGCGCCCAGCTAGGCCAATCCGCGAGACCTCAGTTAATCGAAAGAAGCCCACTCCTGCCGTGAAAAAGGCTCGTGGCGGGAGTGGCAAGCGCCACTCTGGACGCCAGCCGGGCTCTATCTCGGAAAGCTGGCAGAGTGTGCTTCGCGGCATGTACAGGCGCGGAAGTAAAAAGGCCTCATACGAGGAGATACACGCCATCACCGAGCGTAACGGTATGGGCATTGGTATTGCGAGCACTCGTGATCGTGTCCGCAACATGGTGAAAACAGGCTTGCTAAGTGGAAATGCAAGCCGTGGTTTTGCCGTTACCGAAGAAGCGATTCATCGCTTTGGTTTAGACAAAGGAAATGAAGCGCCCGCCGGCAATGCCAGGGGCGCTTCAGAAGCCGGTGAGGATGCAACCTCACTAAACGAGAACCGAACAAAAGTAAGCGACATGTTCGGTTGAACTTTCCTGTGACCACAGGCGAGAGCCGGGGCTCGTAGTCCCCGGCAACTCGGAGAAGAACCAGAAATGCAATAGCTGCATCCCGGGTCGCGCTTAGGGCTTACGCACTGGCACGATTCGCAGCCCTCGTAGAGGAGGGCACCCCTGCCCCCTTCCAGAAGGGGTAAGGAGCGAAGGCGCGTTTCGGTTCCACCCGGGCGCGCCTTTGTGCGTTTGGGAGCATACTAGCTCTGCGGGATTCGTCAAGAGAATCCAAGAGGTTAGCCAATCTGGCGTCTCAAAAGGCCTTGAAACCCTTGCGTTTTTTCCTGATCCGCTAGGGAGCTCTCGCCTTAGGCGGCGGACCTTCCGAGACCAGATTGGGAGTACATGAGTCGCTTGCCTTCCGCGCCCTTGAGCGCGAGGTCGGCCCGCTCCCTGTCAGACACCTTGCGGTGCGAATAACGGAAATCGAACTCTGCAAGATAGCGGTGAACGTGCTGTTCGCCGCAATGCTGATACACGCCATTCATGCCGCGCTTGAAGATCGAGAAGAAGCCTTCAACCGTGTTCGTCGTAATGAAGCCCTTGGCGTACTGGCCCTTGGAATGGTTCACAGCGTAGTGACCGCGCAGCTTCTTGCCGGGCTGGCGATAGTGGCCCGCTTCGTCCGTCATGAGGAAGCTTTCGGGGTGAACGTGGCGAGTGATGAGAGTGTCAACCGTGCCGGAGTGAAGGCGCTTCACAACGGTTGAACGGGCCGCGCCGTCGCGCTCCACAAAGGTCACGATCTTTGCCTTGTCGCCGGTGCCACCCTTTTTGCGCCAGCCCTTGTCATTGGTGAACTCGTCGCCGTTGTTGCCGTAGAAGGTTTCATCCGCTTCCACGATCTTGCCTTTGCCGCCGATAGGGTCGGGGCTGTCATTCTTCATGGCTTCGCGGATGCGGTGCGCCATGAACCAAGCGGTTTTGTAGGTTACGCCAAGCATCCGATGAAGCTGGTGAGCCGAAATGCCCTTCTTGGATGCGGCCATAAGGTGGAAGGCGAGAAGCCACTTGTTAAGGCCGATCTTGGACCGCTCGAAAACGGTGCCGACCGTGACCGTGAACTGGCCTTTGCAACCGTTGCAATAGTAGAGGCCGGGGCGGTGCTTGGTGCCACGGACAAGGCTCGTCGCTTCCGTCTCTCCGCAATGGGGGCAGAACCGGCCTTCGGCCCAACGCAGCGCCTCAAGGTGCTCACGGGCCTTGTCGGCGTCCTGAAAGATGGGGTTAAGAAGATCGGTCATCGGCTTTGTCCTAAGTTGTTGATATTAACTCAGGAACCGGCCCCACTTTTGTCGAGTATATAATTGCGAGCGCCGAAGGTTCGCGGCCGGAACACCAAGAGAACAAATTCTGATTTTCCCTTTGTAATCAATGGCTTGAAATTTCAATTGCCAACGAGAACAAAATAAGTACATTAATCGCTCAAGGATGCATTGCGCGACTCGGCGGGCGATGAAATAAGGGGAAATCACTCATGTCCAAGAATGTTGTGAATCTCGTGGCCAAAGACGATACGGACAAGAAAAAGGCGTTGGACGCCGCGCTCAGCCAGATCGAGCGCTCGTTCGGCAAGGGCTCCATCATGCGGCTCGGCAAGAACGAGCAGGTGGTGGAGATTGAATCGATTTCCACCGGATCGCTCGGGCTCGATATCGCGCTCGGCATTGGCGGCCTGCCCCGCGGGCGCGTCATCGAGATCTACGGGCCGGAATCCTCGGGCAAGACGACGCTGTCGCTACAGACAGTGGCGGAAGCCCAGAAGAGGGGCGGTGTCTGCGCCTTCGTGGACGCGGAACATGCACTCGACCCCGTTTATGCGCGCAAGCTCGGTGTGCAGCTCGACGATCTTCTGATTTCCCAGCCCGATACGGGCGAGCAGGCGCTCGAAATCGCCGATACGCTGGTGCGGTCCGGCGCGGTGGACGTTCTGGTGATCGACTCGGTCGCGGCCTTGACGCCGAAGGCCGAACTCGAAGGCGAGATGGGTGACAGCCTGCCAGGTCTTCAGGCCCGCCTCATGAGCCAGGCGCTCCGCAAGCTCACGGGTTCGATTTCGAAGTCGAACACGATGGTGATCTTCATCAACCAGATCCGCATGAAGATCGGCGTGATGTTCGGCAGCCCCGAAACGACGACGGGCGGCAATGCGCTGAAGTTCTACGCCTCGGTTCGTCTCGACATCCGCCGTATCGGCGCGATCAAGGAGCGCGATGAGGTGGTCGGCAACCAGACCCGCGTGAAGGTGGTGAAGAACAAGGTTGCGCCGCCCTTCAAGCAGGTCGAATTCGACATCATGTATGGTGAGGGCATCTCGAAAATGGGCGAGCTCGTCGACCTCGGCGTCAAGGCCGGGATCGTCGAGAAATCCGGCTCCTGGTTCTCCTATAACAGCCAGCGCGTCGGTCAGGGCCGAGAGAATGCCAAGCAGTTTCTCCGTGACAATCCCGATATGGCCAACGAGATCGAGGCTGCAATTCGAGAGAATGCGGGCCTGATTGCCGAGAAAATCATGGAAATGCCCGATGCGGGCAAAGATGACGATGATGACGGCGACATAGAGGCTAGCGCCTGAGGGGTGTCGCCGGGAGCTTCGGCTCCGCCACAATTTCTCTAGCTCGGTTCGTTTGGCCGGGCATTGGACGGCGCCGGGTACCCTCCGGCGCCGTTTTCCTTTGGCAGGCGCGGCGAAAGGCCCTGTTTTCCATGCCCTTTCTGGACAGTTGAGCGGGCGACAGGTAAAAGCTGGCACCCTATATTTGTGAATGGAACCGGGCGGATAGGGGGTGAGACCCTTGCCGCCAGCGTGTTTTCTTCATTGCCACACAGAGCGGAAGCGCAAGCGAGATGGCCGGCCTCAACGATATCCGAAGCAAGTTTCTGGAGTTCTTCCGGGCGCAGGGCCATGAAGCCGTGCCGTCGGGACCGCTTGTGCCAAATAACGATCCGACGCTCCTCTTCACCAATGCCGGCATGGTGCCCTTCAAGAACGTCTTTACCGGCCAGGAGACGCGGCCCTATACGCGCGCGGCGAGCGCCCAGAAATGCGTGCGCGCGGGCGGCAAGCATAACGACCTCGACAATGTCGGCTATACGGCACGCCACCACACCTTCTTCGAGATGCTCGGCAACTTCTCCTTCGGCGACTACTACAAGGAAGATGCGATCAAGTTCGCCTGGGATCTGATCACGAAGGAGTTTGCGCTGCCTGAGAGCCGCCTCATGGTGACGATCTATGAGGATGATGACGAGGCGCACACGCTCTGGAAGAAGATCGCCGGTCTTTCCGACAGCAAGATCGTTCGGCTCGGCGCGAAGTCGAATTTCTGGCAGATGGGCGATACCGGGCCTTGCGGACCGAACTCGGAAATCTTCTACGATCACGGGGACAAGATTCCAGGCGGGCCGCCCGGCAGTCCGGATGAGGATGGTGACCGCTTCATCGAGATATGGAATCTCGTTTTCATGCAATATGAACAGCATGAGGACGGCTCGCGGACACCGCTTCCCCGGCCATCGATCGATACGGGCATGGGGCTGGAGCGGATTGCGGCGGTGCTTCAGGGCACGCATGACAATTATTCGACGGACCTCATGCGCGCGCTCATTCTGGCTTCGGCGGAAGGGTCGAAAAGCGACCCCGATGGCCCGCATGCGGTCAGCCATCGTGTTATCGCTGATCATCTGCGTTCGTCCTCCTTCCTGATTGCGGATGGCGTCATGCCTTCCAATGAGGGACGCGGCTATGTGCTGCGCCGGATCATGCGGCGCGCCATGCGCCATGCGCAGCTCGTGGGTGTCGCCGAGCCGCTGATGTACCGGCTTGTGCCTGCGCTCGTGCGCCAGATGGGCGATGCCTACCCGGAACTGCGGCGTGCGGAAGCGCTGGTTACCGAAACGCTGAAGCTCGAGGAAACACGTTTCCGCGAAACGCTGACGCGCGGCCTCAAGCTTCTCGACGAGGAAGTCGAGGCTCTGGGCAGCAAGACCGTGCTGCCGGGCGAGGTCGCCTTCAAGCTCTACGACACTTACGGTTTTCCGCTCGACCTGACGCAGGATGCACTGCGTTCACGCGGCCTGAGCGTCGATCAGACAGGTTTCGATGCAGCCATGGCGAAGCAGCGGCAGGACGCGCGCGCGGCTTGGGCGGGCTCCGGCGAGAAAGCCACCGAAGCGGTCTGGTTCGAGCTGCGCGACAAGGTCGGCGCGACGGAGTTTCTCGGCTACGAGACCGAGATTGCGGAAGGCAAGATTGTGGCGCTTCTCGTCGATGGCGAGCCGGTCGAGAAGATCAAGCCGGGCGAGGATGCGGCCATCATTACCAATCAGACGCCCTTCTATGGCGAGTCGGGCGGCCAGACCGGCGATACGGGCATCATCTTCTCGGCCGAGGGCGCGGAGTTTCCCGTCATCGACACGGTAAAGAAGCTCGGCGATATGCATGTGCATCTCGGCAAGCTCTCGCGCGGTGAGCTGGCGCTTGGCGACATCGTGGAGATGAAGGTCGACAAGATATTGCGCGATGCGACGCGCGCCAATCATTCGGCGACGCATCTGTTGCATGAGGCATTGCGCCGGGTGCTCGGTGATCACGTCACGCAGAAGGGGTCGATGGTCGGCCCGGAGCGTCTCCGCTTCGACTTCAGCCATCCCAAGCCCATGACCGCGGATGAAATCGCCGAGGTCGAAGCCATCGTGAACCGGATCGTCCGTCAGAATGGCGAAGTCTCCACGCGTCTCATGACGCCGGAAGAGGCGATCGAGGCGGGTGCGCTCGCGCTCTTTGGCGAGAAATATGGCGACGAGGTGCGCGTGCTCGCGATGGGCATCGACGATACCAAACCCAATGGCGCTTATTCGGTCGAGCTTTGCGGCGGTACGCATGTGCGCCGGCTGGGCGACATCGCGATCTTCAAGATCGTGAGCGAGAGCGCGGTGGCGTCCGGTATTCGCCGCATCGAGGCGCTGACGGGGGAGGGCGCACGGCGCTATCTCGTCGAGCAGGAGCGGACCTTGAAGGAAGCCGCCGGTGCGCTCCGTATTGCGCCGGAGGATCTTCCCTCCCGCATCGTCTCGCTGGTGGAGGAGCGCAAGCGTCTTGAGCGCGAGCTGGCGCAAGCGAAGAAGAAACTCGCCATGGGGGGAGGCGATGCGGGCGGCAGCACGGAAACGCCGGTCGAGGATCTGGGCGGCGTGAAGCTTCTTGCGAGAAAGCTCGAAGGCGTGAACCCGAAGGATCTGCGTGGCCTCATCGACGAAGGCAAGAAGACGATCGGCTCCGGTGTCGTGGTCTATGTAGCAATCTCCGAGGACGGCAAGGGCGCGATTGCGGTCGGCGTCACCGAAGACCTCACCTCGCGCTTCAATGCGGTCGATCTCGTGAAGGCGGGGGCGGTGGCGATGGGCGGCAAAGGCGGCGGCGGCCGGCCCGACATGGCGCAGGCCGGAGGGCCGGAGGCCGCGAAGGCCGATCAGGCGCTTGAAGCGGTTCGCGCCGCGGCCGGGGAACTTGCAGGCGCTGCCTGAGCGCTTTTCACTGCACAAACGTAGAAGGCCCGGCAATGCCGGGCCTTTTTATTTTCGCGCAGAGCTTTTTCAGTTCGTTTTCTTCAGCTGGTTTTCTTGAGGGCCTTTTCGAGGTTCGAGGCGACCTTGTCGAGGAAGCCTTCCGTCGAAAGCCAGGACTGTTCCGAGCCGACAAGGAGCGCGAGGTCCTTCGTCATGTAACCGCTCTCCACTGTCGAGACGCAGACCTTCTCCAGCGTGTGCGCGAATTCGGCCAGTGCGTCGTTATCGTCGAGCTTCGCACGATGCGCGAGGCCGCGCGTCCAGGCGAAGATAGAGGCGATGGAGTTGGTGGAGGTTTCCTCGCCGCGTTGATGGGCGCGGTAGTGGCGCGTCACGGTGCCGTGCGCGGCTTCGGCTTCCATGATGTCGCCATCCGGCGTCAGCAGCACGGAGGTCATGAGGCCGAGCGAACCGAAGCCCTGCGCAACCGAATCCGATTGCACATCGCCGTCGTAGTTCTTGCAGGCCCAGACATAGCCGCCGGACCATTTCATTGCGGAGGCCACCATGTCGTCGATCAGGCGATGCTCGTAGGTAATTTTTGCGGCTTCGAAGTCGCTCTTGAATTCCTTCTCGTAGATTTCCTGGAAGAGGTTCTTGAAGCGGCCGTCATAGGTCTTGAGGATCGTGTTCTTGGTCGAGAGATAGACCGGGTATTTCCGGTCGAGACCGTATTTCAGGCAGGCGCGCGCAAAGTCGCGGATCGAGTCGTCGAGGTTGTACATGCCCATGGCAACGCCGCCGCCGGGGAAGTTGAAGATTTCCTCCTCGATCGTTTCCTTGCCGTCTTCCGACTCCCATTTGATGGTGAGCTTGCCCTTGCCGGGCACGAGCATGTCGGTGGCCTTGTACTGATCGCCGAAGGCGTGGCGGCCGATCACGATCGGCTCCGTCCAGCCCGGCACGAGGCGGGGGATGTTGCGGCAGATGATGGGCTCGCGGAACACGGTGCCGCCGAGAATGTTGCGGATCGTGCCGTTGGGCGACTTCCACATCTTCTTGAGATGGAATTCCTCGACGCGCGCCTCATCGGGCGTGATGGTCGCGCATTTCACGCCGACACCGTGGCGCTTGATCGCTTCGGCGGCATCGATCGTCACCTGGTCGTCGGTTTCGTCGCGATGCTCCATGCCAAGATCGTAGTAGTCGATCTTTAGGTCCACATAGGGGAAGATCAGCTTGTCCTTGATCATCTGCCAGATGATCCGGGTCATCTCATCGCCATCGAGATCGACCACGGGGTTTGCGACTTGGATCTTCGGCATGGGGGGTCCTTCGACAGGTGACATACAGGCTCGGGCAGCAGGCTCGGGCGGCAGGCCCGGCCGGGGCCCGGATACGCAAAGGGCAACAGGGCGCTGTGCGGGGCCGGGAACTGGCCCACATCCCTATAACATTGCGCGCCGATTGATTAAAGACAGGCAATCGCTTATTGAGCGCGCGTCAGGATTACACTACCCGAATTGACGGAGCGGCATGGCCGGAACCGACCATACAAAAAAAGAGCATGACCCGGCGTTGCCGGGGCCTGCCGTCATTCTCGTTGCCCCCCAGCTCGGCGAGAATATCGGCACGGCTGCGCGCGCCATGCTCAATTTCGGCCTTACCGACCTCAGAATCGTGCGCCCGCGCGATGGCTGGCCGAACGAACGTGCCCGTGCGGCAGCCTCCGGCGCCGATATCGTGATCGACGGCGTAAAGCTCTTCGAGCGGACGGAGGATGCGGTCGCGGGCCTTGATTATGTCATCGCGACGACGGCGCGGGCCCGCGACATGGTGAAGCCGATCTTCACGCCTTCGACGGCAGCGGAGCATATGCGCCGGGTTTTCGCCGAGGAGGGCAGGGCGGGGCTCCTTTTCGGGCCGGAGCGCACCGGCCTTGAAAACGACGATATCGCGCTGGCCGACGCTCTCATGATGGTGCCGGTGAACCCGGCCTTTGCCTCGCTCAATCTCGCGCAATGTGTGCTTCTCATGTCCTATGAGTGGCACAAGGCGGGTGACACGACGCCGGGAGCGCGCATCGAGTATCAGCAGACGCGGCCAGCGAAGAAAGAAGAGCTTTTGGGCTTCTTCGAGCATCTTGAAGGGGAACTCGACAGATTCGGGTTCCTGAAGCCGCCGGAGAAGCGGCCTTCCATGGTCCGCAACCTGCGCAACATGTTCCAGCGTGCAGGCCTCACCGAGCAGGAAGTGCGCACGCTCCGGGGCGTTGTCGCCTCGCTCACGAGGCGCTATCCGAAGGGCGAGGGACCGCCGGAATAGGCTTGTCCGCGAGGGTTTGACACCTCCCGCCCCTCGGGCTACAACCCGCCTCGAATAACGGGCTCCGCCATTTCTTGTGAATGGGTGGGCCCGGTTTCATTAGATACCGTTAGATACGCACCCGTGGGAAAGGCGACGCTTGTAGCCTGCCCCTGTCGGCCCCGACCCGGAGAACGGGAGAGGGTAAAGGAGGGCGCGTTTCCTTAATTTTTGACCCAAGGAAACCGCGATGACAAAGCGCCAGGAGTCCAAGTACAAAATCGACCGCCGGATGGGCGAAAACATCTGGGGTCGCCCGAAGAGCCCGGTCAACCGCCGTGAATACGGTCCCGGCCAGCACGGACAGCGCCGTAAGGGCAAGCTCTCCGACTTTGGCGTCCAGCTCCGCGCCAAGCAGAAGCTCAAGGGTTTTTACGGCAACATTTCCGAGAAGCAGTTCCGCGGCATCTACAAGGAAGCCGAGCGCCTGAAGGGCGATACGGGCGAAATTCTGATCGGCCTGCTTGAGCGCCGTCTGGATGCGGTTGTCTATCGTGCCAAGTTCGTGCCGACCGTCTTCGCCTCCCGCCAGTTCGTGAGCCACGGCCATGTGCTTGTGAACGGCAAGCGCGTCAACATCCCGAGCTATCGTGTGCGTGAAGGCGATGTCATCGAGGTTCGCGAGAAGTCGAAGCAGCTCGGCCTCGTCCTCGAAGCGTCGCAGAGCGCCGAGCGCGACACGCCGGACTATCTCGATGTCGACCACAACAAGATGGTTGCGAAGTTCGTGCGCACGCCGGCTTTTGCCGATGTGCCTTACGCGGCTCGCATGGAACCGAACCTCGTCATTGAATATTACTCGCGCAGCTAGTCGCCGCGCGACATTGGAACAAGAAAAGGCCGCTCGAAAGAGCGGCCTTTTTTATTGTTCGCCGTCGCGTTGTCAGGTGCCGTATTGCCGGACTGGCTTGCTCGGAGAGAAGAGGCGAGGCGTCAGGCAGCCTGCGTCTCGATCCCTTTCCGCGCCAGGAAGTCGCGCAGCTCGCCCTGTTCGAACATTTCGCGGACGATATCGCAGCCGCCGACAAATTCACCCTTCACATAAAGCTGCGGGATGGTCGGCCATTCGGAGAATTCCTTGATACCCTGGCGGATGTCGTCATCCTCCAGCACATTGATACCCTTGAAGGGCACACCGAGATAGGTCAGCACCTGCACCACGGCGTTTGAAAAGCCGCATTGCGGAAAGACCGGGGTGCCCTTCATGAAGAGCACGATGTCCTCGCTCGACACTTCGTTCTTGATGCGGTCGAAAACCGGGTTCTCGCTCATTGTTCTGCTCCTCTCCGCCTCGTCGGACGGGGTCAATCCTGCGGCGCGCTCGTCTGCAGCGCCAATGCATGTAATTCATTGCCCATACCGCCCTTCAGCGCGGAATAGACCATCTGGTGCTGTTGCACTCGCGTCTTCCCCTTGAAGAAAGCGGAGACGACATTCGCGGCATAGTGATCGCCGTCGCCTGCCAGATCGCGGATATCGACCACAGCGTCGGGAATCGCTTCCTTGATGAGGCGTTCAATTTCCGATGCCGTCATGGCCATGCCGCGTTCTCCCCGACCGTCAAAGCTCTGCGCCTGCCGCCATATAGGCGGGCAACCAGCCTTCATGGGCTTCTTTCATACCCGTCAATGATATGGGAATGCTGCCATCGAGTGTCAATTCATGGCCTCCCGTGGTGCCGATGCGGGCGGCGGAGATTCCCGCCTTTTCGGCGCGCGCAATAAAGGCATCCGCCTCTGCTTCGGCCAGGGTCACGAGGTAGCGCGCCTGATCTTCGCCAAAAGCCCAGCAATGGAGCGGCAGATCGCCCTGCGGCTTCAGATTTACGCCGATGCCGCCCGCCATCGCCATTTCGGCGGCGGCAACGAGAAGGCCGCCATCCGAAATATCATGAACGGCGGTCAGGTTTCCGGCCCGGATTTCCTCGCGCACGAAGTCGCCATTTCGGCGCTCCAGGTCAAGATCGACGGGCGGCGGGGCGCTGGCGTCGTCGCGCTTGCCCACGATGTCGCGCAGGTAGATCGACTGGCCAAGATGGCCCTTTGTTTCGCCGATGACGATAAGCGCCTCGTTCTCCGCCTTGAAGGCGATGGTGGCGCGCTTCTCATAATCCGGCAGCAGGCCGACAGCGCCAATGGCGGGGGTCGGCAGGATGCCCTTGCCGTTGGTCTCGTTGTAGAGCGACACATTGCCAGAGACGACGGGGAAGTCGAGCGCGCGGCAGGCTTCGCCGATGCCTTCGATGCAGCCGACGAACTGGCCCATGATCTCGGGCTTTTCGGGATTGCCGAAATTCAGATTGTCGGTGACGGCGAGCGGTTCCGCGCCGACGGCCGTCAGGTTGCGCCAGCATTCGGCGACCGCCTGCTTGCCGCCCTCCACAGGGTCGGCCGCGCAATAGCGGGGCGTGACGTCGAGCGAGAAGGCGAGGCCCTTGGGGCCGTTCTCGACACGGATCACGGCGGCGTCGCCGCCCGGTCCGATTGCCGTATTGCCCTGGATGAGGTGGTCGTATTGTTCCCAGATCCAGCGGCGCGAGCACATGTCGGGCAGGGCCAGGATCTTCGTCAGCACCTCGCCGAGATCGTTCGGCGCGGCAACATCGGCCGGTGCCAGTTGTTTCGGCTTTGCCGTCTTCACGAAGGGCCGGTCATATTCCGGTGCCTGATCGCCCAGTTCCTTGATCGGCAGATCGGCCATGATGTCGCCGTGGCGGCTGACACGGAAACGCAGATCGTCGGTTGTCTTGCCAACCACCGCGAAGTCGAGGCCCCATTTCACGAAGATTGCCTCGGCATCCTTTTCGCGCGCCGGGTCGAGCACCATGAGCATTCGCTCCTGGCTTTCCGACAGCATCATTTCGTAAGCCGTCATGCCTTCTTCGCGGCAGGGTACCTTGTCGAGATCGAGTTCGACGCCGAGCCCGCCCTTGGCGCCCATTTCGACGGCGGAGCAGGTGAGGCCTGCCGCGCCCATGTCCTGAATGGCGATGACGGCGCCCGATGCCATCAGCTCAAGGCAGGCTTCGAGCAGCAGCTTTTCGGAGAAGGGATCGCCGATCTGCACGGTCGGCCGCTTCTCTTCGGAGTCTTCGCCGAATTCGGCCGAGGCCATGGTCGCGCCGTGGATGCCGTCGCGTCCCGTCTTCGAGCCCAGATAGACGAGGGGGAGGCCGACGCCCTTCGCTTCCGAATAGAAAATCTTGTCGGTATCGGCGAGACCTGCCGCGAAGGCGTTCACAAGGCAATTGCCGTTATAGCTGGGGTCGAAATTCACTTCGCCGCCGATGGTCGGCACGCCGAAGGAATTGCCATAGCCGCCAATGCCCGCAACGACGCCGGACACGATGTGCCGTGTGCGCGGATGGTCGGGCTCGCCGAAGCGCAGCGCGTTCAGCGCCGCGATGGGGCGCGCGCCCATGGTGAAGACGTCGCGCAGAATGCCGCCCACGCCCGTCGCCGCGCCTTCATGGGGCTCGATGTAGGAGGGGTGGTTGTGGCTTTCCATCTTGAAGATGATCGCCTGTCCGTCGCCGATGTCGACGACGCCTGCATTTTCGCCCGGCCCGCAGATTACGCGCGGGCCCGTTGTCGGCAGCGTGCGCAGCCATTTCTTCGAGGATTTGTAGGAGCAGTGCTCATTCCACATCGCCGAAAAGATGCCGAGCTCGGTCAGCGTCGGTTCGCGGCCGATAAGATCGAGAATGCGCTGATATTCGTCGGGCTTGAGGCCGTGTTCCGCGACAAGCTCCGGGGTGATCCTGATGTCGTTCGGTATCACGCCACAGCCTCCAGAACGCTTTCAAAAAGGGCGCGTCCGTCGGTTGCGCCGTTCAGCGGTTCGATCATGTTTTCGGGATGCGGCATCATGCCGAAGACATTGCCGCGCTCATTCAGAATGCCTGCGATATCGTTCAGCGAGCCGTTCGGGTTCGTGCCTTCCGCGTAGCGCAGGCCCACCCGGTTTTCACCTTCGAGGCGCTTCAGCGTTTCGGCATCCGTAAAGTAGTTGCCGTCGCCATGCGCGACCGGGCAGCGCCAGACCTCACCCTGCTTGTATTTGCGCGTGAAGTCCGTATCGGCATTTGCAACCTCGAGCTTCACTTCCTTGCAGACGAATTTGAGGCCTGCATTGCGCATCAATACGCCGGGCAGGAGACCTGCTTCGCAGAGGATCTGGAAACCGTTGCAGATACCGAGGACACGCACGCCCTTGTCCGCCGCCTTCGCGATGGCAGGCATGATACGCCCGCGCGCGGCGATGGCGCCGGTGCGCAGATAGTCGCCATAGGAAAAGCCGCCACAAAGCACCACTAGGTCGAGATCGGGCAGCTCCGTTTCGGCATGCCAGATGGGCACGGGGCGCGTGCCGGTGATCTCGTCGAGCGCGCGGAGCATATCGCGCTCGCGGTTCGATCCTGGAAAGACAACGACGCCGGACTTCATGCTCACTGCTCGTCGATCTCCACCGCGTAGTTTTCAATGACCGTGTTCGCGAGGAGCTTCTTGCTCATCTCGTCGATCGCGGCACGCGCTTTCGCCGGATCGGTTTCCGCGAGTTCGACCTCGAAGAACTTGCCCTGACGTACACTTTCGATTCCGGAGAAACCGAGAGAACCGAGAGCTCCCTCGATCGCCTTGCCCTGCGGGTCGAGAACGCCGTTCTTCAGCGTGACCTTGATACGCGCCTTCATGCTTTCTTGCCTTTAGCGTGTCTTATTTCACCAGCGTGGGGCCGCGGCGCTTCGGCTCGTTTTCCACGAGCACACCGAGCCGCCGCGCGACTTCCTGATAGGCTTCGACGAGGCCGCCCATGTCGCGGCGGAAACGGTCCTTGTCGAGTTTGTCGTTCGTCCGGGTATCCCAGAGACGGCAGCAATCGGGGCTGATTTCGTCTGCCAGAACCACGCGCACCATGTCGCCTTCATAAAGGCGGCCGAACTCGACCTTGAAGTCGACAAGGCGGATGCCGATGCCGAGGAAGAGGCCGGTCAGGAAGTCGTTGATGCGCAATGCGAGCGCCATCATGTCGTCGATTTCCTGCGGTGTGGCCCAGCCGAAGGCCGTGATGTGCTCTTCGGATACCATCGGATCGTGGAGTTCATCGTTCTTGTAGTAGAACTCGATGATCGAGCGGGGGAGCATCGTGCCCTCCTCGATGCCGAGCCGCTTCGACAGCGAGCCCGCAGCCACGTTGCGCACAACGACCTCGCAAGGGATGATCTCGACCTCGCGGATCAGCTGTTCGCGCATGTTGAGTGAGCGGATAAAATGCGTCGGTACGCCAACCTCGTTCAGCCGCGTGAAGATGAACTCGGAAATACGGTTGTTGAGGACGCCCTTGCCCTCGACGGTGGCGCGCTTGGTGGCGTCGAAGGCGGTCGCTTCGTCCTTGAAGTGCTGGATGAGCGTGCCCGGCTCCGGGCCTTCATACAGCACTTTGGCCTTGCCTTCATAAACGCGTCTGCGCCGGCTCATGTCATGATTCCAATCGGTTAGCCCGGAGAGCGGCTCCGGGACTGAATGTCGCTCCGCCAGATTTCGAGGGCCGCTCGTGGCGGGAAGGAGAGCCGGGTAAGGCCGCGGAATCGGCTCTCCGGCGTGCGCAAGGTAGCGCAAGGCCAGATGCGATACAATCGGCCTTTGTTGCGCCGCACGCCTTGAAAAAAGTGCCCGGAAATCAGTGGCTTAGGTATTTCGTCGCATGGAGCGTGCCGAGGCTCGATCGCGGTTGATTTGAGGGAACCGGGCGGCTATGCCTAGGGGGAATTCCCTGCTGGCGTGCGCGGCGTTCGCGCCTTGCGATTCTGCCGGTTTTTTGAACGGAGAGACCCTGTCCATGTCCACCTTCGACAAGCGCGAAGACGGTTTCGAAAAGAAGTTCGTCCATGACGAGGAGATGCGCTTCAAGGCGGCAGCGCGCCGCAACAAGCTGCTCGGGCTCTGGGCGGCGGAGAAGATGGGCTTGAGCGGCGATGCTGCCGAGGCCTATGCGCAGGAAGTGGTTGCGGCCGACTTCGAGGAAGCGGGCGATGAGGACGTCTTCCGCAAGATCCGTCAGGATTTCGATGCCAAGAATGTCGATCAGTCCGACCATCAGATCCGTCGTACGATGGCAGAGCTGATGGACGAAGCGATCCGCCAGCTTCAGAGCTGAGGGAGTTTCGGCAGCGTCAGTTGTCGAAGATCGAGATACAGCCAAGCAGTAGCAGGTCGTCCGGGGCAGTGCCTTCCATCGGCAGATGAACGATCTCGAGCCGCAGGAAGTCCCGGTTCACGCCGTGGAGGCGCCCATGCGTGATGTGCATGCGGCGTTCCTCCGTTACCGCCCGATAGACGCTCGCGTTATGCGCGAGGGAATCCGGGTGGAAGAAGGCGGAAATGGTGAACCCTGTCGGGTCGAAGTCGAGCTGGCGCGTCAGATGCGTACCGACAAGGCGGATACGCCAGTCCTCGCCCGCCTCATCCATGCGCTCCAGCACGAAAATACTCGGTAGCAGTGAAACGGTTTCACGGCAGGGCAGGTTTGCGCGGCTGAGCAGACGGCCGTCCACGCAATGCTTCTGCCAGAAATCGATGACGGCGCGCGACTGGGGATGCAGCGGTTCGGGGACCGGGACCACGATGGTCTCGACCTGTCTGCGTGTGCCCGCAGGGGCTTGTTGGTTTCCCGTGGAAGGATGCGAGAGCATTTTTCCGGCTTTCGGATGCTGAGGGTCACTGGTCGCGTCCGCCGACTTTCGGTTCCAAAGAGTAATATGCCGTTAATGCTCCCGTTTTCGCGATAAGCGACGCGAAATTTGGAAACCAGAACGGCATGCCGATTCCAGTCGAATGCATGCCGTTCTGGCCGCTCAGGCCGCCGCTTCCTTCACCTTCAGGCGCGAGGCAATCTGTTCGAGCGAGAGAAGGTGGTTGCCTTCTTTCACGAGATCGTAAACCGTGACGTTCAGGGCACGGAGCGTCTTGCGCCTGATCTCACGCGTCTCCGGGTCTTCGTCGAAGTCGATCACGTTCACGCAGGCCGTGTTCTGGTCGAGAGCGGAAAAGGTCGTGAGCCCCGTGCCGAGCGCCCAGCCGATAACCAGCCGGTTGATGCCACCATGTGCGACGAGGGCGAGTGTTTCCCATTCGGGTTCCGCGATCAGCGTTTCCAGCGCGCCGGTTACACGCGCGTTCACTTCCTCGAAGCTGTCGCCGCCATTGTAGCGCGCGCCGGGCATATGGGCGTCGCGGAAGGAGTAGGCGAGGTCGTTCAGATCCTTGATCTGGTTACGGAATGCCGGATCGCCGCGAAATTCGACAAAATGATCAAGCGGCTCAATGTCGATCTCTCGCCCTTCGAGGATCAGGCTTGCTGTCTCCATCGACCGCGGAAAGCTTGAACTCACGGCCCGGTCGAAGGGTGTCTTTGCCAGCGCCTTGCCGGTCAGGCTCGCCTGTTCGCGGCCCCAATCCGTCAGCGGCACCCTTGCCGGGTCGGCAACGCGGTTGCCTTGTTCGTCCACATAGGAAACGTCGCCATGACGAAAGAGATAGATGCGGCGTCGGCGAGAGCCGTCGAAGGCGGTACGGAGCATGGGAAACCTCGACGTGTGGAATGCTGACGCTACCCAGTATAGGCCCGAATGCGACGTGCCGGTGACGTTTAGCCCTTGCCGAATACCCGCGCGAAGATCGTGTCGACATGCTTGGTGTGATAGCCGAGGTCGAAGCGTTCCTCGATTTCGGCGTCGCTTAGATATTTCTTCACGTCCGCATCGGCCTTGAGGAGGTCGAGGAAATTGCCCTCGCCGCGCCAGACCGGCATGGCGTTGCGCTGCACGAGGCGGTAGGCGTCCTCGCGGCTCGCGCCCTTCTGCGTCAGCGCCAGCAGCACGCGTTGCGAATGGACGAGGCCGCCCAGCTTGTCGAGATTCTTCTGCATCTGCTCAGGGTAGACGAGCAGCTTGTCGATGACGCCGGTGAGGCGCGCCAGCGCGAAGTCGAGCGTTACCGTTGCATCCGGGCCGATCATGCGTTCGACAGACGAGTGCGAGATATCGCGCTCATGCCACAGCGCCACGTTTTCCATCGCCGGCAGCGCCATGCCGCGCACGAGGCGGGCGAGGCCGGTGAGATTCTCGGTCAGCACGGGATTGCGCTTGTGCGGCATGGCCGACGAGCCCTTCTGGCCTTCCGAGAAGAATTCTTCGGCTTCGAGCACTTCGGTGCGCTGGAGGTGCCGGATTTCGGTGGCCACGCGTTCGATGGACGAGGCGATGACGCCAAGCGTCGCAAAGAACATCGCGTGCCGGTCGCGCGGGATCACCTGCGTCGACACGGGCTCGACTTCGAGGCCGAGCGCTTTGGCGACATGTTCTTCCACGCGCGGATCGATATTGGCGAAGGTGCCGACAGCGCCCGAGATCGCGCAGGTCGCGATTTCCTTGCGCGCATTCACCAGCCGCTCGCGGCAGCGTTCGAACTCGGCATAGGCTTCCGCCATCTTGAGGCCGAAGGTGACGGGTTCGGCATGGATGCCGTGGCTGCGGCCGATGCAGATCGTGTCCTTGTGCTCGAAGGCGCGGCGCTTGATCGCGGCCAGCAGTTCGTCAATGTCGCGCAACAGGATGTCGGAGGCGCGCGCAAGCTGCACATTGAAGCAGGTGTCGAGCACGTCCGACGAAGTCATGCCTTGATGGACGAAGCGCGAATCCTCGCCGATGAACTCGGCGAGATGCGTCAGGAAGGCGATGACGTCGTGCTTCACCTCGCGCTCGATCTCGTCGATCTTGGCGACGTCGAAGACGGCCTTGTCGCCGCGCTCGCGAATGTTCTTCGCGGCTTCCTTGGGGATCACGCCGATTTCCGCCAGCGCCTCGCAGGCATGGGCCTCGATCTCGAACCAGATGCGGAACTTCGTGTCGGGTTCCCAAATAGCGACCATTTCCGGTCGCGAATAGCGCGGGATCATCGGGCGCCTCGTGATGTTTGAAAGGATGAGCGGGGTTTAGCACTTGGGGGTGCCCCCTTCAACTGGTGCGGAAACCCCTTGCTTGCTCGGCCTTTCCGGCTTCCTCCGAGATCAGGTCGAGAAGCCGTGTGGCGGCAGGCCCCGGCGGGGTCGTCACCCGCCAGATCGCGCCGAAGCGGTGGAGCCCTGCATGCTGCACGGCGCTGCATTCGAGGCTCAGAAGAGAACCCTCCGCCAGCGCCCCCGCGACTTCATGATCGAGTGCGAAGGCCCAGCCAGCGCCCGCCTTGAGGAGTTCGAGTTTCAACGCCGCATTGTCGACGATCAGCACGTCTGTGATGTGCACCCGGAAATCGAAGCCATGCGCCGCTTCCTCGCGGTCCGCCACCACGATCTGACGGTGGTCGTCCAGCGCGGCGAGGGGGAAGGGCTGCTTTACCCTGGAAAGCGGATAGTCGGGCGCGGCAACGATGTGCATGGTGTGGGTGGCGAGGTCGCGCCCGTCCACCTGCTTGCCCGAAAGACCGGCCTCCAGGCTCACAATGCCGATGCGCGCCCGGTCCGAGAGCACCTCATCAAGAATACGTGCCTTGTGCATCATGCGAATGCGCAGGTCCACATGCGGACTTTCGGTCAGCAGCGCCGCGATAGCGGAGGCCAGCAGCGGCGGGCTGAACCCGGTATCGACGGCGATGGGCAGGTCCACATCCTCGCCGCCGGTCATGGCCGCCACGCGCGCGTTCAATCGGTCGAGACGCCGGAACACGATCTCGGCGTCGGACAGCAATGCCTCTCCTTCCTTCGTCAATCGCGGCTTGTAGCCGGAGCGATCGAAGAGTTTCACGCCATAGGCGTCTTCGAGATTGCCCACCGCATAGCTCACCGCCGAGACGGCCCGGCCCAGCGTTTCCGCCGCGCCGGAGAAGGTGCCGGCTTCCGCCACTGCCAGAAAGGTGCGGAGCTGGTCCACGAGGTTGGGGTGCATGGAGTTCTTTCTGAAAATCTGAAGATGTTTTCTGATCTTTTTCGATTTTTTGCTCCGTGTCCACGCGGTAGCCTTTCTGGGTCACAAGAATCGCGCCTCGAAGCGCGGGCAAATGGAGGAAGTGGTGATGGGCATGAATCTCTCGCGGCGGACATTCCTGAAATCGACGGCGGCGACGGCTCTGGCCGCAGGCGCTTATGGCGCGGGGCTGCGCCCGGCGCTTGCTGCGCCCGAACTCGCGAAAATGGACGGGCTGGCGCAGGCTGAGCTGGTGCGCAATGGCGAGATGACGGCGCTCGATCTGGTCAATGCAGGTATCGAACGGGTGGAGCAGGTGAACGGCGAGGTGAATGCTGTCGTCACGAAGTTCTACGACCGCGCCCGCGAAGCGGCGAAGGGCGACCTCCCGCAAGGGCCCTTCACCGGCGTGCCGAACCTCGTGAAGGATCTCGACAATCTGGCGGGCACACGCGCTACCTCCGGTTCGCGCCTCTTTGCCGACAATATTTCGGCAGAGACCGATCCGCTCATCGCTTCCGACGAACAGGCGGGCTTCGTCATGCTCGGCAAGAGCAACACGCCGGAGTTCGGCCTTCTCGGCACCACGGAGTCTCTCTTGCTCGGGCCGAGCCGTAACCCCTGGAACCTTGAACATTCGACGGGCGGGTCATCCGGCGGTGCGGCGGCTGCCGTCGCATCCGGCATGGTGCCGCTTGCCCATGCGACGGATGGCGGCGGTTCCATCCGCATTCCCGCGTCCTGCTGCGGTGTCTTCGGGTTGAAGCCGAGCCGCGGCCGCATCTATCTCGGTGGCCGCCACCTGCCGGGCGATATCGGTGTGCAGCACTGCGTTAGCCGTTCGGTGCGTGACAGCGCAACGCTCATGGACCTCTCCGAGATGAAGGGCGAGAAGGCGGTGCTTGCGCCCATCGGCCGCGTCGAAGGGCCGGGAAGCAAGCGCCTGAAGATCGCCTTCCATACCGAGAACTATTACGGCAGGGAGCCGGATGGCGATGTGAAGGCGGCCATTGAGGATGTGGCGAAACTCTGCGCCGATCTCGGCCATGAAATCGTGCCGGTGAAAAACCCGGTCGATGGCGGCGCCTTCAGCGATGCCTTCCTTACCGTGTGGGCCTCCGGCCCCTCGCAGCTCGTCGCGCTCGCGAAGGAGAACGGTCTTGACCCGGAAGAGGTGCTCGAACCCTGGACTGTCGGTCTGGCAAGATATTTCGATGCGAAGCCTGCGGATGCGCTTGAAGTCTCGCTGAAACATTTCGCGGAAGCGACGGCAAAGACCAATGCTTTCATGGCGGATTACGATGTCTGGCTCACGCCGGTGCTCACCTCCGCGCCGCCGAAACTTGGCCAGCAGGCGCCGACCGTTCCCTTCGACACGCTTTACGAGCGCACCGTCGAATATGTGAGCTACACGCCGCTCCATAATGTCGTCGGTACACCAGCCATGTCGGTGCCGCTCTCGTGGAACGAGGCAGGGCTTCCTATCGGCTCGCAATTCGCCGCGCCACTTGGCGGCGAGAAGGTGCTCTATGAGCTTGCCTTCGAACTCGAACTCGCGCGGGGGTGGGGCAACAAATATGCGCCGGTCTTTGCGGGCTGACGTGTTTATGATTACCGACGCCAACAAGGCGCTCGTTGTCGAGCTATATGAGACGGTCATCGGCGGCGGCGATATCGCCCTTGCCGACAGGCTTCTCGCGCCGGATTACATTCAGCACAACCCGAACGTGCCGACGGGCCGCGACGGATTCAAAACTTATTTTGCCGGCATCCATAACCGCTTCACGATCGACGTCGAGATTCTGAATGTAGTCGCTGAAGGCGACATGGTTGTTATCCATGTCGAGCAGCGGGTGCATTCGCGGTTCTTGGCGTTCACCATTGTCGCGATGGATCGTTTCCGTATCGAGAACGGTCGAATCGCCGAATATTGGGACGTGATGAGCGGCAAGTCGTTCTTCGACCGGTTGAAGCTTGAAGTCGCAGGCTAGCACGGGCGGTATCGAAAGCCGAAAACCGCTCCGCGTCCGCTTCGCGGGTCTTCCGCATTTCTTCGATCATGCTGGGATCGCGGGTCGACCCGTCGCTTCTCACCATCGGCGAAGCGTGACGTTGCTGGGCGCGCGCGACCGGCCGGCCTGGGTCCCATAATCGCTTTGTCCTGCCTGCGGGCCGCCGTCGTTGAAATCGTGCCGGTGCGGCATTTGCGGGTGGAGAGGGGCATTGCATGGTGCGCGGGAAATGCCGATACTGGCGTTTGTAATCCTCTTGGCGTTGTGATTCCAGATGGGGGCCTTTCGGGGGAAGGGCAAACATTGGCGTTTACAGGCGGACTTTTTTTCTTTCTTCGGGGGAAGAGGGGCGAAATCCGACATGTGTTTCTGGAGATTCCAGGGCACAAAATGAGGCGCGGTAGGCGCGGTATTTGCGCCTGATTTAGCTCCCTGCTGCGTACTTCCCCTGTGCTTACGGAACATGGCCGATACCGAGGTCGGCATGGGGGCGATATGGCGACTGGCAAGAAATATCTTCTGGCAGGCGGATGTTCGCGCAGCGGCACCACGATGCTGGCCTCCTTGTTGGGGGCATCGCCGGAATGTATCGCCCCGCCCGAAACGGATTTCCTCATACCCCTAGCGAAGGCCATACAGGCCGGAACCGTTCCTTCGACCGTCGATGCCATGCGCGACTTCATCTCCGGCCACTGGCGCTTTCGTTTCTGGAACGTGGAGATGGGGGATCGCCCCCTTGCGGTCGAGCGACCGGACGATCCGTGGAGCGTCTATAGGGCCGTCGTTTTCGATGCGGTCGATTGTTATGCGTGTGCGCAAGGCAAGCCCGACTGGAGCGTCTGGGTCGATCACCGACCGGGAAATATCCGCTGGGTGCGGTTCCTAGTCGAGACATTTCCCGATGCGGGGATTTTGCATATCGTCCGCGATGGGCGGGCAGTGGCCTGCTCTGCCATTCCTCTGGACTGGGGCCCGAACGAGATACTCTCTGCCGCCGATTTCTGGATTTCGCGCATGGCGCGCGGGCTGGCTGCGGAGGCCGCGTTTCCGGGCGCGGTCCACCGTGTTCGCTATGAAGACATACTGGCCGAGCCGGAAGTAGAGCTTCGGCGTCTCTGCGCAGCGGCCAATATTTCCTTTTCGGACGACATGCTGGAAAATCCGTGGGCGGATGTTCCCTACTATACGAAGAACCAGCATCGGCAAGTTGGAAATCGGGTCAACAAGGGGCAAGCCGAAGTCTGGCGGCAGCGCCTCACCCCTCATCAGGTTGAGCTGTTCGAAAGCAAGGCCGCCTGGCTGCTGGGGCAGCTCGGCTATGAGTGCGTGACAGGCATGGCATCGCGCGGTCCGATGCTCGGCGAGCGATTTCGGGCCTGGCTTTGGGGGGATGTCATTCGCGTGCCCCTCAACAAATGTCTCAGAAAGCTACGCAGGCAACGAGCCCTCGGGCTGCACAAGGCGCGGAGCAGTCGGGGAAAACCCGCAAACACCTGATCGTCGAAAGTGCCGTGCCGTATTATCCCCGGGGGCGGGCATATCGTCCTCCGGCCGTTTCAAAAATTTCTACTCGTTGGGGTGCGGTCCGGATCGGGTCGGGAAGCCGGGGATAAATTTTCTCACGCCAATTCATGACTCCGCCGTTCGGGCTTATCATCGGCCAAATGCCGTACCCTGCAATCGGCGCCGCTCCTGTGCCGTTTGGGGGAGTGCGCGCCGTTCTTGACGGTTTCATGACATTACCGTGACGGCGGGTCGTGTTTATCCCCGCCTTTCTCAAAACAAGTCTGTATGCAGATTATAGAAGGCCCATTGAGCGGAAGCTCGCATGCCGTCCCTTGCCGACGACGAGGTGGTCATGCACGTCGATGCCGAGCGGCTTTGCCGTGTCGACGATCTGGCGTGTCATTTCAACGTCCGCATTGGAGGGGGCGGGGTCACCTGAAGGGTGGTTGTGTACAAGGATCAGGGCGGAGGCGTTGAGCTCCAGCGCGCGCTTCACGACCTCACGGGGATAGACGGGTGTGTGGTCGACCGTTCCCTTTTGCTGCACCTCGTCGGCGATCAGCACATTCTTGCGGTCGAGAAAAAGAATGCGGAACTGTTCCGTCGGGTTATGCGCCATGGAGGCGGAGCAATATTCGAGCAGCGCATCCCAGGAGCCGATCACTTCCTTCTTCAACACTTTTGCCTGCGCAATGCGAAGGCCCACTTCGCGTGCGATGCGGAGTTCAGTAATGGTCGCGTCCTTCACGCCCTTAACTTCGCGAAGGCGTGCAGGCTCGGCATTCAGCACTTCGGAGAAGCCGCCGAACTTTGCGATCAGCTCCTTGGCGAGCGGTTTGACGTCGCGTTGGGGAATGGCGCGAAAGAGGATGAGTTCCAGCAGTTCGTAGTCGGGAAGGGTGTCGGGCGACTTCAGGAAGCGTTCGCGCAGACGGTCCCGGTGCCCCGCATAATGCGGTTTCGTTTCGCTCCCCTCTCCCATGAGCTCCGCACTCGTCTTTAAGCGTAAGGCGGGCAGTCGCGGCCCGCCGGGGACTTGGTGAAGATTTCGCAGCCATCCGCCGTTACGCCGATCGAGTGTTCGAACTGCGCGGAGAGTGAGCGGTCGCGCGTCACCGCCGTCCAGCCATCAGAGAGGATTTTCACGCCGGGCTTGCCGAGATTGATCATCGGCTCGATGGTGAAGAACATGCCTTCCTTCAGCGTCGCGCCTTGGCCCTTGCGGCCATAGTGGAGCACGTTCGGGGTATCGTGGAAGACGCGGCCGAGCCCATGGCCGCAGAACTCGCGCACCACCGAGCAGCGCTGGCTTTCGGCATAGTCCTGAATTGCATGGCCGATGTCGCCAAGCGTAGCGCCGGGCTTCACCACCGCAATGGCGCGCATCAGGCTTTCATAGGTGACGTCCACGAGGCGCTGTGCCTTGCGGGGCGCTTCGCCTGCGAAATACATGCGGTTCGTGTCGCCATGCCAGCCGTCTAGAATATAGGTCACGTCCACATTCACCGCGTCGCCGTCCCGCAGAACGCGGTCGCCGGGAATGCCGTGGCAGACGACATGATTGATCGAGGTGCAGCAGGCCTTGCGGAAACCACGGTAATTGAGCGGTGCGGGATAGGCGCCGTGATCCATGCCAAAATCGAAGACGAGGCGGTCGATATGATCCGTCGTGATGCCGGGCTTTATCTCGTCCACAAGCATGTCGAGTGCTTCCGCCGCGAGGCGGCCGACGCGGCGCATGCCTTCAAAGGCCTCGGCGTCGTGAATCTTGATCCGCCCGGTGTTGCGTTCCGGGGCTTCGAGGGCATCAGTATAGCTCATCGGCTTCTTTCGCAGGGTCTTCGTGAGGGTGTTGCCTCTAACATAGTGCCCGGAGCCTCTATTTGAAAGCGGGGGCAGGGCGGCGCTATCCTGCCGTGAAATGACATTCAAGGATCCGCCCCATGCCGCAGAGCGCCTCACCTTCTTCACCTGCGAAAACGGTCACGGCTTGTGTGCTGATGATTGGTGACGAAATCCTGTCTGGCCGCACGCGGGATTCGAACCTGGCCTATATCGCGACCCATCTGAACAGAATTGGCGTGCAGGTGCGCGAGGCGCGCGTTATTCCCGATATAGAAGAGGTGATCGTCGCGACGGTGAACGAGGTGCGGGCCCGCTACGATTATGTTTTCACCACGGGCGGCATAGGGCCGACGCATGACGACATCACAGCGGATGCCATCGCCAAGGCCTTTGGCGTCGGGATCGATTATCACCCGGAAGCGGTGAAAATCCTTGGCGATCACTACAACGAGACAGGCGGCGAGTTCACCAAGGCGCGGATGCGCATGGCGCGGCTGCCCGAAGGCGCCATCATGATCGAGAATCCCTTGAGCAAGGCGCCGGGCTTCCAGATCGGCAATGTGTTCGTGATGGCGGGTGTGCCGATGGTCATGCAGGTCATGCTCGACAGCCTGACAGGCCGCCTGAAGGGCGGGGCGACCATGCAGAGCCGTACCGTGACCGGTCAGATTGGGGAGGGCACCATTGCCGAGAAACTGGGCGATCTTCAGGCCCGCCATCCAGACGTTAGTGTTGGCAGTTATCCTTATTACAAGGGCAAGATTTTTGGCACGAGCATCGTCATTCGGGCCACCGATTCGAGACAACTCGATATTGTGGAGAGCGAGGTAGCGGCACTCATGCGGGAATTCGGGGTGGAGCCGACAATCGGCGAGCAGGTCTGAAGAGCCCGGAAAACAAGGGATTTCTGTCTCATATCTGCAACATTTACCCCCAACATTACAAAAGTTTCAGCCTTCGCGGGGCTTACGGGCGATACAATTTTTACCGAACCGACTAGAGTTTCCCGCATGAAGGTCTGCTGGCCTTTCCCGGTGAGCATGTGCGCAGGGGCCGGCGGCGGGGGAACAGGCTTTGACCTGAAAAGGCCTGAAAACAAAATCAGGGTCACGGTGACCCGGAGGGAGAAAACGACATGAAGAAGACCATCGCTATTCTGGGTATGGCTGCGGGCGCTGCAATGATGCTCTCGAGCGCTGCTTCCGCCCTCGATTCGAGCTTCGACGCGATGTCGAAGGCTGGTACGCACAAGTTCTACGTGTGGTGCACGGGCGGCGCGGACAGCGAGCAGACCGCTGAGGGCGCGAACGCCAAGGAAGCCCAGGCGACGCTCGCCGCTTCCGCCGGTAACAATTGCTGGCCGGTATGGCAGGGCCTCGAAGGCTGATCGGCCACGCGCCTTTGGAATAAAAAACGGCGGTCCCTCGGGGCCGCCGTTTTTCTTTGTAACAGATTGGTTTTGCAGGCTATTTAACGCTTCATGCGTCTTAACGCGTCGGGGCCCCTTGGCGAAACTGGTATACGCAGCGGACTTAAAATCCGCTTCCCGCAAGGGAGTGCGGGTTCGAGTCCCGCAGGGGCCACCACCCTTTGCTCCGACAGCTCAGCCGTGGCCGGCGATGGCGAGCGGGTCTTCGTGATAGAGCGCGTCGGCGGGGCGGCTCTCATCCGGCTTGAGGGCAGGGTCGAACTTGTAGAGCGTCGAGCAGTAACTGCAGATGATCTCGTTCTCGCGACCCATGTCCAGGAAGACATGCGGATGATCGAAGGGCGGTTTTGCGCCGATACATTCGAATTCGCGCACGCCAATACGGATTTCGCGGACGCCTGTCTCGTTGCAGAATTTCGGTATCTTGCCGCCCGCCATGCCATGCACTCCTTGGAAACCGGGGATTAGCGGGCAAACTAGAGCGGGCCGGGCGTTCTCGCAAGAGCTTCGGGGCCGGCAGCTCGTAACGGAACCGTTACAAAATTGGGGGTGCCCAAGTGGCTGGAATTGCTCGGCTTTATATTTGCCCCCCTTTGACCGTCATCAAAACGTCATCAAACTGTCATAAATTACGACGTTATACTCGGGGCGGGAATAAATCCTCCGGCCTTGTCCCCCAGGGCGGGGATAAATCCCCCAGTCTTATCCCCTGAGGCGGGGACAAATTCGTTTTCCGTGTCCCCGAGGGCGAGGATAAGGCTCCTTTTCCTGTCCCGGGCGAGGCTGCAAATATCCCCGGCCGGGTTTTAGAGGGAAATGGCATCGGCTTTTTCCCGTCATGTTGAGAAGCGGCAAGTGTAAACCGACCCGTTTCGCCGGGGATAAGCCCGGTTTCCCGCTGTCATAATTCCCGGGCCGGAGCGCAATGCCCGGGTGAGGACAAGATCAGTATACAGAAATTATCGATGCCGAACCGATGAGGCGGGATCACACACGGGACGTCCGTTTCATGTCTCGTGCTGCGAAATATATCCCCGCTCTGTTGCGCGCGCGAAGGGGCGCAGCGAGGGTGGAGCGTGTCTCAAATGGGGATAAGGCCCATCCGAATTGTGGCATTTCCGTGGAACCTGCTGGCAATCAAGGCGTTCCCATATTCAAGACATTCTGCCCAAGGACAGTTTTGAGGAGCTAAGGCATGGAAAATCGGGGCTGGCTGGCCTTGGCGGTATTGATGGCGATCGGCACGGGGCCAATCAACGGCGCCGCCGCGCAGGAACAGACTGAAGAATCCGCCGGTAGCGAAGACTACGATTTCGCGGGCGGCTCCTTCAGCGGAAATCTCCGTTTCGCCACGAACTACATGTTTCGCGGCATTTCGCAGACCGATGACGGACCTCAGATACAAGGCGATGTCACCTGGGCGCATAATAGCGGCTTCTATGCCGGTGTATGGTCTTCCAATACCGATGCGGGCGGGCCCGGAAATTCCATGGAGTTCGATCCGTTCATCGGTTTCTCGCAAGCCATCGGCGACACGCGCCTCACCTACGATGTCGGCTTCTGGTACTATTCCTATCCGGGTTCGGATTTTGATTACGACTATTGGGAGATCTACGGAATCCTGACCTATGCGTTCGACGGAGCGAGCATCGGCGGCAGCGTGTGGTACGCGGATAATTACTTCGGGGAAGATTTCTTCGACGGCACATCCGCTATCGCCGTCGAGACCGTCGTGACATTCGATCTGCCCGAAAACTTCGCGCTATCCGGCCGTATCGGACGGCAGACGTTCGACGAAGCGGGCGGTATCGGCGATCAGGACTACACCTATTACGACGTGGGTGTCTCCAAGGTCTGGAACGACGTGACTTTCGATGTGCGCTGGCACGATGCCGCAGACGTTACATCCGCGCTGGCGAGCGATGACAATGTCGGAGCGCTGGTGGGCAGCGTTGCTCTCACCTTCTAACAGCCGGCAGTCACCGAAACTTCATCCGCTCGCGCACAGGAGAGAAAATCAATGAGTGAATCCACGGAACCGGACCGCGAGCAGACAAGTGGCGACCGGATCAATCCCGTCGTCTTCTACATCTCCGCGATCGGTATTGCCGGCTTTGCATTGTGGACGATGTTCTTCATCGACTCGGCGAACCTCGTCATCAATACAACGCTCGCGTGGATATCGAATTCGCTCGGGTGGTTCTACTTCGTCGCTGTCGTTCTCTACCTGGTTTTCGTGATCGCCGTTGCCTTTTCACGCTTCGGGAATTTGCGGCTCGGACCGGACCATGCAAAACCGGAGTTCAATGTCATTACATGGGCCGCGATGCTGTTTGCCGCCGGCATCGGCATCGACCTTCTGTTTTTCTGCGTGTCGGAGCCCGTTACCCAGTTCCTTGCGCCGCCGGTAGGCGAGGGCAGCACCGTAGAGGCGGCGCGTCATGCGATGCAGCTGACTTTCCTGCATTGGGGCATCTCGGGTTGGGGGGTCTATACGCTGGTTGGTATGGCGCTTGCCTTTTTCAGCTACCGGCACGGGCTTCCGCTGACCATCCGCTCCGCACTGTTTCCCATTTTCGGGCGGCGTATCTATGGCCCCATCGGACACAGCGTCGACATTGCCGCCGTGCTGGGCACCGTGTTCGGCATTGCGACGAGCCTCGGCATCGGCATCATACAGCTCAATTACGGGCTCGATCATGTCTTCGGCATTCCGCAGAGCACCTGGACGCAGGCAGGACTCGTGGTAGCCATCATCATCTTTGCCGCGCTGTCGGCGGCGACCGGCGTGGAGCGTGGCATCCGGCGCCTGTCCGAGTTCAACATGGCGCTCGCGCTCGTCCTGCTGATTTTCGTGCTCTTTGCGGGTGAGACGACTTTCCTGCTGAATGCTTTCGTGATGAATGTCGGCGACTACGTATCCGACTTCGTTTCCATGTCGTTCAACACCTATGCATTCGATCCGCCAACGGACTGGCTGAACGGCTGGACCGTGTTTTTCTGGGCCTGGTGGATTGCATGGGGACCGTTTGTGGGTCTTTTTCTCGCCCGTATTTCGAGGGGGCGGACGATCCGTCAGTTTGTCCTCGGTACATTGACGCTGCCGCTTGTCTTCATGATGGCGTGGATGTCGATCATGGGTAACAGCGCCATAGAGATGGTGATGGCGGGGCAGCAGGCATTTGGCGAACAGGCGATGAACAATCCGGGTTCGGCGATCTATCTGTTCCTTCAGAACATGCCGTTTGCGGTCATTACCACCATCGTCGTCACCATTCTGGGCATTGTCTTCTTCATCACGTCGGGCGATTCCGGCTCTCTCGTTCTGTCGAACTTCACCTCGACGCTCAAGGACGTGAACAGCGATGCGCCTGTCTGGATGCGTATTCTCTGGGCCGGGATCATCGGCATTTTGACGCTGGCATTGCTTATTGCGGGCGGATTGAGCGCATTGCAGAGCACTGTGGTCATCATGGGGCTGCCTTTCTCCATTGTGCTGCTGCTCATGATGGGCGGCCTCTACAAGGCATTGCGGGTGGAGGGGCTCAAGGAAGACAGCCGTCGCGCCAGCCTTTCGGGCTATCTGTCGGGCAGGCTCGGCGGGGCTCCCCATGCAGCGCCAAGCTGGCGGCAACGTATCGCGCGGGCAACGAGTTTTCCTTCGTTGAAGCAGGTTCATCGCTTCATGGCGGAGGAGGTGAAGCCCGCCATGCTGGAGATCAAGGAGACGCTTGCGAAGAACGGATTTCCCGCCACCGTCACGGAGGATGACGAGCATATGGAAATCAGCGTGGATATGGGCGAGGCGCAGAACTTCGTCTATCAGGTCTGGCCGGTACGCTGCACCATGCCGTCCTTCGTCATGCGTCCGCAACAAACGGCGTCCGACTATTACCGCGTGGAGCCCTATCTTTCCGAGGGCAGCCTGGAGTACGACCTGATGGGCTACACCAAGGAGCAGATGATCGACGATATTCTCGATCAGTTCGAACGTCATATGCATTTCCTGCATACGCAGCGCGAAGCGTTTGGCAGCGCGGTTTCGATGCCCGATGCCAGCAATTCAAACCCATCGGGCAAGTGATGTGTCATCGCCGCAGGACGCAAATTCAGGAGGCCAAGAAATGACTGACCCGAAGTTCGATTACGAAGCCGATTACGTCATCGTCGGCGCAGGATCGGCGGGGTGCGTGCTGGCCGACCGGTTGAGCGCCGATGGCAAGAACAAGGTTGTCGTGCTGGAAACGGGTGGCAAGGACAATTCGGTCTTCATCAAGATGCCGACGGCCTTTTCCATTCCGCTCGGCATGAAAAAATACGATTGGGGCCTCTATGCCGAACCCGAACCCGGCCTGAACGGACGGCGCATTCATCAGGCGCGTGGCAAGGTGATTGGCGGTTCGTCCTCGATCAACGGGCTTGCCTATGTGCGGGGCAGTGCGGGCGACTACGCGGAATGGGCGGAGCTGGGCGCCACGGGATGGGACTATGCAAATGTGCTGCCGTATTTTCGGCGTTCGGAAGACTGTCTCTATGGCGAGGATGCCTATCGCGGCGTGAACGGCCCTGTGTCGATTACCAATGGCAACAATATGAAAAACCCGCTTTACCGCGCCTTCATCGCGGCGGGCGAGCAGGCGGGTTACGGCATGACGGAAGACTATAACGGCTACCGTCAGGAAGGCTTCGGCCGCATGGACATGACGGTGCGCGACGGCATCCGCTGTTCGACCGCGGTTGCCTATCTCAAGCCCGCGATGGAACGGGATAATCTTGAGGTCGTCCTCCATGCGACGACCACGCGCATTCTCATGGAAGGCAAACGCGCGGTGGGCGTGGAATATCGCAGGCGCGGCAAACTCCACCGCGTCAAGGCGCGGCGCGAGGTTATCCTTTCGGCGAGCTCGTTCAATTCGCCCAAACTGCTGATGCTCTCGGGCATCGGCCCGGCGGCGCATCTCAAATCGCTGGGGATCGATGTGGTGCACGATCTGCCGGGCGTCGGGCAGAACCTTCAGGACCATCTGGAGGTCTGGGTACAGCAGGCCTGCAAGCAGCCGATCACCCTGAACGGGACGCTGGGGCCGATTTCCAAGCTGCTGATCGGCGCGCAATGGTTCTTTTTCAAGAGCGGGCTGGGGATCTCCAACCAGTTCGAATCGAATGGCTATATCCGCAGCCGGGCGGGGCTGAAATTTCCCGACATCCAGTATCATTTTCTCGCAGGCGCCCTTGCCTATGACGGATCGAGCGCGGTGAAGGGGCATGGTTATCAGGTGCATCTGGGCGCGAACAAGCCCAAGAGCCGTGGCGAGGTGCGGCTGAGATCAGCCGATCCCGACGCGCCGCCGGTGCTCATCTTCAATTATCTGAGCGAGGAAGAAGACAAGCAGGCCTATCGTGACGGTGTGCGCCTGACGCGCGAAATATTTGCGCAACCGGCCTTCGACCCTTACCGGGATGGCGAAATCTCACCGGGCCCCGATGTGCAGAGCGATGCGGACATAGATGCGTGGGTGGCGGAGACGGCCGAGACGGCCTATCACCCGGCCGGCACCTGCCGCATGGGGACCGACGACATGGCGGTTGTGGACCCGGAATGCCGGGTGCGCGGGATCGAGAGCCTGCGCGTGGTCGATTCCTCGATCATGCCGACGCTGACCGACGGCAATATCAATGCGCCGACGATCATGATCGGCGAGAAGGCGGCGGACCATATTCTCGGCCGCCCGCCGCTGCCGCCCTCGACTGCACCGGTTTATCACGCGCCCGACTGGGAGGAGCGCCAGCGCGCAGGCGGGCCAGCAGCGCGCTGAGTCGTGGAAGAGCGATAATCCGAACAAGAGGGAAAGCAGATCCGATTCTGCGTTTCCCGGCGCCCCGGCAAAACCGGGGCGTTTCTGCGTGTAGGGGTATCTCGCCGATGCGGCCGTTCGCAATTCTCACCATTGAGCGACGGATAATGGCGGTTGCCGCGTGAGAGCTTTCAAGAAAGTGAGAAATGGTCACCCGGAAGCACTTGATCGTGCTCTGGCCATCGGCCATACTCGCGCTAAATGATTAAATGTCAGGAACGGGCCGCCAAGAGCCCAGCGGCATGACCCCGGGAAGAGGACCTCCTATGACGCACGTGGCCGGCACGGGCCCGACCCATACGCATGGCACGGAGAAAGGCACTGCGCCGCTTTCGCGCAGGACACTTTTTGCCTTTGCGCTGCCTGCGGCACCCATCTCGGCCATGGGGCTTCCGCTTGTCGTTCATCTGCCGCCCTTCTATGCGCAATCCTCCGGCATGGGGGCGGACTGAATGCCGGTATTTTCGTCAGGTGGCGTTTCCATCGCCTATGAAGTCGAGGGGGAAGGGCAACCGATTCTCCTCATTCACGGTTTTTCGGCAACCTCGGAAGACAACTGGGTACGCACGGGCTGGGTTCAGGCGCTGACCCGTGCGCGCTTCAAGGTGGTGCGCTTCGATCTGCGCGGGCACGGGAAGAGCGAGAAGCTCTACGAGCCGGGCGACTACGCCATCAAGAAGATGACGGGAGACGCCATTGCGCTGCTCGATCATCTCGGTATAGAGAAGGCCGATCTGATGGGCTTTTCGATGGGCGCGGGGATTGCCATGCGGCTGGCCGCGCAGCATGGGGAGCGTTTCGGCAAGGTGGTGCTGGCGGGCATGGGCAGCCGCGCGCTCGAACCCGGCAAGCCGGGCAATCCGATTGCCGAGGCGCTGGAGGCGGATGATCCGTCCAGTGTTGAGGATCGCTCGGCGCGCGCTTTCCGGCTTTATGCGGAAAAACTCGGGCAGGATCTCAAGGCGATTGCGGCCTGTGCGCGTGAACCCCGGCGCGGTGGCGTGCGCGAGGCGGTGGCCGGGATCAATAACGAGGTGCTGGTGATCGCGGGGGCGCGGGACGATCTCGCTGGCGATCCGCAGGCGCTGGCGGCGCTGATGCCGCAGGGGCGAGCGGAAGTCATTCCCGGTACGGATCATATGTTTGCGTTGCCCAATCCGATGTTCAAGGGTGCGGTGATGGACTTCCTGACCGGCTGGGTCTGAATTTTCCTTAGGGGCTTTGAAGAAAAATATGTTCGATAAAAAACTGTCGCCCTGGCGGCTTGCCGCCTTTTCGGGTCCGGCCATTCCCATTGCCGCCCTGGGGCTTCCCATCGGCGTCTATCTGCCGCAATTCTATGCAGGGCCGATGGGGCTGGGGCTCGCGGCGGTGGGCACGATTTTCATGCTGCTGCGGTTCTGGGACGTGGTTACCGACCCGCTGATGGGCGTTCTGTCGGATCGCTACACCTCGCGCTGGGGCAGGCGGCGGCACTGGATCGTCCTGTCGGTGCCGTTGCTCGTTGTCTGCGCCTATATGGCGTTCCTACCGACGGCGCCGGTTTCCGGCTTCTATCTCTTTGGCTGGATGTTCTTCCTCTATATCGGTTGGACGATGCTCACCATCTCGCACATGGCGTGGGCGGCGGAGCTTTCAGACGACTATAATGAGCGCTCGCGCATCCAAGGCTACCGCGAAGCATTCCAGCTTATCGGTGTGCCGCTGGTGCTGCTCATTCCCGCGATCATCGAACAGATGGGCCCGGAGAACATGGAAGCGGCGCGCGTCGCCTCCATTGGCTGGTTCATCGTGATTACGCTGCCAATTGCGGTGGCGATCAACGTCTTCTTCGTGCCGGAGCGGAAGTCCGCGCCCCAGCCGCCCATAGACATGATGGCGGCGATCAAGACGATCTTGCGCAACCTGCCGCTGCGCCGTCTGCTGGCGGCGGATTTCCTGAGCGGCTTTGCAGGTGCGGCGCTCGCCTCTATGTATATCTACGAGGCGACTTATGTGTGGGGGATTGGCTCGGTCGCCAGCTTCCTGCTGCTTCTCTATTTCTTCGGCGGCATCATCTTCATTCCGGTGGTGCTGAAGCTCAGCTACCGGCTCGGCAAACATCGCACCGTGGTCGTGGCCGCTCTGTTCAATAGCGCCTTTCCGCCGATCATCTTCCTGATTCCGGAGGGAAATTACATCGTCGCATCGTTCGTGCTCTTGTTCCTCGGGGTCAATATTGGCGCGACCACGACGCTCTATCGCTCGATGATGGCAGACGTGGCGGATATCGACGAACTGGAAACCGGGCAGCGGCGGACCGGGCTTTTCTATTCGCTGCTCACACTGACGCAAAAACTCGGCGGGGCCGTCGCTGTCGGCGTCGTGTTCTGGACGCTGGCGCTGATCGGCTTCGTGCCGGAGCAGGGCGCGAACACGGCCTCAACGCTGACCGGCCTTTCCATTGTCTTCGTGGCGACGCCTGTGATCTGCAATGTGCTGGTTGCCGCGATCATGTGGAAGTTCCCCATCGGCATCGAGGAGCAAGAGGAATTGCGGCGCAAGCTCAAGGAACGCTTTGTGGAGGAAGCGGAGCTGACGGAGCGGCCGCCGAATCTGCCGTGAGGTGTTCTGGCTGGTCTTACATGCAGCCGCAGCCGCCGATATCGGTCGAGCCCGAGGGGTCGTAGGCGGCGGCGACGGAGCGCGCAGAGCCCTCGGCGGTGGCCGCGAAATCGGCCTTTGCCTGCTCGCGCATTCCCTCGTCCGTCATGTAGTCGATGGCCGTCATGGCAAGTGACTTCGCACCGTCAATGCAGGCCTTGTCGCCGAGATCGGAAGCGGCCCATTTCGCGAATTCCGGGTTGTGGATCACGACATGGGGCGGGGCCGATGCGATCATCGGATGGATCGAGGGGACACGGTGGCTGACATTGCCCATGTCGGTGCTGCCGGAAGAGCCCGCAGGCATTTTTGACAGCGGGAAGAAGTCGCGGCCGAGCGAACGGGCATTCGCCTCATAGGCATTCGCAATCGGCATGTTCGTCTTCAGGTCGAGATAATCGGCCTTCGCCCATTTGATGTCCGCCGTGCAACCGCTTGCGAGAGCGCCTGCCTCGAAGCAGGCCTGTACACGTTTTTTCAGCGGTGCGAGGTCTTCGGCATTTGCGGCGCGCACATAGAAGAGGCCGGTGGTTTCGTCGGGTACGATGTTGGGCGCGGAGCCGCCCTTCTTGATGATGCCGTGGATACGCTCGGTCGGCCGGATGTGCTGGCGGAGTTGCGCGATGGCCTGATAGGCGGTGATGAGAGCGTCGAGCGCGTTCAAGCCCGCATGCGGCATGGCGGAGGCATGGGCCGAGCGGCCGTGATAGGTAACGGACACTTCCGAGATGCAGATACAGGGCATGGTAAGAAGGTTGACGCCCGCCGGATGAACCATCATGGCGGCATCGACGCCATCGAAGGCGCCTTCCTGGGCCATCAGTTCCTTGCCGCCGCCCATTTCCTCTGCCGGTGTGCCGAGATAGCGAACACGGCCGGGAAGCTTTGCTCCCAGCTTTGCGAGCGCGAGCGAGGCGCCAAGGCCGGTGGTGGCGATGATGTTGTGGCCGCAGGCGTGGCCGATGCCGGGGAGCGCATCATATTCCGACAGGATCGCGACTTCGGGGCCGCTTTCGCCGAATTCGGTCGCATAAGCGGTCGGGAGGCCAAAGGCGCCGCGCGTGACGGGAAGGTTTGCCGCATCGAGCGCGGAGGTGAGAATGCGCGCCGCTTCATGCTCGTGGAAGGCGAGTTCGGGCTTTGCGTGGATCGCATGGCTGACGCCGAGCAGGCTCGCCGACATGGCGTCGATTGCGTCGCAGACTTCACGCTTCAGGGTGGCGGCGTCGCTCATCTTGTTCTCCCGCTGTTTTCCTGAGACTAGACTGTGGGGGACGTTTTTACCAATTGCGCGGTGTGGCCCCCGCCCCGATGCGAGGCAGGTATAAAGGGATACGGGATGGATTTCTTCGAGGCGGATGACGGTGTAGAGATCGGCTATGCGGTGGAGGGCGAGGGGAGCCCGGTGATGCTTGCGCATGGCTTCGCCTCCACGCATGAGGTGAACTGGATCGCGACGGGCTGGGTGAAAGCACTCACGCAAGCGGGATATCGCGTCATCATGCCGGATATGCGCGGGCATGGGCAAAGCGGCAAGCCGCACGACAAGCAGGCTTATACGCTTTCGACGATGGCGATGGATCTCATTGCGCTGCTCGATCATCTGGGTGAACCGGGCGCGGACCTGATGGGCTATTCGATGGGGGCGATGGTGTCTCTCGTCGCGGCAATGGAAAGGCCCGAACGCTTCGACAAGATCGTGGCGGCGGGCGTCGGCGCGAAGCTGCTCGACCGCTCTTTTGATGATTCTGGGCGCGATCCCGGACCCGTGATCGAGGCGCTGCTGACGGACGACCCTTCGAGCATCGAGAACAAGGGCGCGCTTCTTTTCCGTACCTTCGCCGACCAGAACGGCCAAGACAGAGAGGCGCTCGCCGCCTGCTTCGAAGCAGTGCGGGCGCCTTTTCCCGTGGAAGGGCTCGGCGGCATCAAGCGGCCGGTGCTCGTTGTCGCGGGCGAGACGGACGTGCAGGCCGGAGCGCCCGGGCCGTTGGCCGAACGGATGCCGAAAGGGAAAGCCGTCACCGTGCCGAAGCGCGACCACATGAAGACGGTGGGCGACCGCGCTTATAAAGAGGCGGTGCTGGCGTTTTTGGCTGGTTAGGATTTCTGCGTTTCAGGAAAACAAGAGTGTCACTCCGGCATTTGTTGCCGGCGTGACAGGTTTTACCGTGCGGCGAGCGGTGCAAAGCCGAGATGCATGCCGGCATCGGTGATGAGAGTTTCGCCGGTGATGTGGTCGGAGCCTTCGCCGCAGAAGGCTCCGACTATTCGTCAGCGGGAGAGGGCTCGGGCGGATTGCGGAAGGCGGCGAGGATCAGCTTGTCCGTCAGCCGGTCGCGGCGCGCGGGCGGCGTTGCGAGTTCGATGGAGACGAGATGGTCTGCCGGGTAGCGCCGTGCGATACCACGTGCGAAACCCACTTCGGGTACGTCGAGCGCGACATCCGCGCCGAGGGCAGGCAGCGGCAGGACCTCGACAATGGCGCCCGATGCCGACATTTCATGCACGAGACATTCTGCATCCACGCCCGCAAAGACAATGCGGCCCTCGATCCGCGTCGCGATGCGGCGGAACTGGCGCCGTTCTTGTTCGGCGAGGCTTTCAGGCGGTTTTTCGGATGGCTTGGCCATTTTCATGCTTCCGGGACAGATGTCTCCACCCGGTACGCTAGAGCCGGGAGGTTGCCAAATCCTTTCGGGAGACCCATCTCATATAGAGACGGAATGATGAAAAGGAGGGCTGCCATGGGAACGCTGGTTTCCGGCAAGGAGCACAAATCAGGCTATGAGAGCCACCCGGACTATCTGTTGCGGGTGATGCCCGCCGGGCGGCATGTGCGCGTGATGGCGGATGGCGAACTTATCGCCGAGACGCGGGACGCGCTGGAGCTTTTCGAGGCCGACCGTGCGCCTGTCTTTTACATTCCGCGCAAGGATGTGCGCATGGAGCGGCTGAAGCCCAACGAGAATTTGAGCTGGTGTCCCTTCAAGGGCGAGGCCCATTACTGGGATCTCAAGCGCGGGGAAGAAGAGATCCCCACCATCGCCTGGTCCTATGAAGACCCGTTTGTCGAGGTGGCCGATATCCAGCAATACATGGCCTTCTACCCCGACAAGGTGACGATAGAGACGGACTAGAGAAAACGGCGACGGAAAAACCCGTCGCCGTTTCCGGTTCAGGCTGGTGGATCAGGCCGGGTTCTTCGCGTCTTCCGGGAGGCTCGACAGGAACTCCGTGATCACCTTCTCGAAATCGATGCGCTGGCCAAGCGTATTCATCGGCCCGGCTGTGAGTGCGCCATCGACGGCGATGGTCTGGCCATTGACGAAGCTCGACTCGTCGCTGGCAAGAAAGAGTGCCGTATTGGCGATGTCTTCGGGCAAGCCGGCGCGCGGCGTCGGCTGGATCTTGGCGAGATGCTGCTTCATCACTTCGGCGAACTGGTCGGCCACCTGTGTGCCAAGGCCCAATCCGTTGCCGAAGATGGAGGTGGCGATGCCGCCCGGGCAGATCGCATTCGAGCGCACGTGATGCGGGGCAAGCTCCATTGCCGCGCAGCGCGAAAAGTGATGCACCGCCGCCTTGCAGGCGGAGTAGATGAGCGGGCCATAACCCGCCTGAAGGCCGGCGACGGAAGCCGTCGAGATGATCGAGCCGGACTGCTGCGCCTTCATGTGGGGCACGGCATATTTGTAGCCGAGCACGACGCCCTTCAGCAGGACGCCGACGGTTTCGTCGAAGCCCGCCATGTCGATTTCGGCGAGTTCGCCGCCAACGCCGCCATAACCTGCATTGTTGAAGAGGACATCGAGGCGGCTGAATTTCTTCACCGTGTGATCGACGAGGTTTTTTACTTCGTCTTCATGCGCGACATTGGTGCGGCAATAGGAGAAATTCGCGCCCAGCTCGCGCTCCATCGCCTCGCCCTTGTGGTCCTGAAGGTCGGCGGCGACGACTTTCGCGCCTTCCTTGAGAAACAGATCCACCGTGCCGCGGCCGATACCGCTTGTGCCGCCGGTGATGATGGCGACCTTTCCGTCGAGACGTCCCATGGTGTTTCTCCCTGTTTCGGTTTTTTTGTCTGCCCGGTTTACTTCCCCTTGAAGACAGGCTTTCTTTTTTCCATGAAGGCGGCGCGGCCTTCCTTGTAGTCGTCGCTGGCGAAGCAGCGGGCGATCAGCGCCTCGCATTTATCGGTGTCGAAATTGCCGGGGGCTTTCGTGAACTCGTCCACCACCTGCTTGGCGGTGCCGACGGTCAAAGGTGCGTTCTCTGCAATGAGCGAACAATAGTCGCGCACGAAATTTTCAAGCGCTTCCTTTGTCGTCACGCGATTGACGAGGCCCATTGCGAGGGCTTCATCATGGGTGAAGCGGCGCGCGGTGAAAAAGATCTCCTTCGCGAAGGAGGGGCCGACGACATGGACGAGGCGGCCGGTACCGCCTGCGCCATAGGCGAGGCCGAGCTTTGCGGCGGGGATGCCGAAGGTCGATCCCTCGGCGGCAATGCGCATGTCGCAGGAGAGCGCGATGCCGAGGCCGCCGCCGATGCAATAGCCGTCGATCATGGCGATGGTGGGCTTCGACGCATTGGCGATGCCCTCGAAGGCCACTTCGGTCGCGGTTTCGTAGGCGAGGATGCCTTCCGGGCTGGAGCGGCTTTCGCCGAATTGCGAAATGTCCGCGCCTGCGACGAAGGCGCGCTCGCCCGCGCCGGTCAGCACGATGACGCGGATATCGTCGTCCTTCTCGAAGGCGGCGAGGATTTCCGGCACGGCCTGCCACATCTCGAGGCTTACGGCGTTCAGCCGCTCGGGATTGTTGAAGATCATCCAGCCGATCGCGCCGTCTTTATTCGCGATCATGGAGGGGGTGGGGGAGGTGATGGTCATGGGCAGGGCTGCTCGTCTCTAACGGGGGATGCTCTGTTTTACATGCCCCCCACCCGATGCGCCATGCGGAACGGCCTCGCCGCGAGGGGGAGGCACCGTTCAAATCTGAGCAGTGCTGCGCCTCAGACCGGGGCGACGCATTCGAGGCGCGGTTCGCGGGCGGGCGGCTCGGCATCCCTCAGGTCAGCGAGGAGGTCTGACTTCAGCGACGCACAGGCCGGGTCGTTCCAGAGATTGCGGAGCTGGCCGGGGTCTTCCTTGTGGTCGTAGAGTTCGCCCTCGCTGCCATCATAGATCGTGCCCGGCAGATAGGCCGTGATGGTGTAGCCGTCGCGATAGATGGTGCGCAGGCCTACCGTGGTGCCATCCACATGCTGGCAATCCCATTCGGTGAAGACGCGCTCGCGGCCCTGTTTGTCCGCTTCCGCATCCGTCCTGGGCATCGGTTTGCCTTGCATCCATTCCGGCACGGGTAACCCGGCGATCTCGCAGAAGGTCGGCGCGAGATCGACCTGACCGACCGGCCTTGCGACGGAGGCGGGCGCGATCCCGGCCGATTTCGCGGGCCGCCAGATCATCGGCAGGCGCATCAGCGCGTCGACGTGATAAGGGCCCTTGAAGAGGAGGCCGAACTCACCCTGGAATTCGCCGTGATCGGTGGTGAAGACGATGTCGACATCGTCGCCCCAGCCGCGCTTCTCGATATAGGCCATGACCTTCGCCACCGCTTCGTCGATCAGCTCGTTCTCGACATGGGTGAAGGCGTTGATTTCCTGCACCTGGTCGGCGGTCATGTCGCAGGCGCGGAAATCGGGCGGGGCCTCGAAATTCGTCACACGCTCGCCCGTGTACCACTCCATCCAGTGGCGCGGCTTGTCTGCCAGCAGCTTCTCGATCTTTTCCTTCGAGCCGGGATAGAACGCTGGCAGGGGCGTGTCGCGCCAGGGGTGGCGATGAAGCTCCGAGCGCGGAGGATCCCAGGGGTGGTGCGGATCGGGGAAACTCATCCAGCAGAACCAGTCGTCATCCGCGCCGACGGAGCCGAGCCAGTCGATGGTGCGGTCGGCCACCCAGTCGGTGTGATAATGCTCGCGTGCAACGGGATTGAAATGAACCTGACAGGCGCCGGTGTCGCCACCGCCCGCCGCGTTTACCTGAAACTTCTCGTTGAGGTTACGGTAGAAGCCGGCGAGTTCCTGCGGGTGGTTCTTTTTCATCCATTCGGCGTAATGAAGGATCAGCGGCGAATGGGTGGCGAGTTCCATGTAGTCGAAGCCGCGATGCGGTCCGTGTTCGTCCTTGCGCGACATCTGGGTTTCGTAGAATTGCTGCTTCGGATCGACGAAGGGTTCGAAGTGCGCCTTGCCGATAAGTGCGGTCTTGTAGTCCGCCTTGTCGTGCAGATATTGCGCGACGGAGGGCGCATTTTCGGGCAACGGCACACCGTTCATCCAGACACCATGCGTGGAAACATATTGTCCGGTGATCATGGTCGAGCGCGCGGGCATGCAGACGACGTTCTGGTTATGCGCGCGGGTGTAGTTGATGCCCGCGCTGGCCAGCGCGTCGATGGCGGGCGTCTTTGCGTGCTTCTGCCCGTTCGCGCCGATGGCATCGAAGCGCATCTGGTCGGTGGTGATGAAGAGGATCTTGCGGCCCATGACATATCTCCCCGGGCCACCCTTCGGGAAGCCTCTAATGTTTATCATTATACTTTGGGGGAGAGGTCGCGGGACGGCAAGGGCCGAAGCTCTTTGCGCGATGATTTGCCTACGGAAAAACAGTCCTTTTTCCCACGCAGCACGAAAAAGGGGCGAACCGAAAAGCCTCGTGAATGAAGACTATTTCTCCGATGGAATGTCAGGCCTAGGTCAGCCGCACCAGCCCGCGCGACGGCCGCCATAATAGGGGCGGGCAAGGCCCTTTTCGATCAGTGCGGGGGCGACGTCCCGGCCATCGACCGTGACACGCGCGAGTGTGCGGTCATAGCGGTCCGTACCCTGACGATGAAGCGCGACGGTTCCCGACGCGAGCAGGCGCTGCAACTCCCGTTTTGCCCGCTCGGCGGCGAGGGCTTCCTCGCGGCAGCGGGCGTTCCGTCCATATTCCGGCGTATCGAGCCCGACAATGCGAATGCGTTCTCTGCCAAGGCGGATCGTGTCGCCGTCATAGACCGAGATGCGATCGCGCAGAGACGGGGAGCCGGCGGGCGAGGCGCTGCCGGACATCGTTCCAAGCGGCGTTCCAGGCGGCGCCTGATGGTCGAGATCGAGGAGGAAGGGTATCATTGCGAGCAGAGCCGCAAAGCCCGCATAGCGGAAGGCCATGCGGCGTATGCGCGGAGAGAAAAACAGGCGCGGCATACGATGAACGAACCGCCGTGCGGGGCGCCGTGCAGGACGTATGAAGCGAAGAATGCTTCCCATCCTTCGCCGTCCGCTAGACGCTTATGTCGAGGCGGGTGCCGAGACCCGTGGGCGGGCTTGCCTTGGCCGATGTCTGCGCCGCCTCGGCGAGCATGTCGACGATGGCCGTTTCCTGCTCATGGCCCGCCTTCAACATGGCGGTCTGCATGGCCTGGGCAATCTGGTTCTGCTGGTTTGCGACGGCGGCGGTCGCGATGCTCGATACGGACATGGATACCTGCACGCAAAACTGAACTTCGCGTGCAGGTTAGGCGGTACGGATTAACGGTCCCTTGGCGGATTGTGCCGTTTCGGATCGAATCGGCGTCGGCTCAGACGGGCTCTTCGCCCTTCAGGAACGAGATCATGGCGGGCAGCGCCGTGCGGTCCTGAAGCATGAAGAGATGGCCGCCCTCGAAGAAGCGAAGCTCCGCGCCGCGAATGCGCGACGCCATGCGTTCCTGCGTTTCGGGAAGGGCAATGCCGTCATACTTGCCGCCGCAGATGAGTGTCGGGCAGCGTATCTGATCGAGGCGCGACCATGTGTCGTGGAGGGCGCGTGCTTCGAGCTGGCGGCGGCGGCCCATCTCGTGGCCTTCCTCATGTGCATAAGGATCGGCGGCGGCCATCGCGACGAGCTGTTCGTATGTTTCCGGGTTTTCCTTCGCCCAGGCTTCGTCATGGCGCGTATCGGAAATCGGGATCATGAAGCGGGCGCGCTCCTCCGGTTCCTTGTCCATCAGCTTGTGCAGCGGCCATGATGCTCCGCCCGCGCCGCCGGGAGACGTGCAGGCCAGCACGAGGCCTTCGACCATATGCGGGTGATTGATCGCGAGTTCCTGCGCGACCATGCCGCCGAAGGAGACACCGATGACCAGAGCCGAGCCCCAGCCAATGGCCGCCATGAGGTTCACCGCATCCTCGGCATATTGCGCCATGCTGTAGGGCTCGTCCGGCTTCGAGGTCTGTCCGAGGCCGCGCTGGTCATAGGCCAGCATGTCGAAATGCTTCGGGAGGGGCCCATCCAGCACATTGGGGTGCACGCGCAAATCGCTTCCCGTACCGGAGATGAAGAGGAGGCGGGGGCCGGAGCCCACGCGCTCATAATAGATTTCGATATCGCCGGCCTTGGCAAAAGGCATGGATGAGGCTCCCTGAAATACTCGATCCAGGAAGATTAACACGACGGGAAACGCCGATGTGAGTTCTCGCATTGAACTCGCATGGGGCCGCGCTATGTATTAAGCTCTCTGCAAGTGACCCCGTGCCAGACATGGGGGCAGGAAAAAGTGAGGAGCGGGGACATGTCGAAGTCTGCCGAACGAAACCAGCCACTTGCCGTTTGCGATCCCGTGTGGGAGCGCGTGAGAACGGAAGCGGAGGAAATGGCGGCGGGCGAGCCGATCCTTGCGAGCTTCCTCTATTCGACGATCCTCAATCACCGGAATTTCAACGAGGCGGTCGCCTATCACCTCGCGCAAAAGCTCGGGAATGCCGAAGTGCATTCGATGCAGCTCCGTGAGCTGTTCGATGAAGCGATGCGCGAGCAGCCGGATATCGGCGAGGCGACGCGCGCCGATATCGTCGCCTATTACGAGCGCGATCCCGCCTGCCACTCCTATATCCAGCCGATTCTCTACTTCAAGGGTTTCCACGCGCTGCAAGGTTACCGGGTGGCGCACTGGCTCTGGAGCAATGACCGCCGGGCGATGGCGCTCTATCTGCAAAGCCGGATTTCGGAACTCTTCGCGGTCGATATACATCCGGCGGCGAAGGTCGGCCGGGGCGTATTCATCGACCATGCGACGGGCATCGTGATCGGCGAGACGGCGGTGGTGGAAGACGATGTGTCGATGCTTCATCACGTGACGCTGGGCGGCACGGGCAAGGAGCAGGGCGACCGTCACCCGAAGGTCAGGCGCGGTGTGCTCATCTCGGTGGGCGCCAAGGTGCTCGGCAATATCGAGATCGGAGAATATAGCCGGATCGGTGCGGGTAGCGTGGTGCTGCACGCCGTGCCGGAACATTGCACGGCGGTCGGCGTGCCGGCAAAGATCGTCGGCTGCGCGGGTTGCGACAAGCCCGCCCACGCGATGGACCATATCATCCGCCAAGAGGGCAGCCTCGACGCCGAAGGCTGAGTGTTCGTCAGGCGGCCCGTCTCAAGGCAGCCTGTCTCAGGGCAGCCTGTCTTTCAGCGCATAGAAGATCATGCCAGCGACGAGGCCGGGGTAACGCAGCAGTGTGCCGCCGGGGAATTTTGGCGTCTTCAGCTTCGCCATGACGTCGAAGCGCTCCGCTTGTCCGGCGACGGCTTCCGCAATCAGCTTTCCGCCCAGCGTCGCGATGTTGATGCCCTGGCCGGAATAGCCATGCGCGAAGATGACGTTTGGCGCGAGGCGGCCGAAATTCGGCATGCGTGTCAGGGTGATCGCGAGCGTGCCGCCCCAGGCATAGTCGATGCGAACATCCTTCAGTTGCGGAAAGACGCGGAGCATGGGCTTCTTCACGAAGCTCGCTATGTCGTTCGGGAATTTCGGTGAGTAGCTTTCGCCGCCGCCGAAGAGCAGACGGCCATCCGCGGAGAGGCGGTAGTAGTCGACAACGAATTTCGTGTCCTGCACACAAAGATCGTCGCGAATGAGTTCGCGGGCACGCGCGCCGAGAGGCTCGGTCGCAATGATGAAATTGTTGATCGGCATGATGGTGCCGGCAACGCGCGGCTCCAGCTTGCCGAGATAGCCGTTACAGGCAAGGACGACATGTTTCGCGCAGACCGAGCCCCCCGCGGTGCGCAGGGTAGCGGGGTCTGTCTGCGTGACCTCAGTGACTCGTGATTGCTCGTAAATGCGAACGCCTTTTTCGCGCGCGGCGCGGGCGAGGCCGAGCGCGTAGTTCAGCGGATGAAGATGCGCGCCCGCTTCCTCCAGAATGCCGCCGTGGTAGCGGTCCGTTGCCACCATTTCGCGAATTTCCTCGCGCGGCACATAGCGCATCGCCGTGTAGCCATATTCATCGGCGAAATGCCCGACTTCTTCCTTCAGCCATTCGGCATCGACCGCCTTCCAGCCTGCATGAAGAAGGCCGGGCTTCAGATCGCAATCGATCTTGTGGCGCGCGATGAGATCCTTCACCAGCGCATTGCTTTCGAGGCCGAGATCCCAGAGGCGGTGCGCCCATTCCTTGCCGAGCGTCTCCTCCAGCGCGCGCTGGTCCTTGCGCTGGCCGACGCCGAGCTGTCCGCCATTGCGGCCCGAGGCGCCCCAGCCGATGCGTTCTGCTTCGAGAACGGCAACGTTATATCCGCGCTCGGCAAGATGCAGCGCGGCGGAGAGGCCCGTATAGCCCGCGCCGACAATGCAAACATCCGCCTCCTCGTTGCCCGCGAGCTGTGTCACGGGTGCCTCGCCGTTCGCCGTTGCGGCGTAGTAGGAGGGCGGATGGGGCATGTTGCTCAGAATTCTATTTTTTCATCTTTGCGGTCGTCGGCGTGAATGTCGCAAAGATCGAGGCAAGCCTCGAAGGGCGCGCTGTCGCGCGTGTTTTCCAGCGCATCATCGTCTTCCCACTCGCTGCGGAAGACAACTTTATCGCCTTCCTGTGCAATGCTGGAGGCGATGAAGCCCGTGGGCGGGTTGCGGTCGAACTCGCGTTCCTTGTAGGCGCGAAGCTGCGTCAGGATGTGGTCGGCTTGCGAGGTCTCGAAGGTAATCAGCAGGGCGACGGCCATTTTTTCTCCGGTTCATTGCCCACCGCGCATCGGGGTGGAGGTTGCTGGTCATTGCTGCTCTATAGCACGGGGCGGAGGCCGTCACGAAGGGTGCGGTGCTTTCGTACTTTGCAGGACGCGTTACGCGCGGCAAGATACCCCGCAAAACAAGGCATAATATCAAAGGGAGATGGCGGAAAATGGGACGTGTTGAAGGAAAGGTCGCGATCGTCACGGGCGCGGCAAAAGGTATCGGTGCGGCGACAGCAAAGGCGCTGGCGCGAGAGGGTGCGAAAGTCGTGTGCAGCGATCTCGATGAAGCGGGCGGGCAGGCGATTGCCGACGAGATTGCAAATGACGGCGGTGAGGCGAGTTTCATCCGTCACGATGTGGTGAACGAGGATGAATGGGAAGCGGTGGCGAAGCACGCCGAAGACCGCTTCGGCGGGCTTCATATTCTCGTCAATAATGCGGGCATCGCGCCGGAGGGCGGCCCCATCGAGGACAAGACGCTCGAATCGTGGCGCCGGACGCTTGCCATCGATCTCGACAGCGTATTCCTCGGCTGCAAGCACGGCATTCGCACGATCAAGAAATATACATCGAAGGCGGGGGCGGGCGGCTCCATCATCAACATTTCGTCGATTCTGGGGCTGGTCGGCCAACCTAGTGCAAGCGACTACAATGCGGCCAAGGGCGGCGTGAGGCTGTTGACCAAATCGGCGGCGCTGGAATGCGCGGAGGCCGGATATAATATCCGCGTGAACTCGGTTCATCCCGGCTATATCGACACGCCGCTGGTGCGCGATACGCTTAATCGCGGCGTTGTGCAGGGGCAGAAAGTGGGGCCGAACGAGATGCGCGAACTGCTCATCATGCTGCATCCGGTGGGCCGCCTCGGGATTGCCGACGAGATCGCCAACGCCGTTCTCTTTCTGTCGAGCGACGAATCGAGCTTCATGACGGGGTCGGAACTCGTGGCCGATGGTGGCTACACGGCGCGCTAGGCGTTTGTAATCTCGAGCGTTTCGTGAGCCGGCGGATTTCGATATGTCGGAAAAGGGTCTAGCGCGGATCGGGGAGCAGGATGGCACGCTGTTCCCCGTTCGGGCCGGGCTCAGGCGGAAAACGCGACTGCGCGAGCGCGATCACGGCGGCTATCGTGAGGGCGATGGCGGCGAATATCAGAAACTTCCGTGCGCGCCTCAGCATAGCGCTCAACTCCTCTCCTGAACCCCGCCGGAAGATTTGCACAGGCCGGGAAGGCCGCAAATTGGACCAAGCGACGCAGGTTGCGGGGAGGTATGCGCGCCGGGTTTGCACCCGGAGGGGCAAATGGTTACAACCTCCGTGCAGCGCCCCGGCCGCTTTGAGCGGCCCGGGCTCACATAATTCAGCGTCGATGGGAGAGCTTCTTGAACAAGAGCGAAATTCAGCGTCTCGAGGCCTATCTGCGCCAGAAATTCGAATTGGCCACGATCGAACTGCGCCAGCGGCCGCAGAAAGACGATTCCGTCGAGGTGAATATCGGCGATGAATTTATCGGTGTGATCTTCAAGGATGAGGAAGAGGGCGAGACGTCCTACGCCTTCAACATGGCGATCCTCGATATCGATCTGCCGTAAGGCGCCCCGGCTTCAGTCCAGTATCGGCCCCTGAAGGTCGTCCATGGCTTCGATGGATTCAAAGCCCAGTACGAGCGACAGGACGGCTTCGTCGATAGCGCGCCAGTCTTCGAGATGGCTTCGCTTGTAGCGGTAGCCGAGTTCGAGGCTGGGCCCGAGCAGCAATGAGCGGGTGCAGTTCGGGCTTTCGACGAGCGGCCCCCGGCGGTCGCAGAGAATGAGCGTCATGCGCTCCTCGCCGTCCTTGCCGACCAGCAAATCCTGCCCCGCATAGCCCGAGTCGCCGTCAAAGGCGAAAAGGCGGAGCCCGTCAGGGCCTGCTTCGGGCTCTTTCGCGGAAAGATATTTCGAATAGATCGTCTTGAAGCGGCGAACGGAATTCAGCGGTGTTGCAGTCTGCCGGAGCGAGAAATAGACGACGTTGGAACGGGCCGAATTGTCGTTGAATGCCTCCTGCTGCTCCGGCGACCAGGGCGTGAGGCCGGGGAGCAGGGCATGCATGTCCAGTACATCCTGACGGCCGCCGGCGCGCTGGTTGGGATAGCGCGTGTAATGTTCCGGCACCATGAAGCGCTTGTTGCCGACAATGATCTCGATGTTCTGATCGGCGGCACTGGCGCGCGGGTCGCGCCCGAGGATTTCGCCCGGCGTCGGCCCGAAATAGTAATAGAGAAAGATGCCCGAGAAGATCAGGACGCCGCTCAGCACCAGGAGGGGAATGATCCAGGCAGGGCGTTCCTTGACCAGTTCGTCGCCGGATCGATTGTTTCGTGCCACGGCTCGCCCCCCGGTTCGCCAAGATTGTTTCGCATTGATACAGGCCCGGTACAAACCGGCACGAGCCGCCCCCGCCCGAAACCGGACGGCAGAGCCTAAGTACCCTGCTTCTTCTCTTATAACCTGCTGAAATTAAAAGATCATTTCAAATTCGCCCGGTTCCGCCCTGTGTCTGCCTGCGCTGGTATGGCGCTTGCGGACAAGGCGGGCATGACCAGTTTCGTTTTCAAATCGCTGATTGTCGTAGGTGCCGTCGTCTTCTTCGGGGGGCACACATCCCTTGAAGGGCCTGGCGGCGGCGCGTTCATTCTCCCGCAGGTTTCCTGCGAGGCGGATTTCGCGTCATGCCGCATCGGCGAGAGGGATTTCGCGGTTGGCGAGCGTTCGCCGCTTCTGGCGGAGATCGCGGCAAGAGCCAAGGGAACGCCGGTTACGGATCTGAAGCATGGGCTCGCAGATCCGGAGCTCACGCGACTTCTCGACTATCGGGTCATTCCGGAATTTGCGGTTGCGGCGGCGCAGACGCGCCTCGCCGCCGTGGGCAATCAATTCATCGCGGGGATCGACGCGGGCGCCGGCACGGCGCGTGCGGGCGAATAAGCAGGGCAGGGCGGCGGGGTATATGAGCGAGTTTGCGGCATTCTTCTTCTCGATTGCGACGGGCTTTGTTGCGGCAGGGCTTACCAGCAGTTTCTACCGGCTCGTGACCAGTAAGCCACCGAGCTTCCAGCTCACGGCGGAGACGGTGACGTGGCAATTGATTGGCGTGTTCACGCTGATATTTGCAGGGCCGACCGTGATCCTGCGCAACGCGCTACGCGCACAGGTGTTCGAGAATCGTCCGCCATTCTGGATGCTGCTTTCAGGCTGCATCGCGACGATGTGGAGCTTTCTTTCCGGTATCTTTCTTCTTGGCGTTCTCCTCACGGTCTGACGACCGTCAAACCCTGCGGCGGCGGACCACGCGGCGGCCAAGCGCCGTCGCGAAGAGCGCACCGATGCCACCGGCAATTGCCCAGACATATTGAAGCGCGATCAGCGCCAGGTTCCACGCCGTCTTGAAGGCGCGCAGGCCCGTCTTGCCGGTGAGCTGGATGACGCCGCGTGTTTTGGTGCCGAGTTTGCCGCTCATACGGGTGACGCGGGCAAGGTCGCCGGTGTTGTTGACGAATTTCATCAGCTGCACCGTTTCGGCCGGGCCGGCGGCGCGTTCGAGGGCGGCCACATCGCTCAGCACGGGCGTCACCTTCGCAAGCGAGACGGTGTCTGCATATTCGGTGATGGCGCGGCGCGTTGCGGGAGTGTTCGACAGGTCGGCGGCACGCAGCGTTGAGCCCAGCTTCTCGAAGTTCACGGCCTCCTGAAGAACGCGAACAATGTCGCGGGTAAAGGCGGCGGTTACCGTGCCTGTCTTTTTTGCCACTTTCAGAATCGAGACGCCGACACGGACGGGCAGGCCGCCGCCGCCCGTCGCTACCGTCGCCGTGGTTGCGGCAAGGCCGACAACGGAAAGCCCGAGGATCATCTTCGAATATTCCTCGCCGCTCACCAGTTTGGTGCCTTCGGCGCCGATGTCGCGCACGTCGCCCACGACTGTCAGGTCCGATGCCATTGCGCCCATGAAGGCGGGGGTATCGCCGCCTTCGCCGGTGACGAAACCGCTGACGAAGCTGCCGGTGTTGCGGGTGACGCGGCGCGAAAATGCGTTCTCGGCATCGAGCCGCGCTCTGGTGTCGGGATCGAGTGGCATGCCCGCATAGTCCGCGATCTCGGCATACATCACCGCGTCGTCGTAATTGTCTTTATCAAGCGCCTTGCCGATGCGCCGGGCGAGGTCTGCGCCGCTTGTCGTTTCGACAAGCTCGGCCTTGATGAAGGGGTCGGCCGGGATCGCATCCTCCGGCACATATTCATCAAGGAGGCCGCGCTCATAAAGAGCCATGAAGGCGAAAGGGAGGACGAGAAGGAAGACGACGAGACTGAAAAGAAATCGCATATGAAGAATGCCCTCTTCGCATGGTGACGGTTGCGTTCGCGCCCGCCTTCACAATGCCGCAAGGACAAGCTTGGGCCATCGCGCCGCATGGTGCAACCCGGAGCAAATATCGGGAGACGGAGTAAAGAGGGAACTCAACCGCCGACAGGGCCGCCATTTTTCGCGGTGATGACGAGGACGGAGGGGCGCGGCGGGGTTCCATCCGTGAAATCGGGCCATCGCGTTGCCGGGTCGGCGAAAGTGGAGGCGCGCTCGAAGCCCTTGAAGCTCCCGGTTCCATCAGCACCGGGATGTTGCACGGCGAGGAAAAGCGTTTTTCCATCCGGCGTGAAGCAGGGGCCGCAGACTTCCGCACCGACAGGTGCGCGGAAGATGCGTCTTGCAAGCCCGCGTTTGCCGCCCTGCGTTGCGAGTGCATAAAGCCCGTCGGCGAAGCCGGTTGCGGTTTTCCAGTTGGAGCCCTGGTCGGTCGCAACCCAGAGGCGGCCCGAGGGGTCGACGGCCATATTGTCCGGGCAGGCAAACCAGCCATCGCTGCCCGTCTCTGCGTTCCATTCGGCGCCGATGGACGGGAAGAGGGGATCTCCGCATTTCACGAGCAATGTCCAGGTGAAGGTTTCTGCCGCGTGGTCGCCGCCTTCCGGCGTGAGTTCCACGATCTGTCCCCAGAGGTTTGTCGCGCGCGGGTTCACGGCGTCCGTTTCTTCGCGCTCCTTCGAGTTGGTCAGGGCGACATAGACGTGACCTGTCGCGTCGTTCGGCGTCACGTCTTCAGGGCGATCGAGCGGCGTTGCGCCCAGAATGTCGGCGGCGCGGCGCGTCTCGATCAGAACGTCTGCCTGCGATGCAAAGCCATTTGCGCCGTCAAGGCCGTTTTCGCCATGCACCAGCGGCATCCACTTGCCGCTGCCATCTTCCTCGAAGCGCGCGACATAAAGAGTGCCGCTATCGAGCAATGAGCTGTTCGCCGCGCGGTCATCGGCGACCTTTTCCGCGCTCACGAACTTGTAGAGATATTCGAAGGCCTGATCGTCGCCCATATAGATGGCGAGGCGGCCATCCTTCGTCAGCGCATTCTCGCAGCCCTCATGCTTGAAGCGGCCCAGCGCGGTGCGCTTCACGGGCGTCGAATTGGGATCGAGCGGATCGACTTCTGTCACCCAGCCATAACGGTTCGCCTCGCGCGGTTCCTGCGAGAGATCGAAGCGCTTGTGATAGTAGCCCCAGGGATAGGAGCGGCTGCCGGGCACGCCCATGCGCTCATGATTGGCCGCTTCACGCGGGTCGCTGTTCTTGCCCATGAAATAGAAGTTGATGTTCTCTTCCGACATGAGCCATGTGTTCCAGGGCGTGATGCCGCCAGCGCAATTGTTGAAAGTACCCATGACCAGGGTGCCGGTCGGATCTTCGTTCGTCTGCAAACGCTCATGGCCCGCGGCGGGGCCTGAAATCCGGATGGCGGTGGAGAGCGGGGTGATGCGGCGGTTATATTCGCTGTCCTGTACCACCTGCCACTTGCCGGTTTCGCCGCGCGCAACCTCGATAATGGTGCCTCCATGGGCGGCCATCGAGGTTTCCACCACGTCGCGCGTATAGAAGGCGAGGGTCTCTTCGCGCGTTGCGCCATCGGGGAGACCGGCTCGCATCAGGTCGTCATTCGTATATTCGTGATGAATGCAGAGAAGGCCGCGCTCGCTCGATTGCGATCCGGCAGGAAGAGGCACGAAGCCGATGAAGTCGTTGTTGTAGCCGAACTGGGCAAGCTGTGCGGCGGCGCTCTGGTTTGTCGGGTCGAAATCCGGCGCATCCTTCAGGACAGGATCGCCCCAGCGGATCAATATGTCCGCATCGTGATCGGCCGCGACGTGATGCGTCTCGTCGATGCCGCGCGGCACCTCTTCGAAGCCGAAGATCGCGTCCGGGCGTGTCTCCGGTGCGTCGTCGCAGGCGGCGAGAGAGAGGATGGTGGTGGAAGCACCGGCAAACAGCGCGGCCTTGCCCGCGCCTTTCAGGAAATCGCGGCGCGCGATCCGGCGTTGCCAGAGGCTTGAAAGGGAAGGCGAAGTTGTGCGCTTGACCGGCCTCTCGTCCGCCGCATCCAGTTCCTCGCCGAAGGATTTGCGTTCCATCATGCCCCTGCCACTCCCGTTTTCTGCCATCGCTCCAGCCTAGGCGGCGCTCTTGACGATGCGATGACAGCCTGTTTCCGCCCCTTCCCGCAAGTCTCGTATCGGCGGTCCGCCCGTGTCATTATCCGGCAAAGACATTGAATCGAGGAGGAATACCGGATGCCCGTCTATGCCCTTGGCGACAAGAAGCCGATTTTGCCCGGCGAAGGCGACTACTGGATCGCGCCCAATGCGGAAGTCATGGGCAATGTGAAGCTCGAAAAGAATGCAAGCGTCTGGTTCGGTGCGGTGCTGCGCGGCGATAACGAGCTCATCACCATCGGCGAGAACTCGAACGTGCAGGACGGCTCGGTGCTCCATACCGATCCGGGCTCGGCGCTCAATATCGGACGGAACGTGACCATCGGGCACATGGTGATGCTGCATGGCTGCACCATTGGCGAGGGCAGTCTTGTCGGCATTGGCAGCATCATTCTCAACAATGCGAAGATCGGCAAGGGGTGCCTCATCGGTGCGAATACGCTGATCGCGGAGAACAAGGAAATTCCCGATTATTCGATGGTGCTGGGTTCGCCCGGCAAGATCGTGCGGACGCTGGACAAGGAAACGGCGGAGGCGCTGGCTCTGTCCGCCGATCACTATGTGCAGAACTGGCAGCGCTATGCGCGCGAGATGAAGCGGATCGACTGATGCGTCTCGCGCCGCTTGCGCTCGCGCTTCTTTTTGTTTTCGGCGCTTGCGCGCAGGCAGACGAAAGCGAAGTCATCGTCGAGACGCGCGATGGCGCACACTACGGCTTTACCGTCGAGATGGCGCTGACGCCGGAAGAGCAGAGCCGGGGCCTCATGTACCGCACGGCGCTCGGGGAAGAGAGCGGCATGCTCTTCTTCTATCCGTCCTGCACGCCTGCGAGCTTCTGGATGATGAACACGCTCATTCCCTTGGACATGATCTTCATCGAGGCGGATGGCCGGATCGTCCGGATCGCTGAAATGACCGCGCCTGAAACACTGGACGTTCATGAATCCGGGGTGCCGGTAAACGGCGTCCTCGAAGTGCAGGGCGGGCTGACGGGGCGCCTGGGGATCGAGGAGGGCGATTTCGTCCGCCATCCCTGGTTCGGTGAGGGGGGCGAGGCTACTTGCGGCTGAATTTTTCGGCTACAGTCCGGCTACCGACATTATTCAAATGCTTTTTCCTTCAGGGAGGGTGCGATGAGCCAGGCAAAGGCCGTTGAGGCGGAGCCGCAGGAAGTTCTTTACGAGGTTGCGGACCATATCGCGACAATCACGCTCAATGCGCCGGAGCGCATGAACACGATTTCGGCAACCATGCTGGACCAGCTGACCGTGCGGCTGAAGGAAGCCGATGCGGACCCGGATGTGCGCTGCGTGATCCTGACAGGCGCGGGCCGTGCCTTCTGCGCCGGTCTCGACCTTCGTGCGCAGACGCAAGGGGCGGGGCTTTCCATCGGTTCGAGCGGCGGTGTTACATCGACGAGCCTCGACCTCAAGAACACGCCGCCCACCGTGATGCAGGAAATGGAGACGCCGACGATCTGCGCGCTTAATGGCGGCGCCGCCGGTTACGGCATGGATACCGCGCTCGGTTGCGATATTCGTATCATGGGAAAATCGGCGAAACTCGCGGCTGCATTCTGCAAGCGGGGTCTGGTGCCCGAATCGGGCGGGACGTGGTATCTGCCGCGTCTGATCGGCTGGTCGAAGGCGGCAGAATTGATCTTCACGGGGCGCACGCTCAATGCGGATGAGAGCGTCGCCTGGGGGCTCGCTTCGGAAGTGGTCGCCGACGAGGAACTGATGCCGCGTGCGCGCGCCGTTGCCACGGAGATCGCAGGCAACGCGCCGCTCGCCGTTCGCGCTGCAAAGCGGATGATGCGCATGGGGCTCAACGAGCCCTTCCCGGAACATGTGCATCATGTCTATTTGCAGCTCTTGCCGCTCATGCAGACGGAAGACCTGAAAGAAGGCATGATGGCTTTCATGGAAAAGCGGCAGCCCGACTTCAAGGGCAGGTAATATCTGCTCTCTCCGTGGGGCTGGAGAAAGCGACTGGAATGATATGGGGGCTCGCCGCGCGACGCGCGGCATTCGACATGAAGGAAGCAGTGCGGGCCTTGTCCGCGCTGCTTTTGTTCGTTCTGGTTGCGGGATTTCCCCATTCGTTGCGCGCTGCGCCTTTCAACGGCAGCTATGAGGGGATCGGCAATGCGGCGGGCATGTCGCTCACGCTTTCGCAGGTGGAAAAGCGCGTCGTCGGCAGCATGGTCTTTTCAGGCGGTGCCACCTACACGCTCAATGGCGAGCGCGAGGCGGCTGCGTCGGGGACGGCGCAGGGCGCGCTGTCCTTGCGGAACGGGGAAGCTGGGCGGAGCGGAGAAGCTGGCGCATTCTTTCACATCGAGGAACGCCCGCTCGGGCTGCAACTGCTCTTCATTCCGGCGACGGCCAATGGCGAGCCGGATCTTGCGCAATCGAACGAATTTTCCTTTTTGAAACGTGGTGTGCGTCCAACTCTTACGGAAGAGGCGCGACCGCGCTACAAGCCCGCCCCCGGCGAGCCGGTAGACATTCTCGTTTTTCTCGACGGCTTTCGCGGCTGGTCGCCGGACGATACGGCGCGGCTCTTCGCGGGCCTGCCTGAAACGCAACGCGCGCTGATCCTTCTTTACGATCATGCGACGGCGGAATTGATGTGGCGGCTTTGCGAGGCGGCGCCCGAGGAGGGAACGCTCGAAGACCGTCGTCTTGCCGACATGGAAGAGCGCCAGCAGCTTGGTTGCGAGCAATATCTCCCCCTTGTCGAGCGGGCAAAGGCGAGCGGTCTCTTTCCCGAGTTTCTCCGTCGCTCGCAGTTCCAGCTCGAACTGATCCGGGCGACGGTGCTTTGCGACCGCGGCGAGACGGGTGCTGCACGTTGCGCCGATGTAAGCGCGCTCGGCGCGCCGCTCATTTTGCGCTGGCGCCGTGCCGACGCGATCATGCGCGAACTTGCCGGCCAGTCTGCGGTGCCTGAATGGGAAGAAGAGGCTGCGTCGTCCGATGCGGTGCCCGTCATGAAGCCAGGCGAGGAAGCACAGGATGCCAGCGCTGCCGATGCGGTTGCGGAAGAGGCGTTGCCGGGCGCATTGAACGCACCCGTTCCCTTGCTTCGTCCGGGCGGGGAGAAAGATATGGTTTCGGATTTCGAACCCGATGCTCCGCCGCTAGCGGCGGAGGTAGAAACGAAGGCGGAGGCGGTGAAAGATCACCGCCTGCCGCTTGCACGTCCTTAGGGCAGACCGGGCTGGAGAGAACCGCTTTGCGCTTCTCGTCTGGCCGTGAAAACTGCCCGCCGCTTATCTGCCCGAAAGCAGTCTAGATCAGGCGGCGATCTCGACGAGCTGAATTTCGAAGGTCAGGTCTTCGCCTGCCAACGGGTGGTTCGCATCGAGGCGAACGGCCTGCTCGTTCACTTCCGTCACCACGAGGCTGATCTCGCGACCGTCCTGTCCGGTCGCGGTCAGTCGCATGCCCGGCTGCGGCTCGAGTTCCGGCGGGAGTTCGCTGCGGGGCACTTCCTGCACGAGGCGCGGATCATGCTCGCCATAGGCTTCCCCGGAGGACACGGTGAAGCTCTTGCTGTCGCCAGGCTCCATGCCGACCACGGCGGTTTCGAAACCGGGAATCACCATCTGGCTGCCAATCGCAAATTCGATCGGGTCGCCCTGCTGGCTGGTGTCGAAAACGGTGCCGTCGTTCAGCTTGCCGGTGTAGTGAACCTTCACCCGGTCGCCGTTCTGTGCTGCTGCCATTTGCCTTGCCTTTCTGCGCGGCGGCGACTGACCCGGGGGGCGAGCGCCACGCGTTTTCATAAAGATCAGCCGATAAACACCGACCGGTAAAGAATAAGGGCCTTCAGGTGTTTCACCTGAAAGCCCTCAAATCATCATCGGGGAAAAGCCTAACACCTGAAGGTGGGGATCGCCACCCGAGGCGGTGAATTAATCGCGGAAAGCCGCGCTTCAGTAGGTTCGGCGCCAGACGCGGCGGATCTTTGCGTCGACTTCCGGGCCCATGGAACTCCAGGCCGTGCGGTCGCGCGTCGTGTCGGCGATGAACATGGTGTCGGTGCGGCCGATATGGGTGCTCAGAGTGTTGAGAAGACCGGCGGCGGTCGTATCCGTATTCACACACCAGACATTCGGCGCGAGCTTGTAGGCGGGCCCGAGCGACATGATCGCCTGTTCGAGCGGGCCAGCGAAGCGTGTCTTGATGTCCATGACGATGATGAAATTCGCGGTGTCCGGCTGGCGGCGGCGGTCGATCTGGCCCTTGCCGGAGCCATAAACCGGACGATCCCCGGCCTTATCAGGCTGAAGCTTGCGCGCGGGTTCGGCGGCGGTGGTGGTTTCTTCAGCCTCGTAGACCTCGGCTGCGGTGAGGTCCTCGGGCGATTCGGCTTCTCCGGCGCGGAGTTCTTTGCGGACTTCTTCCGCCGGTTCCGCAGGCTGCTCGGCTTGCGGTGTCTCTTCTTCCTGCATCGGCACGCCGAAGAGGGCGGCAATGACGGGAATGTCGATTGCGCGCTGCCACATGCTCGCGCCTGCGGGTGTGCCTTCGGGCGCGAGGAGGCTGTGCTCGGCAACGCGGCCTTCCGCAACGTAAGCCTTCATCGCCTCCAGGCTATAAGGCCCATAGATCTTGTCGCCATATTTCAGCACCCAGCGGTGCTTGGGGATGCCGGTGATCTCATTGGGCGAGGTTGCGAATCGTTCGTTTGCTTGCGCCATGGCTCTACGTCCGACATGAGAAACCGCGTGAAGCGGCAAACTGGTACGTATTTCGTTACATTTTTAAATGGTTTTGGTTACCGCAACGTCAACAGCCGGCGGCTTGCGGAGCTCGAAACGAGCGGGCAAAGTCTCGCCCTGATCGACAAAACACGCGGATATTAACGCGGATTAACGGGGAATGCCGATGACTGAATTCTGCAAGACCGAACGCGACGGGCACATCCTCGTCGTCACCATCAACCGGCCGGAACGCATGAATGCGCTGCACCCGCCTGCCAATTTCGAGCTTGAGAAGGTTTTCAACGATTTCGCCGCCGATGACGATCTCTGGGTTGCGATCATCACGGGCGAGGGCGAACGCGCTTTCAGTGCGGGCAATGACCTGCGCTTCCAGGCCGAAGGCGGAAAGCTGGAAGTTCCGGCATCGGGATTTGCCGGCCTCACAGCGCGCTACGACCTCAACAAGCCGGTGATTGCGGCCGTGAACGGTGTGGCAATGGGCGGCGGCTTCGAAATCGCGCTGGCCTGCGACCTCATCATCGCCTCCGAAAACGCGATGTTCGCGCTGCCAGAGCCGAAGGTTGGCCTTGCTGCGCTTGCGGGCGGTCTGCACCGTCTGCCCCGCCAGATCGGTACCAAGCAGGCCATGGGCATGATTCTGACGGGCCGTCAGGTGCCGGCGAAAGAAGGCAAGGAACTCGGTTTCGTGAATGAAGTCGTGCCGGCGGGCGAGCTTCTGGCCGCGGCAAAGCGCTGGGCGGGGCTCATTGCGGAATGCTCGCCGATGTCGATCCGCGCGTCGAAGGAATCCGTCTATCAGGGCCTCGACGAAGCGAACCTGAAGAAGGCGATCGAAGGCAAGTACCCGGCGGTGACCGCGCTCTTCAAGAGCGAGGATCTGATCGAAGGGCCGCGGGCTTTCGCCGAAAAGCGCAAACCGGTGTGGAAAGGCAAATAGGCCCGCACCCAAAAAAGAACCGGCCCTGCCGCGGGGGGAGCGGCAGGACCGGCCTCGACAGGACCGGATCCAATGGGGGGGCGGGGATCCGGTCGGCAGGTCAGTTGATCGCGGCCGTGGGTTTGTCCCGGGGGCTGCGGCTCGCGGTCTGACCGTTCTCGATGGACGGGCGCAGGCCCGCCTTTTCATTTTTCTTCCCGATAGCGGCGAGGAAGGGCACCGGTTCGCCCAGTGGCGGCACGTCGATGGACGCGGTGCGCATCGTCCGGCTGTCGAGATTGACCCAGATGAAAGGCCGCTCGCGGGACTGGCGCTTGATCCATTGATAGGGCGCGTCCTGCCAGGCGACGACTTCCCAATTCTTGTTGTCGAGCACGAACTCGCCTCGGTCGGTCTTCACGAGAAGGACCGCGTGTCCGTCGCCGTTCCACTCGCGCACGACGGTGATGAGCAGGCTCTCCGCCGCCCAGCCGCGTTCGATCAGAAGCTTCTGCTTCATCAGCGCGAAGTCCTCGCAATCGCCACCGCGGGCATCGGGATAGGCCCACCATTCGTCGCGGTCGTAGAGTGCGGCGTCGGATACCTGCGGAACGGAGGCGTTGACGTATTCATTGATCCTGTTGAGCTCGGACCACTTCTCCGGCGACATCACGATGTCGCGCGGCGCGTCCGTGCCGCCTTCGCATTCCTGTGGATTGCGGACGCAGAAGCCGACATAGCCGAAGGGCGGCGCAACCTGCTGTCCCGTTTCCATCGACGCTGCAACCCAATGCACGCGGGCATTGTTGTCAAAAAAAGAGCTGTCGATGCTGCCCACGTAATCGGAAGACTGGCATCCTGCCAGACCTGCCGCCAGTCCCGCCCAAATGACGAATTTCTTCCGCCAATTCATGATCAAGCCCACCCATTTGTCACTAACTTGAGTGCACTTTGACAGGCGGGGATTGGTGCCGGTTTAAGCGTGTGAGCCAGATTTGATCCTAATACGGATCAAACTCGACCGAGATTTACCTAAAATTCGAAGTGATTTCGTTTGATTAAAATTGCGGACAAGAATTCACACTGAAAAACGCAGGCAGATCAACGTCTGGCGCCTCTCTAATGTGCATCCGCTAACCATGAGGGGACGCACAGCGTTGCCGCTGTGGTGCATTCAGGGACTCCGGAAAATCGTCTGAAAAAAATACAGCAACAATGCGATTAGCTGCTTTCAGCCGCTATTTTGCGCCGTCGAAAGTGACAGAATCGCTCTCCAGCGTGTCCCGGACATGCCTGATTGTTAAGGCGCGTTCCTTGCGTTTCGTGTTTGCGAAGGCAGGTTGTTGCAGGGCGGCGAGCTCAGCGGCGCGGGCCTTTGCCACTTCCATCAGTGTGGCGGCGGGAACGGCGGTGTCGAGATAACCGACGGCGACGGCCTCGGCAGGGCTATAGGTCTTCGCCTGGGTGACGGCTTCGGTGAAGCGGTTGCGGGCGAGGCGGTCGCGGGCGAGTTCGATGCCGAAAATCGGCATGGTCATGCCGATTGCGACCTCCGGCAGGCCGATCTTGAACTTGCCCTCCGCACCGATCCGCGCGTCGGCGGAGAGCAGTAGCAGGCCGCCTGCTGCGAGCGCGTGGCCCGTGCAGGCCATGACGACCGGAAGCTTGTATTCATAGAGGCGCAGGAGGAGTTCGGCGCCTGAGCTGACAAGCTGGCGGACATTTTCCGGGCCCGAGGCCATTACCTCGAGGTCGAAACCAGCACAGAAGCGGTTTTCCCGGCCGGCAATGAGGACGGCTTTCGCTTCCTTTTCCACCTGGTCGAGGGCGGCATTCAACTCGCCGATCATGGCGTTGCCGAGAGCATTAGCGCGGCCATCATCCATGTTGAGAATGGCGATATCGTTTTCGATGCTGGTGGAGAGAATGGTCCCGGACAAGCTGGCCCCCTGTTCTTGCCGTTTGCGGCGGTTGCGGGCAGCAGTCTAGAGGGATGGGCGTGCCGGGCAACAGGGCCCGGCCGCAACAGCTATTGCATCAGCCGAAGGGGCGGGAAAAGGCCGTAGCCCGTTCGGGAACCTCGGTAAACTGGAGACCGACGCCTTCTTCAGTGTGCCGAACCACGCGGCCGGTCATGCGGCCGATGGAGACATCGGTGCCGACGGGCGGGCGGTTTTCGACAGCCACCTGGGCGCCGCCGAGCGACATGTCGATGATGCGGCAAGGCATGGTCTGGCCGTCGGCGAGGGTAAGGACGGAGCTTTCCTCCAGGCCTGCTTCGCCGGGTGCATAACGTGCGAAGGCACGGCGGGCTGAAACCTCGATCTTTTCGCCGCGGGCGAGGGCTTCGAGCCGCTGGCGCAGCCGTTCGCGGCGCGGGCCGCTGATCGTCGTTTCGATAGCAAAACCACCATCGAAGCTGCGCACGACATCGCCCTCGAAACGGCCGAACTCGTCGAGATAGACGATGATATGGGCGCCGACATCGAGAGGCACATCGGAGCTGATTGCAATGCCGCCAAGCGACATGTCGCGGATCGAGCAGGGGTGTTCGGACCCGTCGGGTGCGAGGAAGCGGCCTTTCTCTTCAAAGGCGACGCGCTCATGGCGGCGGCGTTCGTCGTGTTCGGGTTGCATCTTATGCATTGCCTGTCAGTAGACGCGCACGGGGGCGCCAAAACTTCATTGCCAGAATAAATGTGACACAGTTAATGAATTTTTACCGTCACAGTCCTTGGGCGCTGTTTCGCGACCGATATGGAGAGAAACTTCGTACTTTACTGCACAAAATTGACGCTTGCGTCAGCTTCGGCAATTCCCGACAATCGCGCCACATTCCGACCAAACAGGGTAATGGGCCAAGAAACGGCTGGAATCAGCCAGGAACGGGTGCCGTCCGTCACGACAAGCCGCGCAGAAAGTGGGTTTTCCGCGCAGGCGAAACCGGGCGGCCATACAACAAAGAACCGGAAACAAAGCTTATGAGCGAGTTCGACTACATCATTATCGGTGCCGGCAGTGCTGGCTGCGTATTGGCTAACCGTTTGTCGGAGAATCCGTCGAACAAGGTTCTGCTGCTGGAAGCGGGTTCGAAGGATTCGAACTTCATGATTCACATGCCTGCGGGCGTGGGCAAGCTGATCGGCACGGACCTCGTCAACTGGTGCTACGACACGGAAGGGCAGCCCTTCCTCAACAATCGCAAGCTCTATTGGCCGCGCGGCAAGGTGCTTGGCGGCTCTTCCTCGATCAATGGCATGGTTTATATTCGCGGCCATGCGCGCGACTACGACATGTGGCGCCAGCTCGGCCTCGAAGGCTGGGGTTTTGCGGATGTGCTGCCCTATTTCCGCCGCTCGGAAGGCAACGAGAACGGTGACAGTGCTTTTCATGGCGGCGAAGGCCCGCTCGGCGTCAGCAATGCGCGCAAGACGAACGTGCTCTTCGATACCTTCGTTGAAGCGGGCAAGCAGGCCGGCCATCCCTATACAGAGGATTTCAATGGTCCGCAGCAGGAAGGCGTCGGCCCTTACCAGCTCACAATCAAGGACGGCCAGCGCTGCAGCGCGGCCAAGGGCTATCTCGTTCCGGCGCTGAACCGTCCGAACCTGACGGTCGAAGTCGAAGCGCTCACCTCGCGTATTCTCTTCGAGGGCAAGCGGGCCATCGGCGTCGAATACACGCAGAAGGGCGAAACGAAGACCGCACGTGCGGGCAAGGAGGTGCTGCTATCGGGCGGCGCCGTCAACTCGCCGCAGGTGCTGCTGCTGTCGGGTATCGGCAAGGGCGAGTACCTCAAGAGGTTCGGTATCGACGTGGTGGCGGACCTGCCCGGCGTTGGCCAGAACCTTCAGGACCATCTCGATTGCACCGTCATCAATGAATGCACGCAGCCGGTCACGCTGCACAGCACGGTCGCCAACCCGCTGAAGCAGCTTGTGACGGGCATGCAGTACACTTTCTTCAAGACGGGCCTTGCGACCTCGAACGGGCTCGAAGCGGGTGCCTTCCTGAAGACGCGCCCCGAACTTGAAGTGCCGGACATTCAGCTTCACTTCGTGGCCGCGATGATGCGCGACCATGCGCGCACGAAGTCGGACCGGCATGGCTTCACGGTTCATGTCTGCCAGCTTCGTCCCGAGAGCCGCGGCTATATCGGGCTCAAGTCGGCGAATCCGACCGATCATGCGCTCATCCAGCCGAACTATCTCGAAGCGGAATATGACCGCGTCGTGATGCGCGAGGGCGTGAGGATCGTGCGCGACATCATTGCGCAGCGTGCGATGGATCCCTATCGCGGGCCCGAGTTCTGGCCGGGCGCGGGCGTGCAGAGCGATGAGGAGATCGATAACTGGATCCGCGAAACGGCGGAGACGATCTATCATCCGGTCGGCACGGCCAAGATGGGCACGGACCCGATGGCCGTGGTCGATGCGAAGTGCCGCGTGCACGGGCTTCAGGGCCTGCGCGTCATCGACGCCTCGGTCATGCCGACACTTGTCGGCGGTAACACCAATGCGCCGACGATCATGATCGCCGAAAAGATCTCGGACGATATTCTCGGCAAGGCGCCACTGCCGGCCGAAAACGTCACCATCGCGGAAGACCGGGTCGGCACTGCCGCCTGATCCCCGCGCGCGGGACAAAACAAAAGCCGGTGTCCATGAGACACCGGCTTTTTTATTTGAGCTTTTTGCGCGGTTGCGATCTCTAGCCGCGATCTTCCCTGGCGGCGGTCGTCGTTTTCACGAGGCGGAGATAGGAGCGTTCACTGCGGAGTGGCGGCTTGCGGCTCGCATGGCTCGCAATGCTGGCAATCGCCACCGGCGGCCGTTCCGCGAGAATGCGGCGTGCAACGACTTCCGCCGGGCGGGGCGCCCTCGGCATCCGTTCCGGGTCGAGGCGGCGCAGCCGGTCGATCCACTGGCGCGCGAGCAGATGGTCGCCGATCCAGGCAAACTGGTCGACGGGCACCGCCGCGCCAAGCACGCGGGTCATCGACCCGTCTTCATGCGCGAGTGGCAGCAGGATCATCTCGAAGGTGACTTCGCGGCCGTCATTCGTCGCCGCCGTATATTCCACCACTGAGACAGTCGCATTGGCGGCCACGTCGTCCAACGCCTCTTTCAGGTTCTCGGCGCAGTCGCCGGACCACATGGAAAGCATGTTGTGGCCGCGAAACTCCATGCCATAGGTGCTGCACAGCCCTGTGCCCGCGAGACGGAAGCGATAGGTGTCGCGGTCCTTGCGTTCCAGAATGAACACATAAGGCAGGATGCGGCGGATATCGCCGGGCTCGATCTCGCTACGGCGCGGCGCGGGGCGCCCGGCGCGGATCGCGTTCCAGTAATCGAACAGCGCCTGATTGTTCTTGTGCTTCATAGCCATCATCCCCTGCCGCGCTTGTCGCCTGGCAGGGGAATGCCCCCAATGCAGCCCCAGGCGGAAATCCTAACTCATTCCCGGTCGGCCGTCCCGTTTCGGGTCAGCTTCCCGTCTTTTCGTCCCCGGTCCGCCCGCCGTTTTAATCTGGTACGGGCCGCCGGCGCGCCGGGCGGGGACGAGAGGCAGGGAGCAGAAAGCGTGCCAGTCGTTAATGGCACAGGCGGGCCCATGCGGGGCTCGCGCGGGCGGATGAAATTTCCAAGAAAGTTCAATGGTTTGCGCAGGCATGGGGCCTGCAAGGGAGAGGCTTGGCGGTTAACGGGCCTGGCCGCGCGCCCTGTGCCGCCCGTCCCGCTGTGAGGCGCTGGTCCCGGTGCCCGCCCGTTTCCGACGGGTTCTTTCTCGCGGCACGGCTTTCGCATCGTCAGGGCCGAGAGCCCGAAAGGGTCCGAAAAAGACGCAGGCCAACGTGTCCATATGGACCGGGAGTGTCAGGATGAAGCAGATGAACATTTCTTTTGCCGGCAGCAGGCTGGCTTTCACGGCGGCAGCCTTCGGTGCCGCAGTCTTCCTTTATGCGATGGGCGGGGCCGATCCGGCATCGGCCTGCGGCGGCGGTTGCGCCCCTCCGCCCCCGGCCGATGATTGCGGCTGCAATGGTGGCGGCAAGGGGCATGGCGGTGGCAAGGGCCACGGCGGCGGCAAGAACTACAACAAGAACTACAACAAGAACTACAATTTCAATTACAACAAGAACATCAACTACAACAAGAACATCAATAATAATACCAACACCAACAACAATACGAACAACAACAACGTCCACGTGAACGTCAACGTGAACGCCAACTCCTCCTCGTCGTCGACGGCGACGGCTTCCGCCATCGCCAATGCGAATGCGGCGGCGGATAGCGCAGCCTCCGCTCTCGACCGCACAAGCTCTGTTGCCATCGGCAATGGCAGCGGCGGCGGTTATGGCGGCGGCGGTTCGAACTATTATGTCTCCGCGCCGCAGGCCGCTCCGATGGGCGCGCTCAATGTGGTGGTGCGCACGGCGAATGTCGTGAAGCCGGTCAAGGCGGTCTGTGTCAGCGCCAAGGGGCTCGAAGAGGCCGCGCGCCTGAGCACGAATGTGAGCGAGGTCGGGCCGGAAGACGATGTGGAACTGTTCCATTGCGTTGCCGGCGACATGCTCGTCGCCACCATCGGCCGCATGACGGGCAAGGGTGACAATGCGAAGCCGGATTATCTCGGCGGCTATGTCATCGAGTGTCATGCTGGCGAAGCGTTGCGCCACGGCTCGAACGGCATGCTCGCCTGTGTGCCGCAGCAGCGCGACTATGGCTATTCGCAGGTGCCTGCCGCCACGCGGCTCGCCTATGCGGAAGTTCTCATCCGCAAGAATGAAAAGAACGAGGAAGTTTCCGCGACGGGCGGCGGCTTCTTCTCCGGCGGCGTCGGTTATTAATTCCGATAGGTGGGTCGGCGATACGCGACTTCTTCATCCCGCGTGTTGCTGTTTGGGGGCCTGATGGAGACGGGGAGAGCGAAAGCTCTCCCCGTTTTCGTTTGTGTAATGCCCGTTCACTGATCTGGTGAGGCCGTAACCGCGATATCCACTTGCGGCGACCGGCTGCCATTTAGCTGAAAAGTTACGATCTCGCCGCCGGTGAAGCTATAGGCCACGCTTTTGAAGATCGTGTCGCAACCTGTCTGCATTTCGAAGGAATTGCTCTTCACGGTTTTTCCGTCGACCAGTGCGTCGATCCACAGACCGTTCGACGCGGAAATGCGGTAGAGGCCGTCTTCGGGAATCTCGACACGGAGAAGGCCTGAAAACTTGTCGCTTCCGCCCCGATCCTTTTCGGGAGCTACGACGAAGGCGACATCCTCATGGGGCGCGAGTGTCACCGTGTAGCGTGTGGACAGCGCCAGTGCCGGCGGTTCCTCTGCCGATTTCCCGGCTGTGATCTCAGCGGCTTTCTCCTTCCACACTTCAAACTCTTGCGACATGTCCCAATGGAAGTTTGAGCAGTCGCCATGCATTTCTTCCATGGGACGCGGCTGTAACTCGCGCTCGTCCGCCAGGGCAACGAAGGTTGCGTACAAGGTGAGGGAGGCCGCGCCGACCAGGCCGTATATCCGATATTTCATTTTTTCATCTCCTCAGAATTCGACGCGATAGGTGATGGAGTATGACCGCCCGACGCCGGGGTATCCGTTGTCGTATTCGTACAATTTGTCGAACAGGTTCTGGGCGGCGATTTCCACTGTGTTGGTGTCGTTGATGTTCCAGCCCGCCTTGAGGCCAAAGAAGGAGTAGCCGCCCACAGGGTCGCCTGTGCCGGTGTCGCTCGTCATCTTGTCGGAGCGGTAGGCGAAGGTCGCCAGTGTGTAGAAATCCTCGGCGAGGGTTGCGCCTGCTTCCACATCGATCTTGTGATCGGGTGTGCCGAAGAGGAAAACCCCGCCGGGGCCTTGGGTCAGTTCCCTGTCGAGATAGGTGTAGGCGAGGCGGCCGGTGAACCAGTCATATTTCGCGGAGAAATCCAGTTCGACGCCCGAAAGTTCGACCTCACCGACATTCTGGTTCTGCGTAATGGGGTTGAAGGGCGGCATGGGGTTCACGCCAACGGTGACGGACTGGATGTAATTGTCCGCCTTGCCCCAGAAGAGGCCGGCGGAGCCTGTCAGCCAGTCTGTGAAGCGGCCGCGAATACCGGCCTCGATCGTCAGCAGTTCTTCAGCTTCAAGCCCCGGATTGGGAAGGCCGTTGCCCAAACGATAGGAATAGCGCTCATACATGCTGGCAAAGCGGGTCTTTTGCGATACGCCCGAATAGAGCTGTATTTTTCCGGTCAGGTCGTATTCCGCACCGAACTGCCAGTTGAAGGCATCCTGATTTTCGGTCGGAAAGGCAACCGCGCCGCCGAATGCCGGATCGTCCGCTCGCCGTGCATCGCGGTGATCATAGGAGAACCCGGCAACGCCCGTCAGACGCGGCATCAGCGGGACACGTATCGACGTGGCGATCGAGGTGGTCAGATCCTGCATCTTGCTGGTCGGACCGTTGAGCGGCGTTTCGCGATGCGTGTCGAGCTTGGCAAAAGCGGCAAATTTCAGTTCGCCGTTTTCAATCGCCGGCACGGAGAGTTCGACCGAGCCGCCCCAGGTGTCGTCGTCATAGCTGCTGGTGAAAGCAAAGGGGAAAAACTGCGTCGTGTAGCTCGCATCGTCGTAGCGCTTCAGCTGGTTCTCGAATGAATCGTAATAGGCGCGCGTCTTGAGCGAGTATCCGCTTGTGAAATTGGTCAGGGTCGTCAGATAGACGCTGGTCTTGTCGTAGTAGGGCCAGTCGAAATAGATCGCCTCTCCGGGTGTGTTTCCGGCGTAAGGGGGCGCGCCTTTCTGCCCCTCCTGTATCTGCACGGTGAGCGCATATTCGTCGTCACCGGGCGTCAGGGCGCCCTTTATGTTGAGCGATTTGTCTTCGGCTTCGCTGCGAAGGCGTTTGCCTGACGGCTGGACAAGGCCTCCTGAAAAGTCGTCGGGCAGGGTGGTGAAATCCTGATCGAGCCAGGAAGCCGCCGCCTGAAGATACCAGTCCGGGTCGCCATAGGACGCTATGCCGTTGATGCGTGTTCCGCTGCGGTCCAGATCATCGCTGAAATCCATGCGTGTCGTAACGCGGCCTGTCAGGCCGGTGTCGGGGCGCCGCGTCACGAGGTTGATTGCGCCTGCCATGGCGTTCGGGCCGTACAGGACGGAGGTGTAGCCACGCGCAACTTCAACCGCCGCAAGGTCGAAGGTCATCATGCGGTTGAGATCGATATAGCCGTCATAGGGGACATAAATCGGGATGCCGTCGAGGAGGACCGGCACGCGGGAGAGGTCGAAGCCGCGAATATAGACAGACGATTCATTGCGCCCGCCGCCGCGATTGCCCGGCTGAAAGTGAACGCCGGGAATGCTGTCCAGTGCCTCGGATGCGCGGTACGCGTCGCGGCGTTCAAGGTCGAATTCCGTCAGCGTGGTCGAGGCGCCGGGCTGGCGATATGAAACAGTTTCGTCTTCATTGCCGGTGACGACCAGAGGCGGAAGAATGAAGCCGAGATTTTCGGCGTTTTCGTTGTCGGCCTTGGCGGGAGAGGAAAAGGCGAGGCCGAGCGCAATGGCGCTCACGCCCGCCCGAAGGAAGGGATTCGAGTACATCGGTTTTTCCGTTCAGAAGAAGAATGCAGGGCCGTCCCGGAAGGGGCGGCCTGTGGTTGATTTCTTCAGGTCCGAACAGGAGGGGCGCGAACGCGGTAAAGGCTGGCGAAGGCGCTGGTCCGGCGTTCGTCTTTCGGCGCGGCCAGGCGCTCGGTTGGTGCGGGGCCGGGCGCAATGCCGGGTTCGGCGTTGGCCAGACCGAGCGCTACGGAGCCGCCGAATATGCAATGGTCCGAGGCTTTGGCGGTCTTCTCTTCGGCCGGCTTGCCGTCAGGGCCGATGAGAAGATGCTTCAGCCCGCCCGACGTGCAAATGACGATGAGAGAGTCGCCGGGGGCACGGGCTTCCGCGAGCATCCAGCCGGCCGGGAGAAATGCTCTCAGCAGCATAGCGGCGAGCAGCACGTAAAGCGCACCGCTTCTGCCGCCAAGATGTGCGGATATTGTCTTGCGTTCCCCCATCACTGCAGACTAATCGCAACGCGGTTCCTGCGCGCACGACAAAATGTCGCATCCGTGACACGGCTTTCATTTAGAAGCAGGCCGCGGGGCAGGGCGTACTAACTTCGATTGTCGAACGCTGGTTTCGTCCCTTCCAGTATGCGCTCCCAGGTCTGGCTGCGGCTCATGAAGCCCTTGGAGCCGGTGACCTCGAGTTTCGAGCCGTCCTCCTTCAATTCGAGGCTCGCATTGGCCGTCTTGCCGTTCGCCGGGCGGAGGATGGTGCCGCCGGACCATGCCTCTCCATCTTTCGTCAGTCCCCAGAGGATCGTCATGCCGACAAGCGGCTGATCCTTCCTGTCGCCCTTGCAGGCCGAACAGACCGTCTCGCCATCATCCAGCAATTCGACAATGGTGCCGGTGAGGGTGCCATCCGCTTCCGTGATCTCGACCACTGTCTTCGGTGCGCCGGTGTCGGGGTCGAATGTGCGCCATTTGCCGGTCGGCGCGCCGCTGCCGGCCATCGCGGGCAAAGCGGGCAGGGCGGGTATTGTCAGGGCGAGCGCGGCGGCGATCAGTGCCAGCACGGTGTTGCGGGCGGTGGTGTGGGCATCCGTGCGGAACATCGTGTTTCTCCCTCTCGAGCCTGACTACTATTGGCCTGCCTATTAATGGCGCTTGTCCTGTCAGAACAAAAGAGCCCGCATGTGGGGCCGGGCAGGCTCGCGAGCGGGCTCTCCTGAAGCGTTCGGAAATGCTTCCGTGACGGGGTCAGGTACGGCCTGTGCCGCCTGGACGGGGATAGCTATCGTCGGCGCGGTTATCCTCGGGGTCGTGATGTTGGGGGAGAGTGCGTCGCCCATGCGGTTCTCGGCTATCGCGATCATCGTTGCCGGGGTCGTCGTGCTGAAGCTCGCCGAGAGCTGATCCGGGGATAATCCGCCGCCATGTGACGGTTTCGTGACGTTACGATGACGGTCGGCCGTTTTTATCCTCGGGGGATGGGGACAAGATTGAACGAGATGTCCCCGGGGGCGGGGACAAGATGGCAAAAAAGGGGAGGGCGCGCGGCCCTCCCAGTTTGTGTCTCAAGCTCCCGCCGGAGGCCGACCAGCCGGGCGCATTGAGAGCGTGAACCGGCGATGCTTTTGTCGGTTCGTTCGGGCATCGCCGGTAATTCTGTCGGGATTTCAGGTGGTTAGTAGGTGCCGCCGCGGAGGCTGCCGGAGGTGAAGACCGGCTCGGCATAATAGGCGTAGGGGTCGTTTTCCTTGGCGGCGGGGGCCGGGGCCGGAGCCTGGGCGACACGCTGGCCGCTGACGGGCTTCGCCTTCGCGCCGGGGTTCGCCTGGCGGTAGTCGATCTGGCCCATCGGGTCTTTGTTGTCGGGAAAACGTGCGCAGTCAGAAGGGTCTACGCCATAGAGCGGAACCAGCAGCTTGAGCACGGCGCGTTCGATGACGGCGCGAACCGCGAGCTGGATCGGCTCCTGCGCACTCGAGCCGACGCCGAGCGAGAAGAGGTTGCCACCGAAGAAGTCGAACACACCGGCCTTGATTTCGCGGCCGACGATCTGCTTCTGGTAGGAGACGTAATCGACGACTTCGAGCGTGCGGCTGTTCACGAGGCGCAGGTCGAGACCGATGTTCATGACGTAGCTGGAAGCGGAAGCATTTGCTGCCGCGCCCATGTCGCCGCCTTCGGCGAAGCCTGCATTGAGGCCGCCCGACTGGATGTTGAAATTCAGCTCGGTGATGCCGCCGACGAGGTAGTAGTCGGAGCCGCGGATCTCGCCCGCATAGATCTTGCGGTATTCGCCCTCGACCGAGTCGCCGATGAGCTTGTTGTTCGCATACTTCATTTCGAGTTCGGAGATCGCGGTGTCGTAACGCTCGACGAGCGGCACACCGGCGCGGCCAAGAGCGGACATCGCCATCAGCGAAGCGCCTTGCGTGACCTTCATGCCGGTACCATCGGCCTCCGACTTGCCGGTGTAGTCGCGAATGTTCCCGACCGCGATGCGCGTCGTGGCGCCGCCAGCCGGAACATATTTCGCGAGGCAACGCAGCGCGTTGGAATAGGGCGTCTCGTTATTGATGACGGGTGCGTTGCCGATTGGCGTCGCGTAGCGGCCGTCGGAACCTGCATTGGCACTGACGCAGCCTGTGAGCGCGAATGCCATGGCGAACGCGCCCAGCGTCCGCTTGGGCATTCCACTTTTCGTCGCGATCGACACTACCGTTGAAAACACTTTGGCCTCCTGATGTCACCTTTCGACGGTTGCGTTGGCGATCATTGTTTTTTGATTCTGCCACCGCGCTGCCGAGGCTTCGGTTGACCCGGTGATTGCAACCGGTGTGCCAGTGGTCATTTCTCGTTAAGAAGCGCGGAAATACGCCACTTTTCCGGTGTGCTCGGTCCCGTTTCATTAACGATTCCAGCTTTGAGCGCAGGTGTCACAACGGCTCTGGCACAGGGGGTTCCCGTTACGGGACAGGAAACCCTCGTTGAAGGTGTCCCGTGCTGCGACAAACGCCAGAAGCTGGTTGCGGCCTGCAGCCACCCGCGCGACACTCCGCATCAACCGAATTAATATTTCTGAATATGGACGGACGCCTTGGCAAAGCTCGAGTTCTTCTTCGATTGCTCCAGCCCCTGGACCTATCTCGCCTTCAGCCGGATCGAGGATGTGGTGACGCGCACGAAGGCGGAAATGGTCTGGAAGCCAATCCTGGCGGGAGGTGTCTTCAACGCGGTTAACGAAAGCGTTTATGAAGCGCGGGCCAATCCGCACCCGGTTAAGAGCCGCTACTACGAAAAGGATCTGAAGGACTGGGCGCGGTATCGCGGCATCGAAATCGGCAAGCCGCCGGTCTTTCCCGTGCGCTCCGTTGATGCCATGCGCGCGGCCATTGTGGCACAGGACGAGGGTCGGCTTCCGGCATTCGCCCGGGCGACCTTCGAGAGCTATTGGGGCGAGCTCAAGGACATCAGCCAACCAGAGGTTCTTGAGGAAATCTGCGGGGCCGTGGGCCTCGATTGGGATGAGGTGAGCGAACGCATCAAGAGTGACGATGTAAAGGCGCGGCTTCGCGGCAATACAGAAGAGCTGATCGCGCGGGGCGGTTTTGGATCTCCCACCATGTATGTGAACGAGACAGATATGTATTTCGGTAACGACCGGCTTTTGCTGGTGGAGGCGGCGCTTCTCAATGGCTGATCCTTATTCGAGCGAAATACCGCCACGGCGTGAACCGCCGGCCTTCAACGTGCCGGGCGCTGTCCTCTTGTTGCTGGTACTCCTTTTCGGCGTGCAGATCATTGTCATGTCACTTTCCTGGGAACAGCAGGAGCAGATCATTCTGCTCTTTTCTCTGATCCCGGCGCGCTACCTCTCCGACATTGCGGTGTTGCAGCCTGCCTTTCCGGGCGGCGCGGGCGCCGATTTCTGGACGCCGCTCACCTATACTTTCCTGCATGGCGGCTGGGAGCATCTGATCGTCAACAGTGTCTGGCTGCTCGCCTTCGGATCACCGATTGCGCAACGGCTCGGTGCAACGCGCTTCTTTCTGTTTTATTTCCTGTGCGGCATTGCGGGCGCGCTATTGCATGTCCTTCTCTATCCAGGTTCCAACATACCCGTGATCGGTGCGTCGGCGGCGATTTCAGGACTGATGGGCGGCGCGGCGCGGTTCGTCTTTCTGGCGGACGGGCCGCTCGGCGCGCTTGGCGGCCGGGCTAATGGCCGGCCAATGGGCGGCGGTGCTCGGCGCACGGGCATCGTGACGGCGCTCAAGGATCGGCGGACGCTGATCTTCGTCGGAATCTGGATCGGTCTCAATTTTCTTTTCGGCGCGACTGCGCTCAGTGGTGTTTTCGGTGCGGCGCAGATTGCCTGGGAAGCGCATCTCGGCGGTTTCCTGTTCGGACTTCTTGTTTTCGGGCTGTTCGATCCGCTCCAGATATCGCCATCCGGCGGCCCCGGCAATGTCGGCTATGGCGAGTGGCTGGGCGACCAGGGACCGGAAAACCGAAGCGAATGACGCGCACTTATTGAATCCCGTGTGAGGGAAACCACATAAAAAATGGCCCTTCAACCCTAACGGCCATTTTCAGGAGAAGACTCATGAGCGATACATCAGCAGATCCCGGCGTGCCTTCGGATAGTGGACCGGACGCTGCGCATGCGGGCCATGACGACAAGGCTCCGTCTGCCCGCAAGGAACTCTGGATCCGATTTCTCTACATGATCGCGTTCTGGTTTCTCGGCAATCTCGCCTTCTCCGTCGCGATCTTTCTCGGTGCGCTTCAGTTCGTCGTGATCCTCATCACTGGAGACAAGAATGAGGAATTGCGCAAATTCAGCCGCAATCTGATCCAGTATGTCTGGGAGTGCCTTGCCTTCGTGATTTTTGCGCGCGAGGAAAAGCCGTTCCCACTCGGACGTTTTCCATCCGTGACTAATCCTGATTGAGGCTGTCGAGTTTTTTTCGGCCTTCAGGCGTCAGCAGGCCGCGGAGGATCGCTCCCGTTGTTACGTTGAAGCGATTTTCCGCTGCTTCGGCGCTGTCATGGAAGCCTGCGAGTTCGAGGCTGCAAAGCCCATGCACCGCAGCCCATAGCGCGTCTGCCAGTACTTCCACACCATGATGGGACGGCAGGGTGCCGTCTTCCACGCATTTCTTCACCGCATCGAGCATGATCCGATAGGAGCGATGCTGCGTCACGCCGCGGGCGGTAGGGTTGGTCTTGCCCGTTTCGCCGTGACGAAGCGAGTCCGGCACGGGAAGCGTGGAGCTGATCATCAACGCGTAATAGGACGGGTTCTTCAGCGCGAAGTCACGATAAGCAAATGCGAGATCGCGCAAATAGAGGAGAGGCTCCGGATTTTTCATCACAGCCTCTTCGGCTGCCGCGAGACGATCGAAGGCTTCTTCGTACAAAGCGAAGATGAGCCCTTCCTTGCCGCCAAAGGCCGTGTAGACGGCCATGGTGGAGGTTCCGACGCGGGCGGCGAGCTTTCTCAATGAGATCGCTTCGGGACCACCATGAACGAGCATTTCGCTTGCGGCATCGAGAAGCGCTTCTCGTTGCGCGTTGCGCCGTGCGTTAGCCGCACTCTCCTGAACCTGCGTACTCATACGCCCTCTATCGAACAGGCTCGACGGCGTGTCCAGCGATATCTATGAGGGGCATAACGACGTTATGATCTTGTTTTCAAGAAATGACGAGGGCGGGGACATCTTGTTGAAGCTTGTCCCCGGGGGCGGGGACATCTTATTAAAGCTTGTCCCCGGGGGCGGGGACAGGCTGTCCCGACTGTCATCAAAACGTCATCGAACCGTCACGAAGTGACGGGTTATCACCTGCACAGGGGATAACCCGCCGCACGGAGTGCATCGCGCCGGGTTGTTTCTTCTGCTTGTCCCGGATCGCGTTATATCCAGATGTGCCGACCCGATTTCCCGGGTGAAAATGCGTAGTGGATCAACGCCTGGTCTTTCAGGCCGATTGGCGTGACTTATCCCCTCACGGAACGAGCGGCCACGCGTTCGCCCTCACACAGGGGGATGGTGATCCAGGTGAAGACTCAGAAGAGCGGTTCTTCGTAAACCGGTTCGCCGTTGAGACGGAGCTGCTTGATGGCAGCCGTGCCGTTATCCCCGAGGGCAACGTCGATGGTGAGGTCGCCAGCGTTACGCTGGTCTTCCAGCACCCGGCCTTCGCCTTCGGGTACGAAATAACTCTCGATTCCGTAGGTGACGAAGGCACTGCCGCAGTTGGGGCAGGGGATGGAATTTCCATCCGTACCCGAAGTTTCCGTTGCCGGGGCTTGAGCGAGGACATAGGAGACGTGGCCGCGGATGATCGCGTTTCCGGGACGGGGTTCTCGTGCGCCCCTCCAGACGGCGACGGCTTTCCATGTCGCGCCATCGGGCGCGAGCTCGACATAAATTTCATCGCCGGATGAAAATTCATCATCACCTTCGAGCGCATCGAGATGGAGGCGCGAGATGGCGTAGTTGAGGATGACATAGTCGCCCCGGAAGATGTCGCGCGGGTCGACGGGTGCGGTTTCGAGGGTAACGACAGTATCCGAGCGGAGCAGGGAGACGCGATCCCAGACCATCGCGGCGAGGAAGAGCGACTGGCCGATGACGAGGGCGATGACGGCGAGACCGAAGCGGTTCATGCGGCGTCTCCTTCGACCTGATTGACGATGCGGCGACGCATGCGCTCCATGACGAGGGAACCGGCGATCAGAAGGACGCCGCCCAGCGCGAAGAAGAGCGCGGTATCGAGAAGCGTGCCCATTGTTTCGAAGTAGAGATAAAGAACCTCGGCACCGAAGGCGACAAAAGCGAAATTGACGGCGAAGCGACTGTCGCGGGACATGCCGTAGGAAACGAGCCATGCGGAGAGTGCGAGAAAGAGCGCCGCATAGATCCAGGGCACGAGAGTGGGCGCGCCCGCCTCGATTGCGGGGTAGGCGAGAGTGGCGACGATGATGGCACCGATGGACGCCGCGTGACGTGCTTCAAGCAGGGAGCGCATGATCACGAGGACGGCGAGACTGCCGGCGAGAGCGAACATCACGAGGAGGAAGGGCCAGTAGAAGGCGGCGCCGTCACCGATGGCGCGATCGGGGCGTATCTGCAGGAACCAGAAGAGAACGAAGGTGAGGGCGATGGCATAGGCCTCGGCGGCGGCGGCGAAGCGCGGCCCCTTGTCCGAGCAGAGAAGCGCGGCGAGCCAGATCGCGATAACTTCCAGCGTGTAGACGATGATGAGCCAAGCCGGATCGATGGTGAAGGTTTCGGCAATGGCGAAGCCCCAGAGCACTTGCCAGATGAAGCCCGCGAGAAGCGCGAGGTGGAAACCGGGCAGCCATGCCAGCCGGAGCGAGAGCGCGAAAGCCACGATCCAGACAATCCAGAAAGACCAGTGTGGTGTCGTCTCTTCGAGGCTGAGTGTGAAGCTCGTCCAGATCACCGCGAGCAGGATGCCGAGCGCGAGGGCGGGCCGCGAGGGAAGCAGCCATGCAGCGGCCAGCGCCGCAATGCACCAGGCGAGGACGCCGCCCGGATCGTCGGTGACGATGTGATAGATCTGGGCGATGAGCATGATGCCGCCGCCGAACAGGCACAGGCCGATCAGGACGGCAGCTTGCGCGAAGTTGGCATGGCCGCGCTTTTCCAGCGCGAAGGCCGCTCCCCAGGACACCCACATGGCCACGAAGATCATGATGAGCTTCGTGAGTTTGGGAATCTCGGTCCAGTTGGCGGCGACGAAGCTCATAACGGCGAAGCCGATCAGCACGGCACCAAGAATGGCAAGGATGGCAGGCATCCGCCGCGTGGAGGGGCGCTCCGCGGCCGACTTCAGGATCGCTTCGGCGCTGGCGGGAGTGACCCAGCCGCGCTCGATCCAGAGGTCGATATCGCTCTTCAGGCGGTGGAGATAGGCGCGTTGCCACATGTGGGAGCCACTTTTCCATTTCAAGGGCGCTTTTGACGGCGCGGGATATGACCAAAGGATCGGGACTCAACCAAGGCGCGCGATTATCAGGTGCCGGGCGGGGAAATCAAAGCGCCTATCCAATGGGAAGGGACAAAGGGCAGATTCCTGCGATTTGCATGTATCTCCTTGTCGTATGCGGCGGAATGCCGCATCATTCTGGGGTGAGGGCCGGTGCGGTTGAGACGCCGTGGCGGTGGGGCCGATGCCTGACACTCCAACCCGCGGAGGAATGCCATGAATGTCGCGACAATCCTGAAAGCCAAGGGTAACGAGGTTTCCAGCGTGAGCCCGGAGATGTCGCTTCGCGACGTAGCGGTGCTGCTGAGCGAGCGCCGGATCGGCGCCGTGCTGGTCATGCAGGACCGGAAGGTCGTGGGCATCATCTCCGAGCGCGATATCGTGAAGGCGGTGGCCAAAAGCGGCGGCGAGGCGCTGAACGGGCCGGTGCGCGAGGTTATGACCTCACGGGTCGTGACCTGCGGGCTGAACGATTCCGTCGATGAACTGATGGACTCGATGACGACGGGCCGTTTCCGTCACCTGCCGGTGATCGAGAAGGGCGAAGTCGTCGGCATCGTTTCGATCGGCGACGTTGTGAAGCATCGTATCGCCGAGACGGTGATGGAGACAGAAGCCATGCGTCTCTACATCGCGAACGGCTGAGGTCCTCGCGCGCAGCGAAGTGCTTACTGCATGATCTCGATGATTTCGCGGATCTGGGGGATCGCCTCTTCGGCGGCTTCCTCTCCCAGCGCGATCAGTTCGTCCGCGTGGTCGAAATCGAGCAGGCTCAGATGACCCACCTTGGGCGCGATCATAAGGTCCGGCGGGTCGCCTGCCATGCGCATTCGGGCGAGACGGTCCTGCACGATATTCAATGAAGCGAGCATGACGCTGGCGATGCCCGGCTCGCGCTGCTTGCCGCCGATGACGCGGCGCATGAGTTCCTGCTCGGGCGTGCGCTTCCATTTCAGGCTCTTGAGGCGTTCACGGATGCGGGCCGTGACGGCGGGGGCTTCGCCTTCTTCCAGCATTTCAGATTCGGCGGCCTTGGCTTCTTCCGCCTGCTCCTCCATTTCCTCGTCCATCTGCTCCCCCAGTTCGCGGAAGAGATCATCCTCCGGCATGACGGGTGCAGCGGACTGGAGATAGCCGGGGAAGGAGGCTTCATGCGCGCGGCGGCGCGCGGCCGGATCGAAGGGATCGTTGTTGAGGTTCACCGCGATGACGACGCGGGCGCCAAGCGCGCGGGCGACCGAGACAGGCACGGGGTTCACCAGCGCTCCGTCGATGAGCCAGCGGCCATCGACCGCGATGGGCGAGAAGACGCCGGGAAGGGAATAGGAGGCGCGGATCGCCTGAATGAGATTGCCGTGATGGAGCCAGAGTTCGTGGCCCGTGGTGAGCTCGGTCGCGACGCCAACGAAACGCTTTTCGAGATCCTCGATGCGGATATCGGTGAGGTGTTCGCGCATGAGTTCGGTGAGCTTGGTATCGCCGATGAGGCCGGAAGAGCGGAAGCGGAAATCGAGCAGGGAGAGCATGCGGCGGCGCGTCAGCGAGCGCGCGAACTCCTCAAGGGGTTCGAGCTTGCCGGCCGCATGGCAGCCGCCGACCAGCGCGCCGATGGAGGTGCCGGAGACAATGTCCGCGTCGATGCCGGCGCGGTTCAGCGTTTTCAGGACGCCGATATGCGTCCATCCGCGCGCCACACCGGCGCCTAGAGCTATGCCGATTTTTGGACGGGACATAGGAAGCTGCTTCATGGGAACGGTTACTCGAAGAGAATGCTACAGCGCCGCCCGTTGCGCCAGACCGGACAGCAGGCACGCGCTTCCATATGGGTTGTATGAGCGGCAAATGTGACGGAATTCGAGCGGGTTCAGCCGTGGGTGTGCGATAATTTCTCCGCGCCCACCGGTTCGAGCTTCACGGGCTCGCCCTGTTTCAGTTCCTGCCGGGGGACCGCCCGGTAGAAACAGGAGCGGTAGCCCACATGGCAGCAGCCGCCATCGCCCGCGACATCGACTTTCAGCCAGACCGTGTCCTGATCGCAATCGGTGCGGAGTTCCACCACAGTCTGGATCTGGCCGGAGGTGTCGCCCTTGTGCCAGAGCTCGTTGCGGCTCCGGCTCCAGTACCAGGCTTCGCCCGTCTCGATGGTGCGGGCCAGCGCCTCCGCGTTCATCCAGGCGACCATGAGAAGCTCGCCCGTCTTCGCGTCGGTGGTGACGGCGGTGATGAGGCCGTCGCGGTCGAATTTCGGCGAGAAGGACGTGCCTTCCTCGATCTCTTCCTTCGAACCGCGCGGGGCGAAGGGGGCATTGCCGGTCATGTCTCGGTCTTCCATTCGAAGTGGCCAGATTGAAAAAGCCCCGCCATTCAGATGAAGGCGGGGCCTTTTGTCAAAGCAGTTGAGCTTGAAGGGGCTCAGTATCCGCGGATCATCTGCATGAACCGGGCTTCCATGCGAGGGTCGTCGCGGAAGACGCCGGTGAACTGCGTGGTGATGGTGGCGACATCCGGCTTCTTGATGCCGCGCGTCGTCATGCATTGATGCTTCGCCTCGATGAGGATGGCGACGCCCTGCGGCTGGAGCGCGGCGTTGATCGTGCCGGCGATCTGGGCCGTCATGGTTTCCTGCGTCTGGAGGCGCTTGCCGTAGATCTCGATCACGCGGGCGAGCTTGGAGATGCCCACGACCTTCTTGGTCGGCACATAGGCGATATGCGCGCGGCCGAGAATGGGGACCATGTGATGTTCGCAATGCGACTCGATGTTGATGTCGCGGAGCATCACCATGTCCTGGTAGCCCTCGACTTCCTCGAAGGTGCGCGAGAGCTCCTTGAAGGGGTCCGCCTGATAGCCCTCGAAGAACTCTTCATAGGCGCGCGTCACGCGGCCGGGCGTGTCGATGAGGCCTTCGCGGTCCGGGTTGTCGCCAGCCCACGCGATCAGCGTACGCACGGCGGCTTCGGCTTCCTCGCGGCTCGGCTTCTTCACCTCGGCAAGGCGCTCGTTCTCAGGCTGGGCGCGGAGCCCCTCAACTGCAGCATTCATGTCCATTCGACCAATCTCGTTTAGGGGTTTCCCGGTCATACCGCCATTCTTGAGGGGAGGTTTGCCCGGTTCAAGTCACAGGCCGATTTCAGGAAAATCAGCCTGTTTTGCCCATCAAGCACGGGGTCTTATGCCATGCTGTAGTTGATGTGACATCGTCTCAACCATGCATATAACCTTGCAGAAACTGGCTATCAAGGGTGGTGGAACTACGATCCCACGCAAAATCAGGCCTTGAAATGCGTCTCGCAAGGTTCTGAAACCGGGCTGACGTTGCGCTTCTTACGGCCTTTCGGACCTGCCGGATCAGCGCCTTGGTTAATTCTTAAACCTTGCCTCGGATCATGGGCTTCGCTAACAGATGGCAGGTAATTTCAGACGGGCGGTTTCGCCGCCGCGATGGTCTTGAAGGCTTCGATGGTTATGACGCGCCTGACGGCATGCTGCCGAACTTCGATCTGCCCGTCCCTTTGCGGGGTCGGGACCGGATGTGCGGTTTGTTGCGTCTGCCACACCGCTATCTGAAGGCCCGTCAGCCGGCGGGCATCCGACCGGAAACCCGCTGACCGACATCAAGGCCGATCCCATGCATACCCAGCCGAACCACCACAAGCTCACGCTGTACAATACGCTGACGCGCAAGAAGGAAGTCTTCGAGCCCGCAGACCCGAACCGTGTCACGATGTATGTGTGCGGACCGACGGTCTATAACCATGCGCATATCGGCAATGCACGGCCGGCGGTCGTATTCGACGTGCTGGCGCGCGTGCTGCGCCGCCTTTACCCGCATGTCGTCTATGCGCGCAACATCACCGATATCGAGGACAAGATCATCGCCGCTGCGAAAGAGCAGGGCGTCGAGATCTCGGTGGTGACGGAGAAATATGCCGATATCTATCGGCACGACATGGGCGTGCTCGGCGTGCTGGTGCCGGACCTCGAACCGAAGGCGACGGATACCATCCCCGAGATGATCGCGATGATGGAGCGGCTGATCGAGGCGGGCCATGCCTATGCGGCGGAGGGGCATGTGCTCTTCAATGTGCCGAGCTATCCCGATTATGGCCGCCTGTCGGGCCGCGACCGTGACGAGATGGTGGCGGGTGCGCGGGTGGAAGTGGCGCCCTACAAGAAGGACGCCTCGGACTTCGTGCTGTGGAAGCCATCCAGCGACGACCAGCCGGGCTGGGACAGCCCCTGGGGGCGCGGGCGGCCGGGCTGGCACATCGAATGCTCGGCGATGATCGAGAAGTATCTGGGAGAGACCATCGACATTCATGGCGGCGGCATCGACCTCCAGTTTCCGCATCACGAGAACGAGGTGGCGCAGTCGGCCTGCGCGCATCACGGGGAGCCGCTGGCGCGCTTCTGGCTGCATAACGGCTTCGTGAATATCGAATCCGAGAAGATGTCGAAGTCGATCGGCAATGTGCTGCTGGTGCATGATCTCATTCAACAGGCGCCGGGGGAGGCGATCCGCCTTGCGCTGCTGGCAGGTCATTACCGCCAGCCGCTGGACTGGACGAGCGAGGGACTGGCGCAGGCCAAGCGGATGCTCGACCGGCTTTACGGGGCGCTGCGCAATCTCGCAGATGTGCGGGCCGAGGCGACGAGCAATGCCGTGCCCGGTGCTTTCATGGAGGCGCTGCTCGACGATCTGAACACGCCCAAGGCGCTGGCGGAGCTTTTTGCCATCGCCAAGCGCGCCAACACGGAAACGGACCCCGGCACGAAGGCGCTGCTGAAAGCGGAGCTGATCGGCGCGGGGCGGCTTCTCGGCATTCTGGAAATGGACCCGGAAGCCTGGTTTGCAGGCGGGGGCGCGGCTTCCCATATAGATGGAGAAGAGATCGAACGGCTGATCGAGGCGCGCAATGCGGCGCGCAAGGCCAAGGATTTCGCGGAAGCCGACCGCATTCGCGACGAGCTTGCCGCGAAGGGCGTTCAGATCGAAGATGGGCCGCAAGGCACAAGCTGGAGAGTGGCGAGCTAGACCGGAAACGAAATGCTCAACGAGATCTACAACAAGCGCATTCTGGCTCTCGCAGCGGATATTCCGCATGGCGAGCGGCTCGACGCGCCCGACGCCTCGGCGACGGCGGTCTCGAAGCTTTGCGGCTCGAAGGTGACAGTGGACGTGAAACTCGATGCGCAAGGCCGGGTGGCGGATTACGGCGCCGATGTGAAGGCCTGCGCATTGGGACAGGCGTCCAGCTCCATCATGGCGCGGCATGTGATCGGCGCGAGTGCGCAGGAACTTCACGAGGTGGGTGCCGCGATGCGGGCCATGCTCAAGGAAGGGGCCGCGCCGCCGCGCGACCTTCATGGCGGCAAATGGGCGGATCTCGAAGTGCTTGAGCCCGTCCGCGACTACAAGGCGCGCCATGCCTCGACGCTGCTCGTTTTCGATGCGGTGGAAGAGGCGGTGGACGCCGCGCTCGATAAGGCCCGGCAAGGGAGTGGTACTGCCCAGCAGACCGGGACCGCCACTAGCACCGGCCCGTCCGTCTGAGCGACGGGCCCGGCCGCTCCCGCGACATTGCCCGGGCGGCTTTTTTCCCGAGATGAACTGGACGGCTGGCCAGAAGGTGCCGATGGCGCCTGCAAGTTGTGCCGATTCCAATTAAAAGCTAACAAGTGCGTGTGACTTGAAACGGGTTTTCCCATGCGGCGCGACCCATTATCGCTCGCGATGCGCGGTCTGATCCGGTTTTATCAGTGGTTCATATCGCCGCTGATCGGGCCGAAATGCCGCCATCTGCCGACCTGCTCGGACTACACGATGCAGGCCATCGAGCGGCATGGAGCGTGGCGCGGCGGCTGGCTGGGACTGTCGCGGATCCTCCGCTGCAATCCCTGGGGGAGCCACGGTTTCGACCCTGTGCCCGAGCGGCTGGAGAAGCAGCCTTTCTGGGCACCGTGGCGATATGGACGGTGGCGGATGCCGGAAGGCGCGCCGCACACGCACGGAACGCAATGAGAGAAGTGAAATGATAAATCTGAAACTGCCCGACGGTTCCGTACGTGAAGTGGAAGGGCCGATCGACGGGCTGGCCTTTGCCGGGAGCATTGCGAAGTCGCTGGCCAAGAAGGCGCTGGCGATCAAGATCGACGGCAAGGTGAAGGACCTGTCGACGGTGATCGACCACGACGCCATCGTGGAAGTGGTGACAGCGCAGACGGATGACGGGCTCGAAATCCTGCGCCATGACTGCGCGCATGTGATGGCGGAAGCCGTGCAGGAGCTTTTTCCCGGGACGCAGGTGACGATCGGGCCGGTGATCGAGAACGGCTTCTATTACGACTTTGCGCGCGATGAACCTTTCAAGGCCGAAGACCTCGAAAAGATCGAGGCGAAGATGCGCGAGATCGTGGACCGCAACGAGCCGATCACGCGCGAAGTCTGGAGCCGCGACGAGGCCATCGCCTATTTCAAGAAGATCGGCGAAGACTACAAGGCCGAGCTGATCGAGAGCATTCCAGCGGGCGAGGAGGTTTCGGTCTACCGGCAGGGCGAATGGCTCGACCTTTGCCGCGGGCCGCATCTGCCGTCCACGGGAAAACTGGGCAAAGCCTTCAAGCTGACGAAGCTTGCCGGTGCCTATTGGCGCGGCGACAGCCGCAACGAGATGCTTCAGCGCATCTATGGTACGGCTTGGGCGAACGACAACGACCTCAAGGCCTATCTCACGATGGTGGAAGAGGCGGAACGCCGCGACCATCGCAAGATCGCACGCGAGATGGATCTGTTCCATCTGCAGGAAGAGGCCCAGGGTTCGGTCTTCTGGCATCCGAAGGGGTGGCGCATCTGGCAGGCGCTTGAACAATATGTCCGCAGGCGGATCGATGAAGCCGGCTATGTAGAGGTGCGCACGCCGCAGCTTCTCGATTCCAAGTTCTGGGAGCAATCCGGCCATTGGGGCAAGTATCGCGAAAACATGTTCGTGGTGCCCGACGAAGTGCCCTCGACGGACGAGGACGCGCCTGTGCTTTCCGGCAAGGCGAAGCTCATGGCGATCAAGCCGATGAACTGTCCGGCGCATGTGCAGATTTTCAAGCAGGGCGTAAAATCCTATCGCGACCTGCCGCTGCGCATGGCCGAGTTCGGCTGCTGCCACCGCAACGAGCCCCACGGGGCGCTGCACGGGCTCATGCGCGTGCGCCAGATGACGCAGGACGACGCGCATATCTTCTGCACGGAAGACCAGATCAAGGGCGAGACGGAAGCCTTCGTGACGCTGCTTGAAAGCGTCTATGACGATATGGGCTTTACGGATCTGAAGGTGCGGCTCGCGCTCCGGCCCGAACAGCGCGTCGGCTCCGACGAGAGCTGGGACAAGGCGGAGAAGGCGCTGGAAGAGGCGCTGAACGATCTCGGCCGCGAGTTCACGCTGGCGCCGGGCGAAGGCGCCTTTTACGGGCCGAAGCTCGAATTCCACCTGAAGGACGCCATCGGGCGCTCATGGCAGCTCGGGACGCTGCAGCTCGACTTCAACCTGCCGGAGCGGCTGGATGCGAGCTATATCGGCGAGGACGGGGGGAAGCATCGCCCGGTGATGCTGCATCGTGCGGTGCTGGGTTCGCTCGAACGTTTCATCGGCATTCTGATCGAGCATTACGAAGGCAAGTTCCCGCTCTGGCTCGCGCCGGTGCAGGCGGTCGTTGCGACGATCACGTCGGAAGCCGACGAATATGCGGAGAAGGTTGCCGCAGAATTGCGCGCGGCGGGGCTTCGCGTGGAGATGGATCTCAGGAACGAGAAGATCAACTACAAGGTGCGCGAGCATTCGGTCGGCAAGGTGCCGGCGATCCTCGTTGCCGGCAAGCGCGAGGCGGAAGAGAACACGATCTCGGTTCGCCGCCTCGGCTCGCAACAGCAGCAGACGATGTCGCTTGCCGATGTTGTGAAGTCGCTGGCGGAAGAAGCGACGCCGCCTGATCTGAGGTGAGAAGGCATCTAACCGAATAATGTCATGCCCGGGTCATGCCCCGGGTCATGCCATGCTCAGGCCCGGGCATGTCGTGTTTCGTTGGACGCGGTAAGCCCTGCTGCAGATTCAACTGCCATGACATCGTGGCCGCATCGGGCGAATGCAAAAACAAGGGAGAGCCTTGCCGAAAAACGGGCAAGCCGCGTGTGGTTGTGGTTAAATTTGTGCCGGGGTACAGCCGCAAGACGCCGTTGAGGGGCTTTCACGCATGATGCGCTTGAGAAACTGGCAGGGTGCGACTTTCGCGCTCGCTCTGGCTTGTGCTTTCACACCCGCTGAGGCGGACACGCAAAATGCGGGGACGGCGTCCATGGCGCCAGTTGCAAGCGGGGCCGAGACCGTCGACCCTGCCTATTACCAGACGCCGGAAGGCTTTCGCTGGCGCATCACCAAGACGCAGTGGAGCGAGAGCGACGAGCGCGCCTTCGGCGAATTCGTTACCGCCATTGGCGAGAGCGACTGCCGCACATTCGATGAGTGCCTGAAGGGGCAGCACAATATCTACCGGGCGAGCGATCCGAGGGGCATGTTCTTCTATGCCGATTGCGCGGATCTGCCTTATGCGCTGCGCGCCTATTTCGCATGGAAGAATGGATTGCCCTTCTCCTATGCGAGCGGTGTCGCCGCCGTGGGCCGTTCAAGAGACCTGCGCTATTCGCGCTATGGCAACTATGTCTATGCACGCACCGATGTGCTGGCGGGGCAGGAGGGTGCCTACCCGAACGGGCGGAGCGTGCTCAATGCGATCAACAATGTTGTGTCGAGCGCCATGTTCCGTTTTGCGCCGGGAACGACGCGGGGAAAGCTATTCGATTTCTATCCGGTGGAAATCTCTCGCGAAGCGATCCGCCCCGGCACTGTGATTTACGATCCGAACGGGCATGTTGCCGTGGTTTACAAGGTAGAGAATGACGGGCGCATTCTCTTCATCGACTCCCATCCCGACAATTCACTGACGCGCGGCAGCTATGGCAAGCGGTTCGTGCGCGCCTCCGCATCGATGGGCGCGGGCTTCAAGAACTGGCGGCCATCGAAGCTCGTGGGTGCGACACAGGGGGCGGACGGTGCATGGCATGGCGGGCATATCGAACTTGCACCGGACAGTGCGCTGGCCGACTGGTCGGATGAGCAATTCTTCGGCACGGAAAGCCCACGCGCGAAACAGTGGACAGACGCACGTTTCGTCTACAAGGGCGAGGCGCTCGATTATTACGACTATGTGCGCCAGGCGGTTGCGAAGGGCGATGTTGTCTACGATCCGATCAAGGAGACGCGGCTGATGGTGCGCGAGCTCTGCGACGATCTGCACTATCGCGCTCAATCCATCGACATTGCGGTCAAGGCAGGCCTCAATGGCCGCTCACAGCCCGCGCGGCTGCCGGATAATATCTACGGCACATCCGGCGCCTGGGAGACCTATTCCACGCCATCGCGCGATGCGCGGCTGAAAACCTCCTTTGTGGAGCTGCGCGACCGGACGCTGCAATTTGTTGAAATGTGGAAGGCGGACGATCCGAAGCTTGCTTATGACGGGCAAGACCTGCCGCGCGATCTCGGCGCTGCTTACCGGGAGGAAGCGGAGGCCTGCACGGTAATCTACACGGCGAGCAATGGTGAGGCGCGGCGGCTTACATTCGAGGAAGCCCGCGCGCGGCTTTTCGATTTTTCGTTCGACCCTCATCACTGCCCCGAATTGCGCTGGGGCGCGAGCGATGCCGATGAGCTTCGCACCTGCCCGGACGGGCGGACGAAACGCGCCTGGTATGACGCGCAGCAAAGGCTTCGCAACCAGATGGAGCGGACCTATGACGCGCGGATGGGGTTTTCTCTCGCCGATCTTCGCGCGGGCGTGCCGGGAAGCGGGCGCGATGCCCCGCCGGAAACGGATGTCCTCAGCGCGATAGAAGAGGGCAGGGGAATGGAGCCCGCCGTCCGGCTGCGGGCCTCCAACGCACCTTGAGCTAGAAGCGGTACCAGAGGCCGATGCGATATGCCGTTTCCTCGATGGTACCCTCGCCATCGATCAGCCTTTCGATGCCGGCCTCAATGGACGCGCCCGGCATGCTCTCCTTCGGCAATGCCTGGACCACGGAGAAAGCGAGTTTGTTTGCGCGGTAGACCTTCTCGTTCGGCAGAGCCTCGATGGCTGCGGCATTCAGGCTTTTCAGCAGAAACATGGTGCCGGGCCGGGGCTTGATGCCGAAAGTGACATCGGCGCGAAATTCGTCCGGCCTGCCGCTGTCGCGAAAGCTCCAGCCGACTTCCTGCACCGAGAAAGTATCGAGGCCGAAAATTTCGTCGCTGCGCGCGAGAACGAACGCCAGTTCCGCATCCATGTCGCCATTGTGAATTGCGACGGGATTCTCGTTGATATCTTCAAGGTGGAGCGTCACCAGCGGCTGCACGGAGAAGAGGATGTCTTCCCATGTGCCGATTGAATAGCGAAAGCCGGCCTTGAGGCGGGAGATGCCGTTATTTTCGAAGGTACCGACGATCAGTTCGGACCTTTCCTTCGTATGAGCGAGTTCGCCTATCGCCGTCAGGCTGTCGAAAAGGCCGAGTTCGAGATAGGAGGAAATTTCCGTCTTGCGGTAACGATAGGGCGAGACCTTGCCGGTGGTGAGGTCGACCTTGTCTTCCGTTCTTTCGTTTGCGCGCATGCGCGTGACGGTGGTGATAAGTTCGCCCGTGCCGGGCGCGAGCGGCCAGCCGCCCGCGCGGACATTGTTTAGCTGGAATGACAAAATAAATGCGCAGAACAGGACAATCGTCCCGCGCCAGATGAATTGCCTCACCCAAAGCCCCCATACCCCAGAGGGACATGGTGGCGTCCGGGCTTGCCTAAGTAAAGCAGGCAACTTAAGTAAAACCGGCACCTCCGTACGAGACGTGAAGGAACCGACGTGGCGAAGTCCCAGGAAACAATCGATCTGTTGCTGACACGGCGCTCTGCCAAGGCGCTTACCATGGTGGAGCCGGGACCGAGCGACAGCGATATAGAGACGATCCTGCGGGCGGGCGCGCGGGTGCCCGATCACGGCAAGCTTGCACCGTGGCGCTTCATTCTTTTCAAGGACGATGCGCGCAAACAATTCGGCGATGTGCTGGCGCGGGTCTATGCGGTGGCCGAGCCGCGCGCGACGGACGAACAGGTGGCATTCGAGCGGGGACGCCTCGCCCGTGCGCCGCTCGTTATTGCCGTGGTGTCCCGGGTGACGCCGGGCATCAAGATCCCGGAATGGGAACAGCTTCTCTCCGCCGGTGCAGTTTGCCAGAACATGCTGGTTGCGGGGACGGCGCTTGGCTTCGGGGCGCAATGGCTTACCGAATGGTATGCGTTCGATGATGCGGTGAACCAGGCGCTCGGTCTTGGCGAGAACGAGAAGATTGCGGGCTATCTCTATTTCGGCAGCGAAAGCGTTGCGAAGGATGAACGTCCGCGTCCGGATCTTTCCGATATCACATCGGAATGGAAGCCCGGAAGCTGAACAAACTGGCGTTTACGAATTGCCTTTGAAGTTCGGTGCTCCGCGCACCTCCCCATCCGCGAAACGCGACATGGCGACGGCATGGCCGACGGATGCGCCGGCCGCTTCGTCGTGGCGTATCGCGGCGGCTTCGCTCTTGGCGAAAATCGATGCGCGGTGATCGTAGAGGAAAGAGACGATCACGAGGAGGAGCAGCGAGCCGACGGCAAGCGCCGCGCCTTCGCTTTGCAGGTAGATTACCCCTGTGAGGCCGAGGCAAAGAGCGACCAGCATCCACAGAACAACAATCTTGAAGGTCCGCATGGCGGTTTCCCCGGGCTTTCGCGTTGCGCATCGGAGCCTACTATAGAGCGGAAATGTTTCAGAACGGAACAGGATGCATGAAATCGAGGGAAATGTGGGGACCACATGCATAAAGGGAGTGCTGTTCGACAAGGACGGCACGCTTTTCGATTATCACGGCACCTGGGGGCCGATCCTGACGGAGTTTGCGTCGGTGTGCTGACGGGAGCGAGCGCGGCGGCCGATCTTGCGCCGCTCGCACATCACGTCATCGCGGATATCACGCTGCTGCCCGGCCTGCTCGAAAGTCTGGCCGTGGAGGCCTAGCGCCAGCTTGTCGGTTTCACGTCGAAGGCGAGGCTGATGCGGCGCTCTTCGCCCGTGAATGGCAGTGTCCGGTGGAAGAGATAGGACGGGAAGAAGAAGGCGTCTCCCTCGCGCGGCTCATAGGTGACGGTCTGCGGCTCGAATACCGCCTCGAATTCCGGCGGCGGGTGGCCAAATTCGATCCAGCCATCCTTGCTCTCACCGCCGCTGCCGAGCGTCGCGGGGAGCGAGACGTAATAGACGCCGCTCATCCAGCCGCCGACATGAATATGCGAATGCTGATGACCGCCTTCCGATAGCAGCGTGCCCCAGAGGTCGAGGTGATAGGTCTTCGGGACCATGCCGCGATAGGGATGGCGCGGCTGGATTTTGATCCCGTCGAAATGCGCGTCGATAGCCTTGCGCAGGACCTTCTCGAAAGCGATGAAGGGTTCGCGGGGCGCATCGAGGAGAAGGCCGGTCTGGCCGCCCTTGCGCGTCGCCTTGCCACGGGGCTCCCAGACGGTTGTCGGGTCTTCTTCGAGTGCGGCGGCGAGCGCGGCATTGAGCTCGGCCATCGAGGCATAACCTTCCGGCACTTCGAGCGGCTGGCGGGAAACGAGTTCCGCGATTTCGGCACGATAGCCCGCGGGCATTTCACCGAATTCCTGTGCGCGGGCATAAGGCAGCCAGGCGGCAGCGCGACGCTCCGGCCCGTGCAGGGCGAGGGCGCGCTCGAAAACCTCCACAGCGTCGCGGGCCTGACCGAGCTTCAACTGCGCCATGCCGAGGCTCACAAAGGAAATCGTGTCCTTCGGGTTGAGCGCGACGGCTTTTTCATAGGCCGCGGCGGCGGCGGGCATGTCGTTCTTCTTCTGAAGGGCGTTGCCCAGATTGCCATAGGCGGCGGCGAGCTTCGGATTGAGCCTGATGGCTGTATTGAAGGCATCAATGGCGTCGTCCACGCGATCCTGACGCAGCAACACCATGCCGAGCTGAACATGAATGGCGGGCTTGGCGCCATTTTCGATGGCGGCGCGATACTGTTTTTCGGCATCGGCGAAGCGGTTTGCGCGCTGGTAAAGCTGGCCGAGGGTCGCGACAAGCTGCGGATGTGTCGGGAAGAGGTTCACCGCGTGTTCGTAATGCGTGATGGCCTCGCCCCAGCGGCCGCCTTGCTGGAGGATGCGGCCGAGATTGATCCAGGGAACGGGCTCCGTCGGGGCAAGAGCGATGGCGCGGCCCAGCAATGTTTCGGCTTCGCGAATCTCGCCGCGCTCCACGACGATGGAGGCGAGGAGGGCCATGAGGTCGGCATCGGTCGGCGCATCGGCGAGAAAGGTGCGGCAGCGCTCCTCCGCGACCTTGCGCCGGCCTTCCTTCATCAGAACCAGGATTTCTCGATAATGCTCGGGAAGCGCAGGTGCCTCCGGGGATTGCGTCGTCAATTCGATGCCCTTTCCGAATTCGGGCTCAAACTGCACAGCGCGGGGCGGAAGGTCAATGCTCGTTACCGTCGCGGGGCGGAACACGGGACTGCAAGTGTCATAATTCAGTGTCATATTCCGCGCTTCGACACGCGATTCGCCGGGCGGAGCCCCAATTAACGCTATGAACGAGAAGATGAGCGTTTCCTTCGGTGAGGCCTTTCGGGTCTGGACAAAAATCGGCCTGCTGAGCTTTGGTGGACCGGCGGGGCAGATCGCGCTCATGCATCGTGTTCTCGTGGAAGAGAAGAAGTGGCTCTCCGAGCCGCAATTCCTGCATGCGCTCAATTTCTGCATGTTGCTGCCGGGACCGGAAGCGCAGCAGCTCGCGACCTATTCGGGCTGGCTGCTGCATGGCGTGAAAGGCGGGCTGGCGGCCGGGCTCATGTTCATCCTGCCGGGCGTGGCGGTGATGCTCGGACTTTCCATGCTTTATGGCGCCTATGCCGAACTGGCCTTCGTGGAGGCGCTTTTTTTCGGCATCAAGGCGGCGGTCTTTGCCATCGTTATCGAAGCGCTTATCCGCATATCGAAGCGGGTGATGAAGACGGGTGCTCTTTACGGGGTTGCGGGGACGGCCTTTGCGGCAATCTTCTTCCTCGATATTCCGTTTCCTCTTGTCGTGCTGGGTGCGGCGTTGTTCGGATTTGCCGCCATACGCGTCTTGCCTGCGATATTCGGCGAGACGCCGGAGAGAGAAGAGGAGACGGGAAGGGTTTCCGCGCTGGCGGGCGGCTCCCTGCTGCGAACGGTGGCGACACTCGCGATCGGGCTGGCGGTATGGCTCGGGCCCGTTGCCGCGCTGCTGCTTGTCTTCGGCGCGAACCATGTCTTCACGCAGGAAGCGGTCTTCTTTTCCAAGATGGCGGTGGTGACATTCGGCGGGGCCTATGCCGTGCTCGCCTATGTCGCGCAGGAGGCGGTGCAGAATTTCGGCTGGCTCAATGCGGGCGAGATGCTGGACGGGCTGGGGCTTGCGGAGACGACGCCGGGGCCGCTCATCATGGTGTTGCAGTTCGTCGGTTATCTCGGCGCTCTGCGCGCGGAGACAGGGCTCGATCCGATGCTGGCCGGTGTGGCGGGGGCCTTCATCACGACATGGGTGACCTTTGCGCCTTGTTTCCTGTGGATATTTCTCGGTGCGCCTTATCTGGAGCGGGTGCGCAACGTGGCCAGTCTCAACGCGGCCTTTACGGCAATTACGGCGGCGGTGGTCGGCGTGATCCTGAACCTGGCCGTGTGGTTCGGACTTCACGTGCTGTTCGGGGAGGTCACGGAGGTGCGGGTCTCGATATTCAGGCTTTATGCGCCGGACATCGCAACGCTAGACCTTTACGCGCTTGGCCTCAGCGCGGCGGCGCTTGTTGCCGTGCTGAGGTTCAAGGCGGGGATGCTGCCCGTGCTAGGTATCGCCGCCGGGCTCGGGCTCGCGATCCGGTTTTTCTGACGTTTACATGCTCGAAGGTGGCGGCACCGCTGACGATGGGCGCGCGGTAGCCTTCGGCGGGCAGGTCGAAAACCGTTTCCGGCGGCAGGATGCGCAGCTTGCCCATGTCGATCACGTTAACGTCCGCCTTTATGCCGGGCGCGAGAACACCCCCGGTTGTTGAGGCCGTAGAGACGCGCGGTCCGGCGCAGACGCCAGCCAAAAATAGACTTCGATCTATTTAGGTGGTGACGGGGTTTGGCAGTGGTTTTCCTGCAAAGAAAGCATCGAGATTTGCGATGACGGCATCGCCCGTCGCGGTGATGGCCTCAGAGGTGCCGCCGCCCAGATGCGGGGTCACGACGATATTGGGCAAGCTCACGAGATCGGCGCGAGGGGCCGGTTCGTTCTCGAAGACATCGAGGGCCGCGCCTGAAATGGTGCCGTTCTTCAGGGCGGCGATGAGCGCATCCTCGTCCACGGCCGAGCCGCGCGAGATGTTGACGAGATGCCCTTCGGGGCCAAGAGCCGCCAGTACTCCGGCATCGACCATATGCCGGTTCGTTTCGTCGGCGCGGTGCGCGAGGATGAGCACATCCGCCCATTTTGCGAGGTCGAGGACGGTGTCGAAATAGGGGTAGGCGACATCCTTGCGGCGTCGATTGTGATAGCCGATCTCCGTTTCGAAGGCGGCGAGGCGTTCCGCGATCTTCAGGCCGATGGCGCCGAGACCGACAATGCCGACCTTGCGTCCCATGAGGCCGCGCAAAAACAGAAGCGGGGCAGGGTTCTCGCCGCGCCATTCGCCGGCGCGGGTGAGCTGGTCGCCAGTAACGACCTTGCGAATGGAGGCGAGAAGAAGGGCGACCGCAAAATCCGCGACGATAGAGGCATTGGCGCTGCCGGTATTGGCCACCTTGATGCCGCGCTTTTCCGCTGCGGCGAGGTCGATCCCCTCATAGCCCGAACCGAAACAGCAGATGAGCTTCAGCTTCGGCATGCGGTCCATATAGGCGCCGTTCGCGCCGGTCGTGCTGACCGTGATGAGCGCTTCGGCTTCTGCGCGCTGTTCGGAATCCTTGATGATCGTATAGCGCGCAGCGACCTGCTGCTCGAAGACCTTGCCGAAGGGCACGGCAAGAAAGACGTGGGGTTTCATTGACACATTTCTACTGTGTGGCGCGAGCGAGAAGGGCACGCGCCTGTTTCAGGTGGGGAATATCGAGCATGACGCCATCAAGCGCGACGACGCCAACATCGCCCGCCTGTTCAAAGGCGGCGACAACAGCGCGTGCATGGGCGAGGTCTGCCTCGCTCGGCGTGAAGACCTCATTGATGATTGCAACCTGGGCCGGATGGATCGCCATCTTGCCGGTGAAACCGTCGCGCGCTGCGGCACGGGCCTCGGCTTCGAGGCCTTTTTCATCACGGAAGTCAGTCCAGACGCCATCGACTGGCTGCACACCAGCGGCCACGGCGCCGAGCAATGTCAGCGTGCGCGCGAGCTGGTAGGGGCCGGTATAAAGGCCATTCTCGTCTTTGTTGTTGCGCGCGCCGAGCGCGGCGGACAAATCTTCGGCACCCCAGGTGAGGAAGGAAAGACGCTTGTGACTTCCGGCATAGGTGCCAAGCGTGAACAGAGATGCGGCGGTTTCGGTCGCTACACAGCCAATGCCGATTTCGTCGGCACCGCCCATGCGGTCGATGCGGTCACCGACCTTTGTCACGCAGCCGCCGGAAAGCGTCTTTGGCACAACGATCAGGTCGGGCCTTGCGGGGATAACGGCTTCGAGATCCTTTTCCCAGAAGGGCGTGTCGAGCGCATTGATGCGGAGGATGAGCTTCGGGCCCGAGCGATCGGCGGTCTTGAGGTAAGCCACGGCAGTGTTGCGCGCGGTATCCTTGGCGGAAAGGGCGACGGAATCCTCAAGGTCGAGGACAAGTGCGTCGGCACCGCAGCTTGCCGCCTTCGCCAGTTTCTTTTCACTGTCGGCGGGGACGAAGAGGAAAGAACGCATATTGTCAGGCCTCTTCCGTGCTTTTCGCGTGCATGAAGGCCTGCCGGATGCAGGTCGCGACCTCAACCCCATGCTGATTGTAGGCTTTGTGTTCGAAAGTGACGATGCCGGCAAGCGGCCGCGACTTCGAGCGGCGTTTCGAGACGACGCGAGTTTCCACGCGCAGCGTATCGCCCTGAAAGACGGGTTTGGGAAAGGAGATATCCGTCATGCCGAGATTGGCGACGGTGGTGCCATGCGTGGTATCGTTCACGGAGATGCCGATCATCAGGCCGAGGGTGAAGAGGCTGTTCACCAGCGGTTTGCCGAATTCCGTTTCCGTCTCGGCATAGTGGTGATCAAGGTGGAGCGCGGCGGGGTTCATGGTCATGGTGGAGAAGAGGACATTGTCAGTCTCAGTCACCGTGCGCCTGATCGGGTGCTTGAAGATGTGCCCCTCTTCGAATTCCTCGAAATAAAGTCCCGGCATCTGATCCCTGTTCCTTTTTATCCGCAGCCTGTTTCGCTTCGCGCCTGTCGGTTAGGTTATAGCCTCGCGTGGCAGAACACGAAAAGACCGAAGGAGGTATAATGGATTTCCGGCTCAGCGATGACCAGCAGGCAATCGGCGAAGCGGTGCAACGCATCTGCGCCAAATATGACGATGCCTATTGGCTGGCACATGACCGCGATGGCGGCTTCCCGGAAGATTTCGTGCGCGATATTGCGGGTGGCGGCTGGCTCGGCGTGGCCATGCCCGAAGCCTTCGGCGGTTCGGGGCTTGGCGTGACGGAAGCGGCCATCGTGGCGCAGACCATCGCGCAATCGGGCGCGTGTCTCTCCGGCGCGTCTGCCATTCACATCAATCTTTTCGGGCCGATGCCGCTGGTCGTGTTCGGGACGGAGGAGCAGAAGGAGCGCAATCTTCCGCCGCTTATCAAGGGGGAGGACCGCTGCTGCTTTGGCGTGACGGAGCCCGATGCCGGGCTCAACACGACCGCCATTTCGACGCGGGCGGAGCGGGACGGGGACAGCTACGTCGTTCACGGGCGCAAGATGTGGACCTCGACGGCGCAGACCGCGAACAAGATCCTGCTGCTCGCGCGGACGACGCCGAAGGAGAAATGCGCCAAGGCGACCGAGGGATTATCACTCTTTTATACGAACCTCGATCGCGGCGGCGCGACGGAAGTGCGCGAAATCGAGAAGATGGGGCGAAAAGCGGTGGATTCGAATGCGGTTTTCTTCGACGGCCTCAGGGTGCCGAAGGAAGACCTGATCGGCGAGGAGGGGAAGGGCTTCCATTACCTCCTGCATGGGCTGAACCCCGAGCGTGTGCTGATCGGCGCCGAGGCGGTAGGTGTCGGGCGGATCGCGCTGAAGAAGGCGACGGATTATGCGCGGGACCGCGAGGTCTTCGGGCGGCCCATCGGCAAGAATCAGGCGATCCAGCATCCCCTGGCGCAGTGCTGGGCAGAGCTTGAGGCGGCGAACCTGATGGTCTTCAAGGCGGCTGCGCTTTACGACGCGGGCGAGAATTGCGGCGCGGAGGCCAATGCGGGGAAATATCTGGCCGCCGAAGCGGGCTTCAAGGCCTGCGAGACCGCAATCATGACCCATGGCGGCATGGGCTATGCCAAGGAATTCCATGTGGAACGCTATATGCGCGAGGTGATGATCGCCCGCATCGCACCCGTCAGCCGCGAACTTATTCTGAGCCACATCGCAGAGCGCGTGCTCGACCTGCCGAAGTCTTACTGAGGAAACGGAAATGGCGTTCGCACTACATGAGAGGCTGGCGGCGGACACCCTGCTCATTGCCGACCTGCCGCTCTGCCGGGCGCTCTTGATGAATGACCGACGGTTTCCGTGGGTCATTCTGGTGCCGCGGCGCGAGGGCTTGAGGGATTTCGACGATGTGGCGCCTGTCGAGAAGCCGAATTTTCACGCCGAGATTGACCTTGCGTCGGAGGTTCTCCGCGAGGCTGCGGGGGCGGAGAAAATGAACGTGGCGGCACTGGGAAATATGGTGCCCCAGCTTCATGTTCATGTGATTGCGCGGTTTTCCGGGGATGCGGCCTGGCCGGGCCCGGTATGGGGCGTAGGGACGGCAGACGCCTACAGCGAAGACGAGGGGCGGGCACTGGTGGAAAAGCTGCGGCTCGGTTTTTACGGCTGACGGCACCACGGTTAACGATTGGTTTAAGACTCAGTGACTAGTGTCCCACCTGTGGACGGGCTCAGCCCCGAATCTCAGGAGATGGACCCTTGGTTACCGCCCTTGTTGCCGATCGTACCGCCGAAGCGCGCCATGCCGCGAGCCACATGCTCGAAGGGCTGGGTTTTCGCGTGGCGGGAGCGGCGGACGCCGGCGAGGCGCTGGCGCTGATCGCCGGAACAGCGCCGGATCTGGTGCTGGCCGATGCAAGGCTGGAGACGGCGGAAGGCAGTACGCTTCTGGAGGCGATCCGCAAGCAGGCGGGCGGTGCCGGGCCCTGCATCCTTCATGTGACGATGGACGGGGCTCCCGCCTCCATCCGCCGGGCGATAGAAGCCGGGGCAGACGATTATCTCGTGAAGCCCTATGACGAGGCGCTGCTGCGCTTCAAGCTCGCCCAGGCGCGGACCCGGGGCAGGCTTGACGCCGGACGCCCGAAACTCCGCGTTGTGCAGGGCAATTCGAGCGCGGGCGCAACCTCCTGGCACTTCGGGCTTTACGGCAAGGCGGTCTGACAAATCCGACCTTGTGCCCCGGCCTTGTGGAAAAGTCCGCAACGGCGTGTGCCTGACGGGTTTGCCCGCTTCTTCTCACATTCCGATTCAACGCCTTCAGATGCGGATTCATGTCCTTCAGGTTTTGAATCAGCGTGTTCAGCTTTTGAATCAACGCGTGGGGTGCCTTGCGGCAGTCTTCACGATTTGAATCTGTTTAGTCCTTCAAGTCACTGATTTGTCTTATTTTTCGTTTTCCGCGCTCCAGCGCTTCAGGTAGTCGAGGCTTTCTATGTAGGGGCGTAGCGCGAGTATGCCGGAGATCACGGCAACCACCAGAACGACCGCAGGAACGAGCACCAACGAATAGCGGAGCATCATCTCGTCGCCATAGATGTAGTCCGTCGCGAGCGCGATGGAGGTGGGCCCGAGGCCGAGGCCGATGATGTTGACGACGAAGATCATGATGGCGGACGCGAAGCCGCGCATCTGGTTCGGCATCAGTTCCTGCAAGGTAGAGGGGCCCGCGCCGGTCGTGAAGGTGGCAAAGAAGGTCGAGAAGCAGATGAGGACAAGGGCGACCCAGGGGCTGTCCATCAGCGGGTAGAGGACCGTGAAGGGCAACGCCGCGAGGCCGGTAAAGGCGCAGACCATCATGCGGCCGTTGCGGATGCCGCGGCTCGTCAGCACATCACCCATCCAGCCGCCGGCGACAACGCCAGTGGTGCCGAAGATGACGATGGCCCAGCCGTACCACCAGCCGGCTTCCGGGTAGGACCAGCCATAGGTGCGCACCAAGAAGGTCGGAATCCAGGCGGCGATGCCATAGGCCATCATGGCGGAGAGGGCATAGCAGATGTTGAGGGGGACTATGGTCCGCCAGTTGGTGCGCATATAGGCGACGACTTCGGAAACGGGCACTTCGACAGCGGTTTCGGTGCCATCCTCGGCGACGGTCTTGCGCATGTAGCCGCGCCGGTCGGGCTCCTTCAGGGTCCAGACCCAGAAGGCGACCAGAAGACCCGGAAAGCCAACGATGAAAAAGGTAACCTGCCAGGCATAGACCTCGCCGATGAGGGGCAGCACCATGCCGCCGCCATTCGAGACGAGGCCGATGACGGCCGCTCCGATGATGAGGGCGAGACCCGCGCCGATATAGACGCCCATGCCGTAGACGCCGAGCGCGAAACCGAGCCTTTTGGGCGGGAAATAGTCGGCGATGATGGAATAGGCCGAAGGCGAGAGCGCCGCTTCGCCGACGCCGACACCGGCGCGGAAGACGAAGAGCTGCAGGAAGGAGCGGGCGGTACCGCAAAGTGCGGTCATCACGCTCCAGATGAAGACGCCGACTGCGATGATGTTGATGCGGTGGTGGCGATCGACGAGACGGCCGATGGGAAGGCCCGCAATGCTGTAAAAGACAGCAAAAGCAAAGCCTTGCAGGAGGCTCATCTGTGTGTCCGAGATTTCGAGGTCGCGCTTGATGGGCCCCACCAGCAGGCTGAGGATCTGCCGGTCGATGAAGGAAAAGGTGAAGGCGAGGACGAGGACGCCGACCACGTACCAAGCATAAAACTGGTTCGGATAAGGCTTTTCGGGTTTTCTGCTATGCGGATGATGCAGTTCTTCCTCGACCTCGGCGGCGACTTCAACTTCGGACATGTTATCTCCCAGGAATGCGGAGCTTTGACTCCACCATTTTTTTGCGGAGCTTAACGCGGACGCAGGGAATTGCTCATGAAAAACATCGGATTTCCGCCACGCGGAACGCCGGGACGGCTGGCACGAGGCTTGCGACCTTCGGGATGGAAAAGGAAGGAAGCGGCCCATGAGCCTTGTCGAAATCTCTGCGGTACAACCCACAATCGCGAGCGCGCTGAAGTCGGCCAGCGCTGCGACAGGGACGGATTTCGACTATCTGCTGAAGACGGCGATGCGCGAGTCGAGCCTTGATTGTGAAGCAAAATCAAGGACTTCGAGCGCATGCGGTTTGTTCCAGTTCACCGAACAGAGCTGGCTCGGCACGCTGAAGAAGTATGGGCCGGAACTCGGTCTGGGAGCCCAGGCGGAGGCAATCACGCAGACCGCCAAGGGCCGCTACACAGTGGCAAATGCTGCCCAACGCACGGAAATTCTTGCCCTGCGCGAAGATCCGCATGTGTCGGCGCTGATGGCGGGGGCCTATACGCAGGAAAGCGCGGATATCCTTGAAGGCCGGATCGGCCGGGAAGCCAGCGAGGGTGAACTCTATATTGCGCATTTCCTCGGGGCGGGGGGCGCCGCGAAGCTGATCAGTGCCGCGGAGGACACGCCAAACGCCCGTGCTGACACACTTTTTCCGGCGGCAGCGGCGGCGAACCGCTCGATCTTCTATGCCAAGGACGGCAGCGCGAGGAGTGCGGCGGAGGTCCATGCGAATCTCGTCGCGAAGCATGAGGGAACGGATGCGAGCCGCATCGCGAAACGGGCCGCGCAGACCCGAACGTCATCGGAACGTCACGATAACGTCATGAATCGCGCCGAAATCCCCGGGGGCGGGGATAACCGCCGGGGCTATGCAACGCGGGGCGCGGCGATATTGTCCCCGGTTTCGGGCGGTGCTTCTTCGGGGGGAGTGTCGGGGACAAGTTTCGGCCGCATGCCGCTGACGCTCAGCCCCGGTGTGGTGGAAATTCTCTCTTCGCTCGATCCCATTCCCGAAGGGCGCGAGACGCTGAAGGACGGGGACAAGGCGGACCGCAGCGCAACCCATCGGGAGGCGGCGGAAGAACGCCGCGAGGCGCGCCGCGAACGCGCGGGGCTTCGCCCGCATTCCGGATTCGCGTTCGGCTGACCGGTCAGGCAGTGAGCGCCAGCAAGCGGCGGAGGGGTGCCGGTCTTTCCACCAGGTCCGCAAGCGTGGCTTCATCGAGGACGGTGATCCACGCTTCAAGCGCCTCGCGCAGCAGATGTTTCAATTTGCAGGCAGGTGCGATGCAGCAGGTGTTCGTTCTGGCGTCGAAGCACTCGACGATCCTGAAGTCTTCTTCCATCACGCGGACGACATCGCCGATGACGATCCGTTCCGGCGCGCGCGAGAGGCGAAGCCCGCCACCGCGACCCCGCGAGGTTTCCAGGAAGCCCGCCTTGCCGAGTTCATGTGCGACCTTCATCAGGTGGTTGCGGGAAATGGCAAAAGCTCCGGCGACCTCCGAAATGGTCACAACTCTTTCCGGCGCGAGCGCAAGATGCATGAGCAGACGAAGCGCATAATCCGTATGGAAGGTGAGGCGCATGAGGGATTCCTTCGAAATTCTTCCTGGCAGGCGAAATGCCGCATGGCGGTATGAATAATGCGATATAAGATGTATATTAAATATACCTTATAGGAGAGCAGCATGACGGACAATCGCGACGGCAGGGCCCGGGATGCGGTGAAATATCCCCGGGGCGTGGCCGCGGGAGACGGCACCACGAACGAAGCAGAGATCGAGATGCTGGTCCGGACGTTTTATGCGCGCATCCGCGAGGATGAAGTGCTGGGGCCGATCTTCAACAATGTGATCGGCGATAATTGGGAGCCGCATCTTCTGAAGATGTGCGACTTCTGGTCGAGCGTGATGCTGACGACGGGCCGCTACAAGGGACAGCCGATGCTGGCTCACATGAAGCTCAAGATGGTAACGCCAAAGCATTTCGATCGCTGGCTCATGCTTTTCCGCGAAGCGGCCGAAGATGTCTGCGCGCCGGAAACGGCGGAGTGCTTTGTCGAGAAGGCGGCTCGGATTGCGGAGAGCCTGCAACTCGGCATGTTCTTCAAGCCGCAACTTCACGACCCGGAGAAGAAGAGAAGCTGCTGCTGCTGAGGCTGCGACAAGACCTCGCGCGGGAAGAGAGGCTGAAAATCCGCTATACTGCCCCACAACGAACAGTGGAGCGGGTATAGGTGGCATTCGAAGCGGAGTCCGACAGCGAACGAACCGGGCGCGACTGGCATGCGCTTGAGGCGGGCGATGTTCTTGCGGCACTCGGTACGCCGCGCGGAGGGCTGACCGCGGATGAGGCGGAACGCCGTCTTGAGCAATATGGGCCGAACCGTCTGCCGAAGACGAAGCGGGCCAACGCGATCACCCGCTTTCTGCTGCAATTCAACAATCTGCTCATCTATGTGCTGATCGGTGCGGGCGTGCTCGCGGCGGCGATCGGGCATGTGACGGATGCGGCAGTGATTGCCGCGGTCGTCGTCGCAAACGCCATCATCGGCTATATCCAGGAGGGCCGCGCCGAACAGGCGCTGGACGCAATACGCGGGATGATCGACCCGCATGCCTCCGTACTGCGCGAGGGGCGGCGTATCACCATCACCGCCGAGAAGGTGACGCCGGGCGACCTTGTGCTGCTGGAAGCGGGCGACAGGGTGGCCGCCGATCTTCGGCTGGTAAAGGCGAACAATCTGCGGATCGACGAAGCGGCGCTGACGGGGGAATCCGTGCCTGTCGACAAGGGGCTGGCGCCGGTCAAGGCGGATGCGCCGCTCGGCGACCGTTTCTCGATGGCGTTTTCGGGCACCTTCGTTGCGGCGGGACAGGGGATCGGCATCGCGGTCGCCACGGGCGAGAAAACCGAACTCGGACGGATCAGCGGCATGATCGGTGCGGTGGAAAAGCTCACCACGCCGCTGGTACGCCAGATGGACGGGTTCGCGCGGCAGGTAACTGTCGTGGTGTTGGCCGTTTCGGCATTCGTCTTCCTTTATGCGGCGAGTGTTGCTCATTACGATGCGGCCTATGCCTTCATGGTCATGATCGGGCTTGCGGTCGCGGCCATACCCGAAGGGTTGCCCGCCGTGATGACGATCACGCTTGCCGTCGGCGTGCAGCGCATGGCGAGCCGCAATGCAATCATCAGGCGGCTGAATGCCGTTGAAACGCTTGGCGCGGTCTCCATCATCTGTTCGGACAAGACGGGAACGCTGACGCGGAACGAGATGACGGTGCGCGCGGCGGTAACGGCGTTGGCACATGTGGAGGTGGAAGGGGCCGGCTATGAGCCGAAGGGGCGCTTCATTGCCGAAGGCGGGCCGATCGACGTGGCGGCCTATCCGGCGCTGGAGGAGCTCTCGCTTGCAGGCGTGCTCTGCAACGATGCGAATCTCACCGAGAGAGATGGAACATGGCGTGTCGATGGCGATCCGATGGAAGGGGCGCTGCTTTCTTTCGCAATCAAGGCGGGACATGACGTTGCCGCGGCGCGCGAGCGTTTTTTACGGCTCGACGCCGTGCCCTTCGATGCGCGGCACCGCTATATGGCGACGCTCAATGCGGGCGATGAACTGCCGCCCGTGGTCTATGTGAAAGGGGCGCCCGAACGCATTATCGACATGTGCGACAGGGTGAAGACAAGGGAGGGCGAAGGGGCGCTCGATGCTGCATTCTGGCGCGGGCAGATTGATGCGCTGGCGGCGGAGGGGCAGCGCGTTATCGGATTGGCATGCCGCGAGATGCCGCAAGGAACACAGACGATATCGCAAGCCGATGTGGAGCAGGGGCTGACATTTCTGGGCCTCGTGGCGCTGATCGACCCGCCCCGGCCGGAGGCGCTGCAAGCCATTGCGGAATGCCGTGCCGCCGGCATTTCCGTAAAGATGATCACAGGCGATCACGCGGCGACCGCGCAGGCGATCGCGGGACAGCTTGGCCTTTCGGATCAAGTGCGAACAGTGACGGGAGGAGAGCTCGACGCGCTGGATGATGCGCGTTTCGCCGAAGAAGCGCGAGCGGCGAACGTCTTTGCGCGGACGAGCCCGGAACACAAGCTGCGGCTTGTCGAGGCTTTGCAGGCGGATGGTTCCGTGATCGCGATGACGGGGGACGGTGTGAATGACGCACCGGCCCTGAAGCGCGCCGATGTGGGCGTTGCGATGGGCGACAAGGGAACGGAGGCTGCGAAAGAGGCGAGCGAGATGGTGCTGGCCGACGACAACTTCGCCTCCATCGTTGCGGCGGTGCGGGAAGGGCGCACGGTCTATGACAATCTGACGAAGGTGATCGCCTGGACATTGCCGACGAATGGCGGCGAGGCGTTCACGATCATTCTTGCGCTCATTTTCGGGCTGACGCTGCCGGTGACGCCCGTGCAAATTCTCTGGATCAATATGGTGACGACGGTGGCGCTGGGTCTCACGCTGGCCTTCGAGCCGGCAGAGCCGGGCGTGATGAACCGTCCGCCACGGAAGGCCGGGCTGCGGCTTCTTTCGGGACGGCTGCTCTGGCGGGTTCTGTTCGTGTCGGTACTCATGGTTGCGGGTACGCTGGGCATCTACACATTCGCGACGGCGCAAGGGGCATCGCTGGAGACGGCGCGGACGATGGTCGTCAATGTGCTGGTGGTGATGGAGATTTTCTATCTCTTCAGCGTGCGCTATGTGCATGGCACGTCGCTTACCTGGCAGGGGGTGCTGGGCACCCGTGCGGTGCTGATCGGCGTTGCCGCAGTGACGGCGGCGCAGTTCATCTTCACCTATCTGCCGTTCATGCAGACAGTGTTCGGCGCGCAGGCGCTTTCGCTGGCGCAGGGTCTTGTGGTGGTTGGCGTGGGCGTCGCACTTCTCTTCGTGGTCGAAATCGAGAAGCGGGTGGCGCGTATGCTCGGCTTTGCTTCCTGAGGCGCTACTTTATCGCGCCGGAGGCGCGCAGCGCGTCGATCTCCGCATCCGAGAAGCCTGCTGATTTCAACGTTTCCAGTGTGTGCTGGCCAAGCGCAGGGGAGGCGGATTTCGGCGTGTCGTCATAGCCCGGAAAGCGGATGGGGGAGGCGGGCGCGAAATAGGTGCCGCTTCCATCTTCTTCGGGCACCTCGACATAGGCACCGGCGGCTTTTGCCTGCGGATCGGCAAAGACATCCGCCGGATGCATCAGGGGCGCCCAGATGATGTCTTCGGCGTCGAGCTTCTCGCGCCAGTACTCGATATCATGTTCGGCGAAAGCGGCATCCAGAATATCCACGAGTTCGGCGGCATTCCTGCGGCGCTTTTTCGGGTCGTCGAAACGCTCGTCGATTTCGAGTTCCGGTTTGCCGATGGCGCGGCAGATGGCCGTCCAGTCGACCGTGCTCTGACGCGGTACGATGACGATCCAGGTGTCTTTCGTCTGGAAGAAATTGCTGATCGGCATGAGGGCTTCGTGGCGCGACTTGGTGGAGCCGAGCTTGCCATAGCGAAGCTGGACCGCCGTGTCGGAGCCTGCCGCATAAATGCCCGCGCGAAGGAGCGATGCCTCGACAAGGCGGCCCTTGCCGGTCTTCTGGCGCTCGACCAGGGCGGCGAGGATGCCGCCGACGGTTGCCATGCTGGTGGTGTGATCGCCGATGCCGGTGCGCAGCGTGACGGGCTCCTTGCCCTTGACGGTTTGCAGCCAGCCGAAGCCGGAGCGCGCATAGAAGGCGGCGACGTCGAAGCCGGGACGGTCGCGGTCCGGCCCTTCGAGGCCATAGCCGGTGACGCTTGCATAGACGAGGCGAGGGTTCACGGCTTTCAGGCTTTCATAGTCGAGACCCGCGCGCTCCAGCCCGCCGGGACGGACATTGGTGATGAAGACATCGGCGTCCTTCACGAGACGCTTCACCGCCTTGATGCCTTCGGGCTTCGATGTGTCGATGGCAAGACCCTTCTTGCCGCGATTGTCGAGATCGAAGATGGGTGAGCCCTTGAGATGGTCGGCACCGACATTCTTCATGGTGTAGCGCATGGGGCAGCCGGAAAGCGGCTCGATCTTGAGCACGTCTGCGCCCCAGTCGGCAAGAATGCCACCCGCGCCCGGTGCGGCAATATAGGTGGCCATTTCGATGACCTTGATGCCCTCAAGCATGGTGTCCGTTCCCCGTTATCCGATTTTCCGGTTGGGCGGGATCATCCATGAAAAGGCGGGTGAGTCAAAGCCGTGCCCCGCTGACATCATCGGCGTTCGCCATTTCCGGGCAATGCCGGAGGGGGCCGCCGATCCTTCTTGCGGTGTTTATGCACAGGTATGAAAAAGCCCGAAATTCCGCGCGATCTGCCGGGCAGGGGTAAAGATTCCTTAAGCGATTTTCGCCTAGGCTTTAATCCGTGGGCGCCGGTTTGAAGAGGCGCAGTGAAGGTCGGCCGGGGGGCTGCAATGGACGCGGAGCAACTGACGATTGGGGATGTGGAACGGCTTCTTTCGAATCCGTCCGAAGACGCGCGTATAGCCGTTGCCGAAAAGGTTGCCCTTAATTTCACGAGTGTGGAACTGGCACCACGCGAACGCGAACTCGCGCATGAAATTCTCGGCTTTCTCGTCCATGATGTCGCGATATCCGTGCGCGAGGCGCTGGCACGCTGCCTCGACGACAATCCGGCGGCGCCGCGCGACGTCGTGCTGCGGCTTGCGCGCGATATCGACCAGGTAGCGATACCCGTTCTCAAACGCTCGCCTGTTCTTACCGATGAAGACCTTGTGGGGCTCGTCTTTTACGGCTCGCCCGAGAAGCAATGTGCCATTGCGGCGCGCGCCGCTGTGCCCGAGCCGGTTTCCGAAGCGATAGCCCATCGCGGCGACCGCAGCGCTGTGCTGACGCTGGTTCACAATGCGGGCGCGGTCATCAACGAAGCGGCGGCGACGATCCTCGTCAAACGCTATGGCGACGACGCCGATGTGGCGGTGCCGCTGGTGCAGCAGCGCGAACTGCCGGCGCTTCTGGTTGAACGGCTGATCGCGATGGTCTCCGAACAGCTGCGCGAATATCTCGTTGCGCATCACGAGGTGGATCATCGCGTGGCGGCGACGCTGGAAGAGCAGACGCGCGAACGCGCGACAGCCGATGCTCTCACGCGAATGGGTAATGACGATCTGCGCGCGCTGGCAGGACAGCTTGCGGAGAATGGCCGCCTGACGGCGACGCTTATCCTGCGGGCGGCCTGTGCGGGCGAAGTCCGTTTCGTGGAGGCGGCTTTCGCGGAACTCACATCCGTGCCCGGCGAGCGCATCTGGCGGCTGATCCACGATGTCGGCGCACTCGGTTTTCGCGCCGTCTATGCGCGCGCGGGGATGCCGGAGGCGCTTTACCCGGCCTTCCGCCGCGTGCTCGATATTTATCAGGCGGTGCGGAGTTCGGACGGCTCGCTTGACCTCGAACTCTACCGCTCCCACGTGCTTGACGGTTTGCGCGAGACCTTCGAGAAAATCGACGCGCCGGACCTCGAAACGATGATCGACAAGCTGGCGCGTCTTGTCTCTGCGGGACCGGGCCAGCGCAAGCGGCACGTGGCTTGATTTTCCCTCAAGCGCCGGCGGCCAGTCGGCCTTGCTGTTTCTTGCGAGCAAAAAACGGGTGTTGCCCCGTTGGTTGCCTCGTTGGGTTGCCGGGGGGGGGATGCCCCGAGTGTGACACAGGTTTCCCCTACGTGAAGAAATGATCTAGGTTGCGGCCTCTCCAAAAGCGAAGAGGGCCCCGACCATGAACCACACCCATCAGGAAGCCTTTATCTGCGATGCCGTGCGCACCCCTATCGGACGCTACGGAGGATCGCTGGCGAGTGTGCGCGCCGACGACCTTGGCGCGGTGCCGCTGATGGCGCTGATGGAGCGGAACCCGGATGTGAACTGGGAGCGCGTGGACGATGTGATTTTCGGCTGCGCCAATCAGGCGGGCGAGGACAACCGGAATGTGGCGCGGATGTCGTCGCTGCTGGCGGGGCTGCCGGAGACGGTGCCCGGATCGACGATGAACCGGCTTTGCGGATCGGGCATGGACGCGGTCGGCACGGCGGCGCGGGCAATCAAGTCGGGCGAGGCCTCGCTCATGATCGCGGGCGGCGTCGAGAGCATGTCGCGTGCACCTTTCGTGATGGGCAAGGCCACGGCGGCTTTTTCGCGCGACGCGGCGATCTACGATACGACAATCGGCTGGCGCTTCGTGAACCCCTTGATGAAGCGGCAATATGGCGTCGACTCCATGCCCGAGACGGCGGAGAACGTAGCGGAAGATTTCCAGATCTCGCGCGAGGACCAGGACGCCTTCGCATGGCGGAGTCAGCAGAAGGCGGGCGCCGCGATGGAAGCGGGCCGTCTGGCCGAAGAGATCGTGCCGGTGACGATTGCGAACCGGAAGGGCGAGACGGTGGTCAGCGCGGACGAGCATCCGCGGCCCGAGACGACGCTCGAAGCGCTGGCGAAGCTCAAGGCGCCGTTCCGCGAGGGGGGCTCGGTGACGGCGGGCAATGCATCGGGCGTGAATGATGGCGCCTGCGGGCTCGTCATCGCCTCGGCGGAAGCGGCGCAGGCGAACGGATTGAAGCCCCGCGCGCGGATCGTGGCGATGGCGACGGCGGGCGTACCGCCGCGCATCATGGGGATCGGACCTGCGCCGGCGACACGCAAGGTGCTGGAGAAGACGGGGCTCAATATCGGCGATATCGATGTGATCGAGCTGAACGAGGCGTTTGCCAGCCAGGGCCTTGCCGTGATGCGCGACCTCGGCCTGCCGGACGATGCGGAACATGTGAACCCGAATGGCGGTGCCATCGCGCTCGGTCATCCGCTCGGCATGAGCGGTGCGCGGCTCGTGACGACCGCGATGTACGAACTTGAACGGCGGCAGGGCCGCTACGCGCTCTGCACCATGTGCATCGGCGTGGGGCAGGGCATTGCCATGGTGATCGAGCGGGTGTGAGGTTCAGAAGCCAAGCGCGATCTGGACGAGGCTTGGCCGCGTGACGAGGCCTGCGGGCGCGCGTTTCGGCTTGTGAGGACGCCTGCGGGGAGCGGGCGCAACCTTCCTGGATGCTTTCTTCTTCGCGAGCTTTTCCTTTCTCACGTGCGGCAGAACGCGGGGGCGGCGCACCAGCGCCAGCAAGTGACGATCCGGGAAGAGGCAGGTGCGGTCGAGACGCCAGGCGACGCCGCGCACTTCTTCCGCCGGGATCATCGGGTCGATATCCTCCCATGAATACTCGACGATGGGCGCGGCGCTGGCGGAGATTTCATCCGTATACGCTTCTTCCTGCTCGGAGATGCCGTCTTCGGGCAGGGGGTCGAGGAGAAGAAGAACTTCTTCTTCTTCTTCTTCTTTTTCCGGGACGAGATTTAGCGGCGGCGGTGACCATTGCGCGAATTCGTCCGGCATCATCGGGCGGCAGAGAAGTGCGCCCTGGGCGGCGGTGAAGCCGAGTGCGGGGAGGGCATTCAACGTTATTTCGTCCTCGACGCCGACGGCAGTTGCGCCGAGACCGCGCGAGGCGGCGAGCGACACACGCTTGCCGACGAAACCGAGGCCGGACCCTTTCAGGCGGCGGGCGAACTGAATGATCGAGGCACCGCCGATCTTCACCTCGTCGAAATGTTCGGGCGTCAGCACATTGTCGGGCACGATGACGGCGCCGCCGCCATCTAGGGCGGTGCGGAAGCCGAGGCGGCGCAAGGTGGCGAGTACGCGGGCGGCTTCCTCACCATGGCGGGCGAAAGCACCTTCCGGCACTTCGAGCATCAGCAGGGCCGGGTCGAGGCCGCGCTCGCCCATGATTTCATCGAGTGCGCCGGGGAGGCCCATATCGGCAAGGTCCGACGCGCCGAGATTGATCGAGATCGGCCAGTGACGATCCGCTGTGGCGGCCCAGTCCACGAGCAGATCTGCGGCGGCGCGCGCGACGAAGCGTGTCAGTTCACCGGCGCGCTCGCGTTGTTCAAAAAAGGACAGAAAAAGACCGGGTGGCAGCAGACCATAGTCCGGGTGGCTCCAGCGGACATAGGCTTCCGCGCCAAGAACCCCGCCTTCCGCTAGGGAAAGCTTCGGCTGATAGACAAGAAAGAGGTGTCCCGCCTCGAAGGCAAGGTCGATGTCGCGGTTGGTCAGACGAAAGGAACTGCTGTACATCTTTTTTTCCGAACGGCATCTGCCCGAGAGAGACAAGCGTGGCGCGAGTCTCTTTCGGAGTGCTTAACCGGGCGATATAGAGCGGCGGGCAGCGTCGCCATTGCATGAATGAAATGCATCGAATTCGTCTTAAATTCGATGCGAGGGAGGTTGAGATGAGCGAAGCGGACCCAAAAAACGCGAACAAACTGATCCCGTCGGCGACGATTTTGCTGTTGCGCGATGGCACAGCGGGGCTGGAAGTCTTCATGGTGGTGCGGCATCACCAGATCGATTTTGCAAGCGGGGCGCTGGTTTTTCCGGGCGGCAAGGTGGACAAGCTCGACATGGCGCCGGGTGTGCGCGAACGCGCGGACGGCATGGACGGCCTCGACGACTGGGAGTTTTCGATGCGTGTCGCCGCGATCCGCGAAGCCTTCGAGGAATCGGGTGTGCTGCTGGCGCGCAACGAGCAGACGGGCAGTGTTGTCGATGCGGGACGGCTGAAATCGCTTGAACATTACCGCGATCCCCTGAACAGGGGCGAGGTCGGGATCGCCGACTTCCTCTCGAAAGAGGGCTTGCGGCTTGCGGGCGACATGCTGACGCCCTTCGCGCACTGGATCACGCCGAAAATGATGCCGAAGCGTTTCGACACGCGGTTCTATCTGGCGAATGCGCCGGAAGACCATGTTGCCGTGCATGACGGTTCGGAATCGGTCGACAGCGTGTGGATCAGCCCTATGCAGGCGCTGAAAGAGGCGGAGGCGGGCACTCGCACGATCATCTTCCCGACACGGATGAATGTGGAGAAGGTCGGTGAGAGCCCCAATGTCACGCATGCAATCGAGACGGCGCGCAGCAGGCAGATCGTGACGGTGGAACCGCAGGTGACGAAGAACGAGGCGGGCGAGCCGGTGCTGCGTATCCCCAAGGAAGCCGGATACAGTGTGACGGAAGAACCGCTTTCCGCCGTCGCCAATGTAGCGAAGCCAAAAGCCGGCTGAGGCGATGGAGAGCTGGAGCGCTCCTTTTTTCGATGGGGTTCTCGCGCTTGTCGCGCTGTGGGGCGCGATGCGGCTTTACGGCGAGCGGGCGCGGCCCGGCATGATCTTCGGGGCGGTGGCGCTTTTCAGCGTATTTATCGCGGCGGTTTTCGGGACGCTGCGCTATGCGGGGCTCGATACTGTTGCCGGGATCAATGACGGGTTGTCGTTGATCTCGGCCATCGTTGCACCGACATGGGCCATTACGGCGGCGATCTTCATTTTCCGGGGCGGGCAGGACAAGGCGCGAACCGGCGTGCTCTGGATCGTGCCGATTGCGATTGCGGCGCTCGCCTTCCTGCCGCAGACGGCGCTGCTCGGCGAGACCTATGCGCAGATTGCAGGGCTTGCCATGGTCTGCGTGCTGGTTGGCGTCAGCATACTGGCCGCGATCAAGGGCCGGACATGGCCGGGCGCGGCGCTGGCGATTTCAGCGGCGGGTTATGCATTTGCGGCGCTTGCCACGCTTGGTGTCGCCGGCGGGACGGAAGTGGCGGCGCTCAACAGTTTCCATATCGGCATTGCCATATGGGCGGGCGCCTTTGCCCGGGGATTGCCGGAAGCGACTGGCCCTCAGTAGAGGAATTGCTCAGTGATGATGCGCTCTTCGAGGCCGTGATCGGGATCGAAGAGCATGAGCATGTCGATGGAACCGTCTTCCTCGACTTCTACTTCGCGCACCTGACGAAACTCGGTGTGGTCGGCCACGGCGCTGACGGGGCGCTTTTCGGCTTCCAGAATTTCAAAACGGACTTTCGCGCGATGCGAGAGCAGCGCCCCGCGCCAGCGGCGAGGACGGAAGGCGCTGATCGGCGTGAGCGCGAGAAGCGCGGCATCGATTGGCACAATGGGGCCTTGCGCCGAGAGGTTGTAGGCTGTGGAGCCGGCGGGCGTCGCGACAAGGATGCCATCGCAGACGAGTTCTTCCATGCGCGTCTTGCCATCGATGGAGATGCGGATCTTCGCGGCCTGATAGGTTTCGCGGAAGAGCGCGACCTCGTTGATCGCTAGCGCCTCGTGACGGCTGCCATCGGCGAGGGAGGCACGCATGCGCAAGGGATGGATGGTCGCGCATTCGGCGGCGGCGAGACGCTCGATCAGATGATCGTCGCGATATTCGTTCATCAGGAAGCCGACGGAGCCCCGGTTCATGCCGTAGATCGGGATGCGGCGTTTCATGTATTGATGGAGCGTCTGGAGCATGAGACCGTCGCCGCCAAGGGCGACGATGACATCCGCCTCCTCGGGCGGGGTGTCGCCATAGCGCTGGCTCAGGACCTTGCGTGCGGCCTGGGCCTCGGGCATATCCGTCGCCACGAAGGCGATCTTCTCGAATTTCATCGTCTCTTCCCGGGGCGATTCCTCAATGGCCGGCAAATGCGGCGAGACAAGGAGGTAAGCATATGGGTGGAGATACGCAAGCCAAGGATGAAGGCGAATTCATCTTCATCTATTCGACCTTCGGTTCGGTGGCGGATGCCGAGAGGGCCGCAGAGGCGCTGGTGAGGGAGAAACTTGCCGCTTGCGTCAACATTCACGGAGGCGTGCGCTCCGTCTACGAATGGAAGGGGGCGGTGGAGAAAGAAGATGAAGCGGCGGCCTTCATCAAGACGCGGGTGGCGTTGCAGGAGAAGGTCATGGCGCGGCTGCGCGAACTTCACCCCTATGAGGTGCCGGCGATGCTGGTGCTGCCAATCATGAGCGGGAACGCGGATTATCTGGAATGGGCAAGGGGGCAGATGGGGTGAGCGTTCTTTTTTGTATCTCTCAGCATGTCGCCCCCGGGCTTGACCCGGGGGTCCAGGGCAACACCCGCAAGCATCCGCTTTGTGGTTCTTCATCCAGGTTTTTTTGAAGATGGGGGCTGCCTGCGGCAGCTCCTGGATTGCCGGGTCAAGCCCGGCAATGACACTGTTTTTTATTTGGTTTTCATTTAGCCGCCGGTCAGCGACATGTGGCGCGAGACGGCGGGGCGGTTGTGCTCGCGGTCGATGATGAAGTCGTGACCCTTGGGCTTGCGGCCAATGGCCTCGTCGATGGCATCGTTCAGGAGATCGTCGCTCTCGCTCGCGCGAACCGGGGCACGCAGGTCGGCCGCGTCATCCTGGCCGAGACACATATAAAGCGTGCCGGTGCAGGTGAGACGGACGCGGTTGCAGCTTTCGCAGAAGTTGTGCGTGAGGGGCGTGATAAGGCCGAGCTTGCCGCCGGTTTCCTGCACCTTCACATAACGAGCCGGACCGCCGGTGCGCTCGTCGAGTTCGTCCAGCGTCCAGCGCTCCGCCAGAGAGCGGCGGACCTCAGACAGCGGCAGGTATTGATCGGTGCGGTCGCCGTCGATATCGCCAAGCGGCATGGTTTCGATGAGGGTGAGGCCGTGGCCCTGCCCATGCGCCCATTCGATAAGCGAGGGGATTTCATCCTCGTTGACGCCTTTCAGCGCGACGGTGTTGATCTTGACCTTGAGCCCGGCGCGCTTCGCGGCGTCCACACCTTCGAGCACCTGAGGCAGGCGTCCCCAGCGCGTGATCTGCTGGAAGAGGTTTTCATCAAGCGTATCAATGGAGACATTCACGCGGCGGACACCGGCGGCGAAGAGATCATCTGCGTGGCGGGCAAGCTGGCTGCCATTGGTAGTGAGCGTCAACTCGTCGAGCGCGCCGGTTTCGAGGTGACGGCCAAGCGAGCGGATCAGCGTCATCACATCGCGGCGCACCAGCGGCTCGCCGCCGGTGAGGCGGAGCTTGCGCACCCCCTTCGCCACGAAGGCGGAACAGACGCGGTCCAGCTCTTCCAGCGTGAGCAGCTCCTGCTTCGGCAGGAAGTTCATGTGTTCGGACATGCAGTAGACACAGCGGAAGTCGCAGCGGTCCGTCACCGAGACGCGCAGATAGGTGACAGCCCGGCCATGCGGGTCGATCATCTGCGGTGCCGGGGAAAGGGGCGTTTCCATGTCCATGACCGGAATATAGCGATTGGTCAGCCGGATTTCGCCCCCTCCGCCGATAAGGTTTTCGTGAGGGCTTTTGCCAGTGTCGCAGGCCGGGTAGCCTCGGCGCAACAAAAAGCGGGGAAGACCAATGGCGGACTACATTCTTTCCATCGATCAGGGCACGACGAGCACAAGAGCGCTGTTGTTCGACCGTTCGGGCTCGCCCATGCGGGTGCGCCAGAAGGAGCTCCGCCAGATTTTCCCGCGCGACGGCTGGGTCGAACATGATGCGGAGGAAATCTGGGCGGCGGTGCTGGAGGTCTGCCGGGGCGTGCTGACGAGCGGGACGGCGGCGGAAAACATCGCCGCTATCGGCATCACCAATCAGCGCGAGACGACCGTGCTGTGGGATCGGGCGAGCGGCAAGCCCGTTCACAATGCCATCGTCTGGCAGGACCGGCGGACGGCTGCCTTCTGCGCGAAGCTGAAGGAGGAAGGCAAGGAAGCCACCTTCCAGACGAAGACGGGGCTGCTGCTCGACCCTTATTTCTCCGGCACGAAGCTGCGCTGGCTGCTCGACAATGTGGAGGGCGCGCGGGCGAAGGCCGAGAAGGGCGAGCTTTGCTTCGGCACGATCGACTCGTGGCTGATCTACAATCTCACCGGCGGCAAGCGGCATGTCACGGATGCAACGAATGCCTCGCGGACGCTGCTCTTCAACATCGAGACGAATGAGTGGGACGACGAGTTGCTGTCGCTGCTCGATGTGCCGCGCGCGATCCTGCCGGAGGTGCTGGACTGCTGCGCGGATTTCGGCATGACGGAGAAGGAATTGCTCGGCGCGGCGATCCCCGTTGCGGGTGTTGCAGGCGATCAGCAGGCGGCGACGGTGGGGCAGGCCTGCTTCGAGCCGGGGCTGATGAAATCGACCTATGGCACGGGCTGCTTCGCGGTGGTGAATACGGGCAAGCAGCGCGTCGAAAGCGGTAACCGGCTGCTCGGCACCATTGCCTACCGGATCGGCGGCGAGAGCACTTACGCGCTTGAAGGCTCGATCTTCATGGCAGGCGCCATCATGCAGTGGCTGCGCGACGAGATGAAGCTGATCGACAGTTCGGCCGAGAGCGAAGCGATGGCGCGGGACGCGAACCCGCATTCGCAAGCGGTGCTGGTGCCTGCCTTTACGGGGCTCGGTGCGCCCTATTGGGAGCCGGAGGCGCGGGCGGCGCTGTTCGGCATGACGCGCGACACGGGCGCGAAGGAGGTGGTGCGGGCGGCGCTCGAAAGTGTTTCCTACCAGACGCGCGACCTGATGGACGCGATGGGGGCCGACATGAAGGCGGCGGGGCTCGTCAGCCCGCAGGCGCTGCGCGTCGACGGCGGCATGGTGGCGAATAACTGGTTTGCGCAGAACCTTGCCGACATTCTGGCGCGGCCGGTGGAGCGGCCGGAAATTACCGAGACGACGGCGCTGGGCGCGGCCTATCTGGCGGGGATGCAGACGGGCTTTTATGGCGACATGAGCAATGTGGCGGCGCATTGGCGCTGCGAGCGGGCGTTCGAGCCGGAAATGGCGGAGAGCGAGCGGGCGGCGCGTTACGGTCGCTGGCAGGGATATGTGAAGCGGGTGATCGGGTAGGGGATTCGCCGCCGGGCGCGTTATAGTCATTCACAAGAACGCTGAGCCGGGAGGATGACATGGCCGCGGACGATCTCATCAGGAAGCTGAAGGCTGCGCTCGGCGATGCTGGTGTGCTGACCGGCAAGGACGCCGAGGAGAAGGCCGTTGGCGGCTGGAGCAATCTCGGTATTCCCGTCGCGGTGCTGCGGCCCGCGAGCACACAGGAGGTTTCCGCCGCGCTGAAGCTCTGCCATGCGGCGGGCGAGCCGGTGGTGCCGTGGGGCGGCAAGACGGGGCTTGTCGAAGGCGGCGAGGCGGACGGGCATATTGCGCTGTCGCTCGAACGCATGAACAGGATCGAGGAGATCGACACGCTGGGCGGCACGATCACCGTGGAGGCGGGCTGCGTGCTGCAGACGGTGTGCGAGGCGGCGGAGGAGAAGGGGCTCATCTTCCCGCTCGATCTCGGTGCGCGCGGCTCGGCGACCATTGGCGGCAATATCTCGACCAATGCGGGCGGCAACCGCGTGATCCGCTATGGCATGACGCGTGACATGGTGCTGGGCCTCGAAGCGGTGCTGGCGGATGGCACGGTGGTGACCTCCATGAACAAGCTGATCAAGAACAATGCGGGCTATGACCTGAAGCAGATGTTCATCGGCTCGGAGGGGACGCTCGGCGTCGTGACGCGGGCGGTGCTTCGCGTCTGGCCGAAGCCGAAGTCGCAGGATACGGGCTTCGTGGCGGTGGAGAGCTTCGAGCAGTTGCCGAAATTCCTGCGCCACATGGAACGCGCGTTGGGCGGTACGCTCTCGGCCTTCGAGGTGATGTGGGAGGATTTCTACAAGCTGGTGACGAGCGAGCCCGCGAAGGGCAGGCCGGTGATCGCGCATGGCCACCCCTATTATGTGCTGGTCGAGTCCATGGGCGGCGATCAGGAAGCCGACAGCGCGCGCTTCGAGGCGGCGATGATGGAGGCGCTGGAAGCGGGCGAGATTTCGGACGCGGTGATCGCGAAGAGCCAGGCGGAGCGCGACGCGATGTGGGCGCTTCGCGATGACGTGGCGCAGGTTGTGAATACCTATCCGATGTTCACTTTCGATGTGAGTCTGAAGATCGCGGATATGGAGAGCTATATTGCGGAGGTGAAACAGGGCCTCACCGCGAAATGGCCGGAGAGTTCGCTGATGGTGTTCGGGCATCTGGGCGACGGGAACCTGCATGTGATCCCCGGGCGGTTCCCGGATGCGGAGCAGGAGACGCGGCGCGGCGTGGAGGCCATCGTCTATGGCGCGCTTCGCGGGCGGCAGGGCTCCGTTTCGGCGGAACACGGGATCGGGCTCGAAAAGCGGCCCTATCTCGGCTGGTCGCGCTCAGACGAGGAAGTGGCGCTGATGCAATTGCTGAAGCGGACGCTCGACCCGAAGAATATTCTCAACCCCGGCAAGGTGCTCGAACCCCAGACGCAGGCAAGGGCAGCGGAGTGAAACTCTCGCGCTTTTCGGACTGGTTTGCGGGCGGACCGCCAGCATGGCAGACTGACCGGAGCAGAGAATCCGGTTTTCATAATCAGGACGGAAGGCGGCTCCCATGTCGGTAGCGGAGGATTTCAGTGGCGCTTCGATGCGCGATCAGGTTTCGGAAGCCGAGTGGCAGGTGCGCGTGGATCTCGCGGCGACCTACCGGCTGGTGGCGCATTATGGCTGGAGCGACCTCATCTACACGCATATCTCAGCGCGTGTGCCGGGGCCGGAACACCACTTTCTCATCAATCCCTATGGCATGAGCTTCGACGAGATCACGGCGTCGAGCCTCGTGAAGATCGATCTCGACGGCAATATCGTCGTGCCGACGGATTATGCAGTGAACCCGGCGGGCTTCACCATTCACAGCGCGGTTCACATGTCGGTGCCGGATGCGAATGCGGTGATCCATACGCATTCGGATGACGGCGTGGCGGTGTCGGCGCAGGCGGACGGGCTGCTGCCGCTCAGCCAGACGGCGATGATCGTTCTCGAAGACCTCGCCTATCACGATTATGAGGGCATCGCGCTTGAACATGACGAACGCGAGCGGCTGGTGCGCGATCTCGGCAACAAGCATTGCATGATCCTGCGCAATCACGGGTTGCTGACGGCGGGTGCGAGCTGCGCCGATGCTTTCCTCCGGCTCTATTTCCTGGAGCGGGCCTGCACGATGCAGGTGCGCGCGCTTTCGGGCGGTGTGAAGCTGACCATGCCGAACCAGGGTGTGCCGGAAAAGACGGCAGATCAGAGCATGTTCCACAAGAAGCACGGCATCGGCAAACTCGCCTGGCCGGCGCTTCTGCGCACGCTCGACCGGATCGATCCGTCCTATCGGGACTGATCGCGCCTTTCGGAGCGGCTTGGCTCCCGCGACATTCAAATCCGGATGCGAGACTGTTGCTGTCTTTGCACTCCTCACGCATTGAAAGAGGTTCGTCCATGGTGAAGTTCGGTGTGGGACAACCGGCGCGTCGCGTCGAGGACATGCGGCTCGTTACGGGTCAGGGGCGCTACACGGACGATATTTCGCTGCCGGGACAGGTGTATGCGGTGATGGTGCGCAGCCCGCATTCGCACGCGAAGATCACCGGCATCGACGCGGAAGACGCGAAAATGGCACCGGGCGTGCTCGCGATCTACACGGGCAAGGATGCGGAAGAGGCGGGGCTCGGCACCGTTTATTCGCCTGCCGCCGACATGCTCAAGAACAAGGACGGTACACCGATCTACAAGACGACGCGGTGGCTCATTGCGAAAGACCGCGTGCGCCATGTGGGCGACCTTGTGGCGATGGTGGTTGCCGAGACGCCCGCGCAGGCGCGTGATGCGGCCGATCTCGTGATGGTCGATTATGAGGACCTGCCTGCTGTTTCGGACACGGCAGGCGCGATTGCCGACGGGGCGCCGGTCATCTGGGAGGAGAACGGCTCGAACCTCGCCTATGACTGGACAATCGGCGATGCGGAGAAGACCGATGCGGCGCTGAAGAACGCGCATCACATCACGCGCGTGAAGCTCATCAATAACCGCATCGTCGTGAACGCGATGGAGCCGCGCGCGGCGCTTGGCAATTACGAAGCGGAGCGCGACCACTACACGCTCTATACGGGCAGTCAGGGTGTGCATGGGCTGCGCAATAATATCGCGCAGCACTCGCTGAAGATTCCCGTCGAGAAGTTGCGCGTGGTCACGGAAGATGTGGGCGGCGGCTTCGGCATGAAGACCTTCGTCTATCCCGAATATCCGCTGGTGCTTTTCGCCTCGAAGATGCTGGGGCGGCCAGTGAAGTGGACGGCGGACCGCTCCGAGAGTTTCATCAGCGATACGCAGGGCCGTGACCATGTGACGGAAGCCGCCCTCGCGCTCGACAAGGACGGCAAGATACTCGGTGTGCAGGTCGACACCATCGCCAATCTCGGCGCCTATCAGAGCCAGTTCGGTCCTTTCATTCCATCGCTTGCGCCGCGGGGCATGCATGTCGGCGTTTACATGGTGCCTGCGATGTTCAACCGCGTGCGCGCGGTCTACACGAATACGGTGCCGGTGGACGCCTATCGCGGCGCCGGGCGGCCGGAAGCGTCCTATGTGATCGAGCGGCTGATGGAAAAGGCGGCGCGGGAGATGAACCTCGCGCCGGACGAAATCCGCCGCCGCAATTTCGTGCCGTCGAGCGCGATGCCGCTTAATGCGCCACCGTCGCTGCCTTTCGACTCGGGCGATTTCGAACGCAATCTGAACGATGCGATGAAGAAGGCGGATGTTGAAGGCTTCGCGGCACGCAAGAGCGCGGCGGAGAAGGAGGGGAAGCTCCTCGGTCTCGGCTACAGCTATTATGTCGAGCGGACGGCGGCGGGCATGGCCGACTATGCGCGCATCGCGGTCGACGGCGCGGACGGCATGGTTCATGTCTGGACCGGCCAGCAGACGAACGGGCAGGGCCATGAGACTGCCTGGACGCAGCTTGTTTCCTCGCGGCTCGGGATCGACGCGGAAAAGATCAAGGTGCATCTCGGCGACTCGGAAGTGCTGCCGGGCGGTGCGGGCACGGGCGGCTCCAAGGCGCTCTACATGGCGGGCGGAGCGATCGCGGATGCGTCCGACAAGCTGATCGAGAAGGGTCGCGAAATCGCCGCCAACGAACTCGAAGCGGCGAAGGCCGATATCGAATATCGCGGCGCGGACGGCGAACCCGTTTTTGCGGTCGCCGGTACGGACAAGGTGATCGACCTCTTTGCCGTAGCCAAGATCGCGGAAGGACAGGCCGATCTCGGTGAGTTCGCGGGCGATGGCGAATATACGCAGAAGGGCAATACCTTCCCGAATGGCGCGCATATCTGCGAGGTCGAGATCGAAGCGGATACGGGCGTCTATCGCATCACGCGTTTCACGGCGGTGGATGATTTCGGGCAGATCCTGAATCCGCTGCTGGTTGCGGGCCAAGTGCATGGCGGCATCGTGCAGGGGCTCGGGCAGGCGATGGGCGAACATGCGGTCTATGATGCGAACGGACAGCTCGTGACCGGCTCCTTTATGGATTACTGGATGCCGCGCGCGGCCGACTTCCCGGATTTCAACGTGAGCTACAATGAAATTCCTGCGCGCTCCAACGCACTGGGCGTCAAGGGAGCTGGCGAGGCGGGGACCGTCGGCGCACCGGCCGCCTTTATCAATGCGATGATCGACGCGCTGGTACCTTACGGCGTTGAGGAAATCGACATGCCGGTGACGCCGCTCAAGCTCTGGAATATTCTGCAGAAGGGCCGTCAGGCGGCGGAATAAAAGGCTTTTCGGGAAATGTGCCGGGATATGTGAAGGGGCGAAAAAATACCCTCACATTTTACCTGGGTTCATTGACATTTTGTCATTTTGGTCCGACGCTTTCTCCATGACTATGGAGGAAACGGGCGCCAGAACCCGAAAGACCGCAGAAGCGGCCGTTCTGGACGACAAGGAGAGGGACGACGCTGCCGTGCCTGTGAGCGCGGCTGCGGCAAGTCCCATGAACGGTGCGACGAAGCGCAAGCGCGAGAGCAGGCGCAAGCTGATGGCGGCCGCACGCAAGCTCTTCGTCGAGCGCGGCTATCACGAGACGCGCCCGCAGGATATTTCCAAGGAAGCGGGCGTCGGCCACGGCACCTTCTATCTGCATTTCGAAGACAAGCTCGATTGTTTCCTCGCCTTCACCGAAGAGGCGGCGGACGAGTTGCATGTTTTCGTGAAAACGCATCACGCGGTGGCGAGATCGCTTGAAGAGGGTATCCGCGAGCTTCTGATAGCGGTCTTCGAATATTCCGATCAGAACCCCGGCGTACTCGCCGCGGCGCTGACCGACATCAGCGTGCTGTCGACGGGCGACACCGGACGCCGGATGCCGGTCGACCGATGGGCGCAGGTCTGGACGGAGCTTCTCGAAAAGTGGAAGGAAGCCGGAGAGGCCGCCGCCGACCTCGATGCGCGGATGGCGGGATATCTCATTGTCGGTGCGATCAAGCAGGGCGGGGCCTATGGCCATCGCCGCAAGCTTGACCGGGTAAAGATGGTCGATGGCATGACGCAACTCTTTCTACGTGCGCTGAAAAAATAAGGCCGGAAACACGCGGAGCAAGCCGGAAAAAGGCTCCAGGGAGGAACGGGAAAATGGCGAAGCTCTCCTATACAAGCGACGAGCTGATGGCGAGCCACGACTATGCGCGCCCTCATGAACGCGCGGGCTACAAGCTGCATGGCGGCTTTCTCGCGGATGGCAGTTATGAGTCGCCGCGCGTGCTGCATCGCTGGCCGGCGGTGAAAGCATGGCAGGGCGAATTGACCGCGAAAGGCTGGCCACTGATCGATGCGACGGTGCAGCTTCTCAAGTGCGGCAATTACCCGAACATTTCTCAGGAACGGTTTCTGCTCAGCCATGGCATCGGGCAGACGCTGTGGGATTCGCTGACCATCACGGGCGTGATCGAAGCGCGCGGCCGTGTACTTTGCGATATCGAGGCGCCAGATTTCCAGCAGATCATCGAGGACGATATTTCGCAGACCTGTACCGGGCATCTCCACAAGGGGCTTCTCTATGCGCATGGCGCGGATGAGGGCGGCGATCCCGAGCTGCCCGAATATGGTGCGCATGATGCTATGTGGTTCGCGGCGCGCGATCTTCTTTTCGGCGCGGACGCCTATCCGATACCGGAATTGCCGGAAAGCATCGGCCGCCCGGATCAGGGACGGCTCATGCCGCAACTCCCGGAGGGTTTCGAGCAGCTCATCCTGATGCTGATGAATGTGCTGATGATCGAGGTGCGGGCGGAAAGCTTCTTCGCGTTCTGCTGCGAGATCATGCGCGACAAGGAGGCCTTCGCCGACCGGCGTGAGCAGGCGGAGGAGGCGGCGTCGATGGTGGAACGTATCCGCATCGACGAGGCGATTCATGTTGGCTATCTGCAGATGGCGGTTTCGGAGATGCGCAGCCTTACCTTCAAGACCGTCGACGGCGGCACGGTGAAGGGCAAGGATCTCATCGACCCGATCTGGGAGGGCATGGTGCACTGGCATGCGGTGACACAGGCCGACTTTTCGAAGGAACAGATGCGCGAGACAATACGCGCGCAGCTTGAAACAATGCCCAATGGCGCGCAGCTTCTTGCCGAGTTCGACGCGATGGACGACATGGCGAAGGCAGCATGATGAAAGATTTTTCAGGAAAGACGGCGTTCATCACGGGTGGCGCGAGCGGCATCGGGCTTTCGATGGCGCGCGCGTTCGGGACGGCCGGCATGAATGTGATGCTTGCCGATATCAACGAAGAAGACCTCGTTGCGGCGGTGAGCGAACTCAAGGAGCGCCAGATCAAGGCGGCAGGCGTGCGCTGCGATGTGACGGAGCGCAAATCGGTGGAACAGGCCGCGCAGGAGACCGTCGGGATTTTCGGCAAGGTCCACCTCGTCTGCAACAATGCGGGCGTGGGAGGCGGCGGGCCTATCGGCACGATGAAGCCCGGCGACTGGGACTGGACGATTGCCGTCAATCTGATGGGCGTGGTCTATGGCATGGAGGCCTTCCTGCCGCATATCCGCGAGCATGGCGAAGGCGGACATTACGTCAATACGGCGTCGATGGCGGGGATGATTTCCGTGCCGGGCATGGAACCCTATACGGCATCGAAATATGCCGTGGTCGGCATGTCGGAAGGCTGGGCAGGGCAGCTCGCACCGGAGAATATCGGCGTCTCGGTTCTCTGTCCGGGTTTCGTGAAGACGCGCATTCACGAGAGTTCGCGCGCGCGACAGGAAAAGTTTGGCCCGGCGGATGAGGCCGAGGAGCGCGCATCGGCGGCGAAGGAACTGGTGCTTGGCGGCATCGACCCCGACTGCGTGGGGGCGCGCGTGCTGGAAGCGGTGGAAGCGGACGAACTCTATATCTTTACACATCCCGACATGGCGCCCTTGTTCACGGATCGCGCAAGCAAGATCGAAGCGGCTTTCACTCGTGCCAGCGAGAGCCCGGCGCTGGACGGACTGACCTATCGCACCCCCGGTTCGATCAAGGTGCTCGACTGACCGGCCGGCCCCGAAAGAGCTCCTCTTGCGATGAGAGAATGCTTGAAGGGGAAGCGTTCCGGCTTATGTAAATAAAGACAGGTAACAAGCCAGGAGAATGAAAATGCAGAAGCTTGCGACACTGGCGTTCGGTGTGATGCTGGGCGCGGCGGGAATGGCGGTAAACGCCCATGCTGCCACGAATATCGAAAAAGGGGCGGGGCTTGTTACCGCCTGTCAGTCGCTGCTCGACAATGGCTCTGCCGAGGGCAGCAAGGGCGAAGCGTGCAAGAATTTTGTCACCGGCATGGTTCTCGCTCAGAAGGACACGCTCACCATGGGAGAGCCGTTCCGTGCGTTCCGGCTCGGGGCGAACCAGGATGAGAAAGCCTGCTTCGAGATGCCGGACAAGCTCAGTTATCGTGACTTTGCGCAGCATGTCGTGAGCTATGCGGAGAGCAATCCCGAAGTTACGGAGCGCCCTGCCTATGAGCTCGCGGTGCGCGCGCTCGAGAAGCAGTATCCTTGCGATCCGGCCGACCTGAAAGACATGGAAGGCAGGGATCTGCCCGCCGAGTAAATCTCAGGCGTTTCGCGGATACCATTCCACGTCGACATCGTTCACCGCGGCGAAGATGCGGTTGCACCCGGCTTTCTTGATGGCGAGGAAGGTGGTTGTGAGGTCTTCGCCGCGCCACCCGGAGGGTCGCTCCGCGCGGCTGCGCGCGGCTGGTTGTCGACGTGACGATCATTGATTGCAAACGGTGCCCCCGACAGGATTCGAACCCGTGACCCCCTGATTACAAATCAGGTGCTCTACCAACTGAGCTACAAGGGCGACCGTGCGGCGCAAGATAGTTGTGACGGGCGTGACGGGCAAGCAAAGCTTGGAGGATCGGCCGCATCTTTTGTACGTCGACGCCGGGCTGCGGGCTTGTGGCTGTCTATCGGACCTTCGACCAGTCCCGCGCGTAAGCCCAGAGCATGACGGCGATCGGAATGCCGAGGGTGATCCAGGAGATCACATCCAGAAGTTCGTCGCCGACCAGGGCGGAGACAAGGCCGACCAGCGAGATGGCGGCTATGAGGGCGGGAATGCCGAATACGCCTCCGCGCGGACCCTTGCGGAGGTTGCGGACCTCGCGATTTGTCATCTGCATCAGACCACCACCGCTGTATCGGCGCCGCGTTCAAGCTCGCGCAGTCTGGTTTCCAGCGATGAGCGCTGCCGACCAAGCCAGAGATAGAGCCCACTGCCGAGGACCAGGATGCTGGCGATGTCGAGCAGCGCCCAGATGATCTTGAGCGGCAGGCCGCCATAATCGCCGAAGTGGAGCGGCTGTGAGAGGAGGAGGGCCGTTGCGTACCACGGCAGGTCGCGGCTGGCGGTGAGTTCGCCGGTCTGCGCATCGACAAGGACGGGCTTCAGAGTGCGTGAGCTGAGTGGCGTCGTTCCGCGCATGAAGACTGCATAGTGATGGTTGCTCGAAAAACCGGATTCGGGGAAAGCGATGAAAGAGGGCTCCATGCCGGGTGCGGCTTGCCGCGCCGTTGCGACGGCTTCATCGATCGAGGAGAGGGATTCGAGGGGGGCGGCGTCCTCGTAGGACGCCACCATCTCGGCAAGCTGATCGTATTGCCAATACTGGAACACAGGGGTCGCAAGCGTGTTGATGACGCCGGTGAAGCCGACGACGAAAAGCCAGGCAAGTGTGACGATGCCGAGCATATTGTGTATGTCGAGCCATTTGACGCGGGTGTTCTTGTCCTTGCGGACGGTCCCGAAATCGAGCTTGCGCATGAACGGTCCGTAGACCACCACGCCCGACACGATGGCGACGACAAGAAGCAATCCCATCACGCCAAGAAAGAGCGTGCCCGGCAAACCGGCGAACAGATCGATATGCAGCTTGAGCATCACATACATGAAGCCTTCGTCGAAAGGCGGGGTGGGAATATACTCGCCGGTGCCTGCGTCATAGGCGTTGAAGCGGGAGTCTTCCCGGTTGGTCGCGGACTTAGCCGTTGTCAGATAGATGACCGGCTCATGGTCATCGAAGACGAGGAACTGGGGTACGTCGCCCGGTACGCGCGCCATACCCGTCGCAAAGATTGCGTCGAGGGTTGCCGGGGTGGCGCCTTCCGCCATCTCGGCGGCTTCCGGGTGGCTGCCGGTCAGGTGGTCGATCTCTTCGTGAAATATCAGCGGCAAGCCCGTGATACAGAGCAGGAGCATGAATACCGTGCAGATGAGGCTCGTCCACTTGTGAACCAGGTACCAGTTCTTGATCGTCTTGGTGCTCATTGCGCGGTCCCGCAGATCTGGAATGCGTATCGATAATGCAAACTAGTCGCAAAAGAGTCGCGGCTTGGCAAGGACAAAAGGGGACTTTCCCGCATGGCGGGTGATATCTGCGCAAAAGGGATAGGGTGTGTCGCGGATTCTGGGCGTGCGGCAGGGCCTGCGACCCGTTTTCTCCCGCAGGCGTTGCCTAGGCAGCGGGGCGGCGGAAAAGCTCGTAGAGGGCGACGGCGGCCGCATTCGAGACGTTGAGGCTTTTCATTGTGCCGGCGGCGGGAAGCCGCGCCAGAAGATCGCAATGCTCGCGAGTCAGACGGCGGAGCCCGGCGCCCTCGGCACCCAGCACCAGCGCCACGCGCGGCGAGAGCGCCATGTCGGGGAGGGACATCTCCCCCTCACCGTCCAGACCGATGACCTCGAAACCAAGCTCTTTCAACTTCTCGATGGCCCGGACGAGATTCGTGACCTTTGCGATCCGAACCTGCTCCAGCCCGCCGGAGGCCGCCTTGGCGAGGACGCCGCCCAAGGGTGGGCTGTTGCGGTCGGTGGTGATGAGGGCGCCCGCGCCGAAAACGGCTGCGGAACGGAGAATCGCTCCGAAATTATGCGGGTCGGTGACCTGATCGAGCACGACCACCCGGTTTGCGCCCTCGCAGGCCTCCGACACGTCGAGGTCGGGAAGGGGAGAGGTGCGCAAGGCAATACCCTGATGCACGGCGCCGGGAGGCAGGAGAGCGGCGATCTCGTCTGCTTCCCGAATCTCTGGTCGAAGACCGCCAAGGTCAGCTCCCTGGCGCGCCAGATCGGCCTCGGCATTGCGGGTCAGGAGGAGGCGTTCGGCCAGCCGGTGCGGATTGGCCAAAGCGGCCAAAACCGCATGGAACCCATATAGATAGGCATCATTGTCTGCCGAACCGCCGCCTCGACCGCTGCGTTTTCCATGCTTATGGCGAGAATTGGCCTCTCGCGGTTCGCCTTCACGGGGGGCGCGGTTCTGGAATTGTTTCGGTTGCTTGCGTCGGCTCATGCGCGCGCTTATATTGCGACATCCGGGCTCTTGCAAACGCCCCCGAACAGTATGCCTTGCCGCAAAAATGGCTCGAGGCACGCTGCGGGGGTGTTCACGCTTTATGGGGCCGGGATTTTAGTTGACACAAGGGCGGCAAACCTGAATAAAGCCGCGCGTGTCCGTCAGAGGCCAGCACGAGACAATATCCGCAAACTTATTGGGATTTCACAAGATTTGACATCGGACACGGAGGGGTGCCCGAGCGGCTAAAGGGGACGGACTGTAAATCCGTTGGCTATGCCTACGTTGGTTCGAATCCAACCCCCTCCACCATCCAGCGCAGGCAGCGCGAAGAGAGCAGGCGGGACCCCGGAACGGATCCCAGGCGGGTGTAGCTCAATGGTAGAGCAACAGCCTTCCAAGCTGATGACGAGGGTTCGATTCCCTTCACCCGCTCCAGCCTTCGCCGCTCCGCCGATCAGGGCGAAAGCCCGAGACGAAGAAAGAAGGGCAAATGTCGCCGCCGTCCGCAAGGCAGAGGCAGACAGGTCCAAGTGAACGAGACGAGACAACTGAAGGTAGCTAGCGCCCATGGCCAAAGAAAAGTTTGAGCGGAACAAGCCGCACTGCAACATCGGAACGATTGGTCACGTTGACCACGGCAAGACGTCGCTGACGGCTGCGATCACGAAGGTGCTTGCCGAGACGGGCGGGGCGACGTTTTCCGCGTATGACCAGATCGACAAGGCGCCTGAAGAAAAGGCGCGCGGCATCACGATCTCGACGGCGCATGTCGAGTATCAGACGGAGAACCGTCACTATGCCCACGTCGACTGCCCCGGTCATGCGGACTATGTGAAGAACATGATCACGGGCGCGGCGCAGATGGACGGCGCGATTCTCGTTGTTTCGGCCGCCGACGGCCCGATGCCGCAGACGCGCGAGCACATCCTGCTTGCCCGCCAGGTTGGCGTTCCGGCGCTTGTGGTGTTCATGAACAAGGTCGACCAGGTTGACGATCCGGAGCTTCTGGAACTCGTCGAGATGGAAATCCGCGAGCTTCTTTCGAGCTATGATTTCCCGGGCGACGATATTCCGATCATCAAGGGCTCGGCGCTTGCCGCTCTTGAGGACTCGAACAAGGAAATTGGTCACGACGCCATTCTCGAGCTGATGCGGGCGGTGGACTCCTACATCCCGCAGCCGGAGCGTCCGGTTGACCAGCCGTTCCTGATGCCGATCGAAGACGTGTTCTCGATCTCGGGCCGCGGCACGGTTGTGACGGGTCGCGTTGAGCGCGGCATCGTGAAGGTTGGCGACGAAATCGAAATCGTCGGCATCAAGGACACGACGAAGACGACCTGCACGGGCGTCGAGATGTTCCGCAAGCTGCTTGATCAGGGGCAGGCGGGCGACAATGTCGGTGTTCTGCTTCGCGGTACGAAGCGCGAAGACGTGGAACGCGGCCAGGTGCTGTGCGCGCCGGGTTCGATCACGCCGCATACGGAGTTCGAGGCCGAAGCCTACATCCTGACGAAGGAAGAGGGCGGGCGTCACACGCCGTTTTTCACGAACTACCGTCCGCAGTTCTACTTCCGCACGACGGACGTCACGGGTGTCGTGACGCTTCCCGAGGGCACGGAAATGGTTATGCCGGGCGATAACGTGAAGATGAACGTGACGCTGATCGCGCCGATCGCGATGGAAGAGAAGCTGCGCTTCGCCATCCGTGAAGGTGGCCGTACCGTCGGCGCCGGCGTCGTCTCGAAGGTGTTGAAGTAAGAAGGCTGCCGCTTCGGCGGCTGTCTTTAGGAGTGTAGCTCAACTGGTAGAGCACCGGTCTCCAAANCCGGGGGTTGGGGGTTCGAGCCCCTCCACTCCTGCCACCGCCAGAAGGGTGGAACGGCAGGGCCGGGGGCCGAAACCTCGGTCAGATGGCGAGCCCGGCCGGATGGAATGACGAGGGCGGACAGTCGAAAAGGCATTTGAAGACAGAAATGGCAAAGACGAATCCGCTCCAGTTCCTCCAGCAGGTCCGCTCCGAAGCGTCGAAGGTGACTTGGCCGACGCGCCGTGAGACGATCATCACCACGGTGATGGTTTTTATCATGGTGGCGCTCGCGATGGTGTTCTTCTTCCTGGCCGACACGGCGCTGAGCTATATCGTTTCGCTCGTGCTCGGCTTCGGCGGCAACTGAGATCAAGGGGCTAGAGCCCGTCAGAAAGAAACATGGCTAAGCGCTGGTACATCATTCACGCCTATTCGAACTTCGAAAAGAAGGTCGCGGATTCTCTGCGTGAGCAGGCGGAACAGCAGGGTCTCGCGGACCAGTTCGACGAAATCCTCGTGCCGACCGAAGAGGTCGTCGAGGTGCGTCGCGGCCGCAAGGTCAATGCGGAACGCAAGTTCTTCCCGGGCTATGTGCTGGCGAAGATGGAGATGTCGGACGAGGCCTATCACCTCGTCAAGAACACGCCGAAAGTGACCGGCTTTCTCGGTTCGGACAACAAGCCGCAGCCGATCAGCCAGGCGGAAGTCGACCGTATCCTGCATCAGGTGCAGGAAGGCGTGGAGCGTCCGAAGCCCTCGATCACTTTCGAAATTGGCGAGCAGGTGCGCGTGGCCGACGGCCCGTTCGCTTCGTTCAATGGTTTTGTCGAGGAAGTCGACGAAGAAAAGGCACGGCTCAAGGTGGCCGTGTCGATTTTTGGCCGGGCGACCCCGGTCGAACTGGAATACGGGCAGGTGGAGAAGCTCTAGAGCTTTTCCCTCTCCCGCAAACTTGTGGGAGGCGCGGACGAAACTCCGGTTTCCGATGTGTCGTTGACCACTAACCCAAAGCGCCGGCGAAGCCCGGCAGGGGAAAGACATGGCGAAGAAAATCGAAGGCTACATCAAATTGCAGGTGCCGGCCGGCGCGGCGAATCCCTCGCCCCCGATCGGCCCGGCGCTTGGCCAGCGCGGTCTCAACATCATGGAATTCTGCAAGGCGTTCAATGCCGCCACGCAGAAGATGGAACAGGGTATGCCGATCCCGGTCGTGATTACGGCCTTCTCGGACCGTTCCTTCACCTTCGCGATGAAGACGCCGCCTGCCACCTACTTTCTGAAGAAGGCTGCGAAGATCAAGTCGGGTTCCAAGATGCCGGGTCGTGATACAGCCGGAACGGTAACACTGGCGCAGTGCCGCGAAATTGCCGAACAGAAGTTTGTCGATCTGAACGCCACCGATCTCGATCAGGCGACGAAGATCATTGCAGGTTCCGCCCGTTCCATGGGCCTTCAGGTTGTGGAGTGAGCGTGATGACTAGCAAAGCAGGCAAGCGTATTGAAAAGGCCCGTGAGGGTATCGATCGCAAGAAGGCCTATGGTCTCGGCGATGCGGTGAAGATGATCAAGGAACGCGCGAGCGCGAAGTTCGACGAGACGATCGAGGTTGCGATCGCGCTCGGTGTCGACCCGCGTCATGCGGACCAAATGGTGCGCGGCGTGGTCGCGCTGCCGAATGGCTCGGGCCGCTCGGTTCGGGTCGCGGTTTTCGCGAAGGGCGACAAGGCGGATGCCGCGAAGGCGGCGGGTGCCGATATTGTCGGTGCGGAAGATCTCGCGGAAATCATTCAGAGCGGCAAGATCGACTTCGACCGCTGCATTGCAACGCCGGACATGATGCCGCTGGTTGGCCGTCTCGGTAAGGTGCTGGGCCCGCGCGGCCTGATGCCGAACCCGAAGGTTGGCACGGTGACGCCGGATGTCGCCGAAGCGGTGAAAGCTGCGAAGGGCGGTGCCGTCGAGTTCCGTGTCGAAAAGGCGGGCATCGTTCATGCCGGTGTTGGCAAGGTTAGCTTCAGCGAAGATCAGATTCTCGGCAATGTCCGTGCGCTGATCGATGCGGTGCAGAAGGCGAAGCCGGCCGGTGCGAAGGGTGCATATATCAAGCGGATCGCCATCAGCTCGACCATGGGCCCTGGCGTGAAGATCGAGCCACAGAGTGTTGAGGCTGGCGCGTAAGCGCCGTAACGAGTTTCCGTTCGCGGGCCTTCCGGGCTTGCGGGCGGTAGGAACGGGCGGGACGTGCAGTCGCTTCGGTGCAAACCGGAGTGGCCGCGCCATCGTCCGTTTACCTGTCCGAGACTGCAGGTGCCGAGGTCGTCAGGGGCCAAGGCTTGATCGTCAGAAGAGGGCGGCCGGCAATAGACGGGAGTTGAACGGTTTCACGGAACGTCAGGTTCCGAGGGATCGGTTGGAACCCGGGACAGGCAAGTGAGCGCCGCTTGATGCGGTTTGCAGGGCTTGCACGCCCTGTGAGACGAGCGAGCGGCAAATGCCAATGGCGGACAAGGACTGGCAATGCCCGTCCAAAGCCGCCCCCAAGTGTACGAGGGTTTCGTACACAACGGAGAGAGCAAGTGGACAGAGCTGAAAAAGCAGAGCTCGTGACGCATCTCAACGGCGTTTTCTCGAACGCCGGTGTTGTTGTCGTCGCCCACTACAGCGGCCTCACCGTGAACCAGATGTCCGATCTGCGTTCGCGGATGGCCAAGGCCGGTGCGTCGTTCAAGGTGACGAAGAACCGGCTGGCGAAGCTCGCTCTCGATGGCACTCCGATGAACGAGATCGGTGATCTCTTCTCGGGGCCGACGGCGATCGCCTATTCCGATGACCCGGTTGCAGCCCCCAAGGTTGCAATCGAGTTCGCCAAGGAAAACCAGAAGCTGGTGATCCTCGGCGGCGCGATGGGTGAGACGGTTCTCGACGCCTCTGCGGTGAAGCAGCTTGCTGATCTGCCGTCGATCGATGAACTGCGCGCGAAGATCGTGGGCATGGTCCAGACGCCTGCCACCCGCATCGCGGGTGTGCTGCAGGCGCCGGCAGGCCAGCTTGCGCGTGTGCTGAATGCCTATGCCAGCAAGAGTGAAGCAGCCTGACCGCTGCGGTGAACCGATATCCAATCGAACCTCTATCAGAGAGACATAGAAATGACCGATCTCGCAAAAATCGTTGAAGACCTTTCGAACCTGACCGTCCTGGAGGCGGCCGAGCTTTCCAAGATGCTCGAAGAGAAGTGGGGCGTCTCCGCCGCCGCGCCGGTGGCCGTTGCCGCTGCCGGTGGTGCGCCGGCCGCCGCCGCCGAAGAGCAGAGCGAATTCGAAGTCGTTCTTGCCGCCGCTGGCGATAAGAAGATCGAAGTGATCAAGGAAGTCCGTGCGATCACGGGTCTTGGCCTCAAGGAAGCCAAGGACCTGGTCGAAGGCGCTCCGAAGACCGTCAAGGAAGGCGCGTCCAAGGAAGAAGCCGAAAAGCTCAAGGCGCAGCTCGAGAAGGCCGGCGCCAAGGTCGAACTCAAGTAAGTTCGCCAACTGCGATAAAGGCCGGAACGGCGGGCTCATGCCTTTCGTTCCGGCCGATGCGCTGCGCCGGGTGAGCGCGGCGCCCCCCACGGAAAATACGGGCCTGAGACCGGGCTGCCCCTTTTTCCGACTGAAAGCCCGGCCGCCGTTCTAATGCAGAGCGTTGCGAGGAGCACATATGACGCAGTCCTTCACTGGTCGAAAGCGGGTTCGTAAGGTCTTCGGGCATATCCCGCAGATTGCGGAGATGCCGAACCTTATCGAGGTTCAGAAATATTCATACGACCAGTTCCTGCAGGTTGAGGAGCCGGACGGTGGACGTGAAGAGCAGGGGCTCTATTCCGTCTTCAAGTCGGTTTTCCCGATCAGCGATTTCTCTGAAACCTCGACGCTTGAATTCGTGAACTACGAATTCGAGACGCCGAAGTACGACGTCGAAGAATGCCAGCAGCGTGGCATGACGTTCGCTGCGCCGCTCAAGGTGACGCTGCGCCTGATCGTGTTCGAAGTCGATGAAGACTCCGGCGCGAAGTCCGTCAAGGACATCAAGGAGCAGGACGTCTACATGGGCGACATGCCGCTCATGACAGAGAACGGCACCTTCGTGATCAACGGCACAGAGCGCGTCATCGTCTCGCAGATGCATCGCAGCCCGGGTGTCTTCTTTGACCACGACAAGGGCAAGACCCATTCGTCGGGCAAGCTGCTCTTCGCGGCGCGCGTCATTCCCTATCGCGGTTCATGGCTCGATTTCGAGTTCGACGCGAAAGACATCGTATTCGTTCGTATCGACCGTCGCCGCAAGCTGCCGGTGACGACGCTGCTTTATGCGCTTGGCCTCGATTCCGAAGAAATCCTCAGCACGTTCTACAACAGCGTCTCCTTCACCAAGGTGAAGCAGGGCTGGCGCGTACCGTTCGATGCGGAACGCTATCGCGGCGTGAAGCCGGAGCGCGATCTCATTGACGCGAAGAGCGGCAAGGTCGTTGTGGAAGCGGGCCGCAAGGTCACGCCGCGGCTTGCCAAGAAGCTTGCCGAAGAGGGCCTCAAGGAACTGCTTGTGCAGGACGAGGATCTTCACGGCCGCTACCTCGCGCAGGAAATCGTCAATATGGAAACCGGCGAGATATTCGCCGAAGCCGGCGACGAGATCACGCCGGAGCTGCTGGAACAGCTTGTTGAAGCGGGCCATGACGAGATCGTCACGCTCGACATCGACCATGTGAATACGGGTGCCTTCATCCGCAACACGCTTGCGGTCGACAAGTGCACAAATCGCGAGCAGGCGCTGATCGATATCTATCGTGTGATGCGCCCGGGTGAGCCACCGACGCCGGACACGGCAGATGCGCTGTTCCGCAGCCTGTTCTTCGATAGCGAACGCTACGACCTTTCCGCGGTGGGCCGCGTGAAGATGAACATGCGCCTTGATCTCGACGCAGAGGACACGGTGCGTGTACTCCGCAAGGAAGATATCCTTGCGGTCATCAAGACGCTGGTGGGCCTGCGCGACGGCAAGGGTGAGATCGACGACATCGACAATCTCGGCAATCGCCGTGTGCGTTCGGTCGGCGAACTCATGGAGAACCAGTACCGCGTCGGTCTGTTGCGTATGGAACGCGCGATCAAGGAGCGCATGTCCTCCGTCGATATCGACACGGTCATGCCGCACGACCTGATCAATGCGAAGCCGGCGGCTGCCGCCGTGCGTGAGTTCTTCGGTTCCTCGCAGCTTTCGCAGTTCATGGACCAGACGAACCCGCTCTCCGAGATCACGCACAAGCGCCGTCTTTCGGCGCTTGGGCCTGGCGGTCTGACGCGCGAACGCGCCGGCTTCGAGGTGCGCGACGTGCATCCGACGCATTATGGCCGTATCTGCCCGATCGAAACGCCGGAAGGCCCGAACATCGGCCTCATCAATTCGCTGGCGACCTTTGCCCGCGTCAACAAGTACGGCTTCATCGAGAGCCCGTACCGGCGCGTGAAGGGCGGTAAGCTCGACGACGAGGTCGTCTATCTCTCGGCCATGGAAGAAAGCCGCTACCGCATCGCGCAGGCGAATGTGGAAGTGAGCCCGGAAGGCGAGATTCAGGGCGAGCTCGTAAACTGCCGTATCGACGGCGACTTCGAGATGGTGCCGCCGGATCAGGTCGATTTCGTCGACGTGTCGCCGAAGCAGATCGTATCCGTGGCTGCGGCGCTCATTCCGTTCCTGGAAAACGACGACGCGAACCGCGCTCTCATGGGCTCGAACATGCAGCGTCAGGCTGTGCCGCTTATCCGTTCCGAGGCGCCGCTCGTTGGCACCGGCATGGAAGAGGTGGTGGCACGTGACTCCGGTGCTGCAATCGGTGCACGCCGCACGGGTGTCGTCGATCAGGTGGATGCGACGCGTATCGTTATCCGCGCGACGGACGAAGTCGACAGCTCCAAGTCGGGCGTCGATATCTACAACCTGCGCAAGTTCCAGCGCTCGAACCAGAATACCTGCATCAACCAGCGCCCGCTGGTGCGTGTGGGCGACATCGTGAGCAAGGGCGACATCATCGCGGACGGTCCTTCGACCGAGCTCGGCGATCTCGCACTCGGCCGGAACGTGCTCGTCGCGTTCATGCCGTGGAACGGCTACAACTTCGAGGACTCCATCCTCATTTCCGAGCGCATCGTGCGCGATGACGTGTTCACCTCCATTCACATCGAAGAGTTCGAAGTGATGGCGCGCGACACAAAGCTCGGACCGGAGGAAATCACTCGCGACATCCCGAATGTCGGCGAGGAAGCTCTCAAGAACCTCGATGAAGCCGGCATTGTCTATATCGGCGCCGAAGTGAACCCCGGCGACATCCTTTGCGGCAAGATCACGCCGAAGGGTGAGAGCCCGATGACACCGGAAGAGAAGCTTCTTCGCGCGATCTTCGGCGAAAAGGCTTCGGATGTGCGCGACACGTCGCTGCGTCTGCCCCCGGGCGTTACGGGTACGGTTGTCGAGGTGCGAGTGTTCAATCGCCACGGCATCGACAAGGACGAGCGTGCGATGGCGATCGAGCGTGAGGAAATCGAACGTCTCGCAAAAGACCGCGACGACGAATTCGGTATTCTTGATCGCAACGTCTATGGGCGTCTCGCCGAGCTTCTTCTCGGCAAGCAGATCGCATCCGGCCCCAAGGCTATCGAAGGCGAGAGCAAGGTCACTCAGGCCACTCTCGACGAGCTGAGCCATGGGCAGTGGTGGCAGATTGCGCTGACCAACGAGAAGGCGCAGGCCGAGATCGAAGCGCTGAAGAAACAGTACGACGAAAGCAAGGAGCGTCTCGAAGCGCGCTTTGCCGACAAGGTCGACAAGCTTCAGCGTGGCGACGAACTGCCGCCTGGCGTCATGAAGATGGTCAAGGTCTTCGTGGCCGTGAAGCGCAAGCTGCAGACCGGCGACAAGATGGCCGGTCGTCACGGCAACAAGGGGGTCATCAGCCGCATCGTGCCGATGGAAGACATGCCTTATCTCGACGACGGTCAGCCGGTCGACATCGTGCTCAATCCACTCGGCGTGCCGAGCCGGATGAATGTCGGTCAGATTCTGGAGACGCATCTCGGCTGGGCCTGTGCGGGTCTTGGCAAGAAGATCAACACGGCGCTGGAATCCTATCGCCGCGAAAACAAGATGGAAGATCTGAATAGCCTCGTTCATCAGATTTACGGCGATGACGAGACGGTTGCCTCTCTCGACGACGAACAGCTTGTGGAGATGGCCGGGAATCTGACCAATGGTGTGCCGATCGCGACACCCGTCTTCGACGGTGCCCGCGAACCGGAAATCGTGGAGATGCTGGAGCTTGCCGGGCTCGATCATTCCGGGCAGGTCACCCTCCATGATGGCCGGACGGGTGAGCCTTTCGATCGAAAGGTCACGGTTGGTTACATCTACATGCTGAAGCTGCATCATCTTGTCGACGACAAGATCCACGCACGCTCCATTGGCCCGTACTCGCTTGTTACCCAGCAGCCGCTGGGTGGTAAGGCGCAGTTTGGCGGTCAGCGCTTCGGCGAAATGGAAGTGTGGGCGCTCGAAGCCTATGGCGCCGCCTACACGCTGCAGGAAATGCTGACGGTGAAATCGGACGACGTCGCAGGCCGTACCAAGGTCTACGAAGCGATTGTTCGCGGCGACGATACGTTTGAAGCCGGCATTCCGGAAAGCTTCAATGTGCTCGTGAAGGAAATGCGTTCGCTCGGCCTTAATGTCGAGCTGATGACACCTTCAGCGAGCTGACGAGAAACTGGCGATGCGCCCATTGCGGGGCGCATCGCAGCTACCTTCAACAGGTGGCTATCGATATTCGATATACGGGGTACGCGGACGGAAGGCCCCACCGGACGCACAAATCTTTCCCCGTTGGCTTTGAGGCCGAGCTCAGGAGAAGTCCATGAACCAAGAGGTCATGAATCTTTTCAATCCGACGGCGCCCACGCAGACCTTCGATCAGATCAAGATTTCGATTGCGAGCCCGGAGCGGATCCTTTCCTGGTCTTATGGCGAGATCAAGAAGCCGGAAACGATCAATTACCGCACGTTCAAACCGGAGCGGGACGGTCTTTTCTGTGCGCGTATCTTCGGCCCGATCAAGGACTATGAATGCTTGTGCGGCAAGTACAAGCGGATGAAGTACAAGGGCATTATCTGCGAAAAGTGCGGCGTTGAAGTGACGCTCTCGAAGGTCCGGCGCGAGCGCATGGGCCATATCGAGCTCGCAGCGCCCGTTGCCCATATCTGGTTCCTGAAGTCGCTGCCCTCGCGCATCGGCCTTCTGATGGACATGACCCTGAAAGACCTCGAGCGTGTTCTCTACTTCGAGAACTATATCGTGCTCGAACCCGGTCTCACTCCTCTCAAGGAGCGTCAGCTTCTGACGGAAGAAGAGTTCATCGACGCACAGGATCAGTACGGCGAAGACAGCTTCACCGCCGGTATCGGTGCAGAAGCGATCCGTGAACTGATGATGGCGCTCGATCTGGAAAAGATCGCGGCGGACCTTCGCGTGGAAATTGCCGAGTCGACCTCGGAGTTGAAGCCGAAGAAGCTTGCGAAGCGCCTCAAGCTCATCGAAGCCTTCATGGAATCCGGCAATCGTCCCGAATGGATGATCATGACGCAGATTCCGGTGATCCCGCCGGAACTTCGTCCGTTGGTTCCGCTTGATGGCGGTCGCTTCGCAACGTCGGATCTGAACGATCTCTATCGTCGCGTCATCAACCGTAACAATCGCCTGAAGCGTCTGATGGAGCTGCGCGCGCCGGATATCATCATCCGCAACGAAAAGCGCATGTTGCAGGAGTCGGTCGACGCCCTGTTCGATAACGGCCGCCGCGGCCGTGTCATTACGGGTGCCAACAAGCGTCCGCTGAAGTCGCTCGCCGATATGCTGAAGGGCAAGCAGGGCCGGTTCCGTCAGAACCTGCTCGGCAAGCGCGTCGATTATTCGGGCCGTTCGGTTATCGTCGTGGGGCCGGAGCTGAAACTTCATCAGTGCGGCCTGCCAAAGAAGATGGCGCTCGAACTGTTCAAGCCGTTCATCTATTCGCGTCTGGAGGCCAAGGGCCTCTCTGCCACGGTGAAGCAGGCGAAGAAGCTGGTTGAAAAGGAGCGCCCGGAAGTCTGGGAAATCCTTGAGCAGGTAATCCGGGAGCATCCTATTCTCCTGAACCGTGCGCCGACGCTTCATCGTCTCGGCATTCAGGCTTTCGAGCCGGTGCTGATCGAGGGGAAGGCCATCCAGCTTCACCCGCTCGTTTGCGCCGCCTTCAATGCCGACTTCGACGGCGACCAGATGGCCGTTCACGTGCCACTGTCGCTCGAAGCGCAGCTTGAAGCCCGTGTGCTGATGATGTCGACGAACAACATCCTGCACCCGGCCAATGGCTCGCCGATTATCGTTCCGTCTCAGGATATCGTTCTTGGTCTCTATTATGTGACCATCCAGAAAGATAACGAGCCGGGCGAGGGGATGATTTTCTCGAGCACCGCCGAGATAGAACATGCGCTTAACTCGAAAGCCGTGACGCTGCACGCGAAAGTCAAGGCGCGCTACACGACGAAGGATGCCGACGGCAACGACTTCACGCAGGTTGTGGATACGACACCGGGCCGCATGCTGGTGGGTGAACTTCTGCCGAAGCACCCGAATGTGCCGTTCGATCTCGTGAACAGGCTGCTCACGAAGCGCGATATCTCCAAGATGATCGACGTGGTTTACCGCCACTGCGGTCAGAAGGAGACGGTTATCTTCTGTGATCAGATCATGGCGCTCGGTTTCCGCCAGGCGTTCCGTGCCGGTATTTCCTTCGGCAAGGACGACATGGTCATTCCCGAAGAGAAGGCGCAGCTCGTCGAAGAGACGCAGACGCTCGCCACCGAATATGAGCAGCAGTACATTGATGGCCTCATCACGCAGGGCGAAAAGTACAACAAGGTTGTCGACGCCTGGGCGAAGTGCACCGATCGCGTCGCCGATGTGATGATGCAGAAGATCTCGGCCGTTCAGGTGGACGAGGAAACGAAGCGCGAGAAGCAGATCAACTCGATCTACATGATGGCCCACTCGGGTGCGCGTGGCTCGCCTGCCCAGATGAAGCAGCTCGCCGGCATGCGCGGTCTCATGGCCAAGCCGTCGGGTGAAATCATCGAGACGCCGATCATCTCGAACTTCAAGGAAGGTCTCACCGTTCTCGAGTATTTCAACTCGACCCACGGTGCGCGTAAAGGGCTTGCCGATACGGCGCTCAAGACGGCGAACTCGGGATATCTTACCCGCCGTCTTGTCGACGTGGCGCAGGATTCGATCATCACCGAAGAAGATTGCGGCACGGATGGCGGCATCACGGTCCAGACCGTGATAGAAGCCGGTGAGGTTATTGTTTCGCTGGGCACACGTGTTCTCGGCCGCACCACGGCTGAAGACGTGTTGAACCCCGCGACGGGCGAAGTGATCGTTCCGAAGAACCACTTGATCGACGAGGCAGATGTCGACCTCATCGAGGAAGCGAACCTTCAGGCGATCAAGATCCGCTCGGTGCTGACATGCGAAGCCAAGAACGGCGTTTGCGGCGCTTGCTATGGCCGCGACCTCGCGCGCGGTACGCCCGTCAACATGGGTGAAGCGGTCGGCGTCATCGCCGCCCAGTCGATCGGCGAGCCGGGCACGCAGCTCACCATGCGTACCTTCCATATCGGCGGTACAGCCCAGGTGGCGGACAACTCCTACATCGAGTCCAACCATACGGGCACGGTGAAGATCGTTAACCGCAACGTGGTGAAGGACTCGAACGGCGTTCTTGTCGTTATGGGCCGCAACGTGCAGGTTCAGGTGCTTGATGAACATGGCACCGAGCGCGCCTCGCACAAGCTCACCTATGGTTCGCGTCTGCGTGTGGACGAGGGAGACACCGTCAATCGCGGTCAGCGCATCGCGGAGTGGGATCCCTACACCATGCCGATCCTCACGGAAGTGAACGGTACGGTCGAGTTCGAGGATCTGGTCGACGGCGTGTCGATCCGCGAAGTGGCGGACGAGGCGACGGGTATCTCCAGCCGTGTCGTGGTGGACTGGCGTGCGTCTCCGCGCGGCAGCGATCTGCGGCCTGCGGTTATCCTCAAGGACGATAACGGGAATATCCTGAAGCTCGCCAATGGTAACGAAGCCCGCTATCTGCTGTCGGTCGACGCCATTCTGTCGGTCGAGAACGGTGCGACGGTTCATGCCGGTGACGTGCTGGCGCGTATCCCGACCGAAGGTGCCAAGACGCGCGACATCACGGGCGGTCTGCCGCGTGTGGCGGAGCTCTTCGAAGCGCGCCGTCCGAAGGATCATGCGATCATCGCCGAGGCGACGGGCCGCGTTGAGTTCGGGCGCGACTACAAGAACAAGCGCCGCATCATCGTGCATCCGGTCGATGAGAGCATGGAACCGATCGAGTATCTGATCCCGAAGGGCAAGCATATCGGCGTTCAGGAAGGTGACGTGATCGAGAAGGGTGAATTCATCCTCGATGGCCATCCCGCACCGCATGACATTCTTGCGATTTCGGGCGTGGAGGAACTGGCCGCCTATCTCGTGAACGAGGTTCAGGACGTCTATCGTTTGCAGGGCGTGTCGATCAACGACAAGCACATCGAAGTGATCGTCCGCAACATGCTGCAAAAGGTCGAGGTCACGAACCCCGGCGACTCCATCACGCTTCCAGGCGAACAGATGGACCGTTCGGAGTTCGACGACATGAATGCGAAGCTTGTGGAGCAGGGCAAGGCCCCGGCTGTTGCGAGCCCGGTTCTGCTCGGTATTACCAAGGCGAGCTTGCAGACGCGGTCCTTCATCTCGGCAGCTTCCTTCCAGGAGACGACCCGAGTGCTCACCGAGGCGGCTGTGTCCGGCAAGGTGGACCAGCTTATCGGTCTCAAGGAAAACGTCATCGTCGGCCGGCTCATCCCGGCGGGTACAGGCGGTATGCTCCAGCGGATCCGGGGCGAGGCCCAGCGTCGCGACGAGCAGATCCTCGAGGATCAGGGTGGCGTCACCGTTGAGGCGTCATCGCAGGAAGCCGAAATTTCCGAGGCTGCGGATGGCTCTGCCTGAGGCGAACTACATATATAAGTGATGTAGACAGGCCGCTCCCCAGGGGGCGGCCTGTTTCGTTTCGTGGCCCTAACGGTTGAGGCATTGCCCCGGCAAACCGGTAAAATTTACGGGCCGCTTTTTTCGAAACTGGTTGCGGTGGACCGAATATTCGGATGTCGAGATGACGCCGTCCTTGTTGTCGTCGAAAGCCGCGAATATCGCCCGGCCCATGTCTTTCAGTTCTTCCTGTGTCACGCGCCCATCGTCGTTGGGATCTGCCGCCAGGATATCGGAGGGAATGCCAAGATAGGGCAGGCAAGCTGTGGCCGTTTGGACGCTCGCAAGCGTCTCCTCCAGCGTCAATTCGCCGTCATGATCGGTGTCATCGGCCATGAGCCGGTTGATTTTTTGCTCTATGTTTGTGGCTGACTTGCGGGCACTGCTCCAGAACGCCGTGGCTTCCTCTCTCGTCACCTTGTTGTCGGCATTGAGGTCCATCTTCAGCATTTCATTGGCTTTGCTGGCGCGGTGCCTGGCCAGCTGCCTCTGGCGTTCCCGTTCGAGGTCGGCTCTGTCCAGCCCGTCACCGTCGCTGTCATAGCGTTCGATCAGGCGGGGTAGTTCCTCGATGTAATCCTTCTGCTCATTTCCGGCCCGAAGCTTTCCCACCACGTGTTGAGAATAGGCGGGGCCTGTCTCACCGGCCTGTGCGGCGAGCGCGAGCATCGCGACGCCGGGCAGGGCGACGAGAGAAACGAGGAGGATGCGGTTGAGCTTGGCCATGGTGATCGCTTCATTTTGCCAAAGGGGGCTGTGCAGTCTTGCCCTCGAGTGTAAACGATTGACTAAGCCGGGGTGGCGCCTTTCGAAGCGGTCCGTTTCGTTTCAGGAGGGGAGGCTCGCGGGAATCAGCGAATCTTCCGGCCCGCGCCACAAGGCAAGGCCCGCCCGATTGCGCCGGCCGGGCGGTTAAAACCATGTCTTTGCCGCCCTTTTCGGCCCGGCGGAGGCGGATTTTGCCCCTGTCGGGATCGATAGCGGGGTGAAACGTCTCTCCAGCCCGGAAATCCTTGTCTTTCTTAAGGATTGGGGTTGACGGATCGGGGGGGCGCCAGTAGGTTCCGCTCACTTTCGCTCCAGGTAGTAGAGCTTCCCGGACCGCAGGCCATCAAGCCCAGACAGGGCAGGCCTTTCGGTCGGATCTAGACACTGGGGCCGGTAAACAGAATACGAGGAATGGCGCAAGATTCCGGGCGCAAAGCCGGGAATCCTCTGCAAGTAGGCGCAAGACCCCCCTTAAGGGTTTCGTGTCTCCAAGTGCGCGCTGCCTATATCGGACATGTTCCGGGAGGCGGCGTGGCGTCTTTTTTGTTTGGACAGACAGGATCGAGCAGGCGAATGCCCACCGTCAACCAACTCATCCGCAAACCGCGCAAGCCGCTGGTGAAGCGTAATAAAGTACCGGCCATGCAGGCGTGTCCGCAGAAGCGTGGCGTATGCACCCGTGTCTATACGACAACCCCGAAGAAGCCGAACTCCGCTCTGCGTAAGATCGCCCGTGTGCGGCTGACCAACCAGTTCGAAGTGTCGAGCTACATTCCGGGTGAAGGGCACAACCTTCAGGAGCATTCCGTCGTGCTTATTCGCGGCGGCCGCGTGAAGGATCTTCCCGGCGTGCGCTACCACATCGTTCGTGGTGTGCTTGATACGCAGGGTGTGAAAGACCGCCGTCAGCGCCGTTCGAAATACGGCGCGAAGCGTCCGAAGTAAGGAACAGAGATATGTCCCGCCGCCACCGCGCAGAAAAGCGAGAAGTTCTTCCGGACGCCAAATATGGCGACGTGGTTCTTGCGAAGTTCATGAACAGCTTGATGTATCACGGCAAGAAGTCTGCCGCTGAAAGCATCATCTATGGTGCATTCGATCAGATGCAGCAGAAGGCCAGTGTCGATCCGCTGCGTACTTTTCACGAAGCTCTCGAGAATGTGATGCCGGCGCTTGAAGTGCGCTCACGCCGCGTTGGCGGTGCGACCTACCAGGTGCCCGTCGAGGTGCGTCCGGAGCGACGCAAGGCTCTCGCGATCCGCTGGATCATCGCCGCCGCCCGGGCTCGTAATGAAACGACGATGGTGGGGCGCCTTTCGGGCGAGCTGCTTGATGCAGCGAACAACCGTGGTTCTGCCGTCAAGAAGCGTGAAGACACGCATCGTATGGCCGAAGCCAACCGCGCCTTCTCGCACTATCGCTGGTAAGCGTTCACGACCCCTAAAGGCAGACTGTCATGTCACGTAAAACGAAGCTCGAAGATTACCGCAATATCGGCATCATGGCTCACATCGATGCCGGTAAGACGACGACGACCGAGCGTATCCTGTTCTATACGGGCGTGAATCACAAGATTGGCGAGACGCATGACGGCTCGGCCACGATGGATTGGATGGAGCAGGAGCAGGAGCGTGGCATCACGATCACCTCGGCTGCGACGACCTGCTTCTGGAAAGACAAGCGTATCAACATCATCGATACACCCGGTCACGTGGACTTCACGATTGAAGTCGAGCGTTCGCTCCGTGTGCTCGATGGTGCCGTGACGGTGTTCGACTCGGTTGCCGGTGTGGAGCCGCAGTCCGAAACCGTGTGGCGCCAGGCTGACAAGTACCGCGTTCCGCGCATGTGCTTCGTCAACAAGATGGACCGCATGGGTGCGAACTTCTATCGCTGCGTCGACATGATCGTGACGCGCCTCGGTGCGGTGCCGCTGGTGGTTCAGCTTCCGATCGGTGCGGAGTCCGAGTTCGAGGGGGTCATCGACCTCGTCACGATGAAGGAAATCATCTGGCTGGACGAGTCTCTCGGTGCCGAATTCGAGTATCGCGACATCCGCGACGACATGAAGGAGAAGGCCGAGGAATATCGCGCCAAGCTCGTCGAGCTCGCGGTCGAGATGGACGATGATGTGATGGAGGCGTATCTCGAGGGCAATGAGCCCGACGAGGCGACCCTCAAGAAGCTTATCCGCAAGGGGACGATCACGCGCAAGTTCGTGCCGGTGCTCTGCGGCAGCGCGTTCAAGAACAAGGGCGTGCAGCCCATGCTCGACGCGGTTGTGGATTTCCTTCCTTCGCCGCTCGAAGTGGAGCGGATGCAGGGTATTGATCCGAAAACGGAAGAGCCCGCCACGCGCGGAGCCTCCGATGAAGAGCCTCTTTCTGTTCTTGCCTTCAAGATCATGAACGATCCCTTTGTCGGTTCGCTTACCTTCTGCCGTATCTATTCGGGTGTTCTCGTTACGGGCGCGAGTGTTCTGAATTCGACGAAGGACAGCCGGGAACGTGTTGGTCGCATGCTTCAGATGCATTCGAACCATCGCGAAGATATCAAGGAAGCCTATGCTGGCGACATCGTCGCGGTTGCTGGTCTGAAGAACACCACGACGGGCGACACGCTCTGCGATCCGCTGAAGCCGATCATTCTGGAGCGTATGGAGTTCCCGGAGCCGGTTATCGAGGTTGCGGTCGAGCCGAAGACGAAGGCCGACCAGGAAAAGATGGGCATCGCGCTCAACCGCCTCGCACAGGAAGATCCGTCTTTCCGCGTGTCCGTGGACGAAGAGTCCGGCCAGACCGTCATCAAGGGCATGGGCGAACTTCACCTCGATATTCTCGTGGACCGTATGCGCCGCGAGTTCAAGGTGGACGCGAATGTGGGTGCGCCGCAGGTGGCCTACCGCGAAACGCTCACGAAGCGCGCCGAGATCGACTACACGCACAAAAAGCAGACGGGTGGTTCGGGGCAGTTTGCGCGTGTGAAGATCATTTTTGAGCCGGGCGAGCCGGGTACGGGTTTCCAGTTCGAGAGTAAAATCGTCGGCGGTGCCGTGCCGAAGGAATACATCCCCGGTGTTCAGAAGGGTGTCGAGAGCGTGAAGGATAGCGGCCCGCTTGCCGGCTTCCCGATGATCGACTTCAAGGCGACTCTTGTGGACGGCGCCTACCATGACGTCGACTCGAGCGTGATGGCGTTCGAAATCGCTGCTCGCGCTGCCTTCCGTGAAGGTGCGCAGCAGGCGGGGGTGAAGCTTCTTGAGCCGGTCATGAGTGTCGAGGTTGTGACGCCGGAAGAATATATGGGCGATGTGATTGGCGATCTGAACAGCCGTCGAGGCCAGATCAGCGGTACGGAGCAGCGCGGCATTGCGCAGGTGATCCATGCCATGGTCCCGCTCGCCAATATGTTCGGCTACGTGAATACGCTGCGTTCGATGAGCCAGGGCCGTGCCCAGTACACAATGCAGTTCGACCACTACGAGCAGGTGCCGCAGGCGGTATCCGATGAAGTCCGGGCGAAGCTCGCCTGATCCGTTAATCGAAGTTAGTTCCAGAGGAATGGAGCGCCGAGATGGCCAAAGAAAAGTTTGAGCGGAACAAGCCGCACTGCAACATCGGAACGATTGGTCACGTTGACCACGGCAAGACGTCGCTGACGGCTGCGATCACG
>NZNS01000012.1 GCA_002694985.1 Parvibaculum sp. | reverse complement strand
GGGCGGCCCTGCAACCCCAACCAGCGATGCCGCCCGCGCTGGCGCCACGACCATCATTGCACTAACAATCAAATTGGACCCGTCCGTGGGGGCCGATCACTTTGGCATGCAGGCAATCAAGATGCGTTGGCGAGCAACAAAGGGGGCGAGCGTGACGTGGAGAGCGAGGTCGAGAGGCCCGCGCAGTACCTGTTCGGCTAATTTCATGAGGCGGAAATCCAGCGTGGAGTCGGGCCTGCAATGACAAAAATACCGAAAGGTTCCCCATCCGTTCCAAGCTCACAGGATCAATCATAGCTACTGGAACGATAGGATCAAGACATTCCATCGAATTTTTCCCGTCGAGATATTTCACATGCTGTTCAAGCAGGTGGTATTTCCAGAGCTAAAACGGCAAAAAGCCCGGGAAATTTCTCTCCCGGGCTTCCAACTGATGGCGTGTGTAAAAGTCTTGTTTTAAGGCTTCAGCACCACGCGGCCCATGACGCCGCCCTTGCGCAGATCGTCGAGCGATTTGGAGGCCGCCTCAAGCGGGCGCTCTTCCACCGGGATCGGGTCGATCTTGCCGGCCTTCACCAGTTCCATCATCTCGTGCGTCTCACCGAGCGAGCCGACATAGGAACCGCCGATCGTGATGGCGCGCATGGGAAAGAGCGGGATCGGCATCGCGAAGCCGCCGCCGAAAAGTCCTACGACGATTACCCGGCCGCCCTTGCGGACAACACTGGTGGCGAATTTGAGGGAGGCTTCCGAGCCGACGAAGTCGACCGCGGCGGGAACGCCGCCATCTGTGTCGGCAAGTACTTTGTTGATCGCTTCGGGGTCTTTGGGGTTGTAGACCTCGTGCGCGCCGCTGCCCCGGGCTGACTGAAGCTTGTTCTCGTCGACATCGGCGCCGAGCGGAGCGGAGGGGAAAAGTGCCTTCGCGAACTGCAATCCCATCATGCCGACGCCACCGAGACCGACCACCATCACGCGTTCTTCCGGGCTGATGTCGCCAAGTTTCTTCATGGCGCTGTAGGCGGTAAGGCCCGAGCACATATAGGTAGCGGCAAGCCCGTCGGCGATACCCTTGTAGTCCAGCAGGTAGCGGGGATGAGGCACGATCACATGGGTGGCGTATCCGCCCGCCACGTTGATGCCGAGGCTGCGCGGTTTGTTGCAGAGATGTTCCTCGCCGCGGTTGCAGGTCGGGCACTCGCCGCAACCGATCCAGGGATAGGCAACCCGATGAGCGCCGATTTCGACGCCCTCGGCGTCCGGACCGGCGGCCACGACTTCGCCCTCGATCTCGTGCCCGAGCGTGAAGGGGAGCTGGCGGCCCGCGCGTACATCGAGCTGGTTGCCGCCGCCCATGTCGAAATGACCGTCATGGATATGGACGTCGGAGTGACAAACACCGCAATGCGTAACCTTGAGCAGCACTTCGGTGCCTTTCGGCTCGGGCGTTTCGCTGTCCACGATCTGCAAGGGCTGGCCGTATTCGACGATGGCTTCGGACTTCATGGGGGTGCCTCCTGAACGTTGCGTATTCTGGCCGCTTGGCGGCTTGTTTGGCCGACAATGTGGCATGGGTGGCGCGCGCCTACAACCTTGCTTGGCGACCTTCAGCGACTTGCTGTGAACGCACGGGCAAGCGCGCAGAAAGCTTCGACGCTGAGCTCTTCCGCGCGCCGGGTCGGTTCGATCTCCGCTGCCTCCAGAAGGGGCAGAGGGTCGCGCCCGAGCGATTTGAGGCTCGCGCGAAGCATCTTGCGCCGCTGGCCGAAGGCAGCAGCGACCACGCGTTCAAGAGCGCGTGGGTCCGCCTCGGCAAGGGGCGCTGCTCGCGGCAAGAGTTCAACCACGGAAGATGTAACGGCAGGCGGAGGCGTAAAGGCTCGCCGATCGACATCAAAGAGAATGCGAGGCCGGGTGCGCCACTGAGCGAGAACGGCAAGTCGGCCGTATGCTTTTCCACCGGGGGAAGCAACGATACGTTCCGCAACTTCCCGCTGGAACATGAGCGTCAAGCTGTCGAACCATGCCGGCCATGGTTCGGTTTGCAACCAGCCGACGAGAAGCGGCGTTGCTATATTGTATGGCAGGTTCGCGACAATCCGGGCTGGGCGGGTGACCAGTCTTTCCATGTTGGTCGCCAACGCATCGCCTTCCACAACGGTAAGGCGCCCCGGATATGCTTCGGAAATCTCGCTGAGCGCCGCAATGCAACGATGGTCCCGCTCAATCGCGACAACCCGTCGGGCACCCGCATCCAGCAATGCGCGCGTCAGACCGCCCGGTCCCGGGCCAACCTCAATTACGTCATGATCGTCGAGGGATCCCGCCGAACGGGCGATCCGTCCCGTAAGGTTGAGGTCGAGCAGGAAGTTCTGTCCCAGCGACTTGTGAGGAGCGAGGCCATGGCGGGAAATGACTTCCCGTAAAGGGGGCAGGGCGGCTGGGGTCATACTGAGGACCGGTGACGCGCAATGAGATCGGCCGTAAGGATCGCTTCGATGAGGCTGCCTGCATGTGCTTGCCCGCGCCCGGCGATATCGAGTGCGGTCCCGTGATCGGGGGAAGTCCTCACGATGGGCAGGCCAAGCGTCGTATTGACGCCACGTTCGAAATCAATCGTCTTGAGCGGGATCAGCGCCTGATCGTGGTACATGCAAAGAACTGCGTCATAGCTCTCGCGCGCTGCGGCATGGAAAAGAGTGTCCGCCGGCGCAGGGCCGCGAATCTCTGCTTCCGGTACTCGTGTACGAAGCGTCTTGATGGCGGGCGCGATGACCTCGATTTCTTCGCGCCCCAGATGCCCCTCTTCGCCTGCATGCGGATTGAGAGCTGCGACGGCGATACGGGGCCGCTTAATGCCGAAATCCGCAATGAGCGATTGTGCAAGGATCTGCCCCTGCTCGACGATTGCTTCTGCGCTGAGCGCGGCGACCGCTGCTCCGAGCGAAAGATGCACGGTTACGGGGACAACTCTCAGCCCGGGGCAGGACAGCATCATTACAGGGGTCGCTCCACCACAGCGCCCAGCAAGATATTCGGTATGCCCCGGTAGATTGAACCCTGCTTCGTACAATGCGCGCTTGTGGATCGGGTTGGTAACGATGGCGCTCACCTCGGCGTCAAGCGCGAGATCGCTCGCGAGGTCGATCGATGAGAGGACGGCAGAGGCATTCGCCGGAGAGAGGCTCCCCGGCACGGACGGTTCCTTGAGCGCGATGGACAAAACGGGAAGGGCACGGGAGAAGACGTCTTTCGCTTCCCGGGGTTCCCGGATTTTCTCGACGGGAACCTCCATGCCGAGAGCTCCCGCTACCTGCCGGTAGAGGTCCGCGTCTCCTGCAACGAAAAATGCTGGTATGGAACATTCATCGCGGGCGAGCCATGCCTTGAGCGTGATCTCCGGAGCAATTCCAGAGGGCTCCCCCATCGTCAGCACGACAGGCAGTCGGATATCCTTGTTACTTGTCATGCCCGGCACCCTGGAGGGTCCGTGTGAAAATGATAGCGTCAGCGGTAGACGACAACCGCATCGCGCCGAAGATCACGCAGGTGGCGACGCCCCATCATCGAAAGCTGTTGCTCGTAAAGCGAATTGTCGATCTGCTCCCGTGTTGGCATTTCGCCCTGGGCGGCTCGATGTCCGCAGACGACAATCATCTCCACACCATATTCGGAACGGAGCGGCGCGGTTGCCTTACCAACAGGGACGCCAGCTATTGCCTGCCGCGTCTGCGCCGGCAGCCGTCCGGCAATGACATTTTCAGCAGGACTCGCCTGGCCACTTACATATTTTTTGATGAGCTTCGGCGCTTCGTCACAAGAGGAAACCTGTGATCGGAATTCTTCGGCTTCTCGTGCCCGTCGTGCGACGGCCTGTTGGCCGGCATCCGGCGTGAGGGGCAGGAGGACCTTCATCAGCGAATATTGGTCCATCATCGGGTCCGCGCCTGTACCGGTTTGCATGGACTTCAACTTCACGATGTAGAAGCCGGTAAGGGTCCGGATCGGGTCCGATACCATGCCCGGCTGCATATGGGTCACAACTTCGGCAACCTGGTCTGGAAGCTGGCTCTTGTGTACCCAGCCTATGTCGCCGCCATTTGCTGCGGAAGCAGACTGGCTGAATTGGCGCGCAACCGCTTCGAAGGGGGCTCCCTGCCGGATCTGGTCCACCAGCCTCTGGGTGCCCGCGGCGATCTCGTCGGCATGTACCGGGTTGTCGAAGGTGATGAGAATTTCCGCGACGAGGTAACGAGGTTCTCCGGATTCTTCTTCAAGGCGCTGCATCACCTCATCGACTTCTCCCTCTCCAACAGTCACGAGGGGGCCGAACTGCTGCTGAACGACGCGATTCCAGGCGATATCGTTGCGGATCTGCGTTTCAAGCGTTGAGCGTGACACGCCGCCTTCTTCCAGAACAGCGCTAATTTGGTCGACGGACATGTTGGAACGTTGTGCAATACGCTCGAACGCCTTTTCGACTTCTTCCTGAGCGACTTCGATATTGAGCCGTTGGGCTTCTTGCTGCTGCAAATGTTCATCGACCAGCGAGCGCAAAACTTGACCGCGAATGCGAGCGATGTTTTCAGGTTTATTGGGTATCCCCGAACTCAAGAGCACGAGTTTGATGCGTTGATCAAGGTCGTAGGACGAAACCACTTGGTCGTTGACGATGGCAGCAATAGCCTGTGAATCGGAGCGGCTGATCGAGGCGCTTGCCGAGGATTCTTGGGCGATTGCCGGTTGGTCAGGCAAAGTCATAAGAGTGAGAAGCAGCGCCGCCGTCAGGCCGGACCAAATCTGGAGCAGTTTGCGCCCCCCGCGCGGCGAGCCGCTCGCAAATACATCCGTTAAATTCATGGCTTCTTTCTTTTGAACGCATCCTGCGTCCGGTCTCCACCTGTTCCAAGCCGACAGAATACTTGAATCAAGCCTCCGATCAACCGATCCGAAGGGCAGAAAAACGCCATTTTTCAAGAGCTTGAAACCGATGCGTCTAAAGGTCACTCGAGCCCTCGTGCCCCGGCCGGGCTGCCCGTTCCCAGAGTCTTGAAGGTGATCTGAAAGGTAACAGAACTGTCAGGCTCATAGTCTCGATCACTATAAGCTGGCCGTTCCCAGAGTCTTGAAGGTGATCTGAAAGATAACAGAACTGTCAGGCACATAGTCTCGATCACTATAAAAAGACTGACTGAACATGAGAGAGGCGTCCACACATTCATCTTCGTAGCCTACACCGATGCGGTTTTCCACGGTTCGATCATTGGCGAGATCGCGTCTGGTCTGGCCAAAAAGACGCCAATATTCATCGAGCTTCAGGACCGAGCCCAAATAGATTTCCTCGCGCTCCTGGAAGGTAACGGATTGGTCGGCCGCGTAGTAACCATAGCCGAGTTCGGCACTGACAGGCCCATGTCGCCCAAGCAGGTTCACTTCGTTTCGTCGGATCTTGAAACGCTCGTCATCCATGCGGAAGCGGTAAACAACCAGAAAATCATTCGAAGGTGAGACCATTACGCGACCGACATAGTCCGAAGTCTCGTCTCTTAGTCCAGTTTCCGCCGCGACGCTTGTATTGTCTTCCATGCGGTAGCTTTGGCCGAACAGCGCATTCGCCTGTGCACCATCAGGTGTATAGATGGAATAGCGCACGCCAACATTTGCACGCCCGCCTGTTTCCCATCGATCGAGACCCGAGAACCTGTCTTCGGAGAAGAGATTGGTATCGTCGAACTCGAAACTCAAGGAGTCTTCATCAGGTATTTCGACGGTGTTCCCCACATTCGGCGAATAGATGAGCTGTACAATGGGTTCGATGACTTGATGTACACCTCCATCCGAGCGAGCAAGAGGGTAGCTCCATTCCGTTCCTATCGTGGGCAATGCGCGCGTGATCGTCTGCGGCTCGAAATCGTTTCCCGGCATGGCTGTATTGGGAACGTCTTCAACTGAATAAATATCGCCTCTCAGGCTGCCAAACAGCCGATAGACAAAACCGCTCGCCGACGTTTCCCGCTTGTCCCAGCGGACAGTACTGGAAACCCGTCGCGACTGCGGGCCATCGCTGCGCCCGAGGATCATGGCATTGGCGGATAGGCCGATATTGCCCCCGAGAATTTGGTCTGGATAGGCGTATTCATATTGAAGCACCGGCGCGACCCAAGGGGTTGTCGACTCGCTGTCGGTCGCAAGCAGACGCCGGAAGTAGTAGGCATCCGCCGTGAAGCTGTTGCGGCCGTTTACATATGTCGCGTTGATGTTGTTAATAAGATCTGTCGCGGTCGATAGATCGTATTTGCGCAGATAAGTGTCATCTGTGGCGAGCTCGGTGCGAAAGCTCCATTTCCAATATTCGTCGATATCGAACTCACCATCGCCGAATAAACTTCCGCGGAAATCTGTATCCCCGGGCGTTGCTGTCTGGCGCGTTCGCGGCCACGTCCCGGTGGCGAAGGCTTTCATCTGACCGCTCTCGAAACGCTGTCTGTACTCGCCTTGATATACGGGCCCTTCCTTTGTCGTGAAGCGAGGGATAAGCGTCATGTCCTTGTCCGGGGAGATCGCCCAGAAATACGGGACTTCAACTTCCTGGCCAAGCTCACTCGAACTCGCAATCGTGGGTGGCAAAAAGCCGGATTGACGCTTCACCGTCGGGTCAGGGTGCGAAAAATAGGGCACATAAAATACAGGGACGCCGAAAAATTCCATGAACGCATCTTCGTATATGATGCGTTTTTCTTGTTTGTTGTGGACGACGCGAAAGGCTTTGATTTGCCAGAGTGGTGTCGTCTGACCCTTTTCCTCACATATATCGCATGGGCTGTAGACGCCGCGATGAAGCGTCGTGATGTTACCGCCGCTGCGGACCACGCTGTGGCCGGCAAGACGCGAGTTGTCGCTAAGCAGGACTTTGAGCGTATCGATCACGCCGTCGCGCATCTCATTGCGAAGAACGAGATGATCGGCGAAGGCGACATCCCCCTGCGGATCAAGCAAGGCAACATTCCCGTCCGCCGTTACAACGCCGCTGGTTTCGTTGTAGGTGACGCGATCGGCGACCAGAACCCGTTCGCCATACGCCAGCTCAACATTCCCGGAGGCTGTGACGATTCGGGTTTCCTTGTCGTAGGAAAGCTCGTCTGCCTGCATCAGGACTTCACCGGAGTCCGGAAAGGACAAGTCGGGCGAGGACTGCTGGTCGGGGCTGGCCGACTGCTGGGCGTTCGCAGGTAATGCGAACGACGGCGCCAGCATCAACACCGTCGCTAGAAAAAGGAGGCTGCGTTTGCTGCCCACACTCATCCGCTGCCCCTCAGTCACTTGTATTTAAATCCCCCGGGGCGTCCAGAATCGCCCGTTACGAATGCCCCTCGATTTCTAACCGTCTTCGAGGTGAAAGAGAACTGCAAGCCCCAAAAGCATGACGACAATCGAAGGTGCCCAAGCGGCCAAGGCTGTCGGAAGAATCCCTGAAAGGCCCAGGGCAAGCGACAGATTTCCCAGGAAATAGACTGCAAATCCCGCCAAAATGCCCCCCAGCACCATTTGGAGAAGGCCGCCCATACGGCTTGTCTTCATGGAAAATACCGCTGCGACGAGCACCATGGTGCAGAGCATGGCTGGGGTGGCCAGCAATTGGTGGAAATAGATCTGGTATCTGCGGGCGGAAAAGCCCGAAGCTTCGGCCGTATTTATGAAGTGAGGCAGTTCCCAGAAGGAGATGCTCTCTTCTCGGGCAAAGCTTTCCTCAATCTGGCTTTCCGTGAGGGCGGTCTCCTGCCGATAGGTATCGAAATGTCTTGGCTGGTCATCAACCATCAACACCCACACGTCATCCAGCTGCCAATGGCCTGGCTTCAGTACGGCAGTTTTCGCATCTATGCGTCCGAGAAATGTGTCTCCCTGCCCGTAAAGGAAAATCGTGACTTCATCGAGTTTGAGGCCCCTCCCATCTATGTGCTGCGCATGGACGACAGATTGACCGTTTGAATCTGCCTGACGAAGCCAGAGCCCGTTCGCGGACACGGCAATGAAGCTCGTTCGCTGTTCAAGATATTTGGATTCGAGTTGTCCAAAGCGTGTCGTCAGCGTCGCTGCAACTGGATTGTAGATCGTGATAACGAAGGTGCCGATCGCGAATGCTACTGCCAATGCAGGGGCAATGAATTGCCAGACAGAGACGCCGGCAGCGCGCGCGACAATGAGTTCGTTATTCCGGCTCAGCTGCAAGAAAGCCGCCATTCCACCGAAAAGGATGGCGAAGGGAAGTGTTCTGCTGCCGAGGCGCGGGACTTCGAGGAGCGCCATGGAGAAAAGAATCCCGAAATTGACGCCCGGCTTGTCTGAGCCTCTTCGCAAAAGCTCGACCAATTCAATGATGAAGATGAGTGACAGGAAGATCGCGAAGGTGATGAGCACCACGGTCAGAAACTGTTTTCCGAAATAGCGCGACAGCGTCCACGAGAGGTTCATGCGCGACCTCTCGGCATGGCGGCCCTGAACCGTTGGAACAGGAAATCGAAACGGACGCCCGCAATAATGGCAATGCAAGCACCGCACACGGCAAACGGAACCAGATACATGAGCGGGATCAAATAGGTCGAAGTCGAAGCTCCGTTTGCGAGTACGAAGCCGAGCAGGCGGATTGCGAGTGCGAGTGTGGCCGCAAGAGCTATTCGTGAAGCGTAGCCTCGCCGATTGAAAGGGGCGGGCAATAGCGTGGCCAGCGCGATGAGCGTGAGCATGGTCGGGTAGACACCTTCGACGAGCCGTTCGTGAGCATCGGCCAGCAGCTTCTCTCGATGAGTCTGGCCGTAGGTATCGTCTCGGGCCGGATTGATTAATTCGCTGAAATAGCGCTCCCGACCTTCGTAGCTAAAGCTCGGTTCAGTATCGATGTATTGCGACAGGTCATAGGTGTATTTGTCGAAATATAAAAGGGTTGCCGCTCCCATCTCACGGTCGCCCTCTCGGGAGACGCGCTGAATGTTTCCGTTGAACATGACGAGAAGCGGCCCATTGGGAGTCTCGACGAGACTACCCGTCTCGGCCATATAGGTGATTGGTTCCTTGGGGTTGCGGCTGTCATGCACGAGAATGCCGTAGGTGGTGCCATCCGATGCGCGTTCGCGGACATAGATGGTAAGGCCTTGGGCAGGATTGGCAAAAGTCCCCTCCCGGATCATCGCTGTCGCCACGTCGGAGCGGATCTCATAGAGCTGGCTTTTCAATTCCCGCAGACCGGCCGGAGCGACATAGATGCTGAAGAGCAGGATAAGCGCGGAAGTGCCGAGGGCGATCACGAGGAAAGGCGTTGCGATCACCGACCGGCTGATTCCCGCCGAGAACATCACCACGATTTCGCTATCGCTGATCAGCTTGTGCAGAGTGTAGAGAATCGCGCAGAAGAGCGAGATGGGCAGTACGATGACGAGTGTGCTGGGCAGTGCCAAAGCCGTCAGCTCAAAAAAAGTAACCAGCGTTTGCCCCTGCGTGATCAGCACGTCGAGCATTCGGAGCGCCTGAGTCAGCCAGATAATGCCGGTGAGAACAATGCTCGCGACGATAAAGGGGCCCAGCGCCTGCAGAAACAGATATTGAGACAGGCTTTTCAGCATTAAACTCCGGCTCCCCACCGGCTCTCCAGATGTATTGTGTGCCCGCAAATGCTTTGGGCAACGCTCCGGACCAATCTGCCGGGATCTCGGCAGCCTGAATGGCGAGGCATGGCTTTTCCTCTGTACCAATTCAGTTAGGATACGCGACTTGTTGCCAGGCTATCTGAAGCAATGGTTATCCTATTTCAGAGCCTGGTAAAAGATGCGAGACGGACCGTCGTCGCACGGTAGATCACATGAGGCCCTGAATGAACGTCACTTTTGCCGATATTTCGCTCACCAAGCAGGGGGCTCTGGCAGTCCTCGTCACCGAAGGTACCACTCTGCGTGGTCTTGCCGCCGACCTCGATGCAAAGCTGGGGGGGGCGCTGAAGAGGGCGATGAAGGCAGCGGGCTTCACGGGCAAGGCGGGGACGGTCCTTGAGCTTGTTGGTCCTCAGGGAGTGAACGCCGGCCTGGTGTTACTCGCCGGCGTGGGGAAATCCGGCGATCTTTCGGCGGCTGCTCTCGAAAAGGCAGGCGGCGAACTGGCCGGACGGGTCGCGAAGACGAAAGAGGGTACTCTCTCCATTGTGCTGGATGGCATTTCAGCGCCGAAATTGCCGGCCGCGGACGCCGCTGCCCATGTGGCTTTCGGAGCAAAGCTGCGTTCCTATCGCTTCGACAAGTACAAGACGAAAAAGAAGGAAGACGAGAAGAAAGGCGATCTGAAGTCGGTTGCCATACTCACGCGCGCACCTGCCGCTGCGCGCAAGCAATACGGCCCGCTCTCCAGCGTTGCTGAGGGCATTTTCCTTACCCGCGATCTCGTCAACGAACCGGCCAATATTCTTTTTCCGGGTGAATTCGCAAAACGAGCGAAAGCGCTCTCGAAGCTTGGTGTGAAGGTCGAGGTGCTTGGCGAAGCTCAAATGAAGAAGCTCGGTATGGGCTCACTTCTCGGCGTCGGATATGGCTCGCAGCATGAAAGCAAGCTTGTCGTCATGCGCTGGATGGGGGACAAGGCAGGGGAAAAACCCATTGCCTTTGTCGGCAAAGGCGTCTGCTTCGACACGGGCGGTATTTCGTTGAAGCCGCCGGCAGGCATGGAAGACATGAAGGGCGACATGGGTGGGGCGGCTTGCGTCACCGGCTTGATGCACGCGCTTGCCGCGCGCAAGGCGAAGGTCAACGCGATCGGCGTTATCGGCCTCGTCGAAAACATGCCGGACGGCAAGGCGCAGCGTCCGGGCGACATCGTTACCTCCATGTCCGGTCAGACGATCGAGGTTATCAACACGGATGCTGAAGGTCGCCTCGTGCTGGCCGATGCTCTTTGGTACACCCAAAAAAGATTCAAGCCGAAATTCATGATCGACCTTGCGACGCTGACGGGGGCGATCATGGTCGCGCTTGGGAAGGAATATGCGGGGCTCTTTTCGAACGACGACAAGCTTTCGAAACAACTCGCAGAAGCGGGCGATGCCGAAGGCGAGAAGGTTTGGCGCATGCCGATGGGCGATGCCTACGACAAGATGATCGATTCCCGCTTTGCCGACATGAAAAACGTAGGCGGTCGTGATGGTGGCTCTATTACCGCTGCTCAGTTCCTTCAGCGTTTCGTGAACAAGCTGCCTTGGGCGCATCTGGACATTGCCGGTACGGCTATGGCATCCCCGCAAACGGCGACGAACCAGAGCTGGGGATCAGGCTGGGGTGTGCGCCTCCTTAATCGCCTTGTTGCGGATCATTACGAACGCTGAAGGAGAGGCCTGTGACGGAGGTTCTGTTCTATCACTTACAGAACGCCCCTCTGGAACGGGTGTTGCCGCAATTGCTGGAGCGCTCGCTGGAACGAGGCTGGAAGGTTATCGTGAAAGCGGGTGGTCCGGAGCGGCTGGAGGCAATCAACAGCGCGCTGTGGACCTATAGCGACGACAGTTTTTTACCACACGGCACGCGCAATGACGGTCCGGCCGCTCTCATGCCTGTTTTCCTCACTGTTGAGGATGACAATCCAAATGAGGCGAATGTCCTTTTTCTTGTGGATGGCGCGAAACCTGCCTCTATCGGTGACTACAAACGCTGTGTGCTGATGTTCGACGGAAATGACGAAATGGCCGTTGGGGCGGCCCGCGAACAATGGAAAGCGATCAAGGCCGAGGGGCACGACGCAACCTATTGGCAGCAAAGCACCGAAGGGCGGTGGGAAAAGAAGGCCTGACGGCTATTCGAAAACCGCTGTGCCGCCATTCATTTCCGAACGTTGATTTGTCTGCTCGAGGTTCTAAAGGAGCTGAACGAGGCAGAGCCGGAAATCACCATCATCCCGGGGCGTGACGGGAAGGTCGTTGGTGGCCTCCTCGAAGCGGATGCCTTGACGGAAGGCTTCAATCTCGAAATATAGCTACGCAGACCCGCACCGACTAACGAGAGGCGGCAGTCTGCCAGGCTGTTTTTCGGTCAGTCCGCCGCCATCGCTTCTTCGTAAGCGGTGCTCGCCTCAAGCCAGACTTCTTCCGCCTTGGCGACGGCCTTCAGCATGTCCGCGCGTTCTTTCGCCGTTGCCCTCATTGCGTTCGTATCGCTCGCGACCTTTGGATCGGCTAGTTTCGCATCGAGTTCTTCGACAAGTTTCTGCAGGCGGGCGATTTCCTTCTCTGCTGTCTGCGCCTTCTTTTTCAACGGAGCCATCTGTTCACGCTTCTGCGCCGCGAGACGGCGTGCTTCGCGTTTGTCGATGGAGGGGCGGGACGGCCGTGCTTCGGCGGCTCCGTCCTCTTCCGCACCTGCCGTGAGCGGCTTCGCTCGCCGTGCGGGGTCGAGTAACCACTTGCGGTAATCGTTGAGGTCACCCTCGTAAGGCGCGACAGAGCCATCCGCGACGAGCCAGAGCCTGTCTGCGCATGTCTCTACCAGATGCCGGTCATGGCTGATCAGAATAATTGCGCCGTCATATTCATTGATCGCCATGACGAGCGCCTCACGGCTGTCGACATCGAGATGGTTTGTCGGCTCGTCCAGAATGATGATGTGCGGCTTGTGGAAGGTTGCGATGGCAAAAAGCAGCCGTGCTTTCTCGCCACCTGACAGCTTTTCGACTTTCGTGTCTGCCTTGTCCGCACCGAAGCCATAGGAACCGGCAATGGCGCGCGTCTGCGCCTGCGTCGCATCGGGCTTCAACTCTCGAAAATGTTCATAGGGCGTTTCGCCCATCTTGAGCTCATCGAGCTGGTGCTGTGCGAAATAGGCGATACGCAATTTCTTGGATGCGTATTTGTGGCCGGACGTCACCTGCAACCGGTCGCAAAGCAGTTTGGCGAAGGTCGACTTGCCGTTGCCGTTCGCGCCCAGAAGGGCGATCCGGTCGTCCTGGTCGATGCGCAGATTCAGATTTTGCAGAACAGGCTTTCCCGGCTCATAGCCGATGCTCGCATCTTCGAGCCGGATGATCGGTGAGGCGAGCGGTTTTTCCGGCGCCGGGAAGCGGAACGGAAACACGCGCTCCTGCAACACATCTGCGATGGGCTCCATCTTCGCGAGCGCCTTCATGCGGCTTTGGGCCTGACGTGCCTTGGACGCTTTCGCCTTGAAGCGCTCGACGAAGCTTTCCATGTGGCGGCGAGCTTCTTCCTGCTTCTTCTTCATCGAAAGCTGGAGCATCAGCTTTTCGCGCCTTGTGCGGTCAAAGCGATCGTAGTTGCCGCTGTAGAAACTCAGTTTCTGGTTTTCGAGGTGCAGGATGTTCTGCGCCACATTGTTCAGAAGATCCTTGTCATGGCTGACGATGAGAACCGTATAGGGGTAGGAGCGCAGATAGTCCTCAAGCCAGATCGTACCTTCGAGGTCGAGATAGTTGGTCGGTTCGTCGAGCAGCAGAAGGTCGGGTTCGGAAAAAAGCACAGCGGCAAGCGCAACGCGCATTCGCCAACCGCCCGAGAAGTCGGAGCAGGGGCGCGCCTGCGCGGCCTCGTCAAAGCCGAGGCCGGAGAGAATGGTGGCCGCCTTGGCCGGGGCCGCATGAGCGCCCATATCCGCGAGCCGCGTGTGGATATCGGCGATCCGGTGCGGATCGGTCGCTGTCTCGGCCTCCGCCAGCAGCGACGACCGTTCGACGTCCGCGGCGAGTACCGTGTCGATCAGCGAGGTCGGGCCCGCCAGAACCTCCTGCCGGACCATGCCGATACGCCAGCTTTTCGGGAAGGAAATGCTGCCTGTTTCCGGCCCGTACTCCCCGGTTATGAGCTTCAGGAGCGTGGATTTGCCAGTACCATTACGGCCGACAAAGCCCGTTCGCTGGCCCGGCGGAATGGCCGCCGTGACATGGTCGAGGAGGAGGCGTCCCTCCATCCGGAAGGTGAGATCGTTAATGTGCAGCATGATGAGCGGGCTTTTAGCACCACAGGTTGCCCGCGTCACCAAGCCCGGCTATAAACCGCGCCAAATCTTCCACCTGCAGAATTGGGAAAGCAGAGCAATGGCCCTCGAACGGACCTTCTCGATCATCAAGCCGGACGCGACCCGGCGTAATCTCACCGGCAAGATCATCGATCGTTTCGAAAGCGCAGGCCTCCGGGTCATCGCCTCGAAGCGTATCCACATGACGAAGGCGCAGGCCGAAGGCTTCTATGCCGTTCACAAGGACCGCCCCTTCTTCAATGATCTCGTCTCTTTCATGATCTCGGGCCCGGTCGTGGTTCAGGTGCTTGAAGGCGAAAACGCCATTGCCAAGAACCGCGAAGTCATGGGCGCGACCAACCCGGAAAATGCCGAGCCCGGTACGATCCGCAAGGATTTCGCGGAATCCATCGAGGCGAACTCGGTTCATGGTTCCGACGCGCCTGAAACGGCTGCCGAAGAGATCAAGTATTTCTTCAAGGACGAAGAGATCGTCGGCTGATTTCATCAGTCGCTGAAATCGGAAAGCCCCGCTGGAAACGGCGGGGCTTTTTTGTTGGAGCGCGGGGTTATTGTAGCGTGGGCATGAACAGTGGCGCCGGGATATCCGTGCCATCCACGTCGTTCAGCACCACATGCTCCCCGACGACGCGCGCGCGGCCTTCGACGACCAGCCTGAGTGCCAGCGGGTAGAGCTTGTGTTCGGCCTCAAGGATGCGTGCGGCAAGCGTTTCCGCCGTGTCGCCGGGCAACACGGGCACGGCCGCCTGCGCCACGATTGGCCCTTCATCCATCTCCGGCCGCACAAAATGAACCGTGCAGCCTGTAATCCTCACGCCCGCATCGAGGGCGCGCTGATGAACGTGCAGTCCCTTGAAGGCTGGCAACAGGGAAGGGTGGATGTTCAATTGCCGGTCACGCCACTTCTCCACGAATCCGTCAGTCAGAATGCGCATGAAGCCCGCATTGCAGACAAGTTCTACACCGGCCTTGGTCAGGGCGCGGTCGAGTTCCGCATCGAATGTCTCGCGCGTCGTAAATTCCTTGTGGTCGATGACGAGCGTCGGGATTCCCGCAGCCTTGGCGATGTCGAGACCTGCCGCGCCCGGCCTGTTGGAAATCACGAGCGCAATATGTCCGCGAAAGCCTGGCTCCTCGCAGGCATTGATCAGGGCCTTGAGGTTCGAGCCGCGACCCGAAATGAGAATGCCGATCTTCACGCCTTGCTGCCCAACGCGCCTTTCACGAGCACACGGGGCTCGCCCGCTGCGGCTTCCGTGAGGTGCCCGATGTGGTGAACGGTCTCGCCTGCTTCTGTGAGCACGGCGGCAACCTTGTCAGCCTCATCTTCTGCAGCAACGACAACCATGCCGATGCCGCAATTGAAGGTGCGCCCCATCTCGGCATCTTCGAGCCCGCCAAGTTCCATCAGCCAGCGGAAGACGGGGGGCATGGCCCAGGACGTGCCCTCAATTTCGGCGGCGACACCTTCCGGCAGTGCGCGTGGAATGTTTTCGACGAAACCGCCACCCGTGATATGCGCCATCGCCTTCACGGATTCTGTTTCGCGGATGGCCTTCAGCATCGCCTTCACGTAGATGCGTGTTGGTGCGAGGAGCACCTCGCCGATGCTGGCGCCGTCGCCATGCGGGAAGGGCGCGGAATAGGAAATCCGGTTGTCCTCGACAATCCGGCGGACGAGCGAATAGCCGTTCGAATGAAAGCCTGAGGATTCAAGACCGAGCAGCACATCGCCGGGCTGAACGTCACCGCGCGGTAATATTCCGTCGCGTTCGACCGCGCCAACGGCGAAGCCCGCGAGGTCGTAATCGCCCTTGGCATACATGCCGGGCATCTCGGCGGTCTCGCCGCCAATCAGCGCGCAGCCGGCTTGCCGGCAGCCTTCGGCGATGCCTGCCACCACATCCCGCGCTACATCGACATGCAGCTTGCCGGTGGCGTAATAGTCGAGGAAGAAGAGGGGCTCGGCGCCCTGCACCACGAGATCGTTCACCGACATGGCGACGAGATCGATGCCGACCGTGCTGTGAATGTCGGCCTCGATTGCGACCTTGAGCTTGGTGCCGACGCCATCATTGGCCGCGACAAGAACCGGATCCTTGAAACCGCAGGCGGCGAGGTCGAAGAGTCCGCCGAAGCCGCCCAACCCCGCATCCGAGCCGGTTCGCTTTGTGGAAGCCGCAAGCGGCCCGATCGCGCGTACAAGCTCGTTGCCGGCATCGATATCGACGCCCGCTCCGGCATAGGTATAGCGGTTCGGGCGGTCCTTCGGGGAAGTGGGGGCCATGACGCTCTCTAACGGGACTCGGTTGGGCTGCGGAGCGCACAAATCACCCGAAATCGCCTCTCGGCGCAAGAGAAAGGCGAAAAAGCTTGTGGGGCAGCCTTCGCGGCCGCTTCCGGGTGCTATAGTGTGCGTCACGGCGGAGCGTTGAATCGCCGAATATCGAGACGGATCAAGGGTCTATCCATGGTTTCTGCCTTCAGGCTTCTGCTGGCGCCGCTTTGCGTCATTGTCTTTGCCGCCGCCATTGCCGGGTCCGCCGCGGCTGCCGATGTCTTTACCGTGCGCGGCGTCCATGTGGACAAGACAGCTGAGAGCGCCACGGCCGCCCGCAGCGCCGCCCAGGCCGAAGGGCAGCGCCTTGCCTTGACGGCCATGATGAAGAAGCTGACCTTGCCCGACGACTGGGGATCGCTCCCGGACGTGGATGACGCGACCGCTCAGAATGCAGTTCGCGGCTTTCAGGTGGCGAGCGAAAAGACGAGCTCCACACGCTATATCGCCGACATGATCGTGAGTTTCCAGCCGGAAGCCGTGCGCCGCCTGTTGCGTGGCGCGGGCATTCCCTTTGCCGAGACCCAGGCGCGGCCTGCGGTTCTGCTTCCTGTCCTCCGGCGTGGCGGCAAACTGATGTTGTGGGAAGAAAACAACCCCTGGCGCGATGCCTGGGCGTCGCTTCGCCCTGCCGATGAGCTGGCGCCGCTGATACTGCCTATCGGTGAAATCATGGAAATGAATAACGTACCCGCCGAGACGGCCATCTCGAACACCGAGGAAGCGAGGGCGGCACTTGCCGGCCTCGCCGCCAATTACGGAACGGCGGAGGTCGTCGTGGCCGAGGCGACGTTGAGCGCTGACGGCGGCTCTCTTGAGGTGAAGGTGGCGCATCACGGGTCCTTTCCTGCCGATCCACTCAGCAGGAGCTATCAGGCCAGGGGGCGGGATGTCTCCACACTCATGAAAGCGGCGGCCGCGGATATGATGGGTGCCCTTGCCGTGCAGTGGAAGCGTCAGATCATCGTGCGCGACGGCAGGCTGTCGACCCTCACCGTGCAAGCGGACTTCGCGACGCTCTCCGAATGGGAGACGATCCGCAAGGGGCTCACCTCGACGCCACTCGTGCAGAATATGGAAGTCGCCGGCATCGCCGCGCATGGTGCAGAGATCCGTATCTCGCACAAGGGCAGCACCCAGATGCTGGCTCTCTCGCTGGCCCAGCAGAATGTCGAATTGTCCGATGACAGGGCAGAGACGGCAGGCGAAGAACCAACCTTCCAGGACGACGTGGCGCCAATGAATGCCGGACCGGGGCGCGCGCCGGTGCGCGCATCGCCGCGCTGGCATCTCAGCGTCCGCCAGTAACCCGCGCCAGGGAGGAGAAGTCACTCGCATGAGCATCCAGCGGCAGATCGCCATCTGGGCGGCCGTCATCACCGTCTTCATCCTCATGTTATGGTTGCTCAAGGGTATTTTGCTGCCCTTCGTTGCCGGCATGGCCATCGCCTATTTTCTCGACCCGCTCGCCGACCGGCTGGAAAAATACGGCCTTTCACGCGGCGCTGCGACTGGCGTGATCACGATCTCCTTCATTCTCATCGCGATCATATTGATGATTGTGCTGGTTCCGGTCCTGTACAATCAGCTTGTTGCGCTGGTCGAGATTGCCCCCACCGTTTTGCAGCGGGGACAAGAATTTCTGTTGCAGGTTGGCAATGGCCGCCTCGGTCGTCTCCTTGGCGTTCACGGACCGGATGTGGAGCAGGCGATTTCAAAGAGTCTCAGTGGCTCTCTCGACTGGCTCGTGAACCTCGTAACCTCGCTCGGTTCGCAAGGCCTTCAGCTCGTCGCTCTCATCTCGCTCATTGTGGTGACGCCGGTCGTCGCCTTTTACATGCTGCTCGACTGGGACCGCATGGTAGAGCGCGTCGATGCGCTGCTTCCCCGCGATCATCAGGCGACAATCCGTCGCCTCGCGCGGGAGATCAACGCGGTTCTTGAAGGTTTTGTGCGCGGACAGGTCATTGTCTGCCTGGTGCTTGGCGTCATCTATGCCGTCGGCCTTACCCTGGTCGGTCTGAAATTTGGCCTGATCGTCGGTATTCTTGCGGGCATCATCAGTTTCATTCCCTATCTGGGAACAATTCTCGGCTTCATCATCGGCGTTGCACTTGCGCTTTTCCAGTTCTGGCCCGACTACGTGCAGATCGGCATGGTGGTCGGTGTCTTCGCTATCGGCCAGTTCATTGAGGGAAACTTTCTGTCGCCGAAGCTTGTCGGCGATCGCGTCGGGCTCCATCCTGTCTGGGTCATGTTTGCGATCTTCGCCTTCGCGGCGCTGTTTGGTTTCGTCGGCGCGCTGCTTGCGCTTCCGATTGCGGCCGCGCTTGGTGTGCTGGCGCGCTTCGGCATCGGGCAATATCGCAAGAGCAAGCTCTATCTCGGTGACACGCCCGGCGCCGTGATCCCGCCTCGCGATACCGACAGCTAGTCATGATACGGCAGCTCGTTCTCGAACTGGGCCACCGCCCGGCATCCGGCCGGGAGGATTTTCTCGTGGCGCCGTCCAATGAGGCCGCCGTTGCGCTGATCGATTCCTGGCCGGACTGGCCTGACCGCATCGTTGCGCTTGCAGGCCCGGAGGGCAGCGGCAAAACACATCTCGCCGAGGTCTGGCGTGCCGCGTCGGGTGCTGAAATGATCGCCGCGGAAAAACTCGCCAAGGCCGATATTCCCGCCTTGGTCGCAAAAGGCGCGCTGATCCTTGAAGACCTTGCAACCCTTGATCCGGCGGGCGAGCGTGCGCTTTTTCATCTGATCAATCTGGTAAGGGCGGAGGGTGCCTCGCTCCTCATTACGGCGCGTGACCCCGTTGCCCGCTTGCCGCTAAAGCTGCCCGATCTGGTCTCGCGGCTTCGGGCTCTCCCGGGGGCTGAGCTGGGGGCGCCGGACGATGCGTTGCTTTCTGGCATCCTTGTGAAGCTCTTCGATGATCGTCAGCTCCGCGTGACGCCGCAGGTCGTCTCCTATCTGGCAAGCCGCATCGAGCGTTCCGTCGCGGCAGCACGAAAAATCGTTGAGGAGCTTGATCGCACCTCGCTCTCGGGAAAACGGCCGATTACCGTGCCCCTGGCCGCGGAAATCCTTGGGCGCGACTGATCCAGCGGGTAATCGTAAGTCGACAGTCATGACTCGGTCATATGTTTGTCATAATATTCAGCCATAGCAGACACTTACTCCCCTTTTTGCAGAAGTGATCTCATGACGACCGCCCAGCAGAGCCCGGCCGCTAAAACCGACGCGAAGGAGACGCCTCCGGCATCTTCCGACGTTCCGACCGTAGCCGCCGACAGTCCTGACCGTTTCATCAATCGGGAAGCATCCTGGCTTGCCTTCAACATGAGGGTGCTGGAAGAGGCGCAGAACACGAACCACCCGCTGCTTGAGCGGCTTCGTTTCCTGTCGATTTCCGCTTCCAATCTCGATGAATTTTTCATGGTACGTGTCGCTGGTCTTCGCGGGCAGGTGAGCGCGGGCGTGACCACGCTGAGCCAGGACGGAAGCACGCCAGCCCAGCAGCTGGATCTCGTCAACGCGATGGCGAACCATCTCATGCGCGAGCAGCAGCGCCAGTGGGTGACGCTCCGCCAGGAGATGCGTAATAACGGCATTGCGGTTCTGGAACCCGAAGAGGTGACCCCGGACGAATTCGCCTGGCTGGAGACGCGTTTCCTAGAACAGGTTTTTCCTGTCCTGACACCGCTTGCGATCGACCCGGCGCATCCGTTCCCCTTCATTCCGAACCTTGGCTTTGCGCTGGCCTTACAGCTTCGCCGCATTTCGGACGGCAAGCTCATGGATGCGCTGCTCCCTGTGCCGACGCAGGTGGAACGCTTTATCCGGCTGCCTGCGCGCGCGGGCGAGCCGGGCATTCGTTTTGTCAGCCTTGAGAACATGATCGGTCTGTTCCTCGACAGGCTTTTCCCCGGCTACAAGGTGATCGGGCAGGGCGCCTTCCGTTTGTTACGTGACAGCGATATTGAAATAGAAGAGGAAGCCGAAGATCTGGTGCGCTATTTCGAGAGCGCCTTGAAGCGTCGCCGTCGAGGCAGCGTTATCCGCCTGAAGATCGAGGCGCGCACACCGCCCTCGCTCCGCCAGTTCGTCGTGCACGAGCTCAGCGTCACCGAACGCGAACTTGTATCCGTCGAAGGCCTGCTTGGCCTCGCTCAGACAAGCCAGCTCATCGTGGACGACAGGCCGGACCTGAAATTTCCACCTTACAATGCGCGTTTCCCGGAGCGTATCCGCGACCATGGCGGGGACTGCTTCGCAGCTATCCGCTCCAAGGACATCGTCGTTCACCATCCCTATGAGTCGTTCGACGTTGTCGTGCAGTTTATCCGTCAGGCCGCAGCCGACCCGGATGTCGTTGCAATCAAACAGACGCTTTACCGTACCTCGAAGGACAGCCCGATCATCGAGGCGCTGATCGAGGCTGCGGAAGCAGGCAAGTCGGTGACGGCGTTGGTCGAACTCAAGGCACGTTTCGATGAGGCCGCCAATATCGTATGGGCGCGTAATCTCGAGCGCGCGGGTGTGCAGGTCGTTTTCGGGTTCATCGAACTGAAGACCCACGCGAAGATATCGCTGGTGGTGCGCCGCGAGGGCGGGCATCTCCGATCCTATGTGCATTTCGGAACCGGCAACTACCACGCCGTCACCGCGAAGATTTACACCGACTGCTCGATGTTCACTTGCGATCCGCGTCTCGCGCATGATGCGTCGCAGGTCTTCAACTACATCACGGGATATGCAGAACCGAAGGACCTCGAATTGCTCGCGATCTCGCCGATCAACATGCGTTCGAGGCTGATTAACGACATCAACGCCGAAATCGAGCACGCCAAGGCAGGCCGCCCGGCTGCCATCTGGGCAAAGATGAATTCGCTCGTCGATGCGCAGATCATCGATGCGCTCTATCAGGCGAGCCAGGCAGGCGTGCAAATCCACCTCGTCGTGCGCGGTATCTGCTGTTTGCGTCCCGGTGTGCCGGGTCTTTCCGAAAATATACGAGTGAAAAGCATTATCGGGCGTTTTCTCGAACATTCTCGTATTGTCTGCTTCGGCAACGGTCATGGCTTGCCGAATGACCAGGCGAAGGTTTATATCGGCTCTGCCGACTGGATGCCCCGCAATCTCGACCGCCGGGTGGAGATACTTGTCCCGATCCTGAACCCCACGGTTCACGATCAGGTTCTCGATCAGATCATGGTTGCCAACCTCAAGGACAACCAGCAGAGTTACGAACTGCAGCCGGACGGCACGTATACGCGGATCAGGGTGCAGGAGGGTGACGAGCCATTCAACGCCCACACCTATTTCATGAATAACGCGAGCCTTTCCGGGCGTGGCACCTCTCTCAAGAAAAACATCCCCCCCAAGTTCGACATCAAGTCGGCGTAAGCCTGCTTTGCGGCGAACGGCGGAGGTCATGCTGTGAGCCGTGAAAAAACCGGAGGCCGGTTCGGCATTATCGATCTCGGCTCGAACTCGGTGCGTCTCGTCGTTTATGCAAGCGTCGAGCGGCATCCGGTGCTCGTATTCAACGAAAAGGTCATGGCCGGCCTTGGCCGCTCGCTTGCTTCGACGGGCCGTCTGGACCCGAAGGGAATTGAACGAGCGCTGAATGCGCTGCGCCGTTTCATGGCTCTTCGCGAGCAGATCGGAATAACGACCCTCGTGGTGGCGGCAACCGCCGCCGTACGCGATGCGAAGGACGGGGCTGACTTCCTCGACCGTGCCGAAAAAATATGCGGCTTCAAGATCATGCTTCTTTCCGGGCTCGATGAAGCCCGAATTTCTGCGCAGGGCGTCCTTTCGGGGATTCCGCATGCGGAAGGACTGGTCGGTGATCTCGGTGGCGGCAGTCTTGAACTTGTCCCGGTTGCCGGGGGAAAGCCGGGTGCCGGTGTGACGCTGCCGCTTGGGCCTCTTCGCTTGATGGACCTCTCGCATGGCAGCCTCGCGGAGGCGGAAGCAGTCGTCGAGCGGGCACTCGGCGAGCAGCCATGGTTGAAGGACTATAAGGACAAGCCGATCTACGCGGTGGGCGGGGTATGGCGAAATCTGGCGCGCATTCACATGGCGCAGCGCAACTACCCGATCCATGTGCTGCATCAATATGTAATTCCTGCGCGCGATGCTGCGGATATCTCACGGGTGATAGAGCGGCTGGGGCCGAAATCGCTTGCACAGATTCCCGATGTTTCTGAACGCCGTGTTGAAGCATTACCGTTCGGTGCGCTGGTGCTCTACAAGCTGATTGCCGCCACAAGAGCGAAGGAAATCGTGATCTCTGCCTATGGGCTTCGCGAAGGAATTCTCTTCGAAAGCCTCGACAAGAAGGAACAGCAGAAGGATCCGCTGATCGAAGGTTGCCGCGATCTCGCTGGACGCCTCGCGCGTTTTCCGCAGCACGGCAATGAGTTCTTCAAATGGACGGCGCCTCTTTTTGCAAACGACGTCCTGGGCGAAACAGAGGAAGAAGCGCGGCTGCGTCATGCAGCTTGCATCCTTGCGGACATCGGCTGGTACGTACATCCGGACTATCGTGCGCATCATGCAATGACGCAGATACTGCTTGCGCCCTTCTCGGGTATCGACCATCAGGGCAGGCTTTATCTTGCGCGCGTTGGCTATCACCGCCATGAGGGCAGGGGAGAGCCGGAGATGATTGGCAATCTTTCGGCCTATATTCCCGAACGCGACAATGACAGGGCACTGACGCTTGGCCTTGCACTTCGTCTCGCTTTCACGCTTTCGGGCGCCACGATGGGTATGCTTCCCAAGACGCGTTTCGAAGTTGGCAAGAACACGCTCACCCTGATCTTGCCGAAGAAATATGAGGCGCTGGCGGGCGAGATCGTCGTCAAACGTCTCGCCGCGTTGGCAAAAGCGCTCGGCCGCAAGAGCGATATCAGGATCGGCAAGTAGCGGGCGTTACTTTTTTCCCGTTTCGATCAGCACGACCCGCTTGCCTTTGGCACCGATGGCGAGTTCGCCGCGCTTGAGACGCAATGCATCTTCCCCGAAAAGTTCCCGTCGCCAACCCTTCATCGCGCCAACATCTGCCTCGGCATGCGCGGCGATCAGTTCGAGGTCGCTGACATTGGCCACGAGCTTCTGCGCCACGTCGTGTTCTTCACATTTCTGCTTGAGAAGCACCTTGAGCAGTTCCACCAGCGGACCTATCCCGGCGGGCAGGGGCTCCGGCCCTTCGACGACGGGAATGTCTTCTTCATTCATGGAGAGCCCGCGTTCGACGGCTTCCATGAGACTTGCCGCGCCTCGACTGTTCGAAAAGCCTTTCGGCACGGCGCGGAGTGCATCGAGATCGCTCACGCTCTTGGGGAGCTGCGTTGCGATCTCGTAGAGCGCGTCATCCTTCATGATACGCGACCGCGGCATGTCGCGTTCCTGCGCCTGCCGCTCGCGCCAGGCGGCTACCTCGATGAGGACGGCGAGCCCGCGGCGTCCGCGAAAACGCATCTTCAGCCGTTTCCAGGCATTCTCCGGCCGCATCGCATAGGTTTCGGGGTCCTGAAGGACGGCCATCTCCTCGCCTACCCAGTGCGAGCGCTTCGTCTGTGTGAGCCGCTTTGCCAGCACTTCATAGATGGTGCGCAGATAGGTCACGTCCGCCATCGCATACTGGAGCTGCTTCTCGGAGAGCGGACGCCGCGACCAGTCGGTGAAGCGCGAAGATTTATCGACGCTGCCGCCGGTCAGCTTGCGGACCAGCGTCTCGTAGCCGACGGAATCGCCAAAGCCGCAAACCATCGCCGCAACCTGCGTGTCGAACAGCGGGTCCGGGATGGCGTCACCCTCGTGATAGAAGATTTCGATGTCCTGCCTGGCCGCGTGAAAGACCTTCACGACTTTCCGGTTCTTCATCAGGGCATAGAAGGGCGTGAGATCGATATCGGGAGCGAGGGGGTCGATGATGATTTCATCTTCGGGCCCGGCAAGCTGGATCAGGCACAGGACGGGCCAGAATGTCGAATCCCGCATGAATTCGGTATCGACGGTGACAAAGCCGGCAGTTGAAAGCCGGTCACAAGCGGCCCGCAAGGCCTCGTTCGTCGTAATGATTTCCATGCGCCGCTCTATAGCCGATCCTGGATATCTTGTCGCGCGAGAGATAAGGGAACACACCAACCCTCCCGCCCTTGACAAGGGCGGCTGATCCGTGCGCTTTTCCCCTTCGCTAGGGTATACCTTTTGCTATCCTCCGCCGATTCGTTCTGGAATTCCAAGGCCTTAGAATATGAGCAGTTTCCGCAGCCACACCTGTGGCGAGCTTCGCAAGTCGCATGTAGGCGAGACCGTCCGCCTGTCGGGCTGGGTTCACCGCAAACGCGACCATGGCGGTCTCCTCTTCATCGACCTGCGCGACAATTACGGGCTCACCCAGCTCGTTTTCGATCCGGACCGGGCCGAAGCTTTCGAGCTTGCCGAAAAGGTCCGTTCCGAATTCGTCGTCTCCATTGAGGGCACGGCGGTTGCTCGTTCCGCGGAAACGGTAAACCCGAACCTGCCGACCGGGGATATCGAAATTGCCGTTTCCTCCATGGAAGTACTCTCCGAGGCGCAGGATCTGCCGCTGCCGGTCTTCGGCGAGCCGGACTACCCGGAAGACATCCGTCTGACCTACCGTTTTCTGGATCTCCGCCGCGAGACGCTGCACAAGAACATTCTGCTGCGCTCTAAGATCATCGCGTCGGTGCGCCGCCGGATGACGGACGCGGGCTTCAATGAATTCCAGACACCGATCCTGACGGCTTCGAGCCCGGAGGGCGCGCGTGACTTTCTTGTTCCCTCGCGCCTGCATCCCGGCACCTTTTATGCGCTGCCGCAGGCACCGCAGCAGTTCAAGCAGATGATCATGGTGGCGGGCTTCGACCGCTACTTCCAGATCGCCCCTTGCTTCCGTGACGAGGACGCCCGCGCCGACCGCTCGCCCGGCGAGTTCTACCAACTCGATGTCGAGATGAGCTTTGTCACGCAGGACGATGTCTTTGCCGCCATTGAGCCGGTGCTGCATGGCCTCTTCGAGGAATTTGCGGGCGACAGCAAGGTTTCGTCCTATCCCTTCACGCGCATTCCCTATGCCGATGCGATCCGTAAATACGGCTCCGACAAGCCCGACCTGCGTAATCCGATCGAGATGCAGAATGTCACGGATCACTTCCGCGGTTCGGGCTTCAAGGTCTTCGCCGGCATGATCGAGAAGGACTCGAAGGTCGAGGTCTGGGCGATCCCGGCGCCGGGCGGCGGCAACCGGGCTTTCTGCGATCGCATGAATTCCTGGGCGCAGGGCGAAGGCCAGCCGGGCCTCGGCTACATCTTCTTCCGCGAAGAGGGCGGTGCGCTGGAAGGCGCGGGCCCCGTCGCAAAGAATATCGGGCCGGAGCGCACGGATGCGATCCGCACGCAGCTTGGCCTTGGAGCTGGCGACGCCGTCTTCTTCGTTGCCGGTCAGCCCGCGAAATTTGCGAGCTTCGCCGGTCAGGCGCGCACTCGCGCAGGCACCGAGCTCGGGCTTGTGGAAGAAGGTGTCTTCAAGTTCTGCTGGATCGTCGATTTTCCGATGTTCGAATGGAACGAGGACGAGAAGAAGATCGACTTCTCGCACAATCCTTTCTCTATGCCGAACTACCCGCTGGACAAGTTCCTTGCGCTCGACAAGGACGATGTCGATGAGATCCTCGGCATGACGGCCTTCCAGTACGACATCGTCTGCAACGGCGTTGAGCTTTCCTCGGGCGCCGTGCGAAACCACAAGCCGGATGTCATGTACAAGGCCTTCGAAATCGCAGGCTATGACAAATCCGTCGTCGAGACGAAGTTTGGCGGCATGCTCAACGCCTTCAAATACGGCGCGCCTCCGCATGGGGGGCTCGCGCCCGGCATCGACCGCATGGTCATGCTGCTGGCGGGCGTGGAGAACCTGCGCGAGGTGACCATGTTCCCGATGAACCAGCAGGCGCAGGATCTGCTCATGCAGGCCCCCTCGGAGGTGGACCAGAAGCAGCTCAAGGAACTGCACATTCGGGTCGTGCCGCCGCTTGAAAAGAAAAAGGAAGGCTGACCTTCAATTTCAAGTGCGGAAAACGCCAAGGAAAAAGGGAAGGCCGGTGCCTTCCCTTTTTGTTTGTCCGGTGCCGTCTGACTTATTGCGGCGTCTGCGCCTCAGGCGTCTCGTCCGCAAAAACCGGGATCGCCAGCGCGTCGACGGGGATGATGACGCCGTTCGATGCTTCGATGGCCTCGCCCGAGACATTCGCACCGAACTTCTCGCTGCCGTAATGGATGGGCGATTTCGTGCCGTCGATCTTCACCTTGCCGCGCTGGAGCGTCGTTGCCTCCGTCACCTTGCCTTCGAGCCGGGCGGGCGTGTGGCGGCCGCTGACGATGCTGTAGAGCAGCAGGGCACGCGCATTCTCCTTGTTGCTGGGATTATCGCCTGCAAGCAGATCGTCGATACCGCCTGGCTGGTTGGCCAGTGCCTCATTCGTCGGCGCAAAGACAGTGATGTTGCCCTCGGTGTAGCGGAACTCGAGATCATTCGCCTCGATGATCCTGGTCAGGGTCGAGAATTGCGGATTGCCTTTCAGCGTCTCGTAGACGTTCGCCGCGAAAGCAGGCGCGGCGCTGACCGCGCTCATCGCGAGGGCCGCAAGGAAAATTACGGTTCTTTTCATCGTTGTGCCTTTCGAATTGCTGGTCGCATCAAAAGTCCCAAGCGTTGAAATTTCTAGGCTGGGATTTTGGCCGGATTACGACATTGCTCAGCCATTTGGCTTGCCGCCCCTTGCAATGGTGAGAGCCGCGACGGCGACAAGAACCTGATAGGCGTCCACGAAAGCCTCCCGCTGATCGGACCAGAAACCCGAAGGTTTCTCTGCCTTTCACCAAAGTTCCGGTTTCCTGGAGATAGTAGAAACCTGCAATTTAGTTAATGGAAACCTATGGTTAAGCCCCGGGCTGTAACAATCCTGACCGAGCCGGTATTCGCTAGGGGTGAAAAGCCCGGTTTATTGGATAGTCGAATGCACAACTCGAGACCGAGCGAGCCGCCCGAGAGGCTCGGCACCGCAGATTTCCCGGCGCATCTTTTCGATGCTTTTGCCGAGGCCTTTTCCATTGGTAGCTGGACGTGGGACATCGCGAGCGGCGATCTCGAACTTCACTCCAGCGCTCTCGACGCCCGCAATGTACCGCGAACCCTCAAGACCAGGAACGCGGAAGCCAGCACGACCATGAAGCTTCTGCATCACTGGCTCGACAGCTGCACCCCGGGCGCGACAAACACGGCCAGCTTCACGCTGCGCACCGACCCGGTCGCGGTTCGTATCCTCTGCGTCGAACGTACCGAAACCACGGTGAGGGGCCTGCTCCAGGACTGCACGGCAGAAACCCTGACAAGCGAGAACGATCAGCGGTTTCGCATGGCTTTCATGGGAGCGGCCCACGGCATTGGGCTTGTCGGCCTCGATGGGAGCTGGCTCCAGGTCAATGAGGCGCTATGCCAGATGCTCGGCTATACCGAAAAAGAACTTCGGGAGCGCACGTTTCAGGATATTACGCATACTGACGACCTCGAAAACGATCTCGATCTTCTTCACGAATGTATCGAAGGCAAGCGCAATGCCTATCACATGGAAAAGCGTTACCATCGCAAGAATGGCGATATCATTTCCGCGCTTCTTTCCGTGGCTGTTCTGCGCGCGGAGAACGGCGTCCCGCTCTATTTCATCTCGCAGATACAGGACATCACCGCCCAGAAGGAGGCCGAAGGCGAGCTTGTTGCCGCGCGCGACGAGGCAAAGCGCGCAAGCGCCGCCAAGAGTTCATTTCTTGCCTCGATGAGCCATGAAATCCGCACACCCATGACAGGCGTGATGGGTATGCTCGACATGCTTCAGGAAAGCGGCGTGAGCGGTGACCAGCTCGAACTGGTCAAGACGGCACGCAGCTCCGCTGAAATGCTGCTGTCGATCATCAATGACGTGCTCGACATGGCGAAGCTCGAAGCAGGCAAGGTGGAGATCGCCAGCCGCGACTTCAATGCCGAAACGCTCTTGCGCACCGTCTGCGACATGATGGCGGCGCGAGCCGAAAGCAAGGGGCTGAAATTCAACGCCGTGCTACCCCTTTCGACGCGTACCTGGCTGAAGGGCGATCCCGACCGCATTTCGCAAATCCTGTTCAATCTTCTCGGGAATGCGGTGAAATTCACGGAACATGGCGATGTGTCGCTGACGGCGGAGGTGCGCCAGGCCGGCGACGGGCTTGAACTGGTTTTGCGCGTGGCAGACACAGGGCGCGGCATTCCGGCGGAAAAAGTGGATAGAATTTTCCAGGAATTCGAACGGGTGCAGGACGGAGCATCGAGCCAGATCGAGGGCACGGGCCTTGGTCTCGCCATCGTTCAGCGTCTCGTGGACGCCATGAACGGGTCGGTGCAGGTCGAGAGCATCGAAGGGAAGGGCTCTCTCTTCACAGTCAGCCTTCCGCTGGCGGCCGGCGCTGCTCCCGCAGAAACGCAAGCTCCTGCCGCCGCGATCGAGGAAACGTCCGGCACCGCGCCGCAGCCGGCCGCGCCGCTCAGCGTTCTTGTGGTCGAGGATAATGCCGTCAACCGCAAGGTCATCGGCTCCGTGCTCTCCATCGCGGGGATCGAGCCGACCTACGCCTTCGATGGCGCCCAGGCGCTTGAAGCCGTGAAGGAACAGGATTTCGATATCGTCTTCATGGATGTGATGATGCCGGTGATGGATGGCCTGACGGCGACGAAGAAGCTGCGGGAGGTCGGTTTTGCAATGCCGATCCTTGGCCTCACCGCGAATGCGATGGAACATCATCGCGAAGCCTGTTTCGAGGCGGGCATGGACGACCACATCGCCAAGCCGTTCCGTCCGGCGGATATTCTAGCCGCGCTGGAGACGCATGGCGGCAAGCGCAAACAGATCTAGCTCCGCAAGACGGTTTCTTCACGCCGCCGATGGATACATTTTCGCCTCCCCATCATCGTCATGGCCCGGGACAAGCCGGGCCATGACGTATCGAGGGCAAGCACAAAATTACCGGCCTGAGTTACGTATGAAACGCTTTCTGCTTACGCATCAGCTACAGCCGCTGGTCCCGCCGCAGGTGTCGCATTTCAGGCAGGTGCCGTTGCGCACCATGGTGAAGTTGCCGCATTCGCTGCAGGCTTCGCCTTCATAACCCTTCATGCGCGCTTCGACGACGCGCGACATGCCCGCACCGCCCGAAGATCCGTTGCCCGACGAGGTCTGCGAAACGGAGCTGACAGCCATTGCGCCGGAAACTTCGCCCGAGCCCGAACGCATCAGCGCGCCTGCCGCCATGACTTCGGCCTTCACGGTCTGGTCGCGAACGGCGGGAGCCGCGACCGCTTCGGCTGTATCGGCGCGGGCTTCAGCGGCTGCGCCACCCATATTCGAATTGCGCACGAGATAGAGATTCCCCATCTGCGCCATGCGCGTATAGCCGGGGCTGACAACCGACGCTGCGGGAAGGGCGGGCGCCTTGCCTTCGTCGGCGCCATCGCCCATTGCGTCGAAGGCCATTTCCTTCGGATCGACATGGCCAAGGTCCGAACGTCCGAGATAGGAGACGGCCAGTTCGCGGAACACATAGTCGAGGATCGAGGTCGCGTTCTTGATCCGGTCATTGCCCTGCACGAGCCCCGCGGGCTCGAAGCGCGTGAAGGTAAAGGCCTCCACATATTCTTCCAGCGGTACGCCATATTGCAGGCCGAGCGACACGGCGATGGCAAAATTGTTCATCAGCGAGCGGAAGGCGGCACCCTCCTTGTGCATGTCGATGAAGATCTCGCCGATCTTCCCGTCGTCATATTCGCCGGTGCGCAGATAGACCTTGTGGCCGCCGACCAGCGCCTTCTGCGTATAGCCCTTGCGGCGGTCCGGCAGCCGGTCGCGCGTCTTTTCGGAGGCGACGACCCGCTCGGCAAGCTGCATCGCCGAGCGTTCGGCGACGATCCGCGCCCGCTCCTGCGCAGGCTGCGCGACAAGCGTCTCGACCGCGCTTTCCTCCTCGTCATCCTCGATATCGTCGTCGAGAAGCTGGGAATTGAGCGGCTGCGAAAGCTTGGAGCCGTCGCGGTAGAGCGCATTCGCCTTGAGTGCGAGTTTCCAGGATAGCAGGTAGCTCTCCTTGCAATCCTCGACGCTCGCGTTGTTCGGCATGTTGATCGTCTTGGAGATGGCACCCGAGATGAAAGGCTGCGCCGCCGCCATCATGCGGATATGGCTCTCGACCGAGAGGTAGCGCTTGCCGATGCGGCCACACGGGTTGGCGCAGTCGAAGACGGGCAGGTGCTCGTCTTTCAGGCCCGGCGCGCCTTCAAGCGTCATCGCGCCGCAGACATGGAGGTTTGCCGCCTCGATTTCCTGTTTCGTGAAACCGAGGGCTGCCAGCATGTCGAAGTCGAGATCGTCCATTGCGTCAGCATCGAGGCCGAGCACTTCGGTGCAGAAGTCTTCGCCGAGCTGCCACTTGTTGAAGGCGAAGCGGATGTCGAAGGCCGTCGCCAGCGCCTTTTCGATCACGTTGATCTTGTCCGGCGTGAAGCCGCGCTCCATCAGCCGCTCATGGTTGACGCCCGGCGCATTGGCAAGCGTGCCGAGACCGACGGCGTAATCGACAATGGCCTCGATCGCCTTGTCGCTATAGCCGAGCGTACGGAGCGCCTGCGGCACGGCGCGGTTGATGATCTTGAAATAACCGCCACCCGCGAGCTTCTTGAATTTCACCAGCGCGAAGTCCGGCTCGATGCCCGTGGTATCGCAATCCATGACGAGACCGATCGTGCCCGTCGGCGCGATAACGGTTGTCTGCGCATTGCGGTAGCCATAGCGCTCGCCCATCGAAACCGCGAGATCCCAGGAGGCGCGCGCATGATCGACGAGGTCGGGCTGCGGGCAGGAGGCGGCATCGAGCGGCACGGGATAGACGCTCACTTGTTCATAACCGCCATTGAGCCCGTGCGCCGCGCGCGCATGGTTGCGCATGACGCGGAGCATGTGCTCGCGGTTTTCCTCGAAGCCCGCGAAGGGGCCCAGCTCCTTGGCCATCTGCGCCGAGGTCGCATAGCAGACGCCGGTCATGATGGCGCTGATCGCACCCGTGAGCGAACGCGCCTCGCGGCTGTCATAGCCAAGGCCGCAGGACATGAGCAGCCCGCCAATATTGGCAAAGCCGAGGCCGAGAGTGCGGAACTTGTAGCTCCGTTCCGCAATCTCGCGGCTCGGGAACTGCGCCATCAGCACCGAGATTTCGAGCACGATGGTCCAGAGCTTCACGGCATGCTCGAAAGCTTCAACATCGAAACGCCCGTCCGCATCGCGGAACTGAAGCAGGTTGAGCGAGGCGAGGTTGCAGGCCGTGTCATCGAGGAACATATATTCCGAGCACGGATTGCTCGCGCGGATCGGGCCGGAGGCCGGGCAGGTGTGCCAGTCGTTGATCGTCGTGTGATACTGGATGCCGGGGTCCGCACTCGCCCATGCGGCATGGCCCACCTGGTCCCAGAGTTCGCGCGCCGGAATTGTCTTCGTCGTCTCGCCCGTCAGGCGGCTTTTCAGCGACCACTCTTCGTCCTGCTCGACGGCGCGGAGAAACTCGTCGGTGACGCGCACGGTGTTGTTCGAGTTCTGGCCGGAAACGGTCAGATAGGCTTCTGAATCCCAATCCGTGTCGTAGACGCGGAAATCAATTTCCGTATAGCCCTGCTTCGCGAACTGGATCACGCGCTGGACATAGTTCTCCGGCACATGCGCCTTGCGTGCGGCGATCACTTCGCGCTTGAGAGCGGGATTCTTCTTGGGATCGAAGCAGTCGTCGCCTTCGCCTTCGCAGTTCACGCAGGCGCGCATGATGGCATTGAGGTGCCGCTGGTTGATCTTCGAGCCGGTGACGAGCGCCGCCACCTTCTGCTCCTCGGTGACCTTCCAGCTGATGAAATCCTCGATATCCGGGTGGTCGATATCGACAATGACCATCTTCGCCGCGCGCCGCGTCGTCCCGCCGGACTTGATCGCGCCCGCTGCCCGGTCGCCGATCTTGAGGAAGCTCATCAGGCCGGACGACTTGCCGCCGCCCGAGAGGGACTCGTTCTCGCCGCGCAGGCTGGAGAAGTTGGAGCCCGTGCCCGAGCCATATTTGAAGAGCCGCGCCTCGCGCACCCAGAGGTCCATGATGCCGTTCTCGTTCACGAGATCGTCGTTCACGCTCTGGATGAAGCAGGCATGGGGCTGCGGAAATTCATAGGCGGTCTGGGTGCGCGCCGTTTCGCCCGTTTCCGGGTCGGTCCGCCAGTGGCCCTGCGCCGGACCGTCGATGCCATAGGCCCAGTGAAGGCCGGTGTTGAACCATTGCGGAGAGTTGGGCGCCGCGATCTGGGCCGCCAGCATGAAGCGCTGCTCGTCGAAAAAGGCGCGGGCGTCGGCCTCGCTGTCGAAATAGCCGCCTTTCCAGCCCCAATAGGTCCATGTGCCCGCCAGCCGGTCGAAGACCTGCCGCGCGTCGCGCTCGGGGCCGAAGCGGTCTTCCTCGCGGAGCGCCGCCATCGCGTCATGGTCCGGCTCGTGCCGCCACAGGAAATCCGGCACACCATCTTCCGGCACCGCCTTCAGAACGGCCGCAACGCCCGCCTTGCGGAAATATTTCTGGGCGAGCACGTCGCAGGCAACCTGGCTCCAGTCGGCCGGCACGTTGATGTCCTGAAGATTGAACACAACCGAGCCGTCCGGATTGCGGATCTCGCTCGTCGTCGTTCTGAACTCAATGCCTTCGTAAGGCGACTGGCCCTCGACAGTGAAGCAACGCTGGATACGCATCTGGCCCCCGGATTCTCGCTATGCATTTGCTGCCTCGGAGGAGGGGAAGGAACACGCATACCGGGCTGGCCCGGCATACATCAGAGCACAGATCACCATTGCGCCGAGCCATTCTGGAGCAACCTTTCAAGTGGTTGTTTCCATTTGGCTTTCGCCGCTGAGCGGTTAGCTCTTTAGTGGTGTGCGTCTGTTGCTACTGCCTCATCCCCTGAGGGAGACCAAATCCTAGGGACGATGGGCGGCAGGCGTCAAGCCAAAGACGCAAGATGTAGATGCCACAGGCATCCGAGCCACATGATGCGGTGGGAGGTTCAACCCGAATCGAGCGGTTAACAGAATCTCGCCAGTTAACAGAGCCGAAACCTCGATCTAATATCACTATCGAAGGGTTCGATACCCAGAATAGGTGGAGACGCAGTGTGGGCGAGCTGAGTACAGCATTCGGCAAGGAGCTGAAGTCGCTGAAAGTCCTGATGGTCGAGGACAACAGCGGCATGAGGCTGCTGTTGCGGACCATGCTCCATACCTTCGGCATCACCGATATTCTCCAGGCGCGCGACGGCACAGCCGGTATTGCGGAGCTTCGGAGTCACGAGGTGGATCTGATTCTCACGGACTGGGAAATGGAGCCGATGAACGGCCGCGATTTCATTACCCGGATACGTGCCGCGGGCAACGAGCCCGTCTGCTTTACTCCCATCATCGTCCTCACCGGGTATGCCTCGCGCGGCCTTCTCACCGAAGCCTTCGAGATCGGCGCGACCCATCTCCTTGTGAAGCCGGTGACGCCGGCAAGCCTTCTCAGCCGCATCCAGTGGGTGCTGAATGACGACCGCCAGTTCGAGCGGGCGGGCGACGTCTACCGCCAGCCCATGCTCATCCATGAACGCGAGGGGCTCGGTCGCAAGCGCAAGGCAGGCCAGGCAACCTGGTCCCTCGAATAAGCGGCAGGAAGGCTGGACCGGGCTCTCTCCCGGTGCCATATTCGGCCCGCTTCCGGTCCCTTCGGGCCGGAATCGTGGTTATAATGGCAGCTCTTCCGCGGCATGCAGGAATGCGCCGCTCGCTTAACTCAACGGAATCGTTCCATGAGCTTGTTTTCGGAAATCTTCGTCTGGTGGCACGGGCAGACCATGGGCACCCGCTTCTACACCTGGCGCAAGGGCAGGCTTGTCGGCGAAGACGGGCAGGGCAACCGCTACTACGAGGCGAAGGATGGTCGCGAGATCGGCGGCTATCAGCGCCGCTGGGTGATCTATAACGGCCTTGCCGAGGCCTCCCGCGTACCGCCGGAATGGCACGGCTGGCTCCATCACACCGTGGATACGCCGCCCGGGGAGCAAGGCTATGTGCCGCGCGAGTGGGAGAAGCCCCATATGCCGAATCTCACCGGCACGCAGCACGCCTATCGCCCGGCAGGCAGCCTCCACAAAGATGCCCGCCGGCCGCAGGCGACGGGCGACTATCAGGCATGGCGCCCCGAATAGGCAGCCGCCGCATCATTTGATTCCGGGTTATCGGGGACGTCTATGCAAAGCAATCTCGTCGAAACGCTGATCGGCACCGTGGTCGTTGCCGTGGCTGCGGTTTTTCTCTTTTATGGCTACACCAGTTCCGGCATGCGCAGTGCCACAGGCTACAACGTGGAAGCGGCTTTCAGTTCCGTTGACGGGCTTGCGACCGGCGCCGATGTTCGCCTCTCCGGCATCAAGATCGGCACAGTGGTGAAGCAGTCGCTCGACCCCGAGACCTATCAGGCGATTGTCACCCTCGACATCGCGCCCCATGTGAAGCTGCCCGAAGACAGCAGCGCGAAGATCACGAGCGAGGGGCTTCTCGGCGGCTCTTATATTTCGGTTACGCCCGGCGGCAGCGAGGAACTCCTCACCGACGGTAGCGAGATCATGTTCACGCAAGGCTCCATCGATCTCATGAGCCTCATCGGGCAGGCCGTCTTCTCCGCGTCGGATGGCGGCGACAGCAAGTAACCCCTCCCGGAGAGCGCCGATGCGTTTCCTCATTCCTTCGGCGGCAGGCTTCGCCTTCCTCGCGCTCGGCGCGGGGCCGGCGCTGGCCGAAAAATTTCCCGTCGCCGTCTTCAATGGCCTCGACAAGATCACCGCGCGCGTGAGCGCCTTCGAGGCACAGGTGAATGAGCCGGCAACCTTCGGCACCTTGCAGGTGCTGGTGCGCGCCTGCGACAAGAACCCGCCGGAAGAAACACCGCGCACCGCCGCCTATGTCGAAATCCGTCAGCTCGCACGCACGGGCGCGACCGCGGCAGACGCGACCGCCGTTACGGAAGTGCAGCCCGCGCCGATCTTCTCCGGCTGGATGTTTGCCGAAAGCCCCGGCCTGAACGCCCTCGAACATCCCGTCTACGATATCTGGGTGACGGACTGCAAAACCTCGTCGGGCGAAGCGTCCAGCGGCAGCGAATAAAAATCTGCGTCCTGGCCGGTGGCATCGAACAGCCGCACCCGATATTCATCCCGCGGAATTTCGATCGCGCCGAACTGGCTGAGATGCGAGGTCACGAATTGCGTGTCGAGCAGGCTGAAGCCGCCGCGAATGAGCCGCGCCACGAGATAGACGAGCGCTACCTTGCTCGCATCCGTCGCCCGGCTGAACATGCTCTCACCGAAGAAAGCCCCGCCCAGCGACACGCCATATAGCCCGCCGACAAGCAGGCTGCCCTGCCAGCATTCGACGGAATGCGCGTGGCCGTTCTCATGCAGCTCGCAATAAAGATCGACGATCCTGTCGTTGATCCATGTGCCATCGCGATTGGGCGCAGCTTCCGCGCAGCCGAGCATGGTCTCGCGGAAAGCCGTGTCGACGCGGATATCGAAGGGGGCCTGCCGGATGGTGCGGCGAAGGCGCTTCGGGATGTGGAAGCTCTCCAGTGGCAGGATGCCCCGCGCTTCCGGGTCGATCCAGTAAAGTTCCGGATCGTCGCGCGACTCCGCCATCGGGAACACGCCATAGGCATAGGCGCGAAGCAATACTTCGGCGTCAATCTCGCTCATCTCGTTTCCGCAAATCCCTGCCCGTGGCGCAGACCCGGCGAAACCTGGCGAAGATCGGAATGGAACGGTAGCACCAGGTTCAGCCGGTTCATTCTAACGCCGATCTTTAGCCCTCTCAGGAAGTTTTTTGCTCTCTCGGGTGGTCTGTCTGACGCTCGATACACAATCGCTGTTCTCGCCGAGGCCAAGCTGGATGGTCGGTATGAGGGCGGCGAGCGGCGTCAGCAGCAGGCCAAGCGCGGCAGCGCCCAGTCCCGTCAGCCAAGGGTGCGCGCGGGCCCATCGCAAGAAGAACCTGCGAACGCCGCTCCCGTTCCCGAGCTTCTGTCCGGTTCGGTCAGCCCTGCTGTTTTTTCAGAAAATCTTCCAGCCAGTGAATGTGGTATTCGCCGTTGATGAAATCCGGCTCGTTCACCAGATCCTGAAAAAGCGGGATCGTGGTCTTGATCCCGTCGATGACAAATTCATGCAACGTCCGGCGAAGGCGCATCATGCATTCATTGCGGTTGCGCCCGCTCACCACCAGCTTGCCGATCAGACTGTCGTAATAGGGCGGAATGCGATAGCCGGAATAGACCGCGCTGTCGACGCGCACACCAAGCCCGCCCGGCGTGTGAAAATCCTTGATGGTACCGGGCGACGGGGCGAAGGTCTTGGGGTCTTCCGCGTTGATGCGGCACTCGATGGCGTGACCGTTGAGCTGCACGTCTTCCTGCCGGAAGCTCATCTCCATACCGGCGGCGATGCGGATCTGCTCGCGCACGAGGTCAATGCCCGTCACGGCTTCCGTGATCGGATGTTCCACCTGAAGGCGTGTGTTCATTTCGATGAAGAAGAACTGTCCGTCTTCATAAAGGAACTCGACCGTGCCGACACCGAGATAGCCGAGGCCCTTGATCGCGCGTGAAACGATGCCGCCGATTTCCTCGCGCTGCTGCGCATTGAGCGCGGGCGAAGGGCATTCCTCCAGCACCTTCTGGTGGCGGCGTTGCAGCGAACAGTCCCGCTCGCCCAGATGCGCGACATTGCCGTGGCTGTCGGCAATCACCTGCACTTCGATATGGCGCGGCTGGCCGAGATATTTTTCCATGTAGAGCGAGTCGTCGCCAAAGGCGGCCTTTGCTTCCGAACGCGCCGTCGAAAGCGCGGAGGAAAGCTCCTCTTTCGAGCGCGCGACCTTCATGCCGCGCCCGCCGCCGCCCGCCGCAGCCTTCACGAGCACGGGATAGCCGGTTTCTTCGGCGACCTTGTAGGCCTCCGCATCGGTGGTGATTGCGCCGTCCGAACCGGGCACGCAAGGGATGCCGAGCTTCTTTGCCGTGACCTTCGCCTGGATCTTGTCGCCCATCAGACGGATATGATCGCCGCTCGGTCCGATGAAGGTGATGCCATGCGCGGCAAGAATGTCGGCGAATTTGGCGTTCTCCGACAAGAAACCGTAGCCGGGGTGGACCGCATCCGCGCCCGTGATTTCGCAAGCCGAAATGATCGCCGGAATATTCAGATAGCTTTCGTTCGCGGGCGCCGGGCCGATGCAGACGCTTTCATTGGCGAGGCGGACATGCATCGCGTTTGCATCCGCCGTCGAATGGACCGCAACCGTCTTGATGCCCATCTCGCGGCAGGCGCGGTGGATGCGCAGCGCAATTTCGCCGCGATTTGCAATGAGGACCTTTTCGAACATGCGCGGCGGCCCGTCCCTTATTCGATCACGAAGAGCGGCTCGCCGAACTCGACCGGCTGGCCGTCATCGACGAGAACTGCGGTGAGCTTGCCCGAACGCGGCGCGGGAATGTGGTTCATCGTCTTCATCGCTTCGATGATGAGGATAGTCTCGCCTTCGCTGACCTGCTTGCCTGGCTGCACGAAAGCCGGTGCGCCGGGCTCGGGCGAAAGATAGGCCGTGCCGACCATCGGCGAGGTGACGCTGCCGGGATGTGCCGCGGCATCGGCTGCCGTGGGCGCTGCGGCCGGCACTGCTGCGGGAGCAGCCGCCGGGGCCGGGGCTGCTACATGCGTTACCGCCTGCGCCACCTGCCGCGCGACGCGCAGCTTCAGCTCGTCCGTTTCGATTTCGATTTCGCTGAGGTCCGTCTCCGTGAGGAGAGCGGCGAGTTGCCGGATCAGTTCCTGGTCCACACCTGCTTTGCTCATCTCGCTCTTCTTGCTTTCCTGTTTACTCGCGGGCTTACCGTCTTTTGGAGCGCCTTTAGGGCCGGTTTTCGGATCGTTCGGGGGCTTCGTTGCCAAGACGTCTGACCTCTTACAATTTGCTTTTCACGGCTTCGAGTGCGAGATCGTAGCCGATCGTGCCGAGACCGCAGATGACGCCCGTGGCGACGGATGAAATGGTCGAATGGTGACGGAAGCTCTCGCGCTTGTAGACATTCGAGATGTGAACCTCGATCACCGGAATGTCGAGCGTCGCCAGCGCATCGTGGATGGCGATGGATGTATGCGAATAGGCGCCCGCGTTCAGGATCACGCCCGCTGCGCCTTCGCGCGCCTCGTGTATCCAGTCCACCAGTTCGCCTTCATGGTTCGACTGGCGGCAATCGGCGGTGAGACCGAGCGCCTTCGCTTTGGCATGTACCTGGCGTTCGATATCGGCAAGCGTGGTCGAGCCATAGATTTCCGGCTCGCGCTGACCAAGCAGGTTCAGGTTCGGCCCGTTGAGAACGAACACCGGCTTAGCCGTGCTGGAGCTGGATTTGGCCATCTGATCGAGGACTTCCGTCTCGGGGCGTCTCGGCGCGTTTGAACTTGTGGAGGGGAGGGTATCGGGCGGCAAAAGGGCAAAAATATGGTCCCCTGGCCCCAATCCGCCCCCGAATCGTGGCCTTCTTTATACGCAACTCCCCCCGTCAGGAAAAGCCTTGTAAGCCCAATGGTTTGAGGGTGCCGCAGGGGAGGGACCGCAGAGCCGCCCCTCATCCGCTCACGCTGCCTTGAACTTGGGCCCTCCCTCACCCATTATCCCGCCAATGGAGAGGCGTTAAGGACGATATGAAGCTCACGGTGAACGGCGAATTACGCGAGGTGGAAAGCCCCATGACGGTGCTCGGCCTCGTTGAGAGCTTCGGCCTCCAGCCCCGGAAGATCGCGGTGGAGCGCAATCTCGAAATCGTGCCCCGCTCGGCCTATGGCGAGGTCGCGCTCGCGGAGGGCGACCGCATCGAGATCGTGAATTTTGTCGGCGGTGGCTGACAGACGCTTTTTCAGGCGAAGCGCCATATCGAAATCCGGAGACTGCAGTTCGCCGCCCGGACAAGCGACCAGAAAACGGAGTAAGTGAAGTGACGGAAGCGGCAGCGCGTATCGAGACCCCGGCAACGGACGGCGACGACGAGTTCATCGTGGCGGGCCGCAAGTTGAAGTCGCGCCTCATCGTCGGTACGGGCAAATATAAAGACCTCGCGCAGAACGCTGCCGCCGTCGAGGCCGCGGGCGCGGAGATCGTCACCGTCGCTGTCCGCCGCGTGAACGTGACGAACCCGGACGAGCCCATGCTCGTCGACTATATCGACCCCGAAAAAGTCATCTACCTGCCGAACACGGCCGGCTGTTACACGGCGGAAGACGCCGTGCGCACACTTCGCCTCGCGCGCGAAGCGGGCGGCTGGAACCTCGTGAAGCTCGAAGTGCTGGGCGACCAGAAGACGCTTTACCCTGACATGATCGAAACGCTGCGCGCCGCCGAAGCCCTGCTGAAGGACGGCTTCGAGGTCATGGTCTATTGCACCGACGACCCGATCATGGCGAAGAAGCTGGAAGATATGGGCTGCTGCGCGATCATGCCGCTTGCCGCGCCCATCGGTTCGGGCCTCGGCATCCAGAATCCGATCAATATTCGCCTGATCGTCGAACAGTCGAAAGTGCCGGTGCTGGTCGATGCGGGCGTCGGCACGGCGTCGGACGCCGCCGTTGCGATGGAACTTGGCGTCGATGGCGTGCTGATGAACACGGCAATCGCCGAAGCGAAAGACCCGATCAGGATGGCCCGCGCCATGAAGCTCGCCGTCGAGGCGGGGCGTCTCGCCTATCTCGCGGGCCGCATGCCGAAGAAGAAATATGCCGACCCGTCATCGCCCATGGGCGGGTTGATTTAGGGCGAGCTGATCTGAGCCTTAGCGGAACAGCATCACCGGCACCTTGCAGGAGCGGATCATCTCGGTCGTTGTCGAGCCGATGATGAGGTTGCGGATATGCGAGTGGCCGTAAGCTCCCATCGCGACCAGATCGATATTGAGCGCCTCCACATGCTCGGCAATGGCGCTTTCGGGCGAGGCGTCCGCCACGAAGGTTTTTGCCTCGCGTCCTGCCGCCTGAAGCCTCGCGCAAGCTTCGTCCATCTTTGCGCGTGAAGCGGGCGAGCTGTCGCCAGCCATCAGCAGGTGGCATTCAAGGCCCGCATAAAGCGGGTTCTCCGCGATATGCGCGACGGCTTTCTGGCTGCTCGCGCCGCCGTCAAAGGCGATGAGGAGCCGCTTGGGTTCGCGAAAACTGCGCGCTGCGACGAAGACGGGCTTGTGACTTGCGCGCACGATGCGCTCGATATTCGAGCCGAGATGCAGCTTGGCAAAATCCGCCGCCTCGCCGCGCTTGCCGATCACCAGCATGTCGGCCTCGGCTTCCGCTTCCGCCGCCGCCTCCACAATGTCGCCGATGCGCAGCCGCGTCTTGACGTCGCTCACGCCCGCTTCGGCGAGCACCGCCTTTGCATCGTCGAGGATCGCACGGCCGCGCTGCTGTTGCAGCTTCGCGCGCTGCTCGTCGAGCCGGGTCAGTTCTTCGAGAAGCGCCGTGCGTGCGCCAAGCGCGATGCTGCCGCTGAGGTCGGCGGCTTCCGAGCCTTCGCGCCGCCCGAGCACATGCAGGAGTTCGACGCTCGCGCCCATGCGTGTGGCGATCCAGGCGGCGTTTTCGCAGACGCTGTGCGAATAGGCCGAGCCATCCACCAGCGCGACGATTTTCTTCGTCATCCCTATTCCTCCCTCAATGTCCCATCAGCTTTTCGAGTGCGCCGGGCTTGTCGTGAATGGCGAGCCTGTCGACGATGGTCTCGCTCGCTTCGTTGAGCCCCACGATCTCGACCGTCGCGCCGTCGCGGCGGAATTTCAGCACCGCCATGTCGAGCGCGGCGACGCTGGAAATATCCCAGATATGTGCGCGGCTCACATCGATGACCACGCGCTCCAGCGCTTCCTTGAAGTCGAAAGCGGCGAGGAAATCATCCGACGAGGCGAAGAAGATCTGCCCCTCGACGATATAGACGCGCTCGCGCCCGTCATCTGAAAGCGTGGAGGTGACGCGGAAGATTTGCGCGATCTTCCAGGCGAAGAAGAGGCCGGAAAGAAGTACGCCCGTCAGCACGCCGAGCGCGAGATTATGCGTGAAGACCACGACGATCACGGTGGCCAGCATCACGGCGGAGGAACTGCGCGGATGGTGCCGCAGGTTGCGGATCGACGACCAGCTGAACGTGCCGATGGACACCATGATCATGATGGCGACGAGCGCCGCCATCGGGATCTGTTTCACCCAGTCGCCCAGCACCACGATCATGAACAGCAGGAAGATGCCCGCGCAGAAGGTGGAGAGCCGGCCGCGCCCGCCCGATTTCACATTGATCATCGACTGGCCGATCATCGCGCAACCGGCCATGCCGCCGATGAAGCCCGTCGCCGTATTGGCGATGCCCTGACCGATACATTCCTGGTTCTTGTCGCTCGGCGTGTCGGTGAGGTCGTCCACGATGGAAGCCGTCATCAGGCTTTCCAGCAGGCCCACCGCCGCCACTGCCGCCGAATAGGGCAGGATGATCGTCAGCGTTTCGAGCGTGAGCGGTATCTGCGGAATGAGGAAGACGGGCAGCGTCGAGGGCAACTCGCCCATGTCGCCCACCGTGCGGATATCGAAGCCGAAATAGATCGCGATGCTCGTCAGCACGAGAATGCAGATGAGCGGCGAGGGGATGGCCTTTGTCAGCAGCGGAAAGAGATAGATGATGGCGAGCCCCGCCGCGACCATGACATAGGTCAGCGCGGGCACGCCGATCAGCTCCGGCAACTGCGCCATGAAAATCAGGATCGCGAGCGCGTTCACGAAACCCGTCATCACGGAGCGCGAAACGAAGCGCATCACATAGCCGAGCTTCAGCATCCCCGCGCCGATCTGCAAGAGACCGGCGAGGACCGTCGCCGCCAACAGATATTGCAGCCCGTGATCCTTCACCAGCGTCACCATGAGGACGGCTGTTGCCGCCGTGGCCGCCGAGATCATGCCCGGCCGCCCGCCCGTGATCGCGGTGATGACGGCGATGGAGAAGGAGGCGTAAAGCCCGATCTTCGGATCGACGCCCGCGATGATCGAAAAGGCGATGGCTTCGGGAATGAGTGCAAGGGCGACGACGAGACCGGCGAGAACATCGCCGCGAATATTGCCGAACCATTGCTGGCGATAGGCGCTGACTGAGAACATTGAAATCCGGAGAACTGGGGACACGAAAACAAGGGCCGCGCGGAACCGGGAAAGTCCAGCGGGAGGCCAGAAAGCGGAGGTGTCGGGTTGTCCGGCGGATTGGCGGCCGGAAGAGCCACCCGGATTTTCACCGGGTCCTGTCTGGATGGGCGTTGATAGCGCGCCGGATGCTGCGCTGCAACACGTAATTACGGAACGGAACCCGCAGAAAGACGTTAAAGGGGGGCGTTGAATGGGAACGTGGAATAAGGCGTGGAAAGCTGGCAATCCGGCTGAGCAACCCGCCAGAGGCAGAAAGAAAACCGCATGACCGGCCAGATGTTGTTCGATTCATGGAGCGGTCTGGCGCGTGTGCTGATCGTCGGCACGGCGGCCTATGCCATGTTGATCGTCTTCCTGCGCATCTCCGGCAAGCGTACCCTCAGCAAGATGAACGCCTTCGATCTGGTGGTCACCGTCGCGCTGGGCTCCACCCTCGCGACCGTTCTCCTCAGCAGGTCCGTGCCCCTGGCGGAAGGCGTCCTCGCGCTTGCCCTGCTCATTTGTCTTCAATTCGTGCTTACATGGGCGTCCGTGCGCTCCAGGCGCGTCCGTGATCTGATCAAGAGCGAACCGGCGCTGCTCGTGCGCGACGGCGTTTATCTGGAGAAGGCCATGCGCAAGGAACGTATGACGCGCGAAGAGGTCGACGCCGCCTTGCGCGAAAGCGGGGTGGCGGCGCTTTCCGGCGCAGCCGCCGTGGTGCTGGAAACCGATGGATCTCTCAGCGTAATCGAGAGCGGGGACGCGCGCCGATGATTTCCAAATGGCGCTGGCTGCTGCTGCGGATTGCCAGGCAGATATGGTTTCGCGCGTCGCTTTTCGCGCTGCTCGGCGTCGTCACGGCGCTCTTTTCGGCAGGCGCGAGATGGGTCATCCCTGCCGACCTCTCCGTCAAGTTCGGCTCCGAAGCCGTGGCCCCGATCCTCCATATCCTGGCCTCCAGTATGCTGGCGGTCACGACCTTCTCCCTGACCGTGATGGTCACGGCCTACAGCGCCGCGACAAGCGACGTCACGCCGCGCGCCGCGAAACTGCTGCGCGAAGACCCGACCACACAGAACGTGCTCGCGGTTTTTGTCGGGGCTTTCCTCTTCAGCCTTGTCGGCATCATCGCGCTCAATACAGAGCTCTACGGCGCATCGGGCCGCGCCATGCTGTTCGCGGCAACGCTCCTCGTGATCGTCATCATGGTGATCGCGCTTCTGCGCTGGATCAATCATCTGGCGCGTCTCGGCATGGTCGACGAGACGTCGCGGAGTGTGGAAAACGCCGCGCGCGCCGCCTTTGACGAGCGGATAAACATGCCGTTCATGGGCGGTGCTCCGCTGAAGAATGGCGAGGCCGATATTCCCGCTTCCGCCATCCCCGTCTATTCCGGTCTTCCCGGCTATGTGCAGCATGTCGACATGTCGGCTCTGTCCGCCGCCGCTCACAAGGCCGAAGAGCAGGACGAAGTAAGAATTTACCTCGCCGTACTGCCCGGCGCCTATGTGCATGCGCGCCGCCCGCTGCTCTGGATCGGCGGGTTGCAGAAAGGCGAGGCCAGGGCCGAAACACTGGATGCGTGCCGCAATGCCTGCGTTGTCGGCGACCAGCGCAATTTTCAGGGCGACCCCCGCTTCGGGCTGGTCGTGTTGACGGAAATCGCCTCGCGCGCGCTCTCGCCCGGCGTCAACGATCCCGGCACCGCCATCGACATTATCGGCCGCCAGTTCCGGCTGCTGGCCGCCTGGGCGGAAAAGGGAGAGGTGGAGGAAGACACCGATGCCGCCTGCCCGAATGTCCGCGTGCCGCCCTTGTCGCTGGACGACATGTTTGACGATGCGTTCGGGCCCATAGCCCGCGACGGCGCGGGCTTTCTCGAAGTGCAGCTCCGTGTTCTCAAGACGCTACAGGCGCTCGCCGAAATCGGCGGCCCGGACTTCCGCCAAAGCGCCCTTCGCCATGCCCGCATCGCGCTGAAACGCAGCGAGAACGCACCGCTGCTGGAAGAGGAGAAGGCTCGCCTGCGCGATGTCGTCAGGGAGATGGAGGGGTAGGGGCGTCAGGCCACTTCCCCACCGGGACTAACCAGCACCTTTCCGTGCCGTCCGCCCGTCTGCACACGGATCAGTGCCTCGCGAATGTCCTCGATCGGATAGATGCTGTCGACCGGCGCATGGATCGCGCCGTTCAGCATCTGCTGGCCGAGATCGGCATAGATCGCCCGCACTTCTTCCGCCGTTCGCCGCGCCATGAAGCGCCCGAGCATGAAGCCGGTGAATGTCATCCCTCGAAACACGACATCGGCGACCGAAACGGACGGCGCTTCGCCCGTCATGCTTCCATAGGTGCAGATCGTTCCTTCATCCTTCAGGCAGGCGGCGATCCGCGCCGTTGCCCCGCCCGAAACGGCGTCAAGCCCGAGCGGGATGGTTGCGCCGCCTGTCGCCTCGCGCACCCGTTCGGCAAGGTCCGGCCCGTCGGTGAGGCAGATATCGGCGCCGAGTGCGGTCAGTTCGGCGAACACATCGTCTCGCCGCGTCACGTTCACCGTGCGGATGCCCTTCGCCTTTGCCAGCGTGATGACGAGCCGGCCCACGGCGGAGTTCGCGGCGTTCTGGATCACCCAGTCGCCGGGCTTGAGGTCCACGAAATCGGTGAGCATCAGGAGCGCGGTCGGCGGATTGATGCGCAGCATCGCCGCCTGTTTGAGGTCGAGCCCGGCAGGCACGGGCACCGCGTCTTCCGCCGCCACGCGGCGTTGCGAGGCCCAGTTCTCGCGCGCGAGATTGATCACGAGGTCGCCCGGCTTTACATGGGTAACACCATCGCCCACGGCGGTGACACGGCCCACGCATTCCGCGCCCGGCGTCGCGGGCAAGGGCGGCTTGATCCGGTAATTGCCGCGGCAAAAGCCGATATCCGCGGGGTTGAGCGGAAAGGCGATGACGTCGAAAACGACTTCGCCGGGGGAGGGCGCGCCCACATCCGGCGCTTCCACGCAGTGCGCCACGTCTTCCGGCACGCCATATTCGTTGAGTACGATCTTCTTCATCGCTCCTCCCGGATGATCTAGATCCCCTGGAAACTCACCAGCTTGCGGCTCCGCGGATCCCACAGCGCCAGCGATGCCGTCTTGAGGCTCTCCACGATGGTCAGCCGGTTGATTGTCTTCAGTTCCGGCATCGCGTCCAGGCATTCCTGCAAACGGTAGTTCGGGATGTGGCTGCACAGATGATGAATGTGGTGCAGACCGATATTGCCCGTAAACCAGCCGAGCACGGAGGGCAGCACATAATAGGAGCTGCCGGTCAGCGCGCCGCGCTTGCGGTCCCATGTCTCGCGGGTGTCCCAGCTCGTATTCTCGAACTGGTGCTGCACATAGAAAAGCCAGACGCCCATCGCTGCCGCTGCGACCAGCACCGGGATCACCATCACCACGAAGTTGAGCCAGCCGAGCAGGAACAGCAGCGTGCCGTAAAAGACGGCGATCCCGAGATTATGCGCCATGACGCTGCTCCACATTTCCCATGCCGGACGCCGCAGCGTGAGCGGCAGGCGTTGCAGCAGCAGGAAGTGAACCGGCCCGCCGATCACGAGCAGGAAGGCCGGGTGCCGGTAGATGCGATAGGCAAGGCGGCGCAGCGGCGTCAGCGCCCGGTATTCGTCGGTCGTCAGCGTGGTGATATCGCCGAAGCCGCGCCGGTCGAGATTGGCCGAGGAGGTGTGGTGCAGCGCATGCAGCCGCCGCCAATAGGCATAGGGCGTAATCGTCAGCAGACTGACTATACGTCCCGTGATGTCGTTGGCGCGCTTCGAGGCGAAGAAGGAGCCATGTCCGCAATCGTGCTGGATGACGAAGAAGCGCAGTGCGCAGCCCGCCAGCGGAATGGCCAGCAGCAGCGTCAGCCAGTAACCGACATGCAGGCTGAAATACATGGCCGCCGAAAGCGCGATAAAGGGGACAGCCGTGGTAACGATCTGCCGTCCCGCGCGGAAATGGCTCGGCGTGCGATAGCGCGCGCAATGAGCGGCAAATTCTTCAATTCTCGTATGCATGGTTTTTGTGCGCCGGAGGGCGCCTTTATGTTCGGGTGCAGGGAGCATGCGCCGTGGCAGTGCTGGCAGGAGCGGGCCTCGTGTTTTGGCACGGCCGGAGCCGCGTGTCAGCTTCCGCGCGCGTCTTTGACGATCTTTTCGAGCCGTTCCTTGTCTACCACGCCCGGATACATCGTGCCGCCGGCGATGAAGGCGGGCGTGCCGTCCACGCCGAGCTGCTCGGCAAGGCGGTAGGTGCGGCTCACATGGTCCTGAATCGCCGGATCGGCCATGTCTTTCTTGAGTTTCGCCAGATCGAGGCCGACATCCTTCGCAATCTCGTAAACCCCGTCCTCGTCGAGTCCGCCCTTGTGCTCGTAGAGCGCGGCGTGCATCTCGATGTATCGGCCCTGCTTCTTTGCGGCGATGGCCGCCTGCGAGGCGGTGAGCGAAACGGGCCCGAGGATCGGAAATTCCTTCAGGATGAGGCGGATATTGCCGTCCGCCTTCACAAAGTCCATCAGCGGCTCGAAGCTGCGCTTGCAGTAGCCGCACTGGTAGTCGAAGAACTCGACGATGGTGACGTCGCCATCCGGGTTCCCCGTCACGTAGTCCATCGGATTGTCGTAGATCGCCTTGCGGTTCCGTTCGATGGCGGCCTGCGTTTTCTCAAACTCTGCCGTAGCCTGTTTCGTTTCGAGCGCCTCGAAGGCTTTCACCAGTACTTCTGGATGCTCCACCAGATAGTCGTGAATGATCGTCTCGATTTCCGCGGTCTCCGCGGCGTCGAATGAGCCTTGCGCATATGCAGGCGCGGCAAAAGCGAAGGACAGGGCGGCGAGCAGCAAGGCGGGCAGGCGGAACAAACGGGTCATGAGTCTCTTCGTGTTGAGAAAGGAATTTGTTTCGAGGCGGAAAGGGGCGAGGGCGCTCATCCGCGATTTGGCATGGGCTGCATGGCGATATCCTGCGCGCGCAGCCATTCGGGACTACCCTGCGTGAGAAGCTTGATGGCTCGTGTGGCGTGTGACTTCGCTTCGCCCACCGAGCCGAGCGCATCGTAATATTGCGCTGCCGAAAGTTCCGCCATGCCGATATCGTCGAGCTGCCCATAGGCAATCGAAAGCTGGTAATAGCCGAAGGCCTGCTCGCCGCTCTTCGTCGCGATTTGCAGATGATGGATGGCTTCGGGCGTCGCGTCCGTACCTTCGCGCGCGAGCAGCGCCCGCCCGAGCCCGAGGTGAAGCTGTTCGTCGGAGGGCTTCAGTTCCACGGATTTGCGATAGGCCGCGATGGCCTCTTCCACCTTGCCGCTCTCGAAATAGATCTGCCCCTTCACTTCCCAGATATAGGGGTTGTTCGCTTGACGCTCCAGCAGCGGCTCGAGTTCGGCCAGTGCCTTGTCGAGCTGCCCCGTGCGGTGATAGGCGACAGAGCGGGCATAACGCGCATAGTCGCTCATGTCGGAAGCGGGATAGCGGTTGAACGTGACGGCGGGATCGTCGAGAAAGCCGTGCAGCTTCGCCTGCACCATCTTGAACTGATGGATACGCGCGGGGGATTCAGCTTTGTTGAAATAGGGTGAGGCCGTCACCCGCGCTTCCAGTGCTGCCAGGCGCGCGCCGGACATGGGATGCGAGCGCGCATAGGGGTCTTGCCGGCTCGCCGAGAGCAGTTCCTGGTCGCGCATCGTCGAGAAAAGATCGAGCATGCCCTTGCCGGACTGGCCGGAGCGCTCCAGGAAAGTCGCGCCCGCCTGGTCGGCGCTGGCTTCCTGTTCGCGCGTGAAGGCGAGGAGGGAGCGCGTCGCGATGTGCTGGCTGCCCATGATCAGCGCCATACCCGCATCGCCCTGACCGGCGGCAATCGCGCCCACACCGAGGATCATTGAGGCGATCACCGGCATGCTCATGCTTTCGAACTCCTCGCGCCGTTTCACCAGATGTCCGCCGGACATGTGGCCCGTTTCATGCGCGATCACGCCGATGAGTTCGGAAGGCGTATCGACGGTGGTGATGAGGCCGGTATGCACGAACATCTGCTGCCCGTTCGCCACGAAGGCGTTGAGGTTCGGATCGTTCACGAGATGGATTTTCACAGCGCCTGGGTCGATGCCGGCCGCGCGGAAGACCGGGTCGGAATATTCCCGTAGCATGGCCTCGGTCTCGGCGTCGCTGACGATCGCAATGCGGCCCTGCGCCGCCACCGGGTGAGCGGCCTGGAAAGCAAGCGCGGCGCCCATCGCCAGAAGGCCGAGGGCGCGTATCCCCCGTTGGAGGGCGGCGTTGAGCCCGAATCTCATGACTGCATACTCTCGTTAAACCCGTTTACATGAGGGCTTTCCGGCCCTTCCAAGTCCCAGTAGCAAGCCCGCCGCCTGCTTTTCCTTCCCCGGAGGCCCATTTCGCGTCACTCTCGCGTCCCCGGTTCTGGTGGGGGATTCTTCGCGGATTTCAGCGCCGCGTTGACGTTATGGGCGTCTCGCGACTAAACGGTAGGGGCGGGCCCTGACCCCGTCAATCTCGCCGGGCAGTGTCCGCCTGCCGGGCAGGGTACACCATACAAGAAACGGCGCTGACCGCTGAATCCGGCGCCAAAAGGGTCGATATGTCGAACATCAGGAGAAGCGCCGGAATGTGGTTAAATTATGAGGCACACACACGCCGCACGGGAATGGCGCTTGTCGCGTTCGCTGTGATTCTCGGGCTTTCGGCCTGCGTGGATGACGGTCCCCGCGATCCTGTGGGCATCACCGCCGTAAGTCACGGCGTCGAGACCGCAGCGGATCGCCGCGCACGCCTCACATCGACGGGCAAGGTTGAGGCGGATTCGCGCGATCCCTGGTTTGCCGGTGCCGCCATTGCCGACGAGCCCTCTGCCGCGCTCATCGCGCGCCAGGTGCTGGAAGAGGGGGGCAATGCCGCCGATGCGGCTGCCGCCGTCTATTTCGGTCTGTCCGTCACCTATCCTGCAGCCGCCGGTCTTGGCGGCGGCGGCGTCTGCCTCGTCCATGAGGCAGGCAAGAAGACGGTCGAGACGGTCTCCTTCCTCACCCGCAATCCGGCCGGCGGCGGCAGCATTGCCGTCCCGGGCAATGTGCGCGGCTTCGCGCTCATCCATGCGCGCTATGGCAAGCTCCCCTGGAGTTCGCTTGTCGCGCCCGCTGAGCGCCTTGCCGCGACCGGCCTGCCGGTTTCGCGCGCCACCGCGAGCCAGCTCGCCAGCAATGCCGCAATCATCGGCGCCTCGCCCGCTCTGCAGAAAACCTTCTCGAACGGCAAGGGTGGCATCGCGGCCGAGCTCGACGTCGTCACCCGTCTCCAGCTTGCGGCAACGCTTGCCCAGGTGCGCAGCAAGGGTGTCCGCGGCTTCTATTCCGGTGCGACCGCACAGCGCCTCGTCGAGGCATCCTCCCGCGTGGGCGGCGCTCTCTCCATAGATGACCTCCGCAACTACCGCCCGGATGTCGTTGCCGCGCAATCCGCCGATTCCGGCACGTCGCGTGTCTGGTTTCCCGCGGACTCGCTTGGAGCGGGCGCTTTTGGCGCTGCGCTCTGGTCGAATGCGGGCACGGCAAGCCCTGGCGATTTGGCCGAAACCGCGCGCCGCACGGCGGTTCAACTCGGAGCGAAAGGCGATATGGATCGTGACTTCGGCTCCACTGCTTTCGCCACGATTGACGGTAAGGGCGGGGCTGTTGCCTGCGCCGTCACCATGAATGGTGCCTTCGGTTCGGGGCATGTCGCGGAAGGAGCGGGCGTGGTGCTCGCGGCAAGTCCGTCGAGCCCGGTTGCGGGGCTTGCCTCCGCCTTCCTCTCGCCCGTCATCGTGACCGGCGCGACCGGCGAATATGTCCGCGTCAGCGGCGCCGGCGCGGGCGGGCCCAAGGGGGCTGCCGCCATTCAGTATGTGGCACGCAATGCGCAGTCGATCGACGCGGCGCAAACCGCGCTCGAAAATGGTCCTGCCGATATGCGTTCCCCGGCCAATGCCATCGTCTGCCCGGACGGCATCGCTTCCGGTGCCTGCGGTTTTGCCATCAACCCGCGCGGCAACGGCATGGCCGTCACCGGTATCGCCGGCGGCTGACAGCCCGCGCCAGGGGATGGAATAACGAATTCGCGAAGCTCGCACGAAAAAAAGGCCCGGAGAAAACACCGGGCCTTTTGCTTTGTGTTCGTTGCGCGGGCTTCTAGCGCCGCTGCCACCAGCCGCGTCGCGAGGGCTCGTTCGAGGGTTTTTCTTCCTCGACCTCATCGGACATCGGCTCATCGGCGTCGGCCATTTCAACGGCGGGTTCGTCCTTCTTCGCCGTTTCTTCAGTCGTCTCGCCTTCTTCCGCTTCTTCCGCGGCTTCTTCCCGGGCTAATTCTTCCTTCACCTCTGCTTCCGCTTCGAGAAGTTCCTCCGGTTCGTCATAGGCGCCTTCCGTGGCAGCCACTGCTTCCCAGGTCTCTTCGTCGTCGTCGGACGGGTCTTCGGCTTCGAGTGCGCCGCGCGAATAGGAGAGAAGAGCAGGCGCCTCGCCGCTCGCAAGAGGGTCGGCCTCATCTTCCAGCGACAGGTCTTCGCCGTCGCTGTTCTCCGCACCATCCGCATAGCTGTCGTTTGCGGTGTTTTCGCCGCCCTCATCGCCCTCGGCGGTACCTTCCTGGCGACGCTTGTTGCGGCGTCCGCCACGGCGGCCACGGCGGCGGCGCTTGCGCGGCTGTCCGTCCTCGCCGAGTTCCTGTTCGCCATTGGCTTGCGCGGCATCTCCCTCCGCCTCGTCCTCGGTATCGGCTCCCTCCGTTGTGGTGGAAGCCTCTTCCGCGTTCTTGTCGCCATTGTCATTGCCATCGCCATCGCCATTGGCTTCGCGCGGCGCATCGCCTTCGCCCGCGGGGCGGCGCTTGCGGCGGCGGCGCTTGCGGCGGGTCTGTCCATCGCTTTTCCCGTCGCCTGCTTCGGCATCGGCATTCGTCTCGCCGTTCGTCTCGTCCTCGTCGGCTGCCGTCTCCGCGATGGCGGGTTCGTCTTCCTCAGCGTAGCCGCTCTCGACGTTGATCGCGCCCTGCGCCGGCCGTGTGCGCGTCAGTGCGCGCGCTTCGGCGGTCTCGATCTTGTGCTCCGAACCGGCCAGCGTCGCATCCGCCTCGACGAAGACGGACGTGCCGTAGCGCTCTTCCACATCGAGAAGGTTCGCGCGCTTCTGGTTCAGAATATAGATCGCGACTTCGGCAGGCACCTTCACGGTGAAGGCGGCGGCACGGCCCTTGATCGCTTCCGCTTCGACGCCGCGCAGTACATGCAGGGCCATCGACTCGACGGAGCGCACGAGCCCCGTACCCGAGCAATGCGGGCAGATGACAGTCGAACCTTCCAGCACGCCGGAGCGCATGCGCTGGCGCGACATTTCGAGAAGACCGAAATGGCTGATCCGGCCGACCTGGATACGCGCCCGGTCCGTCTTCAGGCAATCCTTGAGCTTGCGTTCGACCGCACGGTTGTTGCGGTTCTCGTCCATGTCGATGAAATCGATCACGATGAGGCCCGCAAGGTCGCGCAGGCGCATTTGCCGCGTGATTTCTTCGGCCGCTTCGAGATTCGTCTTCAGCGCCGTCTGCTCGATATTGCGCTCCTTGGTGGAGCGCCCCGAGTTGACGTCGATGGAAACGAGCGCTTCCGTCGGATTGATGACGATATAGCCGCCCGACTTCAATGTGACGGTCGGGTTCAGCATCGCGTCGAGCTGCTGCTCGACCTGATGTTTCTGGAAGAGCGGCTGCTTTTCCTTGTAGGGCTGAACATTCTTCGCATGGCTCGGCATGAGCATGCGCATGAAGTTCTTTGCTTCCTTGTAGCCTTCGTCGCCCTCGATCTGGATAGCGTCGATATCCTTGTCGTAAAGATCGCGGATCGAGCGCTTGATCAGGCTGCCTTCCTCATAGACGAGGCTCGGCGCCGTGGATTTCAGCGTCAGCTCGCGCACGCTTTCCCACATGCGCAACAGATATTCGTAGTCGCGCTTGATTTCGGCCTTGGTGCGCTTCGCGCCGGCCGTGCGGACGATGAGGCCCATGCCTTCCGGCACATCGAGCGACTCGGCGATGTTCTTCAGCTTCTTGCGGTCGGCGGCCACCGTGATCTTGCGCGAGATGCCGCCGCCCCGTGCCGTGTTCGGCATCAATACGCAGTAGCGTCCGGCGAGCGAGAGATAGGTGGTGAGCGCCGCACCCTTGTTGCCGCGCTCTTCCTTCACGACCTGCACCAGCAGGATCTGCCGGCGCTTGATGACTTCCTGAATCTTGTAGGAGCGATAGTTGTTGCGCTGCTTGCGCGGCGCAGCTTCTTCCATCGCGTCTTCAGCGCCGACGCTCTCGATCGTTTCGTCGGAGCGGACGGTTTCCGTTTCGTCATTGTCCGGAGCGGTATTGTCCGGAGTGGCGTTGTCGTCGTCCTCGTCGTCCGGCCCGGCCTTTTCTTCCCTGGCTTCCGCCTCGGGTGCCGTATCCTCCTCGTCGTCTTCCTCGTCCTCGTCCTCGCGGCGCGCTTCGTCGGCCTGCTGTTGCAGCAGGGCTTCGCGGTCGGCCACCGGGATCTGGTAGTAGTCGGGATGGATTTCGCTGAAGGCGAGGAAACCGTGCCTGTTACCGCCATATTCGACGAAGGCTGCCTGGAGCGAGGGCTCCACGCGCGTCACCTTGGCTAGATAGATATTTCCTCGAAGCTGTTTCCTGTTTTCTGACTCGAAATCGAACTCTTCAACGCGATTGCCGTTTACGACCACCACCCGGGTTTCCTCGGGGTGGGCCGCATCGATAAGCATCTTCTTTCCCATATGGAACGTCTCCGTGGCGCAATCCGACGCACGAGGGCCGCCGCATGGTCATGCGTGCGGGCGTTCGCGCGGGTGCGCCGCTTGTTTGAGTCCTTGTCGTCGTGCCGGCACCGTTAAGGCGCGCCGCGGCGGATGGGGACTGGGTCTGAAATAAAAGTAATGAATGGGCGAGGAAGCGCCGCGCGACCGGACGCGCAGCCGTTCCGAAACCCTTCGCGGAAAATTCCCGCGAGATCGGCCGGTCGGCGTGCTGTCTGACTGCGTCGTGCATCTCTACCTTTTTGGTGCACCCATCAAGGCGCCGGGTGCCGGCGGGCTCCCCTCTGCCGGGCAATGTGGCCGGGCGGGACGAGCGAGTAACTTTTTCGAATGCGCGCTTTGGCGGTTACCGGGCGGCGCCCTTGTGAGGACAGCGCCTTTGCTGGAAAACGCCGGGCCCGCGCGGTCCGCTTCCGGTATCGCCCTTGTAGGGGGTGTCACGCCGGCGCGCTACGGTTGCCCGAATTCCTGAAGCCGCCCGGGACAAGCAAGTCCGTCGCGGCGGACCGGATACCCGTTTGAGGGAGGTGTTCATCCGGTAGTGACAGGTTTTACCGTTTACGGCTCTGATTTGGCAAGCGATACGGCATAGGCCTGTTTGTCCTGTTATTAACCATTCTACCCATTGAAACTTCGTAAATTTTTGGCGAGGTAACGATTTTTGAAGTAATCTCAGTGCATTACTGATTTGGGTGCTTCGTTTGGCACCTCCATTACCGCCTCCGGACAGTATATGGCGGGCGTCGACGGGGCAGGGGCTCCGATGCAGTGGCGTTCTCCCGAGCCTCGGGCCGGGCCGTTCGGAAACCGCGGGTTTTGGGGCAGATCGGGCGGGTCGCGAAGGACGAGGCGGCGGGTATGAAGTTTCACCGGCGGACAGGGCGCGGAAGGATGGCGGGTTTCGGCCTGATTGCCGCCTTGTGCCTCATCGCCGGTATCGCCGCTCCCGCTTCCGCCGACGAACTTGCGGATTTTCTCGCAAAAGAGCTCCGCGAAGCCTCCATTCAGCAGGATAATCCGGTCCAGCAGGAAAGCGACGCGCTTTCGACCGGCGCACTGGGCAGCGACACGGCTGTGCCGCTCGCGCCTGCCGGCGATGCGGCGGAGCAGGGCGGCCCCGCCGTCACCTCCATCCGCATCGGCGACCACGGCGCCCAGACCCGTTTCGTCATGGAATTTTCCGGCGATGTCCCCGCCGATTACACCGTCTTCACCCTCTCGGACCCCTACCGCGTCGTCATCGACGTAAAGGGCGTTCCCTTCCGCCTGCTCGAAGAGCCGGCCGACAAGCACACGGGCTTCGTCTCCGGCTACCGATATGGCCGCTTCGAGGCGGATACCTATCGCGTTGTCCTCGATGCGGCCCAGCCGGTCGATATCTCGCGCGACTTCGTGCTCGACCCGCAGGCGGGCTTCGGGCGCCGCATCGTGCTCGACCTCGCCCCGACCGACCTTGCGAGCTTCAATGCCAAGGCCGGCTTGCCCGCGAGTGCCGAGCCGGCCGCCGCGCCTGCCCTCACGAACATAGCCGCGGTGCCGGTCAGCCCGCCCGCCGAGCGTCTCGCCCGCCGCCGCGTGGTGGTCATCGATGCCGGGCATGGGGGCGTCGATCCCGGCACGCATGGCCGCTCCGGCGTCAAGGAAAAGGATGTGGTCCTCGCTTTTGCCAAGCAGTTCGCCGCCGAACTGCGCGCCTCGGGCCGCTATGAAGTCCACCTGACCCGCGAAAGCGACATCTTCATTCCCCTGCGCGAGCGCGTGGCGATTGCGCGGCGCCACAAGGCGGATCTCTTCATCTCGGTCCATGCCGACGCGATCCAGAAGCCTTCTGTCCGCGGCATGTCGATCTACACGCTTTCAGAAACATCGTCGGACAAGGAAGCCGCCGCGCTCGCCCGCAAGGAAAACCAGTCGGACGTGATCGCCGGTCTCGACCTCGAAGGCGAGAGCCCGGAAGTGACTGGCATCCTGATCGACCTCGCCCAGCGCGAAACCAAGAACTATTCCTCGCGTTTCGCCAGAACGGTCGTCGATTATGCGAGTCAGAAGACCCGCACCCTCGATCCGGCTCATCGTTTTGCGGGCTTCGTGGTGCTGAAGGCGCCGGATGTGCCCTCGGTGCTGATCGAGCTTGGCTTCCTGACGAATCCCGAAGACGAGAAACAGCTCACCTCGTCTGCATGGCGCGCCACAATGGCGAAGACCCTGTCGCGCTCCGTCGACCGCTATTTCGGCGATCGCCTGGCCGAAGGCCCCAACTAGAAGCCGAAGGCCCCAACTAGAAGCCGAAGGCCCCAACTAGAAGCCGAAGGCCCCAACTAGAAGCCGAAGGTCCGAATTGCGCTCCTGCCTCTCTATTTCGTAATTCCGCCGCAAGGCTTTCTTGGTAAAAGCGCGCTTTATATGTATCCCCGGTAGATATGCGGGTATGTGAAGTCGTTTCGCAGCCTTGCGCATGCCATAATTACTGCCTAGCAAGCGGTGCGGGGCAGGGATGTTGGCAAGAGTATTGGCAAGAGTATTGGCAAGAGTATTGATCGTGTGGGGGCAGGACGCCCGATGCTGAGAGTTCTTTCGATAATTGCGGCCGTCTTTCTGGTGCTGCTCTTTGGCGGCCTGATGGCGGGCGGCTACATGATCTGGCGCCTCAATGAGGACCTGCCGGACTACACCAAACTCGCCAATTACGAGCCTCCGGTCATGACCCGCGTCCATGCGGGCGACGGCGAAATCATCGGCGAATTCGCGCGCGAGCGCCGTCTCTATGTGCCGATCAGCGCCATTCCGCCCCGCGTGGTCGACGCCTTTCTCGCTGCGGAAGACAAGAATTTCTATACGCATGGCGGCGTCGATGCGATGGGCATCGTTCGCGCCGTTCTCGACAATGTCGTGAATGTCATACGGGACCGCCGCCTGGTCGGCGCCTCCACCATCACCCAGCAGGTTGCGAAGAACTTCCTGCTCTCCTCCGACGTCACCCTCGACCGCAAGCTGAAAGAGGCGCTGATCGCGATCCGCCTCGAACAGGCTTTCTCGAAGGACCGGATTCTCGAACTCTATCTCAACGAGATCTATCTCGGTATCGGCTCTTATGGTGTCGCCGCCGCCGCCCTCAACTATTTCGACAAGCCGCTCGACGAACTCACCGTCGCCGAAGCCGCCTATCTCGCGACGCTTCCCAAGGGTCCGAACAACTACCATCCCTATCGCCATCGCGAACGCGCGCTTGCGCGACGCAACTGGGTGATTTCGCGCATGGAGGAAGAGCGCTTCATCACGGCTTCTGAAGCCGCCGAAGCCCGCGCCGCCGATCTCGATGTCTCGCTGCGCCGTCGCGGTGTGCAGATCCGCGATGCCTCCTATTTCATCGAGCAGGTTCGCCGCGAACTCATCGAGATGTATGGCGAGGAAAAGCTCTATGAGGGCGGCCTGTCGGTACGCACCACCATCGACACGAAACTTCAGGAGACGGTCTCGCGCGAACTCCGCGCCGGCCTCATCGCCTATGATCGCCGCCACGGCTGGCGCGGGCCCGTGAAGCAGCTTCAGCCCGGCGAGAACTGGCAGCAGGCGCTTGCCGCCATGACCGTGCCCGCCGATCTCGAACCCTGGACGCTCGCCACCGTGCTTGAGGTGGAGGCCGATGGCGTCACCGTCGGCCTTCGCCCGCAGCGCCTTGAAGACGGCAGCTTCTCGGAGGAAATCGAGAAGGCGTACATCCCGCTCTCCGAGATGACATGGGCGCGCGAAACCGTGAACCGCATCTATCTCGGCCCGGAGGTGAAATCGCCCTCCGATGTCGTCGCCGTCGGCGACGTCGTCTGGGTCGCGCCGGTCTTTGAGGACGAGAAGAAAGACCCCGTCCACTATGCGCTGATGCAGGTGCCGGAAGTGAACGGCGCCGCCCTTGTGATGGACCCGCATACGGGCCGCGTCCTCGCCATGCAGGGCGGCTTCAGCTTTGGCCTCAGCGAATTCAATCGCGCCGTGCAGGCGCTCCGTCAGCCCGGTTCCGCCTTCAAGCCTTTCGTCTATGCCGCCGCACTCGACAAGGGCTTCACGCCGTCGAGCCTCGTCCTCGATGCGCCCTTTGTGCTCGATCAGGGCGGCGACCTCGGCCTCTGGAAGCCGGAAAACTACGAAAAGAATTTCAACGGTCCCTCGACGTTGCGTTTCGGCATCGAGCATTCGCGCAACCTGATGACCGTGCGCCTCGCGCAATATGTCGGCCCGCAGACCGTCTCGAATTATGCGCGCCGTTTCGGCATCACCGATGACATGCCGCCCGTCCTGTCGATGGCGCTTGGCGCGGGCGAGACCACGCTCATGCGCATCGTCGGCGCCTACAGCATTCTCGACAATGGCGGCAAGCGCGTGACCCCGACGCTGATCGACCGCGTGCAGGATCGTTTCGGCCGCACCATCTACAGGAAGGACGACCGCGACTGCCCGGCCTGCAATGAAAGCTGGGAAGAGGCGAAGGAGCGCGCGAGGGGCGGCGAGGTCATGCCGCCCGTCCTGCCGGACAATCGCGAACAGGTCGAAAATCCGCAGACCGCCTATCAGATGGTCTCCATGCTCGAAGGCGTCGTCCAGCGCGGTACGGGTTCCGCCGCAAGGGCTGTCGGTGTGCCGCTTGCGGGCAAGACCGGCACCACCAATGACAATCGCGATGCCTGGTTCGTCGGCTTCTCGCCCAATCTTGCCGCAGGCGTCTTTGTCGGCTTCGACGAGCCCCTGCCGCTTGGCCGCGCCGAAACGGGCGGCCGCGCCGCCGCGCCCATCTTCGCCGCGATCATGAAGGATGCGGTCGGTGGCAAGCCCGCCATTCCTTTCCGTGTGCCGCCCGGCATCACACTGGTGAAGGTCAACCACAAGACGGGCCGGCTGGCCAATGGCGAGAGTTCAGGCGTCATCCTTGAAGCCTTCAAGGAAGGTACCGAGCCGCGCCTCGAAGTCACCGCGCCCTCGGTTGGCCTCTTTGGCAGTGTGCCGGACCCCTCGAACATCTACAGTCCGGACATGAACGACGCCGGCCCGGTCGAAGGCGCCGTGCTCGATGGCGGTGCGCCGCTCAGGCCGGAAGATTATGATGCTATGAACTTCCCCGGCGCGCCGCAGGCACCCGGTGCCGCCAACGATAATGGCGAGACGCCGCCGCAGGACAATCCATTCATCCGTCCGGGGATAGATGGTATGGCGCGTGGTTCCGTTCCCGATGATGCCGTCCCCGCGGACAGGATTCCCGGCGCTGGCGGCAAGGAACCGGAGCGGCCCGGTGACGGCTATTCCGCTGGCGGTGAAATCGGCTCAGGCACCGGCGGTCTCTACTGACATACGATGCCATCATCATTGGCGCGGGCGGCGCCGGTCTTTTTTGCGCGCTGACGGCGGGCAGGCGAGGGCGGCGTGTCCTCGTCATCGACCACGCCAAAAAGCCGGGCGAGAAGATCCGAATCTCCGGCGGTGGCCGCTGCAACTTCACCAACATTCACACGAGCGGAAAGAACTTCCTCTCGGATAATCCGCGCTTCTGCCTTTCCGCGCTGGCGGGCTTCCAGCCCTCGGCCTTCATCGCGCTGGTGGAGCGTCATGGCATCCAGTGGCACGAGAAGACGCTCGGACAGTTGTTCTGCGACGGTTCCTCTCAACAGATTGTCGACATGCTGCTCTCCGAATGTGAGAAGGGCGGCGTCACCCTCGCGCTCGAAACGGAAGTGAAATCCGTCTCGAAAAGCGAGAGCGGTTTCACGCTCGAAACATCGCGCGGGCGCTTCGAGGCCGCCTCCCTTGTCGTCGCGACGGGCGGCAAGTCGATCCCCAAAATGGGGGCGACCGGCTTCGGCTACGATCTCGCGCGCCAGTTCGGCCTGTCTGTCGTGCCGACGCGCGCCGCGCTCGTGCCCTTCACCTTCGGCCCAGAGCTGCGCGAAAAGCTCGACGGTCTTTCCGGCGTCTCCGTCGATGCGGAAGTCGCCTGCGGCAAGACGCGCTTTGCCGAGGCGCTCCTCTTCACCCATCGCGGCCTGTCCGGGCCGGCCATCCTGCAAATCTCGTCATACTGGAAAGAGGGCGACGAAATCGTCGTGAACCTCGCGCCGGGCCATGACGTCTTCGCCTTGCTTCGCGAGGCGCGCGTGAACCAGCCGAAACAGGATGTGGTGACGGCGCTTTCGCGCCTGCTGCCGAAAAGCCTCGCCGAGCGCCTTTGCGAAATGACGGAAGTCGAGGGCCGCCTCGCGGACCTCTCCGACAAGCGCCTTCGCGCTCTCGCCGGACAGGTCAATAGCTGGCGCGTCAAACCCTCCGGCACGGAAGGCTTCCGCACGGCGGAGGTGACGGCGGGCGGCGTCGACACGAAACAGCTCTCATCGAAAACAATGGAGGTCCGCGACGTGCCGGGCCTCTATTTCATCGGCGAGGTCGTCGATGTCACCGGCCATCTCGGCGGCTTCAACTTCCAATGGGCCTGGGCATCGGGCTATGCGGCGGGTGGGGCGCTCTAATTTGGAACGTCATTGCCGGACCGGCGCATAGCGCCGCGATCCGGCAATCCAGTAGGCGCGTAAGCGCCGTCACCCTTCACTAGACCCCGTCATTGCGAGCGTAGCGAAGCAATCCAGGGGCCGAACACTCAAGAGCTAGCCGCTCTGGATTGATTCGTCTTGTTGGAAAACTTCGTTCACATTGATCGCGGCGAAGGATATCAACGACAACTGCATCAACAAGACGGTGACATTTGCAGATGAGGTGGATTTTAGCTAACAGATGAGGCAAGCGAATATTGGGGGGACGATGTCGTACAACTCTGCCACTGTAGCCTCGGTCGTTGACCAAATTAATCGAAGCTATTTTTTGCCAGCCATCCAGCGTCCATACGTTTGGGAGCCCGATCAGGTTGTGGCTCTCTTCGATTCCTTGCTTAAGGGATACCCCATCAGCACCTTTCTGTTTTGGGAGATCAAGCCGGAGAACCGACGCAACTGGCAGATATACAGCTTCGCAGAACAGTTCAAATACGGCGAAATTCACAATGAGCAAGTCGAGCCGGATGGGCGCGATGTGGTGCTTGTTCTCGATGGACAGCAGCGTTTGACGTCATTGCTCATTGGCTTGCGCGGTAGCTACACGATCAAACTAAAGAATAAGAGATGGGATAATCCGGCTGCGTGGGTAAAGCAGCGTATGTATATCGATCTTTTCAAGGATCCAGGTACGGAAGATACGGAAGATCGCGAAGATATTGGCATAACATATGGATTGAAGTTCTCAGCTGAAAAGCCGAAGTCGGATGAGAGACATCTTTGGTACAAGGTAGGAGATATTCTCGATTTTGATGACGAGGATCAATTCCACAAGCATGTAGAAGATATTCTAGATCGTCTCCCTGAAACGATAACCAAGGGACAGCTATCGATAGCGCGACGGACGATGCAAAATCTCTACCGCAAAATTTGGAAAGACGAAGTTATCTCCTACTACATGGAGAAGAACCAGTCTTATGACAGGGTTCTGGATATTTTCATTCGTGCAAACGACGGAGGCACTAAGCTTAGCAAGTCCGACTTGCTCCTCTCAATGATCACCTCCAAGTGGAACGGCATCGACGCCCGCGAGGAAATTTACGATTTTGTTGAGCGCTTAAACAACGGTTTGGACCGCAGAAACAACTTCGAAAAAGATTTCGTCATGCGGTCGTGTCTTCTGATTTCAGATCTTGATCATATCTACAAGGTTGGCAATTTCACGAACGATGCGTTAGCAACCATTCAAGAAAGGTGGCCGGATATCAGGGCGGCCATTGAACGGACGATACGTCTAGTCAATGGGTTTGGAATCGACAGAGATACATTGACGAGCGTGAATGCACTTCTCCCGATTGCTTACTACTTGTCAAAGATCGACCGGGCGCTCGACGGATCGACGAGTTTTGAGGTGCGGAACCGAGAACTCATCCGCCGTTGGCTGTTGGGTGCTCTCTTGAACGGTGTTTTTGGTGGCAATTCAGATCAAACGCTTGGTGTTGCCAGACAGGTCACTAAAGAAGCGTGCGAGCTGAGTGATGACTTTCCGTATGCAGCACTTTGTGAAGCTTTACTGCGTCGACGTGGGCGGATAGTCGGATTTGACGCCAATAATCTGGATGCTCTTTTGGGAACACGCTACACGCAGAGAACCTGCTTTCTTGCATTGTCGGTTTTGTATGACGAACACAACTGGGGAAGTACCCTTTATCACATTGACCACATCATTCCGAAGTCGCTCTGTACGAAAGCAAATCTGCAAGGGCGAGGTCTTTCGGAAGAAAAGATAACAAAGATCGTTAGCTCGGTGGATCAGGTCGGCAACCTTCAATTACTTCATGGACGCGAAAATCTGGAGAAGGGTAACGTCGACTTTGGAGAGTGGATCGATACGAGAGAGCCAAACTTCCTTCAAAGGCATCTGATCCCTGCGTCGCGCCATCTTTGGAAACCTGAAATGCTGCTGGAGTTTATTGCGGCGCGCGAGGCTTTGATACGGGACCGTATGCGTTCATTTACACCACCTCTCCGAGCGGTTGGGTCAGAAGGGGCGGGTGATGTGGGGGAGTCACTTCCGGCTGCGAGGTAGGTGATGCTCTTGCAGCCGGGTGGAAAATACCTAGGTCGGAAACGCCAAAAATCGCGATCCTTGTTCCGGTTGCCAAAGACGGCTCAAAGTTTACTCCCCACCTGAAGCGATCAAACGGATTTACCATTGGTGCGAAGGGAGAGGAGCGAAACGCTGAAAGCTTTGAGGTGGCTCTTGCGGAGCTCGAGAGAATGGAAGTTCCTAAATGGAGGCGTCCAAACTCCGCCGGTAACTGGGGCATCGTTTCGGGGCGTGACTGGGTGATGTTGGACGATGAGTGATCTCTCTCCCTTTACACCACCCCCCATCCCCCCTATTTTCCGCGCCAGCGAACGGGCCGAATCCGGCCCGAGCCACGAAATACCGGGAAGAGTTCACGCCATGCGCGCCGAGACGCAGACCCTCGCCGACGAAATCAAGCAGTCGCTCGCACTGCTGAGGAGGCATCTTTGACTGGGATGCTGCCCTTAGACGTTTCGATGAGCTGACGGCGAAAGCCGAAGACCCCGACTTCTGGAACGATCCCGAAGAGGCCCAGGGCCTGATGCGCGAGCGCACGCGCCTGGAAGAGTCGATCAACCGCTATCGCAAGCTTGAAGCCGCCCTCAACGACAATCTCGAACTGATCGAAATGGGCGAGGCCGAGGGCGACGAGGCCATCGTCGCCGAGGCCGAGGCTGCGCTTAAGGCCGCGCGCGACGAGGCCGCCGAGGCCGAGATCGAGACGCTGCTCTCCGGCGAGGCCGATGCCAACGACACCTATGTCGAAGTCCATGCGGGCGCGGGCGGCACGGAAAGCCAGGACTGGGCGCAGATGCTGCTGCGCATGTATACGCGCTGGGCGGAGCGCCGCGGCTTCAAGGTCGAGCTGATGGAACGCCATGACGGCGAAGAGGCGGGCATCAAGTCGGCCACCATCCTCGTCAAGGGCCACAATGCCTTTGGCTGGCTGAAGACGGAGTCCGGCGTCCACCGGCTCGTGCGCATCTCGCCCTATGACAGCGCCGCGCGCCGCCACACCAGCTTCTCCTCCGTCTGGGTCTATCCGGTGGTTGACGACAAGATCGACATCGACGTGAACGAGAGCGATTGCCGCATCGATACCTATCGTGCCTCCGGCGCGGGCGGCCAGCACGTCAACACGACGGACAGCGCGGTCCGCATCACCCATATCCCGACCGGCATCGTCGTCTCCTGCCAGAACGAGCGCTCGCAGCACAAGAACCGCGCCACCGCATGGGACATGTTGCGCGCGCGTCTCTATGAAGCCGAGCTGCAGAAGCGCGAGGAGGCGGCCAATGCCGAAGCCGCCAGCAAGACGGATATCGGCTGGGGCCACCAGATCCGCTCTTATGTCCTTCAGCCCTATCAGATGGTGAAGGACCTGCGCACCGGGGTCGAGACTTCCGACACGGAAGGCGTCCTTGGCGGCGACCTCGACAAGTTCATGGCCGCGTCGCTCGCCGCGCGCGTGAAGGGCGGCACGGAAGCCGTCGAGGATATCGACTAACTCAGGGCGTGGGGCAGGGCTTCACGCGCGCGGGGATTACTTTTTTATCATTTTCCCGGCCGCCGAAATCGCTCCGGACTCGTTCGCGCACTGGAGACGTCTCCTTTCAGGTCTGCCGTTTGTGCTTAACCGTCTGTGCCGTTCCGGTACATCTCCCATCACATCGTGATGTACACAGGAGCGTGCCTCTCCCGTAGCGGGACAGGTTGCGGGTGGCGGGCAGGGTGCCGCCGCATATCCCCGGCGCGGGAATAAGATCGTCTTTTGTGACGGTTTGATGACGTTTCGATGACAGTCGGCTGGGCCCGGAGCAAAACCCGAGGCTTTCCGCCATTTTGGGTTCAGGCAACGAAAGAGGCCGAAGACATGCGTCTCCGGCCTCGTTTTCCCCTCGAATTTCGTCGGCTTTACTGCGCGGCGGGCCGCTTCACCACAACGCCGCCATCGTCGTTCACGACCACCGGGCTGTCATTGCCGGCGGTCGGCCGGGGCGTGGAGCCGTTGCCATTGCCGCTCGCCGTCGTGGGGGCGGGGGCCGGGGCGGGTGCTGCGGGCGTTGCGGGCCGCGCTGCGGGTGTCGTGCGGGCGGTCGAGCTCGACTGCTGGCTGATCGGGTCGTCCGAATGGCGGCAGGCACCCTCGAAGAACGCGCCCGTTTCCACGGCCAGCGCCTCATGCAGGATGTCGCCCTCGACATGGCAGGTCGAGGCGAGCTGAACGCGCCGTCCCCGGATCGTGCCCATCACGCGGCCGCGGATCACGATGTCATCGGCGACGACTTCGCCGGTAATCGACGCTTTTTCGCCAATTGTCAGCGACTGGCTGCGGATATCTCCTTCCACCGTACCATCGACCTGAATGTCGCCGGTGGCCGTCAGATTGCCATGCACCACAAGGTCGTTCGAGATGATCGACGGCGCGGTGCGTGCGTTGGGCCGCCTGCCGACAGACCCGCTTGCGAGGGCCGCTGGTGCGGGTGCGGCCGCCTTGGTGTCGGTGTCTTTATCCTTGCTTCGCGAAAACATAATTCCCTGCCTCGATGAACTTGGAGGGGTTGCGAACGATACCGTCGAACCAGACCTCGTAGTGAAGATGGGGTCCGCTGCTGCGGCCAGAGGACCCGACTTTGCCTAGGACTTCACGGAATGCAATTTCCTGGCCAGTCTTGACCGATATCTTGCCAAGATGGCCGTAACGGGTGCGGAAGCCATTGCCATGGTCGATTTCGACGATCCGGCCATAGCCGCCCTTCCAGCCTGCATAGGTTACGACGCCTGTCGCAGGTGCATAGACTGTGGTTCCGTAAGAGGCTGCCATGTCTTCGCCGGAGTGGAAAGCCATACGTCCATTGAAGGGATCGCGGCGGGAGCCATAGCTGCTTGTCTTGCGGTAGTTCACCAGTGGAGAGGCTAGAGGCATTTTCGCAATGGAATCCTCAAGATCGGCCATTTTCTTGAGGTTCTGGCTTATCCGGAAAAGCTGTTTTGCGAAGGCGCTTTCATCGTCTCCGCCGGCCAGCGCCTCGATATCTGCGAGGTCGATGAAGGGGCCGCCCTGGGCGTTGCCGCCATTCTCCGCCGTCCGCTCCAGCATTTCCTCGGGGTTTACGACCTTGGTCATGCTGATGATGGACTTCAGCTCGCGCACCCGCCTGTCCGTCACCTCTTCCACATTGTTGATGAGGCTCTGCTGCGCGGTATCGAGATGGGCAAGCCGTGTATCGATTGCGGAAACGATCAGGTTGTCGCTCCCGACGCTTCCGGCAAGGTCAGCAAAATCAATGCCTTCGCCGTTGTCTATGACAAACGGCTCGAGGTCTGCGGTGCGCGCCGGCCGGGCCGTGATATGCGCGATGTCGGGGCCTTCCGTGGCGCTGTCCACCCGCATCAGAACCGTATTGCCTTCGTCAGCTGCCGCCGTCGTGCCGTTCACGGTGGCAGCGTAGCGGCGGCGCATTGTCTCGAGCTGCGAACGTGCGGTCTGGCGCTGGCTCATCAGCGTGGCGAGCTGCTTGTGCTTTTCCTCAAGCTGACGCGTCGTCGCCAGAAAGCGTTCTTCGGTGATGACCAGCTGCCCGTTCAGTTCGTCATAGGCTCCCTGAAGCTGCGCCAGGCGCTCCTCATAGGCACCCTGCATCTTGATGTAACGCTGGTCCTTGGACGCGATGATCTGTTCCTTGAAGACCACGTTCACCGATGCGAAGGCGATCCAGCTCAGGAACACGAATGCAATCGCCGCAAACGCGGTCTGCGTAAGCGGCGACAACGAAATGAACTGCACATGGCCGTGGCTGCGGATATAAATCTGCCGCTCCACATACACATGACGCAAAAAATTGCGAAGTTTATTGGCCCAACCCTGCCGCTGGTGCATGCCCCTCAACGCCCTTGATCCCCATTGTTATGTGCCTACTCCACCCCAATCTGGCACAGACTGACAACATACGCCTGTAGAGTTTTGATGTTAATGGTTAATTTGAGTTCACCATATCGCAGAAAAAGGCGCGGCAAACGAAATCGGCTTCATCCGGCCAGAGGCTCGTAGAAATCGGGCTCGAGTCCCGCCGCACTGCGTGCCTGGGCATTGAAGGGCGGTTTCAGCGCGCCGCGGAAGTGCCGCTTCACAAGCACATGGAAGGTTTGCCGGGGCTCCATACCGCGCGCTGCGCAGACATGGTGGAACCACCGCGCGCCCGCAGCGACATGACGTTGTTCTTCCGTATAGATCGTATCGAGCACGTCCGCGCTTGCCTTGTCCCCGGCGCGGGTGAGCCGTTCGATCATGGCGGGGGTAACATCGAGGCCCCGCGCTTCCAGCACCATCGGTACGACCGCCAGACGTGCGAGCAGATCGTGGGCCGTCCCCTCGGCTGCCTGCCATAGCCCGTCATGGGCGGGCAGGTCGCCATAGCGCGCGCCAAGGGCGGTCAGCCGCTCTTCGAGCATCGTGAAGTGACGTGCCTCGTCGTCACCGACGCCGATCCAGTCGTCGAAGAACGAGCGCGGCAGGTCCGCTTGCTGGAACCGGCCCGCCATGTCAAAGGCGAGGTCGATCGCGTTGAGTTCGATATGTGCAATTGAATGGAGCAGGGCGATGCGGCCCCGTTCGCCCTTGAAGCTGCGGCGCGGCATGTCGCGGGGAAGAAGAAGCTCCGGCTTTTCAGGCCGGTTCGGCCGTTCCGGCATTGCCACGGCACCGTCGGCTTCGAGGCCGCCTGCCCGCCATTTCGCGGCAACCTCGCGCGCCAGAGCCGCTTTTGCGCGCGCGTCGCCGCAGAGCAGGACGTCGCGCGCGGCTTGCGCAAGAGATCCCGTTTCCTTCATCGCCGCTTATATACCTTTCGCCGCCGTCAGCACTTCTTCGGCATGACCGTTCACTTTGACCTTCGGCCAGACCTGCCGGATCACGCCTTTCTCGTCGATCAGGAAAGTGGTGCGGTTGATCCCCATGAACTTGCGGCCATAGAGGCTCTTCTCGGCCCAGACTCCATAGGCTTCGAGCATCTTGCCGTCCTCGTCCGAAAGCAGCCTGACGGTCAGGTTGTGCTTGTCGCGAAACTTGCAGTGCTTCTCGATCGTGTCCTTCGAGATGCCGAGCACGACCGTATTGGCCGCGTCGAACTTCTTTTTGAGCGCGCTGAAGGCAATGCCTTCGGTCGTGCAACCGGGGGTATCGTCTTTCGGATAGAAGTAGAGAACGGCCTTTTTGCCCGCGAGAGATTTCAGCGAAACGGTGGAACCATCGTCGGCGGGAAGGGAAAAGGCCGGTGCCTTGCTACCCACCTGCGGGAGGCCGGCATCGGCCGGTTTGGTTTTGGGCTTGGCTGCAGGTTTTTTCGTCGCAGGCTTCCGGGCAGCAGGCTTGGCCTTTGTTGCTGTCGTTGGGGTTTTCGGGGTCGCTACCTTCGCCATTTCCATGCCTCCTGTTGCCGTTTATCTGCCCGCGCGTCTCTGGGCGGCTCAATATGGTCGTTCGCCTTTCGCCTGGCCAGCGCGTTAAGCCTCACTTTATGAAATGCGGGGTACCTGCTGGCAAAAAAGCAGACTTCGCCGGGAGGAGGGGATAAAACCTCCTGACTCGCTTTCGCCTCAATTATGCGATTTTCATAGCGTGGCAAGCGAGAGGAGCAGCAGGCTTTCTTGATCCGTCGAAGTAGCAAGATCTTGTTGGAAGTGTTGGGTGTCGCCGTGGCCGTGACGGCCACGCTTTTTGCCGTTCTCGCCTGGCAGCTTTCCTCCGGTCCCGTCTCCCTTTCCCTTCTCAGCCAGATAATCGAGGACACGGCGGCCCCCGAGCTTCAGGGCGGCGCGCTCGACATTGGCGACACGGTTCTGATCTGGTCGGCGGAAGACAGGGAACTCTCGCTTCGGCTCCGCGATGTGCGTCTCACTGGCGCCGACGGAAACCGCGTTGCCGGGGTGCCAGAGGTTGCCTTCGATGTAAGCATGCCCGCGCTCCTCCGTGGCACACTGGCGCCTAAAGGTGTCGAACTGTTCGGTGTGCGCGCCACCGTTCTCCGCCGTCCGGATACGGGTATAACATTGGCGTTGGCCGGATCCGACAGCGACACCCCCGATCCCGACACGCCTTCCCTTGTCGGTCCAATGCTCGAAGCCCTTATTTCGGAAGGCGACACCTCCTCGCCGCTCGGCTATCTGTCGCGCTTTGGTATACGGAATGCCAACCTTCGCTTCGTCGATGAAGTGAACGCTCTCACATTCGAAGCGCCGGACGCGAACCTCATCATTTACAAGGGTGGCGGCGGTCTTGCAGGCGTTCTTCATGCGAAAGTAGCCATTGGGGATACGATGGCGGCGCTTGAGATGAACGGCGAATTGTCCGCCGGTGCCGATGAGGCAAATATCGAGGCGAGCATTTCCAATCTCGTGCCAGCCGCCCTGGCGCGCACAACGTCCTCGCTGTCGGACTATGGAATTTTCAATGCGCCGCTCTTCGCTGACGGCGAGTTGCGTATCGGTCGGGATGGTGCGTTGCGCTCTGGCCATCTCGCGGTTCGCGCCGGGGCCGGCGAGATCGATCTTCCCGCGCCCTGGAATACAACTATCCCGCTTGAGGCGGCCGAGGGCGAAGTCACCATTGATGGATTGTTGCAGCGGCTGAAGCTGGAAAAGCTGATGGTGAAGGCGGGTCCGCACGAGGCATCGCTGAGCGGTACTGTGGATTACCGGGTTCGCAAGGGGCTCGACATATTCAAGGCGCGGGTCGCTCTTGTCGCGGACGAGCTTCACACCGAGGTTCCCGATTTCTTTGTCGGCCCTGTCGACCTCGAAAAAGCGACGCTGAAGGCGGATATCGATTTCGATGCCTTGAGTGCGGATATCGAGGAGCTCTTTGTGAGCGTGGGCAGTGGCGGCATCCGGCTGGCAGGCAAAGTCGCCAATGCAGATCGCTCGCCTCTTGTAAAAATCAAGGGCGGCATTGAGCCCATGTCTTTCGAGGCACTGAAAGCGATATGGCCGCTTCCGCTCGCTAAGGGCGCGCGCGAATGGGTCGGTAAAAATCTTGTAGATGGCACGGTCGACAGCGGCTCTTTCGACATTGATCTTGCGGGCGGCATGATCGCCGATGCCGCGGATCATATCCCTTTGTCCGACGAAAATATCCGGTTCGAGTTCACCGCCTCCGGCCAGACCATGCATTATCTCGGCGACTTGCCTCCGATGGTTGAAATTCAAGCCCGTGGTCTTGTCCTCGGCGATCGCTTCGATGCATGGGTATCATCCGCCGTTATCCGCCAGGAGAACAAGGGCGATGTCATGATCGTCGACGGTCATTTTTACAATGACGAACTGAGCCGGAAAGGAGCACCCGGGCATATCTTTTTCAAGGCGTCCGGCGCCACTGCGGATGTGCTCAGTGTGCTCGACCATGAACCTCTTCACTTCATCAGCGATTTCGGGATCGATCCTGCGAAAGTAGGAGGAAGCGGAACGCTTGAAGGAGAGATTTCCCTGCCTCTCGTAAAGCATGTGCAGATGGAGCAGGTAGACTTCTCGGGTAAGGCGCATATTGAAAATGCCTCGATCCCGAATATCCGCGAGAACCTCTCGTTGACGGCCGGTACGCTCGACATGACGGTGAACCGGAGTGGACTCACCGCGACCGGGCCCATCGTTCTCAACGATGCGGCGAGCATGAATCTCGAATGGAAGGAAAGTTTCAGTCCCGAGGTTACACCGGGTTCCGTCTACCGTTTACGCGGTGAAGTGGATGACAAGGCCCTTTCCGCTATGGGGCTAAAACTCGACCAGTTCGTTTCCGGGCCTGCTGTGGTTGATGCGACGATCATGGGCGATGGCAGCAATGTCGACCGGGCCTCGGTGAAGGCGGATCTGAAGAACGCGGTCGCGAAACTTGACGATGCGTCCTGGCGTAAGGAGCCGGGAGTGCCGGCAATGGTAAATTTCGATGTATTCATTCAGGAAGATGGTGGCTATCGGCTTTCCGACTTCGTGTTGACCGGGGAGGGGATAAGTGTCAGCGGCAATTTCACCATTGGCACCGATGGACGCCTGATCGCTGCTGATTTTCCAACAGTAAAGCTCGGCCCCGACAACGATTTCAGCTTCAAGGCTGGTCCGGCCGAGAACGCAGCGCTTGAAATGAGCATACGCGGGCAGCGCTTCGATGCGCGGCACGCGCTCGCCAGTCTCCTTTCCGGCGGTGAGGAGCTGCCCGAAGAGGCCGGAAGCGCGAGTGAAACGAGCGACGCAATCTTGCTTGAGGATATCGCTCTCGCCGACCCGCTGCGACGGACAGCTTTCCGCGCCGACATCGGCACAGCAGTCGGCAACCATGGCACGAGGTTCAACAATGTCCGTCTGGAGATGGTTGAGGTCGACAATGCACTCTGGTCGATGGATGTGACTGCGGCCGACGAAGAGGGGAAGCCGATCAGATTCGAGATTGCTCAGGATGAGGAGAGCACTCGTCACCTGAGAATGACGTCAGGTAACGCTGGCGCAATCTTCCGGGCGCTTGATTTCACGCAAAGCATTCAGGGTGGCCTTCTTGATGTGACGGGTGTTTATGACGACAGCAAGCCAGGCTCGCCGCTGAGCGGCACGTTGACGATTGGGGATTTTCGGATCGTGGATGCACCGGTTCTCGCGAATATTCTGACCGTGGGCTCCCTTACCGGCATTGGCGATACGTTACGCGGCGCCGGCATCCTCTTCACGAGCCTTGAGGTGCCATTCTCGATGACGGAAAGCCGTATTCGCTTGAATGACGCCCGGATGTCCGGCCCGGCCATTGGCCTCACGATGGAAGGCCAGATTGACCGCGCCAGCGACCAGATTGACATGGAGGGAACGCTCGTCCCCGCATATACGATCAATTCCTTTCTTGGAAATGTTCCCCTGATAGGCCCGATCATTGTGGGTCGCGAAGGCGAGGGGATATTTGCCATTACTTATAGCGTGCGTGGGCAAACAGACGATCCCACCGTGGTCGTGAATCCGCTATCGGCGATTGCACCGGGCTTCCTGCGCCGCATTTTCGAGTTTGGGGAGAATATGCCGTCCGAGTCGCAGAAACCGGTTTTACCAAAGGGCAAGTCGGCGCCCTCGAAGGTTGTGCCTTCGTTGCCGAATGCGCCGACGGCAGCGGAAGAAGGAGCGGAAACTCTCGTTTCTCCTCAGAGCGAAACGGGCCCGGCCCCTGTTGCACCGCAAAATTAGACTTTTCCGCCAAATTTAGATTGCGTAGTTCTACTCCGCAGATATGATTTTCCCATTGGCATTGATCGCGGCCTTGGGTGGAGGGTGAGTATGCTTTCCATCCTGGGCAAGACGACTGCCGTCCAATGGACCAGGAAACAAGCGGCAGCCAATAGCCGCGGAACGCTAAGCAAAAAGAAGAAGAACGAGAAGAATAAGGGAGCGTTCAGGAAGGGCCCTCTCCGGAAACGGAGAGGGCTGACTTCTTTTTAGTTAGCGGGCGGGCTTCAGAAGCACATGCTTCTTCTTGCCAAGCGAAAGTTTGACGACGCCATCGCTCGTGAGGTTCTCCCCCGAGAGAACGGTTTTCTCGTCGCTGGTCTGCGCATCGTTGATGCGCACGGCTCCACCCTTGATCTGGCGGCGCGCATCGCTCGTCGAAGAACAGAGACCGGCCCGCACGAGAGCCGTAAGAAGGCCGAGACCGGCATCGAGTGCGTCCGCTTCGATTTCGACGGTCGGCAGGTCGGCGCTGAAAGCGCCTTCCTCGAAAGCGGTGCGGGCAGCATTGGCCGCCTTCTCGGCTTCCTCGCGTCCATGCAGCATGGCAGTCGCTTCGGTCGCGAGTATCTTCTTTGCTTCGTTGATCTCCGAGCCTTCGAGTTTTTCGAGGCGCGCAATCTCGTCGAGCGGCAGTTCGGTGAAGAGACGCATGAAGCGTCCGACATCCGCATCTTCGGTATTCCGCCAGTATTGCCAGTAGTCGTAGGGCGAAAGCATCTCGGCATTGAGCCAGACGGCGCCGGAGGCCGTCTTGCCCATCTTGGCGCCTGAGGAAGTCGTCAGGAGCGGGCTTGTCAGACCGAACAGCGTAGAGCCGTCCACGCGGCGGCCAAGCTCAATTCCATTGACGATATTTCCCCACTGATCCGAGCCACCCATTTGAAGGTTGCAGCCATACTTGCGGTTCAGCTCAACAAAATCATAGGCCTGAAGGATCATGTAATTGAATTCGAGGAACGAGAGGTTCTGCTCGCGCTCAAGCCGGATCTTCACACTCTCGAAGGAAAGCATCCGGTTTACCGAAAAATGGCGCCCGTAGTCGCGCAGGAAGTCGATGTACTGAAGATCGTCGAGCCAATCTCGATTGTTCACCATGATGGCGTCGGTTTTGCCTTCGCCGAAATTCAGGAACCGGGCGAAAACTTTTTTGATGCCCGCCAGGTTCTCGTCGATCTTTTCGTCCGTGAGCAGAGGCCGCGCATCATCGCGAAAACTCGGATCGCCGATGCGCGTTGTGCCGCCGCCCATCAGTGCAATGGGTTTGTGCCCGGTTTTCTGAAGCCAGCGAAGCAACATGATTTGCACGAGACTGCCTGCATGGAGGCTCGGCGCTGTCGCGTCGAAGCCGATATACCCGGTCAGCATCCTTTCTGCAGCGCCTTCATCAATGCTGTCCGCATCGGAAAGCTGGTGGATGAAGCCGCGCGCTTCCAGTTCACGCAGGAAATCGGATTTGTAGCTGGACATCTTCAATGCTCGGGGTTTCGGTAGGCTTGAAAGCGCGGCTGGTGTATCACGCTTTGGCTGAGGGAAAAACGGATAAAGACCCATGATTCGAGCCCTTGGGCTGATGAGCGGCACTTCTTTGGACGGCATCGACGCGGCAATCGTCGAAACCGACGGCGAGGGTATGGTGCGCGCAGGCGCCTCGCTTTCCGTACCCTACAAGCCGGAAGAGCGGCTCCTGCTGAGTACGGCGCTGGAGGCGGCGAAGACATGGGAGCCGGATCAGCCCATGCCAGAAGAGGTGGCAGAAGCCGAACGGCATCTGACCCTCGCCAATGCAGTTGCGGTGCGTACGCTGCTGGCGCAGGCGGAACTGAAGCCTGCGGATATCTCCGTTGTCGGTTTCCACGGCCAGACCGTACTGCACCAGCCGGAGCGCCGCCGCACCGTACAGATCGGCCTTGGCGACGTACTCGCGCGGCTGACGGGCATCGATGTCGTAAACGATTTCCGCAGTGCCGATGTCGCAGCAGGCGGGCAGGGCGCGCCGCTTGTGCCGCTCTACCATCAGGCACTTGCGCGGAGCGCCGGAGTGCAGGAGCCGATTGCGATCATCAATATCGGCGGCGTCGGCAACATCACCTATGTCGGCACGGATGGCTCACTGATTGCCTTCGACACGGGCCCTGGCAACGCGCTGATCGACGATTGGGCGATGGCGCATACCGGCGAACCGCTCGACCGCGACGGCACCCTCGCGCTCGCGGGCGAAGTTGACATGGATATCCTCGAACGGCTGATGAACCACGCGTTCTTCGATGCACGTCCTCCAAAATCGCTTGACCGTTTTTCCTTCTCGCCGGATGCGGTGGCAGAGCTTTCGCCGGCAGATGGTGCGGCAACGCTCACGGCTTTTACGGTGGAAACCATTGCGCGCGGCCTCGCACATGTTCCGGGTGTGCCCTCGCGCTTCATCGTCTGCGGTGGGGGGCGCCACAACCCGGTGCTGATGGCGATGCTGAGCAAACGCCTTCAAGGCGGCGTTCTTCCTGCGGAAGACCTTGGCTGGAAGGGCGATGACGTCGAAGCGGAGGCCTTCGCCTATCTGGCGGTGCGGGCGCTTCGCGGCCTTCCGCTCAGCCTGCCCGCGACGACGGGTGTGCCAGAACCCATGCCCGGCGGAAAGCTCCACCGGGCCGGAAAAGAAAACTAGCGAAAAAGGCGACTCAGCCCTTTTCCGGACCGTCTGCCAAGCGCTTGTCGAGATAGGCGCCGACGGTCGCGAGAAGCGGTTCCAGCTTGTTCTCGAAGAAGTGGTTTGCACCCTCCACCGTCGCATGTTCGATGGTGATGCCTTTCTGAGTCTTGAGCCTTTCCACAAGCTTCAGCACATCGGCCTGCGGGGCGACCTGATCGATCCCGCCATTGATGATGATGCCGGACGAGGGGCAAGGCGCGAGGAAAGAAAAGTCATACATGTTGGCGGGCGGAGCGACCGAGATGAAGCCTTCGATCTCCGGCCGGCGCATTAGCACCTGCATGGCAATCCAGGCGCCAAAGGAAAAGCCGCCAATCCAGCATTGCGAGGCATCCGAGTTCTGGGACTGCAGCCAGTCCAGCGCCGCTGCTGCATCCGACAACTCGCCGATGCCGGAGTCGAAGCTGCCCTGAGAGCGCCCGACACCACGGAAATTGAAGCGCAGCACCGAAAAGCCGCGGTTCACGAAGGCCTGAAACAGCGCATAGGTGACCGGGTTGTTCATCGTGCCCCCGAACTGCGGATGCGGATGCAGGACTAGTGCAACCGGGGAGTTGGCCTTCTTGCTATGGTGATAGCGGCCTTCGATACGGCCTGCGGGACCATTAAAAATCACTTCGGGCATGTTTGGGTCTGTCTCAAGCTACGCGGTGTCAGGGGGTGCGGCCTATTTCCTAGCATTTGTCTGGGAGAAATTATCCGCAACAAGGCGCTGATTCCTCTAGAAAATCTGTCACGAGGTGTTAAGTAGTTGACTGTGGCGCTCGGAGATCATATGGCCTTGCGCCGAGCCTTCGGAGATCGGTTCCATTCCTTCTGCCCGCACTCGGGAAAAGGCGGGAAGCGACCGGCATCCTGGGGCGCACGTTCTTAACACAGGCAACGGTCGGTTGTGCAAGCTTTTGACCGCCGTTGCCCCTGTCACGAAGGAGCAGGTCGTGAAGCTCACCACCAAAGGGCGCTATGCCGTAATGGCGATGGCCGATCTGGCGCGTCATTCATGCGGCAGCCCCGTGGCGCTTGCCGAAATTGCGGATCGCCAGGAAATTTCGCTTTCCTATCTGGAACAGCTTTTTGCGAAGCTCCGGCGCGGCGATCTTGTAAAGAGTGTACGTGGGCCGGGTGGCGGTTATCTGCTGTCGCGCGAGGCGGACGAGATACGTATTTCTGACGTCATTCTGGCCGTGGATGAGCCTATCAAAGCCACGCGCTGCGAGCTTGGGTCGCCAAAAGGATGTCTGCCTTCCTCTGGGCGCTGCATCACGCATGATCTTTGGGAGGGCTTGAGCCACCAGATCCAGCTCTATCTGGGGTCAGTCTCGCTCGGCGACGTGATTGAGGGACGCATTGCCGGTCGTACTGGTTTTGACAGCCATCCGCAGCCCGAAGCGACGATCTCCGCAAACGCCGCCGACTGACGGTTTTTGACAATCCTTGAGACTGCTGAGGCGATGACGAACAGACGCGCCTATATGGACCATAACGCCACCACGCCGCTGCGCCCCGAAGCGCGGGCGGCTGCGGTCGAGGCGTTGGATGTTCTTGGTAATCCCTCCTCGGTTCACACCGAGGGCAGGGCTTCCCGCGCGCTTGTCGAAAGGGCGAGGCGCGAGGTCGGCGAACTGGTGAGTGCAAAACCGGCCGAGGTGGTTTTCAGCAGCGGTGGTACGGAAGCGGCAGCGATGGCCGTCCACGCCGCAAAGGCAGCGCTCGGCGTGAGTCGGCTGCTTGTCTCGGCGGTGGAACACGATGCCGTTCTCTCGGCAGCAGAGGCGAGCGGACTTCCCGTATCACTGATACCGGTCGACGGCGAAGGCTGTACCGATCTTGCGGCGCTGGAGTCGATGCTTGAGGCTACGGATACCCCCGCCCTTGTTGCTCTGATGTATGCAAACAACGAGACGGGAGTTCTTCAGCCTGTCGCGGAAGCGGCCTCGCTCGCCCATAAAGCCAGTGCGTTTCTGCTCTGCGATGCCGTGCAGGCCGCAGGCAAGGTGCCAGTGGATTTCGCAAGCCTTGGAACCGATATGATGGTTCTCGGTGGACACAAGCTGGGCGCTCCTATGGGAGTTGGTGCTCTTGTTGTTCGTACCGGATTGCCTTTTGAGGCACGCAGCGTCGGGGGCGGGCAGGAGGGCCGGCGCCGGGCGGGAAGCGAAAACGTGAGTGGTATAGCCGGGTTTGGTGCTGCCGCGCGTACGGCACGCAGTGGTTTAGGAGAACTTGCGGTGCTGCGCGATGAGCTTGAAGCCCGCATCGCAAAAATCGCGCCAGATGCGGTTTTCTTCGGTGCAAAGGCGTCCAGGTTGCCCAACACCAGCTATTTTTCTGCCCCTGGTCTCGATGCCGAGACGCTGTTGATGGCGCTCGATCTCGACGGACTGGCCGTGAGCGCGGGGGCTGCCTGTTCTTCGGGCAAGGTTGGCCGCCCGCGCGTTCTCGATGCGATGGGCGTGCCTGATGAACTGTCGCGTGGCGCGATCCGCGTGAGTCTTGGCTGGACGAGCGAGGCGACGGATATCGATCGTTTCGTGGATAGCTGGTCGCGCGTCTATGAACGTATTCGCGCCAGAACGACAAAAACGAATGCAAGTGTAACCGTGAGCGAGCATATCGATGCGCCTCTCGCGGCAGTGGAGAGTTAATATGGCTGCGGTAAAGGAAACCGTCGAGACCGTTCGCGAAGCGGAGAAGTACAAATATGGCTTCTTCACGGATATCGAATCCGAGAAGGCCCCGCTGGGCCTGACGGAAGATACGGTGCGCTTTATTTCCGCGAAGAAAAACGAGCCCGCATGGTTGCTCGAATGGCGGCTTGATGCCTTTCGCCGTTGGCTGACATTGTCGGAGCCCACTTGGGCAAAGGTTACTTATCCTCCTATCGACTTTCAGGATGCCTATTACTATTCGGCACCCAAGCAGTCGGCGAAGCTTGAAAGTCTTGATGAAGTCGATCCGAAGCTGCTCGAAACCTATGAGAAGCTGGGCATTCCGCTGACCGAACAGAAGATGCTGGCCGGTGTGGCGGTCGATGCGGTGTTCGACAGCGTGTCCGTCGTCACCACCTTCAAGGAAAAGCTGGCCGAAGCCGGCGTCATCTTCTGTCCGATGTCCGAAGCGGTGAAGAACCACCCGGAACTCGTGAAGAAATATCTGGGTTCGGTCGTGCCGACCTCGGACAACTTCTATGCAACGCTGAACTCGGCCGTCTTCTCGGAAGGTTCCTTTGTTTACATTCCGGAAGGCGTTCGCTGTCCGATGGAGCTTTCGACCTATTTCCGCATCAATGAGGCGCAGACCGGTCAATTCGAGCGAACGCTCATCATCGCGGACAAGGGCTCCTATGTAAGCTATCTCGAAGGCTGCACTGCACCGCAGCGCGACGAGAACCAGCTTCACGCTGCGGTCGTCGAGCTTGTCGCGCTCGAAGACGCCGAGATCAAATATTCGACCGTGCAGAACTGGTTTCCAGGCGATGAAGACGGGAAGGGCGGCGTCTACAACTTCGTGACGAAGCGCGGGGATTGCCGCGGCAAGAACTCGAAGATTTCCTGGACGCAGGTCGAGACCGGCTCAGCCATCACATGGAAATATCCAAGCTGCATCCTTCGCGGTGACAATTCGCGCGGGGAGTTCTATTCGATTGCGATTTCGAACGGCCACCAGCAGGTGGACAGCGGAACGAAGATGATTCATCTCGGCCGCAACACCTCCAGCCGCATCATCTCCAAGGGTATTTCAGCGGGGCAGTCGTCGAACACCTATCGAGGTCTCGTGAGCGTCCATCGCAAGGCCGAAAACGTGCGCAATTTCACGCAGTGCGACAGTCTGCTGATCGGAGACCGCTGCTCCGCACACACGGTTCCCTATATAGAGACGAAGAACCCCACCGCCGTTCTGGAGCATGAAGCGACGACCTCGAAGATCAGTGAGGATCAGCTTTTCTACTGCATGCAAAGAGGGATCGGCGAAGAAGAGGCGGTTGCTCTTATCGTCAACGGTTTTTGCCGTGACGTGCTTCAGCAACTTCCGATGGAGTTTGCCGTCGAGGCGCAGAAGCTCGTCGGCATCAGTCTCGAAGGCAGCGTCGGCTGACGTTCAGAACGAAAGAAATGAAGTATGCTTGAGATCAAGAACCTGCATGTCACGGTGGATGGAAAGGAGATCCTGAAGGGGATCGACCTCGACATCGGCGCGGGCGAAGTGCATGCCATCATGGGGCCTAACGGTTCCGGCAAGTCGACGCTTTCTTATGTTCTTGCAGGTCGCGACGGGTATGAAGTGACGAAGGGGTCTGTACGCTTCAAGGGCAAGGATTTGCTGGATATGAGCGTGGATGAACGGGCCGCCGCAGGCGTTTTCCTCGCCTTTCAATACCCGCTCGAAATACCGGGCGTCACGACCATGAATTTCCTCAAGACCGCGCTCAATGCACAGCGCAAGGCGCGAGGCGAAGAAGAGCTGGACGCCGTGCGTTTTTTGAAACTTGTGCGCGAGAAAGCGAAGCCGCTCAACGTCACCGATGACATGCTGAAGCGGGCGCTCAATGTCGGTTATTCCGGTGGCGAGAAGAAACGTGCCGAAGTGCTTCAGATGTCATTGCTGGAACCGTCGTTGGCGGTCCTGGATGAAACGGACTCGGGCCTTGATATCGACGCGCTCAAGACCGTTGCCGAAGGCGTCAACGCGTTGCGGTCGCCCGAACGTGCGATGATCGTCATTACCCATTATCAGCGTCTTCTCGATTACATCGTCCCCGATGTCGTGCATGTTCTTTCGAACGGCCGGATCGTGAAAACGGGCGGAAAGGAGCTGGCGCATGAACTCGAAAAGTCAGGTTATGCCGGCTATGGCGCGGATGCCGCGTGAGCAAGATCATGAGTGAAAAGGCAACGCAGAAACTTGTCGAGACGTACCGGGGCGCACAGAGCGCGCTGCCCGGCGCTGGCGGTTGGCTGGCGCGTCGCCGTGAGACGGCGATAGATGCCTTCACGCAAACAGGTCTTCCCCATCGCCGTCTGGAAGAGTGGAAATACACGGATCTTCGGCAGGTGCTGGAGAAGGCGATCCTTGTCCCCGCGCCCGCGCATGACGGTGCATTGGTGCTGCCAGAACTGCATTCGGCCACTGCATTTTCTGCAATCGACAGATATGTTCTGGTTTTCGTGAATGGAGTTTATCAGCCAGGTTTGTCGCAGCTCGCGCACCTCTCGAAGGGTGCGGAGCTGTGTGCGCTGGCCGAGGTGCTGCATGAACAATGGGCAAAGGATATCGTCGAACGCCGCTTCGACGACGCACGCCAGGCGGAAGATATCGTAGATCTCAATACCGCGTTGATGAGTGACGGGGCCTGCTTGCGTATCCGAAAGGGCGTGAAGCTCGACAAGCCCCTTCATCTGTTTTTCCTTGGCGCGGATGCAGGCGCGTCCCATACGCGTAATCTGATCCTGCTTGAGAATGAGGCTGAAGCCACAATCTTCGAAACCCATATGGGTGAAGTCGCGTCCTTCGCAGATATCGTGACGGATGTTGCGCTTGGTGAAGGCGCGAAACTCAATCATGTGAAGTTGCAGGACGAGTCCTCCGAAGCCATCCATCTTTCGACGATGAGAACGAGGCTCGCCGCATCGTCGAAGCTCTCCAGCTTCACCCTTACGCTCGGCTGCGGTGTTTCGCGCGGACAAAATTTTGTTCTGTTCTCAGGCGAGGGGGCAGAGGCAAATGTCGACGGTGCATATGCATTGAAGGGCAAGCAGCATTTGGATCAGTTCTGTGTGATCGATCACGCTGTTCCTGGCTGCACTAGCCACACACTTTTCAAAGGCGTACTCGACGGGGCGTCTGAAGGTGTTTTTCAGGGCAAGGTCGTCGTGCGTCCGCAGGCGCAGAAGACCGATGGTCGTCAGATGACGCATGCGCTGCTTCTTTCGCGCGATGCGGCGATGAACGCAAAGCCGGAACTTGAAATCTACGCCGATGATGTGCAATGCGCGCACGGCTCCACGGTTGGAGAGCTTTCGAAGGATGCGATCTTCTATTTACGCTCGCGTGGTATTCCCGAGGCGGAGGCGCGTCGCCTGCTTGTTCTCGCCTTTCTGGATGAGACACTGGAACTTGCCCCGCATGAAGACGCGCGCGACGCGCTGAAGCTGCTTGTTTCGGACTGGTTTTCGGAGGCAGGATTATGAACGTCCCGGCTATTGACCGAGCAGGATATGACGTCGAGAAGATCAGGTCTGACTTCCCGATCCTTTCCAGCACGGTCTATGGAAAACCGCTGGTCTATCTCGACAATGCGGCGTCGGCCCAGAAGCCACAAGTGGTCATCGATGCCATTAACGATGCCTATGCGAAGGAATATTCGAACGTCCATCGCGGCATGCACTATCTCTCGAACACGGCGACCGAAAAGTTCGAGCAATCTCGCGAGACGGCCAGAGCCTTCCTCAATGCCGCTTCGACCGATGAAATCGTCTTTACCTCCGGTGCAACCGACGCGATCAATCTGGTTGCCTCGTCTTTCGCGGAGCCTCGTATCGAAGCGGGCGACGAAATCATTCTCTCCGTCCTTGAGCACCACTCAAACATCGTACCTTGGCATTATTTGCGCGAGCGTCATGGCGCTGTCCTGAAATATGTCCCTGTAACGGACGAAGGCGACCTCGACGTCACGGCTTATGAAGAGCTTTTTACGCCGCGTACGAAGATTGTCGCGCTGACACAGATGTCGAATGCGCTCGGCTCAATCACGCCGATCAAGGAAATGATCCGCCTTGCGCATGAACGAGGCGTGCCTGTGCTTGTCGACGGCTGTCAGGGCGTCGTCCACATGCCGACGGATGTACGAGAACTCGATTGCGATTTCCTCGTCTGCTCAGGCCACAAGCTCTACGGCCCTACGGGAATTGGCCTTCTTTACGGTAAAGCCGAACATTTGAAGTTCATGCGGCCCTATCGCGGCGGCGGAGAGATGATCCGCGAAGTCTCGCTCGAAAACGTGACTTATGCAGCACCGCCCCACAGGTTCGAGGCGGGAACGCCTGCAATTGTCCAGGCTATTGGTCTTGGTGCCGCGCTTTCCTATATTCAAACAATTGGGCGCGAGAAGATTGCCGCCCATGAGACGAGGCTCCGGGACTACGCAACGCACCGCCTCTCGGAGATCAGCTCTCTCCGCATCATCGGCACGACCAAGGCAAAGGGCAGCATTGTTTCTTTCGTCATGGAGAATGCACACCCCCATGACATCGCCACGGTAATCGACAGGGCAGGTGTAGCAGTCAGGGCGGGGCATCATTGTGCTCAGCCCGTCATGGAGCGGTTCGGCGTCGGCGCGACGACCAGGGCTTCATTCGGCATGTATAATACGCTGGAGGAAGTGGATCGGCTCGCCGAGGCGTTGATCGATAGCAAGAAGTTCTTTGGATAAGGATCGCGGTATGTCTGAAAACGCGGACACTGTCGGGAGGGACGAGAAGCCGCACGCCACGGAAGCGACGGAGTCGGCATCCGCTATTCCGCCTGAAGAGCTGGAACAGCTCACGGACGACATCATTGCGGCGATGAAGACCGTCTACGACCCGGAAATTCCGGTTGATATCTATGAGCTTGGCCTCATCTACAAAGTGGATATCTCGGATGATCGCGATGTCCTGATAGATATGACGCTGACGGCTCCCGGTTGTCCGGTCGCAGGCACTATGCCGATAATGGTCGAGGATGCGGTTCGCACGGTCGAGGGTGTCGGAGATGTTCGCGTCAACATGACTTTCGATCCCCCTTGGGACCCGAGCCGTATGTCGGACGAAGCGCGCGTTGCGCTCAACATGTATTGAAGGTGCGGGAAATGGCGAGACCCATGCCGAAGGCAATTACTCTGACCGAAGCTGCCGCCGAACGGATGAAGGAGATCATGGCGTCCTCCGAAGGCAAATATATCGGTGTACGCATCGGCGTGAAAAATGGTGGCTGCGCCGGAATGGAATATACGATGGAGTATGCCGAGGAACAGCGGCCTCTCGATGAAGTGGTCGAGGATCGCGGCGTGAAAATCCTTATCGATCCGAAGGCTGTCCTTTTCCTGCTGGGCACCGAGATGGACTACACGACGGAGAAATTCTCATCCGGCTTTCGTTTCAACAATCCGAACCAGACGGATGCTTGTGGCTGTGGTGAAAGCGTCACCATCACACCGGCTTCCCTCTAGGTACCAATGGCAGTCAGTGACGAATACAAGGCGTTCGTTGCCGAACTGCTCGAACCGCTGGGGACTGTCCGAATCCGCAACATGTTTGGCGGCGCAGGTGTCTATCTCGACGATCTCATGTTTGGTTTGATTGCGGGTGAAACGCTCTACTTCAAGGTGGATGGACGTAACCGGCCCGATTTCGAAGCCGATGAGATGGGGCCTTTTCTCTATGAGCCGCCTTCGGGCAAGACCGTTGCCATGTCCTACTACGAGTTGCCGGAGCGTCTCTACGACGATCCCGATGAGCTGGTGCATTGGGCGCGTAAGGCGCTGGATGCGGCGCTCGCGTCGAAGGCGGCAAAGTCTGTGAAGAAAAAGCCCGCGCAAAAGAAAACCGCGCGCTCTGAAATCTGAGACGCGCGGTTATGCCTTACATTCTCATGTTTATCGTCCTGATGTTTCTTGCGCTACTCGCAAGTTGTTTCGTGGGCTGATTTCAGACTTGGGAAAACTTACTTTCCTTTGAAATCCGCGGGGCGCTTTTCCAGGAAGGCGCGCACACCTTCCTTGAAATCCTCGCCATAGCCTGCGGTGCGCTGAAGCTGCGCTCAAGATTGGGCCGCTCTTCATAGGCGTTGTTGGCGCTTTCCCGGTATAGCTGACGGATCATGCCGAGAGGTTTGGTCGGGCCGGAGACGAGGTCGGCGACTATAGTTGCGCGTTGATGCTGTTGAGAACGTCGAGTCTGTTGAGCGTGAGCAGAGCGATGCCTTCTTCGACGATAAGGGCGAGCCTGTCGGGCGTTTTTCTGGGTGGGCGGTAGCGTAAGGCATCGGTTTGATCGTTGCTGCCAACTCACCTGAAAATAGGCGCGCGCGCAGACATACGAAATGCCGTTAGCGGGAAACCAAAGGTGGCCTACCATTATATTGCGTCGAACTTGGTGGGGTATTCCGGTGCAAGCGCCTGGCGTGTTCAGTCGGCGTTCGCCTGGAGCATTTCTTCCGACCGGCTTTCGACAATGACGCGGTTGCGTCCATTGCGTTTTGCCTCATAGAGGCAGGCGTCCGCACGCTCGACAATCGACGCTGCTGTGTCGCCGTGCTGGAATTGGGCAATGCCCAGAGACATGGTCACGCGGCCCAGCGATTCCCCGGTCGAGCGCTTTACCAGTTCACGTGCCTGTACGGTTTCCCGAACCCTAGTGGCGATGGTTTCAGCCGCGGCCACATCCGTTGCGGGCATGATCACCGCAAATTCCTCACCGCCATAGCGAGCGGCAATATGACCGTTGTGCACGCGCGACTTGAGGCAGCTCGCGACGAGACGAAGCACCTGGTCGCCGGTGCGATGGCCGAATGTGTCGTTGAACTTCTTGAAGTGGTCGATGTCGCCGATGGCAAGGCAGAGTGGTTCGCCGGTTTGCACGGCGTTTTCGAGTTCTCGCGTGAGTGCTTCGTCGAAGGCCTTGCGATTGTTCAGCCCGGTAAGTCCATCCGTGCGCGCTTCGCTGCGTGCCTTCTCGAGGTTTTCCTGTAGCTCGTTGAGTTCCTTCTTTGTCGCCCGCAGATGTTCTTCGAGTTCCGCGCTGCGCTGTTCCATGCTGCGCGAAGCATTTACGATCGCCTCGACGGCATAGCGTACGTCGCTGACCGACGATTGGCTGGTCAGCCCTTCGCTGGCCTCGCGAACGGTGGTGCCGAGGGCGGTTGAATTGCCGACCGATTCTTCGATGATCTTGAGGATCTGGTGGACTTCGGTATTCAGTTTTGTGCCGGTGTTGAGCGTCACGTCGGTGAGCTTGTCTTCGGCAAAATACTTCTTCTGAAGCGACATCGTGGTGTCGATATCTATGGGCAGCGCGCGCGCAAGACGGCCGTCAATTTCCTGGTTGAGCTCCGGCAACCGGCCAGAGGCATAGCGAAACCAGATCGAATAGTTGTCGGGAGCCGGAGGAACCCCGTTGCTGGCCATGAGCTGGAGCGCTCGCTCGCTCCACTCGGTTGCAAATTCAATGTCTTCGGCCTGCATCATAAATACGACCCCACCCGGCTCCTTGAGGAGCCGCCTGCCATTCCTCCGGATCAACCTAGGCAGCTTGGGTTACTTCCGCGTAAATCTGGCAGAAAATGGCTGTTTTTTGAGGGCGGCAGGGAAATACTTGAACCACCTCCGAAGGGGGGCTCTCAAAGGGTCCCTCCTTATGTATATTTCAGGAAAATTAATGGGGCAGGCAGAGCTTCCCCACACTTGGCAAGGTTGCCGGATGAGCGACCAAGAGGGCGACGGATTACAGGCGCCGGGCATCCCCCCGTGCGCGACTGCAGATGAGGAGGACTCAATGAGCCTGGCGGAGCAGACCACCCACGAAGCGGATTCGGCCACCATTTCGGCGTCAATCCGAGCCATTCTCGATAAGCAGAAAGCTGCGCATATCAAGGAAGGTCCGGCCAGTGCCGAACGCCGTATCGATTGGATGGACCGGGCGATTGCGCTTCTGGTCGACAACCAGAAGGAAATCGTCGAGACGCTCGCGTCCGACTTCGGGCATCGCAGTCACGAGCAGTCGCTCCTTACCGACGTGATGGGCTCCATCGGACCATTGAAGCACGCCAAGAAGCACCTGCGAGAGTGGATGAAGCCGGAAAAGCGCAAAGTCCAGTTCCCGCTTGGCCTCCTCGGTGCCAAGGCGCGCATCGAATACCAGCCTTTGGGCACGGTTGGTATCATCAGCCCGTGGAACTTTCCGATTAATCTCACATGGACGCCGCTCGCCGGTGTTTTTGCTGCGGGCAACCGGGCAATGATTAAGCCGTCGGAATTCACCCCCGCGACGTCGGAACTCATGGCTCAGCTTCTGCGCCAGGCATATGACGAGACGGAAGTCGCCGTGGTCACGGGTGGGGCCGCAGTGGGCGAGGCGTTCAGCCGCCAGCCCTTCGACCATTTGCTCTTTACCGGCGCTACCTCCATTGCCTATCACGTCATGCGTGCGGCTGCGGAGAACCTCGTTCCGCTGACGCTTGAACTTGGTGGTAAGTCTCCGGTCATCGTTTCGAAATCCGCAAAGATCGACGATGCGGCTGCCCGCATCATGAACGGCAAGGTATTGAACGCCGGTCAGATCTGCCTCGCTCCGGATTATGTGTATGTGCCGGAAGGCAAGGTCGATGAGTTCGTATCCGAGGCCACGAAGTCGGTTACCAAGATGTTGCCGACCATGAAGGACAACCCGGACTACACCTCGATCATCAATCAGCGCCATTACGACCGTCTCAATTCCTATCTCGACGACGCCAAGAGCAAGGGCGCGAAGGTGGTTCAGATCAACCCTGCGAACGAGGATTTCAGCCAGCAGCAGACACACAAGATTCCGCCGACGCTGGTTCTAAACCCGACCGACGACATGAAGATCATGCAGGACGAGATTTTCGGCCCGCTGCTTCCGGTCAAGACCTACAAGGAAATGGATGAAGTCCTTGGATATGTGAATGCCAATGCCCGACCGCTCGGCCTCTACTATTTCGGCGAAGACGAGAAGGAAGAGCGTATGGTCCTCGATCGCACGACCTCGGGCGGTGTAACCGTGAACGACGTCATCATGCATGTATCGATGGAAGACCTGCCGTTCGGTGGTGTCGGCCCGTCGGGTATGGGGGCCTATCACGGCATCGACGGATTCAAGACCTTCAGTCACGCGAAGGCCGTCTACACACAGGCGAAGGCAAAGATGGTCGCCGAGATGTTCCGTCCGCCTTATGGCGCCAAGACGCGCAAGCTGCTTGCAGCGCAGATCAAGAAGTAAGTGGGAAGGCCCGCGCAACAAAAAGGCGGCTCATCCGAGCCGCCTTTTTTATTGTCATGCAAGGAAAGGTTACGCGTTTTCCGATTCCTGCTCCAGATCGTCTTCCGTTTCCTTCGTCGCTCTCTTGGGCAATTTCACGGGACGCAAGATAAAAGCGGGAACATGATCGCCGAGTCCGACGACGGGTTCATCGTCATCTTTGTCACGGCCGCGGTTGCGGCGGCCAGACTTCTCCTCAGCCTTTTTCGTTTCGGACTTCTTCGCTTCGGTTTTCTTCTCTTCGGCTTTTGGTGCTTCTAGCTGCCGCTCAGGCACCTCTTCCTTTTCAGCGGCGACAGTTTCGTCCGTCTCAGCGCGCGCGGCCTTGTTGCGGCTGCGTCCGCCACGACGCGAACGGCTGCGACGCTCTTCTTTCTGTTCTTCGCCCTCGGATGCGGGCGCAGCTTCGGCCGGCGCCGCGGCGTTGTCAGGTTCGGCCTCGGATTCCTGTGCCGGGATAGGGCTTCCGATCAGTTTTTCGATTGCCGCGAGATACTTGCCATCTTCACGTGTTGCGAAGGTATAGGCGGTGCCGCTCTTGCCTGCGCGCCCCGTCCGGCCGATGCGATGGACATAGTCTTCCGCGTGGCTCGGTACGTCATAGTTGATTACGTGGCTCACATCGGGAATGTCGAGACCGCGGGCCGCAACGTCGCTCGCGACCAGAAGGCGAATGGTGCCTTTGCGGAAGCCGTCCAGCGTCTTTGTGCGTGTCGATTGATCAAGGTCACCGTGAATGGCGCCCGCCGACAGACCGGCTTTGGTCAGCGCCCGTTCCAGCGAAGCGACATCGCGCTTACGGTTGCAGAAAATAATCGCGTTCTTGACGTTTTCTTCCTCAACAATGTGCTGAAGTGTGGCGCGCTTGCCGTCTCGCGTGGTTTTGACCAGAATCTGTTTGATGCCGGCACCCGTGGAAGAGGCGCGCGCCACTTCGATACGCTCGGGGTTGTGCAGGAAGGTATCGGTAAGCCGCTGAATTTCCGGCGGCATCGTCGCCGAGAAGAAGAGCGTTTGCCGGGTGAAGGGCAACTTCTTGCAGATTTCCTCGATGTCGGGAATGAAGCCCATATCCAACATGCGGTCGGCTTCGTCGATCACGAGGATCTGTACGCCTGTCAGCAGCACCTTGCCGCGCGAACAATGATCGAGCAGGCGGCCCGGCGTCGCAATCAGGACGTCGACGCCTCGGTCGAGTTTTTTCTCCTGATCGCCGAACGAGACGCCGCCGATAAGCAGCGCCATGGAAAGCTTGTTGTACTTGCCATAAGTCTCAAAGTTCTCGGCAACCTGTGCGGCCAGTTCGCGCGTCGGCTCGAGAATGAGCGAGCGAGGCATACGAGCCCGGGCGCGGCCTCGCGAGAGTTTGTCGATCATCGGCAATGTGAAGGAGGCGGTCTTGCCCGTGCCGGTCTGGGCAATGCCAAGCACGTCGCGCCCGGCCAGAACATGGGGGATGGCCTGAGCCTGAATAGGCGTCGGTTCCGTGTAGCCTGTTTCGGCTACGGCTTTCAGTACCTCTGGCGCGAGGCCGAGTTCGTCAAATGTCATTCAGGAAGCCCTGTACACCGTTGATGTGCTGCCCGTGGTGGCCCACTTTCAGGGCCGTGGACGAAACCTGCCGAACGGGTTCGGAAGGGAAGGGCAGCTTGCGCGCGATATTCAGCGGTCGCGTGAATCCGCTATACCTGCGCGGAACATAGGGGTAACGGACAAATTGTCAACCAAATGCCGGAGTTTCGCGGCTTCCCTGGCCCTTTGAGAGGCGTTGAGGGCAAGATTGGAAAGCAATGTGATCGAAACGGCTCACATATCGGGCTGTCGGTTCGTCCTTCTTAGGGCGGGTACCCGCGCGAAGGCCCCGCTTCCCGTCAGATATCGAGATCGTGCGCGAAAGCGGCGTGTTCCTGGATGAACTGAAAGCGTAGTTCAGCCTTGTTGCCCATCAGCCTTTCGATGGTGCCGCTGGTTTCCTTGACTTCCGCCTCCGGCACCACGACCCGCATCAATGTGCGTTTGCCGCGCGCCATGGTGGTTTCCTTGAGCTGTGCCGGCATCATTTCGCCAAGACCCTTGAAGCGGCTCACCTCGACCTTTCCCTTGCCGGTAAATTCCTTCTTCAGCAGTTCATCCTTGTGCGCGTCGTCACGGGCATAAAGCGTCTTGCCGCCCTGCGTTAGCTTGTATAGCGGCGGCACCGCCATATAGAGGTGTCCTTCAGCGATCAGCTTGGGCATCTCCCGGTAGAAGAAGGTGATCAGGAGCGAAGCAATATGCGCGCCGTCCACGTCGGCGTCGGTCATGATGATGACCTTGTCGTAGCGAAGATCTTCGTCGCGGTAATGCGAACCGGAGCGCACGCCGAGCGCTTGCATGAGGTCGGTGATCTGCTGGCTTTGCGCGAGTTTTGCGCCGCTCGCGCTGGCGACGTTTAGTATTTTGCCCCGCAACGGCAGGATCGCCTGGCTTGCACGGTCGCGCGCCTGCTTTGCGGAGCCGCCGGCGCTGTCGCCTTCGACGAGGAATATCTCGGAACCATCTGCCGCCGACTGACTGCAATCGGCAAGCTTGCCGGGAAGCCGCAGCTTGCGCGTTGCCGTCTTGCGCGCCACGTCTTTTTCCTGCCGCCTCCGGAGCCGATCGTCTGCCCGGTCGACCACCCATTCAAGCAGCTTGTTTGCCTGCTGCGGTGCCGCCGTTAGCCAATGGTCAAAATGGTCGCCAATGGCTTTTTCGACGAGCTTCTGCGCTTCGGTGCTGGCAAGCTTTTCTTTCGTCTGGCCTTGAAATTCGGGCTCGCGGATAAAGACGGAGAGCATGGCGCCCGCAGTGCCAAGAACGTCATCGGCCTGTATTTGTGACGCTTTCTTGTTGCCCACGAGCTCGCCATAGGCCTTGAGGCCCTTGGTGAGTGCTGCGCGAAGCCCGGCTTCATGCGTACCGCCTTCAACCGTCGGTACGGTGTTGCAGTAGGAATTCACGAAGCCATCGCCACCACCAAACCAGGCAATTGCCCATTCGACGGAGCCATGGCTTCCGGCCTTGGAAACCTTGCCCACGAAGGGCTCCGCTGTCACCGTGTCGTAGCCATCGATGGTGATCTTCAGGTAGTCGACGAGGCCGCCGGGGAAATGCAGCACCTCGCTCGAGGGCGTGGTGTCTTTCTCGCCGATCAGTGAGGGGGCGCAGGACCAGCGGATTTCGACACCGCCAAAGAGATAGGCTTTGGAGCGCGCCATCTTGTAGAGGCGTTTCGGAATGAAATGCGCGCCTTTGCCGAATATCTCGGCATCGGGGTGAAAGGTGATCTTCGTGCCGCGACGGTTCTGGATGCGGCCCTTGTTTTCCAGTTTCGTCTTGGGCGTTCCGCGCTCATAGCTCTGCGTGTAGAGCGTCTGATCGCGCGCGACTTCGACCTCGAAGCGGTCCGCAAGCGCATTCACCACAGAGATACCGACGCCGTGCAGGCCACCCGACGTTTCATAGGCCTTGCCGCCGAATTTGCCGCCTGAGTGAAGCGTCGTGAGGATAACTTCCAGAGCCGACTTGTTCTTGAACTTCGGGTGCGGGTCGACGGGAATGCCGCGGCCATTATCCGCAACCGTCAGGCTGCCATCCTCTTCGAGCGTGACCTCGATCCAGTTGGCGTGCCCGGCTACCGCTTCGTCCATCGAGTTGTCGAGCACCTCGGCAAAGAGGTGGTGCAGGGCCTTCTCGTCCGTGCCGCCGATATACATGCCCGGCCGTCGCCGCACCGGCTCCAGCCCCTCAAGAACTTCAATGTCCTTGGCCGAATAGCTCTCTCCTTTGGCGCTATCTGCCCTGGACGCGGATTTGCGCGCCTTGGCGGCGGGCTTCGGTGCGCTTGCCGGGGCGGAGAAAAGATCTTCGGTATCGTCGGATTTGCTCGTCTTGCGGGCGGCCATGAACTCGAAACTTTGTGAAGGAGAATCACTCGGATTGTAGGGCGGGGCGGCGAGTGCGCCAACGCCGCCGCTTATAACCGATAGCGTTACCCAGGGCGAGCATGAGGACCGCGGAAACCCAGGTCTTGTTTGCCCTCCGGGCTGGATATGCGAAAGTCTGCCATCGCTATCCGGTCAAGAGGGATTCTTGGAATGTCGGTCACTATTTCATCGCCGCTGCCGCTGCCTTGCGGCGCCACGCTGAAGAACCGTATCGCCAAGGGCGCCATGACCGAAGGTCTGGGTGATCCCTTCAACCGGGCGACTTTAGGCCATGTGCGGCTCTATCGGCGCTGGGCCGAGGGCGGTGCGGGCATGCTTCTCACCGGCAATGTGCAGGTTGACCGGCGCTATATGGAGCGGCCTGGCAATGTTGCCATTGACGGCGAACAGTCAAACGAGGCCATCGCGGCGCTCCGTGAATATGCAAAGGCCGGAACGGCGAACGAAACCCATCTCTGGATGCAGATTTCGCATGCCGGGCGCCAGACCCCGGCACTCGTGAACAAGGAGCCGGTCGGCCCCTCCGATAAGGCGCTGGAAATGCCCGGCAGCCAGTTCGGCAAGCCGCGCGCGCTGACAGGCGCCGAGATCGAGGACGTGATCCGCCGTTTCGCTCACGCGGCAACTGTTGCTCGTGATACGGGATTTACCGGCGTGCAAATTCACGGCGCACACGGTTACCTCATTTCGGAATTCCTGTCGCCTGACGTGAACACCCGAACGGATGAATGGGGCGGTTCGCTCGAAAACCGTGCGAGGCTCCTGCTCGAAACGGTTCGTGCGGTGCGCCGCGCCGTGGGCGACGATTTCCCCGTTTCAGTAAAACTCAACTCAGCCGATTTCCAGCGTGGCGGTTTCAATCATCAAGATGCGATCCGCGTCGCCACATGGCTTGATGCCGAGAATCTTGATCTTCTCGAAATTTCGGGCGGCACATATGAGCAGCCGCGCCTGGTTGGGTTGGATGACATGACCCTTCACCCGGAAAAGTCGGAAGTTCGGCGCGAGAGCACCATCGCGCGTGAGGCCTATTTTCTCGAATATGCGAAAGACATCCGCGCAGCGGTGAAAATGCCGCTCATGGTCACGGGCGGCTTCCGCACGGTGGGAGGCATGAATGCGGCGCTTGCCAGCGCTACCATGGATGTCGTCGGCATTGCGCGTCCAATGTGTGTTGACCCCGAGATTCCATCGAAACTCCTTTCCGGTGCGGCGAAGGAAACGCCTGCCTATGAAAAGACGCTTCGCCTTGGGCCGGGGCTTCTCGGGCCGCATAGCCGGTTCAATCTCATAAAGGCCCTGAATGGATGGGGACAGCAGGGCTGGTTCTGTCTTCAGCTTTTGCGGATGGGCGAGGGCAAGAACCCGGACCCGAAAATGGGCGTCTTCTCTGCTTTCCGCAACTACGCAAAAAACGAAGCCCGCACCGCAGCGGCCATGCAACGGTGAGGCTGACAGCTTATGGATCGCGTTGAAGGACACAGCATCGGCTTCGGCCGCCGTCAGGTCGCGGGTTGGATTGCGGGACCGCTGCTTCTTTTGCTCACTTTTCTTCTTCCGGCGCCGGAGGGCTTGAGTGAACTGGGCTGGCGAACAGCCGGGGTCGCCGGGCTCATGGCCGTCTGGTGGATATGCGAGCCGATCCCCATTCCCGCGACCTCGCTTCTGCCTATGGTGCTTTTTCCACTCCTTGGCGTCGTGGATATTCGCGCCGCCGCCGCGCCTTACGCGCACCCGATCATCTATCTTTTCTTCGGCGGGTTTCTGCTCGCGCTGGCGATGGAGCGGTGGAATCTGCACAGACGTATTGCTCTTGGCCTCGTCGGGATGATGGGTACGCAGCCCTCGCGTATCGTTGGCGGCTTCATGTTGGCGGCCGCCTTTCTCAGCATGTGGGTAAGCAACACCGCGACGGCGCTGATGATGTTGCCCATTGCTCTCTCCGTCACCTCGCTGCTCGAAGCGCAGGCGCAATCGAGCGAAGACAAGGAACATGCTGCGACCTTCACGCTTGTTCTACTTCTTGCCGTAGCCTACAGCGCCACTATTGGCGGTCTGGGGACATTGATTGGCACACCTCCTAATGCGCTGCTCGCCGCATTCCTGAGCCAGACCTACGATGTCCGCATCGGCTTCGGCGAATGGATGCTCATTGGTGTGCCCGTCGTGATTGTCGGCGTCCCGCTCGCGTGGTTTCTGATGACGCGCGTGATCTTCCGTCTGAAGGGCATGGAAATAGCCGGGGCAGCCGAAGCGATTGCACGTGAGCGTGGAAAGCTCGGGCCTCTTTCTGTTTCGGAAACGAAGGTTGCCGCCATTTTCGCGCTGACAGCGCTCGGTTGGGTGACGCAGCCGTTTCTTGCTGAATATCTTCCCTTCATCTCAGACGCGGGAATCGCACTGCTGGGCGGTCTCCTCCTGTTCCTCACGCCAGTCAATCTCCGCAAAGGTGAGTTCCTGATGAATTGGGAGACCGCCAAGCGGGCACCCTGGGATGTCTTTTTGTTGTTCGGCGGCGGTCTCAGCCTCGCCAGCATGATCGAGAAGCAGGGTGTCGCGGAGTGGATAGGCACCTTCTTCTCGGGTGCGGAAGCGATCCCTGTCCTGGCGCTCGTTGCGCTCATCTGCGCACTGATCCTGATGCTGACCGAGCTCACAAGCAACACGGCGACAGCCGCAACTTTCCTGCCCGTCATTGCCGCCGTTGCAATCTCGATCGGTGAGCATCCGCTTCTGCTTCTTGTTCCCGCCGCTATGGCAGCCAATTGCGCTTTCATGTTGCCGGTCGGCACCCCGCCCAACGCCATCGTGTTCGGAAGTGGCCGGATATCCTTGCCCGAAATGGCCAAGGCAGGCTGGTGGCTGAACGTCACATTCGTGATGCTGATTGTTGTGATGGTCTATGCGCTGGGGCCGCTTGTCTTCGATATCGAACCGGGCGTATTGCCGGACTGGGCGATGGATGTTCCACCAGCCTGAATGTGATCGAGGACGAAGCGTATACGGTCTGCCACAGTTGAAAGCGGAAGTTCGCAGAGCCTGTAACCGGCTTCCTCATAGGCGACGCACATTGCATCATGCGTCGCGACAGCCTCGGCGAAACCCTGTTTCCGTTCATCGTCGGTGCCATAGATTTCCGGCCAGGGCGGTGCGATGAAAATGGTCTTGTTATAGCGGCATCGGCGCACCGCCTGATCGAGCCATGCTGGAACTGCTGCGCCGATGAGGTAGCTATAGCCGATCAGGTCTGGCAGCCCCCGGTCGAAAAAGACCGGCCCGGCCGCGGCGGCCATCTTTGCGTAGCTTTCCATCTCGCGCTCGAACATCAAACGGCGATAGGCGAGGCGGTCGCCATCATGCGTTGCTGTCTCGTCCGTAGATTTCTGTTCGCGAATGATCTGCCGCCCAGCTTCGGGCACGACAGCGAAGCCCTTTACGGCAAGAGCATCGATCAACGCGGTTTTACCGGCGCCGGGACCACCGGTAATGACGAATAGGCTCGGGCTGCTCGCGGGCATGAATTCACTCTCGTCGGACGACATACGCGCACGCAAAAGCTCATGCGCGCTTCTCGACGCATATTTTCGGGTTTCTTTCCGGGGGGGGGGTGAATGAAGGGGTGTTTCTATGGGCGCAACCCCGCTCATTCGGAAGCCCCGGTTTTCCTGTCGGGCGTTCCTGGCGGGGTTGCTATTGGATGTGCTGTTCGCACTCGCCCGCACTGATGAGCCGGGCTTGTTTTCATGCCCTTTTGCCTGCGCGCTCAATTATCGTGACACTGGCGTCAGTGTTTCTTCGCGCTTTTCCCTTGGCCTATAAGATTTGCTGACCGGTCACGCGTGAGAACAGCGTCAGGACTTGGTCATGTGTCTCGTCGTCTCTCAATGTCGAGAAGCGAATTGCGTCGGTGGAGTCATCTTCGAAACCTCCTCCTTCGTTAGACATGAGAAAATGCTACGCCCGAAATGGCGAGAAGGTCAACTGATATAGGGTTTTCCGTAACTCTTGTGAGTCAGCAGTGTTGACCAATTATATAATTCAGTAGACTGATGAAATAGCATCGCTCCCCGGACGGGAGGCATAGCTTGACGCCCGTTTTGTCACAGCCAATCTCCCGTCATAAAAAAGGGAGAGAGAAGATGTGGCTTCGTCAGGTTGCGCTTATCGCGCATGAGCTTGATCTGGTTGTCGGGCAGCTTGAAAAAGTCCTTGGGCTGAAGACTGCGTTCAATGATCCTGAGGTGGTATCTTCGGGCTCGTCAATGCAGTCATGCCCGTGGGCGGGGAATTTCTCGAAGTGGTGCAGCCGGTGAAGGGTGACGCCTGAGCGCGCCGCTATCTTCATCGCCATGGCGGTGGTGCAGGCTACATGCTCATCTTCCAGGTGGAGGAGGGGGCTTATGGACCGGAGCTTCGCCTGGCCCGCGGGCATATCCGCTTCGTCGAGCCGGTGGACGCGAACGGAACAGGCATCGTCGGTCTTGATCTTGCAATGGCCGATCTTAATGTCGCGCTAGGCGAGGCGAAAAAGCTCGGCCTTCCCGTCACCGGCAATGCTGTTGATATTTGCGGCACTCGTTTTTTCCTGGGTGCCGCTTGATCGGCCACTTATGACAAAAGGGCTGGAACTTGCGTTCCAGCCCTTCCGCTCCCCTCGAAGTCTGAAAAATCAGACCGAGTAGTACATGTCGTATTCGACAGGGTGCGGCGTCATTTCATAACGCATGCACTCTTCCCACTTCAGTTCGAGATAGCCATCGAGCTGGTCGTCGGTGAACACGCCGCCCTTCGTCAGGAAGGCGCGGTCCTGATCGACTGCGATCAGCGCTTCGCGGAGCGAACCCGAAACCGTCGGGATCTCCTTCAGCTCTTCCGGCGGCAGGTCGTACAGGTTCTTGTCCATCGGACCGCCCGGATCGATCTTGTTCTCGATGCCGTCAAGGCCGGCCATCAACATAGCCGCGAAGGCGAGATAGGGGTTCGCCGTCGGGTCGGGGAAGCGGATCTCGATGCGCTTCGACTTCGGCGAGGTGCCGTGCGGGATACGGCAGGAGGCCGAACGGTTGCGCGCCGAATAGGCGAGAAGCACCGGCGCTTCATAGCCCGGGACGAGGCGCTTGTAGCTGTTCGTCGACGGGTTGGTGAAAGCGTTGAGCGCCCTGGCGTGCTTCAGGATGCCGCCGATATACCAGAGGCATTCCTGGCTGAGGTCGGCATACTTGTTGCCGGCGAAGAGCGGCTTGCCGTCCTTCCAGATCGATTGATGGCAATGCATGCCCGAGCCGTTGTCGCCGAAGACGGGCTTCGGCATGAAGGTGGCCGACTTACCGAACGCATGCGCCACATTGTGGATCACATACTTATAGATCTGCATGTGGTCGGCGGCGGTTGTCAGCGTCTGGAACTTCGTTCCGAGTTCGTGCTGCGCTGCGGCCACTTCGTGATGATGCTTCTCGATCTTCACGCCCATTTCTTCCATGACCGTCAGCATTTCACCGCGGAGGTCCTGGCAGCTGTCGATCGGGTTGGCCGGGAAGTAGCCACCCTTCGTGCGCGGACGGTGGCCGAGATTGCCCGTCTCGTAGCTCGTATCGGAATTGGACGGCAGTTCAACGGAGTCGACCTCGAAACCAGTCTTGTAGGGCGAGGTGGAGAACCTTACATCGTCGAAGACGAAGAATTCGGCTTCCGGGCCGAAGACCACCGTGTCGCCGATGCCGGTGGACTTTAGATAGGCTTCGGCGAGCTTTGCCGTGCCGCGCGGGTCGCGGCTGTAGAGTTCGCCGGTGGAGGGTTCGACGATGTCACAGAATACGGCAAGGGTCGTCTGCGCGTAGAATGGATCGATCGTGGCCGTTGCGGCATCGGGCATGAGAACCATGTCGGATTCATTGATCGCCTTCCAGCCGGCGATGGACGAACCGTCGAACATGGTGCCTTCGGCGAAGAAGTCGTCGTCGCAGAAACCGATATCGAAAGTGACATGCTGCATCTTGCCGCGCGGGTCGGTGAAGCGCAGGTCAACGTACTTGACGTCCTTCTCCTTGATGATGTCCTGAATAGATTTGCCAGCCATTTGATCCTCTTTTCCCTGTTGTCCTTAAGGGGTTCGTTCGGACGGGGCTTTCGCCCTGCGTGATGGTTCGGTGGAGCCTGTGCCGTCAGGCGCCGCGCGGCGATCTCAAAGCCGCGCGCCGGGCCCGGTGGTTGTTGTGTGCTTGATGGTCGTCGACTATGCCCCCTAGATAGCCTCCGATCCTGTTTCTCCTGTGCGGATACGGATCGAGTCTTCGATATTGGAGATGAAAATCTTGCCATCCCCGATGCGGCCAGTGCGCGCGGCTTGCTGGATGGCTTCCACAGCCTTGGCGACCATCTCGTCGCTCAGCACGACCTCGATCTTCACTTTCGGCAGGAAATCGACGACATATTCTGCGCCGCGATAAAGCTCTGTGTGACCCTTCTGACGGCCAAAGCCTTTCGCCTCGGTTACGGTGATGCCCTGGAGACCCACTTCCTGCAGAGCCTCTTTCACCTCGTCGAGCTTGAACGGCTTGATGATGGCCTCGATCTTTTTCATTCCTGACTTCCCTAATCCCGGGGCTCGCCGCCCGCGTCCACGTGTTAGGTGGATAGCACGGCTCGTGCCAACCATGAGTGAGTTGAAAAACCTTTATATTTCAGCTGCTTACGGCTTTGTGTGTGGCTGGGTGCCATCAATTTGAGCAGCATGAATGCCTACAATATGAGCAGAATGGACAACTTAGAGGCACATATCTAGCCAAAACCTTTCGAGCTGCAGCCGTTTGGGTGCGGCGAAGCCATTTGAGCGGAGATTGACAGTCTCCACCGTGCCCGCGACAACGGCCGGCACTGAATTCTGTGGAAAAGGCGAGGGCGTTCTTCATGCGGCCGGCAAACAGCGTTTATTCCAGTCTCGGCACGACCATCTTTACCGTCATGTCCGCGCTCGCCGCCGAACACGGCGCAATCAACCTCGGCCAGGGCTTCCCGGATGATGAGGGGCCGGATGACGTTCGCGCTGCCGCCGCCAAGGCCATCATGGATGGACCGAACCAGTATCCTCCCATGATGGGCACGCCCGCGCTCCGCCAGTCCGTCGCCGCCGTCAACAAGCGCTTCTATGCGCTCGATGTCGACTGGCAACAGCAGGTCATGGTCACCTCCGGCGCGACTGAGGCGCTCACCGATTGCCTGATGGCACTCCTCAATCCCGGCGACGAGGCCATTATCCTCGAACCCGCCTATGACTGCTACAGACCGATTATCGAGGCAGCGGGCGCGAAAGTCGTCGCCGTACCGCTTGATCCACCGCACTGGTCGTTGCCGCATGAGAAGCTCGAAGCAGCCTTCTCGGACCGCACCAAGCTCATCGTCCTCAACACACCGATGAACCCCATCGGCAAGGTTTTTACCCGCGCCGAACTAGAAACGCTGGCCGCGTTGATCGAGCGTCACGACGCCTATGCCGTCTGCGATGAGGTCTACGAACATCTGGTCTTCTCGGGTCACAAGCATGTGCCTCTGATGACGCTGCCCGGCATGGCCGAGCGCTGCCTGCGCATCGGTTCGGCGGGCAAGACCTTCTCGCTCACCGGCTGGAAGGTCGGTTATGTGACGGGCCCGGCACATCTGATGGAGGTCGTCGCGAAGACGCACCAGTTCGTCACCTTCACCACTGCGCCGGCTCTGCAAGCCGCCGTCGCTTACGGTCTCGGCAAGAACGATGATTATTTCGCGAGCCTCGCTTCATCACTCGAAGCGAAGCGCGATCGTCTGGCGAAAGGGCTGAAAGAGGCGGGCTTCGACGTGCTGCCCGCCGACGGCACATACTTCATCAGCGCCGATTTCCGGCCCCTCCTTAAAAACAAGAAGGGTTTCAACGGCACGGACGAGGAATTTTGCCGCGAGATCACAGTAAAGGCGAAGGTCGCAGCGATCCCGCTCTCCGCCTTCTACTCATCGTCCGATGCACCGCGCCACCTCGCGCGCTTCTGCTTCTGCAAGCAGGACGCGATCCTCAATGAAGCCAGTGCGCGGCTGAAGGCGTATGCGAAAGGGCAAACTACGTGACACTCTCCGCGCTCCGCCGTCCCGCAACCTCCGGCAAGGCTGAATGGCTTGTCGTCTTCCTGCATGGCTACGGTTCGTCCGGCGTGGATATCATGTCCTTCGCGGATTACTGGCAGTCCTCCATGGAGAATGTCGCCTTCGTCGCGCCGGACGGGCCAGAGGCCACGAAGGATGGCGGCTTCCAGTGGGTTGGCAAGCATCCGCCGGGCGATCTGCACCTCTATGACGATGCTGTCGCCGTTGCCCCGCAGGTACATGACTTCATCAACGCCGAACTTACCCGGGAAGGACTCGATGCCTCACGTCTCGCCCTTGTCGGCTTCAGTCAGGGTGCGGTGATGGCATTGCATCTCGGTCTCCGTCGCACAGTTACTCCGGCTGCCGTCCTTGGCTATTCGGGCGGGCTTGTCGGCATGGACAAGCTGAAAGATGAGATCGTCTCCAAGCCCCCGGTCATGCTCGTTCACGGCGAGCAGGATCAGCTCGCGCCGCTTTACGGTATGATGGCGTCGGTAAAGGCGCTTACCGAAGCGGGGGTCGCCTGTCAGGGGCTGCCCATTCCCGGTCTCGGCCATGCGGTCGATGCAAATGCGCTTATTTTTGGCGCGCGTTTCCTTCTCTCCGCCTTCGCCTATCGTGAGAAGCATGGCGGCTAGCTCCCGCTGACGCAGCGGCGGCGCGCCTCGCGATCTGGTGCTGGACAAGGGGTACTTACCGGTTATTCTCGGGCCAAACTGGTTAGCGCCACGAACTAAAAGCGCCCGAAGAGATGCGCAAAGGGAGACTCTCGATGTCCGACGCCAAGATCGACGATCGCATGCCCGTGCTGGTTGGGTGCGGCCAGCTTGTCCAAAAGGAAAAGGATGTCGAGAAGGCGAAGTCGCCCATGCATCTGATGGCGGATGCGGCCGAAGCCGCCGCCATCGATACAGGCCTCGGCAAGAAGCTCTGGTCGGTGGTCGATAATGTCACGACCGTCCGCTTCATCATCGACAGCCCGGATTCCGCCCGGCCCCCGTTCGGCCGCTATCCGAACGCGCCGAAAACGCTGGCAAACCTGTTGGGCGCAAATCCGGCCAAGACCTGCTACGGACCGACCGGCGGCAACACGCCCCAGATGCTCGTGAACTACACCGCCGAACTCATCGCCAATGGCGACACCGACATAGCCCTTGTCGCGGGTGCGGAATGCTTCGGCACGATGATGCGGGCATTGGGGCAGGGCAAGGTGCTGCCTTGGCATGACGAAAACCCCGGCGGCGAGCGCATCGACATCGGCGTCGAAAAGGCAGGCGTCACCGAAACGGAGAAACGTCACAAGCTGCAACATCCGATCAACATCTACCCGATGTTCGAAAATGCGATCCGCGGGGCAGCGGGCCGCAATGTGAGGGATCACCAGCTTGCCATCGGCAAACTCATGGCGCCTTTCACACAAGTGGCCGCGAAGCATCCGCAAGCCTGGTTTCCTATTGAGCGCACGGCGGAAGAGATCGCGACGCCGACCGACGACAACCGCTATATCGGCTTCCCCTATACGAAGTTCATGAATGCCATCATGCAGGTCGATCAGGCCGCAGCTGTGGTCATGATGTCGGCGGCGAAGGCGCGAGAGCTTGGCGTGCCACAGGAAAAGTGGGTCTTCCTGCATGGTTGTGCCGATGCGAACGACCTGTGGTATCCGACCGAGCGCGTGAACTATCACTCCTCGCCTGCCATTCGCATGATGGGCAAGAAAGCCTTCGCCATGTCCGGCTGGAACATCGGTGAGATCGATTATTTCGATCTCTATTCCTGCTTCCCATCGGCTGTGCAGATCGGTCGCGAGGAACTCGGCATCGCGGCGGATGATCCGCGTTCGCTTACCGTTACAGGCGGCCTCCCTTACTTCGGTGGAGCAGGCAACAACTATGTCATGCATTCCATCGCCACCATGATGGACAAGCTCCGTGCGAAGCCGGGCACGAAAGGTCTTTGCACGGCGAACGGCTGGTACGTGACGAAGCACGGCCTTGGTCTCTATTCGACCACGCCGCGCGAAGGCAAATGGGAGCGTGAAAACCCCGCTACCTATCAGGCCGAGATCGATGCGGAAAAACACCCGAAGGTCGAGGAGAAGCCGAACGGAAAGGCGAAGATCGAGACATATACCGTCATCCACGGCCGCGACGGCGCGGAGTTTGCTATCGTGTTTGGGCGTCTGATGGACAATGACGCCCGCTTTGTCGCGCACACCCCGAACGACCCGGCGACGCTTGCCGACATGGTAGAGCGGGATCAGCTTGGGCGGACGGGCACGGTCGCTGCGGCGGCCGACGGTTCCGTTAACATCTTCACCCCCGAATAATTTTTCGGAACTTTGCGTGACCATCGGCGTTGTTGTCTCCGTCCGCATTTGGCGGACGGCGCGCGCCATTGGGCTCATGCCAAGTTAATCAAAAAGCGAAGCCGGTTGACGAGTCCTGGGCTGCTACCCAGCCTTCGTGGTAGGATCGAAGCAGCACAATAATCGTCTGCCAGCGGAAAAATTAGGGGTCTTCAGTGAAGCTTTTGGAGTTTGGGCGGCATGCCGCCGCCGGGATGGTGGCTGCATCTCTCGCTACTGTTTCCTTCGCCGCTCCGGCCGGAGCATTCGTCAACGAGATTCGGGGTGGCGTCTATGCCCATGACCAGTTTGGTCCTGCGCACGAGCCCGAAAATGCAGACATAAATGGCGAAATTCTTTTCGATAGCCCCGATTTTCTCTCATGGATGTTTTCGCCGCGCCCGCGCTTTGGCGGAACGATGAGCGGGAATGGAGGCACCAGCATCGTCTATATGGATCTCGGCTGGACCATAGATCTGGGAACGAAGTTCTTTATTGACGGCAGCGTCGGCGGCGCTTGGCACGATGGCCGTGTCCACGGCTCCGTCGAGGGTGAAAACCAGTATGGCTGCCGGTTCAACTTTCATGAGTCCGGCTCGATTGGCTACCGCATCACGTCGGCGCTCTCGGTGATGGCCAGCATCGAGCATATATCGAACGCATGGCTCTGCAGTGCGAATGACGGCCTGACAAATGTCGGCATGCGCATCGGCTACAGATTCTAGCCGATACGAAAAAGGCCGCTCTCTGGAGCGGCTTTTTTTGATTTGCTACCAGAGCCAGGTTTCCGGCTCGGGGACCGGCTTGCTGTCAATGGCGAGCATGAAGCCCTTGATGGTGCGGATCAGGAACCAGACCATCCGCCTTGCAAATACGTGTCTCCTCGCCGACAAACAGTCATCGAGACATTCTGCTTCGGGGAGAAAATCCATGCCCACCATCTACATGATCCGCCACGGCGAGGCTGCTGCTGGCTGGGACGCCGACACCGACCCCGGACTTTCCGAAAAGGGCCGGGAGCAGGCAGAAGCCGTCGCCCGGGAAATCGAAAAGCGGGTTGGAAAGAAGCTGCCAGTACTTTCCTCGCCGCTCCGCCGCTGCCGGGAAACATCGGTGCCGTTGTCGAAGGCATGGGATTGCGAGCCCGTCATCGAAACACGGGTGGCTGAAATTCCGTCGCCCGTCGAGGCGCTTGATGCGCGGGGAGCTTGGCTGCGCCGGATCATGTCGGGAACATGGGCGGAGGCTCTCACGCAGGAAAATACAGGCGGGGGCAAGGTCGACCTTGCGCGGTGGCGGCAGTCCGTGGTCGATGCGCTGACCGGCCTTTCGCAAGACACCGTCATCTTCTCGCATTTCATCGCGATCAACGTCGCGGCAGGTGCCGCGACGGAGGACAAACGCCTCATCACCTTCCGCCCGGACAATTGTTCGGTCACCGTTTTCGAGACGAAGGGTGACACGCTCACACTGGTAGAGCAGGGCCGCGAGGCGGAAACGAAGGTGAACTAAGCGCGTGGTGGGCAATTCGCCAATTACCTGCCGCAATCGCATGGCTATAGTGCTGCCATGACAGACGCGACCGATTCTATTGAACTTCTCACCGTCCAAGAGATGGGGCGCGCCGACGCGCTCACTATCAAGTGGGGCACGACGGGCCTCACCCTTATGGAGAATGCAGGCCGCGCGGTGGCGGATGCCATCGTCGCGCGTTTCCCGCAGGGGCCGGTTTCCGTACTTTGCGGGCCGGGCAACAATGGTGGCGACGGATTTGTCGTCGCCCGCCTTCTGGCCGAACGGGGCTGGCCCGTCACGCTCTTTTTGATGGGGCCGCGAGAGAAGCTCAAGGGCGATGCAGCCGCCGCAGCAGACCGCTGGCCGGGTGCCGTTCATCCGCTGGCCGCCGATGCAGGGAAGGGCGCTTCGCTCATCGTCGATGCGATCTTCGGCGCCGGGCTCGCTCGCGATGTAGATGGTTCCGCCGCCGACGCCATCCGCCGGATAGGCGAGGCAGGAACGCCCGTCATCGCGGTGGACATACCGACCGGCATTGATGGAAACACGGGGCAGGTGCGCGGCGCGGCCTTTGCCGCCGCCCTCACCGTCACCTTCTTCCGCCCGAAACCCGGCCACCTGCTGCTGCCGGGCCGTCTTCACTGCGGTGAACTTGCCGTAGCCGATATCGGCATAAAGTCCGATGTACTGGCAGAGATCGGGCCGCGCACTTTCGTCAATGCGCCACCGCTCTGGGCATCGGTCTTCCCGCGTCCGCGCCTCGACAGCCATAAATATACACGCGGCCATGCCGTCGTTGTGTCGGGCGATGCCTCGCATACAGGGGCCGCTCGCCTTGCCGCCCGCGGCGCGTTGCGGGCAGGCGCCGGGCTCGTCACTATCGCTTCGCCACCCTCTGCCATGCCGGTCAATGCCGCGCATCTCACTTCGATCATGCTGATGCCTTTCGAGGGAGCGGATGCGCTGACGGCGATCCTTGAGGACAAGCGCAAGAACGCGCTCCTCATAGGTCCAGGTGCGGGCATCGGCTGGGAAACGCGCGATAATGTCCTCGCCGCTCTCCTTTCGGGAGCCGCGATGGTGCTCGACGCCGACGCGCTGACCTCTTTTGCGGAGATCCCGCGCGACCTCTTTGTCGCCATCAAGGGTTTTTTCGCGGGCCCCGTCGTCATGACCCCGCATGAGGGTGAATTCGCCCGCCTTTTCCCCGAAATCGCAGCAGGGGAGGCGGACAAGCTCGAACGCGCCCGCCTCGCCGCCGCCGAGGCTGCTGCCATCGTGATTCTCAAGGGGGCGGATACGGTCGTCGCCGCCCCCGATGGCCGCGCGGCCATTGCCCGCAATGCCGGGCCGGAACTGGCAACAGCAGGGTCCGGCGACGTATTGGCGGGCATTGTGCTTGGTCTTTTGGCTCAGGGAATGCTCCCCTTCGAGTCAGCCTGCGCCGCCGTCTGGCTCCACGGAGAGGCGGGAGATTGCTTCGGTCCCGGCCTCATTTCCGAGGATTTGCCGGAAATGCTTCCCGCGGTTCTCCGCGATCTTCTGGACCACATCTGAGGATTGCCTGCTTTCCGCGGCTTTTGCTGGCAATCGCCTTATGCCCTTGATATAGAGTGCGCCAATTCAGGGACAGGCCGGCTCGCTTGGGCTACGCCAGAGACCTTTTGCGGGCGTGGCGGAATTGGTAGACGCGCTGGATTTAGGTTCCAGTGCCGCAAGGCGTGGGGGTTCGAGTCCCTCCGCCCGCACCACGCCGGAAGCCCGGCTGACGGAATGGCCGAAAAAGAACGGATTGGATAATGCAGGTCACGGTAACGAACGCGGACGGATTGAAGCGCGAATTGAAGGTTCAGGTTCCTGCTCAGGAACTGGAATCGAAGCTCGGCGCCAAGCTCGAAGAGATGAAGGGCCAGGTGCGCCTCAAGGGCTTCCGCCCCGGCAAGGTTCCGCTCAGCCATCTTCGCAAGACCTTCGGCAAACAGGTCATGAGCGAAGTCATTCAGGAAACCGTTGGCGAGACCAGCCAGAAGGCGATCGAGGAGGAATCTCTTCGCCCCGCCTTCCAGCCTGCAATCGACCTCGAAGGCGAAATCCAGGACGTGATCGACGGCAAGTCGGACCTCACCTACAAGATGAGCTTCGAGGTCATCCCGGCCTTCGACTTAACTGATTTTTCAAAGATGTCACTCGAACGCCTCACGGCTGAGGTGAAGGACGAGGACGTGGACGAGTCGCTGAAACGTCTCGCCGAGAACCAGAAGAATTTCGAACCGCGCGAAGAAGGCGCCAAGGCGGAAGAGGGCGATCTGCTGACCCTCGATTTCGTCGGCAAGATCGACGGCGAGGCGTTTGAAGGTGGTTCCGCCGAGGATGCCAATCTCGAAATCGGCTCAGGCCGCTTCATCCCCGGCTTCGAGGAACAGCTTGTCGGCGCCAAGGCCGGCGATGAAATCGAAGTGAAGGTAACCTTCCCCGAGGAGTACGGCGCCGAACAGCTTGCAGGCAAGGATGCCGTCTTCGACGTCAAGGTCAAGGAAGTGAAGGCACCTGCGGAACTGGAGCTCAACGACGAACTCGCCAAGCGTTTTGGCCTCGAAAGCCTCGAGAAACTGCGCGAAGCGCTCGCCGAGCAGATGAAGGGCGAATATGACCGCATGTCGCGCCAGCACATGAAGCGCGCCATGCTCGACAAGCTCGACGAATTGCACGATTTCGAGCTGCCGCCCACCATGGTCGAACAGGAATTCAACCAGATTTGGCAGCAGTTCGAGCGTGAGCTGCAGCAGCAGAACAAGACCGCTGCCGATCTCGACGAGCCGGAAGAGGAAGTCCGTGCCGAATATCGCAAGATCGCCGAGCGCCGCGTTCGCCTCGGTCTTCTCCTCGCGGAAGTCGGTGAGAAGAACAGCATCACTGTCACCGAGCAGGAACTGAACCAGGCGCTTGCTGAACGCGCCCGTCAGTTCCCCGGTCAGGAGCGGCAGCTTTATCAATACTTCCAGCAGAACCCGCAGGCTGTGCAGGAACTGCGTGCGCCGATCTTCGAAGACAAGGTTGTCGACTTCATCGCCGAACTGGCGGATGTGACGGACAAGGTGGTGAGCCGCGACGAGCTCTTCACCGATCCTGATGCGGATGAGCACGACCACGACCACGACCACGATCATGATCACGGCGACGAGAAGCCGGCCAAGAAAAAGGCTGCGCCGAAGAAAGCCGCCGCGAAAAAAGATGACGCCAAGAAAGACGCCAAGAAGGATGAAGGCGGCGAGAAGAAGCCTGCCGCCAAGAAGGCGCCTGCCAAGAAGAAAAAAGGGGTATCCGGATTAAGTGGTTGATGGGCCTTCCAGCCCCATCCAACCCTTAGTCCTTCCAGAAGGTTGATAGATCGACACCGAAGTTCTTCTCAGGCTCGGGGAGTCCCATGTTGTAGGTCATGGTGGCTCTGCCCAGAAACGGGGATTCCTTGACTTGTGGCGCCTTCTTCTTGTGCTTGGTGGTATAGAGCATCCGGGCTCGCATTACCTCGAACGAATAGCCCCGGCCATCACGGTTTTTGTCCTTGGCTAGGCGGTTTATCGACTACGTGAAAGCGTTGGTGATCGGGATGTCGGTCTCAAAGTAGGTCAGCATCTCTTCACGCCAGCCACTGACGGCGCTGACGAGATCCTTCCAAACCTCCTTCTGCCCCTGAGGGATGTTGTCAATCCAGGTGGCGAGAGCCTGTTCGGCACCACGCCGATTGGTACAGTCCCAGATATGGTAGAAGCGCTCCTTGTGCTCGTAAGCCGCCAAGAGCTGGGGGGAATGCTCCTGTCCAGGTCTCCATGATGAGCCGTTCGCGGTCTGAAACGTCGTGAGCGCGCTTCAGCAGGATTTTCCGGTCACCTTTGAGGGTCCGGCGCTGATTGGGCTTCAACTCCTTCCTTAGGCCTTTGCGGATCTTCTCTAAGGCCTCGTTGGCCATGCGCACGACGTGGAACTTATCGACCACGATACGGGCCTGTGGCAGCACCGTCTGGAAGGCGCGGCGGTAGGGCTTCCACATGTCCATGCTGACGATCTCGACCTGGTGGCGGTTGGCCATGCTCATGAGGCGTCTTGTCACCCTCTCTTGCTGACGACCGGGTAGCAGGTCCAGCAGGGTGCGCTCTTCCAGATTGGTTAGGATGCAGCAGAGCCCTTGGCAGCAGTCGTGCATCAGGAACGTACAGCTGGCTCATGAAGGCGTGCCGCCTTATCAAGGCCCAGGACGCGCCTATTCCGGAAGTCAAGCATGCGATAGCGAAGACGCTAGGCGATTCAGCGGCGGCGGCTGCCTGGTTGATGTCGTATTTCCGCCCAAATAAAGAGGGCGACACCGAGGAAGATCCATACGTCCGCTAGGTTGAACGATGGCCAGTGCCACTGGGCATAGTGAAAATCGAGAAAATCCTCTACGTAGCCTAACCGCAAGCGATCTGCGACATTGCCCAACGCGCCGCCGAGGATCGCACTGAGGGCGAGCCGATAACTCAGTACGCGTGGTGAACGCCAAAGCCAGTACACCAGTAATATCGAGATAACCAGGGCCAGTCCGATGAAAAGCGGCTGCTGCCAACCGCCGACATCCGCGAGAAAGCTGAAGGCCGCCCCCGTATTGTGGCGGTGGACCCAATTGAAGAAGGGTGCGGCAGGCACGCTTTCACCATGCGCTAGCATGGTGCTGGCAAGGTACTTGCTCGCCTGATCGACAAACAGTAACAGGAGCGAGAGCCACAGCCAGCGCATCGCCTTTCCCGGCTCGTGGGCTTTCTCTGCGAGCCGACTGCCATAAGTAGACATATCCCCTTCCTCCTGACCCAATCTAGAATTTGCTCGCTGCTAAATAACAAGCGTCATGTACCCAACCGATGATGCCGACGAATTCGACGGAGCAGGAGCAGGCCGAGTCCGAGTGCGGTCAGGCCAAGGACAGGCCAATCCCGCCAGCGCACATAAGGGGGCGCGCCAGTTCGCGGTGTCACTTCGGCGCTGAGGGTGGCCACTTCGAACTGCGGAGCACGCTTGAGCACTTTGCCCTCATGATTGATGGCTGCTGTGATACCGGTGTTCGTGGCTCGAAGAAGGTCACGTCCGGTTTCGATGGCACGCATGCGTGCCATCTGGAAATGCTGGAGGGGGCCGAGCGAGCTGCCGAACCAGGCATCGTTGCTGACATTCACCAGTAACTGCGCTTCGGGCAGAAGCTCAGTGACTTCGGCACCAAAGACCGCCTCGTAGCAGATGAGTGCCCCTACGGGCACCCCTGCTGCATTCAGGACGTGCGCTTCCCGTCCCGGTGTGAAGTCGGACATGGGCGCCCCGAGCACGTCGAGGGCCGACCCCAAAAGATCCCGAAACGGAACATATTCACCGAAGGGCACCAGGTGGCGTTTGTAGTAGAAGCCTGAGGGATCGGAGAGGCTTACCACGGCGTTGTAGGTACGGCCCTCCGCCTCGCGTACCGGGACGCCAATCATTAACGATGTGCCTGCCTGATCGGCTAACGCCTCAAGCTCAGCAAGATATGCTTTGGCCTGGTCATGCCACATCGGGATTGCCGCTTCTGGCCAGATCACGATATCGGCTCCGAGATGCTGCGCGGTAAGCGCCTGATAGCGCTCAAGTGTGATGTCCCGGTATCTCGGGTCCCATTTCTTGTCTTGCGCGATGTTTCCTTGCAAGAGGACGACATCGATCGGGTCAGCGGCTGGCTGCGTCCATTCACGATCCAGCAGTTGCAAGCCGGCGAGGGTAGCGACTAACACGGCACCGACTACCGCAGCACGGCGCAGGCTTGGCCCCTGGACAACCCAGGCAAGCCCGCCAGCGAGAAGTGCCACCAGTAAACTCACGCCAAGCACGCCAAAGACGGGAGCGATAGTGGCAAGTGTGGTGTCGGTCTGGCTGTAGCCAATGAAGAGCCAGGGAAAGCCGGTCAAGAACCAGGTGCGCATCCATTCACTCAGCACCCATGCCGCAGGTAGCCCTAGCCAGAGTGCCATTGCATCCATCTCAGGGCGCAGGCAGCGCACGAGGTACGCGACGCCCCATGGAAAGAGGGCGAGCAGCGAGACAAAGGCCGCCGTGACTAACACCGCCACCACGGGGCCATTGCCGTACTGGCTAATGCTGATAAAGACCCAGGAGACACCCACGCCGAAGTAGCCAAGGCCAAAGAGGTAGGCCGACCACAGCGCCTGACGCCTTGAAGACTGCGCGGTCAGGACAAAAAATGTTGCCAGAGCGATCACCGCAAGCCATGCCCAGCCCACAGGGGCAAAGGCAAGCGGCATGGCGCCTCCAGCAAGTAGAGCCATCCCCCCTGTCAGAAGCGGCTTATAGCGCACGCCCGTGTATAGGCTAGAGGGTAGCGCGCACTTATCACCCAATGCTCTCTCGCCTCCGAATCCAGGATCAACCCTGTGGCTCATGCTTTCTTGCTCCGCTTAATCAAGCTGCGTCAATTCATTCGGCCGGCTGGCCAGGGTGGCAAAGTGAATGTTTCTGGACTCGACTAGGTGCGCCGTAAGCTGGGAGCTGCTTCGTATTCGGCCAGCACGACAGTGGCTGTGTTGGGGAGCAGTACGTTAGCTTTGCGATACCACCCCTTCCAAGCCCGCTGATACCAGAACGAACAGGACGAAGCCGCCTATGAAAGCCAGCGGTGAGATGTGCGTATCGTCACCGCTCTCGTGAGCCTCGGAGACCATATCTTCGATGGCAGCGACCGTGAGAAGGCCTGCCGTGAACGTCAGTGCCGCTAGCTTAAATGCCTCCGGCTGGTTCCTGAGTACGAAGTAAGCAAAGACGGCTGCCGAGAGCACAGGAATCGCGAAGGAAGCAGAGAGCAGTATCCGCTTGCTACGAGGGATTCCTTTATCTTTCATGGTGGCGATCGTCGCAAAGCCCTCAGGAACATCGGCGAGAACCTGACCCGCCGCCAGGATTATCGCGACCGACGGTGAGACCGCCGACCCCGCCCCGATCAGGAGGCCATCGCTGAACAGGTCGATGGATACGGCGATATAGATCATCCAGACACTCGTCTGACCGCCTTCTCCCTGCTGGCCTTGTCGCTTCTGGAGACTCTCAACGAGCTTCTCGATACCTACGTAAGCAATGCCGCCCAGTGCGAAAGCGAGGGCGATTACCCAGGCTGAGAGGTTCTCTAGCACGCGCGGCATGATTTCAACCGCCACCACCGCAATGACGAGGCCGGCAGCGCCGTGAAGGGCGTAATTGAGACGGCGCCCGGTAGTTCGGGAGGCCTCCGCAGCGAGCCCACCACTAAAATTGCCTAAGGCGGGCAACAGCGCCAGGCCGAGTACCAGCCAGATACTATCCATCATCTTCNTTCCTTGGTTGATTCCTAGATACGCTACCTTGCTGGCTCCGAGCCTTCGCGCTATATGCTGTCGTTCAGGCCTAGCGCGCTTGTACAGCCACTTCGATCAAGTGTCCCAGGCATCGATAGCTGCGTACCGTGCAGCCTCACCCCTTGAGCGCCAGGATGCGCCGAGCGCCGTTGAGGACGATCAGGCCCACGATGGTACCGATAATCAGGTCAGGGTAGCTGGACCCCGTCCAGGCGACCAAGGCACCGGCGGCGATGACGCCCATGTTGATCACCACATCATTGGCCGAGAATATCCAGCTTGCCTTCATATGCGCGCCGCCTTCGCGGTGCTTGGATATCAACAGCAGGCAACCGGTATTGGCGATCAACGCGACGAAGGCGATCGCCATCATCATCAGCGATTCAGGCTCACTACCGAAAACAAAGCGTCGCACCACCTCGACGAGTACGCCGATAGCCAAAATCAGTTGCAGTACCCCTGCCAGATGCGCGGCACGTACCTGCATTTTCGCACTGCGCCCTACGGCATAGAGAGCCAGGCCATAGACGGCTGCATCGGCAAACATATCCAGGGAATCAGCGATCAGGCCGGTAGACTGGGCGATCAGGCCAGCAGTCATTTCCACCACGAACATGATCGCATTGATACCGAGCAACACGCGCAGAGTGCCTGACTCCTGCGTAGCAGAGACTGCCGAGCTCTCAGCGGCCTTGATCGTCTCTGGGTCGGCAATGACGGTTTCCTGAAGAGAGGCGCCTAGCCCCAAGGTCGCNAGTTTCGCGGTAATGGGCTCAGCCTCGCCGTCATGCACGACCTCCAATCGGCGGTTCGACAAGTCGAAGGACAGCGTTCGAATCTCATCAAAGCCGTTCAGCGCCAAGCGGATCATCCGTTCTTCTGAGGGACAATCCATCTTCGGCACAGCATACACGCTGACCCATTCCCCTGACGCTTCGGAGGAGACCGGCATATCGGTATCCGCTGCAGGCGTTGCATCGCAGCTACATGGGCCACCACAGGCTTTACTCACGATACGGCTCCAGTTAACCAACATAGATTGCTAGTATTAAAAACTATATAGCTACTATAAGGTCAATGGGACAGATGATCCGTTGAGGAGTAAGCCTGATGCGCATTGGTCAGTTAGCCCAGATAGCGGGTATCGACACGCAGACGATCCGCTTCTATGAGCAGCAGGGCCTGTTGCCGCCGCCAGAACGGCAGGAGAATGGTTACCGTGTCTATACCGAGAAGCATGGCGAGTGGCTTGCCTTTATCCGCCGCTGCCGAATTCTGGACCTGTCACTGACAGAGATTCGCGAGCTACAGAGCTATCAGGACGACCCTCGCCAGCCCTGTACCGCCGTCAACGCCATGCTCGATGACCACATCTCTCATGTGCGGTCGCAGATAACTGCTCTGCAAGCGCTTGAGCAACAACTCGTTTCACTGAGGGCGAGTTGCAACGAGGGTCGGGAGATCAATGCCTGCGGCATCCTGACGGGGATCAGCGAGGAGAGCAAACAACAGCTGTATAGGGCTAGCTCAGGCCGTAAGGACTGAGCAGAGACATGCCGGACCTTGCAGTGACATTGTGAATGCATGGTGTGTTGATCGCGAAGCCTCACTGCGTATCTCGGCATGCGAACCTGGGCGTTGCTGCAAACTTGCAGGGGCCGTGAAGAAGAGTCGTCATCAACCAGGTAATCCGCTGAGCTGATGGTTGGTTCCGTCATCATGATATGAGCCAATCAACCAAAAAATCCGGATACCCGCCAGGTCAAGCAAGCCGCGCCGCTCCAGATTCGGCGGCTGGTCGAGCTCGATGACTGGTTGGCTGCAGCGATCGCTGCGGCGCATGCCCGGGGCGATGGAGCGGCAGCGCTTCGCCACCAACGGGACCGAGCGCTGGTGCTGCTCGGATTCTGG
>NZNS01000011.1 GCA_002694985.1 Parvibaculum sp. | reverse complement strand
CGCGAAGAGCGGGCTCACCGTTTCGGAAATGGTTTCGACCGCCTGGGACAGCGCACGCACCTATCGCGGCTCCGATATGCGCGGCGGCGCGAACGGCGCCCGCATCCGGCTTGCTCCCCAGAAGGACTGGGAAGGCAATGAGCCCGCCCGCCTCCAGAAGGTGCTTTGCGCCCTCGAACCGATCGCGAAAGAGACGGGCGCAAGCGTTGCCGACATGATCGTGCTTGCAGGCAATGTCGGTGTCGAACAGGCGGCGAAGGAAGCCGGCTTCGATATCGAGGTGCCCTTCGCACCGGGACGCGGCGACGCCACCGACGAAATGACGGATGCCGCCTCCTTCGATGTGCTGGAGCCCGTTCATGACGGCTACCGCAACTGGCTGAAAGCCGACTATGACGTCAGCGCCGAGGAACTGATGCTCGACCGCACGCAGCTCATGGGCCTCACCGCACCGGAAATGACGGTGCTTGTCGGCGGCATGCGTGTCATGGGCACGAACCACGGACAGACGAAGCATGGCGTCTTCACCGGCAAGGAAGGCGCGCTGACGAACGACTTCTTCGTCAACCTGACCGACATGGACAATAGCTGGGTGAAGAGCGGCGATCACTACGAAGTGCGCGACCGCAAGAGCGGCAAGACGAAGTGGACGGCAAACCGCATCGACCTCATCTTCGGCTCGAACTCGGTGCTGCGCGCCTATGCGGAAGTCTATGCGCAGGACGACGCGAAGGAGAAGTTCGTGAAGGACTTCGTGGCGGCCTGGGTCAAGGTGATGAATGCCGACCGCTTCGACATGAAGAAGTAACGGGCTCTTTGACCGTTACGAAATACGCCGTCCACGGAGCAATCCGCGGGCGGCGTTTTTTGCTCTGGAAAGCACAAACAGGGATCGGTGAAAACTGTCTTTGGCCTGTTTTCATCCCTGGCCTGACAGTCCGTGAATTGGCCGTCTCCAACACGACATTCTGGCAAAATGCCGCTCACATCCGCTTGCCGATTAGCAAGTGTTGACGCCCCCGAAGCCGCATAAACTGCACCAACGATGAGCCGTACAAAGAACAACATGCTTCCCCCCGGCGCTACATACCTGCCCTGCTTCTCGGCCAGGATTGCCTCGTTCAGCCTGCTCTCATCCTGCGAGATGGTTTTTCCGGAACGGAAAGCAGGGACGCAAACTCCCAGCGATTCTGGAGCCACGCTCCTGCTGATCCTGGGCGGCGACGCGCGCTATGAGTGGACGCACGAAATCCCGGCGAGGAAATCCGACGAGGTGAACGGCGAAAGATGGCCTCGCGGGCGCCGGATATCCCTCACATTCAGGACCGTCGTGGCCGCTTGATCTGCGATTTCCCAAAAACCGGGTGGGACTGACGACCGGCGGATTGCGCTGCTTGCGCACCGCGTTCAGGCCGAAAATGGAAGACGGACGGGCAATCGATGTAGCCCGTCCGTCGTCAGATTCTATTTCGGTTCCGGCGGCAAAGCCGTATCCGCCGACGACGCGGCAACCTCGGGCACCAGCGTTATGTTCACCGGACTTTCGTATTTGTTGTCGGCGCCGGAAGCGCTGTCGATAGCCCATCCGATGCCGCCGCCGAGGAGCACGTTCCCGACAGTGGCACCCGCAACGTCCGAATGATTCAGATAAGCAACATCGCTGTAGCCGCTCTTCGTGCATTCAATCGTTATGTCGTGTTTGGTTTTTTTGATCGTCGCCGCCCCCGGCGTCGGATTGATACGGGCGATGGAAACACCTTCCCGCATCAGTGAACAATTGGCACCGGCCGGATTGGTATTGACGAGAATTTCCTGACTTGTGCCTTCGATAATCGACGAGCACGCAGACAGAGAAATCAGCAGAATCAGTGCAGCAAATATCTTGGAAAACATAGGCACACCCCCCAGTATGTCCTTCTTAGGCTGATGATTTATTTTACAATAAACGGTAAGTATAGACGAATCTCGCTGGTAATCATGTGCAAATTTCCAGTGATTAAAGAGCGGGATTGACTGGAACCAGACCAGGAATAGATCGCACGCCCGCGCAAGACTGAGCGTGTTTTGCACAGTAAAGCGAGATCGAGGTTCAGCGAGGGTGGGATTGGCGAAAACAGGCTCTGGCCTGTTTTCGCCCTTGGCCTGATGGCCGGCGGATCGAGCGGCGGGGCCGCCCGCCCCAAAACGCTGACCGCGTTTTGTCGAACATGGGTTCTTTCCACCCGCTCTTCCTCCACAAAAAAGGGCCCCGTGAAGGGGCCCGTTTTTATGGCGGAGAGGGGGGGATTCGAACCCACGGTACCCTTGCGAGTACGCCGCATTTCGAGTGCGGTACTTTCAACCACTCAGCCACCTCTCCGCAGAGGACGGACGAGCCCCCGAAGGGCCGTCCGTGAGGTCGAAACGGCGCGGAATGTAAACGCCACGCGCGCGCCGCACAAGACCGGAAGCGCGGACCGGATCAGCGAATATGCGGCGGGCTTCTACAGGGGTATTTCCGGGGCTTTCCGGCCACCCCGCCGGGCGGAAGCACCGAGGCCGCTGACACTGGCCATGACGGCCGTCCGGGCCCTTGCCCTCTTCGGGAAGGTCCTGCCGCCTGCCGTGAAGCGGCACCGGCGTATGCTCGACGGCCGCAAGGCGGTGAGAAAGCCTTGATTTCAGGCCCTTTCGCGGCTTGACAGGCCAACCTCCCCCTGTATATTGCGCGCCAATTCGGCCCGTACCGCTGTCACCGGCGGACGCAGGGCCTTTTTCGTTACATGGTGGTATCAGAGATGTTCGCAGTCATCCGGACAGGCGGCAAACAATATAAAGTCGCGAAAGACGATCTCCTCGAGATCGAACGCGTCGACGCACAGGCCGGCGACAAGATCGAACTTGGCGAAGTCCTGATGCTCGGCGCCGCAGGCGGTGAGACGAAAGTCGGTGCGCCGCTCGTCGATGGCGCAAAGGTTCAGGCCGAGGTTGTCGACCTTACCCGCGGCCCCAAGATCACGATCTTCAAGAAGCGCCGTCGCCAGAATTATCGCCGCAAGAACGGCCATCGTCAGGATCTGATGCTCGTCAAGATCCTCGACATCGCCGGCTGAGCGGACTGAAGGAGTAGAAACATGGCCCATAAAAAGGCAGGCGGTTCCTCCCGCAACGGTCGCGACAGTGCCGGCCGGCGCCTCGGCGTGAAGAAGTTCGGTGGCGAAGCCGTCATTCCGGGCAACATCATCATCCGCCAGCGCGGCACGAAGTGGCATCCGGGCCGCAATGTCGGCATCGGCAAGGACCACACGATCTTCTCGAAAGTGGAAGGCGTGGTGGAATTCCGCACGCGCAAGAACGGCCGCTCGTTCGTTTCGGTCGTCACGGCCAACATGCCGGAAGCGGCAGACTGAAGCGTGGGGTGAACGCCACCTCACGAAGGTGGCGACCATCGGAATTTGAGAGGGAGATGGGACCGCCATCTCCCTTTTTTCATGCCCTCTCGGGACCGGAGATCCCGATGCTGGAAGAGATCGGAACGGAAAGGCTGCTTTTGCGCCCGCTCCACGAAAAGGACACGCCGGAACTCACACGCCTCGCCAATAACTGGAAGGTGGCGCGGATGCTCTCGCGCATGCCCTTTCCCTATACGCGAGACATGGCCGCCGGCTGGATCGCCCGGCAGGCCGCACAACGCACCGCCGGCGCGGAATATTGCTACGCCATCGAATTCGAGAAGACATTCGTCGGCACCTGCGGATTGCAGGCCCATGCCGACGGAACCCGTGAAATCGGCTACTGGATCGGCGAACCTTACTGGAATCGCGGCTTCGCGACCGAAGCGGCGTCGGCCCTGACGGAAAGGGCCAAGGCCCGTTTCGGCGCCGAAAGCATCGTTTCCGGCCATTACGCCGACAATCATGCCTCGGGACGTGTGCTGACAAAACTCGGCTTCCGCTATACTGGTGAGGAAAGCCGCTGGTGCGAGGCGAGGCAGGAAAAAGCCCACTGCCTCACCATGAAGCTCATGCGGGTGGAAGCGTGACATGAAGTTCCTCGATCAGGCGAAAATCCATATCCGCTCAGGCAATGGCGGCGCGGGCGCGGTGAGCTTTCGCCGCGAGAAGTTCATCGAGTTCGGCGGGCCGGACGGCGGCGATGGCGGCCGGGGCGGCAGCGTCATTGCCGAATGTGTCGAGGGACTGAACACGCTCATCGACTATCGCTTCCAGCAGCACTTCAAGGCCAAGACCGGCATGCACGGCATGGGCAAGAACCGCTCCGGCGCGAACGGCGCGGATGTGGTGCTGAAAGTGCCGGTGGGCACACAGATCTTCGAGGAAGACGAAGAAACACTGATCGCCGACATGACGAAAGCGGGCGAGCGGGTGCTGCTCGCCAAGGGCGGCAATGGCGGCTTCGGCAACGCCTATTTCAAGAGCTCGACCAACCAGGCGCCCCGCCACGCGAACCCCGGACAGGAGGGCGAGGAGAAAACCATCATTCTCCGCCTCAAACTGATCGCGGATGCCGGACTTGTCGGCCTGCCCAATGCAGGCAAATCGACCTTCCTCGCCTCGGTGAGCGCGGCAAAGCCGAAGATCGCCGACTATCCCTTCACGACGCTGGCCCCCGGCCTCGGCGTCGTCACCATCGATGCGCGCACCTTCGTGCTGGCCGACATTCCCGGCCTCATCGAAGGCGCACATGAAGGCGCAGGCCTGGGCGACCGCTTTCTCGGCCATCTCGAACGCTGCAACATCCTGATCCATCTGATCGATGGAACCGCCGAGGATGTCGGCGAGGCCTATCGCGTCATTCGCGGCGAAATCGAAGCCTATGGCGCGGGGCTCGAAGACAAGCCCGAAATCCTCTGCCTCAACAAGGCGGACGCGCTGACACCGGAAGAACGCGAGGAAAAGACGGCAATCCTGGCCAAAGAAAGCGGCACGAAGGTGCACGTGATTTCCGGCGTGTCGGGCGAAGGCGTGAGAGAAATCCTGCGCCTCGTCGCCAGCGAGATCGCCGCGAAGCGCGAAGAGGAAAAAGCCGGGCCGGCGGAAGGCGAAGAGGACGAGGGCTGGCGCCCATGAGCACCGATCTGAAGAACGCGCAGCGCGTGGTCGTGAAGATCGGTTCGGCGCTGCTCACCGACAGTGAAACAGGCAAGCTCAACCGCACCTGGCTACAGGCGCTGGTGGCGGATGTGGCGCGGATGCGCGCGCGTGGACAGGAAATGATGATCGTGTCCTCGGGCGCGATCTCGCTTGGCCGCCGGGCCCTGAAACTCGCACCCGGCAAGTTGAAACTGGAGGAAAGCCAGGCGGCTGCCGCCGTCGGGCAGATCGGCCTTGCCCATGCCTTTCAGGAAATTCTCTCGGCTTATGGCTTTTCCTGCGCGCAGATCCTGCTGACGCTGGAAGACACCGAAGAACGCCGCCGCTACCTCAATGCGCGCTCGACGATTGCCACATTGCTCAAGCTCGGCGCCGTGCCCGTCATCAACGAGAACGATACGGTGGCGACGAGCGAAATCCGCTACGGCGACAATGACCGCCTCGCCGCGCGCGTCGCCAGCATGGTTTCCGCCGACTGCCTCGTCCTGCTGTCGGATGTGGACGGGCTCTACACCGCCCCGCCCCACATCCCCGGCGCGGAACATCTGGCCGAAGTGACCGAGATCACGCCTGAAATCGAGGCGATGGCCGGCGATGCGGCCAGCATCTATTCGCGCGGCGGCATGAAGACAAAAATCGCGGCCGCGCGTATCGCGACCGAAGGCGGCGCGCATATGGCGATCGCCAATGGTCGCGCCCTGCACCCGCTGAAGGCGATAGAAGACGGCGCGCGCTGCACCTGGTTTGCCGCGCATTCGACGCCCGTCGCATCGCGCAAGCGCTGGATCTCGGGCTCGCTGAAAAGCCTCGGCACCATCACCATCGATGCAGGCGCCGTGAAAGCGCTTGAAAGGGGCCGCAGCCTCCTGCCCGCCGGGATTACCGCCATCGAAGGCGATTTCGGCCGCGGCGATGCCGTCACCGTGCGCGATGCCCGGGGCCACGAAATAGCACGGGGGCTCAGCGCCTATTCGAGCGACGACGCCCGCACGATCATGGGCCATTCGAGCCATGAAACCGAGGAACTGCTCGGTTATTCGGGCCGGGCGGAAATGATCCACCGGGACGATCTCGTGCTGAAAAAGCCGTGAAACATCGCGGACACGACCCCAGATAGGAAAAACAGACAGCATTGAACCCGGCCCGGCCGCCTGAAATACTGAAGCGGCCACCCCCATGAGAGACAGGTGACGCCCGTGAGCATCGTGAAACTGAACGCCGGCCGGCAGGACATACCCGCGCTGATGGCTGAAATCGGCCAGAAAGCGCGCAAGGCGGCCACGGCACTGGCACAGGCCTCGACCAAGCAGAAGGACGCGGCGCTCCTCGCCGCCGCCATGTGCGTTCGCGCCAATATCGACGACATCCTCAACGCCAATGCCGAAGACGTCGCCGACGCCCAGAAGAACGGCCTCGCGCCTTCGATGATCGACCGGCTGACGCTCAATCCGCAGCGCGTGGAAGCGATTGCGAAAGCGCTGGAGGAAATTGCCGCTCTCCCCGATCCCGTCGGCTCCATGATCACGGAATGGGACCGCCCGAACGGACTTCATATCGAGCGTGTGCGCGTCCCCCTCGGCATCGTCGGCATCATCTATGAAAGCCGCCCCAATGTGACGGCGGATGCGGGCGCGCTCTGCCTCAAGGCGGGCAATGCTGCCGTGCTGCGCGGCGGCTCGGAAGCCTCACGTTCCAACAAGGCGATCCACGATTCGCTCGTGGAAGGCATTCTCGCCTCGAACCTGCCCGAGGCCTCGATCCAGCTCGTACCCGTGACGGATCGCGCCGCGGTCGGTGAAATGCTCAAAGGCCTTGGCGGCAATCTCGACGTGATCGTACCGCGCGGCGGCAAGAGCCTCGTGGCGCGCGTACAGGAAGAAGCGCGCGTACCCGTTTTTGCGCATCTCGAAGGCGTCTGCCATGTCTATGTGGATGGCGAGGCCGATCTCGACATGGCGCGCAACATCGTGCTGAACGCGAAGCTCCGCCGGACCGGCATTTGCGGCGCGGCTGAAACGCTGCTCGTCGACGAAGCCTGTGCGGCGACGCATTTGCAGCCCCTTGTTGCGGCACTGATCGCGGAAGGCTGCGAAGTGCGCGGTGATGAAGCCGCGCAGAAAGCCGATCCGAAGGTCAAGCCCGCGAGCGAAGAGGACTGGTACACCGAATATCTGGACGCGATCATCGCGGTACGTGTGGTGAAGGGCGTCGGCGGCGCGATAGCGCATATCGCGCAATATGGCTCGAACCACACCGACTGCATCGTGACCGGCAACCAGAAGACAGCAGACCGTTTCTTCGCCGAGGTGGACAGCGCGATCCTGCTGCACAATGCCTCGACGCAATTCGCCGATGGCGGCGAGTTCGGCATGGGCGCGGAAATCGGCATCGCGACCGGCAAGTTCCATGCACGCGGACCCGTCGGCGTCGAGCAGCTCACGAGCTTCAAATATCTCGTGCGCGGCAGCGGCCAGGTTCGTCCCTGAGGTGCGCAGCACGTTCCTCGCACCGGGACTGAAAGTCGGCCTGCTGGGCGGCTCGTTCAATCCCGCGCATGAAGGCCACCTCCACATAACGCGCATGTGCCTGCGGGCACTCGGCCTCGACCGCGTGTGGTGGCTCGTTTCGCCCGGCAATCCGCTGAAACCCGAAAAGGGCATGGCGCCCTATCAGGAGCGCTTCGCCTCGGCGCAGAAGATGGCGCGCGATCCGCGGATCGTGGTGAGCGGAATCGAGAAAGAGCTCGGCACGCGCTATACCGCCGACACGCTGGCGGCGCTGGCGGAACGCTTCACCGATGTGAATTTCGTCTGGCTGATGGGCGCCGACAACATGCTGCAATTTCCAAAATGGCGAAACTGGCACCGCATTACGGAAACGGTTCCCATCGCGGTCTATCCAAGGCCCGGCTATACGCTGAAGGCGCGCCTCTCGCCGGTCGCCACGATGTTGCGCGAATGCACCCTGGATACCGCCGACGCTGCCCTGCTGCCAATGATGGCGCCACCGGCCCTCGTTTTTCTGTCGGGCCCCGAAACCGGCCAATCCGCCACGAAAATCCGGGAAGCCGGCGACTGGCGCTGAGCACATCGCGGAACGTCACCGCGCCGTCACAAGCCCATCATTGAATTGAGCCCTTACGAGGCTTATTCTCTATGTGTTGCAGGCAATGCAAGGCTTGCGGCACAAGCTGGTATATCTGGCTTGATATACCCGGCTTGATGTAACTGTTTGCGAAACCGAGGAGCGTGTTCCTGAGCAGACAATCAACGGATCTCAAGGTCCAGCAAAAGCCCGGCGCGGCAAAGCCCGCCGGAGCGGTGAAACAGGCGGCGGCTTCCAAAACGAAGCCTGCGGCCGATACCGGCGAGTCTTCGAAAATGCTCGCTCTCGTTCTCGAGAGCCTGGAAGAAGACAAGGCCGAAGATGTGGTTTCCATCGATCTGACCGGAAAGACACCCATCGCGGACCATATGGTGGTCGCGAGCGGACGGTCGCAGCGCCATGTCGGCGCCATTGCCGACCATCTCCTCCGCCGCCTGAAGGAAGCCGGGTTCGGCACGTCGCAGGTCGAGGGAATGAAACAAGGCGACTGGGTGCTCATCGACGGTGGCGACGTGGTGATCCATGTCTTCCGCCCCGAAGTGCGCGAATTCTACCGACTGGAGAAGATGTGGTCGGCCGACATACCGGCGGACCAGCTGGCCGTCTGAGGCGGTAGACCCTTCAGGCGAAGCCCGCGGCTTCTCTCCCGCGTATTATTGGCCGGCGCGATGCCGGACGGGGATTTATGCGCATCCAGATATGTGCCGTGGGCCGGCTGAAGAGCAGCCCTGAAAAACAGCTTCTCGACGATTATCTGTCGCGTCTCGACGCCGCCGGACGCGGCATCGGCATCACTGCAATGCCCGTTGCGGAGGTGGAGGAAAAACGCCGCCACGAGGGCGCGGAACTCATGGAACGCGAGGCCGTCCTTCTAACCGGCGCCATACCGAAAGGGGCGCTGATCGTCGCTCTCGACGAACGCGGGCGTGTCGAGACAAGCGAAGCCTTCGCAAAACGTCTCGGCAACTGGCGCGACACCGGCACCAGCGACATCGCTTTCGTGATCGGCGGCGCAAACGGGCTCGCCCCTTCGCTCCGCGACCACGCCGCACACATCATGGCTTTCGGCGCAATGACCTGGCCCCACATGCTTGCCCGCGTGATGCTGGCCGAACAGCTTTATCGTGCCGTTACAATACTATCCGGCCATCCCTATCATCGCGCATGATAAGCGTTATTTGCCCGCAAGTAGACACCCCATCCCAGTTGCACTAGGTTTCGCAATTGCCTGCCGGATCATGCGGCGATTCGAACTTTCGGGTTCGTCATACTTCTTTTTTCAGGGCTGAAATGAGCGGCGTTCGACCAATTGTCCTTGCCTTACTTGATGGCTGGGGCGTCCGGGCGGAGCGTGAGGGAAACGCGGTCGCACTGGCGCGGACGCCGATCTATGACCGGCTTGCCGCCACCTCACCCCGCGCCGTTCTCGACGCTTCGGGCATTGCGGTCGGTCTTGCGGCAGGAAAACCCGGCCACGCACAGGCGGCCTACGCAACGCTTGGCGCGGGCCGCCCCGTGGAACCGCCGCTGGCGCATATCAATCGCATTTTCGCCGATCATGGGCCCGACGGCATCGCGTCCCATCCCGTGCTCAAGCAGATCATCTCGCGCGTGCGGCCTCTCGGTGGCGCGGTCCACCTCATCGGCGCGATAACACCTTCGGGCATCGCCGGACATCAGAACCACCTTGCCGTGCTCGCGGCCCTTCTCAGCCATGAAGGTGTGAAGGTCTGGGTCCATGGCGCGATGGACGGCGTCGACACTGCCCCGCAGGGCGGCATCGAACATTTACGCGAATTTCTCGACGACATTGCAGGCGCGGAACACGCGGAACTCGGCAGCGTCTTTGGCCGCAGCTATGGCTTCGATGAACTTTCCGACCCGGCGGCAACCGCAAAGCTCTGGCACGCGCTTGCCGAAGCCGAAGCGCCGCACACAGAATACCCGACGGCCTATCTCGACGAATGCTACCGCAAGGGGCTGAACGACGACCGCATTCCGCCTGCCCTCACCTCCTCCTTCCGCGGCATCCGTCCGGACGACGCGCTTCTCCTCGTCAACCTGCAGCCGGATCACGGCCACGCGCTGCTCGGCACGCTGGCCGACCCCGTGGGCGCCGGACTTTCCCCGAAGGCGATGCCGTTGAGCGGCGTCTATTCCCTCGTCCGGCTCATGCCGTCGGCCGGTGTGGAGGCCGAACCTCTTTTCGAGGCCCTGAGTTTCGGTGACAGTCTTGCGGAAACCATTTCAAAAGCCGGACTGAAGCAGCTCACGCTCACAGAAAGCGTGGCGGAGGCAAATCTCTGGAACTTCGCGCGAGGCGGCGCGGCAAATCTCTTTCCGGGCGAGAATGTTCTGGTCACCGACACACCGCCGCTCACCCAGGCCGTAAAGAAGCCGGAACTGGCTACCGCCGCCCTCACCGCCGAACTGCTTTCGGCGCTCAAGGCACGCGAACATGACATCATCACGGCGAATTTCTGCAATGCCGCCATTGTCGGGCGAACGGGAAACCTGCGTCCCACCATTGGAGCAATCGAGGCGATCGACAAATATCTCGGCAAGATCGCAGCCCAGATCGGCAAGCGCGGCGGCACGCTGATCCTTTGCGGCACCTATGGCAAGGCAGAGCAGATGACCGACCCGGAAACGGGCGGCCCCTGCACACAAACCAGCGCGGCGCAGGTTCCCTTCGTCATGATTGGCGGTTCGGGGCACACCCTTCCGGCCGTCGGCACGCTCGCCGATGTCGCACCTACCATCCTTGATCTCCTGGGCATTGAGCCCCCGGCCATCATGTCGGGCTTCTCGCTCATGGCCGAACGGGCCGACAGGGTCAGTGCGTGACGTCCTGCATAGGGCGCTCGCCCCACTACTCGTCGCAGTCGCGCTGACTGCGCCCGCGATCTCGCCGCTTTCCGCCGAGACGGCAGAGCCGGGCGAACTTGAAAAACTCCAGAAGGAAATCAGCACCAGCCTGGAGCGTCAGAAAGAGCTCAAGGCGCAAGCCGATGCCGCGCGCGCCGAGGCGGAAGAGATCAGAAAGAAGCTGATTTCGACGGCCGCCCGCGTACAGGAGCATGAGGCTGACGTGACCGCCTCGGAGGAACGCCTGCAAGGCCTCAAGGGTGCGGAGGCCGTGCTGACGGCACAGCTCGAAAAACGCCGGACGGAAATGGCGGACCTGCTCGCCGCACTGACCCGGCTCGACCGGCACCCGCCGCCTGCCCTTGCCGTACGGCCCGACGATGCGCTCGCCTCCATCCGCAGCGCCCTCCTTCTCGGTACGCTTGTGCCCGAACTTCAGGCAGAGGCGAAGGAACTCCGCGACCGCCTGGAACAGCTTGCAGCGCTGCGCGAGGAAATCGTGACCGAACGGGACGTGCTGTCAGGCGCCGAAGCCTCCCTCGACAAGGAGCGCCGCGAATTGCAGGCACTTCTCGACCAGAAGCTCGCCGTACAGCAGAAATTTGCCCGGCAGGCCGAAAGCGAGGAGCAGCGCGCCGCCCGCCTCTCCCGGCAGGCAACGGACCTTTCGGACCTGATTGCCCGTCTCGAATCACGCGCCGCGGAGCGCCTGCCCGCAACGCGCCCCGAGCCCCGGCACGACCCGCGCCCCGGCCCGCACCCCGGCCCGATTGAGGAGCCGGTGAGGAAACCCGGCCGAAGCGAGTACCCGCCAGAGGCCAAGCCTGGAGAGCCGCGTCAGGTGGCGATCCTTCGTCCACCCTCAACGTCCCCCTCCATGCCCTCCTCGCGGCGCTTCTCCGACGCGCGTGGTCTCATACGGCCGCCGGTGACAGGAACCGTCATCCGCGACTATGGCACCCGGGAGGGCGGCGCCATGACGCAGGGAATAACCATAGCAACCCGCGCCGATGCCCAAATTGTTGCCCCATTTGACGGCAAAGTCTCATATGCGGGACCGTTCAGGCATTACGGCCAACTCTTGATCATTTCGGTCGGAGAGGGCTACCATGTGTTGTTGGCGGGCATGACGAGAATTGACTGTACAGTGGGTCAAAATATCCTTGCTGGCGAGCCGGTCGGCATGATGGGCCCACCGCCCGCCCGGGACGATCCGGCAGCACAAGACAGGTTGGCGGCGCGGGACGAGACGGGCCGCGGACCGGCGCTCTATATCGAGTTCCGGAAAGACGGCGACCCCATCGATCCGGGGCCCTGGCTGCTCATGAGTGACAAGAAGGCACGTGGTTAAATGAACAAGTCCGTCTTCGCCGGTTTTGCGGTCGGTACGCTTCTGTCTTTCGCCGCCATTGTCGGCATACAGCAGGGCTTCCTCGACACGCCAGCTCACGCGAGCGATTCCAATACCTATCGTCAGCTCAATCTCTTCGGCGATGTCTTCGAACGCGTGCGCGCCGACTATGTCGAGCCGACCGATGATGCGAAGCTCGTCGAGAATGCCATCAACGGCATGCTCACCTCGCTTGATCCGCATTCGAGCTACATGACGCCCAAGACCTTCCGCGACATGCAGGTGCAGACGCGCGGCGAATTCGGCGGCCTCGGCATCGAGGTCACGATGGAGAATGGCGTTGTGAAAGTGGTGACGCCGATCGACGACACGCCGGCGAGCCGTGCGGGCCTTCGTCCCAACGACTACATCACCCATATCGATGGCACGCAGATCCTCGGCCTGACGCTCTCCGACGCGGTGGACAAGATGCGCGGCGCCGTCAACACCGACGTGGTGCTGACCGTGGTGCGCAAGGGCAAGGACGAGCCGTTCGACGTGAAGCTCACCCGCGATATCATCACGATCAAGTCGGTGAAGTATAATCGCGAGGGCGATATCGGCTATATCCGCGTCACCTCTTTCAACGAACAGACAGCCGATCTCCTCGAAGACGCAATCGACAATCTTCGCAAGCAGATCGGCGCTTCCCGCCTCAAGGGATACATCATCGATCTTCGCAACAATCCGGGCGGACTGCTCGATCAGGCCATCGCCGTGAGCGACGACTTCATCGATGGCGGCGAAATCGTTTCGACGCGCGGACGCCACCCCGAAGATACACAGCGCCACAACGCGCGCAGTGGCGATATCACTGATGGCAAGCCCATCATCGTGCTCCTGAACGGCGGCTCGGCAAGCGCCTCCGAAATCGTCGCAGGCGCATTGCAGGACCACCGTCGTGCAACCATTCTCGGTACGCGTTCCTTCGGCAAGGGCTCTGTCCAGACGATCATTCCGCTTGGCTCCGACGGCGCGCTGCGCCTGACGACAGCACGCTACTACACGCCGTCCGGCCGCTCTATCCAGGCAAAGGGTATCGACCCCGACATCCTGGTCTCGCAGACGGAACCCGAAGAGAAGAAGCGGTCGACGCTGACGGGTGAATCCGCGCTGCCGGGCCACCTCGCCGCCGAGGAGGGCGACGAAATGGCCGGTTCCGACAGCTTCGTGCCGAAGGACAAGAGCGAGGACAAGCAGCTTCTCTATGCAATCGATCTGCTGAATGGCGCGCGCAAGGATGCGGCCTATCTCGGTGCCGGCAGGACGACCGCCAGCGCCATGGCCAATTGAGGCGCTGAGCGCACCGCCGGAGATGAATTACGAGCATGGTGGTGAAGACAGCGGCAAGCGGCTCTTCCGGTTCGGTCGGCGGCAAAACCGAGGACGGTAGCACTCGCCCCCTCCGCCCCCTTGCGGGCGCGGCAATCGCAGTGGCGGTTATCTATGGCAGCGTAACCGGCTGGCTGTTCCTTGCCGACAGCCGTTTCGCAGGCGAGCCCGTGGTTCACGTGGCGCTGGCACCCGAAGAACCGGCCCCGCCGGCGGAACAGGAGACCGGAGCCGTGGAGCCGGACGTAACGGCTGAAGCGGACGCGCCTCCCGCATTGCCTGCCACGCCGGCGGCCCCGGAAACCTTGAACCCCGAAGCCCTGACCCCCGAGGAGCGCGCACTGCTTGAAGCGGCGGAGAACCTCGACAAGGGTGTGGACGAGGACATCATCAGCGAGGTGCGGATCGTCGGCGCGGAAAGCGTATCGGGCAATGGCGCGCAGGAAGGCGCACCCGAACCCGTAGCAATTGTCCTCCCCCCCGTTCCCGATCCCGCTCTGCTGGAAAAGACGAAGGCAGGCCCGCTACCAAAGATAGGCCGGGACGGCCGCCGGCCCGCCCGGGTCTATGCGCGGCCCGTACCTCCAGGCACCCCCGCGACACGCCGCATCGCACTTGTCGTGAGCGGCATGGGGATCAGCGAAAGCGCAACCGCCCACGCCATCGAGGTCTTGCCGCCGGAGGTTACCCTTTCCTTCGCGCCCTACGGTTCGAACCTCCAGCAATGGATCGGAAAGGCGCGCGACGCAGGACACGAGGTTCTGCTCGAACTGCCCATGGAACCCTTCGGCTATCCGCAGAATGACCCCGGCCCGCACACATTGCTGACAAGCGCCGACGGACCGGAGAACGTGTCGCGCCTCGAATGGCTGATGAGCCGCTTCACCGGCTATGCCGGCGTGATGAACTATCAAGGCGCCCGGTTCACCACCTCGCCCTCCGCGCTGAAGCCGGTGCTGGCGGCGCTTGAGGCGCGCGGCCTTCTCTATATCGACAATGGCGCCTCCGCCAGAAGCCTTGCACCCACGCTCGCACAGGACATCGGCCTTCCCGCCGTTCAGGCGAATCGCATCGTCGATCCGGTGCAAAACCCGGAAGTCATCGCAACGTCACTCGACATGCTTGAAGAAGTCTCGCAACAATCCGGCGCGGCCCTCGGCGTGGCGTCCGGCTTCCCGGTAACGGTCGATGCACTGGCGCAATGGGCAGCCGCGTTGAAAAGAGACGGTTTCACGCTGGTACCGGCGACGGCACTGGCACTCGAATGAGCGGAGACGAAATGCCTCGCCATAAACAGGATGGAGTGCCCGTCTCTCCCGAGACGCTTCCCTACCGGCCTTGCGTCGGCATCATGCTCATCAATCGAGACGGGCTCGTCTGGACGGGAAACCGCATTCAGGAGGTCGATACCGGCAGCCCCCTGACCTGGCAGATGCCGCAAGGCGGTATCGACGAGGGCGAAAGTCCCGAAGAAGCCGCCATCCGCGAATTGCAGGAAGAGACCGGCACCGCGAAGGCGCGGATCATCGGCGAAACCTCGGACTGGGTCACCTACGACCTGCCGCCCCATCTCGTCGGCACTGCGCTCAAGGGCAAATATCGCGGGCAGAAGCAAAAGTGGTTTGCCATGCGCTTCACGGGCGAAGACAGCGACATCGACATTGCCGCCGACGCGCATCAGGAATTCAGCGAATGGGCCTGGCTCCCCGTTTCCGAGCTGGTCGAGCTGATCGTTCCCTTCAAGCGGGGCGTCTACGAACAGATCGTACGCGAACTCGGGCCGCTGGCGGTGCCCGGCAACTGAAGCGCCTTGTCCGCGATCAGATTGCGGCGCGCGCAAGCTGCCAGTTGCGAAACTGCCAATAACGCCATGCAAGCGATGCGACGGCGCGCATGAGAAGGCCATGCGGCTTCAGACCGGCCGCCTTGCCCACCATCGAAATCAGCCGCTCCACATGCTGACGGCGATAAAGGCCGAGAGCACGCTTCTCATAGGCCTTGGCGAAAATTTCGCGCTTGTAGGGAACGCTCCCATCACCCGGCGTGTTCGCCGCATAATAGGCGCAGGCCAGTTCATCGTCATCGGCTTCCGACACACGGCCCACCGCGACGCGAATGCGATCCAGAATGGAGGGCGGCGTTTCGCCGAGAGCGTTGAACTGATCGTAGAAAAGCTTGTAGTGGCGGAACTCATCGGCCGCGACATTGGCCGCAATCTGCTTCAGCACCGGCTCATCCGTCGCATCCTTGATCGCCGTGTAATAGGACGAGGTGCCGCTTTCCACGACACAGCGTGCGATCAGTTCGCCGCCCCGGCTGCCACGCACACTCTCAATGGCATCGGTCGGGATCGAATAGCCTTCCCGAAATCTGGTGAAAGCCTCATCGAAATTGAATGCCGGATCGGCAAGCTCGGCCCAGCGCGCAAGCGCCTGCCCGTGCTGGACTTCCTCTTCGCCCCACTTGTGGATCGTTTCCTTGACCTCCGGGCGGTCCGAAAAGACGTTACAGAGATAGGTCACATAGTCCGGTGCGTTGAACTCGACCATCGCGGCCGCCTTCACTGCGCGCAGAATATCGGGATCGACCTTCGACGCATCGAAGTCCTGCCACCTGATATCCTCGAGTGTCCAGTGACCGCTCATGAAACCCTACCTCGCTCCTCGCCGGCTCTCCGCCGGGGATCGTCATATTACGGTATCAATATAGCGGCATGCGCGCCCGCATTTAAGGCCGGAGCCAAGGCCGATTGCCGCAGCCGCTCTCTGCCCCCTAAACGAAAGGGCGGCGCTCCGGGTTCCGGAGGCCGCCCTTGCGGATTTCGATCGCAGAAAAGCGTCAGAGCGCCTGACGAAGTTGCTTCAGATGATCGAGCTTTTCCTGCGCCGCCTGACGCTTGGCATCGGTCTTCGCGTCCGCCACATCCTGTCCGGCATTCTCGATCTCAAGCTCAAGTGCCGCCGCATCGAGCTCGTCCAGCGGAACCGTGTGCTCGGCGAGCACCGTCAGCCCCGCAGGCGTCACCTCGGCAAACCCGCCACGCACGAAATAGTGGCGTTCCGGCTGCCCTTCCGCCTCGACACCGATCACGCCAGGACGGAGCGTCGACATGACCGGCGCATGGCCGCCCATGATGCCCATATCGCCTTCCGTGCCAGGCACGGTCACGAGATCGACCTGCTCGGAAATGAGCAGCCGTTCGGGCGATACGAGGTCGAAACTCAGCTTCTCAGCCATCTGCTTTCACCTTGTCCGGTCGATGCCTTACGCGGCTTCCTTCGCGAGGCGCTCGGCCTTCGCAATCGCATCTTCGATCGTACCGACCATGTAGAAGGCGGCTTCCGGCAGATGATCGTAATCACCGTTGCACAGACCCTTGAAGCCCTTGATCGTGTCCTTCACATCGACGAGCACACCGGGCGTACCCGTGAACACTTCAGCCACAAAGAAGGGCTGTGACAGGAAGCGTTCGATCTTGCGGGCGCGCGCCACCACGAGCTTGTCTTCTTCCGACAGCTCGTCCATGCCGAGAATGGCGATGATGTCCTGAAGCGACTTGTAGCGCTGCAGGATTTCCTGCACCTGACGCGCCGTGTCGTAATGCTCCTGGCCAACAACGCGCGGCTCGAGAATACGGCTCGTCGAATCGAGCGGGTCCACAGCCGGGTAGATGCCCTTTTCGGAAATCGCACGATTCAACACCGTCGTCGCATCAAGATGCGCGAAGGAGGTCGCAGGCGCAGGGTCGGTCAAGTCGTCAGCGGGCACGTAAATGGCCTGCACCGATGTGATCGAGCCCTTCGTCGTGGTGGTGATGCGTTCCTGCAGCGCACCCATGTCGGTGGCCAGCGTCGGCTGATAGCCCACGGCCGAAGGAATACGACCGAGAAGGGCCGACACTTCCGAGCCCGCCTGCGTGAAGCGGAAGATGTTGTCCACGAAGAACAGCACGTCCTGGCCCTTGTCGCGGAAATGTTCGGCAACGGTGAGACCCGTCAGCGCAACGCGGGCACGGGCTCCGGGCGGCTCGTTCATCTGGCCGAACACGAGAGCACATTTGGAGCCCGTCGTATCGCCATTGTTTTCGTGCGGATCCTTGTTCACGCCAGACTCGATCATCTCGTGATAGAGATCGTTGCCTTCGCGCGTGCGTTCGCCCACACCGGCAAACACCGAATAACCGCCATGCGCCTTCGCGATGTTGTTGATCAGTTCCTGAATGAGAACCGTCTTGCCCACACCGGCGCCGCCGAACAGGCCGATCTTGCCGCCTCGCGCGTAGGGCGCGAGCAGGTCGACGACCTTGATGCCGGTAACGAGCATCTGCGCTTCGGTGGACTGCTCGACGAAGGAGGGCGCCTCCTGATGGATTTCGCGGCGCGCTTCCTGCTTCACGGGGCCAGCTTCGTCCACCGGCTCGCCAATGACGTTGATGATGCGGCCAAGCGTACCTTCACCGACCGGCACCGAGATCGCAGCGCCCGTATCACGGACTTCATGGCCGCGGGTCAGCCCCTCGGTCGTGTCCATCGCGATCGTGCGAACCGTATTCTCGCCGAGATGCTGCGCCACTTCGAGAACGAGGCGCTGGCCGTTATTATCGGTTTCAAGCGCATTCATGATCGCCGGCAGATGGTCGTCGAACGAGACGTCCACAACGGCGCCAATAACCTGGGCGATCTTGCCGACTGCGTTGCTCATACTGTCTATCCCTGCTTCGCGTGCCGGGACGCGGCTCACCGCATCCCCATTGCCTGTATCCGACGGGGCCAGCCCGCCACCCAACTCTTCGGTCTCCGGCGACAGGTCCAGCGACGGGCTATCCCATTCGGGAGCCTCGCCAGCCGCTGACGGCGCCGGTAGCGCCTTCACTTTCATGGCCCGCCCCGGAAGGATACGCGCCATGAACTTTCTTACTCTTCCGAGCAGCCTGCTTCGCCAGTCCTGCGCGGCTTCTGCCTTTTTCATCCTACCCCCAGATACTGCCAAGTGCTGCCGTTCAGGCATCGCACCCCGCCGGGGGCATTTCCACCCTTGCCTAAAGCGCTTCCGCACCGGAAATGATTTCGATCAGTTCCTTGGTGATCATCGCCTGCCGCGAACGGTTATAGGTGACGTTCAGCTGCTTGATCATGTCGCCCGCATTGCGCGTGGCGTTGTCCATCGCCGACATCTTGGCACCGAACTCGCCAGCCACATTTTCGAGAAGCGCACGGAAAATCTGGACCGAGAGATTGCGCGGCAGAAGCTCTTCTAGGATTTCCGACTCTTCGGGCTCGTATTCATAGACCGCACCACCGAGATCCACGCTGCCTTCGCCCGCATCGGGGAGGCTGGCGGGAATAATCTGCTGCGCCGTGGGAATCTGGCTGACGACATTGACGAACTTCGAATAGAAGAGCGTCGCGACATCGAACTCGCCACCCTCGAAAAGTTCGAGAACGGTCTTTGCAATATCTTCAGCCTGCGCAAAGCCGATCTGGCGAATGCCCGTGAACTCATAGGATTTCACGATCTTGTCGCCGAAGTCGCGCTTCAGTGCATCGTGGCCCTTGCGACCGACAGTGAGGATCTTCACCGTCTTGCCTTCGCCGATCAGCCTGTTGATGTTCTGGCGCGCGAGACGCGCGATCGAAGAGTTGAAACCGCCGCAAAGACCACGATCAGCCGTTGCGACAATCACGAGATGAACCTGGTCGTTGCCGGTGCCTGCGAGAAGCGCCGGTGCGTCCGAGCGACCGATCATGCCCGCCGAAAGGTTCGCCAGAACACGGTCCATACGCTCTGCATAAGGCCGTGCAGCTTCCGCCGCTTCCTGCGCCCGGCGCAGCTTCGCAGCGGCGACCATCTGCATCGCCCTCGTGATCTTCTGCGTCGCTTTAACGCTAGCGATGCGGTTTCTTAGGTCCTTGAGGCTCGCCATTCGCCTTTACCTGTGCGTGGTCTTGCAGTCTCGCTTCGTTCCGGTCAGGCAAATGCCTTGGAGAACGCCTCGACCGCTGCCTTGAGCTTGGCTTCGGTTTCCGAAGACAGCTGCTTCTCGTTGCGGATCGCGTCGAGAATGTCTTCGTTCTTTGTGCGGATGCTGCGCAGGAACTCTTCCTCGAAGCGGCCGACATCACCAATCGAAAGCTTGTCGAGATAGCCGTTCACACCGGCATAAATCACGACGACCTGCTCTTCGACCTTGAGCGGCGAGAACTGCCCCTGCTTCAGAAGCTCCGTCAGTCGCGAACCGCGATTGAGGAGGCGCTGCGTGGCGGCATCGAGATCCGAACCGAACTGAGCGAAGGCAGCCATTTCGCGGTACTGCGCGAGCTCGCCCTTGATCTTGCCGGCAACCTGCTTCATCGCCTTGATCTGCGCGGCCGAACCCACGCGGCTGACCGACAGGCCGACGTTCACGGCCGGACGGATGCCCTGATAGAAAAGGTCTGTCTCAAGGAAGATCTGGCCGTCCGTGATCGAGATCACGTTGGTCGGGATGTAGGCCGACACGTCGTTGGCCTGCGTCTCGATGATCGGAAGAGAGGTCAGCGATCCGTTGCCGTTCTCGTCATTGAGCTTGGCTGCGCGCTCAAGCAGACGGGAGTGAAGGTAGAAAACGTCGCCCGGATAGGCTTCGCGTCCCGGCGGGCGACGAAGGAGAAGCGACATCTGACGATAGGCAACAGCCTGCTTCGAAAGATCGTCATAGACCACGAGGCCGTGCATGCCGTTATCGCGGAAATACTCGCCCATCGTGCAGCCGGCGAAAGGCGCCAGGAACTGCAACGGTGCGGGGTCCGACGCGGTAGCGGCGACGATGATCGAATATTCGAGCGCGCCGTTTTCTTCCAGCGTCTTGGCGATCTGCGCAACCGTCGACCGCTTCTGACCAATGGCAACATAGATGCAATAGAGTTTCTGGTTTTCGTCGTCGCCCTGATTGAGCGGCTTCTGGTTCAGGATCGAGTCGATCGCAATAGCGGTCTTGCCGGTCTGGCGGTCACCGATGATGAGCTCACGCTGGCCGCGGCCGATCGGGATGAGCGCGTCGATGGCTTTTAGGCCGGTCTGCATCGGCTCATGAACCGATTTCCGGGGAATGATGCCCGGCGCCTTCACGTCCACGCGGCGGCGTTCAACACTCTCGATCGGCCCCTTGCCGTCGATGGGGTTGCCAAGCGGATCGACGACGCGGCCCAGAAGGCCCTTGCCGACGGGAACGTCCACGATGGCGCCCGTGCGTTTGACCGTGTCGCCTTCCTTGATGTTCCGGTCGGAACCGAAAATCACGACGCCGACATTGTCCTCTTCGAGGTTCAGGGCCATGCCGCGGACACCGCCCGGGAACTCGACCATTTCACCGGCTTCGACATTGTCGAGACCGTAAACACGCGCGATACCGTCACCGACGGAAAGCACCTGGCCGATCTCGGATACCTGCGCATCTGCGCCGAAATCCTTGATCTGCTGCTTGAGGATGGCGGAAATTTCCGCGGCCTGAATGTCCATCAGGAAGCCTCTTTCATGGCAATCTTCAGAGAATTGAGTTTGGTGCGTAGCGAGGAATCTATCATCCGGCTACCCACCTTGACGATGAGCCCACCCAGGAGCTCCGCATCGACCTTGGTATTGATTCTGACATCGCGGCCTGTAGCGGATTTCAGTGCCGCTTTCAGGCTTTCGACCTGCGCATCGCCGAGCGAATGCGCGGAAGTAACATCGGCCGTCATTTCACCACGCTTGGCCGCCAGAATGGCATTATAGGCTGAGATCATCTCGGAAAGCGCGAAAAGACGGCGATTTTGAATGACGAGTCCGACGAAATTCTGCACCAGACGGGAAATACCTGCTTTTTCGAGTACAGCGCCGAAAGCGCGCCCCTGCTCGTCGGCACTGAACACGGGGCTGCGGACGAGACGGGTCAGATCCGCGCTCGCGTTGAGCATGGACTCGATATTGCCGAGATCGGCAGCTACTGCGTCCAGCGCGCCCTGCGCTTCCGCAAGCTCGAAAAGTGCCGTCGCATAACGGCCGGCCACGCCGGAGACGGGATGATCAGATGACACGTGCGGGCTCGCCTGTGCTTTTCGTGGGGACCAGCGCGGCGGCCCAGAAGACCTCGCGCCAATTATTTGAAATCATTAGCAAATTCCAGCCTCGACAGATGCTCGAAAAGAGTCCACCCCCGAGGCCGCGCGTTAGGTAACACATGGTCCGCGCAGGAGCAACATGCTGGTCCTCGAAATGGGCGCATCTGCGGCATTTTGGGCGGCCTTTCCGGAGCCGGATGTCTGCTTCCGCAACGTCCGCGTTACCTCTCGACCTGCACGAGCCCGCATCAGGCTCACATAAAGCTGTAGGGATCCACATCGACCGAGACGCGAACCGCATTCGGTATCTTCATATCGTCGAGCCAGGCACGGATAAAATTCTGGATATTTACGTGGCGGCCCGCTTTGACGAGGAAGCGAAGCCTGGTGCGCCCGCGAAGGAGCGCCAGGGGCGCCGGCGCGGGTCCCAGCACCGAAACATCGTCCGTTCGGGGTACCCTTCGGGACATTTCCCGGGCGATTCTCTGGGCAAGGCCGCTCTCGGGTGCCGAAACAACCACGCCTACGAGCCGCCCGAAGGGTGGCAGCCCCACCCGCTCCCGGGCGGAGGCTTCGCGGGCGAGGAACTCGTCGCGACGGCCCGACACAAGCGCCCGCATGACCCCATGCTCGGGCATGAAGGATTGCAGGAAAACCCGGCCTGGCCGCTCTGCCCGGCCCGCCCGCCCCGCCACCTGCTGCAGGAGCTGAAAGGTCCGTTCGCCTGCGCGCAGATCGCCATTTTCAAGCCCGAGATCGGCATCGACCACACCTACCAGCGTGAGCCAGGGAAAATGATGGCCCTTGGCAACGATCTGTGTACCGATGACAATATCGACCTCACGCTCCTCAATGGCCCTGAACACCTCCCGGTGCGCGGCAGGTCCGCGCAGATTGTCGCTGGAGACGATGGCTGTGCGCGCCTCCGGAAAAAGCTCCGCCACCTCCTCCGCGATGCGCTCGACCCCCGGCCCACAGGCAACGAGCGAATCTTCCGCCCCGCAGGACGGGCACGCCTTCGGCACCGGCGCACTATAGCCGCAATGATGGCAGGCAAGTTCGCGGCGAAAGCGATGCTCGACGAGCCATGCGGAACATTGCGGACACTCAATGCGATGGCCGCAGGTTCGGCAAAGCGTGAGCGGTGCGTAGCCTCTGCGATTGAGAAAGAGCATTGACTGCTCGCCCGCTTCGAGCGCCTTTGCAATTTCGCGCACGAGGACGGGCGAAAGCCAGCGTCCGCGTTCCGGCGGGTCGGCGCGCATGTCGATGGCAGTGACATCCGGCAATCGGGCGGCACCGTGACGCGCTTCGAGACGTAGCTGCGCGTAACGTCCCTGCTCCGCATTGACCACCGTTTCGAGCGAAGGCGTTGCCGAGCTGAGAATGATCGGCAGCTTGCCAAGCGAGGCACGCACAACCGCCATGTCGCGCGCATGATAGGCAACACCGTCTTCCTGCTTGAAGGCCGCATCGTGCTCTTCGTCGACGATGATGAGACCGAGATCGGGGAAAGGCAGAAAAAGCGCTGAGCGCGCACCGACAACGACGGAGGCACGACCTTCCGCAACACCGCGCCAGACGCGGCGGCGCTCGCGCGTCGAAAGGTCCGAATGCCACTCCGCGGGACGGCAGCCGAAACGCCGTTCGAATCGTTCGAGGAACTGGCTTGTGAGCGCAATTTCCGGAAGGAGGATCAGTACCTGCCGGTTCCGCCGCAAGGCAGCGGCGACCGCCTCGAAATAAACTTCCGTTTTGCCCGAGCCCGTCACTCCATCGAGCAATATGGCAGAAAACCTGTCGGCCTCGACATGAGCGCGCAGCGCGGCCGCGGCTTCGGCCTGTTCCTCCGAAAGATCGACCCCCGGCGCATCGAGGTTCGGCGCGGGAAACGGCGCTTCCGTCGGAACATCCACCGGCACCAGAGTGCCCGCCTCGACAAGGCCACGCACCACGCCGTCCGACACGCCCGCTTCTTCCGCCAGTTCGCGCACCGTACGCGCGAAACCATCCCCCGCCACCTCCACCGCCCTGATACGCGCAGGCGTCATCCGGGACGGCCGCTTATCGCCAAGCCGGTAGGCCGTGCGCATACGCTGCGGCTCCAGCGCACCGGGCGCACGAATAGCGAGACGCAAAACCGACCCCGGCGGGGAAACCGTATAGCTCGCCACCCAATCGACCAGCCGGCGCAGCACTTCGGGCATGGGCGGGGCATCGAGGACTTCCGCAACGGGTCTTAATCTGTTGTGGCCAACCTCTCCCGTCCCCGCGCCCCAGACAACGCCGAGCAGTTGCTGCGAACCCAGAGGCACGATCACATAATCGCCGGGCCGCACCTCCATGCCGGACGGCACCTTGTAGTCATAGGGACGCGGCAGGGCGAGGGGCAGCAGAACGCTGACGGTTCCCGAAACGGTCTGTTCTTCTGTGGATATTTCGGAAGCCATTCGGATTGCCGGAGGGAGAAGGTTCAAAATCGACACGACACTGTAACGCGCCGTAAAGCAAGTACCACGAGGAGGCCTTGCGCGCAGGCACAAGCGGCGGCAAAAGAAGGAAGCCTTCGAGGCCGCTCTCGACTACACTGCGGTCATAAAGTCTTACCCACCGACCGGCCGCAAAGATCAAGCAACCATGAAATTCTTCGTCGACACCGCCGATATCGCCGACATCCGCGAACTTGCCGAAACCGGCATGCTGGACGGCGTGACCACCAATCCTTCACTCATTGCCAAGTCCGGCCGCAATTTTCTCGAAGTTGTCGAGGAAATCTGCGGTGTCGTGGACGGTCCCGTCAGCGCGGAAGTGACGGCGCTCGACGCGGAAACAATGATCGCGGAAGGCCGCAAACTCGCGAAAATCGCGAAGAACATCGCCGTCAAGGTGCCGCTCACCTGGGACGGCCTCAAGACCTGCAAGGTGCTGACCGGTGAAGGCACGATGGTCAATGTCACGCTGTGCTTCTCCGCCAACCAGGCGCTACTGGCGGCGAAAGCGGGCGCGACCTTCATTTCGCCCTTTATCGGCCGCCTCGACGATATCAATCTCGACGGCATGGAACTCATTCACGAAATCCGGGAAATCTACGACAACTACCCTGCCCTGGAGACAGAGATCCTCGCCGCCTCAATTCGCAATGCGAACCATGTGAAGGACGCTGCGCTTGCCGGTGCGGATATCGCGACCGTACCGCCTGCCGTCCTGAAAGGGCTCGCCACCCACCCGCTGACCGACAAGGGACTCGAAATGTTCTTGTCGGATTGGAAGAAAACCGGACAAAAAATTCTATAGGGCAAATACTTTGGAAACGTATTTCGGGGGATGCTGAGGGCATGAACCAGCAAAACGACAGCACCGGAGCGAAGCGGATCGACGAGGCGGAAGCCTCGCTCTCCGCCGAGGATGTGAAGGCCTATCTGCGTCAGCACCCGGAGCTGCTCGCCAACGACCCCGATCTCATATCGGCACTGGTGCCCCCGTCACAATCGACGGGCCGCAACGTACTCGACATGCAGCATTTCATGATCGGCCGCCTGCAAAACCAGGTGCGCATGCTGCGCGACATCCAGTCGGACTTGCTGGAAGCGACATCGCTGAACAGCATCGCGCTCGAACAGGTCCATGCCGCGACTTTGAAGCTGCTCGATGCGCGTTCCTTCGAACACCTGATCGAATATGTGACGGCCCCCGACGGCCTCGCCCACATACTCGGCATCCGCGCCTCCACCGTCTGCATCGAAACGGCGAACGGTGTTTCCGGCATCGGCATTCGCGGCGTCCGCGTATTGGAGCCCGGCGGCGTCGACCGCATTCTCGGTTTCGGTGAACGCTGCCGTCTCGCCTCGCATGTACGCGGCAGCCGTGGCCTTTACGGCAACCTCGCCGAAGATGTGCATTCCGAAGCGCTGGTGCGGCTCGACTTCTCGCCCGCCTCACCGCCCGGCCTGCTCGCTCTGGGCGGCTACGATCCCGAGCAGTTCCATCCCGACCAGGCTGTGGACCTTCTCGAATTCCTCGCCAATGTCGTCGAGCGCGGTGTGCGCCAATGGCTCGACCTGCCGCCCGCCTGAGCCCCGGCGCCCCCTCGCCGGACGATGCGGCAAGGACCGTCCCTGCTTCCGAAGACGCGCGGACTGAAATCCGCAACTGGTATGCTCATCTGATGGGCGAACGCCGCATGAGCGAAGCGACGCTCGTGAACTACCATCGCGACATCACGCGCTTCTTCGAATTCCTCATCGACCATCTGGGCGGTCCCGCTGGCCTCGATGCGCTCGCCGCGCTCCAGACACGCGACTTTCGTGCCTTTGTCAGCCATCGCCGCAACGAGGGTCTGCAAAGCCGCTCCATCGCGCGCATGATTTCGAGCATCCGCTCCTTCTTCCGTTTTCTTGACCGCTCGAACGTGCTTTCCAACGCATCAGCCACGACCCTGCGCTCGCCGAAGCTTCCGCACGCACTGCCAAAGCCCCTGTCGGTGTCGGGCGCAGGCGCAATGATCGAGGAAGCAGGCGCCCTGCCCGGCGAAGCATGGAAGGGGCTGCGCGACGCGGCTGTTCTTACGCTTCTCTATGGTTGCGGGCTTCGCGTGTCGGAGGCGCTGGCGCTGGACCGCGATGCGGCACCGCTGAAGGACACGATCCGTATCACCGGCAAGGGCAACAAGGAGCGCATCATTCCCGTGCTGCCCGCCGCGCGAGAAGCGGTTGAGCGCTATCTCGCGCTTTGCCCGTTCGGCCTCACCGCCGGCGATCCCTTGTTTGTAAGTGCGAGAGGCAAGCGGCTCGGCCAGCGTCAGGTCCGCGAGGCAATGCAGACACTTCGGCGGAGGCTTGGCCTGCCCGACACAGCGACGCCGCATGCACTGCGCCACAGCTTTGCAACGCATCTGCTGGCGGGCGGCGGCGACCTGCGCGCAATCCAGGAACTGCTCGGCCATTCGAGCCTTTCGACCACGCAGATGTATACGGAAGTCGATTCCGCACGGCTGCTCGACGTCTACGACAAGGCCAAACGCCGAAGGTAATTCGATGCAAGGTTCCGTCATCGCCGTAAGCGTCAGCGCCACGCACACCATGCGGAAGGCCAACACGGCGCGCATCGAACTGATCGAAGGATCGCAGCCCAATCTCCGGCAGGTTCATCTCATCTTCGCCGCTGAAACCCGTCTGAGGCGCGGAGGCTTCACATGTGGATGGGAAGGCCGGTGACGGCAAGCGCGGCTTCCTTCACCGCTTCCGACATGGTCGGATGAGCAAAGCAGATACGCGCGATGTCCTCGGAGCTTGCCGATAGCTCCATTGCGATGACGGCTTCCGCGATCATCTCGCCGCCATTTACGCCAATGATGTGAACCCCGAGCACGCGATCGGTCTTCTTGTCGGCGAGAATCTTGACGAAGCCGTCGGTCGTCTTGTTCGCCTTGGCGCGGCCATTGGCCGTGAAGGGGAACTTGCCGACATTATATTCGATACCTGCTTCCTTGAGCTGCTCTTCCGTCTTGCCGACAGAGGCAACTTCCGGCGAGGTATAGACGACACCCGGAATGGCATCATAGTTAACCGCGCCATAATGGCCCGCGAGACGTTCCGCCAGCGCAACGCCCTCCTCCATCGCCTTGTGGGCGAGCATGGGCCCGGCAATGCAATCGCCAAGCGCGTAGATCCCGTCGACATTGGTCTTGAAGTTCTCATCAACCTCGACACGTCCGCGCTTGTCGGTCGCAACGCCTGCCTTGTCGAGGCCGAGCCCCTCCGTATAGGCAACGCGCCCGATAGCGACAAGAACGACATCGGCATCGAGCACTTCCGTATCGCCACCCTTGGCCGGCTCGACACTCACCTTGAGGCCGGATTTCTGCTTCTCGACCTTCGTCACCTTCGTGCCGAGTTTGAAGGTGAAGCCCTGCTTCTTGAGCGTGCGAGTGAAATTCTTCACGACCTCGCCATCCATACCCGGCAGGATATTGTCGAGAAACTCGACCACGGTGACTTCCGCACCGAGACGGCGCCAGACCGAGCCGAGCTCGAGACCGATCACGCCACCGCCGACGACGACGAGCTTGCCAGGCACCTTGCCGAGTTCGAGCGCGCCGGTGGAGGAGACGACTGTCTTCTCGTCAATTTCGACGCCCGGCAGCTTTGCTACATCCGAGCCCGTGGCGATGACGATGTTCTTTGTCTCAAGGACACGATCACCAACTTTCACCTTGCCCGGCGCGTCGATGACGCCCTCTCCCTTCACCCATTCGATCTTGTTCTTCTTGAAGAGGAACTCGATGCCCTTGGTGTTGCCGTCGATGGCTTCGTCCTTGAAGGCAAGCATCTGCTTGAGATTGAGCTTCGGCTTCGAAACCTCGATGCCCATATCCGAGAAGCTCGTTCCCGCTTCGTGGAAAAGCTCGGAGGCGTGAAGCAAGGCCTTGGAGGGAATACAGCCGATATTGAGACAGGTTCCGCCCAGACGGTCGCGCTTTTCGACGCAAGCGACCTTGAGGCCGAGCTGCGCCGCCTTGATCGCGCATTCATAGCCGCCGGGGCCCGCGCCAATCACTACAAGGTCGAATGCATCAGCCATTGATATACCTCAGAGGTCGAGCAGCAGACGCTGCGGGTCTTCCAGCGATTCCTTCACGCGGACAAGGAAGGTGACAGCTTCCTTGCCGTCGACGATGCGGTGATCGTAGGAGAGCGCGAGATACATCATCGGACGGATTTCGATCTTCCCGTCGACGACCATCGGCCGCTCCTGGATCTTGTGCATGCCGAGAATGCCGGATTGCGGGGCATTGAGAATCGGCGTCGACATGAGCGAGCCATAGACGCCGCCATTCGAGATCGTGAAGGTGCCGCCTTGCAGCTCATCGAGCTTGAGAGCCCCGTCGCGCGCGCGGCGTCCGAAATCGTTGATCGTCTTTTCGATATCGGCGATCGAGAGATCCTGGGCATCGCGAATGACGGGCACAACAAGGCCACGCTCCGTGCCGACCGCGACACCGATATTGTAGTAATTCTTGTAGACGAGCTCCTCGCCATCGATCTCTGCATTGACGGCCGGAAGCTCTTGCAGCGCATGGATGCAGGCCTTTACGAAGAACCCCATGAAGCCGACGCGCACGCCATGTTTCTTCTCGAAGAGATCCTTGTACTGCGCGCGGAGCGCCATGACGTTCGTCATGTCCACCTCGTTGAAGGTGGTGAGCATCGCCGCCGTGTTCTGCGCTTCCTTGAGACGCGTCGCGATGGTTTTGCGCAGCCGCGTCATCTTCACGCGCTCCTCGCGTGCGCCTTGATCGGCGGGCGCGGGCGCGCGAACCGGCGCTTCCGGTGCTTTCGCCGGAGACGGGGCCTTCGCGGAGGAAGCGGCCTCTTCGGCATCCGCCTTCGTCACCCGGCCGCCCTTGCCCGTCCCCTTGACCTTCGACACATCGAGATCATTCTCGGCAGCCACACGGCGAACGGCCGGAGAGGGTTCGGCATCGGCGGGCTTCGACGGGCCCTTGGCCTCTTCCTGCTTCGGCTCTTCCTTCTTTGGATCGGGCGAGACTTCGGTTTTCGCTTCGGTTTTCGCTTCGGTCTTTTTGGGCTCTTCCTTCTTCGGAGCAGGAGCAGCACCCTTGCCTTCGCCGATCTGGCCAAGCAGTGCACCAACCTCCACCGTCTCGCCATCCTTGGCGATGATTTCAGAAAGAATGCCTGCCGAAGGTGCCGGAACTTCCACCGTCACCTTGTCGGTTTCCAGCTCGACAAGCGGTTCGTCCGCCGCGACGCTGTCGCCCGGCTTCTTGTACCATTGCGCGACGGTGGCTTCAGTCACCGACTCGCCAAGCGTGGGCACGCGAATTTCCGTCGCCATTGAGGTTCACCTTTCCGAACGTTCTGCGGGGCGGGGATCAGTCGATCCGGAGCGCCTCCGAAAGAAGCTGATTGAGTTCCTGGTTGTGCTTGCTCATGAGACCCGTCGCCGTCGAAGCAGAAGCCGGGCGCCCTGCATAGGAAGCGCGGCGATAGCGCGTACCGAGATGATTGAGCACCCATTCGATATTGGGTTCGATGAAATTCCATGCGCCCATATTCTTGGGTTCTTCCTGACACCACACGAATTCGGCATCCGGGAAGCGCGAAAGCTCCGTCATCAGTGACTTCGCGGGGAACGGGTAAAGCTGTTCGACGCGCATGAGATAGACATCCGTGATGCCCCGCCGTTCGCGTTCCTCGTAGAGGTCGTAATAGACCTTGCCCGAACAAAGAACGACGCGCGTGATCTCCTTGTCGGCGACAAGCTTGATCTTCTGGTCCGGCAGCATCTCCGCATCGTCCCACAATACGCGGTGGAAGGACGAGCCCGGACCGAATTCCTTCAGGGTCGACACGGCGCGCTTGTGGCGCAGCAGCGACTTCGGCGTCATCAGGATGAGCGGTTTGCGGAAGTTGCGGTGCATTTGACGGCGCAGAATGTGGAAATAATTCATAGGCGTCGTGCAGTTCGCAACCTGCATGTTGTCTTCCGCACACATCTGCAGATAGCGTTCGAGACGTGCGGAAGAGTGCTCCGGCCCCTGCCCCTCATAACCGTGGGGCAACAGCATCACGAGACCCGACATGCGCAGCCACTTGCGTTCGCCCGACGAAATAAACTGATCGATCACGACCTGTGCGCCGTTCGCAAAATCGCCGAACTGCGCTTCCCAGAGGACCAGTGCATTGGGTTCGGCAAGGCTGTAGCCATACTCGAAACCGAGCACGGCGGCCTCCGAGAGCATCGAGTTGATGACTTCGTATTCGGCCTGTTCGTCTGAAATATTGTTGAGCGGCACGTAGCGGTCTTCGGTCTTCTGGTCGTTCAGCACGGAATGGCGCTGGACGAAAGTACCGCGTTCGGAATCCTGCCCCGATAGACGCACCTTGATGCCTTCGTCGAGCAACGATCCGAAAGCAAGCGCTTCCGCCGTCGACCAGTCGATATTCTCGCCTGTCTCGATTGCCTTGCGGCGATTATCCATGAAGCGCTGGACGGTCTTGTGAATGTGAAAATCGTCGGGCACCTCGGTAATCTTGCGGCCGATCTCCTTGAGCTTCCTGATTTCGACCGCCGTCTCGCCGCGGCGCGCCTCGCCTTCGGCCTTGCTGAGACCAGACCAGCGCCCATCGAGCCAGTCCGCCTTGTTGGGGCGGAAGGTCGATACAGCCTCGAAATCTTCCTCAAGCTGCGCGCGGAAAGCAGCCACGCGCTCCTCGACCTCTTCGGCCGACATGAGACCGCCCTCGATAAGACGCTTCGAATAGATCTGGAGCGTCGTCGGATGCCCCTTGATCTTCTCGTACATCAAGGGCTGCGTCATGCTCGGGTCATCGCCTTCATTGTGACCGAAGCGGCGATAACAGAACATGTCGATAACGACCGGCTTGTTGAAACGCTGACGGAATTCCGTCGCGATCTTCGCGGCATGAACCACGGCTTCGGGGTCGTCACCGTTCACATGAAAGATCGGCGCCTGCACCATCTTCGCGACATCGGAAGGATAAGGTGAGGAGCGACTGTTGATCGGACTCGTGGTGAAGCCGATCTGGTTGTTCACGATGAAATGGATCGAGCCGCCGGTGCGATGCCCCTTGAGGTCGGAAAGACCGAGACATTCGGCAACGATGCCCTGGCCGGCAAAGGCGGCATCGCCGTGAATGAGAAGCGGGATCACTGTCCCGCGTTGACGGTCGTGATGCTGGTCCTGTTTCGCGCGCGCCTTGCCGAGCACGACGGGATCAACGATTTCGAGATGCGACGGATTGGCGGTGAGGGAGAGATGCACCTTGTTGCCGTCGAACTCGCGGTCTGACGATGCGCCGAGGTGATACTTCACGTCGCCCGAGCCGTCGACATCTTCCGGCGTGGACGAGCCGCCCTTGAATTCATGAAAGACCGCGCGATAGGGCTTCGACATGACGTTGGTAAGAACGTTGAGGCGGCCACGATGGGCCATGCCGAAAACGATTTCCTTCACGCCGAGCGCGCCGCCGCGCTTGATGACCTGTTCGAGCGCGGGGATGATCGATTCCGCACCATCGAGACCAAACCGCTTGGTGCCGACATACTTCACGCCGCAGAATTTCTCGAAGCCTTCAGCCGCAATCAGCTTGTCCAGAATGGCTGAGCGGCCCATGTCGGTGAAGGCGATTTCCTTGTCCGGCCCTTCGATGCGCTCCTGAATCCAGGCCTTCTCTTCCGGGTCGCCGATATGCATGAACTCGACGGCGAGCGTACCGCAATAGGTACGGCGTAGAATATCGAGCATCTCGCGCACGGTTGCCGTCTCGAGGCCAAGCACATGATCAATGAAGATCGGCCGATCGAGATCGTCGGGGCCGAAGCCATAGCTCTCGGGCTGAAGCTCGGGGTGCTGCGACTTCGGACGAAGTGCGAGCGGATCGATATCGGCGTCGAGGTGACCGCGAATCCGGTAGGCACGGATCATCATCAGGGCACGGACGGAATCGAGCGTCGCCGCCCGAATTTCATCCTCGCTGGCGGCAGGCTGGCGCTGTTCGATCTTGCCGCGAACCTTGCCCGCCTCGGCCATTGCCGGGCCCCAATTGCCGTCAAGCGCGCTTACCAGTTCGCCATTGGCAGGGATTGGCCAATCGGTACGCTGCCAGGAGGCACCTTTCGCCTCCTTGAGTACATCCTCGGGCGCATCGCCCAACCCCTCGAAGAAAGTTCGCCATTCGGGGTCGACCGAAGAGGGGCTTTCCTGATAACGCGCATAGAGCTCTTCCACGAAAGGCGCGTTCGCGCCATAGAGGAAGGACGTCCGCTCCATGCGGTCGTTCTCACCATTCTTGCTCATGGTATCGGGTCCATTTGGCTGCGGCGCGGCCTGAACCGCTCCCTGAAGAGCCGTGTCGTCGGACAAAAAATCATTCGGGGTCACCTGACCGCCCGTGGCCTTGTAGATCGCATCGAGCGTCTGCCATTCGGGGCGACGCTGGCCGTTCATACAGCGCGTGACCGTGGAAACGGACACACCAAGCTGTTCGGCAAAGGCGCTTGCCGTGAGACCATTGGATTCGAGCCAGTCGGTGAGCTTCATGACAGAAAATTGCCATAGAGGCAACGCGCCGTCAAACGGGATTTGCCGTTGAGGCACATTTTGGAGAGCCCCCAGAAAAAGGGCCAAATCAAGCATTCACCTAAGGAATATAGGCGCTCTGTGACGGATTAACACCGGCGAAGCAGCAAACAGGCGCAAAATGCCAAAAACGGCGAAGAAAGCCGTAAATAACGAAACGGGGCGCCCGAACCCCGGGCACCCCGCTCGAATAACCTAGATAACAGCTCGATTACTTGCCGAGAACCTCGACAAGCGTCGTGCCGAGCGCCGAGGGGGAAGCCGCGACAGTGATGCCGGCCGAGCGCATCGCCTCCATCTTGTCTTCCGCACCGCCCTTGCCGCCCGAGATGATCGCGCCCGCATGACCCATGCGGCGGCCCGGAGGGGCCGTGACGCCCGCAATGAAGCCGACGACCGGCTTCTTCACCTTGGACGCCTTGAGGAACTCAGCCGCCTCTTCTTCGGCCGTGCCACCGATTTCACCGATCATGATCATCGACTTCGTGTCGGGGTCGCCAAGGAACATCTCGAGGCAATCGATGAAGTTCGTGCCGTTAACGGGGTCGCCGCCAATGCCGATGCAGGTCGTCTGACCAAGGCCCGCCGCCGTAGTCTGGGCAACCGCTTCATAGGTCAGCGTACCCGAGCGCGACACGATGCCGACCGAACCCGGCTTGTGAATATGGCCCGGCATGATGCCGATCTTGCACTGGCCCGGCGTGATGACGCCAGGGCAGTTCGGACCGACGAGGCGCGTCTTCGAACCCGAAAGCGCACGCTTCACCTTGACCATGTCGAGGACGGGAATGCCCTCGGTGATGCAGACGGCAAGCTCGATACCGGCATCGATGGCTTCAAGGATCGCGTCGGCTGCGAAGGGCGGCGGAACGTAGATTGCGGAAGCCGTCGCACCCGTCTTCTCGACCGCTTCGGCAACCGTGTTGAAAACGGGAAGATCGAGATGCTTCGTACCGCCCTTGCCGGGGCTCACGCCGCCAACCATCTTCGTGCCATAAGCAATCGCCTGTTCCGAATGGAACGTACCCTGATTGCCGGTAAAGCCCTGACAGATGACCTTGGTGTTCTTGTCGACGAGAACGGACATTATGCGGCCTCCTTCACGGCTTTGACGATCTTCTCGGCCGCGTCGGCGAGGTTGTCGGCGGAGATGATGGGCAAGCCGGATTCCGCCATGATCTTCTTGCCAAGATCGACATTCGTGCCTTCCAGACGAACGACGAGCGGTACGCCGAGCGACACTTCCTTCGCGGCGGCAACGACGCCTTCCGCGATAATGTCGCAGCGCATGATGCCCCCGAAGATGTTGACGAGAATGCCTTCAACGCTCGAGTCGGAGAGGATGATCTTGAAGGCGGCCGTCACCTTTTCCTTGGTCGCGCCACCGCCGACATCGAGGAAGTTCGCAGGTTCGGAGCCATAGAGCTTGATGATATCCATCGTCGCCATGGCAAGGCCCGCGCCGTTCACCATGCAACCGATCTTGCCGTCGAGCTTGATGTAGTTGAGGTCGTACTTGGACGCCTCGACTTCCGCCGGATCTTCTTCCGTAAGGTCGCGCAACTCGACGATATCCTTGTGGCGGTAAAGCGCGTTCGAGTCGAAATTCACCTTCGCGTCGAGGCAGACCACATCGCCCTCGCCCGTGACGACGAGCGGGTTGATCTCGAGCATGCTCATGTCTTCGCTAACGAAGGCCTTGTAGAGCTTTTCGATGAGGGCAACGCCCTTCTTCACCTGATCGCCTTCGAGACCCAGTGCATAAGCCACCTTACGGCCATGGAAGCTGCTGATGCCCGAGGCGGGGTCAACCGAGAAGCTGAGAATCTTTTCCGGCGTCTTTGCCGCAACTTCCTCGATATCCATGCCGCCTTCAGTCGAAACGATGAAGGAAATGCGCGAAGTCGCGCGATCGACAAGCACGGAGAGGTAGAGTTCGCGTTCGATCGAGGAGCCTTCCTCGATGTAGAGGCGATGCACTTCCTTGCCTTCGGGGCCCGTCTGGTGCGTGACGAGTGTTGAACCGAGAAGGCGCTTTGCCTCCTTCTCGACATCCTCGACCGACTTCACCACCTTGACGCCGCCGGCCTTGCCGCGGCCGCCCGCATGAATCTGCGCCTTGACGACCCAAACCGGCCCGCCCAGTTCCTTGGCCTTCGCCACTGCTTCTTCGGGAGTGAACGCCGCATGCCCGCGGGGCACCGGCACGTCGTACTTCGCGAGCACGGCCTTGGCCTGGTATTCGTGAATATTCATGAAAAACCGTCCGGCTGGAGAGCGGCGCGGGAATCCGCGTCGCCAGAAGGAAAAAATCGACCGATAGGTATGTCGGATGGCTCGGAGTTATACCACCCGAGCGGGTGGGCGCAACCGGGAGATCGTCACGCCCGCGCCTGTAATAGCGGCTTTTCTCTTTCTGGAAATCCGTTTCCGTAGCGCCGCCGGTGGCGCTACGGCTTATGACGCTGCGTCAGCGGAGGTCGTGTTCGACGATCTTTTCCGAACCGGCCGGAAGCTCAAGATAGAGCCCGTCATAGCCCAATTCGACGCCACCGCTTCGTATGGCGGAGACACCGCGCAGAAAGACCCTCTCCGCCAATGCATTCGGCAATCGGGGCACGATATGCGTGTAGACGAGCAGCTTCACACCTGCCTCGTTGGCGATTTCCGCGGCCTGCACAGGCGTTGCGTGATAATCGGGGATGTCATGCATCACCTTGGCGCGGCGGTCGCCTGTGTCATCCAGCCCCTGCTCCAGCAGCCCCACCATATGGTCCGCAAGAGCCTCATGGATCAGCACATCGGCGCCCCTGGCGAACGTCGCGACATTCTCGTCCTTCTTCGTATCGCCGCTGAAGACGACGGAGCGCCCCTTGTAATCGATCCTGTAGCCATAAGCCTGGTCGACCGGCTCATGGCTGACCCTGAAGGCCGTAACCTTGACGCCGCCCTCATCGAAGACGGTAACGCCTGCATGACGGTCCGGCACATCGACCACGATCGGCAGATAGTCCGCCCCTTCGGCAACGAAGAAATCGGCTCCGTGGTGAGCAATCCGGTAGCCATCATCAAGCGAGTACGCGAGGTCGAAGCCCTTCGCGACCGTCTCGACGCCGGGCGGGCCGTAAAGAACAAGCGCCTCGCGGCGGCCGGAGGCCCAGCTGTTAAGCGCAATATCGGGAATACCGCTGATGTGATCGGAATGGAAATGGGTCAGCAAAATAGCCGTCAGGTCATCAACGGGAAGCCGAAACCGGGCAAGCCTTTCCCAGCCGCCAAGCCCGGAATCGACCATGAAAACCTTGCCACCCGCATAGACGATGGCACAGGACTGCGCTCGCTCGGGGTCCGGTACAGGCGACCCGGTACCACACAGCACGACATGAAGCGCATCTTCATCGAGAACCGCCGTAGTGACGGCAACATTCGAGGCGACCACGCGCGCCATGATCGCGTCCTGCGCCGAAGGCAAAAACCAGATGATACCGAAACCGATCGCGGCAATCGCCACCACCAGGCTGATTGCAGCAGCCATCAAACGTTTCATTTCCTGAGCCTCCCCGGCGCTGATTAATGAAGAGCATTATATGGAAATGATCTGCCTGCAAACAAGTCATATTGGCACACAAAATGCCAATAAAAAAAGGCGGGCCCTAAGACCCGCCCTTTCCGATCCGCTTCAAAACGGATTACTTCCTTTTCGCGGCTGCCTTGCCTTTCGGGGCCTTGCCCTTGAGAGCCCGGCCCTTTGCGGGTTTGCCGGAGGCAACGGCCGGATCGATTTTCTTGCAGGCATCGACCAGCCCCTTCACGGCCTTGACCGAGCCCATGAACTGCTTCTTCTCGGAGGCATTAAGGTTGATCTCCACGATGCGTTCGACACCGCCCGCACCGACCACCACCGGCACACCGACATACATATCCTTCACGCCAAACTCGCCATTGAGATAGGCGGCACAGGGTAGAACGCGCTTCTTGTCCTTGAGGTACGCATCCGCCATATCGATGGCGGAGGTCGCCGGCGCGTAGAAGGCCGATCCCGTCTTCAGAAGGCCAACGATCTCGGCGCCACCATCGCGGGTGCGCTGGATGATCTTGTCGAGCTTCTCTTTCGTGGTCCACCCCATCTTTACAAGGTCGGGCAGCGGAATGCCGCCAACTGTCGAATAGCGGGCCAGCGGCACCATCGTGTCACCATGACCGCCGAGAACGAAAGCCGTCACGTCCTCGACCGAGACATTGAATTCTTCGGAGAGGAAATAGCTGAAACGCGCGCTGTCGAGCACACCCGCCATGCCGACAACCTTGTTGTGAGGCAGGCCGGAGAACTGACGCAGCGCCCAGACCATGGCGTCGAGCGGGTTGGTGATGCAAATGACAAAAGCATTGGGCGCGTATTTCGCGATGCCTTCGCCGACCTGCGCCATCACCTTGAGGTTGATGCCGAGCAGGTCGTCACGGCTCATGCCGGGCTTGCGCGGAACACCGGCAGTGACGATCACGACGTCGGCGCCCTTGATGTCCTTGTAGCTGTTGGTGCCGGACAGAGCAGAGTTATAGCCCTCGACCGGACCCGACTGCGCGAGATCGAGAGCCTTGCCCTGAGGCAGGCCCTCCGCGATATCGAAGATGACAACGTCGCCAAGCTCCTTGAGAGCGGCGAGATGAGCCAGCGTGCCGCCAATCTGGCCGCCGCCGATGAGTGCGATTTTCTTGCGCGCCATGGTGTGAAAAGCCTCCGATATGCGTGCGTCGTGGTTAACCTCGCAGCCTAGTAGCGTGAATCCGCGCGCTCCGCAACGTAAGCATGGAAAAGGTCATGTTCTCCGCAGTCAGGATATTAACTACGAAACCTGTCTCGCGTTGACACAGATGCTTGTCGAAGCCCATGATTTTTACCCAACGTAAAGGTTGACCCGCGATGTTCAGGGGTGCAGCGCGGGCTAGCGCACGGTCCGAGGGATCCGCGCAGAAGTCCCGGCAGGCGTAAATTTTCACCCCGTTGGGACCAGTTGGTTTGGGGGCGTGCGTAATGAAGCAGACGATCCGTCGCAATAACTTCACGAGATTCCCGAACGCACCTCGCGCCGCGTTGGCCGGTTTGGGTCTTCTCGCGCTGTCGGGTTGCGCAGCGCCGGCAATTGGCGCTCTTACCATCGGCGAGGTTCTCACCATCGCCGGCATTTCCTCCTCCATCATGACCGGCCGCGATCTGGGCGAACATGCGCTTTCCGCGCTCACGGGCAAGGATTGCCGTTTCCTCGAAGCCGCCCTGCGCGAAGGCCGTTCCTTCTGCGAGGAGCGGGGCTCCACGGCAACGAAGGGGGACTTCGGAGGCGTCATTGCCCTCCTGCGGAACAAGGATGGCGAGGTAGAGGAAACGACCATTGCCGCCGCCGACCTCGACCCGATGTTGCTTGGCTTTGCGCCCGTGGACCGTCGGGCCGCCCGCGATTTCTCGCTCGAAATCGCACGGAAAACATCACGCACCGAGCCAAAGCAGACGATCGCCTTCGGCATGATGTCGGCGACTTTCGGCCAATCCTGGAATTATCGGCTCGACATGGCGCCCGACGCTTCCGCGCAGAAGTTCGCCGATGCCTCGAACGCCACGAACAAGCCCACCACGGGCCTCGGCCTTCGCCCTTCGCGCTCGCCTGATACGGGCCGTTGAAAAGCACTCAGTCGGCGCTTCTGAGTTCCATATAATCCGCACTCTGCATTTCCATCAGCCGCGACACGGTGCGCTCGAATTCGAACGCGCCGTCACCCTCCTCGTAGAGCGAGAGGGGGGGCGCATCCGCCGATAGAATGAGCTTCACTTTCGCCTCATAAAGCGCGTCGATAAGCGTCACGAAACGCTTCGCCTCGTTGCGCCGCTCCGGCCCCATCACCGGCACATCGCGTATGATGACGGTGTGAAAGCATTGCGCAATCTTGAGGTAGTCGGCCGCACCGAGCGGCCGCGCGCAAAGGTCGGCGAAGGAAAAGCGCGCCACGCCGTGCCGTGCCTCGGGTACCTCCACCGCACGGCTTTTCAGCGACAATGTCACCGGCTCACCATGGGTCGAGTCCGTCAGCTTCTCGAAGGCATCGTCGAGCGCAGCATCGGCTTGCGGTCCAAGCGGTGTGTAATAGATGGGCAAGCCCTTGATACGGTCGAGGCGATAATCCGTCGCGCTATCCAGATGCAGCACATCCATCTTCGTTTTCACCAGGTCGATGAAGGGCAGAAAGCGGTGCCGGTTGAGCCCGCCTTCATAGAGCCCGTCCGGCGCACGGTTTGAGGTCGCCACCACGACGACACCGCGCTCGAAAAGCTGCGAAAAGAGGCGTCCGAGGATGGAGGCATCGGCGATGTCGTGAACCTGGAATTCGTCGAAGCAGAGAAGTGCCGCTTCCCCTGCGATCATATCGGCCACGGGTGGAATGGGATCCGAGCCCTTGACCTTTCCCTCCTTCTCCTTCTGCCGCCAGTCGAAGATACGTTCATGCACCTCCTGCATGAAGGCGTGGAAATGAACGCGACGCTTCGGCGCGATTTCCACCGTCTCGAAAAAGAGGTCCATGAGCATGGACTTACCGCGCCCGACCCCGCCCCAGATGTAAAGGCCTTCAGGCGGCGTCACCGCTTTTCCGAGACCGAGAACGGCAAGCGGCCCCGCCTTCTTGCCGGGTTTCCATTCCGCCAGTTCATCGGCGAGATGCTGCAACCGCTCGACGGCATGCGCCTGCGCAACGTCCTCGGCAATTTCGCCGCGGGCAATCTTTTCGCGATAGGGAGCAAGCGGTCCTGAACTCATGACCTGCCGGACATCAGAAGAACACCACATGAACACAAAGGCTCGGCCATCATCCACAATCACCGATTGGAAGAGACATCCGCATGCAACACCTCGTCAGGCTCGCCGCGCAATTCGAACAAGCTCCACAGCATTACGCCCCACGAAAGGCATAACGCAAAACGGAGTCGCTTACTTCATGGTCGGAATGACGAAGGACGAACCTTCCTTGACGCCGCCGCCCGGCCAGCGCGAGGTGACAGTCTTGATCCGCGTCCAGAATTTCACGCCTTCCGGCCCGTGCTGGTTGGTGTCGCCGAAGGCCGAACGCTTCCAGCCGCCAAAGGTGTGATAGGCGAGCGGCACCGGGATCGGCACATTGATGCCGACCATGCCGACCTGAACATTGGATGCGAAGGTGCGGGCCGCATCGCCGTCGCGCGTATAGATCGCAACGCCATTGCCATATTGATGCTTCGTCGGCAGCGAAGCCGCCTCCTCGAAATCCTTTGCGCGGACGATCTGCAGGACGGGACCGAAGATCTCGTCCTTGTAGCTCTGCATGTCCGGCGTCACATGATCGAACAGCGAACCGCCAAGGAAGAAGCCGTTTTCATAGCCTTGAAGCTTGAAACCGCGCCCGTCGACCAGCAGCTTCGCGCCTTCCTTCACGCCCATGTCGATATAGGAACTCACCTTGTCGAGATGCGCCTTGGTAACGACGGGGCCATAATCACTGTCCGCCGCATTGGACGGTCCGACCTTGAGCGCCTGCACACGCGGCACAAGCTTTTCAACAAGACGCTCGGCCGTGTCCTCGCCAACCGGCACGGCGACCGAGATCGCCATGCAGCGTTCACCTGCCGAACCGTAACCCGCACCGATGAGATCGTTCACAACCTGGTCCATATCGGCATCGGGCATGATGATGGCATGGTTCTTGGCGCCGCCCATAGCCTGCACCCGCTTGCCGTTTGCGGCGCCCGTTGCATAAACATATTGCGCAATGTCGGACGAGCCGACGAAGCTTACCGCCTGGATCGTCGGGTCGGTGAGGATCGTATCGACCGCTTCCTTGTCGCCATTCACGACATTGAGGACACCGGCAGGCGCCCCTGCTTCCATGAAGAGTTCGGCAAGGCGGATCGGCACCGAGGGATCTTTCTCGGAGGGCTTGCAGATGAAGGTATTGCCGCAGGCAATGGCTACGCCGAACATCCACATCGGAATCATGGCGGGGAAATTAAAAGGCGTGATGCCCGCCACGACGCCGAGCGGCTGGCGCATCGAATACATGTCGATGCCGGGGCCGGCACCTTCCGTATACTCACCTTTCATGAGATGCGGAATACCGCAGGCAAACTCGATCACTTCAAGGCCGCGCTGGACGTCGCCCTTCGAATCCGCGATGACCTTTCCGTGCTCGGAGGAAAGCATCTCGGCAAGTTCGTTCATGTTCGCTTCGAGCAGACGCTTGAACTCGAACATGACGCGGGCGCGGCGCTGCGGATTGGTCGCCGCCCAGCCCGGAAATGCCTTCGCTGCCACGTCAACGGCGCTGCGAAGCTCTGCGGCGCTCGCAAGCGGCGTATGCGCGATTATTTCGCCCGTATTCGGATTGGTGACATCAAGAAAACGCCCGCTCTTGCCCTGAACATGCGCGCCGCCAATGAAATGTGTGAGCTCTCTGGCCATCCTTGTCGTCCCGCGCGCCGCTTGCGCGGGCCGCGTCTCCCTGTTCGGCTTAATATATGACAAGCCTACTTAGCCCAGCGCGTGAAGGAACGGCAAGGGGCGTGTGGAGTAGTACTACGCTCCTTACGTAGCGGCCATTTGGCCCCTTTTTGAGCATGACTCCGTATCCACACGAATAAAAGATTTCCAATAATCGACCGTTTCACGGTGGCAATTTGCCCCAAATCATCACTAACATCGGTCCGGGCACCTGACTAATCCGTGCGAGATAATGACGGGAAGCCTGATGGGGCCGCCTATATGCGGCCGGGGTGAAAACAAGGCGAGAAGACCGCCGAGAGGAAAATATCATGTCCAATTTCATGAAAACCGCTATCGCCATCATCGTGATCGCGGTGGTTCTGGTGATCGGATACCGGATGATGAACCCGGAAGACACGACGGTTCAGGACGCAATGGACCAGGTCGGTGAAGCCGCATCCGACGCGATGGATGCCGCCAAGGAAGCGGCTGAGGATGCCGCGGACGCAACCGACGAAGCCGCTGACGACGCAGCGAACACCACCGAGGAAGCCACGAGCGACGCTGCGGACGCCACCGAAGAAGCCGCTGACAATGCAGCGGATGCCGTCGAGGAAGCCACGAGCGACGCCGTGGACGCCACCGAGGAGGCCGCTGAAGATGCGGCGGATGCAACCGGCGACGCCATGGACGATGCCGGCGAAGCGATGGAAAAAGCTGCCGACGAAGTCGGTGAGGCGATGGAAGAAGCCGCAGACGATATGAACGGTGAAGCAGTCACGCCGATGGAAGAAACGCCGGGCGAAGAAACCGCCGCCCCGGCGGAGCAGACGAAGGAATAATCTTCCTTCAACTGCCTTCGGGAACGATCAGGCCCGCATCCTGCGATGCGGGCCTTTTCTTATTCGCCCGCGGTTTGTGGCACGCCCTCGAACCAGCGTTCCCGCAGGCGAAGCGCGACACCGACAAGCGCAATCAGCACCGGCACCTCGACAAGCGGCCCGATAACGGTCGCGAAGGCGACGGACGAGGAAATACCGAAAGCGGCAATCGCAACCGCGATGGCGAGTTCGAAATTATTGCTCGCCGCCGTGAAGGAAAGCGACACCGTGCGCGGATAATCGGCGCCGAGCAGACGGCTCATTGCAAAGCTCACCAGGAACATGATGAGGAAATAGAGCGCGAGCGGAACGGCGATCCGAAGCGCATCGAGAGGGAGTGCGAGAACCGCTTCGCCCTTCAGCGCAAACATGACGACGATGGTGAAGAGCAGCGCAACAAGCGTGAGCGGCGCGATGCGCGGCACGAAACCATTGTCGTAACGCTCGGCACCGATACGCGGCCGGAGAAAGCGGCGCGTGAGATAACCCGCCGCAAAGGGCACGCCGAGATAGAGCAGCACCGCACCTGCGATGACCCAGAAACTCACTTCGATAATCTGCCCCTCAAGACCGAAGAAGGGCGGCAGTACGGCAAGAAAGAACCACGCATAAACGCTGAAGAAGATGAGCTGGAACACGCTGTTGAAGGCAACGAGCGCGGCCACATATTCGTTGCTGCCACGCGCAAGCTGATTCCAGACGATGACCATCGCAATACAACGCGCAAGCCCGATAAGGATCAGGCCCGTCATATAGGCCGGCTCGTCACGCAGGAAGAAAACGGCAAGGCCGAACATGAGGAACGGCCCGATCAGCCAGTTCTGCACGAGCGACAGTACCAGCACCTTGCGGTCTTCGAAGATACGCGGCAGCTCCTCGTAACGCACACGCGCAAGCGGCGGATACATCATCAGCAGAAGGCCGGCCGCAATGGGCAGGTTCGTCGAGCCGATGGAAAACCCTTCAAGCATGGCGGGAAGTGCCGGCCACAAAGTGCCGAGCGCCGTGCCGAATGCCATGGCGAGAAAGATCCAGAGCGTAAGCCAGCGGTCGAGGAAGCCGAGACGGCGAGGTTCGTCAGTATACGTCATTCAGATTGCCTTTGCCGGATCGTATCCGATTTCATCGATGCGCTTCTGGAGCGAAAGCTTGTCGAGCGAATGGATCAGCAGGTTGGTGAAGATGTCGACACGCGCACGGATCTGGCGGAAGACATCGAGAAAGACAGCTCGCTTTTCCGTGTCGCTTCCTTCGAAGGCGGCAGGATCCGGAAAGGGCCAATGCGCCGTCATCGGCTGACCCGGCCAGATCGGGCAGACCTCACCCGCTGCGTTGTCGCAGACGGTAAAGACGAAATCCATGCGAGGCGCACCGGGCACGGCAAACTCATCCCAGGATTTGGAACGCAGACCGGCAACCGGCAGACCTGCCGTCTGCAGCAAATCCAGCGCATGCGGATTGACCGTACCGCCCGGATGACTGCCCGCACTATAGGCCTTGAAGCGCCCGCCGGGCAGCGAGTTCATGTAGGCTTCCGCGAGGATGCTGCGCGCCGAATTGCCGGTGCACAGAAAGAGGACATTGTAGGGTTTGGTAGCGCCGGTCATGGAAATTTACTCCGTATAAGGATAATCTCGGCAGCGGGCGGGAACGGCCACCCGTTCTACACCCTCCGGAACACAGGGGGACAAACTCCCGCAAGCACCCTGGCAGCAATCTTCGAGCAGATAGGCGGTGAGGCCGAGCATGGCGGTGAGATCCGCCTTGTAGATAAGGGAGCGGCCCTCGCGGCGCTGATCGATCAGGCCGGCGTGAAGTAACTCCTTGAGATGAAAGGATAAAGTGGCCGGCGCCACATCGAGCGCCGCCGCAATCTCGCCCGCAGCGAGCCCCCCCTCCCCCTCGCCCGGCGCATGGGCGCGGACAAGAGCGCGATAAATCGCGAGGCGCGTTTCCTGCGCGAGGGCGGACAGGGCGGTGACGGCGGTTTCCAATTCCATATTTCAACAATTATCAAAATATAAGCATGTGTCAAGCAGGCGGGGATAAAGCGCGCTCACCGTCATCGAAACGTCACGCAACCGTCACATATGCCGGAGATATTCACGGGGCGAGGACAAGTCCGCCGGATATCCGCCTCGGATATCCCCCATTTGAAAAAATCGGGGGACCCGAAAAAATTTCTGCCGTGCCGCGCCGGAAAAGAAATCCCCGCCCGTTTGTCATGACAGGCGGGCGCTGGTCTCCCCCACCCCTCTCGCCCGCCCTTCCTCCCGGCGTCAGCATCCCTCAAGAGCCGACGCCACGGCCCGTGCCCCTCCCCAAAGACCGGCACGGGCCGGCCTCTTTCCCCGCATATATGTCCGCCTACGGATCATGATGCCGGCTCCGCGGTCAGATGCTATGCTGCTTGCTCCGACAGGAAGCGGCGCTTGGTGATCCAGAGCGGTGCGGGAGCGCCGGTGAAATAGTAGACGGCGAGCGCGACGAGAACACGGAGCGGCGCACGCAGGATCGCACGCGGCTCGGATTCGAGATCGTTCACATAGTCCTCGACAGGAACGATCAGGGCCTGGGCAGCCGCAGCATGGTGATCGAACACGTGGAGATGCACACCGCCGAACGCAAAGACGAGAAACCAGTCATTGCGAACATGCCAATAGCCGCTCACCATTGTCGGTATGCCGTAGGCGGCGAGCATGGAGCGCAGGCAGGCGACCTCTGCCATTGAATAGCTGGCGCAGAGCGGAACGAGCCGCGCCACAGGCGAGCCGTCAGGCCTGCCGCTCCACCATCATCTTCTTGATTTCCGCGATGGCCTTGGCGGGGTTCAATCCCTTCGGGCAGGTCTTCGCGCAATTCATGATGGTGTGGCAGCGGTAGAGGCGGAACGGGTCTTCCAGATCATCGAGACGTTCGCCGGTTGCTTCGTCGCGGCTGTCGATGAGCCAGCGATAGGCCTGCAAGAGCGCGGCGGGGCCGAGATAGCGGTCGCCGTTCCACCAGTAGGACGGGCACGACGTCGAGCAGCAGGCGCAGAGAATGCACTCATAGAGACCGTCGAGCTTTTCGCGGTCTTCATGGCTCTGGCGCCATTCCTTTTCCGGCGTCGGCGACTTCGTCTGCAGCCAGGGCTCAATGAAGGCGTGCTGCGCATAGAAATTGGTGAGGTCGGGCACGAGATCCTTGATCACCGGCATGTGCGGCAGCGGGTAGATCTTGACGTCGCCCTTCACCTCGTCGATGCCCTTGGTGCAGGCCAGCGTGTTCGCGCCGTCGATATTCATGGCGCAGGAACCGCAAATACCTTCACGGCAGGAGCGACGGAAGGTCAGCGTCTGGTCGACCTCGTTCTTGATCTTGATGAGCGCGTCCAGAACCATCGGCCCGCACTTGTCGAGATCGATCTCATAGGTGTCGATGCGCGGGTTCGACGTGTCGTCCGGCGACCAGCGATAGATGCGGAAACGCTTCACGTTCTTCGCGCCGGGCTCGGCCTTGAAGGTCTTGCCTTCGCTCATCGTGGAATTTTTCGGCAGTCTGAACTGGACCATAGCAGCTTCCGTATCTTAGTCGGATGTGTGGCTGAAAGGTGAGAGCAGGTTGTTTCCTTCCATTCTCACATTCAAAAGATCGTTCGGGATCATGCGAATTATTAGCGTCTCAAACGCATCGATGAGGTTTTCTTCAACAGAATATGCAGAGAAATATGATGCCGCATCATATAGATACATTGCGTCGCGCTTGATCTGCCTCAACGCCTTGCCCGCAGAATACTTCCCGTGCGGGTGATTAACGTAGTACCGATGATAGTGGGGCATCTTTCTATTGTACGCATTGCATATCTCAGTCCACAGATCATTTTTTGTCTTTCCGACGTAGATGATCTCAAGTTCTGAGTTATAGAACGAATAAACTCCTTTGGTGGCCTTTAGCGCGTTCTGCAGCACCTTCCTATCTTCTTTCGACACGTCAATGAAGCTGCGCTCGCTCTTCTGGCACATCTCAGTTTCAAAGAACTCAACGATAGGACTTATGGCTCGCCTGGAGAGAGACTTTGACTGCGCCGAGAGCGCCTTCTTAATCAAAGAGTTAACCGTACCGTCCTTTACGTCGGTGTCATATCGAAGCTGAGAAATCCGCCCGACTGTCAAACCGAGCAAATCTGCCAAATCAGCATCACTCTCGACAAAGAGCTGCGACTTAAGAAGTCTCAGAAGCTTATCGCCCTGCATTTCATCCCCCTCAATAAACACGCGCCTTTGGCTTGATGTAGTCGATGTCGTTTGAAAGCGTGTAGGCGTGAACCGGACGGTAGTCGATGGTCGGCTTGCCGCTTTGATCGTCCACCCAGCACAGCGTGTGCTTCATCCAGTTCGCATCGTCGCGATCGGGGAAGTCTTCGCGGGCATGGGCGCCGCGGCTTTCCTCACGGTTAACCGCGCCATTCACGGTGGCGGTCGCCTGCACGATGAGATTGTCGAATTCGAGCGTCTCGATGAGATCCGAATTCCAGATCAGCGAGCGGTCGGAAACCTTGAGATCCGACTTGGCCGCATGAACCTCCGCCACGCGCTTCACGCCCGACTGCAACGTCTCGCCGGTACGGAACACGGCGACGTCTTCCTGCATGGCGCGCTGCATCTGCAAGCGAAGCTCGGCGGTGGGCGTCGAACCCTTGGCATTGCGGTACTTATCGAGGCGCGCAATCGCCATCTCGCCCGAACCGCTCTGAAGTTCCGGCTGGCGCTGGCCCGGCTTCACGAGCTCGGCGGCGCGAAGTCCCGCCGCGCGGCCGAAGACCACAAGGTCGATCAGCGAGTTGGAGCCGAGACGGTTCGCACCGTGAACCGAGACGCAGGCTGCTTCGCCAACCGCCATCAGGCCCGGTACGACCGTATCCGGGTTGCCGTCCTTCAGCGTCAGCACTTCGCCGTGGAAGTTCGTCGGAATGCCGCCCATGTTGTAATGGACGGTGGGGAGCACCGGGATCGGCTCCTTCGTGACGTCGACGCCCGCGAAGATGCGCGCGCTCTCCGAAATGCCCGGAAGGCGCTCGGCAAGGATCGCAGGGTCCAGATGGTCGAGGTGAAGGAAGATGTGGTCCTTGTTCGGACCGACACCACGGCCTTCGCGAATTTCGATCGTCATCGAGCGCGAGACGACATCGCGCGAGGCAAGGTCTTTCGCCGAGGGCGCATAACGCTCCATGAAGCGCTCACCCTCGGAATTGGTGAGATAGCCGCCCTCGCCGCGCGACCCTTCCGTGATGAGGCAGCCCGCACCGTAGATGCCGGTCGGATGGAACTGGACGAACTCCATGTCCTGAAGCGGCAGACCGGCGCGCAGCACCATCGCATTGCCGTCGCCCGTGCAGGTATGGGCGGAGGTGGCGGAGAAATAGGCGCGGCCATAGCCGCCCGTCGCGAGAATGACGAGCGAGGCGCGGAAGCGGTGGATCTCGCCGGTCGCCATATCGAGCGCGACGACGCCACGGCAGGCACCATCGTCATCCATGATGAGGTCGATGGCGAAATATTCGATGTAGAACTCGGCATTGTGGCGAACCGACTGGCCGTAAAGCGTGTGCAGCATCGCATGGCCGGTACGGTCGGCAGCGGCGCAGGTGCGCTGGGCGATGCCTTCGCCGAAATTCGTGGTCATGCCGCCGAAGGGCCGCTGATAGATCCGGCCGTCTTCGGTGCGCGAGAAGGGCACGCCGAAATGTTCGAGTTCGTAGACAGCTTCGGGTGCCTGGCGGCAAAGATATTCGATGGCGTCCTGATCGCCGAGCCAGTCCGACCCCTTCACCGTGTCATACATGTGCCAGCGCCAGTCATCCGGCCCCATATTGCCGAGCGAGGCGGCAACACCGCCCTGCGCCGCGACGGTGTGGCTGCGGGTCGGGAACACCTTGGTGATGTTCGCAGTGCGAAGCCCCTTCTCGACGCAGCCAAGCGTGGCGCGAAGGCCGGCACCGCCGGCACCGACGACAACGACGTCGAATGTGTGATCGTGGAACTCGTAAGCAGCCGTCATGACGTGGTCTCGACGTTTTTTAAGGGAACGGGATCAGACGCCGAAGCCGATCTTCACGACTGCGTAGAGGCAGGCGAGACCAACGGCATAGGCGAAAAAGAAATTGGCGATAAGGGCGATGCTGCGCAGCAAGGCACCCGTCACATAGTCTTCGATGACGATCTGCATGCCGATACGCATATGCATGATCGCGGCGACGACGAGGAGCAGGGCGGCAATGGAAACGAGCGGATTGCCGAGCCAGCTCCGCGCGGTTTCGTAGTCGGCGCCAGTCAGCGCGACGAGGAAGCCGGTGAAGAAGAGCGCGAGCGGCACCATCGCCACCGCCGTGATGCGCTGGCGGATGTGGTCGCCGGTGCCGGACTTCGCCGAGCCATGCGCAAGAACGCGGCCAAGCGGCGTACGCATATCCTTTTTCGCTGCGGACATCAGATTACCCCCCGCATGGAAAAGATGACGGCCCAGACGAGAACGGTGCCCGCCAGCGCGGCGACGATCGCGATCCAGGAGATCGTGTCGGCGGCCTTTGGCGAGGTCGCAACGATCTCGTCCCACAAGAGATAGCGGATGCCGCCAAAGAGATGATGCAGCAGCGCCCAGGTGAAACCGATCAGCACAAGCTGGCCGAACCATGAGCCGGCAACCGACTGGAAGACGGCATAGGCATCCGGCCCCGAGGCAGTGGCGATCAGCCACCAGGCGACAAGCGCCGTGCCACCGTAAAGCGCGACGCCGACAATGCGATGCAGGATCGACATCGCCATGGTGATCGTGACGCGATAGATCTGGAGATGCGGAGAGAGCGGCCTCTCTACGGCTTGTCGCTGTTCAGCCATCCGAAGAACCCCGTTCGGGCAACAAGAAGAACGGCGGGCCCGGACGGACCCGCATGTGTTGTCCCGTTGTTTATCGCGCGGCGGCGTTCATGGCAAATACCCTGACGCTGTCATGGCCAAGGAACGCAAACGAGATCCGCGCAAAAGCCTTTGCAAGAAACCCGAAAGCGAAAAGAGCCCGAAAACGCTGGGGCAAAGGCGTCGCCGCAACATGCTTTGCATGAAACTGCGAAGCCTTCGCAACAAAGCGCGCGCAGGATGCGTCATGACTTCGCCAGCGAGGATGACGCCATGAGTACAGATATGAGTACAGATATGAGTGCAGGAACGATTCCCGGTCTCTTGCCGGACGGTGAGTCGCCGTTCGACCGGGTGACACGCGTGCTGACAGAGCAGCCCTTCTCCAAGCTGGTGGGGGCCAAGGTGGGCAAGGTGGAACCCGGACGGGCGGAACTGACGGTGGAGAACCGGCCCGACCTCACCCAGAACAACGGCTATATCCACGGCGGCGTGATCGGCTATCTCGCCGACAATGCCAGCGGCTGTGCCGCCTCGACCATGCTGCCGGCAGGCGCAGTGAGCCTCGTCACCTCGGAATACAAGCTGAACCTCGTGCGGCCCGCACTCGGCATACGCGCGATGGCGCGCGGCGAGGTGGTGAAGGCGGGGCGGCGGCAATGCGTGGTGGAGACGCGTGTCTTCTGCGAGGACGGGGAGGGCGCGGAAAGGCTCGTCGCCATCTGCCTTGCGACGCTTGCCTATATCTATCCGGGAGACCTGTGAGGCTCAGCCGAACGGGGCGCCACCGGTGAGTTCGTCGGGCGGCACACCGTGACCGATATCGAGCCATTGCCAGACGGTCGAGCGCTCGATGCGGGAAAGCCCCGGCAGATCGTCGAAGGGCTTCGCCTCGAAATTCACGAAGATGCCGATAAGGTCGACCACGCTGTCCCGCTTGGAAATCGGCAGGATTGTGTACTCATAATTGATCGAGCCGCCTTCCGCCGTGGTCGCGGGCGTCGACTGCCAGAGCCCGCAAGGCGTATCCAGACAGGCCATGACGCAATCATAGGCATGCTGCCGGATCGCGGGATCGGCGAGCGCCAGATAATCCACGCCGGTGAGATCATGGCCGAAGAAATCGCGAAACCCCGAACCGGTGAGACGGAAAGGAAGCGCCACCGACTTCGGATCGGGCTCGATGATCGCAAACCAGGGTGCGAAAGGCGCGAAGCGGCGAAGATCGATGGCACTGCGCAGCGGCACAACGAGGCCGCCCCGCGATGCGTTCCACGCATTCTCGAAGGCAACGCTCTCCGGCGAGCGCATCTGCGTGGTCTGCGAAGAACCTGTCTGCCCGTCCGTGCCTGAGGAAAGCATGGCGCTGCTCCTTTGCCCGCGAGTGTTACACCTGATGATAACCCGGAGCTCAAAATTGGATACCCAAAGCTCCGCTCACCGTCGCGGCATGAGTACCCAGTAGTCGAGATCGAGGATGACCCCATCCTCATAGCCCTTTTCCTGCGGTCCGGGAAACTCACCGCAAGGTTTATCTTTCGTCGCAAATGTACGGACCCGGAGCGCGCCGAGATCATCGCGCCCCCTCACCTCCGCCTTGTCGAGAATTTCCGACCAGGCAAACACCGTGTCGCCGCCGAAACAGGGCGCAACGTGACGGCCGCCATTGATGGCCGCGATTAAAACGGCATTACCGAGACCGTTGAAGGAAAGCGCACGGGCCAGCGAGATCACATGGCCGCCATAGATGAGACGGCGGCCGAAGCGGCCCTTACCTTCCGTATACTGATTGAAATGAACCTTCGCGGTGTTCTGGTAGAGCCGCGTGGCCATCATGTGTTCGGCTTCCTCGATGGTGATGCCGTCCACATGATCGATCCGCTCGCCCTTCCCATAATCGTCCCAGAGATGGGGCGAACCGGAAGCGACCGTGTCGAAATTCCTGAATGAGGTACCCTCGGGCGCGCAAAGATACTCCGCGCGGACGGCGGCGGGCAGATGCGGCACGTCTTCTTCCGGCGCGGGGGAAGCCTTGTCGCGCTTGCGCACCATCACCCAGCGCACATATTCAAGGACGATCTCGCCCGCCTGATTGCGCCCCTCGGAACGGACATAGACGACACCCGTCTCGCCATTCGAGTTTTCCTTGAGGCCGATCACTTTCGATTCCGCCGAGAGCGTATCGCCGGGAAAGACGGGCTTCAGGAAGCGGCAATCGGCATAACCGAGATTGGCGACTGCATTGAGCGAGACATCCGGCACGGTCTTGCCGAAGACGATGTGGAAGGCGAGCATGTCGTCGACGGGCGCAGACTTATAGCCCGCCGTCCTCGCGGTCTCGGCAGAAGACTGCAGCACGAAGCGCGAACCGAACAGCGCCTGATAAAGCGCGACATCGCCTTGCGTGATCGTGCGCGGCGTGGCGTGGCGCAGCACCTGCCCGACCTTGAAGTCCTCGAAGTAGTTGCCTTCGTTGGTCTTCGCGTTCGTCTTGGCGTTCGTTTTGGCGCTCGTCCTGGCATCCGCTCCGGTCATTTGCCGTCTCCGTCTTTCTTGCGCGCGCTCTCGAAAACGATGCCCGTTCCAAGGCTGTTGCTCTTCATCGGCCTCTCCCGTCAGCTCGCTTTTTCAAGCTCCGCAATGGCGTCCGCGATGGCGACCGTGCGCCGCGCGATCTCGGCGTGCAGGATCTCGACCATACGCCCATCCACTTTCAGCACACCCTTGCCTTTGTTCTCCGGCAGCTCGAACGCCTCAATGGTCTTGCGCGCGAAGGCCACCGTTTCCGGGTCCGGCGAGAAGATCGTGTTGCAAGGCCCGACCTGGGAGGGGTGGATCAGCGTCTTGCCGTCAAAGCCCATGTCGCGGCCCTGCTCGCAAACCGCGACAAAGCCTTCCTCGTTCTTGATGTCGTTATAGACGCCATCGAGAATGACAAGACCATAGGCGCGCGCGGCGACGAGCGCGAGTCCGAGCGATGTCATCATCGGCAGGCGGTCCGGTGTGTGCGCGGCGCGCAACTCCTTCGCGATATCGTTCGTGCCCATGACCCAGACGCTCATGCGGCTACCCGGCTCTCGCGCCTTCTGCGCAATGGACTGAATGTTGAGGGTCGCAAGCGGCGTCTCGATCATGCACCAGAGCTGGATATTGCTTTTGGCGCCCGCATCGCTGAGCGCCTCCTCGGCGCGCTCCACATCATCGGCGGAATTGATCTTCGGTACGAGGATCGCGTCCGGCCCGGCGGCGACGGCAGCCTTGATATCGTCCGCTCCCCAGGGCGTATCGAGCCCGTTCACGCGGATCGCGATCTCGCGCTTGCCATAACCACCCTGCTTGACGGCGGCGCAAACCTGGGCCCGCGCCTCTTCCTTGGCATCCGGCGCAACCGCGTCTTCCATGTCGAGGATCAGCGCATCGGCGGGAAGCCCCCTCGCCTTTTCGAGTGCGCGGGCATTGGAACCCGGCATGTAAAGAACGCTGCGGCGAGGGCGGGCGGCGATATCGGCCATGAAACTGTCTCCTTCGCGAGGAATTGCGAGGGGACACTATAAAGGCGCGCGTGTCCTGTGAAGCATCAATGTTGAAGTATCCGGGTAATGCGGAGCACAAGCGCCTAGCTGGCGACCCTCTGCTCCGCAAGCATGGTGCGCTCATGCGGCATGCGGATTGTGATCGTCGTACCGATGCCGGGCTCGGATTCGATGACGAGGGACGCCCCGTGCATCCGGGCAAGCGCACGGGTGAGCGGCAGGCCGAGGCCCGTCCCCTCCGTCGAATAGACCGAGCTTTCCTTGCCGATCTGGCGGAAGGGCTCGAAAGCGACCGGAATGTCCTTCTTCTCCATGCCGATGCCCGTATCGGTGACGCGGAAGGCCATGCGGTGATCGGGTTCCAGGAAGGCGGCCAGTTCGATATTGCCGCCCTTGGGCGTGAACTTGACCGCATTCGAGACGAGATTGAGCACGATCTGACGAAGCGCGCGCTTGTCGGCCATGAGAAGCGGCAAGCCCTCCTCGACCGTGACATCGAGATTGACCCCGGCTTCCTCGGAGCGGTGACGCATCATCTTCTCGCAGCTCGCAACGACGTCGAATACCTCAAGCTCTTCTTCGTAAAGCTCGTAACGGTCGGCCTCGATCTTGGAGAGGTCGAGAATATCGTTGATGAGGCTGAGAAGATGGCTGGAGGATTTATGGATATCGCCGACATAATCCTTGTAGCGCTCGTTCTCGATCGGCCCGAACAACTCACCGTTCATGACTTCCGAAAAACCGATGATCGCATTGAGCGGGGTGCGCAGCTCATGGCTCATATTGGCGAGGAACTGCGACTTGGAGGCATTGGCAAGCTCGGCCACGTCGCGCGCATCGCGCAACTCGTTGGCCGTACGCTCACGAACACGCACCTCGCTGTTGAACTTGTCGAGAACGAGATTGTAGCGGCTCGCCATCTCGCCTGCCTCCGTGAAGGGCTCGACATGAAGCGGCCTGGAGAAATCGCCGCGTGCGGCCTGCCCCTCCATCGCGCCCAGCACATCGAGAAGCGCGGAAGAGGCGCCATGCTCGGCAATATTGAGACCGACACGCTCGGCATCCGACGAAACGCGGAGCGGCAGGAAACGGTCGATGATGCGCAGCACGACATAGGAAACGCCGAAGGCGAAGCAGCCCGCGGCGGCAACGCCGAGCGCCTGAACGCCGAACTGCTCAACCCGCGTATGACCCTCGGGAAAGAGCGAGGCGTCGCCCAGCAGCGCAACCGCGAGCGTGCCCCAGATACCGGCGGCGAGATGAACCGGCACGGCATCGACCGCATCGTCGATTTCAAGCCGCGCCAGAAGCGCGCTTGCCGCATAACACACAAGCCCGCCGCCCGCGCCGATAAGAACCGCATTGCTCGTGGTGACGATGTGACAATTGGCGGTGATGGCGACGAGGCCCGCGAGAATGCCGTTCAGCGCGCACTGCACATCGGGCAGCCCCTTGCGCATCCAGCTCAGGCTGGTGGCAGCGATGCCACCCGCCGCCGCCGCCAGCATGGTGTGGACGAGAATATTTGGCACGCTCGCATTCAGCGCGAGCGTGGAACCGCCATTGAAGCCGAACCAGCCGACCCAGAGCAGGAACATGCCGAGCGTTGCCAACGGCATGTCATGCGGCTCGACCCTCTTGCCGCCATGTCCGAAGCGGCCGATGCGCGGACCGAGCACCAGAATGGCAGCGAGCGCGATCCAGCCGCCAATACTATGGACGACGGTGGAGCCCGCGAAATCGACAAAGCCGCGCTGTTCGAGCCAGCCCGCCGAGGGCCCCGCAAGGACGCCACCCCAGGCCCAATGGCCGAAGACCGGATAGATCATCATGGAAAGAATGGCGGCGGTGATGACATAACCGCGAAAGCTCATGCGCTCGGCCACCGCGCCCGAAACAATGGTCGTGGAGGTGGAACAGAAGGCGAGCTGAAAGAAAAAGAAGACCATGATCCAGGCGGTATTCGCCGTACCGCCCGCGGGAACCTCGAAGGCGAAGTCCGAAGTGCCGACAAGGCCCGTATAGCTGGCGCCGAACATGAGCCCGAAGCCGACCAGCCAGAAGCCGATCCCCACCACGCAGAAATCGAGCACGTTCTTGATGGCGACATTGATGGAATTCTTCGCCCGCACGAGACCTGTTTCGAGGCAGACGAATCCGGCCTGCATCAGCAAGACCAGAACGGTGCAGATCAAGACCCAGATTGTATCTATCGACTGCGCAGCACTATCCACAACTCGCCCCCGGCTATCCGACGTAACAGCGGGAGTATCGAGCTGAAAAGTAAATTTTCTATCGGGGCGCAGAAAAGGAAGGCGAAAAAAAGCGCGGAAACCCTGCACATATTTTGTGCACGATTTATCGGAAGGTTAACGCCGAACTGTCAGTGGGCGGATGAAATCCCACGCCCCTGCGCGCGGAAATGCAGCAGGGACGTGGAACGATGTTCGTTCAGGCCGCCTTCTTGAGATAGCGCGCGCCGAGAATTTCCGCGATCTGAACGGCGTTGAGTGCCGCACCTTTACGCAGATTGTCGGAGACGACCCAGATGTTGAGGCCGTTCTCGATGGTCGGATCGACGCGAATACGGCTGATATAGGTCGCATATTCGCCGACACATTCGACCGGCGTGACGTAACCGCCATCCTCATGCTTGTCGACGACGAGACAACCCGGCGCCTCGCGGAGAATGTCGCGCGCCTCGTCATCCGAGATCGCCCGCTCGAACTCGATATTGATCGCTTCGGAATGACCGACAAAGACAGGCACGCGCACGCAGGTCGCCGTCACCTTGATTTTCGGATCGAGGATCTTCTTCGTCTCCGCCGTCATCTTCCATTCCTCCTTGGTCTGGCCGTCTTCCATGAAGACGTCGATATGAGGAATGACGTTGAAGGCGATCTGCTTGGTGAAGTTGTGCGCTTCGATATCGTCATTGACGAAAATGGCGCGCGTCTGCGTGAAGAGTTCGTCCATCGCTTCCTTGCCCGCGCCCGAAACCGACTGATAGGTCGAGACGATGACACGGCGAATGCCCGCCGCTTCATGCAGAGGCTTCAGCGCGACGACGAGCTGCGCCGTCGAGCAATTGGGATTGGCGATGATGTTCTTCTTCGTATAGCCCGCAATGGCCGCCGCATTCACTTCCGGCACGATGAGCGGCACGTCGGCGTCCATGCGCCACTTCGAGGAATTGTCGATAACGACGCATCCCTTGGCGGCGATCCTGGGCGCCCATTCGGCGGACATTTCGCCCGATGTCGCCATGAGGCAGATATCGGTGCCCTCGAAATCATAGGTTTCGAGCGCCTTCACCTTCAGGTTCCGCTCGCCATAGGACACTTCACTGCCCTGGCTGCGGCGCGACGCGAGCGCCACGACTTCATCCGCCGGGAACTCGCGCTCGGCGAGGATATTGAGCATTTCGCGGCCCACATTGCCCGTGGCACCGAGGACGGCAACCTTGTAGCCCATGATCGTTTTCCTTGTTTGAACCGCCTGCCGGAGCGGTTCTCCAACGGGTCAGGCGGCTTTCAAATTATCCGTTCAGCTTGGTGAGCGCGGCGAGGATCGCATCGCCCATCTCTTTCGTGCCGACCTTTTTCATGCCCGGCTGCATGATGTCGCCAGTGCGCAGACCATCGGCAAGAACGCTGTCGACGGCCTTCTCGAGAAGGTCCGCATCCGCGCCAAGCTCGAAGGTGTAGCGCAGCGCCATGGCGAAACTGAGAATGGAGGCGATGGGGTTCGCCGCCCCCGTGCCTGCGATATCCGGCGCGCTCCCGTGCACCGGCTCATACATGGCGCAGGCCTTGCCATTCGCATCCTTCGCGCCGAGCGAGGCGGAGGGCAGCATGCCGAGCGAGCCCGTGAGCATGGAGGCGATATCGGAAAGCACATCGCCAAAGAGATTATCCGTGACGATGACGTCGAACTGCTTCGGGTTGCGGACAAGCTGCATGGCGCAATTATCGGCCAGCATGTTGTCGAGCTTCACATCGGCGAACTTCTCCTTGTGAAGCTTTGCGACTTCCTCGTACCAGAGTACGCCCGACTTCATGACATTGCGCTTCTCGACCGACATGACGCGATTGTCGCGCTTCTTCGCAAGGTCGAAGGCGACTTCCGCGATGCGCCGGATTTCGCTGGTCGTATAGACCTGCGTATCGACGCCACGCCGCTCGCCATTGCCGAGATCGGTGATTTCCTTCGGCTCGCCGAAATAAACGCCACCCGTCAGCTCGCGCACGATCATGATATCGAGGCCTTCGACGATCTCGCGCTTCAGCGAAGACGCATCGGCAAGTGCAGCAAAGCATAGCGCAGGGCGCAGATTGGCGAAGAGTTCGAGATCCTTGCGCAGACGAAGCAAGCCCGCTTCCGGGCGGGCCTCATAAGGCACGTCATCCCATTTCGGCCCGCCGACCGCACCAAGGAAAACGGCATCCGCCTTTTTCGCCTTCTCGACCGTCTCGTCCGTGACCGCAACGCCATGCGCGTCGTAGCAGCAGCCGCCGACAAGTTCGTTTTCGATCTTCGCGTCGAACTTGCGATTGTCGTTGAACCAGCCGATCACGCGCTCGACTTCGCCCATGACTTCCGGGCCGATGCCGTCGCCGGCGACGATGAGGATGTTTCTTGTCATGTCGTTTCTTCTTCCAAGAGGTGGCGGTGGCAATCAGAGCCAGGGCTGTTCGGCTTCGAGCTTCTTTTCGAAGGCGGCGATTTCCGCTTCCTTCTTGAGCGTGAGCCCGACGCCGTCGAGTCCTTCAAGCAGGCAATGCTTGCGGAAGGGATCGATGTCGAACTTAATGACGCCGCCATCCGGCCCGCGGATTTCCTGCGCTTCGAGATCGACAGTGACGACGGCATTGGAGCCGCGCTCGGCATCGTCCATCAGCTTGTCGACTTCTTCCTGCGGCAGGACGATGGGCAGGATGCCGTTCTGGAAACAGTTGTTGTAGAAGATGTCGGCGAAGCTCGGCGCGATGACGCAGCGAATGCCGAAATCGAGCAGCGCCCAGGGCGCATGTTCGCGCGACGAACCGCAACCGAAATTCTCGCCGGTGACGAGAATCTGCGCATTGCGATAGGCCGGCTTGTTCAGAACGAAATCCGGGATCTCGTTGCCATTGTCGTCATAGCGCATTTCGTCGAAGAGGTTCTTGCCGAGCCCCGTGCGCTTGATCGTCTTCAGAAACTGCTTCGGGATGATCATGTCGGTATCGACATTGATGATCGGCAGCGGCGCCGCAACGCCCGTGAGCTTGTTGAACTTTTCCATCTGCGTTTCCTCAGTTCCCGAATTCGCGCACATCGACGAAATGGCCTTCGATGGCCGCCGCAGCCGCCATGGCAGGCGAGACGAGATGCGTGCGTCCGCCGCGGCCCTGACGGCCCTCGAAATTACGGTTCGACGTGGAAGCACAACGCTCACCGGGCGCGAGCTTGTCGGCATTCATCGCAAGACACATGGAACAGCCGGGTTCGCGCCACTCGAAGCCCGCTTCAAGGAAGACCTTGTCGAGACCTTCCTTCTCCGCCTGCTCCTTCACGAGACCGGAGCCGGGTACGACCATCGCGTTGACGGTGGACGCCACCTTGCGGCCCGCCTTGATCGCCTTTTCGGCGATGGCGGCGGCGGCGCGCAGATCCTCGATGCGGCCATTGGTGCACGAACCGATGAAGACGCGGTCGATCTTCACTTCATTGATCGGCGTACCGGGCTTGAGCCCCATATAGTCGAGCGCGCGCTGCATGGACTTCGCATGCGCTTCGTCATGCACGTCTTTCGGATCGGGAACGCGGTCCGTGATCTTGATGACGTTTTCCGGGCTCGTGCCCCATGTGATGAGCGGCGGCAGGTTGGCGATGTCGATGGTGACTTCCTTGTCGAACACCGCATCCGGGTCGGAGGGCAGCGTCTTCCAGTATTCGACCGCCATCTCCCACGCCTTGCCCTTGGGCGCGCGCGGACGGCCTTCGAGATAGGCATAGGTCTTTTCGTCCGGCGCGATGAGCCCCGCACGGGCACCGCCCTCGATCGTCATGTTGCAGACGGTCATGCGGCCTTCCATCGAAAGGTCGCGGATCGCCTCGCCCGCATATTCGATGACATAGCCGGTGCCGCCCGCCGTGCCGATTTCGCCGATGATGGCGAGCACGATGTCCTTGGCGGTGAAACCTTCCGGTGCCTTGCCCACCACGTTGATGCGCATGTTCTTCGCCTTGGCCTGGATCAGCGTCTGGGTCGCGAGCACATGCTCGACCTCGGACGTGCCGATGCCATGCGCGAGCGCACCGAAGGCGCCATGCGTGGAAGTGTGGCTGTCGCCGCAGACGATGGTCGTACCGGGCAGCGTGAAGCCCTGCTCCGGACCGACAATGTGGACGATGCCCTGGCGGATATCCGACATCTGGAGATATTCAACGCCGAAATCGCTCGCATTGTGCTCAAGCGTCTCGACCTGGATGCGGCTCTCTTCGTCGGCAATGCCATTCGCACGGTCGGTCGTCGGCACATTGTGGTCGGCGACGGCGAGCGTTTTCTGCGGTGCGTGAACCTTGCGATGCGCCATGCGCAGGCCTTCGAAGGCCTGCGGGCTCGTGACCTCATGCACGAGATGGCGGTCGATATAGAGGAGGCCAGTACCATCCTCCGCCATCTCCACGAGATGCGCATCCCAGATCTTGTCGTACATGGTTCGGGGCGTTGTGCGAGGTGCCATTTGCTTCTCTCTCTTCCGGCGGATTACGGACCGCCGCCTTCTTTGCTCTATGTCAGATAATCATTCCGTCGCCGCACAACAAAAAAGCGGGCCGGGGCGCTCCAGCGCCCTGCCCGCTTTTCGAGACAGTCTCCGCGTTATGCGGACGAAATCAGGCTGCGCCAGTCTTCTCTTTCAAGCGGGTTTTATCCTGCTTCTCGGTAATTCGGGCGGCCTTACCGCGCAGACCGCGCAGGTAATAAAGCTTCGCACGGCGCACACGGCCCCGGCGCAGCACCTTGATGCTGTCGATAAGCGGGCCATAGAGCGGGAAAACACGTTCCACGCCTTCGCCGTAGGAAATCTTGCGAACCGTGAAGTTCTCGTTGATGCCGCCGCCGGAGCGGGCGATGCAAACGCCTTCATAGGCCTGCACGCGCTCGCGGGAGCCTTCGACAACCTTCACATTGACCTGGAGCGTATCGCCCGGTGCGAAGTCGGGAATGGTCTTGCCGCTTGCAAGAGCTTCCATCTGCTCCTGATCGAGCTGCTCGATGATATTCATGGGTCTCAACCTCGGATATGAAGGCGTTCTGGGCTTTATCGGGACATCCCGGCCCGGAAGCGCGCTTCCCTAACATAAATAATGGGCATTGGCGACTGTCTTAGGGCCTTTTCCGGAGAAATTTCTCCCAGAGATCAGGCCGCCTTTGCCGTGTTGTCTCCTCGGCCCTCTCCCGGCGCCATGCCTTGACCTTGGCATGATCGCCGGAAACAAGGACCGGCGGTATCTCACGGCCCTCGAAGTTCTGGGGCCGCGTATAATGCGGGTACTCAAGGAGCCCGCCTTCGAAACTCTCGTCCTCGCCGGACACCTCCTTGCCCATGACCCCCGGCAAAAGCCGGATCACGGCATCGAGAAGGGCGAGCGCCGCAGGTTCCCCGCCCGAAAGGACGAAATCCCCGAGGCTGATCTCCTCCATCTGCCGTCCCTCGATGACCCGCTGATCGAGCCCCTCGAAACGGCCGCAGAGAAGAACCACGCCAGGCCCCGCAGCAAGCTCCCTGACCCGTTTCTGGGTCAGGGGCGCCCCCCGGGGGCTGAGATAGATCAGCGGCCTCCGGTCCCCCTCAGGGTGGACCTTATCGACCGCCGCCGCCACGACATCCGCCCGCATCACCATGCCCGGACCGCCGCCTGCCGGCGTATCGTCCACGGAGCGGTGCCGGTCGGTGGCGAAGGAGCGGATATCCACGGCTTCAAGCGCCCATGTCCCCGCCTCCAGCGCCCGGCCTGCGAGCGAAACGCCCAAGGGCCCCGGAAACATCTCCGGGAAGAGCGTCAGCACGGTTGCGGACCAGCCTTCACTCATTATCCGCCTCCGCCGCATCGTCGCCGAAGGTACCGTCCTCGAAAGTCCCCAGAGGCGGGTCGATCACGATCTTGCCGCCCTCGATATCGACTTCAGGGACATTTTCGTCCGTGAAGCTCATCAGCACCGTCTCGCCGCCTTCATCGGGCGCGATTTCGAGGAGGTCGCCCGCCCCGAAATTCTGGATCCCGGCGACAAGACCATAGAGCCTGCCATCCGTGCCTACCGCCCGAAGACCGATGAGATCGGCGTGATACCAGCCTTCCCCATCCTCGTCCGCTTCCGGCAGACGCTCGCGCGGCACATATAGCTCGGTGCCCCTGAGCGCAGCCGCCACATCGCGGTCGATAACGCCTTCAAGCTGGCAAATGACGAGATCCTTTGCCATGCCCTTCGCCGCAATGGCAAAGCGCCTGGCACCATCCTTCGTCTCAACCGGCCCATAGGCGGCAACACCTTCCGGCGTTTCGGTAAAAGGCTTCACCCGGACGAGGCCACGCACACCATGCGCGCCCGTGACGACACCCAGACAGACCTTTTTTTCCTGCCCGTCACCCATCGGTGCGACGCGCAAGCGTGATTACGCCTGCGCCTCTTCCGCGGGAGCATCCCCGGCAGGGGCTTCTTCTGCGGGCGCTTCCTCGGCGGGCGCTTCGGCAGCGGCCTTCGCAGCCTCGGCGGCTTCTTCTTCCGCCATGCGCGCGGCTTCGAGACGCTCCTGCGCCTTCGCCTTCGGCTTCGCCTTGTTCGGGTTGTTGCGGGCTTCGCGCTTGAAGAGGCCGGCATCGTTCAGGAAGCGAGCGACGCGATCGGTCGGCAGCGCACCAACGGAAAGCCAGTGCTTCGCACGCTCGATGTCGAGGCTGAGGCGGTCCGCATTGTCCTTCGGGAGCAGCGGGTTGAACGTGCCGATCTTCTCGATGAAGCGGCCATCGCGGGGCGAACGCGTATCGGCGACCACGATGCGATAGAAGGGACGCTTCTTGGCACCGCCACGCGCGAGCCGGATTTTCAGAGCCATCTTGTCTTACCTTTCAAGTAGTCCGGCCGATCGTTCGGGCCGGAAACCGGTTCATCCGTAAACGGATATTTCTTCAAATCACTTTTTCTTCTTCTTGCCCGAGGGAAGCCCCGGAAGACCCGGCGGCAAACCGCCCCCCAAACCAGGCGAGGAACCGGGAAGCCCGGGAAGCCCCCCGCCCATGCCCTTGGGGAGGCCGCCACCCAAACCGCCCGACGAAAGCGCCTTCTGCAGCGCCTTCGGATCGTTCGCGAGTTCGGGCGGAATGTCCGGCATCGCGCCACCACCGCCGCCGCCGAAAAGCTTCGACATCATGCCGCCCTTCTGGCGGCCCATCGCCTTCATCATGTCCGCCATCTGGCGGTGCATCTTCAAAAGGCGGTTGATTTCCTGCACCTCGGTGCCCGACCCCTTGGCAACACGCTTCTTGCGGCTCGCATTGAGGAGTTTCGGGTTCTGCCGCTCGGCCTTCGTCATGGAAGAAACGATGGCGATCTGGCGCTTGATGGTGCCGTCATTCATATGCGCCTGAGCGGCCTGCATCTGTGCCTTGCCGACGCCGGGCAACATGCCGAGCAGGCCCTTCATGCCGCCCATGCGGCCCATCTGGCGAAGCTGTTCGGCAAGATCGTCGAGGTCGAACTGGCCCTTGCGGAGCCGTTCGGCCATCTTCTCGGCCTTTTCGGTATCGAGGCTCTCGGCGGCCTTCTCGACAAGGCTGACAACATCGCCCATGCCGAGAATGCGGCCCGCGACGCGGTCTGCGCGGAAATCCTCCAGCGCATCCATTTTTTCGCCCGTACCGAGCAACTTGATCGGAACGCCGGTGACAGCGCGCATGGAAAGCGCGGCACCGCCGCGTCCATCGCCATCGACACGCGTCAGCACGATGCCGGTGACGCCGATGCGCTGATTGAACTGCTCGGCGACATTGACCGCGTCCTGACCGGTCAGGCTGTCGGCGACGAGAAGCGTTTCATGCGGGTTGGCGATATCGCGCACTTCCGCGACCTCGCCCATCAGCTCTTCGTCGATATGGATACGGCCCGCCGTATCGAGCATCAGAACATCGAAACCGCCGAGACGCGCGGCCTCGACGGCGCGCCTGGCAATGGCGACAGGCTGCTCGCCGGCAACGATGGGCAGCGTCGCGACGCCGACCTGCTCGCCCAGAACCTTGAGCTGCTCCTGCGCGGCGGGACGGCGCGTATCGAGGGACGCCATCATGACCTTGCGCTTGTCGCGCCCGGTGAGACGCTTGGCGATCTTGGCGGTCGAGGTGGTTTTACCCGAGCCCTGAAGACCGACCATCATGAGGACGACGGGGGCGGCCGCGCGCAGCGAGATCGAGGTGTCGGCTTCCGCGCCGCCCAGCATTTCCACCAGTTCGTCATGAACGATCTTGATGACCTGCTGGCCGGGCGTGACCGACTTCAGGACTTCATGCCCGATGGCGCGTGTCCGCACCTTGTCGATGAAGGATTTGGCGACAGGCAGCGCGACATCGGCCTCGAGGAGCGCCCGGCGCACCTCGCGCATGGCCTCGTCCACGTCCTTCTCGCTCAGAGAGCCGCGGCCCTTGAGCTTGGAGAAAACGTCGCCGAGACGGCCTGTCAGATTGTCGAACACGTCTGCTCTAAATCCTTGTAACACAAAGCAAAAACGCTTCCGCGAGCGAATATCGCCGGCGGAAGTTGACCCGGGCTCAATGCCTCGGGCGGGTCGGGGCGCAACAATGTCCCGAAAACGTAGGCGGAACCTAGGGTCTGTCCGCTATTCTGTCAATGTTTCGAGGATGAGCCGGAGCGCCGCCTCCCCGAAGGCCCGCATATTGGCCACCCGGTCGGCAGAGCCGGTGCTGACGGTGATCGAGGCAGGCCGGGGGCCGGCGAGCCCGATTACCGCCGTGCCCGGCCCCGGCCCGTAAGGCGAGCCGGAAGGCCCGGAAGCACCCATTTCCGAGATCGCCCAGCTGGCCCCGAATTTCTCGCGCACGACCTCCGCCATCGCGGCGACATAGGGCTCTGTCAGCGGCTTCACATCCGGCGCGGGCGGCCCCTTGAGGTCATAGAGCGCCCTGGCGGCGCCGCGCGTATAGATGACGGTGGAACCCAGATAGAAGGCCGACGCGCCCGCCTGCGCGACCAGCGCGGCGGAAACGAGCCCGCCCATCGAGCTTTCCGACAGGGCGACGGTTTCCCCCCGCTTTTTCAGGAGTTCCGCGACTTCACCCGCGAGCGGCATGAGGCTTTCCATTACTCTTCCTCCAGATTGCGCACCGCATAGAACTCCTTGTCCCAGACGAGATAGAGAAGGCGGGCAGGCACACCATAGGCCCGGCGGACATAATCGCCCTGAGACGCGTGGATTTCCCAGCCCTTGAGCTTGGAAGCCGTGTTGCCGGGCACGGCATGGGTGGGCGCGGGCTGGTTTTCGACCACGAACCGGCCGCGCTCACCGCCGAGTTTCGCCATGGCGCGCGGCGGCGTCAGCGCATAGGCGATATGGCGCGGACCGCGATAGGCACCCGTCCCGGCCCTGAGCCGGTCAATCGCCTGCTCCGCGACGAGGCCCATCCGCATATGATCGAGATGGCCGGTGGCCCCGCTGGCAGGCCAGAAGGTCACGACGAGATCCGGCCGGTAGCGCGTCATGGCCTCGGCCACACGGGCGACCAGCTCTTCCATCGGCACCTCCGGCACCCCGCCATCCGGGTAATCCCAGACTTCCTGCTCGTCGATGCCGAGCGCAAAGCCGTTCTTCAGCACTTCCGCATGGCGGATAATGCCGAGATCGCGCTGCCGGGCGACCACAGGCACCTGCGTTCCCGCCTCGCCGCGCGTCGCCGTCACCTGCGCGACATAGGCGCCGCCCGCCTTGGCCGAGGTGATGAGCCCGTTCGCAAGCTGCTCGTCATCGGGATGGGCAAAAACGGTCATGACCCGTGTCGCGCCGAGTTCGGCGGCAAGCGACGCGACCCGCGTGGCCTCCGGCGCCTCGAACAACCGGTTCACCCACAAGAACCCGGCAATGCCCGCAAGGACCAGAACCGCCGCCGCAAGACCAAGCGCCCAAGCCATGATGCCCCTCATTTCCCCCCGCCTTTCCGCTTTTCCGCAACTACTGGCACAAGCAGCCAAAAAGGGCCATATATGCCCGCATCATGACCCGCACGACGCATCATTTTCTGAAGATGAACGGCCTCGGCAACGACTTCGTCGTGCTGGACCTGCGCCGGGAGCCGCTTGCGCTCACCGATGCGCTGGCGCGCGCCATTGCCGACCGGGAAAAGGGCGTGGGCTGCGACCAGCTCATCACCATCGAGGAACCCCGGGACGGCGGCGACGTCTTCATGGGCATCCGCAATCAGGATGGCGGCACGGTGGAAGCCTGCGGCAATGCCGCGCGCTGCATCGGCAGGCTGATCCTCGACGAGACCGGCAAGGACGCCGTCGTCATCGAGACACTGGGCGGCGACACGGTCGCAACCCGCACCGATGGCGAGGACATCACGGTCGACATGGGCGAGCCGCGCCTGAAGTGGGACGAGATTCCGCTATCGGAAGAATTCCGGGATACACGCGGCATCGAGCTTGAGGTGGGACCGCTTGGAAACCCGATCATGCATTCACCGGGCGTCGTCAATGTCGGCAATCCGCATGCGGTCTTCTTCGTCGACGATGCGGACGCGATCGAGCTCGACCGCATCGGCCCGATGCTCGAACATCATCCGCTCTTTCCCGAGCGCGCGAATATTTCCGTGGCGCAGGTTCTCTCGCCCACGCATCTGAAGCTGCGCACATGGGAGCGCGGCGTCGGACTGACAAAGGCATGTGGCACGGCCGCCTGCGCCTCCACGGTCGCCGCGATCCGCCGCCGCAAGACGGAGCGCAAGATCACCGTGAGCCTGCCCGGCGGCGACCTCACCGTCGAATGGCGCGAAGCCGACAACCACATCTACATGACGGGCGCCGCCACCCTCGACTATGAAGGCGATCTCGACCCGGCGCGCCTCCTCGCGGAGGCGCCATGACGAAGGGCCACAGCGAGGGCACGCAGATCGTCACCTTTGGCTGCCGCCTCAACACCTACGAGTCGGAAGTGATGCGCGGCCATGCCGAGAAGGCGGGCCTCGACAACGCCATCGTCTTCAATACCTGCGCGGTGACGGCGGAAGCCGAACGCCAGGCGCGGCAGGCGATCCGCAAGGCGCGCCGCGAGAACCCGCAGGCCCGCATCATCGTGACCGGCTGCGCGGCGCAGGTGAACCCCGACAGCTTTGCCGGGATGGACGAAGTCGATCTCGTGATCGGCAATGACGAAAAGATGAGGGCCCAAAGCTGGCAGCCCGCCCTCGCGCTCCACACCAACGAGAAGGTGCGCGTGAACGACATCATGTCGGTGACGGAGACGGCGGGCCATCTCGTGCAGGGCCTCGAAGGACGCGCCCGCGCCTTCGTGCAGGTGCAGAACGGCTGCGACCATCGCTGCACCTTCTGCATCATTCCCTATGGCCGTGGCCCCTCGCGCAGTGTGCCCGCCGGTGAAGTCGTCGCCCAGGTGCGCACGCTGGTGGAAAATGGCTACCGCGAAGTCGTTCTGACCGGCGTCGACATGACCTCTTATGGCGGCGATCTGCCCGGACGCCCGAGCCTCGGCAATCTGGCGCGCCGCATATTGAAGCTGGTGCCGGACCTCGAACGGTTGCGGCTTTCATCGATCGACTCCATCGAAGCCGATGACGATCTGATGCGCCTCATCGCCGATGAAGAACGGCTGATGCCGCATCTCCATCTTTCGTTGCAGGCGGGCGACGACATGATCCTCAAGCGGATGAAGCGGCGGCATCTGCGCGACGATTCCATCCGCTTCTGCGAGGAGGCAAGGCGGCTGCGCCCCGATATCGTTTTCGGCGCGGATTTCATTACCGGCTTCCCGACCGAGACGGACGAGATGTTCGAGAACACGATGCGGCTTGTCGATGAATGCGGGCTGACATGGCTCCATGTCTTCCCCTTCTCGCCCCGCCCCGGCACGCCCGCCGCGAAAATGCCGCAAGTGGCGCGCAATGTGGCGAAGGCCCGCGCCGAGCGGCTGCGCGCGAAGGGACATGAGCGTGTGCTGGCGCATCTGGACGAAGGGATCGGCGCGACACGTGCGGTCCTCATGGAAACGCCGACGCTCGGCCGCACACATCAGTTCACGCCGGTGCGCGTGAAAGAGGAAGCGCGCGCGGGCGAGATAATTCCGCTTCGCCTTGCCGCGCATGACGGAAAAAGTTTTGAAGGTTTGAGGGCGGCGTGAGCGAGAGCGAAACGAACAACGGCACGAATGGCGAAAACGGCGAGAAGAAGAAATCGATCTTCCGCCGCATGAAGGAAGGGCTGACCCGCTCGACGAAGACCCTGTCGGAGGGCATCACCGGCATCTTCACGAAGAAGAAGCTCGACGGCGCCACCCTCGAGGAACTCGAAGAGCTGCTGATCTCCGCCGATCTCGGCCTCGACGCCGCCGCTTCCGTCACCGAAGCCGTCGGCAAGGACCGCTACAATAAGGAAGTTAGCCCGGAGGAAATCCGGGAGATTCTCGCCTGCGAGATTGCGAAAGTCCTGAAGCCGGTCGAGAAGCCGCTCGAAATCGACGTAACGAAAAAGCCCTTCGTGATCCTGATGACGGGCGTGAACGGCGCAGGCAAGACGACGACCATCGGCAAGATCGGCGCAAAGCTGAAAGCCGAAGGGAAAAGCGTGATGCTCGCCGCGGGCGACACCTTCCGCGCCGCCGCCGTCGAACAGCTGAAAGTCTGGGGCGAGCGGATCGGCGCGCCCGTCTGCGCGACGAAGATCGGCGGCGATGCGGCGGGTCTTGCCTATGAAGCGCTCGCGCGCGCGAAGGAAGAAGGCACCGACGTGCTGATGATCGACACGGCAGGCCGCCTCCAGAACAAGACCGACCTCATGGCCGAGCTCGAAAAGGTGATCCGCGTGATCCGCAAGCTCGACCCCGAAACCCCGCATGCAACCCTGCTCGTGCTCGATGCGACGACGGGCCAGAACGCCGTGAACCAGGTGGAGATTTTCGGTCAGGTCGCGGGCATCACCGGCCTCGTCATGACGAAGCTGGACGGCACGGCGCGCGGCGGCATTCTCGTTGCCATCGCGAAGAAATTCGGCCTGCCCGTTCATCTGATTGGCGTCGGCGAAGGGATCGACGACCTCCAGACCTTCGATGCGGAGGCCTATGCGCGGGCGATTACGGGCGTGGGCTCGGAAGCGGGTTGATCCGCCTTCGCTCCCCATGCGTAACTGAGTAAACCCCGAACCGGAGAAACCATGAGCGACAGCAAGGCCGACGCCACACATGGCGGTATGACCAATTCGCAATGGGTGCGGATGGCGATCGAGCTCGGGCCGCTCGTCGTTTTCTTCCTGCTGAATTCGAAGGCGGATTCGATCTTCGGCATTGCTGAAGGCCAGAACATCTTCTATGCGACCGGCGGCTTTATGATCGCGACCGCAATTTCGCTCGGCTATTCCTATGCGAAGTTCCGCAAGGTGCCGACCATGCCGCTCGTAACCGGCGTCTTCGTGATGGTCTTCGGCACATTGACGATCTATCTGCAGGACGAGCAGTTCATCAAGATAAAGCCGACCATCGTGAATGCGCTTTTCGCCGCCGCGCTTCTGGGCGCCGCCATGATGGGCAAGCCCATCATGAAGCAACTCTTCGACGGCGCCTTCAACCTGACGGAAAAGGGCTGGATGGTACTCACCGTCCGCTGGGGCCTCTTCTTCGTTCTTCTCGGCGTCATCAACGAAGTCGTGTGGCGGAACTTCTCCACCGACTTCTGGGTGAGCTTCAAGCTATTCGGCATCATGCCGCTGACCATGGTCTTCGGCATCGCGCAGATCCCCGTGCTCACGAAGCACACGCCGAAGGAAAGCACCGGCACGGAAAAACGCGCCGAATAGATCAGCTTCCTTCCGGGTGAAGCTCCCGATCCTTCGTTTCCGGCAAGAAGATGAGGCCGACGATGAATGTCATGGCCGCAATGATTACCGGATACCAGAGCCCCGAATAGAGATTGCCCGTCGCCGCGACGATGGCGAAGGAGACGGTTGGCAGGAAGCCGCCGAACCAGCCATTGCCGATATGATAGGGCAGCGACATCGAGGTATAGCGGATGCGCGTCGGGAAAAGTTCGACAAGCATCGCCGCTATGGGGCCATAGACCATCGTCACATAGAGGACGAGAATGAAAAGGATCGCGACCACCATCGGATAATTGATGGTGTCGGGATCGGCCGGCAGATAGCCCGCCTCTTCCACCGCATGAACAAGCGCCTTTGTGAAGCGCGCTCGCCTGCTCCCATCGGTATCATCGCTCGCATCGAAGGATGAAAGCGTGATCTCACCCACATGCACCTCCGCAACGGTGCCCGGCGCCGCTGCGACATTGCTGTAGGGAATGCCGCGCTGCGCGAGCGCCGATTTCGCCACATCGCAGGATGAGGTGAAGGAGGCCGTGCCGACCGGGTTGAACTGGAAGGAGCATGTCGCGGGGTCCGCGACCACCACTACAGGCGAATATTCCTGCGCGGCTTCGAGACTCGGATTGGCGAAATGCGTAAGCGCGGAGAAAAGCGGAAAATAGGTGACAACGGCGAGCAGGCAGCCCGCAAGAATGATCGGCTTGCGGCCGATCCTGTCCGACAGTGCACCGAAGATAACGAAAAAGGGAACACCGAGAAGGAGCGCTCCGCCGATCAGTATATTGGCGGTCTGGCTTTCCACCTTCAGCACCTGCGTCAGGAAGAAGAGCGCATAGAACTGGCCCGTGTACCAGACGACCGCCTGTCCCGCGGTCAGGCCGACCAGCGCGATGATGACGATCTTGAGATTGCCCCAGCGCGCGAAACTCTCCGTCAACGGCGCCTTGGAGAGCGTGCCTTCCTCTTTCATCTTCTGGAAAAGCGGTGATTCGTTGAGCTTCAGCCTGATCCATACGGAAACCCCGAGCAGCACGATGGAGAGCAGGAAGGGAATGCGCCAGCCCCACGCCTCGAAGCTCTCCTTGTCCATCGACAGCCGGCACCCGAGGATCACGAGGAGCGAGAGAAAGAGCCCGAGCGTCGCCGTCGTCTGTATCCAGGCCGTATAGGCGCCGCGCTTTCCGTTTGGCGCATGTTCGGCGACATAAATCGCCGCACCGCCATATTCACCGCCAAGTGCGAGGCCCTGCGCAAGACGCAGGGCAATGAGAATGGCGGGTGCGGCAAAGCCGATGGCCGCATAACCGGGCAGCAGGCCGACGATAAAGGTCGAAAGTCCCATGATGAGAATGGTGACGAGGAAGGTGTATTTGCGCCCGACAAGATCGCCAAGGCGCCCGAAGACGATGGCGCCGAAGGGGCGCACGGCAAAACCGGCGGCAAAGGCGAGCAGCGCAAAGATGAACGCGGCTGTCGGATTCACCCCGGAAAAGAACTGCACGGAGATGATCGCCGCCAGCGAGCCATAAAGGTAGAAATCGTACCACTCGAACACTGTACCGAGCGACGAAGCGAAGATGACCCTCCGCTCCTCCGCCGTCATGCGCTGCGCGCCCCCCGCCTTGCTCATCTTTCCCTCCCCGGAAATTTGTTATCGGGAAACAATGTCGCGAAAATTCCGGTTTTGCCAGCGATCTTCCCTCAACCTGCGGAAGGCGGGCGAGGAAAAAGATTGCCGTTTTCGCCTTCAGGGTTCGTGAAGGGGGCAATCAGATCCTTACCCATAACCGAGCGGAACTGCGTCAGCGCCCAATAGACGCTCGGAAAGGCAAGTTCCTCCCACGGAATGTCGTCCCATGAGAACAGGCCGACTTCGAGGCTTTCCTCGCCCGGGGAAAAATCCGGTGTGGGAAGCTCCGCGCGATACATGATCTGGACCTGGGCAATACGGGGAATGCTGTAGATTGCCAGCACATCACGCAGACGGATATCGGCATTTGCCTCTTCCATCGCTTCGCGCCGCGCGCCCTCTGCCGTTGTCTCACCTTGCTCCATGAAGCCCGCAGGCAGCGTCCAGTAGCCGCGCCGGGGCTCGATGGAGCGTTTGCAGAGAAGGAATTTTTCATCATGCGTGACGACGGAACCGACGACGATCTTGGGATTTACATAGTGAATAAAGCCACAATGATCGCATATATCGCGAGGCAGGTTGTCCCCGGTTGGTACGCGGCGTGAAAACCTGATATCGCCTTGCGCGCCCGTTTCCTGCGGCTTCGGCTCGGCGGGCATCCGCTTGTTCTGGTTTTTTTCGTCTGGCATCGTCTCGTTTCAACCTGTTGGTCCGCCCACGGAGCTACATCGTGGTGCTGTGTTTGTTCTGTGCATGAAAGCTGCAATCGCGCCCGGAACGGGGCCACGAAATCGTGGAATGTCCGCGCACAGACCTATATAGACAATCTTAACTTCGCTTTTCCGCCCGTAGCCCTTGCATAAACGGGGTGTGCGGGTGCATATGATGATAGAACGCCAGACGGCAGTCGGCCATATAACTGGCCACACAATCGCCGCGAGTGCGTGGAACGATCATTCTCCCGCCAGGGAAAATTTGTCCGCATAGGACACCGCCCCCCAGTGCCGGACACTTGTTGTGTCTGTTAATCCAGAGGACCGAACGAATGGCAGCCAGGAAGCCAACCGGAAATTTCGATCTTGAAAATTCGCTGAGCCATCTGCTGCGCCGCGCACAGCAGTTCGCTTATGACCAGTTCGTTCAGCAGATGGGATCGAGCGCAATCACGCCACGCCAGTTCATCGTGCTTTTCGCGGTGGATGAAGAAGAAGGCCTGAGCCAGACCGATCTCGTGAATCGCACGGGCATCGATCGCTCGACGCTCGCCGACATGATCAGCCGCATGATCAAGAATGGCCTTCTCGCCCGCAAGCGCACGGCTGAAGACGCGCGCGCAAACTCGGTGCGCCTCACCGCCGCCGGCCGCCGCGCACTGAAGAGCGCGATGCCCAAAGCGATCGCCGCCGAAAAGGCGCTGCTCGACGTATTGCCGAAGACGCTGCAAGGCGACCTTCTGAAAGGTCTCACCCATCTCAACGCGGCGATCGAGGACATGAAAACGGAAGACGCGGCGCCGAAGAAAACCGTGAAGCGCACACCGGCAAAGAAGAAGCCGGCGAAAAAGCCCGCCGCGAAGAAAGCGCCTGCCACGCGCCGCAAGAAGAGCTGATACCGCTCACCGCCCTGAGGCCGCGCCTTTTTGTCTCGCGCCTAGTCGCCTGACGAAAGGCGCGCCGCCTTGAGCGCCGGCAGAATTTCATCTGCAATCGCCTCGGGCGTCAGCGGCCCGACATGTTTCAGCGCGATGCGGCCATTCCCATCCACGATATAGGTTTCCGGCACGCCATAGACGCCCCAGTCGATGGCGGCGCGGCCTTTCGCGTCCTTGCCGATGCGCGCGAAGGGATTTCCGAGTTCGGTGAGAAAACGGCGCGCTGCAACGGGGTCATCCTTGTAGTTGAGGCCGAAAAGCGGTGCGCGCGAGACACGGCCAAGCTCGATCAGAAGCGGCATCTCATCGCGGCACGGCACACACCATGATGCCCAGACATTCACGATAACGGGCACGCCCTTGCCGAAATTGGCGGAGGACACACCCGGCCTGTCGATCCCCTCGACCGGCGGCAGGTCAAATTCAGGCACATAGCGTCCGATCAGGGCGGAGGGCACACGCGAGGGATCGCCCCGATAGATCGCCGCGAAGAAAAGGCCCGCAAGAACGAGAAAAATCGCGACGGGAATAAGTGCCGCAAGCCGGAACCTGGAATTCACGAAGCATCCTCTCCAGTTTCGCGTTCAAGATGCGCCGCGCGGCGTACACGCCCGCCCGCCGCCTTTTCGAGTGTCTCGGCAAGCCGCGTCTGCGCGCGGTAATCCGCGACGCTGTGCCAGACGAGCGCAACGATCACGGCGAAGGCCGCGCCATAGGCCGACCAGACATAGAAGGCGTAGCCACCCATATGGAAAATTTCATCCATCGTTCAGCCCTCTGCCGCCGCACCTGCCGTCGCGAGACGCAGGTTACGCACGCGGCGGCGCATGACCTCTGCGCGCATCCGCACGAGCAGCAGCGTGATGAAGAGAAGCGTAAACCCGACACCCATCAGCCCGAGCGGCAGCAGCATGGCGGGCGCAATGCTCGGCCCGTCCATGCGAAAGACGGAAGCCGGCTGGTGCAACGTGTTCCACCACACGACCGAGTAGCGGATGATCGGAATGTTGATCGCGCCGACAAGCGCAAGCACCGCTGCCGCGCGCGCCGCGCGCACCGGCTCTTCGATGGTGGCCCAGAGCGCGATATAGCCGAGATAGAGAAAGAACAGGATGAGGACAGACGTCATCCGTGCATCCCATTCCCACCAGGTGCCCCACATGGGCTGGCCCCAGAGCGAACCCGTGAGGAGCGCGAGAAAGGTGAAGCTCGCGCCGATGGGCGCTGCCGATTTCGCGCAGACATCGGAAAGCGGATGCCGGAAAACGAGCCCGACGGCGGACGCAAACGCCATCACGCCATAGCCGAACATGGAGAGCCAGGCCGAGGGCACATGCACATACATGATGCGCACCGTCTCGCCCTGCTGATAATCGGGCGGTGAATCGAAAAGCGCAAACCAGAGCCCCGCGCCGAGGACGAGCACGCTCAAAATCCATAGCGGCGCAACAAGCCGCGACGACAGCGCCATGAAGCGCGCCGGATTGGCATAGGCATGGAACCGCTGCAGGGCGGTGGGGCTGTTCATGGCCGCCATTTAGCGCAGGCCCGGCAATGAGGGCAAGCCACAGAGGGGGTCATATTGCCACGGTTTCGGCATGCAATCCGGCTCATGCAAGGGGCCTCACCTCAAATTGGCGCGTAGGGCGGCCGCCCCGCCAAGCGGCCCCAGCACAAGGCTCGCAAGCGCCACCGCCCCGAGAAGGAGCAGACTCTGCCGGCCCGCTTCGCCCGAAAATCCGCCCGCCGCCGCATCGGCCGCACCCACACCGAAAATCAGCACCGGAATATAGAAAGGCAGCACAAGGAGCGAGGCGAGAAGCCCGCCCCGGCGGATGCCGACGGTGAGGGCCGCGCCGATCGCACCGAGAAAGCTCAATGCAGGTGTGCCGATCAGCATCGCGGCCATCATCGGCGGATAGGCCTCCCCCGGCAGGTTGAGCAGCACACCGAGAAGCGGCGCCGCGACCACGAGCGGAAGCCCCGTCGTCAGCCAGTGCCCTACGGCCTTCGCCACTACGACGAGTTCGAGCGGCAGCGGGCCCATGGTGAGAAGATCGAGCGATCCGTCCTCGTAATCCGCCTGGAACAGCCGGTCGAGCGTGAGCAGCGCGGCGAGCAGCAGCGCCACCCAGAGCATCCCCGGCGCAACCTTGGCGAGCAACGCCCTGTCCGGCCCGATCCCGAGCGGCAGCAGCGAAATCACGATGAGAAAAAAGAAGACGGCCATACCGCCCCCGCCGCCCAGCCGCACGGCCAGGCGCAGATCGCGCGCGAGAAGGGCGAGGAAGGCGCGCATCATGCCGCCACCTCCGCGCCCAGGCGCAGCGTTTTTGCGCCTTCAAGGCCGAGATCGAGATGGGTAGCCGCGACGATCATGCCACCCTGCCCAAGATGCCCTTTCATCAGCCCGAGCAGGCGGGCCACGCTTGCCGCGTCGAGCGCGACGGTCGGCTCGTCGAGAAGCCAGATTGGGCGAGGCACCGCAATGAGGCGGGCAAGCGAAAGCCGACGACGCTGACCGGCGGAGAGATAGGCGACAGGCAGATCCGCGAGATGCAGGAGCCCCAGCGCCTCGAGCGCCGTTTCCGCGCCCTGCGGAATGCTGCCAAGAAAGCGCCGCCAGAAGATGACCGTCTCGACAACGCTCATGGAGGGCTTCAGCGCATCGAGATGACCGGCATAATGCGCCTGTTCGCCGGGCGTGCGCTCCGGGTCGCCCCCTTCAAGCGCGATCTCGCCCCGCGTGACATCGAGAAGGCCTGCAAGCTGGCGCAACAGGCTCGACTTGCCCGCACCGTTTGGTCCCGTCAGCACCAGCGCCTCGCCGCCCTTGAGCGAAAAGGAAAGCCCGTCATAGACGAGACGCCCGCCGCGTTCGCAGGCGAGATCGCGCGCACAAAGAGAAAGCTCAGATATCGTCAAAACGTCCGCCCCTGCCCTTGCCCGATGCAAAACGCGCCGCGCCTTTCAACGTCTCGCCCGAAGCAAGAACCTTTCGCCCATGCTCGAATTCATTCGCGAGCGCCCGGTCATATGGCAGATCCCACTGCTCATGGGCCGACATCCGGTCATGCCGCAAACAGAGCTGCGGGAAGCGCGAGATTTCAAGCGCGAGCTTTTCGGCTTCCTCGCGGCCCTTTCCTTTCGGCACGATGCGGTTTGCAAGGCCGATGGCAAGCGCCTCCTCCGCGCCCACGGGCCGCCCCGTGAGAATGAGATCCATCGCGCGCGAATGGCCGATGAGCCGCGGCAGGCGCACCGTGCCGCCATCAATCAGCGGCACACCCCAGCGACGGCAGAAAACGCCCATGATCGCGTCTTCTTCCACCACGCGCATGTCGCACCAGAGCGCAAGTTCGAGCCCACCCGCGACCGCATGGCCGGAAATCGCACCGATCACGGGTTTGTTGAGAATCATTCGCGACGGCCCCATCGGTCCGTCGCTTGCGAGCCGCGAAAAATCGGCGCCGGTTGCGGGGGGCACGGAACGATTTCCCTTCCCCGTCGCAACGGCCTTGAGGTCCGCGCCCGCGCAGAAAGCACCATCCGCGCCGCAAAACACACCGGCAAGCGCATCCTCGTCGCGTTCGAAATCGAGAAAGGCCTCGCAGAGTGCATCCGCCGCATCTCTGTCGACGGCATTCTTCGCGTAAGGCCGGTTCAGAACAATGCTTGTCACCGGACCGTTTTTTTCGACGAGCACTTCCCGCATCCACATCTCCCTGCATCATGTGCGATGCTGATTATCACGCCCGCTTTTCAGGGCGAAGCATGGTCATTCCTTGCGAAAGACATTATAGTCCCGCGCGACAAGCATATAGGTTCCAGGCTGAGAAGCGGCGGCGAAATCGGGCATTGATGCTCGCGCCTTTTCACGGCGCGGGCGGCACCCCGCACGGTCCCCGCATTCCCCCCTTACAGCCCGGACCGCGCATCATCGAGGATCATAGACAGATGGCGAAGAAGGCGACGGCCAAATCGGCGAAGGCAAAAAAGAAACCTGCCGCGAAAGTTGCGGCGAAGGTGAAGAAGGCTGCTCCGGCAAAGACCGCGAAGAAGGCAGTCAAGAAGACAACGGCAGCAGCGAAGAAGACGGTGAAGAAGGCCGTGAAGAAAGCCGCACCGAAAAAGACGGTTGCGAAAAAGCCTGCTGCAAAGAAGGCCGCGCCCAAGAAGGCTGCAGCGAAAAAGCCCGTTGCAAAAAAGACCGTGGCGAAGAAACCCGTAGCGAAGAAAACGGTGGCGAAGAAGGCGCCGGCGAGAAAGGCAGCCCCGAAGAAGGCGGCGCCGAAAAAGGCAGTTGCTTCGAAAAAGCCTGCCGCAAAGAAGACTGTTTCGAAGAAGCCGGTTGCAAAGAAAACCGTGGCCAAGAAGCCGGTCGCAAGAAAGGCCCCGGCCAGAAAGGCCGTGACGAAGAAGCCCGCGACCGCAAAGAAGGCTGCGCCGAAGAAGGCAGTTGCGAAGAAAACCGTGGCTGCAAAGAAGCCGGCCGCCCGCAAGGCCGCGCCGAAGAAGACCGCTCCTGCGAAGAAGCCGGTCGCGAAGAAGACAACGGCAACAAAGAAGGCGACGGTTACCAAGACGGCAGCGAAAGCCGCGCCGAAGAAAGCGCCCGCGAAGAAGGCCGCGCCGAAAAAGCCCGCCGCCCGGAAGGCGCCTGCGAAGAAGGAAGCCGGCAACAGCTTCGGCGCCCGCAAGACGCTGAAGGTCGGCAATCGCAGCTACACCTATTTCAGCATTCCCGATGCGGAGAAGAAGGGCCTCGAGGGCGTGTCGCGCCTGCCCTTCTCGCTCAAGGTGCTGCTTGAAAACCTGCTGCGCTTCGAAGATGGCCGCACGGTCACGAAGACCGACATCGAGGCCGTGAAAACCTGGCTCACGACCCGCACCTCGGATCGCGAAATCGCCTATCGTCCGGCGCGCGTACTGATGCAGGACTTTACCGGCGTGCCCGCCGTGGTCGACCTTGCCGCCATGCGCGATGCCGTGGAGAACCTCGGCGCGAGCCCGACCAAGATCAATCCGCTGGTCCCCGTCGATCTCGTGATCGACCACTCAGTCATGGTCGACAAGTTCGGCACGCCGACGGCCTTCAAGGAAAACACGGAAATCGAATATCAGCGCAACCGCGAGCGCTACGAATTCCTGCGCTGGGGCGCCAAGGCATTCGACAATTTCCGCGTGGTGCCGCCGGGAACCGGCATCTGCCACCAGGTGAACCTCGAATATCTCGCCCAGACCGTCTGGACGAAGAAGGACGGCAAGGAAGAGATCGCCTATCCCGACACCTGCGTCGGCACGGACAGCCACACCACGATGGTGAACGGCCTTGCCGTTCTCGGCTGGGGCGTGGGCGGCATCGAGGCGGAAGCGGCCATGCTCGGCCAGCCCGTATCGATGCTCATTCCTGAAGTCATCGGCTTCAAGCTGACCGGCAAGCTCAACGAAGGCGTGACCGCCACCGACATGGTGCTCACCGTCACCGAGATGCTCCGCAAGAAGGGCGTTGTCGGCAAGTTCGTCGAGTATTTCGGAAATGGCCTCGACCACCTCGCTCTTGAGGACCGCGCGACCATCGCCAACATGGCGCCGGAATATGGTGCGACCTGCGGTTTCTTCCCGGTCGATAAGGAGACCCTGAAATATCTCAGGGCGACCGGCCGCTCGGAAGAGCGCGTGGCCCTCGTCGAAGCCTATGCGAAAGCGCAGGGCATGTTCCGCGAGAATGGCATGCCCGATCCGGTCTTCACCGACACGCTCGAACTCGATCTCGGCACCGTCGTGCCGAGCCTCGCCGGTCCGAAGCGTCCGCAGGACCGCGTTGCGCTGACCGATATGAAGACGAGCTTCCTGAATTCGCTGGAAGGCGAGTTCAACAAGCCCGGACAGGCCGCAACCCGCGTGCCCGTCGAAGGCAAGGACTTCGACCTCGGTCATGGCGATGTCGTCATTGCAGCCATCACCTCCTGCACCAACACCTCGAACCCGAGTGTGCTGATTGCAGCGGGTCTGGTCGCACGCAATGCCCACAAGCTCGGCCTGAAGGTAAAGCCCTGGGTGAAGACCTCGCTCGCCCCCGGCTCGCAGGTGGTCACCGACTATCTCGAAAAGGCCGGTCTGCAGGACGATCTCGACGCGCTCGGCTTCGATCTCGTCGGCTATGGCTGCACGACCTGCATTGGCAACTCCGGCCCGCTTCCCACCGAGATCAGCCAGGCGATCAACAAGAACGATCTCGTGGCCTCTGCGGTGCTTTCGGGCAACCGCAACTTCGAAGGCCGCGTCTCGCCGGACGTGCGGGCGAACTACCTCGCCTCGCCGCCCCTCGTCGTCGCCTATGCGCTGGCGGGTTCGACGCAGATCGACATCACCTCGGAACCCCTGGGTACCGGAAGCAACGGCCAGCCGGTCTATCTCAAGGACATCTGGCCGAGCTCGCATGACGTTGCCGAAACGGTGCGCACCTGCGTGACACCGGAAATGTTCCGTGAGCGCTACGCCAACGTCTTCGACGGTGACGACGCCTGGAAGAGCATCGATGTGTCCGGCGGTCTCACCTATGACTGGGACGCCGATTCGACCTATGTCCAGAACCCGCCCTACTTCGTGGGTATGACGCCGGAACCGGCGCCGCTTAGCGACGTCAGGGATGCGCGCATCCTCGGTCTCTTTGCGGACTCGATCACAACCGACCACATCTCGCCGGCCGGTAACATCAAGGTGCAGAGCCCGGCCGGTTCCTACCTGAACTCCAAACAGGTTGGCGCTCAGGACTTCAACTCCTATGGCGCGCGGCGCGGCAATCACGAAGTGATGATGCGCGGCACCTTCGCCAATATCCGCATCAAGAACCAGATGCTGAAGGGTGTTGAAGGCGGCATGACCAAGCTGCAGCCGGAAGGCACTGAAATGCCGATCTACGACGCGGCGATGGAATACAAGCGCCGCAACGTGCCGCTCGTGATATTCGCGGGCAAGGAATATGGCACGGGTTCGAGCCGCGACTGGGCAGCGAAGGGCACCATGCTCCTTGGCGTGAAGGCCGTTATCGCGCAGAGCTTCGAGCGCATCCATCGCTCGAACCTGGTCGGCATGGGCGTGGCGCCGCTCCAGTTCCTGAACGACATGAGCTGGCAGTCGCTCGGCCTCGACGGTTCGGAGACGGTGACCATCGAAGGCCTCGCAGAGGTAAAGCCGCGCACCAAGGTCAACGCGGTCATCACCTTTGCCGATGGCGCGAAGCAGTCGATCGAACTTCTCTGCCGCATCGATACGCAGGACGAAGTCGACTACTACGAAAATGGCGGCATCCTGCCCTACGTGCTGCGGAACCTCGCTGCATAAGGCGGGCATACCCGACGAAATGAAAAGGGCGTCCTTCGGGGCGCCCTTTTTTCTTGCGACCTGCGCGGCCCGCGTCTCCCGATCAAGCTAACGTGACTCGTCTGTGCGGCCGCTACTTCCTATCCTTGGCGCGGAAGGAGAGATCATGTCCCTCTTGCGTATGACATTCCGCTGCGCGGCGCTCGTTGGCGTGCTGCTTGCGCTGGCAACTCTTCCCCTGCGCGCGGAAGGCAGCCCCGTCGTCGTCGAGCTTTTCACGAGCCAGGGCTGTTCCTCCTGTCCGCCCGCCGATGCCTATCTGCGCGAGCTGGCGGCACAGGACGACGTAATCGCCCTCTCGTACAATGTCGACTATTGGGATTATCTCGGCTGGAAAGACACGCTCGCGAGCCCTGCCCATGCAGAGCGCCAGCGCGCCTATGCCCGGACCCTCGGCCTTTCAGGCGTCTACACACCGCAGATCGTCGTGAACGGTGTTGTCGAAGGGGTCGGTAGCAAGCGCGATGAAATCGGCGCGGCAATCGAAGCGGCCAGCGCGCTGCCTGTCGGCATTTCCTTCACCGACAGGGACGAGGCGCTCACCCTCGATATCGATGCGGGCGAGGTACCCGAAAAACCCGCAACCCTGTGGCTCATCCGTTACGCGAAGGAAGCCCGCGTCGAAATAGGCCGTGGCGAAAATCGGGGCCGCACCATTGCCTATGCCCATGCCGTGCGCGAACTGATGCCGGTCGGCATGTGGACGGGAGAACGCATGACGATGACGCTGCCAAAAAGCGATCTCCTGACGCGTGGCTTCGAAGGATGCGTCGCGCTGCTGCAGGCGGGCGACGGAGGCTCAATCCTCGGCGCCGCCAGGACGGGAGGCAACTAACGCCCGAACGCCCGCTCGCTCAGGGAAATTCTTGTCCGGGCATGGGGGTCGCCGCGTCCGCCGGGCCCGCCTCGCGCGTCAGCAGATCCATCGTCTGGGTAAGCTGGTTGCCGAGATCCTGCGGCAGCTTGTAGGTCCATGCCGAAAGCCGTTCGTTGAGTTCTTCCGCGCGCTTGCCCGCAGACGCGACGTCACCATCTCCGCTGACAAGCGCCGGATCGGTCTCGGCCTCGAACTTCGCCCAGAGCGCACCGCCCTCTCCCGCCATCTCCATGCGCAAGCGTAGCCCGTCAAACGTCTCGAAGATCGCCTTCGGCGACTCCTCGGGAAAATCGAGCGTCGCGGCAGGCGCCACATCGTCGAAACCGGAATCAAGAATCGCCGTCGCTACCTTGTTCACGACCGGCGCACCGCGCGTCGCGCGGCCCTCAGGCAGGTTCTCGATGGAGAAGTTTTCTTCGCCCTGTATACGCGAGAGAACGACTGGCCTCTCCGTGCCCGCCCAGAGCGTCACACGCGCAAGGTTTTCGTGCGGAATATCGACAAAGGCCGAATCCAGCCATTCGTTCACGGTCTTGAAAAGCGGCAGCCGACCGCGTGCAAGAAAGCTCTCATCCTCACCGTCGCGGCGCACATAGATGAGGCCTTCGCCCTTCACATCGACGGCGCGTTCCGGCACCTTGCCGACAAGAAGGCCTGCCAGCCGCTCATCGCCCGTAAAGAATTCGACACGCACCGCCGAACCGATATCTTCCGGCTTCAGCAGGCCGAGATTGCGATGCCATTCCGGGTTGGCTGTGCGCGGTTCATAGGCTTCCATTTGCCCCACGCCGATCAGCGCCTTCTTCACCAGCGCATCGCTCACCGGATAACCGCCACGCAGCGGCGTCACCCACTTGCCCTTGCCGTCACGCTCCATCTCGATCGTCATGACGCCGTTCATGCCACGGCTCACCGTGTAGACGATGCGATCGACCCGATCGAGCCGGTTTTCAAGATTCTCGAATAACGGATGCGGCGTAAAATTTGCGCGCACACTACTCTCATCATTGACGACGGCAATCGTCGCAGCGATGACGGCAATTGCCGTCGCGACGGCCAGTACCACGAGATTTCGTTGCGGCTTGTTGTTCCAGAGCGCCTGCATCATGGGCGTCACGCTCCCCTCTTTACGCGCGCCTTGCGGCGACGATAGCGGTAGAAGGCGGCGCCGAGCGCCAGAATGGCGAGAAGCAGCGGCACCAGCGCTATATTGATGAAACGGAGATTTGCGCCAAGCCGCTCGACGTCGCGGCGAAGATCGCGCTGCACGTCACGCAGCTTCTTGCGGCTTTCGAGAAGCTCCGCACGGAACTGACGGATGGCAACCGACTCTTCTTCGCTCGGGCCTCCGCTAGCGGCACTGTCGCTCGCGCCGCCCGTCTGCAATTCGGTCAGGCTTTTTTCCGCATTCTCGATCTTGCGCTCCAGCGCTTCCTGCTCGGCAAGGAAACGGCGCTCGGCATTGCGGCGCAGATTCCCCACCACAGTGAAAGGCCGGTCCGCCTTGTCGCGGGCGCGCAGTGAGATCAGTTCGTTCGAGCCCATGAGATTGTCGATGGCGGACAGGATGAAGACCGCATTATCGGCAATAGGCTGCGCCACGCGCTCGCCGAGATAGGAGTCCGTGCGAACCCAGAAACGGTCGTCGAAAATATCGCTGTCGGCGAAAACGATGATGTTGGCATCTTTCCGCGACGATGCTATGTGCGGCCCGGCCTTCTCCTGCGAACGGCGTGGTTGGGACGCACCCGCTTCCGCCACCGGCGCCTCCTGCGGCGCGCCGTCGAATGCGCTTGTCACCGGCCCCGAAAGCCGGGCGGCGATGGCATAGCGCTCGCCCGTCGGCTCGAAACCACGAATGAGATCGTCGGGACGCGGCCCCTTCTTTACATACTCGACATCATAGGTCTGCGCATCTTCCGAGGTCATCACCAATGGCGTGAAGCTCGTCGTCGCGCCTTCCAGCGGCGTGAAATAACCCGCCGTTCCGAGATTGAGGCGGCTCACATCCGCCGTCACAAGATCGTCCGTATCGACATTATCGCGCGGCACGGCAAGCCACAGCACATAGTCGCTCTCCTGCCGCCGCGCATCGAACCCGGTCTGCACGCGCTGGGCGAGCTCGCGGTCGCCGACGATCCGCGAGGGATCGTAATGGACGCCCCAGCTTTCGAGTAGCGGCCCGAGATCGGATTGCTCGGTATAGCCCCGCACAGGTTCACCATTCGGGCCCGCCGTCAGGCTCACTTCCGAATGAGGGTCGACGAAGGCAAGCACATGCCCGCCCCGCATTACGAACTGGTCAATGGCATAAAGCGTCGGCCTGTCGAGCGGACGGGGATGCGCAACCATCAGCACATCGACGCTGTCCGGCACTTTCTGGAACTGCTGTTCGAGAAACTCGATCTGGAATCGGTTCTGCAATTCGTCATAGATCATGAAGGGCAGCGAGTCGCCGCGCATCGCCGACATGAGCCCGCCCGATCCTGTGTCGAGCGGCAGGTTCGTCACGATGCCGAGCACCGGCCGCTCGGGGCGGCTCAGGTTCTGGATCATCCGGGCAATGTCATATTCCAGATATTGCTCGCGCTCGTCGGTGAAGAAGGGGATCGCTTCGAGCCCGTCCACCGAATTGGTGCCAACCAGACCGAAATAGATGATGTCGCCCGATTGCGTCGGCGCGCCCTTGAGGCCGAGCGACATGGCGAGGTCTTCTTCCTCCGAGAAGGGCTCGGGTTCGATCACTTCAAGCCGCAGCTTGCCGTTCGATTCCGCCCGCATTTCCTCCAGCAGGTCGCGCACATGGCCCGCATAGTTGCGGATGCGCCCATAGTCGGTCGCGAGCTTCTCCGAATAGAAGAAACGCAGCGTGACGGGTTCATCGAGCTGCGAGACGACTTCCTTCGTTCCCTCCGACATCGTGTAGAGGCCGTGCTCCGTCAGGTCGATCCGCGCCGAGCGGAAGGCAACATTGGAAAACATGTTCACCGCGAGAAAGAGCACGGCAAGCAGCACCAGCATGATGATGCGGTAGGCCGAGCGGCTGATCTGCTGATTGAACATGAGCCTCATCCCGCCTTCTTCATGTCGACGACGATCCCGCAGGCAATGAGCCATGTACCGATCAGCGTGACGAAGTAGATGATGTCGCGCAGATCGATGACGCCCCGAATGATCGCGTTGAAATGCGTGAGGAACGAGAAGGACGCGATGGTGGACAGCACCTGCTGCGGCGCCCAGCTCGAGAAGAAGTCAATCACGATAGGAAGGCCCGACACCGTGAAGAGAAACGACACCGCGACGCTGACGACGAAAGCGATCACCTGGTTGCGCGTCACGGCCGAAAGACACGAGCCGATGGCAAGATAGCCTCCCGCCATGAAGAAGCTGCCGAGATAACCGGCAAGGATCACTCCGTTGTCGGGATCACCGAGATAGTTGACCGTGAGCCACATCGGAAAGGTGAGCGCCAGCGCAAGGCCGGAAAAGACCCAGGCCGCGAGGAACTTGCCGGTGACTGCGGCCCAGAGCGGAACGGGCAGCGACAGCAGAAGCTCGATCGAACCGGAGCGGCGTTCTTCCGCCCAGAGCCGCATCGAGATCGCGGGGATCAGGAAAAGATAGAGCCAGGGGTGGAAGTTGAAGAAGATCGTGAGATCCGCCTGATCGCTCTCGTAGAAGGCGCCGAGATAGAAGGTGAAGGCGCCCATCGTGAAGAGAAAGATCACGATGAAGATGAAGGCAAGCGGCGTCGAGAAATAGCCGCCAAGCTCACGGCGGAAAACGGCGAGAAGTTCGTTCATGCCGCTTCCTTTCCATTCTTGTCCAGGCGGGTGAGGTGTCTGAAGACTTCGTCGAGCCGGCCCGCCTCGCCATAGAGCGCACGCACCTGCCAGTTCTCCTCGCGCGCAAGCCGCGCCACGGCATCGACCAGCAGAGTATCGCCCTCGCCGCGCCGCGCCGGGAAAAGCGTGAACGTCGTTTCCTCGCCGCGCGGAGAAACTTCAATGCTCTCGATACCCTCAAGCGCGCGCAGCTTCTCCGCTGTTCCGGCGGTGGTGCGTCCGCCCAGCGTCAGCGACACGGCATTGTGATAGCGCGAGCGCGCCATGAGTTCGGCGGGCGTACCGTCGGCGACGATATGTCCCCGGTCGATGATGAGTGCGCGCGTACAGATCGCATCGACTTCTTCGAGAATATGCGTCGAGATCACGATGGCCTTGTCGGCAGACATGCGTTCGATGAGCTTGCGCACTTCGAATTTCTGATTCGGGTCGAGCCCGTCCGTCGGCTCATCCATGATGAGAACCGGCGGATTATGCAGGATCGCCTGGGCGAGCCCGACGCGGCGGCGGAAGCCCTTGGAAAGCGTATCGATGGGCTGTTCGAGAACCTCGGCAAGTTCGGTTGCCTCGACCGAGCGGTCGATGGCCTTGTCCGCTTGCGTGCCCGAAAGGCGGCGCACCCGTGCGATGAATTTCAGGAAACCGCGCACCGTCATGTCGCCATAGGCAGGCGCACCCTCGGGCAGATAGCCGATGACGCGTTGCGCTTCGAGCGTCGATGTCACGATGTCGTGGCCGCATATCCTGGCCGTTCCCGCGCTCGGCGCGAGAAAGCCTGTCACCATTTTCATCGTGGTGGATTTACCCGCGCCGTTCGGTCCGAGAAAGCCCAGCACTTCGCCCCTGGCGACGGAAAAGCTGATCTTGTCGACGGCGGTAAAGGGACCGAAATGCTTGGAAAGACCATCGATGACGATCATGGGCTCGCCGCCCGCGCCCGTTGATGACCGTTTTTCGCTCACACTCATATTGTCGGACCGGCTGATAGCGTCTCTCCCTCACGCGCCTGACAGAAATGGCCTTGCGCCATTCTTGCCCGCGCTTCTTTCCTCCGCTCCCCCCGAGCGCTCGCCCCGGCATTCGAAAGCCTCCACCAGGGCGGAGATTTGTGTAGGACAGGCCGCAATCCCCATCAAGTGAAAGATGCTTCATCTGGCAGCTCGAAAAAAGCGGGCCTGAAAAGACGAAAGCCTCTTCCAAAAAAGAAGCCGCCCGGGAGGGGGGGATCCCGGGCGGCGGAGCTGCTCTTTTCTTTTCGATGTCGCCTCCCCTCGGGGGAAAGGGTGACCCGGCTCCCCCAATCTATCCCGGTGGGGCTGGGGGGCTGATGAAACCGGAACGTCGCAAGGAACCGGGCCAATGAGGCAACGATGTAAAGATGGAGGTTCAGTGTGGCTGAGCAAGGGCTGAAAAAAGGCAATATTGTGGTTTCGAATTTTCTTATACCAGGCTGAAAAAGGCGCAGCTTTCTGCGGCTTTTATAACAATCGGATGACGGCCTTGGCCTTCGCGTGCCATGCTTCAGGGGACACGCCTTGTCGGCAACGGAAAGACCGGCCAGGCACCGGCAGAAGACCGGGGAAAGGGCCGAAAAAGGAAAAACGCCGCATGTCCGATAGTGCCGATTACAATGCCCGAGCGAAACCGGCGTCCGGCCGCCTGAGCCTTGTCGGCGCGGCGAAACCCGCCGCGACCTCCGCTGCACGCCCCCATCCAAGGGAAGCGGAAGTCTTCTTCAACCGCGCCGAGCTTGATGCCATTCTGTCCGTCTACGGGCAGAAGGTCGCCGAAGGCGAATGGCGCGACTATGCAATGGGCGGCTTCAAGGATGTCGCCATCTTCTCCGTCTTCCGGCGCACCAGTGAAATGCCACTCTACCGGATCGAAAAGCGCCCCAAACTTGCTCGCAAACAGGGCGCCTACAGCGTCATCGCCGCGACAGGTCTCGTCCTCAAGCGCGGGCATGAGCTTCGCCAGGTTCTGAAGATCTTCGAAAAACGCCCGCTCCGCCTCATCGACGCCTGATTCCGCGACGCCTGACCCCGCCCTCAACGAGAAAAAGCCCCGGCATTTCTGCCGGGGCTTTATATTCGTCGGCGCTGGCCCGCACTTTAGCTGCGCTGGTTGCCCATGAACTGGAGCAGGAACATGAACATGTTGATGAAGTCGAGATAGAGCGAGAGAGCGCCCATCACGGCCTTCTTGCCGGCAACGGCAGCGCTGTCGGCTTCGTAATACATGCCCTTGATCCGCTGGGTGTCATAGGCGGTCAGGCCCGCGAAGATCAGCACGCCAAGCACCGAAATCGCGAATTGCAGCGCAGAGCTCTGCAGGAAGATGTTTACGACCATCGCGATGATGATGCCGATCAGGCCCATGAAAAGGAACGAGCCCATGCCGGTCAGATCGCGCTTCGTCGTGTAGCCGTAAAGGCTGAGCGAGCCGAAGGCGGCCGCGGTCACGAAGAAGGTCGTGGTGATGCTCTGCCCCGTATAAACGAGGAAGATTGACGAGAGGGACAGGCCCATCACGCCCGCAAACGCCCAGAAGACGAGCTGCGTCGCGGAAAGGCTGAGCTTCTGAATGCCGAAACTCAGCACCAGAATGAAAGCGAGCGGCGCCAGCATCACGACCCAGCGCAGCGGGCTCGTATAGAGCATCTCGCCAAAGCCGGTCAGGCCAAGGCCCTGCGCCGTTTCGACCGTCGCCGAGGCAAAGGCGAAATAGGCGACAAGGCCCGTGAGCGTCAGCGCTCCCGCCATGTAGTTGTAAACACTGAGCATATAGCTCCGCAGGCCTTGATCGATCGACATGTCGGCGCGCGCGCCAACACGGGTCTGATGGAGCCTGTTCTGATCGTAATTCGCCATGTAACTGCACCCTCCTGAGTGTGCTGCGGGATATATTGGCGGACCGGGATGCGAATTCAAGCAAAACCGGAGGGGAAATGCGCCCCTTTCCGGTAGTTAAACTATTGAAATACCACCAAATACCATCTTGTTACGACGATTGGATTGCGAAAATGTAATTCAGGCGGCGTTTTTCTCGTTCAATCGGCCCGAAGCACCCCGGCGGCGGAAGCCGAAAGCGCCCGCCAGGTGCCGAGAAGACCGAGCCCCACCGTAACGAACGTCGCCGCCGCTATCGTCACGGCAAGCGTCCCCGGCAGGAAGCGCCAGGGCATGTCCATGACCACCGTAATCACGACCCAGGCGGCCAATGTGCCTGCCAGCGCTGCGACAAGCGCGGTCGCAAATCCGAGCACCGCATATTCACGGATGTAAATCCCGAGAATCCGTCCCCGCGTCGCGCCGAGCACTTTGAGAATGACGGCGTCGCGCACCCGCGAACGAAAACCGGCGGCCATGGCGCCCGCCAGCACCAGCACACCGGCGGCAAGCGTCACCACCCCTGTCGCACTGACCGCTGTCGCGAAATTCTCCAGAAGCCCGTTCACCGTCTGCAATGCCTCGCGAACACGTACCGATGTGACATTCGGGAATTTCGACGTCACCTCGCGCTCCAGCGCCTCCTCCTGATCCGCCGTCGCATCCATCTCGACCGTCGCCAGCACTGTATGCGGCGCGGCGGAAAGCATGCCCGGCGAGAACACGAGCACGAAATTGATGCCAAGGCTCGTCCAGTCGATCGCGCGCGTATTGGCTACCGTGGCCGTGATCTCGCGCCCGAGCACATTCACGGTGATCGTGTCGCCGACATCGATACCGAAGCCTTGCGCGAGATCTTCACCGAACGAGACGAGCGGCGGTCCCTGATAATCCTCATCCCACCATGTCCCGCGCACCAGCATCGATCCTTCGGGAAGCGTCGATGAATAGGTAATGCCCCTGTCACCGCGAAGCGCCCATTGCGCCTCCGGTGTGACCTCAACCCGATCCGACGGCACGCCCTTCACCGCCGCGATCTTGCCGCGCAACATCGGTACACGGTTGAAAGCGGTGACGCCGGGCGTCCCCGTCACGAGGCTTGCGAGTTCTTCCGTCTGGTCCGGCTGAATATCGACAAAGAAAAAAGCGGGTGCGCGCTCCGGCAGTTCATTCGCGATCTCGCCGGTAAGATTGCCGTTGATGAGCGAGACGGTGACGAGCAACGTCAGCCCCAGCCCGAGTGAAAGAACGACGGCGGAGGTCGGTGCGCCAGGCCGATGGATATTCGCGAGCGCCAGCCGCAGCTCCGGCGACCGCAAACGCGGTGCGCGCGCGGCGAGATCCATGATCCCCTCGGCAGCAGCGCGCAGCACGACAAAAATTGCAACTGCGGCCGCAACGAACCAGAGTGCGAACATGCGTTCCTCTGCAAGCGCAACCGCAAGCGCCGCCAGCATGAAGAGAGCGCCGCCCGTTGCCACCACATAGACCGGGCGCGGAAAACGCCGCACCGGCGCGATGATGTCGCGAAAAAGACCCGTCGCCGGAACCTCGCGCGCGCGGGCAAGCGGCCAGATCGCAAAGGCAAGCGCCGTGAGAAACCCGTAAGCGGCAGCGAGAAGAAGCGGCGCGCCATATATGCCCATTTCGGCGGGAATGGGGATCATGTCGCCCGCCACCGCATCGACGAGGAAAGGCGCCATCATGCCCAGCGCCAGACCGATCGCGATGCCGACGCTCGCCAGCGCCAGCACCTGAATGAGATAAATGCGGAAGATGAGTACCCCCGGCGCGCCGAGACATTTGAATGTCGCGATCACCTCGCGCTTGCTGTCGAGATAGGATTTGACGGCATTTGCAACACCGACACCGCCGACGACAAGCGCCGTCAGCCCGACCAGCGAAAGAAACAGCGCCACCCGCTCGACGAAGCGGCGCACACCTGGCGCGCTGTCGCTCCGGTCCGTCACGCGCCAGCCCGCATCGGGAAAGCGTTCGTTCAGTGCTTCCGTCCAGCCTGCAATATCGCCGGCGCTTCGTGCATCGGCCGGAAACCGGATGCGATAATAATATTCGACCAGACTGCCCGGCTGCACGAGGCCCGTTCCCGGCAGAGCGTCGCGCGCCATCATCGCGCGCGGCCCGAGCGCAAAGCCGTCCGATACCCGGTCCGGTTCATGCGCAATGGTGGCACGAAGCTCGAATGTCTCCTCGCCGATGCGGATCGCATCGCCCACCTCGACACCGAGACGGCTCAGCAGGTTGGGTTCGACGACAACGCCCGGACGCCCGTCCCGGACAGCCAGCGCATCGGCGAGCGGCATGTCAGGCACAAGCTCCATCGCGCCGTAAAGCGGATAGGCATCGTCCACCGCTTTCAGTTCGACAAGCGTCTGTCCTTGTCCCCTGCCTTCTTCTTCCTCGGCCGCCCGCGCCATGGCCCGCATCTCCGCCGAAACGGTAACGTCATGGCCGTCCGCAATGTAGGAGAATTCTTCCTGCGTCGCCTCGCGGTGGATAAGGCGCAGCGCGACATCGCCGCCGAGAATATCCTGCCCGCCTTCCGCGAGCCCGCGCGTCAGCGCCGTGGAAACCGAACCCACGCCCGCAATCGCCGCCACGCCAAGCGCGAGACAGGCGATGAAGACGCGAAAGCCGGAAAGCCCGCCGCGCAGTTCCCGCCGCGCCAGCCGAAAGGCGAGTGGCAGCGAGGCCTCGCCCCCACTCATGCGGCAGCTCCCGCCTCGACGCTTTCGATCAATCCGTCTTTCAGCCGCACGACGCTGTGGCAGCGCTCCGCCAGCGCCTCGTCATGCGTGATGAGAACGAGGGTCGCGCCCTTGCGCCGGTGGAGGTCGAACATCAGCTCGATGATTTCCGCACCCGTCGCCTGATCGAGATTGCCTGTCGGCTCGTCGGCGAGAAGGATCTCCGGATCGCCCGCCACCGCGCGCGCCAGCGCCACACGCTGCTGTTCGCCGCCCGAAAGCTGTCCGGGATAATGGGTCAGCCGATGCCCGAGCCCGACCAGCTTCAATTCCTCCTCCGCCCGCGCGAAGGCATCCGCCTTGCCTGCGAATTCGAGCGGGATCGCGACATTCTCAAGCGCGGTCATGGTCGGGATCAGGTGGAAGGACTGGAAGACAATGCCTATATGATTGCGGCGGAAGCGCGCGAGCCGGTCCTCGCCATACTGCGTGAGGTCTTCGCCCGCGCAGACGATGCGCCCCGAGCTTGGCCGTTCGAGCCCGGCCAGCACCATGAGGAGCGTGGATTTGCCGGAACCCGAAGGCCCCACAAGGCCCGCGGTCTCGCCTTTCGCGATGGAAAGGTCGATCCCCCGGAGAATATTGACCGGACCGGCCGCGCTCGGCAGGCTGAGAGTTACGCTGTCGAGTTCGATAATCTTGTCGGGCAAACGCTTTGAGCCTTTGTGGTGAAGCAGGTCCGAAGGAAGGCAGACAATATCATGCGATATGGCCTCTCAGGCCCGCTTTGCAAGCTTTTCGCGAGCTTCCTGCTCGCTTTCACGCTTCTCGCGACGGCCCCCGCTGCCCATGCGGATGACGATACCATCACTATCGTCGCTCTCGGAGACAGTTTGACGGCGGGCTATCTTCTGGGGCCGGACGAAGGCTTTCCCGAGCAGCTCGAAAAGGCGCTTGGTCAGGCCGGTCACGATAACGTGAAGGTGCTGAACGCAGGCGTCTCCGGCGACACCACTGCCGGCGGCCTTGCCCGCCTCGACTGGGCCGTCGGCCCGCAAGCCGATGCCGTCATTGTCGAACTCGGCGCGAACGATGCTCTTCGCGCCATCGACCCCGCCGTCACCCGCAAGAACCTCGACGAGATCATCTCCCGCCTGAAAGAGCGCGGCCTGCCCGTCCTGCTGGCGGGCATGTTTGCGCCGCCGAACCTCGGACGCGACTACGGCGCCGCCTTCAACCCCATCTTTGCCGAACTTGCAGAGCGCGAAGGCCTCGTGTTCTATCCCTTCTTCCTCGAAGGCGTGGCGGGCGACCGCAGCCTCAATCTCGGCGACGGCATCCATCCCACAGCGCAAGGCGTGCGCATCATCGTGAAAGGCATCCTACCCGAGGTGGAGGAATTGATCGCCCGCGTCGAAGAAAAGCAAAGCGCCGCCCACTGACGCACCGCACACCGCAAGCTGCACATCGCAAGCTGCACATCGCAACGAGAACAATCAGATCACAGACGGGGAAACCGCATGGAATATCGCGAACTCGGGCGCACCGGCGTCAAGGTAAGCTCGATCTGCCTCGGCACCATGACCTGGGGCGAGCAGAACACCGAGGCTGAAGGCCACGAGCAGATGGATTATGCCATCGACCAGGGTATCAACTTCTTCGATACCTCCGAAATGTATGCTGTGCCGCCGAAGCCGGAAACGCAGGGTTCGACCGAAAAGATCATCGGCAGCTGGTTCAAGTCGCGCAAGAACCGCAACAAGATCGTGCTGGCAACGAAGGTCGCGGGCCGCAGCCCCATGAACTGGCTGCGCGAGGACGGCTCGCCCACCGAGCAGAGCAAGGCACAGATCGAAGAAGCCGTCAACAAGAGCCTGAAACGTCTGCAGACGGATTATATCGACCTCTATCAGCTTCACTGGCCCGATCGCCCGATCAATCTCTTCGGCGGCCTCGGCTACAAGCATATCGAGGGCGACAGCCATCCCATCGGCGAGATCCTCGAAACGCTCCAAGCCCTCGTGAAGTCCGGCAAGATCCGCTATATCGGCCTCTCCAACGAGACGCCCTGGGGCACCATGACCTTCCTGCATTACGCGAAGACAAAGGGTCTGCCGCGCGTACAGTCGATCCAGAACGCCTACAACCTCCTGAACCGCACTTTCGAACTCGGCGGTTCGGAAATCGCACATCGCGAGGGCGTCGGCCTGCTCGCCTATTCGCCGCTCGCGCAAGGCTACCTCACCGGCAAATATCAGAACGGCGCGCTGCCCGAAGGATCGCGCAAGGCCCTTTTCAACCGCTTGCAGCGCTACGAAAGCCCTCAGGCCGACAGAGCCATCGAGAGCTACCTCGCCATTGCAAGGAAACACGGGATCGACCCCTCACAGCTCGCCAACCAGTTCGTGACAACGCGCCCCTTCGTGACCTCGAACATCATCGGCGCGACGACAATGGAGCAGTTGAAGCTTGCCGTCACGAGCACACAAGTGACGTGGACGGAAGAGCTCGAAAAGGAAATTGACGCCGCGCACCTCGCGCAGCCGAACCCCGCACCTTGATAAGATCGAACGGAACCGCATGATCCGCCTCTTCACCGCCCTCGAAATTCCCGATGAAGTTGCGGAGAAACTGATCCCTCTCCAGCGCGGGCTTGAGGGCGCGCGCTGGATCGAGCGGTCTGACTTTCACATCACGCTGCGCTTCATCGGCGACGTGCCCGAAGATATCGCGGACGATATCGACGAGGCCCTCTCGGATATCCCCGTCTATCCCTTCGAGGTCGAACTTGAAGGCCTCGGCGAATTCGGCGGCAAACATCCGCACACGCTTTATGCCGGGGTGAAGCCGTCAGACCCGCTCACCATCCTTCAGGGACGACACGAAAGCGCCATGCGGCGCGTCGGCCTCAAACCCGAAACGCGCAACTTCACCCCGCATGTGACCATCGCCCGCCTCGGCCGCGTCGAGACGGGCGCGGTCTATGATTTCATCCGTGCGAATTCGCCCTTCGCCGCACCCTCCTTCACCGTGGAGCGGTTCACGCTCTTTTCGGCAAAGGCCAGCACCGGCGGCGGGCCCTATGTGGCGGAAAAGTACTATCCCGATTTCGGCTGGGTGAACGAAAGCGAAGACTAGCTGTCGTCGCGTGCCGCTTCCTCGATCGCATGCATGTCTTCGTCGGAAAGCCCCATATGGTGGCCGACTTCATGCACCAGCACATGCGCGATGAGATGGTCGAGCGTCTCGTCGAATTCCGCCCAGTAGTCGAGCATCGGGCGGCGATAGAGAAAAACCATGTCGGGCATGTGTACGGGCTCCAGCACCGAGCGCTCGACATGTGAGATACCTTGATAAAGGCCGAGCAGGTCGAAAGGGCTTTCAAGTCCCATCTCGGCCGCGATTTCCTCGTCGGGAAAATCCTCGACGCGAATCACGAGCCCCTCGCAGCGCGCACGGAAGTCTTCGGGCAGGCGCGCGAAAGCCTCGTCGGCAAGCCGTTCAAAATCCGCGAGCGACGGCGCCTTCACATTATTCCAGTCCATTTATCCGTCATTCCTCTCTTGCGCGCAGAGCTTAAGAGGGCGAGGCTCTGCCCGCAAATAGTGACGCATTGAGGAGGTGGAAATGAGCGGCAAGCTGACGGCAAAGGAACGCAGGACGGCCCTCGCCGGTCTGAAGGGCTGGAAGAAGGTGCGCGGCCGCGACGCCATCGAGAAGACCTACAAGTTCAAGGATTTCAACGAGGCGTTCGGCTTCATGTCCCGCGTGGCGCTCGCCGCGGAAAAGGCCGACCACCACCCTGAATGGGCGAATGTCTATAACCGCGTCGATGTCGTCCTCACGACGCATGATGCGGGCGGCATATCGGAGAAGGATGTGAAGCTCGCGACCTTGATGGACAAATGGGCCGGCAAGGCCGGCAAGACGGCGAAGAGCTAGGCGCCCGTCGAGACTACAGTGATCCGCTGCCAGAGCGCCGTTGTGGATTTCGGCCGTATACATATGAAAGGCCTGTTGCCTGGCTCATCCGCGCGGCGTGCGCCTCATCACCGAACGACCGGGTTGCCAACTCGACCGGGTTGCCGAAATGAAAAAAGCCCCGGCGTTTCCGCCGGGGCTTTCGTTTTTCGGATGCGCTTCGCTTAGCGCGGCGCCATGCGAATGGCACCGTCGAGACGGACCGTTTCGCCGTTGAAGTAGCCATTCGTGATCATCTCGGTCGCGAGCGAGGCATACTCGTCCGGGTTACCGAGACGCGACGGGAACGGCACCTGCGCGCCGAGCGCCTGACGCACCTTTTCCGGCGCGCCCGCGAGCAGCGGCGTGTCGAAGATGCCCGGCAGGATCGTGTTGACGCGAATGCCTTCGCGCGAAAGGTCACGCGCGATGGGGAGCGTCATGCCGACGACGCCCGCCTTCGAGGCCGAATAGGCCGCCTGACCGATCTGGCCGTCCTGCGCGGCGACGGAGCCCGTGTTCACGATCGCGCCGCGATCGCCACCTTCCAGCGGATCGAGCGTCAGCATGCCCGCCGCCGACTTGGCGATGCAGCGGAACGTGCCAACAAGATTGATCTGGATGATGAGGTTGAACTTGTCGAGCGGGAAATATTCCGGCTTGCCGGTTTCCTTGTTGCGGCTCGCGGTCTTGATGGCGTTACCCGTGCCCGCACAGTTCACGAGAATGCGTTCCTGGCCGATGGCCCCGCGCACCTTTTCAAAGCCCGCATCGACGCTCGCTTCGTCGGTGACGTTTACCTTCGCGAACACACCGCCAAGTTCTTTCGCCAGCGCCTCGCCCTTCTCTTCCTGAAGGTCGAAGATGCCGATCTTGACGCCTTCCTTGGCGAGACGGCGCGCGGTCGCGGCGCCGAGGCCCGATGCACCGCCCGTGATGATGGCGCTGATGCTATTGTCGAGTTTCATGGGTTCATTCCTTCTCTGAGCGGACCCTTGGGGCCGGTCCTGCGTTTCCCTGTTTGCGGGATGCCTTCACCGGCCGCCCGATTGGCGCCGATTTAACAAATTCGGCGGCCAAAGATCGAGCCTTAAATCGCTTTTATCGGGCCTATTTGCGCGTCCCCTCGATTGACGCAACGTCGCCCTCGGCTTGCATGGGAGCCTTCATCGCCCCATCTTCGAGACGGTGAGACAAACAGGTCAGCTTGCAGGAGGGAGAGAGGTATATGTCCTCTTCTCGCGGAGAAATGGACGCAGAGAGCGCCGAAAAGGGGCTCGACGACCCAAAAAATCAGCTCCCCGCTGTCATGGCGCGGAACGAAAAGACCGTGCGCGAGGGCTTCTGGAAGAAAATGACCCGTGTGGCCGGCAAGGTGCCCTTCGCCGAAGAGGCCGCCGCTGCGTGGTTCTGCGCGCGCGACCCTGAAACACCGACCCGTGTACGCGCGACGCTTCTCGCCGCACTCGCCTATTTCGTCATGCCTGTCGATTTCATTCCCGACATCATCGCCGCCTTCGGCTTCACGGATGATGCGACGGTGCTGATGGCCGCACTCGGCCTCGTGTCGAGCTACATGAAACCGCGTCACCGCAAGGCGGCGCGGGAGGCACTTGGCTTGCCTCCCGCGAAAGACGAAGGCTGATCTTCAGCCGGATGCTCACATCGCCCAGACGCCGCTCGCATTCGAGCGATAGCCAAGAGATGTATAGGCCGCATCGACCAGCGCCTGCCCGCGATCATTGAGCAGGATGCCGAAGCCCATCCGGTTCATGTTGTAGCCAAAGCTCATCTTGCATTCGGGATCGGCAAAGCCGAGCGAGCCGCCCATGCCGACATGGCCGAACGCCGCATCGCCCATGATGCAGCTCGAGTTGGGCTCGCTTTTCAGCACCCGATTATCCATCGATTTCATGTAGCCAAGCGCGAAGCGCGTCGGAATGAGCAGCGTCGCATCTTCATGCGTCGCCATCGCAACCCGGCCCATGCGCGCAAGCGTGTCCTTGCTGACCAGATTGCCACCGCCATTCGCGAGCGGCTGATACATGCCCGCAAGACCGCGCCCGTTGGTCATGCCGTTCGCCGAGCCGATCTCGGCGGCGTGACATTCACGCGAGTTGAAATCCGTATTGCCGCTATTGAGCAGGAAGAGATGCGCCGGACTCGTCGGATCGTTCATCACAGCCTGCGTGAACTTCGAGCCTGCGGCGGCGGGATCGGGTTCGGCAAAAATCATCGGCGCGACGCGCGGCTCGATTTCTTCCGGTGTACCGATCCAGAAATCGATGCCGAGCGGCTTTGCCACTTCATCGGCAAAGAACTTGCCCATGCGCTTGCCTGCCGCTCGATGCACGAGTTCGCCCACCGTCCAGGCGAGCGTCACCCCGTGATAGCCGTTGCGCACACCCGGCTTCCAGAAAGGCTCTTCCTCTTCCAGCAGTTTCACCATGTAGTCGTAGTCGTAATAGGCGCCATCCTTGAGCTTGGTGCGCAGATGCGGCTGACCGGCCGAATGATCGAGCATCATGGAGACGAGCGTCTCCTCCTTGCCGTTCTTTGCATATTCCGGCCAGTAATCCGCGACCTTCGCATCGAGATCGAGCTTCCCGCGATCGGCCAGCATATGCGCGCAGAGCGAGGTCGCGCCCTTGGTGCAGGAAAAGACGAGGGAGACCGTGTCCTTCACCCAGGGTTCGCCGCCGCGCGCCTTCTTGCCGCCCCAGATATCGACGACGGTCTTGCCCTCAAGCGTGATTGAGGCATTGGCGCCCACTTCGTCGCGCGTCTCGAAATTCTCGACAAAGGCGTCGACCACGGGCTTGAACTTCGGATCGTATGTGCCTTCCAGCGTACCGGCCTTCGTCTCCCTGGAAAAATTCTCCATCGTCTCTCTCCCTGTTTGTCTTGTTCTTATGTCTGTTTACTGCCGTCCCGAACGCAGCTCGCCATAGCCGGCCTCGATAAGCCGCTTGCGGATGATCGGTCCGATGGTTTCGTATCCCTTGCCGTTGAGCGTGAGCCCGTCCCAGCGATAAAGGTCGTCGCGGATATTTCCGCGCTCGTCGAGCATCGCCGTGGAAACCTCGATGAAATACATGTTCTTCTCGGTTCGCACGTAATCCGCGATCAGCGCATTCGCGCGCTGCTGGCCATACCAGCGTTCCTCGCGCGCGGGCGCCGGGCGTAGCGAAACGAAATAGACCGGCGCATCCTCCCCTTCCGCGCGAAGCGAAAGCACGAAGGTCCGGAAATCGTTGAGCAGGTCTTCGGGCCGTCTTCCGCGCACATCGGAAAGATCCGCCGCGCCTGCCATGACGACGATGGCACGCGGGTCGTAGGGCAATACGATCCGCGCCCGGTAGTGATTGATATGGGATATCCGCGCGCCACCGAAACCGCGCTGGATGACTGGAACGGGCGCCATCGCCTCGGCAAGGCCGGTCCACAATCTGAGGTCGCGCCCGCCGACGAAGAGAACCGCATTTTCGGGTGGCGGGTTGGAGACATCGCGGCGCTCGAATGCCGCGATCTCTCCTTCCCAGTATTTCGGGTCACCCGATGCGAGGAGTACATAAATGAGGAAGGCAAAAAGCGCGACGACGGCGATGCCGAACGCGACGCCGAATACGACGACAGACCGTCTCATCCCGCGCTACCCCTCATGCGCACTTGTCCCCGCTTCTTCGTTTTGTGACGTTATCGTGACGGTACGATGACAATCTTGCCCTTTACCTTGCGCGCCGCCATGTCTTTGAGCGCTTGGGCTGCTTCCTCGAACTTGTAGGTCTTGGAAACATGGGGGCGAAGCTTGCCTTCCTTGAACCACCCCATCAGCTCTTTCAGATTTTCCTGATGCCGCTTCGGCTCGCGCGCCGTGAACGCACCCCAGAACACACCAACAATCTGGCAACCCTTGAGAAGCGCCAGATTCAGCGGAATTTTCGGGATCGGCCCTGCCGCAAAACCGACCACGAGGAAGCGTCCTTCCCAGTTGGTCGCGCGCAGCGCCGCTTCCGAATAATCCCCGCCGACCGGATCGTAGACGACATCTGCGCCCTGCCCACCGGTCAATTCCTTGATCTTTTCCGACAGCGCCTTTTGCGCATCGCGGTCAAGCGCACCCGAGGGATAGAGCAGCGTCTCGTCCGCGCCATGCTCCTTGCAGACGGCAAGCTTGTCCTCGGATGACGCAGCGGCGATCACGCGCGCGCCCATCGCCTTGCCAAGTTCCACGGCGGCAAGGCCTACACCGCCCGCGGCGCCAAGCACCAGCAGCGTCTCGCCCGGCTTGATCTGTGCCCTGTCTTTCAGCGCATGATGCGAGGTGCCATAGGTCATGAGGAAGGCGGACGCGGTCACAAAATCCATTTCGTCCGGGATCGGCGTGACCCGCGCCTCATCGAGCGCGATCTCTTCGGCATAGCCGCCCCAGCCGCACGAGCCGATAACGCGGTCACCGACCTTCACCTTGGTGACGCCTTCACCCACCTTCTTGATGACACCGGCAACCTCGCCGCCCGGTGAGAAGGGAAGCGGCGGCTTGAACTGGTACTTGTTCTCGATGATGAGGACATCGGGAAAGTTGACCGCCGCCGCATGCACCTCAAGCAGGACTTCGCCTTTCTTGGGTTCAGGACTTGGCACTTCCTCGATCACGAGGCTGTCCGGCGGTCCGTATTCCTTGCACAACACAGCTTTCATGGTCTTCTCCCCCGCTTGCAGGTTTCTCGGTTTCGGAAATTCCAGTTCATCTCCCTTAACACAAGCGAATGGATTTCCGCCAGACGAAGGGCGTGAAGCCCATTTTGCCTTGGTTCCGCCACATGAATCGGTGAATTTCGTCCGGTTGCCGGACGGTCCGGCAGGCCGCGAAGGGGGCATTGCCAAGCGGTAACTGGAAATCGCTCGCGTCGACCGCTATGGTCAGGCCACCTTCCCCGGAAAAACTCGGGCCGGACGACCGGGAGCCCATTCGGAGCAGACGAGTTGGAGACCATGCCGCGACGCAAGACCTATTTTCCAGTGCTCACCATGGCCTGTGCCGCCCTTGCCCTGACCTTCGGTCTGGCATCTTTTTCCGCAGACGCAAAAGCCCAGGACGCTCCAAAGCTCCTCGGCAAATATGACGACTGGTCGGCCTACACCTATGGCTCCGGCAATGACCGCATGTGCTACGCCATGACCACACCAGTGAAGATGCTGCCTGCCGGCGCCAACCGCGGCGACGTCTATTTCATGGTGACGCACCGCCCGGCCCGGAACACGCGCAATGAAATCAGCATGCGCGTCGGCTACCCCTTCAAATCCACGAGCCGCCCCTTCGCGACAGTCGGCCGCGACAAGTTCCAGATGTTTTCGGGCGTCAAGGAAGGCGGCGAGCACCGCTTCTGGGCATGGCTCGAAAACCCTTCCGAGGAAGGCAAGATGGTGCAGGCCTTGAAAGCCGGAAGCTCCATGGAGATCAAGGGAACGTCAGAGCGCGGTACGCTGACGACCGACACCTATTCGCTCAAGGGCTCATCGGCAGCACTCCGCAAGATCGACCAGACCTGCAAGAAATAGCGCCGGAAAAAGCCGATTTCAGCGCTATTGGCGCATATTGTACGCTCTGTGGTATGAAAAGCATTCCAACCGCCTTGTCTTCGGGCAAGCGCGGCAGAATGCATTTGAATGACCGAACCAGCCCATGACCACGCTCGACATTGCGCATGAGAAGCAGCGTTCCGCGCCCAAGGCAGCCCTTGCCCCCGCACCGCAAGGCGGCCTGCGCCCGAGCCTTGTCGGCCTCACCCGGCCGCAACTCATGGATGCGCTGGCCGGTTTCGGCCTGCCCGAAAAGCAGCTCCGTATGCGCGCCGGTCAGATTTGGAACGGCATCTACAATCGCGGCCTGACAAATTTCGAGGGTATGACCACGCTTTCAAAGGATCTGCGCCAGGGCCTGGAACAGGCCTTCGATATTTCGCGCCTCGAAATCGTGACCGAACAGAAATCCGTCGATGGCACGCGGAAATGGCTCCTGCGTCTCCCCTCTGCGGTGCCGGGCGTCCCCGGGCCGGAAATCGAGACCGTCTATATACCGGAAGAAGGGCGAGGTACGCTCTGCATTTCCTCGCAGGTCGGCTGCACGCTTACCTGTACCTTCTGCCACACCGGGACACAGAAGCTCGTCCGCAATCTCACGGCGGGCGAGATTGTCGGCCAGATATTGATTGCGCGCGACGCGCTATGTGAATGGCCGGATGGCGGACGGAATTCCGAAGACCGCCTCATCACCAACATCGTGATGATGGGCATGGGCGAACCCCTCTACAATTTCGAGAATGTGCGCGACGCACTGGAAGTCGTCTCGGACGGCGAGGGCCTGTCGCTGTCGAAACGCCGCATCACGCTTTCGACCTCCGGCGTTGTGCCGATGATCGAGAAAGCGGGCGCAGATATCGGCTGCATGCTTGCGATATCGCTTCACGCCGTTAACGACGAGACACGTAACAAGCTGGTGCCGCTCAACAAGAAATATCCGATCCGCGAATTGCTTGATGCCTGCCGGAACTATCCCGGCGTCTCGAATGCGCGCCGCATTACCTTCGAATATGTGATGCTCAAGGGCGTGAATGACAGCATGGAAGACGCGAAGGAACTCGTCCGCCTGCTGAAAGGTATTCCGGCGAAGATCAATCTTATCCCCTTCAATCCCTGGCCGGGTTCTCCTTACGAATGTTCCGACTGGGCCCAGATCGAGAAATTCTCCGACTTCATCAACCGCGCCGGCTATGCAAGCCCTGTGCGCACACCGCGCGGCCGCGACATCATGGCAGCCTGCGGCCAGCTGAAAAGCGAGACGGTGAAGAAACGCGCCAGCGAACGATTCCAGGAAACGCGCGCCGAAGCGGAGGCATAGCCCGATGAAAGCCGCCATCTATCGCTGGAAGGTCGCGCCCGGAGACGAGGAATACTTCGCACGGCGCTGGCACGAGATCACTGAAGACATCATGCGCGATCATGGCGGCGGCGGTTCGCGGCTGCACCGCGCGGAGAACGGCGACTTCGTCGCCTATGCGCGCTGGCCATCGAAAGAAGACCGCGACAAGGCCTTCGCCGACTACTCGAAGGATCCGAACCGCGCCATCCCACAGCGCGAGGGCAAGGCGGAACTCATCGAGGAAGTCTGGCTCGACATTATCGACGACCTGCTGATCCCGGAAGCCGAGCTTCCCAAGCGCTTCAGGTAGACCGCATTGCCCATTGGAGCGCCGCTTCGAGACGGTCGTTTCCCCAGAAGAGTTCATCGCCGACGACGAAGCTCGGCGCGCCGAAAATGCCGCGCGCAATGGCTTCCTCCGTCTGCGTTTTCAGGTGTTCCTTGTTCGCGGGTTCGTTCGAGCGCGCGAGAAGCGTCGCCGCGTCGAGACCGAGTGCGGAAAGTATCTCCGCGAGTACGTCTTCGTCGGAAATGTCCTTTTGTTCAGCGAAATTCGCGAGATAAACGCGGCGCGTGAACTCCGGCCCCCAGCTTTCATCTTGCCCCAACAGCGCAAGCCGCGCGGGCTTGAGCCCGTTCTGCGGAAATCGCACCGGCTCTTTCAATGTCAGCCCCTGTCCCTCGCAGATACGCGTCATGTCGCGCCACATATATTTTCCCTTGGCAGGGTAGATATTGAACGGGCTGTCGTTCCAGCCCTGCGCACCGAAGATCGGTCCAAGCATGAAGGGCCGCCAGACAAGCGGAACGCCCGCGGCCTTCGCTGCTGCCGCGACGCGCATCGCCGCCGGATAGGAATAGGTGCTCGCAAACTCGTACCAGAACTCTAACAGCATGGATGACTCCGAAGAAAAAGGTGACCAAATCTGGCCCGCACGGGAACCCGGCGAAAGCATCGGACTCGCAACAGGTCTTGCGCGACTTACACTTTCGTATCGGCGTCGAGTTTCAGCACTTCGGCGATTTCACTGATGAAGGAGATGTCTTCCACAAAGTCATGGATGTGATCGTTCTGCCGCAGGTCGCGCCAAGGTGAGGGCTGCGCGAAATAACCTCGCCGCCCGTCGATGACCAGAAGAAGCGCACCGCCATCGAAGGCGGCCTGCATCGGCCCATCGCTCGCATCAGCCAGTTGCATGAGCCGTTCCATGAAGGCGGGCGTCAGCAGATAGCGCGCCTCCACCTGATCGCTCGAAAACACATCGAACCTCTTTTCGAATCGTGGGTCTTCGAGATGCACTCTTTCCCCATCGACACCTGCATGATTGAGCACATTGAAGAGCGAACCGCGGTTGCCGCGAATAACCGTGCGTCCCGAAAACCGCTTGGGGAAGGCGTAGCGCGCCACCAGACCGCGGAAGACGAGTTCGTAATCGTCGCGCTTGTCGCGCCGCACCTTCTTTTCAAGGAATGCCTCGGCGAGCTCGAAAGGAACGCCGTCGACCTCCCCCGACACGTGGTCCTCGAGCGATTTGCGGTCATAGTCGGGAAGAAGGCGGCAATTATCGAAGGGAACGAGAAAGCTCTCCGGTACTTCCGGCGAATAGATGTAACCGAAATGCCCGAAGACCTTCCCTGAAAGTTCTTCGGCAAATTTCCGGCCCCAGCTCATGACGGAGGTGAGCATTGCCGCGCCGAAGACCATAACGGCGATGCTGCCGAAAATGGCAAACCCGCGCGCGTTTTCGCCTTCGATAAGCTGCGAGGAAAGGAAAAAGAAGACAAGACCGGCCCCGATCACCGGAAGAGCCCGCCAAAGCGCACGCCGCAAAACGACTTTGCGCTCCGCTTCCTTCTCCTCGATGAATGGCGCAATCTCTCTCGCAAAGAAGCTGTCGAAATCGCCGCCTGGCGTCATCGTCTCATGCCATCAGCTTGTTGACGTCGACGGGTTCACGGGCTGCCGGATCCTCGACCTCGTAGAAGGGAAAGGGTTGGACGTTTGCAATACGCGCGATGAACGAACCGGGAAATATTTCGACCGCATTGTTGAGCCGCGTGACCGCCGAATTGTAGAAGCGCCGGGCGGCGGCAATATTACCTTCCACCTCCTCGAAGGTTTCCTGGGCGCGCGTTATGGTCTCGGCGGAACGAAGCTCGGGATAGTTTTCAGCAACCGCGAAAAACCGCGCCATCCCCTGCTCAAGACCTTTCGACGCTTCGAGATGCTCGGCGACCGCCTTGGGATCATCCTTCGAATAGGGAACGCCAACCTTCGCCCGGAGTGCCGTCAGGCCCTCCAGAAGCTCTTTTTCATGCGTCATGAATTTGGTGGCCAGCGCCACGATATTGGGCAGGAGATCGAACCGTTTGCGAAGCTGGACATCGATTGAGCCCATTGCCTCGCGAACTTCATTGCGCCGCGTGATGAGGCTCGCATACCACGCATAGCCGCCTGCAAGGAGAAGCCCCAGCAAGATGAGAAGAATGATGGAAGAATCCATGGAAACGTCCCCGATTTGGCCTATTTCCGGCAATTATGGCAGGCAAAACCCTGCCCGTCCCGCCTTTCGGCCCTCCTCTTGCCGCCGCGTTCGATTCGCCTATAGTGCGCCGCAAAATACGGCTCTTTAGCCGTACCCCAAAGCAAACCCACCGCACTCAAACCCACCGCACTGGAGCCTCGATCCATGAGCGCCGACAAATCCGTAAACAAGGTGGTGCTGGCCTATTCCGGCGGCCTCGACACCTCGGTCATACTGAAATGGCTGGAGGAGACCTATGGCTGTGAGGTCGTGACCTTCACCGCTGATCTCGGTCAGGGCGAGGAACTGGAGCCCGCGCGCAAAAAAGCCGAGATGCTGGGCGTCAAGGAAATCTACATTGAGGATCTGCGCGAGGAATTCGTTCGCGACTACGTGTTTCCGATGTTCCGCGCCAACGCACTTTATGAGGGCGTGTACTTGCTCGGCACGTCGATCGCACGGCCGCTCATTGCCAAGCGCCAGATCGAAATCGCCCACGAGACGGGTGCCGACGCGGTCTGCCACGGCTCAACCGGCAAGGGCAACGATCAGGTTCGCTTCGAACTGGGGTATGGCGCGCTCGATCCCGACATCAAGATTATCGCACCTTGGCGCGAATGGGACCTGACGTCACGCACGAAGCTCATCGAATTCGCCGAGAAGCACCAGATCCCGATCGCCAAGGACAAGCGTGGCGAAGCGCCCTTCTCGGTCGACGCAAATCTTCTGCACATTTCAGCAGAAGGAAAAGTGCTGGAAGACCCGGCCGAGGAAGCGCCGGAATATGTCTACAGCCGCTCGGTTTCCCCGGAAGCGGCACCTGACAAGCCAACCTATATCGAGATTGGCTTTGAGAAGGGCGACGCCGTTTCCATAGACGGCGAGAAAATGTCGCCTGCCACGCTGCTGACGAAGCTGAACAAGTATGGTGGTGACAACGGCATCGGCCGTCTCGACCTCGTCGAAAACCGCTATGTTGGTATGAAATCGCGCGGCGTCTACGAGACCCCCGGCGGCACAGTGCTGCTCGCCGCCCATCGCGGTATGGAATCGCTCACGCTCGACCGCGGCGCAGCCCATCTCAAGGACGAGATCATGCCGCGCTATGCCGAACTCATCTATAATGGTTTCTGGTGGAGCCCTGAGCGCGAAATGCTGCAGGCCTTGATCGACAAGAGCCAGGAAATGGTCACGGGCAGCGTACGCGTGAAGCTCTACAAGGGCTCGGCAACGGTGGTCGGCCGCTCCTCCCCCTATTCACTCTATTCAGAAGCGCATGTCACATTCGAAGAGGATGCAGGCGCTTACGATCAGAAGGACGCACAGGGCTTCATCCGGCTCAATGCGCTCCGTCTCCGGCTGCTCGCAGCCCGCAACAAGAGAGTTGAGAAGTAACTGTAATGCGTATCGACGCCATCCCGATCGGCAAGAATCCCCCGGAAGACATCAACGTAATCGTCGAGGTTCCGCATGGCGGGCACCCGGTGAAATACGAACTCGACAAGGAATCGGGGACACTTTTTGTCGACCGTTTCATGCACACGGCCATGCAGTATCCCTGCAATTACGGTTTCGTGCCGCACACATTGTCTGACGATGGCGATCCGGTTGATGTACTCGTGGTAAGTCGTATTCCTGTGGTGCCGGGTGCCGTCATCCGTTCACGTCCCATCGGCGTCCTCATGATGCATGACGAGGCGGGGCAGGACGAAAAAATTCTCGCGGTACCCGTCGAGAAGCTGAATCCCTACTACAAGAACGTCCAGAGCTATTCGGACATGCCCGATATCCTGATCCAGCGGATCACTCATTTTTTCGAGCATTACAAAGATCTCGAAGACGGAAAATGGGTGAAGGTCGACGGCTGGCGGGATGCCGATGTCGCTCGCGAACTCATCGTGAAGGCGATCGAGACCGCGAAAAAGAGTTAGGCAATCGCCGGGCAGCGGCTCAGGGAAGTCGCCACGGTTCTTCCGGACCGAGCACATGCCCTGCGACTTCCTGCATCAGCACCTTGCCCTTGTCGGAATTGGTAAGCACGACGACGCCCGCCCGGCGGGCTGGCTCGATAACCATGATCCCGCGCAGTCCGATATTTGCACTTGTCTGCCAGAGTGTCAGACTGTTCTCTCGTTCTCGCGTACCGAAGCCCAGCCCCCAGCCGAACTTGTCGTTCCGCGTTTCGCCCACCGGCATACGGCCCTCTATCATGCTTGCTCGAAGCGGCATTCCGACGAGAGCTCCGTCGACAAAGCCGGTCACGAAGAGGCCAAGATCATGCGCGCTCGAACGCAGGGACAGGGCGGCGTTGAAGTCATCGCCATCGCGTGCCGGCAGTGGCACCTGCCATGTCATGAAAAGGAGGCTGGCCAGGAACACAATGCCAAAGAGAAAGGGGCTGAAAGACCCGCGCCGCACACCGCGTGACACCACACCATCCGACCAGCCCCTGTCGAAGATGAAACGAAGATATTGCGCCGTCGCCACGGCGATCCCGATACCCGCAAGCCAGGCAATGAAATAGCCAAGACAGAAAAGAAGAGCCCAGCCCCCAAGCAGGTAGTAGACGAGAAGGCTGGTACTGAGGGGAGCGATAATAGCGGCAGGAACAAGATCGAATGGTTCGAGTTTAAGGCGACGAAAACCGAACCGCACCACGATCAGGGTTACGAGTGCAAGCACCACAAAGATCGCGACCGTCGGCCCCGCAAAGGTAAGTATCGGAACCCAAAGCGCATGATGGCCGCGCGCGACTTCGTCCAGCAGCGCTTCCGGAATTACATAGCCCGACGACAACATGCCCAATGGCTGAAAGATTTTCTGCCGCATCAGGCGGTCAAACGGTACGCCCTCGATCTCCGACATCACATGCGCAAGATAGACATACCCCATACCGGAATACTGAAAATCCGTGCCGGGCTTGAAGTCGACACTCCGTATACCCAGCCGAACCCAGTCGGACAGGCCGGAGCGATGGGCAAGCACCTGACGAAGCGTGATGCTGCGTGAAGCATCTTGATCGGGCAGCCATGGCGTTTGGAGATAGTCGGAAAGCGGTACGTCGAGCGACATTTTGCGCTCACGCACAAGCAACATGGCTGCATAAGCCTCGATCGACAGTCCGATACCACCCACCTCGAAAAGCGTGTTCGGCGTCACCTTCTGATCGCCATCGGCGGTACCGTATCCCTTCTCATAGACGATGCGACCATCATCTATGACAGCCAAGGCAACCCCGGGGATAGCGAGAGCCTGCATGCGCCGTTCGATGAAATCATCAAGCGCATGACGCATTTCCGCTCGCGGCCATTCGATCATGCCCGCCTCCGGATTGTCTTGCGCCGCGGCCATGTGTGGAACGAGACACAGCGCGAACAAAAGGAGTAATGCGGGCCACCGCCGGGATTGACCGCCCCTCTCGCCCGCCATTGCTGACAGGGCCTCACGCCAGATGGAGCGTTGATGTCTGTATTCAGAGAAAAGCGCGGCCACTGAGAGGGAAAACCCCTTTCCGCCAGGCCGTTCCACAAGGCGGCGACCTGCCCGCACGGCGCGATTGCCTGTGCGCGGTGCGAAGCCCGCCTCGCTTTGGCTTGTCTCCAGAACCTTATTCATGAATGTCTCGAAGTTCGAGCGGCGCACACTGCACGCGCTTGCGTATAGTGGTCGCATCCACATTGAAAAGGAGAGCAAAGGCAAGATTATCGAGGTGACTTGAACCACCCGCGAAGGCCTGCACGCTGTCCGCGCGCAACTCGACAACAGGAGACGTCAGGGCGCATCGATCCATCTAGAGCGTACCGTCCCCATCTATCGGCATGCGCGGTACCTGGAAATTGAGTCGGAGTGCATCGATACGCCCTCGAACCTCATCTTCAAGAGGACCCCGCTCCTCCGCCTCGAGAATGGCGCAAAGCTCTGCGCGATTCTTCACGCCGAGCACCAGCGTGTCGACACCGGACATCCCGAGTGCATAGCGGTGCGCAACAATGGCCGGATCCTCACCAAGCTCATGGGCAAGCGCACGAAAAGGGGCGGCCTTCTCATAGTCGCGCACTTCCGGGTCGTCTGCTGCCAGCGGGCGGTCGATAGCGGCGGTGAGTGCGCCCGCCTGCACGGCACGGATCCCCATTACACCAACATCATTATTCCTGGCGGTTCGGATGATATTGCGCGGCTCGGGCGGCTCCTGATAGCGCCGCATACCGCCCGGCGAATCGAGAACATTGGTGACCGCCTGCACGACATCCGGTTTCGGCGCGCCGCGAAGGGCATCCATGATACTGCGTGGCAACCCCGTACCGGTAATCCCCCATGCACCGATAAGCCCTTTCGCCTTTAGTCTCTCAAAAGCCGGGATGACTTCGTTGACGAAAATCTGCCAGCGCACGACACCGTAATCCTCGAAAGCCGGGTCTTCATATTCATAGTCATCCGGACAGATGTTCGAATGCAGGAAAAATATATCGGCCTGCTCGCGCTTCAGTGTCATGAGGCTACGCTGCAGGGATTTCTCAAGCCGCTCCATGACGCCAGGCAGGTGGCGTCGGCCGATCATGCATTTTGTCGTGACCCGGATACCTTCCGGCCATCGCCCGTCAAAGGCTTCACCTGCGACCGCTTCCGCTTCACCACGCCCATAAAGCGGCGCGAGGTCGATCAGCGTGATCCCGCTGTCCACGGCAAGACGGAGAGTGGCGATGGCTTCCTCGCGTGAGGTTTCACCCCAGATCTGGCCAAGCCCGCCGCCGCCAAGCGCCAGCGCACTGACCGGCCACAATCTTCCGAGCTGTCGCATTTCCATGGCGGTCAGAAATCCTCGGGAAGTTCGATGGCTTTGGCGCGGCAGGCAGCAATCACCGTGTTGCGCAGCAGACAGGCAACCGTCATGAGTCCAACGCCCCCGGGAACGGGTGTAATCGCCCCCGCCACGCCGGCCACGTCTTTGAAATCGACATCACCTACAAGCCGCGTCTTGCCCTCGCCCTTTTCAGGGGCGGGCACACGATTGATGCCGACATCAATGACGGTCGCACCGGGTTTCACCCAGTCGCGTGTCACCATGTTCGCTCGTCCCACCGCGGCAACGAGAATATCCGCCTCCCGCGCGATGGCCGGCAGATCACGCGAACGGCTATGGGCAATGGTGACGGTGCAATTCTCCTTGAGCAGCAACTGAGCTACCGGCTTGCCGACAAGATTGGAACGGCCGATGACGACGGCATGTTTACCCGAGAGATCACCTCCTGCCCTTTTTGCCATGATGAGGCAGCCTTCGGGCGTTGCGGGCACCATGGCAGGAAGCCCGCTTGCAAGACGCCCGGCGTTCAAGGGGTGAAGACCATCCGCATCTTTCGCAGGATCGATCGTGTCGATCACAGTCTGCTGGCTGATATGGTCCGGCACGGGAAACTGCACAAGAAATCCATGCACCGCCGGATCGGCGTTGAGCTCCCGGACTTTCGCCAGCAGATCGGCTTCGCTCGTATCCGCGGGCAACTTGTATTCATAGGAGTTCATCCCCGCCTCGCGCGTGGCGATGCCCTTGTTGCGGACATAAACCTCGCTTGCCGGGTCGTTGCCAACCAATATGACGGCGAGACCGGGGGTCAGCCCATGGTCGCGCTGGAGCCGCTCGACCTCCTTCGCCACACGCGCGCGGAGTTCCGCTGAAATAATCTTGCCGTCGATGATGGAAGCCTGGGCCGAAGACGTCATGAGAGCACCTCGTTGTCTGGATGGGGTGCCCAGGCGAGCGGCGCATATACCCTGCGCTCCACGGTGGTTCGCTCCACCTCTTCTCGCCAGTCACGCAAGGGCAGTGGCACTATAGTAAGCTCCGCCACCCCGCGACAAGCCCGCCTCTGCATCACCTGGCCCCCTTTGCCGGGCTTTCGAGCGAGAGGCCGATGCGAGCCATGATGTTTTCCGGGTCGCCCTTGACCGCCACGATCTTGATTCGGCCTGTATCGCCCGAAACGAGGGAAAATGAAGAACGGGGCAGGCCCCAACTCTTGGCGAGGAGCTTGAGGACGGCATCGTTCGCCTTGCCCTTTTCCGCCACGGCCGAGACCCGCAGCTTCAGATGCGCCTCCCCATTGGCATCCTCCCCGCGGCCCTCGATCCGGTTAGCGCCACCCCGGGGCGTGACCCGCAGCCGGACCGTGACGCCGTCAGCGGCTCGCTTGCAGGGCATAGCCGTTAGTAACGCCCCGCGCCAAGCCACATGGGAATATCGTAGCGGATCAGATTCTGCACAAAAACGAGAACCAGCAGCAGAATGACCGGCGAGATGTCCAGGCCGCCAAGGTTGGGAAGCACATTCCGGATCGGCCGGAGCACCGGCTCCGTCAGCCGGTTGATGGTATCCACCACCATGTAGACGAAGCGGTTGTGCGTATTGATGACGTTGAAGGCGATAAGCCAGCTCAGGACAACGCCAATGATGATCACCCAGATATAGAGAGTGATGAGCGTATCGATCAGATTCAGAAGGGCAATCATGGGGGGCTCGCCGGTTGTTGGTTCTGAGGGATGGACGGCTCACGCATTGGCCGGAGATGGCCGGAAACCGGGCGCCGGAGATTCCAGCCCCTTGAGATGTAAACGGGCCGGGGCGGGGGTTCAAGGAGAGGATTGGAGCGAAGCGGCGGTGAGTACACCGCTCTCTTGACACCTCGCCCGCTGCCGCCTAAGAAGCGGCCTCCAGCGCTTGTACGCGTCGGGTTCCGGGGCCGTAGCTCAGTTGGGAGAGCGCCTCGTTCGCAATGAGGAGGTCAGCGGTTCGATCCCGCTCGGCTCCACCATTCCCGGAAGCCCGTTTTCTCCGAACACACCTTGATATATCTCAGGCTTGCGCCCTTGGGCGCAATGCGTCGGATGGTGGCCGGAATTTCAGAATTTCCGGTGCCATCCTGCCAGTTTTTGACGCCTCACAATGGAGCTTCGACAAGAGCGGGCCGCTTTTGTTGCAGTGCGAGATGACGTAGTTGTCATGGCAGCCACCCGCCGGTTGAAAACCGACAGGTGACCGCAAACCACGCACCCTCACATGGCGCTGATGCCACCGTCGATCTTGATCTCGGAGCCCGTGATGAATTTCGACTCGTCCGAGGCGAGATAAAGCACGCAATAGGCAACGTCGTCCGGATCGCCCACTACGCCAAGCGGTACCTGTTTCGCGAGCTTCTTCACCAGCTCCTCTTTCGGCATGCCGCGCGTCATTCCGTCCAGAATGGGGGTGTCTATAAAGGTCGGATGGATCGAGTTCGAGCGGATGCGATAGCCCCGCTTCGCACAGTGAAGCGCAACCGATTTCGAAAGCAGCCAGACACCAGCCTTCGCGGCGTTATAGGCGGCCATGTTGTGACCTGCGATCAGTCCCGCAATCGACGAGGTATTGATGATCGACCCCGGCGCGTGAGGCACCATATAGGGGATCGCATATTTGCATCCCAGGAAGACGGAATCGACATCCACCGCCTGCACCTTCTTGAAGGTCTCGAAATTCGTCTCCTCGACGGTCGTGCCGCCGCCGATACCGGCATTGTTGAAAAGCACGTTGATGCCGCCCATCGCCTTGTTCGCTTCGGCAAGCGCATCCTTCCAATGATCCTCGCGCGTCACATCGAGGCCGACTGAAAAAGCCATCCCCGGACATTCTGCGTTGATCTCTGCGGCTACTTCCGCCGCACCCTTTTCGTTGATATCGGCAAGCGTCACCTTTGCACCTTCGCGCGCCAGCATTATCCCCGATGCCTTGCCAAGTCCCTGCGCGCCGCCGGTGATGAATGCCATCTTGCCTTCGACACGGCCTTTTCTTTCGTAAGCCATGTTTCCCTTCTTTTTGAAAGTTGAAGATATTCAACGGGTTATCAGAGCATTGCGATATTGGTCGGCACACCGAGCAGCAGACGCCCCGTCAGTTCGAGGGTCGCATCGGAGACCATCATGTGCTGGGTTGTCACGTGAACGTCACGAAACTGTCGCTGAAGCGCCGAGCTGCGATAGACCGAACTGCCTCCCGCCAGCGTATACATCAGATCGACTGCCCTGGCCGACGAGCGAACGGCATGCGTCGTCGCTAGACGGATATCGCGACGATGCGCGACCGTCATCTCGCCATTTTCCGACGCGGCCTGCCAGGCGTCACTGATCGTATCCATCAGAAAGGCGCGGGCGGATCGCGTCAAAGCGTCGGCCTCGGAAACATCGAGATGCGCCTTGGCGCGCTGCGCGAGCGGTTTCGAGGAACCCTGTGGAGTCTTTCCGCCAGCCAGCTCGACCAGCGCATCGATGGAGCCGCGCGCAAGGCCCAGCGCAACGGCAGCAATGCCGATCCCGAGTAAGCCGAAGGTTGGAAAACAGTAGAGCGGCAGCGGAAGCGGCTTGTCGCTGATCAGGCTGACCGCGCGGGTAGCCGGCACAAAGATATCCCGCACTTCGAAATCCGTGCTCCCCGTCCCGCACAGCCCAGAAACATCCCATGTGTCATGTAGCGTGACGTCTTCAGCGCGGAACATCATCATCCGGTTCTGCGTCACACCCTCGGCGGCCAATTCGGGTTTCCCATCTTCACCGAAAACAAGTGCGCCGCCTGAAATCCATGAGGCGTTGCGCGAGCCGGAGGCCCATTGCCATCGTCCCGTGACGCGGTATCCCTCAACACCATCCTGACTGGTGCGCACGGCCTTGCCGCGTGGCGCGAAGACACCCGCTGTGATGGTGCGTGGATCGCCAAAGACCCGCTCCGCTTCCGCAGGCTCGAGGAAACCCGCGACAAGGCCGGAGGTCGCGCCGATAAAGACGCACCAGGCCGCCGAACCATCGGCACGGGCAAGCCGTTCCACAACGCGCACGAGGTCGCCAGGATGTGCCTCATAACCACCATAGGCTCGAGGTACGCAAAGACGATAGAGCCCCGCCTCCGCGAAACGATCGGCGATGTCTTGAGGCAGAAAACGGTTTGTTTCGATCTCCGCCGCACGCGCGGCAATCTCGGGTGCGAAGTTCTCTGCCGCCGCGAAGAGATCCTGCCTCGTACCCGCCGTCTCGCTTGCAGTTCCCGCCGCGGTCATGCTGACATCCTCCCCTCAAGTGCCCAGTTTCAACCGATATTGTTCTTCTGTATGTTGGATGAGCCGCCGACGATTGGCAGGCTTATCGCGTCCGCGAGCTGTTGCCAGATCACCGCCATTGTCACGTAGATATCGACGCCGGAGCGCCGAAGCTCTCTGCGACGGTAGGCCCCGTCATCCCCATTTCCCCGAGCCGTTTTATCGCCTCGGCAGGGTAGATATTTTTCCTGTCCTACTCGCGTGCCTTTGTACGCGGCATTTCGGTCTCGACGAGGCGGCGCGTCGTCTCGAGCAACATGCACACATGCTCCGGTTCGTCGAAATTGAGCGGCGGGTCTTGCGTCAAGGAATCCATTGATGTTACCGCCCCGTGAAGACAGGCTTGCGCCGGGTTGCTGAGCGCAAGTGTCAGAACGCGCCCCTGTCTGCTCACCTTGATGCGCGTGTAGTGGCTGAAATCGACGATGCCCGTCACCCTCTACCCTCCCCTGTGGCGGCCCTCTATTTTGGACTCTTGGTGAGATTGTGGCCTCCGCAGTGCCCCAGGGTAAAGCGCACTGATGAGGTGTCCTGACCGGGAACGAAAAACCCCGGCGCAAAGGCCGGGGTTTCTTGTTGTCAGGCTGGAGAATGAGGTCAGCTATTATCGTCGCTGACCGGGGCCGTAATCTTGGCGCCCGCTTCCTCGCGCGCCTTCTCCATGTCGTCGGGCATCAGTTTCACGCCCGGCTCCCCGAAAATGGCGATCTGGCCGTCGGGGCCGTCCGTCACTGCCGCATAGCCAAGACGGTCAGCGCGCGTCACTTCGGTGAAGCTCTTGCCGCCATTGTCGCTATAGCCGACGTAGCCCTGCAGACCAACTAGAACGATCTTGCCATTACCGAGTTGCACACCGCCTGCAATGGACTTGTCCGTACCGGTGTTGACCTTCGTCCAGGTCGCTCCCTTGTCGTAGGAGCGGAACGCGTTGCCGCGCATGCCGAACACCATCACCGAACCGTCGGCCATGCCGAAGCCACCCCAGAAGGAGCCTTCGTACTGCGTCTGGATGCGGTTGAAGGTGCGCCCCTGATCGGCCGAGTGATAAACCACGCCGAACTCAGCAGCGATATAGAGATCCCCATCCTTATCGGAGAAGAGCTTGTTGAGATGGTAGTCGTCCAGAAGGTCTTCGCTCAGCGACCGCTCGTTCCAGGTGTCTCCACCATCATTCGTTTCGACCATGAACGAGAAGGCGCCCATGGCGAAACCGCGTTTTTCGTTCTCGAAATAGACCGTCATGAAGGCCATTTCGGACTCGCTGTCGTTATAAACGAGACTCCAGGTTTCGCCGCCATCGGTCGTGCGAAGGACCGTCGCGTCGTGACCAACGGCAAAACCGAGATCCTTGCTAACGAAGGTCACGCCGGTCAGCGTTGCTTGCGTCGGGACTTCTTTAGCCTGCCGCCAGGTTGCGCCGCGATCATCCGACAGAACGATATGTCCGAACTCGCCGACGGCGACCAGCCGCTCGCCGGCATATGTCGCATCAAGCAGGAGCGACTGCGCGGCAAGGTCGGACGGTACTGCATATTCGACCTCGGACGAGGTGGCCTCGTCCTGAGCCGCGGCCGAATGAGGGCCGAAGGCGGTGAAAGTGAGCGCGGCGGCACACAGTGTTGCGAGGGACATAAGCCGCAGACGCGGCGCCCAGCTCGAGACGATCCGGGAAAAAGACGAAGACATTACCTAGGGCTCCTGCACTCGGGCGTTTCCGGCTACCGCGATGCATCGTCGCCGGATCCCCCCGGGCCCGATGCCGTGTAGCGGCGCGCCTCCTGTTTTCTTTGTTTCTTGTAACGGTTTTCCGCTTTATAGCGCATTTTTCGCGATCCGTCTTGGACTCTCGCAAGATTTCAGAACAGCCCGCGGAACAGGGTTTAAAGACGCTCTGCACCCAAGATCGCCTTAGTGCGCCCCATAAACGGCAGAAGGCCGACGCCCGTTTTCCGGGGTCGGCCTTCCTTGGTTTCAGTCCGTTTTATCGGACGCCGAGCCGACGGATCGCGTTCGGCGTATAACGGCTTTTGTCGAGTTCGTCGGCAAAGAAGTTCGCCGCAGGCTCTTCGTTCTGCAGTGCAAGCGCCAGATAACGGCCTGCCTGCAGATCATATACGATTTCGCCCGCAGAACCGCAGAGCGGCACATTGTAGCGCTGGATCTGCTGCATTTCCTGCACACGCCAGAGCTGACCACGGCCGTCATAGAGCTCTGCTGAAGCAATCTGCCATGCGTCTTCCTCGTTGTGATAGACACGACGCGAATAGACGTGGCGAGTGCTCGGACGCAGCTTCGCCTCGAATTCCCAGACGCGGCGCACTTCGTAACGCACCTTGTCCTGATTGATATGGAGCGGCTTCAGGAAGTCGGCATAGGGCGTGGATTCGGCGTCGTAGACATTTGCCGCAACCAGACGCTTGTTCTTGCCGAGCACGGTCCAGTCATAACGATCCGGGGCGCCGTTGTAGCCGTCGAAGCTGTCCGACGTGGACAGACCGTCCGAGTTCGTGCCGGGATTGTCATACGCGATGTTCGGCGCACGGCGAACGCGGCGGGTACCCGGGCTGTATTGCCAGGCCTGACGGGGCTGGGCTTCGACGTTCAAGGCGTCATGCACCAGAATCACGTTACCCGCGGCACGAGCCGGGGCGATGGTGTTCGAGATGTAATAAAGCGAGATGTTCTCGAGATCCTCGGCACGTTTGGCGGTGGGATCGGACCAGTTGAAGATGGCTTCATCCTGAACGATCTGGAGCGTGTAGTCACCACCCCGGGTAACCGGCGCCGCAGCGAACTGACGAACCAGCTTGTACGAGCGATACCGCAATATGTGGTTCCAGATCATTTCCAGCGCGTTATTTGCGATCGGGAACGGCGAGCCGAAAACGGCTTCGCTGATGCCCGACCCGCCGCCGACGAGTTCACCGACAGCCGCATTGCGCTTGTTGGCTTCATAGAACTTGTCCGGAAAGGCGCAGGTACGGCGCGTCTCGTAGACGTCCATCTTGTACGTCGGATATGCCTTGAGCAGGGCCTTGTAACCCGGCGTCAGAAGGGCGTCATACTGCCCGGCATTCTCGCCGGTGATGGTGTACTTGACCGCGTCACTGGCGAAGGGATTCGCAAGCTTGTCGCCCGGCTTGTAGCTGACATTGCTCGGCACCGTCGACAGGCCACCGGTCCATGCAGGGACGTCACCGTCGCCAGCTTTTTCCGATCCCATCGGGGTGAGGTCCTGACCCAGGCGGTTCACCTGAGCTTCCGGAACCTTGGCGAGCGCGCCGGTTGCGAAGACGCTGATCGCAAGGGCGGACACCAACAAGGTTGTCCTTTTCATATAAGTTCCCTCCACTGGATTTCTTATGAGGCTTTCGGCGTCAGCCCTTGCCGTATGGCTTCTTGCACTGTCCACCGAGGCCGGTTTCCCCGCCTTACTCAAACGGGATGATAGCAAATTGCCCGAAGCGCGCAAATCACACGCCTGCGGATTCTGTGTCCTTCGAGCCTCTATTCACTGCGAATTTCAGGTAGTTTGCCTGCGGATTTCATTAAATCTTTTTAATGAATGCACAGCGGCAGCAAGCGCGGCGAAATATGGATCGCTCTGCCTACGGATGATTTCCGCAGGCGGCGCCGCCTTTGTGCGCCGCAATATAAAGGTTCTTCATGCTTGCGCGCTGCCCCTCACCACCCAAAGAAAAAGCCCGGCGATGTCGCCACCGCCGGGTTCTATTTCGCGTTACACGTTTCTGAGGGTCAGAACGCGTAGGAAACCGTCATCGTAACGAAGTCCTTGTCATAGGCGTAGTTCTTGTACTTGTTGCCAAAGCTGTTCGTGTACTGGAGATTGGCACGCCACTTACCCTGAAGATTGGCAGTAACGCCGACACTGACGGTCTTTTTTCCTTCGATGAAACCGGGGCCAACCGGACCGGCCGACACGCCGTTCACATCATGTGCCCACTGAATGGTGGGCGTGAGCGTCCACGCCGTTCCGAAAGCGTTGTTGTAGTCCGAGGTAGCCGCGAGACGGTAACCCCAGGAACTGGATGTTGCGTAGGCAGTTTTGCACGCCGGAGTCCCGCCGCCGAGCGAGGCAGCGAGCGCGGAGGCCCCGCAAGTCTCATCACCAAGGATCACCGCCGAGGCCAGATCGGGATGCGTGTTCGCCGACCGGGGAGCAGCCAGCCGGTTGGTGCTGCTCGAAAGATCGGGGAGATACTGGAAGCCGACATTGGCGATCAGGATCATCAGATCGGAACCGATCAGCGACGGAAGAGGCGCCGACGGGTTGAGCGTGCTGATCATTGCAAGCTGACCCGTTATGACGTCGAATTCGTCATAGCCCCGGATCGTGTCGCCCGGCGCATAAGCGAAGCCGGCATTCTGGCTTCCCTGGCTCAAACAACCAGGCCCAGCTCCCGCAAATTCGCAGGCGTCGATGGCATCCAGCTCGGCGGAGTTGATTTCCACATCGCTGAGTGTGAACGGCATATCGGGCGTAAAGGCAAGTTCGCCCGAAAAGGCCGAACCGCCGAAAAGAGGAATCGAAGTGTTGAAGCTCGTGCCGACAGTCCTGACATCCTCGGGATACTGGATCAGGTATTGCTTTGTCCCGGCGACGGCGCCCACGCCGAGTGCCAAGGCCGTATTCGGGCCTAAAACTGGGACCGTCGCGCATTCAAAGAAGGTATTTTGTCCATTCGCGACGCAGAAGTCTTCAAGAGTGGCTTCGCCCGTCGCGCCGACGAAATCGCCCATCTTAAACGAGCCGATCGGTACGACCAGACTCTGCTGCGTGAAATACAGACCGAGATCGGTGCCCATGCCGAGGTTGTCGGCGTAATGCTTGATCGCCACGCCGAAGGTGCCCGTATCGTCACCCTCTTCGGACGGAGCCCGGGGAAGCAGGACAGGACCCGGATACTCGCCGCTAAACATGACGTATTGACCGCCCTCGCAGGCGGCGTCAGAGGTGCTGAAGAAGGTGCCGCAGGCGTCCAGCTCGGTCTTCTGCCAGCCGAACTGCCAGAAAGCCTCCACCGTTACGCTGCCCGGCAGACCGATGGACGCGAACACCGAAGGCGTAGGCATGAGCGCCTCCTTCAGTTCCGAGCCCGGCGTGCGAATGGCGGTCACGTCGATCGGCAGGAAGGAGTTGATGCCGCCCTGAATGAAGAGGCTTTCACCCCAGTTCACGACCTGCTTGCCGACGCGAACATTCAACGGCATGCCCGAGACGTCGAAATTCCCGTAAACGAAAGCATCGAGAATATCGAAGCTTCTGCCGCCGAAATCGCGCGCCTGGTCGCCGCGCGCCGCATCGACGAGGGGACGGCTGCCGAACCGGTTGTTCCTTGTACCGAGTTCTTCATTCACCCAGTAATCGTAGAACGCCTTGGTGCGGACGAATGCGCCGTAATTCCTCCACTGGAGATCGAAGTCGGTCGTGATCTTGACGCTTGTGGTGTACGGATCCCACTGATCGGTATTGACGTTGCCGTCATCGTCATTGATGCCCATTCCGGCGCCGTTTCCGGCAGAACAGCCTCCGTTCGGCTTCGAAACGAGCGTACAATCCTGTTTGGAGGTCCGGAACCCGGCGCCGACCGAAACCAGATTGTCTATCTGGAGATTCGCCTCCCCGAACTTGAAATCGATGGCCTGCGCGGCGCCGGCGGTCAGCATCATTGCCACCCCCGCCAAGCTGCCCATTAGCGCCCCTTGGGCAATTATTCTCTTCATGGAGCGATCCTCCTCGATCCTCGATGGCTTCACTAACTTTGCAGCCAGGTCGGGAGGTACGGCGAATTTGAATATGAAATCATTCGACTGTTCCCCCCCGGCCAGTCAGCATCCCTCATGTACTAGCGGACATTTAATGGCAGTTTGAGTCAAGCCTGCGCGTTGATGCTGTTACACACTGGGGCAACATTGAGGCTTTCTATGGCATTTATGACACGGCGGTAATGTCCGAAAGAGAATGCGGAGGCCCGCACCATAAAAATGGTGCGCCGCACACTGATTATGTGCGGCGCAATAGAATCGTAGAACGAATCAGATGGGAACTTTTAGTGGCTCATCCCGCCCGCCGGCCGAACCGGTGCATCCACCTCGATTTCTCCGGCCTTTTCAAAGACGAGGGTTACCGGCACGGATATGCCTTCCTCGAGCGCCTGCTTGAGGCCGATCAGCATGATGTGTTTACCGCCGGGCGCCAATGCCACTTCGTCGCCCGCCTTGATGGGAAGGGCGTCGAGTTTGCGCATCTTCATCACCATCCCCTCCATCGTCATATCGTGAACCTCGACCTTCGCGGCGACGGACGACCTGGCTTCGAGAAGGACATCGTCGGCATTGCCATTGTTCGCGATCGTGACATAGGCCGCCCCTGTATCGGTTACGCTCGCGCGCGCCCAGGCGTCGCTAACGGAAATATCGCTTGCGCCTTCATCGCCACAGGCCGCGAGAAGCGGCATGGCGAGAACGAGGGGAAGAAGAAAACGAAGGGAACGGAACATTGTAGCCTCTCTGTATTCTGGAAACCGAGGCCGCAAGCATATCAAGGAAGAAACCCGGTGTATCAGCGAACCACCGACATGCAGAGACATAGCCGCAGACATTATGCCGCGCCCATATCTTCTTTTGCCCGGCCACCTTTCGATCAGTAACCGCGCCGCTCACGGCCCTCATGACGCCAGCGCGAAACAATCGCCTCAAGCCCGGCCCGGTCGAGATCAGGCTTGCTCCAGGATTGCGAGAATCCGCTGCTGAGGTTTCTCGGCACACCCTTGTCGGCAATATCCGCAAACTTGATCCGCATGGGCATTCCGACCCCCTGACCAAGCACGATTGCTTCACGGTCGCCCAGAAGAGGTAGAAAATCGAGGAGACCGAGAGTCCCGGCATGCGTATTCGCGCGCATCACCTGCTGATCCCGCTCCGTGGAGAGGCGCATGGCGACCACCGTGCTGCACTGCAAAAGAATCGTGGTGTCGAGCTCCGAGGGGCGCTGGGTAAAGAGCGCGAGCGACAGTCCGTACTTGCGCCCCTCCTTCGCAATACGCGATTGCCGCGTCGGCGCATAAAAGATGGCAAGCAGCCTCCGATAGGCAAAAGGCCGTTTCCTCCCCGCGAAGGAACGGCCTTTCTGCCTCCCACACGCCACGACAGCGCATGTCATGGACCGGAACCACAGCCGCGAAACCGAAAGATTGGCCGGAAGGAAATCAGGGAAAAGTGGTGCCGCTTGGGTGACTCGAACACCCGACCCCCTCATTACGAATGAGGTGCTCTACCAACTGAGCTAAAGCGGCCGCGGGACGGGTAGAAATCCACCTGTCCGCAGGGGCCCTCAGATACCCCGCCATCGCGCCTTTGGCAACAGGGAGAAAGGGCTCCGGGAAATATTTGGGCTTATTCAGTAGCTTCGGGTTGCTGTTCCGCATAGCCCCCCGGGGCGGCCTCACCCTTTCCGGCAGGAGCCGGCACTTTGGCCCAACCTTTCGCGAGAAAGCTGCGCACGGCCGCGGCGCTCGCTTCGGGTATCTCCTCCATCGGCACATGCCCGACATTCTCGAAGATGACGAGTTCGGCCTGCGGAATCCGTTTCTGGAACTCATGGGCCGCCGAGACGGGAATGAGCCCGTCCTGGTCACCCCAGAGGACGAGGACGGGCACCTTGATTTCGCCAAGCCGGTCCGCAAAGGCTTTCTCATTGCGGGAGGCGTAGCTTGCAAAGCGCATCCGCGTCGCATCGCGATTGCCTTCGTGCAGCGTGAGATCGAAATAACGCGCGACCATCTCGTCCGTCACCTTTGACTGGTCGAAAAAAACCTTGCGTACCCCCTCCTCGACAAGCGAGCGCGGCAACACGTAGCGCATGACATTGCTGACGACCGGCATGTTCGCGACGCGGAAGGCGAGCGGCACATCGTCATCGTCGCGCTGGACCGGAATGCCAGCCGCATCGACCAGGATGAGCGCGGAGACGCTTTCGGGATGCTCGAGCGTGTAAAGCGCGGCAATGCCGCCGCCCATCGAATTGCCCGCGATGGCGAACCGCCTGACATGAAGCGTTTTCAGCACCTCGTGAACGAAGGCCGTCATACCCTCGCGCGTATAGTCATCGCCCGGCACACGGCCCGTAAGCCCATGCCCCGGCAGATCCATGCTGATGATGCGATAGCTGTCGCCCAGCTCTTCGACCCATGGCTCCCATGTGTGGAGCGAAGCATTGGAGCCATGCACCAGGACCAGCACCGGCCCCTCGGGATTTCCCTCGTCGCGGATATGGGCGCTCGACCCGTCCGGCAATATGACGAATTGCGAAGCCCCGGTCGCATATTTTCCGATGAGTTGTTCGCGCGGCACATCGAGCTGCACGAACGAGATCATGATCACGGCAAATGCCAGCAGAACAAGCGTCACCGTGCCAGCCAGAAGCCGTTTCACCATTTATTCTCCCCCTCCCGCTTGTCCCCGGTTTCATCCGGACCGGGATCGTCGGGCAGGGGCGGTTGAAAGGCAAGAGCTTCGCCGGTGGCTCCCCCCTCGCGCATAGCAGGTGCAACTGGGGCGTCGAGCGGACCTTCGGGACTGGAAGCATTCTCGTCGGAGATATCATGAGGAACAGGCGCTTCATTCTGCGCAAGCGCCATGACCGGCGCTGTCCATTCGAGCGCATCGAATTCGCCGGTCACCGGATTGATGGGAGACCAGCGCGGAGAGCGATACCCGTTCCCCGTCCATTGAGGATCTTCCGGTGCATGAAGTGCGCGCGTGAGCCAGCTCCTTGCCGCACCCCGGTCGCCATATTCTCCTTCCTCGATCTCGGACATGAGTTCGCAAACCCGCTGTCCCGGCTGTTCTTGCGCCGCCGGACCGGTGTAAGGGGCGAGCGCCTCGCGCGCCGCCCTCCAGTCGCGCGCACCGATAGCGCCACGGGCGACGAGAATATGGCTTTCAAGGTGATCGGGATTGCGGACGGCCAGCGCGTTCGCGCGTTCCGCTCGGGCATAGCCGCTTTCGTCCTCGACCAGATCGAGCCAGGCATCAGCAAGGTCCGGATGCGGCACCACGCTCCATGCTTCCTCGATAAGCTTCATGCCCTTGCGGACGTGACCCGTCTTCGCACAGAGCTCGGCGGCAAGCGCAACGGCAGGCACGAAATGCGGCTCGAGTGAAACAGCTTCAAGCGCAAGCTTTGCGGCCTTCTCCAGGGCGGGCTTGCGCGCATCGCCCACCTGACTGCGCGCGGCTTCCGCCGCTGTCATCGCACAGGCGGTAAGCAGCACAGCGCGACGGCGGCGCGCATCATCGCGCGGAATAAGCTTTGCCCCGACCACGCGGTCGAGCGTCTTCAGCGCGCCATCCCAGTCTTCTTCCGCCGCCTCGATTTCGAAGACGGCCTGCGCCGCCCAAGGGGTTTGCGGACGCAGATCGAAGGCCCGGCGTGCATAGGCCAGCGCGCCATCGCGATCGCCCGCGCGCCGCGCCTGAATGAAAAGACCGCGAAGGCCGAGAAATTCTGTCTCCGGGGCGGCCAGCATCTTTTCGAAATGCTTCGTCGCCCCTGCCTCATCACCTTCAAGCTGCGCTGCCTGCGCGGCGAGAAGAAGCGTCAGCGGCGGTGCATCCAGAAGCTTGTGTGCCTGCGCTGCATACCTCTTGGCATCGGCGGCATCGCCTGCGGCAACCGCAACCATCCCGCGCGAGAGAGCGAGAAAGCCCTTCTGCTGACGACGCTTTTCAAGAAAATTCGAAACGCTTGCCGGCGTCTCGATGAAGCTTACCACGATGCGATAGACGAGAAGGACCAGGAAGGCCGCAAGCGCCATCGCACCGACGCCAACAACGAAGCTTGTGCGGATTTCATACCCGCGCCAATGCATGACAAGCTCGCCCGGATTGTCAGCAAGCCAGATCGCGATACCACTGAGGACCGCAATGATGAGGAATGTGTAAAGAGCGCGCAGCATCGGCGTCAGCCCTTCGTCTTGGCGAGTTGCGCCGCAACGCTTGCGCTGAGCTCCCTCACAAGCCGGTCCGTCTCAAGGCGCGCACGCGCATCGTCGAGCCATGAGGCCGCCGCTTCCGCGGCCGGGCCTTCGAGCGTTTCGGCTTCCTTCACCGCACCCTCAAGATCATGCACCTTGAGCCGCTCTTCCATGCGCGCAACTTTTGCTTCGGTCGTATCGCCTGAAATTTCTCCCGTCTTGCGGATCGTGACGAGCGACTTCGCATTGGCGACGAAGCGCGACCACCATCCGTCCGCATCCGCGCGACGCTCCGCATCGAAGATATCCTCGGCAAGCGCCGGGAAGCGCGCTTCGAGCGCCGCACGCGTCGGCACCCCTCCAGACGCGGCCTTGGCGAGACCGGCAAGCGCTGTCTCTTCGGGCAGGAAAGTGCGCACCGCATCAAGTTCGGTTTCGAAGGAACCGGCGCTTTCGGCGGCACGCGCAAGATTCGCGAGGGCAAGACCGAGCGCCGCGCGCGCGGCAGCGTCGGGATCGTCCTTCTCTTCTTCAAGCCGGGCCACACGATCTTCCATCTTTTGCACCTCCGGCGCGAGCGAGGCAAGGCGAAGATCGAGAGCCCTCGCCAGCGTTTCGATGCTGCCGACCTGATCGGCGATGCCGGGTGGCGGCAGGCTCTCCGAAATCCCGCCGACCTTCTGCTCAAGGTCACGCAGTGAGTCACGCGTATCATTGAGCGCGGACGCCATTTTCTGGATGTCTGCAGCGAGAGTTTCGATCCGCTCACGAAGCGCGACAGCGCTGTCGGGTGTTTCCGACGCAACCGCGAGATCTTTTTCGAGCTGGTCGATGCGCTCACCGAGCGAGGTGAACGTCGCACCGGATTGCGTGGCGCTTTCGCTGGCACCGGCCTCAAGCGCGTCGATACGCTGTTCGATACCGGCAAAGACATCTTCTTCGCCTGCGCGCGGCGGCAGCCCCACGAACCAGACAGCCGCGAGCGCTACCGCCGCGCCGCCAAGTCCCGCGACCCCGGCCGCGAGAACAAGCGGCAAAGGCGAACGCTGAGAGCCCGGGGCCTCTGTTTTCTCGCTCGCAGACTTGTCGTCAGACGCTGCCGCGGCTTCGCCCTCGACAGGCTCGGCCTTCCCTTCGAGAGTGCGCGGCTCCTTCTCGCGCTTCGTCGACCCGCGCGGTTTGCCATCCGCGGGCTTCAGATATTCCGCCTGCGTTTCCTTCGCATTCTCGCCGGCACCCGTCTTGCCGTCCTTGCCGCTGCCGTTTGGATCACTCATTTCAAGCCTTCTGGGGAAATCCCTGTCGCCGCCACTATAGAGGCTCAAAGCGCATGGGTCAGGGCGAAGTTCCGGGAAAATCAGGCCGGCAGCAAAGCCAGCAGCGCCGCCTGGTCCGGTTCACGCGCAATTTTCACCGTAAGTCCGGGTAAATCGCGAAGTGCCTTGGCTACGTTCGACGACAGACAATAAGCCACGAGGCCCTCTGTCCTGTTCGCGAGTCCGGCCTCAAGGACAAGCGAAGCGAAAGTGCGCGCCGTACGTGGCGAATAAAGCAGGACACCGTCAAGCAAACCCTCCTCGATTTCCTGACGCGCCGCTTCGGGCAGTACAGGGGCAGGCACGGCTTCGTAGAGCACCACGCGTTTCACATCGAAGCCTTGCGCGCCGAGCATGCCCGCAAGGTCACCGGCGAGCGTAGTACCCGCCACATGGAGAAGAGGCCCCGTCTCGGGTTTGATCGCGCCAGAGACATAAGCCGCCAGCGACGTGACGTCGCCACCCGCAGCCTCGACAGTCGCAAAACCCGCTGCGCGCGCGGCATCGGCGCTGGCGGGGCCGACGGCAAAGACAGGGAGCGGCAGAAGGCGACCGGCGTCCTTCCGGCGCGCCAGTGCGCGGACACCGTTTGCGCTGGTAAAGAGAAGCGCCTGCCACCTGTCCCCCGGAAGGAAGACATCATCGAGAAAACGGATCGTGAGAAGAGGCGCCATCACCACCTCATGACCGAGCGCGACAAGCGCATCGGCAAGCGAGGCGCTGTCTTCCTCGGGCCGCGTGACGAGAAGCCGCATCGTTCAGCTCGCGTCGAAGAAATTCGGTCCGGCGCGACCCTTGAGTTCCTGACCCGCATCCTCACCAAGCGCAATAGCGTCGGCGGCAAGCCCTTCGCGCTCCGTCTCGTGGATTTCCTGGCCATCCGGCGTAAGGATCATGGTTCGCAAGCGCATGCGCTTACCCGCGATCTCAGCCAGCGCCGCAATGGGTGTACGGCAGGAACCGTCCAGAACGGCAAGAAAGGCCCGCTCAGCGGCAACGCACAGACCCGTTTCCACATGATGCAGCTTCTGGAGGAGATGAGCCGCCTCGTCATCGGCAACGCGGCGCTCGATCCCGATAGCGCCCTGCGCCACGGCAGGAAGCATATCTTCCGGAGAAACCGAGGCAGTGATCTTGTCCGCAAGCCCCATGCGTGTGAGACCGGCAACCGCAAGGAAGGTCGCATCCGCAACGCCTTCGCCAAGCTTCCGCAACCGCGTATCGACATTGCCGCGAAAAGGCACAACCTCAAGGTCGGGCCGCCTTGCCTTTACCTGCGCCGCCCGGCGGAGCGAGGAGGTGCCGACGCGAGAGCCGGCGGGCAGATCAGCAAGTGACCCCGTTTTCAGCGAAAGGAAGGCATCGCGCGGATCGGCCCTTTCCAGCAGGCAATCGATCACGAGTCCGTCCGGCAGCAGGGTCGGCATATCCTTCATCGAATGGACGGCGACGTCGATCCGCGCATCCGCGAGCTGCTCCTCGATTTCCTGCGTGAAGAGCCCCTTGCCACCAATTTCCGACAGCGCCCGATCCTGCACCCGATCACCTTCAGTCGAGATGACGACGATCTCCGTCACTTCCTCAACAGGAGCGTCGCTCGCAAGCGCGATCCGGCGCGCGACTTCATTCGCCTGAACGAGGGCGAGCTTTGAACCTCTTGTGCCGATACGGTAGCGGCGTTGCATGCAGGGTCTCTAAAGTTGTATGCCAACGGAAATTCCCGGGCGGGACCGGCCCGCCGGGGCTTCTTATAACCTTTTCGGCCCTGTAATGAGAGGGGCTGCGGGTACTTTTCAGGCTCTTTTTCAGGCAAGGCTGTGACAGAACCACTCACCATCCTCGGCATCGAGACGAGCTGCGACGAGACCGCAGCTGCAATCGTCCGCAGGCATGGGGCCAATGTGCCAGGTGAAATCCTCTCCAATGTCGTCTTTTCGCAGATCGAGGAGCATGCGCCCTTCGGCGGCGTGGTGCCTGAAATTGCGGCCCGCGCCCATGTCGAACATCTGGACGGACTTATCAAACGCGCCATGAAACAGGCGAAACTCGGCTGGGACGATCTCGATGGTATCGCCGCCACGGCAGGGCCGGGCCTGATCGGCGGCGTAATCGTCGGGCTCATGACCGCCAAGGGGATTGCGGCTTCGCGCGGGCTGCCTTTCGTCGCGCTCAATCACCTCGAAGGCCACGCCCTGACCGCGCGGATGACGGACGCACTTCCTTTCCCCTATCTCCTCTTGCTCGTTTCAGGCGGCCATAGCCAGCTCTTGGTAGTAAAGGGTGTCGGCCATTATCGCCGCCTTGGTACGACGATCGACGATGCCGTGGGCGAAGCCTTCGACAAGGTGGCCAAGCTTCTGGGGCTCGGCTATCCGGGCGGACCCGCCGTCGAACGTGCGGCAAAAGAAGGAAACCCGGCGCGCTTTCCGCTCCCCCGCCCGATGAACGGGCGACCCGGCTGTGATTTTTCCTTCTCCGGTCTCAAGACAGCCGTCCGGCAGACCGCGGAAAACCTTGGCAACCTGACGGATCAGGACAAATCCGATATTGCCGCCTCATTCCAGTTCGCGGTCGCGGACGTCCTTTCCGAGCGCGTGGAGAACGCCATGGCGCTTGCCGACGAGGTGATCCCCCCCGGTCATCGCCGTCTGGTCGTGGCAGGTGGGGTCGCGGCAAACATGGCACTACGCCAGCGTTTGATGGTGTCTGCTCACGCCTGCGGCTACGAATTTGTTGTGCCACCGCTGAAACTCTGCACGGATAACGGCGCGATGATCGCGTGGGCGGGGGCGGAGAGGCTTTCGCTCGGACTGACGGACACAATCGACACCGGTCCGCGTGCGCGCTGGCCGCTCGATCCCGAGGCCGCACCCGCACGGGGAGCCGGCGTGAAAGCCTGAGAGGACTTCTCTGATATGAGCTTCCAGCTAACCCTCATTAATCTTGTGATTCGCTGGCAGGTGAAGCGCCGCTTCCGCAAGAACCCCGACATACAGCTCCTGCGGCCGATGATGGCACAGATGGAACCGCGCATGTCGAAACTTCCCTCCGGCATCGCCGTGGAGGAATTGGGCCTCGCCGGGGTGGCCACCGAAAAGATCTCGGCCCCGGAAACGCGGCAGGACAAGGCTTTCCTTTATATTCATGGCGGGGGCTTCGTCGCAGGATCGCCGCGCACACACCGCCCGCTGACCTGGCGGCTCGCAAAGGATATCGGCGTCCCCGTCTATGCCATCGATTATCGCCTTGCGCCCGAACACCCTTATCCCGCCGGCCTTGATGACTGCGTGACCGCCTACAAGGGTCTGCTCGACAAGGGCATTGCCGCTAAATCGATCCTGGTCGGCGGCGATTCCGCGGGCGGCAATCTCACGCTGGCACTTGCCTTGCGCCTCAAGGCGGAGGGTCTGCCTCTTCCCGCTGCATTGATCTGCCTTTCGCCAGCAACCGACATGACGGGTTCGGGCGAATCCCGCCACAGCAATGCCGAGGCGGATTCGATGTTCGTCGAAGAAATGATGGATAGCCTGATGCCGGTCTATTGCCCCGGTGCCGATGAGCGCGACCCCTTCATTTCACCGCTTTTCGGCGATGTGAGCGGCTTCCCACCCACCCTCTTCCAGGTTGGTGAACGCGAAATGCTGCGCGACGACTCGACCCGCATGGCCGCAGCGCTGAAATCGGCGGGTGTCGAAACCGCTATCGAGGTCTGGCCGAAAGTCTGGCATGTCTGGCAGCTCAATGCCGACATGCTGCCGGAAGCCCGCGAGGCGATTGCGCATATTGTGCGCTTCGCAAAGCAGCATCTTTCTTGATTTTTTTGACCCGGGTTTTGGGTCCATCTTGCAAAAAAGAACCCCGCCGCGAGGGGAAGCGGCGGGGCCAAGCGCCCTCTTCGAGAGAGGGCTCGGGGATCACCGGGCCACACAAGGGGAGGGAGGACGGCCCGGTCGAGAAGCCTGCAAGAACTATCAGATGATGCGGGCAGCGCCCGAGGTCTGCACGACCAGTACGAGCGTGTAGGCCACAAGCAATGCGGCGGCGGTTTTGGTGACGGCGCGCTCCGCGATCTGACGGAAATTCGGGTTCAACGTCATGTCGGTCTTCCTTCTCGCATCCGGGAGCAAACGCCGCCCGTTTTGAAAACTTGTGTCTGGATCAGACTGCGTACTGGGCAGCAACCTGGGCGACGAAAGCCAGCGTGTAACCGGCGAGGGCAAGGGTGATGACGCGGTTGGTCAGCTTTTTGTTCATGTAGGTCATGGCTCGTCTCCTGATGCCTGTGAGCGGGTTTTTGTTCCGGGGTAGCCGCTCACAAGCTGGATGTAGGCGCCCCTTGAATGGAAAACAATGAACAAAATCAAAAATGTTCAATCATCATGATTGATGTTGCTGCAGCGCAACACAAACAGGAGACTCAATCCAAAATCCTTAATGGAAATCAGAACCTTGATGAAATAATGCGCCGCGCTATAAGAAATGACGCAGCGCACTAAAACAATGAGTTAAGAGGTGAGTCTGGAACGGTTCAAGCCTCGACGGCGACTTTCTCCGGGTCCACGCAGGCCGCACAGCCCGCTTTCAATCCCGCCACGACAATCTGGTAGACGCCTTCAAGTTCGCGCTCGAGTTTAGCAAGCGGCAGACGGGTGAAGAGCTGCGGATAGCTGAATTTGAGGGTCGCGGCCTGGATCATCTCCGCTGCGAATTCCGGATCGGGCACATCGAACTCGCCCGATAGATTACCGAGCTCGACAATACGGCAGAGAACCTCGCGTTCACGCGCCAGCCCCTCATTGTGAAACTCCGGACGTTCGGCGGTAACGATTTGCGCCATTTCCACGATTTTGGGATCTTCCTCAAGCTTGTGGAAGGTTTCCCTGAGATCCATGAACAGAAAGTCGTGGAGCCGTTCGGAAGCGCTGCGCCCCGACGATGTCAGAATGCGCTGGAGATCGTCCGCTGTCTGCACCGAAGCCTCACGACAGATCGCCTCGGCAATATCGAGCTTGCCCGCGAAATAGCGGTAGAGATTGCCAGGCGACATGTCGCAATCGACGGCAAGCTCGGCCATCGTGGTTTTGGTATAGCCGTAATGCGTGAAACGCTTTTTTGCGGCCGCGATGATTTTCTGGTGCGGATCGTCTTGAGCGGTCATACAGGTAATTGTAGAGCGGCCGGGTAAACATTCAACGAATCGTTCAATCATTAGCACCTACAACATGCACGACGCCCCGGAGTGATAGTTTGACTAGTAAATACAACAAGATAGCAGTGGTCGGCGCAGGCGCATGGGGCACGGCGCTCGCACAGGTTGCCGCCAAGGCAGGCCGCGAGGTCACGCTTTGGGCGCGCGAGGCCGAGGTCGTGGAGAGCGTGAACGGTACGCACGAGAACAGCCTCTTCCTGCCCGGCATCCCCCTCGACGAAAGCCTGCGCGCGACGGGCGAGCTGAAGGAAATCGCACAAGCCGATGCGATCTTGATGGTAACGCCAGCGCAGCATATGCGCCGCGTGCTGGAACAGCTCGCACCCGAAATCGCCGAAGGCACACCCGTGGTCCTCTGCGCGAAGGGCGTGGAGCAATCGACGAATTATCTGCTCACGGAGGTTCTTGCCGAAGCCGCGCCGCAAGCGAAACCCGCCGTGCTTTCCGGCCCGAGCTTCGCCGCGGAAGTTGCGAGAGGCCTGCCAACCGCGGTGACGCTCGCCTGCGCGGACGAAGACGTGGCGGAAGCCCTCGTCCATGCGATCGGGCTTCCGGCATTCCGTCCCTATTATTCATCCGACCTGATCGGCGCGGAGATCGGCGGCGCTGTGAAGAACGTCCTCGCGATTGCCTGCGGCATCGTGGAGGGAAAGAAGCTCGGCGACAGCGCCCGCGCGGCACTGACGACGCGCGGCTTTGCGGAACTCGCAAGGCTCGGTGTCGCCATGGGCGCGCGCACCGAAACGCTGATGGGCCTCTCGGGGCTCGGCGATCTCATCCTCACCTGCAACTCACCGAAGTCGCGCAACATGTCGCTCGGCATGGCGCTGGGCGAAGGAAAGACACTGGAAGAGGTGATGGGCACGCGCAATTCGGTAAGCGAAGGCGTCCACTCGGCAACCGCCGTCATTGCACTCGCGAAAAAATACGATATTGAAATGCCGATTGCCGAAGCGGTCGCCGCCATTGTCACCGGCAAGGCGAAAATCGACGACACCATCGCCACACTTCTTGCCCGCCCCTTCAAGGCCGAAGGCTGACGCCCGGAATCGAACCAGAAGCGGAAACGAACCAGAAACGAAAACGGAAACGCGCATCATGCTCTTCTGTCTTATCTGCACCGACAAACCGGACGCGCTCGAACTCCGTCTCGCCAATCGCGATGCGCATCTGAAATATTGGGGCGACGCGGGTTGCGTGAAGATCGGCGGTCCTTTCACCAATGACGATGCGAGCGTGATGAACGGCTCGATGCTCGTGATCGATGTCGAAGATCGGGCGACGGCGGAGAAGCTTGCCGAGAACGATCCTTACAACAAGGCCGGTCTCTTTGCGCAGACGGAAGTGCGCGCATGGAAATGGCTGCTGGGCCCGCAGGAATAAAAAGGAATAGGACCCGATGGCATACTGGCTTTTCAAATCCGAACCCTCCACCTGGTCATGGGAAGACCAGAAGAAGAAGGGCAAGAAGGGCGAGCCCTGGAACGGCGTTCGCAACTACCAGGCGAACAACAACATGAAGGCGATGAAGAAGGGCGATTACGGCTTCTTCTATCATTCGGTGAACGAGAAACGGATCGTCGGCATCGTTCGCGTGATCGGCGAACACCGTCCCGACCCGACCGACGAAAAGGGAAGGTTCGGCCTTGTCGACATCGAAGCCGTCGAGGATCTGCCAAACCCCGTCACGCTTGAAGACGTGAAAAAGGAACCTGCACTTCACGAAATGGTGCTCGTCAACAATTCGCGTCTTTCCGTGCAGCCCGTACGCGAAGATGAATGGAAGCTCATCTGCAAGATGGGCGGCCTGAAAAAGGCACCGTGAAGAAAGCGCCGTGAGGAAGCTAGCGCTGCCTGCGCCTGGAACGCCGCTCTGCGCGCTGGATGAACTGGACGATCCGGGCGCGAAGGGCCTGACACTTGGCAGCGGCGCCTCGCGGATCAATATATTCCTTATACGGAAGAGTGGCGCGGTTTACGGCTATCTGAACCTCTGCCCGCACGCCGCAACGCGCCTCGACAACTGGCCGGACAGGTTTCTGACGCAGGACGAGAGCCAGATCCTTTGCGGCAATCACGCAGCCCTTTTCCGCATCGAGGACGGGTACTGCACGAGCGGGCCATGCGTGGGAAAGCAGCTTGAGGCCGTGCCGGTCGAAGTGGTGGAAGGCGTGGTGCGGATCGCCGTTTATCCCCCGGCGCGGGGATAAACAGACGCGACCATCATCAAAACGTCACAAGAACGTCACAAATGAATTTTGTGCGCTTCGCGAAGACGAAGCGAGAGACGGCGCAGTCTCCCATTCCGTCTCTTCCTTCGTCTCTCTCGCGGCCTCTTCCGGTTCGAAGGGCCACTTGTCCCCGCTGTGGCACAAAGGTGGGCCCCCCGGCTTTCGCCGGGACAGGCGACGAGAAAAGTAATCCCCGTCTTTCTTTCGTCATTACGAGCGCCTGCAAGGCGCGCGAGCATCGAGATGGACGAATTCATCGAGGTGCTGGAGAAGGGCGATACCGAAGAAGCCGCGCGCGAGACGGCCGATGTTCTCATTCTTCTCAACCGGCTCGGCACCACGCTCAGCTTCAATCTTCTTGAAGCTGTCGATGCGAAGATGAAGGTGAACCGCGCCTGCCTGTTCCGGCCGGCGACGGAACAAGCAGGCATCGGGACTAGAGCACCCGCACCTTCTCCCGCAACCACGGCTCCAGTTTTTCGAAGCGGAACTCGCCGCGTTCGAAGAGGCCGATCATGAAATCGTAGGTATCAACCGGGTCTTCCTCGAACAGATATCCATTGAGCCGCAGGAAGACGTCCGCGACGGCAAAAGCGATGCGCTTGTTGCCGTCGATGAAGGGATGATTGATGGCGAGACTTTCGAGCAGCGCCGCCGCCTCCGCGATCACGTCCTCGTAATAACCTGTCTGCGGACGAAAGAGCGCGGACTCGACCGCCCCCATGTCGCGCACACCGGGTGCGCCACCATAGAGATCGATCAGTTCTTCGTGAATCGCGAGAACTTCCGCGAGCGTCAGATAGTCGGGCATGGGACGGCGCTACTTCGCGAGCCGTTTGTAGAGCTCGGCATTGCGACGGACGCTATCGCGAAAATGCGACATGACCTCCCCGCGCGGACGCTCGCCCGATTTACGCGCGAGATAGTCGCGGAAGGCATCCTCCACCACGGCCTGGAACTGCCGTCCCTCCGCTTTCGCAAGCTCGCGCATCCGCTCCAGCAGTTCGGCATCGGCCTGGCTCGCAAATTTCTGGCGAATGGTCATGGGGCAACTCCTTTCGGTTGCCTTGATATATCAAGAAACAGCTTGAAATATCAAGCTAACCTCTAACCCCTTACACCGCCTCGAATTTTCGGAAATCCTCGATCAGCCCCTGAGCGGAAAGAGCGATCAGCTTCTCGCCGTCTTTCGGGTCGGCGAGCGAGGGATCGGAGCCGATGCGCCCGTCCGGGAAGGCGGCGCGGTAGCTCTCCGCATCGGTGTAGCGGCCCCAGGGTGCGACCTTCGGCGACATCTCGACATGTTTGATAGCGTCGGGATAGAGAAAATAGGTGACGGCGACCTCCGATGGCGTCGCATGAGCACCATGCGCCGAGCCGTAACGTTCCTTGCAGAAATCCATGACGGGCTTGAAGTCCCACCAGTTCACGCGCTTGCACTTTACGGGGCCGCGATTGCTTGCGTCCTGCGCCAGCGAACGGTCGGCATAGATTTCCGAAAATGCCGCTTCGATGGTCGCGACATTGCCGCCATGCCCGTTGAAGAAATAGATGCGTTCGAAACCGTGCCGCGCGAGCGAGCCGACCCAGTCATGAATGGCGGCGATCATGGTCGAAGGGCGAAGCGTCACGGTGCCGGGAAAGCCGAGATGATGCTGCGCGATGCCGACATTGAAGGTGGGGCCGACGAGAAAGCCCGCTTCCGCGCCCGCGCGTTGCGCGATGGCTTCGGGGCAAATGGCGTCGGTGCCGATGAGCCCATTCGGCCCATGCTGCTCCATCGAGCCGATGGGAATGACGATTCCCTTCGACTTTGTGAGATAGGCCTCGATCTCCGGCCAGCTCGAATGATGCAGCAGCATGACTTCTCTTTCGGTTGCGCGATTGCACGAAAACCGGCTTCCACTTTTCGTATCGCGCTCCTGGAGCATAGGGGAGAAGGCGGAGAATGTGGAATCGGGCCGTTGCCCTCTCCGTCGTCATCGCCAGGCCGCCGCGAAGCGGCGACGGAAGGGTCCGCGCTGCTGGTGAAGGCCTTTTGAGAACGCTACAACTTCTCCATGCACATCCAGCGCGCGAGCGAAGACGACTGGCCGGAGATCGCGGAGATATTCCTCGCCGCACGCAGGACCATGACCTGGCTGAACGCCGGCCTGCACAGCGATGCGGAAACGCGGGCTTTCATCCGCCGCATGGTGAAGCGAAGCGAGGTCTGGGCGGCACAGCGCACCGGCAGCAAGACCATCGGCTTTGCGGCACTCGCCCGTGAAGCGGACGGCGACTGGCTCCATCATCTCTATGTCGATCCTGCTTCGCATAACGCAGGGGCAGGCAGCCTTCTGCTTGCGAAAGCAAAAGCAGAACTGCCGCGGGGCTTTTCCCTCTGGACGTTTCAGGCCAATCTCGGTGCCCGGCGCTTCTATGAACGCCACGGGCTGACCGAAACGCGCCGCACCAGAGGCACCAACAACGAGGAAGGTCTACCCGACATGTTATATGTGTGGTGTCCGTGAACGAGGCGCGAAGAAGTGCAAGCGGAGAAACGGTGTTGAGCGAGCAGGCGAACGAAAAGAAAACAAAGAAACTCGAAACCGAGAACAAGGGCCCGCTCAAAGGCGTGAAGATCGTCGACCTGACGGCGGTCGTCTTCGGCGCCTATGCGACACAGATCCTCGGCGACATGGGCGCGGACGTGATCAAGGTCGAGGCCCCCTCGCCGACCGGCGGCGGCGGATCGGGCGGCGACATCATGCGCTGGCCGGGCCACCTGCCCGAAGGCGCGGCGCCGGACCTCGGCCCTATCTTCCTCACCATCAACCGCAACAAGCGCTCGGTGCTGCTGGACCTCGGGAGCCGGCAAGGCCGCGAAGCACTGCTGAAGATCATCGCCACCGCCGACGTGTTGACCTCCAACATCCGCTATGCGGCGATGAAGAAGCTCGGCCTCGCCTACGAAGATGTGAAGGCAGTAAAGCCCGACATCATTTTCGTGCATGCCGCGGGCTATGGCTCGGACGGGCCTTACGCCGGTCTTCCCGCTTATGACGATCTCATTCAGGCGGGCTCCGGCGCGGCGGACTTGCTCGGCCGCATGGATGGCGACCCGAAGCCCCGCTACATCCCCACCATCATGGCTGACAAGGTTTCCGGCCTCTTCATGGTACAGGCAGTGACGGCCGCGCTCTTCCACAAGGAGCGGACCGGCGAGGGGCAATTCGTCGAGGTGCCGATGCTCGAAGCCGTCACCTCCTTCGTGCTTGCCGAACATTTCTACGACCATGTCTACGATCCGCCGACAGGACAGTGGACCTATAGCCGCATCACCAATCCCGACCGCCGCCCCTATCGCACCAAGGACGGGTATATCGGCCTGCTGCCTTATTCCGACAAGCAATGGGAACAATTCTTCAAGCTGGCAGGGCGGCTCGACGACTACATCAACGATCCGCGCTTCAACAACTACAAGGCGCGCACCGCCAATATCCGCGACCTCTATGCGATGATCGAGGAGACGACGGAGACAAAGACGACGGAGGAATGGCTGGCGCTGCTGGAACCGCTTTCCATTCCTGCCGTGAAGATGAACCGGCTGGACGACTTGCAGGACGATCCGCATCTGAAGGCCGTCGATTTCTTCGCGCGCTACGACCATCCGCATGCAGGGCCTTACTTTGCGCTGAAGCCGCCGGTGCGTTTTTCCCAAACCCCGTCCAGCATTCGCCGTCATCCGCCTCGCCTCGGCGAGCAGACGGAAGAAGTGCTTCGCGAAGCGGGGTTCGAGGACAGCGAGATCGCCGCACTGCTGCAACGGAAAGACTGACGGGCGCGAGCATCCAGCGAGCCATGCCGCCACGAACATAGCGGCCTTGCCGCCTTCGGGCCCGCCCGACATAATGCCGAAAACCACAATAAACGCGTCCGTCCCCCAGACAGAGTGCCGACCAGGGAGAATTTTCATGTCCGACGACGTCATTCCCGTTCCCGCCGAATGGAAGAAGCGCGCCATCATCGACGCGGAAAAATACCGCAGCATGTACGAGGAGAGCGTCAGCGATCCGGAGAGCTTCTGGCGGCGCGAGGGGCAGCGGATCGACTGGATGAAGCCCTATACCAAGGTCAAGAACACGAGCTTCGATCCGCACAACGTCTCGATCAAATGGTTCGAGGACGGTACGCTGAACGCCAGCGTGAACTGCGTGGACCGGCATCTGGAAAAGCGCGGCGATCAGGTCGCGATCATCTGGGAAGGCGACGAGCCGAGCGATCAGAAGTCGATCACCTACAAGGAACTTCACGAGGAAGTCTGCCGCTTCGCCAATGTGCTGAAAAGCCAGGGCATCAAGAAGGGCGACCGCGTCACCATCTACATGCCGATGATCCCGGAAGCGGCCTATGCCATGCTCGCCTGCGCGCGCATCGGCGCGATCCACTCCATCGTCTTCGGCGGCTTCTCGCCCGACAGCCTTGCCGGGCGCATTCTCGACTGCACCTCGAACTGCGTCATCACGGCGGATGAAGGGGTGCGCGGCGGCCGCAAGATTCCGCTCAAGGTGAATACCGACGAGGCGCTGAAGAAATGCCCGGACGTGAAAAGCGTCATCGTGGTGAAGCGCACGGGCGGCGCCGTCAACATGGAGGCGGGCCGCGACGTCTGGTACGAGGAGGAAGCGGCGAAGGTTTCCGCCACCTGCGCGCCCGAAGAAATGAACGCGGAAGACCCGCTCTTCATTCTGTATACGTCGGGTTCGACCGGAAAGCCCAAGGGCGTGCTGCACACGACCGGCGGCTACATGGTCTATGCGTCGATGACACATGAATATGTCTTCGACTATCAGGACGGCGACATCTACTGGTGCACGGCGGATGTGGGCTGGGTGACGGGCCACTCCTACATCGTCTATGGCCCGCTGGCGAACGGCGCGACGACGCTGATGTTCGAGGGCGTACCGAACTATCCCGATGCCTCGCGCTTCTGGCAGGTAATCGACAAGCACAAGGTCAACACCTTCTACACGGCACCCACAGCACTGCGCGCGCTGATGCGCGAAGGCGACGAGCCGGTGAAGAAGACGAGCCGCAAATCGCTGAGGCTGCTGGGTTCGGTCGGCGAACCGATCAACCCCGAAGCCTGGCTCTGGTATCACCGCGTGGTGGGCGACGAGCGCTGCCCCATCGTCGATACATGGTGGCAGACGGAGACGGGCGGCATCCTGATTTCGCCGCTGCCCGGCGCGACCGCCCTGAAGCCGGGCTCTGCGACGCAACCCTTCTTCGGCGTGCAGCCCGTGGTTGTCGATACGGACGGCAATGTGCGGGAAGGCGCGACGACCGGCAATCTGTGCATCGACGATTCATGGCCGGGCCAGATGCGAACCGTTTACGGCGATCACCAGCGTTTCGTCGAAACCTATTTCATCCAGTATCCGGGCCGCTACTTCACGGGCGATGGCTGCCGCCGTGACGAGGACGGCTATTACTGGATCACGGGCCGCGTCGACGATGTGCTGAACGTGTCCGGCCACCGCATGGGCACGGCGGAAGTGGAAAGCGCACTGGTCGCACATCCGAAAGTGGCCGAGGCCGCCGTGGTCGGCTATCCGCACGACATCAAGGGTCAGGGCATCTATGCCTATGTGACGCTGAATGCGGGCGAGGAACCGAGCGAGGAATTGCGCAAGGAACTGGTGACATGGGTCCGCAAGGAGATCGGCCCCATCGCCTCGCCGGACCTGATCCAGTTTTCGCCCGGCCTGCCGAAGACGCGCTCGGGCAAGATCATGCGGCGCATTCTGCGCAAGATCGCGGAAGACGATTTCTCCAATCTCGGCGACACCTCGACACTGGCCGACCCGAGCGTCGTCACGGACCTCGTCGACAACCGGCAGAACAAGGCGGGATAGAGGTCAAACCTCGTACCGCAACGAAACAAGGGGCTGCTCGCAAGAGCGGCCCCTTTTCAATCGGGAACCCTCACCTGTTCCTGCTCGTTCTATCCGTTGAGACATTTGAGTATGCGGACAAGGAGAACGACAATGCGCGGCATCCTGCTCTGGGCGATCGGTATTCCCATCCCCGTGATCATCCTGATCTATCTGCTGTTCTGACGGGCCGGACTCGCAGCCGGCTTCGATCAGCCCGGGGCGCCGCACCAACCCATGCGGCGTCCACCTGCATAGGCACGCGCATAACCCTCCGCGATCATCGCGGTGGCGACATCCTGCGATTGTGAGGTTCGCACACGGGCGAGAACGCGCCCGCCAAACTTGTCGCTCTCGATATCGGCGAGCATCACCGGCCCCTCGCCGACAAGCCGCGCCAGCGCGTCCCGCGCCGCCCGCGCGCGCTCCTTTTCCGACAGGCATTTCCCCCTGAGCTCCGGCGCGTCGATGCCGGCAAGGCGCACATGCGTCTCGACGGTCTGACCAAGCCAGATCCGCGCCCGCGCAACCAGCGTATCGCCATCGACGACGCGGACGACCTCCGCCTCCACAGGCCCCGCCATCCGCTCCGCCGCATAGGCGGGGAAGGCTGAAAATATCGCGAGAAGGGCGCAAGCCAGGCGCATGACCGGTCCAGAATGGAGGAATTTAATCCTTAATGAGAAAGGATATTATTCCTCTCACATGCACCCCGCAAGGCCCTTTCCGGTCCATTACCTCACCGGCAGATGCCCCATTGCGCCATTTCGAAATGAAAATGATTGGCGTGGAGGGCGTTGTAGTCCGGCCCGAGCACGGTGGAGAAAAGCCCGCAGGCGCCCTCATGCACATCGGTGAGAAAGCGGCCCTCCGGCGTGTCCTTGCCCCAGTCCTTCAGCACGGAAATGCGCCGCCCGTCGCCGAGATCGAAGCCTGCAATATCGATCGCATCGCCGCGCGCATGGCCGCTGCGGCGCGCATTCTTTTCGTGATTCACATTCCGGCAGACATAGGTGCCGTAATGGCGGACGCGCGTGACCTCCGAACCGAGATGATCCGCCGCCGCCTTCGCCACGACATGACGCTCCCACATGAGAAGCGCGGCGGTGGCCGGACAAGTGAGCTTGATGCCGCCGCCATAGGAGATGCGCGACTGCTCGAGCAGCAATCCCTCATCCATGCCGCAGCCCGCCGAGGGCGAGGAGATGCTGTCGCGCCTTGCCTTCGCGCCCGAGGCTTTCACCACGGAAACGCAGATGTCGTATTCACCGGCGAGGCCTTTCAGCTTCAGGCTCGTGACGATATTCGGCTTGTCCTCGATGCGCGGCGGCACGAAGGGATTATAGGTATCGGGAAACCAGATGACGGCAAACCAGAGAGCGAACCCCAGGCCGCCGAAGAAGAGAAGAAAACGCGAGGCGACACCGGCGACAATGAGCGCGCGGCGCAGACGGGGCGATAATTGTTCCTTCAAAGGCCGTCCTTTATTCGAGCCCCCGCCCCGTCGCGAAGACGCTCAGAAGTCGCTGACAATGCCCTTTACTTCCCAGTCGCCATAGCGCGTGGGCTCGGCGCCGCCACGGCCGTTGATCTCGCGCGGGCGCGAAGGCGCGGCATCGGCGAGACGGCGGCGCTCCTCGGCTTCCGCGAGCGCGCGTCGGGCAGCGGGCGAAAGCGGCTTTTCCGGCGCGGCTTCGGCGCTTTCATCGTTTTTCCGTTCGTCGTTCACGCCAGAACCGCCTTTCTTGAACCGGCCACATTCCAGATACATATAAAGCCCGGATACATATCCCGGATACATATAAAGCGACGACCCCCGCGCTTCCACCCCGGAAGGCGGCGAGAATTGAAGAGGTAGAGACCAAAGCGATGAACACGATCAAGACCGGCATGCTTCTCGCGGCGTTGACCGCGCTTTTCATGGGGCTTGGCTATCTGATCGGCGGCATGGGCGGCGCCATGATCGCCTTTGTCGTTGCCGCGGGCATGAACCTCTTTGCCTACTGGAATGCCGACAAGGTGGTGCTGCGCATGTACAAGGCGCGGCAGGTGGACGAGACGAGCGCGCCAAATTATGTGCGCATCGTGAAGCGTCTCGCGCAGAACGCAGGCCTGCCGGTACCGAAGATCTACATCATCGACAATCCGCAGCCGAACGCCTTTGCGACCGGACGCAACCCGGAAAACGCGGCGGTGGCGGCGACGAGCGGGCTCATCCGCATGCTGAGCCCCGAAGAACTCGCCGGCGTGATGGCGCATGAACTCGCCCACATCAAGAATCGCGACACGCTGACCATGACGGTGACGGCGACGATTGCCGGTGCGATTTCCATGCTCGCGAATTTCGCGCTCTTCTTCGGCGGCAACCGCAATGCAGGCGGCATCATCGGTTCGCTGGCGCTTGCCATTCTCGCACCCATGGCGGCAGGCCTCGTGCAGATGGCGATCAGCCGCACACGCGAATATTCGGCGGATGCGGGCGGCGCGGAAATCTGCGGCAATCCGATCTGGCTCGCTTCCGCGCTCGAAAAGATCGACAACGCAGCGCGCCACGGCGCACCGAACGAAGACGCGGAAGCAAACCCCGCCACCGCGCATATGTTCATCATCAACCCGCTGAACGGTCAGGGCCGCGACAATCTTTTCTCGACCCATCCCGCGACCGGCAACCGCATCTCGGCGCTGCGCCGCATCGCGCAGGCGATGGGCCAGGCGGCAGGCCGCCCCTGGGGTTGAAGAGGTTAATGGCGGGATGTGAGCGACACGGCGCTTCCTTGCGCCGGAAAGCTATGCTCTAAACCGCCGCATGAATCGCAAATCAGAAGAACCGGGACTTGCTGCCCGCGAGGGCGCGGCCATCCTGCTGACCGCCGTCCTGAAGGAAAAGCAGGCCTTCGACGACGCCCTTGCGGCGGAAGCCTCCGGCGGCCGCCTCGCGCGTGTCGAACCCCGCGACCGCGCCTTTGCGCGCGCCATTGCGGCAACGGCGCTGCGCCGCCTCGGCACCATCGACCGGCTGATCACGGACTGTCTCGACAAGGAACTGCCCAAACGCGCGGGCGTGACGCAGAACATCTTGCGGGGCGGCGCGGCCGAACTCCTGTTCCTGCGCGTTGCCGCCCATGCCGCTGTCGGCATGAACGTGGAGGCGGCGGGACGCGACGACGCGGGCCGGCACTTCAAGGCGCTGGTGAATGCGGTGTTGCGGCGGCTCACGCGTGAAGGCGACGCGATGCTCGATAGTCTTGATACGGAGCGTCTCGACACGCCAGACTGGCTGTGGGAAAGCTGGGTCGCGGCCTATGGTGAAGAGACCACACGCCGCATCGTCCGGGCGCATTACGAAAACCCGCCCCTCGACATCAGCGTGAAAGACGCATCCGCGCGCGCGAAATGGGCCGAAGAACTCGGCGCACAGGTTCTGCCGACGGGCACGTTGCGCATCGAGGATGCGGGCCGCGTCGAGGAACTGCCCGGCTTTGCCGAAGGCGCGTGGTGGGTGCAGGATGTCGCGGCCGCCCTGCCCGCCAAACTTCTGGGCAATGTGAAGGGGCGCGAGGTACTGGACCTCTGCGCGGCACCGGGCGGCAAGACGGCTGAACTCGCCGCGATGGGCGCCCGCGTTACCGCGCTCGACCGCTCGAAACCCCGCCTCGAAAGACTGAAACAGAACCTCGCCCGGCTCGACCTGACCGCCGAAACGATCGTCGCGGATGCGGGAACATTCGAACCCGGACGGCAATGGGACGCGGTGCTGCTCGACGCGCCCTGCACGGCAACGGGAACGGCGCGGCGCCACCCGGACGTGACACGCCTGAAATCGCCTGCCGACCGCGACAAGCTCGCCCGCTTGCAGGAGCGCCTTCTCACCCATGCAGCGGCGCTCACCGCACCGGGCGGCACGCTCGTCTATTGCACCTGCTCGCTGGAACCGGAAGAAGGCGTAAAACAGATCGAGGCCTTCCTCGCCGCGCAGGACGATTTTGCACGCGCGCGCGTGATGCCGGAAGAAGTGGGCGGCATGGCCGAGATCATCACGACCGATGGCGACATCCGCAGCCTGCCCTCTCACCTCGCCATTGAGGGCGGCATGGATGGCTTTTTCGTTGTGCGCCTGAAACGCAATAAATGAAACGCAGGGGCTGAGGCGTGACCGCACGACCTTCCCTTGTTGACGGATGCCGAGGCGCACGGCAGTCTTGCGCCGCAACAGCCGGGCAGAACCATTGACACAGACAGAACCAGCAAAGACAGCCGAAGCCGCGCGCGAACCTTCGAGTTGCATCATTTGCGGCGGTCGTACATTCCGCCCCGCAGGCGTTTCCAATGGATACAATATTTTCGGCTGCACGAATTGCGGCTTCCACTTCGTTTATCCCTTGCCCTCGCTTGAGGAAATCGCCGCGATCTACGAGAAATATTCCTCGAACGTGCTTTATTCGGCAAAGGCCGAACGCAAGGTGGTGCGCGCGATGAAGCAGATCCGGCGCTATCTCCATGCGAAGCCGGGCGCACGCTTCATCGATTTCGGCTGCAATATCGGCACCGGCGTCGAGGCCGCGCTTCGGCTCGGGCTGGAAGCCTATGGCGTCGACATCGACGAGGAGAGCGTCGGCATTGCGCGCAAGGAATATCCCGCCGGGCACTATCACGCCGGCGCGGTGGAGAGCCTGCCGGAGGACTGGAAGGATTTCGACTTCGCCTTCATGATCGAGGTGATCGAACATCTGCCGGACCCACATGCCTATTTCGAGGCGATGCGCACAAGGCTGAAGCCGGGGGCCCTGCTCTACCTGACGACGCCGGACGCCGGGCACTGGCGCGTACCGAAGGAGTTTCCGACGTGGCAGGAGGTCTTTCCGCCGCAGCATATCCATTATTTCACCAGAACCGCCATGCAGCACTTCCTGCCCGCGCATGGCTTCGAGATTGTCCGCTTCGTCTGGAGCCCGAAAACCCGGCTCAAGGTGCTGGCCCGCAAGCTCTGAGTGGACCTGTCTCTTTTTCTGGCCTTTTCCTGTCTCGCAGCTATCTTGGCCGCAGGATCGGGCGCGCGAGAGACAGGACGCGTCTGAAATTTTGGCCTGAACTTCCGGGGACAGAATGTCTGTTTCGCCTTATCTCTTCTGGTTGCTGGTTTTCCTCGTGGTCTTTTTTGCGGGCGCTTTCGCCGTTGCGCTTTCCTACGGGCTGCGCCAGCGCGTGCGGATGAAGCTTCGTCCGAATTTCGGCAAGCCGCCTGTGCCTCATGTCGCAATCGATGCCTGGAACGAAATTTTCCGCACGACCGGGCTCGGGCCCAACCGCGAATCCGAAATCGCCTTTATCGGCCAGGCCGGGGCGCTCGCCAGCATCAACGATACGGAAACATGGGTGCTCGGCGCACTGGCGAAACAGGCAAAGCGCATTTTCGAATTCGGCACCGCCACGGGCCGCACGACCTATGTGATGGCGCGCAACGCGCCCGAGGATGCGAAGGTCGACACGCTGACCTATCTCGCCGATGGTGACGAGACCTACGAACATAATGCGGATGATCCCGATGCGGATAAATGGCGCAAGATCGCGCTTGGCGAATCCCATTACGACAAGTTCTACTATGAGGACACGCCGGTCGCAGGCAAGGTTGTGCAGCATTTCGGCGACAGCGCGAAATTCGACGAAGCCCCCTTCGCATCGCAGATCGACCTCATCTTCGTCGACGGCGCGCATTCCTATTCCTATGTGAAGAGCGACAGTGCGAAGGCGCTGCGCATGGTTGCGCCCGGCGGCTATGTGCTCTGGCACGACTATTCGCCGCGCTGCCCCGGCGTCTTCAAGGCGCTGAACGAACTGGGCCGCGAGCTGCCGCTCGCCCATCTCAAGGGCACGACACTCGTCGCCTATCGCAAGCCTGCATGATGCGCAGGCCGGAGAACCCACGCCGCATCGCGGTGTTTTCCGGTGCGGAGCTGCTTGGCGACGGGCTTTTCAAGCTGCCCTTCATCCGCAGCCTTCGGGCCACTTTCCCGAACGCGGAAATCATCTGGGTGACGGCGGGCAAGACCGCTTATTCGGGTGTACTGGGAGAACTCGTCGCGCCTTATCTGTCGCGCGTGATCGAGGGAACGATGATCGGCCGTTCGCTCGGTGAACTTCTCAGACCGCGCCGCGTCGAGACCGGCCCCGTCGACATTCTGATCGACACGCAAACGGTCGCCTGGCGCTCGCTTGCCGTGAAGCGCACGCTGAAGCCGAAGCTCTTTATCGGCAGCGCCGCCGACTATTTCTTCTCCGGCGTGAAGCCGCCACAGGTGAACCCCGCATGGACGCGGAAAAAGCCGAAGCATTTTGTGGACGGGCTGATGCGGCTTCTCGACCTCGCATCGGGCGGCCGATCCATCGCCGATCCGGCGGCGACCGCGATCCCGGATGAATATACCGCGCTCGCGGCACGGCTGCTGCCGGAGGGTGCGCGCTATGTGGGGCTGGCGCCGGGCTCGGGCGACCCGACGAAGCGCTGGCCGCTCGAACGCTTCATCGCGCTGGCGAACGAGGCGGGCGCAATGGGCCGGCGGCCGGTCTTCTTCGTGGGGCCGGGCGAGCGCGACATGCTGGACGAAATCAAGGCGGGAGTGCCCGGTGCGCTCTTCCCCGAGGACGAGGCACCGGAGGGCGCGCCCAAGGGGCCGCTTCTCGTGGCGGCGCTGGGGCGACGGCTCGATGCGGCGGTCGCGAATGATTCCGGCCTCGGCCATATGCTGGCGATTTCCGAAGTGCCGCTGATCCTGCTTTATGGCCGCCATTCGCCCGCGAAATATGCCCCCCGCACACCTCGCCTCACGACCTTCTGGGCGCAGGATTTCGGCGGTATCGGACATGAGCTGATCCCGCTGACAAGGGTCTCCGCGGCGCTCCGCGAGACGCTTGGCTGAACGCACGCGCAACACCGGCGCAGTTGCTTGCACCCCGTGAATCTAGCTGTTAAGCACTGAGGAAGGGCGGATTTCCGCGCGCGAGCGCAACGCCCTTCTGTCATTCGCGTCGTTTTCGTTTCGTCTTTCGTTTTGGCACCGGGTATCACATGAGCGGTATCAAGATCGCCCCGTCTATATTGGCATCCGACTTCGCGCGGCTTGGCGAGGAAGTGCGCGCCATCACGGAGGCGGGCGCCGACTACATTCATGTCGACGTGATGGACGGGCATTTCGTGCCCAACATCACCATCGGCCCGGACATCGTGAAGGCGATCAAGCCATATTCGGATCGGGTCTTCGACGTGCATCTGATGATCTCGCCGGTCGACCCCTATATCGAGGGCTTCGCGAAAGCGGGCGCCGACATCATCACATTCCACCCGGAAGCAGGCCCCCACCCCCACCGCACGATCCAGGCGATCAAGCAGGCAGGCTGCAAGGCGGGCCTTTCGCTCAATCCGGGTACGCCGCTCGAACTTCTCTGGCCGCTGCTCGGCGATCTCGACCTCGTGCTCGTCATGTCGGTGAACCCGGGCTTTGGCGGGCAGAGCTTCATCGAGAGCCAGCTCGCGCGGATCGAGATCATCCGTAAGCGGATCGATACGGAAGGGCTCGACGTCGAACTCGAAGTCGATGGCGGCATCAATTTCGAAACCGCACCCCGCGCCATTGCGGCAGGCGCGACGGTGCTCGTGGCGGGTACGGCGACCTTCAAGGGCGGCCCGGCCGCCTATGCGAAGAATATTGCGACATTGCGCGGCGGCGCCTGAACGGCGACGCGAGGCGGAGTGCCGATGCCGGGGTACAGGGGCACGTGAACGGAGGGCCGTCTCCAATGGTCGAGGCGCGTGCGAGAAGCGGTGACGAAAAACGGGCGCCCGCCCGCCGCACACCCGCATCCGCGGGCAACCGTTCCATCGACCTTGCGGGCGCCGCGATCACCCGTGCGCGCGATGCCCTGCTCGCTCGCGGTTTCAATACATGGGCCTATGGGCAGAGCTTACGCGGTCCGATGCCCGACCACATGGTGCTCTATCCGCCGGAATTGAGGCCGGGGCGCACCTCCGCCGCCGACGCACTTTTTCAAGGCAGATGGTTTCTTGCAGGCGGTCAGGTGCGCGCACCGGGCGGCTCCTCGCCCTTTGCCGCCGATCCACCAAGCGAAAGATGGTCGGAGGAGCTGCACGGTTTTTCCTGGCTGCGCCATTTCACTGTGGCGAACGAAGCGAATAATGGCGACACGGCGCGGCGCTATGCGCAGAAACTCGTTGCCGACTGGATCAAAACCGAAGGCAACTGGCACCCCGTTGCGTGGCGGCCGCAAGTGATCGGACGCAGGCTGATCTCCTGGTTCGCGAATGGCGCGCTCATCATCGACGGCACCGAACTCGTCTACCGCTCGACCTTGCTGCGCAACATGGCGCGGCAGGCGCGCCATCTCGCCCGCGTCGCCTCCATCGCGCCCGCAGGCGAACCGCGCATCACGGCGGCGATGGGCCTCGCCTTTTCCGGCCTTTGCCTGTCCGAAGGGCACAAGCGGCTGGCCAAGGGGCTGAAGCTCCTTTGCCGCGAACTCGACCGCCAGATCCTGCCCGATGGCGGCCATGTGAGCCGGAACCCTTCCGCGCAACTTTCGATCCTGCTCGACCTTCTGTCGCTGCGCGATGCGCTCACCGCGCGCCGCATCGAAGTGCCGGGGCCCGTGCGCAACGCCATCGACCGGATGACGCCAATGCTGCGTTTCTTCCGGCATGGCGACGGCAAGCTCGCGCTCTTCAACGGTTCGACCGAGGGACCGGAAGGCGCCATTGATGCCGCGCTCGACCGCGATGACGCGAAGGGCCGGCCTTTCGGCTTCGCACCGCATTCAGGCTATCAGCGCCTCGCGGCAGGCCCTGCAAGCCTTGTCGTGGATACCGGCGCACCACCGCCCGGCGCCTTCAGCCACGAGGCCCATGCGGGCTGCCTTTCCTTCGAGATGAGCGTGGGCCGCGCCCGCATGATCGTGAATTGCGGCGCGACGAAAGTGCTCGGCCCCGACTGGGAAGCAGCGAGCCGCGCGACGGCCGCGCATTCAACGCTCGTGCTGGCGGACACCTCTTCCGCGCGCATGCTCAAGGCCAGGATTTCGCGGCGCCTGCTCGGCCCCCGCGTGATGGAAGGCCCGGTCGTGGTGGAAAGCCGCCGCAACGAGAACGAAGCGGGCACCTGGCTCGAAACCGCGCATGACGGCTATGCCGGGCTGTTCGGTCTCGTGCATCGCCGCCGCCTGTTCCTGTCGGCAACCGGCGAAGACCTGCGCGGCGAAGACAGCCTCGAAACATCGCTCAACCCGAGGCGCTACAAACCCTGGCAGCTTCTCTACTGGCACCGGGTGCCGGAAGACCCGGAATTCACGGTGCGCTTCCACATCCACCCGGATGCGCGCGTCTCGCTCGCGCATGACAAGACGAATGTGCTGGTGCTGCTGCCGAATGGCGATGGCTGGCAGTTCCGCGCCCGCTCCGGCGGCGGCGAATGCGAAATCGCCATTGAGGAAAGCGTCTATCTGGGATCGGGCGATACAACGCGCCGCGCCGAACAGATCGTGGTGGCTGGCCGCGTGTTCCGCGGCGAAGCGCGGGTCAACTGGGCCTGGCGGCGGCTCTCGACGCGCAATGCCGGGCACCCGAAGCGCGAGGACGCAGACGTGCCCGAGCTGCCCGATCTCGACCTCGATTTCAACGCGGTCACGCCGCGCGAAGAAGACTGAAGCGCGAGGCGTGGCCTCCGCGAGCTTGATACCGAGGAGATTGACGAGAGCAGAGAGGGAATGTCGGGGAGCAGCCGAGGCTGGCGGATTCCTTAAGAATTGCAAGGGTTACGGCGGGAAGCCTGGCCATGCCCTCGGCTCATTTCGATTACCCGCCAGGTAAGGGCGGCATGCCGCCTTGGCCACCTCGCCATTTCATGCTATCGCCCGGCGGGAACGGTTCATCGTTCCAAAAAGCGATGAACCACCCCGATTCCCTGTTATGTCGCGTTTTCGAACCGGGAAACCGGGTCCACTTTCCCTGAAAACGCGCTAGCCCTTCCCCGCCTCCCGCCCACCGGAGCCCTGTCCCAATGGTATCGCTGAAAGCCCATCCCGAAGCCGCCGACATCCAGCGCGTCCGCCGCGCCCTCATTTCCGTCTCCGACAAGACCGGCCTCGCCGAGTTCGCCCGCGCCCTGCATGAGGCTGGCGTCGAACTCGTCTCGACCGGCGGCACAGCCAAGGCGATCAAGGATGCGGCCCTGCCGGTGAAAGACGTGGCCGACCTGACGGGCTTCCCCGAAATGATGGACGGGCGCGTGAAGACACTGCACCCGGCGGTTCATGGCGGGCTGCTCGCCATCCGCGACGACGCCGAACATGCCGGCGCGATGAAGGAACACGGGATCGGCGGCATCGACCTTCTCGTCGTCAACCTCTACCCCTTCGAGGCGACGGTCGCGAAAGGCGCCGCCTATGACGAATGCGTCGAGAATATCGATATTGGCGGCCCGGCCATGATCCGCGCTGCCGCGAAGAACCATGCCTATGTGGCGGTTGTCGTGGATGCGTCGGACTATGGCGCGGTGCTGGATGAACTGAAGACGAAGAAAGGCACCTCGCTGGCGCTGCGCACCAGGCTCGCGCAGAAGGCCTATTCGCGCACGGCCGCCTATGACGCCGCAATCTCGAACTGGATGGCCGACGCCATCGGCGAGACGGCGCCGGACTATCGCGCCTTTGGCGGCAGCCTGAAGCAGACGTTGCGCTATGGCGAGAACCCGCACCAGGTGGCGAGCTTTTATGTGACCGGCGAGAAGCGCCCCGGCGTTTCCAATGCCGAGCAGTTGCAGGGCAAGGAACTTTCCTACAACAACATCAACGATACCGACGCCGCCTTCGAGCTTGTCGGTGAGTTCGACCCGGCGCTCGCCCCCGCCATCGCAATCATCAAGCATGCGAACCCCTGCGGCGTCGCGACCGGCGAAACGCTGGCGGATGCCTACAGGAAGGCGCTTGCCTGCGACCCCGTATCGGCCTTTGGCGGCATCATCGCCGCGAACCGTCCGCTTGATGGCGAGACGGCGGAAGAGATCGCACGCATCTTCACCGAAGTGATCATCGCGCCGGACGCCGACGAAGACGCACGCCGCATCATCGGCGCGAAGAAGAACCTTCGCCTTCTCGTCACGCACGGGCTTCCCGATGCGAGCGCACCCGGCCTTTTCTACAAGTCGGTTGCAGGCGGCATGCTGGTCCAGTCGCGCGACAATGGCCGCGTCGACCTGCTCGACCTGAAAGTCGTGACGAAGCGCGCACCTTCCGAACAGGAAATGGCGGACCTGAAATTCGCCTTCCGCGTCTGCAAGCATGTGAAGTCGAACGCCATCATCTATGTGAAGAACGGCGCAACGGTCGGCATCGGCGCAGGCCAGATGAGCCGCGTGGATTCGGCGCGCATCGCCGCACGCAAGGCGCAGGACGCGGCCGAAGCCGCAGGCGAAAAGACACCTGCCACCATTGGATCGGTGGTTGCCTCCGACGCCTTCTTCCCCTTCGCGGACGGGCTTCTTTCCGCGGCCGAAGCAGGCGCCACGGCGGTGATCCAGCCGGGCGGTTCGGTACGCGACGATGAGGTGATCGCGGCGGCGGACGAGAAGGGTCTCGCCATGGTGATGACGGGGATGCGCCACTTCCGTCACTGAGAAGCGCTCTACTATCTCGAAAGGCCGTCGCGGCAAAAGCCGTGGCGGTCTTTTCTTTTTGCAGATCAGTGAACGATGCTTTCCGCGCGTTCTTCCTTCACGAAAAGAAAGATCACCAGGCCGACAACGATCATCGGCGCCGTGACCATCAAACCGAAACGCTGGTTCTGCGTGGCTTCGGTAACGATGCCGATGAGGAGCGGCGCAATCCACGCCGTTGCCTTGCCGACAAGCGCGAAGAGACCAAAGAACTCCGTCATCATTTCCTTCGGCGAAATGCGCGCCATCATGGTCCGGCTCGATGCAATGACCGGCCCGACCATCAGCCCGAAAAAACCGACGGTCAGAAGGAAGAGCTGTTGCGGCAGCGTCGAGAATGCCTCTGCGTCCGACGTGACGGCGACTTCCACCACATAGAAGATGCGATCATTGTCGTAGGAAAGCAGCAGCATGAAGGTGACGAGAACACCGACAAGCGACCATATAAGCGTCTGCTTGGAACCGACCTTGAGATCGACCCACCCGCCCACGAAAGCACCGAAGGCGGCAAAGAGCGTGACCCAGATACCATAGACCGCCATTTCCATCGCGCCCCAGCCGAAGATCGCCGAGGCGAGAATGCCGCCAAAGACGAAGATCGCCGTCATGCCGTCGTAAAAGATCATGCGTGCAACGAGATAAAGCCCGACATTGCGGAAATGACGGACGGAACGGATCGTGTTCCACAACCGGCGCACACCTGCCCGCGCTGCTTCCCGCCGTCCAAGGCCGCGCGTCTTCTGGTCGGGGACCAGAAAGAGAAGCGGCAGCATGAAGATGACGAACCATGCGCCCGAGATCGGCCCGACGATGCGGTCCGTCTCATGGGCTTCCTTCGAGAGACCGAAAAGCGGCTCGTCGGGAATGAAGGGCGCCTGCACCTCGCCTGGCAGTTGCAACAGAAGCAGCACGAGAATGAGCGCAACGATGGCGGCAAGCTGGCCGACGCCGATGCCGATGCCCGAAAGCAAACCGATACGCCGGTCGGACGCGATGGTCGGCAGCATGGCATTCGCGAAGATGATGGTGAGTTCCATGCCGATGGCGGCGACGATGAGCGCAATAGCAACGGGCAGCAGCGGCTGGCCCGGCACTGCGAACCAGAGGCCGAAACAGCCCGCAGCACAGAACAGCATGGAAAAGACGATCCAGGGTTTCCGCCGGCCGGACGCATCGGCCATGGCGCCGAGAAGCGGGCTCATCAGGGCGATGGAAATGCCCGAAGCGGCCTGCACATAGCCCCAATAGGCCTGACCCTGCACCGGGTTTGCTGCCAGAACACCGGTAAAGAAGGGTGGAAAGAGGAAGATGGTGATGAGCGAAAAATAGGTCTGGTTCGCCCATTCATAGAGAACCCAGGCGCCTTGCGCGACGTTGGAGGCCGGCTCCTTGCCGTCCGTATCATGGGGCGGCTGTAACTCCGGGACCGCACCTTCAATCACGATACTCACTCAGCCGCCTCCGCACGCTCTTCCTTCACAAGCAGGATTAATGCAAGTCCGGTCCCGAGCAAGAGCAAACCCGATGCGAAGCCGACCCGCTGGCTGTGAAAGACGGCGGTGGCAATATCGACAAGGGCAGGCCCGAGAAAGGCCGTCGCGGTGCCGCCGATGGAAATGAGGATCGCCACTTTGGAACCGAACCTGTCGTCAAGCCAGCCACCGAAGAAGCCCTTGGTATCGGCAGCCTTGCCGCCCGTGGCCGAAAGAAGCACATTGCCGACCGTACCCGGCCCGTTCACCACATCTGCCAAACCAGCCCTCCCCCATGCCGAAAGCCCCCATGCCGAAAGCCCTCTGACGGGGCTTTGCCCTAATGGAGCATGATTAGCGGAAAGGGGAAAGGCACCGCACGAGCGGGATGGCCTCACGCGCCTAAAATGCTATAGGGGTTTTTCATCTCAGAAAAACGGGAGAAGAAATGCCGGGAGAAAAAACCCGCGAAATGCAGATAGTGCGTCCCGTTTCCCGCACACGCGACGGCTTCACCGGTCTTGCGCGCGAGGACCGGGCCGCCGCCTGGACGAATTTCAAGGCGGATACCGGCAATTTCCACATGCTGCATTACCGCCATGTGGACGGCTTCTTCGTCTCCGCGAAGAATTCCGGCACTCAGTGGTTCACCTTCATGCTCAGTCATGCGCTGGCAGAGCAGTACGGTGTCGAGCCGCCGCAATTCAGCAGCGGGCCCGGCCGTGACGCGATTATCGGCCCGGCAAAACAGAAGCCAGTTCCCGGCGTACCCAAGATCGCCGTCTCTCATACCATTCCCTCGGTGATGTTTTCATGGCGGCTGATGCATACGCTGTTCGATATCCCGCGCTGCGTCGTTCTCGTGCGCGATATCCGCCATGCGCTCGAATCCATTTATCTGAAATGGATGATCGATCTTCCCGCCGGCAAAGGCATTTCGCTGACCGACTACGTGGAGGGCGATCCCTGGCAGAACCGCGAACATGCGGACATCTGGTGGTCGATCCAGTTCTTCAATCACTGGGGCGACGTGCTGACGGCCCGTCCCGATCGCAACATGCTGATCCGCTACGAGGATGCGATCGAGGCACCGGGTGAATGGGTCGCAAAGGCCGCACGGCACTACGGCATCGAACTGACGCCGGCCGCGATTGCCGCCGCGGAAGCCGTTTCCAGCCGCGAAGCCGTGCGCGCGCGCCTCGACCCCGACGCGCCCAAGGCCGTGTCGGACAAGGATGAGCGCGCAAGCGTTCGGCTTTCGGAAAAGGAAGAGAAGATCATGCGCCGCATCCTCTCGCGGCACATGCGCTACGATTTCGGCTATGACTGGTTCTGACGAGAATCAGGCGGCGATACCGCAGCACTTCTTGTATTTCTTGCCCGACCCGCAACTGCACGGGTCATTGCGGCCGACTTTCTCGACGCGGCGCGGACGTACACCCATGATGCCGTCGACATACCACCAGCGTCCGTCCTGACGCTTGAAATTCGCCGTCTCGTGATGGACGCGGTCGGCATCCTGCTGACGGAAATGCGCGACGAATTCGACTATACCCTCGTCTTCGCCGGGCCCGCCGCCTTCGACGGCGCGCACCTCGAGACCCGTCCATTCGCTCGCGGCCGCCCATTCCGCCGCGCCCTTGCGGTCGAAATCATCACGCGTGCCGGGAAGCAGCGTTTCTTCCAGATAGTCGATATTGCCCGTCGCAAAGGCCGAATAGCGCGAGCGCATGAGTGCTTCCGGCCCGGACGGCTGCTTCGCATCCGTGAGATAGGGCTCGCAGCATTGCGCGAATTCGAGACCCGAACGGCAGGGGCAGGCATCAGAACCCGAAATCATCGCTTCACCTCGTGGCGCCGGCCTTGCGCGAGCAAGGACACGAACAAAGAAAAAGCCGCCTCTGGAGGCGGCTTCATATAATGGAGCGGGCGATGAGATTCGAACTCACGACCCCAACCTTGGCAAGGTTGTGCTCTACCCCTGAGCTACGCCCGCATCCGGGTCAGCCGGGCCGCCGAGTTGGCTGCACCCGCCTGTGAGGGCGGTTTTATGGCCTATCGCTTGAGCCAATGCAAGAGCCGAGTTTTGCCAAGATTGCCTGCGGTTAACGGCGGCTTGCGGGATCGATCCTCACATGCCAATCAAGAGGCATGGAGACGCCGAAACTTACCGCCAAAACCGAATTTCTCGCCTGGCTCGATGCCGCCGGCATTGCCCATGAGACGCGCGACCACCCTGCCCTCCACACCGTCGAGGAAGCGCAGGCCCACCGCGCGGACTGGCCCGCACAGGAGCGCGAAGGCGCTTTCTGCAAGAACCTCTTTCTCAAGGACAAGAAGGGCCGTCTTTTTCTCGTCGTGACGCTGGAAGACCGCGAACTGAAGCTCAACCGGCTATCAAAACCCATAGGCTCGGCCCGCCTCTCCTTTGGCAATGCAGAGCTCATGTGGGAGGTGCTGGGGGTCCGGCCCGGCTCCGTGACGCCCTTTGCCCTTCTCAATGACCATGAGGGACGAGTGACGGTTGTGCTGGATGCGCCGATGCTGGAGCATGAACGGCTCCATTATCACCCGCTGGAAAATACGGCGACCACCGGCCTTTCCCGCGCCGATTTCCTGAGTTTCCTGCGGAAAACCGGCCATGAGCCGCTGATTCTCGATCTCGTCGAGGCGGCGGGCGAATAGCGGCGCTTGCGCGGCGCGGGCCCGGGCCGCTAAACCATTGTTTCCCAACACAGCCACTCCATCTTATGGAGCAGGATGCGACGGGTTCCGCCCGGCCAGCCAGAAGACCCGGCTCCCCAGAAAGAAAGCCCGAGACGACAATCATGGAACCGATCATCGGAAACTCACCAGACGCCCCGGCCACCGACGGCCTGATTGTGGATACGACGACGCAGACCTTCACGCGTGACGTGATCGAGGCCTCGCGCGAGGTTCCCGTGCTTGTCGATTTCTGGGCCCCCTGGTGCGGCCCCTGCAAGCAGCTGACACCCGTGCTGGAAAGCGCAGTAAAGGCGGCGCGCGGCGCGGTGAAGCTCGTGAAGATGAACATCGACGATCATCCTGCCGTCGCGCAGCAACTTCGCATCCAGTCGATCCCCGCGGTCTATGCCTTCAAGAATGGCCAGCCGGTCGATGGCTTCATGGGTGCACTGCCCGAAAGCCAGATCAAGGCCTTCATCGAGAGCCTTGCAGGCAATATCGGCCCCTCGCCCGCCGAGGAAATGATCGGCCTGGGCCGCGAGGCCTATGAGGCGGGCGACCTTTCGCGTGCGGCGCAGGCCTTTGCGCAGGCCGCACAGGAAGAACCCGGACATCCGGCAGCGGTGGGCGGTCTTGCGCGCTGCTATATCGATACCGGCGACCTGGAGCGCGCGCGCCAGACACTTTCGCTCGTTCGCCCGGACGGACGCAACGACCCTGAATTCACTGCTGCGGAAGCCGCTCTTTCGCTTGCCGAGAAGGCCGACGATCTCGGCGATATCGGGGAATTGAGGGCAAGGCTGGAAAAGAATCCGAAGGACCATCAGGCCCGTTTCGATCTTGCGCTGGCGCTCAATGCGCGCGGCGACAAGGAAGGTGCGGTGGACGAACTCCTCATGATCGTCGAGTACGACCGCAACTGGAACGACGAGGCGGCGCGCAAGCAGCTTGTCGAGTTCTTCGAGGCCTATGGTCCGAAACACGAGGCGACACTGAGCGGCCGCCGCCGTCTTTCCTCCATCCTCTTCAGCTGACGCAAAGGACGACATGACGCTCACGGATCAATATCGCGACATAGCGGATCTGCCGGGGACCATCCCTGTCTTTCCGCTCGCCGGTGCGATATTGCTGCCCCGCGGGCAATTGCCGCTCAACATATTCGAGCCGCGCTACCTGCAGATGATAGACGATGCCCTGCGCGGCGACCGTATCATCGGCATGGTGCAGCCCGATGGCGAAGAAGCAATCCTCGCATCGCAAATACCGGACAAGAAGCCCCCGCTCTGCGCCATTGGCTGCGCAGGCCGCATCACCTCCTTCGCGGAGACGGGTGACGGCCGCATGGTCATCACGCTGACGGGGATTGCGCGCTTTCGCATCAAGAGCGAACTCGCCACCCTGACGCCCTACCGGCAATGCGAAGTGGACTGGAGCGAATTTGCCGACGACCTCATCGCCGGGCACGGCCAGGACAAGGTGAGCCGCGAACGGCTGCTCGAAATCCTGAAGGAATATCTCGAAACCCATGAATTGCAGGCCGACTGGCGCGCGATAAGGCTTTCCTCCAACGAGACGCTGGTGAACTCGCTCTGCACCATCAGTCCTTACGGACCGCGCGAGAAACAGGCGCTGCTTGAAGCAAAGACGCTTGAAGACCGTAACCAGATGCTGATCGCGCTGACCGAAAAGGCGCTTCAGGAACTTTCCCCCAACGACACGACCGTGCAGTAGCGCGGCGGAAAGACGAGAGAAGACGATGACGGAAATGCAGGAAAGCGCGCGCGCACCGAAAGTTGAAGTGGACCCGAAGCTTTTGGAAATTCTTGTCTGTCCGGTCACCAAGACGACGCTGCGCTATGACCGCGAGCGGCAGGAACTCATATCCGACAAGGCCCGCCTCGCCTTCCCGATCCGCGATGGCATTCCGATCATGCTGACGGATGAAGCCCGCTCGCTCGACGACGAGTAAAGGCAATGAAAGCCGCCGCACCCTGGCCCTCCGATATTCGCCTGAAGCGCAAGGAGCGCATCCTCGAAGTCGATTTCGACGATGGCACGAAATTTCGTCTGCCCGCCGAATTGCTGCGCGTCGAAAGCCCTTCGGCCGAGGTGCAAGGCCACGGCACCGGCCAGAAGAAGACCGTGCCCGGAAAGGCCAATGTCGCGATCACCACGGTCGAGCCGGTCGGCAATTATGCGCTGCGCATCGTCTTCGACGATGGCCATGACACCGGGCTCTATACCTGGGAAACGCTCCACCGGCTGGGCACGGACAGCGACAAGATCTGGACGGATTACATCACCGCACTGGAACGCGAGGGCCTGAGCAGAGAATGAGCCGGGATCAGCTCAGACCGCTTCGCCTCTGAGCAACCGCGGCAGGTCGCCGACGACACCACCCGCATGGCGCATGAAGAAACGGCGCGCAGGCCCGATTTGCGAAACGATGCCGAGGCCAAGATCGCGCGCGAGGCGCACCGGCCCGATATCGTTCGAGAAGAGACGGTTGAGCCCGTCCATCAGCAGCGACAGCGCCACATTGTCGAAACGCCGCCAGCGCTGATAGCGCTCCAGCACATCGAGCGAACCGATATCGAGGCCAAGCCGCGCAGCATCGACAATGACTTCCGCCGCCGCCGCCACATCGCGAAGCCCGAGATTGAGCCCCTGCCCCGCGATGGGGTGAATGCCATGCGCCGCATCGCCGACCAGCGCGAGGCGCGGGCGCACATAATCGCGCGCGAGTTGCAGCGTCAGCGGATAGGACCAGCGCGGCCCCGTGGGCGCGCAATTTCCGAGATAATTGCCAAAGCGCGCCTGCATTTCCTCGGTAAAGGCCGCATCGTCGAGCGCGAGGATCGCCTTCGCATCCGCCGTCCTTTCCGTCCAGACCAGCGATGAACGGTTGCCGACCATCGGCAGGATCGCGAAGGGACCGCCGGGCAGGAAATATTCCTGCGCCACGCCTTCATGCGGAAGATCGTGCTCGACCGTGCAAACGATGCCGGTCTGGCCATAGTCCCAGCCCACGGTCTTGATGCCCGCCGCTTCGCGCGTGGGCGATCCGCGCCCATCCACCGCGAAGCAAAGCCGTGCCGTCACCTTTTCGCCATTGCCGAGGGTCGCCGTTACCTGCGACCCGTAATCGACATGTTTCACGCTATGCGGCGCGAGAAGCCGCACAAGCGGCTCCGCCTTCACTGCCTTTTGCAGGGCGATGCGGATATGCCGGTTCTCGATCAGGTTACCGAGCGGTTCGTCGCCGATTTCCTTGTGATCAAAATGAAGGAAGAAGGGAGAGGCTCCTTCTCGCACGCGGCCGTCCGACACCATGATGTCGTTGATCGGCTGCATCTGGCCTTTCAGATGCTGCGTGACGCCGAGACGGTCGAACATGCGGCAAGAGGCAAGCGCGATGGCGGATACGCGGCCATCGAACTTGGCATCTGTCGCGGTTGCGGGGTCGAGCGCATCGACCACGGTGACGGTGAGGCCGCCCTGCGCACAGGCAAGCGCGAGGGGAAGCCCCGCGAGCCCGCCGCCGACGATGAGAATGTCGCTATCCGGCTTGTCTGTCATGGAAACCAAGATCGTCTGTAAGGCGGGCGAAGGCAAGCGCCGGATGGACGCAGGCGCCGCGCAGTCCTAGTCTCCGCCCGGACCCAGATCCGCCTTCGGGCAGGGAGAGAGCCATGAGTTTCGCCGATATGACCGCGCTCGCGCTGGGCCGCGCCTTCGAGGAAGGCAAGGCCGATCCGCGCGAGGTCGCGGAGGATTTTCTGGAGCGCGCCGCGCTCAACGACCCCGACAAACGCATTTATGTGCGCCTACTTGAAAGACGCGCCCGCGCGGAAGCCGAGGCGGCGGCCGGACGGGCAGAACGCGGCCTCCGCCGCCATGCGCTGGACGGCGTACCGCTCTCCTGGAAAGACCTGTTCGACGTTGCGAACGAGGCAACGGCGGGCGGCTCGCTTGCGCTGAAAACCCGTATTCCCGCGCATGACGCCGAAGTCCTCGCACGCGCAACAAGGGCAGGCGCGGTCTGCCTCGGCAAGACCACCATGACCGAGTTCGCTTTTTCGGGCCTCGGCATCAATCCGAAATTCGGCACACCCGCAAATCCCCATGACAGCAAGATCGAACGCGTGCCGGGCGGCTCCTCGGCGGGCGCGGGCGTTTCGGTTGCAAGCGGGCTGGCGGCAGGCGCCATCGGCACGGATACGGGCGGCTCGGTGCGCATTCCCGCCGCCTGGAACGGGCTTGTCGGCCTCAAGACGACGGCTGGGCGCCTGCCGCTGAGCGGCACCGTGCCACTCTCGCCCAGCTTCGACACGGTGGGGCCGCTGGCAAAGGACGTGCAGGACGCAAGCGCCCTCCTCGCTCTTCTCGAAGGCAAGCAGGCAAGGCCGGTCGTGCCCGCCAGCCTCGACCGCGTCACGCTCTGGCTGCCGGGAGGCATCGGCTGGTCGGAAGTCGAACCGCAGATCGCGAGCGCACTCGATGCCGCAATCCGCCGCCTTGTGCGCGCGGGCGTGAAGATCGTCGAACATGCCCTGCCCGAGCTTGATGAGATACATGCACTTGCATGGAACCCGAAGGCGAGCCGTCTCGTCGCAGAGGCCTATGCGCAATGGGGACAGGTGCTTCGCAAAAACGAGGAACTGATCTACCGCCCCGTCTTCGAACGCGTGATGGCAGGCGAGAAACTGATGGCGGGCGACCTTCTGCGCGCCGATTTGAGCCGCAGGGAGATCACGGCGCGCTATCTGACGGCAACGGCCGGCGTCGATGCCGTCCTCATGCCCTCCGTCGCCATTGCGCCACCGCCCATCGCCGAGCTCGAACCGGGCGGAGATGCCTATGGCCGGGCAAACCGCATGGCGCTGCGCAATACCACCATCGGCAACCAGCTTGGTCTCACCGCCATTTCGCTGCCCTGCGGCCGGGACGACAACGGACTGCCCATCGGGCTGATGCTGCAATCCGCTCCCTATACGGAGGAAAAACTCCTTTCCCTCGGGCTTGCCATCGAACGCGCCCTGCACTGACGGCATTCAACGAAAAAGGCCCCGGAGATTTCTCTCCGGGGCCTTGTCTTTCGGGAGGCGAGGGTCAGTTGACCGGCTGCTGCCGGGCCCGATCCTCAAGTGCGCGCTTTTGCACATAGGATAGGATCGCGTCGACATCTTCCTCCGACAGATGGTCGGCGAAGCTCGCCATGCCATTGTCCGAAAAAATACCGCCGCGCACGATGTCCTGTATGTGTTCGCGTGTGCTTTCGCCCATGCGGCGAAGATCGGGCGTGACACCCGGCGACACGGCCAGCGCGCCGTGGCAGAGCATGCAATAGGTCGAATAGGCGATCTCGCCCTGACGCACGGTTTCTTCCGATGCCGTAAGCGGCGGCCATTCCGGGATCGACTGGTCAAGCATCGCAAGCTGGGGCAACTCACCCCCGCCTCCGATCTTGAAGGAAAGCAGCCGGCCCTGATTGCCATATTTCGCCGCGGCAGAAGTACGCGCATCGCCCGAGGCAATGTTGACGCCGCCCCAACCCGCAAGCACCGCAATATATTGCTCGCCATCGACCGTATAGGTGATGGGCGGCGCAACGATGCCGGTCTGGATATGCTGGGCCCAGACCTGTTCGCCGGTATCGGCCTTGTAGGCATAGAGATAGCCGTCGGCTGTCCCCTGGAAGACGAGATTGCCCGCCGTCGCCAGCACACCGCCATTGAGCGGCGCGGGATATTCAACCTGCCACTTCGCTTCGCCGGTCTTCGGATCCCAGGCCTTGAGATAACCTTTCTGCATCGGCAGCTCCGGCAACGCGTTGATCGCGTCGATATAATCGGTCCAGTCGATGCCGGTGTTCCACCAGTTCTCTTTCGGCGTGAAGGTTTTTTCCGTCTTCCACTGTTCGCTGAGCGAATAAACGCCGGCAATATCCTGTGTCGGCAGATAGACGAGGCCCGTCTGCGGGCTATAGGCCATCGGATGCCAGTTATGCGCACCATTGGCAGAAGGCAGCACGAAAGCTGTGCGGTCGCCATAGTCGCCGTCGCCCGTTTCGACCGGACGGCCGGTTTCGAGATCGACGTGACTTGCCCATGTCACGGTCGAGAACGGATCCGCCGAAAGCAGCTCTCCCGTTTCTCGGTCGATCACATAGAAGAAGCCGTTCTTCGGCGCCTGCATGATGACCTTGCGCGGCTCGCCATCGAATTCGAGTTCGGCAAGCATGAGCGGCTGCGTTGCGGTGTAGTCCCAGTTGTCGCCGGGCGTCACCTGGTAATACCACTTCATGCGGCCCGTATCGGCATCAAGCGCGAGGATCGACGAAAGATAGAGATTGTCACCACCGCCGGGCGAGCGGATTTCGCGCGTCCAGGGCGAACCATTACCGGTGCCGACATAAAGCGTGTTCAGTTCGGGGTCATAGACCATCGCGTCCCACGCCGTACCGCCGCCGCCGATCTTCCACCACTCGCCACCCTTCCAGGTCGGTATCGCGGCTTCGAGTTCCGGGTTTTCGACCGGCTTCTCAGGATCGCCCGGCACCGTGTAGAAGCGCCAGACCTGTTCGCCCGTTTCCGTGTCATAGGCGGTGATGTATCCGCGCACACCATATTCCGCGCCGCCATTGCCGATGACGACCTTGTCGCCGAAAACGCGCGGTGCGCCGGTGATCGTATAGGGCGGCCCGGGGATCGTATTCACTTCCCAGACAACTGACCCGTCATTTGCGTCGAGCGCGAAGAGACGGCCATCGAAGCTCGCGACATAAACACGGCCCTTCCAGACGGCAACGCCGCGATTGACGACGTCGCAGCAGCCGTAGCGGCCCCATTCGCCCGGCACTTCAGGATCAAAGCGCCACAGCTCCTCGCCCGTCTTCGCATCGACCGCGATGGTGATGCCCCAGCTGAGCGACATGTACATTGTGCCGTCGACCACGATGGGCGTGGCCTCAAGGCCGCGAGTCGTATCGGTATCGAGCGACCATGCAAGCGAAAGCTGATCGATATTGTCGGGGGTGATCTGGTCGAGCGGTGAATAGCGCTGCTCGCTATAGGTCCGCCCATGCGCAAGCCAGTTGCCGGGCTCGGCATCCGCATTGGCGATACGCTCGCTATCCACGCCCGCCGCACCTTCCGCTTTGCCTGCGGGCGCGGGAACCGGCAGTGCAGCGGTTTCCGCATCGGCCTGCTGGCTCTCTGCGGGCGGGGCTTCAGCAGAGGACGGAGCCTCCTCCATTTCCCCGCCGATAAACTGCCAGCCGATGAAACCGGCCAGCACCAGACCCGCTGCAGCATTGACTGCCACAGGCCACTTCCTTGCCATTTCCGCCATGGACCTCCCCGTCCCTCTCGAATGCGCGCGAGGCGCCTCTATTTTGCGGAGCCAAACTCCGCCTTTTTAACAAGAGTATCCGATGTGCCCAGCCCAGGAAACCCACCACTTCTCCGCGCGCGCGCCCGCAGGAACCGCCCGTTTGGAGCACGCCTGATGCAGCACTGCTCACCATAAACAAGATGCCCAAATTATAGGCAGTTTGCTTATGGCGCGAAAAAAACAGGCTTTTGTGCGGTATTTGCCGCCCTCCGCCACTGGATAGACACCTCCTGTGCCGTGTCCAGCTTCACGCGCAGCAGGATAGGCGAGGGAGTGGAGGGCGGCATCTCGATGCGGGCGCCCGGATGGCTGTCACCCGATCCGCCCCCCGAAACAGGCCCGAACCTCGCAACGGGAATGCGTGAGCAGGCGGAGTTACCTTGCCCAATATTCCGCAGACTGATTACTGAGAAAGTTGTTGCACAGAGTTTGTGCAATATAAGGCAACCTTTCAGGGCAGGCTCTCCGCATGGTTGCAGACGCCACCACAATATCTGCCGCAAAGCCGCCGGATTCCGCGAGATTCATTGCCGCATCGTCACCACTTACCCGCGGCACGGTTCTTGATTGTAAGCTGACGCCTGAGCTTGGACGCCCGCCTCATTTCGAGGGGCGATGTCGGGACCGGGCGGACAAACGTCGGCGGCACGAGGCCATTCCGACGGCAGATTAAAGAGGACACTCATATGAAGCTCGTTATGGCAATCATAAAGCCATTCAAGCTGGACGAAGTCCGAGAAGCCCTCACGGCGATCGGCGTCCAGGGCCTGACCGTGACCGAAGTGAAAGGCTACGGACGTCAGAAAGGTCAGACCGAAATCTATCGCGGCGCGGAATACGCCGTGAACTTCCTGCCAAAGCTCAAGATTGAAGTGGTCGTAGCGACAGACCAGGCCGATAGCGTTGTCTCCGCAATCAGCGGTGCTGCCAAGACCGGCCAGATCGGCGACGGCAAGGTCTTTGTGACCTCCGTCGAGCAGGTGTTGCGCATCCGCACCGGCGAAACGGACGCAGAGGCACTTTAGTCCTGATACGGACTAAGGATTTTCATATTTGGGGGAAGACAACCCTCTAACGAAAGAGGAACGATGAGCAAGACTGGACGATACACAAAGATGGCGGGGATGGCGGGACTCGCCGTACTGGCCATGTCGGCACCTGCCTTTGCGCAGGAAGCTGAAGAAGCGTTTACGCTGAGTGCGCCGGAAACGGCCTACATTTTCAATACGCTGCTGTTCCTCATCGGCGGGTTCCTCGTCATGTGGATGGCAGCCGGCTTTGCCATGCTTGAAGCGGGCCTTGTCCGCTCCAAGAACGTCGCAATGCAGTGCACGAAGAACATCTCGCTCTTCGCCATTGCCACTATCATGTACTACCTGATCGGCTACAACCTGATGTATGCCGGTGTAGACGGCGGCTACTTCGGCAGCATTTCGCTGTGGGGTGTCGATGACTCGGCCGGCGCCGCAGCTGACGGCACGGGCTACGCCTCTGCCTCGGACTGGTTCTTCCAGGTGGTCTTCGTGGCAACCGCCGCGTCGATCGTTTCGGGTACGCTTGCCGAGCGCATCAAGCTCTGGCCGTTCCTCCTCTTCACGGTCATCCTGACGGGCTTTATCTACCCGATCCAGGGCGCCTGGCAGTGGGGCGGCGGCTGGCTCAGCGAGATGGGCTTCTCCGACTTCGCCGGTTCGACGATCGTGCATTCGACGGGTGGCTGGGCCGCTCTGATGGGCGCGCTCATCCTCGGCCCGCGTATCGGCAAATATGTGAAGGGTGGCGGCGTCAGCCCGATTCCGGGTTCTTCCATGCCGCTTGCAACGCTCGGCACGTTCATCCTGTGGCTCGGCTGGTTCGGCTTCAACGGCGCCTCCCAGCTCGCTCTCGGCACGATTGCCGATGCGAACGCGGTCTCGACGATCTTCATCAACACGAACATGGCTGCCGCTGGCGGCGTGGTCGCGGCGATGCTGCTCACGCAGCTTCTCTACAAGAAGGTCGACATCACCATGGCGCTGAACGGCGCTCTGGCAGGCCTTGTGTCGATCACGGCTGAACCGCTTGCGCCGACCCTCGGCTGGGCACTCGTCATCGGCGCCCTCGGCGGCGTGATCGTGGTGCTTACGGTTCCGCTCCTCGACAAGCTCCGCATCGATGACGTGGTGGGTGCGATCCCGGTCCACCTTTTCTGCGGCATCTGGGGCACGATGGCGGTTCCGCTGACCAATGGCGACACCTCCTTCGCCGTCCAGGCGACGGGCGTGATCTCCATCGGCATCTTCGTCGCCGTGACGAGCCTCGTGCTCTGGCTGGCCCTCCGCTTCACGATCGGCATCCGCTGCTCCGAAGAGGAGGAGATGCTCGGTCTCGACAAGGCCGAAATCGGCGTCGAAGCCTATCCGGAGTTCACCGCCAGCTAATACGCATCTCTCGGAGCGGGGCTCTCGGGTCCCGCTCCTCCCCGCAGCCGTAATGCCCTTGCCACCATGTCCGGGCATTTACAGCGCACCTGGAGCCCGCGGATCCCCCTTCCGCGGGCTCTTTTTTTGCGGGGTTTTCCAGCACGTCACCTTCGCCCGCCATCCGCCTCCGCTTTGCATAACAATTAATCCGTTTGCCTCGGAACAGGGGTCAAACGATAGGCATAATTCCGGGGCGCTACTTTTTTCGACTTCACAGGATCGAGCTAATTCCCTGATCCCTCGCATCATGGCGAGCGTCCGCCGAATGGCATGCATATTGATTGTGCAGTTCGCTGAATAACCAGGCCGCGCACCCGAAACCGGAAACCGGCAGGGTGAAAAAGCGGCAGGCATACCCGGAACAGACCGACAAACGGCCGGCGGGATACATGGTGGCAACGAAAGGGAGACCTCTTCATGGATGCGATTGAATCCGCTGGCGTCGTGCCGGGCGCGGGTGCCGATGTATTTTTTCTTCTCATGGGCGCCATCCTCGTCTTCGCGATGCATTCGGGCTTCGCCTTCCTCGAAGTAGGCACCGTGCGTCACAAGAACCAGGTGAATGCGCTGGTAAAGATTCTCGCGGATTTTGCCGTCTCGACCATCGCCTATTTCTTTGTCGGCTATGCAGTCGCCTATGGCGTGGGCTTCTTCTTCTCCGCTGCCGTGCTGAACGGCGACGCGGCGGCGGCAGGCGCAAGCTTTGCGCCGCAGGGCGCATCGCTCGTAAAATTCTTCTTCCTCCTGACTTTCGCCGCAGCGATCCCCGCGATCATTTCCGGCGGCATTGCCGAACGCGCCCGCTTCTGGCCGCAGGCCATGGCGACGGCGATCATCGTCGGCCTCGTCTACCCCTTCTTCGAAGGTCTCGTTTGGAACGGAAACTTCGGCCTGCAGGACAGCCTCGAAAACGCTTTCGGCGCGCCTTTCCACGATTTCGCCGGCTCGATCGTCGTTCATGCCGTCGGTGGCTGGCTTGCCCTCGGCGCGGTCGTGATGCTTGGCCAGCGCCGTGGCCGCTATACCAGGGACGGCAATCTCGTCGGTTTTCCGCCCTCGTCGATCCCCTGGCTCGCGCTCGGCTCCTGGCTGCTCTGTGTCGGCTGGTTCGGCTTCAACGTGATGTCGGCCCAGTCGCTTGAAAGCGTCTCCGGCCTTGTGGCCCTCAATTCGCTCCTCGCGATGGTGGGCGGCATCCTGATGTCGCTCGTCGTCGGCCGGAACGACCCAGGCTTCATCCATAACGGCGCTTTGGCCGGCCTTGTCGCCGTCTGCGCCGGCTCGGACGTCATGCATCCGCTCGGCTCGCTCGTCGTCGGCGGTATCGCCGGGGCGCTCTTTGTCGTCATGTTCGAGGCCTGTCAGCGCCGCTTCAAGATTGACGATGTTCTCGGCGTCTGGCCCCTCCACGGGCTTTGCGGCCTCTGGGGCGGCATCGCGGCGGGAATTTTCGGCCTTACCGAACTGGGCGGATTGGGCGGCGTGAGCTTCCTCAGCCAACTTGCCGGATCGCTGGGAGGCGCACTCTATGCAGGTCTTGCAGGCCTCGCGCTCTACGCCATTCTCAAGGCCACGATCGGCATTCGCCTCAGCCAGGAGGAAGAGCATCGCGGCGCCGACCTTTCCATCCACAGGATCGGCGCGAACCCGGAGGCGGATATCCCGCCACGCTGAAAAGAAACCGGTGCCCCCGCAGCCACTTTTAAGTTTCCGTTGAGTGGCTGCTTGCGAGTCTGTGGATAAGGTGCGGGAATTCCACAGCTTTTTCCACTGGGCGGGGCGGTTCACGTGACTGGACCGGCCCGCCCCCGGAAGCTAAGATCGCGCCGTTCCGCTTATCCCGGCCCCGCATCTTGTATGGCGGGTCCGATGCGCCACAGGACATTGCGCGATTCTCATGACGGCGAGCCCTTCTTCACGCTTCGATAGCCTGCCGGACAGCCCCTTTCCGCGCCTGAACGCGCTGATCGAGGGTATCGAGCCCGGCAAGCCGCCGCTCGTCATGTCGCTGGGCGAACCGCAGCACCCCTTTCCAGACTTCGTAATGGAAGAGATTTCCCGGAATTCCGCGCTTTTCGGGAAATATCCGCCGATTATCGGTACGCCCGGCTTTCGGGATGCTGCCGCAGGCTGGCTTGGCCGCCGCTATGGCATTGAAGAGGCCGTCGGAAAGGGACGCGCGCTTGATCCCGAGACGCAGATCCTGCCGGTGAACGGCACCCGCGAGGCGCTCTTCAACATCGCCCAGATTGCCACCCCCACCGAAAAGGCCGGAAAACGGCCTGCGATCCTGATGCCGAATCCCTTCTATCAATGTTATGCGGCCGCGGCGCTGGCGGCGGGCGCCGAGCCGGTCTACATCGCCGCCACACGCGAAACAGGCTTCATGCCCGACTTCGAGGCCCTGCCGGATGAACTCCTCGCCCGCACGGCCATGATCTATTTCTGCAGCCCGGCAAACCCGCAAGGGGCGGTCGCAGACATGGACTATCTCAAGCGCCTGATCGTGCTGGCACGACGTCACGACATCACGCTCGCGATCGACGAATGCTATGCCGACATCTATGACCGCGAAGCCCCTGCCGGTGCACTTGAAGCCGCGCTTGCCCTTGAAGACGAAGGGGAAGGCGAGAAGGGCGGCACGAGCGATCCTTTCGCAAACATCATCGTCTTTCACTCGCTCTCCAAGCGCTCCAGCCTGCCGGGCCTGCGCTCGGGCTTTTGCGCTGGCGAGCGCGCCTTGATGCAGCGCTTCCGCGGATTTCGTAACATCGCAGCACCCCAGGTGCCGCTGCCCCTGATGGCCGCGGCGGCCGCATGCTGGAACGATGACGCACACGCGAGCGCAAATCGCGACCTCTACCGCGCGAAAATCGATGCGGCCGAGCGCGTATTCGGCAACCGTTCCGGCTTCTACAGACCGCCGGGGGGCTTTTTTCTCTGGCTAGATGTTGGCGATGGCGAAGCAGCCGCGCGCGAGCTTTGGGCAAAAGCCGGTGTGAAAGTGTTGCCGGGAGCCTATCTCTCGCGCGAAGATTCGCCTTATGGACCGGGAGGCAATCCCGGCAAGGCCTATATTCGCGTTGCGCTTGTCGATGGCGAAAGCGAAACCGAAGAAGCCCTTGCGCGCATGGCGGAGGTTCTGTGATCGGTTCCTCCACCAAGGAAGGCCGGTCGAAGTCCACCAAGACCGCGCGCAAGAAGAAAACGGCAACGACGAAGTCCGGAGCTGCTTCGCGGAAGCAGCCGACCCCACGGGGTAATCGGAGGGATCAGCGCGTGAGACGGTGGCTCGTCAACCCACTGAGCTATCTGCCGCCGGCAGTGAACGACTTCCTTCTGCGCCGCATCATGGAAGGGGCGGGGGTCGTTCTGATGCTGCTGTCGGGCTTCGGCCTGCTCGCGGTGATGAGCTGGTCCATCGACGACCCGAGTCTCAACAATGCAACCACGCGCGCGCCGGAAAACTGGATGGGCCTTCCCGGCGCCTATGTGGCCGACGTTCTCCTGCAAACGCTCGGCCTCGCCTCGATCCTGCTGCTCGTGCCGCCACTTGTCTGGGGTGTGCGCGCCTTCTCGCACAAGGTGTCTTCCCACATCGTCTTCCGCGTCGCCGCCTGGCTCGCGGCAACGCTTGCCGCCGCTGCCTTCCTCGGTGCGTTGCCTCGCTTCACCTTCTGGCCGCTCACGCTTGGCCTCGGCGGCATCCTGGGCCAGGCGCTCGCAGCACTTGGCTTGAGCGTTTTTGCACCCTTCGCGGGGGAAAACGCTGCCTATACGCTGACGGCGCTCATCGTTCTCCCCCTCGCTTTTTTCCTGACCCTCTTTGCGACCGATACCTCGATTGCCGATCTGCGCAACGCCGCAGAGCGCCTCCGCAATCTGCGCGGCGGCGAAGAAGAAGAGGTCGAGGAACGCCGCTATACGGGCGGGGCAAAGTCGCGCCGCCGCGGTGACACCCGCGAGGAAGAGGTATCCCGCCCGCGCAGGCCCGACGTCGAGCCAAGCCGCCTGCGGATCGCCATATGGACGATCAGCGACCGTGTCAGCGATATGACGGACCGCCTTCTGCGCCGCGGCGATCATGCGCCCCTCTCGGCCGAAGAAATTGAAGCAGCCCGTCAGGGAAGCAGCGGCGAATTCGGCCGTCGCGCGAAGAAGGAAAGCACATCCGAACGCCGCACCCGCCGCCGCGAGACGCGCACCGAAAAAGAGGAACGCATCGAACCCACATGGGCCGACAAACCCGCACCGCGTGTGAATCGCAGCATCGGAAAACCGACAAAGCCCTCCACCCGTGCCGCACGCGAGGCACAACCCAAACTTCCGCTCGAACCGGCAGGCGATTATCAATTGCCGCCCTTGAGCCTGCTCACAAGGCCAAAAGCATCGAGCGTTGCCACACATCTGACCGATGAGGCGTTGCAGCAAAATGCGCGGCTCCTCGAATCCGTCCTCGATGATTTTGGCATTCGCGGCGAGATCATTTCCGTGCGGCCAGGCCCTGTCGTGACGCTCTACGAACTCGAACCCGCGCCGGGCATCAAATCCTCGCGCGTGATCTCGCTCGCCGACGATATCGCGCGCTCGATGAGTGCCGTCTCGGCGCGCGTCGCCGTGGTGCCCGGGCGTAACGCCATCGGCATCGAACTGCCGAATGCGCGCCGCGAAATGGTTTATCTGCGCGAACTGTTCGAAACGCAGGAATACGAGAACTCGAACTCAAAGCTCTCGCTTGCCCTTGGCAAGAATATCGGCGGCGAACCCGTACTCTCCGATCTCGCACGCATGCCGCATCTCCTGATCGCGGGCACGACCGGCTCGGGTAAATCGGTCGGCATCAACACGATGATCCTGTCGATCCTTTACCGGCTGTCGCCTGAGCAGTGCAAGCTCATCATGATCGACCCGAAGATGCTGGAACTCAGCGTCTATGACGGCATCCCCCACCTTCTTTCCCCCGTCGTGACGGAGCCGAAAAAGGCCGTGGTGGCACTCAAATGGGTCGTGAAGGAAATGGAAGACCGCTACCGCAAGATGTCGAAAGTCGGTGTGCGGAATATTGACGGGTACAATACACGCGTCACCGAGGCGAATGAGCGCGGCGAAGTGCTTGTGCGCACGGTCCAGACCGGCTTCGACAAGGAAACCGGCCAGGCCATCTACGAGGAAGAGGAGATGGACCTTTCGCCCATGCCCTTCATCGTGGTCATTGTCGACGAAATGGCGGACCTGATGATGGTAGCGGGCAAGGAAATCGAAGCCGCCGTGCAGCGTCTCGCGCAGATGGCGCGTGCCGCAGGTATCCATATCATCACCGCGACGCAGCGTCCGAGCGTCGACGTCATCACCGGCACGATCAAGGCGAACTTCCCGACCCGCATTTCCTTTCAGGTCACATCGAAGATCGACAGCCGCACCATTCTGGGCGAGCAGGGTGCCGAGCAGCTTCTCGGTCAGGGCGACATGCTCTACATGGCGGGCGGCGGCCGCATCCGCCGCGTGCATGGCCCCTTCGTTTCGGACGAAGAGGTCGAGAAGGTCGTGACCTTCCTGAAGAAGCAGGGTGTACCGGAATATCTCGAAGCGATCACCGCCGAGGAAGAGCAGGGAGACGATCCCTTTTCGCTCGACGGCGGGGCGGGATCGGGCGACGACCTCTATGACAAGGCGGTGGCTATCGTCGCCCGCGACAAACGCGCATCGACGAGCTACATCCAGCGCCGCCTCCAGATCGGCTACAACCGGGCCGCGAGATTGATTGAACTGATGGAGGAACAAGGCGTCGTAAGCCCCCCGAACCATCAGGGAAAACGCGAAGTTCTTGTGGGTGACCACTGAAGCTCGCGGGTTTCCGGCATTAACCTGGCGCTAACCGCATGCCGCCAAAACGCCCTCCAGGGCTCCATATTTCGCCACAAAGGGCAGCCATGATTTCTCCCATGAGAGATTTGGAACAAAACCACCGCTACCGGCAGCGCATGCTGTTCGCCGCGGCGCTTGTTGGGCTGGCCCTGCTTTTTGTTGCTTTCCTGACCGCAGGCGGCAGCAAGGCACTGGCCGAGACGGCAGACGGCATGGCGGCCTCGGCTGCCACGACACCGGAGGCGTCGCTCAGCGAGGAAGACGGATGGGCCCTCGATGAAGCGAGCGCCTATCTCACCTCGCTGGAGAACCTGCAGGGCGATTTCCTGCAGGTGGGTCCGGACGGGTCTGTGGCGGAAGGCAGGTTCTATCTGCGCCGCCCGGGCAGGCTCCGCTTCGAATATGCGCCGCCGGAAAACCTTCTGGTCGTGGCGGATGGCACCTGGGTCGCCATCAAGGACAGCTCCGCTGCCGCCCAGCGATATCCCATGGCATCGACCCCGCTGAGCCTCATTCTGGCGGAAAATGTGAACCTTCGGGACGAAGCCCGCATTCTCAACGTCGAGGAGCAGCCCGGCTCGCTCCTTATCACGCTGGCCGACCGTTCGGGCGAAGCCCCGGGCCAGATCACGCTGATCTTCGACCGGCCCAAGATGCAGCTCCGTCAATGGGTCGTCACGGACGTGCAGGGCCTGCAGACGACGGTGGCACTGCGCAATGTCGAGACCGGCATTCGCGCCGACAATTCGCTTTTCTTCCTGCGCGACGATCAGCGCCCGGAAATTGGCGGTCCGCGCTGACCGCTGCTTCGGCTGGCGTCCGGGCGCGGCGTCTATTATCCTCGACACAACAGTTTTCCAGCGTCGTACCCCGTCTTGACCCGAGACGGGGGCGGCGTGGTATTTGTGAACCAGCATGACCAGAACATCAGGCCGGCGCCCCGTTGTCGGCATCCCCTGCGACGTAAAAATGCTGGGACCGCATCCTTTCCATGCGGTGGGCGAGAAATACATCGCGGCGGTTGATGGCTGTGCCGAGTGCCAGCCCATCCTTTTGCCCGTGCCGCGCGAACCCTTCGACGAAGCGCGAGACCACCTCGCGGAAATTTTCGATCTTTGCGACGGCATTTTCCTGCCCGGTTCCCATTCGAACGTGCATCCCGACGAATATGATGGCACGGCACCCCGCGAAGGCGTGTTGATCGACCGCCAGCGCGATGCACTTACGCTCAAGCTCATTCGCGCCTGTGTGGACCGTGCGGTACCGCTTTTCGCTGTCTGCCGTGGCTTTCAGGAATTGAACGTCGCCTATGGCGGTACGCTTCATCAGCACATCCACGAAGCTCCGTCGGACCCCGGCTACGAGCCGCGTTTCGACCATCGCGAAAACAAGGATGATCCGCTCGACGTGCAGTATGGGCCCGCCCATGCCGTGATGCTGGAAACGGGCAGCATCTTCGAAAGTCTGCTCGGTACACGGACGATTGAGGTAAACTCGCTGCACGGGCAGGGCATCGCACGCCTCGCGGACAGGCTCATCGCTCAGGGCCGGGCTGCCGACGGCACGATCGAGGCCGCGGAGGTGCGCGATGCGAAGGGCTTTGCCCTCGGCGTACAGTGGCACCCTGAATGGAAATATTGGGAGAACCCGGTATCGCAAAAGCTGTTCCGGGCCTTTGGAGACGCGGTGCGCGACGCAGCAGCCGCGAACGCGGACAAGGAAAGAGTGGTGTCCCATGGCAATGGGCAACGAGAAGGAAGACAAGGTCGACAACGCGGACGACCTGATCAAGTGGCTTAAGGACCGCCACATCACCGAAGTCGAGTGCATGGTGTCGGACATGGCCGGCATCGCACGGGGCAAAATCATTCCGACCCGGAAATTCATCGCCGGGCTCAGCGACCGCTCCCTCAAATTACCGGAATCGATCTTCGGCCAGACCGTGACCGGCGACTATGTCGACAGCGACTTTCTCGGCGACATCGAACCCGACATCATCCTCGATCCCGACCCCGCAACCGTCCGCGTTGTACCCTGGTACGACGAGCCGACGGCGCAGATCATTTGCGATGCCAACTATCGCGACGAGAAGCCTGTACCAATCGCGCCGCGCAATGTGCTGAAGCGCGTGGTTGCATTGTTTGAAGCCAAGGGCTGGCAGCCGGTCGTCGCACCTGAAATCGAATTCTACCTCGCGGCGAAGAACATCGACCCCGACTATCCGCTGGAGCCGCCGGTCGGGGCGAACGGCCGGCAGGAAACCGCGCGCCAGTCCTACGGCATCGACGCGGTGAACGAGTTCGACCCGATCTTCGAGGACATGTACGACTTCTGCGAAGCGCAGAACCTCGACATCGATACGCTGATCCATGAATCCGGCGCGGCGCAGGTCGAGATCAACTTCGACCATGGCGACCCGCTGGAAATTGCCGACCAGGCCTTTCTCTTCAAGCGCACCATGCGGCAAGCCGCGCTTCGTCATGGCATCTACGCAACCTTCATGGCAAAGCCCTATGAAGGCGAGCCCGGTAGCGCGATGCATATTCACCAGTCGATCGTGAACGCGAACAGCGGCGATAACATGTTTGCCACCAAGCAGGGCAAGGATACGAAGCTCTTCCTGTCCTATATCGCGGGCCTGCAGAAATTCCTGCCGGATGCGATGGCCTTGATCGCACCGAACGTCAATTCCTACCGTCGCATCGTCCGCGATCACGCAGCTCCCATCAACACGCATTGGGGCCATGAGAACCGAACCGTGGGCCTTCGCGTCCCCGAAGCGAAACGGCAGGGCAGGCGGATCGAAAACCGCGTCCCGGGCGCCGATGCAAATCCCTATCTCGCCATCGCGACGTCGCTAGCCTGCGGTTATATCGGCATGGTCAACGATCTGAAGCCGACCAAGGAGATGACGGGCAACGCCTATGACAGCAAGCGTTACGCTCTGCCACGTCATCTGCTCGATGCACTCGACAATCTGCGTACCGCGTCCGAGCTGAAAGAAGTTCTCGGACAGGATTTCGTCACGCTCTACATGGACGTGAAGCTCACCGAACATGATGCCTATCAACAGGTGATTTCGGCCTGGGAACGCGAACACCTGCTGCTGAACGTCTGAGCATCGCTCAGCTCGCCGCCTTTGCCGTTCTCCGAGCCGCCATCTGCTCGCGCTTCATTTGCGCCTGCAACGCACGCGTCGTCTCTCCCTTGCCGTCCGGTGCCCAGCCGGGCGCGGCGAAGAGATAACCCATTATCTCACGGAGGCTTCGCGCCTTCTTCAGGTCTTTCGCAATACCGGCCCATTCGTGAAATGTTGCCTTCACGGGATTGCGTGTTTCGAGCTGATAACGAATGCCATAGACGGGCTCTTCCTGCTCCTCCTCAAAGGTGCCAAAGAGACGGTCCCAGACGATGAAGGTGCCAGCATAGTTCTTGTCGCAATATTGCAGATTGGAGCCGTGGTGAACCCGGTGATGCGAGGGCGTGTTCATGATCCACTCAACGGGCCCGAGCTTGCCGACATGTCGCGTGTGCAGCCAGTATTGGTAGAGATGGTTGATCGACAGAAGCGCGATGGCCATCACCGGGTCGATGCCGATGAGTATAACCGGGATGAAAAGAAGCGGCTCGAGCCAGGCTTCCACAAAGGACGAACGCAGCGCCGTGCCAACATTGAAATACTGGCTCGAATGATGGTTCACATGCGCCGCCCAGCCAAAGCGGATTTCATGAATCGCCCGGTGATACCAGTAGAACAGGAAATCGATGATGACGAAGGCGGCGAGAATGAGCAGGGCGCTGCCCGCCCAGTCGATATCGAAAACAGCATATTGGCGAAGCCAGTAAAGCGCGGCGAGCACCGTACCCGCCGAGATCGCGATGGTTCCGGCATAGGCAAGACCCATGGCAACCGAACAGGCGGAATCGGCGGCCTCGTAATATTTCTTCCTGAGCATCCAGGTCAGACCGACATCGACACCGATCAGCCCGAGCAGGATCCAGACCTGATCCACATCCCGGATATGCAGCAGCCCTTCAAGAAACTCATGCATGGTCGGCCCTCCCTTTAGAAAACAATTGTTGTGCAATAATTATTACATAACGATTGTTGTGTAAAGGGCCGATTCAGGCTAGCTTGTCTGTCATGCCGAAAGTCGTCGATCACGATGAGCGCCGCCGGGAACTCATGGAAGCGAGCTGGCAGGTAATCGCGGACGAAGGGCTTGAGAGCCTTACCATGCGCAAGATTGCCGCCGCCGCAGGCTGCACCACCGGACGCCTCACCCATTATTTCGCGAACCGCGAGGAGCTTGTCCTGGCGGCGCTCAAGGCTGCCTATGATGCAGCAGCCATCCGCATGGCAGCCGCACTGGAAGCGGATGGCACCCCACGGGAGCGGCTCCTGACCATGCTGGAGGAAACACTTCCGCTCGACGAGGTTCGCTTGCGGGAGTGGAAAATCTGGATTGCCTTCTGGGGCGCGGCCGCAGCCGATGCTTCTCTCGCGGGCGAAAACGATACTCGCCACGATCGCTGGCGGGAGGCGCTCCTGCCGCTCATCCGCGAAATCGCGCCCGAAAGCGACGCCGACTATGAAGCCACGCGGCTCATCGGCATCGTGGACGGACTGGGTCTTCAGGCGGCCATTCGACCGACGGCGCAAAACCGGAACCGCGCGCAAACCGTCCTCGCAACCCATCTGCGCTCACTCGGAAAGAACTAGGAAGCGCTTGCTTGGCCGGGCCATCCGATTGCGTTAGCTTTCTTCCATGAGCCCGCAAATCCGGTTTTCCGCATGGCAAAGCACGAAGCAGGAGCTGCTGATCCTGTGTGCGCGCATCGGCTATAATCCATAAGTCGCCGCTCCGGCGCGGCCGCGAGGGCCAAGCCATTTTCCGCCTTATCTTCATTCGGAACCGGAGCAGACAAATGTCGCCAACAGCAGCGATTTCAAATCAGACAAAGCGCTGGCAGGAGATGGACGCCGCCCATCATCTCCACCCCTTCACCACGCACAAGGATCTCGCGCAGAAGGGGGCGCGCATCATCACCCATGCCGAGGGCATTTATCTTTATGACTCGGAGGGCAACCGGCTGATCGACGGAATGGCCGGGCTGTGGTGCGTACAGGTCGGTTATGGCCGCGAGGAACTTGCACAGGCCGGATACAAGGCGCTGAAGGAACTCTCCTACTACAACAACTTCTTCCAGACAACGAACCCCTACGTCGCCGAGCTTTCGCAGAAGCTCGCGGAAATCTGCCCTGCCGGGATTGACCGCTTCTTCTTCGCGAACTCCGGTTCGGAAGGAAACGACAGCGCGGTGAAGATCATCCGTTATTTCTGGAACCTGCAGGGAAAGCCCGACAAGAAACTCTTCATCGCACGCAAGAAGGCCTATCACGGCGTGACGATGATTGCGGCCTCACTTTCCGGTCTCACCCATATGCACCCGCAGGCCGACCTGCCCCTGCCGGGCTTCTTCCATGTCGAATGTCCCGACTGGTTCGCAGAAGGCGGCGACATGACACCGGAGGAGTATGGCCTCAAGACGGCCCGGAGCCTCGAAGACAAGATCCTGGAACTCGGCGCTGACAATGTCGCGGCCTTCGTTGCCGAACCGATCCAGGGTGCGGGCGGCCTCATCATTCCGCCCAAAGGTTACTGGGACGAGATCCAGCGTATCTGCCGCAAATATGACGTGCTGCTGCATCTCGACGAGGTGATCTGCGGGTTCGGCCGGACGGGCAGCTGGTTCGGTGCGCAAACGCTCGGCATCGAACCCGACATGATCAATATGGCGAAAGGTCTCTCTTCAGGCTATCAGCCGATTGCGGCCGTCGGTCTCGGCAAGCGCGTGGGCGATGCCATTTTCAACTCCGACAATGAGTGGTCGCACGGTTTCACCTATTCCGGCCATCCGGTCGCCGCCGCTGTTGCGCTCGCAAACCTGGAATTGATGCAAAAGGAAAAGCTCGTCGAAAAGGCAGGCGGTGCCACCGGCAACTACTTCCAGAAAAAGCTCGCCGAACTTGCCGCTCATCCACTGGTTGGCGAGACGCGCGGCGTCGGTCTGCTTGGCGCGATCGAGCTGGTGAAGAACAAGACGACGCGCGAAAAGTTCGACGACTCCGTCGATGCCGGTACACGCTGCCGCAACCATTGCTTCTCCAATGGTCTCGTGATGCGCGCAATCGGCGACACCATGGTGCTGAGCCCGCCCCTGACCATCACGGAAAGCGAGATGGACGAACTCTTCGACCTTGCCCGCCGCTGCATTGATCTGACGGCGAAGGATCTCGGCGTTTCCTGAGAAATGGCCAAGCGTCCCTTGCGGCGGTTTGACGCAGCGGACGCCCCCTCCTTCCACCAGCGGCTAAGCCGATGATTCCCCGACCATTTCAGGCACCATAATTCCCGTTAATTTACAATTTATGTTTGTAAACAGACCGTATTGAAGCGGCGGCATCTCACCCCTATCTACTTGGTTATGAGGGCTGAGCATAAGCCGCCCGGGTGACCTGCCCCCGCTCACCCATGGCGGCGCTTCAAGCCCCCTCTAGGCGCCGGTCTTCCCCTCCCGGCGCCACGCGCAAGACGCGCGGTTGCGCCTCGCCTCCCCCCCCGGCGGGGCGCAACTTTTTGCGCCCCCGGAACTTCAAACAAGAATGGCGGGGCGCAACTTTTTGCGCTCCCCGGAACTTCAAAATAGGAATGGCGCCGAACAAATTTTTCGCGCTCTCTTTTTCACTTGCCGGGCTTTCGCTTCCCCGTGCCAAGCGACTAAGCTCCCGGCTCCCGCCCACTGATCTGGCAGCACATGTCCCGCTCCTTCAACGACAATGACGAACCGCAGATGCTGATCTCCGACGCGGAGCTTGACGCGCTGGAGGGAGAGATCCCGATCCTTGCCGGGCTTCGCAGCTTCGCCGAGGAAGCGGTCAACATGCCATGGTTTACCCGGCTTGGCCGCCCGCTCGACCGCGAGGTGAAAGCCCTGTCGCGCTCCTATCTCGACGGTCTCGGGTTTCCCGATGCCGAACCCGCCCGCCTGCGCGACTGGGCGGAAGCAGCGGATGCAGCCATCACCTTCGATATCGACCCCGCGCATTGGGAAGCCGAAGAAGGTTTGCGTGCCGCACTTGCTACCGAGGCGCTCGACCATTTGAGCGAGGATGCACTCAACATCGCCATGACCCATGTCTCGGCATTGCTCGGGGCGCGCGTGCGCGCCGCCGTGCAAGATGCCGCTCATTTCTGGGAAGTAGAGGACGAGGAGCTTCTCAATGCAGCAGCAGGCGCAGCCCTTCATGCTGCGCATGGCGCCGCCCTCTCCCTTATCGTCGGCAGCGAAGACGATCACCCATTCCGCCGCAAGTTCGCGCTCTTCACGCGCGGACGTTGGCCCATCGGTATCGCCGGCCTCACTTTCAATATTTTCTGAACCGGCACGCCAGACAAGAAACGGACAAGACGTTGGATTTCAAGATTGCGACCTGGAACATAAATTCCGTTCGTCTACGGATTAATCAGGTAGAGCGTTTGCTCGCAGAAGAAAAGCCTGACGTACTTTGCCTTCAGGAAATCAAGTGTATCAACGATGCCTTTCCGTGGAAGGAAATCCGCAAGGCCGGTTACGAGCACATCGCCGTACACGGGCAAAAGGGCTATCACGGTGTTGCCACGCTCAGCCGCATTCCCTTCAAGAAGACGGAGAGTCGCGACTTCTGCAAGAAGGGCGATTGCCGGCATATAGCGACCGACCTCGATATTCCCGGCGGCTTGCGGATACATAATTTCTATGTGCCCGCAGGCGGCGATGAACCTGATCCCGCCATCAACGAGAAATTCGCGCACAAGCTCGCCTTCTTGCGCGAAATGACCGACCTCTATGCAAAACAGCGCAGCAAATCGAAGAACCGCATGGTGCTTGTGGGCGATCTCAATATCGCGCCGCTCGAAAACGACGTCTGGTCGCACAAGCAGCTCCTGAAAGTCGTCAGCCACACACCGATCGAGGTTGAGCTGATGAACGAGCTTTATGCCTCGCATGACTGGGTGGATGTCATGCGCCGCTTCGTGCCGGAAGACGAAAAGCTCTATTCGTGGTGGAGCTACCGCGCGAAGGACTGGGAGGCCGCTGATCGTGGCCGCCGCCTCGACCACATTTGGGTTACGCCGGCGCTTGCTGATGCGCCCGTCGCCATGAAAGTCCGAAAGGATGCAAGGGGGTGGGAGCGGGCGTCGGATCATGCGCCGGTCATTGCGACGCTGAGGCTTTAAGCTGGGGGGGGCCAGCCTTCGGGGTAAAGAGCCGTCCGCCACCCGCTCCTGGAGTTCCTACCTGTTCGCCGCCGTCCGGACATATTTGGGGGGATATCCGGCGAGCGGTTCTTGCTAGGGTAGACACCCTATATTAGGGTAGTGACCCTAATCATGCAAGAGCGCCACTTACTACCGTCGCGGCTGGCAGCCGGATAAAGAGGCTCCAAATGACACCTTTGTGATGCGGTGCCAGGGCGTTTACAACATGATGGTGACAAAGGGAGCCTCGCGAACCACGCGCCTCGAAACGGCAGCAAGACCTCAAATCGAAAATACAAGGCCTGAAAACAAGGCATGGCACCAAAGACCAAAGACAGGATTCTTGCGGCGAGCCTCCAGCTCTTCAACGAGAATGGCTACGACGCGGTGACGACCGCAAAGATCTCCGAAGAAGTCGGTATCTCGGAGGGTAATCTCTGGTACCACTTCCGCACCAAACGAGATCTCGTAAGTGCTCACCAGCTCGCCCTTTTCGTGCTTATCGACAAGCGCCTGGCCATCCCCTCCACCCCCGAAACGGTGTTGGAGAACTATGCTCTCTTCAATCGCATGGTTTTTGAGGAAGTCTGGACCTACCAGTATCTTTATCGTGACCAGGCGGAATATGGCCGCGCCTCACCGGAACTTGAGGATCGCGTCCACCAGATCTACGAGATGACAACAAGCATGGTCATCCGCTTCTTCCGTCACATGATCGAGGCGGGGCATCTGGGCATGCCGGAAGACGAACTCGCGCCCATCGCCGACAATATCTGGATGGTGATTCGCTATTGGCCGAGCTTTCTGCGGGAAACACGCCGCATCGTGAAGCTCGACAAGGCGGCATTGAACGCCGGTATCCGTCATCATTTTGCGCTCTTTGAAACGCACCTGACGAAAGAAGCGCAAAACTATTTCGACCGCAACGCCTACGCCTGAGCGGAATCCTCGGTTGGAGTCTTCTTCTTCAGCGTGACGAAAGTCGCGGTCGAGCTTCCCGTCGCGAGCAATTTCCCGTCTTCGCCCGTCAGCTCGCCTTCGATGAAGCCAATGGCCTTTCCGCGCTTGATGACGCGCCCCGTGCCGATGATGCGACCGGGCCGCGCCGCATTCAGCATCGAAACCTTGAGTTCGAGCGTCGGCGAAATCTGACCCCATTCAAGGTCGAGGCCGACCGCCAAGCTCATCACATCGTCGAGCATCGCTGCAACCATGCCCCCCTGAATGCCGCCCCACATGTTGCAAAGCTCCGGCCCCGCATTGAAGGCGACCTTGACGGTTCGCTTCTCCTTGTCGGCTTCGAGAATCTCGAGCCCGAGATAGCGGCTTGCGGGCGCCATGCGTTTGAAGACCGCCTGTATATTCGGTGGCCAATCGTTCGCCGGCTTCGCATCACTCATTTCTTTCTCCGCCCTTTGATCTTTTCTTTCGCTCCGCTTTGTGCGAGCCGTAGTTCCAGTGCCCGAAGCTCCGCCCCGGCATTTTCCAGTCTGTTCGCCACACGCGCTGCAACAGACTGGCCATCTCGGGAAATTCCCCAAGCAACCGCTGAAACATGTCACGCCCGATCCGGAGTGTTTCGAGTTGCGTAACCGCCCGCACACAGGTGCGCCGGCGCTCACGATTGAACAAGGCCGTTTCGCCGATGAGGTCACCCGTGTCAAGCCGCAGCGCCCGGGGCAGCCCCTTGTCCTGTGCGGCAAGCATGACCGCCTCCCCTTCGAGAATAAGCCAGGCACAATCCGCCTCCTCGCCCGTCTCGAACAACGTTTCACCCGGCGCATATTCACGCCGCTCACAGGTAAAGGCAACGACTTCGAGGCGTACGGCGTCGAGACCCGAAAACAGGTCCACACGCTGCAGCAGGGCGACGGCAGGTTCAAGGCTCATGGGTATCACGATAACCGAGGGCACTGGCCTTGTCGCCGCCCCTTTGTTTGCGCGGCAGCAAGGAGAACGCTAAGAACATGGGCCGGAAAGGAACACGATGAAAAAGACGCAAGTGGAAATCTCCTGGGACTGGCCTGCCCCCTTCGTTTACGAAACAAAGGTCGAGCCCCAGCATATCGACGATTTTCAGCATACGAATAATGTCGTCTATCTCACCTGGATGGCGAAGGCGGCATGGGAGCATTCAAAAGCGTTGGGGCTCGACTTCGACCGCTATGCCGCTCTCAACCGAGGCATGGTGGTCCGGCGTCACGAACTCGAATATCTGGCTGCAAGCCGGCAGGGCGATCCTGTCTTGATAGGCACCTGGATTACTGCAAATGACGGGCGGCTCCGGCTGCGCCGCCGCTTCCAGATGGTGAACGGGGAGACGGGCGAGACGTTGCTTCGGGGGCTGACAGACTTCGTATGTATCAACGTGAAAACCGGCCGTGCAACGCGTATGCCCGCTGAATTCGTGACAACCTATTCGCTCACCGCCCATGTCGAGAACGATATCTGAAAAGCCTGCGGCGATTGGTCTGATTGGATCGCCGGGTGTGAAAGGGCAGATGAAGGTCAGTTTCACACTCATACGGAGACCCCTCATGGACCGCATCGACGGCCCCAGCCTCTTCCTTATAAATATTCTTCTCTTGCTCGCGATCAGCGTCATCGTTTGGGGCCCTAGCGCTATTCTCATCGCCGCGCTTATCGGCACCCCGCTCGCACTCGGTGCCGTCGTCCTCTTATCGCTGACAGCGAAAGCCTGAGCTGGTCTTACGGCACGAGCCGGTAGCCACCCGCTTCAGTCACCAGAATTTCCGCACTTGATGGGTCCGGCTCGATCTTCTGCCGCAACCGGTAGATGTGCGTTTCGAGCGTATGCGTTGTGACCCCCGAATTATAACCCCACACTTCGGCAAGAAGTGTGTCTCGGCCAACGACCTTCGGGCCTGCCCGGTAGAGATATTTGAGGATCGACGTTTCTTTTTCCGTAAGACGAATCTTCTTTTCCTGCTCGTCCAGGAGAATCTTCGCGCTCGGACGGAAGGAATAGGGCCCGATCTTGAAGACCGCATCCTCGCTTTGCTCATGGCTTCTCAAATGCGCTCTGATGCGCGCGAGCAGAACGCCGAACCGAAATGGTTTTGTGACGTAGTCGTTCGCCCCCGCATCGAGACCGAGGATCGTGTCGGAATCCGTGTCTGCCCCCGTCAGCATGATGATGGGCACCTTGACGCCTGCCTTGCGCATGAGACGGCAGACCTCCCGCCCGTCCATGTCGGGCAACCCTACATCAAGCAGCACAAGATCGACGTGGTTTCCCCGCGCATGATCGAGGCCCGCCGCTCCTGTCGCCGCGGGCACACAAGAAAACTCCTCATAAAGCTGAAGCTGTTCGACAAGCGATCCACGCAATATGTCGTCGTCATCGACAACGAGTATTTTCTTTATTCCGTTCATATCTTCTCTACAGGGAATAACCCATCCGTTCCGCGTGAGGCTTGAGGATGGGGAGTACCGGCTTCATCTGTTCTTCATATCGGCGCCACCTTTCGGTTGCGCTCGAATAGATTGGCTGCGTGACTTGTGAATAGGAAGGTGTACGGATCGTTCCACGGGTAAGCGCATGCGCTGCCGGGTCACCCACCGCATCGTCCCAATCGAGACCCAGAAATGTGAGAACCGGTTCGACTTCCGCCCGAAGATCGGCGACGAGATTCTCGTAGCGGACCTCCTGAATCCTGAGAGGAAGGCATTCACGGTATTTTTGCCAGAGCGTGAATACACGATCATAGAGTTTCGCAGAGCCCTCAAGCGTCAGGAAGTTCTGCATTGATGCATTGGGAACGAAGTCCTGCATGAAACATGAAAGTACGCAGTCAGCCGGATGCCGGATCGCGAAAATAAACTTCGCTTCAGGAAAAAGCCGGTGGATCAGCCCTGTGTGCACAAGGCTCAACGGCATCTTGTCGACGATAACCTTGTTCTCGAATTGCGCGCCTTCCTTGCGAAGCTCCGACCAGTAGACTTGTCGTGCCGCCTCTCGTTCCTTTTCGCTCATGGAGGAAAGTTTTTCGGGATAGCCCTCTATCGTTTTCTTCACCCGGCCGAGGAACGGATATTCCTCGAAGACCTGCACGTCTGGATGCGCATCAAGGGTCTGATCCAGAAGTGTCGTTCCCGATCTTGGAAAACCAACCAGAAAAACCGGGGGAGCCGCGTGTCCGGCTTCGCGCTCTATCTCTGGAAGATATGACCAGTTCGAAACAAAACCCTCATCAAGCAGGCCGGTGAGGTAATCGACCTCATCGATGAATTTTCTCCGATCCACGAATTTGAGTTCGGGAAGCTGGAGCGTTCGGTCGTTCATCTTCGTGAAGTAGTCGAAGGCAGCCGCTGCATCTTTCTGTTCATCGCAAATCTGGGCGAGCTCGGAATAGAGAAGGCGCGCTTCGGGAGCGGATATCTGACCGTCATCGATCGATTCAAGCCGGGCGCGCAGTGCACCGAGAAGCTCCTTATCCCCTTTTTTGAGACGACGCTGCGCCTTCGACCAGGTTCTGAGCGCGCGCGCGCTTCCAGGCGTTTCCGCCAGCGCCGCCTCGGCCCATTCTATAGCCTCCGGCAAATCACCGAGCCGTTCATGGGTCGCTGCAAGAATAGACTTGATTTGCGTCGGAACGGGCTTCAATCGGTTCATGGCCTGTCGGCAGAAATCGAGCGCATCGCGGAACAAACCCGCATCCGTGGCGGCAGCCGCAGCCCGCATGTAGGAAGATGCTTTATCCGGAACGAGTTCGATCAGACGCCTGAAGTTCTCCAGTGCCTCGTGAAACTGTGCAGACTGCTGATAGAGCTGTCCGCGCTCCAGAAAGACATCCGGATAATCCGGATTCATCATCTCCGCGCGCTGATAGGAAATCAGCGCCTCTTCAACTTTCCCCTGGTCGCGCTGCGCATTACCGAGATTGACCCAGACATTCACGTGACGAGGCATCCGTGCGGCGGCAGCCGCAATCAATTGTTCCGCCTTGTCGGGGCTTCCCTTGCCTAGCGCGACAAGACCCAGCAAGTGGAGCGCGTCAGGGTTTTCAGGCTGGACCTTGAGTACCGCGCCCGCAGCAGATCCGGCGTGATCGAGGCGGCCTGCTGCCAGATGCGCACCGCCAAGCTGAAGGATACGCAGGATGTCTTCCCGGCTGGGCGCGCTGCCCCGCGCGGCGCCAGGTTGAAAGCCGCCAGGGCCGCCAAGAGAACCGCCCGGCACACTAACTGTCGGCCTGCCACTCGCCGCGCCGGCCGGAAGACCAACCGTCGGCTTGAATGAACCCTGCATGCCGAAGCCCGGCTTGAGCGGCTTTGCCGGTCCTTTCGGTGGAGAATTTTTCGCCATATCACGCCTTCGAAAATGGGCCCTGCGGCCGCCGGGAGAGTTTGGGCGGAGTGTGCCATAGCTCTTCGCAGCAACCAACGAAAGGCAGCCTCTAACGGCCAGGAAGCAGATTGCCGCCTTAGACGCCAAACCCGGCAAATATTGCCGGGCGGAGAGAAGCTCACCCTCGCTTGCAGCCCGGAAACCGGGGCTCTCAAGCTGGCCCGATGTTTGCGACCCGGACAAGCATGACCGACTTCTCCGTAGTCCATATCGGCATTCAGCACCGCCCGGGCAAACATAATATGGCCTCGGCGGCCTTTGAAGATCTGCAGGCCGCGCGCCGCGAAGGCCGTACACCGGAAGGCGGCCAGATAAGTTTCGACGACCTTGTCGATACGCTAAATCCACTTCAGCATATCCCCCTGGTCGGGGAAGCCTATCGGGGCATGACGGGGGACGGCATCAGCCCGCAGGCGCGTATTGCGGGCGGCGCCCTCTGGGGCGGGCCGGTAGGCCTTGTCGCATCCGTGGCTAGCCTCGCAATTGGCGGCAATGGCGAGGAAGGGCTCGGCGACCGGCTTTATGCTTCGCTCTTCGGCGGCAAAGAAGAGGCACAGGAAATGACGGTCGCTTCCGCTGACACCCGGAAACCCGAAACTCTGCCCAACGCTGCCAGGCTGACCACCGCCTCGATCGCACCCGTTCGGGAACAGCAAACAGTCCTCAGGCCAACAAATCCCGCCTCGACGGGGAACCCAGCCGATACAAAGCCCCTGCCTCGCTTGAGCCCCGAAGCTTTCCAGGCCCTCCTCGGCTCCTTTGCCGATCCCCCCACGGACAATGCCGGGTCTGCCGGTCCCAAACCGGACCCCGCGCAGCCTTCCAGCCTTTCGAGCGCAATGCTGGATGCCCTGGACAAATATGAGGCAATGAAGTCAGAGACGTCCGCCAGATAAGGGCTTCGCCGCCGCCTGATTGCTCGCGCCGTGCACGCGCCTTACTGTGAACCGGTCATGACTTCTTCACCCGGCCCAATTCCTGAAATCGTCGTCACCGGTTCCCCGGGAAATCCACTCGGAGAACTCCGTCTCGGCGAATTCCGTTTTCCTTGCGCTCTCGGGCGCACCGGGGTGAAACGGGAGAAACGGGAGGGCGACGGTGCGACACCCCTCGGATGCTTCCCCTTGCGCGAATTGAGGTACAGACAGGACCGCCTATCCGCACCCGAAACCAAGCTGCCTCTCATCCCCATCTCGCCGTCGGACGGCTGGTGCGATGCGCCGGAGGATGCTCTCTACAACCGGCCTGTACGCCTGCCCTATCCGGCCAGCGCTGAAACCATGTGGCGGGAAGATCATCTCTACGATCTGGTCGTGGTCCTTGGCCACAATGACGACCCCGTGATCGCACATGCAGGCAGTGCCGTTTTCTTTCATCTTGTACGCGAAGACGATGGGCAATTGCAGGCGACCGAAGGCTGCGTCGCTCTCCGGCTCGAAGACATGCTACGGGTACTCGCGCTATCGGGAATGGCAACGCGAATGCGGATCGAAGAGGTTTGATTAAACCCGCGAACCGAAAAGCGCGCCTCCAACGCGGACATGCGTCGCGCCAAGCTTTACCGCAGTTTCGAAATCGCCGCTCATACCCATCGACAGGTTCGGCAAACTGTTTCGCCGTGCCATCTTTTCGAGCAGCGCAAAATGAAGCGCCGGCTCCTCGCCCAAAGGAGGGATGCACATCAGCCCCTCCACTTCGAGTGACCATTCCGTACGGCAGCGCGTTATGAACGCGTCCACGTCGCCCGGTGCAAGACCCGCCTTCTGCGGCTCTTCACCCGTATTCACCTGCACGAACAGGCGGGGCATTTTCCGCCCTTTGTCTCTCGCCTTGACGAGCGCCTCCGCGAGCTTCGGCCGGTCGAGCGTATGAAAGACATCGAACAGATCGAGTGCCTCCTCGACCTTGTTGGTTTGAAGCGGGCCTATCAGATGAAGTTCGACACCGGAATATTGTTCACGAAGCGAAGGCCACTTTTTTGCCGCCTCCTGAACGCGGTTTTCTCCAAAGATGCGCTGTCCCGCATTGAGCAGCGGCCGGATCGCCTCTTCGCCGAAGGTCTTTGAAACGGCAACAAGAACCACCTCGTCCGGCACACGCGCCGCCTCGCGCGCAGCAATCGCAATCCTCTCGCGGACGGCGGCAAGACGCGTTTCCGGCGTTTCATTCTCTGTGGCGTCGATATCGGTCATTGGCATAGTCTCGCGCAAGCTAGTCGCAGGACGTTCAGGAGACAAGATGGGAAAGACATCGGACCGTATGGCGCGTGCCGCACGCTATCTGAATGCCCGCCCCTTTTCCCTCTCCCTGATTGCGGTAACGGACCCCAACCGCTTGCCGGACCCAGCCGTGGCGCTACGCGCGGTTCCTCGCGGAGGCGCGCTGATCTGGCGTGCATATGACAAGAAGCCGGACTACCCGGCGGCCCGGGCTCTCGCCTCAGGACTTCGCGCGCGCGATGGCATCTTGCTCATTGCGGGCGCGCCCGATTTCGCACGGCGCCTCGGCATAGACGGTATCCATTTACCGGAGTACAGCATCACCCGTCATCGTCACGGCACTTTCCGGCACGATGTACCAGCCGTCATCGTCACGGCAGCCTGCCATTCGGAAAAAGCGGTCATCGCCGCATCCCGCGCGGGTGTCGATGCCGTGCTGATTTCGCCGGCACTGCCTACCGAAAGTCACCCCGATGGAAAATCGCTAGGCATACCGAGATTTGCGCGTCTCGTCCGCGTCGCCGACGGCCTCGGACTTCCAGCTTACGCGCTCGGCGGTATTTCCACGCCAGCGCATGTTGCCAGGCTGCGTGGAACCGGCGCAAAAGGCATTGCCGGTATTGGCTTCATTCTCGGGAGCGGAACCTAGAATCCCTCTGGCACATAACTGAACCGCTCACGCCGTTGTCCCCGCTTTCCCTCTCGAAAGAAGGCCTCGGCATGGACCGGCTTTTCCTTGAAGCTTTTTTCTCTTTCCTGTGTGCAGAGCACATCGAAGGATGCGTTGGAGATTGCGCGCTCGAGACGGTCCGCTGCTGGGTTCAATCCGAGAAACCCCGCCATCTTGCCGAAGGTTTCTACCGGACGTTCGGACATGTCCTCATAACGAACGACGAAGAATTGCGGGTACGGGCCACCCGTCCAGCTCTCAACATGCGCAGACCATGTATCATAGACCTCGGGAATATGACGCGCCGTAAGATCAGCGCTCCCACAACTACACCTCGGATTCGAAATAAAACCTAGCCCGCCACACCGGATTGTTCGGCCTGCTTCGGGACGGCGTCGCGGTAATCATCGGGAATATATCCAAATCGTTCCATCTGTTCGTGATGGTCGCGAATGATCCGGCGCACCTGATCCGGCGTCAGAACCTCCCGCCATTGATCTGAACGTCCTTCCCGAAAGAAGGCTTCTGCCTTTTTCGAACGCTCCTTGAAGCCTTTATTCTGCTCAATGGTTTTCAACGCCTTGAAGGAAGAGTTTCGTATCGCGCGCTCGAGGCGGCTGGACGGTGGATTCAAACCAAGGAAATTGGCAACCTTCTTGAAATACTTACGTGGCTTGTGCAGCAGATCCTCGTAGCGCACGACAAGAAGTTGCGGAGAAGGATGCTCGGTCCAGCTTTTCACATGCGTCGACCAGGAGCGGTGAATCTCGGTAACATGCGTCTCCAGGTTTCCGGCCGCATAGGCATCATTGGCAAGGTGCTCGATCGCCTGTTCGATTGTCTCCCCAAAGTGATGACTGACCGAAATCACAACGTCGAGCGGATTGCGCAAGATGTAAATGCCGCCAGCCGTCACCTCCATTGTGTGGAGCGGCACGCCACGCCACACACCGAGGTAATTGTGTGTTTTTACAAAAACGGAGTCTGGAAAAACTGTCGTGAAATCACGGTGAACGAGCGGTCGGAGTTTGGCAAGATCATCCGCCTTCATTTCTTTCAGCGGTAGATCCGAATGGCGCTGGTACCACTTCGCCGCGGATTCGCCGAGACAGAAATCCGAAATCTCGTCGATATCGACAGGCTCCTCCGTATTTCTGAAGAGATTGTGAAGGAAGCTTCGCATCCAAGTGTTACCCGATTTCGGGTATGACGCGAGCCATATCAGTGCGCCCATTCTTCGTCCTCACGGCCGGTTATGAACATCTGAATCTTTTTAGCAAAGGGATGAGATAAAACAAAGAGAGCGGGCTTGCGCCCGCTCTCCGTAACTTCTCTTGGTAGTGGTTTCTATTAGAACGAAACCGAAAGCACCAGACCACCGGACACCGAGTCGAAGGAACCCACAGGGCCGTAATCGACATCGGACATCTGCAGATCAAGACCCACATCGACGCCGGAGCCGAGATTGTAGCCGCCGCCGGTCTGCCAGGTTTCCATTTCGAACGAGGGGGCGCCCGCACCCGAAATCTCGTCGGTCAGATAGGCAACGCCAACCGTCCAGGGACCTGTCGCATAGGACAGACCCACCGTCCAGACTTCCTCTTCCATGCCAAAAGCACTCGGGAGGGCCAACGAGGTGACAGACAGATCTTCCGACTGGTACCAGGAGCCACCCAGCGTGAAGCCGCCGAAGCCGAGGTTCAGACCGGCACCCAATTCTTCCGGATCGCTGGCCAAGCGCCCAATCGGCGACACCGCATCACCAGTGACATAGAAGCCGTCGATGCCAAGGTCAACGGCGCCGAAGGAACCGGCATAGTTGAGCGCGACTTCGACCACATCTTCGATCGAAGCATCGTCCACAACCACACCAGAGAGACCGTTCGGATTCGGGCCGTTATACGACGTTTCCGGCGTATAGGAGAGACCGAGCTGGAAGCCGGCGAAGCGCGGCGTGAAATAGGTCACCTTGTTGGCATCGGCAGCCATCAGCGAGAACGTCGAATGACGGAACCCGAGAACCGTAGCCGTGCTTGTCGTCGTACCGCCGCCGGCCGTCGGAATGGTTACCGTGGTCGAGGTGGCAAAGGTGTTCACGTTCAGAACGTTCGGGCTGTCGACGCCATTGCCCGGCACGAACCAGGGCGAGGTGTAGTGCATCTTGAACGCAGCGCCGTCTGTGCCGCCGATTTCGAACCGGCCGAAGCCACCTTCGAGATAGGCGAACAGTTCGCGGAACGTCGCGTCGTTATTCTGGTGCGTGTTCCAGTCGTCACCAAGCGCGAGCGTCGCCATCACACCGGCAACCATGCCGTTGTCGAGCGTGCCTTCGGCATTGATGTCGATGTTGCGTGCGACAAGCTTGACGGCCGTGTCGTTGTAACTGACCCCGCCGACGTCGTCATGATCGATCGCATAGAAACCAGCGGTGACCGTACCGCCGACCGTAACGGTGAGCGGATCGCTCGCGAGCGCCGGACCGGCGACAAGGCCAGCCGAGACGAGAGCGGTCGTCCCAAGGAGAGTCTTTTTCATGTGTTCCTCGCAGTATCAGCTATGAGCTGTTCCATTTGTACAAGCCAGCGGAAAGGCTCCCCCGTGGCTCGTGCATCGCCGGGCCGACCGAAACTGCCCCCCGAGCGCGTACCCGATTAATCCGTTGATAAGCGCCTTGGGTCAAGCAAACCTCTCCCCATGACGAAGGAATGTCAGTCGATGTTGCGCAAAGGGCACAAATCCTTTCACGAGCGTTAACGCAATGCGCCTTTGCTCGGCGCGAATAGCTGCCCCAGAGCAGTTTTCCAGTGTTGAGGCGGACTCTTTGGTACGAAGAGGTTATCCGGGCCGACGCTGATTTGGGCTAGACACTGGCTCGCCCAGGTCCAGGTTGTGCTTTGCAGGTCACACTGCGGCTCGTGGCAGACGACGGCGGCGAGGTATGGAGGCTCTGAGCGTACCACCATGCAAGCGTTTTCGGCGGCTCGGGGGAATGCACGATTGCGGGACAAGCCCTTATCTAGCTATAAAGGCGCGCCGGTCGCGGCGTGCGGCGGGTATGCGAATTCACTTGCTCTCCGCAGGCCGATCACACAAGAGACGGCGGACAGAGGGGCGCAACGCGAGAGGCTTGCCGTAAATTGATGACCTACCACGGACTGACACGCGCGAAATCGACTGTCGCGGCGCTCCTTTGCGCTTCCCTTCTCGGCCTTGCGGCTTGCGGCCCCTCGGAGTCGAGTTTCCCCGGCCAGCCGACCGGCCAGAGCGGCCCCAATAATCCGACCGGCCAGGAGCGCGAGTCGATCTTCGGCGAAGACGGCCTGAAGCTCTTCGGCGGCGCCGCTGACGAGGAAAATGTCGGTGGCAGCGGGATCGGCGTGAACAGCTTCCTGTGGCGCGCCTCACTCGACACCATCTCCTTCATGCCGCTTGCCTCGGCCGACCCCTTCGGCGGTGTCATTATTACCGACTGGTACCAGGACCCGAAGGCTGCCGGCGAACGCTTCAAGGTAACCGTCTACATTCTCGACAAGCGGCTCCGCGCCGACGGCGTGAAGGTGGCTGTTTTCCGTCAGAACAAGGACGAAGACGGCGAGTGGGTGGATGCCCCGGTAGGCGCCACGACAGGCCTGCAGATCGAGAATGCCATTCTCGTCCGCGCCCGCCAGCTTCGTATCAACACGATCGAGGCCCAGGAACAGAACTAAGGCCCGGGCCGGGCGGACAGCGGGGCACGCGCCGGCGGAGGGCCAGAGCACCCGCCACTGTCTGCCCCGCCGCGCGCCCAAGAGATCCCGAGACCCATGTCCACACGTTACAACGCCCGCACCGCCGAGCCTAAATGGCAGAAGATCTGGGAGGAGCGCGGCGACTTCCTGACCCGCGACGATGCGGACAAGCCCAAATACTATGTTCTTGAAATGTTCCCCTATCCGTCGGGGCGCATTCACATGGGCCATGTCCGCAACTACACGATGGGCGATGTGATCGCGCGCTTCCGCCGTGCGAGCGGATACAATGTGCTGCATCCAATGGGCTGGGACGCCTTCGGCATGCCGGCTGAGAATGCGGCGATGGAAAAGAACGTCCATCCCAAAGGCTGGACCTACGACAACATCGCCGCCATGCGCGCGCAACTGAAAGCGATCGGCCTCGCAATCGACTGGAGCCGCGAATTTGCGACCTGCGACCCTGAATATTACGGCCAGGAACAGGCTCTCTTTCTCGACATGCTGGAAGCCGGCATCGTCGCGCGCAAGAAGAGCATGGTGAACTGGGACCCGGTCGACAACACCGTGCTCGCCAACGAGCAGGTGATCGACGGCAAGGGCTGGCGCTCCGGCGCCGCGGTCGAACGCCGCGAACTCACACAGTGGTTTCTGAAGATCACCGACTTCGCCGACGAACTTCTCGACGGGCTCGAAACGCTCGAACGCTGGCCGGAAAAAGTCCGGACGATGCAGAAGAACTGGATCGGCCGCTCGGAAGGAGCGCGCGTCTTCTTCCCGCTGGAGGGAGAAATTCCGGACAGCACGGAGCAGAAAACGCGCCTTGAAGTATTCACGACGCGCCCCGACACGTTGTTCGGCGCAAGTTTCTGCGCACTCTCGCCGCATCATCCGCTGACACAAGCACTCGCGAAGAACAATCCGGCACTCACGGATTTCATCCGCGAATGCGACCGCATCGGCACCTCCGAGGAGGCGATCGAGACGGCGGAGAAGATGGGTTTCGACACCGGGCTGAAAGCGCGCCATCCCTTCATCGAAGGAAAGACCCTTCCCGTCTATGTCGCGAATTTCGTCCTGATGGATTACGGTACCGGCGCGATCTTCGCCTGCCCGGCACATGACCAGCGCGACTTCGACTTCGCGAAGAAATACGGCTTGCCGATCATTCCCGTCGTGACACCGAAGGACCGTGTGCAAGACGACGCATGGCGCGCGGACCTGATTGCAGGCGACGAAGCCTTCACGGGCGACGGCGTGGCAGTGAATTCCGATTTCCTGAACGGGCTCGATGTGACCACCGCAAAACGCGCGGCCATCGAAAAGCTCGAAGCATTGGGGCTTGGCGAAGGCACGGTGAACTACCGCCTGCGCGACTGGGGCATCTCGCGCCAGCGCTACTGGGGCTGCCCGATCCCGGTCATCCATTGCGAGACCTGCGGCACCGTGCCCGTACCCCGCGACCAGTTGCCCGTCGTCCTTCCCGAGGATGTGACGTTCAGCGAACCGGGTAATCCGCTCGACCGCCATCCGACATGGAAACATGTCGATTGTCCGAAATGCGGAAAGCCCGCACGGCGCGAGACGGATACGTTCGACACCTTTGTGGACAGCTCGTGGTACTTCGCGCGCTTCACCGCACCGGACGCCGCAACGCCGACCGACAAGGCGGTCGCCAATCACTGGCTGCCCGTCGACCAGTATATCGGCGGCATCGAGCACGCGATCCTGCATCTGCTCTATTCGCGCTTCTTCACGCGCGCCATGCACAAGACCGGACATCTTTCGCTCGATGAACCTTTCACCGGACTTTTCACGCAAGGCATGGTGAACCACGAAACCTATCGCGATGCCGAAGGCCGCTGGGTGCCGCCAGCCGAAGTCGAGATCGAAACGGCCGACGGCAAGCGCGTCGCCAAACACATCGAAACCGGCGCACCGATCCGTATAGGCTCCGTCGAGAAGATGTCGAAATCGAAAAAGAATACGGTCGACCCGGAAGACATCATCGCGAAATACGGCGCCGATACCGCGCGCTGGTTCATGTTGTCCGACAGCCCGCCCGAGCGCGACGTTCAGTGGTCGGACCAGGGCGCGGAAGGCGCATGGCGCTTCACCCAGCGCCTCTGGCGCATGGTCACAGGCGCGGCAGACAAGCTCGCAACGAAGGGCGCCGCCATGCCCGCGAACTTCAGCGAAGAAGCGCTGGCGCTTCGCCGCGCCGCGCATCAGGCGCTCGCCGCTGCAACCGAAGATTTCGAAAACCTGCGCTTCAACCGGGCAGTCGCCCGCGTCTATGAACTGGCAAACGCCATTTCCGGTTTCACGCCCGTCGATGACGCCTCCAGATGGGCTCTGCGCGAGGCTTTGGAACTCATCGTCCAGATCGTCGGGCCGATGATGCCGCATCTCGCGGAAGAGTGCTGGGAAGCGCTTGGCCATGACCAGCCGCTGACCGCTACCGAATGGCCGGTTGCCGACAAGGCCCTCCTCGTGGAAGACTCCATTACCATTGCCGTGCAGGTAAATGGCAAGCGCCGCGACGAGCTGACCATCGCGCGCGACGCTGACAAGGAAACGGTGGAACGGGCGGCGCTTGCGCTCGAAAAGGTGGAGAAGGCGATCGATGGAAAACCCGTCCGCAAGGTCATCGTCGTACCGGGCAAGATCGTCAATATCGTGGCATGAGATGAAACGTCTCGCGGCGCCACTCATCGCGCTGGCGCTGATCGCGCCTCTCGGCGCTTGCGGATTCTCGCCGCTCTATGCCGAACGCAACGGCAGCACCGTGACGAACGATCTCATGCAGCTGGACGTCAGTGCGCCGAATGACGAACTCGGCCGTGAAATAAAGTACAGCCTGCTCGATCTTCTTTCGCCGACCGGCAACCCGCCTGCAGATGCGCTTTACCGCGTGGAGGTTGCGCCCGTGCTCTACAGCGAGGACGTGGCCATCGAGCGCGACGCAGAGGTGACGCGAAAGAACGTCGCGCTTCTCGTTCCTTTCCGTCTCGTGAAAACGGACACGAAGGAGACGCTGCTGCGCTCGACCTCGCGCGCACGCTCTTCCTATAACCGCGTGGTGTCTGAATATGCGAATATCGTCGCGGCGGATGCCGCCCGCGAACGCATTGCCAAAGCGGCGGCGAACGACATCAAGCTGCAGCTCTCGATCTATTTCGACCGCTTGTCAAAGAGCGGAAGCTAGCGGGGCATCACCTTGAAGATTGCACCGCGCGAAGCAGACAGGTTCGTCCAGAAGCCGGACCCAAAGGTGCGTGCAGTCCTCGTCTACGGTCCCGATGCGGGCCTTGCGCGCGAACGCATCGCCACGATGATGAAAACGGTTGTCGACGACCTCTCCGACCCCTTTCGTATCGCGGAGCTTTCCGACAGCGACCTTAAAAGCGATCCGGCAAGGCTGGCCGATGAAGCCGCCGCAATCTCGATGCTCGGCGGACGGCGCGTGGTGCGTGTGCGCGGTGCGGCCGACGGCACATCGAAAATCTTCAAGAGCTTTCTCGACGATCCGGCAGGCGATGCATTGGTACTTGTGGAAGCAGGCGAACTCGGACCGCGCTCCTCCCTGCGCACACTTTTTGAGGGCGCGGCGAATGCGGCCGCAATTGCCTGCTATGCCGACGACCAGGGACAGCTTGAAAACGTGATCCGTACACGGCTTGCAGCGGAGGGCCTCGCAGCGGAGCCAGCGGCACTTGACTATCTCCTGGCGAGCCTCGGTTCGGATCGCGGCGTGACGCAGAACGAACTTGAAAAGCTCATTCTTTATGCGGGCCCCAAGGCGATAGCTGGAGAGAACGGCGACAAGCGCATGGTGACGCTGGAGGATGCACGCGCCAGTGTCGGCGACAATGCGGGATCGAGCCTGGACGAAGTGATTGATGCTGCAATGTCAGGCGATCTCGACCGCCTCGATACGGCCTTCGCACGCTCCAAGGCCGCCGACACCAACGCAATCGCGATCCTCAACGCCTTGTCACGGCATCTCATGCAGATGCATCTGGCGGCAGCGCGCGTCGAAAGCGGAAGCGATATAGAGGGCGCGCTCCGGGGCTTTCGTCCGCCGCTTCATTTCAGCCGCAAACCCTCCGTACAAAGACAAATGAGGATGTGGAGCCGCAAGCGTCTCGACCGTGCGCTGGCGCTGGCGCTGGAAGCCGAAGGGCAATGCAAATCGACCGGCCAGCCCGACGTCTCGATCTGCGGCCAGACACTCTTCCGGATTGCCCAAGGCGCGCGTTCAGCGCGCCGCTAAGGTGAAAGAGGCGCGCGTTCAGCGCGCCGCTAAGGTGAAAGAGGCGCGCGTTCAGCACGCCGCTAAGGTGAAAAAGGCGCGTTCAGCGCGCCGCTAATACGTTGGAAAACGCGCCTGTTTATCCCCTCCACCGGGCATAAACGGGGCCGACTGTCACACGAATGTCATCATAACGTCACATCGGAGAGGGCTATCCCGGCTGTGCCCGAAACGCCACGCCCGTGCAGTGCTGTTGCAGCGCATCTGCCGCAGAGGGGACAAGTGCTTCTCCACGCTCTCCCTGTGTCGGAGGGAACGGCTGCAAACAATCCTCCGTAGCCGGATGAATTTCGCTCAGGTCATTTTCTGGGCGGCACGACCGGCAAGGCGGCGGCAGATCTCGTCGAGCTGTTCGAGCGTCTTGTAGGCGATCTTCACCTCGCCGCCCTTGTCGCCCGAAAATGAAATCGAGACATTGAGGCCGAGCTGGTCGGAGATGTTCTTTTCCAGCGCCAGCGTGTCCGCGTCCTTCTCCGCCTTGGGAAGGGCCTTCGGCTTGGTGCCCGCCGCTGCCGGATCGGTCTTGCGGGTCAGCGCCTCCGCCTCGCGGGCCGAGAGCCCCTTGGCAACGATCTCGCGCGCGAGGTCTTCCGCTCGCTCGTGACCGATCAGCGGACGGGCCTGACCGGCCGAGAGCTTCCCCTGCTCGATCATCTTGCGCACGCTTTCGGGCAGCGAAAGCAGACGCAGCGTGTTCGCAACATGGCTGCGGCTCTTGCCGATGAGCTTGGACAGCTGGTCCTGCGTATAGTCGAACTGCTGCATGAGGCGCTCATAGCCCGCGGCCTCTTCGACCGAATTCAGATCGGCGCGCTGCACATTTTCGATGATCGCAATTTCGAGCGATTCGGCATCGCTCAATTCCTTGACGATGACCGGTACCTGATGGAGCTGCGCTGCCTGGGACGCGCGCCAGCGCCGCTCGCCCGCGACGATCTCGAAGCGGTTCTCCTCGCCCTTCACCGGTCGCACGACGATGGGCTGCAACACGCCCTTCTCGCGAATCGAATTGGCAAGGTCTTCGAGGTCTTCCGGCCGGAAGGTATGGCGCGGCTGGAAAGGATTGGCGCGCAGGAATTCGATGGGGACTTCCCGCACACCCTTGGGTGCAGGCGCTTCCTTGTCGCCCAGCGCAAAAGCGGTGTCCTCGCCGATCAGTGCGGCCAGACCACGTCCAAGCCGGCTCGGTGCTTCCTCTGCCATTGCCATCGTTTCCCTTCCAATGCCCCAAGACGGGCTTTCTTCAGCGCGCTCATAACTTCCACTCTCACGCCAGCTCATACGCTTAGGACTGACGCCGTGGCCGTGAAAGTATGGCCGGTAGCACTTCGCACCACATTTACCGAAATCGCGGAAAGACGGGGTTTATCGTCTCTCCCGCTTGCAAAAGCACTACCTTGTATTACCCGTACCTCAACAAATTCAAACTCTTAGAAGACGTTATTAAGACGGGTCAAACCACCCTCGCCTCCTGCCGCCCCCGCTAGGCCGCCGTCTGGCGCAAACGCCGTTCGCGCTGGATCATCTCGGCGGCCAGTTTCATATAGGCCTTGCTGCCGGCGCAGCGATGATCATAGACGAGCGCGGGCTTGCCATAGGACGGCGCTTCCGAGATGCGGACATTACGCGGAATGACGGTGCGATAAACCTTGTCGCCGAGATAGGAGCGCACATCGGACGCCACCTGGTCGGAGAGCTTGTTGCGCTGATCGAACATGGTGAGGACAATGCCCTGAATGTCGAGACGCGGATTGAGACTGGTCTTGACGCGCTCGACCGTGCGCAGGAGCTGGCTCAAACCTTCCAGCGCAAAGAATTCGCATTGCAGCGGAACAAGGATCGCATCTGCTGCTGTCATCGCGTTGATGGTGAGAAGATTCAGCGATGGCGGGCAGTCGATCAGAAGATAGGAGTAGGCACGCTCCGTCATCTTCTCTTCGCTCTCGCTGGTTTCGCGCTTGCGGCCATTGCGCGGCATGCGCGACAGGGCATCGCGCAGACGGTGTGAGCGGCGTTGCACACTGGCAAGCTCAAGCTCGGCGCCCAGCAGATCCATCGTGGAGGGAACAATATCGAGACCCGGCACCTTGGTCGGAACGATTGCATCTTCGATCAGCGCGGCGCCGATCAACACATCATAAGCAGAAACCTTGCGCTCGTTACGTCCGATGCCGAGGCCCGTGCTCGCATTGCCCTGCGGATCGAGATCGACGACCAGCACACGTTCGCCAACAGCGGCCAGCGCGGTTCCGAGATTGATGGCCGTGGTTGTCTTGCCGACGCCGCCCTTCTGGTTTGCCACCACAAGGATGCGTGGACGGTCCGTGGACGGAGCAACCATTGGGTCGCTACCGGTAGTGCTGTCCTCGGCAGGAATGAGGTTATCCATTTCTCGGGGGGCCTCAGCCGCCAGCGTCTTCTCGATCGGTTCCATGAAGGCCTCGCAGCTTCAGCACGGAACCCACCGGGTCCGACTGAGAGGGATGAAGGTCGGCTTCGAATATCCAGCTTTTTCGGGCCAAGGTCAATTCGTCCTCGACCCCCTTCCCCTTCAAAAATAGCCCGATTGTCTCCGGGCCGAAAAGGGGAGCCGCCCAGCCAAGTAGCCGGTCGAGCGGCGCCAGGGCCCGGGCGGAGACGACATCGAAGGTCACGCCCTTGTCCGCAAAGGCTTCGATCCTCATATTATATATAGTAGCAGGGGCGCCGGTCACGCGCGCCACCTCCCGCATAAAGATGCATTTCCGCTGATCGCTTTCGACCAGATGCATCTCGAAACCGGGCCTTTCAGCCAGAAGAATGGCGATGACGAGGCCGGGAAACCCTCCACCACTGCCAAGATCGACCCATCGGAGCGCACCCTCCGGCGCAAGCCCCGCCAGCTGGGCTGAATCGAGCATATGGCGGCGCCAGAGCTCCGGCAAAGTACCCGCAGAGACCAGATTTATGGATTTCTGCCACTTCAGGAGAAGGGACTCGTATTGCGCGAGTCGATCCATTGTTTCACGTGAAACATCAACAAGGGCAGAAAAGGATTCCGCATCAATGACTTGCGGGGTATCGGACACTATATGTTGGGTCATACTCCGTATGACACCTCAAGCTGAGCGCTTTTGTTTCACGTGAATCATCAAGGCGGTCAGCGCTGCGGGAGTCACGCCATCCACCCTCGCCGCCTGTCCCAGTGTCGAGGGCCGCGCCGCCGAAAGCTTCTGGCGAACTTCGAAAGAAAGCCCGCCGACCGAGCCGTAATCCAGGCTCGCCGGTAGCTTCATCCCCTCATCCTTCCGAAAAGCCCTGATATCCGCCTCCTGGCGCACCAGATAACCCGCATACTGCGCCTCGATCTCGACCTGCTCCCGGATACCGGGCTCCAGATCGCCCGTCTCCGGCCAGATCTGCCCCAGCCGGGCCATATCCACGTCAGGATAGGCCAGCAGGTCCATAGCGCTGCGGGGCACACCGTCCTGATTGACCTTGAGCCCGCGCTTGTTCAGCTCGCTCGGGCTCGCCTTCAGCCCCTCGCAAAGCCTCCGGGCTTCCTCAAGGGCGGCCATCTTCGCGGCGAAAGCCTCGGCCCTCCCCTCGCTCACGATACCGGCACCGATACCCACCGCCGTGAGCCGCTGGTCGGCATTGTCGGCGCGAAGCGTCAGCCGGTATTCGGCCCGCGAGGTAAACATGCGATAGGGCTCGGAGACGCCGCGCGTGATCAGATCGTCGATCATGACCCCTGTATAGGCCTGCGCCCGGTCCAAGATCAGCGGGTCGTCGCCCCGGGCGGCGAGCGCCGCATTGAGCCCCGCCATGAGCCCCTGCGCGGCGGCCTCTTCATAGCCTGTGGTGCCATTGATCTGGCCCGCGAGATAAAGCCCCGGCAGCTTTCGCGTCTCAAGTGCCGGGGTGAGCTCGCGCGGGTCGATATAGTCATATTCGATGGCATAGCCCGCACGCCGCATGACGACATTGGCGAGCCCCGGAATGGTCTTGAGGAAGGCGAGCTGCACATCCTCCGGCAGAGCCGTCGAAATGCCGTTCGGGTAGATCGTGTCGTCGTCCAGCCCTTCGGGCTCCAGGAATATCTGGTGGCTGTCCTTTTCGCGGAAGCGCACCACCTTGTCCTCGATGGAGGGGCAATAGCGCGGCCCGACCCCCTCGATCTGGCCCGAATAGACCGGCGAGAGCTTGAGGTTTGCCTCAATGATCCGGTGGCCCTCCTCCGTGGTCCGCGTGATATGGCACGGCACCTGGGGCGTCTTTATCTCGCGCGTGAGGAAGGAAAATGGCACCGGCGGATCGTCACCCGGCTGAACCTCGAGCGCCGGCCAGTCGATGCTGTCTCCGGCGAGCCGCGCGGGCGTCCCGGTCTTCAGGCGCCCAAGCCGAAAGCCGAGACTGTAAAGCCGTTCCGAAAGACCCAGCGCGGGCGCTTCCCCTGCCCGGCCCGCCGGAATGCGGCTCGTGCCCAGATGGATCATGCCATTCAGGAAAGTGCCCGTGGTGAGGACCACCCGCGCGGATTTCCACTGGCGGCCATCCTCGGCCACTACGCCCCGGACCTCTCCCTTCTCGACCAGCAAATCGGAAACCCCCGCCTCGATCACCTCGAGATTGCGATGGCTCAGGATCTCGGCCTGCATGGCCTCCCGGTAAAGCTTGCGGTCGGCTTGCGCTCTCGGCCCCCGCACGGCCGGCCCCTTGCGCCGGTTGAGGAGACGGAACTGAATACCCGCAGCATCGGCCACGCGGCCCATCAGCCCGTCCAGCGCATCGACCTCGCGAACCAGATGGCCCTTGCCGAGACCGCCAATGGCAGGGTTGCAGGACATCTCGCCGATAGTCGAAATCTTGTGCGTGATGAGCGCGGTACGGGCCCCCGCCCGCGCGGCTGCCGAGGCCGCCTCGCAGCCCGCATGGCCGCCACCGATCACGATCACATCGAATTCGCGCGTCATCGAAAAAATCCGAATGAAGAAGAAGTGCCTGTGCCCGTAAGAACGGATTCGACGGGCGGAACACGCGAGCGCCAATCCGCGAGCGGCAGCGCAACGCTCGAAACACCGGGAGAGCTTTAGTCGCTCGCACCCGCCGCGTCAAAAACTTTATCCACAGAGCCGAATCAAGATTCCACCGAGATGAGGATTCACGCGCAAGCCAATGGGGTGGAATCGAATTCCCCCGCGTCTTCATGTTTCACGTGAAACAGATCCGGCTCTCTTCGCCCATCACTTGCCGATGCAGAAGTCGCGAAAGATGACGTCGAGCAGATCCTCGACATCGACCCGGCCCGTGATACGGCCCAGGGCACGGGCGGCGAGACGGAGATCTTCGGCCACGAGTTCAGCGTCCCGGCCTGCCTCCAGCGCCTGCCGCGCGCGGTCGAGGGAAGCGGCACAGGAAGCCAGCCCCTCGCGATGGCGGGCCCGGGTGATGAGTGGATGTTCCTGCGCTTCATAGGCGAACCCCACCCGCTCGCGGAGCACGGCCTCAAGGCGGTCGAGTCCCTCGCCCGTCAGTGCCGAAATGCCGATGGCACCATCGGGCACGGCGACATCGAGATCTAGTTTGTTGACGACGCAGATGTCGCCCTCCCGGGCCAGCGCGAAATCGCCCTCAATCTCCCCCGCCGCATCCGGCGCAACGACCACGACGCGAAGATCCGCAGCTTCGGCACGCGCGAGCGCCCGGCGCACCCCTTCCCGCTCGATGCTGCCCGCTGCCTCGCGGAGCCCCGCCGTGTCGGCCAGCGTCACCGGCACACCGCCAAGATCGAGCCGGACCTCGAGCACGTCGCGCGTCGTTCCCGCCTCATCGGAAACAATGGCGGCCTCGCGGCCTGCGAGACGATTGAGAAGGCTCGACTTGCCGACATTGGGCGGACCGACAATCGCGACCTCGATACCGTCGCGCAGCCGCTCGCCCTTGCGCCCGTCATCGAGATGGGCACCGATCTCGGACGCAAGCGCACCGATCTCGGGACCGAGCTTCGCCAGCAGGTCGCCCGGCACTTCCTCGTCGGGAAAATCGATCTCCGCCTCGGCATAGGCAAGCGCCCTGACGAGCCGCGCGCGCCAGCCCTCATAGAGAAGACCCAGCGCGCCCTCCATCTGCCGCAACGCCTGAACGCGCTGGGCTTCCGTCTCCGCATCGATGAGGTCGGCCAGGCCTTCAACGGCGGTAAGGTCGAGCTTGCCGTTCTCGAAGGCGCGGCGCGTGAACTCGCCCGGCTCGGCGGCACGCAGGCCCGGCAACGCGGAAAGCGCACGCAGCACCGAGGCGACAACCGCGCGGCCGCCATGAATGTGAAGCTCGGCGACATCCTCGCCGGTGAAGCTCGCCGGCGCTTCAAAGAACAGAAGGAGTCCAAGATCGAGCGGCGCCCCGCTGACCGGATCGCGGAAGCGGCGAAGCAAAGCCTCGCGCGGACGCCCCGGCCCCTCGCCCGTCAGCGCGGCAATAGCGGCGCGGACGGCCTCGCCCGATATCCGAATGACGGCGACCCCCGCCCGGCCGGGCGCGGTCGAAAGCGCATAGATCGTATTCAAATCAGCTCAACCCGCAGAGGCGCAACAGGTGCGTCATTCGTCCTTCTTCGTATCGGATTTGGCGCCGCCCGATTTCGCCGTACCGCCACCCATGCCCCCTGCCGACATGGCCGAGCGCGCCATACCCCACATCATGTCCTGGAATTTTTCGAGCCCCTGCGCTCCGGCAGGCAGCACGGCACGGATCATCGCTTCGGGGTCCATATAGGACAGGTTGCTCGAAACCTGCTTTTCGAGCTGTTCGAGAAGCCGCTGCTGCATCGGTTCGAGGTCCGGCAGGCCCATCAGCGTGCGCGCTTCTTCGGCGGTCATGTCGAGGTCGATTTTGACTTTCATGGAACGAACTCTTTCATTGCGCCTGCGTTGGCGTTAGCCATCGACGGCAGGGGTCCATAGCCCCACATTGTCAGAAACGAGTGAAACCCCCGGAAGGCCTTATGTCACGCAATTTCCTGCGCGCCGAAACGAGCCCCTATCTCCTCCAGCATGCGGACAATCCCGTGCACTGGCGACCCTGGGGGCCGGAGGCGCTTGCCGCCGCGAAGAAGGAAAAGAAACCGATCCTGCTTTCGGTCGGCTATGCGGCGTGCCACTGGTGTCACGTGATGGCGCATGAAAGCTTCGAGGATGAAGCGGTTGCCGCCGTGATGAACGAGCATTTCGTGAACATCAAGGTCGACCGCGAGGAGCGCCCCGACATCGACGCGATCTACATGTCGGCGCTGCATCTGCTCGGCCAGCAGGGCGGCTGGCCCCTCACCATGTTCCTGACACCGGAGGGAGAACCCTTCTGGGGCGGCACCTATTTTCCGAAGGACGCGGCTTATGGCCGGCCGGGCTTCATTGATGTGCTGAACGAGGTCGCGCGCATCTTTCGCGAGGAACCGGCCAAGGTCTACAAGAACCGGCAGGCGCTGGTGGATGCGTTGCAGAAGCAATCGGCCACCGCGCGCCCGGGCGAGCCGACACCGCAAGTGCCGATCGTCGTCGCCGAAAAACTCGTCGATATCATGGACCCGGAACATGGCGGCATTCGCGGCGCGCCGAAATTCCCGCAAGTCCCCCTGCTCTCGCTGATATGGCGCGCGCATCTGCGCACGGGCCGCGAGGACTTCGCCGCGCCGGTGACGCGCGCGCTCGACCACATGTCGGAAGGCGGCATCTACGACCATCTGGGCGGCGGCTATGCGCGCTACTCGGTCGACGAGTTCTGGCTCGCGCCGCATTTCGAAAAGATGCTCTACGACAATGCGCTTCTGATCGATCTCCTGACGATGGTCTGGGCCGAGACAGGCAAGCCGCTCTATGAACGCCGCGTGCGCGAGACGGTGGAATGGGTCGCGCGCGAGATGACGACCGACGAGGGTGCCTTCGCCGCATCGCTCGATGCGGACAGCGAGGGCGTCGAGGGCAAGTTCTATGTCTGGTCGGAAGCCGAGATCGACAATCTCTTCACGCCCGGCGAGGCGACGCTCTTCAAGCGCTTCTACGGCGTGACCGCCGAAGGCAACTGGGAGGAGACGAATATCCTCAATCGCCTCGCCCGCGCGGATGCTCCCGTGACGGCCGAAGAGGAAGCAGCCCTCGAACCCCTGAAGGCAAGGGCTTTCGCCGAGCGCGACATGCGCGTCCATCCCGGCTTCGACGACAAGGTGCTGGCGGACTGGAACGGGCTGATGATTGCGGCGCTGGCGCGCGCGGGCGCAACCTTCGGCGAAAGCGAATGGGTGGAGAGGGCAGCGGATGCCTTCCGCTTCGTGATGGAGACGATGCGCCCGGAGATAAATGGTGCAAGGCGGCTCCACCATGCCTGGAGGGACGGCAAGCTCCAGCACATCGCGATGGCCGACGACCTCGCCAATATGGCGGATGCGGCACTTGCGCTGGCGCAAGCGGCGGGCGACGACGCCTATCTGGCCGACGCCGAAAGCCTTGTCGGCGAACTCGACGCCCATTATCGCGACCAGGCAAATGACGGCTATTTCTTCACCGCGGATGACGCACCAGCGCTCATCGTCCGTAGACGGACAGTCGCCGATGACGCCACCCCGGCCGCCAACGGCACCCTGCCAGACACGCTGACGAAGCTCGCGCTCATGACCGGCAAGCAGGAGTACTTCACCCGCGCCGACGAGCTGATCCGCGCCTTCGCGGGCGAGCTTCAGGAAAACATCTTTCCGCTGGGAAGCTACATTGCGAGCTTCGATACGCGGCTCCGCCCCGTGCAGGTCGTGCTGATCGGGAGCGAGGCGGAAACGGCGGAACTGGCAAAAGCGGCTTTCAGGGTCTCCTGCCCGTCCCGCGTGGTAATGCGGATCGAGGACGGGGCGGCGCTCCCCGCGTCGCACCCCGCACATGGCAAGGACAAGCTGGACGGCAAACCGACGGCTTACGTCTGCGCCGGCGAGACCTGCTCGCTCCCGGTTACGGACAGGGACGCGCTGGTGGAGGAATTGAAACGGGCACGGGCGAACCCCGCCTAGCGCACCGCCTTGCCCCTGCCCTGCGGCGTGAGCAGTTCGGGCGGCTTCGGCGCTTCCGGCGGACCGAGCCCCGCCTCCTCGCGGATCCAGCGGCGGAAGGCATCGACCTTGGGTTTCTTCAGGCTGCCTTCGGGATAGACGAGCCAGTAACCTTCCTCGTCCGGCATCTCGATATCGAAGAGGCGGACGAGACGTCCTTCCGCGAGATCGGCCATGGCGAGCGTATCATTGGCAAGCGCGACACCCTGGCCTGCGGCTGCGGCCTGAAGCGCGAGCGAGGCTTCGACGAAAAGCGGGCCGCGCTGCGCCCAGCTCGGGTTTTTCACACCCGCTTCCTCGAGCCAGTTCACCCAGTGCTGCATCGTCTCTTCATGGAGGAGCGGATAGGATTTGAGGTCTTCGGGCTTGCGGATGGGGCGCTTGGGATCAAGAAGCGCAGGTGAACAGACCGGATAGACCGTCGCCTCGAAAAGCTTTTCGGATACGACATCCGGCCAGCCGCCCAGCCCGTAGCGCACGCCGATATCGACATCCTCGCGCGCGAAATCGACAAGCTCCGACGAAGGCAGCAGGCGAAGCTCGATTTCGGGATGAGCGCGGTTGAACTTGCCGAGCCTGAGCACGAGCCAGCGCGCGGCAAAGGACGGCTCGACCGAGACGGTCAGTGCGGAACTGTCCTTCGCGCTGGCCTGCGCCCAGCCTTCCGCCATCTGCTCGAAGGCGGCGGAGAGAACCGGAAAGAGCTTCTGGCCCCGCTCGGTCAGCTCGACCTGGCGGCCCGTCCTGTGAAAAAGCGGCGCGCCCAGCGCCTCTTCCAGCGCCCTGATCTGGTGGCTGATCGCCGCATGGGTGACGCTGAGCTCACCCGCGGCCTGAGAGAAACTGCCATGCCGGGCCGCCGCCTCAAAGGCGCGCAAGGCTTTCAGCGATGGCAGGCGGCGGGGAGCCATATGTTAGTTATTCTCACAACTGCGGTGCAAAAAGATCGTTTGATATATAGGCGCCGACCCGTCATATCACCAGCATAAACCCCAGTATAAAACAAAGCTGCAAAAGGATACGCGGCCGACTTCGATGGGAATGGTTCCCCGCCGGCCGTGTCTGAAGGTGAATAAAATGAACATCCTTGCCACTTATGCCACGAGTTATGTGGGCGCGCTCGATCTCGCCCTTTCAGCTCGCAGCGGCCGGTCCGAAGAGACCCAAGGCAAGACCCGCGAGAGCGACGGTAAAACCCGTCTCTCGAAGCTCTTCTCTTTCGGCTCGCAAAAGCGCGCCGCCTGATACCGGCCCTCTCTGATTGGCCTGCCCGATAGCCGGGACCATGCTCCGATGGAGGCTGCAAAAAGCTGCGGCCTCCCCCGCTCCACCCCTCGCTTCGCCCATTAAGGATAGGTAGAGTCCCCCGCGGACCCCACCCTTCCCAAGAGACGATACGAGGAGATGCGCAAGTGAGCAGCGAGACGATAACCATCAAAACCCCCGACGGCTCCTTTTCCGGCTACCTCTCCAAACCGGAATCCGGCACCGGATCCAAGCCGGGCATCGTGGTCATCCAGGAAATCTTCGGCGTCAATCAGGTCATGCGCGACCTGACCGACTGGTATGCATCCCAGGGCTATGTCGCGCTCTGCCCGGATCTCTTCTGGCGCATCGAGCCCGGCATCGACATCACCGACAAGACCGAAGAAGAGTGGAAGCAGGCCTTCGATCTCTTCGGCAAGTTCGATGTCGAAAAAGGCACCGCCGATATCGCGGCAACCATCGACACACTGCGTCCCATGACATCCGGCAAGGTCGGCGCAGTGGGCTATTGCCTTGGCGGGCAGCTCGCCTATCTCACCGCCTGCCACACATCGAGCGATGCCTCGGTCGGCTATTACGGCGTCAACATCCAGAACCGCCTCGACGATGCCAAGGGCATCAAGAAGCCGCTGATGCTGCACATGGCGGGCAAGGACGAGTTCGTGCCGCCGGAAGCGCAGGAGCAGATCGTGAACGGTCTGCGCGACAATCCGCATGTCACCATTCATCGCTACCCCGAGATGGACCACGCCTTCGCGCGGCCTGGCGGCGCGCATTACGACAAGAAGACGGCGGACGAAGCGAACGATCGCACGATCAAGTTCTTCCAGCGTCATCTGGCCTGACGTTTCGGCATGACGGCAGTCGCGGCAATGTCGCCCGGGCCCTATCCCGGTTTCCCCGATCCCGGCTTCATCGCCGCGACGCTCACCGTCCACATGGGGCCCGCCCTTTCGAGGCGCTGAACAAGCCGAAACGCTGAAACAAACAGAACGGAACGAAACGCATGACGACGATCAAGGCGATCCGCATCGACAAGACCGGCGGGCCGGAAGTAATGGCCCTCAAACCCGTGGAGCTTGGCCATCCCGATCCCGGCGAGGTCACGGTGCGCGCCAAGGCTATCGGCGTCAATTTCATCGATACCTATCATCGCTCTGGCCTCTATCCCGTCCCGCTTCCCTCCGGCATCGGCATGGAAGCATCGGGCATCGTGGAAGCGGTGGGAAAGGGCGTGACGACACTCAAGACGGGCGACCGCGTGGCCTATGCGTCAGGGCCGGTCGGTGCCTATGCCGAAGCCCATAACATCGCTGCCGCAAGCGCCGTCAAGATACCCGACGGCATTGCCGACGACGTCGCCGCCTCGATGATGCTGAAGGGGCTCACCGCGCAGTTCCTGCTGCGCCAGACTTTCAAGGTCGAGAAAGGCCAGACGATCCTCTGGCATGCGGCGGCGGGCGGCGTCGGTCTCATTGCCTGCCAATGGGCGAAGCATCTCGGCGCGACGGTGATCGGCACGGTGGGCTCGGAAGAAAAGGCGAAGCTCGCGCGCGAACATGGCTGTGACCACGTAATCGACTATTCGAAGGAAGATGTGGCCGCGCGCGTGACCGAAATCACGGGCGGCGCAAAGCTTCCCGTCGTCTATGACGGCGTCGGCAAGGCGACATTCATGTCCTCGCTCGACAGCCTCGCGCCGCTCGGGCTTCTAGTTTCCTTCGGCAATGCGTCCGGCCCGGTCACGGATGTGAACCTCGGCATCCTCGCGCAGAAGGGCTCGCTCTATGTGACGCGCCCGACCATGTATCACTACGCCGCGAAGACGCCGACCGCGATGCAGGAAATGGCGGACGATCTTTTCGCGGTGGTGAAATCCGGCGCGGTGAAGATCGAGGTGAAGCAGCGCTATGCGCTTGCCGAAGCCTCGCGCGCCCATCTCGATCTGGAAGCCCGCAAGACGGTCGGCGCGAGCGTACTCGTGCCGTGATCAAAACCGTCAGGGACGCCTGAATTCGACGGGTCCTATCCGGGATGGGAAATGCTCAAACCATGACACGCCTCGCGCTCGCGCTTGCTCTTCTGTTCGCCTCCGTCTTCACGGCCCATGCAGCATCAGGGCCAGCTTCAGGGCCGGTAGCGTGGCCGACATCATGGAGCGAGCGCGAGGTGAACCTCGAAGACGGACTTTTCGGTACGCTGACCATGCCGCAGGGCGAAGAGCCCGTCGATGCGGCGCTGATCATTGCCGGCTCCGGTCCGACGGACCGGGACGGTAATTTTCCAAGCGGGCGGAACAATTCGCTGAAGCTCCTCGCCCATGCGCTCGGCGAGCGCGGCATCGCTTCGCTCAGAATCGACAAGCGCGGCGTCGGCGACAGCATCGGCGCAGCACACGCGGAAGAGGAACTTCGCGCCGAAACCTATGTCGAGGATGCGGTCCGCTGGCTCGAACTGCTGGAACGCGAACCGCGCATCCGCCGCATTGTCGCACTCGGCCATAGCGAGGGCGCATTGCTCGCGACCATCGCCGCGCAGCGGCACGATGTCGCCGGGCTTGTCCTTCTGACGCCGAGCGGACGGCCCGCCCCGGCGCTCATCCGCGAGCAGCTCGCCGGCCAGAACCTGCCGCCGGAAATAGCGACGCGCTCGGAGGAAATTCTCCAGAGCCTCGAACGCGGAGAGACAGTGGCGGACGTACCCTCGCAGCTCGACATGCTCTACCGGCCAAGCGTTCAGCCCTATCTCATCTCCTGGTTCAAATACGACCCCGCCGCCGAACTCGCCAGGACGGACGTGCCGGCGCTTGTGGTGCAGGGAACGCGCGACCTTCAGCAGCGCCCCGCCGATGGCGAGAAACTCGCGGCCGCGCGTGAGGACGTGACCCTCATCGCCATCGAGAACATGAACCATGTGCTGAAAGAGGCGCCGGAAGACCGCGCGGGAAACATGGCGCTTTACGTCGACCCGCGCACAGAGCTGGCGCCGGGACTTGCCAGTGCGATTACGGATTTCATCGGGAAGATGATGGAAACGCCGAAGCGCTGAAGCGTCAGCCCTCAGACGCAGAGATGCGGCACGTCGGGCACGCCCGCACCGATATCGAAGAAAATCGCGCGGCGCAGCGTAAGCGGCGGGGCGAGTTTGAAATCGACATCGGATCCCGGCATCCGCTCAACCCGCTACACGCAAGAAGTGCAGCGGGAAGAACAGCAGCATTTGCCTGATTATGTGTTCATGCTGTCGAAGAACTCGGCGTTGTTCTTCGTCTGCTTGAGCTTGTCGAGCAGGAACTCGATGGCATCGACCGTGCCCATCGGGTTGAGGATACGGCGCAGCACATACATCTTCGAGAGCTGACCCTTCTCGACCAGCAGCTCTTCCTTGCGGGTGCCGGACTTGAGAATGTCGATGGCGGGGAAGACGCGCTTGTCGGCAATCTTGCGGTCGAGAATGATTTCCGAGTTACCCGTGCCCTTGAATTCTTCGAAGATGACTTCGTCCATGCGCGAGCCCGTGTCGATGAGGGCCGTGGCGATGATGGTGAGCGAGCCGCCTTCCTCGATGTTTCGCGCCGCACCGAAGAAGCGCTTGGGGCGCTGGAGGGCGTTCGCATCGACACCGCCGGTCAGCACCTTGCCCGAGGAAGGCACGACGGTGTTGTAGGCGCGGCCGAGACGGGTGATCGAGTCCAGCAGGATGACGACATCGCGGCCATGCTCGACGAGGCGCTTTGCCTTCTCGATCACCATTTCGGCGACCTGAACGTGACGCTGTGCGGGCTCGTCGAAGGTGGAGGAGATGACCTCGCCCTTCACCGAACGCTGCATGTCGGTCACTTCTTCCGGGCGCTCATCGATCAGGAGGACGATCAGATAGGCCTCGGGATGATTGGTCGTGATCGAATGGGCGATATTCTGGAGGAGAACGGTCTTGCCGGTACGCGGCGGTGCGACGATCAATCCGCGCTGGCCCTTGCCGAGCGGGGCGACGATGTCGATGACGCGCGAGGAGCGATCCTTCAGCGTCGGATCATCGACTTCCATTTCAAGCTTCGAGTCCGGGTAGAGCGGCGTCAGATTGTCGAAATGGACCTTGTGACGCGCCTTGTCCGGGCTCTCGAAATTGACCGTGGAAACTTTCAGAAGGGCGAAATAGCGCTCGCCATCCTTGGGGCTGCGGATCTCGCCCTCGACCGTATCGCCCGTGCGCAGCGAAAAGCGGCGGATCTGCGAGGGGGAAACATAGATGTCGTCCGGGCCCGGAAGGTAGTTCGCTTCCGGCGAGCGCAGGAAGCCGAAACCGTCCGGCAGCACCTCAACCACGCCTTCGCCGATAATATCGACGCCCTGCTCTGCATATTGCTTCAGGATCGCGAACATCATGTCCTGCGTCCTGAGCGTGGAGGCGTTTTCGACCTCGAGTTCCTCCGCGAGCGCCAGAAGGTCGGTCGGGGATTTGGCCTTGAGGTCCTGCAGCTTGATCTGCGTCATCGGCTTGGTCGGTCTTTCTCTGGGGTTTCCACTTGCCGCCTTGCTTGAAGGTCGGACCTCTGAACGAGGGAGGGGAAATCTTTTTGGAAGGAAGGATGTCGGGTCTTCGAACGATTTGATGATGTCGGTCGGGGAAACGGGCCTCGGGTCTCTTTCCGTCGCCGCGCCGGACCCTGGGCTTTGCCCTTTGGAATCTCTCGCGGGGATATTCTGGCTGGAGATGCCCTTCGGATCGTGAGGGACCGCTTGCAGCCGGGAAAGAACACGGGAAGGCCGCCGGAAGAAACCCGGCTTCAATCCCCATATAAAGCGGACCGGCCGCAATTTCAACGGAAATTGGACGACAGGCCTTTTGCGACCGCCAACGCAGCCACGATCAGAACGGCTTTGCGACCGCGAGCAGCACGATGAAGATGACCAGAACGGGCGGGCCTTCGTTCACGATCCGGTAGAAACGGCCGTCTTTCTTGTTCTCGTCGCGGTCGAAATCCTTGCGCCAGCGCGCAAACATGCCGTGCAGCCCCGACATGACGAAAATCAGGAAGAGTTTCACCTGCATCCAGTGATCGGAGAAAAGGCCGGGATTGATGGTGAGCATCAGCCCGCCAAAGAGAAAGGCCGCGATCATCGCCGGATTGACGATGCCCCTGAGAAGCCGTCGCTCCATGATCTTGAAGGTCTCGGACTTGTCGGACCCCCTCTCCGCCTCCGCGTGATAGACGAAAAGCCGCGGTAGATAAGCCATGCCGGCCATCCAGAAGATCACCGAAATGATGTGAAGAGCCTTGATCCACTGATAGTATTGGGCAAGAAAATCCAGCATCTTCTTTCCTTTTTCTCTTCTTTTATCAGCGGATCGTCTTGAGCCCGGCGTCTTTCGTGCAGATATGACCCGCCGCATCTTCCGGGCAGAGGATCGTTTCCTGCGCCCGCGCGGCGCGCACAAGGCGCGCCAGCCCCTCGATGAAGTGAGGTTCGGTGCCAAGCGCCGGCACCCGGATATAGACAGGCACCCCGCTTTCCTTCGCCAGGTGGCCATATTCCTTGTCGAGCTCGACCAGCGTTTCTGAATGTTCCGAAACGAAGGCAACGGGCAGCACGATCAGGGATTTGCCCTCCGCTCCGGCGCGGCGGATCTCGTCATCGGTCGAAGGCCCGATCCATTCAAGCGGGCCGACCCGGCTCTGGTAACAGGTAACCCAGTCCAGATTTTCCCCGTCCAGTTCCTCATTGGCGGGAGCGGCAAGCGCGAGCTTCGCGACAATGGCCGCACAACTCTGCTCGACCTGCGCTTGATAGGGGTCGCCCTTCTCGATCACCTTTTTGGGCAGACCATGCGCGGAAAAGAGAACGCGAAAGCCCTCATGACCGCCTGCCTTCTCGATGGCAGCCTGCAACAGAGCTGCATAGCCCTCCACGAAACCCTCTTCCGTCGGATAGCAGCAGACCGATCTTGCCGGAACGGCAAGCCCGGCTTTTGCCGCCGCCCTCTCCCAGTCCCGCAGAGAGGATTCTGTCGTCGTCGTGGAATATTGCGGATAAAGCGGCAACAGCACGAGTTCGGTGGCGCCCCAGGCCTTTGCGGCCGCCGCCGCCTCGTCGGCGAAGGGATGCCAGTAGCGCATGGCGAGGAAACAGCGATAGTCGGATTCGCTATCGGCCAATGCGACTTCGAGAGCCGATCCTTGCGCCTTTGTCAGCGGCACGAGCGGCGAGCCTCCGCCAAGCTCGGCATAGATATCCCTTGCCACAGGGGCACGGCGCTTCGAGACAAATTTTGCCAGCAGCCAGCGCATCGGATTTGGCACGCTGATGATGGCCGGATCGTTGAAAAGATTGAAGAGAAAGGGTTGCACCGCGTCAGGCCCGTCCGGCCCGCCGAGATTGAACAGGATGATCGCGATCTTTTTCTTCGCTTTGCCGTTCACCGGCGCCATTCCTGCACGAGCTTCACCAGTTCGCCGACATGTTCCGGCGGCGTCTGCGGCACGATCCCGTGGCCGAGATTGAAGATGAAGGGGCCCTCGCCCAATGTTTCGAGAATATGGAGCGCCTGCGTCTTCATTTCGTCACCACCGGCAACGAGAAGCAGCGGATCGAGATTGCCTTGAACGCATCCGCGCGATTGCAGATGTTCGCGCGCCCATGCCGGCGAAACACCTGTGTCGAGGCTGAGACCCGTGACGCCGGTCTCCTGGAAATAACGGACCGACATGGCCCCTGCCCCGCGCGGAAAGGCGATGACGGGCAGGCCGGGAAAGCGCGCCTGCAGAAGCTCGCGGATCGCCTTCACGGGCCGCAGCGCAAAACGCTCGAAGGAAAGCTCCGGCAAGCTGCCCGCCCATGTATCGAAGATCTGGACGACTTCGGCCCCGGCAAGAACCTGCGCGGAGAGATGCTCGACCGTCGCCTCGACCAGAATATCCATCAGCTTCTGGAATTCATCCGGCTCACGGTAAGCCCAGAGCTTTGCTGCCGCCTGGTCGGGCGAACCCCTGCCGCCGACCATATATGTCGCAACCGTCCAGGGTGCTCCGGCAAAACCGATCAGCGCCGTCTCTTTCGGCAAGCTCCGCGAGAGCCGCTCCACCGCCTCATAGACGGGCGTCAGATGCTCCGTCACGCGCGCCGGGCTTGAGAGCGCCGCAAGGCCCTTCCCGTCCGTGATCGGCTCCAGCACCGGCCCCTCGCCTTCCTTGAAGGCAACCTTCTGCCCGAGCGCATCGGGCACCACCAGAATGTCGGAAAAAAGGATCGCCGCATCGAAGCCATAGCGCCTGATCGGCTGCAAGGTGACTTCCTCGGCGAGTTCGGGCGTGTAGCAGAGATTGAGAAACCCGCCCGCCTTGGCGCGCACCTCACGATACTCCGGCAGATAACGGCCTGCCTGCCGCATCATCCAGAGCGGTACGCCATGCGTCTCCACGCCGGCAAGCGCTCTCAGCAGTTTCTTCTCCGGAAGCTCTGTTCCGGGAGCCATTTTCTTGCCCACGTGTTCTTTTCCCAAATCTATAAAAGAGTCTTAAAGGTTGTTGATAGGAGTAGATGCCTGTGGATGCCGGGGATCAAAATACGGCCCTGATTTTTCCACAGAAAGGCAATTGTTTCGTCCGCCGGTATTTCCTCAACCTCTTCTATGCCACAGCCTGTGCGCAATTTCAGCCCGACAGAGCGTCGCGCCTGTCTACGCAAGGATTTGTACTGTGGATCGTCTTTCCCGCCGGCAGCGTTAATTGTGTGGATAAATCTGGTGCCGCTGCGAGACTCGCCGGTCATACCCGTTTTGCGCAAGTGAACTCTGGTCTTTCTTAACGGACTCATGAAACGGGGGAGGGAAAACGAAGCACGGGTATGACCGGGTAGGGCCTCTCCGAATAACGCCACTTGCGCCCGTTAATCACAGCTTTCCACAGGCATGGAGCGAACATGTGCAGTGCCTGTTATGTCTCGAATGAAAAAGAATTGGCGCAGCCTGTCGTCCGGTGCGTTTTCCGGCTCGGCCGGTGTTTCCACCTGCTCGGAAAACGGTCTAGGTTGCAAAACCCTGGGAAGAGGCACATGCATCGAACCCGGAAGGCAGCATATCCAGGTACGAAACATGAGCAGCAAGCGCGTCTTTCATCTTCATCTCGTATCCGACGCGACCGGCGAAACGCTGAACATGGTCGCGCGCGCAGCCTGTGCGCAATATGAAGATGCGCGTCCCATCGAGCATGTTTATGCGCTGGTGCGCGGGCCGAAACAGCTTGAGCGTGTGCTTGGCGAAATCGAGAACGCGCCGGGGCTCGTCATGTTTACGATGGTGAACAACAAGCTGCGCGAGCGGCTGGAGAAACGCTGTGCGGAAATACAGACACCCTGCATCTCCGTGCTCGATCCCGCGATGAAGGCGCTCGGTCGCTATCTCGGCAAGAAGTCCTCGCACAAGCCCGGCTCGCAGCACATCATGGATGCGGAATATTTCGACCGCATCGCCGCGCTCAACTACACCATGGCGCATGATGACGGGCAGTCGGCGGGCGACCTAGACGATGCCGACATCATTCTGCTCGGTGTCAGCCGCACATCGAAGACACCGACCTGTATCTATCTGGCAAATCGCGGCATCAAGGCGGCGAATATTCCGATCGTTCCCAATGTGGCTCTGCCCCCCGATCTTGAACATGTCCAGCGTCCGCTTGTCGTCGGTCTGACCACGAGCCCGGATCGCCTTGTGCAAATCCGCAAGAACCGGCTTCTTTCGCTGCACGAGAATACCGACACGGATTATGTCGCGCCGGATGTGGTCGCCGACGAGATTTCCTTTGCGCGCCGGCTTTTTGCCAGGAATGGCTGGCCGGTGATCGACGTCACGCGGCGCTCCATCGAGGAAACGGCGGCCGCCGTCCTCAACCTCTATAATGAGCGCCAGCGCGCAAGCTGACCTTTGATAGAAGCAAAAGCCGAGCACAAGTAATGTCCCAGTCCCTTATCCTCGCCTCGGGGAGCGCCGTCCGGCAGAAACTTCTTGCCGATGCGGGCCTCGTTTTCACGGCAGAGGATTCGCGCGTCGATGAAGATGAGATCAAGGCTGGCTTCGCGGATGGAGAAGACGATCCCGAAGCTGCGACCGATGCACTGGCGCTGAAGCTCGCCGAAGCAAAGGCTCTTGCCGTCTCGGCAAAACATGGCGATGCGCTCGTGATTGGTGCCGACCAGATTCTTTCCTGTGAGGGCAAGCGCTACGACAAGCCGAAAAGCATGGAGGAGGCGCGCACGAACCTGCTCGCCTTTCGCGGACGCCCGCATATTCTTCACTCGGGCCTTGTCCTGGTGCAAGACGGCAAGACAGTTTGGAACCTGACCGCGCGCGCAACGCTTACTATGAGAGCTTTCAGCGAAAGTTTTCTCGATGAATATCTCGGCAAGGCAGGTGAGCGCGTGATGAAGAGTGTCGGCTGCTACCAGCTTGAAGGGCCGGGTGTGCAGCTCTTCGAAAGGATCGAGGGCGATTATTTCGCGATCCTCGGCCTGCCCATGCTGCCGTTGCTCGACGAGCTGCGCCGTCGGGGAGCGGTTACAACATGACAAGGCCGAGCCAGACGCATTCTCGTTCCGCCGGGAGGCCCGCACCATGAAAAAAGTCTGCGTCATCGGCTGGCCGGTTGCCCATTCACGCTCGCCCCTGATCCATAATCACTGGATTGCCGAGCACCATATTCCCGATGCGCGTTATGAATTGCTGGCCGTGAAGCCGGAGGATGCGCCCGAAACGATCCGCCATCTTCACAAGCTCGATTTCATCGGCGCCAATGTGACCGTGCCGCACAAGGAAACGGCCTATGCGACACTCACCCGTCACGACGCGGTGGCAGCGCGCCTGAAGGCCGTGAACACCATCGTCACATGCGAGGATGGAACGCTCGAAGGCCGCAACACGGATGGCTATGGCTTCATGGCGAACCTGAAAGCGGGTGCTCGGGACTGGCGGATTTCGGAAGGTGCGGCCGTGATGCTCGGAGCGGGTGGCGCGGCACGCGCCATTGCGCTGGCGCTCGAAGACGAAGGCGCGCCCGAAATCCGCATCGTCAACCGGACGGTGGAACGTGCCGAGGCGCTGATCCGCGATCTCGGCCTCACCCGCGCGAAGGCATTGGCGATGAGCGAGACGGAGAAAGCGCTCGAGGGGGCCGGCCTTCTCGTGAACACGACGACGCTCGGCATGAAGGGCGAAAATGATGTCGATATCGACATCTCCGCATTGCCGCGCGATGCGGTGGTGACGGATATCGTTTATACGCCGCTCGAAACCGGATTGTTGCGCCGCGCGCGCGAAGCAGGCCACGAAGTTGTCGATGGGCTCGGCATGCTGCTGTACCAGGCGGTGCCCGGCTTCGAAGCATGGTTCGGCGTGCGTCCGCATGTGACGGAAGAACTCAGAAATATCGTGCTGGCCGATATCGGCCAGCCGCAACAGACGCGATAATGAAAACGGGGGGAAGAATATGCTTCTTGTCGGCCTCACCGGCTCGATCGGCATGGGTAAATCGGAAACGGCGAAGATGTTTCGCGAGGAAGGCGTACCCGTCTATGACGCGGATGCCGCCGTTCACAAGCTCTATGAAAAGGGTGGCAAGGCGGTGGAACCGATCCGCGCGGTCTTTCCTTCCGCCATTGTCGACGATGCGGTCGACCGCCAGGCGCTGTCGCGCTGCGTCATCGGCATGCCGGACGAAATGAAGAAGCTCGAAGCCATCGTGCATCCGCTTGTCGGCGAGGCGCAGATGGATTTCCTGCGCGAGAATATGGAAGCAGGCCACGCAATGGCCGTGCTTGATATCCCGCTCCTCTACGAGACGGGCGGCGAAACGCGCGTCGATGTTGTGGTGGTTGTCTCCGCCCCCTACGATCTGCAGAAGACGCGCGTTCTCGCGCGGCCCGACATGGATGAGGCGAAATTCGCTGCGATCCACGCAAAGCAGGTGCCCGACGAGGAAAAGCGCAGACGCGCGGACTTCGTTGTCGAAAGCGACAAGGGCCTTGATCATGCGCGCGCGCAGGTTGCCGCCATTGTCGATGCGCTCAAGACCCGCGAAGGCAAGGTGTTGAAGGAACGGCTTCGCAACGGCTGAGGACGGGAGACAGATGAAAGGAAGCGGGTCATGGAACAACGCATAAGCTTCATCACGCTTGGCGTTGCCGATCTCGCGCGCGCGCAGGGTTTTTACGAAACGCTGGGCTGGAAGCCGCTGCCGCAGAGCAATCCCTCCGTCTGCTTCTTTCAGTGCGGCGGTATCGTTTTCGCCCTGTTCGGTCGTGATGCTCTTGCGGAAGATGCGAAACTCGCGCCTTACGGCGAAGGTTTTTCCGGCGTCGCGCTTGCGCATAATGTGCGCGAGAAGGAAGAGGTGGACCAGGTTCTCGCAGAGGCGGAAGCTGCCGGCGGCCGCATCATGAAGCGCGGCGAGGAAGCCTTCTGGGGCGGCTATACGGGCTATTTTGCCGATCCCGACAATCACATATGGGAAGTCGCCTGGAATCCAGGCGGCATTATCGGCGAAGATGGATCGTTCCATTTCGTGAACGAATAGGCGAGAATCTGCATACCGCCTTCGGGGCCGTCTTCGCTTCGCCAGAAGCGACTTCGGAAAGGCGGCGGATTTCAAAAGGCGATACGGGAAGAACATGCGCGAGATCGTTCTCGACACCGAAACCACGGGCATCAGTCCGCAGGATGGACACCGGCTGGTCGAAATCGGCTGCCTCGAGCTCTTCAACCATGTCGCCACGGGCAAGGTTTATCACACCTATATCGACCCCGAGCGCGACATGCCGGAAGGCGCTTTCCGCGTTCACGGGCTTTCCGAGGAGTTCCTGCGCGGCAAGCCGAAATTCTCGGAGGTGGCGGATGAGTTCCTTGAATTCATCGGCGACGATCCGCTCGTGATCCACAATGCCTCTTTCGACATGGGCTTCATCAATGCCGAGCTGAAGAAGATCGGGCGGGCGCCCATTCCCATGGCGCGCGCCATCGACACGCTCGACATGGCGCGGCGAAAGTTTCCCGGCTCCCAGAACAATCTCGATGCGCTGTGCCGCCGCTTCAATGTCGACAATTCGGGCCGCACCCGGCATGGCGCATTGCTCGACAGCGAGCTTCTGGCCGAAGTCTATCTGGAGCTGATGGGCGGGCGGCAGCCGGGCCTCGTATTGCAGGCCGATGCGGGCGGGACGGGCGCGGGCGCCAGACGCGTTGCGCGCGAAAGCCGCCCCGTGCCCCTTCCCCCGCGCCTGAGCGATGAGGAGCGCGCCGCGCATGATGCCTTTGTCGCCACGCTGGGCGAAGACGCGCTCTGGCTCGCCGTGAAGGGCTGAAGCCCCGGCGTCAGTTCGGCTGCTTGGTCTCGGCGACTTCCTGCGCCATCTGTTCGCGGCGCTGCTGGTAGAGGTTCACGAAATCGATCGGGTCGATCATCAGCGGCGGATAACCGCCATCGCGCGTGACGTCCGCGAGAACACGGCGCGCGAAGGGGAAGATCTGGCGCGGGCACTCGACGACGAGCACCGCTTCGAGATCCTTCTCGGGAATATTGGTAAGGCGGAAGAGCCCGGCATATTCGAGCTCGACCAGGAACATCGGCTTGTCCTTCACCTTGGCGTCGGCACTGATTTTCAGGGTCACTTCGTAGTCATTGTCGTTCATGCGCTTCACGCCGACATCGACGCGCAAGCCGATCTGCGGCTGCTCCTCGAGGGGGCCGAACATTTGCGGGGCGTTCGGGTTCTCGAAGGAGATATCCTTGACGTATTGCGTCAATACGCGGAGCTGCGCCGTCGGCGGCTCGCCGCCATTGCCCGCATTGCCTGTATTGATCGAGCCCTGATCCGACATTCTTGCCTCACCGCTTCTCGCTTTTTACGAAGGCTGCTGGCTAGCACGGAAAAGGCGGAGCGACAAGAAAGCCGATGTGTCCGGGACGGACTTATTGCTTCCAGGGTGAATCGCCGCGCGGACCTTCGCCCTTCCGGTCATTTTCATTCTCGCCGATTTCCTCGGCCTCGCCCTCGATCACCGGGCCTCCTGAATGCGGGCCCGAATGAGGTCCGGGGCGCTGTGGCCCACCCCCCATGCCACTACTCATGCCACCACTCATGCCACTCGAATAGACGGTAAAACGGCTGCTGGCCGCGATGCGCCGTGCCGCATAGCGGCCGATGGCGCGCCGGAAAGGCGGGATGAGAAGGGCAAAGCCGATGCAGTCGGTAAAGAGCCCCGGCGTCACCATGAGAAGGGCGGCGATGAAGAGAAAGACACCGTCGAGCATTTCCGCGACCGGCGGTTCGCCCCGCCGCATCGCCTCTTCGGCCCGACGCCAGGTCGTGAGGCCCTGCACACGCAGCAGCGTCGCGCCGATAAAGGCGGTGGCGAGCACGATGCCGACCGTCGGCCAGACGCCGATCGCGCCCCCGACCTCGATGAAGATCGCGATTTCGATCAGGGGCACGGCGATGAAGATGAGGAAGAGAAAAGCGGGCACAGCTGGCTTTCAGTGGTTTCAGAGCGCGGTTTCGGAAAATCCGGCCCTATGATCATTCGGGGGGCATTCGGGGCTCATCCGGTGGTCACCCCGAGGCACGGACCCTAATAAAACAAGATAGGGTGTGGAACCCCGCTTGCCCATATGCTTCAGCCAGAGTTTGACCAGAGTGCGGCGAGAGTTCCGCCGGGTTTGCCACGCATGGCTCCGGTAGCAAAACGCGGCCCGATGCCCTAGGTTATGGCTCTGGAAGGCGCAGGCGGGAACGCTTAAGTAAAAGACCTGACCTGAGCGCAAGAATGAGTGCAAGAACAAGTGTAACGGAAGGCCAGCCGCCCGGCCTGACGATGCGAAAGGGCTCCTCGAGCAAATGGACGACGGCGTGAATCTCCTCAATATTATCCTGCTCGCGATCGCCGTCGGCGTCTTTCTGAAACTCAGAAGCGTACTCGGGCGGCGGACGGGCCATGAACGCCCGCCCTATGACCCCTATTCCGGCGATGCAAGTGGCAACGACAAGGTCGTGACGCTGCCCAAGCGCCCCCGCGCCGAAGCCGAGGCAGGTGTGCGCACCGTCGATGCGCAAGGCGATCCCTTTGCCGATACGCCCCGTCGCAGCCGCTGGCACGGTATTGCCGAGCCGGGTACGCCACTTGCCGATGGCCTTAATGCCATTGCCGCGGCAGACGCCCATTTCGATGCGGATGCCTTCCTCTCCGGCGCGCGCACGGCCTATGAAATGATCGTGACGGCCTTTGCCGAAGGCGACCGCGAAACGCTGAAACCGCTCCTCTCGGCCGATGTCTACAAGAGCTTCGAGAGCGCGATGGACGAGCGCGACGCGAAGGGCCTCAAGGTGGAGCAGGCCTTCATCGGTATCGAGAAGGCGGTGCTCGACGCCGCTGCCCTTGAAGGGACGCGCGCGCGTCTCACCGTCTCCTTCCGCAGCACGCTCACCTCCTGCACCAAGAACGATGATGGCGTGGTGGTCGAAGGCGATCCCGTAACGGTGCGCGAAGTGACCGACCTCTGGACCTTTGAGCGCGACGTGAAAAGCCGCGATCCGAACTGGAAGCTGGTCGCTACCGGCGCTTCCGGCTGACCGGCGGCAGCGGCGATGCGTAATAGTGCGGCTGCCCTTCTCCTTTTTGGAGGACTCCTTCTTGCCATTACGCTTGGAGTGCCTGGAGCGCCCGGAATATTCGGCATGAGCGCCCATGCGGCATCGGCGGCAACACGCATTTCCTGGTCCGACATAGAAGGTTGGTATACGGACGATCAGGCTGCCGCGCTTTCTGCCTTCAAGGGTTCCTGCGCGCGCATCCTGCGCCTTTCTCCGTCCGCGCCGCTCGACACGAAGGGTGGCGATCCGGTTTACGGCCGTGCGGGCGACTGGCAGCCTGCCTGCAAGGCGGCGGCCAAGGTCGGCTCCGGCGCGGCCAATGCGCGCGGCTTTTTCCAGCACTGGTTCGTGCCCGTCCGTTTTCCCGCAGCGCGCGGTCTTTTCACCGGCTATTACGAGCCCGAGATGAAAGGTTCGCTGACGCGCCACGGGGTCTATCAGACGCCGGTACTTGCGCCGCCAGCCGGTTTTCGCATGGTGGCGGGCGGCGGCTCCTTCCCGACGCGCGCGCAGATCGAGGATGGCGCGCTCGATACGGACAAGCTCGCGCTTGTCTGGCTCGAAAGCCCTATCGATGCCTTCTTTCTGCATGTGCAGGGGTCGGGCCGGGTCAGGCTCGAAACGGGCGAGATCGTACGCCTTTCCTTTGCCGCGAAGACGGGGCACCCCTATACCTCCATCGGCAAGCTCCTTGTCGAGCATGGCGAGATGCCGCTTGAAGAAGTGTCGATGCAGACGATCCGCGCCTGGCTCTCCGCCCATCCCGCCGAAGGCCGCGCCCTGATGCGCGAAAATGAATCCTATATATTCTTCCGCATACTGAGGGATGTGGACCCCTCCAGCGGACCGCCCGGTGCGGAAGGCATACCTCTCACGCCGGGACGTAGCCTCGCCGTCGACCGAAGCGTGCATCCGCTCGGCACCCTGCTTTTCCTCACGACCGAGCACCCGACGGCCGATGGTACGAATTCCGTTGAAGTGCGCCGCCTCATGGTGGCGCAGGATACGGGCTCGGCGATCAAGGGATTGCAGCGCGGTGACATCTTCTTCGGCTCGGGCGAGGAAGCGGGCGAGATCGCAGGCCGCATGAAGGCGGAAGGCGAACTCATTGCGCTGGTGCCGAAGGATATTGCACCTTAATAAACGGGCGGCAAAACCGGACAGGGCATTTTCATGGCGAGCGACAAGGAGAAGATGCCGCGCTCGAAATCCCGCCACCGCCGCCTGACGGATGAGGAGCACAAGCTCTGGCGCACGGTGACGAAGGACGCAAAGCCGATATCGCACCATGCCCGCAAGGGGCTGGACGGGGCGCCGGGCGAGACGCTCGAACCGCCCGTGCGTGAGAACCCCTCCGCCTTTCCCGTTCGCCCGCCTTCGCCTGCCCGTTCGCAACCGGCCCCGCCGCCCGCCAAGCCCCGCCGCCCCGCCGAACCACCGCCCCTGACCGGACTCGACCGGCGCACGAGCCAGCGGCTCGCGCGCGGCCAGGCGGAAATCGAGGCGACGCTCGATCTGCACGGTCACGGCCAGGAAACCGCTTATCAGGCGCTCCACGCCTTCATCGCCCGTTCGCGCGCGCGCGGGCTGCGCTGCATTCTGGTCATCACCGGCAAGGGCACCTCGCCCTATGCGCGGCATACGCTGCACGGAAGCACATTCTACGAGGTGCCGGAGCGCCAGGGTGTGCTGCGCAGCGCCTTGCCCCGCTGGCTCAATGAGGCGGACCTTCGCACTCATGTCTCCGGCTTTCAGCCCGCCCACCCCAAACATGGCGGCGGCGGCGCCTTCTATATCTGGCTGCGCAAGAAAAGATGACGCCCTTCGGCCGCAAACTCAGGGAACTGCGCGCCGCGCGCGGGCTTACCATGAAGGAAATGGCGGAGGCGCTGCGCGTCACGCCCGCCTATCTCTCCGCGCTGGAGCATGGCAAGCGCGGCCGCCCGAGCTGGCGGCTGGTGCAGGCCATCATCGGCTATTTCAACGTGATCTGGGACGAGGCGGAGGAACTGGAGCGGCTTGCGCGGCTGTCGCATCCCCGTATCGTCTTGGACACATCCGATCTTGCCCCGCAGGCAACGGAACTTGCCAATCGTCTGGCCGAAGAGATTGCCGGGCTTGGACAGGCCGAAATCGCGGAGATGCTCGCCCTTCTCGACAGACGAAAGAAGGAGATGAAGCGCTGACCGGCCCGATCCCGGCCGCGCACGCTTCAGAGAATGAACTTGGTGAGATCGGCATTCTTGGTAAGGTCGCCGATATGCTCGCGCACATAGTCCGCATCGATCCGCACCGTCTGGCCGGACTTGTCGGAGGCGGCAAAGCTCACCTCGTCCAGCACCCGCTCCATAACGGTGTGAAGACGGCGTGCACCGATATTCTCGACCGATGAATTGACCGAGGCCGCAATATCGGCGATGGCATCAATGCCATCATCGGTGAAGTCGAGATCGACCTCTTCCGTCTTCATCAAGGCGACATATTGCTTGATGAGGCTCGCTTCCGGTTCGGTCAGGATGCGGCGGAAATCTTCCCGCGTCAGCGCCTGAAGCTCGACGCGGATGGGAAGGCGGCCCTGAAGTTCGGGCAGAAGGTCGGAGGGTTTTGCAATGTGGAAGGCACCCGATGCGATGAAGAGAATGTGGTCGGTCTTTACCGCGCCATGCTTCGTCGCAACCGTCGTGCCCTCGATCAGTGGCAGGAGATCGCGCTGTACGCCCTCGCGGCTCACATCGCCGCCCTGCTTTTCCGCGCGCGCGCAGATCTTGTCGACCTCATCGAGAAAGACGATGCCGTTCTGCTCGACCGCACGGATTGCATCCTGCGTCACCTGCTCCTGGTCGAGCAGCTTGTCGCTTTCTTCCGCAATCAGCACTTCATAGCTGTCACGCACCTGCATCCGGCGCGGCTTGGTGCGCCCGCCAAAGGCCTTGCCCATGATGTCGGAGAGATTGATCATGCCGACCTGTCCGCCCGGCATGCCCGGAATATCGAATGTCGGCATGCCGCCGCCCGAATCCTGAACCTCGACCTCGATTTCCTTGTCGTCGAGTTCGCCGTCGCGGAGCTTCTTGCGGAAGCTCTCTCGCGTCGCCTCGCTGGCATTGGCGCCCACGAGTGCTTCCAGTACCCGGTTCTCGGCGGCGAGATGCGCCTTGGCGCGCACATCCTTGCGGCGGCGTTCGCGCGTCATCGAAAGCGAGATCTCGACGAGGTCGCGGATGATCTGTTCGACGTCGCGGCCGACATAGCCGACTTCGGTGAACTTGGTGGCTTCCACTTTGAGGAACGGCGCTTCGGCGAGCTTGGCAAGGCGGCGCGAGATTTCCGTCTTGCCGACGCCGGTCGGCCCGATCATCAGGATGTTCTTGGGCAGCACCTCCTCGCGCAGCTCCTCGGGAAGCTGCTGGCGCCGCCAGCGGTTGCGCAGCGCGATCGCGACGGCGCGCTTCGCATCGCGCTGGCCGACAATATAGCGATCGAGTTCGGAAACGATCTCACGCGGCGAAAAACTGGTCATCTTCTTACATTCCTCCTGCCGCCTGCCATTCGCGGATGGCATCGACGGGGTAGATCAACATCAGGACATTGAGGGTGAGGTTGTCGCGGATCAGATAGCCGACACCGGCCTCCATGATAAGGCCCGCTGTCACCATCACCCATATGGGCAGACGCGCGGCGAGAATAAAGCCGAGCACCATGGCCAAGCTGTCGGCGATAGAGTTCACGATGCTGTCGCCATAATAGTCGAGGGATACCGTCTCCGCCCGGTAGCGCTCGATCACCATCGGCGTATTTTCGAGCACTTCCCATGCGCCTTCGACGAAAAGCGCGGCGACGAGCCACCAGCCCACGGGGTAACGCCGGAGCAGAAGGAAGGCGCCGCCATAAAAGATGAAGCCGTGAATGATGTGCGAGAAGCTGTACCAGTCGCTGAGATGCTGCGAGTTCTCCGAGCTTTTCACCACACCATGCCAGAGCTTCACCGTGCCGCAATCGCAGATCGCTACGCGGCCCATCGCATGGAGCAGCACCGCCTGGAGGACGAGAAGTCCGGCCGCGGCCACAAGCCAGAGGGGCGGCTTCCACCGCACAAGAGTGGATGCCGTCACGCGTCGAGGCTCTCGACGGTGAGCGAGTTGTTCGTATAGACGCAGATATCGGCGGCGATACCCATCGCCTTGCGCACGATCTCTTCCGCCGAAAGTTCCGTGTCGGTGAGTGCCCGCGCGGCGGCCAGCGCATAATTACCGCCCGATCCGATGCCGGTTACGCCGCCATCGGGCTCCAGCACATCGCCATTGCCGGTGAGAACAAGCGTGACCTCGCGGTCGGCGACAATCATCAATGCTTCGAGACGGCGCAGAAACCGGTCGGTCCGCCAGTCCTTTGCGAGTTCGACGCAGGCCCGCATGAGCTGACCGGGATATTGCTCGATCTTGGCTTCCAGCCGCTCGAACAGCGTCATCGCATCCGCCGTCGCGCCGGCAAAGCCCGCGATCACGTCGCCCTTGCCGAGCGGCCGCACTTTCCGGGCATTGCCCTTCATGATCGTATCGCCCATCGAGACCTGTCCGTCGCCCGCGATCACGACCTTGCCTCCCTTGCGAACGGAGAGGATCGTGGTGCCGTGCCAGTTGATGGGGTCGTGCGAGGTCATTTCGTTCCTGTCTTGCTGTGTCAGGAGGCGTCGGGGTTGCCGATAGCATGTGGCTGCTCCCGCGCTTAGGGTCAAGTCTTCTGCGGGGCAGCTCACGCCCTGATGAGTCATTCGCCTCTGGCGACATAGGATTGCAAATGATAGTCTTTCGCAATTGATGAGATCAGGGGGGATTCAATGTCCGGGAAACTTGATACCGAAGAAGCGTTGAGGACCGTCTATCGCGATCCGGGCCAGACGAGAGGCAAGGTGCTCGCATCGCTTGACCCGCATGCGAAGACCTTTATCGGCCTGTCGCCTTTTCTGTGCATTGGCACATCGCGCCCGAACGGGCTCGCCGATGTTTCACCGCGCGGCGGCGAACAGGGCTTCGTTCATGTGCTGGACGATACGCATCTCGCCATGCCGGACCGGCCCGGCAACAACCTGATCGACACGCTGTCCAACATCACGGAATCGCCCTCGGTCGGGCTTCTCTTCTTCGTGCCGGGCTTCGAGGAAATGCTGCGCGTGAACGGCGTGGCGGAAACGGTTCTGGACCCCGAAATGATGGAGCGCTTCGTCGTGAACGGGAAAAAGCCCCGTTCCGTCATGCTCATCGAGGTTCGTGAGGTCTACTTCCACTGCACCAAGGCGCTGCGGCGCTCCGGCCTCTGGGATGCCTCGAAACACGTCCCGCGCGAGCGGATGCCGAGTTTCGGCCAGATCATTCGCGATCAGATGAAGCTGCTCGTGCCCGCGAAGCTGATCGACATGGGGTTGAAGAAGGACGCGAAGGACAATCTGTACTGAGTTTTGAGGGTTTCGGACGCTATCCCGGCAGTTTGAATTCTCCGGGATCGCCGCCAAGCTCCCGGACCTGGGCCTCAAGGGTGCGGATGCGCTGTTCCAGCCGGTCGAAGGCGGGGGTGAGCTGACCCGCATCCCAGCGCGGCTGGATATGGCTTGGGCAATTCACGTCCCATTCCTCGACCTCGAAGAGGATCGCGCGCTCGACCCGGCCCCGATAGGAGGGATCGGCGAGCGAGCGGGTCAGCGCCGGATCGTTGGAAACAGCCCGCGCCCTGCCCCTGATCTTGACCCGCCGCCGCGTCGGATAATCCACAAGGAAGAGGAACGCCCGGTCGTTCTCGGCAAGATGACCAAGCGTCACGAATTGCTGATTGCCTGCGAAATCGGCATAGCCGAGCGTCTTCTCGTCCAGCACCTTGAGGAAGCCTTTCGGCCCGCCGCGATGCTGGATATAGGGCCGGCCTTCGGCATTGGCGGTCCCCATATAGAAATGATCGCGCTCGGCGATGAACTGGGCGAGGTCGGGCGTCATGCGGGTCTGCCAGGCCATCGGGAACCCTTTCGTGATGCGTGCCGTGAGCTTCTATATGGCGGCCGGTCCGCTCATGCACCAGCCCGGAAAGCCTTCAATATCTTGTGAGCCCGGCCCCCATGACCACAGCAAGTGCCGGACGCCTTCAATTTGAATCAATAACTTGCCTCCCGCACCGCAACAAGATTCGCAAACTCTTAAAGTAGTTTCTGAGAAGCACCCCAGAATATTGGTTAACGTGCTGTAAGTATTTGTGATCCATTCTTGTTGGCCACTTCAAGTAGACAGGGCGCGCGCTGCCGGGCTTTGCGCTGGCCTGTCCCGTCCCTGCCTGATAAAAGCTGCCGCGAACGGGCTTTTCATGAGCCCGCCAACCGGAAACCGAACCATGCAGATCGAAACCGAAAGCCGCACAGCGACCGTCGAACGCAAGACCAAGGAGACCAATGTCTTCGTCTCGCTCGATCTCGACGGTCAGGGCGAATATGACGTCGATACGGGGATCGGCTTTCTGGATCATATGCTGGAGCAGCTGTCGCGCCATTCGCTGATGGACCTCAAGGTCCGCGCGCAGGGCGACCTCCACATCGATTATCACCACACCACGGAAGACACCGGCATCGTCATCGGCGAGGCGGTGCGCCGCGCGCTGGGCGATTTCAAGGGCATCCGCCGCTATGCGACCTCCGTGATCCCGATGGACGAGACTTGCACCCGCGTCTCGATCGACGTCTCGCAGCGTCCCTATCTCGTCTGGAAGGTGAATTTCACCAAGCCGAAGCTTGGCGACATGGACACCGAACTCTTCAAGGAATGGTTCCAGGCCTTCGCGCAGAATGCGGGCATCACGCTGCACATCGAAAATATGTATGGCGAGAACAATCACCACATCGTCGAAAGCTGCTTCAAGGGCCTCGCCCGGGCGCTGCGCGATGCCGTGGAAATCGACCCGCGCACATCCGGCCGCGTCCCCTCGACCAAGGGCGTGCTCGGCAACTAGGCAATCACCCGTCGATATACTGGTCTTGCCGGCCAATCTGTCCTAGATAGAGCGCGTCTGCAGAACCGTATGCCCGCTGAGTCCGGGCGGAACGAATTTCATGCGCATCTACACAGTCCACGAACTACCCGGCGCGCCGCTCGACGGCGCCGGCATTGTGCTGGTGAAGGAGGGTTTCTCCTTCCCGGCCTTCCTGCTGTCCTGGGTCTGGCTCCTTTTCAGCCGCCTCTGGATCGCGCTCGGGCTCTGGATCGGCCTCACTGCCGTCACCTCATTCCTCGCCGAGCGCTATCTCGGGCTTGAAGGTGCCATGCTCTGTTCGCTTGCGCTTCAGCTGCTGCTCGGCTTCGAGGGCAATGACATCCGCCGCTGGACGCTGGCCCGCAAGGGTTACCGCGAAATCGGCATCGTCGCGGGCGCGTCGCTGGAAGAAGCCGAACGCCGCTTCTTCGAGAAATGGGATCGCCCGCTCGATGTTGCGCCCGTCGCGCCCCTTTCCGCGCCTGTCTGGCCGCAGCGGCCCGCTCCTGCACCGCGCCCCGCACGCGCGCCCGCAGGCGCCGGCGAGATTTTCGGCCTCTTCCCCGAAGCTGGTCCGAGAAAGGGAAGCTGATCTCCATGCAGGTTGCGATCATCGATTACGGTTCCGGCAATCTTCGCTCCGCCGCCAAGGCCTTCGAGCGCGCGGGCCGCGATGCGGGCCTCTCCGCCGATGTGCTGGTCACGAGCGACCCGGACGCGGTGCGCAAGGCCGGGCGCATCGTGCTGCCGGGTGTCGGCGCCTTTGGCGATTGCCGCGCCGGGCTCGATGCGATCCCCGGCATGGTGGAGGCGCTGGAAGAGGCAGTGTGCAAGGACGCAAAACCCTTTTTCGGCATCTGTGTCGGCATGCAGCTCATGGCCGAGCGCGGTCTCGAACACGGAAGTCATGACGGCTTCGGCTGGCTCAAGGGCAATGTCGTGAAGATCGAGCCCTCGGACTCCTCGCTCAAGATCCCGCATATGGGCTGGAACGAACTCGAAATCGTGAACCCTCATCCGCTCCTCGCCGACATGCCCGCGAGCCACGCCTATTTCGTGCATTCCTATGCCTTTGCCGTCGCCGAACCGGAGACGCTCGTCGCCCGTGTCGGCTATGGCGGTCCCGTGACGGCGATGGTCGCGAAGGACAACATGGTGGGCACGCAGTTTCACCCCGAGAAAAGTCAGGCCCTCGGCCTCGCGCTTATCGGCAATTTCCTGAAGTGGAAGCCCTAGAGCATGATCCCGAAAAGTGCCTCCTTTGAATATCAAAAGGGGCGGTTTTCGGAAAAGATCATGCTCCAACAAGAAACAAACCAATGATCCTCTTTCCCGCTATCGATCTGAAGGACGGCGAATGCGTCCGTCTCGTGCATGGGCTCATGGACAAGGCGACCGTCTTCAACGACAACCCCGCCGCCCAGGCGCGCGCCTTCGAGGATGCGGGCTTTGAATATATCCATCTGGTCGATCTCAACGGTGCCTTTGCGGGCCGCCCCGTGAACGCCGACGCGGTCGAGAGCATCCTTGCCGAAATCTCGATTCCTGCGCAGCTTGGCGGCGGCATCCGCGATCTCGCCACCATCGAGACCTGGCTCGACAAAGGCATTCGCCGCGTCATCATCGGCACGGCGGCGGTGAAGAACCCCGATCTAGTCATCGAGGCCTGCGCGAAGTTTCCCGGTCGGATCGCCGTCGGCCTCGATGCAAAGGGCGGGCGCGTGGCGACCGAAGGCTGGGCGGATGTGTCGGACCTCACCGTGCTCGACATGGCGCGCCGCTTCGAGGATGCAGGCGTCGCCGCGATCATCTACACCGATATCGACCGCGACGGCGCGCTCGAAGGATTGAACATCGACGCCACGGTGTCGCTCGCCGATGCCATTTCGATCCCCGTCATCGCATCGGGCGGCCTTTCCTCCATCGACGATTTGAAGAAACTTCTCGCCGCCAACTGCTCCGGCATAGAAGGCGCGATATCGGGCCGCGCGCTTTACGATGGCCGTCTCGATCCGGCCGAAGCGCTGAAACTTCTGCGGGGTGCTGCCTGATGCTGAAGGCGCGCGTCATACCCTGCCTCGACGTGAAGGACGGCCGCGTCGTCAAGGGCGTCAACTTCGTCGATCTGCGCGATGCGGGCGATCCGGTCGAGGCCGCGCGCGCCTATGATGCAGCGGGTGCGGACGAGCTCTGTTTTCTCGACATCACGGCGAGCCATGAGGAACGCGCGATCATTTTCGATGTGGTGCGCCGCACGGCGGAGCAATGCTTCATGCCGCTGACCGTGGGTGGCGGTGTGCGCACGGTCGACGATGTGCGCCAGCTTCTGCTTGCCGGCGCCGACAAGGTCTCGATCAACACCGCCGCCGTCTTCGACCCGGACTTCGTGCGCGTGGCGTCGGAAAAATTCGGCAACCAGTGCATCGTCGTCGCCATCGACGCGAAACAGATCGCACCCGGCAAATGGGAAATCTTCACCCATGGCGGCAGAAAGCCCACCGGTATCGACGCGGTCGAATATGCGGTGAAGGTGACGAAGCTGGGCGCAGGCGAAATCCTCCTGACCTCAATGGATCGCGACGGTGCGAAATCCGGTTTCGACCTCGCGTTGACGCGCGCCGTGGCGGACGCCGTGTCCGTGCCGGTCATCGCGTCGGGCGGTGTCGGCAATCTCGATCATCTGGTCGAAGGCATCCGCGATGGCCATGCGAGCGCGGTTCTGGCCGCCTCCATCTTCCATTTCGGCGACCACACGGTTGGCGAAGCGAAGGAGCATATGGCCAGAGCCGGTATCCCCGTTCGTCTTTGACCACAAGACCTTGTGCCGTAACGAAGCATCCTGCGGTGCAGCCTGTGTGGAAACGCCGCAGGACGCCGCGAAGACAAATCTGACAATTGCGCGCCGTCATGCCGCCCGGCAGAATATCCTTTCATGGCCTGAGCGCACGGCTTGAGGTTTCACTGGGTCTTCAAAGGCGCCGACCTGCATGTCCGACCGGGAAATCGAACTGAAGCTCGTCTGTGAGCCCGCCGAGCTTGAGCGGATACGCTGCGCGCCGGCGCTCAAGCGCATGAAACAGGGCCGCGCCTCCGGCAAGCACCTCCACTCCGTTTATTTCGATACCGCCGATCTTGTTCTCGGACAGAACGGCATGGCGCTCCGTCTTCGCCGCAAGGGGCGGGGCTTCGTGCAGACGCTGAAAACGCAAGCCGATCGGGCCGGCGCGGGCACGGTTGCGCGCGATGTCGGCGAATATGAAGCGGCGCTGCCAGGCACTGCCTCCACGCCCGATCTCAACAAGCTGCCGGAAGAATTGCGCGCGCGCATCCGCGCGCTTGCGAACGGCAATGCAATCTCGCCGCGTCTTGTCAGCGACATTCGCCGCACTGTGCAGAACATTGCAACGCCCGAAGGCGACCTGATCGAACTCGCTCTCGACCGCGGTGCCTTGCAGGCCGGCGGGCATGACGCACCTGTCTGCGAGGTCGAACTTGAACTCAAGGAAGGTACGCCCGCAAGTCTCTATCGTGTCGCGCTCGACCTGAACGAGATCGCCGAACTCAGGATCGGCCACAAGAGCAAATCGGAACGCGGCTTCGCCCTGCTGCATGACACGGTTCCCCGTGCGTTCAAGGCGGAGGCGGTCGTCATCGACCACCACGCGACACTGGCCGATGCCTATGAAATTGTGCTCCGCCATTGCCTTCTTCATCTGATGGCCAATGAGGAAGCGGCTGTCACGCAGCGCTCGCCCGAAGGTCTTCACCAGATGCGTGTTGCGCTTCGCCGCGCGCGCTCGGCTCTGGAAATTTTCCGCCCCGTCATTGGCGGCGACCTTGCCGTTCGTCTTGCGGCGGAAGCGAAATGGCTTGCAGGCGAACTGGGCGCGGCGCGCGATCTCGATGTCTTCACATCGGATATTCTCGATCCCGTCGAACTCGGCGCCGCTCGTTCCGCCGCGTTGGAAAAACGCGTCATGCAAGCGCGCGATGAAGCATGGGAGCGCGCGATCGAGGTTCTGCGCTCGCGTCGCTACACGCGCTTCCTTCTCGAATACGGCCTTTTCCTGACGGAAAAGAACTGGCATGTGAAGCGCAAGGCACCTGCCTTCGCACGCGACTTCGCAGGCGCCGCGCTCGACAAGTGTCTCGCCAAGGCATCGAAACTCGGCCGCGAGATCGAAGACCTCGAAGGCGATGACCGCCATGAACTGCGCAAGCGCCTGAAGAGGCTGCGCTATGCGCTCCACTTCTTTTCCTCGCTTTACGATCCCGAAGAGGTGAAGGCCTATCTCAAATATCTGAACCAGCTTCAGGATGTTTTCGGCGGCCTCAACGATGTCGCGACCGCGCATATGCTTCTCGGGCGGCTCGCCGGTGGCAAGGAGATGCGCGAGACGGCATCGCGCATCCTCGCCTGGCATGAGAAGCGGGCCGCCAGGGAGTGGAAAGGCGCCATCCGTCTCTGGAAGCGCTTTTCGGGCACGACGCCGTTCTGGCGCGGAGAAGCAGCCTGAGACGGACGCTTTTTCATCGTTCCTTGCCGTAATCCCGGTCCGCGTTAAGCAAATCTGAAAACTACGGCCCTTAACATCCTTTTGTGATGCCCTGCCTTTCCGCGCGGGGATTGTGTCCGCGTAAAGGGTTCTGCCTCATCATGTCGAGTTCCGAAGGCACCACCAAAACAAGCGACAACGCCGCAAGCGGCAACAAGACGTCCGATGGCAACGCCATTATCGGCCGCCGCATCGGCCAGGAAGCGCTGAAGCGTCTCGCCGAGCTGCACACGCGCTATCTGAAGGGCGTTCCGGGCGGTTGGTGCGTCGTGATGAAGGAATGCGATCTCTCGGGTCTCGACTTCCGAAATCTGAATTTTTCCCACGGCCATTTCATCGGCTGCGACTTCTCGAATTCAAACCTCGAAGATGCGCGCCTTTCGGGTGCCAATCTCTTCAGCGCGAATTTCGACCACTGCAACATGACGCGCACCAACTTCTCTCGCGCGGATTTGCGCGGTGCGAATTTCGCCGATGCGGAAATGACCGAAGCTATGCTCGAAGGGGCGGATCTTCGCCGCGGCGCGGTGATCCGGCGCGGCGCAAGCGGCCCGGTGGGCCGCGAAAATTCCAGCTTTCGCGGTGCGCGCATGTACGGCACCAATATGAGCGAGTGCAAGCTTCTCGACGCCGATTTCGACGGTGCATCCATATCGGGTGCGAGCCTTCAGGGCGCGGATCTGCGCGGCGCGAATTTCGCGGGCGCGGAGCTCAAGAGCGTCGAGCTTTCCGGCGCGAACCTTGCCGATGCCGATTTCCGCCGCGCCATCCTGGACGAGGATACCGCGACACGGGGCGACATGATGCGCGCCACGCGCCCCCGCACGGCGCCGGGCCCCGAACGCATGGCCAAGATGCTGGCCTCGCACCTTGAATGGATCCAGACCGGCCAGCAGCGCGGCGAGCGTGCCGACTTCGCCCGCATGGATCTTTCGCGCCGCAACTTCGCCGGCGCCGTCCTTGCAGGCGCGAATTTTCGCGAGGCGATTCTTGCCGATGTGAACTTCGAAAAGGCGATCCTTGCCGCATCCGATTTCGGGGACGCGATCCTGCTTCGCGCAAATTTGCGCGGTGCCGACCTCCGGGGCGCGGATTTGCGCGGCGCCAACATGAAGGAGGCGAACCAGGACGGTACCAAGAAGGGCGAGCTTTCGGGAACCACCCTCTCCACTCGCCTCTAGGCCCTCTGACCTGCCCGAAACGCCGCAGCGTGCCACCTTTTGCCCGCTCTGGCGCCTCGGGCCCAAATCTGCTACGCAAAGTCGCCGCGCGGAGCCGTTTCGACGGGTTCGGACGTGCGCCCGTCAACCGCCCGGGGAGCGCCACATGGCCGCCGACGCCCGCCAGCTTGACCGACTTTTCAAGGTGATCGCTGCCCGCAAGGGAGCGGACGCCGCGTCATCCTATACCGCGAAGCTCTTTTCGAAGGGTGTGCCGGCCTGCGCCCAGAAGCTGGGCGAGGAAGCTGTGGAAACGGTGATCGCCGCCATTGCCGGCGACCGCCAAGGCGCGCTCTCCGAAAGCGCCGACCTTCTTTATCATTGGCTCGTTCTGATCGCGGCTCTCGACCTCGATCCAGCTGACGTTTATGCCGAACTCGAGCGCCGCGAAGGCCGCTCCGGCCTCGACGAAAAAGCCGCGCGCACCGAAAATTGACGGAGAGGGATATGGGTGCGACCGGCATGATCGACACCGGGGAACGAGAGTCTCTTTCTCCCTTCCGCCATTTCACGGCGGCGGACTGGGGACGGCTGCGCGAGGACACGCCGCTGCCGCTTTCCGAAGCGGAACTTGAGGAGCTGAAGGGTTTCGGCGAACGCATCTCGCTCGACGAGGTGTCGGAAATCTTCCTGCCCTTGTCGCGCCTTCTCAATCTCTATATCGGCGAGATGCAGGAGCTTTACCGCGTCACCTCGGACTTTCTCGGCCGCGCCGACAAGGTGCCCTATATCGTCGGCGTTGCGGGCTCGGTCGCCGTGGGCAAATCGACCACCGCGCGTATTCTGCGCGCGCTTCTCGCGCGCTGGCCGAACCATCCCAAGGTCGACCTCATCACGACGGACGGGTTTCTTTATCCCAACAAGCTGCTCGAAGAGCGCGGGCTGATGCAGCGCAAGGGCTTTCCCGAGAGCTTCGACATCAAACGGCTGATCCGCTTTCTCTCGGATGTGAAGGCGGGTTCGCCCCGCGTCGAGGCACCGGTCTATTCGCACTTCACCTATGACGTGCTTCCGGGCGAGACCGTGACGGTCGACCAGCCCGACATTCTCGTGGTGGAGGGGCTTAACGTGCTGCAACCCTGGAAGCCTGCCGATGGCGACGAGCCGCAGCCTTTCGTCTCCGATTTCTTCGACTTCTCGATCTATCTCGATGCCGATGAGGAAGCGATCCGGCGCTGGTATATCGAGCGTTTCCTGAGCCTGCGCCGCACATCCTTCAAGGATCCGGCGGCCTATTTCCATCGCTATTCGAAGCTGACGGAAAAGGAAGCGATCGAGACGGCGGATGCGATCTGGACCTCGATCAATCTGGCCAATCTTCACAAGAACATCCTGCCGACGCGCCAGCGCGCCGATCTCATCTTGCGGAAAGGCGACGACCACCGCATCCGCGATGTTTATCTCAGGAAAATCTGAGACATGAAAAAGGGGCTCCCGTGAGCCCCTTTTCCTTATTCGTTTTTCGCGAAACCAGGGCTCGTCAGGCGAGCCCCTCCTTCTTCGCAAGCTCGGCAAGCGAGACCTGCGGACGCGGCCCGTAATGCGAGATGACTTCGGCGGCGGCAAGCGCGCCGAGCCGTCCGCAGGTGACGGGGTCCTTGCCGCGCGTCAGGCCGTAAAGGAAGCCGGCTGCGAAGAGATCGCCCGCGCCGGTCGTATCGACGACCTTGTCGACCTTCGCCGCATCGACGACATGGACCTCGCCATCGGCGACGATGACCGAGCCCTGCTCGGAGCGTGTCAGTGCTGCGAACTTGCAGTCCTTGCGGACCTGCTGCAAGGCCTCGTCGAAGATGTCCGTCTGGTAGAGCGAGAGGATTTCCGCTTCATTCGCGAAGAGGAGATCGACCTCGTCTTTTGCGAGGCGGCGGAACTCGTCGCGGAAGCGGTCGACACAGAAGCTGTCCGAGAGTGTCAGCGAGACGAGACGGCCTGCCTCATGGGCGATTTTCGCCGCCTTGAGGAAAGCATCCTTCGCGCCCGGCTCATCCCACAGATAGCCTTCCATATAAGTGACAGCGGCGGCGCGGATCGTGTCCGCGTCGATGTCGTCGGGGCTGAGCTTCTGCGCTGCGCCCAGAAAGGTGCTCATGCTGCGCTGCGCATCCGGTGTCACGATGACGAGGCAACGGCCCGTGGGCGCACCCTCCTGCGCGAGCGATGCGGGAAAGGCGACGCCGAGCGATTTGATGTCATGGACGAAGACTTCGCCGAGCTGGTCGTTCTTGACCTTGCCGAAAAACGCGCCCTTGCCGCCGAGCGAGGCGAGACCTGCGATCGTATTGGCACAGGAGCCGCCCGAGCTTTCGACGCCGGGTGCCATCTTCGCATAGAGCGCATCCGCGCGCTCGGAATCGATCAGCGTCATGCCGCCCTTTTCGATGCCGTTCGCCGTCAGGAAAGCGTCATCCGCATTTGAAATCACATCGACCAGCGCATTGCCGATGCCTGCCACGTCATACTTAAGGTCTGTCATGATCCTCTGGATATTATTGGGAGAATTTCAACGCGGTTCCGGCAAAGCGCGCGCTCCTCAGTGAAGCGGGCCGTTTGGCGATTTGAAACGCGTCAGTGGAATAACTTGCGGGCCGGAGTATAGGGATTGAGCCTCATAAGTCCAAAAACGCCGCAAATCCCCGGAATTCCGCGATTTTCGAGGGCACAGTCGCCGGACAGGCACATTGCGGGCACGGCGCACGGGCTCTAGGTTAGGCAGCCCAACGCTGCTGGAGTATCCCATGCTGTCCGACGCCATTCGCGCCTTTAGAGAGACTTTCTCGCCGCCCTTCCGCCGCGTGATGCTGATTTCCGTCGGGCTCACGATCCTCGTGCTCTTGGTGTTCGGCGCCGGTCTGCAATGGGCACTTGCCGCCCTGCCCGCCTTCGGGCCGGATTTCGCGGGCGGCTGGGTCGATGCGATCCTCGAATTCGTGGCGCGCTTCCTCGCCGTGATCGTGCTGGTCCCGCTGGTCCATCCGGTCGTCTCGCTGGTCGCGGGCCTCTTCCTGGAAAACATCGCTGCCCGCGTCGAGGCGGAGGATTATCCTGCCGATCCGCCGGGAGCCGACCAGCCCTTCTGGCAGTCGATGCTCACCGCGATCCGCTTCACGCTGGTCCTCATTGTCGTGAACCTGCTGGCGCTGCCCTTCTATCTGCTGCCGGGCGTCAATCTCGTGCTCTTCTGGGTGGTGAACGGCTATCTGCTCGGCCGCGAATTCTTCGAACTTGTGGCGCTCCGCCATTTGCCGCCCGTCGAGGCGCAGGCGATGAGGAAACGCCACGGCCTTCGCATCTTTATTGCAGGGGTCATTGTCGCCCTCTTCACCACGGTGCCGATCCTCAATCTCTTCGCGCCGCTCTTCGGCACCGCATTCATGGTCCATACCTACAAGAGCCTCGTGGCGCAGAGGAGCGCATGAGATACCTGGCGGTCTTCGCGCTGGCGCTGGGGCTCGCCGCCTGCGCGGCCCCCTCCACCGGGTCGCGCGGCGCCGTCAGCCCGTCGCTGTCGGGACCGCTGACAGCCGATGCGCTGGTCGGCGCCGCGCCTTCCGCGATCACCGCGCGTCTCGGCGAGCCGGATTTCCGTCGCGCCGAGCCTCATGCCGAGATCTGGCAATATGGGGGCGGAGATTGCAGCCTCTTCGTCTATTTCTACGAGACAGATGGCGGCGCGCTCGGCTCGCGCTATGTCGATGCGCGAAAAATCGAGGGCGGAGCCGCAAGCAAGGAAGCCTGCCTCTCCGCCGTCATGGCGAAGCGCACAGCGCCGGTTTCGTGACGCTCACGCTGCCACCGTCTTCGCCTTGAAGCGGCAGAGATCGCTTACCGGACAGGCCGGGCAATCGGGCTTGCGCGCCTTGCAGACATAGCGCCCATGCAGGATGAGCCAGTGATGCGCATGTTGCCTGTATTTCGGCGGCACAACCTTTTCGAGCTTCTTCTCGACCTCGACGACATCTTTTCCCGGCGCGAGCCCCGTCCGGTTCGAGACGCGGAAAATATGCGTATCGACCGCAATGGTCGGCTCGCCAAAGGCGACGTTGAGCACGACATTCGCCGTCTTTCGCCCCACCCCCGGCAATTCCTGCAAGGCGTCCCGGTCATGCGGCACCTCGCCGCCATATTTCTCGATCAGCATGCGCGAAAGCGCGATGACGTTCTTCGCCTTGTTGCGGTAAAGCCCGATGGTCTTGATGTGCTGCGTCAGCCCCGCCTCGCCGAGCTTCACCATCTTCTGCGGCGTATCGACGGTCTTGAAAAGCTCCTTCGTCGCCTTGTTCACGCCGATATCTGTCGCCTGCGCAGAAAGCACCACGGCAACAAGCAGCGTATAGGTGTTGCGATACTGGAGTTCCGTCTTCGGCTCCGGCATGGCGGAGGAAAGGCGGCGGAAGAACTCGTCTATGTCGGCTTTTTTCATGGGTGTCGGCATGAAGTCGAGATTTGCACATAACCTTGCCTGCGTCGCAAGGCCGTATTGCCGTCTGGCAGGGCGCGCCCTATTCTTGTCTGCCATGAGTACTGCATTGCCCGATCCCGCGCCGCTTGCGCCCCCCTTGCACTTCAACGCGATGATCACGCCGCACCGCTCGCTGTCGTCGCGCGGCTTTGTGATCCTTATCGGTATCGTCGCTACGGTGAACTTCACGGCCGGCATTCTGTTCATGGTGCAGGGCGCCTGGCCTGTCTTCGGCTTTTGCGGCCTCGAAGTCGTGCTGGTCTGGTGGGCTTTCCGTGCGAATTACCGCGCCGCCCGCGCCCATGAAACCGTGCAATTATCGGATGAGGAACTGCGCGTCCGCCGCGTCGACCGGAAGGGCAATGCGCGCGCCTTCAGCTTCCAGCCCTATTGGGTGCGTGTCGCGCTTCGCGAGGAGCCGGACGAATCCACCCATCTCCACCTGACGAGCCACGGCCGCGAGCTTGAGGTCGCCTCTGCGCTCTCTCCGAACGAGCGCGCCGATTTCGCCCGAGCGCTCGACAAGGCGCTTGCCCGGCTGCGCAGCGTGCCCCTCGCCGAAGGCGAGGGAACACCGCAACAGGCCTGATCGGGCCGGTGTGCCTGGCGCGCAAAAACGTCTAGTGCGCCTCGCGCTCGATCAGCATCTTTTTCGAGAGAACATTGCCTTTGTCGTCGAGCTCGTAAACGATCGGCGCACCGGTCGCGATGTTGAGCGCGATCACCTCGTCCTGATTGAGCTTGTCGAGCTGCATGACGAGGGCGCGCAAGCTGTTTCCATGCGCGGCGACGAGTACACGCTCGCCTTTCAGCACGCGCGGCAGGATTTCCTTTTCGAAATAGGGAAGCACGCGCTCCGCCGTCATCTTCAGGCTCTCGCCGCCGGGCGGCGGCACGTCATAGGAGCGCCGCCAGATGTGAACCTGTTCCTCGCCCCACTTCTTGCGCGCATCGTCCTTGTTGAGGCCGGAGAGGTCGCCATAGTCGCGCTCGTTCAGCGCTTCGTTCTTCACGATCTCGATATCGGACTGGCCGAGTTCGGCCAGCATGATGCGGTTCGTTTCCTGCGCGCGTGAAAGGTTCGAGGTGTAGGCGACATCGAAGCCGAGTCCGGCTTTCTTCATCGCCTCGCCCGCTTCCTTCGCTTCCGCCTTGCCCTGTTCGGTCAGGCCCGGATCGCGCCAGCCGGTGAAAAGATTCTTCTCATTCCATTCGCTCTGTCCGTGGCGGACAAGCACAAGCAGATTGGCCAACTCTCGCTCCATTGATCCGTGTACATCTTTATTTTGCCGCATTTCCGGACGGCGAACCGCCCTCTTCTTTTGAAGGAGGCCCTTCGCCTGGAAACGCTTTCATTCGATACCGAGCACGTCGGCCATGTCGAAGAGGCCGGGGCCCCTGCTCTTGCCGCCGGTGCCCAGCCCCCATTGCGCGGCCTTGAGTGCGCCGCGCGCAAAAATGCTGCGGTCTTCCGCCACGTGACGAAGCACGATGCGCTCATTCTCCGCAGCAAAAATGACATCATGTTCGCCGACGACCGAACCGCCCCTGAGCGAGGCGAAACCGATCGTACCTTCCTTGCGCGCGCCGGTGATGCCGTCGCGTCCTCTTTCGGAATGCGTGCCGAGTTCGATGCCGCGCCCCTCCGCCGCCGCCTCGCCCAGCAGCAGCGCCGTACCGGAGGGCGCATCGACCTTGTGGCGGTGATGCATTTCGAGGATTTCGATATCCCAGTCGGGCCCGAGCGCCTTCGCCGCCTGCCGCGCCAGTGCGGCCAGCAGGTTGACGCCGAGGCTCATGTTTCCGGCCTTGATGATGGTCGCGTGGCGCGCCGCCGCCTCGATCTTCGCCAGATCCTCGTCCTTGAAGCCCGTGGTCCCGATCACATGGACGATGCGGGCCTGCGCGGCAAGCGCGGCAAATTCGAGCGTGGCGGCCGGTACCGAAAAATCGATCAGCGCATCCGCGTCCTTGATGACGCTGAGCGCATCGTCGGTGACCTTGACGCCGAGCGGCGCGGCAAGCCCCGCCAGTGTGCCCAGATCGGTGCCCAGATGCGGCGATCCTTCGGCCTCGATCCCGCCCGAAAGCGTGAGCCCTTCGGTTTCGGCAATCAGGCGGGTGAGTGTCCGGCCCATGCGGCCGCCCGCTCCCGTAATGGCGATCTTTACGTTCTGGCCCATCTGTCGTCCCGCTGCTTGGGCCATCAATGGCCCTGAAATCGGCGCTCCGGGTATAGCAGTCACACCCGGACCCGTAAATCTGTCTGCCAGTCCGCTCGGCGCGGGCATTGCCGCTGGCGTTGCCGCCCTGTGCAACCGGACTGCCATCTGGCATGCGACCGCGCGGCCTCTAGCCGCCGAAAAGCGAAACGGTCTCATGGAAAAGGGCCCCGCGGAGATTTCCGTGGGGCCCTTTTTGTTGTGTCATCGGAGCCGGCGTGTCAGGTCTGAAACCCTTCCCAGAATTCTTTTACTCTGGCAAAGAAGCCTGCGCTTTCCGGGCTGTTGCTCGGCGAGGATGCATCCTCGAACTGCCGCAGAAGCTCCTTCTGCTTCTTGGTCAGGTTCACCGGCGTCTCGATGGTGATCTGGATATAGAGGTCGCCCGTCTCGCGCGAGTTCACCACCGGCATGCCTTTGCCTTTCAGGCGGAACTGCCGTCCGGTCTGGGCGCCTTCGGGAATCTTGACCTTAACCTTCTTACCGCCCAGCGTGGGCACCTCGATCTCGCCGCCCATCGACGCCGTAACCATCGAAATGGGTACGCGGCAGAAAAGATCCGCCCCGTCGCGCTCGAAGAGCCGGTGCGGCTTCACCGACAGGAAGATGTAGAGATCGCCTGCGGGTCCGCCGCGCATGCCGGCCTCGCCCTCGCCCGCCAGGCGGATGCGTGTGCCGTCCTCGACGCCCGCCGGAATATTGACGGAGAGCGTGCGTTCCTTTTCCACGCGGCCCGCGCCGCTGCAAACGGGACAGGGCTTGTCGATTGTCTGGCCGCGGCCATGACAGGTCGGGCAGGTTCGTTCGATGGTGAAGAAGCCCTGGGAGGCTCGCACCTTGCCGTCGCCCTGACAGGTCGGACAGGTGATCGGGCTTGAGCCCGGCGCCGCGCCCGAACCGTGGCAGGCGTCGCAAGCAACGGAGCTGGGAACGCGGACCTGCGCCTTCTTGCCCTCGAAGGCTTCCTCCAGGCTGATCTCCATGTTGTAGCGAAGATCGTGACCGCGCATCTGGCCGCCAGCGCCACGTCGTCCGCCGCGTCCGCCGCCACGACCGCCTCCGCCCATGAACTCGCCGAAGAGATCGTCGAAAATATCCGACATGGACGCGCCGCCGAAGCCGCCGCCGAAGCCGCCGCCCATACCGCCGGGGCCGCCGCGTCCGCCCATGCCGCCCTCGAAGGCGGCGTGGCCGAACTGGTCATAGGCGGCGCGGGTCTGTTCGTCCTTCAGCGCGTCATAGGCCTCGTTCAGCTCCTTGAAGCGCTGTTCGGCATTTTTGTCGCCGTGGTTCTGGTCGGGGTGAAGCTTTTTAGCCTGCGAGCGGTAAGCCTTTTTCAGCTCTTCCGCGCTCGCGTCCCGGCTCACCCCGAGCACGTCATAGTAATCGCGCTTCGACATCGGGGATCACCTTGAAACTTTGAATGCGGAGAAGGGCGCGCTTTCGCGCGCCCTGTCCACATGGTTGTGCAGAAAAACAGACATCATGACGAAGCCCCGATCAGGCGGACTTGTCCTGGTCCTTCTTGTCGTCGTCGACTTCCTCGAAGTCGGCATCGACGACATCCTCGCCGGACTGGCTGCTGTCCGTGCCGGAAGCCGCTTCGTTTTCGGCTTCGGCCTGCGCTGCCTTGTAGAGCGCTTCGCCCATCTTCATCGAAACCTGGGTGAGCGCCTCCGACTTCGCCTTGATCTCGGCGGCATCGGTGCCGTTCAGCGCGGTCTTGAGTGCTTCGAGGGCTTCCTCGACTTCCGCCTTCACAGCCGGGTCGAGCTTGTCCGCATTTTCCTCAAGCGTCTTTTCGGTGCCGTTCGCCAGCGCTTCCGCATGGTTCTTCGTTTCGACTTCCTCACGCCGCTTCTTGTCTTCTTCCGCGTGCGCTTCGGCGTCCTTCACCATCTTCTCGATATCGGCTTCCGACAGACCGCCCGATGCTTCGATGCGGATAGTCTGTTCCTTGTTCGTCGCCTTGTCCTTCGCGGACACATTGACGATGCCGTTGGCGTCGATGTCGAAGGCGACTTCAATCTGCGGCACGCCGCGCGGTGCGGGCGGAATGCCGACAAGGTCGAACTGGCCGAGCAGCTTGTTGTCCGCCGCCATTTCGCGTTCGCCCTGGAAGACGCGGATCGTCACGGCCGACTGGTTGTCTTCCGCCGTGGAGAAAGTCTGGCTCTTCTTGGTCGGGATCGTGGTGTTACGGTCGATCAGGCGCGTGAACACACCGCCCAGCGTTTCGATGCCGAGCGAGAGCGGCGTCACGTCGAGCAGCAGTACGTCCTTCACGTCGCCCTGAAGCACGCCCGCCTGAATGGCCGCGCCCATGGCGACCACTTCGTCCGGGTTCACGCTCATGTTCGGCTCTTTGCCGAAGAACTGCTTCACCGCTTCGCGGATTTTCGGCATGCGCGACTGACCACCAACGAGAACGATCTCGTTGATCTGGCCGGCCGTTACGCCTGCATCCTTCAGCGCCGCCTTGCAGGGCTCGATCGTCCGCTGGATGAGGTCTTCGACCAGCGCTTCAAGCTTCGCGCGCGTGATCTTCATCGTGAGATGTTTCGGACCGGAGGCATCGGCCGTGATGAAGGGCAGGTTCACTTCCGTCTGGCTGGCAGTCGAGAGTTCGATCTTCGCCTTTTCTGCGGCTTCCTTCAGACGCTGCAGCGCGAGCTTGTCGTCGCGCAGGTCGATGCCGTTCTCTTTCTTGAATTCGTCGGCGAGATAATTGACGAGGCGCATGTCGAAGTCCTCGCCGCCGAGGAACGTGTCGCCATTGGTCGACTTCACTTCGAAGACGCCGTCGCCGATTTCGAGGATCGACACGTCGAAGGTGCCGCCGCCAAGGTCGTAGACCGCGATCAGCTCGCCTTCCTTCTTGTCGAGACCATAGGCAAGGGCTGCCGCCGTCGGCTCGTTGATGATGCGGAGAACTTCAAGACCCGCGATCTTGCCGGCGTCCTTGGTCGCCTGGCGCTGCGCGTCGTTGAAATAGGCCGGAACCGTGATGACGGCCTTGTCGACCTTTTCGCCGAGATAGCTCTCGGCCGTTTCCTTCATCTTCTGAAGGATGAAGGCGGAAATCTGTGACGGCGAATATTTCTCGCCATGCGCTTCGACCCACGCATCGCCATTGTCGGCGCGGACGATGCTGTAGGGCACCATGTCCTTGTCTTTTTTGGTGGTGGGATCTTCGAATGAGCGGCCGATCAGGCGCTTGATCGCAAAGAGCGTATTGGTCGGGTTGGTGACGGCCTGGCGTTTGGCGGACTGGCCGACAAGGCGCTCGCCGTCCTGGGTGAAGGCTACCATCGAGGGTGTGGTGCGCATGCCTTCGGAATTTTCGATGACTTTGGAAGTATTGCCTTCCATGATCGCGACACACGAATTCGTCGTGCCGAGGTCGATACCAATGACTTTAGCCATGTTGTGCTGGTCCTCTTTAACTTGCGGCTGGCCGGGCGGGCCTCGTGGCACCCGCTGGGACCGGCACATCGCTGCGTCCGACCCAACCGGCCCCCAAAGGGGATCCTCTCCAGGCATTTCGGCCCGGCTAAGGGATTGAAACGTTGCGCTGTATATAGGTTTGGGTTCTACGCCCCGCAAGCGTTGATGCGGCAATATGGCCACAGAGCGGGACTTTTGGGACTCACCGTGGCTTGCGGGTTGTGGAGGCCGAAAAAGCACCGGGAAACGGGTCCGAAGGGAAGCGGGACTTTCCGCCTCCGGGTTCTCTTTCAAGACCTTGTCGCCGGCCATCGCCCGCTAACACGCCTGGAATATGACACACACAGTGCCAAAAACAGAAGAGACAAGAGGGGCTCGGGTGAAGCCGGTCGGGACCGGCTTTGAGGGGATTGCGCTCTATCCGGGCTATCTGGATACACCCGCGCAAAAGGCGCTTGTTGCAGACGTGCTGGCGGGTTTCGAGACCGCCCCGCCCTATCGCCCGCGCATGCCGCGCACCGGAAAGCCCTGGTCGATCCATCAGACGAATTTCGGTGAACTCGGCTGGGTCTCGCGGCCCGGCGGCTACGGATATTCTGCGTTAAATGAAACGGTTAACGCCCCCTGGCCGGCCATACCGGCGGCCCTACTTGCTCTTTGGGACGAAATCGCCGCCTGCCCCGCCCCGCCCGAATGCTGTCTGGTCAATCTCTATGACGCGCCCGGATCGCGCATGGGGCTCCACCGCGACGAGGACGAGCAAGCGCTTGATGCGCCCGTTCTCTCCATTTCGCTCGGCGATACATGCGTCTTCCGTGTTGGCGGATTCGCGCGCCGCGACAAATCGAGAAGCTTCAGACTCGCCAGTGGCGACGTGCTTGTGCTGGGCGGTCCCTCGCGGCTGCGCTATCACGGCGTCGACCGTATCGTTCCAGCGTCATCCCAACTCGTTCCCGGCGGCGGCAGGATCAATCTGACGCTTCGCCGGGTCACGAAACTGGTTCAACCCGCTCAATAAGGCTGCCAGCCCGGCACCGCCGACACGCCGAAAAGCCAGAGATGGGCATAGAAAAGCCCGCCGAATACGATAAGCGCGAGCAGGATTCGCCACCAGCCCAGTTCACCGAACTTCAACCGATTGCGCCCGGCAAAGATCGCCGCAAAAGGCAGGTTCGAGGTCTTGGCCGCAAAGTCGTTCCACGCCTCACCGAGGCGCTTTCGCTTCTTGTCATCGATGGAGAAGGTGCCCAGCATTGCCAGCAGCGCAAAGGTACCGAAGAAGATGATCGAGGCCTTGTCGCCATTGACGAGGATGTGCCAGAGCGCCCAGATCGCGACGCCCCAGAGGAAGGGATGCCGCGTGATGCGGAGCACGCCCTTCACCGTTTCCGGCTTCTCGGCCAGCGCTTCGGCGCCGACCGCTGTCGGGTTCGGCGTCGTGACGCCGATCACCGCAAAGAGCGCCGCGACAAGCACGACCAACGGCGCGAGGTGATAGGCCCATTCAGGTGCCACCCAAAAGAGATGGTTGGGCCCCAGCACGGCCTGATTGAAGCTGAAGGCGAGCCACGAGATACCCGCGAGGGAAAGGACCGAGAAACTCGCGAGCCAGGCCCGCTCGCCCACCACGCCGACGATCTTCGCCCGCAGGCCCGATCCCGCCACAATCAGATGAATGCCCAGAAAAAACGCCGCCGCCGCCCATAGCTGAACCATGATCCGCCCTCCTCTCATGTGTACCGTGCCTCTCCCGGCTCCGGCCTATAACAATGTTATGGCTCAGATGGAGCCGGCAAACCCAAGAGGCAAGGTGAGGCAAGGTAAAGAGTAGCGTGAAAAATGATGCCGTGCGGCCTGGTTCAGGCCGTGGTGTCGACCTTGCCGCCGTTTTGCGCGCCATCCTCGTTCTTTGCCACGCCGACGCGCGCCGCGCGCAGCAGCCGGTCGCCGATCTTGTAGCCCGCCTCCAGCACCTGCACGACGCTGCCCGTCGGGTGCTCGGTACCCGGCACCTCGAACATCGCCTCATGATGGTTCGGGTCAAAACGCTCGCCTGGCTTCGGCGTGATTTCCTTGATGCCATGACGCTCCAGAATGGCGGCAAGCTGCCGTTCCGTCATTTCGACGCCTTCGGCCATCGCCTTGACGCTGTCGTCGGCGGTTTTTCGCTCTTCTTCCTTCAATGTCGCGAGTGCGCGGCGCAGATTGTCGGAAACCTCCAGCATGTCGCGCGCAAAACCGGCATTGGCGTAGCGCGCGGCGTCCTGTTTTTCCCGCTCGGCGCGCTTGCGCGTGTTTTCCATTTCGGCGGCTGCCCGCAGCAGCCGGTCCCGCAGATCGGCATTCTCGGCCTGAATGGCCGCGATGTCGGGTTCGCTCATGGCGGAATTCTGGGCCGGGTCTTGCGCTTCGCCCTGCGCCGCCGGTTCCTCGGAAAGCTCTTCTGCGAGCGTTTCCGCGGGTTCCGCGGGGGTTTCAGCTTCAGGTTTGTTCTTTTCGTCGGTCATTTCTCAATCCGATAGTGCTGGCCCACATGAGTCCCGATGTGCGCGCCGGGCGGCCATATGTCAACCGGGCACCCCGTCGCGGGGGGCTTGGAGTGGGCGGTTAGTTGATAAGGCGACCGAGCAGCTTGGCCGTGTAGTCGACCATCGGGATCACGCGGGCATAGTTGAGCCGCGTCGGCCCGATCACGCCGAGGACGCCAACCACGCGCTGTTGTGTATCCATATAGGGGCTCACGATCAGAGACGAGCCTGAAAGAGAGAAAAGCTTGTTTTCGGAGCCGATGAAGATGCGAACCCCGTCCGCTTCCTCCGCAAGGCCGAGCAGCTGCACGAGGTCGCGCTTGTTTTCGAGTTCGTCGAAAAGAAGCCTTATGCGTTCGAGGTCTTCGACCGCATGCACATCTTCGAGAAGCCGTGAGCGGCCGCGCACGATCAGCGATTTTTCCAGCGGATCGTTAGGCGCACTCGAGCCCGACCAGGTCGCAAGTCCCGCCTCGATCACCTTTGCGGTCAGTTCGTTCAGCTCGGCTTTCTGCGTTTCGAGTTCGCGCGCGAGATAGGCTTTCGCTTCGTCGAGCGTGCGCCCTCGCAACTGTGCGTTGAGATAATTCGTCGCTTCGGCAAGCGCGGACGGCGTCAGCCCCTTGGGTACTTCAATGACCCGGTTTTCGACCGCGCCGCCTTCCGTCACGATGACGACGAGGGCGCGGTCCGCGTCGATGGGCACGAACTCGATATGTTTCAGCGCCGCGTCATAGGTCGGTGCGACGACGAAGCCCGCGCCGTGGCTGAGCCCGGAGAGAAGCTTCGATGCCTCGTCCAGAACGTCCTCGACGCTTTTGTGCGAGCCCGAGACCTGCTGCTCGATCGAAATGCGCTCCTCGTCGGTCAGGTCGCCGATTTCGAGAAGCCCGTCCACGAACATGCGCAGGCCCGCTTCCGTCGGCATGCGCCCTGCGCTGGTATGGGGAGCGAAAATGAGACCCAGTGCCTCCAGATCCGACATCACGTTACGGATCGAGGCGGCGGAAAGCGAAAGGGGGAGCTGGCGCGACAGGAACCGCGAACCGACAGGCTCGCCGGTTTCCAGATAGGTCTCGACCACTCGGCGCAGGATCTCGCGCGAGCGCTCATTGAGATCCATCACGCCAACCATATTCGTAACCTGCCTCCTCGTAAGTCTCTGATATTGAGAAATAATCTAGATCGCTTTCCCGCGGCTGGAAACCTTTATCGGCGGAATTCTTGTGGATACCGGGAGAGGCGCGACGAACGCCGGCGTCAATACTGGAATCAATGACGTGCGCGCAAGCGGGCAGGGCGAGCCCGCAAAGCGGAGAGCGCGCGCCGCCTTTACGGAAGGTCAGCCCCCATGTAACAAGGCCTTCGGCATAAGTGATCGCCCAGATTCAAAGACCAGACAGCACTGGATACCCGAATATGCGCCCTTCCGGACGTCAGCCGCACGAAATGCGTGCCGTCAGCTTCGAACCCGGCATCGCCAAGCATGCGGAAGGCTCCTGCCTCGTCCGTTTCGGCGATACCCATGTGCTTTGCACCGCAAGCCTTGAAGAACGGGTGCCACCGTGGCTCAAGGGCGGCGGGCAGGGCTGGGTGACGGCCGAATACGGCATGCTGCCGCGCTCTACGCATGACCGCATGCGCCGCGAGGCCTCGCAGGGCAAGCAGTCCGGCCGCACACAGGAAATCCAGCGCCTCATTGGCCGCTCGCTGCGCGCCATTGTCGATCTGCGCGCGCTGGGCGAACGCCAGATCAGCGTCGATTGCGACGTGTTGCAGGCCGATGGCGGCACGCGCACGGCCTCGATCACCGGCGCCTGGGTCGCGCTTCACCAGTGCATCGAATGGATGCGCGCCCGCTCGATGATTTCCGCGCCCGTCATCAAGGATCACGTCGCGGCGATCTCCTGCGGCATTTATAAGGGCACACCCGTGTCCGACCTTGATTATGCAGAAGATTCCGATGCCGACACGGATGCGAACTTCGTCATCACCGGCTCGGGCGGGATTTGCGAAATCCAGGGCACGGCGGAAGGCGAGCCTTTCTCGGAAGAGGAATTCCTCGCGCTGCTGAAGCTCGCCAAAGCGGGCGTAAGCGATCTCGTGAAGCTTCAGAAGGAAGCCATTTCGAAATGACGCGCAAATTCGAGGGCGGCAAGCTCGTTGTTGCAAGCCACAATCCCGGCAAGGTCCGCGAGATTGCCGACCTTCTTGCACCTTTCGGCATCGAGACGGTTTCGGCCGCCGATCTTGAACTGGCCGAACCGGACGAAACGGGTGAGACCTTCCGCGAGAATGCGGAGCTGAAGGCGCTTGCGGCGGCCAAGGCGGCAAACCTGCCCGCGCTCGCCGACGATAGCGGCCTTTGCGTGACTGCGCTCAACGGTGCGCCGGGCATCCATTCCGCGCGCTGGGCGGGCCCGAACAAGGATTTCGAATTCGCAATGGAAAAGCTGCGCCGCGGCATGATCGAGGCGGGGCTCTCCGACACCTCCGCGCATTTCATCTGCGGTCTCGCGCTCGCCTGGCCGGACGGTCATGTCGAATATTTCGAGGGTCGCGTGGACGGCGAACTTGTCTGGCCGCCGCGCGGCGAAAAGGGCTTCGGCTACGATCCTGTCTTCATCGCCAATGGCTACGACATCACCTTTGGCGAAATGGAGCCGCAGGCGAAACATGCGATCTCGCACCGCGCCGATGCCTTCCGGCAGCTTGTCGATGCCTGCTTCGGCAAATAGCCCTGCAACTCATGCACCCGGCGCCATACCGGAAAAGGAAGGTGGCGCCGATGTCCCGGGATTCGGCGTTTATGTGCACTGGCCTTTCTGCCAGTCGAAATGCCCTTACTGCGATTTCAATTCCCATGTCGTCGCGAACATAGATCAGGCGCGCTGGGCGCGCGCGCTCGGCCGCGAGCTGGAACATATGCGCGGGCTGACTGGACCGCAGCGCGTACGATCCGTTTTCTTCGGTGGCGGCACGCCCTCCCTCATGCTGCCGCAAACGGTCGATGCCGTGCTCTCGAAGATTGCCTCGCTCTGGACGATGGAGGAAGGCGCGGAGATCACGCTTGAGGCAAACCCGACCAGCGTCGAGGCGGACCGCTTCAAGGGATACAGGGCGGCGGGCGTCAACCGGCTTTCGCTCGGCGTGCAGTCGCTCGACGACGCGCAGCTTAAGTTTCTCGGGAGGCTGCACTCGGCGGACGAGGCGCTCAGTGCCATTGCGCTCGCGCGTGACACCTTCCCGCGCCTTTCCTTCGACCTGATCTATGCGCGTCCCGGTCAGACGAAAGACGCATGGGAGAGAGAACTTCGCGACGCGCTCGCTCATGCGGCGGATCACCTCTCGCTCTATCAGCTCACCATCGAACCGGATACGGCCTTTGCGCGCCTTTACGAAAAGGGCGCCTTCGCGCTGCCGGAAGATGAAGAAGCGGCGGAAATGTATGCGCTGACGGCCGATATCTGCGCCGAAGCCGGGTTATCCGCCTACGAAGTATCGAACTATGCCGCGCCCGGCGCCGCCTCGCGTCACAATCTCGTCTATTGGCGCTATGGCGATTATGCGGGCGTCGGCCCCGGCGCACATGGCCGCATCGCCTCGGAGGGCAAGCGCTTCGCAACCCGTGCGCGGCGCATGCCCGGCGACTGGATCAATGCCGTGGAGCGCGACGGCCACGGGTTCGAAGCCGTGGAGGAAATTACGCCGGCAGAGCAGGGCGACGAGATGATGCTGATGGGATTGCGTCTTGAAGAAGGCGTTTCGCTTGCGCGTTATGCGCGCCTCGCGGGACGGGAAATCTCCCCCGCCCGCATCGCGGCGCTCGTCTCGGACGATCTGCTCGCGGTGAAAGGCGATATCGTTCGCACGACATCCAAAGGCCGGATGCTGCTCGATGCCGTCCTCGCCCGGCTTCTCGCCTGACCGCGGACCTGTTCGTTCAGAAAACCTGCGGGCGGAAGCTCGTCGGTGCGGGATCGATCACGACAGCGCCGCCCGGCCTGATTTCGAGAACGGCAAGGCCCCGCTCGGTGCTGCCATCCGGCATGAAGCGGAAGATGCCGTCGACGCCCGCAAAGCCGTCCGGATTGGTCAGCGCCTCCGGTGTGAAGCGCACCCCGCGCGGCAATGTCGACAGCGCGATCGCAAGGCTCACCGCGTCATAGCCGAGGCTCGCAATGCGCGGTGGCGTCGAGCCATAGGCGCGCCGGTAGCGGATCAGGAACTGGTCATGCCCTTCCGGCGGCGGTGCGGGATACCACGCACCGTTGAGCGGCGGTTCGCGCGTGAGCGACGGGTCGTCCCAGAGCCCGGTGCCCAGAAATTTCACGTCGCGCGGATCGACATCGTAATAGGGCAGCAGCGGCGCCAGCGATTTCAGTTTTGAACCGCCTTCGGGCAGGAAGACCGCGTGATAATTGCCGCCGCCATAGGCGTTCGCGACGCGCTGCGCCGGCTCATACATGCCTTGTGCATTCGAGGGATAGCTGGCGCTTGCCACCACTTCGCCCGCCCGCGCCGACACGGCCTGCTGGAAGGCGGCGCGTACGCGGTTGCCATAGGTGCCTTGCGGATAGAGCGCCGCATAGCGCGTGATGCCTTGCAGCGTCGCATAATCGACGATGCGGTCCACGTCTTCGTCAAGCGGGAAGGAAAGAAGATGCACATTGCCGCCGCCGACCGAGCTGTCGGACGAAAAGGCGACGACGGGGACGTTGACGTCTGCGGCAAGCTGGCCCACTGCGGAGACTTCTTCGGCGAAGAGTGGTCCGAGAATGAGGTCTGCACCCGCATCGAGTGCTTCTTTCGCCGCGCGCCTGGCTCCGTTCGCCGAGCCGCCGGTCGCCTTTGGCATCAGCACGATGTTGTCCCGGTCGAACTCGAAAAGCGCGAGCTGCGCGGCATTGTAGAGCGCATTGGAAAGCGTGCGCACATTCTGCCGCGATGAATTGAAGGGCAGCAGCAGCGCAACGCGGATCGGTTCCTCACCCGCCATATAGGCCGGGTTGTAGAAGCGTGAGGGATCGCGCGTATAGGCCGGCTTCTCCGCGATGGGTGGCGGCGTCACTTCCACCTTGGGCGGTGGCGTCACCTGCGGCGGCGGCGCAGCCTGGCGGTTTCCGCCACAGGCCGCGAGCGTCAGTGCCATGCCGAGAAGGAGCACGGCCCTGGTGGCGTTCAAGAGGCCGGGGCGGGCGGAAGCTGCGGGTTCTGTCACCGGATTTTCCTGAAAAAAGACGCGAAACATGCGAGTGCGGAGGGTACCGGGCGCTCCCGCTCAAGTAAACACACGTAAGCCCCCGCGCGCTTTGCTGGTTAACCGGGGCCGTTCATCGGGCCGTTGCCAAATCGCCCCGCCGGGGTCAAGGTCGCGCCATGGAGAAGACCGGAGAAAAGAACACCCTGTCGCCGCGGCTCACCCCGGGCCTCTATGTGACGGCGACCCCCATCGGCAATGCGGGCGACATCACGCTGCGCGCGCTCGATGTGCTGGGCCGCGCCGATCTCGTGCTTTGCGAGGATACACGGGTAACAGCGAAGCTCTTCGCCATTCACGGGATTTCCGCGAAGACCGCCCCCTATCACGACCATAATGCAGCCGAGATGCGCCCTCGTGTGCTTCGGCGGCTGGAAGCGGGCGAGGCGGTCGCGCTGGTCTCGGATGCAGGCACGCCGCTTGTCTCCGATCCGGGACTGAAGCTCGTGCGCGAGGCGCTCGATGCGGGCCATAACGTGACCGCGCTACCCGGCGCCTCTTCCGTTCTCGCCGCCCTGACGCTGGCGGGCCTGCCGACGGACCGCTTCTTCTTCGCGGGCTTCCTTCCCGCAAAACAGGAAGCGCGCCGCAGGGAGCTGGCGGAAATGGGCCGGATTCCCTCAACGCTCGTCTTTCTTGAAAGCGCCAACCGCCTCGAAGCCTCTCTCACCGACATGGCGGCCGCGCTCGGCCCGCGCGAGGCGGCGGTGACGCGCGAACTGACCAAGAAATTCGAGGAGGTGCGGCGCGGGACCCTTGCCGAACTCGCCGCGCATTACGCCGAAGCGGGCGCTCCGAAAGGCGAAATCGTGATCGTCGTCGGCCCGCCGGAAAAGCACGCCGCGCTCTGTGCGCATGAGGTCGATACCATGATCGAGAATGCGCTCCAGCGCGCCTCGCTGAAGGATGCGGTCGCCGAAGTCGTATCTGTCACGGGTCTTCCGCGCCGCGAGATCTATGCCCGTGCGCTCGAACTCTCCGGTGCAAAATAAAATGGCGGGACGGCGCGGTAATGCCGCCACGGGCCGCGCCGCCTATCGCCTTGGTTTGCGTGCCGAGGCGTTTGCCGCCCTCATGTTCCGCCTCAAGGGCTACCGCATTCTGGCCCGCCGCCTGAAAACGCCCGCCGGCGAAATCGACATGGTGGTGCGCCGCGGGGGGAGCCTCGCCATTGTCGAGGTGAAGGCGAGGGCGCAGGGCGAGGTGGTGGAGGCGATCCTGCCCCGCCAGCAGCGCAGGCTGGAGCGCGCCGCCGCGCATTTCATCGGCCGCAATCCCGCGCTGTCCGGCCTTGATCTCCGCTTCGATGTGGTTCTCGTCGCGCCCGGCCGCCTGCCGCAACATCTCGCCGATGCCTGGCGGCCATAATCTCGCCGCAGCTTGCCGCTCATTCTCCGCCCGACGAAACGCACAGATGGGGATTGAAGATGCGCCAGCCTTTCGCGCTGTTCGCCGTTACGGCTTTTTCGCTCGCGATGTTTTCCCTGGGCGCCTGTGTGCCCCTGATCGCGGCAGGCGGCGGCGCGGCGGCAGTCGGCGCCTCGCAGGATCGCGGGCTCGAACAGGGGGTGGACGACAACGAGATCGCATTCGAGATAAACCGGAAGCTTCTCGCGGAACATTCGAACCTTTATTCCGGCATCTCCACGCAGGTGCGCAAGGGCAGGGTGCTCCTCACCGGCCATGTTCCCGCACAGGACGACCGTATCGCCGTCACGCGTCTCGTCTGGACTATCGGCGGCGTGAAAGAGGTCATCAACGAACTGGCGACCGGGCAGGAAGGCAGCTTTTCGCAATCGGTAAGCGACACGACGATCACGACCAAATTGCGCGCGCGCCTCACCGGCGACGGCAATGTCAGCAGCCTCAACTATTCGATCGAGACGTCGAACGGCGTGATCTACCTGATGGGCACCGCGCTCGACCGGGCCGAACTCGACCGCGTCATTGCTCATGCGCGCGATATCAAGGGTGTGCGCAATGTCGTTTCCTATGTCGAGGTGAAGAACCGCGCAAACTGAGCGCCGGTCTCATTTCGGTGCTTGCCGCGCTTCTCCTTTCCGCGCCATGATGTTTGTCATGTCGGAACGCGAGAGACAGCTGGAGCGCGAATTGCGCGCGGCGGGCAAGGCCCCCGACGCGGAACTCGATATCGCGTCGCTGGCGTTGGCGCTCGCGGCCTGCGACCGCCCGGAAATTTCACTCGATGGCTACCGCACGCATCTCGATGAAATCGTTGCCGCAGCGCGCAGCGCGCTGGATGAAAATGCGTCGATGCCCTGCGGTGTCGCCGCAGGCGCGCTCGCGGGCGTGATCTCGGGCCGCTTCCACTATCTGGGAGACGCCGAAACCTATGACGACCCGCGCAATGCGAACCTCGCTCATGTAATCGACCGTCGCAAAGGCCTTCCCGTCACGCTGGGCATTCTCTACCTGCATGTCGGCACGAAAATCGGCCTCGATCTTTCGGGCCTTAATTTTCCGGGCCATTTCGTGCTGCGCCTGCAAGGCGCGGGCGAGGCTGTGGTGCTCGACCCCTTCAATGGCGGGCAGACGCTCTCGCCGGCCGATCTTCTCTCGGTGCTGCGTGGCGTCGAGGGGCCGCAAGCGCGCCTCACGCCGGAAGCCTGCGAGGCCGTTTCCCCGCGCGACATCCTGCTTCGTCTTGAAAACAATATTCTGACCCGCGCAATCAGGGCGGGTGAGTTCGCGCGCGCCCGCGAGGTTGTGACGCGCATGATCTGGCTTGCCCCGCAACGCGCCGGGCTCCGCTTCGAGCTTGGCCGCCTCGAAGTTCATGCAGGCCATATGGGCGCGGCGGCAGATGCCTTCGAGACCTGCAAGGATATTGCGGTCGATATCGGCGAGACGCGGATTGCGGGTATGGCCGAGGAGGCGCTTCGCCGCCTCAAGACGAAGCTCAACTAGGCGGCGCCATCGGCAAGCTGCGCACGAGGTCGAGATAGGTATTGGCTGCGTCGCCAAGTCCCGACAGCACCATTTCGACCCCGATGGTCGCCACGATAATGCCCATAAGCCGTGTCACCACGTTGAGATTGGTCGCGCCCATGTAGTGAACGATGCGCTGGGCTTGCGTGAACGAAATATAGCTCAGCGCCGCGACGGCGGCGAAAGCGGAAATCGAAACCAGCGTGTAGATAAGGTTGGGATGCGCTGAAAAGCTGACCGCCGTGGCGATGGTGCCGGGCCCTGCGATCATCGGTACGGCAAGCGGCGACACCGCAACCGAAAGCTGTGCCTGCAACACTTCCGGCGGAAGGTCGTCATTGCCCTCCACCTCCTCTGGCACATGCACGCCCGATGAATGGCCCTGCAGCATCTGATAGCCGATTATCGCGACCAGAATGCCGCCAGCGATCCGGAGCGCGGCCATCGTCACGCCGAATATCTCGAAAATGAGCTTGCCCGCCACGCTGAACAGGATCACGACGCCGAGCGCGATCAACACGCTGTCGCGCGCGATTCTGAGCCTCACGCTGCGCCGGTCTCCCGCTGTGAGCGCGATGAAAACGGGGGTGTTCGCCAGCGGATTGGCAATGGCGAAATAGCCGGCGAAACAGGTAAGCCCGAAGGCGATAGCGTCCTGGAACATGCTTCGGCAATATCCCGTTCGCGGGGATGTGTCGAGGGGCTTGTAGTCTTTCTGCCGTCACCGGAAAAGAAGCGCAAGATGCTGGCACGGGCGCTATGCCGGGAAAGAGACCTCTGGCCTTTTTCCTCCCGAAGTCCCATCTTCACGCGAATTGAGACAATAACCCGGATGAAGGACGAACCTGTATGTGCGCCAGCAAACTTTCCGTCGCCATCCAGATGGACCCTGTCCAGCACATCGATATCAACGCGGATTCGACCTTTGCCCTCGGGCTGGAAGCGCAGTCGCGCGGCCACAGGCTCTTCTATTATGAGCCGCACGAGCTTTCGATGCGCGATGGCCGCGCCTATGCGCAGATGCGGCCGCTCACGCTTCGCCGCGAGACCGGCAATCACTCGGCGCTCGGCAGCCGTGAAAAGATTTTCCTCGAAGAGGTCGATGTGGTGCTGATGCGTCAGGACCCGCCCTTCGACATGAGCTACATCACGGCGACGCATATCCTCGAAACCGCCCATCCCAAAACGCTCGTCGTGAACGATCCGGCCGAAGTCCGCAATGCGCCGGAAAAGCTTTTCGCCGTCCGCTTCAAGGGCCTTCTCCCGCCGACGCTTATCAGCCGCGATCCAGGTGAAATCCGCGACTTCCGCAAGGAATTCGGCGACATCATCGTGAAGCCGCTTTTCGGCAATGGCGGTGTGGGTGTTTTCCGCATTCGCGAGGGCGACGAGAACCTGAACTCGCTTCTGGAAATGTTCGGCCAGATGAACCGCGAGCCGGTCATCGTGCAGCGCTATCTGCCGGAAGTCCGTCAGGGCGACAAGCGCATCATCCTCGTGGACGGCAAACCGGTCGGCGCGATCAATCGTGTGCCTGCCGAAGGCGAGGCGCGCTCCAACATGCATGTCGGCGGCCGCGCCGAGAAATGGATGCTGACGAAGCGCGAAAGCGAGATCTGCGAAATCATCGGCCCCGAGCTCAAGGCGCGCGGATTGATCTTCGTCGGCATCGACGTGATCGGCGACTACCTCACAGAAATCAATGTGACCTCACCGACCGGTATTCAGGAGATCGACCGTTTCGACAACGCCAATCTCTCATCTCTGGTCTGGGATGCCATCGAGGCGCGCCTCTGACGCACCGGCGGGCGGCAGGAAGATCACATCCTCGAACTCGCGGCCCGTTTCGGCGAGATGCAGTTTCAGCGCCTCGTAGCCGAGAGGCATGAGTTCGTCTCTGGAGCGGTCGACCATCAGCATCGAATAGCCCGCCTCCTCGAAGAAGCGCAGCAGGTCTTCGTGTGAATCGCCGATGGCTTTCAGCGCCTTCGGCGCGACTTCGCAAAGTACGAGCGGCTTGTCGCGCAGGATCGTCTTTCGCGCGCCGGAAATGAGCTGCCACTCATAGCCTTGTGTATCGCTTTTCAGCACATCGAGCCTGCGATTGATGCCGCGCTCGCGGATATAGTCGTCGAGCGCATAAATCGGCACGGAGACCTTGCTCCCCTGCTTCCATATGAGATCGGGGTTGAAGCTGTGTCCGCCCGGATTTGCTTCGTCGATAATGAGGTCGAGCGCCCCGCTCGTCGCGGCGAGCCCCGCCTGTTCGGCAACGACGTTCTTTGTCGGCAGCAGATCGACATTTTCCATCAGGAGCGCATGGTTCGCCGGGAAAGGTTCAAAGGCGACGACAAGCCCCTCAGCGCCCACGATGTTCGATGCCACAAGCGTGTAATGACCGAAATTCGCGCCCGCATCGACGACAAAGCCGCCGGGCTTCAGCTGGCTTATGAAGAAGTCCGTTTCACGCGCCTCCCAGCAGCCCCGCCGCAATACGACGCGCGTCAGCGTTCCCTTTCGCGGATGCGCCCGGAGACGGTAGTGCCGTGTACGCATGATGAAAGGCTTTTGGGGCCTGAAGAGATAGAAAAGGATGCGCCAGAGACCGGCAACAAATCTGTTTGTTCCGACAAGCTCTGTCGGAAAACGCCGCGCAATGGCGGCGAAAATTCTCTCGCGCAATTAGCCCCCGCCCCGTCTGTGTGATTTTCTTTACAGAACAGGGAAGACTTTAATGTGTGCCCCCGTCACTGTCCATAAAGAGGATGGTAACGGGGACGGCAGGGAGCGGCCATTCAGTCTTCTTCCACCGTCGTGGTGGTTGTTTTCGTATGCACGGTCTGGGGCTGCTCCTGGATGACGGTGCGTTTCGTCACCGTCTCGCTGTCGCTGCCGCAACCGGCGGCGAGAGAAAGAACACCGACCGCGAATATCGGCGCGGCGACGCGGGTGAGCAGGGTCTTGGTCATGGTGAATATCCTTCAATCCGTCATTGCTGAGCCTGCAGCAGAAAACGGGTAACGGAGACATTGGTTCCCGCAGCCAGGAAATGACCTTGCAAGCGCCGCAATCGAGGCCGCGCAGATGAGGCGGCTTTTGCCGTTCCGCCAAATCCGGCTAGTCTCTCGGCTTCCTGAATGCGGGTGGAGGGGCTCATGCGGATGAACGGTGTACGATACGGTATTGCGGCGGTGGCAGCGCTTGTGTTTCTGGCGACGCTATGGACGCTGCGTTCCTCGTTCGGCCCATCCGAGCCCGAGCGTTCGCCCGAAGAGATCGCGGCCAGCATTCATCGTGATGCCATCGTCATCGACACCCATGTCGACATTCCGAGTTTCTTCGGCTCGGAGAAATACGATCCGGGCCTGCGTGGCTCCTTCCCCATACAGGTCGACCTGCCGCGTATGCGTGAAGGCGGTCTCGATGCCGTTTTCTTCGTTGTCTATGTCTCACAGACGGAGCGGGGCGCCGTCGGTTATGCGCAGGCCGCTTCCGAGGCGCTGGCGAAGTTCGCTGCCATCCGCCGCATGACGGATATTCAGTATAAGGATGAGGTTGGCCTCGCGCTGACAGCCGCCGATATCCGCAAGCTTCATGAAGAGGGCAAACGCATTGCCTTGATCGGTATCGAGAACGGCTATTCCATCGCGAAGGAGCCCGCCCTTCTCGACTTCTACTACGATCTCGGCGCGCGTTATTTCGGCCTCGTTCACAATGGTCACAACGATCTTGCTGACAGCGCCCAACCCCGCGAAAGGCTGGGCGACAGGCCGAACGAGGAAAATGGCGAGCATGGCGGTCTTTCCGCGCTGGGCCGCGAGGCGATCAGGCGCGCCAATGATCTTGGAATGATGATCGACGTCTCGCATTCTTCCCGTGCGGCCACACTCGCGGCGGTCGAGGTCTCGCGCGCGCCCGTCATCGCCTCTCATTCGGCCGTGGCGACGCTTCGCGATCACCCGCGCAATCTCTCCGACAAGGAGATGAAGGCCATCGCCGCAAAGGGCGGCATCGTCCAGATTGTCGCCTTCGACGAATATCTCCATCCCGTGCCGGAAGAAAAAAAGGCAGCGCGCCGGGAGCTTGCCGCTTCGCTCGGCCTTACCAGCCTCGATGCCGTTTTTGGTGCGGACAAGGAGACGAAAGCGAAATTCATCGAGGGTCTGGCGGAGATCGATGCAAAATGGCCGCGCGCCGGTGTTGCGCTTCTCGCCGACCATATCGGCTATGCGGTGAAGCTCATCGGCATCGACCATGTCGGCATCGCCTCCGATTTTCAGGGCGGCGGGGGCATCAAGGGCTGGTCCGACGCGAGCGAGACGCCGAACGTGACGGCCGAGCTTGTCCGGCGCGGCTATTCGCAGGAAGAGATCGTGAAAATCTGGGGCGGCAATCTGCTGCGCGTCATGGAAGCCGTGGAGCAGGCCCGCAAATCCCGTTGAGCGAGCCAATCCGCCACAGCCTTACCGGATTGCCTTCAGCTCTAGCCTTGTGTATTGATTTTGACAATCAATCGCAAAAAGGATGGGGAACATGGCCGAGGCAAAAAACCTGAGACTGGATACCAATGACGAGGCGCGGTCGATGGCCGAGACGCTGCTGCGCACCGCGCGTTACGGCGCGCTCGCGGTGCTCGAGCCCGGCAGTGGTCATCCCTTCACCTCGCGCGTCGGCTGCGTACCCGACATGGACGGCACCATTTATATTCCGCTCTCCGGCCTTTCCGCGCATACCAAGGCGCTCATGGCAGACCCGCGCTGCTCGCTGCTCCTCGGCGAAACCGGCAAGGGCGATCCGCTGACCAATCCGCGTCTGTCGCTCAAGGGCCGTGCGGTCCGGGTCGAAAAGGACAGCGACACCCATGCGCGGCTCTATCGCCGCTATATCGCCCGCCAGAAGAAGGCCGGGCTTTATCTCGACCTGCCCGACTTCGCCTTCTACCGGCTGGAAAGCGATCACGCCTTCCTCAATGGCGGCTTCGGCAAGGCGTTCGATCTCACCGGCGCCGACATGTTTCTGCCGCACGACGAACTGCTGAGCGAACTCATCAAGGTCGAGGAGGGCATCGTCTCTCACATGAACGAGGATCATGCTGAGGCGGTCGGCCTTTACGCCACCGTGCTGGCAAAGGCCGAAGCCGGCCCCTGGCGCATCGCCACGATCGACCCGCGCGGGCTTGATCTCGTGCTGGGCGAGCGGCTCATCCGTCTGAATTTCGCTACGCCCTTGAAGTCCGCCGCCGAAATCCGGCCTGTCCTCGTCGAATTGGCGAAGGAGGCCCGCGCGAAGCTCGCGGGCTGATCTCTCTTCGGCTAGCCTCTCGCGAACGAAAGGGAGAGGCCATGAAGCCCGCAGCAATATTTTTCCTGATGGCGCTCGCCTTGCCTGCCACGGCGCAGGCGGCGAGCTTCGATTGCGCGAAAGCGTCCTCCCCGCGCGAGAAGACCATCTGCACCACGCCCGAGCTTTCGAAAGCTGATGAGGAGATCGCCGCCGGTTATGAAGCGGCGATGTCGAAGCTCTCGCCCGAAGGCGCCGCGCGCTTTCGCGATGGCCAGCGTTCATGGCTGGGTTTTCTCGGCAAGGCCTGTCCGGCGGGCAGCGCGGACTGTCTCGCCTCCTTCATGATGGACCGCGTCGAGTTCCTTTCCGGTGCGGTGGCGCAGGAAGGCGGCAACGTCTTCTTCGCGTGGGACGGCTGGCATTTCATCGCACCTGCAAGGGAAGGCGAGGAGGAATTGCCGGGCGCGAACGATATGCGCTACCGCCAGCAGCTGCATTACGCCATCGACGCGCCGGACAGCGATGGCGAGCGCGCTTTCAATGCGCAAGTCGCGAAAGAAGAGAAAAATCTCTGGAACGGCTTTGACGGCGAGAGGCGCATGTGGGCCTCCTTCACGCTCAATATGGCCACGCCCCGTCTCGTCAGTCTCGACATGATGGAGTGGCAATATCCGCTCGGCGCCGCGCATGGTTTCGGTGCCTCCGTCCATGTGAACTTCCGGCTCGATGAAGGCCGCCCCCTCCGCGCGGACGATATCTTCGCCAGCAAGGGCTGGGAGGCGGCGCTCGGCGAAGCGATCCTGAAAGAGCTTCACGCGAGCGCCGGGAAAGATGGCGCGATCTATTTCGACGGCTATGAAGAGACGGTCGCCGAGACGGTCGCGAACCCCGAACACTGGGTGCTGACCGGCGAGAGCCTCGGCGTCAATTTCTCCGTCTACTCCATTGGTCCTTATGCGATCGGCGAGCGTACGCCTGCCGTCCCATGGACCGCGCTATCTTCCTTCACCGCGAAAGACGCGCCGCTTGGCCGCTGACGGACTTATTCCGGGTCATCCTGCCGGACGTCTTGTGTTCTCATTTCGTTCTTGACGAGCCTGCCATTTCCGCTAGCCTTTCCGTAATCCGTCTCTTACGGGGCAGAAGGCGGGAAAGGGGCTCAATTCATGGTCGCGCATATCGAAACGGTCGCCTTTCAGGGCGTTGAGGCGCGGCCTGTGGACGTTCAGGTCCATATCGCGGGGGGCGTCGTCGGTTTCGCCGTGGTGGGTCTTGGCGACAAGGCCGTTGCCGAAAGCCGCGAGCGTGTCCGCGCCGCTCTCTCCGCCATCGGTCTGGGCCTGCCTGCCAAGCGTATCACCGTCAATCTTGCCCCCGCCGACATGCCCAAGGAAGGCAGCCATTACGACCTGCCCATCGCGCTGGGGCTTCTCGTCGCCATGGGTGTCCTGCCGCCGCAGGAGCTGGAGCGTTTCGTGGTCATCGGCGAGCTTTCGCTCGATGGGGCGATCAATCCGGTCGCAGGCGCCCTGCCTGCCGCCATTGCCGCGAACAGCCGGGGCAAGGGCCTCATCTGTCCGCTCGAATGCGGCTCCGAGGCCGCCTGGGCCGGCATGGGCGAGGACAATCCGGGCGGCGTCCTCGCGCCCCGCTCGATCATTGCACTGGTGAACCATTTCCGCGGCACCCAAGTCCTCTCCGAACCCGAGCCTTTGAAGGCGGTGGAGGCGGGCGCCGCCCCTGATCTCCGCGACATCAAGGGACAGGAAACCGCGAAGCGCGCGCTCGAGGTCGCCGCCGCTGGCGGCCATAACATGCTGATGGTCGGCCCGCCCGGCTCGGGTAAATCCATGCTCGCCTCTCGCCTGCCCGGCATCCTTCCGCCGCTCAGCCCCCGCGAAATGCTCGAAACCTCGATGGTCGCCTCGCTTGCGGGCGAGCTCCACCGCACCGGCGTCTCGCGCCGCAGGCCCTATCGCGCGCCGCATCATTCCGCCTCCATGCCCGCCCTTATCGGCGGCGGCCTGCGCGTGAAGCCCGGCGAGGTCTCGCTCGCCCATCGCGGCGTCCTTTTTCTCGATGAATTGCCGGAGTTTCCCCGTCAGGTGCTCGACAGCCTGCGTCAGCCCCTCGAAACCGGCGAGGCCGTGGTCGCGCGCGCCAATGCCCATGTGACCTTCCCGGCCCGCTTCCAGCTCGTCGCCGCCATGAACCCCTGCCGCTGCGGTCATGCGGGCGACGCTGCCCGCGCCTGTCCGCGCGTGCCGCGCTGTGTTTCCGACTATCAGGCCAGGCTCTCCGGCCCCATGCTGGATCGCATCGACATCCATATCGAGGTGCCGCCCGTCGCTCATGCGGACCTCGCGCTGCCGCCGCCCGCGGAAGGCTCGGCCGAAGTCGGCGCCCGCATCGCCGCCGCGCGTGAACGCCAGCAAGCGCGTTTCGGCGAACTTGTCGGCCCCGGCTCGATGCTCCTCAATTCCCATGTCGAGGGCGAATTGCTCGACCGCATCGCCACGCCGGATGATGCCGGCCGCCGCCTTCTGGCCGAGGCCGCCGAGCGCATGGGCCTCACCGCGCGCGGCTATCACCGTGTGCTGCGTGTGGCGCGCACCCTTGCCGACCTCGAAGGTGGTGACATTGTCCGCCGCATCCATGTCGCCGAAGCGCTCGCCTATCGCGAGACGGTCGCCGGTCGCCTCGGCGCTGCCGCCTGAGCCCGCGATTCCGTCAATCCTGTGCCAATCCCGGAGCGATTAACCGGATCCGCTAACTCTTTGGAAACCACGACAAGGGCAGATTGACGGGCAATTCCGCCACTTTCCATGCCGGGAACCGCCCTTCATGTCCCTCTTCTCCGCCGGAGAGACACCTCTCATCCTGCTGGCCCTCGCCGCCATGCTGCTGCTCGGCCTCGAAGCCTGGCGTCGCGCCGCCGCCCGCGCCCGTGCGCAGCAGGGCGAAATCGAGGTGCTGCAGGCCCGTCTGGAAACCCTGCGCGACGAGAAATGGGCGATTGCCGAACGCGAGGAGCGCTACCGCGACCTCGTCCGCGCTCAGGGCGACATCATCCTCCGCAAGGATCTCGAAGGCCGCCTCACTTACGTAAATGACGTTTTTTGCGAAACCTTCGGCCTCAAGCGGCCCGATGTGATCGGCTGGCCGTTCCTGCCCGAACTTCCCGAAGGTCAGCGCCCGCGCACTTTGACGAATTTCGCTGGCCTCGCGACCCCGCCCTACCGCCTGCGCTACGATGAATGCGCAATCACGACGCGAGGCCCCCGCTGGTTCGCCTGGGAGGAATTCGCGATCCGCGACGAGGACGGCAAGCTCGTCGAAATCCAGGCCGTCGCTCGCGATGTGACCGACCGCAAGGAAACCGAGGAACGTCTCGCCGAGGCGCTCGCGCAGGCCAAGGATGCAAACCGCGCAAAGTCACTTTTTCTGGCCACCATGAGCCATGAAATCCGTACGCCCATGAACGGCGTTATCGGCATGACGAAGCTCCTGCTCGACACGCGCCTCGACCCCGCACAGCGCTCCTATGCCGAAGCCGTGCAGGCCTCGGGCGAAGCGCTCCTGAACATCATCAACGACATTCTCGACTATTCGAAGATCGAGGCGGGCAAGATCACGCTCGACGAAACCTCCTTCGATCCGCGCGCCGTGCTCGAAAGCGTGGCCGAGCTGCTGGCCCCGCGCGCCTTCGACAAGCATCTCGATATCGTCACCGAAATTTCCCCTTCCGTGCCGCGCCTTCTTCTGGGCGACGAGGCGCGCATCCGCCAGATCCTGCTGAACCTCGCGGGCAATGCGATCAAGTTCACGGTCGAAGGCGGCGTGGCGCTTCGCCTCTTGCGCAAGGACGGGAGCGCCGGGCGCGGTTCCTCCGGCCGCGTCGAGCTTCTGCTCGAAGTGGAAGACACCGGCATCGGCATGGATGAACATGCGCGCGCACATATCTTCGATGAATTCGCGCAGGCCGATCAGTCCCATGCCCGCCGCTTCGAGGGCACGGGCCTTGGCCTTGCCATCACGCGCCGCCTCGTCACCGCGATGGGCGGCAGCATCGAGGTCGAAAGCGAAGAGGGCCGCGGCTCGATCTTCCGCGCGTGCCTGCCGCTCCGTCTTGCCTTGGGCGAAACGGATGAGCCCGCGCCCGCGCCGCTTTCCGGTCTCTCCGTTCTTATCCTCAATGATCGCCCGCTTGTCGGCGCCGCCCTGTCGCGCGCGGCTTCCGCCGCCGGGGCGGAGACGCATCTTGCCGCCGACCGCGAGGCCGTGGTTCGCGCGCTTTCATCTTCCTCCTACGATGTTTTCATCTGCCCGCTTGATGGCGATGCCATCGACGGTGCGGCGCTCGCCGCCGAAGCGCGCCATCTTTCGCCGGGTACCGGCACGCTGATGTTGCTGCGTCCGCAGGACCGCGCCCGCCTCGAAGAACTGACGCAAGGCGACAATGCCCCCTTCGATGGTTATCTCGTTCGTCCCGTGCGCGCCGCCTCGCTCATCGCCCGCCTCACCGCGCTGCGTGCGCGCGGCTGCATGCCGGATGCGGGCACTCCCGCCACGCAAGATCATCAAGATTATGACGACGCCATCGTCGAAGGCGACAGAACGCCCGCCCTGCCTGCGGCCGATGCCGCCGCGCTGGGAAGGCTGCGCATCCTCGTCGCAGAGGATAATGAGATCAACGCGCTCCTCACCCGCACACTGCTCGAACATACCGGCCATGAGGTTCGTCTCGCGCGCAATGGCGGCGAAGCCGTGACCCATCTCGAAGGCGACACCGAAGAAGAAGTCGACCTCGTTCTGATGGACCTTCACATGCCCGGCATGGACGGCTTCGAGGCGACCGCACGCATCCGCTCGCTTGTCACCTCCCATGCGCATCTCCCCGTCATTGCGCTCACCGCCAACGCGATGGCCGACGACCGCCAGGCCTGCCTCGATGCGGGCATGGACGACTATCTCTCCAAGCCCGTTTCCGCCGAGGCCCTCGCCGAAACGCTGGCGCGCTGGGTCGGCCGCCGCTCCCCGCATGGTGCCCCGCATCGCCCGGGGGACGGGCAGGCTGGCGAAAAGGCGAATCACGCCTAAAGTGGAGCCCGATTTCCGGGGTCAGGGGAGAGCCATTCAATGCCGGCCATGACGCGCGCCCGCGGCTGGGCGTCGAGCCTCGCGGTCTATCTCGAATACCGCTCCATCATCATGCTGCTGCTCGGCTTCTCGTCGGGCCTGCCTTTTCTTCTTGTCTTCTCGACGCTGTCGGCCTGGCTGCGCGAGGCGGGAATCTCGCGCACCGATATCGGTCTGATGAGCTATGTCGGCCTCGCCTACACGATCAAGTTTCTCTGGGCCCCTGTTCTCGACCATCTGCATCTGCCGGTGCTGAACCGCCTGCTTGGCAAGCGCCGCGCATGGATGCTCCTGGCGCAGCTCGTTGCCGCGGGCGCGCTTGCCGGCCTGTCACTTTCCGATCCCGCTCATGCGCTCACGCCTGTCGTCATCTGTGCGTTCGTCCTCGCCTTCGCCTCCGCTACGCAGGACATTTCGATCGATGCCTGGCGCATCGAGGCAGCTTCCGACGAGAAGCAGGGTGCGCTCGCCGCGCTCTATCAGCTCGGTTATCGCGTCGCCTTGATCGCCTCGGGTGCGGGCGCGCTCTATCTTGCCGAAGGTGTCTCCTGGTCGGCCGCCTATCTGGCAATGGCCGCGCTCATGGGCGTCGGCATTCTGGCCGCTCTCTTCGCACCGCGTGTTGCGGAAGCCGAGGCGCCTGCCGTCGGCGAGGAAGCGCTCGAAAGCTTCGCGCGCCGCCACCACATCGAGGGACGGGCGCAACGTATCGTCACCTTCCTCTATCGCGCGGTTGTCGCGCCCTTTGTCGATTTCTTTCAGCGTTACGGCTGGTGGGCGCTCGTTCTGCTTGCGCTGATCGGGCTCTACCGTGTGCCCGACTTCGTCATGGGCGTGATGGCGAACCCGCTTTACATCGACCTCGGCTTCGAGCTTTCCACCATCGCCACGGTGGTGAAGCTCTACGGGATCTGGATGACCATCGGCGGCGCCCTTGTCGGCGGCATTGTCTCCGCGCGCTTGGGCGTGCTGCCCTCGCTGCTCCTCGGCGCCATCGCCGCCACCGGCACGAACCTGATCTTCGTCTGGCTCGCCCTTCAGGGGGCGGACCCGGTCGCACTCGCCATCACCATCTCCATCGAGAATTTTTCCGGCGGCTTCGCGGGTACCTGCCTCATCGCCTATATGTCGAGCCTCGTGAACCATGAATTCGCGGCCACGCAATATGCACTTTTCAGTTCGGCCTTCGCGCTGCCGGGCAAGATCCTCGGCGGCCTTTCCGGCGTCATGGTCGACGGCTTTTCCGCCAGTCCGCGCATCGCCGGACCAATTGCCGAGGCCGCGCCTCATCTCACCATGCAGACGGCGGGCTATGTGCCCTTCTTCATCACCACGGCGCTGATGGGCCTTCCCGCCATCCTGCTTGTCCTGCTGGTGATGCATATCCGCCCCGGCCCGGACAAACCTGAAGCGGCAAAGCGGCCAGATCAGGGCCCCGGCAAAGCCGTTTGACGCAGATTTCCTGAAATATACAGGTGAGAACAAGGGCTTGGCGCTGTCGTTTCACTGTCGTGCCTTTGTCGCGTGAGCCTGCGACAAGATGGAACTCGCCTTGGCATGGCGCGGCGATAGTGAAAGGATAGGGAAAATGTCCGTTCGGCGCTCTCTGGGGCCCGATAGAGGCATTGGGGCAGGGGGACGTCTTGTGCCGCCCGCCGGGCTGCCAAAGGCGGGCATGCCGGGGGGAGTACAGAAATGGGTTCGGGTTCCGGAATAATGACATCAAGAGAGACGGACCGGCAGGAGACGCTCGCCAAGGCGGCAACGTCGCCCGTGAGCTACGGCCGCAAGGGCGCACTTGAAGTGCGCCTTGCGCGTTCACCCCGCGAGATCGATGCGGCGCAGGCCGTGCGCTACCGCGTCTTCTATGAGGAAATGTCGGCAACGCCGGACGACGCAACGCGTGCGAGCAAGCGCGACGCCGACCGCTTCGACGAAATCTGTGACCATCTGCTTGTCGTCGATCATTCGCTCGTGCCGGAAGGCGAGAGCGCCCCGGGAGAGGATGGGGGCGATCTGCCGCCGGAAGCCGTGGTCGGTTGCTACCGCCTGCTCCGTCAGGAAGTGGCCGAAAGGAATGGCGGCTTCTACACTGCGAATGAATACGACATCGCACCGCTCCTCGCGCGCCATGCCGATCTCAATTTTCTGGAGCTTGGCCGGTCCTGCGTGCTCAAGCCCTATCGCAACAAGCCGACGGTCGAGCTTCTCTGGCATGGCATCATGCATTATGTCACCGCGCATGATCTCGACGTGATGTTCGGTTGTGCGAGCTTCGAGGGCACGGACCCGGCGGCGCTCGCCGCGCCGCTTTCCTACCTCCATCATCATCATGCTGCGCCGGATGACTGGAAGGTCCGCGCCCTGCCGCATCTCTATGTCGAGATGAACCGGATGGCCGAAGCCGATCTCGATCCGCGCGAGGCGTTGCGCGCACTCCCGCCCATGATCAAGGGTTATCTCCGTGCGGGCTGCTATATCGGCGAAGGCGCGGTGATTGATTATCAGTTCGGCACGACCGACGTGCTGATCCTCTTCCCCGTCGCGCAGATTTCGGACCGCTATCTCACGAAGTTCGGTGCGAAGTTCGGCACGCCGGACGGCAAGGCCTGACGCTCGACCCATTTCTCGTCATTGCTTCGCTCCTCGCAATGACGAGAAGGTGAAACGTCAGCGATACAAGTTATAAGCCGCCAGCGCCGCCATGTTCACGAGGTCGGAAACCGTCGCCGTCATCGGCACGATCTGCACCGGCTTCTTGAGGCCGACGAGCAGCGGGCCGATCAGTGTCGAACCGCCCAGCACGCGAAGCAGCTTCGTCGAGATCGATGCCGCATGGATCGCGGGCATGACGAGCACATTCGCCGTGTCCGTCAGGCGGCAGAACGGATAGAGCGCCATCGTCTCGCGGTTGAGCGCGACATCGGCGGCCATTTCCCCGTCATATTCGAAATCGACCTGGCGTTCGTCGAGAATGCGCACCGCCTCGCGCACCGTCGCGGGGCGCTCATGCGTATGTGTGCCGAAGCTCGAATTGGCGAGCATCGCGACGCGCGGCTCATAGCCGAGACGGCGCGCGACTTCCGCTGCCTGCGTGGCAATATCGGCAAGCTCTTCCGGCGTCGGCATTTCATGCACATTCGTGTCGGCGACGAGAACCGTGCGCCCGCCCGCAACCACAAGCGTCACACCGATCGGGCGCTTGTCGTCCACCGCGTCGATCACGCGGCGTACTTCTTCCAGCGCGACCGAATAGGTCCGCGTCACACCCGTCACCATCGCATCCGCATCGCCGCGTTCCACCATCACGGCGGAGAAGATGTTGCGGTCATTGCTCACGAGGCGGTGGCAGTCGCGATAGAGATAGCCGTTGCGCTGCTGCTTCTCGTAGAGGAAGTCGGTATATTCCGGGATCTTCTCCGAACGCCGCGCATTGCGGATATCGAGGTCGGTATTCGGGTCGAGGCCGATCTGCTTCAGCGTCTCGCGGATCTGTTCTTCCCGGCCCACAAGGATCGGATGGCCGAGGCCGCCATCGCGGAAGGCGAGTGCCGCGCGGATCACGCGCTCTTCCTCGCCCTCGGAGAAGACGACGCGCTTGGGATCGCGGCGCACCTTGTCCATGATGACCTGCAATGTGCCGGCGGTCGGATTGAGCCGCGCCTGCAGGCGGTTCTTGTAGGCTTCCATGTCGACGATGGGCGAGCGCGCCACGCCCGAATCCATCGCCGCCTTGGCGACGGCGGGCGGAATTTCGCGGATCAGCCTCGGATCGAACGGCACGGGGATGATGTATTGCGGGCCGAAGCGCGGGCGCTCGCCGTGATAGGCGGCGGCGACTTCGTCGGGCACGTCCTCGCGCGCAAGCTTCGCCAGCGCCTGCGCACAGGCGATCTTCATGTCTTCGTTGATCGCGCTGGCGCGCACGTCGAGGGCGCCCCGGAAAATATAGGGAAAGCCGAGAACGTTGTTCACCTGGTTCGCATAGTCGCTGCGGCCCGTCGCCATGATGGCGTCGTCGCGCACCTGCGCCACTTCTTCCGGCGTGATCTCGGGGTCGGGGTTCGCCATCGCGAAGATGATCGGCTTGTCGGCCATCGAGGCGACCATCTTCTGGTTGATCGCGCCTTTTGCCGAAAGACCGAGAAACACATCCGCGCCCTGCATCGCCTCTTCGAGGGTGCGCGCATCCGTGGTCGCCGCATGCGCGGACTTCCACTGGTTCATGCCTTCCTGGCGGCCCTTGTAGATGACGCCCTTGGTGTCGCAGAGAAGCGCATTGTCATGCGGCAGGCCCATCGCCTTGACGAGTTCGAGGCAGGCAATGCCGGCCGAGCCCGCGCCGTTCACGACGATCCTGGTGTCCTTGATATCGCGGCCCGTCAGGAAGAGCGCATTGATGAGCCCCGCCGCCGTGATGATCGCGGTACCGTGCTGATCGTCGTGAAAGACCGGAATGTCCATCACTTCGCGCAACCGGCTTTCGATCACGAAGCAGTCGGGCGCGGAAATATCTTCGAGATTGATGCCGCCGAAGGAGGGTCCGAGATAGCGCACCGAATTGATGAAGGCGTCGACATCCTTCGTATCGACTTCAAGGTCGATCGAGTCGACATCGGCGAAGCGCTTGAAGAGGACGGCCTTGCCTTCCATCACCGGCTTCGAGGCGAGAGCGCCGAGGTCGCCGAGCCCGAGGATCGCCGTACCGTTCGAGATCACGGCGACGAAGTTCCCCTTCGAGGTGTAGTCATAGGCCGCGTCCGGGTTTTCCGCGATCGCGCGCACCGGCACTGCGACGCCGGGGCTGTAGGCGAGCGAGAGGTCGCGCTGCGTTGCCATCGGCTTGGTCGCATTGATTTCCAGCTTCCCCGGCTTTCCCTGGGAATGGAAGAGGAGCGCTTCCTCGTCTGTAAACTGGCGGCGCTTTTTGCTCATTGTCACTGATCCGGTCTGTCGGCAAAGGGATGGTTGGGCGCTGGGCCCGCTCCCGGAGCCCGCTTTTTAGGCTGGCAACAGGTCAATAACAAGCGGACTCCGTTGATTTTGCGTGTCCTTGCCCCGCTTTGGATGCGCCTGTCCCCATCCTTGCGGGGTCCATCCTCCCTTCCTGCCTTTTCGCGCGGCGCCGTTCTGCTACTCTGCCGCCCCCAATGGAAGCCGATATGTCCGAACGCGCCACCCCCTTCGCCCATCGCAACGAGCCGTCTGCTCCGCCCGCCATTCCGGCGGAGGCCACACCAATGATGGCGCAATATCTGGAGATAAAGGGCCAGTGGCCGGACGCCCTCCTTTTCTACCGGATGGGCGATTTCTACGAGCTCTTCTTCGAGGATGCCGTAGCGGCAGCAGGCGCCCTCGACATTGCGCTCACCAAGCGCGGCAAGCATCTGGGGAACGATATTCCCATGTGCGGCGTCCCCGTTCACAGCCATGAGGCCTATCTGGAGCGCCTGATCCGCAAGGGCTTCAAGGTCGCCGTCTGCGAACAGGTGGAAGACCCCTCGGAGGCAAAGAAGCGCGGCGCGAAATCCGTCGTCGCCCGCGCCGTCCAGCGCCTCGTCACGCCGGGCACGCTGACCGAGGACACGCTCCTCGATGCCCGCGCGCATAATTATCTTGCGGCTCTGGCAAGGGTCGGCAGCGAGGGCGAGCTCGGCCTCGCATGGGCGGATGTTTCGACCGGCGAATTTGCCGTCACGGGCGTTTCGCGCTCGGGACTGGGCGCGGAACTGGCCCGGCTCTCGCCTGGCGAACTCCTGGTGTCGGAAGGATTCGCGGCTGACGAAGGCAACGGCGAAATCCTCGCCCATTCCGGCGCCGCCCTCACTCTTCTGCCTGCCGCCCGTTTCGACAGTGGCAATGCAGAGCGCCGCCTGAAGGATCATTTTGCCGTCGCGGCACTGGATGGCTTCGGCGCCTTCTCCCGCGCGGAGCTGGGCGCGATGGGCGCCCTCCTGGACTATGTCGAGCTGACGCAGGTCGGCCGCATGCCCGCGCTGGCCGCCCCCCGCCGCGTTGCCACCGCCGAGACAATGGCGATCGACGCTGCCACCCGCGCGAACCTCGAACTCGTCCGCACCCTTCAGGGCGAAACCGCAGGCTCGCTCCTTGCCGCCATCGACCGCACGGTCACGGGCGCGGGCGCGCGCGAACTGGGCTCGCGTCTCGCCGCCCCGCTGACGGACCCGCAAGCGATCAACCGCCGCCTCGATGCCGTCGACTGGCTGGTGGAGGCGCGCGAGGTCCGCCGCGACCTGCGCAGCGCGCTCAAATCCGCGCCCGATATTGCCCGCGCGCTTTCGCGCCTCTCGCTTGGCCGTGGCGGCCCGCGCGACCTTGCCGCCATTGCGGGCGGGCTTGCCGCCGCGCACACGCTTTGCGGCGCGCTCGATGCCGCGCCCCCCTCGCTTCTGCCGCTGCCGGACGAGATCGCGCGCGAATGTGCCGCGATGGCAAATGTCGCGGCCCCCCTGAAGGAGCGCCTTGCCGCCACGCTTGCCGAGGAATTGCCCTTGATCGCCCGCGATGGCGGTTTCATCGCAAAGGGCGCCTCCGCCGATCTCGACGAGACCCGCGCGCTGCGCGACGATGCGAGGAAGCTGATCGCCGGTCTTCAGGCGAAATATGCGGAAGAAACCGGCATCTCCGCCCTCAAGGTCCGCCACAACAATGTGCTCGGCTATTACATCGAGGTGCCGCCGCGCCACGGCGAGAAGCTCGTTCAGCCGCCATTTTCAGAGACCTATATCCACCGTCAGACCATGGCGAATGCCATGCGCTTCACCACCACGGAGCTGGCCGGTCTCGCCAGCCGCATTGCGGAAGCCGCGGGCCGCGCGCTCGAAATCGAGCTTGCCCTTTTCGATGAACTGGTCGCCGCGACGCTCGCCGAAACATCCGCGCTCGCCCGTACTGCCGAGGCGCTCGCCGCGCTCGATGTGACGGCAGCCTTGGCCGAGCTTGCGGTGGAGCGCCGCCATGTCCGCCCCCGTGTCGACGGGAGCCTCGCCTTCGCGATCCGTGGCGGCCGTCATCCCGTGGTCGAGGCCGCGCTGGCGAAGACGGGCGAACAATTCGTGCCCAACGACTGCGACCTCAGTGCGGATAACAGCGCGGAGCAAGGAGCCCAAAGGTCCGGCGATGAGCCGGACCGGCGACAATCAAGCTCCCGCAGCGACATGCCAGATAACGACTCCCGACACGACGCACCCAAATCATTATGGCTCCTCACCGGCCCCAACATGGCCGGTAAATCCACCTTCCTGCGCCAGAATGCGCTCATCGCCATCATGGCGCAGATGGGCGCCTTCGTGCCGGCGGACGAAGCGCATATCGGCACCGTCGACCGTCTCTTCTCGCGTGTCGGCGCGGCCGACGATCTCGCGCGCGGCCGCTCCACCTTCATGGTCGAAATGGTGGAAACCGCCGCGATCCTCAATCAGGCCGGACCCCGTTCCCTCGTCATTCTCGACGAGATCGGGCGTGGCACGGCGACCTTTGACGGGCTCTCGATTGCCTGGGCCGCAGTCGAGCATCTGCATGATGTGAACCGTTCGCGCGCACTCTTCGCCACCCATTATCACGAGCTCACCGTGCTGGCCGAAAAGCTCGAACACCTCGCCAACGCCACCATGAAGGTCAAGGAATGGAAGGGCGATGTCGTCTTCCTGCATGAGGTCGGTCCCGGCGCGGCTGACCGCTCCTACGGCATCCAGGTGGCGAAACTCGCAGGCCTTCCGCCCGCCGTCATCGCCCGTGCGCAATCCGTCCTCTCCGCATTGGAAAAAGGCAATGACCGCGAAGCCCGCGCAAAGCTGATCGACGACCTGCCGCTCTTCTCCGCCACCGCAAGGCCCGATGCTCCGTTGACGGAGGAAAGCGCTGTCGAGACGGAATTGAAAAATCTCAACCCGGACGAACTCACGCCGAAAGAGGCGCTCGACCTCATCTACCGGTTGAGGGGACTGATGAAGGACGGCGGGTAGGCTCTCGCCCGATCAAAAGCAAATTCGTCATTGCTTTGCTTCGCTCGCAATGACGTCAGGAAAACGGGACGTCACTTCCTCGCCACGTAAATGCACTCATCGCGCAGCAAGCCCCACTTCACTTCTTCTTCCGGCTTGCGGCGATAGGGCTCGACGGAGGTGAACCCTGCCGCTTCGAGCTTCGCCGCAAAGTCGCGTCCATAGAAGCGCTTGTGGTCCGTACCGCCGAAATGGACGAAGCGTTCGTCCGGGTCGGTGATCGCGTCATTCTCATAGGTCTCGTCGCGCGAGAGATTGATCGGCACCGAAAAGAAGCCATAGCCGCCCGGCTTCAACACGCGGAACATTTCGCGCATCGCAGCCTTGTCGTCGTCGATATGCTCGAACACATGGTTCGCAATCACGGCGTCATAGCTGTTGTCCGGCCGGTCGATCTTCGTAATGTCGAGGCGGAACTTCGCGATCTTCGCATAGAGATCGGCAGGCTCGTAATCGGGATTGTTCTTCATTGCCCGCATCAGCCACTTCTCGGGGCCGAATTGCAGGACCTTCATGGCCGACAGGTCGATATCATGTTCGGTGAGATAGAGCTGCAACAGCCGGTGCCGCTCGCGCGAGCCGCAATTGGGGCAGCGCGAATCCCAGCGCGAAGGCCGGCCCACCGACAGGAAGATGCCGTGATAGCCGCAGACGGGGCAGGTGCGGTGGATTTTTTTGCGCGAAAACTGCGCGCGATCCTTCCACCAGCCCTGAAGAAGACGGCTGAAAATTTTTCGCCGGTCGATTGTCGTATCCACGTTCAATAGCTGCCCGCCCGTTTTGCCCGCCTTCTGGCCGGGCGCAAGAAATGAGGGCCACAATGTCGGCCTCGGCAAAATCTTGTCAAGCAGGCCCGGGGTTTTTGTCCGGAACGGGTAAGGATTTCTGTAGTTTGCCCGGAATATGATAAGCCTTCTTGATCGCCTCATGCCTGTCCTCATATGCCGGTTCGAGGCGCGCCGATGGTCATCCGGTGCCTGAAAATGAACCTCTGAGGAGTTGCCCCGTATGGGCCGTACCCTGCCAAGCATGCTTGAAATCGCCGATCCCGCCGAAATCCGGGAGAAGCTCGACGCCGTTCGCGCCACCGCGAAGGACGAGCTTGCGGTAAAGAGCGGCATTGTCGCGGTGCTGAAACAGGCGCTGACGCAGGGCCGGGAGAAGGCGCGGCAGCGGCTGGAGCAGGGCGCTCACAGGGGCCGGTCCTGCGCCGAAAGCATCTGCTACCTCCAGGACACGATCATTCGCGAGCTCTACACCTTCGCGACCGAGCATGTTTTTCCCGCCCCGAACCCGAGCGAGGCCGAGCGCCTGGCCATCGCGGCGGTCGGCGGCTATGGCCGGGGTACGCTCGCGCCGGGCTCCGACATCGACCTGCTTTTCCTGCTGCCCTACAAGCAGACCCCCTGGGGCGAGAGCGTCGTCGAATACATGCTCTATGCGCTTTGGGATCTGGGCCTGAAAGTGGGTCATTCCACGCGCTCCATTCCCGATTGCATCCGGCTTTCGCGTGAGGATTTCACCATCCGCACTTCGCTTCTCGAAGCGCGCTTCATCTATGGCGACCGCAAGCTCTTCAACGAGCTCGAAACCCGCTTCGATGAGGAAGTGGTGAAGGGCACTGCCAATGAATTCGTGGAGGCGAAGCTCGCCGAGCGCGATCTGCGTCACCAGCGTTCGGGCGAAAGCCGCTATCTGGTCGAGCCCAATGTGAAGGAAGGCAAGGGCGGTCTTCGCGACCTCAACACGCTTTTCTGGATCGCAAAATATGTCTACCGCGTGAAGCAGACCTCCGATCTCGTGAAGGTCGGCGTCTTCACCAAGGAGGAATACCAGACCTTCCGCAAGGCGGAGAATTTCCTCTGGGCGGTGCGTTGCGAGCTGCACTTCCTCACCGGCCGTGCCGAGGAGCGCATCACCTTCGACCTTCAGACCGAAATGGCGAACCGTCTCGGCTATCAGGAGCATCGCGGGCTGAAGGCCGTCGAGCGTTTCATGAAGCATTACTTCCTGGTCGCCAAGGATGTCGGCGACCTGACGCGCATCTTCTGCGCCGTGCTCGAAGAGCAGGAAAAGAAGAAGCAGCCCTCCATCGGCCGCTTCATGCAGGCCATGCGCCGCAAGAAGGTCATTCGCGGCTTCACCGTTGAGACGGGCCGTCTCTCCGTCGACAATGTGTCCTTCTTTGAAAGAGACCCGGTCAACATCATCCGCCTCTTTCACGTCGCGGAGAGCCACGGCCTCGATATTCATCCCGACGTGCTGAAGCTCGTCACGCGCTCGCTGAAGCTGGTCGATGCCTCGCTTCGCAAGAACGAGGAGGCGAACCGCCTGTTCCTCGAAATTCTTGCCTCGAAGAAGACGCCGGAAATCACGCTGCGCCTGATGAACGAGGCAGGCGTACTGGGCCGCTTCGTGCCGGATTTCGGCCGTATCGTCGCGCTGATGCAGTTCAACATGTATCACCACTACACGGCGGACGAGCATCTCCTTCGTGCCATCGGTATTCTTTCGGAAGTCGAGAAGGGCAAGGATCTTCAGGAATATCCGCTCGCGCATGAACTCATGGGCAAGCTGAAAAGCCGCAACGCGCTCTACATGTCCGTCTTCCTGCACGACATCGCCAAGGGCCGCGACGAGGATCATTCGGATGCGGGCGCGGCCATCGCGCGCAAGCTCTGTCCGCGTCTCGGCATGGGCCCCGGCGAAACCGAAACCGTCGCCTGGCTCGTGCAGAACCATCTTGTCATGTCCGATGTCGCCCAGCGCCGCGACATTGCCGATCCGCGCACCGTTCGCGATTTCGCAAGCCTCGTGCAGAGCCCCGAGCGTCTGAAGATGCTTTATGTCCTCACCGTCGTGGACATCATGGCCGTCGGCCCCGGCGTCTGGAACGGCTGGAAGGGTCAGCTTCTGCGCCAGCTTTATTTCGAGACGGAAGCGGTCTTGCAGGGCGGCGAAAGTGCCTTGAACCGCAAGGGTCGCGTCGCGGCAGCGAAGATCGCGCTCACCGAACGCCTGTCCGACTGGTCGAAAACCGCCATCGAGCGCTATCTCAAGCGTCACAGCGATGCCTACTGGATATCGACCGACACCGATTTGCAGGAGCGTCACGCGCGCTTCATCGAAGGTGCGAAGGACAAGCCGCTTGCCATCTCCGTCGAGCCGGAGCCGCTGCGCGACATCACCGAGCTTACCCTCTACACGCAGGACCATCCCGGCCTCTTCGCGCGCTTCGCGGGCGCTTGCGCCATCCTCGGCATGAACATCATCGACGCGAAGATTTTTACAACGCGCGACGGCATGGCCCTCGACATGCTCTGGGTGCAGGATCCTGACGGCACCGCTGTGCGCGAGGAACGTCGCATCCGCCGCCTCGAAGACATGATCCGCAAGGTGCTTGCGGGCGAAGTGCTGCCGCCCGACGCCATCGAGAGCCGCCAGCGCCGCGAGCGCCGTGTTGATGCCTTCACCGTCGCCCCGCAGGTCTTCATCGACAATGATGCCTCGGATGCCTACACGGTCATCGAGGTCAACGGCCTCGACCGTCCGGGCCTCGTGCATTCATTGTCGCGTGCGCTCTTCCACCTGGGGCTGACCATCGGCTCGGCCCATATCACCACCTATGGCGAACGCGCGGTCGACGTCTTCTATGTGAAGGACGTGATGGGCCACAAGGTCACGAACGCCAACAAGAAGAAGGCCGTCCACCGCCATCTTCAGGAGGCGCTCGCCGACCCGATGAAAAAGGCAAGGCCCCTGAAGCGACGCCGCGAAGACGTGGCCGCAGCGTGAGGTCGGTGCGAATATGAAGCGACGCTAGATGAATCTCGTCCGCTCTGCCGCGACCGTTGGCGGCACCACGCTCATCAGCCGTCTGCTCGGTTTCCTGCGCGACGTCATGGTCGCTGCCGCTCTCGGTACGGGGCCGATAGCGGATGCCTTCTTCGTCGCCTTCCGCTTTCCCAACATGTTCCGCTCGATCTTCGCGGAAGGTGCCTTCAACTCGGCCTTCGTGCCGCTCTTTGCCAAGCGCCTTGAAGGCGAGGGCGAAAATGCCGCGCGGCGCTTCGCGGAAGATGCGCTTGCCGTTCTTCTCGTTGCCCTCCTCGTGCTCACTGTCGCCGCCGAACTGGCGATGCCCTGGCTCATGCTCGTTTTCGCGCCGGGTTTTTCGCAAGACCCGCAGAAATTCGCATGGGCGGTCGAGTTCACGCGCATCGCCTTTCCCTATCTTCTCTTCATCTCGCTCACCGCGCTGCAATCGGCGATCCTGAATTCGCTTGGCCGTTTCTTTCCGGGCGCCGCCGCCCCGGTCATGCTGAACGTGACGATGATCCTCGCGATCCTCTTTCTCGTGCCGCTGACCGACAATCCGGGCCGTGCGCTCAGCTGGGGCGTTGCGGCGGCGGGCGTCGTGCAATTTGTCTGGCTCACGGTTTCGCTCTGGCGCGCTGGCATGGTGCTGCGGTTGCGCCTGCCGAAGCTCACGCCCGATGTCCACCGTCTTTTCCGCCTTGGCGTGCCCGGCGTCATTGCGGGCGGCATCACGCAAGTGAACCTCACCATCGGCACCATGATCGCCTCGCTTCAGGCGGGTGCCGTTTCCTGGCTCTATTATGCCGACCGCATCTATCAGTTGCCGCTCGCCGTCATCGGCATCGCTATCGGCATCGTGCTGCTGCCGGAACTGTCGCGCCGCCTGCGCGCGGAGGATGCGGAGGGCGCAAGCTGGAGCCAGAACCGCGCGGTCGAATTCTCGATGCTGCTGACCGTCCCCGCAGCGACAGGTGCTGCCGTTCTCGCCTTCGACATCATCCGCGTCCTCTTCGAACGCGGCGCCTTCGCGCGCGCCGACACGGAGGCGACGGCGCTTGCCCTTGTCATCTATGCAGTAGGCCTTCCCGCCTTCGTCCTCATCAAGGTCTTCCAGCCCGCCTTCTTCGCGCGTGAGGACACGAAGACGCCGCTCCGCTTCGCGGCCATTTCCATCGCCGTCAATATCGCGACGAGCTTCGCCCTCTTCTTCTCTTTCGGCTTTGCCGGTATCGCGACCGGCACCACGCTCGCCGCCTGGGTGAATGCGGGGCAGCTCGGCACCCGCCTCTACCGCCGTGGCGAATTCGCGCCCGATACGCAGTTGCTGCGGCGCCTGCCGCTCACCCTTCTCGCCTCGGCGGGCATGGGGGTCGCGCTCTGGTTTGGCGCGGCGGCGCTCGCCCCCTTCTTCGAGAACGGCCTTCTCGTCAGTATCGCCGCCCTTTTCGCGCTCATCGCGGGTGGTGTCCTCGTCTATTTCCTCCTTTGCGAGGTCACGGGTGCCTCGCGCCTCCGCGATCTTCGCAGCGCCTTCACGCGGCGTTGAGGGAGGCGCAAAATCCGGGGATTGTTTTTTTACCCGCCCGATACTTGTCCCCGGGGGCGGGGATAATGCCCTCCAATGTGACGTTTTCGTGACATTACGATGACGGTCGGGCTGTCCGGTAAGCGGTTACTCCCCGCCGGGGGGGATTGCCTTCGGGGCTCATGCGCAGCATAACCTCCCGGATTCACGCCCGTCTGGCCATGGAACCTCTCGAATGGAACAGCCTCAAAATCGCGTCTTTTCCGGTGTGCAGCCGACCGGAAATCTGCATCTGGGAAATTATCTGGGTGCGATCCGCAACTTCGTCGGTCTTCAGGACACGCATGAATGCATTTACTGCGTGGTCGACATGCATGCGATCACGGTCTGGCAGGATCCAAAAGAGCTCGCTGCGAATACACGCGAGGTCGCGGCGGCCTATATCGCATCCGGCATCGACCCGGAGCGTCACATCATCTTCAATCAGTCCAAGGTTTCGGCTCACGCCGAACTCGCATGGATACTGAATTGCGTGGCGCGCATCGGCTGGCTCAATCGCATGACGCAGTTCAAGGACAAGGCGGGCAAGGATCGTGAGAAGGCGAGCGTCGGTCTCTATGCCTATCCGGTGCTGATGGCAGCGGACATTCTCGCTTACCGCGCAACGCATGTGCCTGTCGGCGACGATCAGAAACAGCACCTCGAACTCGCGCGCGACACGGCGCAAAAGTTCAACAATGATTTCAACGCGCCGGATTTCTTTCCGCTGCCCGCGCCGCTTATCATGGGTGAGGCGACGCGTGTCATGAGCTTGCGTGACGGCACGAAAAAAATGTCGAAGTCGGACCCCTCGGATCTTTCGCGCATTACCATGAGGGACAGTTCGGACGATATCGCGAAAAAAATCCGCAAGGCCCAGACCGATCCCGAGCCGCTTCCCGACACTGTTGAAGGTCTGGAAGGCCGTCCCGGTGCCGACAATCTCGTCGGCATCTATGCCGCGCTCTCGGACAAGACGAAGGCTGAAGTGCTCGCCGAATTCTCCGGTGCGCAGTTTTCTGTCTTCAAACCGGCCCTTGCCGACCTCGCGGTGGAGAAGCTTTCGCCCATAACGAACGAAATGAAACGTCTGATGGAAGACGCAAGCTATATCGATGGCATCCTCGAAAAGGGCGCCGGGCGCGCTCGTGCAATCGCCGATCCCGTCCTTGCGCGCGTGCGCGAAATTGTCGGCTTCATCTGAGGCGCTTGATCAGCGCGCCGCGCGCCCCATCTAAGAGGGGATCCGCATAGACGCCCACCTGTTCTGGAGGAATATCCGTCCATGTCCTTTTCCGAGCGTTTTGCTGGCTGGCGCGAGAAGCTTCGTCATCGCTGGATGTATCGGCGTGGCGATGGAACGCAGGCAACGGCGTCCGGCGGTGCCGCGCCGGGAACAGACGGGCCGGGAACAGACGGACAGGGCGGCTTCGGACGGCTTTTTGGCGGTCTTAACAGTTCCGGCATGGGCAACCTGGCGAAGCGCGCGGCGCTCGCCATTCTCATCATCATCCTTCTCTACTATCCGATCGGCATGTTCGTCGTTCACAAGGTGGATGATGACATCGACTTCGCACCTTCGGCCGCGGATTCCGTTGAGGGTGGCAGCATGGCAGTTGCCTATGCGGCGGGCTTGATCGATCGCGAGGTCAACCAGAACAACTGGACGGCGAACGATCCCTTTTTCCAGCCGGGCGTATTGCTCGACAACATGCCGAACTTTCAGCAGGGCATGATGTCGGCGCTGGCGCGTTTCGGTATTGAATTGACAGACCAGCTCGGCCGTACGCGCGGTTCGTCCGAGGCAGACCCCGACCTCCAGCACGCGGCTGGCCTGTTGCAATATCCCGGCAATGTCTGGATCTGGAATCCGAGCGTTTCGCTGGCGCCGCGCGCGAGTTCGGAATCGCAATATCGCGACGCGCGCAGCCGCCTGCTTGCCTACAATGCGCGCCTTGCGAAAGGCGAAGCGAATTACGACATTCGCGCCGATAATCTGCTTGCGACGATTGAGCGTTTTGCGGCCGATATCGGCTCGTCTTCTGCATTGATCGACCGCCTCCTTGCCGAACAGGCGGGAAGCTTTTTTGACTCCGACGCGGACGACGTCTTCTACCTCACCAAGGGTAAGCTCTACGGCTACTACATGGTGTTGCAGGGGCTTGGCACGGACTTCGAGCCCATCATCAAGGAGCGCAATCTTGAGAAGCCCTGGAACGAGATGATGGGAAGCTTCCGCAAGGCCGCCCTTCTTGATCCCTGGGTGGTGACGAACGGCGCGCCCGACGCGCAATTCCAGCCAAACCACCTTGCCATGCAGGGTTTTTATCTTCTGCGTGCGCGCACACAGCTTCGCGAAATCAGCAATATCCTTTTGAAATAAGCCGGATTTCAAATGCTTGCCGGATGACGCGGAGGGTGGCAGCATCCGGCCCATGAGCGAACCTGTGAACGAATCCGATACATCGGGCCGAAGCGCCGCGCCGAAGAAGCGGCGCAAGTTTCTCGTCGTCGTTGACGGCACGCCCGAATCCGAAGTCGCGATCCATTTTGCGAGCCTGCGCGCATGTCATACGAATGGTGTAGTCACGCTGCTTGCAGTGATTGAACCCGGCGAAGCCTCTCAACAATGGCTTGGCGTGAAGAACATCATGCAGGAAGAAGCGCGCGCGGAAGCGGAAGAACTGCTGCACCGGCTCGCCGCCCATGTGAACGAATATGCGGGCATCATGCCGGAACTCATCATCCGCGAAGGGCGCCGCGCCGAGCAGGTGATGCAGCTGATCGCCGAAGACAAGGATATTGCGATCCTCGTTCTCGCGGCGGGGCTGGGCAAGGAGGGCCCCGGGCCGCTGGTGACAATGGTTGCGAGCGCCTCCGAAAAGGCCTTTCCCATTCCCGTCACCGTGGTGCCGGGCAATCTGACCGAGGAAGCGCTGCGCTCGCTGGCTTGATTTGGGCGGCCTGAGGGTCCATCTATAGCGCGAACGAGGCGGCCTCGCGGGCCGCTAACCCACGCTGCAAAAAGGGCTTTCTCATGTTCATCCAGACCGAGGCGACGCCGAATCCGGCGACTTTGAAGTTTCTGCCCGGCCGTGAAGTGCTTGGAGAGGGCCGGGCCGCCGATTTTCCGACGCGCGAGGCGGCCGAGCGCTCGCCGCTCGCGATGCGCCTTTTCGCTATCGAGAACGTCGCCGGCGTTTTCTTCGGCAACGATTTCATCACCGTCACCAAGTCGGGCGGCGAATGGCAGCACATGAAGCCCGCTCTTCTTGGCGCAATCATGGAGCATTTCACGAGCGGTGCTCCCGTCCTCTTCGCGGCGGGTGACGCCGAGGATGCCCATGCGGAACATGAGGGCGAGAACGGCGAGATCGTGTCCCAGATCAAGGAAATCCTAGACACGCGCGTGAGGCCCGCCGTCGCGCAGGATGGCGGCGACATCACCTTCCAGGGATATGAGGAAGGTGTCGTCTTCCTCAACATGCAAGGGGCCTGCGCAGGCTGCCCCTCTTCCACAGTGACGCTGAAGCGCGGTGTGGAGAACATGCTGAAACATTACATCCCCGAAATCGTTGAAGTCCGTCAGATCTGATCGGGTCTGCCCGCCGGAGTATAGCCGCGAGGGCTGGCGTCGAGACACGAAAACGCTATCGTGACGCCATCTGTTTATTCGTGAAGGAGAGAAGCTCATGAGCGGAAAGCTGGGGGACGAAGCGCTCGACGTCATTTTCCGTGAAGCCCGCACGCATAATGCGTGGAAGGACGAGCCGGTTTCCGATGAGACGTTGAAGCAGCTCTATGACCTTATGAAGTGGGGCCCCACCAGCGCGAACATGTCGCCCGCCCGCATCATCTTCGTGAAGTCGAAAGAAGCGAAGGAAAAGCTCGCGCCTGCGCTCACCGAAGGCAATCTCAAGAAAACCATGGAAGCGCCGGTCACGGCGATCATCGGTTATGACGTAAAGTTCTATGAGCGTCTGCCCGAACTCTTTCCTCATGCGCCGGAGGCGAAGACCTGGTTCAACTGGTCCGATGAATGGGCGGAAACAAACGCCTTTCGCAACGGTTCGCTGCAGGGCGCTTACTTCATTATTGCCGCCCGGGCGCTCGGCCTCGATTGCGGGCCGATGTCCGGTTTCGATTTGAACAAGGTGGACGAGCTCTTTTTTGCGGGCACGAATGTGAAGTCGAATTTCCTCTGCAATCTCGGACATGGCGATCCGGCCGGTCTCTTTGCTCGCAGCCCGCGCCTTCCCTTCGACGATGTGTGCAGCATCGTCTGACGGTCGCTTACGGAGCCCTTGTCCTTGATCCTCCTCGCCTTCGATACCGCGCAAGGTGCGCTTTCTGCGGCTGTTCACGATGGCGAGGGGGAGATCGCTTCAGCGTTCGAAGCGCGCACGCGCGGTCATGCCGAGGCCTTGATGCCGATGGTCGAGGTGGTGCTTGCGGAAGCCGCGCTTGGTTTTTCCGATCTCGACGCCCTCGCTGTCACTGTCGGGCCCGGCACATTTACAGGATTGCGCGTTGGTCTCGCGGCGGCACGCGGTATCGCCCTTTCGAGGGAGCTGCCGCTGGTCGGCGTGACGACCCTTGAGGCCGTGGCCGAACCTGTTGCCGCCGAAGCGGATGAAACCATCCTTGCTTCATTCGACGCGCGGCGCGACGAGGTTTACATGCAGGCTTTCTCCGCAAATCGCACCCCGCAAACCGCACCGCTGCTCGTCAATCTCGGCGATGTGGCCGCACATCTGCCGCACAGCCCTTTCGTGCTTGCGGGTACGGGCAGCGAGCTTGTGGCCGCGCGGCTCGCGGCGGCAGGACTGGATTGCAGGATGGCGGAGTGCCGTCCCCAGCCCGATGCCGCCATTGTCGCCCGCATCGCGCTCCGGCGTCTTGGCGAGCAGGGGCCGGATGCTTTCCGTACCGCTCCCGCACCCCTCTATATTCGCGCCCCCGACGCGAAACTGCCTGGCGGGCGCGATCCGGATGAGGCCACGTGAGCACCGACCCCGAGCCCGAAATCCGGCGGGCGGGTGCCGACGATCTGGAACGTCTCGCCGTCCTTCACGCCCTCTGCTTTGAAGAGGCCTGGGATGCCGCGTCCCTTGCTCGCCTGCTCGCCATGCCGGGCGTTTATGCGCTTGTGGCCGAATCTGCCGCAGCGAATGGCTATCCGGCAATATCGCCCCTTGGGCTTGTGCTGGTTCGGGCCGGTGGCGGCGAAGCGGAAATCCTGACCATCGGCGTAGACCCGGCCGCGCGCGGCCGGCGGATCGGCCGCAAGCTGCTTGACGCCGCTGCGGCGGCCGCTATTGCAGCAGGCGCGGCGGCGCTTTTTCTTGAAGTGGCGGAAGACAATGGAGATGCGCTTCGTCTCTATGAGCGCTTTGGCTTTTACCTCGTCGGGATGCGGCCCGCTTATTACACGCGGGGAGCATCGCGCATAGCCGCTCGTACCTTGAAATGCGATCTGCCGTCTTTACCAGGCGGTCATAAATCCTTGATCGATTAGGGGTTTTATGAGGTTGCGAGAAGCTTCCTCGCTAATGACAAACGCGCGGCGCATGCCTATTATGCTCGCGATGACAGACAATACGACAGCGGCTTTGCGCCCCGAAGACACACCGAACGATCCCGACCGGATCGAGAATCTCTGCGTCGAAAAGGGAATGCGGATGACGGAACAGCGGCGCGTGATCGCGCGCGTGCTGTCCATTGCGCACGACCACCCCGATGTCGAGGAAGTTTATCGCCGCGCGGCGGCGGTCGATAACAAGATTTCGATTGCCACGGTTTACCGGACTGTCCGTTTGTTCGAGGAAGCGGGCATTCTCGAACGTCACGATTTTCGCGATGGCCGCTCGCGCTACGAACAGGTGCCAGAAGAACACCACGATCACCTGATCGATCTGCAGACCGGCTCGGTCATCGAATTCCATAATGATGAAATCGAGCGCCTTCAGAAGATTATCGCCCGCGAGCTCGGCTTCGAGCTTGTCGATCATCGTCTTGAGCTTTATGGCGTACCGCTCAGCCGCGAAACGAAAGCGGACGCAAAGAGTACTAAAAAGAGTACTAAAGAGTAGTCCCGCGTCGGTTACGGCGGTGAGGACGGGAGACGCCCATGGCAACCGCGCGGGCCGCCACACTTCTGGCAGGCTTCATCCTTTCGGCACTGCTTTTGATGCCAGTGCAATGGCTCGGGTTGAAGCTGAACCTTCCTTACGCACGTAACCTGCCGAATCGCTACCACCGCTTTCTCTGTTCGCTGATCGGTATCAGGATCATACGGCGCGGTACGCCTCACGAGGACGGCGCCTGTCTGATTGCGGCCAATCATACCTCCTGGCTCGACATTCCGATTGTGGGTGCGCTCACGCCCTGTTCCTTCGTGGCAAAGAGCGAAGTGGCGGGCTGGCCCTTCTTCGGTACGCTGGCAAAGCTCCAGCAGACGGTTTTCGTGGAGCGTGAACGACGCACCCGCACCGCTCATTCCCGTAACGAGATCCACGCTCGCATCGCTGCCGGCGATCGTCTGGTCCTCTTCCCGGAAGGCACGTCGAGCGACGGTAATCGGGTTCTCTCCTTCAAGAGCGCGCTGATGAGCGTGGCCCAGCTCACCATCGTCAACGGCGATCAGGACCGGGAGGATGACCTCGTGGTGCAGCCGGTCTCGATTGCCTATACGGGGCTCTACGGCATGCCGATGAGCCGGTATTATCGGCCTTTCTTTGCGTGGTATGGCGATATGGAACTGTTTCCGCATCTCTGGGAAGCTTTCAAGACAGGGCCCATCGAGGTAACTGTCGAGTATCATCGGCCGGTTACGATCCGCGAAATCGGCAACCGCAAGGCCCTCGCGGCTTATTGCGAGGCTTCCTGCCGCCGCGGCGTTGCGGAGGCCCTGTCGGGCCGCTGGGAAGAGGCTCCGCTGCCTGCGGAGGCACCCGGGGCCCTTGCCCAGCCTCGCGTGGCGGAGGCTTGAGATTGTTGAGCGCTCTTTCCCTTCCCCGTGTGCCCACGATCCGTGATAGGCTCTGCCCGCTAATTGAGTTCCCCGAGGAGACGAGCGCACACATTGCACGATAATTCCGCGCCATCCCGAGACGTCGCGCTGGACATGGGCCCCGAGAACGGCCCTGACGCGACGCGCAAGAAGATCTTCGTCAAGACTTATGGCTGCCAGATGAACGTCTATGACTCGGCCCGCATGGTCGATGTCATGGCACCTTCCGGCTATACCGAGGTCGATCAGCCCGAAGATGCCGACATCGTTATTCTGAATACCTGCCACATCCGCGAAAAGGCGGCTGAAAAGGTCTATTCGGAACTCGGCTGTCTGCGCGACCTGAAGAAGGAAAAATCCGGCCGGGGCGAGAACCTCGTGATCGGCGTGGCGGGCTGCGTCGCTCAGGCCGAAGGCGAGGAAATCCGCCGTCGTGCACCGGTGGTCGACCTTGTACTCGGTCCCCAGACCTATCATCGCCTGCCCGAATATGTGGGGCGCCTTTCGAATGGCGGACCTGGCATTGTCGAGACGGACTTTCCGGCTGACGACAAGTTCGAGACGCTCCCCGCGCCCGAGCGCCGCAAGACGCTGGCGCGCGGTGCCACCGCCTTCCTCACCATCCAGGAAGGCTGCGACAAATTCTGCACCTTTTGCGTTGTCCCCTATACGCGCGGTGCCGAATTCTCGCGGCCGGTGACGCGTATCCTCGACGAGGCGCGCGCACTGGCGGATGCCGGTGTTCGCGAAATCACGCTGCTCGGCCAGAATGTAAACGCCTATCATGGCGATGACGGCAAGGGTGCGGCCGCATCGCTCGGACATCTGATCCGCCGTCTGGCCGGGATCGATGGCATAGAGCGGCTGCGTTACACGACGAGCCATCCGCGCGATATGGACGACGAGTTGATCGCTGCCCATGCCGAAGTGCCCGAACTCATGCCCTATCTGCATTTGCCTGTGCAGTCGGGTTCTGACCGCATTCTTGCCGCGATGAATCGTCGCCATGACGCGGAAAGCTATATCCGCCTTGTCGAGCGCATTCGCGCCGCCAACCCGGGCATTGCCATGTCTTCCGACTTCATCGTCGGCTTTCCGGGCGAGACGGAGCAGGATTTCGAAGCGACGCTCGCCCTCATTCGCGAGGTCGGTTACGCGCAGGCATACAGCTTCAAATACAGCCCTCGGCCTGGTACGCCCGCCTCGGCAGAAGAAGACCAGTTGCCGGAAGAGATCAAGAGCGAGCGCCTGCAACGTCTGCAAGCATTGCTGGGCGAACAGCAAATTGCTTTCAACAGGGCATGTGCGGGCAGCACCATGTCTGTTCTTTTCGACAGGCGTGGCCGCAGCGAAAGCCAGCTGGTCGGTCGCAGCCCTTATCTCCAGTCGGTTCACATCGACGATGCGCCGGAAAGCCTCTTCGGGCAGATCGTCGATGTCGTGGTCGAGGAGGGATACAGAAATTCCCTTCGCGGGCGTCTTCTCGAAACGGACTCCGTGCCCGCATGACCGGCCGGACGGTCGCGTTTTGTCCGTGCGAAGAGCACGTTGAAAGGACAGGGTGCAGTTGAGTACAGCAGGTGGCGTGAAGACATCCAGGGGCGAGGCCGGTGGCGACGATGCTCTCGTCATCGCTTTCGACGACAATCGCCTCCTCACGGAGCTTTTTGGAACAAACGACAAGAATCTTGCGCGTATCGAACAAGGTCTTGGAATTCTAGCCACCTCAAGGGGAAACAAGCTTGTCATTACGGGCAATGCTCACGCGCGTAGTCAGGCAGACCGGGTATTCCGCGATCTCTATGCGCGCCTCAAATCAGGGCAGGACGTGAGTCAGGGCGAAGTCGATGGCGCAATCCGTCTGGCGACGGCGCCGGACGCCGATCTCGATAAGCCCCAAGGCGGTTTTGGCCGTCATCAGATACACACGAAGCGTCGCGTCATTTCCGCGCGCTCGCAGACGCAAGGCACCTATATCGATGCCCTGATGTCGAACGAGCTTGTTTTCGGTGTCGGGCCCGCGGGTACCGGCAAGACCTATCTCGCCGTCGCCGTCGCTGTTTCCATGCTGCTCCAGAAGCGTGTCGACCGGATCATCCTGTCACGTCCCGCTGTGGAAGCAGGCGAGCGTCTCGGCTTTCTGCCCGGTGACCTGAAAGAGAAGATCGACCCCTATCTCAGGCCGCTTTACGACGCTCTCTACGATACGCTGCCTGGCGAACAGGCGATGAAGGGCATCGAATCCGGGGAGATCGAAGTTGCGCCACTGGCCTTTATGCGGGGACGTACCCTCGCCAATTCCTTCGTCATTCTGGACGAGGCGCAGAATTGTACGCCTGTCCAGATGAAGATGTTCCTGACCCGTTTGGGCGAGAATAGCCGCATGGCGATTACGGGCGATCCGAGCCAGGTAGACTTGCCGCTCGGAGCGAAATCGGGCCTCCGTGACGCTCTTGATGTTCTCGACGGCGTGCCGGGTTGCGAGACGGTGCGTTTCACGGATGCCGACGTTGTAAGGCATCCGCTGGTGACGCGCATTGTGAAGGCGTATAACGCCAGGGAACGGAGTCTTCTCGGAGACGGCAAAAAATGAGCGACGGCGCCACATCCGGGCGCAAACGAAGCGCCAAGAGCCGAAGTCCGGTTTCCGGACTTGAGATCGATGTTCTGCGCGAAGCCGGAGAATGGGAGAGTGGTACGGAGGAAACGGTACGCCGTGCGGCCGAACACGCTTTCGTCGTGACGCGGGGGGACGACGCAGCCGAACTTTGTATTGTCCTTGCTGACGATGAACTTGTCACAAAACTCAACAAGGCTTATCGCGGCAAGGACGGTCCCACCAACGTGCTCTCTTTTCCTGCTGCCGACATGCCGGATACGGGCGTTCCAGAGGAGGCTTTCAAGCGGAGCGTACCCCTTCTCGGCGATGTCGTGCTCGCCCGAGAAACCATTGCCCGTGAAGCCGTCGCCCAGCGGAAGAGCTTCGCGAACCATCTTTCCCACCTGACGGTCCATGGTGTTCTCCACCTTCTTGGCCACGATCATCTCGAAGATACGGAGGCCGAAGACATGGAAGATCTCGAGCGAGACATATTGGAGGATCTCGGCATTCCCGATCCCTACGCCACCGAGCGCACCGGACACTGACGAGAACGCCGAAAGAACCATGGCCGATACTACCGACAGAACTTCAACCGCACGGGAAGGAACCTCGCGCCACCGTCCTCCCTTCGGCTGGTTGCGCGCGCTTCTCGGCCTTGGCAATGGCGATAGCTCGCTGCGCGAAAGCCTTGAGGAGGTTATCGAGGAGCATGAGGATATGCATCGCGGCTTGACGGCCGAAGAACGGCATATGCTCGTGAATATCCTCAATTTTGGCGAATTGCGCGTCGACGATGTGATGGTGCCGCGTGCGGATGTTGTCGGCGTTGAAGAAAGCGCCTCGCTTGAGGATGTGCTGCGTCTTTACCGCGAATCGAGCCATTCGCGTATGCCGGTCTATCGTGAAACGCTCGACGACCCAATTGGCATGGTTCATCTGAAGGACGTGCTGGCATGGTTTGCACCACTCGAAGGTGACAGTGACAATGCGGCACCTCATCCACCTTTTTCCCTCCGTTCCATTCGGCGTGATGTTCTTTTTGTGCCGCCTTCGATGCCCGCGCTCGATCTTCTTGTGAAAATGCAGGCGACGCGTATCCATCTCGCGCTCGTCATTGACGAATATGGCGGTACGGACGGCCTCGTTTCGATCGAGGATCTGGTCGAACAGATCGTGGGCGAGATCGAGGACGAACACGACACCGATACCGGCCCTGCTCTCGTGCGGCGGGAAGACGGGTCCATTGACGCGGATGCGCGCTGTCCTATCGAGGATCTCGAAGAGATGATCGGATTGAAGCTCGTGGATGAAGAAAACGAGGATGATGTCGACACGCTTGCAGGCCTCGTTTTTTCGTTGCTCGGACGCGTGCCGCTGCGCGGCGAGCTTGTGCGTCACCCTGCGGGCCTCGAATTCGAAGTAAAGGATGCTGACCCCCGGCGCATCAAACACATGCGCATCCACCTTCTGCCTTTGGCGGAAGAGTCCGCCTCCTCCGACGCGGAAAGCTGAACCTGTGCGGATAGAGAGCGGTCTTGCTGCGGTGTCGACGCGCGTCTCGCGTTTTGCTTCATGGCTGCCGGAATTGCGTGGCTGGCCGCGCTATCTCGCGGCGTTTGCGGCGGGCTCTGCAAGTACACTTGCCCTTCCGCCCTATGAATTCCTGCCAATCCTTTTCATTACCGTGCCGGCTCTTGTCTGGCTGCTCGATGGTGTGGGGGAGCCGACGCGCTCGCGGCGCCGTCGTGTCATGTGGCGTGCCGGGCTGGTCGGCTGGTGGTTTGGCTTTGGCTATTTTCTCTTTGGACTCTACTGGATCGGTAACGCCTTTCTCGTCGAGGCGGACAAATTCGCATTCCTGCTCCCGGCAGCCGTAACGCTGCTTCCGGCGGGGCTCGGGCTCTTCACAGGCGCCGCCGCCGCCGTCGCGCGCCTCTTCTGGTTTCACGGCTATAGACGTGTCGCGGTTCTGGCGATCTTCTGGACGGCGTTCGAATGGTTGCGAGGTCATGTGCTGACGGGTTTTCCCTGGAACCTGATCGGGGAAAGTTTCGCAACTTCCAACGCGCTCATGCAGGTCGCCGCTCTTGTCGGCGTCTACGGCCTTTCCTTTATCACTATGCTGATTGCCGGCTCTCCCGCGGCTTTCGACACGCGCAGGCCGCAGGCGCAACGTAGATTCGACAGAGAAATCCTGGCCGCACCCGCCATTGCGATGGCAGGACTTGCGCTCATCTGGGTTGGCGGGGCCGCACGGCTTTCATCGGCGGAACTTGGCTATGAGGACGATGTGAACATTCGCATCGTTCATCCCGACACGCCCTTCTCGAAAGATTGGGACGACCCAAACCGTGTCCTCACTATTATCGGTCAGTTGTTGCGGATGTCGCGCGAGGCGACTCCCGAGCATCCGCAGGGCATAGATGGCCGCACAATTGTAGTGTGGCCGGAGAATGCAGTGCCCGTTCTTCTCGCCCGCGAGCCTTATGTGCTTGCGGCGATCGGTCGCGTACTTCCTGAAGGTGCGCTTCTCGTGACCGGCTCGAACCGGGGCGAGACCGCGCCGGACGGCCCGTCGAACCGCCTGCGTGTTTTCTACAATTCGCTTTATGTCGTGAATTCATCCGGAGAGATCGTTGAAACCTACGACAAGCATCATCTCGTCCCCTTCGGCGAATATGTGCCGCTTCGTCATTTGCTTGGACGTCTCGGCTTGAAGAAGATCGTCCAGTTCCAGGGTAGCTTCGAAACCGGCCCCGGGCCGCGCACGCTTGCGCTTGAGAACTTCCCGTCCACAGGACCGCTTATCTGTTACGAGGTGATCTTCCCTGGCGAGGTTGTGGCGCCCGGCGAACGCCCGGCCTGGCTCGTCAACATCACGAACGATGCCTGGTTCGGGGAATCCGCCGGTCCCTATCAGCATTTCTCGCAAGTGCGTCTGCGCGCGGTGGAGCAGGGCCTGCCGATCGCGCGCTCGGCGAATAGCGGTATCTCGGCGCTGATCGATCCCTATGGCCGCATTGTCAAAAGCCTGCCACTGCACGGACGCGGCGTTATAGATGCGCCCCTTCCTGCTGCGCTTGAGCCCACATTATACGCGCGTCTTGGCGATCTCTTTCTTCTGCTGCTTCTTGCCGCTACGGGTGCCGCCGTCTGGTATGACCGGTCCCCCAGCGGCCGCCCCTGACGCTGGGATCGGATACCGCAGGTTGCATCCGGATTGATCGTCAGTGCGGAGTTTTCGCCAATTCCGCTGCAACCCTGATGCGAGGGACGACCTGAAGTTGTAAGCTTCCGGTTCTCTCAATAGCTCCAAGGCGCAAGCGTGACACGTAAATCGCCCAATCCGGTCGACGTCCATGTGGGCAGCAGAGTCCGCATGCAGCGAATGCTTATCGGCATGAGCCAGGAAAAGCTGGGCGAGGCGCTCGGCCTCACCTTCCAGCAGGTTCAGAAATACGAGAAGGGTGCGAACCGCATCGGCGCAAGCCGTCTCTACGAGATCGGCGCGGTTCTCGGTGTTCCAATCGAGTATTTTTTTGAAGGTCTTGAAAACGGCTCGCTCCAGGGTGGCGAGGAAAGCGGGCGTGTGGGGGTCGATCTTTCTCTTCTCTCGACGGCGGAAGGAATTCAGCTCAACAGCGCCTTTTTTTCCATTTCCGACCCAAAGCTCCGCCGGCGTCTGCTGGAGTTGATAAGGGTGCTCGGCGGGCAGGACGACGAGCCCGCAACAGCAGAAATTTCTCCGAAACAATAAGATTACGGATAATAATGCAGGGATATGCACTTATGTGCATATCTTTTTCCGTTCTGCTGTTGACCCCGAATACGATCCTTGCAACAACCAGAGCCGCCGGAACCCGCAGGAATACGCATTTCGCGACACGAACTACGCTGTTGCATCCCGGCATAAGAACAGCGCGGACCGGCACCCCGCCGGATCGGGCGCAGAACTCATTTCAGAACCCATAAGGGAGAGCAACTTGGCTAGGTCAAATTTCCTGTTCACAAGCGAATCCGTTTCCGAGGGCCATCCCGACAAGGTGTGCGACAGGATTTCCGATGCCGTTGTCGATCTTTATCTCGCGGCCGATCCTTATGCGCGCGTCGCTTGCGAAACACTGACCACCACGAACAAGATCGTGCTGGCAGGCGAGATCCGCGGCCCCGAATCCATCACCAAGGACATGATCGAGGATACGGCACGCAAGGCCGTGAAGGCGATCGGCTATGAGCAGGAAGGCTTTCACTGGAAGACGGCCGACTGCGAAGTCCTTCTCCATGCCCAGTCCGCGCATATTGCGCAGGGCGTCGATGCAAGCGGTAACAAGGACGAAGGCGCCGGCGATCAGGGCATCATGTTCGGTTATGCCTGCACCGAGACGGACGTTCTCATGCCGTCGCCGATCTACTATTCGCACCGCATTCTGAAGCGGATGGCTGAGGACCGTCATTCTGGCAAGACGCCGCAGTTCGAGCCGGATGCGAAAAGCCAGGTCACGATGAAATACGAGAACGGCAAGCCCGTTGGCGTAACGTCGGTCGTCGTTTCCACGCAGCACAAGGAAGGCGTGAAACAGGAAGATCTGCGCGAACTCGTCCGCGAGGCCGTGAAGGCCGAGCTGCCGAATGGCTGGTTCCCGCCGGAAGAAGAATTCTATGTGAACCCCACGGGCATGTTCGTGATCGGTGGCCCCGATGGTGACGCGGGCCTCACCGGCCGCAAGATCATCGTCGACACCTATGGCGGCTGGGCGCCGCATGGCGGCGGTGCTTTCTCGGGTAAAGATCCGACGAAGGTCGACCGTTCGGCGGCTTATGCGTCGCGCTATCTCGCAAAGAACGTCGTTGCGGCGGGCCTTTCCGAGCGTTGCACGATCCAGCTTTCCTACGCGATCGGCGTTTCCAAGCCGCTCTCGATCTACTGCGACCTCCACGGCACCGGCAAGGTGGACGAGGAAGCCATCGAGAAGGCTGTCGCAAAATGCATGGATCTGAGCCCGCGCGGTATTCGCGAGCATCTCGGCCTCAACAAGCCGATCTATGAGCGCACGGCGGCCTATGGCCACTTCGGACGCAATCCCGATGCCGATGGCGGCTTCTCCTGGGAGAAGACCGACCTCGCGGACAAGATCGCGGCTGAAATCCGCTAACCCGGTACAAGGTGCGTCGGTGAAGGGCGAAAGCGAAACGTCACGCCGTCATGTTTACGGGCGCACCCGCGGCAAGGCCTTGAAGCCGCGACAGGCGAATTTGATGGAGACCCTCTTTCCGGGGGTCTCCATTTCGTTTGGAGAGGGCACGCTCGACCCCCGATCGCTTTTCGGCGAAGTGAAGGAGGTCTGGCTAGAAGTCGGCTTCGGTGGTGGCGAGCATCTGGCGCATCAGGCGGAAACGCATCCAGATACCGGCATTATGGGGTGCGAACCTTTCCTGAACGGCGTTGCGAAGCTGGTTTCGGAGATCGACCTTCGAGGCCTTTCCAATGTGCGTATCCTGAATGACGATGCCCGCTTCCTGCTGGAGCGTCTTGCGCCTGTTTCGCTCGATCGCGTTTTCATCCTCTATCCCGATCCATGGCCCAAGAAGCGGCACAACAAGCGCCGCTTCGTGAACCCGGAAACACTCGGATTTCTCGCAAAGGCGCTGAAACCTGGTGGTGAACTGCGTTTTGCCAGCGACATTCCCGACTACATCGCCTGGACCCTCGCTCATGTGAGCCGCTTCAATCGGGAGGAAGGCGAAACCTTTTTCTGGACGGCTGAGAGTCCCGTCGATTGGCGTACACCTTACGAGGGCTGGCCCGGCACTCGCTACGAGGCGAAGGCGATCCGCGAGGGGCGGACCCCCTGCTATCTTTCCTTCCGCCGAATCTGAGACCCTTGCTCTTGCGCCCGAAAAGGCGCTATATAGGCGCCAACAGATCAGCGACGCTCTAGAGAGTGGGCTGTCTCCGGAAACGGGGGCCCGCTTTTTTTGTTATCTGGGCTTTGCGAAACCGCTCTGGAGAATGCGTTTGGCCTCGACAGGTCTCGACAGGAAGTCTGAAGAAGATGCGACGGATCTTTCGATCCTTGATACGCATCTCGTTGCGCCGCATGGCGTTGCGCGCCAGGTCTTCGAATTGCTCCAGCCGAGCGCCGAAGGTATTGGCTACGAACTCGTGCGTATCCGTTTCGGTCTTCAGGGAGGGCAGACGTTGCAGATCATGGCCGAATGTGCCGACGGCACTATGTCGGTCGAGAATTGCGAGGAGCTGTCGCGCACTCTTTCTGCCGTGCTCGACGTCGAGGATCCAATCCCCGGGGAGTATAATCTTGAAGTTTCCTCGCCAGGCATCGACCGCCCGCTAACGAGGCCAAAGGATTTCGATCGCTGGCAGGGCTTCGATGTAAAGATTGAACTTGGCGAAGCCCTTGAAGGCCGCAAGCGTTTCCGTGGCCTGCTTCAGGGTGTCGAAAACGGCGAAGTTCTTGTTCAGTGCGACATTGAAGGATATTCGGAACCGCAGGTTCTCGGCCTGCCTTTCGGGAAGTTGAGCGAGGCCAAGCTCGTGATGAGCGATGACCTCATTAGGGAAAGTCTCAAAAGACAGGGCGGGGCGAATGACGCCTCCGAAGATGCCCCCTCCGACGGAGAATAGAGAATGGCACCGGCAGTAAGCGCCAACCGGCTTGAACTGTTGCAGATCGCGGATGCGGTCGCGCGCGAAAAGTCGATCGACCGCGAGGTCGTCCTCGAAGCGATGGCTGAGGCGATCCAGAAAGCCGCGCGTTCGCGCTATGGCGCGGAAAACGAAATCCGTGCACGTATCAATCCGCAGACCGGCGATATCCGTCTCGTGCGCCTTCTCGAAGTCGTGGATAATGTCGAGAACGATGCCGTGCAGATCGATATGAAGTCTGCGCAGCGCCGTAATCCTGCCGCGCAGGCAGGCGACCTCATAGAAGACGAACTTCCCCCCGTTGATTTCGGGCGAATCGCCGCACAGACCGCCAAGCAGGTCATCGTTCAGAAGGTGCGCGACGCTGAACGCGAGCGCCAGTACGACGAATACAAGGACCGCATCGGCGAGATCGTGAATGGCATCGTCAAGCGCGTCGAATATGGCAACGTGATTGTCGACCTCGGCCGTGGCGAGGCGATCGTGCGCCGCGACGAACTTCTCCCGCGCGAAACCTTCCGCAATGGCGATCGTGTTCGTGCCTACATATATGACGTGCGCCGCGAACAGCGCGGCCCGCAGATTTTTCTGTCGCGCTCGCATCCGCAGTTCATGGCCAAGCTCTTCGCGCAGGAAGTGCCGGAAATTTACGACGGTATCATCGAGATCAAGGCGGTCGCGCGCGATCCCGGCAGCCGTGCGAAGATCGCCGTTCTGTCGAATGACAGTTCGATCGATCCGGTCGGCGCCTGCGTCGGTATGCGCGGCAGCCGCGTGCAAGCCGTGGTGAACGAACTCCAGGGCGAAAAGATCGATATCATCCAGTGGTCGCCCGATGCCGCGACTTTCATCGTGAACGCTCTCGCACCCGCTGAAGTCGTGAAGGTCGTGCTCGATGAAGATGCGCAGCGCATTGAAGTTGTGGTCCCCGATGACCAGCTCTCACTTGCGATCGGCCGTCGCGGGCAGAATGTCCGTCTGGCCTCGCAGCTCACGGGCTGGGATATCGACATCCTCACGGAAGCCGAGGAATCCGAGCGCCGTCAGGCCGAGTTCCTGAGCCGCACCACGATGTTTGCCGAAGCGCTCGATGTCGACGAAATGATCGCGCAGCTTCTGGCCTCTGAAGGCTTCTCGTCCATCGAGGAAGTCGCCTACGTCGATCTCGGCGAAATTGCCGATATCGAAGGTTTCGACGAAGATACGGCACAGGAAATCCAGAGCCGCGCCGTGGAGTTCATCGAGCGTCAGAATGCCGAATATGATGCGAAGCGCCGTGAGCTCGGCGTTGCCGACGAAGTGGGCGAGGTCGAAGGTGTCACGCCGAAGATGCTCGTTGCTTTTGGCGAGAACGACATCAAGAGCGTCGAGGATCTCGCAGGCTGCGCCACCGACGATCTCATCGGCTGGAATGAAATGGTGAACGGTGAACGCAAGCATCAGCAGGGCATCCTCGAAGACTTCGATGTTTCCGCCGAAGATGCGAACGCTCTCATCATGCAGGCGCGCCTCAAGGCGGGTTGGATCACTGAAGCCGACCTCGCTCAGGAAGAAGAGAGCGAGGAAGAGGGTTCGGAGGAAGCAGGCGAGGTTGGTGAAGAAGCCTGATCGAGCGGTGAACGGTCCCGGGCGTTCGGAGGTCTCCGAGCGCCGGTGTATCGTTCTCGGCGAGAGCGGTGGCAAGGAAGGCCTGATCCGCTTCGTGCTCGACCCTGAAGGCCGGGTCGTGCCGGATCTGGCGGAAAAGTTGCCCGGCCGTGGCCTTTGGGTCACGGGTACGCGTGAAGCGGTTGAAAAAGCGGCGGCGAAGGGTCACTTCGCAAGGGCCGCGAAAGCGCCCGCCATCGCCGATCCGGGGCTTGCCGACCTTGTCGAACGGCTTATGGCCCGCCGCGCGGCCGATGCTTTGGGGCTTGCCCGCAAGGCAGGCTCGCTGGAGGCGGGCTTTGAGAAGGTCTTGAAGGCTCTCGACAAGGGTCGGGTGGCTGCTCTGATTGAAGCCCGGGATGGCGCCGAAGATGGCCGCCGCAAACTCGAGCAGCGCCTCAGAGTGGTGAAAGAACAAGGGATTCTAGGCGATGTGCCGGTTCTGATGCCTCTATGGGCAGATGAAATGGGTTTGGCATTAGGGCGCGGAAATGTGATACATGCAGCCCTGATCCAGGGACGCATACAGTCGAAAGTCATGGCGGAGTTCGCCAGGCTCGCGCGCTATGGGCGGAAGGACCGCCCGGAAAAGGCCCATGCCATGTGAGGCGTGGTGCACAGGTTAACGAAGGATACGAATGACCGATCAGGCCGATACGAGCGAACGGAAACCGAAAGCGGGCGGCAAGACGCTGAGCCTCAAGCGGACGGTTGAATCTGGCCATGTGCGCCAGAACTTTTCGCATGGGCGCTCGAAATCGGTGGTCGTCGAAAAGAAGAAGAAGCGTACGCTGAAGGCGGGCACCGAGGCCGCGCCAGCGCCCGCCGAGGAGAAGGCAAAAGCCGCCCCGGCGCCAGCCCCGGCGGAGCCCGCTCCTGTCGAAGCAAAAAAGCCTGCGGCTCCCGAAGCGGCGAAGCCTGCCCCCACTCCGGCACCCGCTGCCGCCCGGGCACCTGCTGCTGCGGCGGCGGAAAAGAAACCCGCCCGTGCACGCTCCGGCGTCGTTCTGCGGACGCTCACCGAAGAAGAAAAGAACGCCCGCGCACAGGCGCTCGACAGCGCGCGTGAGCGCGAGGACGAGGATCGCCGCCGGGCCGAGGAAGAAGCCAGGCGCTTTGCCGAGGAAGATGCGCGCCGTGAACGCGAACGCGCTGCCGCCGCCGCACGTGCTGCGGAGGAAGCTGCGCGTCTGGCCGCCGAACAGGAAGCTCGTAGCCGCTCCGCGGAAGATGCGAAGCGCCGCAGCAGTCCTGATGAGCCTGTGGCTGCCCCGGCCCGTCCGAGCGGCAAGGAACTGACGACGGAAGAAGCCGACGAAGACAGCAAGCCGAAGCGCAGCGCCGGTCATGCGGCGCCCAAGCAACCAGCTACGCGCCGCAATGAAGAGCGCAGGCGCGGCAAGCTGACGATCACCAAGGCATTCGACGACGATAGCGGCCGCCAGCGCTCGCTTGCGTCCATGCGCCGCCGCGTCGAACGTGAGCGCAAGAAGCACATGGGTGTGCAGGAAGCGCCGCAGAAGATCACCCGCGAAGTCGTCATCCCGGAAGTGATCACGATCCAGGAGCTTGCGAACCGCATGGCGGAGCGCGCTGTCGATGTGATGAAAATCCTGATGAAGCAGGGCATCATGCTGAAGATCACGGATGTGATCGATAGCGACACAGCCCAGCTCGTCGCCGAGGAACTCGGCCACACGGTGAAGCGCGTGGCGGAATCCGATGTTGAAGAAGGTCTCGTCGGTGAAGATGATGCCGCGGAGATGAAGAAGCCCCGTGCGCCGGTCGTTACCGTCATGGGTCACGTCGACCACGGCAAGACCTCGCTCCTCGATGCGCTCCGCAAGACGGACGTGGCGGCGGGCGAAGCGGGTGGTATCACGCAGCATATCGGCGCCTACCAGGTTGAGCTGGGGTCTGGCGACCGGATTACCTTCCTCGATACGCCGGGCCATGCCGCCTTTACCTCAATGCGCGCGCGCGGTGCGAAGGTGACGGATATCGTCGTCCTCGTCGTTGCTGCGGATGATGGCGTCATGCCGCAGACCATTGAGGCGATCAACCATGCGAAGGCTGCTGGCGTTCCGATGATTGTTGCCATCAACAAGATGGACAAGCCGGAAAGCGATCCGTCTCGCGTGAAGAACGAACTGTTGCAACACGAAGTCGTGGTCGAGGATTTCGGCGGCGACGTCATGTCGGTCGAGATCTCCGCAAAGAACGGCATGGGTCTCGACAAGCTGGAAGAAGCGATCCTGCTTCAGGCCGAAGTGCTTGAGGTCACGGCCAATCCCGATCGTGCTGCGGAAGGCATCATTGTCGAGGCGAAGCTCGACCGGGGCCGTGGCCCCGTGGGTACCGTTCTTGTTCAGCGCGGCACGCTCAATGTCGGCGATATCATCGTGGCTGGTACCGAATGGGGCCGCGTCCGTGCGCTCATCAATGATCGCGGCGAGAACGTGCCGTCAGCCGGTCCGTCTCAGCCTGTCGAAGTGCTCGGCCTTGGCGGCGCGCCGGAAGCCGGCGACGTCATGAGCGTGGTGGAAAGCGAAGGCCGCGCCCGTGAAATCACCGATTATCGTCAGCGCGTCCAGCGTGACAAGCGCGTCGGCACCGGCGGGCGCGCTTCGCTTGACCAGATGCTGTCCCAGTTGAAAGAACAGGATCGCAAGGAGCTGCCCGTCATCGTCAAGGCTGACGTCCAGGGTTCGGCCGAAGCGATTGTGCAGGCGCTCGAAAAGCTCGGTACCGACGAAGTTACGGCACGTGTCATTCATGTTGGCGCAGGCGGCGTCACGGAATCCGACGTGACACTCGCGACCGCCTCCAACGCACCGATCATCGGCTTCAATGTCCGCGCCAACGCGCAGGCTCGCGATGCAGCGCGTCAGGCCGGCATCGAAATTCGCTATTACTCGGTGATCTACGATCTCGTGGACGACATCAAGGCGGCGCTGTCCGGCATGCTTTCGCCGGAACTGCGTGAGACCTTCCTCGGCAATGCCGAGATCCTGGAAATCTTCAACATTTCCAAGACCGGCAAGGTCGCGGGCTGTCGTGTTACCGAGGGTGTGGTGCGCCGCGGTTCTCATGTCCGCCTCATCCGCGACGATGTGGTAATCCACGAAGGCAAACTCTCGACGCTGAAGCGCTTCAAGGACGAAGTGAAGGAAGTGCAGTCCGGTCAGGAATGTGGCATGGCCTTCGAGAATTATCAGGACATGCGCAAGGGCGACGTTATCGAGTGCTTCGACGTCGAGGTGGTGAAGCGCACCCTCGACTGATGTGAACCCTCGTCTCCCGTTGCCGGGGAAACCGGATGAGGAAACCGGACGGCGAAAGCCGTTCGGGCGGGGCCGAAGCTGAGCGCACAAGTTATGCAGAGAAGATCCGGATCGAACAAGGGCCGTCAGGGCTCCAATGCACCGAGCCAGCGTCAGCTGCGCGCAGGCGAACTCGTGCGCCGGGCGCTGGCCGATGTGGTGTCACGCGGCAATATCCGTGATCCTGAACTCAATGACCGGAGTTTCTCGGTCACCGAGGTCCGCATGAGCCCCGACCTGCGCCACGCGACCTGTTTCGTTGCGCCGCTTGGCCATGGCGATGCCGAGGCGCTGGCCGCCGCGCTTACCCGGGTCCGCGCTTTCCTCCGCGGTCAGCTCTCGAAGGAAGTCACCTTCAAGTTCATGCCGGACCTCACCTTCGAGCCCGACACCTCCTTCGACAATGCAGAGGCGATCGACCGCCTTCTTCACCGCCCGGAAGTGGCCCGCGATCTCTCGACCGGCGGCGAGGCCGGAGAAGAGGACTGAGCCTCGTGGCACGGCGCAAGAAGGGCGAGGCGATTTCGGGCTGGGTCATCGTCGACAAGCCTCTGGGACCGACCTCCTCGGATGTCGTGAACCGGGTTCGCCGCGCCTTCAACGCCCAGAAGGCGGGCCATGCCGGTACACTCGATCCGCTTGCAACGGGTATTCTGCCCGTGGCACTGGGCGAGGCGACCAAAACTGTCCCCTTTATTCTGGATGCGGCCAAATCCTACCGTTTCACCATGCGCTTCGGCGCCGAAACGTCGACGGATGACGCCGAGGGTGAAGTGACGGTCGAAAGCGCCCATCGCCCCACGGACGGTGAGATTGAGGCGGTTTTCCCCCGTTTTCGGGGCATGATCGAGCAAGTGCCGCCGGCTTTCTCGGCCGTGAAGGTCGATGGCGAGCGGGCTTATGCAAGGGCGAGGGCAGGCGAAGAGGTCGAACTCGCCGCCCGATCCGTCGAAATCCATGAAATTGCGCTCGTCTCGAGGCCTGATGCGGACCATGCGGAGCTGGAAATCTCTTGCAGTAAAGGAACTTACGTTCGCTCCCTTGCTCGTGACCTTGCCCGAGCGCTCGGCAGTGCCGCCCATGTTTCGGCGCTTCGGCGTACTCGTCACGGGCCTTTCCGCGAGGAGGCCGCAATTCCTCTGGATAAACTTTGCGCCTTGGGTCATATTGCGCCCGCTCCCGGACCCAGGGTCCATCTGCTGCCGCTTGAGACCGCGCTGGACGACATCCCGGCGCAGGCCGTAAGCGGCGAAGATGCGGCCCGATTGAGAAAGGGTCAGGGCGTTTTGTTGCGCGGGCGCGACGCACCCATCCTTTCCGGATCGGTTCTGGCGACACATCGGGGAGACCCGGTGGCCCTGACCGAGTACCGGCAAGGCGAGCTTCGCCCCGTGCGTGTTTTCAACCTCGTGAATTGAGGAGATACCCGATGTCGATTACGCCGGAGCGCAAAGCTCAGCTGATCAAGGAATTTGCCGGCAAGGACGGCGACACAGGTTCTGCCGAAGTGCAGGTCGCGATCCTTACCGAGCGCATCGTCAACCTCACCGAACACTTCAAGGGGCACGCGAAGGACAACCATTCGCGTCGCGGCCTTCTGAAGATGGTGAGCCAGCGCCGCAGCCTTCTCGACTATGTGAAGAGAAAGGATCAGGCGCGTTACGAAAAGCTGATCTCCCGTCTGGGGATTCGGCGGTAACAGGGGTGCTTATTGCCCCAGCGGTTCTGCTTTGCACGGCGCCTGCCCAGAGGTTCATCGTGAATCTCGCGGGCGGGCGCGCGTCTTTCGGGGTCGCGTAAACAGAGGCATTCGTCCGTCTACGGACGGTTGCCGCAGCTGGACCCGCCGCCTCCCGTCTCGCGGCGCCGGGTTCCGGACCTGAAGGTCCAGGCGCATTCGGCGCAGTTGCGGGAAATCCGTCCTTCAGTCCGGCCGCGTCAGAAGCGGCAGAAAAGCGGCCGCCGCATGATGGTGGAAGAACGCATGGATAGCGGGGCCGCGGAACAGGAAACCGATATGTTTGAAATCACTCGCGAAGAAATTGAATGGGGTGGCCGCACACTCACCCTCGAAACGGGCAAGATCGCCCGTCAGGCCGATGGCGCTGTGCTCGCGACCTATGGCGACACCACGGTGCTTGCCACGGTGGTCGGCGAACGCAAGCCGAAGCCCGGTCTCGATTTCTTTCCCCTCACGGTGAACTACCAGGAAAAGACCTATGCCGCCGGCAAGATCCCGGGCGGCTTCTTTAAGCGCGAAGGCCGTCCGAGCGAAAAGGAAACGCTCGTCTCGCGTCTGATCGACCGCCCGATCCGTCCGCTCTTCATGAAGGGCTTCAAGAACGAAACCCAGGTGATCGCGACTGTCGTCAGCCACGACATGGAAAACGATCCCGATATCGTCGCCATGGTTGCCGTGTCGGCCGCGCTCACGATTTCCGGCCTGCCTTTCCTTGGCCCCATCGCCGCCGCGCGCGTTGGCTACATCGACGGTGAGTACAAGCTCAATCCGATGATCGACGAGATGCCCGAAAGCGCACTCGATCTCGTGGTGGCCGGCACGTCCGAGGCCGTGATGATGGTGGAATCGGAAGCCAAGGAGCTTTCCGAGGATGTCATGCTCGGCGCCGTCATGTTTGGCCACAAGGAATTCCAGCCGGTGATCGACATGATCATCCGCATGGCCGAGAAATGCGCGAAAGAGCCGCGCGACATCGAAGTGCCGGACAATTCCGAACTCGTCGCCAAGGTGCGTGAACTCGTCGGAGAAGATGTTCGCGCCGCTTACAGCCTGAAGGATAAGGGCGAGCGTCACGAAGCCATCGCCAAGGCGAAGGACAAGGCCAAGGCCGCGTTCTGCAATCCCGAAGACGAAAATGCCGTGCCGGAAACCGAAATTTCCGGCGTCTTCAAATCGATCGAGAGCGATATCGTTCGCAACTCGATCCTCGACACGAAGCGCCGCATTGACGGCCGCGACCTCGAAACGGTCCGCCCGATCGTCTCCGAAGTGGGCGTGCTCCCGCGCACCCATGGTTCGGCGCTTTTCACCCGTGGTGAAACGCAGGCTCTTGTGGTTGCGACGCTTGGCACTGGCGACGATGAGCAGTTCATCGACGCGCTGGAAGGCACCTACAAGGAAAACTTCCTGCTGCACTACAATTTCCCGCCCTATTCGGTCGGTGAGACGGGCCGTGTCGGCTTTACGGGCCGCCGCGAAGTCGGTCACGGCAAGCTTGCATGGCGCGCGCTGCGTGCGGTGCTTCCCGCCAAGACGGACTTCCCCTACACGCTGCGCCTCGTCTCGGAAATCACCGAGTCGAACGGTTCGTCCTCAATGGCAACTGTTTGCGGCTCCTCGCTCGCGATGATGGATGCGGGCGTACCGCTGAAGCGTGCCGTGGCGGGTATCGCCATGGGCCTCATCCTTGAAGGCGACCGTTTCGCCGTCCTCTCGGATATTCTCGGCGACGAGGATCATCTCGGCGACATGGACTTCAAGGTAGCAGGCACTGAAGAAGGCGTGACCTCGCTCCAGATGGACATCAAGATCACCGGCATCAACGAGGCGATCATGAAGCAAGCCCTTGCTCAGGCAAAGGGCGGCCGCATTCATATCCTCAACGAGATGGCGAAAGCACTCGACACGGCCCGCCCCGAAATGGGCGAATACGCGCCGCGTATCGAAGTGATCACCGTTCCGACTGACAAGATTCGTGAAGTCATCGGCACCGGCGGCAAGATCGTCCGCGAGATCGTGGAAAAGACGGGCGCCAAGGTCGATATCTCCGACGACGGCACGATCAAGGTGGCATCTTCCGACGCCGCCTCGATCAAGGCCGCCATCGACTGGATCACGGGTATTGTTGCCGAGCCGGAAGTGGGTGCCATCTATGAAGGCACGGTCGTGAAGGTCGTCGACTTCGGCGCTTTCGTGAACTTCTTCGGTCCGCGTGACGGTCTGGTGCACATCTCTCAGATGGCCCCGAACCGCGTCGAGAAGGTTTCCGACATCTGCAACGAGGGCGACAAGGTCAAGGTAAAGCTTCTCGGCTTCGATGATCGTGGCAAGGTTCGCCTCTCGATGAAGCATGTGAACCAGGAAACCGGCGAAGAGATCGTCTATGAGAACGAGCCCGCCGAGCAGCCGCGTGAAAAGCGCGAAGGTGGTGGCGGTGGCCGTGGCCGTCGTCGCGACCGCGACTGATCTTTCGACATAAAGTCGCTAGAATTCCGGGGTCGGATGGATCAGCCATCCGGCCCCGTTTTCTTTGGAGATGACCATGCGCTTCGCCATTCTCGCTGCCCTTGCCACGATCATCGCCTTCCCGGCTCTTGCCAATGAGATGGCCCTCGACTGGCGCAGTCAGGCAACGAGCCACGACCTCGACCGCCTGGAGCGTTATGAGGACGCGGTGACCAGAGGCATGATGGAGTCGCGTGTCGCAGGCGAGGAAAACGGTTCCTACAACGAACTTCTCTCCGTCATGGAGGAAGAAACTGTCGCGGTCGATCCGGATGCGTTGAAGGGTCAGTGGAACTGCCGCACCATCAAGGCGGGTGGGCCTTTCGCCGGTTTTGTCGTTTATGGCTGGTTCCGCTGCGAGGTCGTGGAAAAAGACGGCCGCCTCTTCTTCGAAAAGCTCTCGGGCTCGCAGCGCCAGTCCGGCTATCTCTATTTGCGCGACGAAAAAAGCTGGGTGCTGCTCGCGACTCCGAATGAAGGCCATTCGGGGCCGATCCGCGAATATTCGGGCCCGCAGGGCGGCGTCACCGACCCGCAATTGATCGACGAGCCCGCGCTTGTCTCTCTCCTGAAGGACGGAAGGGCGCGCGCGGTCTTCCCCTGGCCGGAGCTTGAATCGACTTTCAACGTGCTGGAAATGACGCGGCGCTGATACGCCTTACTCGCCGCCGCCATTGTCGGGCTGACCGCTTGTCAGCTCGCTTTGGCGCGGCAGGCCGATGATGTTGTAGCCGCCATCGACATGGTGGATTTCGCCGGATACGCGCGCCGAGAGATCGGAAAGAAGATAGAGGCCTGCGCCGCCGACATGGTCGAGCTCGATCGATTCCTTGATCGGCGCATGCGTCTTGTTCCACTTGAACACGAAGCGTGCATCGCCCACCGCCGAACCCGCCAGTGTGCGCATCGGGCCTGCCGAGATCGCATTGACGCGAATATTGTGACGGCCAAGATCGACCGCGAGGTAGCGAACGCTCGCTTCAAGCGCCGCCTTCGCCACGCCCATCACGTTGTAGTTCGGCATGACGCGCGTAGAGCCGCCATAGGTCAACGTCACCATGGAGCCGCCCCGCGTCATCAGCTTTGCGGCGCGCCGCGCGACGTTGGTGAAGGAGTAGCAGGAGATGTCCATCGTGCGCAGGAAGTTGTCGCGCGTCGTGTCGACATAGCGGCCCTTCAGCTCGTTCTTGTCGGAATGTGCGATGGCGTGGACCACGAAGTCGAGTACGCCCCATTCCTTTTCGAGTGTCTCAAAGGCTGCGTCGAGGCTTGCCTCGTCCATCACGTCGCAGGGCAGGAGGATGCTCGAACCGGCGGATTCCGCCAGCGGTTTCACGCGCCGTCCGAAGCTTTCACCTTGATAGGTGAAGGCGAGTTCCGCGCCATGGGCGGCAAGCGCACGCGCAATGCCCCAGGCAATCGAATGGTCGTTCGCCACCCCCATGATGAGGCCGCGTTTGCCCTTCATCAGCGGACCCGTCAGAACCAGCGCGTCCTCGCCCGCCTTCTCGTCATCAGAACCGTGCATGCGTCAGTCGTTCCCAATTTGTCTGGCCGCGCTCCCGGTTCTCCGGTTGCGTCCTCGGGCCTCGATCACCCGTTATATCGTTGTAGCGCAAGCGTTGCGTTCGTACCGCCAAAGCCGAAGCTGTTGGAGATCGCCAGATTGATCTCCGCATTGTCGATCCGTTCACGAACGATATTGGCATCCGCGACTTCCGGATCGATCTCGTCGATATTCGCGCTCGCGGCGATGAAGCCGGATTGCATCATGAGCAGCGTGTAGATCGTCTCGTGGACGCCCGCCGCGCCCTGCGCATGGCCGGTAAGGGATTTCGTGGCGCTGATCGGCGGCGTCTTGGCACCGAAGATTTCGTGGATCGCCTTGATCTCGGGAATGTCACCCACCGGCGTCGAGGTCGCATGCGGATTGATGTAATCGACAGGCGCCTTCACGTTTTCGAGCGCCATTTTCATGCAGCGCACGGCGCCTTCACCGGACGGAGCGACCATGTCTGCGCCGTCCGCCGTCGCGCCATAGCCAACGATCTCGGCATAGATTTTCGCCCCGCGCGCCTTGGCGTGTTCGAGTTCTTCCAGAATGACGATGCCGCCGCCACCGGTGATGACGAAACCATCGCGATCCTTGTCATAGGCGCGGCTTGCCTTTTCCGGCGTGTCGTTGCGCTTGGAGGACATGGCGCCCATCGCATCGAACAGAACCGAAAGCGTCCAGTCGAGTTCCTCGCCGCCGCCAGCGAACATGATGTCCTGCTTGCCCCACTGGATCATCTCGGCGGCATTGCCGATGCAGTTGGCCGAGGTCGAGCAGGCAGAGCTGATCGAGTAATTGACACCCTTGGTCTTGAACCATGTCGAAAGGTTTGCAGAGCAGGTGGACGACATGGCTTTCGGCACTGCGAAGGGGCCAACTTTTTTCGGGCCTTTCACAGGCTCGCTCCGCGCCGTGTCGGCGGCGGCAACGATGGCCTTTGTCGAGGGGCCGCCCGAGCCGACGATAAGGCCGGTGCGCGGATTGCTGACATCACCCGGTTCGAGGCCTGCATCGGCGATCGCCTGATTCATTGCAATCCAGGCATAGGCTGCGCCGTCGCCCATGAAGCGCCGTGCGCGGCGATCCACCGCTTCGTCGAGATCGATCTTGAGACTTCCATGCACCTGGCTACGGAAGCCCATCTCGGCATAGGTGTCCGCTTTCACGATACCGGATTTGCCCTCGCGCAGGCTTGCCGTGACCTCCTGCGCATTATTGCCGATGCTGGAGACGATACCCATGCCTGTGACGACCACTCGCCTCATGGCAGCCTCTCTTTCACTTCAGTCGGTTTACCCTGTTTTGCGATGCCGTTTCAGGCGGTCTGTTCGGCCGGGCCGAACAGACCAACCTTCATGTCACTCACCGTGAACGCGATCTCGCCATCGGCCTTGATGATGCCGTCGGCCATGCCGAGCACCAGCTTGCGATTGATGACGCGCTTCAGATTGATGACATATTCGAGCTTTTTTACGGTGGGCGTCACCATCGCGGAGAACTTCACTTCACCGACGCCGAGCGCGCGGCCTTTGCCTTGTGCGCCGATCCAGCCGAGGAAGAAGCCGAGAAGCTGCCACATGCCGTCAAGACCGAGGCAGCCCGGCATTACGGGGTCGCCTTCGAAATGGCAGCCGAAAAACCAGAGGTCCGGCTTGATGTCGAATTCGGCAACGATCTGCCCCTTGCCGTACTCGCCGCCCGTTTCGCTGATATGTGTGATGCGGTCGATCATCAGCATCGGAGGCAGCGGCAATTGCGGATTGCCGGGGCCGAACATGCGGCCATGGCTGCATTCGAGCAGGTCTTCGTGTGAATATGCCGATTTCTGATCCGCCATTACCGTCCGCTCAAAAAAGGGCCTCTCGCGTCGCGGTCTCCGTAACCCGGAATCGCTCGGGGCCGTCCCCAGTCTGGGACGGTGGAGCCGCCCCGGTTTCTTCGCCTCATGGCTTGTCTAGTCGCTTCGTAACACACAGCAGAGCCGCCGCAAACCCTTGGCATACAGGCATTTAGCTCTGCAGGGGCCCTCCCCCTGCCCTTGACAACGATATGACAGGCACACTATCTATTGTTTGTAACGATTACAAACTACGGGCATTCCATGTCCTTCATCAAGATAATGGATTGGAAGCCCGCCCGGTACCAGAGGATTGGCCCGTGACGCAGGAACGCCCCTACGCACAGACATTGACCAGACTGCGGGAGGCAGGGCTGCGCCCGACCCGCCAGCGGCTGGCGCTGGGCCGCCTTCTGTTCGATGGCGGTGACCGCCACGTTACCGCCGAAGCGCTTCACGAAGAGGCCCAGAGGGCTGGAGTGAGTGTTTCTCTGGCGACTGTCTACAACACGCTGCACCAGTTCACCGGCGTTGGCCTCCTGCGGGAGGTTGTTGTGGATTCCGCCCGCACCTATTTCGACACCAATACGGATGACCATCACCACTTCTTCATCGAGAAGGATGGTGCGCTTATGGACATCGCCGGCCACGAGGTGGCGATCGGCAGCTTGCCCGACGCGCCTGAAGGTATGGATGTTGCGCGTGTGGACGTGATCGTGCGTCTTCAGGATCGCAATCGCGACTGAGAATTTGTCGCAAAAACAATCACTAAAAAGATTGTTTGGAGATATTCCAAACTATTGACCTCTCTTTGGGGCGGGCATAGGATTCTGCTCAACCTCTTGCCGGAGATCATTCGGAATTCGGCAGGACGGGCATCGGAAGGTTTCTCGTGAGCCCCGGTGCGGAGCCCGGCGAGAGTCCCGGCGAGAACAATGCGCAAGCCTCAAGCCGATGCCTTCCCGGGGCTCCAGCGGCCTCATGTATGAACCGTCAAACACAAAATGGTGAGGAGCAATATCCATGACAGCGCTTTCCGGTACCAAGACCTGGGAGAACCTGAAGGAAGCTTTCGCGGGCGAAAGCCAGGCCAACCGCCGCTATCTCTATTTCGCCCAGAAGGCCGACGTTGAAGGTTTCAATGACGTCGCCGCCGTATTCCGTTCGACCGCGGAAGGCGAGACGGGCCATGCCCATGGCCATCTTGAATTCCTCGAAGAAGTCGGCGATCCGGCGACGGGCGAGCCCATCGGCGCCACCGACAAGAACCTCAAGGCAGCGATTGCCGGCGAGACGCACGAATACACCGACATGTATCCGGGTATGGCTCGCACCGCGCGCGAAGAAGGCTTCGACGAAATCGCCGACTGGTTCGAAACGCTCGCCAAGGCCGAAAAAAGCCATGCCGGTCGTTTCCAGAAGGCGCTCGACAGCCTGGAAGCCTGACAACTTCGGAGCGGAGGGGTTTTCGCCCCTCCGGCTCCATGCCTCTCGACTCTCTTCACTCGCGCTGGAGACCAAAGCCGATGAGCAGCCCGCAAGAAGGCACACCCCAAGCGACGGCATCCAGGGAGGGCAGCACCGAAGCGCCAACCCGCCACCCGATCGACTGGCGAAACCCCGATTTCTACGATCTCGAAAAGCTCGATGCGGAATTGCGTCGCGTCTTCGACATCTGTCACGGGTGCCGGCGCTGCTTCAATCTCTGCGACAGTTTCCCCCGCCTCTTCGATCTGATCGACGAAAGCCCCACCGGCGAACTCGATGAAGTGAAGTCGCAGGACTTCGGTCCCGTCGTCGAAGCCTGCACGCTTTGCGACATGTGCTTCATGACGAAATGTCCGTATGTGCCGCCGCATGAATTCGATCTCGATTTCCCGCATTTGATGCTGCGTTACCGTGCGGCGAAGGGTAAGGAGGCCGAGGGCTTCCCCTTCGTGCAGAACCAGCTTGCGCAGATGGACAGGAACGGCACGTTGGCGGCACCCGTCGCGCCGCTTGCGAATTGGGGTTCGGCGCGTGGCAACAAGCTGACCCGCCCTGTCATCGAAGCCGTTGCCGGTATCGACCGCCGTGCGGAACTTCCGAAATTTCACGGACAGACATTCCTGCGTCGTGCGAAGAAGCAGGATGCGCAAGGCGCGGCGGCGCCGAAAGAAGCACCCGCGAAGGGTCGCAAGGCGGTTCTCTTTGCCACCTGTTTCGTGAATTATAACAACCCGAAAGTCGGCGAGGCCGCGCGTCTCGTCCTCGCGCATAATGGCGTCGAGACGGAAGTTGCCTATCCCGGATGCTGCGGCATGCCTTTTCTCGAACAGGGCAACCTGGAGAAGGTTGCCGCGCAGGCCGAGAAGGTCGCGAAGGACATGGTTGCCTGGATCGACAAGGGCTACGATGTCATCACGCTTACCGCTTCCTGCGGTCTCATGTTCAAGTTCGAATGGCCGCTCATCCTCCCTGACAATGAAGACGTCATGAAGCTTGCCGCCGCCACGCGCGACATCGACGAATATGTTGTCGATATCGCGAAGAACGAGGGGCTTGCACCTGGCCTCAAGCCCGTCGAGGGGGGCGTGACAGCCCATCTTGCCTGCCATGCGCGCGCTCAGAACATGGGTGCGAAGTCGGCGGAAATGATGCGCCTCATCCCCGAACTAAAGCTCGATGTGGTAGAGCGTTGCTCCGGGCACGGAGGAACATTCGGCGTCATGAAGGAAACCTTCGATGTCGCAATGAAAGTCGGCAAGACGGCCTCGCGCAATGTCGCCAAAACCGGCAATAAATATGTGACGTCGGATTGTCCGTTGGCCGTCAAGCATCTCGTCCACGAGATTGAGACGATGGAAGAGCCCGCGCCGCCCGCGCCTTACCATCCCATCGAGATCATGGCGCGCGCCTGGGGTCTCATTCAATAAAAGCGGACAATAAGGCGGGAAGTTGCTCTTCCCGAGAAGGTTCCCAGAGATGGTTGCGATGAAAAAAGAAATCACACCTGCCGATATCCTGCCCTACGAGACCTATGCGAAGGAGCGCAAGGAACGCCGCGCGGCGATCACGGCGATGAAGAAAAACCGACGCGTCGAGGTCGGTCCCTATGCGACCTTCTATTTCGAGAACTACGACACGATGTTCCAGCAGGTTCAGGAGATGCTGCACATCGAGAAGGGCGGCGCCGAACAGCTCGCCGACGAACTCCACGCCTATAACCCGCTGATCCCGCAAGGCAACGAACTCGTGGCCACGATCATGTTCGAGATCAACGATCCCGTTCGCCGCGACGCCTTCCTGCGTTCCATCACCTGGGTCGAGAAACATCTCCATATCGATGTCGGCGGCGAGAAGGTGATCGGCGAGGCGGAGACGGATGTCGAGCGCACCAAGGCCGACGGCAAAACCTCATCCGTTCACTTCGTGCATTTCCGTTTCACGCCTGGGCAGATCGAAAAATTCCGCGATCCCGCAACGCAGGTCATGGCCGTCATCGCGCATGAGAATTATCACCACATGGCGGTGATGCAGCCGCAGGTGAAGGAAGCCCTCGCAAAAGACTTCGACTGACGTCCTAGTCGAAATTCTCGCCGGGATAGACGCCCCAGAGCCTGCCCTGTGGTGTCCAGCCTTCATAGCCTTTCGCTTCGAGGTGGCACCAGCGCGCCTTGCAGCTCGTCACGCGTACGAGAAGCCCGTTCTCGGCATAGGCGATGACCGCGGAGGCCTCGTCCGGCTCGGCATGGAGCACGGCATGTGCGCCGTCGTCTTCCGTCCCCTCGATAATCGCCGTGCGTTCACCGTCGAGCATCGAGTGCCAGATCCAGCCGCCGTCGCCTTCATGGTCGCGAATGCGCCGCCAGTTGTTCGACTCCGCGATCACTTCCAGCGGCACACCGCTTTTGCGGTAAACCCAATCGATGGGAAAATCGGTGCCGGGTCCGCGCCGTACATTTGCGCGCCCTGATTTGAGGCTCACGAAGCGCGGGACGGGAAGCCCGGTCGCCGCCCCCGGCGTTCGTTCGGGCATCGCGGCCTGCTGGCTGCTCAGCGCCGCTGTGGCAATTGGCATGTCTTCGGCAGCCGCAGGGTTCATGCTTCCCCACAGGCTGAGAAGCACGCCTGAAAGCACAGCTGCGCAGGCTGCCGCGCGCCATTCTCTTCGCCTTGCTTTTGCTGACCGCTCCCGCATCTTTATTTTCTGCCCGTTGGCCCCTCCGGTCTCCTCGACTGTTCTCGGGCCCGGTCCCCAACGTAATGTTCCGCCGAATGGATACGCTCTACCCGACTCACCGGATTTTGCCAGAAAATGGCGCAAACAACCGGATAAAACCTGATAAGAAGGGGCACACCCCCAGCCTCCATTTCGCGGAGCGCCGCCGGAGTATCTCATGACTGCCAGAAAACCGCTTGTCATCGTCACCCGCAAACTGCCCGAGCCCATAGAGGCGCGCATGGGCGAGTTGTTCGATGTCCGGTTGAATGCCGACGATCATCCTTTCACGCAAGCCGAACTTGCCAATGCGCTGCGCGAGGCGGATGTGCTGGTTCCCACAGTGACAGACAGGATCGACGCGCGTCTTCTCTCGCAGGCGGGCGAAAATCTCCGCCTCATCGCTCAGTTTGGCACCGGCATCGATAACATCGATGTGGAAACGGCCCGTCGCCGCGGCATTACGGTAACGAACACACCTGGTGTGCTGACGGAAGATACCGCCGACATGACGATGGGGCTCATCCTTTCCGTGCCGCGCCGTCTCTCGGAAGGCGCGCGATATCTGCGTGAGCATGAAGGCCAGTGGCCTGGCTGGTCGCCCACCTGGATGCTCGGCCGTCGTCTCACGGGCAAGCGGCTCGGCATTATCGGCATGGGCCGTATCGGCCAGGCTGTGGCGCGTCGTGCGCGCCCCTTCGGCCTCGAAATCCATTATCACAACAGGAAGCCTGCCAACGCCGTCATGGAGCAGGAGCTCGAGGCGCGCTTCTGGGAAAATCTCGACGACATGTTGCCAAATGTGGACATCGTCTCGGTCAATTGCCCGCTGACGCCGCAGACATTTCATCTGCTGGACACACGCCGCCTGAAGCTGCTGAAACCGGAAACCTACATCGTCAACACGGCGCGTGGTGAAATCATCGACGAGAATGCGCTGCTGCGTGCCCTCGAAGCTGGCGAACTTGCCGGTGCGGGCCTCGACGTCTTCGAGCGCGAGCCCTCGGTGAGCCCGCGCCTCGTCGCGCTTCCGAATGTGGTGTCACTGCCCCATATGGGCTCTGCCACCATCGAAGGCCGCGTCGAGATGGGCGGCAAGGTCATCGTCAACATCAAGACCTTCATGGACGGACACCGTCCGCCCGACCGGGTCATCCCGGCAATCATGTAATGAATGATCGGGTGAACCGGTCACAATACAAGAGAGCCCGGGTCATCCCGGCAATCATGTAATGAATGATCGGGTGAACCGGTTACAACACAAGAGAGCCCGGGTCATCCCGGCAATCATGTGATGGCAGCCTCAGACTGAGTGGATCGAAAGATCCTTTATTGACGGGGTTTCCCCTGTCAGCGGGTTCTTCGGATCCCATTTGAGCTTCACCGTTCGAAACCGCGTCTCGAGCGCGTCATAGATGAGCAGTTTTCCCGCAAGGCTCGTCCCCGCGCCAGTGATCTCCTTGATGACTTCCAGCGCCTGCAGCGAACCGACGACCCCGGTCAGCGCCCCCATCACGCCCGCTTCCTCGCAAGTCGGCACGGAGCCGGGCGGCGGCGTTTCGCCTACGAAGTCGCGGTAGTTCGGCTTCGGTTTTCCCTCCGCATCGCGTTCGAAGGGACGGAACACGGCAAGCTGCCCCTCGAACTGGCCGACGGCGGCGGAGACGAGCGGCACTTTCGCGAAATAGCAGGCATCGTTGACGAGAAAGCGGGTCGCGAAATTATCGCAACCATCCGCTACCAGGTCATATTGCGAAATAATGCCAAGCGCATTTTCCGCCGTCAGGCGTTCCTTGTGCTGGACGATTTTGACGTCCGGGTTGATGCGCGTGGCAGCGTCCGCCGCACTCTCTGTCTTTTCCAGGCCGAGATCGGGTGTTCCATGTGCGATCTGCCGCTGGAGGTTGGAAAGCGACACCGTGTCATTGTCGATAATGCCGATGGTGCCGACGCCCGCTGCCGCGAGATATATCAGGCAGGGGCTTCCGAGCCCGCCCGCACCGATGATGAGCACTCGCGCCTTCAGGAGCTTCTGCTGGCCGGGCCCGCCGATCTCCTTCAGCACGATGTGCCGGGCGTAGCGTTCCAGTTGTTCGTCGTTCAGTGCCATGCTCTTGCGCTCCTTGGGGCTTTATCCGCCATTCCGCGCCTGAAATGTCAATGAAAGGAGCCTTACACCGAAGAATCTTGCTGCACATGCGAAGAATGTCATGGAAATGTCTGGTTTTTTTGCGATAGTCTCTTTGTGCAATGCAACATAAGCCATGCTTGCCACCACCTACCCGCCCGGCCCCGAGGGCCGATAGAATATTCTTTGAGGATGAGGTGCCCCCGATGAACGACCCCCGCGAGATGATCGACGCTTTCACGGCTTCCGCCAACGCCGCCGCCAGCGGCATGAAGAAGATCAACACGGAGCTCATGGATTTCGGCAAGACGCGCTTCGAGACCGATACCTCTGCTGCCGAAGCGATCTTCGCTGCCAAATCCATGAAGGACATGATGGCGCTTCAGCGCGATTTCATGGTCTCGACCATGGAAGCCTATACGCAGGAAGCGACCAAGTTGAGCGAACTGACGACAGAAGTCACCAGCGAAGTGATGGGCCATCTGCCCAAGCCGGTCTCGCTCTAGGCTGGTCTTCGTCCCGAAGGTGCGGGAAACGCACGGCTTCCGCCGCGCGGTGCGAGGATATTCGTCTGGCAGGTCCGGCCGGCAAGACCGGTCCTGTCAGCCCGTGATCGTTTCTTCCACGTCGCGCAGCCGGTCCTTGCCGAAATAAATCTCGCCATCGACAAAGAAGGTCGGAATGCCGAAGGCGCCGCGCGCTACGGCGTCTTCCGTGTTCGCGATGAGCTTCGCCTTCACATCGCCGTCCTGGATGCGCGCGAGAATATGTGCGCCGTCGATACCGCCGGCGTCGAGCGCCGCTTTGATGACGTCGGTCTCGTCCATTTTCAGCGATTGCTCCCACATGGCGGATGCAACCACCTCGAAATATTTCGGCAGTATCCCGTCCATCTCGGCGGCAATCGCGCCACGCATGATCTGCAGCGTGTTCACGGGGAAATGCGTGTTGAATTTGAACTTCGTCAGATTGTGCTTCTTGATGAAGCGTTCGATCTCGAGAGACTGGTACTCGTTTTTGTTCTTGATCCCCTGGTTTGCAACCATGGGCGAGACATTGCCTGTTGCCTTGAAGATGCCGCCGAGCAGCACCGGCACGTATTTGAATGCCACGCCGGTGCGTTGCTCGATTGCCGGTATCGCCTTGCTGGCGAGATAGGCGTTCGGACTGCCAAAATCGAAAAGAAATTCCACCTGCTTGCTCATGTGAGCATCCCTCTTTTCCGTTCAGAATGTTTCCATCCACGGGCGCAGGTCGAGTTCATGCGTCCAGGCGTCGCGCGGCTGGGCATGAAGCTGCCAATAGGCTTCCGCGATGTGATCGGGGTTCAGGATTCCATCCTGATCCTTCAAGGCGTAGCGCGCCGGAAAATTGTCGCGGATGAAGGCCGTGTCGATGGCGCCATCTATGATCGGATGCGCGACATGGATGCCCTTGGGCCCAAGCTCGCGTGCCAGGCTCTGCGCCAGCGCCCGAAGCGCGAATTTCGCGCCCGCAAAGGCGCTGAAACCTGCACCGCCGCGAAGGCTCGCCGTCGCGCCAGTGAAGATCATCGTGCCCCGCCCCCGCGGTATCATTACGCGCGCCGCCTCGCGGCCTGTCAGGAAACCGGCATAGGTTCCCATCTCCCAGACCTTGCGATAGACGCGCTCCGTCATCTCGAGGATCGGTAAGTTCACATTCGCGCCAATATTGAAAACGAAGACCTCGACAGGCCCGATCTCGCGCTCGACCGTTTCAAAAAGCGCGACGACATCCTCTTCCTTTCGCGCGTCCGAACCGAAGCCGCGCGCTTCGCCGCCTCTAGCCCGGATCTCCTCGACGAGCGGTGTCAGCTTGTCCGCGTTTCGCCGCGTCACACAGGCGACATAGCCTTCTTTCGCGAAGCGTCTGGCGATGGCGCCGCCGGTCGCGTCGCCCGCGCCGATGATCATCGCGGCCTTCTTTTCGCTCATGGCGTTTTTCCTCCGCTTTGGCTGCCCCGGAATAACTGGAAATATCAGTTCCTTTTTTGAACTTGTAATTACACAATGGGTTCCAAAAAAGAACCTGTCAAGCTATGATAACCGGGAAAGGGAGTTTTCATGCGCTGGGAAGAACTGGATCGCGAGCCTTGCTCGCTTGCCCGCACGCTCTCCATCGTTGGCGACAGATGGACGCTGCTCGTACTGCGCGAATGCTTCCTGCGTGTACGCCGCTTCGAGGAATTCGAGCAGCGCCTCGGCATTGCCCGCCACGTGCTGGCGGACCGCCTGAAAAAACTGACGGAAGCGGGTGTCCTGTGCAAGAAGCCCTATCAGGAGCGCCCCCGCCGCGAGGAATACAGGCTGACCGAAAAGGGCCTCGACCTCTATCCCGTCATGCTCTCGCTGCTGGACTGGGGCGATAAATGGATGGCGGGCCCTGAAGGTCCGCCGCTGCTTCGCCGTCACAACGCCTGCGGCCATGTCGCCCATGCGGTGCCCACGTGCTCTGAATGCGGTGAGCCGCTCGATGCGCGTTCGATGACTGTGGAGCCGGGGCCCGGTGCGCCGCCCGCCATCTTGAAGGCGGCAGGCGGCGAGACAGAGTAATCCTTCAAAGGCCGTCGAAAAGCGCCGTCGAAAGATAGCGTTCTGCGAAGGAGGGGATGATCGCGACGATCGTCTTGCCCTTCATTTCCGGCCGGCAGCCGATTTCCAGTGCAACGGCGATCGCTGCTCCCGAAGAGATCCCGCCGGGAATACCCTCCATGCGGGCAGCTTTCCGTGCATGTTCAAACGCCGTCTCGTTGCCGATGGTGACCACTTCATCGATCAGCGACTTGTCGAGATTGCCCGGCGCGAAGCCCGCGCCGATGCCCTGGATCATGTGCGGGCCCGGCTGTCCGCCCGAAAGCACGGGGCTGTCTTCCGGCTCGACGGCGATCATCTTGAGTTCGGGCTTGTATTTCTTCAAAACGGAGCCGACGCCGGTAAAGGTGCCTGCCGTACCGATGCCGGAAATCACCACATCCACCTTGCCATGCGTGTCGTTCCAGATTTCCTCCGCCGTCGTCGTGCGGTGAATTTCCGGGTTCGCCGGATTGTCGAACTGCTGCGGCATGACGGAGTTGGGATGCTCCGCGAGCAGTTCCTCCGCGCGCGCGATTGCGCCCTTCATGCCTTTTTCCTTCGGCGTGAGTTCCAGTTCCGCGCCGAGCAGCGCCAGCATCTTGCGCCGTTCGACCGACATGCTCTCCGGCATGCACAGGATCAGACGATAGCCTTTTGCCGCGCAGACGAAGGCGAGCGCAATGCCGGTATTGCCCGATGTCGGCTCGATGATCACCGTGTTGTCGTTAATCTTGCCCTGTTTCTCCAGCGCCTCGATCATGGCGACGCCGATACGATCCTTCACGCTCGACAGCGGATTGAAGAATTCGAGTTTCAGATAAATGTCGGCGACGGCACCCGCTTCCTCGGCCATGCGATTGAGGCGGACCAGCGGCGTGTCACCGATAGTCTCGGTGATGCTGTTATAGACGCGCCCGCGACCTGGCTTCTTGTCTGTCATATCGGCCTCCCGGACCATTTGTGATGCCCGCACCCGATGTGCGTGCCGTTCGGATTCAGATAGTGAAGTCGGCGGTTGGTTTCGAGTTTCCGACGCCCGCCTCTTCTGCCTTGCGGCAGAGATCCTCGATAGTGATGTCGTCGAGCTTCGTTATCAGCTCGCGCTGCACCTCCTGCCAGAGCGGCGCGATCACGCGTTCGCCGAGTTCGGAAGGTTGCGCTGCTGTCGGTTCGTCCGATGCCTCCATCGCGCCGACCACGCGCACAACCTCGCCCACCGCGATGCGCCGTCGCTCGCGCGCCAGCGTATACCCTCCGCGCGGGCCCCGCACCCCTTTGAGGATGCCCGCATGAACGAGCTGCTGCATTACCTGTTCGAGATAGCGCTGCGGAATGCCCTGGCGCTTGGTGATTTCCTTCGACTGCACGGGGTCCGGCCGCGCATTGATCGCGACATCGACCACCGCTTCAAGCGCGAGCCAGGTTTTCTTGGATAGTCTCAGCATATGTCCCTCACCCCTTCGTTCCCGTCGAGCCGAAACCGCCCGCGCCTCGTGCCGTTTCGTCCAGCGCCGCAACTTCGCGCAACTGCGCCTGCGTCACCGGCGCAATCACCATCTGCGCGACGCGCGTTCCCCGTTCGATGGTGAAAGCCTCCTGCCCCAGATTGACAAGGATCACCTTCACTTCGCCTCGATAATCGCAATCGATTGTCCCCGGCGAGTTCAGCACGGTGACGCCGTTCTTGGCGGCGAGCCCGGAGCGCGGGCGCACCTGCGCCTCGAAGCCTTGCGGCAGCGCAATGGCAAGTCCCGTCGGCACCAGGGCGCGGGCGCCGGGTTGAAGTACCATCGGCTCGCCTTCCGGCAGGGCGGCGGTAAGGTCCATGCCGGCCGCACCGCCGGTTTCGTAGCGGGGCAGGGGAAGTCCTTGTGCATGCGGCAATCGCTGCACGCTCACATCGACAAGCGGGTTCATTCGGCGGCCTTTGCAGTGGAAAAATGTTCGGCAATGCGCCGCGCGAGACGTTCGGCAACCGCCTGCTTGGGGAGCAGCGGCCAGTCTTCCTGTCCTTCGCGCGTGATGAGATGGACCGTGTTGAGATCGCCGCCCATCACGCCGGTTGCGGGCGAAACATCGTTCGCGACGATCCAGTCGCAGCCCTTGCGCTCGCGCTTGGAGGTTGCGTGCTCGACGACTTTCTCGGTCTCCGCCGCAAAACCCACGACAAGCGGGGGCCTGTGATTTTTCTTCTGCGACAGTGTCGCGAGAATGTCGGGATTCTCGACCAGCATCAGCGCCGGTGCCTGCTCGCCGGACTGCTTCTTCAGCTTCTGCTCGGCATCACTTGCCACGCGCCAGTCGGCGACGGCCGCCGCGCAGATCGCGATATCGGCGGGCAGCGCCGTCTCGCAGGCTGTCAGCATTTCACGCGCCGTCTCCACGCGCTTCACCGTCACGCCGGGCGGATCGGAAAGATGGGTGGGCCCGGACACGAGAATTGTCTCCGCGCCGAGCCGCGCCAAGGCCTGCGCGATGGCGTAGCCCTGCTTGCCGGAGGAGCGGTTCGCGAGATAGCGCACCGGATCGATCGGCTCATGCGTCGGACCGGATGTGATGAGGACGCGCTTGCCCTTGAGCGGCCCGCCGCCGGGATAGGCAAGTTCGGTAAAATGATTTTCGATGGCAGCGAGAATTTCGGCGGGTTCGGCCATGCGTCCCGGTCCAAATTCGCCGCAGGCCATGTCGCCTTCGTTCGGCCCCACGAAATCGACGCCATCCGCCATCAGCGTCTCGACGTTGCGCTGCGTCGCGCGATGCGTCCACATGCGTACATTCATCGCGGGCGCGACCAGCACCTTCTTGTCGGTTGCCAGAAGCGCCGTGCTTGCAAGGTCGTTCGCGAGCCCGTTCGCCATCTTCGCCATCAGGTCGGCGGTCGCGGGCGCAACGACGAGAAGATCGGCATCGCGCGACAGCTCGATATGCCCCATCTCCGCTTCATCCGTCAGGCTGAAGAGATCGGTATAGGCCTTGTCGCCGGTGAGGCTCGAAACGGAAAGCGGCGTCACGAATTGCTGCGCGGCGTCCGTCAGGATCGCGCGCACGTTCGCGCCGCGCTCCTTGAGACGCCGGATCAGTTCGAGGCACTTGTAGGCCGCAATGCCGCCGCCGATGATCAGCAGCACACGCCGGCCATTGAGGATGCTCTCAGCCAATCTGATCTCCCGCACTGCACGTGGCGCCAGAAAGTTTTGCCGCCATTCATGTGAAAATATAAATATTCACGCCGGCGATTTGTAGATCAAATCGTGAGCCGCGCAAATAAAGGAATTGGATTAAAAACCTGTTTTTCTACAACAGGTTAACGATAAGAAGCGCACCAAGAGCCCCGATGGCGAGCCAGAGCAGGGGCGATCTGCGTTCCCGCCGCTCCTGGGCCTCGGCAATCCGCTCGGCGGATGAGGGGTGAATCCGCACCCCTTCCTCGTCCACGCTTTCGGCGAGAAGCCGTGCCGTGCGCTCCACCCGGTCGAGTGCGTCGGGCAGATGGCTCATCATGCGGCCAAGCTGCATCGCGCCTGCCGCCGCCTCTTCTATGCGCGCTTCCGGCGCCATGCGCTCCACCATCCAGGCTCTCAACGTCGGTTCGGCGCTTTCCCAGATGTTGTGATCGGGGTCGAAGTCCCGCGCAACGCCTTCCACCACAACCATCGTCTTTTGCAGCAGAATGAGTTCGGGCCGCGTCCGCATGTCGAATTGTTCCGTCACCTGGAAAAGCTGCGCGAGCAGCTTGCCCATCGAGACCTCGCGCGCGGGCCGCCCGAAGATCGGCTCGGCGACCGAACGCAGCGCCTGCGCGAAGGCATATTTGCTCTTCGTGCCCGGCACATATCCGGCTTCGAAATGGATTTCGGCGACACGCACATAATCGCGTGTGACGAGCCCGTAGAGAATTTCGGCCATGAAACGCCGCTCGTTCGGCCCGATCCGTCCCATGATGCCGAAATCGACCGCGACGATATTGCCGTCAGCATCGACGAAGAGGTTTCCCTGATGCATGTCGGCATGAAAAAAGCCGTCGCGCATCGCATGCAGCAGGAAGGACTGGATCACCTGTGTGCCGAGACGCTTCATGTCGTGCCCGGCGGCAACGAGCGCGGCACGGTCGGAAGCGGGAATGCCCTCGATCCACTCCATCGTCATCACACGTTCCGACGTCCGCTCCCAGTCGATCTGCGGCACGCGGAAGCCTGAGTCATTCGCGATATTCTCCGCCATCTCCGACATCGCGGCGGCTTCCAGACGAAGATCCATTTCGAGCTTCACGCTGTCGGCAAGCGTCTCCACGGTCTCGATGGGACGAAGCCGGCGTGCGGGCGCGTAATGACGGTCGATCAATTCTGCCGCCCAGAAGAAACTGTCGAGATCGTCGTTGAAGCGTTTCTCGATGCCGGGCCGCAGCACCTTCACGGCGACATCCCGGCCTTCTCCCATATGGCCTTCGGCCCCGCCGTCAGGCACACCGTCATCTTCGGAAATATCGCTTTCGGCTCGCGTCCGCCCGCGATGCACCTGCGCGATGGAAGCCGCCGCAATCGGTTCACTGAGATAGCTGAACAATTCGTCGACGGGTTTGCCCAGGCCTTCCTCGATCAGCGCGCGCGCTTCTTCCATCGGGAAAGGCGGCAGTTTGTCTTGCAGGAAGGTGAGATCCTTGGCGAGGTCCGGCCCGATAATGTCGGGCCGCGTCGCCAGAAATTGTCCGAGCTTGATATAGGCCGGGCCCAGCGCGGCCAGCGCCGTCGCAAGCCGCTCGCCCGCATCGGCACTTTCCTGTCCCGCCGCTTCTTCGGGTGCGCGCTCCCAGGGAAGTTTCACTTTCGCAAGCGGCATCAGCGCCAGCAGCAGCGGCGGCATTTCCTCGCGCAGTTCGAGCGGGAAAAGCGCGTCATGCCGTCCAAGCACGCGAGCCGCGCGCATCAGCCGCGCGAATGAGCGAATGCTGCGCAACATGTCAGAGCCGCCAGCCGGAATGCAGCGCCGCAACGCCGCCGACGAGATTGCGGTAGCTCACATTGCCGAAGCCCGCATCCTCGATCATGCGCTTGAATTTTTCCTGATCGGGAAAACGGCGAATGCTCTCGACGAGATACTGGTAAGGCGCGCCGTCGCCCGTCACCCATTTGCCCATCGCCGGAATGGCGGAGAAGCTATAGGCGTCATAAACCTGATCGATGACCGGCACGGCGACATGGCTGAATTCGAGACAGAGAAAGCGTCCGCCCGGCTTCAGCACGCGATAGGCATCTTTCAGCGCCCGGTCGATATGCGTCACGTTCCTGATGCCGAAAGCGATCGTATAGGCATCGAAGGAACGGTCGGGGAAGGGCAGCATCTCGGCATCGCCGCAGGCAAATTCCACACGCCCCTCGAAAGCCTTGGCTTCCGCGCGTGTCTTGCCGACGCCCAGCATGTGCCGGTTGATGTCGCAGACCGTCACCTGCGCGCCCTCGCCGGCGCGTTCCAGAAACCGGAAGGCGATATCGCCGGTCCCGCCCGCCACGTCGATCAGGTGAAAGGGCCGTGCGCTTCGCGGCGGATTCAGCCAGTCGATCATGGCCTGCTTCCACGCCCGGTGCAGTCCGCCCGACATGAGGTCGTTCATGAGGTCGTAGCGTTCCGCCACCCGCTCGAACACATCGTGGACGAGCCCGGCCTTTTCGCTCTCCGGGACAGTCCGGAAGCCGAAATGGGTTTCGCCTGCGGAGCCGCCGGTTTCCTGCTTTTTTGTATCTGCATTCATGCGGTGGACCATAGACGGTTTTCCGGGCAGGCGGAACTGCCTCCCGCTGCGCTATTGGGTCGTGGCGCGCCGCCCCGAGGGGCGCTACTTTCATCCCCTTCCGAAGATAGCGAGACCTCATGCCCGAACTGCCAGAAGTCGAAACCGTCCGCCGCGGCCTCGCGCCCGCGCTCGAGGGCAGGCGGATCGTGCATGTCACGCAGCGCAGGCCGGATCTGCGCTTCCCCTTGCCGGAACGCTTTGCCGAGCGCCTGACGGGCCGTCTTGTGTCGCGCCTCGACCGCCGGGCGAAATATATCCTCGTCCATATGGAGCCTGTATCGCCGTCCATCGGCGAGGAAGTCCTCATCATGCATCTCGGCATGTCGGGCCGCTTCACTATTCACGGGCCGGAAGGCGCGCGCCGTCCCGGCCTCTTTCATCGCGGTATGCCCGGCGCCGAACGCCATGATCACATCGTCTTCGACATGGAGGATGGAACCCGTATCGTCTATGCCGATCATCGCCGCTTCGGCTTCATGGATCTCGTCGCGGGCGCGGAGCTTGACGCCAGCGCGCATCTCGCCGCCCTGGGGCCCGAACCGCTTGGTAATGGCTTCTCCGCCGTCGTCCTGGCCGAGCGACTGAAAGGGCGGCGCACACCCATAAAGGCGGCACTGCTCGATCAGCGCACGGTTGCCGGGCTCGGCAATATCTATGTCTGCGAAGCGCTCTGGCGTGCCGGAATTTCGCCCAACCGCAGCGCGGCTTCCGTCGCGGGACCGGTCAGAAGCGAGCGCCTTGCCGCTGCCATCCGTTCCGTTCTGAGCGATGCGATTGCCGCAGGCGGCTCGACCTTGCGCGACTATGCCCATACCGATGGCGAACTCGGCTATTTTCAGCATGCCTTTTCAGTCTATGACCGCGAAGGCCAAGCCTGTTCAAAGCCCGGCTGTGGCGGTACCGTGAAGCGCATCGTGCAGTCCGGGCGTTCGACCTTCTATTGCCCGGCCTGCCAGCGATAATGATGCCAGCGACAATGATGATGGGCACGAAAAAGAGCCCGCGAAAAAGAGCCCGCGAAAAAGAGGAAGCCAATGACCGCCAGCAAGAACCGGATCGGCAAAAGAGGTCTCGCGCTCGCGTTGCTCGCCGCGCTTCTTTTCATGCCCCGGACGGCCATCGCCGGTGACAGCTATCTCGATGCCGTGGAGGACATGCCATTGATGGAGGGTCTCGCCGAAACCGGCGATGGCGGCATCATCTTCGACAAGCCCTCCGGCCGCATCGTGCGCAGCGTTGCCGAGGGCGATGTCGCGCCCGCCGAGGTGCGTGCTTTCTATGTGAATACCCTGCCTCAGCTCGGCTGGACGCGCGCGGAACAATATGAACTCATCGGCGAGCTGCTGATCTTCCGCCGCGAAAGCGAACAGCTGGAAATCCAGATTGTGCCCGTCTCGCCATCGCACACCGAAGTCCGCTTTTCCATCGAACCCATGTAGGGCTCCGGCCGGGCGGCAGCGATGGGGCTGCCGTGGTTGAAGCACCTGCCAGCCACAAGACATGCAAGAGGAGAGACGCATGGCCTACCAGAACATTCTGGTCGAGAAGAAAGGTGCCGTCGGCATCGTCACGCTTGATCGCCCGGATGCGCTGAATGCGCTCAACAAGGCGCTGATGGACGAGATGACGGCGGCACTCGACGATTATGAAGCCGACGACGACGTGCATTGCATCGTCATTACCGGCTCGGCGAAGGCTTTCGCCGCCGGCGCCGACATCAAGGAGATGCAGCCGAAATCCTACATGGACGTCTACAAGGAAGATTTTATCACTGCGAACTGGGAACGCCCCACGCGTTGCCGCAAGCCGGTCATCGCCGCTGTCGCGGGCTACGCGCTGGGCGGCGGCTGCGAGCTTGCCATGATGTGCGACTTCATCATCGCCGCCGACAATGCGAAGTTCGGCCAGCCCGAGATCAAGCTCGGGGTCATGCCGGGCGCGGGCGGCACACAGCGCCTGACGCGCTTCGTCGGCAAGTCGAAAGCGATGGAAATGTGCCTCACCGGCCGCATGATGGATGCAGAGGAGGCCGAGCGTTCCGGCCTCGTCAGCCGCGTCGTGCCCGTGGACGATCTTATGGCCGAGGTTATGAAAACGGCCCAGGCGATTGCGGAAATGTCGCTTCCCATCGCCATGATGACCAAGGAAAGCGTCAACCGCTCCTACGAGACCACTCTTTCGGAGGGTGTCCGCTTCGAGCGGCGGCTGTTCCATTCCATGTTCGCGACCGAGGACCAGACCGAAGGCATGGCCGCCTTTGTCGAGAAGCGGAAGCCCCAATTCCGCAATCGTTAAGTTCCGCAATCATTAAAAAGCCCCGTAAACCGGGCCTTTTTGCCGCGGTTGCGGGAGCCTGATCGCCGGTTGACGAATGCCGGGGGGGCGCGTATAACGCCCGCTTTCGAGGGGTCGGCTCGCGTTTTTGCGCGGGCCGCCTTTTCTTCAAACAGATTTTCGCGTGCCACCTCGGGATATGCCCGGGACATCGCGCTGACATAAGGTCCGAAGATCGATGGCGAACACGAAGTCCGCAAAGAAGGCAGTCCGCGTGATTGCAAAGAAGTCGGCAGTCAACCGTGACCGCCGCAGCCGCATGCGCAGCTTCGTCCGCAAGGTCGAGGAAGCACTCGCGAGCGGCGACAAGAACGCAGCCGAAGAAGCGCTTCGCGCAGCACAGCCCGAGATCATGCGCGCCGCGCAGAAGGGCGTGATCCACAAGAACACTGCCTCGCGCAAGGTGTCGCGTTTTGCGCAGCGCGTAAAAGCGCTTGCCTGACAGGCATTTCTCGTGACGGCCGATAATTGAATGTCGGTCTTTCGCGAGATGTGAAAAATAGAAAGCCCGCGCTTTTCGAGTGCGGGTTTTTTGTTGTCTGCGTTGCCGCGCAATTTTATTTGCGGCGCAAACGCACACACTGCGCAGTGCGACAACGCAAAAATGGAAAGTTGTTTTGTGCGATGGACTTGCGCGCCGGCGTGTATGTTTGCATTGCGGTCACCACTGCATATTGGGTGCGCGAGACGCGCCACACAGGATAAAAAATTGTCATGAAGGTGATTCTTCCGCTTGCTTACGCCAGCCCCTGCCGGTATGTTTAACAACCTCAGCGGAGGCACTGAATACTGTGTTTTTAAAGTAAAATTTTATCGAATACAGTATTGGTTTCTTCGCGCAGAGCGAAAATAAAGTATCCAGACAGAACGTGAGTGACGAGCCGGGGGGATTCGGTTATGACCCCCGTCGGGCAGACGTGTCTGGAGCCGGGCTGGGGAGCCTGGCGGTGGGTTGGGGTCAGACATTCGAGCGGCGGGTCATTTAATGCCGGGGAAATCCGAAAACGATCAGGGTCCTGCGATCATCGGCGATCGCCCGGACAACTATGCAGGAGACGTGACGCCTGAAGAGGCCTGGCGCGTCCTTTCCACCCGGCCTGATGCCGTCCTTGTCGACGTGCGCACGCGGGCCGAATGGTCCTTCGTCGGCGTGCCGGACCTGTCCGATGTCGGCAAGGAGCCGGTCCTCATGGAGTGGCAGCAATTTCCGACCATGGCGCAGAATGCGGGCTTCGCGGCGGACCTCGCCGCGATGCTCGGTACAGCGCGGCGGGAAGCGCCGGTTTTTTTCCTGTGCCGCTCCGGCGCGCGCAGCAAGGCAGCGGCGATTGCCATGTCGCAGTCGGGTTTTTCCAACTGCTTCAACATTGAAGGCGGTTTCGAGGGAGATCTCGATGCGGCGCGCCATCGCGGCGGCCGTAACGGATGGAAGGCGGCGAACCTTCCCTGGGTTCAGAGCTGATTAAGCAAGACGAAGACGGCGCGGGGTGCGCGCCTGGAGGCGGAACAGACGGGAAGGGCACGGTTCCTGTCGGTTATGGGCTAATCCCGGTGTCCGTTCGGGGCCGGAGTGAAAAGAGGCATGACGTTTTGGACGAGGAAAACATGGTGCCGTCCCCTGCAGAGAGGCGTGCGCGGGAGGTTCCTGAAATCCGCTCACTTTCCGCAGTTGCCCTTAAAAAGGGAACGCAGGACGGAACGAAAAACGGAGCATCTGGCGGACTCCGCGCGAACCGTGAAAGGGAGGGGCAGATGCCGTCCATAGCTCTT